>NZ_FQWS01000010.1 GCF_900129745.1 Winogradskyella jejuensis | reverse complement strand
TCTGCTAGTGCAGGATTCAATTTTGATATCGCTGGTATTGGTCGTGATGATGCCTCTGGACTTGACCAAAGACAATCTAGCAGTATCAACTCTATTGTAGACGGTACTGGAGAAACTCGTGGTATTGTAACCATGGGACTTACCTCTATTGAAGATACCAACTCACAAAATAAAACCGTAAATGCATCCTCATCTTTTACTGATAAGAACTTTATCATGTGGGGGAATAATAATGCTAGTCTTGATGCTGCGCCTTCTACCGTTGCGGTAGATATGAGTGCTAATATTGCGGGACTAAATACAAATGTAGAATTCATTGGTATGCAACGTATATGGAAAGTTGTTGAAACTGGTGATGTGGATAGAGTACAAATCTCTATACCTCAAAATGCCGTAAGAAACATTACGCCTCCTGGTAGCTACCTCATGTTTATCTCTGATACGGGTGTATTTACTCCTACAGCACAATATCGTGTCATGACTGATGATGGAAGCGGTAATTTAATTGCAGAGTATGATTTTCCTGCTAACACAGAACGGTATATCACCTTTGGTTATGCGCCTGAAATTATTGTACAGCGTTCTATAAACTTTGATGCTTCTGCACTAAACTATATTGATGTAGAAGATAACCTAGACCTAAACTCTGCTTTTACTTTATCTACTTGGATTAAAAGAGCTTCAGATTCTAGAAACAAGTCTATTATATCTAAAAGAGATGTAGGCTATTCGCAAGGCTATGATTTAAAAATATTAAACAATCAAAGAGTTGAACTATCATGGATAAACGGTGGCTCTCACAATATAAGGTCTAGCGTCGCTATTCCTGAAGACGTATGGCATCATATTGCTGTAACTCATGATGGAACTACTGCTAGACTATACATCGATGGTGTATTAGAAACTACCGAAACTTTACCTCTACCTGCTGATACGAGTCAATCGTTCTTAATCGCGGCGGCTGGACGTGATGGAAGTACTACTGCTCACTTCGATGGTAACATTGATGAAGTACGTGTATGGAACACTGCGCTTAATCAAGACCAACTCCGTTTCTTAATGAATCAAGAGCTTGAAGATAATCCGGGAACTATTGGTAAATATTTTGATGACAACAGTATTCTACCGACTAAAAATGATGCCTCTAGTTTAGATTTCTCTAATCTTAGAGCTTATTTCCCAATGTCGCGCTATACCTACACAAATACCAATGACGACTCTGGTAATGACTTAGTGGGCTACTTAAGACAACTACGAACGGTCGATTTCCAAACAGCTCCCCTACCATATGTATCTACTCAAAATGGAAACTGGACGGATAATAGCACTTGGACTAACGGGGCAATGCAAACCATTCCTGGTGCACGCGCCTTAGCTGATAATGAAGTGTACGTAAATTGGAATATCGTTGAAACAGCTCATGATATTACTATTGATAATACTTCGCTTTTTGATGATACACTTGTTAATCTTCCTGACCCTGATGGAAATGATAACGAAGGTAATAGAACTGTACTTGCACATATCCTGTCTTCTGGTACTGTAACTGTAGATGGAGATAACACTGCTAAAACTGGTTTTGGATATACAGTAACACATTACTTAGAATTAAATGGCATGCTAGATTTAGAAGGCGAGTCGCAACTTATACAAACCACAGATAGTGATTTAATATTAGGACCATCTGGTGAATTAGAAAAAGACCAACAAGGAACTACAAATACATACCACTATAACTATTGGTCGGCGCCTGTTGGGGATGCTAGTATTGACCCAACAAATATTACAAATGAGAATAGATATTCTTACTCAGTAACTGATATTATGTTCGATGGTGGCAGTGGTGTGAACTTCTCTGCTACTGGATATGACGGAAGTAACACTTCTCCTGTTACCATTGCAGATTACTGGATTTGGAAGTTTGCTAATCAAACCGATGGGGATTACTCGCAATGGCAGCACGTAAGACGTACTGGAACCATACTTCCTGGTGAAGGTTTTACTATGAAAGGACCTGGTTCTACAGGTACAGAACAAAACTATACTTTCCGTGGTAATCCTAATAATGCTGATATTAATCTTACTATTAATCAGTATAACGATTATTTAGTTGGTAATCCTTATGCCTCGGCTATTGATGCGAGACAGTTTATTATAGATAATGGTGGAACCCTATTTTTTGATCAAGGATTAATTCGTATCGTTTTAGACGGCAGTAGTAATCCTGTTTTGGATGGTAATGGACATCCTATTTATCAAGATGATGACGGAAATCAATATACTATGCTAGTAACTGTTGGCGGAACTCCTGTAAATGATCTTAATGGAAATCCAATTTATCAAGATGCTGCCGGAAATCCGCATTATGCACATTTAGATGGTGGTGGAAGCCCTATTTTAGATGGTAATGGATACATGCTTTATATAATTACAGGTTATGTTGGAGAAGACGACGCTACGACTAGTGGTACACTCTACTTCTGGGAACACTGGGGTGGCGGTGACCACATCCTACAAAATTACGAAGGTGGGTATGGAACCTACAACCTTGCGGGTAGCATTGCTGCGCCTTTCGCTTCAGCTGGTACTTCTGACCCTGATGTATCGCCTACTGGCTCTGGTACCAAAGCGCCTGGTAGATATATCCCTGTCGGACAAGGATTCTTTGTCGTGGCAGATAATGGTGGTACGATTAACTTTAATAACGGACAACGTGTCTTTAAAAAAGAATCTACTGCTAATGGTGAGTTCTTTAGAACTGCTAACCCACAAGAGGAACCCAATGATGTTGTAACTGAAGATATTGCAGACCCGAGAACTAAATTTAAATTTAGTTTTGTCTCTGCTGCTGGACAACATAGACAGCTACTATTAACTATAGATGACAACACTACTCCTGATGCGGATTGGGGTTATGATGCTACAACATACGAATACAAAGATGATGATATGTTCTGGGCTATTAATAACGATAATAATTTCTATGTTATACAAGCATCTAACAGTATGGATGAGGAAACTAGCTATCC
>NZ_FQWS01000008.1 GCF_900129745.1 Winogradskyella jejuensis | reverse complement strand
AAATGAAATTTACGACGTTGACTTTTTATTTAAACAATATCTTGTCAATTGGATAAATGAACTGAATAAATAACTATTGCCAACAACGTGTATAGCTCATTGCGGCTGAATTCCTAATCGGAATTCATTGCAATTTGCTATCTTTCGGTCACGGCGGAAAATCATAGCTGATTTTCCGCAACGAGCCATACACAAGACCGTTGTACGTCATTTAAACTAATCAAATACCAATAATGAAACTGATTAAAAATATTTCTATTCTTCTACTTATAACAATTTCGATTTTAAGTTGTAAAGACTCCGAAAAAAATATATCAGAAGAAGTATACAACAATTCTGATGTTTATACTTTAGATATAGATTGGCCTAATCTACCCAATGATTTTAATTTAGGGACTCCTGCAGGTTTGGGACTTAATAGTAAAGGGAACATTATTGTATTTCATCGCTCTAGCAGAGTTTGGGAAACGAATCCTATTTCTCATCTTCCTGTAATTGAGGAAAATACAATTTCAGAAATAGATTCAAAAAGCGGTGAAATTTTGAAATCTTGGGGAAAGGATTTATTTGTAATGCCACATGGACTTGAGGTAGATAGTCAAGACAATATTTGGGTCACGGATTGTGGTCTTCATCAAGTTTTCAAATTTGACGCAAGTGGTAATTTGTTGATGACATTAGGTGAGGCCAGAGTCTCTGGAAATGATTCAGAACATTTCAATCTACCTACTGACATAGCTATTACTCCAGATGGGTCTTTTTATGTTAGTGATGGATATGGCAATAGTCGGGTGGTAAAATTTTCAAAAGATGGAGATTATTTGTTTGAATGGGGCAAATTAGGGAATGAAAAAGGTGAGTTTAGAATTCCGCATGGAATTGACTTGGACAATGAAGGGAATGTCTATGTTGCTGACCGCGAAAATAATCGAATCCAGAAATTTGACAGTAAAGGGAATTTTATAAAGCTATGGCAAAATCAAGTGACTGACCAATTGTATTCGGTGACTATTGATAATCATAATAACCATTTATTTGGAATAGATTATTTCATTGTAGACAATAATGTCGTCAAAGGTTCAGATATTTTTCGTTTTGATTTAGATGCTAATCTACAAGTACAATTTGGAAGATCAGGACATTATGAAGGTTCTACCACAAGGTATCACGATATTCAAATTGACAATGAAGGTAGTATTTATGTTGGTGATATTCTGGGCAATAGAATTCAGAAATTTAAATTAAAAGAATAAACAGAAAACGCCGCACAACAACGTGTATAACTCATACCTCTGAATACACTAAAATTTATCTATCTTTAATCTATAAAAATTTTGTGTAACTCACTCCTACTCTAAAGTCGGTACGAGCCATACACGAACACGTTAGCCACAAGCTCGAATCCTTATTAAGTATGGAAGAATTTTATAAAATGAAATCAATATGGATACTCATAGTAATTAGTGTTTGTGTTTTGGGGTTTTCACAAAGTATAGATCTACACGAGCAAATTTCTAACCATCCAGAAATGGTTGAAATCAAAGGTGGAACATTTATCATGGGTCAAAATGATGGTGAGGGAGACGAGAAGCCAGAACATCTTGTTGAAATTAAGGATTTTTACATAGCAAAATTCGAAATTACTGTCGCGGAATATAGAGAGTTCTGTTTAGCAACAACGAGAGAGATGCCCAATAAACCAGAATGGGGTTGGATTGATAATCATCCCATAATAAACACTTCTTGGAATGATGCCATCGCTTACATTGAATGGCTGAACAAACAAACTGATGAAAGTTATCGCTTACCCGCAGAGGCGGAATTTGAATACGTAATACGAAATGGTGGTGAAAAAGGAATTTACCCTTGGGGAAATGGCAAGCCTGTAAATGAAAATTTGGCAGATGAAACATTTAGAAAAAAAACTTCGAGAAGCGGAATTTGGGAAGATTATAACGACGGATTTGCATATACAGCACCTGTCGGTACCTATAAACCAAATAAACTGGGTGTTTGTGATATAAACGGCAACATATGGGAATGGTGCAACGATTGGTATGGCGAATATTTTGACTCGAAAGTTTCAAATCCAAAGGGACCGATATCTGGAACCAATAAAGTTGGTAGAGGTGCAAGTTATGATGCTGACCCGTGGCACTCTCGTTCAGCTAGCAGAGCGTTTGTTGAACCAGATTTTAAAAGACCTGGTTTTAGACTTGCAAAAGATAAAGAATAAACGGTATACAACAACGTGTATAATTCATGCCAGCATTCATACACAAAAATTTCTTACTTTTAATTTAATAAATTTTCGTGTAACCAATCTGTCCGGATATCGGTACAGGTCATATACGAACACGTTAGCCACAAGCTGAAAAAACTGATATGAAAAAAATAATTGTTATTACTGCAACACTTTTGATGATTATTTCTTGTCAAGAAAAAAAATCAAAATCTGCAGTTGAATCTGCCAAAGTTTTTGAATCGATTAAAATTGAGAGATACTCTGTACAGAATGGAAATCCTGATAGTATTTCATTTTCAAGTTATATCGTAAAAGACTTTGACGGAAATGGAACTGAAATAAAATCAATTTATTATTCATCAGACAATTCGATAATGATGCAGTTTGAAAATCATTATGAAAATGGAAATAAAACCAGAATAGATTGGATAAATGGCAACGATAAAAAAGTTAAATACGTAAAAATGTCGTATGATGATAACAAACGATTAGTCAAAAGTGAATCGTTTGACACTCTTGACGTATTTATATCAGGATTTATCCATAAATGGAAAGAGGACGGCCGAATTGAAGAAAAAGGACCCATTGAACAAGGAAAAGAATTTAAGCCTAATTCGATTTACACTTATAATGACCAGCAAGAATTTGAGTCTTTGGTAGAGTTTGATGAAAATGATAGTCTATACGGAACATTTCGATGGAAATATTTCGATTTTAATGAGGAAAAGGAATGGATAGTGCGACAGATGCTTTTCAATGACACAATCGTTCGAATAGAAAAAAGAAATATTAGGTATCAAAAATGATAAAATGCCAGTGGCTAACAATGGCTATAATTCATTGTGGCAGAGAGCTAAAACAAAATTAATTTATAAATCCAACGGCTGGATTTCGGCGGAATAATCTTGCGGATGATTCCACAACGAAATCATAGCCAAAACCGTTATCTTCAATTGTTAAAAAACATTCGGAATGGAATCGACCGATGGAAAGACGGACTATTTTACCAACAATTTCCTTAGAGCTTTATCGAATTCCTTGCCTTTATCACAATTGATAAAATAGACGTAGCCATTTTTGGATTTTTTGTTAATCAAAAACCCTGACATAAATCCACCATTATTACCGCCATGTTTAAAGTATTCGTTACCATTCTGTTCCTCAATGGCAATACCTAATCCCCACGCTTTTGTATTCTCATTAAGATAAAACCTATGGTCTTTAGGTAAAACTACCTGTTCGGCAAACATTTGTGTAAAAGAACTGGGAGAGAGACCTTTTTCATTCATCAAAGCTATCAGAAATTGAGCGTAGCTTTTTGCTTCGGTATGTAGCCCGCCCGCAGCGTTTAGGATTTTGGAATGTTGGTGTGGTAAGCCTGTACCCCAACTTCTACTATCCACTTCATTATTTTTATGTCCAAAAACCTTATGGTCATATAGAAAATCATCCCAAACAAAATATGCGTGTTCCATTTTTAACGGACTAGCGACATCTTCTTTGAAAAGGTCTGCCAATTCATGCATATTTACAAAATTATTATGTGCCAAAACCCTCGCTAAATATTGATAACCTTCACCTGAATAAGTAAAAGTATTGGGTTCGGCTTTCATATAAAAATCTCCCCTTTGCACATTCATTTCAGGAGGTGCAGGGTCAAACCATCTCCAATTTGGAAAGCCCGTTGTATGGTCAAGTACCATTCTTGCTGTCACACTTTTATAGCGGTCATCAATAGCCATACTTTCATCTTCCAAGTAAAAGAACAAAGGTCTATCCAAGTCGACAACACTTTTCTCCGCCATTTTTAAGGCAAAAAATGAAAAAACAGGTTTAGACAAGGAGGCAGCTTCAAAAATTGAGTTTTCATCAATCTTTTCTTTGGTTTCAATATTAGAAACACCTATTGCCCGATGATAAACAATTTTGCCATCATTGATAATAGCGATTGAAATCGCTGGAATTTTCAACGAATCCATCTCATTTTGAAGAAAGACGTCTAATTTTGAGATTTCTATCTCCTCGTCGCCAGTATTTATGCCTTGGACTTTTGTTGGCTCTAACTCCTTATTTTTACAAGCTGTTAGAAATAGTACGATTAACAGAAGAACATTGAAAATTCCGTTCTTCATATCAAAGCTTTTGCTGAGATAAATTTATTACTCTACCATCGCTAGTATGGCTATCGAGTAATCCCGTTACATTATCAACGATAATATCTCCATCAGAAGTCTTGGCAAATATCTCTCCTGATAAATCAACCAATTTTATATCACCATCACTGGACATACAATTTTGATTTGAGGTCAATCCTTTTAGCAATATATCGCCGTCAGATGAATGTAATCGGGTACTTGTTTGCTTGGGCACATAAACTTTAAAATGTACATCTATTGCATCTTCTGAATTAATATGACCAGTTATGACAGTGCTTAAAACTGCTATATCCAAACTGTTTTTAGTGCTTTCAATTCTAAACTTCCATTGATTACTAACTTCATCCTCAATTTCGTCCTTCGTCATTTTTAGAAGATTATTGCCTTTTTGAACTATATAAAATACTTCTACATTATTACCTTCATGGGCTATAACCTCAATGTTGCTATTGTCAGATTCGATTACGAGGTTAGCAGGTTCGGTAATTTTATAAACTTCCTTAAAGGAATAGTCCGACTCCTGCGATCTAGCGGAGTGGGCTGCAAGAATTACAGTAATGAATAATAAAACTGATTTTTTCATGATTGATGTTTTTAATTATTTTCCTTAAAGACACATCTATTTCCAATTTGTTACAGTTTTGTTAACCAAAAATGCTCTGTTGTATTATAAACCAGACTTACGCACCGATTACTCGAGCGGAATGGAAAATTGAAAAGGACTTGCTTACTCGGTCGGAAACAACTGAAGATAACAAAACCTATAAACAATACGGGCTTCGGGCTTAATCGCAGGGTTTGTGTATTTTTATAAAGTCCGCAAAATCTTTAGGATTTTGCTCTGGATAGGAAAAAATAAATCAAAACAAAAAGATTTCGCTATGTGCGTGGCGGAAAGCAAACGCTAGTTTGCTCCCGTACTGTTCATAGCTCAACCGTTGTAGTGCATTTGAAAAAACCGATGAATCAAGAAAAAACAGTTTGTATCGAATGTGAATCTGACTATTTTAAAAATAGTTCGGAAATGGCTG
>NZ_FQWS01000009.1 GCF_900129745.1 Winogradskyella jejuensis | reverse complement strand
TTCCCAAAATTAGTTTAAATTTAAACGGCTTGATTTCAACGGTCGAAAATTCCGCTGGAATTTTCAACGCAACGAAATCATAGCCGAGACCGTTGTGCACAAGCTAAAAAATACCGAATGGAAAAATATTATTTAATCGAACAACCACCATTAGCCGAAAAATACACCTTTTTGGTTGACGACATTTCCGATAAAGTAAATTACGGACGAGCAACCGATATTGACAAAATAAACTATAATCGGAAAATTATGGGCGAAAAGTTTGACATTGATGTGAAAGTTGGACTTTTAATGGCAGAAAGTAAAGGAAGTACTTTTGTGTTTGATTTAGGGCAATTCATTTGTGTTTTAGAATTACGAGCTGACCAAAAAGAGGGAAAAATGACTTTTTTTGACTGTGTTATTGATATGCCAAAAAACGATATTAATAAAATGCTTGTAGATGCTTATTCACAAAATATAGCTAACGAATGGTTTAAAGTTCAAGAGAGATTGTTAGCTGATTTATCACCAGAAACTGATATAGTTCGACTACATAAACCTGAATTTTAAAGAATAGTAATTGGAATCAAAGTCCATAGAACAATTAGAAAATGATTATTGGAAAGATGACATTGAGTTTCCATCTAATCTTGTAATCAATTGTCATAAATACAGGAAAATTCCGATTAAGGAATTAACAGAGGAACAGTTAAGACTTCTGATTTCCCAGCAAATCGGAGTGGAATTTATAATCGGAATTGCACTTGAAAAACTGGAAAAAAATATATTGACTGAGGGCGATTTTTACAGAGGTGATTTGCTCGTCTCTGTTTCGGGTTTACCAACTGAATTTTGGATTGAAAAGCAAACTGAATTTCTGACTTTACAAAACTTGGTGGAACAGAATTCTGAACTGATAAAAACTGAACTCGGTGAAAAAAAATTTGACCGAATAAACGAAAAAATAAAAGCCAGTGCACAACAACGGCTATAGTTCATTACGGCTGAAATTCCTACTCGGAATTTCGAGCCTTTTTGCTAAATTTATGGTTACTGCGGAATGATACTCGCGTACCATTCCGTAACGAAACCATAGCCAAAACCGTTAGCGTCAATGCACTACGCAATTTTTTGCCAGCTTCTTTTTCCGCGATTTTTTTTAGAATTTTAAGCCAGATAAAACGAAAAACTCAACTCTTGAAAACCATCTTTGACGTCGGACTCGTTTCTCGTCCGCCAAATTCGATGCCGTTGCGATCTGAGTCGCTCGTCTACTCTACAACGTCGGACTGACAACCTGAATGGCATATGTTAGCGGTTTTTAAAATCACTGGCGCTAACACTACCTATAATTCATTACGGCGGAATTTCCTATCGGAAATTCCCTGCATTTTTGCTATCTTTCGTGCTAAGCCGGAATAACACTGCGTGTCATTCCGTAACAAACCATAGCTTAAACGTTGTAAGTAATTTAAACCCAAACTATGAAACAAAAATTTTTATTGACGTTATTACTGATTTTCAGTATTAAATCTTTTTCTCAAGATTCAAAATTTAGTCTCGAATTGAATTACCCTATTCCGATTGACAATAACTTTGTCGGAGAAAATTATAACGGAATTATTGATATTGGTGCTGATTATAGATTCGCTAATCTGAATCCAGTAAACATTGGAATTTCACTTAACGGTGGAGTTTTAGTAAACAATTCAAATCAAAACAATGGATTTCAAAATTTTAAAGTTACATCGTACGTAATACAACCAAGAATATTCGGAGAATTGGATTTAGAATCAATGGATAAATTTCATCCTACTGTTGGATTAGGTTATACAATTATGTTTTTTAATGCTTCTGGAACAAATAACGGATTTGACGTTTCAGATGCAAGCGACGCTCAAAGCGGATTTAATTTTAATTTTGGACTTGCTTACGATATTACTGAAAAACTTTTTGTGCAAGCTCAATATGACTTTATAAAACTCGGAGTTGATAGTGATGTTCCAGATATAAAATTCAATACGAACGTGAATATTATGAAAATCGGACTTGGATACCGACTATAAAAAAACTACTTACAACAACGGCTATAGTTCATTACGGCTGAAATTCCTAATAGGAATTTCGAGCCTTTTTGCTAAATTTATGGTTACGGCGGAATGATACTCGCGTACCATTCCGTAACGAAACCATAGCCAAAACCGTTGTGCTTAATTTGTCCATATCAAAATACATGAATAGAATAATTGAAAAAGGAACTTATTTCATAATTATTATAACACTTCTCGCTTGCAATACTAATAAAGTAATTATTAATGATACAGAAGTAAATACTTATCCAAATCCTAAATATAAAAAAAGCAGAAAAGCCTACTCTGGTACTTTGAACAAAACCGAATATGATGAATTAATTAAAAAGTTGGAAGTAGAACTAAAAACAACATTTCCAACTAACAAATCTATTCTTATAAATTATAACCAAAAAGCACCGAATTGCATTGGTGTTCGTTTTAGTGAAAAAGAAAAAAAACAAATAGCCAATAATAGAATTAGAATATCATCAAGAATGAGTTCTAATTACAACGCTATTGATTTCTTTGTTTACACTGAAGATTCGTATAACAAAGAAATTTATGAACAAATGAATGAATTTATAACGGATTCAGGCTTTTTCTATGATACAGTTTTTACTGAACATCAAAACTGTTCTGGGTTTTTTATAATCAAAACGAATGGGGAATTTTACAAACATTATGGAGAAGATTATTACTCCGAAGTCAAAGCATTCTTTGAAAAAAAATAAAAAACTAAGCACAACAACGCGTATAGCTCATGCCTTCGCTAAACACGAAAATTCATTACCTTTCATTTTAATAAATTTTCGTGTTACTCACTCATGCTCTTGAAAGGCACGAGCCATACACGAACACGTTGGCTACAATATGAAAAGAGCTCGCAGAAATAATCCAAAACGAAATCGATATTCGATTTTATTCCCGATTTTGACAATTGTCGGAATTGGAATTATTACTGCTTTTGTGTCCAATTATGAACCTAATTGGAGTTATAGTTGGAACGGAATCCGAACAGAAATAAAAGACTCTATACAAGTCGCAGAATCACGGGGAATTACAAGTGGAGTTGGCGGAATGGGAGTTTCAACGAAAATCGAAGTTGACCGAAGACGATGGATTATGAAAAACGCTACGGAATCTGAACTTCTAAAACTGACTGAATACCCTAATGGAACTGTAAAAGCGATTGCATACGAGGGACTTTTGAGAAAAAGAGAATTTGCCGATAGAACTGAATTGACTTTAAGAGCAATCCAAGACACAACATATCTTGTCGATTATCAATCAGGTTGTATAGGTTGGAATAGAGAAATCGGAGAATATTTAGTTCAAGATGTGCTAATGATTGATGACCAAATTCCACCATTTCCAACCGAAATGCAAACTGAATTTGGACTGACTGAAATAGACAAAGAAAAAATATTATCGGAATACAAAAAACGTCCGAAAAGAGAATATTAAAAAATACTGTAACCAACAACGGCTATAGTTCATTACGGCTGAAATTCCTAATCGGAATTTCGAGCCTTTTTGCTAAATTTATGGTTACGGCGGAATGATACTCGCGTACCATTCCGTAACGAAACCATAGCCAAAACCGTTGGCAATAATTATGAAAAAGAACCTACTTATACTATTT
>NZ_FQWS01000002.1 GCF_900129745.1 Winogradskyella jejuensis | reverse complement strand
ATTCAGTCAGCTTTTCTACTTCATTAATGAATTCCGTGTAATCTTTCCAGTATTTTTCGTCTTTTGCGGTATCCATTTTTCAGCTTGCGTACAACTAGTTTATATGGATGATTGAATATTCTATAATGTGACAAATTGGAGGGATAACGATGATTATTCGTCAAATTTCTCATCTATATATTATTCAAAATCCAATTTTAAATATAGCTACTTTTTAGAGATTATCGAAAGGATTTTTAATTTCTGATAAACTAGTCGACGAAACATGGGTGTATATCATTGTAGTTTTAGGACTATTATGTCCCAAAAGCTCTTGTATATATCTTAAATCAGTGCCACTTTCGAGTAAATGTGTTGCAAAACTATGCCTAAGTGTATGTAAAGTAGCATATTTCTTTATGCCTGCTTTCTGAATTGCATTTTTTAAAACTTGTCTTGCGCTTACCTGTGTGTATGCTTCACCAGACCGACCCTCAAACAGAAAGGTATTAGGTTTGTAATGATTAATGTAAGATTCTAAAAGCGGAACGAAGCTAGGTGCTAAGAGCGTATAACGGTCTTTACGTCCTTTAGCCGCTTTGATATGTATTAGATGTCGTTCTGTATCAATATCTTTTACTTTAAGATTTAGAGCTTCGCCTATTCTTAAACCTCCTGAATAGACCAAGCTAAGTAGCGTTCGATGTTTAAGATTTGTTGTTGCTTCCAAAATTGATTTTACCTCTGGTTTACTTAATACCGTAGGCAGTTTTTTATCTTTTTTAGGTCGTCTGATTTCAAAATCTTCAATGGTAATTCCCTTAAAGTTTAAATAGTGTTTAATACCACTTATGCATTGGTTTTGGTAGGATACCGACTTATTAGTTTTAAAAATAAAGTCGTAGTTAAACTGTTCTATAGTTCTTTCAGAAATAGAATTAATATTCTTTAGATTAAGATACCTTAAAAACAATCCAGTCACCTCAACATAAGTGTGTACAGTATTCTCGCTAAATCGTTTTTGTTGCAACCATTTACCATATTTAATGAGTGTTTTATTCTGAATATCAGTAACAGGAGGTAACTTGTAATTGTCTAAAAAGTTATTGCTTGTTTTTTTAGTAGAAGACTTTGTTGATGTAGTTTTAAACGCAGAATAGTCTACGTACCAATTTTTATCTCTAAAATAGTTAAAGAGCTCATTTATAACAGTGTCATAGTATTTAATATAGAAAGTGTTATTTTTCTTACCTTGTTTAATACCATAGAACCGCTTGATATAGTCTTTTACTTCAGATGAATTATTGAAATGGATAACAACATAGTCCGTATTGTTATGCGTTACAGGTTCTAATGTTATGGTTGTTTTATTTTTCATATCATTTTTGTCAAAAATATAAATTGAAAAAACGATAGTAGTACTATATTCGATTATTTTACGTATAATATACTGTTAATAATGGAATTTATGCGATTAATAAAAAATTGTCTTTACTGTAATAAGAAGTTAATAGGTAGAACAGATAAAAAGTATTGTGACCCTCAATGCAAAAGTTCTCACCAATACCAAAGAGAAAAACAAAAACCAAAGCGCTTCTATAATAAGGTAGATAATCAATTACGCTTAAACCGAAAGTTATTGAAAGAATATAATAGAGCAGGGAAGGCGACAGTGCGAAGTGGTATTCTAATAAAAGAAGGCTTTAATCCGAAATTTTTCACACACTATTGGAAAAATAAAAAAGAAGATGTTTACTTTTTTGTTTATGAATACGGTTTTTTAAAACGAAAAGAAAACGGAATTGAAAAATACGTACTTATACAGTGGCAGGATTATATGAACTAAAAATAATAATTGTAGACAATTCATTGCGAATTTTATTGTAACAGGTTTGTTTTCCTGCTATTGCCAACAATAAAGATATTCAATACAGTTAGATAGCTATTACGACAAAATCAATAATGATAATTTCAACATCTTCTTTTGTTGCTGCCTTTCTGTTTTCAGTAGTAAGTACAGTTTTTTATAGTTGCGGCAATATTTCTTGATGCGGTATTAACGACCTCAGGCAAAGACCTTATTTTTATATTGGTTTAGCAACAACAACAGCAATAAAACAATTGTTGTTGTTGTTGTTGTTGAACGTTTAGTTTCTAAATAAAAATGAAGTTGAAAAATAAAAGTATAATAATCATTGAAGGCTTAAATATTAGCTACTAATTAAGCAGCAGCAATAATAGTTTTTATTGTTGCTGCAATATTTTAATGATTAGGGGAAATTAATAAACAACAATAATAATGCTTCATTGTTCAACATTAAATACCGTTTGCAATAAATAGGCATCAGCAGCAACATCTGTCAACAACACCCTCTTCTCAGTAGTTTTATTGTTGTTGATTTTAAGATTAGATATTTTGTCTTGATATACATTTAACTTAGAAGCAGGTTCTGCTTCTATTTTATTTCTGTTTTTTAGAATTGTATTGAACGAAGCAATCAGTTCTGATTGATGTTCTTTTAGAGCTCTCTTTTGAATTTCAAGAGTAGATTGAATGACATTAGAATAGCCATTAACATGATGCTTTGAATTGCTTGATAACCATTCACTAGACCAAAGCCAAGCTTTAACTTCTTCGAAATAGTTATTCATTAAGAAATCAAAAGACTTTTCATCGAGCTTTGATTGCAACTCTAGTAATTGAAAAATATTAGACTTTAATAGTTTATGCTTTTCCATGATGGCATAATCATCTATTCCCTCTTTATAGTTTGAAGCCTTATTGTC
Source organism: Winogradskyella jejuensis (assembly GCF_900129745.1). Taxonomy (GTDB): domain Bacteria; phylum Bacteroidota; class Bacteroidia; order Flavobacteriales; family Flavobacteriaceae; genus Winogradskyella; species Winogradskyella jejuensis. The sequence goes on along the minus strand of NZ_FQWS01000002.1, from coordinate 1,225,031 downwards.
TTTATTTAGAAAGAAGAGTTGTTTTATAAATCCAATGTCTTCGAGTTGTTGTTTAGTGTCTTTAGATTTGCCTTCTACTAAATCATCAGGTAAGAAGAAGAGGATAGGTAACCTAATACTATCAATCAATGCTTGCATATCTTTATTTAAACTCATAGTAACTCTGAATAATCTTGTGGTAATTCTGCATCAATATCTCTAAGGTATTTTTCTAAAGCAGACATGGTAGCATGACCTGTAATTTGCATGAGCTTACTTTTAGCTGCGTAAGGTGAACTGTCTTTAGCTAATGCTCTATATAACTTGGTTATAAACGTATGTCTAAAGCTATATAGACCATAGTTGTCATTAAACCCAAATTCATCCTTAACAACCTTTTTAAAACGGCTAGTAAAATACCCTCTTCTATTAACCTCAGTAGCGTCCCATTGTTTTCCAAATCCGTTTGGTGTAAATAAAAGCGCATTTGGGTCTAGCCTTGATAAGTCTGGAAGTTCTGACAGCAATATCTCTGGAATAATCTTCGTTTTAAATGCTTTATTCTTTGCTTGAAACTGAACTATATTTTGTTCTAGGTTTAAGTCTTTAACCTTTAGCCTACACACTTCTATTGGGCGTAAAAGATTATAAGAAATAAACTTTATAAACAACAACAATACTTTATCGTTGTTTTCAAGATATTTAAATATTATTTCTTGCTCTTTGGCTGTATAGGTTTTATTCTTTCGAGGTTTAGCTTGTAATGGCTTTATTCGTTTAATGAAGTTTACAGAAATCAGTTCGTTATCTTCTAAACTTTGAAATATACTTCCTAGACAGGTACGGTAATTATTCCTGTTTCTTGCTGATGTACTTTGCAAAACTGAATTTAAAAAAGCAATAACATGTTTCTTTTCTAATTGATTAATGGTTTTAACATCGGGATAATTTGTATCTAAGTATTCAATCAGTTTATTACATCTGCTCTTATAGTCTGAAAGGGTAGATGCACCGACCAAATTCTTTTTAATATTCAATGCAAAATTAAAAGCTTCTGAAACTGTTCTTTCTTTTTCAAATTCGTTTTGAGCTACATTCTCAGAGGATAAACTAGATGCACCATTGGCAACAGCAATATTGCTTTTTGTTGTTGTTGCTTGCTGATTAGCTTTTCTTTTTTCGTAAAGCTCTTGATTATCAGCATAAGGGTTAAAGCCTTCATGAAGTAACTTAGAGAGACGCTTCTTATAAATATTTAAAATATAATAACGCTCTGTTTTTGTTTTATAACGATTTGTCTTTCCATAAATATTCTTACACCGTTCCTTTTTACCAGTCTTTGGATTTACATAAGAGAAATAGATATACCAACGTTTGGTTAAATCACCATTGGCATCGTAAATCTTAGGTTCTGAAAATAGACTTTTGTGTTCTGTTTCGTGTTCCAAATCGTGTTCTTTTTGGACATCTAAAGTAATTAAATCATAAATAGTTTGCATAAAAAAACGGTTTAGAGTGAACTAAACCGTTGACGTTTCTAGGAAACTAACTTTGTAGCGAGACCGAGATTTGAACTCGGGACCTCCGGGTTATGAATCCGACGCTCTAACCAACTGAGCTATCTCGCCGTTTGCGGGTGCAAATATATAAACAAATTCTACTTCAACAAACATATTGTTTCTAAAAAATATTTTCTCTATTATGTTTTAAACTAAACTAATATTATATATATTGAGCAAATAATAAATTGTTTTTATGGACGACAAAATAAAGTACGAGTTAGAATTTCCTATCCATGCGTCACCTTCATTATTATTTCAGTACATATCTACACCATCCGGTCTATCTGAATGGTATGCAGATAATGTAAATAGTAGAGGAGAGCTGTTTACTTTCATTTGGGATGGAAGTGAAGAGCAAGCCAAACTACTAGTAAAGAAAAGTGGTGAACGTGTAAAGTTTAGATGGTTAGAGGATGAAGAAGAAGGAAGTTCTTGCTATTTTGAAATAAGAATTCAAGTAGATGAGATTACTAAAGATGTATCTCTTATGGTTACAGATTTTGCCGAAGAAGATGAAATAGATGAGTCTAAAATGCTTTGGGAGAATATGATTGGAAGTTTAAAACAAGTTTTAGGTTCTGCTTAATAATATTGTAGATACAACACTTATCTTTGTCCCGATTTTAATCGGGATTTTTTTATGGTAAATTTTAATGGTGATTTGTTAGAAACTTCTGAAGCAAAACTCAATCTAGAAAATAGAGGTTATAAATATGGAGACGCTCTTTTTGAGACGCTTAGAGTTGTAAATGGCAAAATATTTTTTCTTGAAGACCACTACTTTAGGTTAATGTCTTCAATGCGAATTCTTCGTATGGATATCCCGATGAATTTTACTATGGAGTTCTTTGAAGAAGAAATTCTTAAGACTATTAAAGCTAACCCTTCTTTTAATAATTCTGCACGTATACGATTAAATGTAGATAGAGGAGATGGTGGAAAATATCTTCCGGATGATAATTCAAAACCTTCTTTTAATATTGTTGCAGAGCCACTCCAGAATCTTTTTTATCAAGTTAATCCGTTTGAAGATTATCGTGTGGATTTGTATAAAGATTTTTATGTGTCTCCAGGTTTACTTTCTGGACTTAAATCCAATAACAAGGTAATTCAAGTTATAGGTAGCATATATGCAAAAGAAAACAACCTTTCTAATTGTTTGGTTTTAAATACAGATAAATCAATTATTGAAGGTTTAAACGGAAATCTTTTTTTGGTAAAAGGCGAGAGTATTAAAACACCACCTTTGGAAGATGGTTGTTTAAAAGGCGTGATGCGTAAGCAAATTTTGAGTTTACTTCATAATAATCCTAATTATGATATTGAAGAAGCTTCAATTTCACCTTTTGAATTGCAAAAAGCAGATGAGTTATTCATAACAAATACTATAGTTGGAATTCAATCTATTGGAAGTTATCGTAAAAAGAAATATGCTAATACAGTCGCTGTAGATATCTTAAATAAGCTTAATGCTAGATTAAGACTTGGTAGTTAGTTATAACTCGGGTTTTCTGGAGCATTAGACCAAATAGAATATTCGCCTCCCATCTCTAACATCTTTTCTTTCCAGAATTCGTTACAGCATTTGGAGATTATTTTATTCTCATAAGTATTTTTGGTTACAAGCCAAGCGTGAGAGTCTAGTTCATCACTTAATTGTTTTTCTGCCCAACCAGAATAGCCAAGGAAAAATTTAATGTCTTCGCAATTAATTTTTTTAGAGTTGATTAGTTCTAAAACAGTCTCAAAATCACCGCCCCAAAAAATACCTTGAGATATTTCTATACTATTAGGAATTAATTCAGGTGATTTGTGTATAAAATAGAGATTGTCTTGCTCTACTGGGCCACCATTGTAAATTGGGAAGTCGGACTCAGTGCCCTCTACTAAATCTTTAAGATTATATTCCAATTTTTTATTAAGAATAAACCCTACTGAGCCTAGGTCATTGTGATCCGCAAGAAGCACTACCGCTCTATTGAAGGATAAATCTCCGATAATAGAAGGTTCAGCGATAAGAAGGCTTCCTTTTTCTGGTTTTTTCACAGTTGGTGTAGGATTTTTCTAAAAGAAAGATAATAATATTTTTTTGATACACAATCATTTACGCTCGCAAATTTGTGTATAAAAAAAGCCTGCTAAATAGCAGGCTTCAATATTGTAAACAAAAATAGCTTAGTTTACAGCATCGCTTAAGTCAGAACCTGCCTTAAACTTTACTACATTTTTAGCTTTGATTTTTATTGTTTTTCCAGTTTGTGGATTTCTTCCGTCTCTTGCAGCTCTTCTAGTAACTGACCAAGAACCAAAACCTACTAAAGATACGCGGTTACCTTTTTGTAAAGATCCTTCGATATCAATTAATAATCCGTCTAATGCTTTCTTAGCTGCAGCTTTAGTGATACCTGCATTTTCAGCCATGCTGTTGATTAAATCTGTTTTGTTCATAAAATGTTAAATTTAAATTATTAAATGTTTTGCTTTCAACATAAATGTTAAAATCAGTAACAAATTTATACGTATAAACGTGCTATGCAAGTAAAACCCTAGTAAATACGCGGTTTTGTTAATAACTTAGCGCATTTGTTAATAAAGGTATGCATTTCATCGATGTTTTCTCGAATCCTACTAGGGATAGGGGTTTAGAGCATTTTTGCGTTTTTTTCAAATTCGTAACCATTTAATAATGCTTTTGCATCCATTTTTCGCTTGTTTGGAAGCTGTAATTCTTCAATATTAATGAATCCATTTTTGCAGGCTACTTTTATTTTATTATCCGTAATTATTATAGCTCCATTTTCATAATCATGTAATTCTTCAATTTTTGAAACATCATATAGTTTTACGGACAGATTTTTATCACCACCATTATTTAGATAGCACCATGCTGTCGGAAAAGGATTTAAACCACGTATCTTATTATATATAGTATCTAAATTCTGTTCCCAATTTATTTTGCAATTATCTCTATTGAGCTTATAAGCTGTTTTTAAGTCTTTGGTTTCTGATTGAATTTTGGTTTCAACCGTATTTGTTTCTATGTGCTCAATTGTTTTTACCACCAAGTCACTTCCTAAGTGCATTAGTTTATCATGAAGCTGCCCTACAGTTTCATCAGCTCCAATATCAGTTTCTTGTTTTAGTATAATTGCACCAGTATCTATTTTCTCGTCAATAAAGAAGGTGGTAGCTCCTGTTTTTTCTTCACCATTAATAATAGCCCAATGTATAGGAGCCGCACCGCGATAGTTGGGTAGAAGTGATGCATGAAGATTAAATGTACCGTATTCTGGCATTTGCCAAACGACTTTTGGTAACATTCTAAATGCTACTACAATTTGAAGATTAGCGTTTAAAGATTCTAGTTCTTCGATAAACTCTTCAGACTTTAAGTTTGTGGGTTGCAGAATTTTTAACCCTTGCTCTAAAGCAAATTCTTTGACTGCGGAAGATTTTAATTTTCTACCACGGCCAGCAGGTCTGTCTGGAGCAGTAATAACACCTACAACCTTATAATTATGTTCTAGAATAGTTTTTAAGGTTTCCACCGCAAAATCTGGTGTGCCCATAAAGACTATTCGTATATCGCGTTTTTTTGTCATTTTAGTAAATATGTATTTCTATCAGTAATCTTGATGGTTTCTTGCTCTAAAAGTAGAGCTATGCTTTTTAATAATTCAGTTTGTTCGCATTGCAAAGCACTTAAGAGTTCTCTAGATGAGTGTTCTTTTGTTTTTAGCAATTCTATAATTTCTTTTTGAATTTCAGAATCTAATCTTTTTGAATTATTAGGGCTGTTAGCTAAGCATACTGAGCACTTTCCACAATTCTTGGCAGAAGATTCATCAAAATAGTTTAGCAATTGTATTTGCTTACATAAACCATCATTATTAGTATAATTAATAACTGAAGTGATTTGCTGACGTTTTAAGTTATTCTGTTGCTCTATAATAGGAATTATTGGATTAATTGTTTTTTCGTCCTCTCTGGGTTTTATAAATGTAATTTCAGAGTCTGTATTTGCTATTTTAAGGTCAATGATACTGTGAGTTTCTAAATCTTTTAAAATGGCGAGTAACTGATTTATAGTTGTCTCTGCCTTAGAAGCTACGAGCTCTAAATTTATTTTTGTTGGGTAATCTAAAATACCTCCGTAAGTTCTAAGTAAGGCTTTAATAGCCTTATTCTGATGCTTGTTGTTTTCTAAATAATGAAAAATGGCAGCATTATTTACTTTGAATTGTACGGTTGTTTTATAATTGAATTGTTGATTGAGTGAAATAATACTATTGTTATCTAATACTTTTAGAGCGTTGAAGGTCAAAGATGCTTTAAGTTGATAGATGTTGCAAAATGTTTTAAAGTTGAGTTGATATAATACATTTTGTCCTTCACCATATGATATCTGAAAATAGTTGCACAACTTCTTGTACACATATTTAATGGCATCTACTGAAGGAAGTGCACTTAAAAATTGAGATTTAAGTTTTTCTTCATCGATATTTTTTTTCAAAATAATGGCTACGGCATCTTGTCCGTTACGACCAGCTCGACCAGCTTCTTGATAATAGCTTTCAAGACTTTCTGGTAAATTATAATGAATAATAGTTTTTACATCAGCTTTATCAATTCCCATACCAAATGCTGTAGTGGCAACCATTATGTGTTTTTGATTGTTAGTCCAAAGTTGTAAGCGTTCTGTTTTTTCAGAAGTGGTAAGTCCTCCATGATAGAAGGTGGCATTAAACCCTTTAGAAATAAGAAAATCGCTCACACTTATGGTCGCTTTTCTACTACGAACATATATTATTGAAGCGCCTTGATTTTGTTGAAGTGTATGGACTAAGTGATAGTTTTTGTCTTCGGTATTAATAACACGATAGCTAATATTGTCTCTTTTAAAAGAGGCTTTAAATACCTTAGCATCTATAAAATCTAAAGAATCTATGATATCATCAATAACTTTGGATTTTGCAGTAGCCGTAAGCGCAATACAATTTACTGTAGGCTGAAGCTCTCTCAAAGTCACTATTGCACTATAAGCTGGCCTAAAATCATTTCCCCATTGGCTGATACAATGTGCTTCATCAACAGCGATAAGGTTCACATTCATTTGCTGTATACGTTCCTGAACTAATGTTTGTTGCAAACGTTCTGGCGATAAGTACAGAAACTTATAATTGCCATAGATACAATTGTCTAGCATAGTATCTAGGTCTTTATAAGATACCCCTGAAGAAATAGCCATGGCCTTTATGCCTTTTTGCTTCAGTGTATTCACTTGATCTTGCATTAAGGCCACAAGCGGTGAAATAACAACGCAAATTCCGGGTTTAATTAATGCAGGTATTTGAAAACAAACAGATTTTCCGCCACCAGTTGGAAGTAAAGCAAAGGTGTCATTATTTAGGAGTACAGACGTTATAATCTCTTCCTGAAGAGGTCTGAAAGCAGTATGATTCCAATAACGTTCTAATACTTCTATAGGGTGCATATTACAAATCTAAAGTCTGTAATATAAAGTTAACTCTTTCTTCAACAGTCCCAAAGGGAACTTCTAATAAATCGTAACCAAATCTAGTATAGGTTTTAGATAAATGCTCATGGATGATTTGAGATTCCTCAAAACTTTCATAACGTTCACTGTCTGGAGTAAAAATAGATTCCCACGGCGGCAGTATAAAAATACTATCATAAGTGTGATTTTTGCAAGATTCAACAAAATATTCGGGGTATTCATCACCTATAAAATCCATATACGCCAATACATCTGGAATACCTCTATCTAAAAATACGACTTCAGCGGTTTCATTAGAAGCCTTATTGTATTGCTCAGTTCTGCCTTCGAGAAGTTTCTGGCTAAATAAAAGAGGTTCAGTTAAAAATAACTGTTCAATTCCATCTTCACGCGCCTGAAGCGTCAATTGTCTAGAAATTTCTTCGTAGCACAAGTAGTCTTTTTCTAGTAAGGCATTAATGATTGAGGTTTTTCCTGTCCCAGGTCCGCCAGTTATTGCTATTTTCTTAGGATTCAAATCTAATATGAGTTTGGCACAAAATTCGTAATTAAAAATTAAATAAAAACTATAAACTTAAGTGTATCTTTGCATTTCAAATTTTGACTATGAATTCATCAGAAAAATCAGAAGCATTCTATAAAAAATTAAAAACTCAGCTGCAAGACACAGCACTCTGGCCATCAGAGTATTTGTACAAATTTATTGTGCCAACTAATGGAGGTCAAATCAAAAAACTAGATAATTTATTTAATAATTTAGGTGCAGTAATTACGACCAAAGAATCCAAAAATGGCAAGTACACAAGTGTTTCTGTTAATGTTAAGATGAAGAACCCTGATGCCGTAATTGCCAAGTACAAAGAAGTGGCCGAAAAAATAGAGAATGTAATTTCTTTATAATGTTGGTGTAGCTATCTAAATTTTTGTACTTTGCGACAGAACCAGTAACTACAGGTTCGCGATATATTTACTACACATTTTTACAATTTTGATAGACGATTTAGAATACAACACTGAGCGTGAACATTTAATTATTCCAGAATATGGACGTCATCTACAGAAGATGATAAACCACGCTAAATCTCGAGAAACTAAAGAAGAACGTAATAAGTTGGCAAAAGCCATTATTTCTGTAATGGGTAATTTACAGCCCCATTTAAGAGACGTTCCAGATTTTCAGCATAAGCTATGGGATCAGCTTTTCATAATGGCAGATTTTGATATCGATGTCGATTCGCCATACGATAAGCCAGAGCGCGAAGTTATACAAGCACGACCAGAGCCTTTAAAATACCCTCAAAATCATCCAAAATACCGTTTTTATGGTAATAACATAAAGACGATGATAGATGTAGCTATTACTTGGGAAGAAGGTGAAATGAGAGAAGCTCTAGTCTACACTATTGCTAATCACATGAAAAAGTCTTTCTTAAACTGGAACAAAGATACTGTTGAAGATGATGTTATTTTTGACCATCTTTTTGAATTGTCTAACGGTAAGCTTAATCTTAAAGAAAGTACTGAAGACTTAACAGACTCTACGAGTTTGCTGCGTGCTAAATCTAAATATGGAAATAAAAGCAGCAAGAAGAATACGAGTAATAAGAAGAAATATTCCAATAACAGAAAACGTTACTAAAACGTATGGGAACATTTAAAATTGAAGGTGGTCACCAACTCAAAGGAGATATTACACCACAAGGCGCAAAAAATGAAGCATTACAAATTCTTTGTGCTGTACTACTAACACCAGAAACTGTAAAAATTGATAATATCCCAGATATTGTTGATGTTAATAAGCTTATAAAGTTACTCGGTAATCTTGGTGTTGAGGTCAAAAAATTAGGGCCAAATTCTTATTCGTTTAAAGCTGAAAACGTAAATCTAGAGTATTTAGAGTCCGAAGCTTTCAAAATTGAAGGTAGAGGTCTCAGAGGATCCATAATGATTGTTGGTCCGTTACTTGCGCGTTTTGGTAAAGGTTATATACCAAAGCCAGGAGGCGATAAAATTGGCCGTCGTCGTTTAGATACCCATTTTGAAGGCTTTATAAAATTAGGAGCTACCTTTAGATATAACCGTGAGGATTATTTCTATGGCGTAGAAGCCGATGAACTTCATGGGACATATATGTTATTAGACGAAGCATCTGTAACCGGAACGGCAAATATTGTTATGGCTGCAGTTTTAGCCAAAGGCACAACAACGATTTACAATGCGGCTTGTGAACCTTACTTGCAGCAATTGTGTAAAATGCTGAACAGAATGGGCGCCAAGATTTCTGGTGTTGGTTCTAATCTACTAACAATTGAAGGTGTTGAAAGTTTAGGAGGTACAGACCATAGAATGTTACCAGATATGATTGAAATTGGTAGCTGGATTGGTCTTGCAGCAATGACTAAAAGTGAATTGACCATTAAAAATGTAAGTTGGGACGATTTAGGTGTTATTCCAAGTGTGTTTCGTAAAATAGGAATTACAGTAGAGCGTCAAGGTGATGATATTCATATTCCTGCACATACTGATGGTTATGAAATTCAGAGTTATATCGATGGTTCTATCTTAACCATAGCAGATGCACCGTGGCCTGGATTTACGCCAGATTTATTAAGTATTGTTCTTACCGTACTTATCCAAGCTAGAGGAAGTGCTGTAGTTCATCAAAAAATGTTTGAAAGTCGTTTATTCTTTGTAGATAAGTTAATAGATATGGGAGCAAAGATTATTCTTTGTGACCCACACAGAGCAACGATAATTGGTCATGATTTTAAATCTCAGTTAAAAGCAACAACTATGACCTCTCCAGATATTAGAGCTGGAGTTTCTTTACTAATTGCGGCATTATCTGCTAAGGGAACGTCTATAATTCATAATATCGAGCAGATAGATCGCGGTTACGAAAATATAGACACGCGATTGAGAGCCATTGGCGCTAAGATTGAGCGTTTGGAAGGGAATTAGAAATCACTCGATTGAGTAATTAAAAAAGCTTCAAGAAATTCTTGAAGCTTTTTTAATTGTCATTTTGATCGCAGTCAAAAAATCTTATTTATATATCAAATCATTAGATTTCTCCGTTTCAGTCGAAATGACAGCTATTTTTCTTTTCAAACAATCTACTTGTCTATTACAAGTATATTTTTACATAGAGTAGAAGTACTGCTCACTAGCAATTTTACCATCTTTTACCTCGTAGACGCATACTTCTTCCATTTGCTGTCTTCCTCTGTCTTTAAAGGTGCAATCAAAGCCCATTTTAGCTGTAAAGAAGTTACCTGCAACTACGGGCTCACTAATACTACTAGAATGAAAATCTTCTACGTTTTCTAACCATTCTTTGCTTTTATTCCATACGTTTTGTTTTCCTTCAATAATTTCTCCTGGCATGCCAGGCATTTCTCTACTCACAATATTTTCTGCGTATAGTTCGTTGATGCACTCCAAGTTTTTACCTTGTTCGCACATTTCTTTCCATTTTTTTGCAACATCCCAAGTGTTCATAATTTAATTGATTTAATTATTAGTGGCTTAAAGTTATATAAATCAGTTGATTATTGTGTTAGTGTAGTATTAATGTTTTACTATTTTATTTTTCCAATTTGTTTCAGAATCAGAAGTGTAATACCAAGTAAGACTCCAATTCCTCCAAGAATATAGCCTCCAAATTTGTCTTTGTTTCCACGGATAAAATAGGCTTCGCCATCTTTGTCAACAAATTGTACGGTTTTATTAAACCTCAAATCTCTATTTCTTTGGAGCGGTGTTTTGTCTGCATGGTAAACTGTAATTTCATCTCCAACTTTTAACTTATCTAATTGTTCAAATTTAGGACCAAAATCTCCTGTTTCTTTTCCAACAAATATGTCAAATACAAGAGGGAAATCCTCAATATGTATAAATCTATGATTTCCTTTATTTCTATAATTTATTTCTTGAAATGTTTTGTCAAAATAGTCTATTTTACCTGTCACGCTTTCAAACTCAGTTTTTTCTTTACTTCCTCTTATTGATAAGTAAATTCCAAATCCTACAATGGCTATGCAAGCAATAAGGGATGTATGAAATATTTCTTTAGGCTCTTTTTTAGTCATTTAGTTTTAGTTATTTATAAGAGTTTTAATAGTTTCCAAAATAGTATTGTGCTATTTGTAAAGAATTTCAGATGCAATTGATTATAAATATTATTGTTTACAGTTATTTTTTAATACGAATAAATTCAATCTGTTCGGATTTACAGTTACCTAAATTTGTTTTACCCCAAACATATTTTGTTATATTTTCACAATCAGCGTAAATTTTTCCGTTTTTAATTATCATATTTTTAAGTTTTGGTCTTTCTGATGATAGAAAGTCACTTTCCAATTCGGTAATTAATATTTCATTCTCTTTAACGGAAATAGTTCCACTTATCGAATTTTCAAGATTTTGTTTTTCTGCAAAAGTTTCTTCTGATATATCTATTGGCCATTCATCCATCAAAAAGAATTGTATAGAGTCCATTTCGGAACTTATCCTAAGCGCATAGAATAAATCGTTATTTACTGCTTTAAATTGTCCTCCATTTTTAAATTCATCTTCATTACAATTTTGAAGGAGTGAAGTCAGTAATAATAGCGGTAAAATTCTTTTCATATTTGATTTGTGTTAATTGCAGACAAGAGTTTTAGTAAATATAATCTGCAAAACATACAATTTGAAACTTTTTTATAAAATAAAAAGCCCTGAAAATCAGAGCTTTTTAAATTGTTTTTGAAATGGTTATTCCGTCTAAGACATTACTGTCTTAATACAGCAACGTACAATATTTTGTTTTATTGTATAGAAGAATAAAAAAAATGTAAACTATTAGTTTAGAGCCGCTTTGTAAGTTTCTAAACAACGCTCTCTAGCCATTTTGTGGTCTACCATTTTTTCTGGATAGGTATCGGATTCAAAATTTGTAACCCATTTTTTTATGTATGCCCTATTTTTATCAAATTTATCTATCTGAGTAGTAGGATTAAAAATCCTAAAGTAAGGTGCTGCATCCACACCAGAGCCTGCCACCCATTGCCAATTACCTACATTACTCGCCATTTCGTAATCGTGTAGTTTCTCAGCAAAATAAGCTTCGCCCCAACGCCAGTCTATCAACAAATGTTTGCACAAAAAGCTACCCACGAGCATGCGTACACGGTTGTGCATAAAACCAGTTTCATTTAGTTGTCGCATACCTGCATCGACCAAAGGATAGCCTGTTTTACCTTCGCACCATTTTTTAAAATCTTCTTCATTGTTTCGCCATTCAATTCTATCATATTTAGATTTAAAGGCTTTGTCTTTTGTATGAGGATAGTGCCAGAGAATTTGCATAAAAAACTCGCGCCAGATTAATTCTTTTAAAAACGTATTGTTCTCTTCATTCATGGCTTTTTTTACCATCTTACGTACACTAACAGTACCAAAACGCAAATGAGGTCCCAAGCGTGATGTTTTGTCCTTTGATGGGTAATTACGTGTGGCTTCATACTCTTGTATAAGCGTAGGTGTTACCTCATAAGGCGTGATTTCTTGAGAGGATTTTACAAAACCCATATCTGATAGTGATAGATTTGGTAACCTTGAATTTTTTACGACATTATCTAAATGTTGACTGGTGTAATGGATTTTAAAATCAAGGGTTTCAAAATTTTCAAGCCATGTGCGTGAGTAAGGTGTGTAAACCACATAAGGGTCACCATCTTTTTTTACAACTTCATCTTTTTCAAATATCACTTGATCTTTAAAAGTGAGAAATTCAATGTTTTTAGATGCTAAGAATTTTTCTATTTCAGTATCTCGTTCTGTTGCATAAGGCTCGTAATCTCTGTTGGTAAAGACTTTTTCAATTTCATAATCCTCCGCAAGTTGCTTGTATATCTCCAGAGGTGTTCCGTAATACATAGCAATACTGCTGTCGTATTCCTTTTGAAGTGTTTGCCTCATGTCTTGCAGTGTCTCGTATATAAACGTTACACGCGCATCGTCTTCTGGGAGTTTATCGAGAATTTCTTTGTCAAAAATAAAAATGGGTAAAACGGGATTATCGCCTTTTAAGGCTTCTAAAAAGCCAACGTTATCATCTAATCTTAAATCGCGTCTAAACCAAAATATATTGATAGGTTGCTCCATTGTATTGTTTAGTTTTCTAATTTACCAAATAATGCCTCCATTTGTTCTTTTCGGTAGTTGAATATAGATTCGAGTTTTGGTTTTACCAAAATAGGATGTAAAAGTTGACCAAGAATACCAAATGGAACTTTATAATCTATAATGTCTTCTATCTCCACTCCACCTTCAATTTTGTTTACAAAATGCTTGTGATGCCAAAACGCATAAGGACCGTATAATTGGTCATCTACAAAGTAATTTTTATCTACATATTGCGTAATCTCGCTCACCCATTTTGTCTTTATTCCAGCAAGTGGCGTGACGCTGTATTGCAAAACTTGCCCTGCATACATGGGTCTATCTGCTCCAGAAATTATTTTCATATTCATTTCCGGAGGTGTTAGTTTAGAAAGATTAGCAGGATTGCAAAGAAAATTCCACGCCTCGTCTAATGTAATTGGTAATTTTTGTTTCTTATGTAGTGTGTAAATTTTCATTACCTGAAAGCTTAATTGTTAAAAACTATATAACCGTTTAATGACGTTGCAATACAAAGCCATATCATGTAGGGAAGTAATAGATATTTAGCACACTTTAGCCTGTCGTTTCTAAAGGTTATAAAGTAGTAAAATATAACTAGCGTAAGTAATATTATGGTGATTAGCCCAATTTTTGTTAGGTGTTGGTTAAAAAAAATCCAATTCCAACTTACATTTAAAATGACTTGAAACGTAAATAAACTCCATAAAAATTTTGATGCTCTCAAATAAAATAGCTCGGCTAAATACCAAGAAAAGCAAAGCATTATAAGAGTCCATGCTGTTCCAAAAACCCAACCTGGAGGTGTCCAAGGTGCTTTATGAAGATTGTTATACCATGTTCCTGTAGAGCCACCATCCATTAACCAGCTTCCTAAAGCCAAGCCACCAAAATTAATGACAAGAAATAAAATGAAATAGTAGACTTTTTTCAAATCCTAAGATTTTAAGGCCTCTATTTGCTTAAGGATTTGTTCAGCTTCAGCGTATTTTTTATCACTTTCTGCTCGGTTGGTTGTTGATAGTCTATGCCAATCCGCCATGAGTTTTTCGTACTTTTTTTGAAGCTTATCCAGTTCTGAGGTTTTTTTAAAAAGTCCAAACATATTAATATGATTTAAAGTATGAAGTGATTCTTCCATTCATAGGCTTAGTAATAGAGTAGAAGTAGTCTAAAAATTCGCCTTGCTCATCAATTAAATACTTCTGAAAATTCCACTTCACTGTAGTGGTTTGTTTTCCATTTACACCTTTTGTGGTTAACCATCTGTAAAGCGGATGCTGATTAGCGCCTTTAACATCAATCTTCTCTGTAATTAAAAACGAAACGCCGTAATTAACTTCACAAAATTCTTGTATTTCATCAGAGTTGCCTGGTTCTTGTTTTCCAAATTGATTGCAAGGAACACCAATAACCACAACTTCATCAGAGTAGGTGTCATGTAACTCCTGCAACTCACGATACTGTGGTGTAAAACCACATTTGGAAGCGACGTTTACAAAGAGGATTTTTTTGCCCTTGAACTCGGATAAATCAATCTTATGACCTTGTAGAGAATTGATAGCAATATCATATATAGATTCTGTTGCATTTTGTTTTATGTTTTTATCTGTTGCTGTTAAAGTGCCGACAAATGCTTTTAATGGATTCATATATTATATTTTAAAACTCGTTATACCACAATCCATTTTAAAGACTTGGCCAGATAGAGAAGCGGCTTTATCAGACAATAAAAATGTTGCCATGTCTGCCACCTCTTGTGGTTGTAAATACTTTTTAAGCGGGTGACGCTCTTTCATGTTCTCTACCATGCGCTCGTTTCGTAATAATTTTGACGCAAGCTCAGTATCTGTTACAGTTGGTGCAATAGCATTAACTCTAACTGTTGGTGCTAATTCTGCACCAAGTGACTTGGTTAAGCCTTCTACAGCAGATTTAGATGCTGCAACTGACGCATGGAAAGGCATACCTAAATCTGAAGCTACTGTACTAAAAAAGACAACAGAAGGATTTTTTCCGTTTTTTAAAGCGGGTAAATACGATTGCACAGCTTTTACAGCGCCTATAACATTAATCTCAAAATCTGATTTAAAATCTTCAATACTTAATCTGTTGATAGGTTTTAGATTAATGCTACCAGGACAATACACTAAGCCATCAGCTTCAGAAATTTGGGGGAACTCATCATTTATAACATCACAATTATGATGCGTTAGATTTTCATGAGAAATTTCTGGAGCCGAACGACTTAGATTAATAACTTCATGGTGTTTTAAAAGGTTATTTACAATAGCATTACCAATTCCTTTGCTACCTCCGATTACTATATATTTACCCATATTATGCTGCTGTTAAAGGACGCCCTTTAAGTCGCTTTTCTATTTTTTGTTTTATTACTGTAAGACGCTTCATCAATTCCATTAATTTAGCATCTTTCTTTTCTTTATACACTTCATTAACAGCAAGAATAATATCTTTTGCTTCTCTAGCTGCTAAAATCCGGTCACTTGTGGTTTTGAATGAAAACTTCCTGTTTTCGAATTCAATTGCTCTTTTAATTGCATCCATAGTTTAACTGTTTATATAATTTTGAAGTTCATTAATTTTTTCGGGTGTATTAAAAACACCGCCATAATATGTTGTTACCGTAGCAGATGTGTCGTCCTTAACACCTCTTGAAGACACGCATAAATGCTTAGCATCTATAATCACTGCGACATCTTCAGTTTCTAATACGGTCTTGAGTTCGTTGGCAATTTGCTGTGTTAAGCGCTCTTGTACTTGAGGGCGTTTGGCATAATACTGCACAATTCTATTAAGCTTAGAAAGTCCAATAACTTTCCCTGATGAAATGTAAGCAACGTGTGCTTTCCCAATGATAGGTACAAAGTGATGCTCGCAATTAGAATAAAACGTTATATCCTTTTCTACCAACATTTGATTGTATTGATACTTATTATCAAACAATGCCACTTTAGGTTTATTTTTTGGGTCTAAGCCCGAAAATATTTCTTCAACATACATTTTGGCAACTCGGTCTGGTGTACCTTTAAGAGAGTCATCTGTTAAGTCCAAACCTAATACGTCCATTATTTCTGAAAATAAGATGGAGATACGTTCCTTTTTTTCGCTATCCGGCATATCAAAGGCGTTTGCCTTCATTGGTGTATCCAGGCTTGTAAAAAGGTGGTCGTCACCAATATCTTCAATACTGAAGCCATTTAAGGCGTGACCATTTTTTGTTTTTAATGTTTCTGTTTTCATAGAATCTTTTTAATGTGCTGTCTTTAAGTACTCCAAGCTTAAATCAAAGCACGGTTTATCGTTTTGATATAGAGTTATTAGAAATTGTTCGTTGACGTGAGCACTTAAATCTACCCTCGTCAAAATTTCGTTTTTTTTGATGTTTTGTTGCTCTTCCTTGTACGCGTTCTCTCCAGAGTCTAAAGCTACTCGGCTTCATCTCTCGACGCATAAGATTAATAACCTCTTGTTCTTTTAAACCAAACTGAAATTTTATGGCATCGAAAGTGGTTCGGTCTTCCCAAGCCATTTCAATAATTCGGTCTATATCTCGTGTTGTTAATTCCATTTATTGAGGCATACTGTATGCCATATCGTATTTTACTTTTTCGTCTAAAAGCTTATCAAAAAACTTCTTATTTTCTTTAAACGTTTTATTATCTCTAAAATGAACAAAACGTCCTTGGGCATGAATACTACTGCCGTTAGTTTTGTAAATTACTAATTGATAATATGGAATTATCCACGTGAAATTTTTGAGGCCTTGATTAATCATAATCAGTATACCCTTTGGTCGTAATTCAATATTACCATAATTGATATCCGAAACAACATTCATTATTGATTTCATGTTTGGGCTTACCTCGTCAATTATCATACGCTTGCTGCCCACACCATTCATCTTCAACTTCTGTACCAAAGAAAACTCTGAACCAACTAAGTCAGCTATAAGTTGTTTGTGTTCGGAATTAAAGTGTGTAGTATTTAATATCATAATAACTCAAAATTACAAATGTTTAACGTTTTATAATAATAGTTAAACAAAAATTAACAGAGAATTATGATTGTAAGAATTAAGCTTGCTATTCTGTTCTGAGCATTCGATTTCTGTCGCTAATTGTATGTCGTTTTAATATTCTAAAACTTTCGCGAATAACATCTGGGTCTTTTTTCATATTCCAAAGAATATCACTCGCTTTTTTACGATTTTCTTTTATATCTACAATGGGTTTAGGATAGTCTTTACCCAATTCAAAATTATAAAAAGCGGACTCCATAGGTGTCATAAGATACGGCTCATGAACAAAAGGTGTATCAAGATGAGCTAATTCTGGCACCCATTTTCTGATAAAAGTTGCATCGGGGTCGTGTTTAAGACTGTTAGTTGTAGGATTGTAGATTCTTAGATTATTTATACCTGTTTCGCCTGCTTGCATCTGCAATTGAGGAAAATGAATACCAGGTTCGAAGTCTAAGAATTGTTGTGACAAATGCGCTGAAGCATCTTGCCATGGTTGCCAAAGAATATGTGTAAAAAACGAAGCTAACATAGCTCGCATTCTAAAGTTTACGTAACCCGTCTCTATAAGGCAGCGCATACTTGCATCTACTAACGGAAAGCCGGTCTGTCCTTCTCGCCAAGCTATCTGGTACTTTTCCGAAACACTCTTTTTGAGTTTTTGGTAACCTTTATTCACACTGGCATGCTCCATAGTGTGCTCCATTTCAAACTTTTGAATAAAGTGTGCTTGCCAGCGTAAACGTGATAAAAAAGCCCCAATGTGTCGTCTGTCTATACTTTGCTGTTTTACCTCTTGACCTTTCTGAAAAATTTGCCGTATCGATACATTTCCCCAAGAAATATAAGGCGAAAATCGGCTACAACTTGTTCTTGAATTTTCTGGTTTAGAAATGTTGAACATATAGTCTTTATGTCGGCTTTCAAAAAAAGAATCGGCATATTTCCATGCTGTTGTGCTGCCTCCTTTTTGGAACTGGGTTTCCTTTGGTGTTTCTAAATTGGTAGGATTTAAAATAGTTTCTAAGGCTTTTAAATCTTCAAGATTAAGAAAATCAGCTGGTTGAGCATTAAACTTAAAAAGAGGTTCAGCCATGTAGGCTTCCCAATTTTCAAACCAATTATCTCTATTAACCAAACCTCGCTCTACACCGTTGTTTTTGGTTTCTACCCAGTTGATGAGGTTATTACGGCAATAGCGCTTAAACTCCTTATCTCTGTTGTAGGTCGCTAAAATTCCTGTTTCAACATGAGAAAATGTAGTCTCTATTTTATAAACCGATTGGATTTGATTTAAAATACTAAAGACATCTCCAGTAACGCTTAAAATACTCGTGTTCAGAGTTTCTAATCTAGAATTGATATCTCTAATCGATTCTTTTATAAAGTTGAAATGCCGCTCACTATAATGTGGGTCGTTAAGGATAAAATTCTCAAAAGGATAGAGCAGTAAGACACGATTTTTTGTTTCGAGTGCTCTGAAAATCACTTCATTATCTTCTAACCTTAAATCGCGTTTAAACCAAACAACATCTATATGTTCTTTATTTTCAGGCATTATCTAGAGTTTCAAAGAATTTTTCTGCTGCATCAAAGTGGCCTTCTAAGGTCTCTTTATTCATTCGGTCTAAATTGCCTAAAAGCATACCCAATCTAGGATTTCCAGAAAAGAAATCACGGTGTTTATCCATAAACGTCCAAAATAAGCCGTCCCAAGTGGTCTCCCAATCGGCTTTACCATAATTACTCATTTTTTTAATGTAATTACTACTGCTGATGTAGGGTTTTGTGGACATTAAACCACCATCTGCGTAAAGACTCATACCATAAACATTTGGCACCATTACCCAATCGTAAGCATCGATAAAGAGCTCCATAAACCATTGGTAGACCTCGTCTGGGTCAAATTCGCACAATACCATAAAATTGCCTAGAACCATGAGGCGTTCTATATGGTGGGCGTAAGCCGTTTTATTTACCTTTTTAATCACATCATCTACGGGCTGTATACCTGTTGTGCCATCATAAAAAGACGCAGGGATTTTTCGTTTAAAACCCCAAAAGTTTTTGGTACGTTCTTCTGTACCTTTTGCTTCGTAAACACCTCTTATAAATTCTCGCCAACCTAGAATTTGCCTCACGAAACCTTCTGTAGAATTTATAGGAACATCATTTTCTTCGGCATAGTCTAAGGCTTTATCTATAACGTCTTTAGGATTTAGAAGTCCAACATTAATAAGAGGCGAAAGCAAGCTATGATTGAGAAAGTGCTCTTCTTTTACAATGGCATCTTCGTAGGCTCCAAACTCGTGAAAACGCTGCTCAAAAAATTGTTGTAACCAAGCTTCAGCAGATTCAAAATTTATGGGGTAAACTATATAGTCGTTAAGTTCGCCATAATTTTTGCTAAAGTTGTTTTTTACATAGTCTTCTGCTTCTTTGTGGTGTTTTGTTTTATCAGGAAATTGGATACTAGGCGGGGTTTTATCTTTTGGAT
This sequence comes from Winogradskyella jejuensis, assembly GCF_900129745.1. Classification (GTDB taxonomy): domain Bacteria; phylum Bacteroidota; class Bacteroidia; order Flavobacteriales; family Flavobacteriaceae; genus Winogradskyella; species Winogradskyella jejuensis. Next base: position 1,205,265 of record NZ_FQWS01000002.1, on the reverse strand, counting down.
ATTTCTTCCGGTTTTCGCCATCAAAGGTCCATTTGTCTCCTTTTGGCTCATCACCATTCATTAAAATATTTCTGTCTTTGCGTTCATTTTTATAGAACGAGGTTTGAAAGAATTTCTTTTTCGATGGTTTAAAAAATGAGCTTAATAAATCGTCTTTTTTGTTAATGAACAACGGATTATCATACCAAACAATGTCTAAATCATCACTACTTTCTTTGATGTGTTTTTCTAACCAATTGTCCGTTGGGTCTATGATGTGTACAGACTCAAACCCTTCATCCTTTAAATGCGGAAGTAATTCTCTGATATCACTGAGTTTGTCTGTGGCATTAATGTAGTTTACTTCAATGTCCTTGGACTCCAAGTAATCGGCATACGCTTTCATACTTGCGCGATGAAACGCAATTTTCTGTTTGTGAAATTTATATTGATTAAAAAACAGATATTCTTCTAACAAATAGACAGCATCAACCTGGTCTAAAACTTCTGATGTTTTAAAGAGTTGATGTGGGAATATTATTTGAATTTTTTTCATAAACTTTTTAGATTCTTTAATCTGAAATGTCATTTAAACTATTTTCATATTTATTATGAATTAAGATAATGGTTAGTCCAAATAAAACTGCGGCAATAATTAAAATAGTACTTACTAAACCGCTTACGCCAAAAGACATACGTATTAGAATGGTGGAAACTACAAACCCAGAATTTCTAATGATTTTATGAAACTTATCTGTGTAAAAGAAAGACACTAGGAGTATAACGACATCGACTAAAATCAGAACCGTAAAAAATTCGTCAAAAAACAGATTGTTTATGGTCTCAAAGCCAGATATAGTATTAGATGTATTTGATAGTCCTGCTGACCAGGTAATTAAAGTGATGATTGCCATAATAAAGAAGGTAGGCACTAGGAAAATGGCAATTAATTTTTTTCTTTCAATAAATCTATCAATCCTATCTACAATTCTATCCTTGTACTTAATCTTAATTTTTCCTTGCTTTTGAAATTGAAAAATCAAATAAAACAGTATAATTGAGGCTAAAATATCATAAGTAAACTGAAGGTCTCCCTTTATTTCAAACCAATTAGACGTTAATTTTATTTCCGATAAATCTTTAAATAATTTTCTGATTAGGATAAGCGTAATAATCTCATACTGTTTAGTAATGTATGTCGTGAAAGATTTTGGTAAATAATAAATGAGCAAATAAACCTCGTAAACTAATATAAAAGAGAACGGCGTGTATATTGCAGATATAGGATTCGTCAATAAATCTAATTCTGAAACAAAAGTAATAACATTAAATTTTGATAGATATATTAGTCCTAAGTGTACAATGAAGCCTAACAGTGCAACATACAATATCACCTTTTCAATCTTTTTTTTAGTTTTTTCAGACAAAAAAATTGAATAGAGTTTATCTAGGATTTTTATAGTATCAAACATTAGTTGTTTATCCTTAAAAATTTTTTAAAAAAGCGAAGCTTGTAACCAACGCCTTCTAAATTTACCATTGGTGTCATAGCGTTCGGCCTGTAAATCGACATTAAATTTTCGGTCTCTCGGATCGTTGCCAACGCCAGCTACATACATCCAATTGCCGTAATTACTGTGAACGTCGTAATCGAGCAGGAGCGACTCAAAATAGGCAGCGCCGATGCGCCAATCGAGTTCTAATTCTTTCGCAAAATACGATGCTACATTCTGGCGTCCACGATTACTCATCCAACCGGTTTCTTTAAGCTCTATCATGTTGGCATTTACGAAATCTGAATGGGTTTCTCCGTTAATCCAAGCGTTTATCTTGTTCTGGTTTCTGGACCATGCATAATCTTTCTTTAAGATGCCTTCGAGTTTAAAGATTTGGTTGCCATGTTTTAGCGATACATACTTAAAGTAATCGCGCCAGATTAACTCAAAGATTAACCAATAGGTTGATTCATTTTTGAAATGCTCCGCTTCAAACTTTTTAATTTGCCAATAAATTGTTCGGGCAGAAATACTTCCATTGGCCAGCCATGGCGAAAATTTAGAGCTGTAGTCTACACCAACTAGGCCATTACGCGTTTTTTTGTAAAACCCTAGTTTTTTAGTTTCAAAAAAATAATTATTTAATCGTTTTAGAGCTTCGGTTTCTCCACCTTTAAAAGGAAAAGCCGAATGTGGATGCGTTTCAAAATCCTCGAAACCTAAATCGGACAATGTTGGGATTTGAGTTGTGTTTTCAATACGATTCGAGTCTGCTTTCTTTTCTATTTGTACTTCATCTCTGATATCTACATATTTCTCCAGTTTTTTTCTGAAAACCGTAAATACCTGAGGCGTTTTATCAATCTCGAAATTGATATCTTCTGGATGATATAAAAACTGATTATAAGCTGAAAGAAATGTTATATTCTTATTGGTGGCAGAGATACGCGAAGCCACAACATCTTCAATAGCTTTTTCTTCATCGGTCCATTCATTTTGAAAATAAACAGCATCGATTTCGTATGTATCACGAAGCTGTGGTAGCGCAGCTTCAGGTTTATCGAAATAAACGAGTAAATCAATATTTTTTTTAGCTAAATTTTCTTTTAAATCGTTTAGCGTTTCTAGAAGAAATTTAGCTCTAAATTTTTCTGTTTTTTTAAATCCAAATTTATCCTGTTCAAAATGTCTAGGGTCTAAACAATAGACTGCAATAACACTATCACTTTCGTTGCAGGCTTTTGCGAGAACAGCGTTATCGTTAACGCGTAAATCGTTTCTGAACCAAACTAAACTTGTGTTATTTTTTGTTTTCTGCATCTTTCACTACAATATTTTACATTATCCCAATCCTTTGCCCATTTTTTTCGCCACGTAAACGGGCGTTCACAAATTGGGCATACTTTTGTTGGTAGGTTTTCTTTTTTTACGCCTCTAGGCATTTTATTTCTTAGTTACCAGTGCGTTAATCATTCCGTTAAATACAAATGCATGAAATGGTAATACGGCATACCAATATAATCGACCCCAAACACCTTTTGGTCTAAAGACAGCACGTTGAAATAGTTTGTCTTTTACGATTTTAAACTCTAACCACGCTTCACCAGGTAGTTTCATTTCAGCAAACAGTAAAAGACGTTTTTCTTTTTTATCTGCAAATAGTACACGCCAAAAATCGAGTGGGTCACCAGGTTCTAAATACGTGTCGTGTGTGCGTCCGCGTCTAAGACCAACACCACCAAAAAGTTTGTCTATATAACCGCGAATTTTCCATAATCTGTTAAAGCTGTACCATCCGTTGCGTCCACCTATACTCCAAATTTGGTTTATGGTAAATTCTTCGTCTTCAATAACGCGGCTTCTTACATCTTTAAAACAACCGTATTGTGGCAATTCGATATGCTTAGAAAGCTGGTCTTTAAAAACGCCACTACTTACAGCATCTTTCCAGCTAGAAATCACAGAATTTTGTTCAATTTTTTGAAAAGCCAATTCAACCGCTGTTTTGTAGGTCATTGGCTGAATATCGATATGCTCATTGATGTCACTTTCCTTACCAATAACTTCTACTTTCATACTATCCACAAGTGCCGAGGCCAATTGAAATGACGTTGATGTCACAAAATAAAGCCAATACGAAGATAACTTAGGTGTTAAAACCGGAAGTGTAACAATGTATCGTTTTAACTCTCTTACTTCTGCAAATTGCAGGAGCATTTGTTTGTAAGTCAATATTTCCGGACCAAAAATATCATAGGAATTGTTGTAAAGTTCTTTTTTACCTAAGGCCCCAGACAAATACGTTAATACATCTCGAATGCCAATGGGTTGTGTTTTTGTGTTTAACCATTTAGGCGTAATCATAAAGGGTAATTTCTCTACGATGTCTCTAATAATTTCGAAAGATGCACTTCCACTTCCTACAATTATTCCAGCTCTGAACGTCGTCAAGGCATAATTATCAGATTTTAAAGTTTGTTCAACTTGAAGACGAGATTTTAAATGCTTTGATAACGAGTCATCATTTACAATACCACTGAGATAAATAACTTGCTTGCACTGAGTCTTGTTAACGAGCTCTTTAAAGTTTTGAGCACATTTTTTTTCAAGTTCCTCGAAGTCATTACTAGAATTAGACATCGAGTGTATTAAATAATAAGCAACCTCGATATCATCTGGGATTTCTGCGAGTTCTGGCTCTAAAAAATCAACTTTTATAAATGTGCATTGTGGATGGTCTTCGATTTCATCCGGAATACGCTCCATGTCTCTTACACAGCAAACTAGTTCATGGTTGTCTTCTAGCAACTGAAGCGCTAGGCGCTTTGCTATGTAACCTGTAGTACCGGTAAGTAGAATTTTCATGATAGTGTACGCTTTTAAGCATTTTAATCTCTATGTGCAAATCCAGCTTTTGGACGTTGGTATTCTAATCGTGTTTTTAAATCAGGTACGGCATAACCGTCTAAACCATTAATAGTTACTACTTTTCCTTTGGATAAATTAATGAAACCATCTTTCTCAATTAATTCATCAGGCACATAAAGCTTTTCGATTTTACCAACGACTAAAATGGTGTTGTTGGCCTTGATGTGATATTCTTCAACAAAACTCATGGCGATTTGTATTGGGCATCCTGCTACAAATGGTGCATGAAAATGGTCTTTATATTCTTCTTGTAGTTCAGTAACATCAAACTCAGAAACAGATTTATCGTATTTGGCAGAGGTGTGATGCGCATCTGTTATGATTTGCTCATGGATATGATTTACGGTGTAATATCCTGTGTTTTTTAAATTTTCATACGTATGTCTAATTACAGTTGTAGGCCTCATAAAAACGCCTAATAATCCTGGATTAGAACCCATGTGGGTTAACGAGCTAAAAACAGCAAGATTGGAATTACCATCAGCGTCTTTTGTTCCGATAAGGTTTGCAGATTTATAACCAGAACAACTGTTAATTAAGTTGATGCGATACAAATGATGCATTTTGTTTATGTCTTCTAAACTGAATTCTGCCATCTAAAGATTGATAAAGTTGTTGATTTTTACATTTTCTGCCTTTAAATCGAACATGAGGTTATACAATCCGAAAAATGTACGATTGATATAAATAAAGTGTTTAGAGCCACGATTACCATTCATGTTTCTAAGCTCTGTACTCTTTGAATAGCGTTGTCCCATTTCGGCAACTTGGTTAAAGAAGTCTGGGTTTGAAAAATCAAACGTTTCACTATGAAAGGGTTGTGTAAACAAGCTCAACAAGTCATGAAACATGGCGCTAAAAAATGCTATTTCTTCTTTTGTATCATCTTCACGTAAGATTTCTAATTCGTATAATTTTTTTGTGAAAAATGTTTCGTCTTCCAAGCTTTCTTTCTTTGCTAATTCAAAATAAGGCACGTAAAACGATTCTGGAATTTCCTTCATACAACCAAAATCTAAAGCGATTAATTTCCCTTCTTCAGAAATTAGGAAATTACCTGGATGTGGGTCTGCATGTACTTTTCTTAGTTTATGGATTTGATACATGTAAAAGTCCCACAGCGCTTGACCTAGTTGATTTGAAATGTTCTGGTCAGTGTTATGTGCAACAAATTCAGATAAATGTTCACCTTTCATGTAATCCATGGTGATGATACGCTCAGAAGACAATTCCTCGTAATAATTAGGAAACTCGAGATTTGGAATGTGTTTACAAGCTTCTACAACCGCTTTACTTTGTTCAATTTCTAGTAAATAGTTGGTTTCTTCGGTAAGCTTGTTTTCTACTTCCTTGAAGTATTTATCAGAATCTTTACCTTTAATATTAAACATTTTTATAGCAATTGGTTTTACCAGTGCCAAATCGGAAGCAATACTTTCTGCAACCCCAGGATATTGAATTTTCACAGCAAATTTTTTCCCATCCTTTTCTGCAAGGTGGACCTGCCCAATACTGGCAGCGTTTACTGAGGTTGCGTTGAAAGTATCGAACAAATCTTCGGGGTGTTTTCCAAAATATTTTTTGAACGTTTTTATCACCAATGGAGGTGATAATGGGGGAACCGAAAATTGTGATAATGAGAACTTTTCGACATACGCCTTAGGCAAAATACTTTTTTCCATGCTAAGCATTTGCGCCACTTTAAGCGCACTTCCTTTAAGCTTTTTAAGGCTATCGTAAATGTCTTCTGCGTTATTTTGATTGAGACGTTCTTTGGCATCTTCCTTAGAATTTACCATTTTGTCTCCGTAATATTTTAGATAATTAACACCAACTTTTGCACCCGTAGAAACTAGTTTAGTTGCTCGAGAAATTTTACTAATGGGTATGCTGTCTATGGTTTTCATTTATGCTGAAGGTATCAGTATTAGTTGTTATGCATTCTTTCTTTGAACAAGAATTTGCCAAAGTCAATAATGCTTTTTAGCGGTGTTGTATCTATTAAATCGAAACTTGCTTTTACAGATTTCTCTATAAAAATATCGGTCTTTTCAAAAGACGGTGAGGTGTCATCTAACCAGAATTTCATAGTTACTAATAATTGAAACCATGCAGATTCCTTTAAACCTCTGTTTTGAAGTTTTTCTAATTGTTCTTGCTTTAAATCGATAGTGTTTATACCAAGACGTTCTATGTAGTTATTAAAACTTTTCTTTAAGTGCGAAAGTACTTTTAAAGATTTCATACCTTCTTTTTGGTTTCCTATAGCATGAACGACATAACTTCTGTTCGCGGTTAAGTTTTCAAAAAAGGTGTAGTAAAAACTAAGTAGTTTGTTACGCGCATCAAAAGACTGATAGTCTTCGCTTTTTTCTAAAGCAGTGAGTGTATTATCGAAAAATACTTTAAAAATAGATTGTTCTAAAGCTTCAAACGACCCAAAATGCTCATAGAATTTAGACTCTTCAAAATTATTATCTTTTGCAAATGCATAAACAGATTTTGGTTTATGGTCGTGCATGAGCACGTAATCCATGTAAAATGTGATTAGGTCTGTTTGTGAGATTGATTTTTTCTTTGCCATTGTATTGATTTTACAATGTAAAGATACTATTTGTTTAACTATTTTAATACATAGTTAAACAAAATTTAACTTATAGAATTAGATTCTATGATACATTCCCTAAATAAAACCTTTTTCGTAACCAAAACGATACACGAACTAATAAGATTAGTGCAGGTACTTCGACCAATGGACCAATGACTCCAGCAAAGGCTTGACCTGAGTTTAGCCCAAAAACAGCAATAGCTACGGCAATAGCCAACTCAAAATTATTTCCTGCTGCGGTAAAAGCTACTGACGCCGTTTTATCATATTCCGCTCCCATAGCTTTTGTAACAAAAAAGCCAACAATAAACATTAACGCAAAATAGATGAGCAAAGGAATGGCTATAATTAGGACATCAAACGGAATTTGAACAATTAATTCACCTTTTAACGAAAACATGATTACAATGGTGAATAATAGCGCTATTAAAGTTAAAGGAGAAATTGTTGGAATAAATTTGGTCATATACCAATCTTCACCTTTAAGTTTAACTAATATGAGTCTACTCAATATTCCTAGTGCAAACGGAATGCCTAAATAAATTGCAACACTTTCTGCAATCGTTACTATAGAAATATCTACAATAGCACCTTGAAAGCCAAAATATGGAGGTAATATTGTAATAAAAATCCATGCATAAAAACTGTAGGCAAATACTTGAAAAACACTATTTAAAGCAACTAATCCAGCACCATATTCGGTATTTCCTTCTGCAAGGTCATTCCAAACCAACACCATGGCAATACAGCGTGCCAAACCAATTAAAATAAGTCCTACCATGTATTCTGGATAATCTCTCAAAAACGTAATGGCCAAAACAAACATTAATACAGGACCAATTACCCAATTAAGAACAAGAGAAATCGAAAGAATCTTTGTATTTCTAAAAACCTTTGGCAACAACGCATAATTGACCTTAGCCAAAGGAGGATACATCATTAAAATTAAACCAATGGCAATAGGAATATTAGTTGTACCGCTGTTGAATGTATTTAAGATTTCTGGAAAAGATGGTATAAAATAACCAATTGCAACACCTACTATCATTGCTGCAAAAATCCAAAGCGTTAGATTTTTATCAAGAAAACTTAATTTTTTTTGTGCCATTTTTAGGATTTGATTTTTGAGAATACATATTTCATTTCTGTAGCAATTTGAAGACTACGCTCTTCGTATTTTTTAAATTGAAGCGGTGTATTATCATACGCCTTGGGGTCGTCGTATCTCACAGCAATACGTTGTTCTGCACCAGCAATGAATGGACAATTTTCATCGGCATGCGAGCAAGTCATTACTGCAGCGAAGCTTTTTTTGGGATTGAAATTTGCATCAAAGGTTTTTGAAAAACACACGATAGGATGCCGGTCTTCAGCGTATTTTACAGCATAAACCGGATTTTTTTCGTTTGATAGTTTATTAATTTGAAACCCTTGATTTACAAGCGTATCTCCCACAACAGGAAACATCGCAGTGGCTTCTGTTCCTCCAGAATAGCAAAATACATTGCCAATATTGAATTTGTAAGCCATCGTTTGTGCCCAAATCTGAGATAAATGGCTTCGACGCGAATTATGAGTGCAAATAAAATTAAGGTTTACTGGAAGATTTTTATCCTTTTTTGATTGAATGAATTCTACTAGCTCACTAAGTATACCTTTTCTTTCTTCTGATATTGTAGATGGCTCTAGAGTTTCAATCAGATGATTTAATTTTTCGTTCACATCCATTTATTCGATTTTAACAACAACCAGAATCTGGTGTACAACAAGATGTTGCTTGATTTTGTAATTCTGAAAGTTTTAGTTTAGGTTTTAGGGTTGGTATTCCACAATTATCTTTTGCTAAACAATTGGTTTGCTTAGAGGTCAATAAAAAGCTTTTGCCATCAAAGCCTAATCCGTATTTTCCGATGGTGTCCGATTGATACTCGACTTCGATATCTACGTCTCTTAACTTTAATTTTTCTTCAGAAAGCGTTATAATATTTAGTAGTTTTTCTGGGTGCAAACGATGGTCGTAATCGTTAGCTTCCCAAAGTTGAAAGTTAATCACACTTTCTTGACGCAGTGTTCCACCACAGTCTATAAAAGTTTTTGAAATTTTCCCTACTTCTGTGACATGAAAATGACTAGGCACTAACTCGCCATTTGGGAGTTTGAATTCAATCGTTTCAAGCGTTTCGAGGTGTTTTTTTATTTCTGAAAGTGTCATTTTAACAGCAATTAGTATTCGTTATGTCTTGATTCAAAAACTGATTTATGATAGATTTCATTTCAGTCCATTGTTCTTTATCTATGCAATAGCACACGCTAGTGCCTTCGATGTTACCTTTGATTAATCCAATAGTCTTTAATTCCTTGAGATGTTGAGAAATAGTGGATTGTGCCAAACCGATTTCATCAACTAAATCACCACAAATACAAGTGTCTGTGTTAAAAATATGTTGTAAAATGGCGACTCTTGCCGGATGCGCAAATGCTTTTGCTAAAAGCGAAATCTTGTTTTGTTGGTCTGTAAATATTTCAGATCTGACAAGTCCCATATGGCTACTTTATTTGTTTATTGCAATATTACGATTAAGTATTTTTCTAAACAAGATTTATCTTTAAAAAAGGACAGAATTGGTAATTATTATAGGTACCTATTTTAAGTCTTTCTTAACATTAGTAGGAGTATTGAAGTCGTAATTTTACGGTGAAAAATTAAACACTAACACCATATTAAAATGAAAAAAATCGTATTATTTGCATTTGCCCTAGCACTAATGTTTAGTGTCAATGCACAGATTGAAACACCACAGCCAAGTCCAAGTGCGAAATTGGAACAAAAGGTGGGATTAACAGATATTACTATAGAATATTCAAGACCTGGAGTAAAAGGAAGAACAATATTTGGAGAGTTAGAGCCATGGGGCACTATTTGGCGTACAGGTGCTAATAAGAATACTACCATAACATTTAGTGACGATGTTACTTTCGCTGGACAAGACGTTAAAGCAGGAACGTATGCCATATTTACAAAGTTGAATTCTGCTAAGCAATGGGATGTTATGTTATATAGCGATACTGAAAACTGGGGAGCACCACAAAAATGGGACGATAGCAAGGTCGTAGCAACAGCAAAGGTTGATGTTGAGGAAATTCCTTTTAATGTTGAAACATTTGCTATTGATATTAACAACATTACTGATAATGGAGGAACGCTTGAGTTAATTTGGGAGAAATCTTATGCAGGTATACCTTTTACAGTACCAACAGATAAAACGGTTAGCGCTGCAATTGATAGAGTAATGAATGGTCCATCTGCAAATGATTTATATGCTTCGGCTGTGTACTACATGAACGCAGGAAAAGACATAAATAAAGCCAAAGAATGGATAGACAAAGCTTTAAGTATGATTGAAAAGCCACGTTTCTGGCATTTAAGACAAAAATCATTGATTTATGCAGCAGCTGGCGATAAAACTGGAGCTATAAAAGCTGCAAAAGCTTCACTAGCTGATGCTGAGGCATCTGGTAATGCTGGATACGTAAAAATGAATAAAGACTCATTAAAAGAGTGGGGCGCAATGTAATTTACAGTGCTATTAATACAAAAAAGCGACTGCACTTCGAGAACCTCAGTGACCAGTCGCTTTTTTGTTTTGATTTTTTAGTCTTTATTTCTTAATAATTGAATCATATTGGCAATAAGAATAACCAATACGCAACCAAATAAATTGAGCCATAAGTAAGGCATCCAATCGTACCACCAACCAATAATTATGATTACTTGAGTAATAAGAGCTCCGGTAAAAACGGCATTCCCTTTTATATGTTTAAAGAAAAAGGCCAATAAGAATATGCCTAGCACATTTCCATAGAAAATAGAACCAATAATATTTACTAGCTGAATAAGATTCTCTGCCAAGTTAGCAAAGCAGGCGATAATTATTGCTACGATGCCCCAAGCCAATGTAAATAATTTAGTGACTTTAACCATGTGTGCTTCGTCTTTTTCACCTTTAACGTTTCTGCCGTATAAATCTATTGATGTAATTGTGGCCAATGCATTTATCTCAGAAGCAGTCGAAGACATGGCGGCAGACAGAATTACCGCAAGTAGCAGGCCAATGAGTCCAACAGGTAAATGGTTAAGTATAAATCGGATAAACATGTAATCCCTATCATTTGTTTGGGTGTCTTTTGCTGAAGACTTATACAAAGTATCTAATTCTTCGGATTTTGCTATGTAATTTTCACTTTTAGGGTTTGCAGAGAGTTTATCAACCTCCGACTTCAAATTGTTGTATGCTATTGTATAATCAGAATCAATAGCTTTTTTTATTAAGAATTTAGACTCTAATCGATATGCTTTTTCTATACTATCTAACCTATAAGCTTGTGTTTTTAAACTCTCATTATTCCCTTTAGCCATTAAGAGGCTTAGTGCTTTTTTCTCATTAAAAAGGATATTTTGTTTTTGCTGTAGCGTTCTGTATTCGTCGCCATATTCTGAAGCTAACACAGTCTCGGTTGATGCGTCAATAAAATTTAATGGCGCTGGGTTAAATTGATAAAAGACAAATACCATAACTCCAACGAGTAGTATAAAAAATTGCATTGGAACTTTTAGAAGACCATTAAAGATAAGTCCCATTTGCATTTGTTTCATGCTTTTCCCAGACAAGTAGCGTTGTACTTGACTTTGGTCAGTTCCGAAGTAAGAGAGTGCTAAAAATGTTCCGCCTATAAGTCCAGACCAAACGGTATATCTATTTTCTAAATCGAACGAAAAGTCCAAAACTTCCATACGACCACTTGAACCAGCAATCTCCAAAGCATCCGTAAAGGATACCTCGTCAGGAATTAAATTTAAAGTGATAAATAATGCAGCTAACATTCCAGCAAAAATCACAAACATTTGTTGCTTTTGTGTTACAGTTACTGCCTTTGTTCCACCAGAAACTGTGTATATAATTACTAGAAAACCAATGATAACGTTAAGATAAATAATGTTTATTTCTAATACGATTGAAAGAATAATAGCTGGAGCAAAAATGGTAATTCCTGCTGCTAATCCGCGCTGAATTAAAAATAAAATAGCAGTAAGACTACGAGTTTTTAAATCGAAACGATTTTCTAAGAATTCGTAAGCTGTATAAACTTTTAAGCGATGATATAACGGTATAAAAACAGCACAAATAATAACCATGGCTATTGGTAAGCCAAAATAGAATTGTACAAAGCCCATACCATCAGAAAACGCCTGTCCTGTTGTAGACAAAAAGGTAATGGCGCTAGCTTGAGTGGCCATAACGGACAAACCTATTGTCCACCAACGTGTTGTGTTTCCGCCTTTTATGTAATCTTGTGCGCTTTTATTATGTCTTGTAACCCAAGTACCATAACCCACGATGGTTAAAAGTGTTGCTGAAAGTACCGTCCAATCTATCCAACTTAATACCATGCTAAAATGCTTGAGTTATAAAATAAAATAGAATGATATAAATTAAGTTTGCCACTAGAACTAAAGTGTATGACTTTAACCATGGCTGTTTTTCGTGTGTTTGTTTATCCATGATTTAGTCGTTTAATTTTTTGTTTGGTGTGTTTTCTTTTCCTGCAGAGAGCATATTGGCAAATAGTCGATAAGCTCCAGAGACACCAGCTGGGAATTCTCTAAAGAAACTTAACCCTGTATAAATGTAATTTCCTTTGCCATACTTGGCAATGAGTAAACTCCCTTTTTTAGGAGATTCCCCTTTATCATTAGTAGAAAACAAAGGAGTAAATTCGTCTGACCATTCATTTGGAAAATATAATCCTCGTTCTTGAACCCAACCTTCAAAATCTTTTTCTGTGATTTTATTCGGGAAGTTTAGAAGTGGATGATTAGGTTCTAGAATTTGTATCTCTGCATTTTCATCCGTAACTCTATCGCGCGATAATTTTAGTTCATATGGTGCAATATTATCAGCTTTTAATCTTCTACTTGTGTTGTATTGTACGATAAGATTACCGCCATCATTAACGTAGTCTAAAAGGAATTTTTGTTTGAATTTTAAATCGTCTAATATGTTGTAAGCTCTAATACCAATAACAATAGCATCAAAATCGCTAAGATTGTCAGATGTAATCTGGTCAGGTTTTATAATAGTAACATTGTAACCAATTTGTCTCAAACTTTCTGGAACTACATCACCAGCGCCTTCTATATAACCAATGTTATTTCCAGCTTTCTTTATATCTAATCGTACAATTTTACTTTCGCTTGGGAGATATACGGTCTGATAAGGAATGTGACTGTAGTCGATTTCTACAAGTTCTCTAGTGTAGAATTCTCCATCTATATTTATCATAGGTGTTATTAAACCTTCGGCCTGATTTTTTGGAGGAATTACAGTGAACACTAAAGTTTGCTCATCATTTTTATTAACAATTTCAATCTTTTGCTTAGCAGGATAGACACTCCAATCATTTGGATAAGCAAGCTGTACATAGCCTTCAATATTATCTTTCCCAGCTTTTACAATCACTTCGATATCTCGCTGTTTGTCATTATCGAAAATGAAAACCTTGTCTTTTAAACTAGCAGAAACTGGAGGTACAATCTCAAACGGACGATATAATTCACCTTTTTCTGGTTTAGAATAGCGATATACCACAGGTTTTGTGATGGGTACTGAAACACCATCGATATTTAAATTAAAAGTGACATTTATAGCTCTTGGAGTTTCTGGTTTTCCTATCAGTGATTGCTTTTCAACATTGTACATGCCTAAGCTTCCCTTTTTGTTGAGCCAATATGCATTTGTATAGTTTATATTTGACGGAATGGTAATGCCTTCTTCCAAATTAATACGCTGATTTTGTGATAAGACGATGTTTTTTTCAATCGCATTGTCTAAAGATGTCATATTATAAGACACCAATTGAATACTTGTATTACTGCGATTTAAGGCTTCAAATCTTAAGTTGACCCTTTCGTTTTTGGTTGCAGTTGGGCTACCTGCAGAAACTTCTAAATACAAACCGGCACAAGCTTCGATAATACGTTTTAATTCTTCTGTTTTAATCGTTTTCCAATGCTCATCTTTTACATTTTGAAGGAGTTGATATGCACGAAGCAATTGGGGAATATGAGATGAAGGATTAGCGAAGTTGAAGTTGTTTTCAATATTACTTAAAATCTCCCCAATAGCTTTTCCACCTTCGATTCTATTCCATGTGATATCTATTCCAGCAAAAGGATTATCACCGTTTAGGGCTTCGCCTTTTAAAAACTCAATATATTCTTCTTGAGTTCCACGAGACGTCATACGACCAAAACCTTGACATAAGTGTTGACTACTGGCTATAGAAGCTAGCTCGTTATTAGACATGCCTTTTAGAGGATAATATACACCAACATCAAAATTGAGCATGTTGCTTTTATCAATTTTATCAAAAGCATCACGACTGCCGTAGCGCCACCAAGACGTATTGTAGAAGATTCGCTTTGGTTGCCAAGTTTCTGTGTATTTTAACTGAGAAGGATACTTTGTGGCGTCGTTAACCAAATCGAAAGCTTCTAGACTCAACATAGCAGAGCTTGTATGATGTCCGTGTGTTTGTCCCGCACGTCTGTGGTCAAAACGGTTGATGATAATATCTGGTTTAAATTGTCTGATATTCCAAACGACATCGGCTAAAACGTCATCTTTATTCCAAATGCTTAATGTTTCGTCCGGATGTTTGGAATAGCCAAAATCATTTGCGCGTGTAAAACGTTGTTCGCCACCATCAACACCTCTTGCAGCGAGTAATTCTTGAGTACGCATGATGCCTAAAAGCTCTCTAATTTCTGGTCCGATAAGGTTTTGCCCACCATCACCACGCGTTAGAGAAAGGTAAGCTGTACGCGCTTTAATTTGGTTAGACATGTAGGCAATTAGACGTGTATTTTCGTCATCTGGATGGGCAGCTACATAAAGTACAGAAGCTAGAACATTTAGCTTTTGAAGTGCTTCATATATTTCTGATGAATTTAATTTTTTTGGTTGTTGCGCATTCACAGAACATGTAAGAGCAATAAGTAATAGAATACCTAGTTTTATGCGATGCATAGTGTTTGAGTTAGTTACTCGAAAATCGAGATTTAAATTTACGGACTAAACTACAAATCTCAAGATTATTTAATAAAACTTATGTTGAGTTAGCCCAAATCTTAGCTGCTCAAAGGTAAAAAAGTTACTAGGCTGTCTATTGGATTTTAGATTTATTTAACGGTTGCAGAGTTACAACCATTTTTTTCTTTTGAAATAAATAATCATTCCCACAAAAAGTAGAATCATAACGACCCAAAGAATAAAATAGCTGTACTTGTAATCAAGCTCAGGTATATATTCAAAATTCATCCCATAAATACCTGCAATGAATGTAAGAGGAATGAATATGGTAGCAATAATGGTTAGAACTTTCATTACTTCATTCATTTTGTTGCTAATGGTTGTCATATACATATCCATTAAACTCCAAATCATTTCGCGATAGATATCTATGTTTTCTGAAACTTGAATTAAGTGATCGTACACATCTCTAAAATAGGCAAGGGTGCGTTTGTTTATAAGACTATTTTCAGATTTTTCAATACGACTTATGATTTCTCGGAGTGGAAAAATAGCACGTCTTACTTTAAGGATTTCGCGCTTTAGTTGTTGTACTTCTATATTGATGCCCTCTCTTTGTGTGCCAGCAAATAGTTCTGTTTCTAAGTCTTCAATTTTATTGCCTAAGGTTTCAATGACGCTAAAATAATTGTCGACAACAGCATCAATAAGCGTATACATGAGATAATCTGATTTTAACCCACGTATTCTTCCTTTGTTTTGGCGGAGTCTATCCCTTATGGTATCAAAAACATCGCCTTCGGCTTCTTGAAATGTAAGTACGTAATTTTCTCCTAAGACAAAACTTACTTGCTCTACTACAATATTTTCGGAATCATCATAATACAACATTTTTAAGACCACGAACATGTAATCATCGTATTCATCAATCTTTGGGCGTTGCCCTGTGTGTGTTATATCTTCTAGGACTAAAGGGTGGAGGTTGTATTGATTACCGATATTTGATATTTCTTCGGTATAATTAAGGCCATTAATATTTATCCAAGTAACAGAAGGCGTTTCTTTGTAAGAAGCTGCGTCTTCTATGTTTAGTAGTACGGTTTCTTCAATATTTTCTTTGGTATAGTCAAAAGAATGTATATGAAGTTTTTTATTGGTTTTTTTCCCTGTATATATAACAGAGCCAGGTACTTGCCCGACGTGTTTTTTGTAATTTTCGGTACGCTTTTTAGTCATAATAGGGTTAATTTACAAAATACTACTATCATCTAGCGCATCTTTTTGTATAAGCGTTACTGGTTTTTGTAAAATGAGATTGTTTGGGTAAGTGACTAAGTCACCACTATCTTCTCTAAGAATAAGCTGAAAAGCTCTAATATCTTCTATGATAGCTACAACAGGAAAATCTTTATCATGTATTTTGATTTTGTCTCCTACTTTATAAGGAAAAGAAAAAAACATAATCACACCAGAAGTGACATTACTTAGAATAGACCAAATAGCAAAAAGCGCGATACCTATTACTGCAAATATTGAGGAAAATAGTAAGGAAATATCTCCAAAATCTGCTCCAAGTATAAAGGCCTCTACTAAAACACCAAGGAGAAATATGGTTACTGTGGCATAGCGACCAATGAGGTTGGCTCTGGCTTCACTTGTTCCACTAGATTTTCCGATTTTTTTTACGGCAACAACTATCATAGCCCTTATGATAATAAGCACAATGATTAGAATTGCTGAATATATAAGTTCAGTTTTATAAGTTGCGAAAAAGTTATTCATTCTATTATTTGTTAGTCATTAACAAATATAGGGTAGTTTTTCTTTTGATTATTCTAGACCAAGTGTATTTCTTAAGCTTTCGTCTGCGTTAGAGTTTTTACCCCAATAGGCTGATTTTATAGTTTTGATTTTTGTAGCCTTAGTAGTGAGCATCTTAGCATTAGGTCCATAACCATCTTTGTAACTTTCTTTCCAACCTAAGATATCATAAGGAAATTCAGAATTAAATTCAATACGCAACGTTCGGTTTAAATCTGGATAAAATAACGAGTAATAGTTTTTATCAAAACTTGCGATGGCTTTATAAGACTTAAATTCACTATGTTTTAGTCGTATATATTCTAAAGATGGTATTACATCTATTTTCCCAGTAGGAAGCGATTGCGGATTAATACGTAGTTGCGTCCAAAGTTCGTTTTCTGTTATTGCTTTCTTAATATTTAGCTTTTGGTCGCCTTCGGATTGAAAGTAGGAGTGCGACTTAATTTCAAAAACCTCTCTATTATTAAGCTGTGCGTAAACATGGCCACACCATTCTTGAATTGAAGCTGATACTTTTATTGCGTGTTTGTTATTAGAAACAGGATAAAATGTACTCTGCATTATCGAATACGGGTAGATACCTGTATTAAAATTTTTAGTAGCGTTCAATTTTAAAACAGGAATATTGTCTTTACTGTAGTTATCTGCCTTTACTTGCTCCTCTGGTAAAAAATCTTCGGTAACAAATACGAGGACTGCTTTCCCGTCTCTTATTTCGCCATAACGGGCTTGCTCAAGTCTATAAGACGAAATTTCAGCTTCGCCAGCATACCAATACTCATTAAAATTTTTTGAGGGCTGAAAAGCTGGTTTTGATATCTCAGATTTTATTTCTGCTTTTGCAATAACTGGACTTTCTGATTTTTGTTTTAAGCTTTCATCTTTACAAGAAATTGCAATAACAAAAGCACATATAAAACAGACAAAAACAGCTATGCTTTTTACGGAATTATTCATTTCAATTTTTTGTTTTAAAGATACAAACTTATTCGCCTTTTGAAATGTTAATTAACGTTTCATAAAGCAAATGGGTAGGTAAGCCAACTACGTTATTATAAGAGCCTTTTATTTCTGAAATCCCAATGGCTCCAATCCATTCTTGTATGCCATAAGCACCAGCTTTATCAAAGGGTTTGAAGTTGTTGATGTAATACCAAATCTCTTGGTCAGTTAAATTTTTAAAGGTAACTTCTGTAGTTGTATTTACTAAAATTTGTTGCTTAGTAGTGGTAAAACAAACAGACGAAATAACACTGTGCGTATCGCCGCTCATAGACTCCAACATGTTATATGCTTCCTGTTCATCTTTGGGTTTTCCTAATGCTTTTTTATTATGCCAAACAATAGTATCGCTTGTAACTAGTATGTCCTTTGGTTTTAATTCTGAAAGAAGTGGTTCTGCTTTAAGTTTAGATAGGTAATCTGTGATTTCTTCAATCTTGAGATGTTTTGGATAAACTTCTTCAACAGGTTTTAAAATAACTTCAAAATCTAAATCCAAAGATTTAAAAAAAGCATGACGTCTTGGTGAGCCCGAAGCCAAAATAAGATGATATGGTTTTAGAAGTTCTTTAAGCATTATTTGACCAAAATAAATTGAAATAATAGTAAAGATAAAATACCCATAAGCATCACTAGTTTTAGAACTGTACTAATATGTATAAACTCTTTTTTATGCTCGGCACTGTAGATTTTTATACTACAATATAACATTGGCGCTACAATAAATAATAATACATAGCCCAGAGCAATAGGCTGTTGATACAAATTGTTTGAAAGGTAGAAAATGATAACCAATAACGGTATTAAAGACAAAACAAACACTAATTTTGTCGCACGATGTCTTCCTAGGATTATAGGTATACTTTTTACATCAATTTTATAATCGCCATCAATATCCTCAATGTCTTTAACTAACTCACGAAATAAGTTGAGCATAAATGCAAAAACAGCATAATCTTTTATGAGGTCTAAAAAAAAAAGTTGCGAAACTGTATTTGTTTCATTCATAGCAGGAACTAAATCACAAATACCAACCAAAAGAATGCTAAAACTTACCAAGCTAGCAACTACTAGGTTTCCGATTAACGTAATTTTTTTTAGATAGGTGGAATAGATGTAAAGTAAGCCAGAAGTGAGTATAAAAAGCAGAACAAAATTCGATTTTTCAACGGCGTTGGATATAAAATAACCAGCGATAATTCCGATTACATTCAACGCTATGAATAGGTAAGTGGCATTTGTTTCGCTAATATGCTTACCAATAATTACTTTATTCGGTTTATTAATTTTATCTGCTTCTACATCTTCAATATCATTGATAATATATCCAGCAGCAGCGATACAAACTGTTGAAAAAACTAGAAGAATAAAACCTAAATTTGTTAGTGCTGTGTCAAAACCATAGCTAATTTTTAGAGGCTCTAATAAGGCATATTTAATTAGTGCTTGAGCTAAAATGATTAATAATAAATTCTTCCAACGAATAAGTTTAAGGATGTACGTCATAAAACTATTAGCGTGACATTATTTGTTGAACAAGGTGAAATACAGAATAGGCGAGTCCGCTAAATAAAATTACTGTGACAATAACGGTACGCTGATTTGCAATACGCTCTTGTTTTCTAATTTTTTCTTTAATTTTTTGCTTATCAGCTTTGGTTAAGTTTTTATGTAGGAAATGCATTTTGTAATGCAAATGTGCCTCTAGGTCAAGTTTTTCCTTGTATGAAGAAAAAGGTTTCTTAGAACTTTGATTAAAAGTCGCTTGACTATTACCAAAACCTATATATCCAAATCCTGTGCTATGTCTTCTTCCTCTTGGCAATATTTAGTCGTATTTAGCATTAAAATTACCATACCATTTTCCTTGAACTTTAAGAACTTGCTCAATAACATCTCTTGCAGCGCCTTGTCCGCCATTTTTATGCGAAATGTATTTGGAAACTGCTTTTATCTCTGGTACAGCATCTTGTGGACAACAGGGTAAAGCCACCAATTTCATAACAGGATAATCTGGTATGTCGTCACCCATGTATAGGGCTTGAGAATCTGCAATTCCTTTTTTATTAAAATAATCTTCAAGCTGCTCAATTTTATTATGTGCACCTAGATAGATGTCTTTAATACCTAATCCATTAAGTCTTTTTCTAACACCTTCGTTAGAACCACCAGAGATGATACAAACATTGTACCCCATGTCTACAGCAGTTTTTAGAGCAAAACCATCTTTAATACTCATTGTTCTTAGCATTTCGCCTTCTGTAGTTACAGTTACTGTTCCATCAGTAAGAACACCATCAACATCAAAAATAAATGTGGTAATATCGTTGAGATATTCTTTGTAGCTTTTATCGTCCATGTATTAGTTTTTCTTTTTGCTGTTGAATTTGTATTTAATACCGTGTGTTTTTTGAATAGACTGGGTTAGTAATTCGTAAATATCACGATGCTCTTCATTTTCTAGAAGTTTTATATGACGTTTTAATGTTTTCTTATCGTTACGCTTTGCTGGTCCGGTTTGCGACATGTAAGGCGACATTTCCTGAACTTTGTTTGCAGTCTCTAAGATAAGAGGTTTTAATATATCAAAATTAATATGTTTTGCATCGCTAATCTCATGAGCAATACGATACATTTGATTACTAAAGTTATTTACAAATACAGCAGAAAGATGAAGCGTTTGTCTTTGTTCGGTCGATATTTTATAAGGCTTGCTATCAATAGCTTCAGCCAAATCTTTAAGCATTTGCAGTTTAGTTTTTTCTTCGGTTTCTATACAAATAGGAACATTACTAAAATCCATTTCAGCCTCTTTTGAAAAACTCTGAAGCGGATAAAACACGCCTCTTGTATTCTTTTTATCTAAGTCATGCAGACTTACGCTTCCCGAAGTATGGACAACAAAACGATTTGTAAAAGGAAGTGTTTTAGATAAGCTAGCAACAGCATCATCACTTACTGCCATGATATATACATCTGCTTCTTTGAGTTGAGACAAATCGTTTATAACTTCAGTATCGTTTTTATAGGATTTTATAGCCTCAAAAGAGCGATTGTACCATTGTTTCACAACAACAGATTCAGCATTTAAAAATGCTCTATATAGATGAGAAGCCACGTTACCAGCTCCGATTAATATTACTGAAATCATAATGCTAAAATACTAAGAAATGTAGCAGGACAAAAATTTGATGATGCTCAAATTAAAGCGCGAAAGATTTTATTTTTACACTTTCTTAAATCTAAAAATAAATGAAACATCCATGACTAATTTTTGTACCTGAAACAGAATAATTATCAAAGATGTTTTATACCTAAACTAAGTAGAGCCAAAGTGAAAGCATTCAACAAACAATAAAAACAGATACATGAAATTATTAAAAGAATTTAAAGAGTTTGCAGTAAAAGGGAATATGATGGATATGGCCATAGGTATCATCATTGGTGCTGCATTTAATAAGGTTATCGATGTTTTAGCAAAACAGGTATTATTACCACCATTATCGCTACTATCTGATGATGTAAATCTCGAAAATCAAAAGCTAATACTGCGAGAAGCAACTTCAAAAGTAGATGAAGTTTCCATTGCCTATGGCAAACTTGCAGAGGTTTTCTTAGATTTTTTAATTATCGGATTTACAGTGTTTGTAGTTGTAAAGGCAATGAATCGATTAAAACGCAAGGCTCAGGACTCGAAAGACACTACGGTAAGTACACCTAAGGATATAGAATTGTTAAGTCATCTTACAGAGTTAATGGAAGAGCAAAATCAGATTTTGAAAACACTAAAGCCTTCAAAATAATTGAAAGAAATTTAACAACTTTTAGCAATAAAGTTAGCTTAGAAAAATCGGTGAAAAGACTTATCTTTGCACGAGCTTAAAATAAGCCATTCGCTATGCAAAAGAAAATCGCTAATTTCCTATTTTCCACAAGACTTACTGGTATTTTATTTATTGTTTTTGCTGTTGCTATGGCAGTTGGTACCATTTTAGACCGTAATATGGAAACCTCACCAACACCTTACACAAGAGAATTAATCTATAATGCTTGGTGGTTCGAGGCAATTATGGTCTTTTTTCTTATCAACTTTTTTGGAAATATTGGTAGATATCGATTATGGCGAAAAGAAAAATGGGCGACTTTAATTTTACATCTTTCATGGATTTTAATTATTGTAGGAGCTGGAGTAACGCGATATATTGGTTATGAAGGTGCAATGCCTATTCGTGAGGGAGAAACGGCAAATCAAATGCTTTCGCTTAAAACATATATCAAAGGGCGAATCGTTGGAGATTACAAAGTGAAAGGGCAAAACCAACAACGAAATGTCGAAGAAGAAGTTGACTTCTCTCCACGGTTAAATAACGATTTCAATAAAACTTACGATTATGGCGATACTGAAGTCACCATAGCTCTAAAAGATTTTATAGTTGGTGCTGAAAAAGATATTATTCCTGAAGATAATGGAGAAGCCTATCTTAAAATTGTTGAAGCTGGTAATGGAAAACCTCATAATCATTTCTTAAAAGATGGTGAGATTGAAAATATCCATAACATCCTCTTTACGCTTAATAAGTATCAAGAAGGTGCTATAAATATTACTAACACAGAAGAAGGGCTTTTTATTCAGTCGCCTTACGACGGTGAATATTTAACCATGGCAACAATGACTCAAGGTAAATTGGTTAAGGACAGTCTACAACCATTAGCCTTGCGTTCTCGCTATGTAATAGAAAATATGCAAATTGTATTCCCTAAACCTGTGGTTAAAGGAAAGTTTGGCGTTGTAAAAAAATCTAAAATTCTTAAGAACGATGAAGATGGTGTGGTTTTAGATATCACTGCTAATGGTGAAACCAAAGAAATTGGTTTATTAGGGGGACAAGGGTCTTACAATGGTTTTGAAAACATAAATGTTGGTGGTTTAGATATCGAACTATTTTATGGATCAAAAATTATTGAGTTACCATTTTCAATTAAACTAAACGATTTTATAGCCGAAAAATATCCAGGTACGCAGAATGTCCCTAAATCTTTTGAAAGTAAAGTCACCGTTTTTGATGGAGATAAAGAAGATTTTGATTACAGAATTTACATGAACCATGTGTTAGACCACAAAGGTTTTCGTTTTTTTCAATCAGGTTACGACCCAGATGAAAAAGGAACTATCTTATCTGTAAATCATGATATGTGGGGAACCTACATTACATATGCTGGGTATTTACTGCTTTATTTTGGTTTATTAGCTATTATGTTTGCCAAGCATACCCGTTTTGATGATTTACGAAAGCAACTCGAAAAGTTAAAAAAGAAAAAGGCTAAACTCCTAACAGTTCTATTTTTAAGCTTTGGTCTGTTTAGCTTTTCGCAAGAGCATTCAGCTGATGATGGTCACGACCATGGAGCTGCTATTGAACGACCTCAGAAAGCGCTGCTTGATTCTATTTTAAAAGCTAATATAACACCACAAGAACATGCAGATAAGTTTGCAAAAATGGTGATACAAGATGTTAGCGGTCGTATGATGCCTATGCACACCTTTGCGTCTGAGGTT
Source organism: Winogradskyella jejuensis (assembly GCF_900129745.1). GTDB lineage: Bacteria > Bacteroidota > Bacteroidia > Flavobacteriales > Flavobacteriaceae > Winogradskyella > Winogradskyella jejuensis. The sequence goes on along the minus strand of NZ_FQWS01000002.1, from coordinate 1,181,781 downwards.
TTAAGAAAGCTGAGTAAAAAAGATACTTACGAAGACTTTAGCGCAACTCAGATTTTCTTATCAATACAAGAGAGTCCTCAGCTTTGGTATAATATGCCAGTAATTTATCTCACACCGAGAAAAGCAGATACGGTTAGAAGTATTATAGGTGTTGGGACTTCAGAAAAATATGTGAGTTTATTGGATTTTATTAATCCAAACGGAACAAATAAACTAGACCCTTATCTAGAGGAAGCCTTTAGCGCTGCCATACCAAACGGTACGCAAAAAGAAATAAAGATGGCTTATGAGCGTCTGAGCTTACTGTCTGGTATTATTGAGGGACGTTCTCTCAAAATATTTCCTGTTCCTAATGATGAAAATAACACTTGGATTTCATCTTACGAATATAAATCAGGACGTTTTAATAAAGAAATAAAAGAAACAGATTCGCTTTACGGTAATTTTATTAGAAACGGATTTAGTTATTATTTAATGACGTTGAATGCTGCAAAGCAGAAAAATGATTTTACAAATGCTGACAGACTTTTAGAGGATTTTAAATCCACACAGAAAAAGTACGGAAGCGAAGTCATGCTTACTGACGCTAAAGTAGAAACAGAAATAGCTTATAATAAGTACGATATTTTTAAGAGATTATTTAGCTGGTATATGTACGCAAGTACTTTGCTTTTTATTTTACTAATCTGGCAAATATTGAAGCATAGGAGTAAGGCTCTAGAAGTTGCAGTTAAAATCTTAGTTGGTGTCATTGTATTTTTATTTGTTCTGCACATAGGAGGATTAATAGCACGTTGGTATTTATCGGGGCATGCACCTTGGAGTGACGCTTATGAATCTATGATTTATGTCTCTTGGGCAACGATGTTGTTTGGATTATTGTTTGGTAGAAAAAGTAGATTAACGATAGCCGCGTCTGCTTTTGTAGTGTCTGTAATTTTAATGGTAGCCCATTGGAATTGGATGGACCCAGCCATTGGAAATCTTCAACCTGTATTGCAAGGGTATTGGTTAATGATACATGTGTCAGTAATTGTTGCAAGTTATGGTCCTTTTGCTATAGGAATGATTTTAGGTCTTGTGGCTTTATTCTTAATGATAATGACTAATAACGAGAACAAAGAGCGAATTAAAATCAATATTAAAGAAATTACTATTATAAATGAATTGGCTCTAACGGTAGGTTTGGTTATGCTCACTATAGGAAACTTCCTTGGCGGCATGTGGGCAAACGAAAGTTGGGGACGCTATTGGGGCTGGGACCCAAAAGAAACTTGGGCCTTAATTAGTATTATGCTCTATGCGTTTGTAATTCACATGCGCTTAATTCCAGGTTTACGAAGCAAATGGCTTTATAATTTGTTTTCGGTCTTGACTTTTGGTAGTATTTTAATGACCTATTTTGGTGTTAATTTTTACCTTTCGGGGCTTCATGCATATGCAAGTGGAGACCAAATTATTAGTTTTCAGTTTATAGCTATAACGGTTGTTATCATAAGCATCATAGCCTTTTTTGCTTATAGAAAATATAAGGCTCATTACTGATAGAATTATTTTTCTTTCAGATTATATACAACCAAATTCTATTTTGTGTAACTTGTTACCGTTAAACCAACCTTTTAGATGAATTACTTCAAAAAATTAGGGACTGCCAACTTTCTTATGTTAGCGTTATGTGCAATCATAATTATTGTAGCAGAGTACTTATTTTTAACTGGTGATAAATTGCACGGTATTTTTGTAGGTCTCTGGGCTCCAACCTTACTAGGTGTAATGATTTACCTTAAAATCATTAATAATGGAGGCAGATGATATCGTATTTTGGTTTTCCATTATTGTTTCTGCACTAGTGGCGCTTTGGGCTATAATTATTATTAGAGCCTATAACAACATTGGTAAAGATTAGTTAAATGCTTTAATTTGACTAGTAGCAGGTCTTAATTTTACATAAAATTATAGTTATGAAATTAACACTTCGCTTAGCAGCTATTTACAATATTTTATGGGGAGCTTGGGTCGTTTTATTCCCAAATCATTTTTTTAATTTGGTAGGCATGCAACCACTAAATCATCCTATGGTTTGGCAAGGCATGGGTATGGTTATTGGTGTTTATGGCTTAGGTTATTGGTGGGCATCTTATAACCCTATGAAGCATTGGCCAATCGTAGCTGTTGGGTTTTTAGGTAAAATTTTTGGGCCTTTAGGTTTTATTTTTAATTACTTAAAAGGAGATGTTCCTTTTGAATTTATATACACACTACTTACAAACGATTTTATCTGGTGGATACCTTTCTTTTTAATTCTGAAGAATGTCCACACAGATTATAAATGGAAATTATCGTGATTATAGTTCTTCGTGTTTTACTAATTACTTTTTATGCTTTTGCTGGAATTTATCATTTTATAAATCCTGAATTCTACTATCCATTAATTCCAGATTATTTACCATTTCCTGAGCTTATAAATTACCTCAGTGGTTTTTTTGAGATTATTTTGGCTATTGGAGTAGTGGTACCAAAAACACGATTATTAGCCGTAAAAGGTCTAATTTTAATACTCATCGCATTTATTCCATCTCACATTTATTTTATAACCGAAGGCGGTTGTATGTCTGAGTCGCTATGCGTACCGCTTTGGGTAGCTTGGGTGAGGTTAGTTCTAATTCATCCTTTGCTCATTCTATGGGCTTGGTCAGTAAGAAAAACAAATAAGGTATGAGTTTAGAGTTAGTTCGATTGTTAGTTGATGCTGGATTTTTAGTACTCATTTGGGCAGTACAATTGGTAATCTATCCAAGTTTTGCATACTATTCTCAATCTAATTTATTGTTATGGCATCGCAGTTATACAAAGCGCGTTACCATAATCGTGTTACCATTAATGTTTAGCCAACTCATTTTAGGAATAATACATTTATACCAAGTTCAAAATTGGTACAGTATTTTAAGTTTAGGTATAATTGTCACACTTTGGCTTTTAACATTTCTCATTTTCGTACCGCTACATCAAAGTATAGACAAGAATAAACCTGTTACCAACGCTTGTAAAAAGCTGGTAAATTACAATTGGTATAGAACATTCCTTTGGACAATACTATTTCTAACCAGTATGCTATATTTTCTTTCTATTTAAAAAATAATGTGCATATTTGTGACATTATGATTGCATAAGTCCACTTCGGAAAAGAAAAATTATCGCTAATACTTCAGCGGTGTAAGTGTATTCTACAGTCTAGAATACTATGTTTTATTATACATTTCAATATTATGCAATCCAATAAAATTTCATTAAAACAATTTTTTAAATATTTAAAAATCGCGGTCTCCGGGAAGGAGCAAGATTTTACAACAGGTAGTATCCGTCGTGCAGTTTTTATGCTTTCTATACCTATGATTTTAGAAATGTTGATGGAATCTATCTTCGCCATTGTAGATATTTTCTATGTTTCAAAAGTTAGTGTTAATGCAGTGGCTACAATTGGTTTAACGGAGTCCGTAATTACCTTGGTTTATGCTGTGGCTATAGGATTAAGTATGGCGGCCACTGCTATCGTCGCCCGAAGAATTGGTGAAAAAGATAAAGAAGGCGCATCTCAAGCGGCAGTACAAGTGATTTTCTTGGGTGTTGTTGTAGCTGCTTTTATTAGCGTTATGGGTATTATATATCCTAAAGAAATTCTTGGTTTAATGGGAGGTGAAGCTGACCTCATTGAAGAAGGTTATGGTTATACCCAAATACTTATGGGAGGAAACGTAACTATAATGTTACTTTTTCTAATTAATGCCATATTTAGAGGTGCTGGTGATGCCTCTGTAGCCATGTGGGCTTTAATAGTTTCTAATGGACTTAATATTATTTTAGATCCATTATTTATTTTTGGATTTGGGCCAATTCCAGCTTATGGTGTACAAGGCGCTGCAATAGCCACAACCATAGGAAGAGGTACGGCAGTTATTTTTCAGCTGTTTGTCTTGTTTTACGGATGGAGTCGTATCAAAGTTGGTTTTAAAGATTTGGTAATTAGAGTCGCCGTGATGTTTAATCTTATAAAAGTTTCCCTTGGAGGTATAGGGCAGTTTTTAATCGGAACCTCCTCCTGGGTGTTTCTAATGCGTATTATGAGCGAGTTTGGGAGTGAAGTTTTAGCAGGTTATACTATAGCTATTCGTGTTATGATGTTTACGTTAATGCCTGCTTGGGGTATGAGTAATGCAGCAGCGACCTTAGTTGGTCAGAATTTAGGTGCTCAAAAACCTGAACGCGCAGAACAATCTGTTTGGAAAACTGGAAAGTATAGTGCTATTTTTATGGGTATAGTTTCCATTGTTTACTTATTATTTGCACCTCAGATTATACAACTATTCTCTCAAGAATCAGAAGTTGTAAAGAATGGTGCGTTATGTCTAAGAATTATTGCTGCTGGTTATGTCTTTTATGGATACGGTATGGTGGTAATTAATGCTTTTAATGGTGCAGGAGATACTAAGACGCCAACATGGATTAACTTTATATGCTTTTGGCTATTTCAATTACCCTTTGCCTACTTAATGGCACTAACTTTTAATCTTGGTCCTTTGGGTGTGTTTATGGCTATAACATTAGCTGAGGTTTTAATCGTGATTATAGGCATAGTTTGGTTTAAAAAAGGGTATTGGAAATCTATTAAAGTATAAAGAAGCTTTATTTAGTTTTCATTATTTTTATCCGAGTTAATAATTACGCTATGTCAAAAGATAAATTAGGTGTAAATACCATTTGCACACATGTTGGTGAAGTTAAGGACGAACAGTTTAAAGGCGCTGTATCTCCAATGTATTTAAGTTCGTCTTACGAATTTCTTGATGTCGATGTGAAACGCTACCCAAGGTATTTTAATACGCCAAACCAAGAGTATTTATCTAAAAAAATAGCAGCATTAGAGGGCGCGGAATCGGCCATGATTTTTGGTTCTGGTATGGCGGCTATAAGTCATATGTTTTTAGCTTTTCTTCAAAAAGGCGACCATTTGGTGGTGCAGAATACGCTATATGGCGGAACAGTAAATTTTATAAAGGAAGAGTTTCCAAAGTATGGTATAGAATATACATTTACTAATGGTTATAAAGCCAGAGATTTTGAAGCAGCTATTCAAGAAAATACCAAACTAATTCATATTGAAACGCCTTCTAATCCATTGTTAACAATAACTGATATAAGAGACATTACGCAACTAGCCAAGACTAAAGGGATTCTAACCTCTATTGACAATACGTTTGCATCTCCTGTGAATCAAAAACCAATAGATTTTGGAGTTGATATGGTAATGCATTCTGCAACCAAATATTTTGGAGGCCACAGTGATATTTGTGCTGGTGCTGTTGCCAGTTCTAAAGAGAATATGGAGCGCATTTGGAATGTCTCAAAAAATTTAGGTGGAAGCCTTAGTGATATGACGGTTTGGATGCTAGAGCGTAGCATGAAAACTTTGGGCTTGCGTGTAAAAGCGCAAACCAAGAATGCGATGAAATTGGCAAAATGGTTAAATAAACATCCCAAAATCTCCAAAGTTTATTACCCAGGTTTAAAATCGCATCCGGAACATAAATTGGCCAAAGCACAAATGCAAGGTTATGGCGCAATGTTGTCGTTTGAATTAAGTGAAGATTTAGACTCATACAAGTTTCAGAAGGCGTTAAAGCTCATTAAATCATCAATGAGTTTAGCAGGTGTGGAGAGTACAATGATATCACCGCACTTAACGTCCCATGCCTTATTAACTGAAGAAGAACGGAAGGCAGTTGGAATCAGTGACCAATTGATACGCTTCTCTGTTGGAATAGAAAATGCTAAAGACTTAAAAGCAGATATCAATCAAGCTATAGAACAGCTATTGAATGCTTAGACTTTCTATGGTCAGTTTTTATACTTATACCTACTTGTATTCTGTTTAGGTTATTTTTTCTAATATGTTGTTTTAGATAGCCTATTTGAAGCTGAGAGTGTTTCAATATTTTTATATCTAAACCAGCATAAAATCTGTTTTCATGAAATACTTGGTCTTGAAAATTGATAAAAGGTTCTTCAGTTATTTTTACAGAAAAAGTGCTATTCAAAACATATTTCAAGCCAATGCGATATCTTAATCTATTCTGAATTTCGTTTCTATCTTTAAAATCTAAAAGACGTTGTTCTAATTGTGCTCGGTGTGTAAGCAAAAATTTTCCGAATGTTTTTTGTGCCGAGTAACTCTCGAATATTCGGTTTTCATGAACATTGGGTTCGTTATCAAATTCAAAAACGGTATCAATATCTAAGTACGCGTATCCCAAACCTACGGATTGATTGTTCTTAAAATGGTAACTACCTCGCAGAGAGAAAAAAGCAAGATTGTAGTTGGAAGAAGGCTCATAGAAGCGCAATTCTCCGTAAGGACTTAAACTAAATCTTTCGCTAAGTCTGTGATTGCTGCCGTAGGTGTACCAAGAACCTAAATAATCCTCTGAGGGATTTTGAGATAGTAAAGAAATTGAAAAAAAGAAAAGGCTTAAGGATAGGGTAACTTTCATAAATAAATAAAATGAAAAGAGAGCCCAGAAATGGGCTCTCCAAATCATGGAATTATTAAACGTGGTCGGTTAAGTGATGATGCTCATCAATTAGTGGACCGCCTTCGATAATTTGTTCTGACGCCTCACTTGCAAATTTTTCAAAATTTAAGTGGAAAGAGTGTGCTAACTGAATAGCCTTACTAATATAAGCGCCTTTTTGTAACCAAGTATTCATTGGGTCTAACATTTCTGTTGGAACATTAGGACAATACTTAGGCATAAATAATCCAAAGATTGGATGTTGTTCAAATTCAACATTATCTAGTTCGCCTTCTAAAATAGCTGTAATCATAGCTCTTGTGTACTTAAGTTTTATACGAGAGCCAACGCCGTAAGGACCGCCACTCCAGCCTGTATTTAATAACCACACATTAACACCAGCTTCTTGCATTTTTTTGCTTAGCATCTCTGCATATTTGGTTGGATGCAATGGCATAAAAGGCTCACCAAAACATGCTGAGAAAGAAGGTACAGGCTCTGTGATTCCTGCCTCTGTACCTGCGACTTTAGCTGTATAACCAGAAATAAAATGGTAAGCGGCTTGGCCAGGTGTTAACTTTGAAACTGGAGGTAATACACCAAAAGCATCACAAGTTAAAAAGAAGATGTTTTTAGGATTATCTGCGTAAGATGGCTGCTGAATATTATCAATATGATAAATAGGGTAGCTAACACGTGTATTTTGAGTGATACTACTGTCAAAATAATCAACTTCATTGTTGTCTTTAAAAACAACATTTTCAAGAATAGCACCAGGTTTAATAGCTCTGTAGATGTCTGGTTCTTTCTCTTCAGTAAGGTCAATAACTTTTGCGTAACATCCACCTTCAAAATTAAAAATGCGGTTTTCTGCGGTCCAACCATGCTCGTCATCTCCGATTAGTTTACGGTCTGGGTCTGCAGAAAGTGTTGTTTTTCCTGTTCCAGAAAGTCCAAAGAAAATGGCAGTATCTCCATCCTCGCCAACATTAGCAGAACAGTGCATCGGTAAGACATTTTTATCTACAGGAAGAATCATGTTTAATGCAGAGAAAATACCTTTTTTCATTTCACCTGTATATGCAGAGCCTCCAACTAAAGCTATCTTTTTAGTAAAGTTTAAAATAGAAAAGTTACCTTGTCTAAGACCGTATTTCGATGGTTCTTCGCATACGTATCCTGGAGCACAAAGCACTAACCATTCTTCTTCAAAATTTTCTAATTCTTCAGCAGTAGGTCTTAAAAACATGTTGTAAATAAACATATTAGACCATGGGTATTCTGTTATGGTTCTTACATTCATTTTGTAAGCTGGGTCAGCACAGACGTAGCCGTCTCTTACATAGATTTCTTTTCCGCTTAGGTAGTTCTCGATTTCAGATTGTAAATAATCAAAATTCTCTGGAGAAATACCCTTGTTTGTTTTTCCCCACCAAACGCGGTCTTTTGTATAATCATCTTTTACTAGAAAACGGTCCTGTGGTGAGCGTCCAGTAAATTTTCCTGTATTTATAGCCAATGTCCCATTAGCAGTTTCTCTTCCCATTCCTTTTTCAATAGTAATGGCTTGTAGCTCTTCGGGTGAAAGATTCCAATGGGCATTGGTATCTTTTAATCCATACTTGGTAAGGTCTCTTGTTTTCATAATCGGTTGTTTTAATAATGTTTCCATGAGTAAATTATTTTTATTGTCTTTATTTAAAATGGCCAAATCAATGGCACTAGTAATAGCGTTGTTATTAGAAATAGTAGAAGCAAAGGCGCACCTACTTTTAAATAGTCTTGGAATTTGTATCCGCCAGCTGTCATTACCATAGCATTTGTTGTAGTGCCTACAGGTGTTAAAAATGCTGTAGATGCACTTATGGCAACAGCAATCATAAATGGTGCTGCAGATAGATTTAGGGTTTTAGCAGCTATTAAAACAATTGGTGCCATAAGTACTGCGGTTGCCGAGTTATTAATCACTTGGCTAAACGTTGTAGTCAGTAGAAAAACTCCTGCGAGTAATGCCACTGGATGAAAGCTACCGAGTGTTTTAACCAGACCACTTGCAATTAATTGGGCTGTACCTGTTTTTTGTAATGCGATACCCATAGGTATCATAGCGGCAATCATCACCACGCTTATCCAACTTATACCTTTATACGCTTTAGCAATTGGCACGCTACCAGAGATTAATACTATTCCAGCAGAAATTAATGCAGCAACTGCACCAGGAACAATTTTAAATACTAATAAGGTAATCATAAGCACCAACGCGAATAACGCGATGTATGATTTTATAGACAGTTGCGTTACTGTTTTTGCTATACCTTCTGGGCTACCACAAATCACTAAATTTTCGTGATGTTCTTTTAACTGTTCTATGTCGCTCCAGATACCTCTAACAAGATAAGCATCACCTGCTTTTACAGTTATTTCACGCTCTGTAAAAGGTTTATTATTTCTAGAAGCTGCCATTAGTTGTACACCAAAACGTTGGAAGAAATTCCCTAGTTTAATCTTTCGACCGACTAAAACAGATTTTGGAGTCACCAATATTTCGGCCATACCAACTTCTTGGTTGATAAGATTTGTTTTTAATTCTTCTTCAATAGGTTCAAGTGGTAGTAGGCCAAGTCTAAATTTTATCATTAGCGCATTAATAGCCTCAGTATCGCCTTTTACAGTAATAATATCATGATAGAGAAACTCTGTAGAATTGGTCGGAAACTCAATAAAAGCCTCATTACCTTTTAAGAAATTTGGATGTCTTCTTTTAATCCTGATGATAGCAACACGATGCTCTTTTTCGAAATCCCAATCTCCGATTTTTGTATTTAGTAGAGGCGACACAGAACGAACTCTTAGCCTGTAATAGTTGTCATCGACTTTGTAGGCTTCTATCCACTTGTGTAGTGTTGAGCTAATATCAACGGGTTTATTGTTTGTTTTGTTGCTTGGTAATAGTTTATACCCAATATATCTAAAATAGAGTAGCGCTATAATAAGTAACGGAAGACCAATTAATCCAAACTCAAAGAAAGAAAAACCTTCTAGCCCGCTATCTATCATCGTGTTATTTACAATAATATTTGGTGGTGTACCTGTTAAGGTTAAAAGACCACCAGTATTAGAACCAAAGGCAATTGGCATTAGTAATTTTGATGGTAAGGTGCCAATACTCCAAGCAGAAGAAATAGTCACTGGCATTAGTGTAGCCACAGTACCTGTATTGCTCACGATACCCGACAGAACGCCAGCACCCAAACTAGTTATAACCAGCAGACGCGTAATACTTTTACCTGCTAGTTGCATAAATTTTTCTCCAGCTAAAGCCGTCCAACCGGTTTGAGATAAGCCTTCTCCAATAATAAAAAGAGCGGCAATCATAATTACTGTAGGATTACTAAAACCGCTCAACGTCTCATTTAAGTCTAGAATCCCGAATAGGAAAAGACTTAGCATAGACAAGAGCGCAATAATGTCTGGTGTGAATTTTCCCCATATGAAAAGTAGGATTGTAACAGATAAAATAATTAGCATTAAGCTCATAGGAGGAAACCTTTTAATTATAGTATAAAATTACAGGCTATAGCACCTAATTATTATGACGAATGTCATGATAGGATTGAATTACGAAGTTTTCAATTTTATGTAGAATTGGATAGATAAAATCATCATTTTGTTAAGCGAAACCGTTTGCGTAATAAAAAGAAACCTGTTATCTCTATTCTTTTTAATACTTTTGACAATGAACTTTGATTAAATCGATAAAAAAACCATAGTTTTTTATAAAAATTAATCGATTTCTTATTGAAAATATAATTAATGAAACTAGACATATTAGCTTTTGGCGCACATCCTGATGATGTGGAATTAGGTTGTGGGGCTGTTCTTGCCAAAGAAGTTGAAAACGGTAAGAGCGTTGGAATTATAGATTTAACCCGAGGCGAATTAGGTACGCGAGGCACAGAACAAACCAGAGATGAGGAAGCGACGAATGCCGCTAAAATACTAGGAATTGCCGTTAGAGAAAATTTAGGATTTGCAGATGGTTTTTTTGTTAATGATAAAAAGCACCAGATAGAAATCATAAAAATGATTCGTAAGTATCGACCAGAAATTGTGCTTTGCAACGCAATTGAAGACAGGCACATAGATCACGGAAAAGGTAGTAAACTTGTTAGTGATGCTTGTTTTTTAAGTGGGTTAGTTAAGATTGAAACTGAGCTAGATGGCGTTATTCAAGACAATTGGAGGCCAAAGGTAGTTTATCATTATATCCAGTGGAAAGACATTAAGCCAGATTTTGTAGTGGATGTCTCTGGTTTTATGGATAAAAAAATGGAAGCCGTTTTGGCTTATAAAACGCAATTTTACAATCCAAAGAGCAGCGAACCAGAAACACCAATATCCAGTAAAAATTTTACAGATAGTATAGCGTATAGAGCTAGAAACTTAGGAAGACTTATAGGTGTAGAATATGCAGAAGGATTTACAACAGAGCGTTATGCGGCGGTAGATAGTTTATTTGATTTAATATAAACCTACAAAAAAAGCCTCTCATTTCTGAAAGGCTTTACTTATTATGGGTGGAAGATGGGGCTCGAACCCACGACTTTCGGTACCACAAACCGACGCTCTAACCAACTGAGCTACAACCACCATTTTTGATTAGGAGTGCAAATGTAATTCAAATCTATTTTTTTGCAAAACCTTTTTAATACTAATTTAAAAAATAAAACCTTTCTACAAATAGTAGAAAGGCTTTAGATTTGATTTTAAGAATTTTAAATCTTTATTATTTCTCTTCTGCCTTGTCAACAACGGGTCTATTATCTCTATTGGCAACTTCCCAAGCCGTATGGAAAACCAGACGTGTTCTGTTTTCTAATAAATCGTATTCAATTTTATCTGGTGTATCACTTGGTCTATGATAATCGTCGTGTGTACCATTAAAATAGAAGATTACCGGAACATTATTTTTTGCAAAATTATAATGGTCTGAGCGGTAGTAGTAACGATTTCTGTCATTTTCGTCATTGTATGTATAATCTAATTCTATATTGGTATACTTTTTATTGACTTCCTCCGATAGATTATGTAGTTCTGTACTTAACTTGTCACTACCAATTAGATATACGTAGTTACGCTCTCCTTCTTTACGTTTAGGGTCCATACGACCAATCATATCGATATTTAAATCGGCAACCGTATTTTCAAGAGGGAAAATAGGGTCCATGTCTGTATAATATCTAGAACCTAAGAGCCCTTTTTCTTCACCCGTTACGTGCAAAAATAGAATGGAACGCTTTGGTTGATAACCATCTTTTACAGCTTGCTGAAAAGCTTCAGCAATTTCTAAAATAGCTACTGTACCAGAACCATCGTCGTCTGCACCATTGTATACTTCACCATTCTTGATACCTTCATGGTCAAGGTGAGCAGAAATCACTAAGATTTCATCTGGCTTTTCTGAGCCTTTAATGAAAGCTACAACATTTTCAGACATCACATCTTCAGCTTCATTTTGAGCTTTCAATATTAAATTTGTATTAACCACTTTTGAAGAATCATCTTCATCAATTGTTGGTAGTAAAGCTTTTCCCAATTCATCATTTATCATGATAAATGCAAAGTCATCAGTATTATTTTTTAAAGATAAACGTCCTGACGACCCAGCTTGTGCTTGTCTTTGATAAAAAGGTGCATATCTAGAGAATAGTCCGTTATCTAGGTATAACATGGCCTTTGCACCATTTTCTCTTGCAGCATTTCGTTTGCTAGATAAAGATTGACGACCATTGGTCCATTTTGTGTCTTCAGTTGTACCTGAGGTAACATAATTTCCATTAGCATCTTTTGGCTCACCAGCTTTGGCTAATACTATTTTTCCTTTTACGTCTAAATCTTTATAGTCTGAATAATTTTCAGCATCAATACCATAGCCTGTAAATACAATTTCAGAAGTATTAATGTCAAGGCTTTTAGATAGTGCTAAAACTATATGATGCTTGTAAGCATCAAAAGTAGTACCGTTAACTGATATTTGAGCTTCGGAAACTTTTTGTTTTTGTAATGGTACCTCTTGAAAATAATCATCACCAGAATATGGCGAAGCTATACCCATAGATTGGTATTGCTTTTTTAGGTATTCAACAGCCATTTTCTGACCTTTTTCTCCTGTATTACGACCCTCAAACTCATCAGAAGCATAAGTATATAGCAGTTCTTTAAGTTCATCTTGTGTAATGGTTTTAGCATAATCTTCAGGATTAGCTGGTGCTTTTGCAGTAGATTTAGTTCCTGTATTACTACCACCACAAGCGGTTAATACAACTGCTAAGCCTAAGGCTTGTATTGTTTTTTTCATATTAAAATTATTTGAGCTAAATAAGGTTGATTTCATAAAATTAATTAATAATAGTGCATCAAAGTTTTTGAGCTTGTGCTTTAACACAATTTAACATCATAAGACCTCTTTTGTAGGTGCATTTTCAGCATTTGCAACATACCATGCTGTGGCAAAAATGAGTTGTGTTCGTTTTCTAAGACTTTCGAAATGTATTTTGTCAACAGTATCTGTTGCTTTATGGTAATCTTCATGCTCACCATTAAAGAAGAAAATAACTGGAATATCTTGTAAAGCAAAGTTGTAATGGTCTGAACGACTATAGTATCTGTTAGAATCGTTATAGGCATTGTATTTATAGTCTAGTTCGAGGTGAGTAAACTCATCGTTAGCTTTTCTGACTATAAAATCTAGCTCGGTACTAATTCTATCCGAGCCAATGAGATACACATAATCTGGATTGTCTGCATGTCGTTTATCTATTCGCCCAATCATATCTGTATTGAGATTAGCTACAGTTTTTTCTAAAGGAAATGCCGGATTATCGATATAATAACGAGAGCCATAAAGACCGTGTTCTTCTGCAGTAACATGAAGAAATACAATACTTCGCTTTGGTTTTGCACCATTCTTTTCAGCAATTTTAAAGGCTTCAGCAATTTCTAAAAGCGCGGATGTACCAGAGCCATTATCGTCGGCACCATTATACACTTTACCGTCTATAACACCCATATGGTCGGAATGTGCAGAAACGATAAGATATTCATCTGGAAAAACCTCTCCCTCGATAAAAGCAATAACATTCTGCGATTGATTGAGTTCTTCTGGTAGGTAAGATTTAGGAACAGTTTGGAAGTAGTTTGAATATTTATTTGGAGCTTTAATTCCTAAAGAATCGTAGTGCGCTCTTAGGTAGTTACAGATTTCATTATGTCCATCTTCTCCTGACATACGACCAGCATATTTATCCGAAGCTATCTCATATAAATGCTCTTTTAACTCAGCTTCAGTGATGGTGTTGAGGTAGGTTTCTACATTAGATTTGTTATCAAAACTTATGGATTCCTTTAAATCGCTCACCTTCTCACTATGTCTTTTATTTGAGCAAGTACCCATTAAGAGTAGAAGTGAAGCCACTACTAGAATTTTCATTTTCTATAGATTAAACTTCAAAAATAAGAGAAAAAACAAACTTCTGTAAGAAATTATCCGTCAATTTCGATATCTTCTAGCTCTTTTATAGCCTCTTCTTCAGAGGTTTCGTCAAGTTGTTCGAGTTCTTCGGTGTTACCAACTTCAGCTTTTTGAAAAACGCTTTTATATATCGTAAATGATAACGAAATAATAGCTAACAAAAATACATACTGAATAGCTTTGGTTTTGAATTGGTTTTTCTTAGCTAAGAAAACGAGGCCTAATCCACACAAAAAGGCAACGACTACAGGAAATAATGAAAGTTTAAATAAAGGCGTTACTGATAGTACGACTGCTAATATTGAAGAGATAAAACCTAAAATGACTAATAACTTTTTCATAATGCTAATGTTTTAAACCTGTTGCAGATTTTATTTTAAGCTCTCCATTACCCACTGGGATTTTAAACTTGGCAAATACAGGAACTTTGTTTGCATCTGCTGTAAGCCATATAATATTTGCGTTATTTCCTTTGAGTAAATCTGAACCTTTTAGGCTTATGGCTATTTTATAACATTCTTTACGACCTAAAACTGTGGAGATAGTTTCTTTGCCTAAGTATTTAAAGACTACTGTAGATTCTACATTATCAAATAAAACTTTGAAGCTAGAGGAATCTCCAACATTCGCTTTGTGAATATCTAAATTACGTAAGGTGTATAATGTGGCTACTAAATCTTTTGTTGAACTACCGATGCTTAGTTGTTTTTTTTCTTCCCAAATTGTCCCATCACTTCGTCTTTTCTTTTTGGTACTCTCAACAGATTTAGACTTACGTCGGTATTTATATTGCATAAACTTGTAATAACCGCCTTCGTTGATATCGCGCTTATATAAATATGGTGTTAAGCTGGTTGGACTCACATAGCTTTCGTATAAATCTCTGACTTTAAAGAAACTATCGAAACTACTAAAGGTAGCCGCAGAACATTTAAGACGCATCAAAGTACTAGACGATGTCTTTATTTTACTCGTCTCCATAGTAACCTGTGCTATATCTGTAAGCAAACCAGACATATTATAAGATGCTGTAAAGACAAGCTTTTCTCCAAAGGCTATAGTTTTGTTTTGACCAAAACTAAGTAGAGAATAACTTAAGCTTAAAAATAATAAAATACGCTTCATTAAAAAATCTTTTGATTATAACGATTATTGAATCATTTATTGTGCCGAAATTACAATTGTAAGCTTAAATGCGTTTGTTTTTTTGATAAAATTTAAGTGAAAATAAAAAAAAGAAAAAAGCCTTGGTAGAAGCGAAAAAGGATTTTATATTTGCATCCGCATTTAGGGAATTCCTAATGAGGCACTCAAGGAGAAATGGCAGAGTGGTCGAATGCGGCAGTCTTGAAAACTGTTGAGGGTCACACCTCCGGGGGTTCGAATCCCTCTTTCTCCGCCAAGATTTATTCAAAATCGACGAAAGTCCTGTAAACTCAATGTTTATGGGACTTTTAATTTTACCCAAAACATCAAAATATGTATTAAATACCATTCTGTTGGTGACCTATTAGGTGACCTTTTTTAAACCTTAATTAGGTCACCTAATTGTTTATAACTGTTTATAAATCAGCAAAATATATCAATTAAAAGACCTCGAAATTTTGTAAATTAATGTATAATTAAAGGTCACCAGAATGAACAAAACATTTGGATTATTATTCTACTTAAAAAAGAGTAAAGTAGATGCACAGGGCAAATGCCCTATTTACCTACGTATTACCATAGATGGTAAGCGTACAGAGATTAGTACAAAACGTACCATTGAGATTGAGAAATGGAGCGTTGAAGCCAATAAAGCTATTGGAAGAACAGAGGATATACGAGAGCTAAATGCCTATTTAGATTCACTTACTACAAAAGTATATCAAAGCCAAAGAGACTTAATTCAAGATAACAAAGAGGTTACAACTGAAACCCTTAAAAACAAGTTTTTAGGCGTTGAGGAAAAACAAAGAACACTCATAACCATTTTTAAAAATCACAACAAGCAAGTTGAGAAATTAGTTGGTAGAGAGTTTTCGGCAGGAACTTTAGAGCGTTATAAAACAGTATGTAAGCATCTGCAAGAGTTTATGCAACATCAATACAATGTAAGTGATATACCGGTAAACAGAATAGACCACAAGTATATTACAGATTTTGAGTTCTATTTAAAAACCGTTAGAAACTGCGGACATAACAGTACGATTAAGTATATCAAGAACTTTAAAAAGATAGTACGTATTGCAATAGCCAATGATTGGATTAAAAAAGACCCATTTTTAAATTATAAAGTGCGCTTAAAAGAAGTAGAACGTCAATTCCTA
Source organism: Winogradskyella jejuensis (assembly GCF_900129745.1). Lineage (GTDB taxonomy): Bacteria > Bacteroidota > Bacteroidia > Flavobacteriales > Flavobacteriaceae > Winogradskyella > Winogradskyella jejuensis. The sequence continues at coordinate 1,165,375 of NZ_FQWS01000002.1, read as the reverse complement.
TCAGAAGAAGAAATACAAACAATGCTCGAAAAAGAATTACACACCAATCGTTTAGAGCAAGTAAGAGACATTTTTATATTCTGTTGTTTTACAGGTTTAGCATATAGCGACGTTAAGAAGCTCTCAAAAGATAATTTGGTATTTGGTATTGATGGTGATAAATGGATAAAGACAAAGCGTACTAAAACCGATACACGCAGTAATATTCCACTACTTCCAACTGCTTTAGAGATTATAAAGAAATACGAGAACCATCCAGAGGCAGTTACAAAAGGCGTATTACTTCCTGTATTAAGCAATCAAAAGTCTAATGCCTATTTAAAAGAGATAGCTGACTTGTGTGGTATCAATAAAAACTTAACCACCCATTTAGCTCGTCATACGTTTGCAACTACGGTAACGCTTTCTAATGGTGTACCAATGGAATCGGTAAGTAAAATGTTAGGTCATAAATCACTCAAAACGACACAGCATTATGCTAAAATATTGTATCGAAAAGTAAGTGATGATATGGCAATTTTGAAACAAAAGTTTGCTGATAAAAATACTCGACCAAACACCAATAAGATAGCCCAATAACAATTTAATCTAAAAATAGAGATTTATACGTGAAACTACCTGTAATACAGGTAGTTTCTTGTTAAAAAGTTCACCTATTTCGTTAATAACTGTCAATAACTTTTCATTTAAAAAAGGTGATTTTGGCGTATATTGTATGTTAGAAATCAGGTAGTTAATACCTATGAATATTTTTTATATAGAATGACATTTGAAGTAATTACAAAGGATGATTTAAAGACTCTAAAACAAGAAATCATTACAGAACTTAAGACAATTTTAGGAAGCCAAAACGAGCAAAAAAAGTGGTTAAAATCAGCAGACGTACGTGAGCTATTAAATATTTCAGCAGGCACGTTGCAGAACTTACGAATCAACGGAACATTACCTTATACCAAAATGGGTAAAACGATGTACTATGAGTATGATGATGTAATCGGAATTTTAATCCAAAACAAAAGTGCATAATGAGATTATACATACCAGAGAATTTGGATGTCGACCAATTGATGTATGATAATCCACCGAATTTTAAAAAATACGGATGCAAAAGAGATAAACTACTTTATATTATTCACTTAATAAATGCGCTACCTCTTTATAACAAAGATTTGATGTTTGATGGCTTTGTTCCATTAAACTCTAAACTCTTACAAGATAAAATATCCAATTATAGGGAGTACATAGATTATCTATTGTTGGACTTAAAAATAATTGAGACTGATGGGCAATATATACCAGGTTTTAAATCCAAAGGGTATCGATTAGTAGATGAATACAATACAGCAATTACTTCCACAGCAGTAACAGATTTTACGTTTTACAGAAAACTAAAAGTAGAACGAAACAATAGAGAAGCATCTGTTAAGCATCTTGACTATTTAACAAAGTGGTTTAATGACAAGTTAGAAATTGATATTAATTACGTCAATGAATTTTTAGCACAAGAATTTGAATTAAAAGATAATAACGAGCAGTTAAAAGACTATGACAGAAGTCGAAAAAAATTCAAAGAACCTATATCACAATTAAACCACGCAAAAATTAGCGCAGAAAAAATTAGTCGTGAAGAATACTATTTGTTGCACGATGATAATGTGTATCGCTTTCATTCCAACCTTACCAATATGCGAAGCGTTATCAGAAATGCAGTAACGTATGATGGCCAAAAATTAATTTCGATTGATATAAAAAATAGTCAACCTTATTTAAGCACTATATTGTTGAGTCGCTCGTTTTGGATTGAGCAAAAAAATGAGCCAAATGCACCAAAAGAGTTATCAATCACATTCGATAAGCCCAAAAAGTCGCTATTTTCTTCTTTTAATAATATAAATGATAATATTTATAAGGTTAGTGGTAGGATAAATGATAGATTAAATATATCACATATTAAAATCCACGATACTGATTCTTACATTATGTTAGGAGATATTGATAAAGCACTTATGAGTAGTGAGTTTAGTCAGTATATAAATCTTGTGGTGAGTGGTACGCTTTATGAGTTTTTAGAGCAACAATTTAGCCTACGATTAGGTGAAACATTTGCTAACCGTAAAGAGGTTAAAACAGCAGTATTTCAAGTGCTATTTACAGATAATAGATTCTTGGGTCAAGAAGATGCAAAACCAAAGAAAATGTTTAAGGAGATGTTCCCATACGTATATGAGGTGTTTAGACAACTTAAACGTAAAGACAAAACATTGCTTCCAAGATTATTGCAGAGTATTGAGAGTTACTTAATGATTAATGTTATAGCAAAGCGTATATCAGAAGAATATCCAGATGCACCTATATTTACAATCCACGATAGTATTTCTACAACAGAAGAATATGTGGATGTAGTCGAAGCTATAATGAAAGAGGAATTATCTAAAGCGATTGGTCACGCACCTAAATTAGCACGAGAGGTATGGTGTAAAAGCAATATGGTAAAGCATCTTGAGACTTTAAAAGAAAAAGCAAAGGTTGTCGCTTAACACATAATCACCTACATTCATATTTATTATAAAAATATAACGTATTACGATGTATTAATACAAAGTAAATACTATATTTAACATTCAAAATAATTCCCTATGAACCGTATTAAAGAAGTCCTCGAAGAACGAGGAGTTAAGCAGGTATGGCTTGCTGAGCGATTAGGTAAGAGTTTCAATACTGTAAATGGTTATGTGCAGAATCGTACCCAGCCAAGTTTAGAAACCTTATACGAGATTGCTTCAATCCTTAAAATAGATGCAAAAGAATTATTAGTTACAAAAGATATTAAATAAGATATGCCAACATTACATTGGATAGGAAAAGATAAAGTAGTAAGTCATCACCAAGATGTAGCCTATAGAGTTTTAGAACATCAGTATGGTTTTAAAGATAAAGCAGAACACAGTTTTGAGACTAATAGTGGTAATAAAATTATACACGGTGACAACCTCGAAGCGTTAAAATCGTTATTACCTGAATATGAATCTAAAATACAGTGTATTTATATAGACCCACCATATAATACAGGTAAAGAGGGATGGGTGTATAATGATAATGTAAATCACCCTAAAATTAAAAAGTGGTTTCAAGAGGTAGTTGGTAAAGAGGGAGAAGATTTAACACGTCACGACAAGTGGTTGTGTATGATGTATCCGCGTCTAAAGTTATTACATAAATTACTTTCCGATGATGGCTTTATAGTAATTCATATTGACGAAAATGAGTATCCTACACTTATCTTATTATTAGAAGAGATTTTTGGGAGAAGAAACAATTTAGGAACAATAGTATGGGATAAAAAAAACCCAAAGGGTGATGCGAAAAAATTATCTTATCAACACGAAAGTATTATAGTATTTTCTAAAAATTTTGAAACCATAAAAGGAAAGGTAATAAGGAAAAAGAAAAATGCTATTGAGATACTCAAATATGCGGAGAAAGTTTTCTCTAAGTTGGGGAAGACAACTTACCCTGAAGATATTATTGATATATGTAAAAAGTATAAATTAGATAAGGCCATTTTTGAAGAGTATAAATTTGAATACGATTTAGAAAAGGTTAATAAAGAATTTCAAAATTGGATAAAGAATCAAGATTTTTCAGGTGGTGAAAAGGCTTATAAATTTATAGATAAGAAAGGAGAGGTATACAGAGGTGTATCTATGGCGTGGCCAAATAAAAAGGATGCGCCAGAAGATTATTTTATTCCATTAATACATCCTAAAACTAAGAAAGAATGTCCAATTCCAGCTCGTGGATGGCGTAATCCACCAGATACGATGAAAGCATTACTTGATAATAAAAAGATAATTTTTGGAGAAGACGAATCAAAACAACCTGAACGAAAATATATATTGAGCGAAAATATGTTTGAAAATATTAGTACTATGGTTGGTTTTGCAGGAAGTGATGATGAATTTCAAAAATTGGTTGGAATTAAGTTAGAAAACCCCAAACCACACCTTTTTGCTACAGAGTTAGTAGAGTGGTTTTCTAATGATGATGCTATTGTATTAGATTCTTATGCAGGTTCAGGTACTACAGGTCACGCAGTTTTAAAACTTAATAGTGAAAATGAACATTCTAAAAGAAAGTTTATTTTAATTCAATGTGATGAATATGATAAGAAAGGAAACCTATTAAATATTTGTGAGGATATAACTATCAAAAGAGTAAAAGCAGTTATCGATGGTTATGGCAATGCAAAAAAACAAATTGATGGAACAGGAGGTTCTTTCGATTTCTACGAGTTAGGTAAGCCAATTTTTAAAGACAATGAAAATCTTAATGAAGAAGTGGGTGAAGATATAATAAGAAATTACATCTTCTATACAGAAACTAAGCAATCATTGAAAAGACCACAATCTAAAGATGCTAAATACCTGTTAGATAATTATCAAGATACAGGCTATTATTTTTACTATGAAAAAGATAGTTTAACCACATTAGATAATAATAGTTTAGGCATTATAAAGGAGCTACAAGAACAGTATATTATTTATGCAGACATCTGTTTATTAGATGAAGCCTATATGCTTAATAAAAATATCATATTTAAAAAGATACCAAGAGATATAAAACGTTTCTAAGAATGGAATTAAAAAAATACCAACAAGAGGTAATTAATGACCTTACGAAGTATATAGAGGAGCTTGATACTACAAGACATCTTAATAATGCGTTTGCTAACTTTTGGGAAAGCAAAGGTATATCATTACAGACCTTAGAAGATAATTTTCTAAGACCTTATGATAATTCTATTAAAGGTGTACCAAGAGTAACGGTAAAAGTTCCAACAGCTGGTGGTAAAACATTTATAGCCTGTAATGCTTTAAAACCTATCTTCGATAGTTTTCCGTTAGATAAGCCACAAGTAGTAGTTTGGTTTGTGCCTTCAGATACTATTTTAAAACAGACCTATAAAAATCTAAATAATCCTGCTCATCCATACAGGCAAAAAATAGATGCTCATTTTAATGGTAATGTAAAAGTATATGACAAAGAAGCTCTATTATTTGGTCAAGGATTCAATCCTGTAGAGGTAAAAGAACAATTAAGCATTTTAGTATTAAGTGTTCAATCATTTGTAGAAACGGTTAGAAAAGGGCTACCAAGAGCTTATAGAGAAAATGAGAATTTAGCAGAATTTGTATCTCATTTTAGAGACTTAAAAGCTAATCTTGACAATGTAGATGATACTGCGTTAATACAAGTAATAGCCTATTTAAATCCTGTTATCGTTATAGATGAAAGTCACAATTTTGAAGCAGATTTAAGGATAGATATGTTAAATAATATCAATCCAAGTTTCATATTTGATTTAACCGCAACACCACGTAATAAGAGTAATATCATAAGTTTTGTAGATGCTATTAAGTTGAAGAGAAACAATATGGTAAAACTACCTGTTATTGTTTACAATCATCAAGATACTACAGAGGTATTAAGTAGTGCCATACAGATGCAAAAGACCTTAGAAGCTAAAGCGAAAGTGCAAGAATCTAATGGTGGTAAATATATTAGACCTATAGTATTATTCCAGGCACAACCCAAAACCAATGATGATAACATCACTTTTGATAAAATTAAAAATAGCCTTATAGAAATAGGTATACCAGAGAATCAAATCAAAATTAAAACTGCTAATAAGGACGAGATTAAGAATGTAGACTTGTTGAGTCGTGATTGTGAAGTTCGTTACATCATAACTGTAAATGCTTTAAAAGAGGGTTGGGATTGTCCGTTTGCTTATATTTTAGCGTCATTGGCAAATAAATCATCATCAGTAGATGTAGAACAAATTTTAGGTAGAGTATTAAGATTACCCTATGTTACCAAACATCAAGAAGATTTATTGAATTACTCGTATGTATTTACATCATCTAATAATTTCTTAAACACTTTAGATAAAATCATTTTAGGTCTTAACAAGTCAGGATTTAGTGCAAAAGATTATCGAGTAAAAGAACAGCAAGTAGAATCTAAAATAGACACCTCAACTGGTAAAGGCAGTTTTGAAGACTTGTTCGGCAAACAGCAAGAGCAATCAACTACTTCAACTACTGAAAATGAAAACTCAGAAGTTGAAATTAATGTTGATGACGTAAAACAGCTTACAGAGTCTGAAAAAGGTTCAAACCAATTAGAAGACATTTTAAAACTTGCAGGTGATACCAATGCAGAGTTTGAGAAGAAAATGGAAGAACTGGAAAAAGAAGATAATTTAATACCAACCGAATTGAAAGAAAAGATAAAAGTATTCCCAATCAAAGAGGTTTTTAAAGAAGAAGCAAATAAAGTAGTAATTCCAACATTCCATATTAAAACTGCACCTTCACTTATTGAACCTGAAAATCTTGTTCCGCTTACTAAAAACCTTTTATTACAAGGCTTTGAATTAGATAAACAGGATAGTAATATAGACTTAACTCGTACAGCTTCTAAAATGGCAAGCATAGATTTAGCAGAGGGTAGAAAGGATGAGTATGTACCTGAGTATAAGTATGTGGATAATTACGTAAAAGAAGCATTTGCAGAATATCTATCAACGCTTACACCTGAGCAAAAGGTAAATCAAATTGCAGGTCGTATTACCAAAATAATTAAGAAGATAGACCAAATACCAGAGCCACAGATTATTGCTTATGTAAAGAAGATAATAAAAGACCTTAATAGTGAAAAGGTTGCTGAAATTACCAATAATGAGCCTTTTTACGCTAAACTAATTAAGAATAAAATAAACGAATTAGCAGACCAACATTCTGAAAAACAGTTTGATATTTTATTAGATAAAGGAACTGTAGTGTGCGAACCATCATTTAAGTTCTCTAAAAAAATAAGTCCAAAAAACACGCTAAAAGGAATCACTAAAAACCTATATATCGAAGAGGGTGAAATGAATGATTTTGAAAAACAAGTTATTAACGAAGTTGCAAACCTTGATAGCGTAGTATTCTGGCATAGAAATTTAGAACGTGGTAAGGGCTTATTGATAAATGGATTTTTAAATCATTATCCCGATTTCATTGTTAAAATGAAAAATGGTAAAACTATTTTAATTGAAACTAAAGGAGACCATTTAGATGGTTCAGACAGTCAACAAAAATTACGGTTAGGTGAAAAGTGGGCAAGTAAAGCAGGTGATGACTATCGCTACTTTATGGTGTTTAAAACTGACAGATTAGATGGCGCAAGAACAGTTGCAGAATTAATAGATATTTTAAAGGATATGAAATAATATGAATATATATAGTCTACAGTCTAAGAATAGTATTCAAGTTTTAAAAGAGAAGCCTTTTAAATTAGAAAGAGAAATACAGGCTCTTTTTGAAAGTAATTTAGATGATTTGATGAATTTACAATTAGTAAAATCAGAATTTTCAATTAAAAATAAGCGTATCGATACATTGGCATACGATACACAATCAAATGCTTTTATAATTATTGAATATAAGCGCAGTAAAAATATAAGTGTTGTTGACCAAGGTTTTACCTATTTGAGTTTGATGCTCGAAAACAAAGCAGATTTTATAGTAGAGTATAATGAAACACTAAAACAAAATTTACAGCGAACGGATGTAGATTGGAGTCAAACAAGAGTTGTGTTTGTTTCAACAGGTTTTACTGAAAACCAAAAAACAGCAACAAACTTTAAAGATATTGCTATTGAATTATGGGAAGTAAAGAGATATGAGAATAACTTAATAAGCGTAAATCAAATAAAGAAAAGTAAGTCAGCAGAAAGTGTAAAGCCTATTACTTCAAGTAATACAGAATTACAAGCTGTTACTAAAGAAATTAAAGTTTATTCGGAAGAAGACCATACGTTAAATAAGTCTGATAGTGCAGTAGAATTGTATGAGACTTTTAGAGATGCTATTCTAAACTTCAAAGAAGACATAGAAATAATACCACGCAAGAAAAGAATTGCATTTAAAGGTAACCGTATCATTTGTGATATTTTAATTCAAAAAAGTGGTATAAAGCTATGGGTAAACTTAAAAAGTGGTGAACTTGATGACCCAAAAAACTTGATGCGTGATGTTTCTAATATTGGTCATTGGGGAAATGGAGATTATGAATTGGTAATCAAGAATACAGACGATTTAGAATACATAATGAGTTTGATTAAACAAGCTATTCAATAAATCTCTGTTATAAAAAAAGGTGTTGATTATGTTTTAAAAAGATTTTATAATTATTTAATATGAACCAAAAACTTGAAATAATAATAAACGATAAAGTTGTTTCTTTAAGTGTAGTTAATAAAGACTTAATACAACCATACAAACAACTATTGATAGAAAGAAAATCTGTTTCTTTTATTGAGTTTATTTTTAATAATCAAGTAGAAAGGTTGGATGAATTATTATATGCATACGTTGCATTGATATGCAAAAAAAACAACCTTAATAGAGTTAAGTTTACATTTACCAAACAAGAACCAGAATCTAAGGTTTTACGTTTAGCTCTTCAATATTCTGGAGTATATAGAAAAATCCCCTATAATTTAACCTTTGATATTTTTAATAAGGGTAAACGTCAAGCGTATTTTTTTGAAGGCTCTAAAGAATTTCTACCACCACTTTTAATTAATAAAAGTGTATATGAAAGACTTTTCATTGAAGAGAGGAATAATGACAATGATTTATTGAAGTACATAAAAAGACAGAAAGAAAAAAAGCAGTTAGATGTTATTTTTAATGAAATAACACGAAAAGAAGGTTTTAGAAAAGCTGTTTTAAATTCATTATTTGATAATGACGCTGTAAATTATGCTTGGCGCTATATGTTTAAAGCGTTTTCATATCTAAATGTTTTAAGGTTCATAATTCAAGAAAAATACAACGAAACAGTTGATGATTCTCTAAAGAAAAATAATGAGTTTAGTTTTGGTAAAATAAGAAATGTTAGTGTTGCGACAGACTTTATGACTGATATTAGTCATACTCTTAAGGATAATAGATTTTTCAGTTTTAATTATTTTCAAGTATTTATTTTCTCAATTCTTGTTCAAAATAGCACTCTTTTTGATGCTTCAAAACTTATTGACCCTAAAGATGATTTAGAAGGATTCGAAGAATATAAAAAACAATATTTAAGTCATCTAAAATATATAATAAACTACACCAGAGATATAGCATTTGGTATTCAAGAACTCTCAAAGAATATAATTGAACACACTATAGGTGATGAAATAGAGTACAAAGGAGCTATAACAGTTCGTGTATTAAGTAAAGATGGATTTAATACAATTACTGATTCTGAGAAAAATGAAGTATTAAAGGATTGGAAGAATTATACGTTAAATAGTGAGCCAAATATTCTACAGATAAATGTTGTTGATTTAGGTCAAGCGTCTGTAATGTCAACTTATCAAAATAATATCCAATCTCTTATTTCGACTTGCGATGATTATTCTAAGAAATTGTTAGAGGAAGATTTAGAGGATATTAAAAGTGGTGAATTTAATATTTCACACTTTTTAGATTTCACAAACATATACTTAAATCATCAAGTAAAGAGGGTTTATGCGAGATTAGGTTTACTTATTTTTTCAAATCTAATTTTGGATAAAAAAAATGGTGTAATTAGAACATCTTCCTATGGGTTAAAAGACAAATCATCAGTTTCATATGTAAGCTATAATGATAAACATATTAACATTGACTCAGATGAAGTAACTAATGTTATTGAATTAGGAACCAGCTACAACATTAATATACCTGTTAATGAGTCTTTTGATGAATATAGAGGCGCATTTGATACTCAGGACATTGACTCTACTGGTATGCCTGTTACAGACTCTACTTTATTTGTAGAATTGTTTAAATATAAGAGTGGTGATATTGCAACTGATTTCTCTAATAAAATAGCCTTATTAGAGATAGATTTATCAAAGGTTGATGAATTTGATAAATATGATAAAATTAAAAAGGCTAAAGAATTAATTAATCATTCTATATCAGTTGTAAAAAATTCTCAAGATACTGTTATTGTGCTTGATGCAAAAGAATGTTCAAAAATTATTAATAATTCAAGTGATTGGATAAGGCTTTTAGGGTCTCTACATTTAGAAAACCCAAATAAAGATAGTAACATTATAATTAAAAATGTAACTGAGAATACCCACAATGAAATAATAAGTCTGAATAAATTATTTAAAGATACTGAATTGGGTTTTTGGAGTGACAATGAGTTTATTTTGTTTTTTGTCGAGGTAGTGAATAACGAATTACCATTTTTCTTTAATGATTTACTAACATCTAAAAATTACTTGAATTATATCAAATTAAATAAGTCTATTTCAAATTATCATTTAAATATGTATTCAATAACAGAACAAGATTATGAAGAGGATGATTTACCAAATGATGAATACTCGTTATCAAATAATCTACTTAAAAATGGTAAACTATTAAACTTTGAATTACTGTTGAAAGCTGATGAGCATTTAACTATTTATGAAAAAACGGCTTATTCATTCCTGAACTTGGAGATTAAAGAAAAAATATAATGGATAAAAGAGAGTCATACTTTAACAATATCGAAGGGTATAAAATTATTGGTGGACATTTAAAGTTAGGGTCTCGTATTCACATAACTGATTATTTTTATGCTAAAAGGCTATTTTATAATAGCTTCTTTACCAACCGTTTTGCATTTTTAATAAGTCAGTATATTATAAATAATTACTCAGTTCATATAAATAAATTACCTAAAGATTCAAAAGTTACTTTAATAGGCTATGAAATGTATTCAGAATTATTGGTAAGTAGTATTAGAAAAATACTAAACGACCAATATATTCGGGAGCATCAAGAAGAGAAATTTAATCATCATATATACAAAAGGGATAAACTTTTTTCAAAAGACCCAAATAAAATATCTGAGAGTGTAATTCTTATTACGCCTATAAGTACAACATTTTCTACATCCATAAGAATTAAAACAGAGATAAAGAATACTTTACAGAGTAAATACAACAAAACTGATGTCAACTTTTTAGAGCCTTATATAAGTTGTTTAGTAATTGGGAATAAAGAATCTTTTGTTCCTAATGATGGTGCAATGCACATCTATGAACAAAAAGATATTGAGTACGAATATGGTTGGCAAAAAGCATACTTAAATGAAGGAATCGTTGAAATAAAACCACAGATAGATAAGTATTCAAAAGATTCAAACATTAAAATTAAATATTTTATCCCTCTTAATACTGATTGGGTGAAAACATATAATTGTTTTCAATGCTATCCTGACAAAGCCAACACCAGTTTAGAACTCACAAAGGAAAAAGTATTAATAGAAACTGATAAAAATTCCCTTGTCCCAGATTTGATTTTTGAATATCCTCGAACTAAAGCTAGCGATACTTCTGCCATATTCAATAAATTAAATTTCCGTGATAACAAAAACAGAATTGTATTAAGAGAGCATTTCAAAAAAAACAATTCTAATTATATCTACTATGTCAAAGCAGGTCAGTTTCTAAAAAATAATAAAGATGATATAAGCGAAAATTGGATACGAAGAATAAAAGACACAACCGAGGTATTTAAATCATCTAAGAATATAGTTATTATTACGCCTACTGGTGGTTCAAATTCAGGATTTGTCAATTTAGTGAATGATAAGTTATTTAATGATAATGCCACAATCATTCAATATGATGTTAAGAATGAACTGATTCATAATTTTCAAATATTTTATAAAAATATTATTCAATCTGCAGATAAGATTTTATTCGTAGATGATGTAATGGCAACCGCAGAAGCTTTTGGTTTAATTAATTTTTATGTAAAAAATATTAGAGGTAAAATCGGAGTAGATTTTGCATTGTGTCTAATTAATAGATTAGGCTTTTTTAATGAAAAAAAGCTTTTGTCAAAGCTACCAGAAGCAAAAGGCTTTCTTTACTATTTGAGAGCTAATGTACCACCAATACCATATAGAAATGAATATCCCTATACACGCCTAAAATCGTCATTTAAGCATTTAGCAAATAATTCAGTATTAGATATGATGCAAATGCATTTCAGGGAAAGGGAAGGCAAATTTAAGCCTGTTAATTTAAATACAACTGCAAATATTGATGATAAAATTTCAGAACATAAAAGCCTATTTCAATTCTTACTTGAGCACGAATTAAATAATCTTTTTGACTGTTCGGAAGAAAAGAATAGCTTTAATTATTCAGAAAAAGACAAAATAATTTCCTTTTTTCAAGATGAAAATCATAAAGCACTTCTTAGATACTTTCGTAGAAGAGAATCTATAAAAGGATTTTTAAAGTATTATCCAATATATAAATCTGAGTTAAAGAATTTATTACTTAAAATTTTTACTATTGAGCCATATATTAGGTTTCATAATATAAAAAAATCTGCTTTTAAATGGGTTATAACAGACTTATCCAATTCAGTAAACAAAATTTGCAGTCCAGAATGGGATAAAGAAGGTTTTTTTGAGGTAGATAAGCTTACTAAATATTCCGAATACCATAGCTTTAAATTCTTGCTAAAAAGGGCTACAAAGTTGAATATGAATTATATCTATTCAATAGATATGTTAAAGGCTGTAAGAGTTTTATTGTCGAATTTCTCAGACGAACAGCAATCCCATTCAAATAGGTATGTATGGAATATTGAAAAAAATAAATACAACCTAATAAAGGATGATAAAAATATATTCATATTTGGATTTACTACTTATTATGTAAGTTTAATTCAAGAATTAATAGTTGACCACGAAGCAAAAGCTATCGAGTTAGTTAAAAATATCAAGAAAATGCTTGGTGTTATTAACAAAGACAGAGTTAAAAAAGTCAATTTATTAAACGACTATAATGACTCATTCTTACATTTATTAAGGTTATTGGTATTAGAGAATACATTTATCTTCAAAACGTTTTGCGATAAGTTTATCGCTGAAGTAAATAATGACTCTAAACAACCTATAAGTTTTGAGACTATTGATTACTCTATAATTAGCGGTAAGTTAGATTTATATAACAAGAATGATATTTATATTTTTCAAGGTGTAAAGCAAATGTTATCGAAATTTGATGATAATGTACCAATGCCAGAACACAACCCTCAATTGAATTTATTTGAGTCATTTAAACAATTAGTCGTTGCTAAAACATTTATTAGCAATGATATTAAGCAGAAAAATAATATTGGTCAAATAGGAATTAAAAAGAAGATTTTAAAAATATTAGAATTATCCTGTAAGATATTAGGTGTAGATAATGGTGGTGCATTTTTAGTTCTTAAATATAAAGGGGAAGAAAAGGACACAAACTATAATAATTTAAATGTGATAGGTGAATATTATACTTCTAAAGAGCATAGTTTAATTGGAAAAGAAAAAATTGAGGATAGTATAGTTAATCAAATGTTTGAAGGTATCTATGAATTAAAAACAAACAAGCCAAGGTCAACATTTGAAGTTTCTTTATGTAATGAAGACCAGTACCATTACAGAAAGTCTTTCAAAGAAAATAGTGATGTTGTAATTGATTTAAAAGATAAAATAGAACTAAATGGTTCAGATAGATATAGAAATTTATTCTTTTTAAGAATCGCAAAAATAAAAAGAGACAAATCATTTAATGAGAACGGTTTTAGATATAAATCATCACCAATTGCTGTAATTTGTTTTTATAACAATACTCAAATTGAGGCAGACAAAGAAACTTATCATTACAAACGTTTTGACCCGAAATTACTAAGATTGCTGTTGCTGTTAAGAGAAGACATTCAGGGCTTTATTAATCATCATTTGATAAATGATAGTTTAAGGGCATTTGTTGAGGAACAAAATAGGCTTATTGATTATTCCGCACCAGGTCACGGTGAAGAGATTACGGTTAATGAATTACATCGTGTTACTCATAGCCATATTGATAAATGGCAGTCTGATTATTATCAAAAATATGCTAAATTTTTAATGTTAGATTTAAGTATTAAACATCAGATTAAGGAGTCTTTTCCATATTTAGCAGAAAAAATAGGTGAAGAGAGAAAACCTTATCTTGTGAAGAACAAATTACAAGAGTATTTTGATTTTGTTTTTAATGGAGAGTTAACTGATAATAAAGATTCATCAAGAAAAATTAATTTTATATCGGATGATGTAGATTTTGGAATCACATTAAATAAAAATGTTTTTCTTACATTAATGAAAGAGGTATTTATTAATTGCAAAAAAGGCGGAGTTCCTGGTGAAGATATTCAAATTGAGTTAATTGATTTATTTGAAACAAAAAAAATAAGAATTTTTAATCTGATGAGTGACCCAAAGGATTTAAGTGACTATGATAAGAGAAAAATTAAAAGAGATGGTTATAGAGATAAAAAAACTAAGGGCTTGTATCTAAATTATTTAATTTGTAAAAATTTACAGTACCCAACACCTATCTATGATATTGATGATAAATATTTTTATGTAACATATAATTTTAGCAAAAATGAGTAAGTATTTTTTAATTATCGAAGATAGAGAAAATCAATATAATCAAATTAAAGATGTATTTGACGGTGAAGATGGCTTTACAAATGTTGTTGGTAATTATTCTGAGATAAATGAATTTAAAGAAGTTTTACAGGTTAATCAACCACAAAATAATTATGAACCTATTAATGAGAGAATAGGGGAAATGCTAAGTAAAGTAAAAGGTGATTTCGTTTTGCTCTGTGATTTGAATTTATACTCTGCAAAAAGTGAATCTCAAAAAATGCAACAAGGCATAAACATATTAAGGGATTTATTCTTACCTCAAATTGACCTAACGCTCAATGCATATAGTAGTAAGATAATAGTCTGTACAAAATACGAAGAAGAACTTATTGAACCTCATTTTGTAAAATTAAATAAACAATTTTCTGATAAAAACATAACATTTGAATATGTTCAAAAAAAGTTTGAGTTGAGCCTATTACACGAAGATTTTATCGAAGATTTAAAAAATTTAATAACTTAAAGATATGAAGCCAAAGTTCACAAGAAAGTTTGCGACTAATTTATTTTATAGCGCATTAATTATTTTAGTAGGCATTATAATTACATATATAATTAGGTATGGTATGCTTGACTCTTCAATGTGGCATTTAAATAATTTATCACGTTTAGCAACTATTTTACTAGGTTCTGTTGGTGTAATAATAACATTTACAGGTGTAATGTTATATTTTTCAGTTTTATATAAGAACAATTTTACAAGTAAACTTACTCTATCATTGAATAACTTTATTTTCTTCCTAGAGCATCATAATGTTGATAATCCAAACGGCAAAACTTATCTTGAAAATGATGGCTTAGAACTTATTTCTGACACTTATAAATACTTGCGTAAGGGTTTCTCACCAGATAAAGATTTTGATGTAAGTGATATGGATTTATTATCAATTTTAAATAGTAATATGGTAAAGACTTATGAAGATGTTTTTGTTAGATATTTCAATTTTGTGAATCATATAACCGATTTAATATTTGAATCTGAAATTAGTGCTGATGAAAAAACAGAATACTATAATACTTTAAAATTGAATCTATCCTCAAATACAATTGCACCTTTATTATACATTTATTACAATAAGCTCGAAACGATTGAAAATGGTGATGCAAAGAAAAAATTGAGTAAAAAAATAAAAGAGTCAGGTCTTTTTGATGATTATTCTTTAAAAAATTATTTATTGAATCCAATAGATAAAGTATTGTTTGATAAGAAGGTAAATCAGTTTATATAAGTCCCCACAACCCAAAACCCAGTTTTTTCGTACCTCAAAATCCTCTTTCTTTTGTGTTGTTCCGCTCACCTAACAAGTTTAGCGTTTTTTTGTCTTTAAGGTAATAGCATATTACAGCTTTGCTTTTCATAAAATCAAACCAAACTGCAATAAGCTATTCTGTTATTATTATATCATAAAACCCTAAACTCACCCAAGTTATGTTACATAATACAAGTTATAGTAGCAAAAATCCTTTCAAGGGTTTGCTAACGCAGTATTCTTATATTTTCGTAGCTATAACTGGTATTATGTAAAATATCCGCTTATCCCACGCTCACATTGGAACTTCAAAGAAAATGACGTTATCTCATTCAACTGCACAAAATCATCGTTAAGTCCAAGTATTCCTTACCTCAAATCTTTGTTTGCTTCATTTCGTTAACTTTCATTTTATAACAACTTAAAAAGTAATAATATGATAACAAAGACAATACAAATTCAAGAAATTACAGTAGATGAATTAGCGGATAAAGTAGCAGATAAACTATTAAATAAGATTAAACAATATTTAGATGATTTACATAGTAATGAAAGTGATGTATATCTAACAAGACAAGAAACAGCAGATTTTTTAAAGATTAATATTACTACACTTTGGCATTGGACAAACAAGGGTAAAATAAAAAGCTATGGTATTGGCAATAGAAGATATTACAATAAGCAAGAAATAATTGCCTTACTAAAGAAGAATGAGTTGAGGTAATAAAATAAAAAAGAGAGCAAATATAGGTAGCTTCCATCAGCCAACGCTCAATACTGTAAAGGTCACGCCCTACGGGTTTTGAATAAAACTTTTTTATGAAGCAATCGTTATAGGTTTCAAGATTTTAGAGTAAAAAACTTTTACCCAAAAACCTTGACAGCATCATCCACGCTACCTTTAACATTGGCTATCTTTTTTCTTTTCTTCAAAAAAATTATGGCAAAAGAAAAAGCCCTACAATAAAAATTATAGGACTCTTTCAGCTTCAAAGGTCAGAATGAAACTATGCTACTTCAACGATATTTAAAACGTTATATGCGCCATTTTTAAGCGGATACTGAACACCGTTAATCTCTTGGAAGAACTCTACTAATAAAACGAATATATCGTTTCCTGTGCCTGTTGGTACACCTGCAGGCGTTAGTGTTTGAGTTGCAGAGGTTGAATCTATCGGAATATTTACAGTTGGACTGTATTCAATTGAATTATCTGTTGTATCAAAGTCAACTTTAAGAAATGCTGAACTTAAACTTACGTGTGTTGCGCCACTTGGATATGCTATATCATTCGCAGGAGTTAAATTTGGAATCGTAATTTCACCTGTTGCACCATCTACAGTAAACGGAGCGAATAAAACAGCACTTAAAATGGCTTTATTATTAAAATCCAAGCCTTTTAATGTGGCTTTACCTTCTGGTGTTGCTAATCCCGTAGCTACATTTCTTTGTCCTCTTACAGAGGTTGTATCAAAGTTTTTAATTTGAGTCATTTTTTGAGTAACACGACTTGAAACTCGATTGTCTTTTGCTCTAATCATTAAGTTTCTTACAGACGTTCTCAATAACTTACCAGATGATGCAGAACTTCCAAATTCTGAACCGTTTTCACGAGTACGCTCAAATGCTGGGTCATTCTGAATACGTTCTTTAGAAACACCGCCTTTAGTTTTTACTAAATAACCCTCTTTTGCTTTGTAAAAAGTTAGGTTGTCTAACGTTCCCTCTAACTTAATAATACCTTTTAATTTTGCCATAACTAATACATTTTTTGATGATGAATATCAAATATACGAGCTATTGAATGTCAATGCATTAGAGTGCTTCCGTAGTGTTTATAAGTTGCCAAAACTTCCGTTTTAGTTAGTTTTTTCAATGGGATATTAGTCGTATATTGTATATAAGTGCTTTATAGCAACGGTATAGATAAAGTATAGTTAGAGTATTAATTTTAAATTTAAAGTGAATGAGTAGAATCTGTATTTACCCTAAAGACGTGCAGGTAGTAACAGGAAAGAGTGAGCGTTATGGCAGAACAATAATCAAAGCGATTAAAGAACGCCTTAACAAAGAAGCTCATCAGTTAGTTACTATCGATGAATTTTGCGACTTTATGGGCTTTGAAATCAGTAAAGTACAAGGATTAATCAAGTAAATTCCTTATCTTTACTACAAGGTATAAAGGTGACCTATTAGGTGACCCAACAATGGTACAGGACTGAAACAGTAATAAATAAAGGCACTACGTAAGAGGTTCACTTACCTCTTTCTCCGCAAAAAAAACCGCAACGATAGTTGCGGTTTTTTATTTAAAAATATTTGAAATTCTATTTGGTAGCATCATCAATCTCATCCGTTACTTCTTCAACACCTTCTTCCAAAGCTTCTCCTGCTTTTTCAGCAGTAGTCTGTTCTCTACAATTGAAAAGTGATATTGATAGTAATGTTAATAATGCAAAAGTTATTGTTTTTAATTTCATGTTTAATGATTTTAAGTTATAAGTAAGTTCATTAATTATTTAGTAGCTCCTTTTTTAAATAGAGAGATGATAAATAATACTAGAAATACAAAAAATAAGATTTTTGCTATTCCTGTAGCAGCTCCTGCTATTCCTCCAAATCCAAGGATTCCAGCGATTATTGCAATAATAATAAATATAATTGTCCAGCGTAACATAGTTGTCTTTTTAAGGTTAGTAAAATATTTGAAAATTTATTGGATAAATGAACTACTTATTAGTTCATCTCAGCCACTGTGTGATTTTGTTTTTGAGTAATTGGTAGATTACCATCAAATTGCAACGTTCTGATAGGGAATGGAATGTTGATATCTGCTTTATCAAATGCTTTCTTCAATTGAATCATGGCTTTACTCTTTGCTCTTAATCTGTCCAAACCAGATTTACCATCTATCCAAAATCTTGTAATAAAGTTAATTGAGCTATCCCCAAATTCAGTATAATAAAACTCTAATTCTTTGTCTATTGCTTCTTGGTCAAAGCAGGAATTTAAAGTGTCTTTGGTAATTTTTTCAACGTCTTCTAAATTAGATTCATAGCCAATACCACACTCAATTGTAATTCTCATCTTAGAGGTTAAAGAGTAGTTTTTAAAAGGGTTTTCAATAATAGTTTTATTTGGTATTACAACCATATTATTATCGGCTTCTTTCAATACAAAATAGTTGAGATTAATATCAATGACTTCTCCTGCATAGCCATTTGTTTCTACCCAGTTTCCTACTCTTATATTTTTTCTGAACGAAAGAACTATACCAGAAAACGTGTTTGATAGTGTGCCTTGCAATGCCAAACCAATAACTAAACCAGATATTCCGGCTCCTGTAAGTAGGGTATTTAAGGTATCACCAAGATTTAGTGCACTTAATGCTAAAAATAAACCAGCTAAGACTACTACGGTTGAACTTATTCTTGCAATTAATCTTACAACTGATGTTTGTTTAACTCTATTATAGATAAGTTTTTTGGTGATGTTATAGACTAACTTTGATATAAAGTAAGATAAAGTAGTTACAACTACAGCAATACCTAAGTTTGGCAAGTTTGATACCAAAGCATCCCACCACGAGTTAAGTTTATCTAGTATAATTGTTTTTTCTTCGTTCATGTTGTTATTTAGTTTTATTGTTTTAATTAGGCTTTAATCATTTTGGCATCAACTTTTTGATGCGTCTCTTCGAGCCAAGCACTTAACATCCAGTTTTCTTTTTCCATCTCTCTGAGGTATGCCCCTAATAAATCTATTGTACCTTCATCTGCGGCTTTATCTGCTTGCTCAATAGTTTCTCTTATTTGATTTATGATAATTAACTGGTCATTCTTCAATTCTTTTATCATAGTCTCGGCTTCCGTAATAGTCTTTACTTCCTCAATATTTGATATTTTTAAATATTCGCTATATCTACTTATAGGATGGTATTTAAGAGTTAATATTCGTTCTGCTATTTCATCAATTTTTACTCTAGCGTCATTATACAATTCTTCAAATTTATTGTGTAGTGTAAAGAAGTTATTCCCACTAATGTTCCAATGGAAATTTCTAAGTTTTTGATAATACATATGAAAATCTGCTAGTAAAACATTCATTCCAAAAATTACGGGTACAAGTTTTTTATCATTCATAATTAAATGTGATTTTTTTAAAAGATTAATAATTTGTTTTGAAACACTAGAAAAAAAGAAAGCAATAAATATTGCAATAAAGAAAGATGGTTAAAGCTAGTGCTGATTTGTGTTTTCTTTATAATTAATATATGGCAGAAAGCAATTTTGTCAAGTCGTTTAACAGGGTTTAACTGTATTTAAGGACTATTAACATAAGAGAATGTTAAAGAAAGACCTAAATGTTAAAGCATTTAAGAGAATTATTTAGCTATAAACACACCAAATAGCTCTTTATCCGCTCGTTCTGGAATAGAATTGTAGCTTTTATCAAATACTTTTGTTGTAAAATGTGGCGCGAGGTATTTTAAGTACAGTTGTTTATCACCTCCAAAGGGACGTTTTTCCATGTCACCAGTTAAAGGGAAATCGAACCACAATCCTACAAGTTTTCCATTAGCTTTTAATAATTGATGCATTTGTTTTACATAAGCGTTTCTATTTTTATCAGTAGGTACAAATGAACAGAAAAATGTCTGCTCCATGATTAAATCATAAGTTTCATTATGATTAAAAAAGTCTTCATGCAGTAATTCTTCTTTAGGAAAATCAGGATTTCGTTTTTTAAAATCCTCTAACGGAATTTCAGAAATATCCATAACAAATACGTTCTTAAAACCTATATTGAATAGATATTCGGCTTCATACGCATTACCAGCACCAGGTATTAGGATTTTTATAGTCTTATCTTGTAACTGGTCAATATATGTTTTTATTGGAGTGGATGCATAGCCAATATCCCAACCTGTGCGTTCTTCTTTATAGCGTTGTGTCCAATAGTTTTGTTCGGATAAATTCATAGTTTATAAAGTTATAGCTTTTTATAAATATTGATTAAACAAATGTGACAGCCCAATTTTTAAAAATTATATTGCCACATTTGTGCAAAAGGATGAATTTTAAATAATACAACACAACATACTATTCATCAGCCTTTTTATTAAATATATAGTTCACACCAACCATAATCATAGATGTCTTCATATCATAATATACTGATGTGCCAGGAATAGCACCAAGCGGATTTGCAGGAGAAACTTGCATAGGGTCTAATATTTGTCCCTCAGTAGCGTCTCCACTAAACCCATAATGGAATGTACTATCTAACGAAAGTCTATCAGAAAGTTGATAACTTAAACCAAGTTGAAAGGCGTTTTTAATAACCGCTGTAGCGGGAATATTGAAAAAAGCTACATCACTATTAATGGGGTTAGAACTGTATGTATAACCCACACGCAATGGTAACTTATTAAAGCCTTTGTATTGTAGACCAGCAGAGATAATGGAAATATTCTCCCAACCAAAGCCTGCTACAGAACCCGTTTGTGTCCATCCTGTTTCTGAAAACCCATCAGTGTTTTCATAATCCACTAAACGATAATCTAAAGCTAAGTCAAACTTATCAGTAGAATATCCGAGCCCAAAGGATAATATTGAAGGGTAATCCATATTAAAGGAGTTATTACCTGTAGAATTATCTAAGTAGGTGTTGTCAAATTCAAAATCGCTAAATGTTTGTGTTGTCTTATAAGATGCACCTGCCTTAAATCCTTTTCCAGAGTCATAAAATAGTCCAAACTGTGCACCATAACCTGTGGCATAAGCCTTGTTTGTGCTTGGATAACCTGCCATAGTTGGATTAGCCGTAGGATTTGGCATTAACTCAAGATTTGCATAGTTAAATGTAGGTTGTATACCAAAAGAAAGTTTGTCTGAAATCTCGTATGCCCATGTAAAACCTATTTGTAAGAGTATGTATTCAGATTCTATATGCCCAAAACCTCTTAAGGCTTGTGGCCAAGTCACAGGGTTTGAGTTGTTTGGATTCCAGTTAGCGTTTGGCATTCCATTTTGGTCAAAAGGTAAGTTGGTTTCTTGAGGGAAAGTAACCCCAAATCCACTAATGCCAAAAGCAGAAGCACCAAAAGTATGCTTACTATTTTCTTTACCCCAAACCATAGCCAAAGCTGGTAGAGGAGAAACACCTCTATCATCTTTTGTAGTACCAAAAACAGGAGGTGAGGCTGGTGAACCTGGCCCCATATCTCCAGCTTGAAATAATAAACCTTCAGGTAAACTGGCACTTAACTCTGGGGACGAGAAGAAAAACCCAATATCAAAGCGTATAATCTTATCGTCAAAAGTTGATATCGATGCTGGATTCCAGTGCAGTGCACCAGAAATATCTAGAGGTTGTGCAGTAGCTGCTCCACCCATAGACATATTCACATTCCCTACACCTTGCATAATATGACCCGCTTGTGAAAATAGAGCCGTTGAGAATAACAAGGCAAAAAATTTAAGAAGAGTTGTTTTCATGATGAGAGTTTTTATGGTATTCAGCAAAAAAATATGCTGAATGACTGTTTATTTTTTTTCTAAAAAATCGATGTCTGAGCTATGTGATATTCACAAAATTACGGGCAGAATAATGAGGGATACATGACAATTATCATAGATGAAAATTGCTGCGTTTATGAATCTTTAAAACCGTCATAAAGCACTGTTTTTCATATAGTTGTGATATGTAACATTTGCTACATAAGAATATGACAGATGTCATGCGAGTTTTTGCTGTATCACAGTAACTTTATTCATAGTTAAAATCATATGCTTAGTCATATTTAAAGAATATTAGCAATGAAAAATTTAATCATATTAGGAGCGGGTACAGCTGGTACAATGATGGCTAATCATTTAGTAAAAAAGCTCCCAAAGAAGGACTGGAAAATTACCATCATAGACCAATACAAAACGCATTATTATCAGCCAGGATTTTTGTTTTTGCCTTTTGATATTTACACTGAAAATCAAGTGAAAAAGGATGGCAAAAAGTTTATTCCCAAGGACGTCAATTATGTGCAGAAGCTGATAGAGCTTATCAATCCAGACGCTAATACTATACAACTAGAAGATGATGAAATGCTACCTTATGATATACTCGTAGTAGCTACTGGCTCTAAGACTGCCCCAGAAGAGATTGATGGAATGTCTGGACCAGATTGGTACAAAACTATTTTTGATTTTTATACTTATGAGGGCGCTAAAGCTCTACGAGATAAACTGCGTGATTGGAAAGGCGGAAAGCTTGTTGTGCATATTACAGAAATGCCAATAAAATGCCCTGTTGCGCCTCTAGAATTTGCATTTTTAGCGGATTCCTATTTTAGAAAAAAAGGGATGCGTGACAAAGTAGATATAACCTATGTTACGCCACTAAGTGGTGCATTTACTAAGCCAAAAGCTACTAAAGCATTACATCATTTATTAGAAGAAAAAGACATTAAAGAAGTGGTTGACTTTAATATCGAGCGTGTGGATTATAAGAACAACAAAATCGTTGACTATGCAGATGTTGAAGTTGAGTATGATTTGCTTGTTACAGTACCTACAAATATGGGTGATGAACTTATAGAGCGCTCTGGTTTAGGTGATGAGCTAAATTTTATCCCTACACATAAGACCACGTTACAGTCTAAAAATCATGAAAATATTTTTGTCATCGGAGATGCTACCAATTTACCAACATCAAAAGCAGGCTCTGTAGCGCATTTTGAAGCTGAAATACTTGAAGAAAACATCCTTAGATATATTGAAGGAAAGCCTCTAAAAGAAGACTTTGATGGTCATGCCAACTGTTTCGTAGAAACAGGAAATAATAAAGCCTTACTCATAGACTTTAATTACGACCATGAGCCAGTAGAAGGAAAGTTTCCATTTCAAGGTATCGGCCCTATGAGTTTACTAAAGGAAAACCGTATGAATCATTGGGGTAAGTTGGCTTTTCGATGGATTTATTGGAATATGCTTTTAAAAGGCATCCCTATACCATTTGTACCCTCAAAGATGTCTCTGAAAGGAAAGAATTTTGAATAGTAAGTTTAAAATAAATATAGAATCAAAAATTTAGAAATCATGAAAAAGTTAATTGCAAATAGAGAAATAGATGTAAATGAAGAAGGCTATTTAATAGACTTTAAGCAATGGGACCGAGAAGTTTGTGAATGTATAGCGGGCGAATGTAATGTTGTTATGACGGAAAAGCATTGGGAAGTTATAGAGTATCTCCAAGATAAGCATCGCAAAGAAGAACCTTTATCTATAAGAGGTATAAAGCGTAGTGGTGTTATTAACATTAAAGAGTTTTATAATCTGTTTCCAGGAGGACCTTTAAAGAAATCTACTTTAATAGCAGGTATTCCAAAACCTAAAAGTTGTATCTAAACCATAAATCAATAAATCATGAGCACTAAAGTTAAAAAAATGCTTTTTATACTGTCTAAAGCTACAATTGAGAATGCTTACGCGGCTTTTGTCATGGCTAATGGCGCACGTATGGAAGGTATAGAGTCTGAGATATTTTTCACCTTTTTTGGATTAGAAGCCATACAGAAGAAAAAACTAGAACACCTTCATGTGGCAACAGTTGGTAACCCTGCAATGCACATACCTACAATGTTGGGTGGTTTGCCTGGAGTAGAGGCATTAGCTACCAAAATGATGAAAAAGGAAATGGAAAAACTAGATATGCCACCAATAGGAGAATTCTTAGAAATACTTTCAGATTCTGGATGTAAGCTTTGGGCATGTAAGCTAGCTGTAGAAATGTTTCATCTAGAAGAGAAGGATTTTATTGACGATTTAGATGGTATTTTAACCATTGGAGACTTCTATAATAGAGCAGATCAAGAAGGTACTCAGATATTGTTTATCTAGTTGCTTGTTAAGTGATTATAATCATTTCTGGAGCAAGTATATTCCTATAAATTTGATGAAAATGGTCACAAATAATGTTAAGTATCCGAAGCTTAAGACAGCAAATAGATTCCTTTTTTATAGAAATTGGAGAGCTATCTTATTTCGCAGGACGCTATTTTAAGGAGTCGGTAAAGCCACCATTTGAGTTTAAAGAGCTGTTATGTCAATGCTATAGCATGGGTAACCGCTCTTTATTGTTAGTCATAATTACGGGGTTTATTATTGGACTTGTCTTAACTCTGCAAACAAGACCTACTTTGATGGAATTTGGTGCTGTATCTTGGATGCCATCTATGGTTGGTATTTCGATTGTGCGAGAAATTGGCCCCATGATAACCGCATTAGTTTGTGCAGGTAGAATAGGCTCTGGTATCGGAGCTGAACTTGGTTCTATGCGAGTTACGGAGCAAATCGATGCCATGGAAGTTTCAGGTACCAACCCATTTAAATATTTAGTGGTTACAAGAATAGTAGCAACTACAATGATGTTACCGCTTTTAGTAATTATCGGAGATGCAGTGGCGTTATATGGCTCATTTTTAGTAGAAAATTTAAAAGGAAACGTTTCTTTCACTTTATACTTTAATCAAGTTTTTAATTCATTAGAGTTTGGAGATATAATACCAGCCACTATAAAGTCTTTTTTCTTTGGTTTTGCTATTGGTTTAGTTGGTTGTTTTAAAGGTTATTACTGTAAAAAAGGTACGGCAGGAGTAGGTAAATCGGCTAATTCTGCAGTAGTTTTTACATCGTTATTACTTTTTGTTATTGATTTTATTGCTGTGTTTGTAACCGATATTTTTTATGATTTATGAGTGAAGGTAAACACATATCAAAGCATACTGATACTATGAATCAAAAAGACATAGTTCTTCAAATCAATAATTTGTATAAGAGTTTTGGAGATAACCATGTGCTTAACGGTTTTAATATGACTTTACGTAAGGGTGAAAACTTAGTCATCATGGGGAAATCAGGGTCAGGAAAATCCGTAATGATTAAGTGTCTTGTAGGTTTAATGGAAGCAGATAAAGGTTCTATTTCTGTAATGGGTAAAGATATTACAACTTTGAATCAAGAAACGCTTGATATCCTGAGAGCAGATATTGGCTTTTTATTTCAAGGAAGTGCTTTGTATGATTCTATGACGGTGAGAGAAAATTTAGAATTTCCTTTGCGACGTCATTCAGAAAAATTTGATGGTAAAGTAGATACAAATTCTATGGTTATTAAAGCTTTAGAAAATGTTGGACTAGCTGAAGCTATAGATTTAATGCCTTCTGAATTATCCGGAGGTATGAAACGACGCGTAGCTTTGGCTAGAACCTTGATTCTGCAGCCTAAAATAATTTTATACGATGAACCTACGAGTGGATTAGACCCAATTACGGCTAAGGAAATAATAATATTAATGCAGGAAATTCAGAAAAAATATGGAACGTCTTCACTAATTATTACTCATGATGTTGATTGTGCAAGAGTGATTTCCGACCGTATGATTTTATTAATAGATGGAATTAATTATGCAGAAGGCACTTATGCGCAACTGTCTATTTCTAAAGATTCGAAGATTAAAGCATTTTTTAAACATTAGAGCGATGAAACAATCAAAATCACAAAAAATACGACTGGGCTTATTTGTAATCATTGGTACTATATTATTTGTAACCGGAATATATCTTATTGGCCAACGACAAGATATGTTTAAGAAAACTTTTACGATAAGCTCTTATTTTCAGAATGTAATTGGGCTACAAAAAGGAAATAATGTACGCTATTCAGGTATTGATATTGGTACGGTAAAAAACATATCAATGATTAATGATTCAACTATAAAGGTTGATATGACTATAGAGGAGAAAATAATTTCTCATATTAAAAAAGACGCTATTGCTACTATTGGCTCTGATGGTTTGGTAGGTAATATGATAGTAAATATTGTGCCTGGCAAAGGTACAGAAGCATCTGTTAAAAACGGAGATATTATTGAATCGTACAGCAAGATTGGAGCAGATGATATTTTAACTACGTTGGGTTCAAGTTCAGAAAACATTGCGATTTTGGCTTCAGACCTTCTTAAAATTACTAATGCTATAATAGAGGGAAAAGGAACAATAGGTATGCTTATAAACGATACATTAGTAGCTAAAAATTTAAGCCAATCTATTTATAATCTTAAGGTAACATCTTTTAAAGCAACTGAATCGGTTAATGAGCTTAATGCAATTCTTACAGATATTAAAACAAATGAGAATACACTTTTGGGTCAAATGATTAATGATACGATATCTGGAAGAAAACTAAAAAATATTGTGTCCAATCTTGAAGCCTCAAGTATAGAAATAGAAAGTTTACTTAAGAATTCTAATGATTTAATTAATAATATTAACTCTAATGGAGGTGCTGTAAACTATATACTTAATGATACATCGTTGGTTAATAGCTTAAAATCTACTATTAAGAACGTTAATGAAGGAACAGATAAGTTTAATCAGAGTATGGAAGCTCTTAAACATAATTTTTTAACTCGAGGTTATTTTAGAAAGTTAGAACGACTTGAGAAAAAGAAGCAATTAGATTAATAATAAAAGCCGAGTAGATTATTAAATCTACTCGGCTTAATAAACTCACCAAACTAGGTTAAGTAGTCATAGTTTCTCTATTTCTACTTTCTATTATCTTTTCGATTACTTCTGGCATTTTTTCAAATGCAGCTGCTAATCCGTGCGCCTTACCTGCTTCAATAAATGATATCTCATCTCCTTTGGTAGCTAAAAAACCTATTGGCTCAATACCCATGCCAGCTCCAGCACCTAAGCCTTCACCTTTCTTTCCTTTTGTTTCGGAACCTTCGGCACCGCCTGAACCAAATCCCATACCTACTTTAATAACAGGTACAATTTTAAATTCGCCTAATTGAAATTCTTTACCAACAACAGTTTCAGTGTTGGCTTCTGTTTTCATAAAATCTGTGATTTTTGTCAGTAATTCTTCTAAATGTAGTTCCATAATTTTATTATTTAAAGATTAATAAATGATTTTATAATCCGTACAGGCCTGTTTTGTATAATAAGCTGCACGTTGTTTTCTCCGACAAAGTTTACATTGCAATTTGTTGCTTTGTAAAAGTTTAAAAAACTAAAGACAGGATAAAGCTTCGCGTTTGCTGTGTAATCCCCAGTATCTAAATTCAAATAGAATTTTTTAATGTTAAAGGACTTTATAACTCGTAATACTCTTTTTAAGTTTTTAGAGTTAATAAATCTCTCTTTTTTTGGTTTTAAGACTTTAGTCTTTTTTGATTTTTTAATGGCCATCCTCTTTAGAGGATACATATAAGATTTGAAGAATAATATTCTCATTTTTATCTTTAAAACTTCAATATTATCTTCAATCACACTAGCTTTAGCTAAACCTTTTAATTCTAAATAATACGTGTTGTTAATTGTATCTATTACCATGGTTATTGGTACCAATAGCAGACACAAAAGGATTGATAGTAATAGCAGTATTATAACTAGCCATATCATTATTTAAGTTTTATTCAAAGGAAGAGAATATGCAAACGTAGAACAATGATATTCATCAATTTGGGTTAGATTATTTTTAAATTTTATGTAAGATTATGTTTTTACTATTCACCTGACAAAATCAATAATCTTTAAAATCATTAACCAATATTAAATAATATCTTAAGAATCATTTGTTTGTGTTAGAAATATTCCAACTAACAAGAAATAACATTCCAAAGACACTTATGAGTGAAGTTAGGATTAGACTTGGCCACCAAAAATTATCTCCACTAAAGTTAAAATAGTATATAATAAATAACCCATAGGAGAATATTAAAATTCCTCCTATGAGCTCATATTTCCAGGCAATTATTAAGAGAAGTAATAAAATTAACCAAGGAAATGCGTTAGGTATATTTTTAATAATGCCATCTAAATCATTGTTATTGACTTCAGCTCCAGAGAGAATTGAAAAGGTGAGTACTAATAGTGTAATTGATAGTAGTCCGTATCGTGCTATAAATCTCCATATGATTAGGCGTCTATTTGATTGATTTTGTCTCATTTTAACTATACTTTCTTTCTCTTCCTGTTATTTCTTCAACATTAATTTTAAAAACTATTGGCGGACCTTCTTTATATATTTTACTCGAAAATTCACTAAGAAATTTTAAATCTTTGCCTTCTTTTTTGCTAATAACTTCTTTAACACCTTCTGAGAATTTATGAAGATTTATTTTTGCGGTACTACCTTCAAACTCTTTATAAGAACCTTGTACTAAAATGGATTTCCAATTGTTTACCGATTCTATTTCGGACACTTCCATAGCTACTTGATTATTAATGCGTAAAGCTCTTATTTTATGTCCTTTTCCAGAATATCCAATGATTATATTATTTAAAACATCGTAATAATAAGTAATAGGAAGTACATAAGGCTTGTCTTTAAATAAATAAGATAAGTGTCCTATATAGTTATTGGCTAGTAGATGTTTACTTTCAATATCTTTTAAAGCTCTAATCACGGCATATATGGTTTTGAACTAAAAATATTTTAATTTATGTAGAATAAGAATGACCTTAATCAGTTTTAAGAGTCTATTTATTGGGTTTTGAAGAGTAGAGATGCTAGTTATTGTAAAATTCTCCCATCGGACATTTGAATTATCCTATCCGTTTTTTTTGCAAATTCTTCGTCATGAGTTACAATGAGTAAAGACAAACCTTGTTCATCGCTTAAACGCTTAAAGATGTTAAAAACATTATTAGCATTATAGCTGTCTAAATTTCCGGTAGGTTCATCACCCATGATTATCGAAGGGTCGTTAATCAATGCCCTAGCAATAGCTACCCGTTGTTTTTCCCCACCAGAAATCCTAGATGCTCTTTTTGGTGCCAAATGGTCTATATCCAACATTTTTAGTTTTTCAATAGCATCTTGTTCAATTTCTTCCAGTGATTTTTCAGCTAGTTTTTTTGCAGGTAACATCACATTTTCTAAAACAGTAAACTCTGATAGTAAATAATGAAACTGAAACACAAAGCCTATATGTTTATTTCTAAGGTATGATAGGTACTGATTGTCTTTTCCTGTGACTAAGGTATTGTTTAGATAAAGTTCTCCTTCATAATCTGTATCCATAGTAGATAAGATGTAGAGTAAGGTAGATTTTCCACAACCAGATTTTCCCATAATGGATGCAAACTCTCCTTTTTTTATTTCAAAATTCAAGTCCTTTAATACATGAAAGAGTACAGGCTTTTTAAAGTATTTGTCTATATGTCTTGCTTCGAGTACGTTATCCATTTTTACTGGCCTCTAATTATACGAACAGGGTCAATCTTTTTAGCTTTTTTTGAAGGTAAGTAGCCTGCAAGGAAGGTTGAAAGCATTGCGAAAGAAAAACCTATAACAAAGAAAACAGGGTTCATATTTATAGGGTAAGTCTCTACAGTTGGTAAGGCTTCAGTTTGAAACGGAATAGTATCTATTAAACTTGCCAAACCAAAACCTATAAGTAGACCTAAGACACCTCCTATAAATCCAATTATCATAGCCTGACTCATAAAAATAAGTTGTACATCTTTACCAGAAAATCCTGTGGCTCTGAGTATGGCTATATCATTCATTTTTTCATAAATGAGCATGTTCAATATGTTATATATACCAAAGCCTGCAACAATAAGTAATGTTATAGAAACGGCATAAGTGATTAGGTTACGAATAGTTGTACCGGTTTCAAATTGTGCATTTGCAGTATTAATATCTATCGCTGTAAGATTAAATTGTTGCTCAATTTTTTGAGCTAAAGCAACAGCACCTTCCATATTGTAAAGCTTGACATTAATATCCGTTATATAGTTTTTGGGTTTACCTAAAATGCGTTGTACAGTCTTAATATTTGTAAAACTTTGTATGGCATCAAGGTCTGCAATGCCACTTTGATAGAAGCCCACTATTTTTAAAGGGAAAATGCCTCCATTTATAGGACTAACCTGCACACGGTCTCCAACTTTTAAAGACATTTTTCTAGCAATTCCAATACCTAATAGAATCCCATTATCACTATTTTCTAATGCTTCTGCTGAGCCTTTTACAATATAATCTTGCATGTTAAATAACTTGGCTTCATCTACAGGGTTTATACCTGTAAGATTTCCGCCTAATTCTATTGAGCCCGCCATATAGAATATTTGTGTTTTTATTTGAGGTAAAGCTCCTTTAATATTTTCAGTGTTTTCTAAATATTTGATGATAGGTAAAGCATTATGAATTTTCTTTTGACTTAGTTTGGGCTTTATAGAGTGTACTACAGTAAAACTCTCTTTAGCATCATCTATAAAAGAAGCGGGTTGTTTTTTTGAAGGTTCTATCTCGTTGTAAATATGTACATGAGGTGTTTGGTTTAAGATAAGGTCATCTAGCATGCCATTTAGACCTGTCATAAAACAAACAAGAGTAATGTAAGAGCCAATACCAAAAGTCACACCAAGGGCAGCAGTAGAGGTCTGTTTAATCTTAGTTATAAGATGGGTTTTAGCAATACTTAATATAACACTCCAGTTATTCATTATTTGGGTTTATAGATGTATGTGTCTTTATCGATGCCAGATATTATTTCTACGTAGTCCATGTTTTGTAAGCCTTTGTTAATTTTTATTAGTCCTTTTTCTGTTTTTACCTTGTTATCATCAATTAAGTATGCTTTTGGTATTGTGAGAACATTTTCTTTTTTTGCAATGATAATATTGGCTTCGCCAGACAAACCCGGATATAATACTTTTGGAGGTCTTTCAAAAACGGCCTCAACTTTAAAGGTTTGATTTCTTTCATCTTTTTTTGGTAAAATCTTAGATACTTTGCCTTTAAAGATTTCACCTTTATAGGCATCTAGAGTCATTAAGAGATCTTTTCCTACTTGTATTTTAACAATGTCTACTTCGTCTACTAGAAGCTCTATAATAAAATTGTTTTTACTTCCAATAGAAGCTAATGCTTCCATAGTATTTACAATCTCTCCTGGTTCTTTGTAGAGTGCATATAGTTTGCCATTAATTTTACTTTTTACAGTAAAATCCTTTGTTGCAATTAAGGACGTTTTATAATTGTTTTGAGCTTGTTTTACAGCAGTTTCTAGTTCGTTCTTTGTTCTTAAGTATTTGCTTTGCAATAATTTTAGACTATTAGAGGCTAACTCATAACTTAACTTACTATTATCAAACTCTGCTTTTGAACCTATTTGTTGTTTCCATAAATTTTTTTGTCTGAAATAATTAACAGAGTCGTTATTTAATTTGATTTGAGCAGCAACTATCTCGTCTTGTATACTTCTAAGTATTGCGGAACTTCCATTGTAGTTCTGTTTTGCTAAGTCTAGTGTTAATTTAGAGTTTTGCGTATTAAGTTTTGGTGTGCTATTTATAATCTGAATTATGGGTTGGTTTTTAGAAACTAAATCACCTTCTTCAGCAAGGTTACTGTCTAAAATACCCGATACTGCGGCATAAACTTGATATAGGCTATCAGGCTGAATAGTTGCAGACGCATAAACATACTCAGTGAGTTCTTGTTCCTGCGGTTGTATTTTCTCAGTATTATCTGAACATGATACAAAACAGATAGCTATAAAAATGTGATAAATAAGTCGCATATTATGCATCTATAAAGTCTTTATAGACCAAGTTCTATTACCATTCTTTTGAGCAACAAGTGTTTCAGAAATAAACTTGGACTTAATTTCTGGAGGGGATTTTATAAAATCCTTTGATAGCGTGATATGTGTCGGCTTTTCTGATAGGAAATGTACAATTTTTCCGTTTGGATTTATTGCTGATTCCGTGTAGCTATAATCAATCATTTTCTTGTCTAATACATCGTTTTTACCAAGAATGTTTTTGTGTAGCTCAAGTATGATTGCCAATCCATTTTCAAAATTTGTGGCGTTGAGATATTGAGGTTGTATTATTGTATTACCTTCTTTATCTATGTATCCGTAATAGGATATACCGTCTTTTACTTCTTCAATTAAACAGCGTCCAGAATTAAATACGGGATAGTCATAGTCTTCAAAATTGGTAATAACCAAATCATCTCTGTAATCAACTACTATTTTGCCTTCAGTATTTATAAAAGCCCATTGATTATCTTTTTTTATTGCAGCAACACCATCATTATATGGCGAAATAAAACTTATATCGTCTATTTTTTGAGCATTAATTTCTATAGAACCCAACAAAATCGTTACCAATAATACCAATAGATTTTTCATGATACAACATTTTAAAATTTGAAGGATAAATGTAGTATCTACTAGAAGTTTGCAAAATGATATTGGTCAATAAAGGGAGTATATCAGCTGTGCTGCTTAATGATAGAAATAAGACTTTCCTTTTGTAAAACGCCAGATTGTCTCCAAACTTGGTTTTTGTTTTTAAAGAGTATCAACGTAGGGACACCTCTTACCTGATACCTATTTGCTAGTGGCTGATTTTTGTCAACATCAATTTTTATAATTTTTATGGCTTCACCCATTTCGCTTTTTACATCTTTTAGTATAGGTGCAAGGGCTTTACATGGGCCACACCAATCTGCATAAAAGTCTACCAATACAGGTATGCTAGAATTAATTATAGAGTTAAAATCGCTTTTCATTCTCTACTGTTTTTTGAGTTCAAGACTAAGTTTCGCCAACAAAATAAGTTCAGATTTATTAATTCCAGCAAACGAATGAGCAATTTTATTTGCTGTTTTTAAGATAAGACTTTTTAAATCTTTGGTAAATAGTGCTGGATTCCTTCTTAAGTACTCCACAAAATTAGTATAGCAGGTATTTGGGTTTGCGTTACATGCCTGTAGCTCATTAAAGGTTTCTTTCATGTACTTATACTCATCCTTACTTAGATGGCTCCATTTCTTTTCTGTATAATCTATAAAGCGACAATACTCTTCATAACTAAGGTTGCCATCTGCTTTTGCAATGGCATAAAATATGGCACCTATATTCTTTGATAATTCTGTTGTCATTTCTTAACTAGATTATGGATAGGCTAATGTATTTTATTGCTA
This sequence comes from Winogradskyella jejuensis, assembly GCF_900129745.1. Lineage (GTDB taxonomy): Bacteria > Bacteroidota > Bacteroidia > Flavobacteriales > Flavobacteriaceae > Winogradskyella > Winogradskyella jejuensis. The sequence continues at coordinate 1,131,543 of NZ_FQWS01000002.1, read as the reverse complement.
AATATTAAAGAATGATATTCATCATAGTCATAGAATATTAGGGCTAAATTTCGTATATTTAAAGGAGTGCCATTAACATGTTCTATCATGATAGGTCAAGACCAAGAAATATTTAATATTCTTCTAGAAACAGTTTCAGAAGCCGTAGTTATTGTTGATGAAAATCAGAACATAATGGAAATTAATGGCGTAGCAGAAACGGTTTTTGGTTACAATAAGTTAGATATAAAGAATAAACATTTAGACATCCTTATTCCTTCTAATTATCATAAAAAGCATGATAAACACGTAAAAGAATTTATAGAGCTAAATACACAGCGTAGAATGGCTAAGACTACAGAAGTTTATGGTCTAACAAAATCTGGCGAAATTATTCCTGTAGAGATAGAACTCAATCCTTTTAAAATATACGACAAGACTTATGTCATGGCTTTAATAAAGGATATCTCTAAACAAAAAAAGAGCGAATACGATTTTATGCTGCGTAGCAAAGCTTTAGAATCTGCTAGTAATGGTATTTTAATTACAGATGCGCAAAAGCCAGATAATCCAATAGTCTACTGTAATAAAGCTTTTACAGAATTAACAGGGTACTCTAGAGAAGAAGTTTTAAACAAAAACTGTAGATTTTTGCAGGGAAAAGACAAAGAGCAAGAAGCACTTTATAAACTTAGAAATGCAATTAAAATAGGAGAGAGTTGTTTGGTGACTTTACGTAACTATAAAAAAGATGGTACTCTATTTTGGAATGATTTATACATCACACCAATAACAAACAGAAGAGGTATTATTACCAACTTTATTGGTATACAAAATGATGTTACGGAACGAGTAAGAGCAGAAGAAGAACGTAACCATTTGGCGACAATTTTTAACGAATCCTTAAACGAAATTTATGTCTTTGATGCACACGATTTAAAGTTTATATCTGTAAATCGTGGGGCCATAGAAAATATTGGTTATTCTTTAGAAGAGCTTAAAACAATGTCTCCTTTGGATATTAAAATAAATATTGACAAAAAAGTCCTCAGAGCAAAATATATACAACCACTACTTAATAAAGAAAAAGAGAAAGTTGAGTTTGAAACCATCCATAAACGAAAAGATGGCACAACATATCCTGTTAATGTGCATTTGCAACTGTCTTATCTGAAAGAGAAACCTGTATTTATGGCTATTATAGCGGATATCACTGAGCAAAAAGATTACTTAAATAGATTAGAGAAAAAAGTTAAAGAGAGAACCGAACAGTTACAAATTGCCCTAAGTAAAGAAAAGGAACTCAATGACCTTAAAACAAAATTCTTATCCTTGGTTTCTCACGAATTCAAAACACCATTAAGCGGTATTTCTACGTCCGTAATGCTTCTCGAAAAATATAAGCAAGAGCAAGAACAAGACAAAAGAAACAAACACTTAAGTATTATAAAAGATAAGGTACATTATCTCAACAATATTCTTAATGACTTTTTATCTATAGAGCGTTTAGAGGCAGGAACGGTGAATTATAAGTTTAGTCATTTTAACCTCAGTAAAGTTATTAATGAGGTGGTTTACAATGCTAATATGTTACTAAAAGAGGGGCAACGCATTAATTACCCAGATAATATTGATGAAATGACCATGTACCAAGATGAAAGAATTTTGGAGCTCGTACTCACAAATATTGTCCAGAATGCTGTAAAATATTCGAATGAAAACTCAGAAATAGACATTAAAATCACTCAAGTAAATGGCTTTACCCAAATTGAAGTAAAAGACCAAGGTATAGGTATTCCTAAAAAGGATTTGGAGAATATATTTACTCGGTATTTTAGAGCAGAGAACGTGCTTAATATGCAAGGGACAGGTATTGGTCTTAATATAGCTAAAACGCATACAGAGAATTTAGGCGGAAACATATCTCTAACCAGTAAAGAGAACAAAGGCACAACAGTAACTTTACAAATACCAACCGCTCATGATAACTAAAGTACTACTCATAGAAGATGATATTGTATTAAGAGATAATACGGCAGAGTTGTTAGAGCTTCTCAATTACGTGGTAGTAACTGCATCTAATGGAAAAGAAGGGGTAAAAACTGCAATATTAAACACTCCAGATATAATTATTTGTGATATAATGATGCCAGAAATGGATGGATATAAGGTTTTAGAACAACTCTCTACAAACAACAAAACAAGTCATATTCCCTTCATATTTCTTTCTGCTAAAACAGAGCATCAAGATATACGCAAAGGCATGAATATGGGAGCCGATGACTACATTACAAAACCCTTTACAGAAGATGAATTGGTAAGTGCCATTAAAAGTAGATTGGCTAAAGTAGCTATACTCAAGGAACAAGGAGGTCTTAATAAAGCTGAAGTGGAGACTGAAGAACTTCGCTCTTTAAACGATTTAAAAAACTATTTTGATAATAATGGTACAGAATTAAGTTTTGAAAAGAATGAGATAATTTATAACGAAGGTGACCACTCTAATCAAATTTATTTAATTTCTAGAGGTGCTGTAAAATGCCACAAGCTAGATGAGCATGGCAAGGAGTTGACAACAGCTCTATATAAAGAGGACGACTTATTTGGTTACACGTCTTTTACACATACCATAACTCATAAAGAGACAGCAACTGCAATTGAGAAAACACAAGTCATGGGGATTTCTATTATACAGCTCACCAAAATTCTTAATGATAATCATAAAGTTGCTATTGCATTAATAGATTTACTAACGGATGACTTATCTAATGTGAAAGAGCAACTTTTAGAAATGGCTTATAGTTCTGTAAATAAAAAAACAGCCAATACAATTATTCAATTTGCTGAAAAGATAAATCGTAAGCCAGATGATCCTATAAAAATTTCTAGAAATGATTTGGCTAGTGTAGCCGGTGTAGCCACAGAGACTTTTATTAGAACGCTTACCAATTTTAAAAACAAGGGTCTAATTAAATCAGAAGGCAGAAATATTGTGGTTCTGGATTTAAAACGACTTAAGCTTATTACCTAAACACTAATGTTTAAATGACGAGAGTCATTTTAAACCTTTTTTAAAGCTTCTAAATTTGAGTTTTAAATAGGTGAGCTATGAAAAGTGTATTATTACCAACAGATTTTTCGGATAATTCGTGGAATGCTATAAAATACGCTTTAGCATTTTTACAGGATGAAGAATGCCTTTTTTATCTCCTACATGTTAATACCATGAGCCATGCAATATTAAATGACCCCGCTTATATTGCCTCTGAAAATGTTATTGAAGACGTTTATATAAAACCTTCCAAAGTAAAACTTCGTTCTATTTTAAAGCGTATTTCAGAGGTTTCTAATTCAAATTTACATAAGTTTTATACAGTAGTAGACTATGGTTTTTTTATAGATTCTATACGGAAGCAGATTGTTGAGAAAAGTATAGATTTAATAGTAATGGGTACAAAAGGCGCTTCAGGTCTTAAGAAAATAATTATAGGTAGTAATGCAGGAGATGTTGTTGTGAAGGTAAAATGTGCAACCTTGGTTGTGCCTGAGAATTGTGAATATAAACATATTGAAGAAGTTGCTTTCCCAACAGATTTTTCCTCATTTAATAGTTTTAAAACGTTAAAACCTCTACTAAGTATTATAGAGAATTATGGTGCTAAGCTTAGTTTTTTACATGTTTCTAAGAATAAATCTCAGCTAAATTACGAACAACAAAAAAACAAAGAGTTGCTTATCGATTTCTTTGCAGGCTATAATACGAAGTGTTATTACTTAAGCAATAGGCATCTAGAAGATGCTGTACAATGTTTTACTGAGAGTAGAGGCATAAACATGATTGCTATGGTTGCAAAAAACTTGAATTATTTTCAACAAATTCTATTTCACACAAGGGTAGAAAAAATTACTTATCATACAGAAATACCGTTTTTGGTACTTCATGAAAAAATATAAATATTATGGATATTTCACTAACTTTTGCAAAATTTTGGGGCTGGTATCTTATCATTTTCTTTCTAATATTAAGCCTAAATCCAAAACGAACAAAACAAATATTTGATGACCTTAGAGATGAAAAATTCTTAATCCTAAGCTCTTTTATGGCTATAATCATAGGTCTTTTAAGCATCATTTTCCACAATGTTTGGGAGCCTAATTATAAGATAATAATTACGCTTATTGGATGGTTTTCTCTCATTATTGGCTTGGCCTTATTTATATTTCCTAAGCCCACTGTTAATTGGCTACAGATTACTAACGTAAAATTTGTTCAGGTTATTTATACACTGCTATTTTTTGTTGGGCTATTTTTGTTAAATCGAGTTTATCAATTAATCCATTATTAATTAAAAACTGATTCAAATCAGTTTTTAAACCTATTCGATTTAATATATTTACAAATGTGTTTTGGCTGGGGGAAGCCTTAATGTTATTAATCATTGATAAGCTAGAAAGCTAGATTTTTAATCAAAAATCTAGCTTTCTTTTTTTTAACTACCATTTTAATTACAAATGCTTTTATTACTCTAAGCTTCCAAAAGGGCATATTGATATTCCTTATAGACTAGTCTGATATTTATCATTGTAGAAATTCTTATTTGGGTATAGTTTTATAAATATTTAAAACCTATGACCATGAAAAATGTACTTATACCTACCGATTTTTCAGAAAACTCAATGAATGCCATACGTTATGCTTTGGAGCTTTTTAAGTATGAAAAAACAGAGTTTTATATTCTAAATGCCTATGAAGATGAGGTCTATAGTAATCATGAGCTACTGGAAGAAGAACCTTTTGAAGAAGTTATTGAGATGGCAAAAAATAGATCTCAGCTAAAATTAGATTTACTACTTGAAGAAATACAGACATTAGCACCACATCCTAGATTTAAATACCATATGGTTTCTGCTTATAACTCACTTATAGATGAGGTAGATAAGATAGTGATTGGAAAAGATATTGACATTATTGTTATGGGTACAAAAGGCGAAAGTTATGCCAAAACGTATGTGTTTGGAAGTAATACACTACAGGTTTTAAAATATGTATCATGTCCGGTTTTGGTAATACCTGAGTTTTACGAATACAAGCAACCAAAGCACGTTCTGTTTGCTTCAAATTACTTAATCCCATATAGACGACGAGAAATAAAGTTGTTGAGTACTTTACTATCACCATTTAGGTCTATAATAGATATGCTTTATATATCAAAAAGTGACCACCTTTCTAAAAGACAAAAAGACAATAAAGCTTTTTTAGAGGAAGGTTTGGAGAAACTTCAATTTAAATTTAAACATATAGACAGTAAAAATGTGTCTAAAGCCATTTCTAACTATGCTTCAGAAAATGAAATGGACTTATTAGTAATGGTAAATACAAGGCACTCCTTTTTAGAGGATATGCTGTTCAGGTCTAAAGTAGATGATATTTGCCTGCATACAAATATTCCATTTTTAGCATTGCAAAATATAAGAAGAAACATTTAAAATTCTATGTCATGAAAAGAATATTAATGCCCACCGATTTTTCAGAAAACTCATGGAATGCCATTGCATATGCGCTACAGTTATTCAAAGACGAAACCTGTAAATTTTATCTTTTGCATACATACACACCAGTTATTTATCAGATAGAATATGTGTCTGTCAGTGCTGCGCAATATGGCTTGGTAGATGCAATTAAAGATGTTGCAGAAACAAAAATGGGGGTGTTATTGGCTAAGATTAGAGATAAATTTGAAAATCCAAACCACACGTTTGAGACAATTTCAGTTTTTAGTACCCTTATCTCAGAAATTAAACATGTATCACAAACCAAAGATGTAGATTTTATAGTAATGGGTACAAAAGGTGCTACAGGCGCAAAAGAAATTCTTTTTGGTTCTAATACTGTACAAGTCTTTAAAAATGTAAAATGTCCAGTAATAGCTGTACCTAGCAATTTTGAATATGAGCGTCCTCTAGATATATTATTTCCTTCTGATTATGAAGTAAGCTTTGAAGAAAAGCATCTTAAACCCATATTAGATATGGTAGAAATCCATAAGAGTAGGCTTAACATTATGCATGTATCTTATGGTTATGGTCTTTTAGATAATCAAAAAAAGAATAGGGATATTTTAAAAAAGTATTTCGAAAAATATTCTCCTTTATTCCATGATATAAGAAACGAAAACGTTACTGATGCTATTGATAAGTTTCAAATAAAGCATAAGATTAACTTATTGGTGATGCTTAATAATAAGCACTCATTTTTTGAAAATTTATTTTTTAAGTCTACAATAAACCAGATAGGTTTTCATCTACATATCCCACTATTAGTAATACCGTCTCAACAGCAAAATTTTAAATCATGAAACGCCGAATCCTTTTACCCACCGATTTCTCAGATAATTCTTGGAGTGCAATTGTATATGCACTTAAGCTCTTTAAAGATGAAGAATGCATCTTCTATCTTTTAAATTCTATTGCATTAAAAGCATCTACTATTTCAAACTTTTCAAACAGTCTATTAAAGGTCATGAAAGAAAATGCATTAAAAGAATTAGATGCTCTTAAAAAGCAAATAGAGACAGCTGATGCTAATGCTAATCATGAGTTTTATAATGTGCTAAGTACACAAGACTTGTATGACGCAATTAAGTTTGAGGTCAAGCAGAATAATATAGATTTAATAGTAATGGGTACAAAAGGTGCTACTGGAGCTAAAGAAATTTTCTTAGGAAGCAATACTATAAGAGTAATTAAGAAAATTAAAAATTGTCCTATTCTAATTGTGCCAGACGAGTACGATTATGTAATTCCAAGGCAAATTACTTTTCCAACAGATTTTAAAAAACATTATAGGGAAGAAGAATTAAATACTTTGAAATCTATAGTAGAGTTGCATGATTCTAAAATAAGAGTATTACATATCAACGAGGAAGAAGAATTGAGTATAACTCAAGAAAAGAATTGTAACAATCTTAAGGCAGAACTAAGCAATTTTAAACTTAGTTTTCATTGGATGCCAGATTATAGTACTAAGGAGACTGAAATTAATGAATTCATAAAAGATTTAGGTATTAACATATTGTTTATGGTCAACTACAAACGAAGCTTAATAGAAAAGATAATGAACGAGCCGGTAATCAAAAAAATAGGATTGCAGCCAGTCATACCTTTTTTAGTGATATCATCCTAGATTGATATATGTCATTGTGTCTAGCATAACCTTTGACTAAGTTTAATTATGAAAAACCAAAGTATGATGAAACGTAAAATATTATTTCCTACAGATTTTTCAAAAAATTCATGGCACGCTATTAATTATGCACTTGAATTATATAAAGATGATGATTGCGATTTTTTTCTTTTAAATGTATTTTCTTTAAGCGGGAATGTAATGAAAAGTCTTTTAAACATGGAACCAGGCAGTGAACTTTATGAAAGTGCTAAGGTGCATTCTGAAACAGGCTTAAACAGAATGCTAGACATGTTAATCATTAAAAGAGAGACACAGCCCAATCATCATTTTACAACTATATCTATGTTTAATGATACTCTAGAAGCAATTAAAACTGTTGTAGATAATAAGGACATAGATATAATTGTCATGGGGTCTAAAGGAGAAACAGACTCAAGAACTTCTGTCTATGGTAGTACTGCCGTCAACGTTATGGAAAAAGTACGTAATTGTCCAGTTCTTGTAGTTCCACAAGAGGCAGATTATGCTCTACCAAAAGAGATTGTTTTTCCCACTGATTATAAAATTCCTTTTAAAAGAAGAGAGTTGAACTTTCTTATAGAAATAGCTAAAAAGTCTTTTGCAACTGTACAGGTTATATATGTAAACGAAGGTGAGTTAAGTGAATATCAATTAAAAAATAAAGTGCTTTTAGAAGAGTATTTCGAGGAAATCAACCATAATTTCAGAGTAATTAGAAATATTTCGGTTCATTCAGCGATAAGTTGCTTTGTTGAAAGTAGAGAGAGTGATATGATAGCATTTATAAATAAGAAGCACTTGTTTTTTGGAAGTATTTTAAATCAAGCTTTAGTAAAAGAAGTAGGTTACAACTCCAAAGTACCAATACTTGTAATGCACGATTTAAAAAATTAAAATTTAGAATTATGAAAAATATAGGTATTTGGATAGACAAAGAGAAAGCACACATATTAAGTGTTACAGCGGAAAGTGTGGATATGATTACGATTAAATCCCAAGAAGATGAATCTACATTTCAAATGATGGGACGCCCTGGTGGTGCTACAGAAATTATAAAAGACAGAAAAGTATTAGAGCGTCAGAAACAAAAAACCAAACAGTTTTTTAATGACGTCATTTCAAATATAGGAGAAGAGATTAAAGGGCTCATTATTTTAGGACCATCTCAAATGATACAGCAATTTGCAAAAGTTATTAAACAAGATTATAAGAATTTAGATAAAAAAGTCCGAGAAGTTGTAAAGTCTCAAAAGATGACTGATAATCAACTAAAGGCTTTTGTAAAAGAGTTTTACATGCCAAAACAGTAGTCTTCATTATTTCCAAATCATGGATAAAAACAACATTGATATTATCAAATCTAGTGGCAAGAAAGTTAAGTTTTCTTTAAGCAAATTGCGGTCTTCACTAAAAAGAATTGGAGCAAGCAGAGAAACTATTAATTCTATTATAGACACTGTACGAGATGAACTTTATCAAGGAATTTCTACTAATGAAATTTACAATAGAGCATATGCTATTCTTAAAAAGAAGAAAAGCTATATGGCGTCTAAGTACAAACTTAAAAAGGCCATCTATGAGCTTGGGCCTACAGGATTTCCTTTTGAAAGATTTATAAAAGCGCTATTACAATATTCGGGTTATGATGCTTTTGTTGGCGAAGTGTTGCAAGGCAAATGTGTATCTCATGAGATAGATGTTGTTGCACATAAAGGGAACGAAACCACAGTTATTGAATGTAAATTCCATGGAGAACAAGGATTAAATTGTAATGTTAAAGTACCTCTTTATATTAATTCAAGATTTCAAGACGTAAAAGAGCATTGGAATAATGTAAGTGAAAATGGAACTAAACTCAATGCAGGATGGGTAGTTACTAATACACGTTTTACAGAAGATGCGGTAAAATACGGTCGTTGTTGCGGATTGTATTTGCTAAGTTGGGATTATCCAGAGGGAGAGAGTTTAAGAGATAGGATAGATAATTTAGGACTTTACCCTATAACGGTGTCTACATTACTCACAAAGCGTGAGAAACAATTTTTACTGAGTAGAAGTATTGTCTTATGTAGGCAACTTATAGGAGATGTCTTTTATTTAGATCACCTAGGAATTTCAGAAGAAAGAAAAGAAAAAATTCTTAATGAGATAGAACTACTTTGTAATTACTCAATTCAATACGAATGAAACCAATAGTAAAAGTGAATTTTCTGGGCGGAGCAAGCACAGTAACTGGATCTAAATTTTTGCTAGAAACTTCAGAGTTCAATATTCTTATCGATTGTGGTATGTTTCAAGGACTAAAGAAGCTAAGAGAACTTAATTGGGTTGATTTACCTATAGATGTGTCAAGTATCGATGTGGTACTATTAACTCATGGTCATTTAGATCATGTAGGGTATTTGCCAAGACTAATAAAGCAAGGTTTTAAAGGAAAAATATATGGTACAGCTCCAACGTTAGCCATAGCTCAAATTATTTTGCTAGATAGTGCCAAAATTCATGAGGAAGATGCCAAAAAAGCTAATAAAGAAAAATACACTAAGCATAAGCCAGCATTACCATTTTATACAATTGAAGAAGCAGAAAAAGCGATTACTTTTTTTGAAGTCATTCAAGAAGATAAATGGTTAACACTATCAGAAAATATATCAGCAAGATTTCAGTATAACGGTCATATTATTGGAGCAACTTTCATAGAAATAGACATTAATGGAAAGCGCTTTGTTTTTTCTGGTGATGTAGGTAGAAACAATGATTATCTGCTAAATGACCCTAAAAAACCAGAATGGGCAGATTATCTGTTTATAGAAAGTACTTATGGAGATAAGAAACATCCGGAGCAAGATATTGAAACTATACTCATTGACCTCATTAATAAAACGATACATAATCAAGGTAATTTAATCATACCAAGCTTTGCAGTTGAGCGTCTTCAGACACTTATGTATATTCTCTGGAAATTATACAAAGCGCACAGAATTCCAAATATTCCCATATTTATAGATAGTCCAATGGGGAACAATGTTTTAGACGTTTTTAAAAGATTTCCTAAGTGGCACCGATTATCATCTTCTGAGTATTATGCGATGTGCGAGTATGTAAATATTGTGAGTTCATATAGAGAAACTTGGGAAACCATAGATAATAAAAGACCTAAAGTTGTTATTGCTGGTAGTGGTATGGTTACTGGTGGAAGAGTCTTAACTTATTTACAGCAATTTATTGATGAACCATCAACTACAGTTTTGTTAGTGGGGTATCAAGCAGAAGGAACTCGAGGACGTCAACTTAAAGATGGTGTACATGAAATCAAATTTTTTGGTAAATACTATCCGGTTAATGCACAAATAAAACATATCGAAAGTTTATCTGCTCATGCCGATCAAGAGGAGCTTTTAGCCTGGGTTAGTAACATCAAAAATGTGCCAGAGCAAGTTTATTTAATTCACGGCGAGGCATCAGCATTAAACACCTTTAGAGTAAAATTAGAGACAACATACAATTGGTTTGTAAAAGTTCCTAAGATTACTGATGTAGAACAGCTAATCGTTTAAAGCTAAACTGATTAAAATCATTTCATAAAGTGATAACTGTAATTAAATTACGGATGTTAGAAAAAGTTTAACATCAAAAAAATTACGATTATGTCACTAATTAAATTTAACAATCGAAACAGATTATTCCCATGGAATAACAATCAGCTAAAAGACTTTTTTAGCTCAGATGATTTTTTGTTTAGCGATGACTTTTTTGATGAAGATTCTTTAATGCCAGCAATGAACGTTAAAGAATTAGATGAAGAGTTTGAGGTTGAATTTGCTGCACCAGGCTTTAAAAAATCCGATTTCGAAGTCACTTTAGAAAATCATGTACTTAATGTATCTGCAAAGAAAGAGACAAAAAAAGAGGAAGAAGATAAAGACTATATGCGCAAAGAGTTCAGCTATAATGCTTTTAAGCGTTCTTTGAGGTTACCAGAAACTGTTGACGATATGGCAGATATTAAAGCCATTTATAATGATGGTATTCTTAAACTCAACCTTCATAAAAAAGAACAAGCTAAAGAAACACCTAAAAAAGTTATAGAAGTTATCTAAATCAAAATCAAATTCGGCAGAGTGTGTTTTAGGTGTTTCACACTCTGCTTTTTTAAAAGTAGGTAGAATCATGAAAACAATACATACTAAAGCAAAGCATACAGAATGGTTAAGTGCTGAAGACATGCACGATTCTTCAAAATTATGGTTATCAGAATTATCATTTTATAAAGAAGAGCAAATCTTTTTTGAAGATTTGATTAAATCGTACACACTTCAATTAATAGATAATAAGCATTTTGAAGAAAGCAAATCTATAGTTAATAGACTCTCCGAAATTGTGAAGCAAACGCAGGTGTTAATCAATGCCGTAAAATCTCACGAAAAGGAACTGTCTATTATGGTAGATGGGATAGACCAGTTAGAAGAGGAAGCGGTATATAGAAAAGAACATAGAAACTTAATAGAGCTTATTGGAGAATTTAAAAAGCGCTACCAATCTATTAAGAAGACGCTTTTTGATTTAATAAAATTGGTAATTAAAGAAAGCAAACAAAAACGATTTTTAAAATAAGAGCTATGAAACGAGTTATATTTTTATTAGCTACGCTATTTATTGTGAGTTGTTCTGACACACAATTAGTAGATTACTGGAAAAGTCCTGACACAGATACTTATAGTCCTACAAAAGTTTTAGTATTAGGAGTAACATCAGATAAGGTGGCAAGGTTAGAATTTGAAAACCAATTAAAAAACCAACTAGAGTTAAGAGGCATTGAGGTACAAAGAAGTTTAGACCTTAAAGAGTTTTCATTAGATAGCGGACAAATTACTGAAGCACAACTAGACCAATTAGAAGACAAGCTACTTGATGAATATTTTGATACTATCATTCTCAGTAAAGTAGTTGGGGTAGAAGACAAAATAGTTTACAGAAGTAATTACAAAAATTACGATGAAACCTATAGACGCTTTAAAGACGATTATTTAAGGTACCAAGACATTTATTACAATCCAGATTATTATAATGAGTATACTGTCTATCATGCGGAAACAGCAATGTATTGTATCTGCCCAACCAAAGACAGAGAACTATTATGGAAGGGGTATATAGATATTACAGACCCTAACCAAAAAGAATTGGCAAAAACGGTGAAACGATATGTCAATGTAGTTATTATGTCATTAGAAGAACTTAACTTGGTTAGCCCCCAATTAGAGCTTCCAGAAGATCACCCACAAAGTACGCAACAGTAGCAGCAATAGCGCCAAGTATCAAAGTTTCAAGTATGCCTTTTAATCGACTTGTTTCGGTAATGTATGTTTTTAAAAACCCGATGAGTATAAAGGCAAATGAAGTTAATATACTCGTCCAAATAAATAAATGACCTGGAAACTCCCAAATTAAGTCCCAGACGTAAACAGTGAGAGGTATTAAGCCTATTGAAATAAAAGAAATATAGGTGATTAATCCTATTTTAAATGGAGACTTTATAGGTTTAATTAATCTAGCCTTTTCTTCATCCAATGATTTAATTAATTGCTTTTTTTCTGAAACAACTTCATTAGCTACGGCATCTAATAATAACCCTTCGTAACCTTTGCCTGAATATATTTGACGAATTTTATGAATATCTATCTCATTTTCGACATTCAAATTTTCTTTATTCTTATTTAGTTTTTTATTGTTATCGGCTACGGATTTTGCAGATAAATAGGCTCCTACAGACATCGCAAAACCATCTGCGAGTAAGTTAGCAAAACCAAGAATAATGATAACAGAATTGTTCAAACTTGCACCCACAGCACCAGATACGACGGCAAATGTGGTCACAGCGCCATCAATACCGCCATATACAAATTCGCCTAAGTAATCTTGTAATTTCAGAAGCCAACCCGATATCTTTGTTTTCATGCCTATTGCTTTTATTCTATACGATGAACGATATAAAAGTACAATGCTTTCTCAGGCTTAAATATGATAATAGTCACATCGGTTTTATTTAAATCCAGGTTAAATAAAATTCAGAATAGTATTACGTATTTTTGCAAAAAAAAGCTATGAATGTTATAAAGCAGCTAAAATGGCGTTATGCTACTAAGAAATTTGATACACAAGCAATATTATCAGATTCTAAATTGGATATATTAAAGGAAGCTTTTAATCTTACAGCGTTATCATACGGTTTACAGACATTAAAACTCGTTATTGTTGCAGATAAGCCTAAAAGAGAAGCACTTGTTGAGCATTCGTTTGGACAACGACAAGTTGCAGACGCATCGCATCTTCTTGTTTTATGTATTCAAGACGAAATAAACCAAAACGATGTTAATGAACATTTTGAGAATATAGTTGATATAAGAAACACGCCAAAAACTATCCTTGAGCCTTTCAAAAATCAACTAAATTCCACAATAGAAACCATGCCAAAGGATAAGAAGGAAGATTGGGCTATAAGACAAGCTTACATTGCTTTGGGGAATTTAATGACGGTTTGCGCTATTGAAGAAATAGATAGTTGTCCTATGGAAGGTTTTAATCCTGAAGCTTTTGACCAAAGTCTTCAACTAGACAAAAAAGGCTTAAAATCGGTTTTGTTACTACCTGTAGGGAAACGCGCTAAAGATGATATGTTTGCAGAACTAAAAAAAGTAAGAAAACCACTAAGTGAGACCGTTATCGAATTGTAATATAATAGCACTTTAAGCGTTCAAAATACTATATTTGTTAGATAAATTTTTCAAGATGAAATATCATATACTCTCAGTCCTTTTTTGTTTCATAGCTATTTCTAGTTTTTCTCAAAACGTTAAATGGGAAAATAACTATGCTAAAGCTATAGAGTCAACTCGCAATACAGATAAAACCTTATTACTCTATTTTGTTGATGGAGAGGATAGTGGCACAGAACGTAAGATTAAGCAGGAAATTTTTAAGGCTGATGAGCTAAAGTCTTTAACAAAAGACTTTGTAGTTTACAAGATAGATGTAAATACAAAATCTCGTGATTCTAAGTATAATGAGCGATTAATTTCATCTTACAATTATAATCGTGTGTTTCCTTCTATAAAAATAGCAGTAGTTCCTTCTGTATATGCGCCTCAACTTTTTACAAATTTTGATGATGAAGGCATCAAAGCCTTTTTAGATACTCTCAAAAAATTATAATCAATTATGCCAGGATTTGAGTTATTTGGTGATGCAGAACGCAATAGCGTTAAAGATGTGTTGGATAACGGTGTGCTAATGCGTTACGGTTTTGACGGTATGCGTAATGGCCATTGGAAAGCAAAAGAGCTTGAAAGAGAACTTCAAAATACTTTTAAAACTAATTATGTACAATTAGTTTCAAGTGGAACAGCTGCTGTCTCTGTGGCTCTAGCTTCAGCAGGAGTTGGAGCAGGAGATGAGGTGATTATGCCAACATTTACGTTTGTGGCAAGTTTTGAAGCTATTATGATGCTTGGTGCTATTCCTATATTAGTAGATATTGATAGCACATTAACCCTAGACCCAAAAGCGGTTGAGAAGGCGATTACACCAAAGACTAAAGCTGTCATGGTGGTTCAAATGTGCGGAAGTATGGGTAATATGGATGTGCTTAAATCTATTTGCGATACGCATAATTTAGTTTTTGTGGAAGACGCATGTCAAGCTATTGGCGGAACTTACAATGGTAAGCCGTTAGGTAGTATTGCAGATGTGGGTTGCTTTTCGTTTGACTTTGTAAAGACGATTACCTGTGGAGAAGGTGGTGCGGTTGTTACAAACAATAGCGCATATTATCTTCACGCTGACCATTACAGTGACCATGGCCACGACCATGTTGGTAATGATAGAGGTGCTGAGTCCCATCCGTTTTTAGGATATAATTTCAGAATTTCAGAATTACACGCAGCTGTAGGTTTGGCTCAGGTAAAGCGTTTACCAGAGTTTCTAGATATACAAAGACGAAATTTTGATATCATAAGGGCAGAATTAAGTCAAATTCCAGAGGTTGAATTTAGGACTGTTCCTGAAGGCGGAGTTGAGAGTTGTGCTTTCCTAAACTTCTTTTTACCAGATTTAGAAACAGCTCGCAATGTCTCTAAGGCTTTTAAATCTAATAGTATTGATGCATGTTTTCATTATTACGATAACAATTGGCATTACATTAGAAAATGGGACCACTTAAAGAACTTAAAATCATTATTCCCAATTACCGAAGAAGTTAAGAACGGTCTCAAATATTTAGAAACAACAACTTTTAAGCAATCAGATAATTACATCGCTAGAAATCTATCTTGCCTTATAAAATTGTCTTGGACCGAAGATGAAGTAAAAGAAAGAGCCAAAAAAATGGCTGAGCTTATTAAAGTCAATCTATAGCTTTCATAATTTACAATTTCTACTATCGGTGTTGTGTTAATGTATGGGTTATTTAATTGCTCCATCAATTTTTGAAACTTAATTTTGGTAAAATTGAAATTTTATGAGTCGAAGACTTACCTACATTCTTTTTTTTCTCTGTACAGCACAAGTCTTGTTTTCTCAACAATTACCTTTAGATTTTTCAGATAATAATGATGTATTTATTGGTTTTAGTGGAAGTGATTTTGCTTTTCGTACTGTAGCACCATCTAGTGATGTTAATAGAGGTGGGCAATTTAATAATAATGGTCTAAATGCTAGTCAAGGGTTTTATATAGATTTGGCACAACCTATTACTATAAATAGCGATAACAAACTATTCACTTTAAAATTTTATGCTTTTGATCCTCTTGACCATAATATTCTTTTAAAACTAGAGGATGATAATAACACAGATGTGCAAGTAAAAGTCAATTTTAGTGTGCCTTCACCTTCTGATTGGATAACTGTGAATTTTGACTTTTCTGATGCAGTAGATAGTTCCGATGGAACTTCTCCTGTAGATATAGCTGGAAATTATTCAAGAATTACATTATTTATTGATGAAGGCTTAAGCGCTGCTGGTACGTATATCATAGATGATATTTCTAACGGTGACACACCGCCACCGCCACCAAACCCTAATGAGATTGATGTTGAGTATACTGATTTAGTGTGGTTTGATGAATTTGATGGTACAAATGGTGCAATTGATTCAAACAAATGGTTTCACCAAACACAATTACCAGCCGGAGGGAACTGGTTTAACGGGGAAGAGCAGCATTATACTAATCGTACAGAAAATTCTAGAGTTGAAAATGGTTTTTTAATCATAACTGCAAAAAAAGAATCATTTACTGATCAAGGGTATACCAAGCAATATACCTCTGCAAGACTTAATTCAAAGTTTGCGTTCACTTACGGAAGAGTAGATGTTAGGGCGCGACTTCCTTTTGGTCAAGGAACGTGGCCAGCTATCTGGACTTTAGGTAAAAATATAAATGAAGATGGCGCTTATTGGGATAACGAAGGTTTTGGGTCAACTTCTTGGCCAGCTTGCGGAGAAATTGATATTATGGAGCATGGATTACATGCTTTAAATGAAGTTAGTGTAGCTTTGCATACACCTTCTAGTTTTGGAGCAACTATTAATACTGAAACACAACTATTAGCTGATGTGGCAAATGACTTTCATGTTTATTCAATGAATTGGTCTCCAGACAAGATTGTTTTTTTAATTGATGATATTCCTTTTTATTCTTATAATCCTTCGGATAAAAACGCTTCAAATTGGCCTTTTACTCAGGATCAGTATCTGTTGTTAAACATCGCCATGGGAGGAGTTGCTGGTTCTATAGATTCTAGTTTTACAGAAAGCTCA
Organism: Winogradskyella jejuensis; assembly: GCF_900129745.1. Taxonomy (GTDB): domain Bacteria; phylum Bacteroidota; class Bacteroidia; order Flavobacteriales; family Flavobacteriaceae; genus Winogradskyella; species Winogradskyella jejuensis. The sequence continues at coordinate 1,114,546 of NZ_FQWS01000002.1, read as the reverse complement.
ATGACTATAGATTATGTAAGGGTTTATCAAAATTCAGTATTGAATACCTCAGTCTATGATATTAATACTAAGTTTAAGGTTTATCCAAATCCTGCAACCAGTTTGGTATCCGTTTCATCTTTATTACCAATAGATAGACTTCAATTATATAATACATTGGGGCAATTAGTTATTGAAACCTTTGGTACTTCATCTATGGATATAACTTTTATGAAGAAAGGTGTTTATATCTTAAAAATTACATCTGGTAATTTAGTAATCAATGAAAAGTTACTAATTAATCAGTAATTTACGTACGCTGTTATTTCTAAACCATAACCAATCATACCTACACGTTTGGTTTGCTCACTATTAGAAATCAATTGAATCTTACTAATATTTAAATCATGAAGGATTTGGGCGCCAATGCCAAAATCTTTACTATCCATAGCTATACGAGGTGCCTTAGCAATCTCTCCAGCATTTTGATTCTCCTTTAGAACCGAAAGTCTATTAAGTAGATTTGTAGATTGATTTTGCTGGTTTATAAATACAATGGCACCTTTTCCAGCCTTGTTAATTACATTAAACATATCATCTAGCTTCTGGTCCGCATTATTGGTGAGTGTCCCCAAAATGTCATTGTTCACTAGAGTTGAGTTAATTCTAGTTAATACTTCGTCACCAGAGTTCCAGCTTCCTTTTGTTAGAGCTATATGTATTTGATTATTGGTTGTTTGTTCATAAGCACGAAGTCTATATCTACCAAAACGTGTTTCGATATCAAAATCTTCTTTCTTTTCAATCAAAGAATCATGCTCCATACGGTAAGCCACCAAATCTTCAATAGAAACAATTTTTAAATCGAACTTTTTAGCAACTTCTGTAAGCTGTGGTAGACGTGCCATGGTACCGTCTTCATTCATAATTTCAACAATACAACCTGCAGGTTCAAAACCAGCCAAGCGCGCAAAGTCTATAGCAGCCTCTGTGTGGCCAGTTCTTCTTAATACGCCACCTTCTTTAGCAACTAATGGAAAAATATGTCCAGGACGTGCTAATTCAAAAGGTTTTGTGTCTCTTTCTACTAAGGCTTTTACGGTTTTAGCACGGTCACTGGCAGAGATACCCGTTGTTACACCATTACCACGTAAATCTACTGAAACTGTAAACGCAGTTTCCATGGGGTCCGTGTTATTACGCACCATCATATTTAACTCGAGCTCTTTGCAACGTTGCTCAGTTAGAGGCGTACAAATAAGTCCACGTCCGTGAGTGGCCATGAAATTTATCATTTCTGGAGTAACCGTTTCTGCAGCAGCTAAAAAGTCACCTTCGTTTTCCCTATTTTCATCATCAACAACAATAATTACTTTACCTTGACGGATATCTTCAATAGCTTCCTCGATAGTATTTAATACAATTTTTGTGCTCACGGTTTCTGCAATCATGACTTACCTTTTTGATTTTGCAAAGATAAGTTTATTTTATTTGGTAAAGACAACTTAAATGGAAGTCTTCTTTAATTCTAGATTTAAGAATAAAATATTTAATTGGATAGAAAGGTAGACTTAAAAGAATTAAAAAGGGATTGACTCTTTTTTTCGTTTGTCCAATAGATTTATAGAATTTTGAATAATATACGGATGATACAATTACGTATAACGCATAAATACTAAATGAAATAAAACTAAGCAGCTTTGCAATCTCGGCTAACTCAGGAAGTTTATTGTTTTTAAAGACAAAATGAAGGATTAATAAAATGGCTCCGATACTAAAAGTAACCAAATTAGTTGTCGAGTAATCTAGATAATCTTTGAGTTCTGTCTTTGCTTTTTTAATATTTTCTGGAATTGTTAATCCTTTTTCTTCCAAATCATTTAAAGTCACTTTTCTATCAGATAAGTGTTGAAGCGCAATTTGTTTTGGTTTTTTGTCTAAATCGTATTCACCTTGATTTTTTACGATTCCCACCAATTCATCTATACTGTACTTATTATAATAACTATAGGATTGTATAGCTTTAATATCATTAAGCTCTGATTTAGACTTGAAAGCAAAGAACTTTTTGAGTGGTACAGTTATTACATCGAGATTTATTAATCCTTTGTCATTTGTTGCGCGATGGGTTAAGTATATACTTAATGGTAGCATAATTAACGTGGATAACCATGTGCCAAATGCTGGATCTATAGAATCTGTTTTTGCATTGTTTTTAATGAATATACCTATAAAGTGATAGGTTAAAAATAGGAGTATAGCAATAACCATTGGCAGCCCAATACCTCCTTTTCTTATTAATGCACCTAGTGGGGCACCGACAAAAAACAAAATAATACATGCAAAGCCTAATGAATATTTTTCATGTAAGGCAATAATGTGTTTATTGCGATTCGAGGTTCTTTGCTTGAAGGTATTCTCATTGGTTTGTAATATTTGTGAGGTACTACTAGCAGTATTAAAGGCTAAACCAATGATTTGAACTTTTGTTTTAGTATTAAAAAGATTCAGAATATTAGCATCGTACATGCTGTCATTTTTTGCTTCAATAGTTGTTTTTAAGTTAGCATAAGTACTACGATTAAATAAACTTGTGGATAAAGCTTCATAATCTTTTTTACGTTCTACAAAAAGTGAATCTATAGTGTAATCTAGCTCATTTACACTTTGCATATTGTACCTATCGTCTGTACTTTTCTCGTCTAAATCTTCTTTTCCTAAATTCCCCAAATCCATATTAATGGTGTAGGATTTAAATTGGCTTTGGGCATGGGGTTTTCGTTTATTAAAGTTTCTCATATCTCGAGAAATCATTTCATCATAGAAATTACCGTTGGTCAATTCTAACTTTAAGATATTAGAATCTTCAGCACTTTTTAGTTCTCCTTTTTCTGCAATTATGGTTGTGTAATTACCACGTTTGAAAGATTTTTTCTGATGGATAATCACCTTATCTAAAAACTCTCCGCGGTCACCACTTTTCTTCTCAACTCTAATGTTAATGTTCCCGATTTCGTTAAACTGACCTTCTGCAATGGCCAGAGCAGGCTTCACTTTGGCAATGTTCCGTCTTAAATTATAGAAATTGTATTCGCCCCATGGAATTACATTATTAGCAAAGAAGAAGCAAGCAATACCAAGACCAACTATGAAAAGTGATAAACTCCGCATAGCGCGCTGTAGCGAGATTCCTGTTGATTTCATTGCTGCAAACTCATAGTTCTCTGCAAAATTTCCAAAGACCATAATAGAAGCAAGTAGCACAGTTAATGGTACAACTAGCGGAATAAGTTTAGGAGAATAGTAAAAAATGAATTTTAGCGTAGTGGCCACATCTAAATCCTTACCAGCAAGCTCAGAGATGTAGAGCCAAAGACCTTGTAAAACAAAAATGAACATAAATATTACAAATATGCTCACAAATGTATTTAGGTAGGTTTTAAGTATGTACCTGTCTAAAATTTTCAAAGTTTAGTCTATTTTATTGATGTAGTAATCTGAGTATTTACTTTCATCAAAAGTAAAAAGGCTTTTTGGTATAGCCTGATTGGTTTTGAAAGAATTAACGGTTAATGTTGTTTTTACGCCACCTTTTCCAACTTCAATCAGATTATAAATATGTTTCGTTGTTGCATCTATGCCTAAAAGCACATGCTTAATTTCAGAATTACTATCAATAGGCGTTAATTTTACATATTGTATTTTTCTACCTTTTACATTCTGAACAATATCCATTTTGTAAGTGTAACCTTCCTCATAAAATGATAACATTTTACTTGGCGTAATTGTACCTTCGTCCTCAGTGTTTTCAGAAGAAATAGTAACTTCTTCATCTTCTGGACTGATGTTGTATAATGTCTTTCCGTCATAGATACGAGTAATACCTAAAACATTCAGTACATACTTTTCATCTTGAATAGTAACATCTCCTTTAGTGACTTGCGAAATATTTTCACTTACGTTATTTAATTCGTATTTAAAATCCACACTGATATTGTCGTAAGCTTTTACTTTTTTACTTACTTCATTTAGTAATGCTTCTGCTTTGTCTTGAGCAAATACACTGGTGGTAATAATTAATGCTAAAAGAATACTTAATTTTTTCATTTCTAATTGTAATAATTTTATTGTCTTTTACTGACTTTCGTTTGCTAATAATTGTTCAAGAGCTACTAAATCCGTGACTAGTACTTGTCTTGCTTTACTGCCTTCAAAACCACCAACAATTCCAGCGGCTTCTAATTGGTCGATAAGCCTACCGGCTCTATTGTACCCCAATTTCAACTTTCGTTGAAGGAGTGATGCTGATCCTTGTTGCGCTGTGACTATGATTTCTGCAGCTTCTTTAAACAATTTATCTCTATCTGCAATGTCTATATCAAGATTTGTGCCACCTTCTTCGCCAACATATTCTGGTAACATGTAAGCGTCTGGATAGGCTTTTTGAGAGCCAATAAATTCAGTAATACGTTCTACTTCTGGCGTGTCTACAAATGCACATTGAATACGTATTAAATCATTACCCTGTGTGTATAGCATGTCACCACGACCAATCAACTGGTCTGCACCAGCACCATCTAAAATGGTACGCGAATCTATTTTGGAGGTGACTCTAAATGCAATACGTGCTGGGAAATTCGCTTTAATAATACCCGTAATCACATTAACCGATGGACGTTGCGTTGCAATAATTAAATGTATACCAATGGCACGTGCGAGTTGTGCTAAACGCGCTATAGGTGTTTCCACTTCTTTACCCGCAGTCATAATTAAATCCGCAAACTCATCAACGACTAACACGATATAAGGTAAAAATTGATGCCCATCATTTGGGTTGAGTTTACGCTCTTTAAATTTCTTATTGTATTCGGCAATATTTCTACAAAATGCATTTTTAAGTAACTCGTAGCGGTTATCCATTTCAATACATAGTGAATTTAAAGTGTTTATCACCTTTGTATTGTCTGTTATAATGGCATCTTCGCTATCTGGAAGTTTAGCTAGATAATGACGCTCAATTTTATTGAATAAGGTTAATTCTACCTTTTTCGGGTCGACTAAAACAAATTTTACTTCAGCTGGATGCTTTTTGTAGAGTAGAGAAGTCAATACTGCATTCAATCCTACAGATTTACCTTGTCCTGTTGCACCAGCCATCAATAGATGTGGCATTTTAGCTAAATCTACAACCATAGTTTCGTTACTTATGGTTTTTCCTAGAGCAATAGGTAACTGCATTTTGGACGATTGAAACTTCTTAGAAGCTATTGCCGAATGCATAGAAACAATTGTCGCTTTTTTGTTTGGCACTTCAATACCAATAGTACCTTTCCCTGGGATTGGTGCAATAATTCTGATTCCTAAAGCTGAAAGCGAGAGAGCGATATCATCTTCAAGATTTTTAATTTTTGAAATTCTTATACCAGCTTCTGGAACAATTTCATAGAGTGTGACTGTAGGTCCAATTGTTGCCGATATACTCGTGATGCCAATTTTGTAGTTGTTTAAGGTTTCTACAATTCGGTTTTTATTTTCTTCAAGTTCGTCTTGGTCTATAGAAATACCTTCGTTATCGTACTTTTTTAATAAGTCTAATGTTGGAAACTGAAAATTACTCAACTCTAAAGTCGGGTCAAATTGTCCAAAATCTTCAACGAGCTTATCTGCTAGATTATCAGTTTCAGATTTTTCTTCTTTAGCCACTTCAACTTGCATTTCAACTTCCGGTTCAGGGTCTTTTATAACAACCTCGATTTCTTTCTTAGGTTCTGCTTTAGGTGCAGGCTGTTCTTTTTCAAGTTTTGAATGGTTAGAAATGGTAGGTTCTAAATTTTCAAGCGGAATCTCAAAAGCAGACTTAATAGATTCTGCTTCTTCAGAAAGACTATTGTCAATTGGAACAACATCATCCGCGGCTGCTGTGTTTTCTTCAGAACCAAAATCTTTTTTGAGGTCAGATTTCGCACTTTTAAATAGATTCACGAAAGTATCGCCTGTCATATTAAAACGAATTGCCAAATAGACGATGAGCCCAAAAGCGAGTAGGAGCGCAGTTCCAATTTTACCAATATAATCTTGAAAAAAATGATTCATCTCATAACCAATAACGCCGCCAAGTATGTCATATTTGTGCGTAAAGAAGCCTAGAAAAATAGATAACCATATCACAATCAATGTTCCCCAAATCCAATGCTTACGAAGCTTAGATAGTTTTAGATTTAAAGTAATATAGACACCAGAAAGAAATAGCAAACCAGAAAATATAAATGAAGGAATACCGAAACCTTTTGTAATAAACCATTCGCTTAGCTTTGCTCCAAATTGGCTTGCCCAATTTTTGGCTTCTACTTGCCTAGAAGGAAACTCGGCTAAGATGCTTTGGTCTTCTTTACCAGTAAACAAAAAGGAAACAAAAGAAATAAAAAGCAAAATCCCCAAAATAATAAGCAAACTACCCAATATCAGTTTTTGCTGATTAGAGATTTTAAAAGACGGTTTTTTAAACGTCTTTTTTGATGTTTTGGTTGTTTTTTTGCTAGTAGTCTTCCGTTTTGCCATGTATTGTAAACAAAGCCTGAGGAGCACCCAGACTTAAGCTGATTGAATTGCGATTTAGTTATTAAATCAAAAATACAAATTAGTAACGTTTATCCTAACGGTTTTGGTATTATTGCTAAGAGGTTATTAACAGTTTTTAACCTAAGATTTTCGGCACATAAATTATTCCAGCTACAATAATAGCTGCTATGGATGCAATAAATACTGCTCCAGCACCTATGTCTTTAATTAAGCCAATTTTTGGATGATGTTCTGGGTGAATAAAATCCGCCATGTATTCTATAGCCGTATTTGCACCTTCGACGCTCATGACCATAGCAATCATCACAATTTGAATAAGCCATTCCGTTGTAGAGATATTAAAATATATCCCTGCAATGGTAACTATTGTGGCAATAATCAATTGAAGTTTAATACTATTTTCGGTTTTGATTAAAACCATAAGACCCTTAGAGGCATATCCAACGCTCTTAAGACGATTAACTCCAAAAGATTCTTTATTTCGGTTTGGCATATTAGCTCAATGCATTTAAAGCCGCTTCGTAATTTGGTTCTTCACCAGTTTCTGAAACTTGCTCGGTATGTAATATGGTGCCATCGGTATCCACAACTACAACAGCTCTAGAAAGTAAACTTTCAAATACTGAGTCTTTAAAAGTAACGCCGTAGGTTTGTCCAAATTCTCCTGTTTTATAATCCGAAAGATTTTCGACATTATTTAAACCTTCAGCGCCACAAAAGCGAGCCATAGCAAATGGTAAGTCTTTAGAAATGCAAAGTACTTTAGTGTTGTTTAGACTACTTGCTTTTTCATTAAAAGTTCTGATAGATTGTGCGCAAACACCAGTGTCTACACTCGGAAATATATTTAAAACCAATTTTGTACCTGCATAATCAGATAAAGACTTGTCTGCTAAATCTGTATTTGTTAGTTTAAAATCTGGTGCTTTTGTTCCTGTTTGTGGTAGGTTTCCAACCGTTGTTGCTGGGTTTCCTCCTAAAGTTATGTTGGCCATGTTTATTGTGTTTTGTTAAATGTTAAAATTAACAAATATACCGTGTTGAAATGTGAAGAAAATGATAATGTTTGTGGCGAATACTTTTTTTTAAAAAACACCAACCACACCAATCTGATTTGCTCCAAATCTTAAATTCCAAGAAATTTGTTTTTCTTTTTTTGGTAAGCCATAAGCATCTTGCTTATTTAGAAATTTGTCAATGGCATCAACAACAAAAATACTTACCGCCGTACTAAACGCAATATCACTAAGCCAATGTGCATCGTCTACCAATCTTGATATTGGCGGAATAGCACCAACAGTGTAAATGCCTACTTTCACCCAAGGATTTTCAAATTGTTTGGCAATAGAATGTGCCATAGTTACAGATAAAATGGTATGTCCAGAAGGAAAAGAGGTATAGCCTACATCGTTAGCAAAAGGATTAAAAGTTAAATGCCCTTCGTTACGTCCTGGTCGAGCTCTACCAATAGCATTTTTGGTAAAGGTTTGTATAAGTCCTGTGGTAATTGAAGATGAAATAATAAGGACACTTGTTTTACGTACTTTTTCATTTTTGGTAATAAGTCCAAATCCATAAAGACCTGCATTGGCCATAAAATAGTTTTGTGGACTTCCAAAATACCAACCAAAATCACGGACTACAGTTGGGAAATCTTCTGCGTTACTCTGAAAAACGCGTCTAACTTCTCTGTCTGCTAAAGTCAACGACGCTGTACCGCCAATTAAAATACCGAGTTTAGCAAAGTCATCGCCTTTCCAATGTAGAGGTCTTGTAAAGGAATGTCCAACACTTTTTAAAGTGTACTTGGTGTCTTGCTTTACCATTTGCCAAAGATTTTGTGCACTGTCTTTAGCAGTTAAATTTAATTGTTGCGCATGCGACAAACCCATACTAGCGACAAGTACGAAAGTGATAAAGAAAGACTTAAATTGCATAGTTACCTTAATTCTGCTCCAAGCTTGGTCTCAAAATTAGATTGAAGCTTACTCATGATTTTGTCAATCTGCTTATCGTTAAGCGTTTTGTGTTCATCTTGAAGTGTAAAACTTACCGCGTAACTCTTCTTGCCAGCAGGTAAATTCTTTCCCTCGTAAACATCAAATAGATTGACATTTTTAAGCAATTGCTTTTCAGTTTGCTTGGCTATGGTATAGATATCATCAAACGACACACTATTGTCTATTAATAAAGCAAAATCACGACGCACTTCAGGATACTTCGGAATGGCTTTAAACTTAATAGAATTATGTTGCCCCATTTCTATAACATTATCCCAATTAAAATCTGCAAAAAGCACAGGCTGAGAAATTCCAAAATGTTTTAATACTGATTTTTTAATGAGCCCAAAATCTACCAACTTTTTCTTACCTAATGAGAGTGATACACCTTCACTTAAAAGGTCTGTTTTAGTAGGAGCAGACTTTAATCTGTTTAAGCCCAAACGTTGTAAAATAGTTTCTACAGTTCCTTTCATATAGAAAAAGTCACTTGGCGTTACAGCTGAGTTCCAACGTTCTTCAGTTTTATTTCCTGTAACAAATAAGGATAAGTGCTTGTATTCTTCTCTGTTCTCAGAATATTGGTGGTACGTTTTACCGAATTCAAACAGTTTTAAATCACTACGTTTTCTATTGATGTTGTATGCCACTGCTTCTAATCCTGAAAATAATAATGACTGACGCATAACACCCAAATCATTACTAAGTGGATTAAGCATCTCTACATTATTATCGGATTTTAATTGTTCACTTAACTCCACATATTTTGGAGTAGTTAATGAATTAGCCATGATTTCGAAGAAACCTTGCGATGCCAATTGATTGCCAATGATATTTTGAATTTTATAGTCTTCAAAACGTGTGGAATTAGATATAGATGCGTTTAGTTTTTCAGTTGTACCCACATTATTGTAGCCATATACTCGAAGAATTTCTTCGATAATATCTGCTTCACGTTGTACATCGTTTCTGTAAGCAGGTACCGTAAGACCTAAACCAGTTTCTGTGACATTATTAACTTTAATGTCAAGAGAGGTCAAGATACTTTTTATAGTTTCTCTTGGGATTTCTTCACCAATTAATTTCTTAGCATTGTCGAAGCTTAAACGCACTTGAAAATCTTCAATCTTATTAATATAAGTATCGGAAATATCACTAGAAATTTCACCACCAGCAATCTCAGTAATTAATAAAGCGGCACGTTTTAGTGCATATTCTGTAATATTTGGATCGATGCCACGCTCAAAACGGAAAGAGGCATCTGTATTTAGTGCATGACGCTTAGCGGTTTTACGAATACTTACAGGATTAAAGTAAGCACTTTCTAAAAAGATACTCGTTGTACCTTCTGTAACTCCAGAATTTAGTCCTCCAAATACACCAGCAATACAAAGCGGTTTTTCGGCATCACAAATCATTAAATCATCTTCGTGTAATTCGCGTTCAACCTCGTCTAGTGTTGTAAATTTTGTTCCAGCAGCACAGGTTTTGACTTCAATTTTATTTCCTGATATTTTGTTAGCATCAAACGCGTGTAGCGGTTGACCAAGTTCATGTAAGACATAATTGGTGATGTCTACCACATTATTAATTGGTGCTAAGCCAATAGACTTTAAGCGGTGTTGTAACCAACTTGGTGAGTCATCTACTTTAATACCAGAAATGGTAACACCACAATAACGCGGCGCTCTTTCTTTATCTTGTACATCTACATCAATTTTAAGCGATCGTGCATCAACATGATACGAACTTACCGATGGTGTAATTAATTCTAATTTCACATCTTTTTGTAATAATCCAGCTTTTAAATCACGAGCCACACCGTAATGACTCATAGCATCCGCACGGTTTGGTGTCAACCCAATTTCGAAAATAGCATCGTTTTCAATTTCAAATACGTCTGCAGCTGGAGTTCCTACTTTCAAGCTAGTATCTAAGACCATAATGCCGTCATGAGATTCGCCGAGACCAAGCTCATCTTCGGCACATATCATTCCGTGGCTTTCTTCACCACGAATCTTACCTTTTTTTATTTTCCAAGCTTCACCTTCAGCAGTGTAGAGTGTAGTTCCTATAGTCGCAACTGGTACTTTTTGTCCAGCAGCAACATTTGGCGCTCCACAGACAATTTGTACAGGAGCTTCTTCACCAATATTTACGGTAGTTACTTTTAGTCGGTCTGCATTTGGGTGTTGCTTACAAGTCAATACCTCACCAACAACGATGCCTTTAAGACCTCCTTTTACAGATTCGTAAGTGTCTATGCCTTCTATTTCAAGACCCAAGTCTGTAAGTAATTCGCCTGTTTTATCTGCGTCCCAATCTATTTTGATAAACTGCTTTAACCAGTTGTATGAAATCTTCATAATGTCAAAAATATAAGGGACAAAGATAATAATACTTGTAGGTTAATGAAATATACGCCAATTAAAATTTGATAGATGATTAAACATGAATTCTCAATTTTTAACGCAAATACAAAAACCTGTAGCATATCCAAGACTTTGCTTTTTTTTGTAAGGTATTTGTTGTTATTTCGAACTTTAATACAAACTTATTCTAATGCGATACCTATCTCTATTTATAGTTGCTTTATTACTCACGTCTTGTAAAAACGAAGAAACGCCACAAACCCTTAAAAACGGAAGCTATAGAGCGGTTTTAGAAGTACAGGACAAGCAAGGGTTACCGTTTATTTTTAGAGTAACTTCTCCAACAACGCTTAAGATTTTTAATGCTGAAGAAGTGATTGAGGTCGATGAGGTCGAATACCGTAACGACTCTATTTTTATCACCGCACCTGTATTTGAAGGCTATTTTGCTGCTACGTTTGATGGCGACAATCTTAGAGGACAATTCATTCAAGAAAGTTTAGACAGAATTGTACCGTTTACCGCAACCTATAACAATGATGTGCGTTTTGCCAAACATCCAAAAAGCCCAACATCGACTTCTGTAGATGGCGTTTGGGAAGCCGTGTTTAGCCAAGGTATTGAAGGCGACGAGTATATTGCCAAAGGTATTTTTGAGCAGGTCGAGCATTTTGTGTATGGTACGTTTAGAACTACTACTGGCGATTACCGCTATCTCGAAGGGATTATGGATAATAACATCCTAAAACTCTCCACCTTTGATGGCGCACATGCCTTTTTATTTACCGCAAAAGTGACCGACTCTACTATGGAAGGCCAGTTTTACTCGGGTAACCATTGGAAAGAGCCCTTTGTAGCTAAGCGCAACCCTGATTACGAATTGCCAAGTGCAGATAGCCTCACCTTTTTAAAAGACGGCTATGATAGTATAGATTTTACATTCCCTAATGCTAAAGGCGAGATGGTAAGCCTTAAAGACCAGCGTTTTAAAGACAAAGTGGTTGTGGTGCAAATTATGGGAACTTGGTGCCCAAACTGTTTGGATGAAAGTAAGTACTATGCCGACTTTTATACCAAAAACAAAGACAAAGACCTAGAAATTATTGCCTTGGCGTTTGAGTCTGCCAAAACCGAAGAGAAAGCCTTTAACCGTATTGAGCGCTTAACTTCTAAGATTGGAATAGACTACCCCGTTTTATTAGCGCAATATGGTACCTACGATAAAGAGAAAGCGGCTGAAAAACTACCCATGCTTAACCATGTATTGTCGTATCCAACCTCAATTTTTATAGACAAAATAGGAAAAGTACGTAAAATACACACAGGCTTTAATGGCCCAGCCACAGGTGAAAAATATACCGAGTTTAAAACAGAATTTGAAAGCTTTATTGCAGAGTTGTTGGCGGAGTAGGGTTTGTGTCGCTTATCGGTTTTGTGTATGAGTCTTTGCGGAAAATCATAGCTGATTTTCCGCAGTAACCGAAAGATAGTAAATTGCAATGAATTCCAATTAGGAACTTCGGTCGTAATGAATTATAGCCATTGTTATACACTGGCTTTTAAAAATTAAAAATAACGTCTTCTTCTAACATATTTTGGACATCAATTGTCGGTAAGAGATATTCATTAAATGGAGTTCCTTCTGTCTTGGCATGTAAAATTCCTCTAGCAGAACCAATTGTCAACACAGCAAAATGAACTGCAAGACCTTTTGCTATAAGGTAAGTTTTATTATCTTGTTTCATTTTATTTAAGAAGTCATTTTTTTCTATTTCGAATAGTCCTTGAACTTCTAAAACAAGAAATGGTTGATCCTTTTTTTTCTCAAAAGAAAAGCGAGTATTACAAGTCACTGTATGATCGTCAATATCTAAACCAAATCCTAAACCAGTCATTAAATTTGTATCACCAGTTTTTTTGTAGGCTTTCTCAATAATTGCAAAAGACATAGTTTTTAATCCTATAAAAGCAAAACCTAATTTATTATATGTCATAGCTTTTTAAATTTGTTTGGCTGTGTAGTTGTATGGGTCTAAGTTTTCCATATTTGGTTGTAAAACGGGATTTCTTTTTACTATCTTTTCAGAGGTTAATTCTTCCTCAATGGTCCTGTATTTGCGTTTATGAACAATTTGCATTGAATATTGAATAATAGCTGAATTAGTCCTGTTACTTGACTTTATTTTTGGGGATGAAATATCAACTCCTAAAGCATCGGCAATCTTATCTATTGTTTCGAATGTTAAATTCGCTTTAGCACGTAGAATTTTATTTACCTGTTGAGCACTTACATCCATTCTATTAGCTAAATCTATTTGTTTGATTTTATGTAAATCCATATAATCCAACAACTCTAGTGCGAATGCTTGAGCTCTTGTAATATTTCTCCTGTTGGAACGATCTTTTTTAGCTCGTTCTTTCCATTTAGTTGCTGTTTTTGTAACTACTTTGTTTAGGTTTTTTTCCATTTTATAATTCGGTAGAGTCTGTGATGTTTTCTTGTTTTAGCCATGACTTTAAATAAGTCATTTTATCTAATTCCAATATTAAAGGTTCTGTATCCATCTTATCGACTAATTTAATACCAGCGCCTGTGATTACAATAGCACTGTTACCAACTCGCACTCCATATAGTCTTAATAAAGATCCGTGGTCATAAGTGTACATTTTTTTTCTTCCAGGGTCATCATATCTTTCAGATTTTGATAATTCAACAAATTCATCGAACAAAGTTTCAAAACAATCACCGTTTTGAGATTTTTCACTTATTTCATCTAATTTATCAAACAAATCACCAGCTTCTTGAAGAATTTCATTTGTTAAAAATGCCAAGCTATGATTTTTATATGCACCTTGTTTCCAACCCGATTTAGAAGATTTAATAAAATTCCGTACAAACAAGGGGTCTTGAAGTTGATCCTGTATTTTATCCAGTTCTGTTTCATGCTCTGTTGGTGTTTGATAAAACGAACAATTATCAAAGTTTGCAATGTAAACTCCTTGATACTGTTTGTCAAATGTACGGAAAATTATCATAAAATCAACCTGAAGGTTTATTTTTGTGCCAAAATTAACACATATGTATTTTCAAAAGCAAATCATTAATTAAAACTTATTAACATAAATTGACTATTATTTAACGTGTAAATGTGTTAATTTAAGCTTGTGTACAACATTAAAATAAGATTAGCTATAATTGAATATATCGATTGATAAGCTAAGTTAGACTTTTTAACCTATACCAGTCAATACGTAAAACTACGTAATTTTAAAAGTCTATAAAGGCAGGTAAGTAACGAGTAGCGATTGCACCAAAAACAGCGCCACAAAAGGGATAAAGAGGTAACCCACCACATCGCGGGCTTGTATTTTTATATTTTTACCCATCACAGGAAAAACGATTAAAAGGAAAAACGGCTGTAACAAATTGCTTAAACTTTCGCCATAAGCTACAGACATAGATGCGCGTGCGGTCATGGCAATAATTTCGGTTTGTGAGAGGTTAGCGCCTAACTCTTGTACCATGTTAATAATACTTGGGCCAATCACAGCAAACTCACCACCAGCTGATGGTATAGCAAAATTAATAACGCCACCAGTTAGGTAAGAGATAAAGGCATATGATTTTGGCGTGGCAATTGTTACCAACGCATCACTTATTAAAGCGCCCAAACCAGAAGCCATCATAATGCCCATAATCCCTGCGTAAAACGGATATTGGAACAAGATACCAGAGATATTGCTACTGGCACGTTTCATGGCTATACTGTAACGCATGGGTGTGATGTGCAATAGCATCCCAGCGATTAAAAAGATAAAAATCATGATATTAAAATTGAGGTCAAACCCATTTTTAATAAAATGATAAACAATGTATATAACGCCCAGTAACGCCACACTTAGTTGTAGCCAACCCGCATTGTTCAAGGCATCAGACACGGCTTTAAATGGGAGTTTGTACGACAAGGCTTCGTCTTTTACAGAGCTGTCTTCCGTTTCAGTAGTGTTAGTTAAATCTTTTAATTCTTTACCTTTAGCAGACTTTGGGATTAACAAATACATGAGTAATGGCGACACAATAACAAAGAGTACAATCATAGCAATGTTTAGTGTGGAGCCTAAACTGTAACTTGTGGAAATGGTCTGGTCTAGAATGCCGCTTTCTATTAAAAAGTTGTTGTCCGTATTTAATAACAAGGCAATAGAACTCGATAAGCCGCAAACCCAACCATTAAACGAAAAGTACACGCAAGCCACTAAAAACGGGTAGTGGATACCTTTTATTCGCAAGGCTAACTCACGTCCTAAAATGGCAGTAATTACGACCATACCAAAGCTGATAAGCGATAATAAGGCGCCTAAAGCAATAACGGTTAGGTACACTTGTGTTGGCGTTTTAATCACCAAAGCTAATTTGTCAATCCCTTGTTTTACAGGACTGGACTGCGCAATACAATACGCGGTAATAATAATTAATACAATTTGCATCCCAAAGGCGAGGAGTTTCCAAAACCCATCGTACCAGCCTTCTAAAACGGTTATCGGTTTAGCATCTGTGAGTGTGAGTGCTAAAATACCTGTGATTAGCGTGAGCAATAAAGCAAATACATAAGCGCTTGGCATGTATTTGGTAAAACCGTCCGTAAATTTTTGGCCTAGTTTGGTGAGCATCTATTAAAAGTTTACCCGTGAATAGTTTCGGATTTACCGTAGCTTTTTATGATTTCGCCTTCAAACTCTACGAGTTCTTTCCAGCGTTTTTCTACATCGATACCTTTTCCGTATTTTCTAGCAAAAGTGATAAACACGGTGTAATGTCCGGCTTCGCTGACCATTAAATCGTAATAGAATTTAGACAGTTCTGGGTCGCTAATACGTTGGGATAACAGTTTAAAACGTTCGCAGCTACGTGCTTCTATCATTGCAGAGAATAACAAGCGGTCTACCATACTTTGTAGTTTGTTTCCGCCACGATTCATAAATCGGAATAATTGATTAACGTAATGGTCTTTTCGCTTTGGACCTAAAGTATAACCGCGTTTTTTAATAATCTCATGCACCATCTGAAAATGCTCTAGTTCTTCTTTGGCCAATTCTAAAAGTTTAGTGACTAAATCTTCATATTCGCTATTATGTGTAATTATGGTAATGGCGTTTGTAGCGGCCTTTTGCTCGCACCAAGCATGGTCAACAAGGATTTCTTCAATATTCGATTCAACAATGTTTACCCATCGCGGGTCAGTTTCTAATTTTAGGTGCAGCATGGACATAAACGTGATTTAAGAATTCAAAGATAATTAGTTTTTTGGCGATTCTTAAGGTTTAGTTAATTAACAACCTCCAAGAGTTCTTTAACATCTTCCTAACAGGAGGACTTTCAAGATTGGTATAATTTGGCAGTACTACTAATCAAAAACCAATATAAAAAATGAGAACTACGATTACTTCTTTTGTAATGTGTTTGCTTCTTTGTACCTCGTTTACATTACAGGCACAATTAAATACACCGCGTGGTAGCCAAATGGCATCAGTAATGCAGCGTATTGGCACAACAGATGTTACCATTACCTATTCTAGACCTAGTGTGAGAGACCGAGAAGTCTGGGGGAAATTAGTGCCTTTTGGACTTAACGATTTTGGTTTCGGAACCTCTAAAGCCGCGCCTTGGCGTGCTGGAGCTAATGAAAATACCCTAATTACGTTTACCCACGATGCCAAAGTTGAAGGTAAAGCTATAACAGCAGGAACTTACGGACTGCATATCAATGTTAAGGATGCTGATAATGCAACCCTAATTTTATCTAAGGATACTGAGGCTTGGGGAAGTTATTTCTACGACCCATCCAATGACGCTTTACGCGTGGATGTAAAACTAAAAGATATACCACATACAGAGCTATTAACCTATGCTTTTGATCAGGTTGGCGCCGATTACGCTGTTGCCGAGCTGCAATGGGAAAAGAAGGCTATTCCTTTTAAAATTGAAGTTGATGTGCGTTCTATTGTTACTGAAGACTTGAGGTCTAAACTAACAGGGCAAAATGCGTTTATTAGTCAGCATTGGGAGCAGGCTGCAAACTGGTTGTTGAATAATGATGGTGATTTAGATGAAGCTTTGGCGTGGATAAATAAAGGTTTAGAAGGTCAGTTTTTTAGTCAGAAAACCTTCAATGGCCTTGTAATTAAAGCCAATATTTTAAACAAAAAAGGCGACTCAGAAGGTTTTGGAAGCACCTTAGACGAGGCTTTTGCAATGTCTAATCCAAATCAAATCAATAGGCTAGGTTATTTGGCGTTACAATCGAACGACTATAATCGTGCAATTCAATACTTTAATTCTAATGTGAAAAATTCGCCTGACAGTGCGAATTGGCATGGTAGTTTAGCTGATGCTTATAAAGCAAAAGGCGATAAAAAATTAGCGATTAAGCATTACAAGAAGGCTTTATCTCTAAATCCTAATGCTAGAGTAAAAGCTAGAGTAGAAAAAGGATTAAAAGAGGTAACGGCCTCATAATTATTTCATCACTCATCAAAACACGAGTAATTATGTTTTGGAGGCCTGGTAATGGTTGGTGGCCAGGCCTTTTTTTTATTTAAAGGCTTTTTTAATTAGTTTAAGCGCCCAATCGTAATGACTCGATGTCGCAGAAACAAAGTAACTTCCCATTGATGTAGAGCCTGTCCATTTGTAACGTTTTTTCTCAAAAAGTTCCTCGTTTGAATGTTTACTGATAATTTTTTGGACTTGCTGATAGCTTTCAAAAAGTAATGATTTTGCCTCGTCTAATGTAGTGGCGTCATAATGATTAAATATCCACCGATTTAATTCTGGTGTTGTTTTCCAGGTATAGCCTTTTGCGGGCATGTCTGGTTTTTCGCCTTTCATACCAACGTCGTACCACTGTAATATCATAGTATGCCAGTGGTGTAGATGCGCCAAAACATCTCGTATATTTCGGTTCATAGTACCTGCAGGGAATTCTTGGTGTTGTAAGTCAGTACTTAAGTCATTGATATAAGTCATCAATTTTTTGAAGTTTTCTTGACTAAGTTCAATTAATTCAGATTTAGATTTTGGACGTGGCATTTTGCTAAGTATTTCTTAGCTTAAAGTTAGGAAGTCTCTCCCTTAAAAACGCTGATAAGCGTCATGTATACTGTTTAAGATATGTAGTTCCAGATATTCTTGTATCTGCTCATCTCTCTATATGTATTGAGAATACTTTTATGCTCCGGTAAACCCAAAGGAGGGTCAGCATTTAATACTTTTTTAGCGTGGTATCTAGCTTCTTGTAAGATATCTTTATCCTTTACCACATCTGCAATTCTCAGATTAAGAACACCGCTTTGCTGTGTGCCCATAATATCACCAGGACCACGTAGTCTTAAATCTACTTCAGCAATTTCAAAACCATCATTAGAGCGTACCATCGTTTCTAGTCGGGTTTTACTGTCATTACTCAATTTGTGGCTGGTCATCAAAATACAATAACTCTGTTCGGCTCCACGACCGACGCGTCCACGAAGCTGGTGTAATTGCGATAAACCAAAACGTTCGGCACTTTCTATAATCATTACAGAAGCATTTGGGACGTTAACACCAACCTCAATAACCGTAGTGGCTACCATAATCTGAGTTTCACCTTTGGCAAAACGTTGCATTTCGTAATCTTTGTCGGCAGGCTTCATTTTGCCGTGAACAATAGAAATCTGGTAATCCGGCATCGGAAACTCTCTAGAAATACTCTCGTAACCGTCCATTAAATCTTTATAATCCATTTTCTCACTTTCTTGTATCAATGGATATACGACGTAGATTTGACGGCCTTTTGCGATTTCGTCTCTTATAAAACGAAACACTTTAAGTCTATTGTTGTCATATCGATGGACCGTTTTTACAGGTTTTCGACCAGCAGGTAATTCATCTATGACGGAGATGTCCAAATCGCCATAAACAGACATCGCCAAGGTCCTTGGAATTGGTGTTGCTGTCATCACTAAAATGTGGGGTGGGATAGAAGCCCCCTTATTTTCCCCCAAAGGTGGAATTTTACTCAGTGTTCTGGAGATTTTGTCTAATACTGAATTGATATTTCCAATAACTTCTTCATTAGTAAAGCGAATGACTTTAAACCCTAAATCTTTGAGTATAGCAGTACGAATTTCATCCACTTCTTTTTGCTGAATACTGTTGTGGTAACCGCCATCAACTTCGATAACTAAGTTTTTTTCTAAACAAACAAAATCAACTATAAATTCATCAATAATGTGTTGACGTCTAAATTTGAAATCTAAATTTTTTCCTCTTAAACATTCCCATAAAATACGCTCTGCTTCAGTACTATTTTTTTTGTTTTCCTGTTGTAATTCTTTCATCAACTTGTATGTTGATGGTCGCGCCGTCATATATTTTTTGAGCACGTTTTTAGCTTCCTCCCTTTGGGAGGATTGAGGAGGGCTTTGAGAATTTTTTTTTGGTCCTTTCTTCCACAATTTACTTCGTTGCGCCACTCCAAAACGATGCTGCTCATCTATAATAGCAAGGCCCAAATTTTTGAATTTCACCTTATCTTCAAGTAGGGCATGAGTACCAACTAAGATTTGCAAATTGCCATTTTCAAGATTTTCTTGGATTTCTCTTCGTTTTGAAGTTTTAGTTGAACCAGTTAATATTTCTATACTGATATTCAATGGTTTACATAATTCTAATAATCCATTGTAGTGTTGGACTGACAAAATTTCAGTCGGCGCCATTAAACAGCATTGAAAACCGTTGTCAAGCCCCATGAGCATTGACATAAAGGCAACTATTGTCTTTCCGGAACCTACATCACCTTGTAAAAGCCGATTCATCTGTGCATTGCTACCTAAATCTAATCGGATTTCTTTCAAAACACGTTTCTGTGCATTGGTTAAATCGAAGGGTAAATGCTCATTGAAAAAGGTGTTGAAATACGTTCCGACTTTATCGAATTTTAGACCTTTAATTTTTGATTTGTGAATCAGATTTTTGAGAATTAATTGCAATTGGATATAGAACAATTCTTCAAATTTCAACCTGAATTTTGCTCTTGCTAAAAGCTCTGGTGTTTTAGGAAAATGAATGTTAAACAGTGCCTCAGATTTAGAGAGTAATTTTAAATCTTTTAGAATGTAATCTGGAAGCGTTTCTACAAATCGGCCTTTAGTTTCTAAAAACAATTGCTGCATTATTTTTGAAACCACTTTATTTGTCACGCCTTTATTAGATAGTTTTTCTGTTGACGGATAAATGGCTTGCATGGATGAGCGTAAGTTTTTTTCGTGCTCAGATAACAGTTCTGTTTCTGGATGCGGCATACTGTATCTGCCATTAAACCAGTTAGTACGCCCAAAAATAACATAAGGTTTGCCAATTTTTAAACTCTCTCGTATCCACTTTTGTCCGCGAAACCAAACCAGTTCCATCATGCCGCTATCGTCTTTAAAGTCGGCCACTAGGCGTTTACCACGTTTTTGGGCAACTTCTCTAAATCCTGTAATAACCCCAATAACTTGGACTTCGGCATTGTTGCGTTGTAATTCGTTGATTTTGTAGTAACGTGTACGGTCTATATAGCGGTTAGGAAAAAGATTGAGTAAATCTTGATAGGTTTTTATTCCAAGCTCCGAGCGTAGCAAATCTGCACGATTTGGGCCAACGCCTTTAAGATAGTCGATAGGAGTTTGGAGGTTTACACTCATAAAGCGAATTTACCGATTTCAATTAAAATCTCAATGCGTCACTTCGAGTGTTCTGAAATTTATTTCAGAATGTATCGAGAAGTTGCTTAAATAATTGATTTTGGTCTTATCCTTGTGTAGTTTTACAGCATGAAGAAGTTTTTAGTCATATTTGGTCTTTTGTGTTCGGTGTTTTTGTCTGCGCAGCAAACGGAATATGTGGATTTTAAAAAGTTAGATGCTTTTATCACAATTATTCCAGATTCGTCTAAAGTGAAAGGAAGTTTAACTTACCATTTTGAAATTGTAAAAGATACGGACTCCATTTTCATAGATGCTAAACATATGACATTCAGCGATTATAAGCTCATAGAAAGAGGTGTTCACACGGATGTTGAGATTTTAGACGTAGAGTATGTAAATGATGATAGTCATTTGATTGTCCGTAATAATTTTAAAGAAAACAGGTTGTATGAACTAAGATTCAAATATTCAGCAAAGCCTAAAAAGGCACTTTATTTTTTAAAGCGAAACGAAAAGTGGAATATTTGGACTCAAGGGCAAGGCAAATACACAAGTAATTGGCTACCAAGTTTTGATGATGTGAATGAGAAATTCATTTTTGATTTATCGATGTGGTATTATTCTAGCTATAAAATTACATCGAATGGTATAATAGATTCTGAAATGTATCATCCACATTCTGGAAAAAGACTTATTTCATTTAATATGAAAAATCCGATGTCTAGCTACCTCGTGGCTCTAGCTATTGGTAAATACGATGTAAAAAGAGAAACCTCAAAAAGTGGAATTCCTCTAGAACTATACTATTATCCTGAAGATTCCTTAAAAGTTGAGTCGACCTATCGTTATACCAAGAAAATATTTGATTTTTTAGAGGAAGAAATTGGATTTGCATATCCGTGGCAAAATTACAAGCAAGTGCCTGTTCATGATTTTCTGTATGCAGGAATGGAAAATACGAGCTTAACCATATTCTCTGACGCATTTGTGGTCGATTCTACAGGGTTTAATGATAAAAACTATGTCAACGTTAATGCTCACGAGTTGGCGCATCAGTGGTTTGGTGATTTGGTAACGGCGACTTCTGGCGAGCATCATTGGTTGCAAGAAGGTTTTGCAACGTACTACGCACTTTTGGCAGAGCGCGAAGTGTTTGGTCAAGATTATTTTGATTTTAAACTTTACAATTCAGCACAAGATTTAGCACGACAAGATTTGGCGGGTAGTGGTACGTCGCTTCTCAATCCTAAATCAAGTAGTTTAACCTTTTATCAGCGTGGTGCATGGGTGTTGTATGCCATGCGTGAAAAAGTTGGTGATGCTGTCTTCAAAAAAGCAGTCGTTAATTATTTGAATAAACACCAATTTGCGAATGTGGAAACGTCTGATTTTATTTCTGAAGTTGAAGCGCTTTATGGTCAGTCTCTAAGTGACTTTGTTTCAAAATGGATAAAAGCAGAAGCATTTCTGTTTGAGGATGCGCTAACTTTACTGAGGCGAAATTCTACATTCATTCAAGAATACATCATGGTGTATTGCGAAGCAAATTCGTCTAAATGCGAAGATTATTTAAAGTATTATGTGTCAGACGAGGCTAAGGTTAAGGTGATTTCACAACGGCCAGATTTAGTGTCTAAGGAAACTTTTAAAGAAGGCTTGAAAGTGCGCCAAGCCATTGCGCTATATCTAACTAATATTCCTGCTGAATTAAAAGCGGATTACGAAACGTTGCTAACGGATGATTCTTATGTAACCATCGAGAATGCGCTGTACAATTTGTGGGTCAATTTCCCGACATCACGTTCTCAATATTTATTCAAAACAAAGACTTTTCAAGGCTTTCACGATAAAAACGTGCGCCTGTTGTGGTTGGTGTTACATTTAAATACACCAGAATATCAAACGGATAAAAAACAAGAGATATTTAACGAGTTAAAAAATTATACCAATCCCGAGCATAATTTTGAGCTTAGAATGAATGCTTTCAAGTATTTAGATTTAATAAAAGCTTGTGATGCAGATTGTAAGTCTAATTTAGAGCAAGCAAAGTCTCATCACAACTGGAGAATGGTTAAGTTTGCCAAAGAACTTTTAGAAACACTTAATCAAAAACCATAATGCGTGCATTAGTTATATCGGGAGGCGGAAGTAAAGGCGCGTTTGCTGGTGGTGTAGCGCAGTATCTCATGGAGCGCGAAAACCGAGAGTACGATATGTTTTTGGGTACTTCTACAGGTAGTCTATTGGTACCGCATCTGGCTTGTGGTGAAATTGGAAAGCTCTATGATATATTTACTAACGTGCAGCAACATGATATTTTTAGTGTTAGTCCTTTTGTGCAGCGTAAAAAAGGCGACCGTGAATATGTATCAATAGATTTTGTGAATTCCTTGTGGCAATTTATAAAGCGGAAGCGTACGTTTGGTGAAAGCAAAGCATTAAAACGGAATATCCGAAAGAATTTTACACTTGAGGAATTTAATAAAATTCAGAAGGAAAAGCACGATGTTGTAATTACGGTAGCTAATTTGTCTATGAATCGGGTAGAGTACAAATCTATCCAAGAATGTACTTACGAAGAATTTTGTGATTGGATTTGGATTTCCTGTAATTACGTACCATTTATGTCGCTCGCTGTTGTCAACGGTCACGAATATGCCGATGGAGGTTTAGGGAGTGTAATTCCTATACGAGAAGCCATACTTCGTGGTGCGACCGAAGTTGACGCTATAGTTTTAGAAGCTGAAACTATGGATAGGCAAAAAGTCTTGGGTAAAAATCCTTTTTCTTTAATGCTGAATTTGTTTGGGCATCTTTTAGACCAAAACGAAAGAAACGATATTCTTATTGGTAAATTAGCTGCTAAAAATCGAGGTGCAAAACTGAATCTGTATTACACGCCAACGACACTAACAGAGAACTCTTTGATATTTAGTAAGCACTTAATGGAGAAGTGGTGGCAGCAAGGCTATGACTATGCAGAGAAAAAGCATAGCTAACTACCAGAGTTCACTCACTTCATTTTTTATAAACGAAAGACCAGCATTACTAGGTGCAGATTTGTCCATTAAATTAGTAAGAATAACTTCTCTAAGCTTGTCTGCTGAGTCTACTTTTTCACTTAAGCTAGACTTTCTAATCAATTGAATAGTTGCATTTTTTGAAGCATTGATAACATTCCAACATTCATCAGTAATATAAATTTGCTGTGCGAGATTATGCTCAAATTCTTGTTCAATACTTGCTATAAGTAAGTTTTCGTAATCTTCTTTCTTTGAGGAAGTTGGCCTTACTCTAACTACCAATTTATTTGGAGAGATACGTTCTAAAAATAAAGCCATGCGCTCATAGGCTTGTAAGCGTAGTGGTAAAGATTCTTTTTGAGTATTTCTTTGTAGCTGAAAACGTCTTCGTTTGTTTTCATTATCGATATGTCCTTTAAAAAAGTAGTATGCTATTGCTGCGACAATGAATGTTGGTAGTAGGTTGATGAATAATTGTAGGATAGTATCTGAGGTCATAAGTTTTAGTTTTTAGCAAACATAATAGGTTTGGCTTAATTCTGCAATTGTTTGGTTTTAGTTTTTCCTCCGAGATAAATGCAATCTTTAAGGTCTTGCATACTTTTAAAATCTATAGGTGTTTTGTTGTAACCAAAAGTAGAGTTGAATTCTTTAGTTAGGTTGTGGTCATCGACATTCATTTCAATATCAGTCATGTTGAACTGGCAAGGATGCTCGTAGCCTGCGGCATGCGTAATTTCTATCAATTCTTTTCTAAATGTTTTGAAATATTGCGCCAAACGTTCAGATTTTAAAGGAATATTAATACCGTTTTGTAGCCATTTACTTTGTGTAGCAATACCAGCAGGACAGCGATTTGTGTGGCAGATTTGCGCTTGTATGCAGCCAATACTCATCATAGCCTCACGGGCTACATTGATGCAATCGACGCCCATTGCAAATGCCATAGCAGCTTTTGCTGGGAAACCTAGTTTACCACTGCCAATAAACACAACGCGTTTTTCAATTCCATATTTTTGAAAGAGCTTATAAATATCGCTAAAGCCGTAAACCCATGGTAAAGAGACGTGGTCGGCAAAACTTGGAGGTGCAGCTCCTGTACCGCCTTCGCCACCATCTACAGCAATAAAATCTGGGCCGCGATTTTCGGATTTCATAATTTTAGCTAATTCTTCCCATTGTTCTAATTTTCCAATAGCCGCTTTTATACCTACTGGTAATCCAGTTGCTTCCGCAATGGCTTCAATAAAATCTACCAGTTCAGGGACATTAGAAAAAGCTTTATGATTTGGAGGAGATAAGACATCTTTTCCGACTTCGACACCACGTATTTCTGCAATTTCTTTAGAAATCTTTTTACCAGGTAAAACACCACCTTTACCTGGCTTGGCGCCTTGTGATAGTTTAACTTCTATAGCACGAATAAAAGGATTGTCTTCAACCAGTTTAATCATTTTTTCCATGGAGAATCCACCATCTTCCGCACGAACCCCAAAATATCCTGTACCAAAATGAAACACCACATCGCCACCATGACTATGGTAAGGCGACAGACCGCCTTCACCTGTGTTGTGGTAAGCATCTGCTATTTTCACGCCTTTATTTAGCGATTCTACTGCTTTAGCAGACAATGAACCAAAACTCATTGCAGAAACGTTTATAATTGATGCTGGACGGTAAGGCTTTTTACGTTTGTTGTATTCGCCCATGACTTTTGCGCATGGTAAAAAGCATTTATCGATGGCATTAGGATGATTATCCTCAACTTTATAAGGCATCATTGCATTATTAATAAATATATGCTGATGCGCATAGATATCTCTATCTGTACCAAAACCTTCGTAGTTGTTCTCCTTCTTTGCTGAAGCATAAATCCAGCCACGCTCAATACGGTTAAACGGTAATTCTTCACGATTGTTTGCTACAAAATACTGACGCATTTCTGGGCCAATACTCTCTAACCAATAGCGTAAATGGCCAACGATAGGAAAATTATGACTTATAGTGTGACGCTTTTGAAAGAAAATGTCTCTAATAGCAACAATTGCCAAAGCTATGATAATCCAAAGCCACCATGGGATTTGCCCAAGAAACTGAAGAATAGTATCCATAAAATTAATTGTTCAAGTAGTCTAAGGTGATTTGTGTAAAGGCTTTAACACCCAAAAGCATCCCACTTTCATCAATTTGAAAATCTGGTGTGTGATGTGGAAAAGCTTCCGTATTTCCTGGTGTCATACCACCTAAAAAGAAATAAACGCCTGGTACTTTTTCTTGAAAATAAGAGAAATCTTCACCGCCAGTAGTCGCTTTCATGAGTTGTACATTTTCTGCGCCCGCAACTTTTTGAATGGATGGTAAAATTTGTTCAGTTAAAGCCGCATCGTTATACGTTATGGATGTATTATTCTGAAAGGTAATCGTCGCCTCGCCACCGTAAGCTTTGGCAATAGTCTCCACCATTTCTTTCATACGACGCTCAATCATAGCACGCATTTTTGGGTCTAGTGTTCTCACAGTACCAATCATTTCAGCAGATTCCGGAATGATATTAAAACGTGTTCCTGAAGTAATTTTTCCAACCGTAATTACAGCAGCTTCATCCGTTAAACGTGCTTCACGACTGATAATCGTTTGCAAACCATCGATAATTTTTGCTGAAATTAATATTGGGTCAACACCAGACCATGGCTGAGAACCGTGTGTTTGTTTTCCTTTTACGTTGATAACAAAGCGCTCTACAGATGCCATAATACCTCCTGTTTTGTATTTAATAACACCAGCTGGCGTTTGCGAGTTAATATGCAATCCAAAAATAGCATCGACCTTAGGATTATCTAAAACCCCTTCTTTAATCATCAATTTTGCGCCACCTTCCTCACCTGGTGGTGGACCTTCTTCAGCAGGTTGAAAAATGAATTTTATAGTGCCGTTAATTTTGTCTTTGTGTTTGCTAAATACTTCGGCAGTTGCCATTAATATGGCGGTATGTGTATCATGACCACAAGCATGCATCACACCAGTTTCAGTATTTAAGAAGGTAGTTTTTACTTCAGATTTGAAGGGTAAATCGTTACGCTCGGTTACTGGCAGAGCATCGATATCAGCACGTAAAGCCACGACTTTTCCAGGGTTGTCTCCTTTTAAAATACCAACAATGCCTGTTTTAGCGACATTGACTTCAACGTCTAAACCTAAAGACTTAAGATGCTTAGCAATTTTCTCCGCCGTTTTAAACTCACGATTAGAGAGTTCTGGATTTTGATGAAAATCGCGACGCCATTCAATGAGTTTATCTTCGATGTCAATAATGTCTTGTTCCATTGAGTTTTGTGCTGTAATGCTAAAGGAAGCGAGTAGAAGTAAGGTTAGGAGTTTTTTCATATCAATTAATAATTTCCACTAAGATATTTAAAAAAAGAAAACCATCCTTATAGATTTAAGAATGGTTTTGTATGTGTATGTGCTATTATGTTTGGGTTACTCTATAATTATTTTTTTAGTTGCTACACCATCGGCAGTATATATTTTAAAAAAGTAAATCGAAGGGTTTAATGCAGATAAATCTATGGTCTGTACATTCGTAAATCCTTCTAGGTCTATGGTTTGTATGAGTGCGCCTTTAACATCTATAAGCTCTGCACTGTTTAGATTTAGTCCTGATGTATTCTTTAGAGTAAATTGACCTTGTGAAGGATTTGGAAACAACGAAATATTTCTGCTTACAATATCGTCTAGCTCGTTAGTAGAGAGTGTTTGATTGCTAACGTTTATTGTAAATGTACAATCGCTTGAGTTACCAGCACTATCTGTTGCAGTTATTGTTATCTCTGTACCATCTACTGCACCTAAACCAGCTGGTGGCGATTGTGTATAGCTAATTGTAGTAGAAGTATCATTATCTGTTGCAGTAGTTGTAGTTGTGTAATCTGGTATTGTGTAAAATGTATCACAATCTGCTGTTACGTTTTGGTCACCTGAACAATTAGTAATAGTTGGTGCTTCTATATCTGTATAAGTTACTGTTATGTTTCCGTTGGAAAAACTAAGTTGGGGTAGAAACCCATTAATGGGATTACTTAAAGATAAAGAGTTAAAAAAGTCATTATTAACACCAGTAAATAGTGTAAAACTAGAATTGTTAACAATTGTTACAGAATTATCAAAATTAACTGTAATAGAATTGTTAGCTGAAGATGGACCTGTACCCACATCTGTAACAGTGTCAAAATCAGTAGTGCTGAAAACATCGAAAATAAATTGAATGTTATTAATAGAACTAAAGTTTTGAATAGAAATTGTTCCAGAACTAGTGTCTCCTCCTGGGTTTATTGTGCTATTAGATAACTGACCATTGGAAGTTATTACTTCTCCAGATCCAAAAAGTGTTGTGTTACCAGAGATGTTTCTAAAAACTCTAAGAGTACCATTATCTAAAAACACATCATTGAAAAAAGATAAACCGTTATTACTTTGGAATTCAAGAGCACCAGATATATTTAATTGAGCATTTACATTAAATATAATATCTTGATAAATACAAGAACCATCAATATTAATGATATAATCTGGGTTAGATAAACCATTATCTCCAGGGTATGAAGGCGACCAGTTGGCTTGGTCTGTCCAGTTGCCTGTACCTGTATATGTAAACTCGGTTTGTGCTTGTGTAGCAATGCTTATTAATAATGCTAGTGTAAAAAGTAGTTTTGTTTTCATTTTTCTTAGATTTAAAAACCTGCTCTACCTACGACTCCTCTAAAGATATATATGTCATGTTTCCCCCGAAACAATTGTCTTAAATTTTGGAGCCGCAAGTAGAGCAGGCTATAAATTTTAATTTATAGTGCAATTTAGCTGCTAATTATATTACAGACAATACGTATGTATGTCAAAAATTACGTAGGGGTACGTAGTGATTTAAATAGAGGAAAGAATAGATTTATTAGAAATTACCCAGTTGTTAAGTGCGTCTTGGTCGGAGCTTAAATTGAGTTTCTGTATAATGTTGGTGCGGTGTTTTTGTATGGTTCTCACAGATATTAAAAGGCTTTCGGCCATTTCTTTCGAGGATTTTCCGTCGGCTATCATACGAACAATAGTACGCTCAGATGGGGATAGTAGTTTTAATTTTTCAATTTCTGGCGAGATTTCGTTTTCAAAAACAGAATTAAAGGTAGAGCTAAAATAAGTTTCGTTTTTTGCTATCTGTTCTATGCAATTTTGTATTTCGCTAAAGGGTTCGTCTTTTAATAAATATCCCGAAATATTCAGCGATTTGGCTTTATATATATAGCGATTTTCTTTGTGTGAGGTTAAGACTATAAATTTGGTTTTGATTCCTTCTTCTAGACATTTGTTAATGACTTCAAAACCTGTTAATAACGGCATTTCTATATCTAAAATGGCAATATCTGGCCGTTCAGATACTATTTTTTCTAGAGCTTCCGCACCGTTGTTAGCTGTTAACACGCCTTGGTAATTAGAGCTTATGAGCTCGTCTTTTAAACCTTTTAGCAGCATTGGATGGTCGTCGGCTACAAGAATTTTAATGTCTTTGTTCATGTTTTAAATCGGGATTTTTGCTGTAGTTGTTGTGCCTTGATTGTTCTTACTTTCTATAGTTAATTCGCCATTAAGAAAACGGATGCGCTCTTCTAGCGTTTTTAAACCTAAACTATTTTTGATTCTGGCACTACTTACATCAAATCCTTTTCCGTTATCTTTTATTTGGACTAAAATTAAGCTTTTTTGTTTTTCTATGGTAATGGCAAATGCTTTGGCTTCAGAATGCTTTAATATGTTATTAATACATTCTTGAATAAACCTATACAAATGCAGGGATTGGTCATCGGTTAAAAGCGCATCAACATTTTCAATATTTGTAGAGATAAATATAGCATTAGTTTCGTCGATATCTAAGGCTAATTGCTCAACACTTTCTGTAAACCCTAATTGTTTGAGCAAAGGTGGAAAAAGTCCTCTGGAAATTTGCCTTACTTCTTCGAGTGTATTATTTGTAAGCTCCGATATCTCTGTTTGTTCTGTGCTTTGTGCTTTACGTTTTATAAGTGTGAGTTGTTGGCTTACACTATCATGAAGTTCTCGTGCAATACGTTTGCGCTCGTCTTCCTGCGATTGTATTAAGTCTAAGGCAAACTGGTCTTGCAGCTTTTTCCTAAGCTGGAACTGTCTTAAAAAGTAGAGTAGAACCGCAATTACTGCAAGCGACAGCGCAACAATAAACCACCATGTTTTATAAAAGAACTCTCTACTTTTTATTTTTACGAGTAATGGTTCGCCTACTTGGTTTCCTGAAAAATCAGAAGCTATGATTTCTAAATTATAATTACCAGCGGCTAGATTAGGAAATGCAATAGAGTTTTGTTGCTTTAGGTTAACCCAATTTTTATCATTTAGGCGGTACTTAAAACTATAGCTATTATCTCTTGCGTATATGTTTTTTAAGGCAAAACTTAGACTTAAAGCCCTGTTTTCAACAGGAAGTTCAATGGTTTTGCTTTTTTCAAATATGTTTTGGTCGTAATTATCTTTAAAGGTCTCAGAGTTTTCGTCGTACCAATTGGCTTTCAATAAAATTAGGTTAGCGTTTTCGTCTAGCGGTTTTAAATCATTTGGATTAAAGACATTGAGACCGTCTATAGAGCCCACAAAATATTGCTCACCTATCTTCAAAGCACTATATCTGTTTGCTTCATTATTACTAAATCCATCCTTATCAGAATAGCGTTTTGTTGATTTGTCTTTGAGATTAAAATCTACGTAACCATTAAACGTGTTTATCCATAGTCCATTTTCTTGTGGAAAAATTGTAGCTATACCTGCATTAAATTCGTCTTTGTAAATTTTAGAGAAGGTTTTGTTTTTTTCGTCGTAGTTGAGAATATGACCACTTCTAGACCCTAATAAGAAGCCATAATCTTTGTGATAGTCCGTCATTAAGAAAAAGGAATCTTCAAATTGTGATGCATCATAAAACTGATGTGTATTATTCTCGAAATCGTAGATTAAAGCTCCTTTGTCTGTTGCGCAAAGTATATTGTTTTGGTCTTTTATGGCAATATCAAAAATGTATAAAGAATCTGTACTTACTAATGGGATATGTGCTTTTGTTTTCTTATTAAAGCTCATGAGATTGTACCCATTTGTACCATACAAAAGGAGGCTATCGTTAAGTTGTTCTAAAGCTATTACAGGATAGTGTCTATACTTTTTAAGTGTGTAATCTGTTTTGCCTAATTCTATAATATTACTTGCAGAGGATGTCCAAATAGTATTATCTTCTATAAAGATATTTCTACTAGAATTTAATGAACTATTATTATCATCTAATCTTGTATTTATTGGAGTAACCGAATCTGTTTTTCTATTAAGATTAAACCAACCTTTAGCTTCTGTACTTACAATTACATTAGTGCTATCTAGTTGTTTTATTGCCCTTATGCTATGGTCTCTAAGATAAGTTTTAACATTTTGCGTTGGAAATTTGAAATAGTGAAGCTTACCATCGGTAGCCAACCAAATATCCTGGCTTAAATCTTTGGATACAACCTTAATTCCATCACATTTTCTTAATGGGATTTTATATTTAGTCTTTATCGTATTTCCTTCGAGTATACTTAATTTCAACTCTCTGTCTTCAAAAGAAATGATAAGATGATTGTTGTTTTCATCATTATAAGTATTTAAGTGCAAATTATCTAAATAGGGTTTATTATTTACAGGTTTAATTGTACTTGTAGCTACATCAATTTCTTGTAAAACGCTATTATTGTTTTTGAAGATATAATTAGTATTGTTTGAAATAAATGTCTCATCAATCCATTTTCTTGGCTTTGATGATTCGACTTTTAAAAGATTGCCATTCCAATCAAAATATTTAATTGCGAAGTTATCATCACTAATGATGCAGTAGTCTTCGAAGCCTATAAATTGAGTTGCCGCTTCTACTAAAAATTTATTTTCTTCTGAAGTAAAGCTAAATAGAGGCGTGAGTGTATTATCTTTTTCGAGAATATTAAGCGTAATTATTCGCCCTTCTTGGCTAAGTATATAATTATTATTATTGTATTTAAAAATATGTGACAAGCCAAAGGATTGTTGTTTTCCATGGATTGAAATATGTTTAAATTCAGTTGTGCTAGGATTAAGTTCAAAAAGCCCATAACTATTCGCATATTTTACAACAACATAAAAGCTACCATTATCTCGTTTAAATAATTGCGAAACTCCCAAAACATCTTCTGTAATGTCATTTGGTAAGGGAATGTTATCAAAAGAATAACCATTAAAGCGTTGGAGTGGTGGTTTGGATTTTTCTGCTATAATTAGCCTATTATCTAGATTATTACCTCCAATCCATAAAAAACCATAATCATCAAACGCCAGAGTTTGTGCAAAGTCTATTTCAAAACCTTCGTTATTGTCGTAAATCTTTTGATAGAGTTCTGTGGTTTGTCCAAAACCAATTGAAAATAGAATAAGAAAAAAACAATTACAGATTGTTTTCATTTAAGGGTCTAAACGATTTTGTTATCTTTTTAAAGTTATAAAAATAGTCTTTTTAAGGTAAATCAATTGTTTATAATTATTCATAAAAACAACCAATAAAAACAGGAGCTTTGCTTAAATTCACACTTTTAAAATTGCTACACTTTTGGAAAAGTATTTAAGTCAACTTAACGATGCTCAGCTAGCGCCAACACTACAGAAAGATGGTCCCATGATTGTTATTGCAGGTGCAGGTTCAGGGAAAACTCGCGTGCTTACATTTAGGATTGCGTATCTCATGAGTCAAGGCGTAGACCCTTTTAATATCTTGGCGTTGACATTTACCAATAAAGCTGCTCGCGAGATGAAAGGGCGTATCGCTGAGATAGTAGGACAAAGTGAAGCAAAGAATCTGTGGATGGGTACATTTCATTCCGTTTTTGCCAAAATTTTACGGATTGAAGCTGATAGGTTGGGTTACCCAAGCAATTTTACGATTTATGATACACAAGATTCCGATAGATTAATCTCATCTATCATAAAGGAAATGGGCTTAGATAAGGATATTTATAAGTACAAACAGGTACGTTCTCGCATTTCATCTTACAAGAATAGCTTAATAACTGTAAAAGCTTACTACAACAATCCTGAACTCATGGAGTCTGATGCTGCGGCAAGACGTCCTAAAATGGGAGAAATATATAAGGAATATGTAGAACGCTGTTTTAAAGCGGGCGCTATGGATTTTGATGATTTATTATTGAAAACCAACGAACTTTTGACACGCTTTCCTGATGTATTAGCTAAATACCAAGATAGATTTAGATACATCTTGGTAGATGAGTATCAAGATACCAATCATTCGCAATACTTAATTGTGAGAGCTTTATCAGATAGATTTCAGAATATATGTGTAGTAGGAGATGATGCCCAAAGTATTTATGCGTTCCGTGGTGCTAATATCAATAACATACTAAACTTCCAAAGAGATTACGATAATGTAAAAGTCTTTAGACTTGAGCAAAATTACCGCTCCACAAAAAATATTGTAAATGCGGCTAATTCGGTTATAGATAAAAACCAAACCAAGCTTGATAAAGTAGTTTGGACCGCAAATGATGAAGGACCTAAAATAAAAGTGCACCGTTCTATGACGGATGGAGATGAAGGACGTTTTGTGGCCAGTACCATTTTTGAAGAAAAGATGCAGAATCAGCTACATAACAAAGATTTTGCAGTACTCTACCGCACCAATGCGCAGTCTCGTGCTATTGAAGATGCCTTACGTAAACGCGATATTCCATACCGAATTTATGGTGGTTTGTCTTTCTATCAACGTAAAGAGATTAAAGACGTATTGTCGTATCTGCGTTTGATTATTAATCCTGCGGATGAAGAAGCTCTAAAACGAATTATTAATTTCCCTGCACGAGGAATAGGGCAAACCACTATAGATAGATTAATTGTAGCGGCTAGTGCTTATGATAAGCCGATTTTCGATGTCTTGAAAGATATCGATAATCTAAATGTAAATATTAATGGCGGCACAAGAAACAAGCTAAAAAACTTCGTGACTATGATTGAGAGTTTTCAGGTCATGAATCAAAATGCAAATGCGTTTGAGTTAGCCGAGCATGTGGTAAAGGTTTCTGGATTAATTAAAGAATTTAATAAAGATGGCACACCAGAAGGAGTGGCTAAAATGGAAAATATTGAAGAATTACTCAATGGTATGGGTGATTTTGTTGAAGGGCAAAAAGAAATAGCTGATAGTACTGCCTCACTTGCAGAATTCCTTGAAGATGTAGCATTGGCTACTGATTTAGATGCTGACAAAGGCAATCCAGACCATGTGGCTTTGATGACGATTCACTTAGCAAAAGGGTTAGAGTTTCCGCACGTGTTTATCGTTGGAATGGAGGAAGATTTATTCCCTAGTGCTATGAGCATGAATACACGAAGTGAGCTCGAAGAAGAACGCCGTTTGTTCTATGTGGCATTAACACGAGCAGAGCAGCAAGCCTATTTAACTTATACCGTTTCTCGTTACCGCTGGGGTAAACTTATAGATGCCGAGCCGAGTCGTTTTATCGAAGAGATTGACGAACAGTATTTAGATAATATTACCCCAATCCAAGAACAGCGTTTTAATCCTATGTTAGACGCATCTATATTTGGTGATATTGAACCGAATAAAATACGTTTTGCAAAGCCTAAGTCACCAAAGTTTAAGAAAAAAGAAGAACGAAAAACTCCTGAAAACTTTCAGATAAGCTCTCCTAAAAAGATGAAACCGATAAGTAAAACTAACGGTGGTTCAAATTTATTTGATAGTAAACTTACTGTTGGTAATATTGTAAATCATCAACGTTTTGGTAGAGGAGAAGTCCTAAAAATTGAAGGTGCTGGTGGTGATTTAAAAGCCGAAATAAAATTTTCTAATGGTGCAGTAAAGAAGTTATTACTGCGTTTTGCTAAATTGGAAATTATTTCCTAGTAACAACGCAACCTTTTTGTTGTTCAAGCATCTCTAAATAAAACTTGTTATATGAGGCTAAAACAGCTGGCGCTTTTATTATTATTACTGTTTCTAAATTGTGCCGATACACAGGTTGATAATAATGTAAGAGTTTTAGTTACAGGTACTGTTTTAGACCAAAATGATATTCCTATTTATAATGCCAATGTAAAAATAGTTACAGATGCTAACTCGAATGGGGCTTTACCAGTACTCTTAGCAGAAGGGTTAGGTGATGTGTCAGGTAATTTTGAAATTATATCCCTTTTTGGCTCTAATAATTTATTTTATATAGAAATATCTGCCGATGGCTACTCAACCTACACTTACAGAACTAATACTTCAGAATTTAGACCAGAAGACTTAATTTTTAACCTTGGAGATATCACCTTAAAAAAGCTTAGTAAATTCAATTATACCATAACGAGAGAGAGTTCTTTGGGTACCACTTTAGATTTTTCACTAAGTTATATAACTCCTACTTGTATTCAAGTTTTTGACGAAGGTGTTTTAAATACTAATGAAAGTTTCTGTTTTGAAGAGAATTTCATAGCGAGAACCTTGAATGACAATTTCCCTGATATCGCAAACAGAAGTTTTTTTGTAGGACTTGGTGATATTGTAAAATTCACCTACGGTGTCAATGGCGGAGTTGAGCAAGAGGATATATTAACCATCAACTCCGAAGATTATGTATTTGAATTTACGTATTAGTCTAATATTAATTATTGTTTCAGTATTTAGTTTTGCTCAAACAGATAATACAGCGACTGAGCGTAATTTTTTTTATGATGCCTCAAGTCAAAAATCAATGGCAGTAACTTTGAGTCACCAAATCCTTAATACCACAGGCAATAATTTTTTAGGACAAGCTTATAATGGTGACGGTGGCTATAATTTTAGTTTTAAATTGTTTCTATATAAAAATTTATTCATTCGATACAGTGGTGGAAGAAGTTCGTTTGATATAACAAATACAGAATTAGTTGGTAATTATACGAAATCAAGGCTCGGTGAACGTTTTTTTAGTTTAGGTTACGAGTTTGTGCCTTTGAATAAAGTTAAAATTGGAATTAATGCATCAATATACGGCACATTTGCATTAGAGAATACTATTGAAAATGGTGAGCAAAGAGATACTGGTAACCTTCGGAGTTATGGACTTAGTTTACAATATGAGGTGATAAGGAATCTAAGTATTTACAGCGCATTTGATTTTAGACAATTGAAAACAAATATTGAAGCTCCTGAGTCGCTGACTTCATTTTTCAGAAAAGGAGACTATAATACTTTTAACATTGGTATTTGCTACGCTGTAGGAGATAAAGATGTTTTAAGTGCTGTAGGAATTTTAAAATAAATCCTTAGATTTATACATATGGCAGAATTCATAAAAATATATCCAGAGAATCCTAATCCAAAAGCTATTCAGAGAGTAGTTGATGTATTAAAAAGTGGCGGTTTGGTTATATATCCTACAGACACAGTTTACGGACTAGGGTGTGATATGACTAATATGAAAGCTTTGGAACGTCTTGCCAAAATTAAAAATGTAAAGTTAGAGAAAGCCAATTTCTCTTTCATCTGTGAGGATTTAAGTAACCTTAGTGATTACATTAAGCAAATAGACACATCAACTTTCAAAATTTTAAAGCGTGCATTACCTGGCCCATATACATTTATTTTACCAGGTTCTAAAAATTTACCTAACCCTTTTAAAAAGCGTAAAACTGTGGGCATCCGTGTTCCTGATAATTCTATCATTCTAGCTTTGCTTAATGCTTTAGGAAACCCCATCGTGTCTACATCTATACGAGACGATGATGATGTTTTAGAATATACCACAGACCCAGAATTAATTCATGAAAAATGGGATAATCTTGTAGATGTTGTTATTGATGGTGGTTATGGCGATAACGAAGCCTCAACGGTTATCGATTTATCAGAAGATGAACCTCTTATCGTTAGAGAAGGAAAAGGGAGCTTAGAGATTTTTTAGGCACGTTTTAGTAGCCTTGAAACTCTGCTGGTTATAGAGTAAAATAGCGCTAGAGAAATCAATCCACATACTAAAAATCCTATAAATAGCGGTGTCACAGAATCCGTTACAAACTTACCTATATAATCGGCAATGGGTACTGCCATGACTGTAGAAATAAAACCATTTAAAGCAGAACCGATACCTGCGATATGTCCCATAGGTTCCATGGCCAATGCTCGTAGATTTCCAAAGATAAACCCAATGGTTAAAAACTGAAGGGCAAAAAAGCCAATAAGCACTTCAATACTCGGATTTGCACCAGAAGAAAACATGATAACGAATACCAAGGCAATAATTACAAAGCTTAACATAGCGGTATGAACGATTCGTCGCATACCAAACCTAACCACAAGTTGACTATTTAAAAACGTAGATAAACCAACCGATACAGCGATACTTGCAAAGATTAAGGGAAACTCCTCTGCCATATTATATTGCTGCTCAAAAATACGTTGTGAGGTACTTAGGTAAACCATAAAAGAACCAGTAATTAATCCTGATAAAATGGTATAAATCACAGCAGGTTTTATTTTAAAGAATGCAATGGTACCTGTTTTAAAAATAGCTAGACGATATTTAATTCTATGCTTATCCTTTAAGGTTTCGGGTTGTCTGAGCCAAAACCAGAGCATCACTAAAACACCAAAACCAAGATTGAACATAAAAATAGATTTCCAATGGTATTGTTGCATTAAAAACTGGCCAAGTGAAGGTGCAATAATAGGCACCAAAATAAAAATCATAACTACAAAAGATAAAATCTTTGCCATGTAGTCGCCACTGTAGGAATCTCTAACCATGGCTATACACATAGTACGAGGCGATGCCAACCCAATTCCTTGAAGAATACGTCCAAAGAGCATCATTTCAAAACTCTTTGTCGTTACACAAATAACCGAAGCAATAATAAATACAATAAAGCCAATGTAAACAATTGGTTTTCTGCCAAAGCTATCAGACAGAGGACCAAATAATAGTTGACCAAAGCCTAAACCAAGAAATATAAACGTTATGACTTTAGGATTATCTGAAGTATCACCAACATTTAAAAAACTACCAATCTCAGGAAGCGCTGGTAAAACAGCATCTATGGATAATGCTACTATAGACATCAATGCGGCCATTAAAACAACAAATTCTACTTGTGACCGACTTTGATTTTTCATGAAGTAAAAGTAAGCTAATTATTAGCTATTTTTAAAGTACAGAATTTGTTTTCTGAATATCAAAATAACAACTCTTAATATCTTGAACATGCTTCAATCTTTAATAAAATTATTCAATCGTGATTTAGATGCTGTAAAGCACGAATTATTGGCTTACACAGATGAAAATACAATCTGGAAAATTGATAAAAATATTAGTAATTGTGCAGGTAATTTAGCATTACATTTGGTAGGAAACCTAAATCATTTTATTGGAGCTATTTTAGGAAATACGAATTATATAAGGCAGCGTGATTTAGAATTTTCTCAGAAAAACGTCCCAGTTGAAGAGATTGTTAAACAATTGGAAGATACTAAAGTTATGATTGAAAGTACTTTATCTAATTTAGACGAAACTGATTTGCAAAAAGAGTATCGACGCAATCCATTTGAAGATTATATGACTACAGAGTATTTTTTAATGCACTTAAAGTCGCATTTGGCATATCATTTAGGGCAAATCAATTATCATAGACGATTACTGGATTAAAAAAGCCCCAAAACGATTAGAATTGAGGCTTGTTAAGGAAATTTATTTAGAATTCTTATAAAGGAATATTACCGTGCTTTCTATTCGGTCTATTCACTTCTTTATTTTCTAGCATACTAAACGCTTTAATAAGTTTGCGTCTTGTGTTTTTAGGTAAAATCACTTCATCTACAAAACCGCGTTCAGCAGCACTGTAAGGATTCGCAAATAGTTCTGCATATTCTGCTTCCTTTTCTTTCCATTTTTCTTCAGGGTTATCAGAAGAAGAAATTTCACGTTTAAAGATAATTTCAGCTGCGCCTTTTGCGCCCATAACGGCAATTTCGGCTGTAGGCCATGCAAAGTTCATATCAGCTCCAATATGTTTTGAGTTCATCACATCATAGGCGCCACCATAGGCTTTGCGCGTTATCACCGTTACTCTAGGTACTGTCGCTTCGCTAAAGGCGTATAATAATTTTGCACCGTGAACGATAATACCGTTCCATTCTTGGTCCGTTCCTGGTAAAAATCCTGGAACATCTTCCAATACTAAAAGCGGAATATTAAAAGCATCACAAAAACGCACAAATCTTGCGGCTTTTTTAGAACTCTTTACACCGAGAACACCAGCTAAGAACATCGGTTGGTTGGCAACAATACCAATGGATTTACCACCTAAACGTGCAAAACCAACTATAATATTTTCGGCATAATCTTTATGAATCTCATAAAACGAATCTTCATCGATAATACCTTCAATCACTTGATGCATATCGTAAGGTTTATTTGGATTGTCCGGGACAATATC
Source organism: Winogradskyella jejuensis (assembly GCF_900129745.1). Taxonomy (GTDB): domain Bacteria; phylum Bacteroidota; class Bacteroidia; order Flavobacteriales; family Flavobacteriaceae; genus Winogradskyella; species Winogradskyella jejuensis. The sequence continues at coordinate 1,075,309 of NZ_FQWS01000002.1, read as the reverse complement.
CGATAAGCTCTCTCGAACTTCATCTTTTAACTCAAACTCCAAATCATCGGGAAATTCTCTATTATTTTGTGGTAAATAACTTAATAGCTTTTTAACGTCTTCTAAACACTCAACATCGTTTGCTGAGGTTTTATGCGCTACACCTGATTTAGTAGAGTGTACACTTGCACCACCTAGTTCTTCACTAGTAACTTCTTCATTGGTTACCGTTTTTACAACATTTGGTCCAGTAACAAACATATAACTCGTGTCTTGTACCATGATTGTAAAGTCTGTCATTGCTGGTGAATAAACAGCACCACCAGCACATGGTCCCATAATGGCTGATATTTGTGGAATAACGCCAGAAGCCTGAACGTTTCTGTAAAAAATATCCGCATAACCACCTAAGGAGCGCACACCTTCTTGAATACGTGCACCACCAGAATCATTCAAACCAATGATTGGTGCGCCAACATTAACCGCCATGTCCATAATTTTACAAATTTTCTCAGCATGAGTTTCAGAGAGAGAGCCTCCGAACACGGTAAAATCTTGAGCAAATACATAAACTAGTCTGCCATTTACTGTTCCGTAGCCTGTTATAACACCATCACCGTAGAATTTTTGGCTTTCCATACCAAAATCTTTGGTTCTGTGCGTCACTAAAGCACCTATCTCTTCAAATGAGCCTTCGTCTAACAGGTAGAGTACACGTTCTCTTGCAGTCAGTTTTTTCTTTTGGTGTTGCTTATCAATTCTAGCTTGACCACCACCTAATCTAGATAGTTCTAGCTTTTCATTTAAGGTTTTTATTTTTGAGTTCATAGTTATCTTAATTAGGTAGTCTTAATAGTTTTTGTTCTTCTAAATACGTTTTTAAAGCTATTTGTGCAGCGATTTCAGCTTCTGCTTTATGTTGTTCTTCTAACAGGCTAGGCGAGTAATAATTTTTTACAAAGTGTGTATCAAAATTTCCACTTCTAAAAGCCTCGTGTTCGCAAACAAATCGACCAAATGGCAATGTTGTTTCTACACCTTCTACTTTATAATTATCGATGGCTCTTATCATTAGCTCTATAGCTTCTGCTCGAGTTTTGCCATAAGTAATCAATTTAGAGAGCATCGGGTCGTAGTAAATAGGAATATCCATACCTTCTTCAAAACCATTATCCACACGAATATTTTCGCCCACTGGTAATTGGTAAACTTCTAGATTACCGACACTTGGTAAAAAGTCGTTCATTGGGTCTTCTGCATAAACACGAAGTTCCAGAGCATGTCCGTTAATTTTTAAATCCTCTTGTTTTATATCTAGTGCTTCTCCGCGAGCGACTTTGATTTGTAGTTCTACTAAGTCCACACCCGAAATCCACTCAGAAACTGGATGCTCAACTTGTAAGCGTGTATTCATTTCTAAGAAATAGAAATTGTGGTCAGCATCAAGTAAAAACTCAACGGTACCTGCACCTAAATAATCACAAGCACGAGCAACATCAATAGCTGCTTTTCCCATACGCTCTCGTAATTCTGGGGTTAAAACCGCAGATGGTGCTTCTTCAACTACTTTTTGGTGACGACGTTGTATAGAACATTCACGCTCAAAAAAGTGAAGGAAATTACCATGACTATCTGCCATCACCTGAATTTCGATGTGGCGAGGTGATTTTACATATTTTTCAATAAATACAGAACCATCTCCGAATGCAGAAGTAGCTTCACTTATGGCACGTTTCATTTGTTCCTCGAGGTTTTCTTCTTTCTCGACAATACGCATCCCTTTTCCACCGCCACCAGCAGCAGCTTTAATTAAGATTGGGAAACCTATATTTTTTGCAATATCAATAGCTTCTTTTGGGTCTGTGACCGAATGGTCTACACCAGGAATCATTGGAATATCATAGTCTTTCACAGCATCTTTGGCAGCCAATTTATCACCCATCATCTCAATGGCTTTAGATTTTGGACCAATAAAAATCACATCATTTGCTTCACATAGTTCTGCAAACTTTGAATTTTCACTTAAAAATCCATAACCTGGATGTATAGCATCTACCTGTAACGATTTGGCAACTTCAATAATTTTATCGCCTAGTAAGTAGGATTGATTAGACGGCGCTGGACCGATGCAAACAGCCTCGTCAGCATATTTTACATGAGGTGAGTTTCTGTCAACTTCAGAAAAGACAGCAACCGTTTTTATTCCCATTTTTTTTGCAGTTCGCATCACGCGAATAGCAATTTCGCCACGATTGGCAACTAATATTTTTTTCATCTTATTCGAATTCGATTAATAACGCATTTTTATCTACAGTTTCGCCTTTGGCTACCGAAATAGATTTTATAATGCCATTTCTAGGAGAGTTAATAACGTTCTCCATTTTCATGGCTTCTAAAATAAGTAGGGCATCATTTTCAGCAACCTCGTCGCCTTCTGCAACATTAATATCTAGTATTAATCCAGGCATTGGTGCTTTAATGTTATTGACTTGTTTTGCTTTACCGATTTCGAATCCTAATTCTGAAATGAGTTGGTCTAAATCGTCTTGAATTTCTACGGTATACAAGTTGTTATTTACTTCTACCGAGTACGATTTAGCGTTAAAGTTAGAATCTAAAATAGCGGCTTTTACCGAAGCGTTATTTTGAAGAATATGGAATTGGTTTTTGGAGGTTTCAACCAGATCTAGTTTTTCGATGTCTTCCATAGAGACATTAAAACTATGACCGTTGTTGACTTTGAGTTTATACATAAAATATGATTTTATATTTCAACAAAACTAATGAACGACCTCGTATAAAAATATGAAGAAAATCATAATATTTGGTTTATTTATCAGTGTTGAAATGAGAGTTATTTTGATGTCTTAGCATTGCTTTTTTTGATAGTATAAGTCCGATTATTAGAGAAATAAATGCGCCTATTGAAATGCCAGGAATAAAATTTATAAACAGGAAGAAATCGTAGGCACCATGAAATAACGTGGCTAAGAAAAGACCGGCCATATTCAATTGAAACCTATTTTTAGAGAATTTAGCTTTGCCCATAAAATACCCCATTAAAATACCAAAAGTCGCATGCGCAGGTACTGCTGTAAACGCTCTTAAAATAGCCACTTCAGTACCACCATTAAAGACATACATAATATTTTCTGTACAAGCAAAGCCCATCGATACCATTACGGCGTACATGATGCCATCGTAAGGTTCGTTAAATTCTTTTTTGGGTTGCGCAAAATATTTTACAATGACATACTTGCTAAATTCTTCTGATAGTGCTACCACAAAGAATGCTTGAATAAATTGTTGAACAACACTAAACTTATCCGTAACAGGTATAAATCGCCCAGTAAAAAGATAAAGCGTTAAAACAATAAGAACACTGACTATAGCACCAAGAAAAAAGCTTTTAAGTAATAAGCCTATAGGCTCTTTTTCGTGTTTGTCGTGCAGATAGATATAGGTGCTAATAGCTAATATTGGTGCGACGGCAAGTAGAAGTAATTGCATTAAATGTGTTGTTTTTTAATATGTTCTAAAACGAATTTATAATAAGCACTATTTGAAGCTATAAAATGCGAATTGGTTTCACTATGTTTTAATAAGTTTTCAAACTCGTTAAAAGTAACCAATTTAAGCGCTTCGACTTCATCTTGCTGAGGTGTTAATTGATTTAGGTCTACTTTGAGTTGAGCGATGTAGACTTGATGAAATTCAAAATCTTTTATGTCGCCATTATTATAGATTGACTTATGCAAATGTTTTCCAATCTTTATCAAGTCCGTTTCTTTAAGTTGAAGTCCGATTTCTTCGTTCGTTTCACGTACAGCTGCTTCAGTAAACGTTTCGCCAGCATCGATATGTCCGGCAACAGAAACATCCCAAAGTAAAGGATAGATGGCTTTTTTATGTGAACGTTGTTGTAGTAATATCTCACCTGAATTGGTATATAACCATAAATGAACGGTGTTATGATACCATCCGTTTTTATGTATTTCGGATTTTAGTGCGGTCTTTCCCGTTGGATGTCCTTCTGCATCGACTATGTCTAATAGCTCATCCATAACTACGCTTTGATTACGGATTTTACAACGTTTACCAATTTTTCAAAATGGGCTTCGGTATTAAAAATATGACAGGATACACGCATGTATTCGCCTCGGAAAGACAAATGAATGTTATTAGCTTTCAATGCTGCTTTTAAATCGTCTACATTGACAAACTCAGGAATTTTTACACCAAACAAATGCTTAGCTCTAAAATCAGGATGAGTACTTGTAAACCCTAAATCACTGAGCTCTTTTAAGACTTTATGTGAAATATTATGACAATACTCTTGTAATTCTGAAGGCTTAATTTTTAGAATTTCCTTAAGCGCGGCGGTTTGCATTTTTACATAAATGAAACTTCCGCTTTCGCCCATAGCATATCTATTGGCTTTGGGTTTGTATTGCGATTGATAGGCTGTTAGGCCAGCTAAATTCTCACTTCCCAATCGGTTTGCCCAGTTTTGCTCAATAGGTTTGCCATTATCAAAGTACGAGCCGTAATACCCATACGCGCAACCATAAGGCCCAAACAACCATTTGTAGCCAGCACAAATTAGTGCATCGGGTTGAATGTCTTTTATAGAAAACGGAAGCGCGCCAATAGATTGACTTCCGTCGATGACGAAGAGCGCGTTATTCTGTTTTGTTTTTGCTCTGATGGCTTTTAAATCAAAAGTATAGCCGTTTGCCCAATGGATATGACCAATGGCGACTAAAGCCGTTTTTGGGTTAATTTGCTCGAGTAGAGACGCATTCCAATCCTCAATAGTTTCTGGTTGCGAAATCGTTACAATTTTGGCGTTGTAGCGTTTAGCCAAATCTTCCCAGATGTAATAATTACTAGGAAATTGCTCTTCTATAATTATAATCTCGTCATCGTCTTTTAACTCAATATTATTCGCCACATTGGCCATACCGTAAGACACGGAAGGCAAAGTCACAACACGGTTGTAATCGTCTTCATTAATTAGTTGCGCAAATAATTTTCGTAATGCTACAACAGGCTCAAATAAATCTGAGGCTTGCCGTAGCTCCGGATTGCTTTTTTGTTTCATGCCTTCTATACCAGCAGCTTCAACAGATTTAAAAGCAGGAGAGAAGCTCGCCGTGTTGAGATAGGTCAAGTCTTCTGAGATGTTGAAAAGCTGTTTTTGTTGGGTTAGTGGCATATTTGTGTTTTATTCTTGCTATGAATCACGGTTTTAACCGTATAAATCAAAAATTGTTTTATCTAATGCATTGCTAAAGTCTTTTAAGAATTGAAATTCAATTCTATTGCTGTTTCCTCCTTTCTTTTGATAAAAATATCTCCAATCATCGTAAAGATTTGAATGAGCTTTGAGAATTACATGAAATAAAATTATTGGTGGTAAATTAGTTAGTTTTATTATATGCTCTTGTGTCTTAGGTTTTAATTCTAAAAATAAGTCATATAATTTGTGACCAGTTTTATGATTTCCTTCTTTAATCAAAAGACATTTTAAAAATAATTCTATTGCTAATGCATAATTTACGGTTGCAGGTATTATTAGCCATCTATCAATTTTAGGATAATATTTTCTCTCTTCTTGTTCAAATAAACAGATGGCAGCTGCAATTCTGAATTGTCTTGCCTCGTCCAAAGTTTTTTTGTAATCCATTAAGTTTCAAAATTTATTTACCACTAGATATTTATAGAATAGATTGTTTACAATCAATATTCTAACGGATGCAGAAACACATCAAAATTCCAAAATTATTCAGACTTGAAATATTATATATTGAACAATCTACTTAAAATAACTAAACGTTTCGCCATCTTCAATCTTTAAAAGCGTCTCGTAAATTAAGCGAATGACGTTTTCTACATCGTCTTTATGTACCATCTCAACCGTAGTGTGCATGTAACGTAATGGTAATGAAATTAAAGCAGAAGCTACGCCACCATTGCTATAGGCAAAGGCATCGGTATCTGTGCCTGTTGCTCTAGATAAGGCCGCACGCTGAAAAGGTATTTTCTTTTCTTCGGCTGTATCTGTAATTAAATCTCGTAATTTTTGCTGTACCGCCGGCGCATAAGCCACCACAGGACCAGCACCAATCTCCGCTAAACCTTGCTTTTTAGGGTCTATCATTGGTGTGGTTGTGTCGTGTGTTACGTCTGTTACAATGGCTACATTTGGTTTAATGGTTTGGGTAATCATTTCGGCACCGCGAAGTCCAATTTCTTCTTGTACTGAGTTGGTAACGTATAAGCCAAAAGGTAATTTCTTTTTATTTTCTTTAAGTAAACGAGCGACTTCGGCAATCATAAAACCACCCATACGGTTGTCTAAAGCGCGACATACAAACTTATCTTTATTTAGGATATGAAATTCATCTGGATAGGTTATCACACAACCCACATGAACGCCCATTTTTTCGACTTCTTTTTTGTCTTTGGCACCGATATCTATGCAAATGTTGTCTGGTTTAGGTGGCTCCTCTTTAGATTTATTTCTTGTATGAATAGCTGGCCATCCAAACACTCCTTTAACTATGCCTTTTTTGGTGTGAATGTTAACAATCTTACTTGGTGCAATTTGGTGGTCACTGCCGCCATTTCTAATAACGTAAAGCAAACCATTATCAGAAATATAGTTGACATACCACGAAATCTCGTCTGCGTGTCCTTCGATAACCACTTTGAATTTTGCTTTTGGGTTAATAACACCAACTGCAGTACCATAGGTATCGGTTATAAACTCATCGACATAAGGTTTTAGATAATCCATCCAGATTTTCTGTCCTTCCCATTCGTATCCTGTAGGTGATGCGTTATTTAAGTATTTTTCTAAAAAGTCCATTGACTTTTTGTTGAGTAATTTCTGTTTTGCCATGCGAATAAATTTTTCTTAAAAATAACAATATTAAAGGTAAAATTAGGGTTATAGCATTGATAAATTCTTAATTTTGATTTGTGCTAAAATGTAGTTTTGGAACAGTTTTAGCAATGAATTAATGGTATGAAACAATTACTCACATTATTTGTTTGTTTTCCAATGCTTTTGTTTGCACAGATAGAGCCAGTGCCACAGGATACGCTTGCAGATAAATATATCCGTGTCGAAGGCGATTCGCTATTTAAAAAAGCCATTGACCTTGATGAAGTTATTGTTTTACCAAGGCTTAGCCTAAAAACTAAGGATGAGCGTGTCCGTTACTACATATTAAAACGAAAGACGCTTAAAGTTTATCCTTATGCTAAAATGGCTGCTGAGCGTTTAGTGGAGCTAAACAAAGAGCTTGAAAAATTCAGTAAGCGCAGAAAGAAGAAGAAACATGCGAAAAAAGTTCAAAAGTTTATAGAAAAAGAATTTTCAGCAGAACTTAAGAAACTCACTAAAACAGAAGGACAAATTTTGGTAAAATTAATTCACCGGCAAACAGGAAAAACAGCCTTTCAATTGGTAAAAGAACTACGTAACGGTTGGCGTGCGTTTTGGTACAATAATACCGCAAGCTTGTTTGACATTAAACTAAAGCGTGAATTTGCTCCACTAGATGTTGAAGAGGATTTTTTAATAGAGGATATTTTGCTTCGCGCATTCCAGAATGGGCAATTAGAACGGCAAGACCCAGCCTTTGACATCGATTATTACGATTTGACTGATAAATGGCTTAATCCTAAAAAATCCAAGAAGTAATTATGAGCGTGCAGTCTAAACGTGAAGAGCTACTCAATGCTTGGTCTCACGGAGTAGGAGCTTTGCTAGGAGTAATTGGCTTAATTGCTTTAATCGTAAATGTTGATAGCTCAAAACCTTGGTATTTGTTTAGTGTTGTGGTTTATGGGTTGTCTATAATTATTTTGTTTTTAGCATCGACTTTATATCATGCAGTGACTAATGAAACCCTTAAAAAGAAATTTAGGGTTGTTGATCATATAAGCATATATCTTCTTATAGCTGGCACTTACACGCCAGTTTTGTTAATAATGTTGCCAGACAGTCTAGGTTGGCCGTTATTTTATGCCGTATGGGGAATAGCCCTTTTTGGTGTAATCTTAAAGCTCTTTTTTACAGGACGGTTCGAAATATTTTCAACGCTTCTGTATTTGGTCATGGGTTGGTTAATTGTTTTTGACTTTACGACCTTGTCTAACCTTATGCATTCCAACGGCATCCTTTGGTTATTTGCTGGAGGCTTATTATATACCGTCGGCATCGTGTTTTATGCTATTAATAAAATACCTTACAATCACGTGATTTGGCATTTCTTTGTTTTGGCAGGAGCCATTTGTCATTTTATGATGATTTACGAGTATGTAATTTAAACATGCTGATCAATTAGAATGGTATTGCCATCAGGGTCAAATAGTGTGATGCTTTCAGGACCTTTAGTATTAGCGTCTGCTTCTTTGATGAGTTTTATACCAGAGGCCTTTAAATGCCGTTGTATAGCTCTTACATCATCAAAATTATCTTGTGTTTCAGCATCTTGATTCCAACCAGGATTAAAGGTGAGAATGTTCTGCTCAAACATGCCTTGAAATAGACCTACAATGGTGTCACCATTTTTCATAATGAGATAATTCCGTTCCATATCTCCAGCAAATACTGAGAATCCTAAGGTTTCATAAAATTCTTTAGAGGCTTTTATATCCTTAACGCTTAAGCTTATTGAAAATGCTCCGAGTTTCATAATTGATTGAGTTTAGAAATTGATATTCTAAAGGTAATCAAATTGAATAAATAGGATAAAGTTGCATGGACTAGTTACTATGAGCAGAAAACCATTTTTTACCAATTATAGGGATATCTTTTCGTGCAAACCACAAGCTTACTACACTTAATAAAAATGTTACAATTGCCGTGTAAAACAATAATCCATTATCATTATTAATCTCAATTCCTAATTGGGTAAGGTGCATCATTATTGCGCCGCCAATAATACCAATTACTGCAAGAGACCCAAGCCATGTTGTCCTTGGAATTAAGATGAGAATACTTGCAACAAGTTCTACGACACCTATACCAATTCTGCCATAAGGTTCAAGGCCAACCTCTGTGAAAATATAAACACTATCTGGATGTGCTGTAAATTTGAATCTTAATGTTTGAATTAGAATGACTGCTATTGCAATACGGATGATGAGTTTTATATATTTCATAAAGTATTCTAGTTGGTTATTGAGCAATAAGTCAGTTATTTATATAGATACTTACAACGTTGATATAATTAATATCAAATATTACAGAAATTACTCGTTACTCAATTTACCATAGTACACAAGGTCTATTAAATCTCCTGAGGTTGTTTTGTAATCACATCGTATGGTGCCTTCGTTTTTAAAGCCCGCTTTTTCAGCAATTTTTCGTGCTGGATAATTTTGAGGATGTGTTCTGAGGAAAAGTTTTTTAAAGCCATGTGTATCAAAGCAATAGTCGCAGAATAGTTTAAATGCTTTGGATGAAACACCTTTATCGGCGTAGTCTTCATCAATGTAGAGTCCCATTTCGGTTTTTGGTATTTTCCAATCAACATTTTTGAGGTCCAAAAAACCCGCTATGGTATTTGTATTGATATCTTCTATTAAATAGGGATAGTATTCTCTTTTATTCACCCTTTCTAGCATTTCAGCCAGAAATACTTTAGTATCTTCAAAAGTCTGAGTTCTAGATGTGGTGCCGGTAAAGAAATCTTCTAAACGTTTTCTGTTTTTAGACACCATACCGTAATAGGCCTCTAAATCCGTGTTTTTTAATAATCGTATTCGGTAATTATCAAATTGCATTCGGATTATTTCAATTTATAAAACAACAAACGACTTTGCTTATTCATGGGTAATAATAAGAGTTGTTTTTCTTTAACATAGGCTATATCTCCAACACTTTGACCTACTGTAAGTATGTTTTCAGTATTTCCTTCTGCATCTATAAGATGAATGTTTCCACTTCTCCAATCCGAAATTATCATTCGGTTGGCATCGTATGGTCTTATGCCATCGAGATTACCTATTATGGTTGAAATAGAATCTACAGATTTAGTATTCATATCTATTTTTGAAACACGCCCACCTTCTGGAGCAGAACCCCATGATGCTACATACATGGTATTGCCTTGTACCAAAAGTCCATTTGGATTATCTAGAGCGGCGTCGGCTAACCATAATGAAAAGTTACCATTAGTGCCAAGTTGATATATTTCTGAAGTTCTAGTGTCTGAAACATAAACGTTCCCCGAATTATCTATTGCCACATCATTTAGAAATGCAATACTTTCTGAAGTATATTTGTTTAAGATTTTACCTGTTTTTAAATCTGCTTCAACAAGTTCAGTAACATCAGAGACATATAATTTATCTTTTGTTATAGCAATACCTTTTGGGTCGTTTAGTCCTGCTACAAAAGTTTTATTCAGGATTTTACCATCTAAGCCAATAGTCGCTACTGAGCCATCACCATCTTCTCGATTACCAATAAGCGAAGCATAAATTCTATTATTCTGCGCGTCATAAACTGCAGATTCGCAATGTGTAAGCTCTAGAGTTTCAGAAATAAGCGTTGGAGTCGTACTTTCATTTTCTTCAATTACCTTTTTAAGATTTGCCAGATTTGTTTCTTCTTGTTCTTTTATAGAGCTACTCATTAAAGCCATTAACGATTTTGAAAACATACCATTACCTTTGGCATTAGTGCTAGAACTAATTTTAGTTTTTCCATCTACAGCATTCATACTAAGTTTATAGTCCATGTCCATGAAATCTGAAGTAAACGTCATGGCCACCGACTCGTTGGGTACAATTTCAGTAATTGTTTCTCGTATAACCATCTCTTGACCTTCTGTTATAAAGTGAACATCTGATACAGCACCAACAGAATCTGGCGTTCCGCTGATATGCTCAATCTTTTGGAAGCCTTCTAACCAATCTGCCATTTTACTTTCGTCCTGGCTCACTGCCCACGATTCGGCAAGCGGTTTATCTACAATAACTTGGCAATCGTAAGAAACCTCAGATTTAATGACACCTAAAAGAAAAAATCCTATAGCGAGAATAGCTATTATTCCTAGTATATACTTTAAGTATTTCATGATATTGATGATTTAGTTAAGCTGATTAGCTTTAAAGGTAATAAAAAAGGGGTTAAGCTAGATGTACGATGTTTACGACTTAATAATATCTCTATATTCTTCAAAAAAAGCTTCAAACAACGACATTTTTTCAAAAAAGAATTCCATAACATCGCGCCATGTATTTTTGTTATGAATGGATACTTTTTGTTCAAGAGGAATATAAATTCTAGAAATTTCTTTACCATTATCTAGGTAAAACTCTTCTTCGTAAATAGCATCAGGAAGATATTCAGAATGAAGAATGCCTTTAAGGGCTTCAAGCTTTTCCCAGCAATTAATTCGGTTTTCTAAATCGTCTTCAAGGTCTAGTGAAACAAAAGCTTTTTTGGTATCAAAATAGAACTTAAAAGATAGACCTTTAATCTTAGTGTTGTAAAGCAACCACTTTCTAGGAAAGGATTTCCCGAAGCTTATCCAAAAGTCTTCTCGCAGTTTTCGGCTTTCTTCTTTGCTAAACATTTATACAAAATAGGCTATGAGGATTCCTAAACAAATAACCACTAGTTTTGATAAATTGAACTTGTGACCTTCACCACTTTCAAATAAAATAGTTGTTGAAATATGAAGAAAAATACCAATTACTAAGGCATTAATTGCAGTGAGATACTCTGGTGCAATAGATGTTGTATTAGAGACTAATGTTCCTAAAGGCGTCATGGCAGCAAAAATTAACATAAAGCTTATAGCTTGACCTTTTACATACATAGATTCCAGCAAGAATGTGGTAAGAAGTATAGCAATAGGTATTTTATGTATAAAAACCCCGTAGACCATATCGTTATGTTGATTAATAGGGAAGCCTTCTAAAAAACTGTGAATACATAAACTAATAAATAGAAGCCAAGGAAATTGAGTATCATCCTTATGAATGTGTAGGTGACCATGTTCAGCACCTTTAGAGAAAAACTCTAATATAATCTGAAGCAGAATACCACACATAATAAAAAGTCCGGTACGCTTAGCGTCTAAATGCTCGTAAACTTCTGGAAGCAAATCAAAAAGTGTTAGTGCCAATAGAAAAGCCCCACTAAAAGAAAGGAGTAGCTTTGTGCCAATGGTCTTCTTGTTCTTGGTTAAAAACGCAATAACAACACCAATGATTATGGCATAAACAGGAAATAGAAACTTATTCATGTTGGCAATTTACTTAAAAATCATAATCGAACGCTCAGAAGTTTTTTGGTGATACTTACGAAGTTTATAATCGCCAAAAACATCTAACAGATGTACACCAGCTTTTTCAAAAAGCACTTCAAAATCATTTAAAGTAAAAGCTTTAACGCGTTCTTGAAACTGATAATCTTCGCCATCTGCCGTAAAAGAGATGTCTTTAATAATATAACCATCTTCTACTTTTCGTTGTTGTAAAAAGGTAATATCATCCACAGTTTTAGTGTCTTCAGCAACAAGATTGTCTATGATGTACTCAGAATTCATAAAATCAATAACCCCAAAACCAAAGTCATTCAGCTCAGCTTTAATGGACTCTATAGTTTTTAAATTGCAGATGTCATCTTCAAAATAACCAAAGCTTGTAAACAAATTGAAAACAGCATCAAATGTTTCAGGATAGGGTTTGGTCATATCATGTACATCAAACTTTAAGCTATCATTTTCATATTGCTTAGCATGAGTAATACTTTGCTCAGATAAATCTACACCTGTAACATTGTAACCTAGCTTATTTAGGTAAATAGAATGGCGACCTTTACCACAAGCTAAATCTAATATCTTTCCATTTTCTGGAAGGTTGAGATAGTTGGTGAGATTATCCATAAAAGCCTGTGCTTCAGTATAATCTCTGTCTTTATATAAAATATGGTAGTATGGTGTATCAAACCAAGAAGCATACCATTTTTCTGTTGTTTTTGTCATAGTTGGTGTGGTCTTTCGACTTCACAAAAATACTGTATTTTTGCAACCTATCGAACCGTTTTAAAGGTTTTGATATTTGACGAAATATATGGACGAAAATTTCAAAATGGTTGCCAAAACCTTATTTGGCTTTGAAGATATTTTAGCTAGAGAGCTTGTACAACTAGGTGCAATGGATGTTGAAAAGGGTGTCAGAGTTGTGTCTTTTGTTGGTGATAAAGGTTTTATGTATAAAGCCAATTTGGGGATTAGAACAGCCATTAAAATATTGAAGCCTATTAAATCCTTCCGTATAACTAGAGAAGAAGATTTGTACAATGGAGTTAAAAATATTAAATGGGAAAACTATCTAAAACCAGAAGGTTCTCTAGCTGTTGATGCCACTGTACATCATAGTATTTTCACTCATTCGCAATACACGGCTTTAAAAACTAAAGATGCTATTGTTGACCGTTTTAGAGAAAACAGCGGTACACGTCCTAATATAGATTTGCGATTTCCTGATTTAAAAATTAATGTACACATCGACCGCCAACGTTGTACTATTTCATTAGATACTTCAGGTGAATCGCTACATCGTCGCGGGTATAAAACGGCGACTAATATTGCACCTATAAATGAGGTTTTAGCAGCTGGTTTAATAATGATGAGTGGATGGGACGGACAAACCGATTTTATGGATCCTATGTGTGGTAGTGGTACTATTTTGGCTGAAGCGGCTATGATTGCTTGTAATATTCCGCCTAACTTAATGCGTAAAGAATTTGCTTTTGAGCGTTGGCAAGATTGGGATGTGGATTTATTTGAAAAGATTGAAGAATCACTTTTGAAGAAAACGCGAGATTTTCATCATAAGATATTGGGTTATGATAAATCACCTTCTGCTGTAGCTAAAGCCAAAGAGAATATTAAAAATGCGCATTTGGATGAGTTTATCCATATACAACATGAAGATTTCTTTAAAACTCAAAAGGCTGGAAACAGTAAGCTGCATATGGTATTTAATCCGCCTTATGGAGAGCGTTTAGAAAACCTGAATGTTGAAGAATTCTATGGCAATATTGGTACAACTTTAAAACACGGTTATCCCAATACAGATGCTTGGTTAGTCACGTCTAATCTTGAAGCATTAAAATCAGTTGGCTTACGTCCATCTCGAAAAATAAAAGTATTTAATGCAAAGTTAGAATCTCGTTTAGTTAAATACGAAATGTACGAAGGTAGCCGTAAAGCAAAGAAGCAGAATAATTAATTCTTGTTAAGTAGATACGTTTTTAACTCTGAATAGCTAGAAATAGGAATAGATACTTTTTCTTTATCTATAACCGCTTTAATCTGTTCGGGCAATTCAACCCTAATATTAATAACGTCTTCAACAACATCTAAAAACTTTGTCGGATGAGCCGTTTCTAAAAATACAACGTGGTCTCCTGGATTATTCTGCAAATACTTTTTTGCGCCCAAATATCCTACTGCACCATGAGGGTCAGCAATGTAATTATACGTCTTATGTATTTCTAATAAGGCTTTACGTGTCTCATCATCCGAAAAACTGTAAGAAGAAAGGTTTTCTTTTAATTCATTAAAATCAGAGTTGTATAATTCTTTAATCCTTATAAAGTTACTCGGATTGCCAACATCCATAGCATTACTAATGGTTTGCACGGAAGCCTTTGGTTGGTATGACTTTGTTTCTAGATAGTTAGTGACTACGCAATTAGAATTATTAGAAGCTATAAAATGTTTTATTGGCAATCCTAGTTTTTGAGCCACCATACCCGCACAAATATTCCCGAAATTACCGCTAGGTACAGAAAATACAATATTTTCATACTTACTTTTTAGCTGTTTGTATGAAAATAAAAAGTAGAACAATTGTGGTAACCAACGTGCAATGTTTATAGAATTAGCGGAGGTTAACTGCATTTTACTCGTCAATTCTTCATCAACGAAAGCTTGTTTTACCATATCTTGACAATCGTCAAAAACACCATCGACTTCTAGAGCAGTAATGTTTTGTCCAAGAGTCGTCAATTGTTTTTCTTGAATGGCACTGACTTTTCCAGAAGGGTAGAGTATAACTACATCAACTCCTTTAACACCTAAAAAGCCATTGGCTACGGCACCACCAGTATCACCAGAGGTGGCAACCAAAACGGTAACTTTTCTAGAATTATTTTTATTGAAATACTCTAAACATCTGGCCATAAATCTGGCACCAACATCTTTAAATGCCATAGTTGGTCCATGGAATAACTCTAAAGATGAAATTTTAAAATCTAATTCTACTACAGGAAAATCGAATGAGAGCGTGTCCTTAACAATAGTTCTTAAGTCGTTTTCAGGGATTTCATCACCAACAAATTGTTTAATGGCTTCGAAAGCGATTTCAGAATTGGATTTGTTTTCAATAGAATCAAAAAAGGAATAGGGTAGAGGCGTGATATACTCTGGGAAGTATAAACCTTTATCTGGCGCTAATCCTCTAACTACGGCATCTTCAAAAGTGGTTTTAGGCGCTTTTTTATTCAGACTGTAATACTTCATTTATAAAATTTTAATCCCTTCAGTATTTATTTTTGAAACAAAAGTGTAAAACGGAATTTCAGTTTTCTCATATACATTTTGCATTACTTTCTCCACCTCTGTAGCTTTAGCTTTTCCTTTACTCAAAGCAAATATTGAAGGTCCAGAACCTGAAATACCACAACCTAAAGCTCCAGCATTAATAACTTCTGTTTTTAGTTTATCAAATTCTGGTATGAGTTGTTTTCGGTAAGGTTCTACAACAATATCATTTAGTGTTTTACTCAAAAGATGATAATCATTTGTGTGAAGGGCATGCACTAAACTACCTACATTAGACCATTGTGTAATGGCATTACTCAACGGAACTTCATTTGGTAAAATAGCACGAGCTTCTGATGTTTTTATTTCAATTTGTGGATGAATTAATGTCGTATATAAGTCATTAGGTGTTGGAAGTTGCAATACATCAACCGGATTTACGCTACGAACCAAAGTAAAACCTCCGAAAATCGCTGGAGCAAGATTATCGGCATGTTCTGACCCGCTAGCTAAGGCCTCGCCTTTGAGTGCATATTTGGTAAGTTGTAGCTTGCTTAATGGTTTTCCAAGAAGTTCATTGATACCAAATACACTTCCTGCAGCACTAGCTGAACTACTTCCAATACCACTTCCGGGTTTTATGTTTTTGTAGATTTCGATTTCAAAACCACAATCAGGTTTTAAATAATTATATAATGCTAATGCAGAAACTCCGGCAACATTATCTTCAGGATTAAATGGTAAATCAGATCCTTCAATTTTTGTAATTCTAATACCTTTTTCTGAAGTTTTTCGGATGACCATTTCGTCACCAACACTGTCTAGGCAAAATCCTAAAACATCAAAACCACAGGATACATTGGCTACAGTCGCAGGAGAAAATATTTTGATACGCTCCATAACTATTTGTTACCAATTTTTATAATATCCGCAAATAGACCAGAAGCAGTGACATCTGCACCAGCTCCAGCACCTTTAACAATAAGAGGTTGCTCAGGGTAACGCTCAGTATAGAACATCACGATATTGTCTTTGCCCTCTAAATTGTAAAATGGATGACCTTCAGGGATTTCTCTTAAACCCACTTTTGCTTTCCCGTTTTTAAATTCAGCTACATATTTTAATTGACAGCCTTTTTCTTTTGCAGAAGCATATATATCTTGAAAATGAGATTCGTCTTCTTTAAGTGTGTCATAAAAATCGTCAACAGTATCACTTTCTAAGTTTGCTTTGGTAAGGAAGGATTCGTTTTCAATGTCTTCAATTTCCATTTTTTCGCCATTCTCTCTGGCTAGAATTAAAATCTTACGCGCCACATCTATTCCGCTTAAATCTATACGTGGGTCTGGTTCTGTGTAGCCTTCAAATTGAGCTCGTTTTACGGTATCATGAAAATTGGTGTGGTCTCCAAAATTGTTGAATACGAAATTGAGACTTCCTGATAAAACAGCTTCAATACTCGTTACTTTATCCCCAGAAGCTACTAAATTATTGAGTGTGTTTATGATGGGTAAGCCTGCGCCTACATTAGTTTCGTAAAGAAACGAAGTGTTATAGCTCAGTGCTAAGTCATGTAAGTTTTCATATAAACTATATGCTCCAGAACATGCTATTTTGTTGCAAGCAACTACAGAAATACTCTGACGTAAGTAATGCTCATACCAATAAGATACCTCTTCTTCTGCAGTAATGTCTACAAAAATACTATTACGAAGATTAAGGTCTAACACTCTATTGTAGAATATCTCTAGGTTAGTTTTTTCAGCAAAATCAAAAGCAGAGGGCCAATCTTCTAAATCAATTCCTTCTTCATTAAAAATCATCTTTCTGGAGTTTGCCATGCCTACAATACGAACATCAATTTTTAGTTTTTCTTTCAAAAATTGATGTTGTTGTTCTATTTGGTCTATGAGACGTTCGCCAACATTACCAACACCAACGATAAAAACATTAAGTTGTTTAGTCTCGACTTCAAAAAAGCGTTCGTGTAAGGCATTAAGTGCTTTTTTTACATCAATTTCGTCAATTATTGCTGAAATATTTCGTTCTGAAGCGCCTTGTGCTATAGCTCTAACATTGATGTTGTTTTTGCCGAGTGTACTAAACATTCTACCGCTAATACCTTGGTAGTTTTTCATATTATCCCCAATAAGTGCTATGATAGAAAGTCCACTCTCTACAAGTATGGGTTCAATCTTTTTAAGTGTGATTTCGTACTCAAAAGCCTTATTAATAGAATTTTCAGCTGTTTCTTTATCCTTTGTGTCTATACCAAAACAAATGGCATGCTCAGAGGAAGCCTGCGTTATAAAAATGACATTAATTTTTTCAAGAGCTAAAGTTTCAAATAGCCGTTTTGAAAAACCAGGAATCCCCACCATACCTGGACCTTGGAGTGTAAGCAAAGCTATATTGTCTATATGAGTAATCCCTTTAACAGGATTTTTTATAGACTTTTCGGTGAAATCTGAAATTCTTGTTCCTACATCTTCTGGATACATCGTATTCTTTATAAGAATAGGAACATTAGCATCTAAAACAGGTTGTACTGTTGGTGGATAAAGGACTTTTGCACCAAAATGAGATAGTTCTAAGGCTTCTTGAAATGATATTTGCTCTATGGGCTTGGCTTGTTTTACTAGACTTGGATTTGCTGTATACATGCCACTGACGTCTGTCCAAATTTCTAAAACTTCTGCATTTAAAGTAGCTGCAACAATAGATGCTGTGTAGTCAGAACCTCCACGACCAAGCGTCGTCTCTTCTCCTGTTGTGGAGTTTGCAACAAAACCTGGTAATACTGTAATTCTATGTTTTGAACTCTTAAAATACTCAACAATGTTAGCTCTAGTTGGTTGTATGGATACTTCCGCATTACCATGATTTGAATCCGTAATTATAAGCTCTTGACTATTTTTTCTTTTTGCATCAATTCCTCTTGACTTTAGGGTTTCTGAGATGATATAAGATGAAATAAGCTCTCCAAAACTCACTAATTTGTCTGATATTTTTGGAGTCAATTCGTTTAGAAGGTA
This sequence comes from Winogradskyella jejuensis, assembly GCF_900129745.1. GTDB lineage: Bacteria > Bacteroidota > Bacteroidia > Flavobacteriales > Flavobacteriaceae > Winogradskyella > Winogradskyella jejuensis. The sequence continues at coordinate 1,056,708 of NZ_FQWS01000002.1, read as the reverse complement.
CAATCCATCAAGTAAACTTAAGAGCGCTTCAAGCTTCTTACCTATTGTAGAAATTATAAGCTCATTATCCTCAGGAATGAGTTCTTGTACAATAGAGAAATGGATATTTTGGATGTCTTCAAACACAGTCTTATAAACTTCATCCTTTAGTATTGCAAGGCGTCCCGCATTTAGAAGCTTATCTGTAATACCGCCAACAGCAGACACAACCACGACAATTGGAGTGTCCTCTGACTTTTTGTCTAGGATAGCTATAACTTTATTTATATTACTAGCAGAACCAACGGATGTTCCACCAAATTTCAAGACTTTCATGATATTTGAGATTTGAAAACTTGTTAAGTTTACGACTTAAATTTCCTAAGCACTACATGCGAAAGTGTATTTTGTCTTCAGTGCTAATCAAATGTATTATTTTTGGCACAATAAAAAAACCTAAGCTCATGTTTAGTCCTATTTTTATAAAAAGAATAAAATAGAGGTTGGTTTTTTAAATAAATCATAGTGTAGATGAAAATCTTTTCGAAAACTCAAATATATGAAGGTGATAAAATCACCGAGCAACGTCAAAGCTTGCCGCCATCAGAATTAATGGAACGTGCTGGTTTGCAAATTTTTAATTGGATGCATTTACGAATGCAAGGTGCCCAAGTGCCTATCCATATTTTTTGTGGTATTGGTAATAATGGAGGTGATGGTCTAGTTATAGCAAGACACCTAATTACCCATGGTTATAATGTAGAAGTTTATGTAGTGAATTGTGGGAATAGCCGTTCTCAAGATTTCTTAACAAGTTATGATAAAGTAAAGGCGGTTACCAAAAAATGGCCTCAATTATTAAAGTGCGAAACTGATTTTCCTGAGATTCATAAAGATGATATTATTGTCGATGCTATCTTTGGCATTGGCCTTAATCGTTCTATTGAAGATTGGATAAAAGCACTATTTCATCATTTTAAGGCTTCGGATGCTTTTACACTTTCTGTAGATATCCCATCTGGATGGTATACAGATAAGCCCATACAAGATAAAGATGGTGTGGTTAGAGCAAATTACACCTTGAGTTTTCAATCGCCAAAATTGATTTTCTTTTTGCCTGAAACTTCAGATTGTACTGTTCAGTGGGAAGTTATAGACATAGGCATCGACCGAGAGTATTTAATATCTTCTGAAACTGAGTACGAGTTAATTTCTAAGAATGAAGTACTCCCAATGTATAAGCCTAGAGAAAAGTTTTCTCATAAAGGCGATTTTGGACATGGACTTATTATTGGTGGAAGTTATGGTAAAATTGGTGCTGTGCAATTAGCTACGCGTTCTGTTTTATCATCAGGGGCAGGTTTGGCTACTGCTTATGTTCCGAAATGTGGCTATTATCCATTACAATCTAGTTTACCAGAAGCAATGGTTATTGCAAATGCTGATGAAAAGAAGATAACAGATATCAATTTTGATATTGAGCCATCCGCTATTGGAATTGGTGTAGGTTTGGGAAAATCTTCTGAAACTGTTTCCGCACTGCAAACTTTTCTAAAATCTAACAAAGCCCCATTAGTTATTGATGCAGATGCTATAAATATTATTTCTGAAAATAATGCGTTGCTAAAATCAATTCCAGAAAACTCAATATTAACACCGCACCCTAAAGAATTAGAGCGATTAGTAGGTAAGTGGTCAGATGATTTTGATAAGCTTAAAAAAGCATCAGATTTTTCAGTGAAGCACAAGGTTATAGTCGTTATAAAAGGAGCTCATACCATTACAGTCTTTGGTGAAAAGAAATATATAAATGTTACAGGAAATCCAGGTATGGCAACAGGCGGTTCCGGAGATGTTTTAACGGGTGTTATTACGGGGCTTTTATGCCAAAAATACAATCCAATTGAGGCTACACTCTTTGGAGTATATCTGCATGGTAGAGCTGGTGATTTAGCTATTGAAGAATATGGTTACCAAAGCTTATTGGCTGGCCATATTATAGACTATTTAGGCGAAGCTTATATTGATTTATTTAAGCAACCAGAACAAACCCAAGTTGAAGGCGAAGAAGAAGTTGATGAAGCATAAAATACTATGTAATTATTAACATTTGTTGCATAGCCAAAAAGATATTTTCACTTTTGATTTTTAGAAAACTCACAAAATGGCAAAATACTATACAATTTCTTCCTCTTTATTGACGCTAAAGGATATTAACACTATCATTTTTGAGAATAAGAAGATTAAACTATCGGAAGAAGCCAAATCTAAAATCAAAAAATCTAAAAGCTATTTAGAAAAGAAGCTTGCTGATAGTGACACTCCTTTTTATGGTATTAATACGGGTTTTGGTTCCTTATACAATGTTGAGATTTCTAAGCGTGATTTAACAAAATTGCAGGAGAATTTGGTGATGTCTCATGCTTGTGGTACTGGAGATAAAGTCCCAGAAGTCATCGTTAAAATAATGCTCTTGCTAAAGATAAAGTCTTTAAGTTTTGGGCATTCTGGTGTGCAATTAGATACGGTGAAACGTTTAATTGATTTTTTTAATAATGATATTTTCCCGTTTGTATATACGCAAGGTTCACTAGGTGCATCTGGAGATTTAGCACCATTAGCACATTTGTCTTTGCCAATTATCGGTAAAGGAAAAGTGACTTACCAAAATCGGCTGGTAAAGACATCTACAGTATTAAAGAAATTCAATTGGAAGCCTATAAAACTTGAGGCAAAAGAAGGTTTAGCCTTATTAAACGGAACACAGTTTATGACTGCTTATGGTGTATACTGTCTTTTGTTATCTCACAAGGCATCTTACTTAGCGGACATTGTTGCTAGTATTTCATTGGATGCTTTTGATGGTAGAATAGAGCCCTTTAACGATTTGGTGCATATAGTAAGACCTCATGCAGGGCAATTAAAAGTTGCGCGTCGTTTTAGAGAATTTTTAAAAGGAAGTGAATTAATTGCTCGTGAGAAAGAGCATGTGCAAGACCCATATTCTTTTAGATGTATTCCTCAAGTACATGGCGCAACAAAAGACACGATAGATTTTGTGGAGAAAACAATGATTACAGAAATCAATTCGGTGACTGATAATCCTAATATTTTTCCTGATGAAGATGAAATTATATCTGCTGGAAACTTCCATGGACAGCCACTAGCTTTAGCTTTTGATTATCTAAAAATCGCTATGGCAGAAATTGGAAATATATCAGAAAGACGTGTTTTTCAATTGGTTTCTGGCTTGAGAGGTTTACCAGCATTTTTGGTGAACAATCCTGGTCTCAATTCTGGTTTTATGATTCCGCAATACACAGCAGCAAGTATTGTAAGTGCTAATAAGCAGTTAGCAACACCAGCTAGTGTAGACAGTATTGTATCAAGTAACGGGCAAGAAGACCATGTGAGTATGGGCGCCAATGCTGCGGTACAAGCATATAATTTAATCCGAAATGTAGAACGCATTATAGCTATAGAATTGTTTAATGCTTCGCAAGCTATGGAATTTAGAAAACCATTAAAATCCTCTAGGTTTATAGAGTTGTTTTTGAAAGCCTACAGAAAGGAAGTCCCTTTTTTAAAGAAAGACGAAATTCTTCATGATGATATTGAAAAGTCAATCCAGTTTTTAAAGAAATACAATATCACAGATTTTGAATTATTCTTGAATGATTATGGAATAAAAGCAGATTTGTTGGAGCAGTAAATGAAGTTCATAAAAAAGAACGAAAAGATAATAGGTATACTAATACTTGGATTTATAATTATAGGTGGAATTTACTACAACACTATAAGATATGATGAGCTTGAAGAGTATGGTAAAATAACTGAAGCTGAAATAATCAATTTTAGGTATAGGAGCAATGCTAGATATACAATTTCATATAGGTTTAAGGTAGATGGGAAATCATATGTTGGTTCTACATCTTTATCTTTTTTCAGATGTGATGAATCTGACAATAAGCGAAAAGGTTGCATAGGTAAAATGTTTAAACTTACCTATTCATCAAAAGACCCTAATATTAATGAAATTGATTTAGGAAAATATAATCGCTTCAAAGGAATTAAGCCTCATTTTTAGGATTAATGAAATAAAAAAAGCCATTTCATCCTGAGGTGCCGGGAGAAATGGCTTTTCAAAATTTATAAATAAAAAAATTAAGATTCCTCAGTAGGTTTCTCTTCAGATTTCTTCACTTTTATCTTTAAAACATCATTCTTTTCATCTAAATCCATAGAAATTGTATCACCTTCTTGAATTTTTGAAGCAATGATTTCTTCGGCTAAAGCGTCTTCAATATATTTCTGAATTGCGCGCTTTAAAGGTCTTGCGCCGTATTGAGAATCAAAACCTTTTTCAGCAATGTAATCTTTAGCTTTAGCAGAAAGTTTAAGCTCGTAACCTAAACCACTTATACGCTTAACTAATTTCACTAATTCAATATCAATAATTTTGTTGATGTCTTCTTTTTCAAGCGTATTAAACACAACGACATCGTCAATTCTGTTTAAGAATTCTGGTGCAAATGCTTTTTTAAGGGCGTTTTCTATAATGCCTTTAGCATGGTCTGCAGCTTGTGATTCTTTTGCAGCTGTACCAAATCCTACACCAGTACCAAAATCTTTTAGCTTACGCGCACCAATATTAGAAGTCATTATAATTATGGTATTTCTAAAATCGATTTTGCGTCCTAAGCTGTCTGTCAGATATCCGTCATCCAGAACTTGTAATAGCATATTAAATACATCTGGATGTGCTTTCTCAATTTCATCGAGTAAAACAACCGCATAAGGCTTGCGACGTACTTTTTCTGTTAACTGACCACCTTCTTCGTAACCTACGTAGCCTGGAGGTGCACCTATTAAGCGTGAAATGGCAAATTTCTCCATGTATTCACTCATGTCAATTCTAATGAGTGCATCGTCGTTATCAAATAGCTCGTTTGCTAAAACTTTAGCTAACTGCGTCTTACCAACACCTGTCTGTCCTAAGAAGATAAAAGAACCTATTGGTTTGTCAGGGTCTTTTAAACCAGCTCTATTGCGTTGAATAGCTTTTACAACCTTTTTCACAGCATCATCTTGGCCAATAACGCGACCTTTAATAAGGTTTGGTAATTCAGCAAGTTTATTAATCTCAGTTTGAGCAATTTTATTTACAGGTATACCTGTCATCATAGAGATGACATCAGCTACATTTTCTTCAGTCACAACTTCGCGATGAAGCTTTGTTTCGTCCTCCCATTTTTCTTGAGCTAATGCTAAATCTTTCTCGAGTCGTTTTTCATCATCTCTAAGTTTAGCCGCTTCTTCATACTTCTGTTTCTTAACCACAGAGTTTTTAGTTTCTCTTACTTCTTCGAGTTTTTTCTCTAACTCAATAATTTGCTTTGGCACATCAATGTTTGTGATATGCACACGAGAACCTGCTTCGTCTAAAGCATCAATAGCTTTGTCTGGTAAAAAACGCTCCGTCATGTAACGGTTGGTAAGCTTAACACAAGCTTCTATAGCTTCATCTGTATAATCAACATTGTGATGCTCTTCGTATTTACCTTTAATGTTATTAAGTATTTCAATAGTCTGCTCAACGCTAGTTGGCTCTACTAGTACCTTTTGGAAACGACGTTCTAAAGCACCATCTTTCTCTATGTATTGTCTGTACTCGTCTAGAGTGGTAGCACCGACACATTGAATTTCACCTCTAGCAAGTGCAGGTTTAAACATATTAGAAGCATCTAAACTTCCTGTAGCTCCACCAGCTCCAACTATGGTATGAATCTCGTCAATGAAGAGTATAATATCATCATTTTTTTCGAGCTCGTTCATTACTGCTTTCATACGTTCTTCAAACTGACCTCTATATTTTGTGCCTGCAACTAAACTAGCAAGGTCAAGCGTAACAACACGTTTATTAAATAGTGTGCGCGATACTTTTCGTTTTACAATACGCAAAGCCAAGCCTTCTGCAATGGCAGATTTACCTACGCCAGGCTCACCGATAAGTAGCGGATTGTTCTTTTTACGTCTGCTAAGTATCTGAGAAACACGCTGTATTTCTTCTTCACGTCCTACTACAGGGTCTAATTTCCCTTCTTCGGCTAATACCGTTAAATCTCTCCCAAAGTTGTCTAAAACAGGTGTTTTAGACTTTTTGTTACCTTTTTGAGATGTTCCACCAAAAGGATTTTGTTTTTCATTGTCTTCTGCTTCATTCATATCGTCATCAGAAAATGATTCTGCTTTTGGTGTTTCTAAGAAATCGTCATCGTTTGTTATCATAGATTTAAATTCTTCTTTAGTGTTATCATAATCGACCTTTAGCTTATTTAAAAGTTTAGTTGTTGGGTCGTTTTCGTTTCGCAAAATGCACAATAATAAATGTGCAGTATTTATAGACGTACTCTGAAAAAGTTTAGCTTCTAAAAAAGTAGTCTTTAACGCACGCTCAGCTTGTCTGGTGAGGTGCAAGTTTTTCTTTTCGTTAGATGTTACTGAAATATTTGGATTTGCAGGGCTTAAAATCTCGACTTTACGACGCAGATGATTTAAGTCTACATCTAAAGAATTTAAAATATCTATAGCCTTGCCATTGCCATCACGTAGCAAGCCAAGCATTAAATGCTCAGTTCCAATAAAGTCGTGCCCTAACCGTAAAGCTTCTTCTTTACTGTAGGCAATTACATCTTTAACTCTAGGTGAAAAATTATCGTCCATATTAAAATTCGTTCTGCATTAAAAATAATAAATTCAATAACAATAGGGCAAAAACTATACCTTATTAATATGAAATTAACGAATAGACTAAAAAAGGACTGTAAAACAAAATATTGGGTAAGATACTTATTAACGATTTTAGCGTTAAAAATTGTTAATAAATACCCTCAAAAGAACCGTTTGAATACACGACTAAACCTAATGAAATTCATATATTAGCACGTTACGAAAATTAAGTAAATAAATTAACATTTATAATATGGCAGAAGGCGAAAAATTAATCCCTATTAACATTGAAGATGAAATGAAATCGGCTTACATCGATTATTCGATGTCGGTCATTGTGTCACGTGCATTACCGGACGTGAGGGATGGATTAAAACCTGTGCATAGACGTGTTCTTTACGGTATGCACGAACTAGGAGTTAGAGCAAATACAGCACATAAAAAATCAGCAAGAATTGTTGGTGAAGTATTAGGTAAATATCACCCACATGGCGATACTTCGGTGTATGACACTATGGTACGTATGGCGCAAGATTGGAGCTTACGTTACTTACTTGTAGATGGCCAAGGAAATTTTGGTTCTATTGATGGTGATAGTCCTGCGGCAATGCGTTACACAGAAGCGCGTATGCAAAAGATTTCTGAGGACATGTTGGCAGATATAGATAAAGATACTGTAGACCACAAACTAAATTTTGACGATACCTTAAAAGAGCCTACAGTTTTACCCACACGTATTCCTGGTCTTTTAGTAAATGGAGCTTCAGGTATCGCAGTAGGTATGGCCACAAACATGCCGCCTCATAACTTAACTGAGGTTGTAGATGGTACTGTTGCATATATTGAGAATAATGACATTGAAATTGATGAATTAATGCAGCACATCAAAGCGCCAGATTTCCCAACAGGAGGAACAATCTATGGTTATGATGGTGTTAAAGAAGCATTTCATACAGGTCGTGGTAGAGTTGTTCTAAGAGGTAAAGCTAACATTGAAGAAGTTAACGGTAGAGAATGTATTATCGTAAACGAAATTCCATATCAAGTGAACAAGGCAGATATGATTAAAAAAACTGCCGATTTAATCAATGATAAGAAAATTGATGGTATTTCTACGATTCGTGATGAATCTGATAGAAATGGAATGCGTATTGTTTACGTTTTAAAGCGTGACGCTATTCCAAATATCGTTCTTAACAAATTATACAAGTATACAGCATTACAGTCTTCTTTTAGTGTAAATAACATTGCACTTGTAAATGGTAGACCAGAGATGTTGAATTTAAAAGATTTAATTCATCATTTTGTTGAGCACAGACACGAAGTTGTTGTAAGACGTACGAAATACGAATTAAAGAAAGCTGAAGAACGTGCCCATATCCTTGAAGGATTAATTATAGCCTCAGATAATATTGATGAAGTTATTGCACTAATCCGTGCAAGTGCAAATGCAGACGAAGCTCGTAATAAGTTAATTGAACGTTTCAAGCTATCTGAATTACAAGCTAAGGCTATCGTAGAAATGCGATTACGTCAGTTAACAGGTCTTGAACAAGATAAGCTACGTGCTGAGTACGAAGAATTAATGAAAACCATAGAAGACCTCAAAGATATTTTAGAGAAGAAAGAGCGTCGTATGGATATCATTAAAGAAGAATTAAGAGAAGTTCAGTCTAAATATGGTGATGAGCGTCGTTCTAATATCGAATATGCTGGTGGAGACTTAAGCATCGAAGATATGATTCCGGATGAAAAGGTAGTTATTACTATTTCTCATGCAGGCTATATCAAGCGAACATCTTTAACAGAATACAAGACTCAAAATAGAGGAGGAGTTGGTCAAAAAGCTTCTACTACTCGTAATGAAGATTTCTTAGAGCATTTGTTTGTGGGTACAAACCATCAATACATGCTGTTTTTCACACAAAAAGGAAAATGTTTCTGGATGCGTGTTTATGAAATCCCTGAAGGTAGTAAAACCTCTAAAGGTAGAGCTATTCAGAATCTCATTAATATTGAACAAGATGATAAGGTAATGGCATTTATTTGTACTCAAGATTTAAAAGATGAGGAGTACATTAATAACCATTATGTAATTATGGCCACTAAAAATGGTCAGGTTAAGAAGACATCTCTTGAGCAATATTCTCGTCCAAGAACCAATGGTATTAACGCTATTACCATTAAAGAAAACGACGAGTTATTAGAAGCTAAATTAACCACAGGCGAAAGTCAGGTGATGTTGGCATTACGTTCGGGTAAAGCCATACGATTTGAAGAAGCCAAAACACGCCCAATGGGTCGTAATGCTTCAGGTGTAAGAGGTATCACACTTCAGCATGATAAAGATGAAGTTATTGGTATGATTGCAGTTAATGACATGGAGAGTAACATACTTGTCGTATCTGAAAACGGTTATGGTAAACGATCTAGTTTAGAAGATTACCGCATTACTAACCGTGGTGGAAAAGGTGTAAAGACGATTTCTATTACAGAAAAAACTGGTAACTTAGTAGCAATTAAGAATGTTACTGATGAAGATGACTTAATGATTATTAATAAGTCAGGAATAGCTATTCGTATGGAAGTATCAGATTTGCGCGTTATGGGAAGAGCTACTCAAGGTGTTAAACTAATTAATCTCAAGGGTAATGATTCAATTGCAGCTGTTGCAAAAGTGATGAAAGATGATGAAGAACCAGAAGTAGAGGCTGAAGGTATTGAAAATACTGATGTTTCAGAAAATGGCACGGCTATTGATAATAACGAAACTGAAAACTAAGATTAACTAAAAATAAATTTTTAAAATGAAAAAAATTATAACTTTAATTTGTGCTGTTGTTATTAGCACGATGTCGTTTGCACAGAAAAACGAGATTAAGGCTATAGAAAAAGCACTAAAAAATAACGATTTTGGCACTGCAAAAGCTAGTGTTGCCGCAGCTGAGTCCTTGTTAGCCAATATGGACGATAAAACTAAAGACAAATTTTATTTCTTAAAAGCTAAGTCTTTATTCTCTAATGGTGCAATTGCAGACACTGATGTTGATGCTGCATTACAAGCAGTAGAAGACCTAATGACTTTAGATGAAAAGACAGGTAAGTCTAAATATAAGTCTGATGCCATTTCTATTAAAAGTAGAATACTTGAATCTGTTGTGCAATCTGCTTATGAAGCATCACGAAGAGGTCAAAACGAATTAGCAGGTGCCAAATTTCACAGAGCTTATACTCTTTCACCATCAGACACTTTATATCTTTATGCTGCTGCATCGTCTTATTTGAATGCACAGAAATATGAAAAATCATTAGGATATTATGAGCAACTTCAAGATTTAAATTATCAAGGTGTTTCTACTCAATACGTTGCTACTCTTAAAGAGACTGGTAAAGAAGAAATTTTTAACAGTAAACAATTGAGAGATGCAGCAGTAAAATCTAAGCAGTATATTGCACCAAAGGATAAGAAACTGCCTTCAAAACAAGGAGAAATACTTAGATATATGGCTTTAATTTATTCTAGTCAAGATAAGGCAGATAAAGCTTTGGAATTAATTGCACAAGCTAAAAAGTTTAATCCTGATGACATGCAATTGGTAATAGCAGAGGCTAAAGCATATTTGGCTTCTAATCAAAATGAAAAAATTAAACCTTTATTAGAAAGTGCTAACAGCTTAATAAAAGGAGATGCAATAAACCTTATGAACTTTGGGATTTTTGCAATGGAGATTTCTGAAAATGAAATGGCAAAAGAATATTTTAAGCAGGCAATGGACGCAGATGAAAAACTTTCTGAGCCATATCTAAACATGGGTGCATTATTATTAGATGATGATAAAGCTATTGTTGAGGAAATGAATAGTCTGGGGAATTCTGCGGCTGATAATGCACGTTACGATGTGTTAAGAGACAAGCGTTTAGAATTATATAAAGAAGCTATACCTTTTATTGAAAAAGCATTTGAGCTTAAACCAGATTTAGCTACAGGTAAGTATTTAAGAGACTTGTATAGTGCTGCTTTTATGACAGACAAATATAAAGAGATGAAGCAAAAAGTTGCGGACATGGAAGCTTCTGGCAACTAATAGAATTAAATCTTAAAAAAAAGCGGTCAAATTTTTGACCGCTTTTTTTATATAATTTTCTTTATAACCCTGAGTTTATGGGTGTGTGTATTAGTTTCTACATTGTATATACCACTATGGTCTAAGCGGTCTATTCTTACCTTACCATGAGCATGTATAATATAATTGTCTTCCATAATTATACCTACATGAATAATATCACCCTCAGCATTATCAAAAAAAGCTAAATCACCAGGTTCACTTTCTTCTATAAAGCTAAGCGCGTCACCCTGAGTCGCTTGTTGAGATGCGTCTCGTTTAAGCTTGTGACCGTTAATACGGTATACCATTTGAGTAAAACCAGAACAGTCAACACCAAAAGGTGTTTTTCCTCCCCATAAATAAGGTGAGTTTAGATACAAAAAAGCTGTTTTTATTAGTTGAGATTTATCCTCAACCTTGTCATATCTATTACCATCAAAATTATGTTCAAGAACTTCTAATCCATTTAGCGTCGAGCCTAATGGAATGGTATAGATGTTATTGTTTTTATCCGAAACGTACTCTAATAAATCACCTGATAGAATTGTATTAGACTTTGATATATCATTGTAAGTCTCTTGAGAAATTTCAAGATATTGCTTATTATCAATCCATGCCTCATACTTATCATAAGAAACTCTAATACGGCTCCATTTCTTTCGTTTTTCTATAACTTTAAAACATTCGCCATAGAGTAACTGAGAGACAAGTTCGGACTTATCGCTCGGCTCAAAACGCATAGGTACAATACCAAGATTACAGATGCCGTATTGCATAAGTTTTATTTATGAGCGCTCTAGAACTAATGATGAAGCTCCACCGCCACCATTACATATAGCTGCAGCTCCATATTTGGCATTGTTTTGCTCTAATACATTAATAAGAGTTACTAATATTCTAGCTCCTGAGCAACCCAGTGGATGGCCTAAAGACACAGCACCTCCATTAACATTAACATTACTATCGTTTAAGCCTAATATTTTCATATTAGCTAATCCTACTACAGAAAAAGCTTCATTAAATTCAAAGAAATCTATGTCATCTATTGTAAGATTAGCTTTGGCAAGAGCTTTTGGTAAGGCCTTTGCTGGGGCTGTGGTAAACCACTTTGGCTCTTGAGCAGCATCAGCATAACTTTTTATAGTTGCTAAAGGTTTTAATCCTAATTCTTCAGCTTTTTCTTTACTCATGAGCACCATTGCCGCTGCACCATCGTTAATGGTAGAAGCATTAGCAGCTGTCACGGTCCCATCTTTTGTAAATGCTGGACGTAAAGCCGGAATTTTCTCTATTTTTACGTTTGTATATTCTTGATCTTTATCAACCACTATAGCATCTCCACGTCTTTGCGGAACTTCTACTGGAATCACTTCATTATCAAACTTACCAGAGTCCCATGCTGCTTTTGACCTATTGTATGATTGAATTGCGTAGGCATCTTGGTCTTCACGAGAGAACTCGTACTCAGTTGCACAAGCATCTGCACAAACTCCCATAGCATTTTTGTCATAAACATCAACCAAACCATCCTTTTGCATACCATCTTCTAAAGTTGCAGATCCAAATTTTGTTGCTGAACGTGCATGGTAATAATGCGGAATTAAACTCATGTTTTCCATACCGCCTGCAACAATAACTTCTGCATCACCAAGTTGTATCGCTTGTGCAGCTTGCATTACAGCTTTCATGCCAGAGGCGCAAACTTTGTTTACAGTTGTACAAGGCACAGTGTCAGGAATTCCAGCATATATCGCAGCTTGCCTTGCTGGAGCTTGACCAGTACCAGCTTGTACAACATTACCCATTAAGACTTCTTCTACCAATTCTGGTTTCAGATTTATTTTGTCTAGAGAACCTTTTATAGCTGCAGCTCCTAATCTAGGAGCTGTTACAGTAGATAAGGCACCAAGAAAACTACCAATAGGTGTTCTAACAGCCGATACGATAACAACTTCTTTATTCATCTTACTTTTATTTGAATTTTGCTGTTGCGAATTTAATGATTTTTGAGAGATTTGATAACGAAAAATCTCCTAAACAAACTCCAAAATACATATATTTATTACATTTGGTTGTATATGAATGAACTCGTAAATAAATGGTATCGAAATCATGCGCTAATCTATAAGTTGCTTCTTTTATTAGGTACAACTTTTTTTATTGTCTACCTATTTCCAAAGACAGGGAAGTTTAGGTACTCTTTCGAAAAAGGAAAACCTTGGCAATCAGAAACTTTATATTCTCCTTTTGATTTTGCTATTAAAAAATCTAATGAACAAATTAATCAAGAAGTTGAGTTAGTTACTGATAAAAGTGAAGTTTATTTTGACATCAATTCTGATATAAAACGAAATATAACGGATAGTTATCTACCTAAATTTAATTCAGTATTTAAAGATTCTGTATCTGGTTTTGAAGACAGAGTATTGCTTTATAGCACTGGACAAAATGCTTTAAAAGACTTATATAAATATGGTATACTAAACTCTGTTTATAATTATGAAGATAGTAAAGATGTTATTCTCGTTGAAAATAATCAAGAAATTGACAAGATTCAATTTGGTGATTTAATTGAACAAAATCAAATAAGACCTTATCTAGAAAAGTTGCTGGAACAGAATAAACTTGAAAAGTATAAAGACGATTTTGTTTCAATGTTTTTTAATCTAATTGAGACAAACGTTAGCTTTAATAAATCTCTTACAGACAGTGCTTTAGAGGAGGCATTAGCTAATGTGTCTCCAACTAGAGGTATAGTTTCTGAAGGCACTTTAATCATTTCTAAAGGTCAAGTCGTAGAAGATAATCAGTTTAATGTACTTAATTCTCTTAAATCCGAGTACGAATCTCAGGTTTGGAGTTCCAAAAGTTATAATTGGGTGATTGTGGCTTACACACTGCTTGTTGCATTGGCACTTTTGATGTTATTATTGTTTTTACGAAAGTATCGCGCAAGTGTTTTTGCAAATAATACTAAAGTCACTTTTATTTTTTTCAATATTTTAGTTATGATTTTGCTCACCACATTGGTGATAAACTATAATTCGCAATACTTGTATGTTGTACCGTTATGTATTCTTCCGCTTGTATTAAAAGCCTTTTTTGATGCCAGATTGGGTTTGTTTGCACATGTACTTACGGTATTATTATTAGGTTTTATAGTTCCTAATAGTTACGAGTATATGTTTCTTCAAATCATAGCGGGAATAGTAACTATACTCACGGTTTCAGAATTATATAAAAGAGCTAATCTTTTTATCTCTGTAGGACAGATTACACTTATATATATCATAGCCTATTTTGCCTTTTTTGTTATTCATGAAGGACAAATATTTACTATAAAATGGAGTACGTTTGGTCTTTTTGTTCTTGGCGGTTTAGCGACTTTATTTGTTCAGCCTCTTATATATATTTATGAAAAATTATTTGGTTTAGTTTCAGATGTGTCTTTATTAGAATTATCAGATACCAATACCGCGTTATTAAAGGAATTGTCTAACAAAGCTCCAGGTACTTTTCATCACTCATTAAATGTTGCAAATTTAGCTGAAGCTTCTGCTAACGAAATTGGAGCTAATGCTATGTTGGCAAGAGTGGGTGCTCTATATCATGATATTGGTAAGATGAAGAATCCTACCTTTTTTACAGAAAACCAGTCTACCGGAATTAACCCGCATGATGAATTATCTGCAACCGAAAGCGCTTCTGTAATCATTAACCATGTTTTAGATGGTATTGAAATAGCCAAAAAAAATAATTTACCTGATCGCGTTATAGATTTTATAAGAACCCATCATGGTACTAGTACGGTTTACTATTTCTACATGAAAGGAAAAGCCAGTAATGAGGATGCAAAAGAAGAAGATTTTAAATACTTAGGACCAAAGCCTTTCAGTAAAGAGACGGCTATATTAATGATGTGCGATAGTGTTGAAGCGGCGTCAAAAAGCTTAAAATCTCCAACAAACACAAAAATTAATGAGTTTGTTGAGAATATAATAAGCAAACAAGTTGAAAGCGGTCAGTTTTTAAATGCTGATATTACATTTAAAGATATTGAAGCCATTAAGAAAGTTCTTAAACTAAAACTTGCAAATATTTATCATTTACGGATTGAATATCCTGAATAAAAAAGGCCAGTTACTTACTGACCTTTGTAATTTTTGAGGTAAAAATTTTATTAATTGAGTAACTCCGCAATTTTCCTTTCTAGTGCAAGGCCTCTGAGATTTTTTGCCACTATTTTTCCTTCACTATCTAATACAAACATTGCAGGTATAGCTTTTATGTTATATAGCTTAGCAATTTCATCAAAATATCTTAGGTTAGATACTTGATGCCAAGTAAGTCTATCGTTTTCAATTGCTTTAATCCAAGCTTCTTTTGGGTTTTGCTGTCCACGACGTCCATCTAGACCAACACCAATAATTTCTAATCCTTTGTCATGGTATTTTTCATAAACCTTTACCACGTTTGGATTTTCTCTTCTACAAGGTCCACACCATGCCGCCCAAAAATCGATAATTGTTATTTTTCCTTTAGAAACGACATCACTTAACGCTAGTGATTTACCATCTGGTGTAGGTGCAGAAAATTCAGGAGCTTTTACACCAATAGCTGTAGCTTTTTCTGCCTCTAATTGGGCTTTGAGAGTTTTTAAACCCTCTTCTATATCAATAGCTTCTTTAGTATTTTTTATTTCTTCTGGTAGTGATTCATAAATTTTAAAAATCTTTTCTAAATCAAAATTTCTATTATTTATCTGGCTTTTTATCAAAGGCAGAACGGCATAGTTGTCTGTATTATTTTCAATAAATTTATAAGGAAAGTTTGTAAATTTATCGTTAAGCTTTTCAAGTACTTTTTTATCAGATTTCATAGTAGCAGAATCCCTAAGAAAAGTAGACTCATCAAGATTTTTAGTAGCTAATAGTAATTTATTTTTCAAATCAGCTAATTTTTCATTATATTCAGTGTATATATTATTACTTATCGATCCAGATAGTATTGTATTAGTAAGTATTTTATTATCGACACTTAAAAGCAAATCACCATTTTCAATCATCAGAGGAACACGTCCATTTACACCATTAACAGTTAAATAAAAAAGAGAAGGATAGTCCACAGAGCCGTCAAGAACAAATTTTTCATTCATAACAATAGCAGTATCAACAGCAGTAAGCCTACCTCGATCATCCATTTTGTTTAGATATACTCTTATACCATTGTACAAACCTTCACCCGTTCCATTTATAACATAATCTGTTCTGGGTTCATTTTTGCAACCCAAAAGAAATAATCCTAAAAAAATAATACAAAACAAGTTTCTCATGTTATTTAATTTTAAAACTAGACAAATATAAAAAGTTAGTGCATAGTTGTTATATCTATTGATGTAAATTATATCTTAAAATATGCAAAAGTCTTACTTTTGTTCAAAAGTATTGAGAATGATTAATAATGATACAATTGTTGCATTAGCCACAGCTTCCGGTAGTGGTGCTATTGCTGTAATTAGACTTTCAGGTAAAGATGCAATATCCATTGCTGATAAGCATTTTAAATCTGTAAAATCGTCTAAATCTTTATTTAATCAAAAGTCTCATACCATACATTTGGGTCATATTATTGATGATAATCGTTTTATTGACGAGGCTTTAGTATCTATATTCAAGAATCCTAACTCTTATACTGGAGAAAATGTTGTTGAAATTTCATGTCACGGTTCTACTTTTATTCAGCAAGAAATTATACAATTGTTCTTACGAAATGGTTGTCGTATGGCAGACGCAGGAGAGTTTACGCTTCGCGCATTTTTAAATGGTAAGTTAGATTTAAGTCAGGCCGAAGCTGTGGCTGATTTAATAGCTAGTGATAATGCTGCATCACACCAAATTGCAATGCAACAAATGCGAGGTGGGTTTTCTAGTGAAATTGCAAAACTTCGTGAGGAACTTATGAATTTTGCCAGTTTAATAGAACTTGAACTCGATTTCTCAGAAGAAGATGTAGAGTTTGCAGATAGAACTCAATTTAAAGCGCTTATAGATAGAATTTCATATGTATTAAAACGTCTTATTGATTCTTTTGCTGTTGGTAACGTGATTAAAAATGGAATTCCTGTGGCTATTGTTGGCGAACCAAATGTTGGTAAATCCACTTTACTCAATGCACTTTTAAATGAAGAACGCGCTATAGTTAGCGATATAGCAGGAACAACAAGAGATACCATCGAAGACGAAATTTCTATTGGTGGTATAGGCTTTAGATTTATAGATACTGCAGGTATACGAGAAACAGAGGATGTTGTTGAAAGTATTGGCATAAAAAAAACCTTTGAAAAAATGGAGCAGGCTCAAGTGGTTGTTCTGTTATTTTCTGCCGAAGAGTTTAAAACTAAATGCCAACGCTTGAAGATAGAAATCGAAAAAATTAAAAATCGTTTTCCTCAAAAGCCATTGATAATTATTGCTAATAAGATAGATAAGCTTAGTAAAGACGAACTAGAGAAGTTGCAATCTCAATTTGAAAACCTTCATTTGCTTTCTGCCAAAATAGGAATAGGAGTTGAAGCTCTTAAAGAAAAACTTATAGGATTTGTAAATACAGGCGCGCTTCGCAATAATGAGACAATAGTCACTAACACACGTCATTACGACTCACTTCTAAAGGCTTTTGAAGAAATATCTAAAGTAAAGTCAGGACTAGAAATGGGACTTTCTGGAGACTTGATGGCTATAGATATACGTCAAGCATTATTTCATTTTGGTGAAATCACTGGTGAGATTACTACAGATGATTTGTTAGGCAATATATTTGCTAATTTCTGTATCGGGAAGTAAATCAACTTTTCCAAATGACTTTTATCATATTTAGTTTTAAGGTTTTAGTATAGTTTTACTTAAATACTAAAATTTTGCATCATGATTAAATTACTAACTACGCTATTATATGACTGGACTAACGGGGTTATAATGATAAGTGTTTTTGCGCTTGTAGTCTTTATACTTGTAGGTGTATTGATTAATTTTATGGCTAGCGGAAAAAAGGATAAGGCATCAGATAATTAATAATCACTCTTATTATTAGATTGCAAAGGGCACATTTCTGTGCTCTTTTTTGTAACATTTTCATATTGGTGACGTCATATAATAAAATTGTCAATCATGGAATCAAATTATTACGAAGTATCAATGCGAAGAGACAATCAATTATTGGTTGTGACGCATCTATGTCAGTTATTAACTTGTATAACTGGTTTTGGAGGGCTCATAGTACCATTAATCTTATGGGCCACACAGAAAGATAGAGTTGAAGGTATGGACGCTCATGGTAAAGCTATCATCAACTTTCAGCTAAGCATAATAATCTACAGTATTTTAAGTATACCACTTATCTTATTATTCGGACTCGGAATTTTATTACTTATTGGTATTGGTTTATTATCAATTATTCTACCAATAATAAATGCTATAAAGGCTAGTAATGGTGAATTACCTAGCTATCCATTATCTCTTAATTTTGTTAGTTAGTTATTTTATAAAGAGGTAATCAAAAAAGGCTCACCAATCGGTGAGCCTTTCTTAGTTTTATAATATTTTACGTTTAGTTGTTTAGCATTACAGGCATAACGAGCATCGTGACTTGTTCACCTTCATCTAAACCGTCGGTAGGTGTTAAAATACCTGCTCTGTTAGGTAAGCTCATTTCTAGCTGAACATTATCTGCATTAAGATTATTAATCATCTCGGTTAAGAAACGAGAATTGAAGCCAATTTGCATATCGTCACCTTGGTAATCACAGCTTAAACGCTCTTCAGCTTTGTTGCTGTAATCAATATCTTCAGCAGAGATATTTAATTCTGCTCCAGCAATTTTTAAACGAATTTGATGTGTTGTTTTATTTGAAAATATACTAACGCGTCTTACAGAGTTTAAAAACTGTGTACGGTCAATAACTAATTTATTAGGATTTTCCTTCGGAATTACCGCTTCATAATTAGGATATTTTCCGTCAATTAAACGGCAAACCAATTCAGAATTATTGAATGTGAATTTTGCGTTTGAATCATTATATTCGATTGTCACTGCTTCTTCGCTTCCTGCTAAAATTCCTTTAAGAAGATTTAAAGGTTTTTTTGGCATAATAAATTCTGCAACAGCATCAGCTGAAACATCTTCACGTGTATATTTTACCAATTTGTGAGCATCTGTAGCTACGAATGTTAAGTTATCCTGAGAAAACTGAAAGAAGACACCACTCATAACAGGACGTAAATCATCGTTCCCTGCAGCAAATATGGTTTTACTGATTGCTGTAGCTAAGATATCACCTTCAATAGTTGTCGTACTTGGGTTGTCTAATGCTACTGCTTTAGGAAACTCAGCACCATTGGCATAAGCCAATGCATACTTACCATGGTTTGAGCTAATCTCTACAGTGTTATTTTCTTCAACAACAAATGTTAAAGGTTGCTCTGGGAACGTCTTTAGCGTATCTAATAACAACCTTGCAGGTAAAGCAATACTTCCTTCAGAATCACTTTCAACATCAATAGTTGATGTCATTGTAGTTTCTAAATCACTTGCTGAAACAGTTAAGTTAGATTGCTTTAATTCAAATAGAAAATTATCTAGAATAGGTAAGGTATTGCTACTGTTAATAACACCTCCTAATACTTGAAGTTGCTTTAATAAATATGTACTTGATACTATAAATTTCATAATAGTTATTGCGAATTTTAACGACTTTTTACATCATTACAAATATATCTTAATGCCTTGTTTTAAGAAAACAAACTTATTAACAAAAATTCAGTTACTTTTTTGTGTATTTACGCTTTCTAAAGAAATTAAATATAAACCCAAAAATCCCCAAAAGTCCTAGTGGCAAAGCTATATTAACAAATTGCCAAAATCCTTTTTTTGTTTCAATTTTTTCAGAATCTAAAAATGCTATTTCTACAGATTTAGCTCTTATGTTTATAAGTCCGGTGTCGTCTAAGAGGTAGTTAACGGCATTGAGCAAAAATTCTTTATTTCCAAATGTTCTTCCAGTGATGCGTTCAAAACCTAATTGCATTGGTCGGTTTCTAGATACTTCGTTTTTTATAACATCACCATCAGAAATAACAATCATCTTTGTTGGTTCACTTTCTGCTTTAAAGTCATTTATTTCAAAAGGTAAAATCCTATTCTTGTAAACCGAATTAAATTCGCCTTCTAACAATACAGCTAAATTCTGTTTTCCTTGATTATAATTCTCTTCATCAGGCT
This sequence comes from Winogradskyella jejuensis, assembly GCF_900129745.1. Taxonomy (GTDB): domain Bacteria; phylum Bacteroidota; class Bacteroidia; order Flavobacteriales; family Flavobacteriaceae; genus Winogradskyella; species Winogradskyella jejuensis. The sequence continues at coordinate 1,036,618 of NZ_FQWS01000002.1, read as the reverse complement.
GCTGAGTTACACTAGAGAGTGAAATGTTTTTTAAAGGACCTTCTAATTTTGTACGTTCTGAACTTTGTAATAAAACAGTCTTTTTTATACTGTTCTTTAAAGTGTCTATTTGACTTGCAAAATCAAATTTCACTAAGTCAATATTATCACTAATGGGATGTTTTAAATCTGATGTTGCCAAAGGCGAATATTGCCATTGCACAGGTTGAAACTGTGTGTTATTCCCTTTGCCAATAGCCAAAGGGATAGGAGCAGAGTACAAGTCTTTCACTAGGTTTTGATTGATGCGCACCCCATATTGAAAGAAAAAATCTGTTAGGTTAAGTTCTTTACCTATACTTACCGAAGTTCCTGATTCATTGTACAGGCTATCTCTATCCATGCTTACAGCCTCAGTGAGCCAAATGCTTTTTCCTCCAGACATGGTATATTGGTCTAGAACTAATTTTTCGTTTTCTGAAAAGACTTCATTGGGTTTGGCTGAAATGATTAAATCGTATTTTTTTAAGTCACTTAGAGTTTTCTTTGGGTTTGAAGCAACAGAATCGAGTGTAAACTGCGCTAAATTATAATACGGTTTTACCGTTTGAAGAAAATCTGCAATGTAGATATCTGATAACTGTCCATTACCCTTTAAAATAGCAATAGTCTTTGTTTTTTCTTTTGATAATTGTTTAAAAGCATCAGCGAAATTATATTCTAATTGCTGTACAGAATTAGCCACTTGCGTTTGCAAATCTTCTGTAATACTCTTTTTAAAGAGCGGAATTTTTACAGTACGTTCTTTATAGCTCGCAAATCCCCAAGGAAACAAAAGTTCCTGAGTTAATTTACCACTTACTTTTTTGCTATTCACGTATGGTTCCAATCCACTTCTAGTCAGCTCGCTTATAACCCGTTCACGATTATCTTCATCTTCAAGTGGGTCTATGTAGTTAACCTTTACAAGAGGATTCAAGGTTTGGAATTCTTCAATGAGCTGCTTTGTTTCTGTTTGAAGTAATTTAAATTCCGAAGGCAAATCACCTTCGAGAAATATGTCTATGATTAATGGAGAATCTGCAGAATATACAAGGTCTTTTGTAGTTTCAGATAACGTATATCGACCATCTTTAGTAAGGTCAAACCGCTTATAAACGTAATTAGCCAGAACATTAACTAGAATGACTATCGCTAGGACAGAAAGTATATATGTAAGTTTATTCTTTTTCAACGTCGTCAAAAGTTATGGGTTCTGTATATGCTTTTAATGTAGAGACTTTGTTGTTTGTAAATGTAATTTCTACATTGCTTTTTTCATCTGTAAACGCACCAGGTTCAATACCTAAACCATAGTTCCATTTATTGGGGTCATGTGCTTTTTTAGCATCATCCCAAGTTAGCCACTCTGCTTTTCCTAGAAGCGCTTCTATTTCAGATTTGGTCTTTCCTTTTAAGGTGTCGGTTTCAATAGTGGAGTCAATCATTTCATATCGTAACGCTGGTTTTTCTAACCAAGCTTCAGAATCAAAATATTTTTGATGATGGTAATTACTCACAATATTTATAAAGGGATATAGCATGTAGAAATACACAAATGGTGTTAAAACCAGACTTATAATACCTGTGAGCCATTTGCGCTCGTCTACTGTTTTCAAAAACAGAAATAGAAGTATGAATACGACAACTAATAGAATTACTAATATGGGTGTAATAATCATTTAGCTTTGCTTTATATTTAATTTAGTTAACAAAATAAATAGTCCTGCAATACTTAGAAAGTAAACCAAATCTCTAGTATCTATAACACCACGGCTCATACTTTTGTAATGAGATGACATGCCAAGAGATTCTAGATTAAAACCAGAACCAAATAAGTTATAACTCGCAATACCGTCGAATCCAAAATAAAACAGGAAACAGATAAAAATGGCTATGATAAACGATACAATTTGATTGTCCGTTAAGCTTGAGGCAAACACACCAATAGCGGTATAGGCTGCCACTAAAAACAATAGTCCAAAATATGAGCCAATAGTACTGCCCATATCTAGATTGCCTTCAGGATTTCCTAATTTATATATGGTAAATACATAAAGCAAAGTTGGTATTAATGCGATGACGATTAATAAAAAAGCGCCTAAGTACTTTCCCAATACTATTTGAAGATGTGATATTGGTTTTGTCACTAAAAGTTCTAATGTGCCTTGTTTTTTTTCATCACTAAAACTTCGCATGGTTACTGCGGGAACTAAGAAAATTAAAATCCATGGCGCTAATAAAAAGAACGAAGATAAATCTGCATAACCATTATCTAACACATTAAACTCTCCTGTAAATACCCAAAGGAATAATCCATTAAGCACCAAAAAGACAGCAATCACCAAGTATCCTATTGGCGAGGCGAAGAAGGTGTTTATTTCTTTTTTTAGAATGGCAATCATATTAAATTCAGTATTCAGTCTATTTTTTGGTGTCGTCATTCTGAACTTATTTCAGAATCACAAAATATTATTATCACTAAAATCTTACTCCAACGAAGCTACTTTCTCTACACTCCAGGCTTCTGGCTTTGCATTAAATAGAGGTTTAGTTTTTGACCAAACGCCTTTAAACAAATCAGAATGTCTATAAGTATTCAAATCTGCTTCAGATGTCCAATAGCTATACGTAAAAAAGATGTTTGTATTGTTTTGGACTCTATACAATTCTAAAAAATTACAACCATCAAACGCACGAATCTTAGTTTTATTCGCTTCAAAATTAGATAAAAATTCATCTACTTTTTCTGGTTGAAAACTCATTTTTACAATTCGTATTAACATCTTAAATCTTATCAAAAGTTACAGTTACTGTGTCCATTTCTTTTAATCCCATAAGCGTCGATGCACTTCCAACAGTGCTACAATTACTTTTATATACGGCTATTTCTAGATAGTTGGAAGCGTTAAAAACTACCAAAGCCTTACCCTCGTCATTTCGTTTTTCTTCTGGTATTTCAAAATTTATAATATCTCCGTAGCGGTCATACACTTTTTTAAACTTATAGTTCCTAGCTGCGATTTCATAATTTCTTGTTTTCTGAATATTCTCAAAGAATTTCCGCTTAATATTGGTAATCACATTCCCATAATTATCAATGTATATTACGGTGCCTATAATCTGAGTTTTTTCGTCATTAACAAAGGGGACCAAATACTTAATTGGTTTTATATTGTTAATAACTTTTCCTATGACCTCTAGCGTTCCTCCACGGGCAATATGGCAAGCCACTTTTACAAACACATCAAGTACAGGGAAGCTTGTTTGTATTTTATCGTGGATATTGATTTCTACAATTTTCTCTGGTGCTATATCTTGACATATCATACTCATAATACCGTTGTTTGCACAGATAAAATAGTGGTCGTCTAGTTTTACGGCAATATGCTTGTTCTCTGGGCTTAGCTCAGAGTCTATACCAATAATATGTATGGTTCCTTCAGGAAAACTACTGTACGCATTTTGTATCGTGTATGCGGCTTCCATAATGTTAAAAGGCGAAATAGAATGCGAAACATCAACAATTCTAACATCCGAAAGTTCACTATAAATAGCCCCTTTAACCGCACCAGCGAAATGGTCTTTTTCTCCAAAATCAGTAGTTAAAGTTATAATTGGCATTAGCGGATTGTTAATATTTTTTTAACCAATCGAGGGATTAAATTATTAGATTTGTTGAAGCACAAAAGTACACGAATTTTTTAATTCAAAGATTCGTTTTTCTGAATGAAAAAATTACGTGAACTAACGTAGTGGTTACCGAAGTAAAGCTAAATTTTGTATATAAAATTTGAGCTTCTACAGAGGAAAGCTAATAAAACTGAACTGATATATTCACTAAATCCAAGTTGCTTTTGAACGAACTTATCCTTGAACTTGAAGAAATTTCTCCAAAAGAATTTTTTGGTGCTCAAAACGCCAATATAGCCCTACTAAAAAAATATTTCCCTAAACTAAAAATTGTAGCCAGAGGCAATAAGATTAAAGCTTATGGTGATGAAGAACTCCTTGAAGAGTTTGACCGTCGTATGACGATGCTTATGACGCATTTTGGTAAATACAATAAGCTTGATGAAAATGTAATTGAGCGTGTATTAACAAGTCAAACCAGTGATGACTATAGCACTTCTGAAAACAGTGGCGAAGTTATAGTCCACGGCGTAGGTGGAAAATTAATCAAAGCACAAACGGCTAATCAACGTAAGTTGGTTGAGAGCATGCGTAAGAACGATATGGTTTTTGCTATCGGACCAGCAGGTACCGGAAAAACATATACAGGCGTGGCTTTGGCAGTAGAGGCCTTAAAGAACAAACAAGTTAAACGTATTATTTTAACGCGTCCAGCTGTTGAAGCAGGAGAGAACTTAGGTTTTTTACCTGGAGATTTAAAAGAAAAGCTAGATCCATACATGCAACCGCTTTATGACGCTTTAAGAGATATGATACCTGCAGAAAAGCTAGCAAATTATATCGAGAAAGGCGTTGTGCAAATAGCGCCATTGGCTTTTATGCGTGGTCGTACACTTGATAATGCTTTTGTAATATTAGATGAAGGTCAGAATACGACGCATAACCAAATGAAGATGTTTTTAACTCGTATGGGTAAAAACGCCAAGTTTTTGTTAACGGGCGACCCAGGTCAAGTTGATTTACCGCGTCGCACAATTTCTGGATTAAAAGAGGCGCTTTTAGTCCTTAAGAATGTAGATGGTATCGGTATGATTTATTTGGATGATAAAGATGTTATCCGTCATAAACTGGTTAAGAAAGTTATTGCAGCGTATAAAGAAATTGAAAATAGAGATTAATGAGTAATACCATCATAGACACCAACTTCAACTTTCCAAATCAGAAAAGTGTTTACAAAGGAAAAGTTAGAGAAGTTTATAATATCAACGACGACCAATTGATTATGATTGCTACAGATAGGCTTTCTGCTTTTGATGTGGTTATGTCCAAAGGAATACCATACAAAGGACAAATTTTAAATCAGATTGCCACACAAATGATGAAGGCTACTGAAGATTTAGTGCCTAATTGGCTAGTCGCAACACCAGACCCAAACGTTGCTGTTGGGCATCTGTGTGAGCCTTTTAAAGTAGAAATGGTGATTCGAGGTTACATGTCGGGTCATGCAGCGCGAGAGTATAAACTGGGTAAGCGTATGCTTTGTGGTGTGCCAATGCCAGATGGTATGCAAGAGAATGATAAGTTCCCAGAACCAATAATAACTCCGGCCACTAAAGCCGAAATGGGTGACCATGATGAAGACATTTCAAGAGAAGATATTCTTAAACGAGGTATTGTCTCTGAAGAAGATTATGTAGTTCTCGAAGATTACACACGAAAGTTGTTTCAGCGCGGAACAGAAATTGCTGCTAAGCGTGGTTTAATTTTGGTGGATACCAAGTACGAATTCGGGAAAACAAAAGATGGGAAGATTGTTCTTATTGATGAAATCCACACGCCAGACTCATCCCGTTATTTCTATGCCGATGGTTATGAAGAACGTCAAAGCAGAGGAGAGGCTCAAAAACAATTGTCTAAAGAGTTTGTACGTCAGTGGTTGATATCAAATAATTTTCAAGGATTAGAAGGACAAACAGTTCCATTTATGTCAGATGAATATATAGAAACCGTTAGTGAACGTTATATTGAGCTTTACGAAAATATTACTGGTGAACCATTTGTAAAAGCAGATGTCTCCAACATTCAGCAACGTATAGAAAATAACGTACTAAAGTATTTAGAGACATCTAAGTAAAAAACAAACAATATCTTATTAAAAACAGTTGATGACGCCCAAATAGAGCGGTAATCCAAGCGTTATATTAAACGGAAACGTAATAGCCAAAGCCATTGGCAAATACAAACTTGGGTTTGCTTTAGGAGCCGCTAAGCGCATCGCTGCTGGTACGGCGATATAGGACGCACTTGCCGCAAGTATAGAGAACAATAATCGATTTCCTACACTATCGGTAATCCAGCCACTAACTACAGCGACCGTAACACCATTTATAATTGGAATAATTATAGCAAATAGAAATGCAAACCATCCTTTTTTTAAGAAAGTTCCCAATTTTTTCCCACTAGTAATTCCCATATCTAATAGAAAAACCATTAAAAAGCCTTTAAAAATATCTGTTGTGAAAGGCTTAATACCGTCAGCTTGTGCATCACTTGTAAGCATTCCAATAATAAGACTGCCTAAAATTAAAAGCACACTACCATTAGTAAAAGAATGTTTCACTAGTTTAGGAATGGAAATATCTGTTTTATTCGTTTTATCGTAAATTGAAATAAGTAAAACACCTACAATAATCGATGGCGCTTCCATTAATGCCATAATGGCTACCATGTGTCCACTAAACGGAATATTTGCTATTTCTAAAAAAGAGACTGCTGTTACAAAGGTTACTGCACTAATAGAACCATAGGTTGCAGCAATTGCCCCAGAATTTACCACATTAAATTTTCGTCTTAGAATAAAATAGGTGTAAAAGGGAACAATGATCGCTAATAGTATTCCCAATAATAATGATAGAATAATTTCAGTATTTAGTGTGCTATGCGCTAACTCATGTCCACCTTTAAAACCAATAGATAATAAAAGATATAGTGAGATAAATTTTGAAGAATTTTCTGGGAGCGCTAAATCACTTTTTACTTGTACGGCAATAATACCTAAAAAGAAAAATAAAAGCGCAGGGTTAGTAAGATTATCAAAGAGTAAATGTAAATCCATTAAATAATCGTTTAGTAGTTCAAGTCTAAAGACTTGTTTTTTAAAGTGTTAGTCTGAAAAAATCCCGCTGGTTAAGCGGGATTGAAGTGGTTTGTTATTTTTTTACAAATCGTATCTCTAGAACACCATCTATAAAGACGTCGTAGCCTTCTTTTCGTGCTTTGTCAATGTATGATTTAGCTATAAGCTTTTCGTTTTCTAATTCAGCAATACGCTTATTGGCATAACGCGTATCGGAGTTTTCATCACCTTCGCAAAGTCTTAAACGTTGTAGTTTATGGAAATTTATTTTTTCGTTAATAAGCTCGTTAATAACAAATGATGCTTCAGAACAAGTAAATTCTCCTTCTACAAGTTGTACTTCTTGTTTAGTACTCACTAATGGTTTTTCAGAAATTTTAGACATAATATTTAGTTTCAATTAATTAAAGTTGTTTTGTAGGCCCACTCATTTTTATTAAGAGTATACATGAAATGATAAACAATGAAATTCCTAGATGGTCAAAAATTACACCTTGGCCTGAAGAGAAAATCGTTATTGAGCCCATTATTAGTAAAAAAAGAAATGCAGCATATATCGCACCGCGCTTTTCTCTAATAGCTATAGATTCTTGTTTTTTAGATTTTACATCAGACATTATACGTTCTGACTCTTTAGTTTGCTTAGGTATGTAATTGCTGTTCATAGTTTTTTATTTACGGTGCAAAATTGAAATAAATAATTCATATATTTTTATATATATTTGTTATAATATGTATAAGCAAAACTTATGAATTACACATTACATCAACTTCAAATATTCTTGAAAGTCGCTAAACTAAAGAGTATTACTAAAGCTTCTGAAGAGTTATTTTTGAGCCAACCTGCAGTATCTATGCAGTTAAAAAAATTTCAAGATCAGTTTTCAATTCCCTTAACAGAAGTGGTTGGTCGACAACTCTATGTCACCGATTTTGGTAATGAAATAGTAGAAGCTGCCGAAAAAATATTGAATGAAGTAGAAGCCATTAATTACAAAACCTTATCACGCCAAGGTCAATTAGCAGGAAAGCTAAAAATTGCTATCGTTTCTACGGCAAAATACGCAATGCCTTATTTTCTCACGGGATTTTTACAGAAACATCAAGGTGTTGACTTAGAAATGGATGTTACCAACAAAGCAGGTGTTATAAAAAGCTTAGAGAATAATGAAGTTGATTTTGCCATGGTGTCTGTTTTACCAGAGCATTTGAGTCTTAATCAAGTAGAATTAATGACAAATAAGCTATTTTTAGTTGGTAGTGCGCATACAGATACTCGAGATAAACGTATTACTAGGACCATTTTTGAAAAATACCCTTTGCTTTATCGAGAAAAAGGTTCTGCAACACGTTCTGCAATGGAAACCTTTCTTACTAAGCTCAGTGTTCCTAACAAGAAAAAAATGGAGCTTACTTCTAACGAAGCACTAAAACAAGCGCTTATTGCAGGTTTAGGAATTTCTATAATGCCACTAATTGGCTTGAAGAATGAATTAAAGGATGAAGAGTTGCATATAATTCCGTATAAAGGTTTGCCCATTAAAACCAATTGGAATCTAATCTGGTTAAAATCTAAAAATTTATCGCCTGTAGCCTCGGCATATCTCAGCTATGTAGAAACAGAAAAAGCGAGAATAATTCACGATACCTTCAATTGGTATGAGGCCTATAACTAAAATCCAATGGTACGTTCGGTCTGTCGCTTGGCGTTATTGAGCACATCATTGTAAAGAAAGTCAGTCACTTCCATAATACAACGGCTCATTGGTATACCAGACCAGCTATGCGTTCCTCCGTTTATAGAAAAAAGGTAATAAGACTTTCCTAAGCCTTTTAATCGGTCAGCGATAGCACGACTTCCATATAACAGCATATAACCTTTAGAATTTGGACTACAATAGTGATGCGCTGCAATATGATAGGGCACCAAATTATCGTTAGTGCCATGAAATAATTGTGTTGGTATAGCTTTATCCGCATCAATGTGTTCAAGCGTTGTAATGGCACCAGCTAAACCGATTACGCCAGCAAGTTTAAACTTTTTGGGTAATATTTTGTTTTCATAGACATAAGCTAGATGTAAAACGGCTTCAGCACCAGCACTCGTTCCGGAAATTACCACTCTATCTTTGTCAATATTAAAGATGTCATCATTCTTTAAAATGAATTTTATGGCTAGGCTTATGTCTTCGGCAGCAGTATCAAAAGCTATAATTTTTTCTTTGGTTTTAGTATCGCAGCCAAAGCCTAATTTTTTCATGATGAGTTGGTAGGAAATTGAAGCAACAGCATAACCTTTCTCCGCCATTTTTGTAGCAAATTGTACAGTATTGCTATCGTCACGTACACCACCAGAAAAACCACCACCATGCACGTAGAGTAGAAGCGGCAACTCTTTATCTACATCTACAGGCTTGTAAAAGTCTAGTTGAAGACTATCCTTTTTACTGAGTTTTAGGTAAGTATGGGTAGAGGTTTCAACCGTGTAAAGCGAATCTAAAAATTCAGTTTGGGAATATGCTGATAGAAAATTTAAAAAAACTATGAGAAGAGTAATTGTGTATTTCATTGTTTATATGTCGTTAACTACGCTTAAGTCCTTTCACCTTAAAAAATAAAGTTCGCAATTTTCCATAGATATAGGCATTTGTTTGTACATAATAGAACGAAATAAAGCAAACTATCGTTAAGAAAAGTGCTGCACCAATAACAGCTTGCCATGGTGATAATGTTTTTCCTATGAGTTGACTTAGCCCGATACCTGTAAAACTACCGTAAATAATAATGAAATGAATCACATATATGGATAAGGTTTTTTGTCCAATTTTCAGTAATAAAGGAGGTTTTAAATAACGCTCTAAACCATAAAAAATCGCAAAATAGATAAATACGTTTCCTAATCTTGAAAACAAATAATTATAGTTTGCAGAATCTAAAAACAATTGAATATCGGTCCATTTGTTTAAATAAAACAATGCATGAGACGACCATTCTATTAAAAAATAACCCACAATAAAAAATACTGAAAGTGTAACGGGCTTAAAATTTGGTTTTTCTAGATGCCTGTAAAATGCTGTAGCGATGTAAGCCCCAAATGCCATATAGCCAAACCATGGAATAATAGTAAATACTGACCCATTAGTTTTAGTTATGTAATTAGCTAATATTAAGGGCACATTTTCTAAAGAGAGATTTCTGTAAAGCGGTTCTGTAACAAATATAATAAACCCAATCGCTAAAGTTACCATAGAAAATAAGGTTGTATTTTTAAAACAAAGAAAGTATAAGCCTACAATACACATTAGGGATAAACCTATAATTTGCAAGACGTCCACAACAAGAAAGTAGGTGTTAAAATGACCCGTAAACCAACTCAGGAAAGGCGCTCTCAACAAATATCCAATACCAATAAGCATAATGCCTCGATTAAGACCTTTACGCATGCGATATTTTTCGGTATCTTTTTCTTTGGCTTTGAGTAATAGATAAGTAAATATTAACCCAGAAATTGTAAAAAATGTCGGCGCTGTAATTCCTCTAAAGTAAGACCATATTCTATAGGCTACATGAGACATATCTCGATGCTCAGGAGCTAGCAAGGTATCTATAAAATGTCCTTGTAGCATCATTAAAATAGCAAATGCACGTACGGCATCAATAAAGTAGAGACGTTGGTTAGTACTCAATGGTGTTTACGTTGATAACGTAAATATAATATTTAAGGAATTAATAGGTTTTTTTATATGACGCTTATCGTGTTTGTTAATAATTTAGTTGCTGAGTTAGAGTATTTCTATAATTAGCTTTTGCTGAATCAGCTGACTGAAAGAATACAAGCAAAAAACAGCGTTAACTAGAGCGAGGCTATTGCAATCTAAGTCAAGATTTTAGTAACTAATCAAGGCAAAGATTTTTCTTAGGCATAAGCATCTTTACAATTAATTATACGCCTTTTAAGTTTACAATCTTTTTAGTAAATTTTTCCAACCATAGACATAATGTTAAGTATGCAATGAGCAATAACCAAAGGCCATAAATTTCTCCCAAATTTTACATATGCTATTCCCATCACTAAACCTATAATTCCAACTGTAATTGACCTTTCTGAAATGTCATATGAATGTCTAAACCCAAAAATCATTGCTTGTAAAAGAACGGCAATAGAAGTAGCAAACGAAGTTTTAGAAAACACGCGTTCAAACCAATTAATTAAAAAGCCTCTGTCCAATAGTTCTTCTAATGCTGATTGAATTAATATAAATGGAATAATTGTAAAAAAATGAATCCAATTTCCTTTTAAATCTCCAAATTTAGAAATTGCATCTTGTGACGAAGTATCTGGTGATAAATTGAAAGGAAGTAAATTTTGAATTAGCTGAAAAACTATAATTAATATGGGGATAGCTATTAATATTCCGATAGTTGTCAATAGTGTTTTTAATAGATTTTCTGGTTTTCGTAATCCTATATCTTTCCACGTAATATTTCGAGCTTTCATTCTCCATATGGCAATTATTAAAGTTGATAATGACCACATTAATCCATTTGCAATAAAAGGCAGTTGAGAAAAGTAAAACTCCCTTATCAAAAACATTACTGAGAGGTAAAGTATAATATCAAAAACAAATCCTTTATAATTGATTTGTTTAGAGGCTAGTTCTGTATTCATTTCTTAAGCTTATTCTATAATAGGACGATAAGAAGTTATATGAAGTTACATCTATTTGTAAAATTTAGTTCAAATGCACACTAACCTCAAGATGAGCTCAGTTATAATACTTCTGCCTGTTCAATATAACATTGAGTTTATCAATTAACAAGAGAAGTAATACTTAAAGTCAACACTTAAAACTACGTGTTTTTGCAAAAATTGTTAACTCTGAGTAAGTTTTGTATTTTTAGCATCCATGGAAAAACTAAACACTATTCTTGCAGAATTTTCTTCTCTTGCTTGGGGATTACCCTTACTTATTATATTAATTGGTGGTGGTTTGTATCTTATTATCCGCTCTCAATTTTTACCATTTCGTTATCTCGGTCATGCCATACAAGTGCTGCGTGGTAAATACGATGACCCCAACGACCCTGGTCAGATAACACATTTCCAAGCTTTATCCACGGCTTTATCTTCTACTATTGGTATGGGAAATATTTCTGGTGTAGCGTTAGCGATTGTTGTTGGTGGGCCAGGAGCCGTTTTTTGGATGTGGGTCAGTGCCGTAATTGGCATGAGTACTAAATATTTTACATCAACTCTAGCCATTCTATATCGAGGCAAAGACAGTGAAGGCGAGCTACAAGGCGGCCCCATGTACTTTATAGTTGAAGGTTTAGGTAAACGTTGGAAATTTTTGGCCTTAATGTTCAGCTTTTTTGGAATCTTAGGTGCTTTACCTGTGGTAAACGTCAACCAGTTAAAGCAAGCCATTAACGATATTATTTTAATACCTAATGGTGTAGAAGTTTCGTTAACGTCCAATCTTATTATTGCTGCTGTTTTGGTTATTTTTACAAGTATTGTAGTTTTTGGTGGTTTAAAACGTATAAGTAACTGGGCATCTAAACTAGTACCGTCTATGGTACTCTTATATTTCGTTTTGGTGCTTATTATTCTGTTTGTTAATTACACGGAAGTTCCAAAATATCTAGCCATGATTGTCACGGATGCCTTTAGCGCAGAGTATTATCCAAAAGATAAACCGTTTCTTGGTGGCGTATTAGGTGCATTAATACTACATGGTATTAAGCGCGGTGCGTTTTCTAACGAAGCTGGTTTAGGTACAGCAGCCATGGCGCATGGTGCTGCAAAAACAGATGAGCCAGTTCGTGAAGGTTTAGTAGCCATGTTAGGTCCTGCAATAGATACTCTGATTGTATGTACGTTAACGGCTTTAGCAATTTTAGTTACTGGAGTTTGGGAAACTACAGCGAGTAATGGTGTGAGTTTAACGGCAGAAGCATTTCAAAATGCCATTCCTGGATTCGGGCAGTATTTATTAATGATTTGCGTGTTTATTTTTAGTGTGTCGTCCTTGTTTTCGTATGCTTATTACGGAAATAAATGCTTGTCCTTTCTTATTGGTGCAAAACGAAAGCACTATTATAACTATCTATATATTGCGAGCATAGTTTTAGCAGCAACAACAGATTTTAAAGCTATGATAAACTTTATCGATGGCGTATTTGCGTTAATGGCTATTCCAACAATGATAGCAACTATTATTTTAGCACCAAAAGTCATAGCAGCGTCTAGAATTTACTTTAGTAAGTTAAAGTCTTAAAATTATATTTTGTTTAGGCTTTCTAATCTTTAATTTAGACATAATCAACCGATTTGTATATAATGCGCTAAATTGATATATTTATGCTAAATTAATATATATGAATGTATCTAACTGTCCAAATTGCAATTCTGAAGACTATGTTAAGAGTGGTGTTATTAAAAATAGACAGCGTTACAAATGTAAGTCTTGCAATTATTTCTTTACAGTAAACAAGATAGGGAAGAAGATAGACGATTACTACGTTAACAAGGCACTTCAACTCTATTTAGAAGGTCTAACTTACCGTGAAATTGAACGTATTTTGGGGATTTCTCATGTTAGTATAATGAACTGGGTAAAAAAATATAATATAAAGCGTCCTTATAACACTAACTATCACCCAACTTATAAAATTTTAAATGCTCAGGAGCTTTCAACCTTTTTTTCTAATTCACTAAACCTTAAAGGAGCAGGTACTATTGTCACGGAGTTAGGAGATAAATTTATGCTCATAAAATGGGAACGTTTTAGAGAGTGATGGCTATTTTATTCTTTTTTGTTTAACATAGGAGTTCGTATTTTACAATTACTCTTTTTAATATTTATATATAAATTTAACAGATATATATACTATCTTTTTTTTCCTATTTCATTTTTTGGAGTTTAGTGGTGCACACAAAATCATTGTTTAACTAACTAAACTTCAATTTGTATGAAAAAATTAAGCATAGTACTGATAGGTGTTTTTTGCACCTTTCAGTTATGTTTTTCCCAAGGTGCTCCAGATTATACTGGTGGTATGAAGGTAAAACTTAATGAAGAAGGTACGAAGTACTTTCGTATTATCTCTTGGGCTCAATTCTGGGCGCAACACAATTCTGACAGGCCATTAGACGTAAATGGTAATGAACAAAGCGACTTAAACTTTAGTATAAGGCGTGCACGTGTTTTAATGTACGCGCAGCTTAACAAAAAGTTTATGATTTTAACGCATTTTGGACTTAATAGTCTTAATGGTGATAACCTATCGCCAACTGGTAAGGGCGAAAGCTCTCAATTATTCTTCCATGATGTATGGGGTGAGTATAGCCTTTCTAAAAATCATGCTATTGGCGGTGGTTTGCACTATTGGAATGGCATATCTAGAGCAAATAATCAAAGTACCTTAAATATTATGATGCTAGATAATACGCGTCAAGCTTGGGCTACTATTGGTTTGTCGGACCAATTTGCACGTCATATGGGCGTATATGTAAAAGGAAAGTTTGATAAACTTCAATACCGTGTATCTATAAACGATGCGGTAACAAACAATTTACAGGCTTCTGCTTCTCCAGTTAATGGAGCTGCTATATACTCTGGTCGCCGTTTATTAGGTTCTAAAGATGCGGGAAGAACATATGCTGGTTATTTTGATTATAATTTTTTAGACCAAGAATCAAATTTCCTTCCTTATAAAGTCGGTACATACCTAGGAACCAAAAAAGTATTTAACGTTGGTGCTGGTTTCTTTTTACACCCAAAAGGCTCGGTTTCTTTAGATAATAATTCAAACTTGGAAGGTGAAGACGTTTCTATTTTTGCTGTAGATGCATTTTATGATGCACCTCTTGGTGAAAATGGTGCAGCTATTACAGCTTATGGTTTAGCCCAATTTAATGACTACGGCAATAACTTTACTTTGGGTCAGACGTATGAAACTGGCACAATGCTTCACGCTCATTTAGGCTATGTTATTCCTTCTTCAAACAGTACAAAGTTTCAGCCTTATGCCCATTTTACAACGCGGAGTATTGATGCATTAGACGATAATGCCAATCAATTTGGCATTGGAGCAAACGCCTATTTCAGTGGGCATCATTCAAAACTAACCTTAGAGTATCAAAACACGAAGTATGCTAACAATGATGCTGTTGGTACAATTACGCTTCAGGCTATGATATATCTATAACATTTAAAATTATGTCAGAAAAACAAAAACATGCAACAGCATATTGGAAAGAGAATGTAAAATACCTTTCTATACTTTTAGTCATTTGGTTTATAGTATCCTATGGCTGTGGTATCCTCTTTAAGGATGCATTAAATGAAATAAGACTTGGTGGCTTTAAGCTTGGCTTTTGGTTTGCACAACAAGGCTCAATCTATGTATTCGTTATTTTAATTTTCGTTTACGTAAGAATCATGAATAAACTAGATAAAAAATACGGTTTCGACGAATAGTCTGCCACTACTAAAAATAAAATATTATGAGTGTACAAGTATGGACATGGATATTAGTAGGTGTAACATTTGCACTATACTTCGGAATTGCAATATGGGCTAGAGCAGGCTCTACAAAAGAATTTTATGTTGCTGGCGGTGGTGTATCACCTTTAGCAAATGGTATGGCAACGGCAGCCGATTGGATGAGTGCCGCGTCATTTATTTCAATGGCAGGTATTATTTCTTTTACTGGTTACGATGGCTCTGTTTATCTTATGGGTTGGACAGGTGGTTATGTGCTTCTAGCTTTATTATTAGCACCGTATTTAAGAAAGTTTGGAAAATTTACGGTTCCCGATTTTATTGGAGACCGCTATTATTCTAATGTGGCAAGAACAGTAGCTGTAATATGTGCGTTAATAGTGTCTTTCACCTATGTTGCTGGTCAAATGCGAGGTGTTGGTGTTGTTTTCTCACAATTCCTTCAAGTTGATATTACTTTTGGAGTAATAATAGGTATGGCTGTGGTATTAATTTTCGCTTTTCTCGGCGGAATGAAAGGTATTACCTATACACAAGTAGCACAATATTGCGTATTAATTTTCGCCTTTATGGTTCCTGCATTTTTTATATCTATTCAAATGACTGGAAATGTAATTCCGCAATTAGGAATGGGAGGCACAGTTGAAGATGGTACTTATCTACTCGATAAGTTAGATCAATTACATACACAATTAGGTTTTAAAGAATATACGGACGGAACAAAATCTACTTGGGATGTTTTTGCAATAACACTGGCGCTTATGGTTGGTACAGCAGGTTTACCACATGTTATTGTTCGTTTTTTCACAGTACCAAAGGTAAAAGATGCTCGTAAGTCAGCGGGTTATGCATTATTACTTATTGCTATTCTATATACAACTGCACCTGCAATTGCGGTTTTTGCAAGAACAAACCTTATCGAAACTGTTAGTGAAACTAAGTATGCAGATGTACCCGATTGGTTTAAAAACTGGGAAGACACAGGTTTAATAGCTTGGAGCGATAAGAATGGTGATGGTAAAATACAGTATGTAGCTGGTGGCGCAATAGAAGGTAAAAAGCCAGTCTATACAGAAGAACGCGGTGATTATGGTGAGCGTTTAATCTCCAATGCAAATGCAAATGCTAACGAGTTGTATGTAGATAGAGACATTATGGTTTTAGCAAATCCTGAAATTGCCAAACTACCAAATTGGGTGATTGCTTTGGTGGCAGCAGGTGGATTAGCAGCAGCCTTATCTACAGCAGCAGGATTATTGCTAGTTATTTCTACATCTATTTCACATGATTTAATAAAAAAGCAAATAAAACCAGACATTTCGGATAAAGGCGAATTAATGTGGGCACGTATCGCTATCGTTGGTGCGGTTATTATTGCAGGATACTTTGGTATTAATCCACCAGGATTTGTCGCCGCAGTAGTCGCATTAGCCTTTGGTTTGGCTGCAGCATCATTTTTTCCAGCGATTATATTAGGCATTTTTGATAAGCGAATGAACAAGGAAGGTGCTATTGCTGGTATGGTCGTAGGAATTACACTAATGCTTTTTTACATGATGAAATTTAAACTTGGATTTTTTGGAGGTGGAACAGAAGCAGATTGGTGGTTCGGAACATCACCTGAAGGATTTGGCACTATAGCAATGCTAGTTAATGTTGTTATTTCCTTGGTAGTGTCTCGAGCAACCGCTGCACCACCGCAATATGTTCAAGAAATTGTTGAAAATATCAGAATCCCTTCTGGTGCTGGTGAGGCACAATCTCACTAGGTAATTTTTTAGTTAGCTTTAAACAGTGTTGTGAAATACCAACACTGTTTTTTGTATTTTAGTTCATTATGAAAAAACGTCACGAGCAGAAACTTATCATTAATAGCATAGCAGTTTTTATTATTCTAAATATACCTCTGATATTTATTTTTAATAGTGATAAATCAGTTTTTGGAATTCCTATTTTCTATTTTGCTGTATTCTGTGTTTGGGCAATTTCAATTCTTATCTCTTATGTTGTCTTAAAGCGTCATTATGAGTAATTACGTGCTGTTTTTTATTATAATCATTTATCTCTCGCTACTTTTTGGAATTGCTTTTTTTGCTGAAAAGAAATCAAAGAGCCGTTGGGTAAATAGTCCAATTATTTATGCCCTTGCATTGGCTGTTTACTGTACGGCCTGGACCTACTATGGCAGTATTGGTATTGCAGCCACTTCTGGCATAGATTTTCTGCCTATTTATTTAGGACCTGTAATTGCAGCACCACTTTGGATACTTTTGTTGCGAAAGGTTATAAGAATATCAAAGCAACATAAGATAAGTTCTATAGCAGATTTTATTTCTCTGCGCTATGGCAATCATAGATTTTTAGGAGCTTTGGTCACTGTTATTTGTTTATTGGGAATAATACCTTACATAGCTTTACAACTTCAAGCGGTATCAGAAACGTTTCAGATATTGGCAGATGATACGAGTTATGTTTCCAAATCCATTTATGACGACTCTACACTTTACATTGCCCTTATATTAGCTGTGTTTGCAACATTTTTTGGTACGCAATCTAGCGACGCATCCGTAAAACACAAAGGTATTTTAGTTTCCGTTGCTTTCGAGTCTGTAATAAAGCTAATATTTTTCTTGTGTATTGGCGTTTATGTAACTTATGTTTTGTTTGATGGTACTGAGGATATTTATACAAAAATGTCTCAATTTTCAAATTTTGAACGTTTAACTACTATAAATGGTTTTGAAAGTGGTTTTAATTGGATGTATACAATTTTACTTTCATTTATGGCTATCTTTTTATTACCAAGACAATTTCAAGTTTCAGTTGTAGAAAATGTTAGAGAAAAGCATCTTAAAACCGCAATATGGCTGTTTCCTTTGTACTTACTACTGTTTAATATTTTTGTGATTTTTATAGCTTGGGGCGGCAACTTAGCTATAGGAAATCCTGAGCAAGCTGAATATTATGCACTCCTGTTGCCTTTGCAAAATAACAATACGCTTTTGGCATCCTTAGTTTTTTTAGGCGGTTTTTCAGCAGTCATTTCAATGGTTGTAGTATCAACTTTGGCGTTATCTACCATGTTGAGTAATAACTTAATTATTCCTTATGGGTTTTTAGATAGGTTTTTAAAAAATCACCCAGACAGAAATGCAAAATATATTAAGAATATTAGGCGTATATCTATATTTTCAATTATCATATTAGCCTATGCATTTTATGTAAATTTCTCTTATGAGCTATCATTATATTCCATAGGTCTTATGGCTTTTGTAATAATAGCGCAGTTAGCTCCTTCTTTTTTTATTGGATTATTCTGGAATCGTGGGTCTTCTAGAGCTACAATAATTGGCATTATAGCAGGCTTTGCTGTGGTTTTTTATACTTTAATCCTGCCGTTCTCTATTCAAGCACTTACAGGGTCAGATGATTTTGTAGAATATGGATTTTACGGTATTTCGCCATTAAAACCTCATGCATTATTAGGAATAGATTTTCTCAGTCCACCAGCGCATGCTTTCTTTTGGAGCATGCTTGTTAATTGTTTGTTTTATGGGCTCTTCTCTTTACTATACAAAGGCAACTACCGCGAGCGCAATTATGCCGAAATGTTTATTGATAGCAAAAACTATAATGATTTACAAGATGGCGCATTGGTCTGGAAAGGTGAAGCCTACGTTGCGGAAATTAAAAATGTTTTGAATAAATTTTTGGGTGAAGAGAGAACGAATCGTGCGTTAAATCTATTCTTCAAAAAATATAACATATCACCAGAAACACAAATGGCAGATTCTCGACTCATAAATTTTTCAGAGAAGTTATTGACAGGAAGTATTGGTAGTGCTTCTGCAAAAATTTTAATTAGTAGTGTTGTTAAAGAAGAAGAGGTTAGTCTTGTGGAAGTTTTAAAAATTCTTGAAGAGTCTAAAGAAACCATTGCCCGAAATAAATTACTCCGCGAAAAATCTGAAGAATTAACTAAACTCACGGATAAGCTTAGTGAAGCTAATGAAGAACTAATTCAAAAAGATTTGCAAAAAGACGAATTTTTAGATACGGTGGCTCACGAACTTAAAACACCAATAACAGGTATAAGAGCCTCTACTGAGCTACTCATAGAAGACGCAGAAATGCCAAAAGAAATTCAAGCTCAATTCCTTAGTAATATGCTCCAGGATAGCGATAGACTCTCACGATTAATTCAGAATATTCTCGATTTCGAAAAACTATCCAATGGTCGCTCAAGTCTTAATTTTAAGAAAAATAATATCAGAGAGACTATACAAAAAGCCATTGGTGGACTTAGGCAAATAGCTTCAAAAAAGAACATTAAAATTATTAGTTCTAACACAAGTGATGTCTTTGCTGTGTACGATGAAGACAAAATCTGGCAGGTATTAACCAATTTAATATCTAATGCTATAAAGTATTGCAAAGATGGTAATGGCATTATTATTGTCGATTATAAATACGAAAAAGGTTTTTTAGAAGTTACCATAAACGACAACGGAACAGGTATTCCTGAGGCGGATATGCCATTTATTTTCGATAAATTTTTTCAGTCCAAAAACCAAAATATTATAAAGCCGCAAGGCAGCGGATTAGGGCTTGCAATATCCAAACAAATAATTAGCAAACACAAAGGCTCTATTTGGGCAAAAAATAACAAGAAAAACGGGGTAACCTTTGGTTTTTATCTCCCATTTAAGTAAATTGTAAAAGCTTTTAAATGAAAAAGAAAATTGTAATTGTTGATGACGAGCCCAACATAGTAATGACGCTAGAATATACCTTTAAGAAGAACAATTTCGAGGTATATATTGCAAGAGACGGTAGTGAGGCTTTAGATATTTTGAAGAGTATCATCCCAGATGTAATTATGTTGGATGTAATGATGCCCAAAGTTGATGGGTACCAAACCTTAAAAGCAATAAAAGAGAATAAAGCGTTAGCAAACACAAAAGTGGTGTTTATTACAGCAAAAAATAAAGCTTCGGATATTGAAAAAGGCTTAAAACTTGGAGCAGATAAATATTTAACCAAGCCGTTTTCGATAAAACAAATAGTTTCAGAAATTAATGAGCTCATCGCTTAGTATTTCAAACTTTAATCTATAATGGTTTTGTGTGCAAACAAACAATGTATAATTAAAGTGAAATTAAAATGAAACGACTTCAATTCAATGCTTTAGCATCAGATATATTTATTACTATCTATGTTATAGTTACCCTATTTTTACGTTTTAAATTAGAAAGCCAAACAGCAACTGGTGCCATAGAATCTGTTATTATGGGCTTGTGCTTCGTAGTCCTGTTGTGGGCTTTAATAAAGCTAAAGGTTTTAAATCCAAACTGGTTTGGTCTATTTAAAACTCGAGAAAAATTAAGTAAATAAAAAGTAAACTAAAATGAGTAATTACCATATAAAACATTTCGAAGAGTATTTTCAAGTCTATCGTAAATCTGTAAGAAATCCTGAAGTATTTTGGGAAGAAATTGCCGAAGAACATTTCCTTTGGCGAAAAAAATGGGATAATGTATTAAGCTGGGATTTTAAAAAACCAGAAATCAAATGGTTTGAAGGTGCGCAACTAAATATTACCGAAAACTGTATTGACAGACATCTGCATACGAGAGGCGATAAAACTGCCATTTTGTTTGAGCCTAATAATCCCGAAGAGCCAACAGAACATATTACGTATCGTCAACTACATGAGCGTGTATGTAAATTTGCAAATGTTCTAAAATCTAAAGGCATAAAAAAGGGCGACCGTGTTTGTATTTATCTGCCCATGATTCCAGAATTGGCTATCTCTGTTTTAGCATGTGCAAGGATAGGAGCAGTACATTCAGTAGTTTTTGCAGGCTTTTCTGCTACAGCTTTATCTACAAGAATTAACGATTGTGATGCTAAAATGGTACTAACCTCAGATGGGTCTTATCGTGGAGCTAAAACTATAGATTTAAAAGGTATTGTAGACGAAGCTTTAGAAGACTGCCCAGGAGTAGAATCTGTTTTAGTCGCAAAACGTATCAATTCAGAAATTAATATGAAAGCTGGACGTGATGAGTGGCTTCAACCTTTGTTAGATGAAGCGTACAGTGATTGTGTCATTGAAATTATGGATACGGAAGACCCGCTTTTTATCTTGTATACATCGGGCTCTACAGGTATGCCAAAAGGGATGTTGCACACAACGGCAGGTTACATGGTTTACACCGCTTATACGTTTAAAAATGTGTTTCAGTATCGCGAAAATGATGTGTACTGGTGTACTGCAGACATTGGTTGGATTACTGGTCATAGTTACATTGTTTACGGACCATTAGCAAACGGAGCAACAACCGTAATGTTTGAAGGCGTACCAAGTTACCCTGACTTTGGGCGTTTTTGGGATATCGTAGATAAGCATAAAGTGACACAATTTTACACTGCACCAACAGCCATTAGAGCATTGGCAAAACAAGGCTCAGAATTGGTAGAGAAATACGATTTATCGTCGTTAAAAGTTCTTGGCTCAGTAGGAGAGCCTATCAATGAAGAAGCTTGGCATTGGTACAACGAAAATGTAGGTAAGAAAAAGAGTCCTATTGTAGATACCTGGTGGCAAACCGAAACAGGCGGAATTATGATTACGCCTATACCGTTTTCTACGCCAACGAAACCAACATATGCTACGTTGCCATTCATTGGAATTCAACCAGCATTAATGGACGAGAACGGTAAAGAAATCAAAGGCAATCAGGTTGATGGCCGTTTGTGTATTAAATTTCCTTGGCCATCTATGGCGAGGACTATATGGGGAAATCATCAGCGTTACAAAGACACCTATTTCTCAGCTTTTGAAGATATGTATTTTACAGGTGATGGTGCCTTACGAGACGAAGTTGGTTTTTACAGAATTACAGGTCGAGTAGATGATGTAATTATTGTATCTGGTCATAACCTTGGTACTGCACCAATTGAAGATGCTATAAATGAACATCAAGCGGTTGCAGAATCTGCTATTGTTGGTTTTCCGCATGATGTAAAAGGAAATGCACTTTATGGTTACGTGACTCTAAAAGATACTGGAGAAGGCAGAGACCATGATAACGTTCGTAAAGAGATTAATCAGTTAATTACAGACAGAATAGGGCCTATTGCTAAGTTAGATAAAATTCAGTTTACTACAGGATTACCAAAAACTAGAAGCGGAAAAATTATGCGTCGTATTTTAAGAAAAATAGCATCCAATGATGCTGAAAACCTTGGCGATATAAGTACTTTGTTAAATCCAGAAGTGGTGCAAGATATAAAGGATAATGTACTTTAATCTAAATTAAGAGTTTCGAGCGACATCCTGATACTTTGGGATTTCGCTCGAAGTTTAGATATCTTTATTTGTTAGTATCTCTAGACTCTTTTGCTTTTTTTGTAATAGCTTTTAATCGTTCTTTTCTAAGCTCAGCTTCCTGTTTTTTCTTGTTCTTCTTCTGATTAACAAGTCGGCTGTGCTTGGCTTTATTCTTCGTGTTTTTTTCTTGTCCCTTTTTGGCCATGATAAATTTCTAATGCCGTTTTATATGTTTATTTTCGGCTTTATAAATTCAAAATTACTAATTATTTATGCTCAAAGCGGTATTGTTTGATATGGATGGTGTTATTGTAGATACAGAACCTTTACACCGAAAGGCCTATTTTCAAATGTTTTCAGATGTAAATATTGAAGTTGATGAAGAATTGTACACTTCTTTTACTGGGCAGTCCACCATAAACATTTGCAAACGCTTGGTCAATCATTTTAATTTGTCCGAAAGTCCAGAAATGTTAGTTAACTTGAAACGCAAACATTTTAAATACTTATTTGAAAACGATGTAGATTTAACACTAATTGATAGTGTTTTAGACTTGATAAAAAACTACCACGCAAATGGTTTGAAATTGGTCGTGGCATCGTCGGCGTCAATGCCAAACATTAATCGCATTTTTGAAAGATTTGAGTTAAATCAATATTTTATGGGTAAGTTTAGTGGTGCCGACTTAAAACAATCTAAACCACATCCCGAAATTTTTATAAAAGCTGCTGCGCATACGGGTTTTAATAAAACTGATTGTATAGTCATAGAAGATTCAACAAACGGAATTGCAGCTGCTCATTCTGCAGGTATTTTTTGCGTAGGGTTTAAAAGTTTACATTCAACAGGGCAAGTTTATACTAAAGCAGATTTGGTGATTTCTAATTTTGAAGAAATCAGTTTTAGTAAAATCTCAGTCTTATTCTAAGAACTATATTTCTCAGTGATTTCTGCTACAATTTGGGCTGTCTTTTCTTCTTTGTTTTTTGTTTTTATTATAACGGGTTCAACTTGTCTTAGTTCGCAATTCAAAATAGAACAGCGTTCACAGGTAACCCCAACTTCAACTGGTTTTAGACTTTTGTCTTTAATAAAATTGGTTTTACGTTCTAATTGCGTATTTAATTCAATGCCAATAGAAATACTGCGGAAGCTGTTGGTTTTAAAGGGGTCTGTAGTCGCAGAAGCCAATACAAGATAGCTTTTTTGATCTTCAGGATAATATGATATTTGGGCACCAAACTCGTGCTCAGAATTACTTTGACTAATAGCTTTTAAAACCTTTAAAGATATCCATCGTTGACAGTAATGCTCATTACTTTCGTTTGCTCTTGGCGACTGGTGTTTTGCTAGGTGTAGCTCTTTATTTAGGTGAAATTTTTTTGTTTCAACTTCATAAGAAAATCGTAAAAAGAACAAATTATTCAACTTAAAATCTTTTGGTAATATGTTTGTAAAACGTTGGTATATAGACTCTGGAGAAGCATTGTAACGGTCTAAAAGTGTTTCAAAATCGTTTTTATTTAAAACCTTTTTTGAAAACAATGTTTTAATATCTTCAGTTATAGACAGCCTAGGAATTACAAGAGCACCTGCAAAATATGATGCGTAAAAGTTGTTTAATACTTCATCAAAATTATCAAACTTTATCCAAGAAAAGGTATACAGTCTTTCAGATATTTTTAAGTAGTTATACGCTAATTCCTTAGCGTAAATAAAGGCGCGCTGGGCGTCATCTATACTTTTGGTGATTAATAATGTCCTCGATTTTGGAATGTAAATTGAGCGAAGATTTTCTAACTCACTATGCGTTTCTAGCTCTTCATTATTTATGGTATACTTAAATTCTTCAACCAATATGTCTTCTAAATCTTTGGTCTTTATCCGTTGAGATAAATCTATCTGATATTCTTTAGCAAATGCCAAAACAGAGTCTTCTAAATCACTGAAATAATTATGATTAGCTTCTTGAAAAGAACGCAAGGATGCCAAATAAAAACTCTCTTTGCTAAAGTTGTAATTTTTGGCAATCTCTATAATGGTGCTTATAAATGCGGTGACTTTTTGAGGCGCGTTAGATATGATATCTATAAGCGTATTTTCTTGAATCCCAAACAGCTCTAACGGAATTTCTTTTAACAATTTAGATTGCAATATCTCGCCGATTGGAGCTAAATTTTTATCTAGTTTTAGAGATACCAAATCATCATAAGGGATATCTAAATGTTCTGAAAGCAAAGAAATTTTATCTGGTTTAGGATATTTTTTGCCCTTTTCAATTTCGTTTAAATACGATTTTGAAAGCCCGGATAATTTTGATAATCCAAAAAGCGAAAGCCCACGTTCTGTGCGTATTTGCTTAAGTTTTAGACCAAAAATAAGTTTTATATAATCTTGTTCCATATAAACAAATATACGACTATTTGCGAATATCCATTTTAAGCGAATTAATAAGTTTAGCGAACGTTCGCTTGTTTTTCTGAAAAAAGTATCGTAACATTGTTTCATCAAAATTATTAGTCTATGGAAACTTTAGTTACAACACAGCAAAACATCAGATTCTCAAAAGATGTAAAAACATTTTATTCTAATCTACTAACTGAAGACGCTAAGCGATTTCTTGTAGAGCTTCATAAAAAATTTAATAATAGGCGCTTGTTGCTGCTAGAAAGACGTGAGCTAGAACAACAACTTTTTGATAGAGGTCATTTCCCAAAATTTCCTATTGAGACTAAAACTATAAGAAATTCTGATTGGACAGCTGCTCCAATTCCAGAAGATTTATTAGATAGACGAGTTGAGATAACTGGACCTGTAGACCGTAAAATGGTTATTAACGCTCTAAATTCGGGAGCTAAAACATTTATGGCTGATTTTGAAGATAGTAATGCGCCAAGCTGGACAAACACTATGGATGGCCAGCAAAATTTAATTGACGCTAACCAAAAAACCATAGAATTAATTGACAAATCTCGCGGAAAACATTACAAATTAAATGATAAAACCGCAGTACTTTTAGTGAGACCTCGCGGCTTGCATCTTCAAGAAAAACACCTTATTGTAGACGGACAAACACTTTCTGGAAGTTTAGTTGATTTTGGGTTGTATGTTTTTCATAATACTAAAACGTTACTCGCAAATAATACCGCACCATATTTTTATCTACCAAAACTAGAACACTATTTAGAAGCGCGCTGGTGGAATGACGTATTTGTATTTGCACAAGAATATCTCGGCGTGCCAAAAGGAACTTTTAAAGCCACACTACTCATTGAAACAATTACAGCAAGTTTTCAACTCAACGAGTTTATCTATGAGCTAAAAGACCATATCGTTGGTCTTAATTGCGGACGTTGGGATTACATATTTTCTTACATCAAAAAGTTTAGAAATCATGATGGATTTGTTGTGCCTAATCGCGATCAAGTGACCATGACAACACCATTTATGAAAGCGTATTCTAAGCTAGTTATCAAAACGTGCCATAAGCGTGGAATCCATGCTATGGGCGGCATGGCAGCACAAATTCCTATTAAAAACAATCCTCAAGCAAATGCAGCTGCATTAGAAAAAGTTAGGATTGATAAAGAACGTGAAGCTAAAAATGGGCATGATGGCACTTGGGTTGCACATCCTGCTTTAGTTGATGTTGCTATGAAAGAATTTGATAAATATATGCCAACGCAAAATCAAATATCTAAATCTTTTAAAGACTATCATGTTATTGAATCGGATTTAGTAGAACTGCCAAAAGGAACAATTACTGAGGCAGGAATACGCAAAAACATCAACGTAGGTATTCTGTACATTGAAGCTTGGTTAAGAGGTTTTGGAGCAGTGGCACTTTACAATTTAATGGAAGATGCGGCAACAGCCGAAATATCCAGAACACAAGTATGGCAATGGCTTAAGAATGAAGTTATCTTAGAAGATGGGCGTAAATTTAATCAAGGTCTATTCAATATTTTATTTAATGATGAAGTTGAAAAAATCGTTGCAGAAGTGGGTGAAGATACTATTAAAAACACCAAATTCTGTGAGGCTGTTTCATTGTTTAAAAGATTGGTTACGCAGGATGAGTTTGAAGAATTTTTAACCATATCAGCATACGAACAATTATAAAAAAAATCCCGCTAATGCGGCAACATTAGACGGGAAATATATTAAATCTAAATCATCATTAATACATTTTAAAATTATGAAAAATCTATCACATTTCAACTACAATTCGGCTTTACAGACCGTGAGAGCACTTAAAGAAAAGTTCGGTGATGCTTGGAGTGGTGTAGAACCATCAAGTGTTGCACGTATGGCAGCTCAAAATCAGTTTAAAACAGGTTTGGATATTGCAAAATACACAGCAGCCATAATGCGTAAGGATATGGCAGAATATGATGCAGACTCATCACAATATACCCAATCTTTAGGATGCTGGCATGGTTTTGTGGCGCAACAGAATATGATTGCTGTAAAAAAGCATCATAAAACAACAGACAAGCGTTATTTGTACTTATCTGGTTGGATGGTAGCAGCTTTGCGCTCAGAATTTGGTCCACTACCAGACCAATCTATGCACGAAAAAACTGCAGTGTATAGCTTGATAGAAGAGATATATGATTTTTTGAAACAAGCAGACGCCATAGAACTTAATGATTTATTTCGTCGGTTAGATAATGGTGAAGATGTTCAAAATGAAATAGATAATTGTCAAACACATGTAGTACCAATTATAGCAGATATCGATGCTGGTTTTGGTAATGAAGAAGCTACATATTTACTCGCAAAAAAAATGATTGAAGCTGGAGCTTGCGCTATCCAAATAGAAAATCAAGTTTCTGATGCTAAGCAATGCGGACATCAAGATGGAAAAGTAACAGTTCCGCACGAAGATTTTATTGCAAAACTAAACGCAGTACGTTACGCCTTTTTAGAATTGGGAGTCGAAGATGGAATTATTGTAGCTCGTACCGATTCTGAAGGTGCTGGATTAACTCAAAAATTACCAGTAAGTAAAGAAAAAGGAGATTTAGCATCACAATATTTGGCTTTTGTAGATGCTGAAGAAGTGGCTATTGAAGGTGTAAAAGATGATGATATTTTATTAAAGCGTAACGGTAAATTGGTACGTCCAAAGCGTCTTCCTAATGGCTTGTATAAGTTTAGCGAAGGTACTAATATCGATAGAGTAGTGTTAGATTGTATAACGAGTATTCAAAATGGCGCTGATTTATTATGGATAGAAACACCAACACCAAACGTTGCGCAAATTGCACATATGATGAATAGAGTAAAGGCCGTAGTTCCTAATGCAAAGTTGGTATACAATAATTCACCATCATTTAATTGGACATTGAATTTTAGAAAGCAAGTGTTTGAAGAAATGTTGTTAGAAGGTATGGACATGTCAGCTTACGACAAAGACCTCTTAATGGATAAAAAGTACGATGATACTGAATTGAGTTACAGAGCTGACGAGAAAATCAGAACATTTCAAAAAGACGGCGCTAGAGAAGCCGGAATTTTCCATCACTTGATTACATTGCCTACTTATCATACCACAGCCTTACATATGAATGACCTGGCTAAAGGATATTATGGAGAAGAGGCAATGTTAA
Organism: Winogradskyella jejuensis; assembly: GCF_900129745.1. Classification (GTDB taxonomy): domain Bacteria; phylum Bacteroidota; class Bacteroidia; order Flavobacteriales; family Flavobacteriaceae; genus Winogradskyella; species Winogradskyella jejuensis. The sequence continues at coordinate 1,008,369 of NZ_FQWS01000002.1, read as the reverse complement.
CTTATGTAAAAGATGTACAGCGTCAAGAAATTAGAAAAGCTGTGTCTTGTGTAAAACACCAACGTATGGCTGGCTCCGACCTTGGTGATGACCATAAAACGTTCTTTGCAGGTGAAAAAGCTTTAAAAGCTGGTGGCGAAAAAAATACATCTAATCAATTTGAAATTCCTGCTGCACAACCTAAAAAGCAAGAACTAAGTGTTGTAGCTTAAAATACCGATTAATTGCAATGTGTTTGTAATCTTTATTAGTTTAGTTAGTTAAATACACACTCAGAAATGGGTGTGTTTTTATAATAAGCCAACTCTATTTACTGGTCGTAATAAATCCTTCAATTTCAAATCTTGATTTACGGTAAGTTTTGTAATCAATTTTAAAAAGAGTAATGCTGTAATATAGGCATCACCTGATGCTGTATGTCTATCGTGAAGCGGAATATGAAACCGTTCTGATAGCTCATCTAAGCTAAAATGTGCCTTAGAGGTATCTAATTTTGTTTTTTGAAATAGATGTCCAGTGTCTATAACCTTGTTCTTTAATTTTGGCAGACCCATTTGTTTTAGTGCGGTATTTATCATAGCAACATCAAAAGCAGCATGATGAGCAACCAAAACAGCATCTTTAACATAATCTAAAAAATGAATAATTGCTTCTGATTCCTGTACTTTAGATATTTTGCCATCTTTGAGTAAGCCATGAATTTTAACGGTTTCGGTATTAAAATGTTTTTGCTTAACATAAATTTCGAGTTGGTCGGCAACTCTAATTTTTAAATTTTCTACAGCAATACAACCTATTGAGAGAATTTTATCCTTGTTTATATCTAATCCTGTTGTTTCGGTATCAAAAACTACAAATCGGGTAGCATTTAAATCTTGATTTTGAGGAGATTTAAAAAACGAAAGGTATGCTTCCCAGAACTCAGGATAGGATTTAGATTTAAACCAATTCATATTACATAAGTTGAGAGAGTTTAAAACGTGTTGTAATTAATTCTTGAATAGATTTTACTGCCTTAAAACTTCGCTTTAGTTTTAGACGATTGCCTTTGCTTAACGATTCTAAATCTATAAAACGCCCAGAATCTTTATTTGCTAAGCCTTGCTCTGTTCTAAAACGTAGTAAATCCTTAAAAGCGTCTATGCAAAATAGATAAGTATCTTTGTTTTGTGGCTCTAATTCTACCAGCTTTTCGTAACGTTCAATCGTATTGTTTACAGACTTAATATTATGCGATAGTATAAGTAATCTAGCTGCATCAACTAATGGCATAATCGCTCGAGCCTTTATGTCAAAGTAATCTTTGTGTTCACCGTTAGCCTCTACCAAAAATTGTCTAAAAAAACTGAGTGGCGGCGGATTTTGAAGCGCATTTCTACCAAGATAAGTGAGGAAGATATCGTTAGATTCTATACTCTGAAAAATGCGTTCTGACAATTGCTTTACTAAGGTTTTATCGCCATAAACATTGTCATAATCAAAGAAAATAGTTGATAGCATTAGACTATTTTGGTCTGGTGTTGTAATCCATTTATGAAACTGATCAGACCATTCTGTAACAGACAGACACCATTTTGGATTATTGGCCATCATCTCTGCAGGACATAATTCAAAGCCAACAGCTTCTAAATCTTTAGTTATAAAATCTGAAAGTTCTAAAAAATAGGTTTTTGTTTTATCGTAATCTTGAGCATCTACATCTTCAAAGACAATAGCATTATCTTGATCTGTTAGTAACAACTGCTCTTGCCGACCTTGACTGCCTATAGATAACCAAACGAATTCAGCTGGTGGTTTGGAGGGCATCTTAGAGAGCGCTATATCTATTATTCTTTTAGTTATAGCATCATTTATAGATGAAATAATTCTTGCAACAATATCTATCGGAATGTTTTGGTCTAAATATCTTTCTATTAAATCCTGAGCACGATTTCTAATATTCTTTAATTGTTCAGACGATTTGCTTCGTCGTATTTCTTTAACAAGTGAAGAGGCATTATGTTCTCTTAAGACTATAATATCGTGTTCGGATAAAATGCCTATAAGTTTAGTATTTACTGTTCCATCTTCAGTAATACACAAGTGGGTAATTTTATGACGCAACATAGCAATTTGTGCCTCTGCAACGGTAATGGTTTTTGGATAGGTAATAACAGGAGATGACATAATTGAGGATACTAAATCGTTAATTTTATGCTTTCCTGTCGCAATTTTTGTCCGTAAATCCTTATCTGTTATAATACCAATTGGTCTTTCTTGTTCTACAACAACTATAGAGCCTACGTGATTATCGGTCATAATTATAGATGCTTCTTTAATAGTAGTTATTTTAGAACAAGTAATTGGATGTTTTGAATAATCTACTGACTGTAAGTCTGAATATAAAACATCATTAGTTATAATTACTGAATCCTCCGAATTATTAATCACTTTTGTGTTAGCAACAAATGATTGCATTAAAAATTGACTAGCTTCGGCGTTTGTAGTGATGTACGTATTGAGTAATTCTGAAGAAATGCTGTATAGTACAGATTCTTCTATAGCTTTGGCCTTTAGGATATAAGTTCCTTTTCGGATTAAGGCTCTAAGCCCAAAAATGTCACCTTCGTCACACTGATCAATTAGCTGATTGTTTTGATCAAAAAGCCCAATAGCACCATTCTTAACTACATAAAAATACTGCTCTATTGGTTGATTAATATCAAAGATAGCAGAACCGTTTTCTAGATAGTGAACATCAACAGCTTTAGAAATTTCTATAAGCTGACTTTTGGTAAGTAAATTAAAAGGAGGAAAATCTTTTAGAAAATCGTTTATACGAAGAGCTATGGTATTCATTTTAGCAAATTAGCTAAAAAACGACCAAACACAAATGATAAGTATCATATAAATATAAGCTAGTTATCATCATCACCTTTTTTCTTTTTCTTACGTTTTTTCTTCTTTTTCTTCTTTTTTACTTCAGTTTCATCAAATTCACCTTTAAAAAAATCATCTAATTTTTTTTGGTCATTTTCTGAGAGTAGTGAGCGCGATTCTTTAAAATGTTCTCTTCTAAAAGCCTCAAAAGCATCCTTACGTTGAACGGAATTCTCAAAAGGTTGTTTCATAAACACTTTAACTTTTTCAAAATAGTCATTCATGTTTTGCTTAAGAATTTCTTTTGTAAAATCGTCAGCTTCTAGAGTTGTTAAAAAATTCGCAACAAATTCTTGTCTACGCTCCTCAGCTTTTTTCTCAGCAGCTTCAATCTGACTATCACTAGGAGGAGAAGCTGGTGGTTGGCGATTAAATCTATTCTGGCGTTGACCTCCAAATTGTGCAGATGCTGCAAATGAGGTTAATAAAACACAGATGAAAAGTATTGCTTTTTTCATGTTATAATATGATATTTATAGCTTCTGTTGGTCGTCCAACAACTGCTTTATTTTTATTAATAACTATTGGACGTTCAATAAGTTTTGGATGTTTAACCATAGCTGTGATAATGTCTTCATCAGATAGATTTTTTCCTTTATAATCGCTCTTCCAGATTACCTCATTTTTTCTTACTAAATCCAAAGGCGAAATTCCTAATTTACTGATAATGGATTTTAATTCCAAAATGGTAAGTGGATTATCCAAATATTTAATAACCTCAAATTCATTATTTGTGGCTTCCAAGAGTTGAAGACCTTCTCTAGATTTTTGACATCTTGGATTGTGTAAAATTTGTATCATATTTACTTCCCGTGAAATTGGGAATCTTATTTTATTAAACTCTTTTAATCAATTACTGTGCCGAATCTTTTTGACCCATCATCATCAAATATTCCTTTAAAAACGCTTCGATATCGCCATCCATAACGGCATCGATGTTTCCTGTTTCGTGCCCAGTCCTAACATCTTTAACCAATTTATAAGGATGCATCACATAGTTACGTATCTGGCTTCCCCATTCAATTTTCATCTTTCCAGCTTCAATATCTTCACGTTGTGCCATTCGCTTTTGTAATTCTATTTCATAAAGTTGAGACTTCAACATTTGTAAAGCACGTGCTCGGTTATCGTGTTGTGAACGCGTTTCGGAGCACTGAATTTGAATTCCCGAAGGCTTATGCAACAGCTGCACTTTTGTTTCAACTTTATTGACATTTTGACCACCTGCGCCACTAGAACGTGCGGTTGTGATTTCTAAATCTGAAGGATTGATTTCAATTTCAATAGAATCATCCACCAAAGGATACACATAAACCGAAGCAAAACTCGTATGGCGTTTGGCATTACTATCAAAAGGTGAAATACGTACCAAACGATGTACACCATTTTCACCTTTAAGCCAACCAAAGGCATAAGAACCCTCAATTTCTAGGGTCACTGTTTTTATACCAGCGACATCACCATCTTGAAGGTTAAGCTCTTTTATTTTAAAACCACTTTTTTCGGCATACATCATGTACATACGCATGAGCATACTTGCCCAATCGCAACTTTCGGTTCCGCCAGCACCAGCAGTAATTTGAAGGACAGCACTTAGAGAATCACCTTCTTCAGAAAGCATATTTTTAAACTCCAACTTTTCAATGGCGTTTACGGCTTTTTCATAACGTGCTTCAACGTTTTCCATTGGTGCCTCGTCTTCTTTGAAAAATTCGTAAATAACTTCTAAATCTTCGTAAAGGGTTTCGGCAGCTTCGTAATCATTAACCCAGCTTTTCTTTTCACGAAGTGATTTCATCACGGCTTCTGCCTTTTTAGAGTCGTTCCAAAAATTAGGGTCAAAGGTTTGCTCTTCTTCGTTGGTAATTTCTATGCGTTTGGCATCTAAGTCAAAGATACTGTCTCAGTGTGTCGAGACGGGAATTAAGTGCTTTTATTTGGTCTGAAGTAATCATCAATCATCAATTTCTGCAAATATAATAGGATGCTTTAAAGTCTTGCTGATTTTGAAGGAAATTTTTAGAAATTCCGTAGTTTTATGTCGCTTAAAAAAATCAACTATGAAACACGTTATACAACTCACTTTTCTTTTTTTGTTTTCCATATCTATTCAAGCTCAAGTTACCAATAAAAAGGATCTGAAAGCTTATGAAGGGTATTTTGATTTTTATTATGAAGAAGCTACTGATAAAATTTATCTAAAAGTTGAAAAGCTGAACGACCAATTTCTTTACGTGAATTCTCTTGCTTCAGGTGTTGGTAGTAACGACATTGGTTTAGACCGTGGACAATTGGGTAACGAACGTGTGGTTTATTTTCAAAAAGCAGGAAATAAATTATTGCTAATTCAGCCAAATTTAAAATTTCGTGCAAATACCGATAACGAGTTAGAAAAGAAAAGCATAGAACAAGCCTTTGCGAAGTCCGTTTTATTCGGATTCAAAATATTAGAACAAAAAGACGACGCATTTTATGTTGATTTTACGCCATTTTTAATGGAAGATGCACATAATGTTTCAGGACGTTTAAAAGGTAGAGGCGAAGGCACTTACAAAATAGATGCATCAAAAAGCGCATTAGCTTTAGAACGCACAAAAGCATTTCCTAAGAATGTGGAATTTGAAGCCATGCTAACGTTTAAGGGAAATCCCACAGGTAGAAATCTACGAAGCGTTACACCAACATCGACATTGGTGACTGTGACACAGCATCATTCTTTTATAGAGTTGCCAGACGATAATTACAAACCAAGAGCTTTTGATACACGTAGCGGTGCGATTTCTATGAGTTATATGGATTATGCAACGCCAATTCAAGAGGATATTAGAAAACGCTTTATCATTCGTCATCGCTTAGAAAAGAAAAATCCTAATGCTGAAATTAGCGAAGCTAAAGAGCCAATTATTTATTATCTCGACCCAGGAACGCCAGAACCAGTGCGTTCTGCATTGTTAGAAGGAGCGCGATGGTGGAACCAAGCTTATGAAGCCATTGGTTTTAAAGATGCATTTCAGGTTAAAATGCTACCCAAAGACGCAGACCCAATGGATTGTAGATACAACGTGATTCAATGGGTGCACAGAAGTACGCGTGGTTGGAGTTATGGCGGCAGTGTGGTTGACCCAAGAACTGGAGAAATAATCAAAGGTCATGTGAGTTTGGGGAGTTTGCGGATTCGTCAAGATTTTATGATTGCTCAAGCATTGATGAATAAACCTTTTGCCGACCGTGACGATAATTACCAACCAATGTTAGACATGGCTTTGGCGCGTATCCGTCAATTAAGCGCTCACGAAGTTGGTCATACAATTGGTTTTGCACATAACTTCGCAGCCAGTGCCAATAATCGCGCTTCGGTTATGGATTATCCGCATCCACAAATTGAACTTAAAAAAGGAAAGATAGATTTCAGTAACGCTTACGCGACAGGTATTGGCGATTGGGATAAAGTCACCGTAGCGTATAGTTATTCTGAATTCGATAAAAATTCTGATGAGAAAACTGAATTAAATAAAATTTTGAAAAAAGCAACTGAAGATGGTCATCGTTTTATCACAGACTCTGATGCTCGAGCAGCTGGCGGCGCACATTCTACGGCACATTTGTGGGACAATGGCAAAAGTGCTGCTGAAGAATTAAATGCTGTTTTAGAATTACGCAAACAAGCAATTGCAAATTTTTCTGAGGATAATATCAAGAGTTACGAGCCGTATTCGGTTTTAGAAGATGTGTTTGTGCCGCTTTATTTTTATCATCGTTACCAAACGGAAGCTGCGACTAAGGTTATAGGTGGATTGGATTATAATTATGCGGTTAAAGATGGTGAAGAGTTTACGGTGAAACCTGTTGACGTTAAACTTCAAAAAGAAACCTTAGATGCAATTTTGAAAACGCTTTCAGCCGAAAATTTAGCCATTCCAAAAGATAAATTGAGTTTATTTCCGCCTAGAGCATTTGGTTATGGGCGTACTCGAGAATCTTTTAAAGGAAAAACTGGAGTTGCTTTTGACCCATTTAGTGCGGCAAATACGGCAAGTGACGTGACGTTGAAATTCTTGTTGCATCCTGAACGTGCAAATCGTTTGGTATTGCAAAAGAGTTTGGATGATAAGCAGATTGGGTTGGAAGAAGTAATTAATGAAATAATGAGTAATACTTTTGGTAAAAATTATTCCGATAGTTATATCAATGATAGTCAACATCAAGTCAATGTTAATGTTCTTAAATATTTGATGAATCTTGCTGTGAATGATGAATCTTATTTTCAAGTTAAAGCAATTGTAAATAATATTTTAGTTAAATCATTAGAGAATTTTGGTAAAAGTTATAGTGAATCTGAAAAGTTTGATTTGCAATATAAAATTATGATGAAAGAGTTTTTTGAACACCCAGAAAAATTCAAATTAGAAGCAGCACCAAAAATCCCTGATGGTTCGCCAATTGGAAGTGGTGTTTGTGAGTATAATCAAAATTGAAATAGACATCAAATTAACGTTAAATAAAATTGCTGTCCGTTCGAGCGCAGTCGAGAACTAAATAATAAAATAGATAATAGTCCATGATAATAGACCTAAGAAGCGACACCGTAACCAAACCAACCAAAGGCATGTTAGATGCCATGCTATCCGCAGAAGTTGGTGACGATGTGTATAAAGAAGACCCAAGTATTAATGCTTTAGAGCAACGAATAGCCGATATGTTTGGCATGGACGAAGCCTTATTTTTCCCAACAGGAAGTATGGCCAACCAAGCCGCTTTAAAATTACATACCAATCCAGGTGAGCAAGTGATTTGTGATAAATACGCCCATATTTATAATTATGAAGGTGGCGGCGCATCATTTAATAGCGGAATCTCATGCAAATTGGTCGATGGTCATCGTGGTATGTTTACCGCCAAACAAGCCGAAGCATCTATAAATCCACCAGATTTTTATCATAGTCCATTAACTTCATTAATTGCTGTAGAAAACACAACGAACAAAGGCGGTGGTGCTTGTTGGGATTTTGAAGAACTTAAAAAATTGAGACGCGTAGCAACAAAACACGATTTAGGCTATCATCTAGATGGTGCACGACTTTGGAATGCCTTAATAGCAACAGGGCAATCGCCAAAACAATATGGCGAATTGTTTGACACAATTTCAGTGTGTCTAAGTAAAGGTTTGGGTTGCCCAATGGGTTCGGTTTTAATTGGTAATTCTGAATTGATGAAAGGTGCCATCCGTGTTCGTAAGATTTTAGGTGGCGGAATGCGACAAGTGGGATTTGCAGCAGCTGCTGGATTATATGCACTAGATAATCATTTTGAAAGATTAGCCGAAGACCACAAAAAAGCTAAGGAAATAGGTGAGGTATTGCATCAACATTCGGCGATTGAAAAAGTGGAACCAATTGAAACCAACATCATCATTTTTGAATTAAAATCTCATATTGATGAAGCTGAATTTCTAAATAAATTATCTGAGCAAAACATCAAGATTATAGGCATGGGAAGCAATAAGCTGAGAATGGTAACGCATTTGGATTATACCGATGCGATGCATGAGCGGGTTTTGGAGATTTTGAAAAGTTTATAGTTTTGAATTGAAAAGACCTCACAGGTTTTCGGTGGCTGAGCGGAGGCGAAGCCAAAACCTCTGAGGTCTCAAATTATATGTGAGATGCTGAATCAAGTTCAGCATGACAAACAATAATAAGGCACCGTCACAACACAACAGTGAACAGATTTTCTCCTTTGGGGAAATGTCCGAAGGACAATGGGGCTATAATCCAGGAATATTCGGCATGCCTTCCTTTGCTACTGCAGCCAATTCCGTTTCATATACAGCAGTAGCGCGTTCAATGGCTTTGTTAAGGGTTAAGATTAAATAATCTTCGAGCATTTCTTTATCGGTCAATAATTCCTCGTCTATTTCCAAAGATTTTATGGTTCTGTTTGCCGTAATCGTCACCTTTAATTTATTGTCGTTACTGGCTTCGTCTAACAAAACGCTATGCAAACGTTCTTTGGTTTCTTCAACTTTCTTTTGGGCTTCTTTTAGTTTATTCATCATGCCCATCATATCTCCAAACATAATCTTTTCGATTTAAAAATTTATACGTAGCAAAATTAGTAAATTGCGCCACTTTTTTATTTTAAAATATTTATAAAATATGGCTGATACTTCCCTCAAAAATCCACCAATTGCAAAGCAAGTCCCTCATAAGCTTGAAAAGCATGGAGATGTAAGGATTGATAATTATTTTTGGATGGCAAATAGAGAAAATGAAGACATTATCAATCATCTTAAAACAGAGAATGCATATTATGATGCCATGATGGCGCATACTAAAGATTTTCAGAAGGATTTATTTGAAGAAATGAAAGCCCGAATTAAGGAAGATGACGAGTCTGTGCCTTACAAATACAATGGCTATTGGTATATCACCAAGTTCGAAAAAGGAAAAGATTACCCAATCTACACGCGTAAGAAAGAGACTTTAGAAGCAGAAGAAGAGTTGCTCTTTGATTGTAATAAAATGGCAGAGGGTCATAGTTATTTTAAGCTTGTGGGTATTTCTATAAGTCCAGATAATACCACGGTTTCTTATGGCTTAGATGTAACAGGAAGACGTAACTACACGATTTATGTAAAAGATTTAGTTAGTGGAGACATTAAAAAAGACCAAATTGAATACACCACAGGTTCTTCAAGCTGGGCTAACGATAACAAAACACTGTTTTATACCAAAAAAGATGAAAAGACATTACGCTCATTTCAAATCTATAAACATAAACTTGGAGAAACTGAAGACCAGCTAGTTTTTGAAGAAGGTGATGATACTTTTGGTGTTGCTGTTTATAAGTCTAAATCTCGAAAGTATATCATTATTGCTTGCTATAGTACATTGACGAACGAGTATCATGTTTTAAGTGCTGATAATCCAGATGGAAAATTCAAAGTTTTTAGTCCTAGAGTTAGAGGTTTAGAATATAGTATTGCGCATTACAATGGAGATTTCTATGTATTAACCAATAAAGACAAATCAGCCAATTTTAAGTTAATGAAAACTTCAGAAACCAATACTAATATTAGTAATTGGGAAGATGTCATTCCGCATAGAGCTGAAACTTTGATTGAAAATGTCGATATTTTTAAAGATTATCTAGTATTAAGCGAACGTACCAATGGTCTAAATCAAATACGAATATTGCGATGGGATGGAAGTGAAGATTATTATTTACCATTTGCTTCTGAGACGTATACAGCCTACACAAGCACAAATGTAGATTTTGATATAGAAATTCTACGTTACAGTTATAATTCTTTAAACACACCTGCTTCGGTTATAGATTTTAACATGAGAACGAAATCTCAAATGGTTTTAAAAGAACAAGAAGTTTTAGGAGGTACATTTAAAAAAGAGAATTATGTTGAGGAACGTTTATGGGCAACTGCAGATGACGGAACCAAAATCCCTATGTCTGTAGTTTATAAAAAAGGATTAAAAAAAGACGGAAATAACCCGTTATTGCAATATGCGTATGGGTCGTATGGCTCAACGGTAGACCCTTATTTTTCCACGATTCGATTAAGTCTTTTAGACAGAGGATTTATTTATGTTATATCTCATATTCGTGGTGGCGAATATTTAGGTCGTAATTGGTACGATGATGGAAAGCTTTTAAAAAAGAAGAACACGTTCACAGACTTTATCGCGTGCTCCATTCATTTAATAAAAGAGCGTTACACGTCTTCACAGCACTTGTACGCCATGGGCGGAAGTGCAGGTGGTTTACTCATGGGTGCCGTTATAAATGAAGCTCCAGAATTATACAATGGCATTATTGCTGCTGTTCCTTTTGTGGATGTTGTAACGACTATGCTAGACGATTCAATTCCATTAACTACTGGCGAGTATGATGAATGGGGAAATCCTAATGATAGATTATACTACGATTATATGAAATCGTATTCACCTTATGACAATATTCAGGCTAAAGATTATCCTAATATGTTAGTCACAGCTGGATTGCATGATTCACAAGTACAGTACTGGGAACCAGCTAAATGGGTAGCCAAACTACGTGAATTAAAAACAGATAACAATAAATTGTTTTTAAAAACAAATATGGATGCTGGTCATGGTGGTGCCTCAGGTCGTTTTGAATCTCTAAAAGAAGATGCTGAAGAGTTTGCCTTTCTACTAGACCTTGAGGGAATTACGGCATAATCCAAAAAAAAATTGTAATTTTGCACGGTTTTAGGTAGCATTTTTTATATTGTTACTAGTAAATTACAAATATGACGAAAAGTAAACACGTTTATGACAATGTACTTCAGCTTATAGGAAGTACGCCCCTAATTAAATTAAACAAGGTTACAGAAGGTTTCGATGGCAACTTTTTTGCAAAGGTTGAAGCTTTTAATCCAGGTCACTCTTCAAAAGACAGAATTGCACTTCATATTATAGAAGAAGCCGAACGCCAAGGTATTCTTAATCCTGGTGATACTATAATTGAAACCACATCTGGTAATACAGGTTTTAGTATTGCTATGGTAAGTATCATCAAAGGGTACGAATGTATTTTAGCAGTAAGCTCAAAATCTTCTCCAGATAAGATTGACATGTTAAAGTCAATGGGAGCAAAGGTTTACGTTTGCCCTGCTCACGTAAAAGCGGATGACCCAAGGTCTTATTACGAAGTTGCAAAGCGTTTACATAGTGAAATTAAAGGTTCAGTATACATTAATCAATATTTTAATGTTTTAAATACTGAAGCACATTATAAAACTACAGGTCCAGAAATTTGGGAACAAACTGAAGGAAAGATTACACATTTAGTAGCGTGTAGTGGAACAGGTGGGACTATATCTGGTATTGCAAAATATTTGAAAGAGCAGAATCCAAATGTAAAAATATTAGGTGTCGATGCCTACGGTTCAGTATTAAAGAAATATCACGAAACTCGTGAGTTCGATTCTAATGAAATATACCCTTACCGTATTGAAGGTCTTGGAAAAAATCTAATTCCTACAGCAACAGATTTTGATGCTATAGACAAATTTGTAAAAGTAGGAGATGAAGAAAGTGCGCACTCTGCACGTGAGATTTCTTGTAAAGAAGGTCTTTTTGTTGGTTATACAAGCGGTGCAGCTTTACAGGCTATCAAGCAATTAAACGAAGAAGGTGAGTTTAAGCCTACGGATAATATAGTTGTGGTATTCCCTGATCATGGATCCAGATATATGAGTAAAGTTTACAATGATAAGTGGATGGAAGACCAAGGCTTTTTTGATACGCAAACAGAAATGCAAGCCACAATAGAGTACGTGAAGTAAACTATTAGAGCTATTATAATATAGAACCCTTCGGAATTTCGAGGGGTTTTTTATGTTTAAAACTTGGTGAATATAAAGCCTAAATAAATTATGCAATCATAATATTTTGCCTTAATTTTGCTCAGTTAAGCTAAACTAATTTTAACAAAAAATTAATAAATCAGATTCAAAGTAATTTGGTTTACATGATTTCGAAAGCGATAATATGAAGGATTTATTCGAAAAGATTTACAGAGATAAGGGACCGCTAGGAAAATGGGCATCTCAAGCTGAAGGTTATTTTGTTTTTCCAAAACTTGAAGGACAGATATCTAACCGTATGATGTTTCAAGGTAAAGAAGTTATTACATGGAGTATAAACGATTATTTAGGCCTTGCCAATCATCCAGAAGTTCGTAAAGTAGATGCAGAAGCTGCAGCAGAATATGGTTCAGCCTATCCAATGGGAGCGCGTATGATGTCAGGTCATACAGACTTACATGAGCAACTTCAAAACGAGTTAGCAGCATTTGTAAATAAAGAAGCTGCATATCTTTTAAATTTTGGTTACCAAGGTATCATGTCAACTATCGATGCTTTAGTTGGTAAGGACGATATTATTGTATACGATGTTGATGCACACGCTTGTATTATAGATGGTGTTCGTTTACATATGGGTAAACGTTTTACTTATAAACATAATGATGTAGAAAGTTTAGAGAAGAACTTAGAGCGTGCAACAAAAATGGCAGAGCAAACCGGTGGAGGAATTCTTGTGATTTCAGAAGGTGTGTTTGGTATGCGTGGTGAGCAAGGTCGTTTAAAAGAAATCGTTGAGCTAAAAAAGAAGTTCAATTTTAGATTTTTGGTTGATGATGCTCATGGCTTTGGAACCTTAGGTGCAACTGGTGCCGGAGCAGGAGAAGAACAAGGCGTACAAGATGATATTGATGTGTACTTTGCTACATTTGCTAAGTCTATGGCAAGTACAGGTGCATTTATTGCTGGCGATAAAGAAATTATAGATTACCTTAAATATAACTTACGTTCTCAAATGTTTGCAAAATCATTGCAAATGACCTTGACAAAAGGTGCTCTAAAGCGATTGGATATGTTACGAACAATGCCTGAGTTAAAGGAAAATCTTTGGAAGATTGTAAATGCCTTACAGTCAGGTTTAAAAGCGCGTGGATTTGATATAGGAACAACGCAAAGTTGTGTAACTCCAGTATATTTAAAAGGAAGTATACCTGAAGCTATGGCTTTAGTTAGAGACTTAAGAGAAAATCATGGAATCTTCTGTTCTATAGTGGTTTATCCTGTGATACCTAAAGGATTAATTTTACTAAGAATGATTCCTACAGCAACGCATACATTACAAGATGTTGAAGAAACTCTAGATGCTTTTGATGCCATTAGAGAACGATTAGATAACGGAACTTACAAGCGCATGTCAGCAGCATTAATGGCGGCAATGGGTGAGTAATTTTTTCTATTATGATATAAAAAAAGCTACCACATGGTAGCTTTTTTTGTTTTATAGATTTTTCTTAAACGTCTTTCGACGCTTATAAACTACAGGGTCAAAATGCTTCCAGATTTTATGGATAGCTTCGTTATCTTCAAGCTCAGGTGTTCTGTAGCAAGTTTGTATACCTTTAGCTGTAAATGTTTCATACATTTCATTAAACAACACGGCATGGACTCCTTTATTTTGATAATCTGGGTGAACACCGATGAGATAAAAAATAACATCCTTACTGTGCTTTTTTGCTTTCAGAATATGATATACGCCAAACGGAAAGATTTTACCTTTAGCTTTTTGTAAAGCATCTGCAAAACGAGGCATTACTATGGCGAACGCTACAAGATTTTCATTTTCATCCAAAACAAATTTGATATATTCAGGATTTACAAAACTTATAAACTTCTTTTTAAAGTATTCTTTTTGAATATCAGTAATTTCTACAAATGAAGACAGTGACGCATAACTTTTATTAAATAAATCAAACATGCGGTCTGCATAAGGCATAACCTCACTCGTTTTAATAAAATTTAATGCGGTTAATTTGTAACGTCTTTTAATCAGCTCTTGTGCTTTTTTAAAAAATTCTGGCTTTACATTGGCAAAAGGAAATTTGCTTTCAGAATACTCTTTTTCAACAGTATATCCATGTGCTTGATAATGATTTACATAATATGGATGATTGTACCATGTGATCATTGGCGCTATAGAATCAAAACCTTCGGTCATTACACCAACCTTATCAAGATTAGAAAAACCAACAGGTCCTTCTGTATATTTGAGGTTATGTTCTTTGCCAATCTTCTCAACAGTTTTTAGTAAGGCTTTACTAACTTGTAAGTCATCAATAAAATCAAACCAACCAAAACGCATCTTTTGTATATCTTGATTTTTTATCTCCAGCCAATTAATTATAGCAGCGACCCTACCAACGATTTCATTGTTTTTGTAGGCTAGAAAAAAACGAGCTTCGGCATCATTAAAAACAGGGTTTTCCGATTTATCAAAAGTTTTTAGCTCTTCGCTTATGATGGGAGGCACCCAATATTTTGAATTTTTATAGAGTTTAAAAGGAAATTTTACAAACTGTTTCAATTCCTTTTTAGAAATCGCTTCTTTAATTTCAATCATGTAGTTAGGCTATATATTATCGGAATCGAAATCTGTATTTTTCTTTTTTCGTTTTGTCTTTCTTTTAGACGTATCCACTTTATCACTAGCCTTTCCACCATTATCGATTTCTTTGTCCTTATGCCAATCAAATCGATACGAAGCACCAAAAGCAATATTGAAAACCGAAGGCGTGTCTTTGGCATTAAATGCAATATTGGCATCTAACTGAAAGTTCTTAGTCCACAGATATGCACCACCAAATCTGAATATATTGTCAGAGTAAAAATCACTTTTAATACCTTGTGCTTCACCAAATAAAACCCATTGTTCAGAAAATGAATGTGTCAAGGTTAATATATACTGAAAGTCTGAGAAATCGGTACCAATTCTATCTTTAAAAAAATTCATAACAAAGACCCATCCACCAGCAAAGTTATTTTGCGTAGCAATCATCACTTTTGGGCTTATACCACTTTCTAGAGATTGTGCAAATGGTGTATATGGAACATACGGGTTATTTTCTGTATCAAAATTGACACCTAAATACACAGCGACTGCAGGAATAAGTGATTTCCACTTAAAACGTCTATTTGCATGATAACTGTATATGTTGGGTTTATCTTCCTCAGCATTTTTATAGGGGTCATAAACTAAATATTTGGCACCAATTGTAAAAGTCCTAAAATTTGACCTTTTATCTTCTGTAGGAATAGCAGAAGCGTTCGATGTAAACGTATCATTTTGATAAATACCTTCAATATTTACCTCTAATTCTTCTAAAAGCAAACCAAATCGCGCAGCAAAATCAACACCAAAACCAGAAACCTCGTAGTTTAAAGGTGTATGCTCTTCTTTGTTTGTGTAGCCACCTAATTCTAACTGTAATACATTAGTACCTACAGAAAAAGCAGCTTTAGAAACACCAGGTCTATTAGAGTTTATAACGTCTGTATATTGTGACATAGCTGGGATAGAGGCAGCCAGCATCAAAGACAAAAAAAGAGGTTTTAGTAGTTTCATGGTAAATAGGTTAGATTTCAAATATAGATATTTTATACTTTTTTTAGGGATTTATAACGGATTATAAATCATGTTAATTGTATTTTTGAAATATAATTGATTCATATGATTTTTACTTTATCAGTCTATGGTGTAGCCCGAATGCTACTTTACATAATTGCTGTATATTTTATAATTAAAATTTTATCGCGAATATTCGCACCTATATTAATACGTTTTGCTGCCCGAAAAATGGAACAAAAATTTGGGCAACAGTTTAATGCGCAACAACGCGCACAGCAACCCAAACAAAAAGAAGGAGAAACGGTTATTGATAAAATGCCGTCTAGAGATGATGCTTCAAATAAAAATGTTGGTGAATATATCGATTACGAAGAAATTGATTAATTTTCAGCCTAATTCATTTTAATTCTTTTTCATGTCAAAATACCTAAAGGGATTTCTTCCGCATTTGTTAGTATTATTAGGTTTTGTAGTCTTATCGCTTGCTTACTTTAGTCCTGTTTTACAAGGCAAAAAAATATTTCAGAGTGATATAATGCATTACAAAGGTATGGCCAAGCAACAGCTTGATTATGCTGAGAAAGAAGGAGAAGAAACCTACTGGACCAATAGCGCTTTTGGAGGCATGCCTACTTATCAGTTAGGTGCTAAGTATCCACATAACTATATTAAGAAGTTAGATTTAGCTATTCGTTTTTTACCGCGTCCAGCCGACTATCTATTCCTTTATTTTATTGGCTTTTACATCTTGCTTTTAAGTCTTAAAGTGGACTTTAAGCTTGCAGCTTTGGGGTCTTTAGCTTTTGGTTTTTCAACATATATGATAATTATTTTAGGTGTTGGTCATAATTCTAAAGCCCACGCTATTGCTTATATGCCTTTAGTTTTATCTGGCATCATTCTGACTTTTCGGAAGAAATACATTTGGGGTTTTTTACTCACCATTGTAGCTCTAGGTTTAGAAATAGTAGCCAATCATTACCAAATGACCTATTATTTGTTGCTTTTGGTTCTTGTTCTAGGGCTTACTTATCTTATTGATGCATATCAGAAAAAACAATTAGCTCACTTTTTTAAATCTGTAGGATTACTAACTGTTGCAGCTATTATAGCTGTAGGTCTTAATGCTACAAACCTTATGGCTACGCAAGAGTATGTTAAAGAAAGTACACGTGGTAAAAGTGATTTAACGTTTCTACCGAATGGCCAGCCTAAAGAAGTTAAAGAAGGTTTAGACCCAACCTACATTACAGAGTACAGTTATGGATTAGCTGAGACTTTTAATCTATACATTCCAAAATTTATGGGCGGTGGGAGCACTGAAGATGTAGGCAAAGATTCAGAATTTTATAAAGCTTATATCAATTTGGGAGCTTCTCCAATAGAAGCTATTGAGGCTTCGCGTAATGCACCAATGTATTGGGGAGACCAAACTATAGTTGAAGCACCAGCATATGTTGGAGCAGTAATTATTTTCCTTTTTGTTTTAGGTTTATTCTTAGTTAAAGGAAGATTAAAGTGGTGGCTCGTTGGTGGGACTTTACTGTCTTTATTATTGTCCTATGGAAAGAACTTAGGCTTCTTAACAGATTTCTTTATCGACTATGTGCCACTTTACAATAAGTTTAGAGCAGTAAGTTCAATACAAGTTATTTTAGAATTATGTATTCCTGTTTTAGGTATTTTTGCTTTAGTAAGACTTTTTAACGATTTTCAGAAAAAAGAAGAAAAACTTAAGGCTTTAAAATATACAATACTTATCTGTGGTGGATTAGCTTTAGTGTTCTTAGTATTTCATTCCTTCTTATTTGAATTTACAAACTCACGAGAAAAAGAATACCCTGAAGCTTTATTGAATGCCTTAATCTCAGATAGAAAATCTCTTTTTGTTTCTGATACTATAAGAACATTGATTTTGGTTTTGCTTTCAGCTGGAATCATATTCTATTTCCTTAAAGAAAAACTGTCTGAAAAACTAGTTGTGGTTGTTTTTGCTGTATTGATTGTATTCGATTTAGTTTCAGTAGATAGAGCCTATGTTAACACAGAAAGTTTTAAATCTGCTCGAGAGATTGATAAGCCATATCAAGCCTCTAATGCCGATAAAGAAATCTTAAATGATGATGGACATTTTAGAGTTTTAGATGTTTCGCGAGATGGACAATCTAGACCAGCTAGAGCCGCTTATTTCCACAATTCTTTAAATGGCTATCACGCCGCAAAATTAAATCGTTTTGAAGCTTTGATGGATTTTCATGTTTATAGAAATAATACTGAAGTCTTAAACATGCTTAATACAAAGTATGTGTTAGCTGAGGACCAATCTGGTAGAGTAGAAGCCTCAACCCGATACACAGAGCCTAATGGAAATGCATGGTTTGTTTCAGAATTAGACACAGTGGTGAATGGAGATGAAGAGATACGAGCTTTAGATAGTTTAGATACGAAGAACAAAGCTGTTGTTTTAAAATCTGTTTTTGATGAATTCAATTTAAAAAGAACATATCAAAAAGATAGTACTGCATCGATTTACTTAACAGAATACAAACCTAACTACTTAAAGTACGAATCAATAAACACTAATGATGGTTTGGCTGTTTTTTCCGAAATGTATTATTACAAAGGTTGGCAGGCTTATATTGATGGAAAAGAAGTACCACATTTAAGAGTTAACTACGCATTAAGAGGATTGCAAATTCCTGTGGGTAAACATACCATAGAATTTAAGTTTGAACCACAAGTGGTTGAAACCGGAAGTAAAATTGCCTTAGGAAGTTCTGTTTTATTTGCAATTTTATTTGTCTTAGGCGGATTTTTACAATTCAAAAAACGTAAGTCGACTTCATAAATTTATGACCGACAAAAAAGTACTTATCATTACTTACTATTGGCCGCCAGCAGGTGGTCCAGGCGTTCAACGTTGGTTAAAGTTTACCAAGTATTTACCAGAATTTGGAATAACCCCAATAGTTTATTGTCCCGAAAATCCAAATTATCCTATTGTAGATGACAGTCTTTTAGATGAAATTCCTAAAGACCTCGCAGTTATTAAACGACCTATAAAAGAGCCATATAAATTTGCAAAAATCTTATCAAGCAAAAGTGCTAAAACTATTAGTTCTGGAGTCATCCCTGATAAGAAAAAGCAATCTTTAGTAGAACGATTACTGCTTTTTATTCGTGGTAATTTCTTTATTCCAGATGCCCGTAAAAACTGGATAAAGCCATCGGTTAGTTTTCTTTCGGATTATATCCAAAACAATAACATTGAAACTATAATTTCAACTGGTCCGCCACATAGTTTGCACCTCATAGGTTTAAAATTAAAAAAAGAGCTTGGTGTTAATTGGGTAGCTGATTTTCGTGACCCGTGGACAACTATTGGTTACCACAAGTCATTAAAATTATTAAAGTCTTCCGCAGCGAAGCATCATCAATTAGAGCTTAATGTTCTCCAGAATGCAGACCAAATTGTAGTAACAAGTCATCACACAAAAAGAGAATTTGAGGCAAAGACCGAACGCCCTATAACTGTTATTACCAATGGTTATGATTCAAATAATATTACTGTAGATTCCAAAGATTCAAAGTTCACTTTGTCGCATATTGGTTCTTTACTATCAGAACGAAATCCCAAGGTACTATGGGAAGTGCTATCTGAGTTGATGAAAGAAAATGAAACGTTTAAATCTAGTTTTGAGTTGAATTTAGTTGGTGTTGTAAGTGATACCATAATAAATTCAATTAAATCATATGGACTTGAAGATGTATTAAATCTTATAGGTTATGTAAACCACGATGAAGCTATTGCATTTCAGAAAAAATCACAATTATTACTTCTTATAGAAATTGATTCTGAAGACACCAAAGCTATTATTCCGGGTAAGTTATTTGAATACATGGTTTCTGAAACTCCAATATTGGCAATAGGTCCAAGAGATTCAGATGTAGAAGATATTATCAAATCTACAAATACAGGTACTTATTTTCAATATGATGAAAAAGCAAAACTTAAGACTCAAATTTTAGAGTGTTTTGAAGCTTATAAGAATGATGGCTTAAAATCTTATCCTATAGGACTTCAGAAATACAGTCGCAAAGCTTTAACTGAAAAACTTTCACAATTACTTCATAGTCTTTAGATGCTTGTAAAAAATTGTACTTTTAAATTATGGGAATAGTAATCAGGCAATCCTTTAAAAATACGTTAAGCACATATATTGGCTTTGGGATTGGTGCTATTAACACGCTTTTTCTCTATACCAATTTTTTAACGGATGAGTATTATGGCCTGGTTGCCTTTATTCTTTCTGCAGCAAATATTATGTTGCCATTTATGGCATTTGGTGTTCAAAATGCATTGATAAAATTTTATTCAACATTCAAAACAAAGAATACTCTTAATAGCTTTTTAACGCTAATGTTATTACTGCCATTAGTCTTTATAATACCTACTACAATCTTTGGGCTAATTGGTTACGATTTTATTGCAAGTCTTTTGTCTGAAAAGAACCCTTTAGTGTATGGTTATTTATGGCATATTTTGATTACAGCTATTGCCATGGCGTATTTTGAAGTATTTTTCTCTTGGTCTAAAGTACAAATGAAAACCGTTTTTGGTAATGTGATGCGAGAGATATTTCATAGGTTTTGTATTATGATTTTATTAGGGTGTGTTTATATGGGTTGGATATCTGTTAATACCTTTATTGGAGCAGTAGTAGCCGTATATGTTGCAAGAATGTTTATTATGAAAATATATGCATTTACACTGCGTTTTCCAGTTATTAAATTCAATAAAATTGAAAATGTTTCTTCAATTTTAAAGTACAGCTTTCTCATCATCATAGCAGGTTCTATAGCTATGGTGATTTTAGATTTAGATAAGTTTATGATTGGTCAATATCTGGAGATAGAAAACGTGGCTTATTATAGTGTTGCTATTTTTATAGCTACTGTAATTTCTGTTCCACAGCGGTCGATGCATCAAATACTCATGCCGATTACAGCAAAGTTTTTGAATGATGGTAATAAAGAAGAACTTAAGAGCTTATATCAAAAGAGCTCTTTGAGTCTTTTAGTCATTAGCGGACTTATATTTTTACTTATTGTATTAAATATTAATATGCTTTATCAAATTCTTCCAGAAAAATTTACTGGAGGTCTTTTTGTTGTGATTATCATTGGGATAGCAAAAGTATATGACAATGCAATGGGAAACAATAATGCTATTTTATTTAATAGTGATTATTACCGCATTGTTCTTTTTTTTGGTGTACTCTTAGCTTTATTAGCGATTGTTTTTAATGTAATTCTTATTCCTTTATATGGCATTGAAGGTTCAGCAATGGCAACATTTTTAGCTATAGTTATTTATAATACTCTAAAACTGATTTTCGTAAGAATTAAATTAAATATTCAGCCATTTAGTTTAGCTTCATTTAAAGTGTTAGTCCTTGTTGCAGTCTTAGGCCTTGCTTTGTATTGGGTTGATTTTCCACTTAACCCTATAGTTGGTATTGTATTAAAATCTATACTTGTTTCTTTACTTTATTGCTTTACAGTGTATAAGCTTGATATTTCTGAAGATATAAATGGAATAATTAAAAAATATATTCCGTTTTTATAAGGAGTCATCCAGAAGACTTTTTTACTCCATCGATGAGAACTTTATATAGCTAATTAATAACCTAGACCATATATTAGATAATGTTAATTAATGTCTTTATAAATCTATCATAAAGTCTTTTTACTTATGGTCATTTATGCTAATTTGGCATAGTATTCGTTATAAACATCACATATTAAATACAAATTCATGCAGCGCATTGCTATCATTATATTTTTATTCTTTTTAAGTTATAGTTTTTCTCAAGAAGAAACGCCAAATCCATTACTAACAGAAGATATTGAGGCTCAACAAAAATGGGTGGATAGTATATATGAAGGCATGACGCTGAAAGAACGTGTTGGGCAATTGTTCATGGTTCAGGCTTTTTCAAACAAAGGCTATAAGCATGAGAATGAAATTTCGGCATTAATAACAAAGCATCATATAGGAGGTGTTATTTATTCAAAAGGTGGTCCAACAAGACAAGTTAAGCTTGATAATAATCTACAGTCTCTATCAAAAGTTCCATTATTAATAGGTATGGATGCAGAATGGGGATTGAGCATGCGTTTAGATTCTACCTACGCTTTCCCTTGGAACATGACTTTAGGAGCCATTTCGAACAATAAATTAATTGAACAGACGGGATACCAAATTGGAGAACACTGCAAACGTGTAGGTGTACATTTCAATTTTGCGCCGGTAGTAGATATAAATACAAATCCTAAAAATCCTATAATAGGTAACCGCTCATTTGGAGAAGACAAAGATAATGTTACCGAAAAAGCTGCAGCTTTTATGAAAGGTATGCAAGCTGCTGGAGTTTTAGCTAACGCTAAGCATTTCCCAGGTCATGGCGATACAGATGCGGATTCGCATAAGACATTACCAACGGTTAACTTTAACAAGCAACGTATAGATTCAGTTGAGTTGTACCCTTACAGAAGGCTTATTAAAGAAGGGTTGTCGAGTGTTATGGTTGCTCATCTGAATATTCCAAGACTTGATATTAGAAACGGTTTACCTACCTCATTATCAAAATACGTTGTTACAGACTTACTCAAAAAAGAGTTAGGATTTAAAGGCTTGATATTTACTGATGCATTGACAATGAAAGGTGCAGCAGATTTCATTCAGCCTTCAGTAGACGGTGCTGCAACAAATAAAATGGATACAGGTGGTGAGATAGACCTCATGGCCTTTAAGGCAGGAAATGATGTAATGCTCATGTCAGAAGATGTAGCCAAAGGAATTGAGAAGATTTCAAAAGCTATTGAAAAAGGTGATATTACTGAAGAACGTTTGGCACACTCAGTAAAAAAGATTTTAATGGCAAAATATAAAGTTGGACTTCACAATTATAGTCCATTAAGTATCAGAGGTGTTCATGGTGATGTAAAACGGATTGAAGATGATGTTTTATATGGAAAGCTTTTAGAAGAAGCTATCACCGTCTTAAAGAACAAGAATGATATTCTTCCACTACGCAATCTAGAAACCAAAAAAATAGCATATGTCAGTCTTGGAGATGATAATAGTTCACCTTTTTATTCAGAATTAAAAAAGTATACTAAAGTTCATAAAATATCAGCAGATAATCTGGGTGATTTAATAGAAAAATTAAAAAACTATAACACAGTTATTGTAGGTTTTCATAAATCCAATGAAAATCCATGGAAATCTTACAAATTCTCTAATAAAGAATTGACTTGGTTATATGAAATCGCCAGAACAAATATGGTAATTCTAGATGTGTTCGCTAGGCCTTACGCTCTGATGGATATAAAATCTATCGAGAATATTGAAGCTATTGTGATGAGTTATCAAAATAGCAATATAGCTCAACAAAAATCTGCTCAAGCACTTTTTGGTGCTGTCGGTGCTAAGGGAAAACTGCCAGTGTCTGCAGGAGCGTATTTTAGTAGTGACCAAGGTATAAGCTATAACTCCTTAAACAATCTTGGTTATGGTTTACCAGAAGACGTTGGCATGAGCTCAGAAAAGCTTTTAAAGTTAGATTCTATTGCTAACTATGCCGTTAAAGAACAGATGACTCCAGGTATTCAACTTTTGGTAGCTAGAAAAGGAAAAGTGATTTACAACAAAAACTTTGGGTATCATACCTATAACAAAAAGAATAAAGTAGATTTTGATGACGTATACGATGTGGCTTCCCTAACTAAAGTTTTGGCAACTTTGCCTTTAGTCATGGAGTTGCAAGAGAAGAATATATTATCACTCAATTCTAAGATTTCCAGATTACTACCAGAATACAGGGGAACCAATAAAGAAGATATCACCTTGAAGCAAATGCTGTCTCACTATGCGAGATTAAGACCTTGGGTACCGTTTTATGCCAAAACATTAGATACTGTTACAGGAAAACCACTTAAAAAATGGTATCGTAATACTAAAGGTAAAAGTTATAATGTAGAAGTGACAGATAAACTTTTTATGCGCAAAGACTATAAAGATTCTATTAATGAGATTATTAAGGAAACAGAATTACTTTCTACGTTACGATATAGATATAGTGATTTGCCATATTATATCTTAAAACAATATCTAGAAAAGTATTATAATAAAGGCTTAGATGAATTGGTGCAAGACCACTTCTATCAATCCATTGGTGCCAACTATACTACCTACAGACCAAGAGAAAAATTTAGTCTAAAAGATATAATCCCAACAGAAGTTGACGATTATTTTCGTTATCAAAAAGTACATGGCTACGTGCATGATATGGGTGCGGCGATGCAAGACGGTGTTGGCGGGCATGCTGGTGTTTTTAGTAATGCCAATGACGTAGCAAAGTTGATGCAAATGTATTTGCAAAAGGGCTTTTATGGTGGAAAACGTTATTTTAAAACTGAAACATTAGATGAGTTTACAAAATGCCATTATTGCCATAAAGACAATAGAAGAGGTGTTGGTTTTGATAAACCACAACTAGGAGATTTGGGACCAACATGCGGTTGTATTTCTATGACCAGCTTTGGGCATTCAGGTTTTACTGGCACTTATGCTTGGGCTGACCCTGAGGAAGAGATTGTCTATGTATTTTTAGCTAATCGTACGTATCCTAAGGCGGGAAAAAATAGACTGCTTCGCGAAAATATAAGAACAGAAATCCAGCGATTAATTTATGAAGCTATTGAGGATTAATAAGTTCTAAATTATTCGTTAAAACTCGTATTCTTCAAATAACAATACATTAAAACCTTTAAATTAGCCTATCATAATTAAAGATACATGAAGATAGGTATTGTTTGCTATCCAACTTTTGGAGGTAGCGGTGTAGTAGCCACCGAGTTAGGTTTAGAATTATCTAAACGCGGGCACGAAATCCATTTTATTACATACAGACAACCTGTTCGTTTAGAATTGTTGAGTAAAAATGTTCATTTCCATGAGGTACATGTGCCAGAATATCCTTTATTTCATTATCAACCCTACGAATTAGCATTATCTAGTAAGCTGGTAGATATGGTTAAGTTGCATGGTATAGAACTTCTACACGTGCATTATGCAATCCCACATGCTTATGCAGCTTACATGGCACAACAAATGCTTAAAGACGAAAATATTTATGTACCTATAGTAACAACTCTACATGGTACAGATATTACTCTTGTGGGAAGCCATCCATTTTATAAGCCAGCAGTAACTTTTAGTATTAATAAGTCTAATGCAGTAACTTCGGTTTCAGAAAGCTTAAAGCAAGATACTTTGCGTTTGTTCAATATTAAAAATGAAATTGAAGTTGTACCTAACTTTATAGATATTGAAAAGCATCAACCTAGTTTTACAGATTGTCAACGTAGTATGATGGCTACTGAAGATGAACGTATTATAACCCACATTAGTAACTTTAGAGAAGTAAAAAACATTCCAGATGTCATTAAGATTTTTTATAATGTTCAAAGGGGAATTCCTTCGAAATTAATGATGGTTGGTGAAGGTCCCGAAAAAGAACAAGCAGAAATTCTTGTTGAAGAATTAGGGATAAGCGATAAAGTTGTTTTCTTTGGAAATAGCAATGAAATTGATAGAATACTTTGCTTTAGCGATTTGTTTTTACTGCCATCAGAAACTGAGAGCTTCGGTTTAGCAGCGCTTGAGGCCATGGCATCTAGTGTGCCAGTGATATCTTCTAATTCGGGTGGATTACCTGAAGTGAATAAAGATGGTATTTCAGGATATTTAAGTGATGTTGGAGATATCAAAGAAATGACTCAAAAAGCTATAGCGATACTACAAGATGACCAAACACTAAATACTTTTAAAGAAAATGCAAAGCAACAATCTTTGAATTTTGATTTACATGCAATTGTACCAAAATATGAAGCTATTTACGAAAAAACACTATCTGATTGTTATGTGAAATAAAAAAAGCCATCTCGAAAGAGATGGCTTTTTAGCTTATATTCTAGTCTAGAATTGGTACCTAATACCTAGAGCGATATCAAAATCAGAATCATCATTTAAATCTCCAAAAGCAATTTCTGGTCTAAAATCTAATGATAGTATAAGTGGTATATCAAAATCGTATTCAATACCAACATTCCCGGCAACAAAGAAAAAGGTTTCACTATCGTTTATTGGAGCATCAAAATCATAAGCACCAATACCACCACCAGCACCAGCGTACCAGTTAAAACCTCCATCAATATTCCAAACCCATTGGTAAAGTCCAGTTAGCTTATAGCCATCAAAGCTGCTTCCTGTGCGCCACCCTAAGTCTAATTCTAGCCTGTTATTATCACCTAATGCACGTTGATAAGAGATTTCAGCACCAAAACCATCACTATCGCCAAGACGTAATCCAATGGCGTTATCAGAAATGTTTTGCGCATCTACAAATAATAAACATCCAAAAACAGTAAAAACTGTCAAAACTAATTTTTTCATAATGTATCGTTTTTTATTGATTTTAATTGCTTCTCCAAAAATAACGCCAAAAGTGCATTTATATTTGTAAATAGTCATAGTTTTATAAAAAGATAAGTACTAAAAGTTGTTAATGAAAGACCAATTAAAAGCCTTAAGTTCTAGTTTTCAAGGTGAAATATATTATGACGGATTAATGCGAAGCATATATGCTACTGATGCTTCTGTATATAAAATTTTGCCACTTGCAGTTGCTATACCTAAGACGACTAATGACATAAAGCAACTTATAGCTTTTGCAAACAAAAATAAAACGTCTCTTATACCTAGAACTGCAGGCACTTCTCTGGCTGGTCAGTGCGTTGGAGAAGGAATTGTTGTAGATGTTTCTAAGTGCTTTAATAAAATTATCAGTGTAGACGAAATAAATAAAACAGTCACTGTACAACCAGGTTTAGTTAGAGATGAGTTAAATAATTATCTTAAACCATATGGACTGTTTTTTGGACCTAATACATCGACTTCAAATCGTTGCATGATTGGCGGTATGGTGGGGAATAATTCATCAGGTACAACATCTATTCAACATGGAGTTACAAGAGACAAGGTGTTAAATCTTAAAACCATTTTAAGTGATGGGAGTGAAGTTGAATTTAAACCTATTTCAAAAGCTGAATTTAAAAATAAAATAGTTCAGAACGATTTAGAAGGAAAAATTTATAAAACCATTTATGAGGAATTAAAGTCTACCGAAGTTCAAAAAAATATCATTGATAATTTCCCTAAACCATTTATTCATAGAAGAAATACGGGTTATGCCATTGATGAATTGATAAAATCTGAAGTCTTTTCAAAAGATAACGCATCACAATTCAACATTTGTCAATTATTATCTGGTAGTGAGGGAACTTTGGCGTTTACGACAGAAATTACGTTGCAGCTAGATGATTTACCACCTTCAGAGAATGCAATGGTAGCGCTTCATTTTGATAGTATTGAAGCCTGTATGAAATCTGTGCATCAACTTATGCAACACAATTTGCATACTTGCGAAATGATGGATGATACCATTCTAAATTTAACAAAGCACAACGCTAAACAACAAGAAAACCGAAAGTTTATACAAGGTAATCCTGTTGCCATTTTAATGTGCGAATTAAGAGCAGAAACAGATACAGAACTCAATGACAGTATTGAGAAGTTACTTGAAACAATAAAATATCAAGGACTTAGTTATGCTGCACCAATTCTTCAAGGTACAGAGATAGACAAAGCTATGGAACTTCGTAAGGCCGGCTTAGGGCTTTTGGGAAATATGATTGGCGACAAAAAAGCAGTAGCTTGTATTGAAGATACGGCTGTAGCCTTAGAAGATTTAAGTGATTTTATTGAGGAATTCACGGCTATTATGAAGGGTTATAATCAAGATGCTGTTTATTATGCTCACGCTGGTGCTGGTGAAATTCATCTAAGACCAATTCTTAATCTCAAGCAAAAAGAAGATGTTACTTTATTCCGTAAAATCACAACGGATGTAGCGCATTTGGTCAAGAAATATAAAGGCTCCATGTCTGGAGAACATGGGGATGGTATTGTACGTGCAGAGTTTATTCCTTTGATGATAGGCGAGGATAATTATCAGATTTTAAAACAAATAAAAACTGCTTTCGACCCTAATACTATTTTTAATCCAGGTAAAATAGTTGATGCTTTGCCAATGGATAAAAATTTGCGATATAAAGTTGATAGAAAGGAGCCAATAATTAATACGATACTAGATTTTTCCGCATCACAAGGGATTCTTCGAGAAGCCGAAAAATGTAATGGCTCTGGAGATTGTAGAAAACTCCCTGAGTTTGGTGGGACCATGTGCCCAAGTTACCGAGCAACACGAAATGAAAAAGACACCACTAGAGCGCGTGCCAATGCTCTGAGGGAATTTTTAACCACTTCAGAGAAGGCTAATAAATTCAATCATGAAGAGCTAAAAGATGTTTTCGATTTGTGTTTGAGCTGTAAAGCGTGTTCGAGCGAATGCCCTAGTAGTGTGGATGTGGCGAGTTTAAAGGCAGAGTTTCAGTATCAATACCAAAAAACGAACGGATTCTCGTTTAAAGATAAATTTTTTGCCAATGCAACAAAGTATAACAAGTTAGGTTCAAAAGCACCTAGTTTGTCTAATGCTGTTTTTCAAAGTAGTTTCGCATCAAGCATTGTAAAGAATATTCTTGGAGTTCATGCAAAACGTAGTTTGCCAAAGTTTACAAAGTCATTTAATTATTCCATAAATAAAACGCATTCTTCTAGCACTAAAACTGTATATCTTTTTGTAGATGAGTTTACGAAATATCTAGAATCAGATATTGCGAATGATGCAGTTATTCTGCTTCAAAAACTGAATTATAACGTACAGTTTATTCAGCATCACGAAAGCGGACGAAGTTATTTATCCAAAGGCTTCTTAGAAGAAGCAAAAGACTTAGCCAACAAAAACGTTTCAATCTTTAAAGACTTAATCACCAAAGACACACCGTTGATAGGTATAGAGCCTTCAGCAATTTTAACATTCAAAGATGAGTATATTAAACTATCAGATGATGTTGAAGCAGCTAAATCCATTGCTAAACATACTTTCTTAATTGAAGAATTTATTCAGCAAGAAATTGAGCTTGGCAACATTACTTCAGAGCAATTTACTAAAGAAGCTAAAGTCATCAAGTTTCATGGACACTGTCACCAAAAAGCTTTAGCTAATCAAAAATCTAGTTTTGATGTCTTAAATCTGCCTGAAAATTATAAAGTTACCATAATCCCAAGTGGATGCTGTGGTATGGCTGGTAGTTTTGGTTATGAAAAAGATAAATACGAGATAAGCATGCAAATTGGCGAACAAACGCTTTTTCCTGCTATTAGAAAGGCATCAAATGATATTATCATTTCAGCAAATGGGACTAGTTGCAGGCATCAAATCAAAGATGGAACGAATGTTGTTGCAAAACACCCTGTAACTATTCTAAAAGAAGCACTTCTATAGCTATTCTTCTTCAGGCTGCTCTACAATGGTAATAGCTGCTATGAGGTCTTTTATATTCATATCTTTTAGCTCTTCGTCAGGAGCAAAAGGAATAAGTTTGTCTTTGGTATAATCGTAAAGTTTCCAGCGTTTTAATCGGTATTCCAGCGCGGTTAAGTTTTCTACCCAATCCCCAGAATTCATATAAGTTGTTGTACCTCTCTTATTAGTTTTAACCGAAATAGTTGGCTGATGAATATGTCCACAAATTACATAGTCGAAGCCATTTTCAATAGCCAAATCTGATGCTGTTTTTTCAAAATCACCAATATATTTTACGGCTAGTTTCACGTTATCTTTTATCTTCTTTGAAAGAGAATAACGAGCTTTTCCTCGTTTTTGCAAATACCAATTAACCCAACGATTTAGTATAATTAGCATATCATAACCCCAACTTCCAAGTTTAGCAATCCACTTTGCTTTCTGAATAGAAACATCAAACACATCCCCATGGAAAATCCAAGTTCTTTTACCGTCTAAATCGAGTAACAATTTGTTAACAATAGAAATGTTACCAATCTCGGTATCGTTAAACTTTCTTAGCAACTCGTCATGATTTCCTGTGATGTATGTCACCTTTGTGCCATTGGCAGATAGGCTCATTATTCTTTTTATAACCTTGAGGTGAGTTTTAGGAAAGTATCGCTTATTAAATTGCCAAATATCAATAATATCGCCATTAAGTACTAAATGCTTAGGCTCAATACTATTCAAATAGTTAAGTAATTTCTTTGCATTACAGCCATGAGTACCTAAATGTACATCAGAAATTACAACAATATCAAGTTTTCTTTTAATATTCAAAACCACAGGATTAATACTGCAAATAACTTATTGTAATGTGACTTTAGTGTTAAAGCATAATTAACTGTAATTAAGCTTATTGTTATTAAAGTGTTATGCAAAACCAGGTTTGTAAAACTTATAAATTGAGACCTAGACTTTTTATTGTTTATATAAACAATTACATTAGCGTAAAATAATTGGTTAATGGCAGGAAATTCTTTCGGAAAGTTATTTAAACTCACCACTTTTGGTGAATCTCACGGTAGAGCAATAGGAGGAATAATTGACGGTTGTCCAGCTGGAATTGAGCTCGATTTTGAAGCTATTCAAAACGAAATGAATCGTCGTAAACCTGGTCAGTCTAAAATCGTTACGCAACGTAAAGAACCAGATACTGTAGAGTTTTATTCAGGAATTTTTGAAGGCAAAACTACAGGAACACCCATTGGTTTTTTAATCCATAATACCAACCAAAAATCTAAAGATTATTCGCATATCAAGGATGTATATCGTCCAAGTCATGCAGATTATACATATGATAAAAAATATGGTGTGCGCGATTATCGAGGTGGCGGAAGAAGTTCAGCTCGTGAAACGGCAAGTAGAGTAGTAGCTGGAGCTATTGCAAAGCAGTTTTTACGTCAGACTAAAATTAATGCTTTTACATCTTCGGTTGGAGAGATTTTTGTTGATAAACCCTATCAGGATTTAGACTTTTCTAAAATTGAATCTAACGTTATTCGTTGCCCAGATAAAGCTACTGCAGAAAAAATGATTGCCAAAGTTTCTGAAGTAAAAAAACAAGGCGATACCATCGGAGGAACAATCACCTGTGTCATTCAGAATGTCCCGGCTGGATTAGGAGAACCTGTTTTTGATAAGCTTCATGCAGAGCTCGGTAAAGCCATGCTTTCTATTAACGCCGTAAAAGGGTTTGAATATGGTAGTGGTTTCTGTGGCGCCAAAATGAAAGGAAGTGAGCATAACGATAAGTTTAATGAAGATGGAAGTACACAGACCAATTTATCAGGTGGTGTTCAAGGTGGTATTAGCAATGGCATGGATATCTACTTTAGAGTGGCTTTTAAACCTGTAGCAACAACGCTTCAAAAACAAGAAACTATAAATAGTGCAGGAGAAACTGTAGAAATGCAAGGTAAAGGACGTCACGACCCATGTGTAGTGCCTCGTGCAGTGCCTATTGTTGAATCTATGGCTGCTTTGGTTATTGCAGATTATATGTTGTTAAGAAGACAGGAAACTAAGGATTGGTAAAGGAATTATAAATAAATGTTTTCCACTTTCGTGGAAATAAAACTTCGTTTTAATGAAAAAACTCGCATTACACTGGAAGATTATTATAGGAATGATTCTTGGAATCATCTTTGGTTTTATAATGAATTCCGTGAACGGACAACAATTCGTCACTGATTGGATTGCGCCATTTGGTAAAATATTCATCAATCTTCTTAAACTTATTGCAGTACCATTAATTTTGGCGTCGCTAATTAAAGGAATCTCAGATTTAAAAGACATTTCTAAGATTAAAGCCATGGGACTACGTACTATACTGATATATGTCGGTACAACTTTAGTAGCAATCATTATTGGTCTTTCTATAGTTAATGTTGTAAAACCTGGAACAGGAATGCCTGCAGAAACTATTGAGAATATAAAACTAAAATATGCCAATGATGCTGGGGTAACAGACAAATTAATGAAAGCAAGCGCACAGCAAGATGCTGGACCATTACAAGCACTAGTAGATATTTTTCCAAGTAATATTTTTCAGTCTATGGCAAACGCGAGTATGTTGCAAGTTATATTCTTTGCCTTATTTGTTGGTATTTGCTTATTACTAATTGGTGAAAAGAAAGCTAAACCTATGATTGATATTTTTGATTCGTTGAATGAAGTCGTCATGAAAATGGTGGACTTAATTATGCTTTTTGCACCTTATGCTGTATTTGCCTTAATGGCAAATGTAATTATTGCTTTTGATGACACAACCATACTCGTTAAGCTATTACAATATGCATTCTGCGTTGTTGGAGGATTAATCGTTATGATTGGCTTCTATATGACTTTAGTCAATATATACGGAAAGAAATCACCATTATGGTTTCTAAGTAAGATTAGCCCTGCTCAATTACTAGCATTTTCTACAAGTAGTAGTGCGGCAACATTACCCGTAACTATGGAACGTGTTGAAGAGCATGTAGGTGTGGATAAAGAAGTTTCAGGGTTTGTACTTCCTGTTGGCGCTACGGTAAATATGGATGGAACAAGTCTGTATCAAGGTATCGCAGCCGTATTTATTATGCAAGTGATATGGCCAGAAGGATTGACATTTACTAATCAATTAGTAATTGTTTTTACAGCACTATTGGCGTCTATTGGTTCAGCAGCAGTACCGAGTGCAGGTATGGTAATGCTCGTTATTGTTCTAGAATCTATTGGTTTTCCAGCGGAATTATTGCCAATTGGTCTAGCATTGATTTTTGCTGTTGATAGACCATTAGATATGTGTAGAACAGTTGTAAATGTCACAGGAGATGCCACAGTATCGCTTCTTGTTGCTAAGTCCTTGGGGAAACTTCATGAGTACCCTAAGGCCAAAGAATGGGATGACCATTATGATGAGGTGAAATAAGTAGAGAACATATTTTTCTCTAAAAAAAATGTAGTGAATCACTTACACTGAGCGAAGTCGAAGTGTCTCAAAAAAAACTAACTAAATTTTGTATTTTTAATTTTCAGAATAATGAAAACTAAACCAACCTTAGAATTATGAATGTATGCTTCATTATGTATCCTTGGGAAACCATTGATCCAGAAAACGATACAAGTTTAGCTTTAATAAAAGAATGTGTAAAACGTGGTCATGGTGTTGCCATGTGTACACCTGCTAACCTAACCATTAGAGATAGTGTTACCAACGCATTTTGTACAGTCGTAGGACGTATGGACAAGGTGCCTACGTCACTTAAGGCATTTTATAAAAAGGCAAGTTTGCGTGAAGAAATGCTACCACTTGCAGGTTTTGATACTATATTTTTTAGAGCCAATCCACCTTTAGACCCATTAATGCTCAACTTTTTAGATTCAGTAAAAGACGATGTGTTTATTGTGAATTCTCTTCAAGGCATGCGCGAGGCCAATAACAAATTATATACAGCAGCTTTTGGAGATGCGCATAGTAATATCATTCCAAATACGCATGTATCTAAAAATAAAGAGTATTTAGTGCAGCAGATTAAAGAGTCTAAAGCAGACAAAATGATTCTAAAACCATTAAACGGTTTTGGTGGTTCTGGTGTTATTCTTATTGAAAAGTCTGCGATGAACAATATCAACTCGTTATTGGATTTCTACATTAGCGCAGGTGATGGTGAATCTAATTACGTTATACTTCAAGATTATATAGAAGGCGCCGATAAAGGTGATGTTCGTATTTTATTATTAAATGGTGAGCCTGTTGGCGCCATGAAGCGTGTTCCTGGTTCTGATGACCACCGTTCTAATGTATCTGCTGGAGGTTCTGTACAACGACATACCTTAACAAAAGAGGAAAAAGCACTTTGCAAACAAATTGGACCTAAATTGGTTAAAGACGGATTGTACTTTGTTGGTATTGATGTTATAGGCGGAAAATTAGTTGAGGTTAATGTCATGTCTCCAGGTGGAATTACTTACATCAACAAGGTGTATAAAAATAAGCGAAAAGTAGAGGAAAAGGTTATAGACTTTCTTGAAAGTAAAGTCTTAGATAATCTTGAAGCGTTTAATAGACGTACCCGATTACGAAAGACTGTAGAAGACGCATAATATTAAGATATGCTTCAAGTTGAATCGCCTTTAGTCTCAGTGAATTGGCTTCAGAAACATATTGAAGCTGAAAACATTGTGGTTCTTGATGCTACAATTCCTAAAGTAGCGGGTTCTAGCTTGCAGAATAATTCTGGATATATTCCTAAATCTCAGTTTTTCGATATTAAAAAGACATTTAGCGATGTTAATGCTAGGTTTCCAAATACACTGCCTTCCGCTCAACAATTTCAAACTGAAGCGCAAAAATTGGGAATTAATAAAGATTCTTTAATTATAGTGTATGACCAACACGGTATTTACTCAAGTGCTCGTGCTTGGTGGTTATTTAGATATTTTGGTCATGAAAATGTAGCTGTTCTAAACGGCGGTTTACCGGAATGGCAACGTCAGGGGTTTGATACTATAAAGGCTTATGACGAAGCTTCTGATATAGGTGATTTTATTGCCAATGTCAATAAAGACTTGTTCACTAATTTTGAAGGGGTTAATCAGTACTCGAAATCGGATAATACTCTGATTCTTGACGCACGTTCTTACAAACGATTTTCAGGCGAAACACCAGAACCCCGACAAGGTTTACGAAGTGGAACCATAGTAAATTCTCTGAACTTACCATATACAGAATTACTTGATGGATTTGTTTTAAAATCCGGAGATGAACTAAAGCAAATTTTTGATAATTTAGTTACTACACAAAAGAAGCTCGTATTCAGCTGTGGCACTGGTATCACGGCATGTAATTTGGCATTAGGCGCTACACTGGCAGGCTATGAAGATGTAGTTGTTTATGACGGTTCATGGACAGAATATGGAACATTAACGCAATAATAATGGAAGCACCAAACTGGACAAAGGATGAACTGATTGCATACACCTTATTGTATGCTGCGCATTCAGATTTGAAGGAGAATAATCACGAACGCAACGTTATTATTTCAAAGGTGGATATGCAAACTTTTCAAAAAATTCATGATGAATTTTCAGCTGATAATGACTTTCAAAGCATTCAAAAGATTTTAGCGTCTATAGAAAAGCATCAGTATTCTAAAGAGAATTTGGACCAAATCTTAGCAGACATTAAAGGTCTATTTTTTGCTGATGGCGATTTCGATATTCGCGAACATTCTATGTTATTATTTCTAAAACGTATTTTAAACTAGAGCTTATGAAAAGGCTTTCAATTTCAAAAATTATAGAAAACATAAATGATGAGAAGTGTTTTCATGCTGTTGCGGACGATTATTCGTTTACACTAAAAATTGAAGAATATGTGCCTTATGCATGCGGTGCAGTTCACGATGGGCATCAGTTTAGAAAGGAGTTATGGGATAATTGTCTGCATTCTGAATACGACCGTTGGTATGAGGAAGATCCAGAAACTAAAAATATGATAACTAGGCATCCAATAGTTATCGCAGGTTGTGATTCTCGTTTTGAATATGATTTAAACCGTACGCCAGAAGAAGCTGTTTTTGAAACCGCTTGGGGCAAACAGCTTTGGAAGTTACCTTTGGCAGAAGCGCAAAAACAGAAAAGTCAGCAAAAACATGCCAATTTCTATAAAGTAGTAGCCGCTTTAATTTCTAAGCTAGAAGAAAAATTTGGCATTTGTATTGTTTACGATATGCACAGCTACAACTGGCAACGTTGGGATAGGGAAGTGCCAACTTGGAATTTGGGAACGTCTAATGTAGATAATGAGCGCTTTGGTGCTTGTATCGAAGATTGGCGACAGGCTTTAGCTTCGATTAAATTACCTCATGGAATTAAGCAGACTTCAAAGATTAATGATACGTTTCATGGTAATGGGTATTTCTTAAAATTTATTACCCAGAACTTTAAAAATACCTTAGTTTTGGCAACTGAGATTGCAAAAGTATATTGCGATGAGTACAACCAAGTCATTTATCCAGAAGTAGTGGCTGCGGTAGAACAACAGCTTAGAGAAATTTTACCAAAGCATGCGGCTGAGTTTTACAAAACGTTTTCAAATTAATGCCAAGTATTAAAACAACTACAGAGTTTCAAGATGTTTTTGATATCGATTCTAACTTAGATCGATTAGTTAAAAATATTGAATTACTCAATTATATAAATCCACTTAACATTTCGGTTGAAAAAAAGAAATTCTTTTCAGCTAAATACAACTACGAGCCAGAATTTAAATACCCTAAGATAAAATTCAATGGGTATAAACTACATCG
Source organism: Winogradskyella jejuensis (assembly GCF_900129745.1). Lineage (GTDB taxonomy): Bacteria > Bacteroidota > Bacteroidia > Flavobacteriales > Flavobacteriaceae > Winogradskyella > Winogradskyella jejuensis. The sequence goes on along the minus strand of NZ_FQWS01000002.1, from coordinate 972,090 downwards.
TTTATTCTTTTCGCAGCGCTTAGAGCGTATTGAAGATGCTGATATCCGGCAGCTGTACGAAGATATTATTTATGAATATTCAGGTTTAATAGAATGTATTGAAACTATTGGTCAAGGTCGAAAATTCTACTACAACAGCCTCAAGAGTTTTGGTACACCTACGGAAAATGATATTGAAAACGCAAAATTTATTCTACGATTTGACGATGTAGATGAAGCTGATTTAGAGCCCATTCACGATGTGGATTATGCTAAATCTTATTTTGAAGACTATGCTAAGCGGTACAATTTTAAATATAATCTTAAGATAAGTAATAATATTTCTGCGGCGGCAATGGTGCTTAATAACACGCAGACTTTGGTACTTAGAAAAAATCATAAGTTTAGTAATAATCAACTTAAGGTCTTAGCAAATCATGAAATTGGTGTGCACATGGTAACGACTTTTAATGGGTTGTCTCAGCCTCTAAAAGTGTTTTCTAACGGTTTTCCTAACAATGTAGAAACTCAAGAGGGATTAGCCGTATATGCGGAATATATGAGTGGTTCTTTAACCATGTTTCGCTTACGCGAATTGGCTTTTAGAGTTATTGCTGCTGATAGTCTGAGTAAAGGCTACAGTTTTGCAGATACTTTTGATTTACTTCATAGACAATACAAATTAGAGCGTAATAAAGCATTCAGTATCACACAGCGTATACACCGTGGTGGCGGATTTACCAAAGATTATTTATATCTAACTGGGCTAAGAAATGTATATAAATATGCTAAGCAAGAGAACGACTTAGGTAAATTATTAATGGGGAAAGTTTGTATGTCTTATTTACCAACTATTGATAAACTATTGGATTTAGGATTAGCAATTCCTCCAACGCACTATACAGATGCATACGAAACTAATAGCAATACTAATTCTAATTTAGATTTTATTCTGAGTGGTTTGAAATAAAAACCTCAAAGCCAGATTTTTCGGTCTATCATTTTCTAATGACACTTTCAATAGGGTAGACTTGCCATATTGAAAGAGCTCGATTCGTTCCCAACTAACTGAAGCTAGGCTCAAACTAACATAATCCGGCTTTGAGGTTTAGAATAGCGATTACATTTTGCAACCGAAAGAATTTAACCATCAACCTTAAACTCGTAATAAAGGTAAAATCAGATTATAATATTTAAAAACTACTTTGAGTGAATGATGCCATTTAAAAGGTGAAATACCCTTTTAAGTGAGTGAACGTTAATCTAAGAATTTTGCTTTTAATTCTGGAGTTGGAATCATACAAGACTCACGTTTGCCATACCATTTATAGCGATTTTTCGCAATAAAATCATAGAACCAATTTCTAAGTCCTGATGGAAACACTAAAAAAAGGGAGAGTATTTTTGTGGGGAATGTTAATTCTTTAGCAATTTTAAGTGCTGCTGTAGATTTACTATAAATTTTTTGCTCTGAAGTATTGTAAAGTATTATAGAGTCTGTCTGATTGGTGTCTATATTAAATTCATTAATGATGGCTTCTCCTATAGCACTTTGTAAAGGCGCGAAAAGAAACTTATTATTCTTATCTCTTTTAATGACGTATAATACGCTGCTATTACAGAGATTGCAAATCCCATCAAACAGTATTAATTGCTTATCATTTGGTACACGTTCTATCACAATGCAAAGATAGAATACAGTGTTATATCGAGTTTAAAAATTGCGTTAAATCATCATCCTTACCTAAAGATAATTTATTTTTAAGTCTATATTTAGATTTTTTTACGCTATCTGGCTGAACGTTAAGCATTGATGCGATTTCTTTAGTTGTTAGATTCATCCTTAAGAACGATGCTAGACGTATCTCTTTTTCAGAGATATCGTTAGAAATTTCTTTAATTTTTATATCAAAGTTATTGTGAACTTCAGAGAAATAAGATTTAAAAACTTCCCAATCTTTGTCTTCTGCGCTTTCTTTTTTCAGCAACATAACTAGTCGTCTAAATTCTACTTTAAAAAGTTCTGGCGATTTTTTTATTTTTTCTAAGTTTTCCTTTAGCTCTTGAATAAATGAATTTTTCTGAACCAGATGTAATGTTTGCGAAGCCAATTCTTTCTTTTTAAATTCAATTTCTTGTTTGTAAATGGCCTCTTGTTTCTCTCTAGCAATTCTATTTTTTTTAATTCGTTGTTTAAACCCAAAATAAAGCAATCCAGCTATCGTCAAAAACGAAAACATACCAATACCATAAAGTGATTTTGTAAGCTTATCGTTTTTTGCTTTTACCGTTAGACTTTCTATTTCCCTATTTTTTATTATCAACTCTGCTTCTTTTTTTTCTGTTTCATAAATAGCCTTAAGCTCTTCAATCTGTCTCGATTTTTTTAGATTATATAAGCTGTCATTAATTTTTTGAGCTTCTTTTAGATATTTTATAGCCTCATTAGAATTACCAGATTTTAACAAGATGTCTGAGTGAAGTTGATAGGTGTCTTTTAAATGTGGCAAAGCATTAATCGATTTAGACATATCTAACGCTTTTTGATTGTAATCTAATGCACTGCTAAATTTATTAAGATGGTAATCTACCTGAGATAATCCTTGGTAAGCGTTTACAAGACTAAGTTTTAAGTTTTCACTCTCGGATATGTCTTTTGCTTCAAGAAACAAATCTCTGGCCTTTTTATAGTTTTTCTTCAATAACTCTAGCTCTCCAAGATTGTGTAAGGCATTAGATGTAGAAAGTTTGTTTTCGACTGCTCGAGAATTTTCAAGACCTAGATTATATTGTGTCTTCGCATTATCATATCGTTTTAGTTCTTGATAAGATATGCCTAAAGAGTTATGTGCATAAGCGAGATACATTTTATCATCCAACTCTTTGTATAAATCAATTGCTTCTTGAAAATATGATATAGAAGACTCATAATTTCCTAAAGCAGTTTCGATATCGCCAATCTGTTTCAGAACATCGGCTTTTCTACTTTTATGATTAATTTCCTCAAAGTATTTTAAAGCCTTTAAGGCTTCCGATAAGGCTAGATTGTAATTACCTTTTTCTATGTAAATACCAGCTAGGGAATTGTGTTGTGCCCCTATGAATTTGGTTTTTAGGTCACCGTCTTTTTCAAATTTTTCAATGGCTTTAAGAGTTTCTTTTGTGATTGCAATTGCTTCATCAAACTCACCATTAGTTTGTTTAATACTAGAAATGGAGTGATTAATAAAAATTATACCGCGAGTACTTTTCGTCTCTTTAAAAATAGATTTAGCCTCCGTAAAGTAGTATAAAGCGGAATCATTTTCACCACGATTAGAGTGGTAATTCCCTAAATGCATATTGCCAATTCCTAATCCTCTTTTGTAATTATTTTTTTTTGAAATAGCCAAAGTCTGCAGCGCATATTGTTTTGCTTCCTCTGGTTTGGAAAACATAAGTTTTTCGTGAAGTTTAGTAAGTATTAGAACTTTAATCGAGTCGTCTTCTTTTCTGTTTTTTAATTCTAATTTTAGACTATCTATAAGTTGAGATTGTTGTGAAGAAGAAACTTCTGCTACTAGCAATAACGCTATACTTATAATTAAAGTCCTCATGATTGGTTAGTTTGCTTAAAATTAGATTATTATGCGGATTCCACAAAGTATAATACTAATTACTTTGATGCTTCTACCAGTTCTAATAAGTCCATACTAACATTGGTTGTAAATAAGCCGTAGTTTACTGTAGCTTTATTTTTCTCTATAGTATCTATGCTACCTACAGCACGTCCATCATGCATTCTTACACGGTCACCAACCTTTAGGACAGGTTTAGGTGGAGTTGGCTTTTCTTTCTCTTTTTGTTTTTCTTCTTTTTTCTTTTTTCTGATGACTTCAACCTTTTTCTCAGCTTCTTTTTTTATCTGAGCTTCTTTGGCTTTTTCAGCACGCTTCTGTTTTGCAGATACTTTTTTACGCTTAGAATTTTCTATCTGAACGAGTTTAAATAATTCACCCATTAACTCTCGTTTTCGGTTGTTATTCTGAAATTTTTCTGCCAAGTCATTAACCTTTTGCCCGAGATATATTAGGCGTTGATTGCTGTCATATAGCTCTTGGTAACTTTCTAGTTTTTTCTGAATTTTTTGATTTATCTCTTCGAGTTTTTCTGCTTCAGTTTGTGTCTTTTTTTCGTTAGCTTTTAAAGACTGTTCTGTTTTTTCTAAACGGCTACGTTGCTTTTGAAGCTTTGCGATGGTCGCATCAAAGCGTACTTTGCCACGTTCAATCTTCTTTTTTGCTTTATTGATTAAGCTATACGGAATACCGTTTTTTTGAGCGACTTCAAAAGTAAATGAGCTTCCGGCTTGTCCGATTACTAATTTGTAAATTGGCTCTAACGTACGCTCATTAAATAACATATTGGCATTGCGCATATATGGCAATTCGTTAGCAAGTAGCTTTAGGTTAGAGTAGTGAGTGGTTATAATCCCAAAAGCTTTTCGGTCATAGAAGACTTCTAGAAATGTCTCAGCAAGAGAACCACCTAATTCTGGGTCAGAACCTGTACCAAACTCATCAATTAAAAATAGGGTGTTTTTATTGCATTTCTTTAAGAAATAATTCATCTGTTTTAACCTGTAGCTATACGTACTTAGATGATTTTCTATAGATTGATTATCGCCAATGTCGCTCAAGATTCTGTCGAATAAACACATTTTACTGCGTTCATGTACGGGAACAAGTAGTCCGCTTTGTAACATAACTTGAAGCAAACCAACAGTTTTCAACGTAATACTCTTTCCTCCAGCGTTTGGACCAGAAATAACAATAATTCTGGCATCGTCTTCTAGGCTTATCGTCTGCGGGAATGTCTTTTCACCTTTCTCTGTATTAGTTAAATAGAGTAGTGGATGGTACGCATCCCTAAGATACATGTTGCGTTCTTCTGAAATTTCGGGAAGAATAGCATTCATGCTTCTGGCATATTTTGCCTTAGCAGAAATCACATCTATCTTAATTAAAAAGTCTTGATATTGGTTAAGAAGCGATAAAAATAATCGAATGTAATTGGTTAATTCTTTCAGTATTTTAATAACCTCTTCTTTTTCTTCATATAAAAGGTTATTTAATTCTCTAGAATACTGAAGTGTAGTTTCTGGCTCGATATAAACAATGCTACCCGTTTTGCTTCCACCCATTATAGCACCTTTAACTTTGCGTCTATACATGGATTTTACGGCCAAAACGCGTTTATTTTCTACTACAGATTCGCGAATATCATCTAAATAGTCTAAACTGTGATATTTGCTTAATGCTGAAGCAAAACTCGTATTGATTTTTGTGCGTAAACTAGCAATAGATTTTCGAAGCACAGAAAGCGCAGGAGATGCATTGTCTTTAATGTCGCCAAAACGGTCAACAACAGCGTCTACTTGTTCTATTATGGCTGTAGTATGCTCAATCGGTTGAGAAAGCTGATGCAAGTTTTCATAATATTCTTTAAATTTCTCTAAAAACTTAAGAATACTATTTACTGTTAGCGATGTACTTACTAACTTTTGCAAACTCGGGACTTCTAAATACGTGTTTTCAATATTTAAAAGCTTTATTTCCTTAGTTAAAGACTCAAAACCATGATTGGGAATACAGTTGTCATTATCGAAAGACGATAGATATTCGTTGGTGTAAGCTAATTCTTGTTTTAATAGTTCAGCATCAGAAAATGGCTGAATTTGAAGCGCAGCTTCTTTACCTAAGTTAGTGACACAATGTTCGCTTAGTTGAGACTGAACCGTACCAAACTCTAAATCGTCTAGTGTTTTTTGATGAATATTTATGATTCGTTCTTTTTTCAAAATAGCTTTTCCTAATTCCGAATACAAATTTAAGTGAATTACCAATGCACACCTAATGCATTAAGAGGCTTTTATAAGTCTTTAATTTTATATTTGTAGGATGAATGTATCTATCGATAATAGCTGGAAACCCTATCTTAATCTGGAGTTCGAAAAACCGTATTTCTCGGACCTTGTAAACTTTGTAAAATCTGAATATAACAATCATGCCTGTTACCCTAAAGGAAGAGATATTTTTAATGCTTTTAATCACTGTAAATTTGAAGATTTAAAGGTTGTGATTATCGGACAAGACCCTTACCATGGGCCAAACCAGGCGAATGGTTTGTGCTTTTCAGTCAACGATGGTGTAGCACATCCACCATCGTTAATCAACATCTTTAAAGAACTAGAAACAGATTTAGAGATGCCCTATCCAACAAGTGGTGATTTAATGCCTTGGGCCGACCAAGGTGTGCTATTATTAAACGCTACTTTAACAGTTAGAGCGCACGAAGCTGGTAGCCATCAAAATAAAGGATGGGAGCTATTTACAGATGCCGTAATAGATGCTATAAGCAATAACAAAGACGACGTAATTTTTTTGTTATGGGGCGGTTTTGCAAAGAAAAAAGCAAAACGTATTAATTCTAAAAAACACCATATTTTAAATTCCGGACATCCATCGCCACTAAGCGCTAACCGAGGTTATTGGTTTGGAAACAAACACTTTAGTAAGACTAATGCTATTTTAAAATCAATAGGTAAGACACCAATAGATTGGCAAATTAATTAACTGTAAATACAAATTTACCGTCTTCGTCAGAATTAATAATTTTAGACGTAATATCTACAAACCCTTTTTCGTAAACACCAACATTTATAGTCGTTTCGCCGCCAGAATTATTAAAGAGCAATCGTGGACCTGCGAGATAGAAAGTTCCAGATTCTAGTAGTCGAATACTAAATTTACTGCGGAATGTATTACCATCATATAAACTTATAACCTCTATTAATTGATTGTTTAGTCTAACGTCACCAGAGTTAACTTCTATACTGCTTTCGTTTAAGGGGATTTGTACCACAGATTCAAATGCAGTTTCTTTATACAGCGCTAACTGATGAAAAGCTCTCGATTCTCCAATTTCGGCATAGGTAAAATCGCTTAACGTAATATTAAGGTTATCTATGGTCAACTGGTCATTTTCAATAACAGTTTCTATAACAATAGTATCGCCGACGTCGTAGGTGGTTTGATTATTCTCTACAGAAATAATAGTATCATTTTGGACAAAAAGGGTTTGGTCTAAATAGTCGTCTTCTTCTGGGCAACAAAGCGATGCACATAGTGAAATACCAACCATTACAGAAAAAGAGAGTGCCTTCATACATTTAATTTTTTACTAGATGTATAAAGTTTAAAAAGGTTGCGTGTAAGACTTATAATTTATACACCAAATCCTTGTAATCCCATTTTTCTGGAATGATATTTAAATGAAGTAACTCATCTTGCACGTGATTAAGTGTTTTCTTATCAATTAATTCTTGCGACCATTCGGTAAGCGATAACCATTCTCGCACATCCTCGAGTTCTTGTTCGTAACGGTTAGCAATCGTTCTGTCAATGCTAGGTATATTTTTAAATTCTGAGGTCGTATTGTTTATAATCTCTAGAATAGTTCTAACATCTTCTTCATTATGTTTTAAAAATTCATCTCTAACGGCGATAACAAAGCACGGCCAAGGCGATGGACAATTTCCTATGCGTCTAAATATTCCGTCGTCTACCAAAGGTTTAGTAGTAAATTTTTCCCACATAAAATAATCGGCATCACCATTGGTAAGACCTTCAATAGCGCCATCTAAATTTTTAATAACCGAGAATTCTAAATCTTTTTCTAGATTCCAATCGTTGTTTTTTGCATTAACATACGCCATGAGATGCGAGCCAGAACCATAACGACTAATGGCTGCTCTAGTTCCTTTAATATCATCTATATTTTTAAACTCTGAATCTGCCGCCACATGGATTCCCCATATTAAAGGTGATTGTGTATAGGTTTGAACGATTTTAGACGGATTTCCTGCTATAATATCTTTTACAATCCCTTCCGTTAGGATGACGGCCATATCAATATCACCTTCTCTAAGGCCTTTACACATCTGTCCTGTACCACCATGATAATCGTGCCAACGGAGATTTATACCTTCAGCTTTATACTCACCATTTTTTAAAGTTAGATACCAGGCTAAATTAAAGTGCTCTGGTACACCGCCGATATTAATTTTTTTCAAACTATGAGTTTTTACTTGATTTTAAATAGAAGAATCTAACTACGATTATTAAAATTGAAATACCCCAAACAGCATAAATATTATTATTAAAAATACGTTCTATAGGCATCCCTATAATAAGATATATCAAAGTTCTGATAATTGTTGCAGCCAGTAGAATAGCAGCAAATACAAGTAGAACATTGAATAATTTAATCAGCATAATCTTAGATATTGATGATGCGCTCTAGGGCATAAAGGATTAAACTATCTACAACAGCTTTTGGGTCTGTACTAAACGTACCATTAGCTCTATTGGCTATTATAGCATTTAGCGAAAGTGCTTCGTGCCCAAGTAGTTTTGATAGTCCGTATATTACTGAGGTTTCCATTTCAAAATTTGTAATTCTAAAGTCACGATAATTAAAATTATCGAGTTTAGAATTTAAACTTGCGTCTTGTAAAGGCAAACGAAGCACACGACCTTGTGGCCCATAAAAACCACCAGCTGTACCAGTCATTCCTTTGTGGATAATATCACTTTCAAAATACTTTTGTAAATACGTGCTGCCGTTAATAATAATTGGACGTGCTTTATTTTTATCCCAAGATGTATGTGTAATAAATGCGTCTTCAATATCTGGATTAGAAATTCCATCGATTTGATAAAAATGAAGCATGCCGTTAATGTCTAGACCATGAGAACTCATAACAAAAGAATCCACTGGAATATCAGCTTGTAGTGAGCCAGAAGTGCCTATGCGAATAATGTTTAAACTCGTAAGATCTTCTTTTGGCTTTCTTGTTTTTAAATCAATGTTGACCAAAGCATCTAATTCATTAAGAACTATATCTATATTGTCTGGTCCAATACCTGTAGAGATTACTGTTATTCTACTATCTTTATAATAACCTGTTTGCGTTTTGAATTCTCTTTTTTGCGTTGAGAATTCTATACTATCAAAATACTTGGTGATTTTTTCTACGCGGTCTTGATCACCTACAAAAATAATAGTATCGGAAATATCTTCTGGTTTAAGATTTAAGTGGTAAACACTTCCGTCCGGGTTTAATATGAGTTCGGAGTCTTTAATTGACATTCGTTATAGTTTTAATGAGTTTGTTTTCTGAAACACTAAACTGATAATCTAATCTAGAAACCCCGCCAAAATCTATCTCATTATAGATTTCAGAGGCGTAATTATGCTCGCCAATTAATGCTTCGTGTCCTTTTCTATTTAGTTTAACACCATTATCTGTAACATCATAAAAGTCAGATAGTTTATCAAGCATTCTTCGGTATTGTATTTCACCAAACCCATAGAAACCTTGATGATTTAGACAGTTACCTAACAAATGATGTTCAGACTTAATATCTTTATTCTTTATCAGTTTAAGTATGTTTTCTTCAATGGTACAGAGTCCATTTTTTTGATTAGGAAAGCGCTCAAGATGTGCTTTTAAACAGTTGGTTAAATATTTAAAACTTGAATTTTCTACAATGTAAGGTTTAAAGATATTATGGTCTTTTCCGCAGTACGTACGCCATAAAGCTACTGCCAAGTCTATATCAGAAGCCGTGAGTTTTATTTTATTTTTATAATGATTTTTGAGTTGATTAGGGCTTAATTCCGCCAAACCTTTAAGTTCTTTTTCGCCCTCAACACGGCCACTGCAGATAAGATATAATGGTTTATTAATCTCTTTTTGATGCAAGAGGCTTATAACGGCTAAAAGATTGATATGGCAAAACAAATCGTATTCAAACCATAAATTTACTTCATCATAATCATCTATGTTATCTAATAAACTGATGCTTTCTTTTAAGTTATATTTTGATATCTCAACATCATAAAATTCACTTAAGAAATTTTTGCGCGTATTGTAAAACTCGTCAGAATCTATTAGCGGCACCGTTGGTCCTTCACATAACATTTCTCGCCAAGTGAGGATGTCATCTTCAAAATCGAGTTCTCTTAGATAGTTTGTGAGGCTATCGCCATTAGTAATGTGTAAATTTTTATTAGACATAATTACCCTCCAACACGTTTTACGTTAAAACCTTTTGATTTGAGTATGGTCATAATTTTATCTCTATAATCGCCTTGGATAATGATTTTATCATCTTTAAAGCTTCCGCCAACACTGAGTTTTTGTTTTAAATCTTTTGCTAATTTTTTGAAATCTTCCGTAGCTCCTGTATATCCTTCTAAAATTGTAATCGGTTTGCCTTTACGTTTTTCATATTTACAAATAATAGGGTCGTCTTGTAGCCAAATATCACTGTTTTCTTCAGTGCTTTCTTCAGATACTTCAGGGGTATGGTCAGGAAAAAGATTTTTGAGCTGGTCTTGTAAATCCATTTGTAGTTTTATTTTTTGAGACCTAACTCAATCAATCTCTCATTTAAGAACTCACCAGCAGTGATGTCTTCGAACTGTTTTGGATTATTTTCATCTATACAACTTTCTAAAACGTCTAGTTTCATCTCACTAATAGGATGCATAAAGAAAGGAATAGAGTAGCGCGAAGTGCCCCATAATTCACGTGGTGGATTTACAACACGGTGAATCGTAGATTTTAGCTTGTTGTTGGTATGTCTAGATAACATATCGCCAACATTAATCATTAATTCGTCTGGTTCTGCAATAGCATCTATCCAATCGCCTTTATGATTTTGTACTTGTAGACCTCGTCCTTGCGCTCCCATTAACAATGTAATGAGGTTAATATCGCCATGAGCAGCGGCTCTTACCGCATTTTTAGGCTCTTCTAAAATAGGAGGATAATGTATAGGTCTTAAAATTGAATTTCCGTTATGGATGTAATTATCAAAGTAAGTTTCTTCCAAACCAACATGCAAAGCTAATGCACGTAATACGTGTTTTGCAGTCTCTTCTAATTTTTGGTATGCTTTTTTACCTATTTCATTGAACTTAGGTAATTCCTTTACTTCAACATTTTCTGGATATTCTTTGCGACGCTCTTCATCATCTTCAACATATTGACCAAAGTGCCAAAATTCTTTTAAATCGCCTTCTTTTTTACCTTTAGCACTTTCTTTACCAAAAGAAATATAACCACGTTGTCCACCAATGCCTTCAATCTCATATTCACGTTTTTTTTCAACCGGTAAATCAAAAAAGTTTTTGACTTCCTTATAAAGATTATCTACCAATTCGTCATCTAGAAAATGTCCTTTCAGAGCCACAAAACCAATGTCTTCATAGGCTTTTCCTATTTCATTAATAAACTTTTGCTTTCTATTAGGGTCACCTGATAAAAAATCTTTCAGGTCTACGCTAGGTATTCTCTCCATGATATAAAATTTATGTGATGTAAATACAAATCTAATGAAAAGCCTTTAAAATTGGGAGATTTCTATTGATAAAATTGCTCGACGATTGCTAATGATTTATTCTGATTTTAGTTACATTTGAAATACAAACCAAAAGCACTTGTAGATGCCTAACTCAACGTTGAAGTCTATGGACTTCGAAAGAAAGAATTTAAGTGACGATACCCTTTTAGAGTTATATAAAAATATGCTAAAACCTCGATTAATAGAGGAGAAGATGCTTATTCTATTACGTCAAGGAAAGATATCTAAATGGTTTTCTGGTATTGGTCAAGAAGCGATTTCTGTAGGTGTTACCATGTCATTGAATAAGGAAGAATATATCTTACCAATGCATCGTAATTTAGGTGTTTTTACAACTCGCGAGATTCCTTTGTTTCGCTTATTTTGTCAATGGCAAGGTAAGGTAAGTGGTTTTACAAAAGGACGTGACCGCTCTTTTCATTTTGGGACGCAAGACTACAATATTGTAGGGATGATTTCGCATTTGGGTCCACAACTTGGTGTTGCAGATGGTATTGCGTTGGCCAATCTACTAAAGAAGAATAACAAAGTTACAGCTGTATTTACAGGTGAAGGTGGAACAAGTGAAGGAGACTTTCATGAAGCTTTAAATGTGGCTTCCGTATGGCAATTACCAGTGTTATTTTGTATTGAGAATAACGGTTACGGTCTATCTACACCCACAAAAGAGCAGTATAATTGCGAAAACTTAGCGGATAGAGGAAAAGGTTACGGAATGGAGTCTCATATTATTGATGGGAATAACATTTTGGAAGTGTACACAAAGGTTTCAGAATTAGCTGCTGATATACGCCAAAATCCAAGGCCAGTGCTTCTTGAGTTTAAAACCTTCAGAATGCGAGGCCATGAAGAGGCAAGTGGCACCAAATATGTACCACAGGACTTAATGGATGTGTGGGCAGCAAAAGACCCTATTGAGAATTACCAAGAATATCTCATAGAACACCAAATATTATCCCAAGAAAAAGAGGTAGAATTAAAAGAAGAAATTGTTCACGAAATCAATGAAGCTTTAGAAAAAGCTTATGCTGAAGACGCAATAACTCCAAATTTAAGTACTGAATTAGATGATGTTTATAAAGCATTTGTATATCAGGAAGTTAGACCTAATTCAGAAGCGCAAGAATTACGATTAATCGATGCCATTTCCGAAGGTTTGAAACAGTCCATGGAGCGTCATGATGACCTTGTAATAATGGGACAAGACATCGCTGAATACGGCGGTGTTTTTAAAATCACAGAAGGCTTTGTTGAGCAGTTTGGAAAAGAGCGCGTCCGTAATACACCTATTTGTGAATCTGCTATAGTTGAAGCTGGCATGGGATTATCTATAGCTGGTATGAAAGCTGTGGTAGAAATGCAATTCTCAGACTTTGTGACTTCAGGATTTAATCCTATTGTAAACTATTTGGCAAAATCGTATTACCGTTGGAGTCAGCAAGCAGATGTGGTGGTGCGTATGCCTTGTGGTGCTGGTGTTGCTGCTGGGCCATTTCACTCGCAAACTAATGAAGCTTGGTTTACTAAAACACCAGGCCTAAAAGTAGTGTATCCTGCTTTTCCTGCGGATGCTAAAGGCTTATTAGCTACAGCTATCAATGACCCAAATCCTGTATTATTTTTTGAACACAAGGCTTTATACAGAAGTATTCGTGAAGATGTACCGGCGGATTATTACACGTTGCCATTAGGTAAAGCGTCGCTTTTAAAAGAAGGAAATGACATTACGATTATATCTTACGGCGCAGGCGTACATTGGGCTTTAGAGACTTTAGAAAACAATCCTGAAATCTCAGCAGATTTAATCGATTTACGCTCATTACAACCTTTAGACAAGGATGCTATAATATCTTCCGTTAAGAAAACTAATAAAGCCATTATTTTGCAAGAAGACTCTCTATTTGGTGGTATTGCTAGTGATTTATCGGCAATGTTGATGGAAGAATGCTTTGAATATCTCGATGCGCCTGTAAAACGTGTAGCGAGTTTAGAAACACCTATCCCTTTTGACAGCCAATTAGAACAGCAATATTTGGCAAAAGGGAGATTTGAAGAGGCTTTGAAACAATTGCTATCATACTAAATATTTGATTTACAAAACCATGAAATCATTTAATAAAAAGTTAATTGATATTTTCTTCTGGATACTTAAATGGAGTATAATAGCAATTATAGTGATTGCCATTATTTTTATTGCATTTAATTCAAGGACTTACTCAAATTTAGATACATTATTGAATGGTTAAGCTATGGTAATTTATGAGATGCTGAAACAAGTTCAGCATGACAAAGGATTATTTCAAACTCATAGCCACAGCCTGCACTTCATCTAAAACTCTCACCAGATCACGGAACAATATTATAATCTGAAAAATTGTCAGAATACCTGCAATTATTTCATATTTAAGTAGATGGTATTTTTTTTGCTTAAGTAATGACAAATTAATTGTTTAATTATAAATCTATTTTATTATGAGTAATTTAATTCCAACATTTAAAAATGGTAGTGATGCAAATTCTAATTTAGGTTTAAGAACACTACCGAGTCTATCATCTTGGATGGATGATATATTTAATAGAACGTTTAACAATGATTTGGTGTCTAATTTTAATACAGGCATCACATTGCCAGCAGTTAACGTATTGGACAATGATGAAGAATATATCGTTGAAATGGCAGTGCCTGGTTTAAAAAAATCAGACTTTGATATTAATTTAGATAACCAGATGTTATCGATTTCTGCAGAAATTAATAAGTCTAGTGAAGATTCTAACGAAAATTATACACGTAGAGAATTTGGGTACTCCTTATTTAAGCGAACATTTTCTTTACCAGAAACTGTGGAAGTAGATAAGATTAATGCCAAATACGAAGATGGTATTTTAAAAGTTTTATTGCCTAAGCGTGATGAAGCTAAAAAGAAGCCAATTAAACAGATTAAGATTTCTTAATTTTATTAGCAAATTTGAATTAGAAAAGCCAGCATTCGCTGGCTTTTTTATTGTAGGTTTATGAGATAATGAAGTAACTTTGACTTCACTCTTCTTTGACTTTGGAAGCTACAGTTGAGAATGACAAAAATTTAATTCAAACTCTCAGCTACAGCCTGCATGCAATTAAAAATGCTGATTAAAACAATTGATATAACCATAAATAAACTATTAACAGCAAGTTGTAAATCGCATAGCTTTTAAACATAAATTTAGCTATAACAAATACATTTTTCAGCTTATTTGCTCGAGTTAAATTCCTTTTATTTAGATAGGCCTTAATTCTATCAACTAGCCATTGGCCTCCAAACCAAGAAAAATATGCTCTACCGAGGTACAGTAATGAAAATGCTATTAGAATTGCCAAAACCTATTTCAAACTCTCAGCAACAGCCTGTACTTCATCTAAAACCCTCAACAAATTCCCCGACCACAGTTGTTCAATCTCTTTTTCAGAATAACCACGACGTACCAATTCTAAAGTTACATTAAAGGTTTCTGAAGCATCATTCCAACCTTCAACTCCGCCGCCGCCATCGAAATCGCTACTAATACCTACATGGTCTAATCCTATTTTTTTAACCAAATAATCGATATGGTCTACAAAATCTGAAACATTAACTTCTGGTGGAAAATCTGTCATAGCATCAATCTTAGCCTTAGCTAAATCATTAATTTTAGATAAATAACCGCTTTCTCTAATAGAATCTTGAAGGGTTTTCTCTAAAGCTCTAAATTCTCGACGACCATAATAAGTCACGCCCATAGAGTCCGCTATTTGCTTTCGTATTGCTGTAGCTTTTTCATTCCTTGCTTCAGATTTTTCTTTACTTACGTAACTTCTAAACGCTACAGTTTGTACAACGCCACCATTATCTTTTACCCATTGTAATTGCTCGTCATCTAAATTTCTACTATGGTCGCAAAGCGCTCTGGCTGAAGAATGTGATGCAATTACTGGTGCTTTAGACAACTCAATCATCTGACGAATCGCTTCTTTCGAAGGGTGCGAGATATCTATCATCATTCCCACTTTATTCATTTCTTTAATTACTTCTTTTCCAAAATCACTAACGCCATTATGAAGCCACTTTCCATCAGCTTCACCAGTGTTACTGTCGCATAACTGACTGTGTCCGTTGTGAGATAAAGACATGTAGCGTGCGCCTAAATCGTAAAACTTTTGAACATTATCTATATTCAAACCTACAGGATAACCATTTTCTATACCAATCATGGCTACTTTTTTACCTGATTTAACAATACGTCTAACATCATCTGAGGTTCTAGCCAATTCAATTTTGTCTGGTGCATAGTCATTTACTAGTCGATGTATGGCATTGAACTTAGACATGGCATTAGCGTAGGCGTTTTCAAAGCCTTCACGTGACAAACTATCTTGTCCTGTGTATACAATAAACCAAGGTACATCCAATCCGCCTTCAATCATTTTTGGTAAGTTAACCTGGTTATTTAGGCGCTGCGTATAGTTAATTGAATCCGTAAAATTGGCAACATTAATATCACAATGCGTGTCTAGTGTAATGACACGTTCGTGTATGTCTTTTGCGAAGGCAATAAGCTCTTCTTCGGTTTTTGGTTCAGATTTACAGCTAGATAATAATAATGCAAATACAAAAAGTGGGAGTAAAGATTTTAGATTCATGGTTAGGTTTCAATTTTTTATAAAAATAGACTAGAAACCTTTAAAAACAAAAAACCAGCATCATTACGGATACTGGTTTACTTTAAATGGATGTTTTTAAAACTCATCTTCTAATGTTTTCTAGGTCATCATCTAAACTGTTAGATGTATTGACGATTTTGGATAATGCTTTCATAACTCTGTGTTTTAAAAGATTACCTAAAGCGTCTTTTACTATTCCAAGTAAAACTTTTTGCTTCTGAATTTCGGCTCGTTAACTGATTGTTGTCTAGTGTTCTCATGATTGTTCGATTTTTAATTGATTACACTATATAGACGAGTAAAAAACAATCATGTTACAAGTAATGTGCTGATTTAACACACGTTAACTTTGTATTAACCTAGAATTGCAATTTAGTTACGTTCAACTTTAACTTCAGAAAGTATAAAAGGGTAGGCCTTTTTTACCTGTTCTAATTCATCTTTCGAAAGTTCTTCAGGTGTTTTATTAAAAACAGATTTAGCATAGGCTGTTCTTAATTCTAGATAAGCTTTGCTTACTTCGTCTTGTACGCTAATAAACATACCGTAATTGGTTTGTGCATCATGTTTTAAGGATATAATAGCTTCCGAAGGTTTATCAGACGATGTTAAGAGTTGTTTGCCATTACAGTAATCACATGTCTTTTCACCATTGTTATCAATAAAATTAATAAGAATATCTTTTAATTCTGAAAGCTCTATAATAGCATCGTCTTCAATCATGATTTTGTTCTCCTTGTTAACAAACACTTTTAGAATATTTCTATCATTAATTGTTATGTCACATGGTGGTTCTACACATTTATTTGGAAGTTTCCTCAGAATCCCTTTATCGGCTGATATGGTAGTCGTTACTAAAAAGAAAATAAGCAGTAAAAAAGCGATATCTGCCATTGAGCCTGCATTAACTGTTGGGGCATTTCGTCTAAGATTTCTCATAATTATTCAAGTTTTTAGGATTAATGTTAAAGAATTCACAAAAACGATACCACTTTTAAAATGTTGTTAACATCCGTATATAAAACCGTTATTATGCCCTATTTTTGCAAAATTGGTCTATTAACCATGTGTAGACCTGAGCTATTAATCAATTAATATACAATACCGCTATATGTCTGTAGAGACTCAAGTACAAGTAGAACAAGAGAGTAAAAAGCGTCTTTATGATTATCAAATTGCTGATTTGCGTCGCATTTTTGATGTTATGGACGAGGCTCCAGCCGATTACAACCTTTTATATCAGTTACCAACTGGAGGTGGTAAAACGGTTATCTTTTCTGAAATTGTACGTCGCTATATCAAAGAAAAAAACCAAAAAGTAGTTATCCTTACGCATCGTATAGAATTATGTAAGCAGACTTCTCGTGTTTTATCTGGCTTTAATGTTAAGAATAAGATTATTAACAGTAAAGTAAAGGAATTACCAGACCAAGACGATTACCAATGCTTTGTAGCTATGGTAGAAACTCTAAATAACCGTCTATCTGAGAATGATTTTGAACTTAAAAATGTTGGTCTTGTTATAATTGATGAAGCACATTACAACTCATTTAGGAAGTTATTTAAGTTCTTTGACCAGTGTTTTATATTGGGTGTTACAGCTACACCATTGAGTAGTAATATTAAGCTCCCAATGAAAGATAATTATGACAAATTAATTGTTGGAGATGATATTTCTACTTTGATAAAAAATGGGTTTTTGGCAAAAGCAGAAACTGTAAGCTTTGATGTTGGTCTAACCAGTCTTAAGGTTGGTATTAATGGCGATTACACCGTAAAATCTTCTGAAGCACTATATACAAATAGCTTTATGCAAACAAAGCTATTAACCGCATTTGAGGAGACTTCAAAGGGCAAAAAAACTTTAATCTTTAATAATGGAATTCATACTTCTAAGGAAGTCTATTATACCTTCAAACGCGCTGGTTATAATGTAAAACATCTAGATAACACAGCTAGTAAAGAAGAACGTAAGGAAACGCTTCTGTGGTTTAAAAAAACACCTGATGCTGTATTAACTTCCGTTAGTATCTTAACTACAGGGTTTGACGAACCTTCTGTTGAGTCTATTATCTTAAATAGAGCCACACGCTCATTAACATTATACTTTCAAATGATTGGTCGTGGGTCTCGTATCTACAAGAACAGAGACACATTTCAAGTTGTAGATTTAGGAAACAATATTGCACGTTTTGGACCTTGGGACCAACCTGTAGATTGGCAGCATATTTTTAAATATCCTGATTTTTACCTAGAAAATATTGTAGATGACGATACTCTAGAGCGTGATTTTGTTTATGAAATGCCTGATGCGCTTCGTAAAAAGTTTAAAAAGTCTGAATCTCTTGATTTTGATGTTAAAGCAGAATATAAGAAGGTTTTAAACTCAGGCAAGAAGTCTTTTACAGTAATTGAGCGCTCTATAGAACAACATTCTCAAATCTGTATCGAGAACTGTGAAGACGTTTTTGAGGCAAGAGAGCGCATAAAAGAGTTACAGGACGAAATTGGATACAGAATTAAGCAATATTGCTATTGTATAATGAACAGCACACAAAACTACAAAGACTGGCTTTTTGAAGAGTATAATAGACGTTTACGCTTAAGTTTCAACGGAAAGTTTTAACGTTTTTTTGAAAGGTTTTTGTTTTTTATACGTTTAATTTGAAATAGGTATAGTTTTTGTTATCATATAACTAATCTATTTCGAAACTTAGGTATGAATAATCGCTACTTCTTAATACTATGCATTTTAGCCTTTGGGATGTCGCTTAACGCGCAAGTGACAGACAAAGAGAAAAAGTCTATTAGGATACCTGCGGTTGAGTCTAAAAAAGAGAAAGATTCTACACCTAAAAAAATTAAAGTAGCTCCAAAGAAGAATCCAAAAGCCGATGCTGATAAATCTAAGAATAATAGTGCTACCATATCCAGAACTAAAGTTAAAGAATTAGAACGTCCATTTTCAATGACGGGAGGAGACGGTCTAAGAAGTCCAGGTGAGATTTTTGAAGAACGATGGCGAAAAGAAGCTCAGGCACTCGGTATTCGTCGATACATGAGTGACCAATTTCTTGGGCAATACGATATTGATACTGAGTTTGTAAATATTGTATGTAGAGACCATGAGTATCCAGATGGAGACCGTGTAAGTGTTTCTGTAAATGACAATATTGTTTACCGAAATGTTTTGCTCACATCTCAGTATAGACGTTTAAAAATCAATTTGAGTCAAGGTATTAACAAAATTGATATTAAAGCCTTAAATCAGGGTGATTCTGGGCCAAATACTGCAGAGTTCGTAGTCTACGATGATAAAGGTAATGTGGTGTCTTCAAAAGAATGGAACTTGTTAACAGGCGTTAAAGCTACCATTACATTCATAAACGAAAAACCACAGATTACTACGGCAAAGAATGATGGGAATTAATCTCCTCAGAGTCTCCAGGTTTTAAACTGTCTAAAGTATATTCTCCAATCCTAATACGAACTAAACGCAATGTTGGTAATCCAATACTAGCGGTCATTTTTCGTACCTGTCTAAATTTCCCTTCAGTAATAGTAATACTTAGCCATGATGTTGTCCCATGACGTTCATCACGCACAAAACGGTTAATAATATGAGAAGTGTCTTTTAAAATTTCTGCTTCACACGATTTTGTAATGTACGGTTTCCCGTTTAATGATATTTCTACTCCATTTTTAAGTTTTTCAATATGTTTTAGAGTGATTATACCATCAACCATAACATGGTATTCTTTTTCAACTTTTGCACTTCTAATATATTCGCTAAACTTACCATCCGTTGTGAGTAAGAGTAGACCTTCAGATTTCTCGTCCAAACGGCCAATAGCCATAGTTTCTTTTGAAAAGTTAAATAAATCGGATAATAACTTTTTATTACGACGTTTGTTTTGATTATTTACAAACTGACTTAAATACCCGTAAGGCTTGTATATCTTATAGTGTTTGTGCATTACCAGAATGTGATGAAGCATTTCTGCAGGTTATTATTTTGGTCTTTAAGCCATACCATTGGTGAGCGTTCTTCATTTATATAACCTGTAATTATTTCTTTAGCCTCGGTAAAGTCTATCCAATCAACTTTATCATGAGGTTCAATTAGCCAATCCAGTTTTGAAGGTTTATAAAAACTAAAATTTCTTAAGATTTCAATCTTATTAAAAGAGAGATAAAATCCTGAAATACAATTATTTTTTAGAGGTGAAATGTCTTTAATATTGCTTTCAAAGGGTAAAAATAATTGTGCTTTATAACAAACTTGTTGTGTAATATCTTTAGCTTGAAGATTACATGTTCCCAACGTTTTTTTGCAATGCTTAGAGTAGAGCAGTGGCAACTGCCTATCCTTTAGCTTTTGTAGTTTATAAACTAAAGTATCTTTTCGATTTGGACCAATCCATTTTGATAATTCATCACCTTTGACATCTGGGTCATAGAGGTAGAATTTGTAAATCACTTCGAGATGAATACATTTGGATTTATCTCTCAGTAAAAAGTCTAACTCTCCAACAGTAATTTTGTTATCCTTAATCTGAATATTTTCAGCTATAACATCTATTTTTCGTGTACTTTTCAGATGATGACTTAAGAATTCTTCAACACGTTTTCCTAGTCTTATTTCTTTAAATCTTTGAGTATTTTCAATGGAAAATGTCTTAGCTTCAAACTGAAACTGGTCAAGTTCAAAAACATCTGAATTCCTCCAAAGATTATGAGTTTTTAAAAAGCCTTTATACTGTAATTCGATGTTGTTTTTCATTCAGAATTAAAAATACAAAGAAGCATTAATAATTGAAGTAGCAGACTTAAATAAGTTTACCTTTGCAGCAAAATTATTGATAATGGCCACATTTTTAGAGCTCGGTGTATCTAAAGCATACGTAAAAGGATTAAAAGAATTAGGGATAAAGCATCCAACGAGAATTCAGCAAGAAGTTATTCCTGTTTTGTTAGAGTCTAAAACGGACCTCATTGGTTTGGCGCAAACGGGTACGGGCAAAACAGCAGCTTTTGGATTACCAGTTTTAAATGCTATTGACCCAAAAAATGATAATGTACAAGCCTTAATTATTGCTCCAACTCGAGAGTTGGTACAACAGATTAAGAAGCAGCTTTTTAAGTTCACAAAATATATTGACCATAAAATATTTGTTGAAGGTGTTTATGGTGGTGAAAAAATGGACAAGCAGATTAAAGCTCTAACTCGCACAACTCATATTGTAGTTGCTACTCCAGGACGATTATTGGACTTAATAGAACGCGGCGCTGTAGATATAAGTCAGGTTAAAACACTGATTCTAGATGAGGCTGATGAGATGCTGAGCATGGGCTTTAAAGAAGATTTGAGTAAAATTTTAAAGTATAATACAGAATCTCGAAAGACTTGGCTTTTTTCTGCAACCATGCCAAGCGACATTCAGCACATGGTAAAAACATATATGTCTGCTGATGCTGTACGTATTGAAATTGACAAAAATTCCTTGGTTAATGCCAATATCTTTCATCATTTTATAAATACTAGTATAAAAGACAAGCTGAGTATAGTTTCGTGTCTATTAGATAAACATCCTAATGACCGCGGTATCATTTTTTGCCGTACAAAAGCAGGAACAAAGAAGTTTGCACAAGAGTTAAAAAATGAAGGGTTTTCAGTAGATGCATTAGAAGGCGATATGCAGCAAAAAGAACGTGATAAAGTAATGCGTGCTTTTAAAAACGAAAGTTTACAGTTTTTAGTTTCAACAGATGTTTCTGCACGTGGTATAGATGTTAACAATCTGGCTTTTGTTATTCATCATCAATTACCAGAGCAATTAGAATATTACACGCATCGTAGCGGGAGAACTGCACGCGCAGGAAAGACCGGGCAATCCATAGCGCTTATAATTCCAGGCGAAATGCAGAAATTAATAGATATCCAGAATGCTTTAGGAATTACGTTTAAAGAAATGTCCTTGTAAAATTTTTGAAAGTTTATATTTTAAGACTAAAAATTAATAAGATACAATTTCTACCATACTGTTAAACTCTTACAAAACAGTGTTTTGGATTGATTTTTGTTGTAAATTTAGCTAAAAGCATCATTATGAAAAAGTTAGCGTTATTTTTTACACTTGCATTTTTTACGTTCAACTCATTTTCCCAATCTAGACAAGAACGTAAAGCTGAAAAGAAAGCCAAACTTGAGTCCCAATTTAAAGACACAAAAGCATTATTAGATTCTAAAAACTTAATGTTTGAAGCGCGTTGGGCCAATCCCTTAGGGAATGATGTGGCTACCATAGGTATGAGTTTACCTGGTGGTGCTGGTGTTTTTCAGGGAAATAGAGTAGATGTATCTACAAACACCAATTTTGTAAAGCTCTCAGATATTAATGCAGATTTATTTTTACCTTATTTTGGGCGAGTATTTTTTCCTAAGCGCGTTGGTAATGAGAGTGGAATTAGATACAAAGGCGAAATAAAAAATTATAGTCTTAAAGTCAATGAAAAGAAAAAGACTTTTGTATTAAAATTTGAGGCTAAAACCGAAGATGACTTTTTGCAGTTTAACTTTAGAATAAATGCGAGTGGTTACACCACAGTTACAGTTACTAGTACAAATCGCCAGATTATATCCTATGATGGCACAATTACTGAACTAGAGGAGGAAGATAGCAATTAGTTTCTCTGTCCAGGCTTGTAAGTTTCTTTAGCAACTTTAAGTACATCTTCCTTGTAATAGGGTACATCTTTAAACTTCATGTCTGCATACCGTTGTGCTTGGTCATCAAAATGAGGCGAATTAACATCACTACTTTGTCCACCTGCTAACATGCTTTTTGCTTTTACCTTATCCCCAAATTCTACTACAGCTACAAAACTATTACCACGTGTACCATATATTTTTTTGGCTTCTGGATTGGTATAGCTAACACCATAAGCAGCTAATGCGCCCCAACGACCAGAGGCGAAACCAATAGGAATACTTGGTTTATTGTCATCAAATTTTTGTTTGATATCACTGTTGAGCCTTTGATAACGATTGACTTCTCCCCAAGGTAAATTCCATGTGCCAAAAGTATCAGTTAAATAATCTACTGTTTGTTCAAAAAGTTTTAATCTTTCACCTTCTGGTGAATTCTCGCCGAAGTAAATAATGAATTCCATAGAAGACATAGGTTTTGGACGCTCTCCGTTTCTCAAAATATTTATACCGTAATAATGCGCTAAAGTCATAGCAACCGATTCTTTTGATGTTCTGTAATCCCATTTATCTAATATTTCTATGGCTTTTTGCATAAAAGGGTGTTTGTAATCAACTGTTTTATATGCTTCAATTAGCCCAGGAATTAAAGCTTCAAATGCTGGTAAATAAGGGTCGTGTGCTAGTTCTATAACAGAATCTAGTGTGTAATCCTTGTTTTTTGACAACAAATCAATGGCGTGAACACCTCTAAAGTTTTCACGATTTAGGGACATGTAGCTTGGGTAGTCTTCCACTTTTGGGCTGTATTCGGCAGCAGCTGTAAATGGTGTAGAATTACAGTTTTGTAGCCAGCCATTTTCTGGATTTAATAAAGTAATGTGCTCATCCACCTCATGTAAACCTTGCCAATCTGTTTCTGGGTTACTACCATCTACAGGTTGTCTGTAATTAAAATTAGTATTTCGTTTTGGAATAAAATTGCCGTGGAAATAGGCAATATTGCCTTCAGCATCTGCATAAACCGTATTGTTAGACGAATTAGTTTTGATATCCATCATATCTCTAAAACCTTTGTAACCATTTTGCTTTGTGCGAATGTAGGATTGTTCCAATGCTTTTACTGGTTCCCACATCATAGCCGTAGCTATCCATTTACCATCTTTACTCTGCGTAATTGGTCCGTGATGCGTTCTGTAAAACGGAAAGGTTTTAGACTTCTGTGTATCTCCATCTTTATATTTAAGTGTTGTTTCAAACGTTTGGACTTCTCTTAATTCCTCACCATAACGGTACATTAATTTATCGTCTATTTTCACTAAGTCTTCTTCAAATTCATCTATAACATCTGTATAAGTTGAGGTGTGCATCCAGCCTGTCTTTTCATTAAATCCTTGATAAACAAAAAACTGTCCCCATGTTACGGCACCATATGCATTAAGTCCTTCTTGGCTAACAACATGTACTTCTCCACGAAAAAAGAATGAGGTATGAGGATTAATGAGTAGAATAGGGTTTCCAGATTTGGTTAACTTTCCTGATATGGCAATACCATTGGAGCCTGATGGTTCAGTCTCTAACTGCTCTTTTTTGGGCGCTTGTTCTTCAAATAATTTTGAATCTTTTCCTTCATAAAACGCTTTTATTTTTCGTGTAGAGACACGCTCTATATCACCACCAATAGAACCTTCGCTAAAATACATAGGCATCCAAGGTTCAAATTCGGTAAGTAATCTTGGTTTTACTTCGGGATGCGTATATAAGTAGTAGTTAATACCATCCGCAAAAGCATTACAAAGTTCTTTTAACCAATCTGGACTTTTATTATAGTTTTCTTTGGCTTCATCTTCTGTCATAAATAGTTTTGCACGTAAATCACTATAAATTGCAGATTCGCCTTCAACTTCTGCCAATCGTCCTGTCGCCCAAATATAATTTTGTTCTACACGATTAAAATCATCTTCACATTGTGCATACAATAGACCAAATACGGCATCTGCATCAGATTTCCCATAAATGTGTGGTACTCCAAAATTGTCTCTTATTATAGTGATATTCTCTGCAATACTTTGCCATCTTTCGGCATCGGATTGCTGAGATTTATCTGTTTTACAAGAAATAAATAATAGGGTCGTGCATAGAAGTAAAATATATCTCATAGTGGGTATAATTTGCAGTGTGAAGTTACTAGACTTCAACTACAAATCAAAACACCAATTTATTATAGCTCAAGAACGAGTTTTTGTCCAATTTTTAAGGTAGACGATTTTCTAATGGAATTGGTTTTGCAAATTGAAGCTATTGATACATTGTTACGTTTAGATATACGCGATAATGTATCACCAGACTTAACAACATAAATTTTCTTAGTTTTTACTAAGCTAGCCAAAGCTTCTTTTTCAGTAGTATAAAGCTTTAATTTGCTTTTACGACGAGCGCTATGAAATGATGCTCGTGTCCATTCTTTTGTCACCCAAAGTTCTTGAGCACGGATTTTATTGTCTTCGTTAAAATTGAAAATATATTCTGGGTGAATGTATTGTCCTTTGTAACTAGTAACTAAGTGTAAGTGACTTCCTGTAGAACGCCCTGTATTTCCACCTTTACCAATAAATTGGCCTTTGGCTACAGAGTCGTTAGGTTTAACATTTATTGAAGAAAGATGCGCATAGGCTGTTTCTAAACCATTATAATGCCTTACAACAACAACTTTACCATGTCCGCGACTGTATCTTGCATAGCGTACAATAC
Source organism: Winogradskyella jejuensis (assembly GCF_900129745.1). Classification (GTDB taxonomy): domain Bacteria; phylum Bacteroidota; class Bacteroidia; order Flavobacteriales; family Flavobacteriaceae; genus Winogradskyella; species Winogradskyella jejuensis. The sequence goes on along the minus strand of NZ_FQWS01000002.1, from coordinate 946,499 downwards.
CATCTAGAATACTGTAAACACTATCGCCAGTAACCAAATCAATATCTATACCTTGGTGTGGCCTACCACGGCGCCAACCATAACGAGACGTAATGACTTTATTTTTAGAAATTGGTGAAGCGTAGTTAGAATCTTGAAATGTTATCTGTAGAGGGAACTTAACCACTTCATTTCTATATGGATTAAAACTTACAGTGTCCCAAAATTCGCCCTTAATATCAGAAGATTTAGTAGTATCAGCATCTATTATAGGAATAAAAACCTCCTGCTTAGATAACCCTTTAGCTATTTTAGGTTCAATAATGATTTTTAGAGAATCCTCAGAATTGATTTGAGCATTTACCTTGAGGCCAATTAATATAACGCTAAGCGTAATAAACAGTCGTTGCATTGTTTTTAATTGATGATGCAAATTTAAACGAATATTAAGGTTTCGTATTGTGTATATTTTATGTTTATAAACAAAATAATACACATTATATATTACTGTTTTAGAGATTTTTTTTTATGTAAAACCTATTGATAATTAACACAATACACTATTTGATTTAATATCAAAAATTCAGTTATTTGTATGAATTACCAATCATACCTACATGAAACGCCTCAACCTACATTTCCTCATCGTTTTTTTATTTAATCTCTTTTGTTATAGTCAGACCACCGTGGTCGATTCAGTTTTCGAACAAGAACTTATTAATTTAGGAATAGACACTAATGGTGTTACTGGCGATATTTTAGATGTCGATGCCCAATCTGTCACCGTGCTTAACTTAAGTGGTGCAACTAACATTACCGATATAACAGGAATTAATGCTTTTGTAAATGTTACCAATCTAGATTTGGGAAATAATCAAGTCGCAGTGGTTGAGCCTACAGCGTTGACATCTTTGCTTCATTTTAGAACTAATGCTAATGAGGTGTTATCATCTTTAGATTTAACACAAAATACACTTTTAGAAACGTTCTATCTCCATGGAGATTTTCCAAATGAGCCTCCAATAACACAAATAGATTTATCTCAAAATGTTAATCTCGTTTCTATAGATGGTGATTTTTTAGATTTTGTAACAGATTTTATTTTTCCGACAACATCTACTAGCTTAACCAATATATCGCTCCGTTATTTGTCAGACCCATTAATCGATGTTTCTGCATTCCCTAATCTAGAGGTTTTTAATATAGGAGGCTGGCGTAGTAATGTTGATATTGTTTTACCAGCAACAAATACACTAAGAGACTTACGTATTACGAGCATAGAGATACCTACAATAGATTTATCTGTATTTACCAATCTAGAGAATTTGTATTTATGGGGAACTTATGTGCAGAATTTAATTTTACCAAATTCTAACGCTTTCACGGATATTTTTGTCATTTTACACGATATCCAAAATCCTTTGGATTTTTCTGTAGCTCCTAATCTTACTGATATAGATATTACGTCTAATCGAGATACACCGTTAGTAGTAGACTTAACGCAAAATCCAGTTTTGGAGGATTTAGATTTATCCCGAAACGACATGAATTCAATTGATTTAACCCAAAATTTGCTTTTAGAAACGCTAAGGTTAAATGTTAATAATTTCACCAATTTAGATGTCACTCAAAATGTTTTATTAGATAGGTTTGATGCTTACAGTAATCAGTTGCCAAATGTAGATTTATCTCAAAACACTGTTCTTAGATATTTAAACTTAAATGACAATCTAATTCCAAATATAGACGTAACGCAGAATGTCGAATTACGTTCTATAAGTATTAATAACAATCTGTTAACGACAACAGGTTTCGCTTTAACACATAATATAGACCTTACGAGTTTAGATGTATCGTACAATCAAATTGAGTCTTTAGATATTACACAAAACGTTGAGCTGTTTTCTTTCGATTTATCTCATAATTTGTTTCCAGGTAATGATATTTTGAATCAATTCTCCACGATTGTAGCAAATCAAGGCAGACTTAGAGGTCGATTAATTGCTAATAACAATTTATTAGAAGGGCCAATTCCAGACTTTTATGGTTTATACGACCCAACCATTCAGACCAGACGATTTGAACTATTTATAAATGAAAATCGATTCCATTTTGGAGATTTTGAAGCACAACATCTTGGTTTAGTTAGTCTTTTGACTACGATGTCTATTGGTCCTTCGCCAGACGTTGTGATGCGCGAATATTGGTACGCACCTCAAGCTCGCGTAAATAATATTGAAAACTTTACCGTCAATGCTGGTGATGACATTACCTTAACTACAACAGTTAGAGGCGAGCAAAATCATTATGTCTGGTTTAAAGATGGCGTGGTAATTCCAGATGCTCCAGATGCTCCAGAATATACAATTACTAATGTAAATAGTTGTGACCAAGCCGTGTATCATTCTGAAATAAGAAGCGATTTAGTGCCTTTTGAAAACGCAAATCCGCCAGGTACAGGTGGAAAAAATTTATTGTTAAGACGAAACAATATAACGCTCAACGTCGTTTCACCAGCCGAAACGTGCAGTAGTTTAGTGACTCCAATCGCTGGAAGTACAAATATTCCTTTAAATCAAACTATAGAATGGACGTCTAATGCTGGTGCTTGCGGTTATATATTAAGCATAGGTACAACTTCTGGCGGAACTGATATTTTTACTGGTGATGTAGAAGATGTAACGTCTTATAATATTGGAACGAATCTACCACCTAATACTCTAGTTTACGTAACAATCACGCCATATTTTGCCTCTGGAAATGTGTTGACTTGTGATAATACTGCAGATACCTTTACTACAAGCGCTATAGAATCTCCAATAGTTTGTACCGCCTTATTGCCTGCTTATGCTAGTGCCACCTTACCAACTTATACAAATTTAGAATGGTCTCCTGCTGATTTTGCTATTGGTTATTTCGTGACTATTGGAACTACACCAAGTGGAAACGATATTTACGATATGTTAGATGTTGGTAATACAACAGTATTCAATCCACCATCGGACTTTATGCCAGGTGAGACATATTACATTACAATAACGCCGTATAATGGTCTTGGCAATGCTACAGGTTGTGTTAATGAATCTTTTATGACGGAATCCATGGGATTAGCCTGTACAAATCTTACATCGCCAAGTAGCGGCGATATGGATGTAGCAATAGATGCTATTTTAAATTGGAATTCGGTCACCGGCGCAACAGGCTATACCTTAAATGTCGGAACAAGTTCTGGTGGTACAGATATTTTTTCAGGAGATGTTGGTAATGTTTTAACCTATGATTTGCCGAGTAGCTTTCCGCAGAATACAGAAATATTTGTTACAGTTGTTCCTTACAATGCAACCGTAACTGCCATAAACTGCACTGAAGAATCTTTTACCACAGTACTTTTGCCGCCTTCATGTACCACAATTACATCACCAGCAAATGGTGCTACAAATATTGATATAAATGCCTCATTTGTATGGGATGCCGTTGCTAATGCATCTGGATATACTCTTAATGTAGGAACAACAACAGGTGGAGCAGAACTATTTAATGGCGATATAGGTAATGTTACGACATATACTTTGTCAAATGAATTACCGCAAATTACCGAGATATTTGTAACTGTCATACCTTACAATGCTTCAGGAAATGCTTCGGGATGTAATGAGATTTCATTTACAACAGAGTTACTAGTACCAGATTGCACAACAACTCTATTATCACCAGCAGCATTAACGGATGTCCCTATCACAACTAATTTACAATGGGATACGACTGCTTATACAGACGGTTATATTTTAACAGTTGGAACAACTCCTGGTGGTAACGATATTGTGGATGCAGAAGATGTTGGCAATACAAACAACTATACGTTCGCTTCAAATTTACCGCAAGGCGAAACTATTTACGTTAATATAATACCATACAATGCAATAGGTAACGCTATAAATTGTGCTGAATATAGTTTTGTAACAGAAATACTTCCTGTCGGATGTTCATCAATTATATCTCCTGCCCAGTCTGAAATAAATGTAGCTTTAGATGCAATTATAACTTGGTCTGCAGCAGAGAATGCAAATAATTATGAAGTTCTTATAGGTACAGGTTTACCCGGCGCATCAAATATTTTTAGTGGTATTGTAGGAAATGTGACTTCACTTAATTTGCCTAATGATTTACCGTCTAATGAGGAAATTTTAGTTCAGATACAAGCGTTTAATGATATCACAGGAGCACAAGGCTGTGTAAATGCATTTTCTTTTACAACAACAGAAGTTATCCCCGATTGCACCAATCTAATAGTTCCTATTGATGGTTCTACAGATATTTCTATTACTACTGGCTTACAATGGGATGCCGTTACTAATGCAACAGGCTACATTGTTAATGTTGGTACACAACCAGATGGAACAGATATCGTTAATGCGGTAGATGTTGGTAATGTGACGACTTATAATTTCCCTTCAGATTTACCACAAAACACAGAAATTTTTGTTTCAATTCACCCATATAATTCAGCTGGTGTAAATATGTTTTGTGTAGGACCAAGTTTCACTACAGAACTTTTAATACCCGAATGTGCTACAATTTCATTGCCGATGAACGGAGCAATAGATGTTGCTGTTAATACTGAAATTAGTTGGAATAGTGTTCTTTATGCTGATGGTTACATACTTAATATTGGGACATCAACCGGAGTAACTGATGTTGTTGATAATCTAGATGTAGGAAATAGCACTTCAATAACGTTATCCGAAGATTTGCCAAGTGAAACCACATTATATCTTACAATTATTCCTTATAATTCTGAAGGCGAAGCTATTGGCTGTAACGAGATAGTTTTTGAAACTGAAGTTATTATCCCAGAATGTACCGAAATGATTTCGCCTGTCAATAATGTGGAAGATGTTTCGGTAACTACTTCGATTTCTTGGGACATGATTAATAATGCAGACGGCTATGTATTATCTATTGAAACAGAAGACTTAGATACCATTGTTGATGGCGTCGATGTAGGTAATACAACGACATTCAATCCAAATACAGAATTACCAGACAATACGGTAATATTTGTAAATATTACGCCATATAACGAAGCTGGTAATGCTTTAGATTGTTTTACGTTTCAGTTTACAACTGAAAATAGACAGATAATTATCCCAAAATTCTTTACACCAAATAATGATTCTAATCACGATTATTGGCGAGTAGAAGACCCTCAAAACGAAATAAAGCGTATTTATATATTCGATAGATTTGGCAAGCTCCTAAAAACATTATCGCCTACATCTGTGGGTTGGGATGGGCAATTTAATGGCACACCATTACCTAATAGTGATTATTGGTTCCAAATCGAACGTTTTGCAGGCGTTAACATAACAGGTCATTTTACGTTAAAACGTTAGTTAAGCGTTATTACATATGTTCACTTTTAATAATTAGAATGTTCTAAGATTTAATTACCGAAACCTAACAGGTGTCATATTTTTTACGATTTATCAGAGTTACCTTTAAGAGATTATTTTTTTCAAGGAATCGTTAACTGATAAATCAAATTATATGAAAGTATTTGACAATAAACACATTAAAAATGTGGCTTTTGTTGGTGCACATCGCTCTGGCAAAACCACACTATCTGAAACCATGCTCTATGAGGCAGGTTTAATTAACAGACGTGGCACTGTAGAGCAAAAAAATACTGTATCCGATTATCATGAGTTTGAGCACCAACGCGGTGCTTCCGTTTTTTCTACACCTTTGCATACCGAATGGCGCAACTATAAAATAAATATTATAGATACTCCTGGGTTAGATGATTTTATAGGTGATATTATATCTGCTATTCGTGTATCAGACACTATTGTTACGGTGATTAATGCCAAACATGGTGCAGATATTGGTACAGAAATCATTTGGAATTACGCAGACCGTTTTCATAAACCTACATTATTTGTTATTAACAAAATAGATAGTGAAAAAGCCAATCTTGAGATGAGCTTTAATAGCCTTAAGGAATTGGTAGGAAATAACGCGGTACTAATTCAATATCCGGTAGTTATTGATGATGCGCAATGTATAATAGATGTACTAAAAATGCGCTGTTATAAATTTGGGCCCGAAGGCGGAAAACCAGAAAAGCTTCCTATCCCAGAGGCACAATTAGACTATGCCAATGAACTGCATAATATTTTGGTAGAAAAGGCTGCCGAAAATGATGAAGAGCTCATGGAATTGTATTTCGACAAGGGCACACTTAACGAAGACGAGTTACGTAAGGGAATTAAGCTAGGTATGCTTAATCACGATATGTTTCCTGTATTCTGCGTTTCGGCATTAAAAGACATGGGAACAGGTCGTTTAATGGGCTTTATAGATAATGTTGCACCTGCAGCCGCTGATTTAAAACCAGAACAAACGATTGAAGGGCAACTAATTACTCCTGATGTAAGTGCAGATACCTCTTTGTTTGTTTTTAAAACAATTTATCAACCTAACTTAGGACAAATCACGTTCTTCAAAGTTATGTCTGGTGAGGTTAGCTGCAACGATAAGCTTTTTAATACACGTACTGGAGAATCTGAAACCATCAATCAATTATACATAATGGATGGTAAACAAAAGCATTCAGTAGAAAAACTTACGGTCGGAGATATAGGGGCGACTACCAAATTAAAGTTTACCGAAACTAATGACACCTTAGCTACAAAAGCCGAGGCAGGAACTATTAGACCAATAAAATATCCACAACCAAGATTGGTTAAAGCAGCCTTTGCAGCAGATAAATCTGAAGAAGAAAAACTCAGTGAGGCATTAAGACGTATTCACAGTCAAGATTTAACAATAGATGTAAGCTACAATAGCGAAACCAAACAAACTTTGGTAGGCACTCAAGGCGAATTACATTTGGCAACACTTACTTGGCTTTTAGAGAATATTTATGACGTAACACCTCGATTTGAAACGCCAAAAATTTCTTATCGCGAAACTATTCAGAGAAGCGCAACAGCCAATTATAGACACAAAAAACAGAGTGGCGGCTCTGGGCAATTCGGCCAAGTACATCTTAAAATAGAACCTTATTTTGAGGGTATGCCAGAACCAGAAGGTTTCTCTTTGCGTGGTAAAGAAGTGGTTGATTTGCCTTGGGACGGAAAATTAGTGTTTTATAATTGCATCGTAGGTGGTGTTGTAGATCAGCGCTATTTACCTTCTATAATGAAAGGTATTTTAGAAGTTATGGAATCTGGACCTTTAACAGATTCTTTTATTAGAGATGTAAGAGTTATTGTCTATGACGGAAAAATGCACCCAGTAGATTCTAATGATATTTCTTTTAAGATTGCTGGAGCGCACGCCTTTAAAGATGCTTTTTTAAATGCAAATCCAAAACTTTTAGAACCTACTGAGAAAATGGAATTACGTCTTCCGGAATCAATGATAGGAAATGTAATGACCGAATTGCAAAGCCGACGAGCCATTATCCAAGGTATTGATACAGAAACGCATTATCAGATTTTAAAATGTGCAATTCCGAGTGTAGAGCTTTCAGATTTTTCAAGTCAGTTACGTTCAATTACACAAGGTCGTGCCACATATACTTCAAAATTTGACGGTTACGCTGTTGTACCGAATCATATTCAGAAAGAAATTATACAAAAACGAGAATTATTAACCGTATAAAACCAAAGAGATATGCAAACTAAATTAATGTATTTAAGCGATTTAAAGTTTAATATAGATACTTGGAAACGTGAACTACGTTTTCATTTTAACGAGATGGATACATTTCAAGAAAAACTTGAAGAGATTGTAAAACGCGAACAAGACCCTATGGTGTTAGTAAAACTAGAGGTTTTTCAGAATAGAATAATGATAGAAAAAGATGCTATTTCTAAGCTTTTGCATAGATGTAGAAATAAAATGGCCAATATCATTAATGCTGATATTAATGAGAATATAGATGGTCGATTACAAAATGAACAAAACACCTTAAAAGAAGATATGCGCACATACATAAAACTGCATTACGAGCTTAAGGAAGAAATGATGGACTATTTCTTAGAAGTGCTTTAAAAACCTAACTAAATCAATTACCAAAAGCCATAGATATAAAAATTTATGGCTTTTTTTTATTGTTTAATTATTGATATTTCCAATAACGTCTTGCACCAGTAGTACAAGCACAATTACTAGCATTTTGAAGAAAATCAATACCAATGGTAATCATATGTGTACCAGAGTTATATGCTGCTAAATCGTTTATGGTAATTTGATAGGAATACGCGAAATAAAATTTATTCATCATTATTCCTGCCATTGGACCAATATTTAAAGGCTTTAGTATTTGGTCATTAAGAAATCGGTAAGAACCACCAATCCAATAGTAATCGCCTTCACGATTGGTAAACTTTCTATATTTAAAGTTTACATCTGTACTAGAACGTCCATCACTATTAAAACGTTGATAGAAAACTGATGGCTCGTATTCAACCATTCTACTTTGTTCACTTTTAAAAACCATTCCTGTATAAGCTTGAAAATTTAGTAAACTGTTTGGTTCTACACCTATGAAAGGATTTACATCTTTTTCTAAAAGATTATTAGCATTAAAGCTGAAAAAGAAGTTTCTGTTTCTGTATAAAAAACCAACATCGAAATTGTTATTACTTTGAGAACGGTCATCAATAATACTTGGGTCCACAATAGGAATATCAGGTGTGGGTTGAAAGTTTTCTATATCTATTCTAAAGCTATTGATATTATATGAAAGGCCTAATGATAAGTATTGTTTTGACTTATAGTCTAGTGTTAAATGGTGTGCGAATGAAAACTTAACACCTTTCTGTCTCGTGTTACCATTCTTATCGTTATATGCACTTACACCAATTCCAGAACGGTTAGATATTCTAAAATCTGCATACAACGCCTGATTGTCTGGAGCACCTTTAATTCCTACCCACTGCGTTAAACCATTAGCTCTAATTCGCATGTTGTCACCAATACCCGCAAAGGTTGGGGATATTACAAATTCATTATCGGCTAAATATTGTGTAAATACAGGTAAGTTAAGCTCTTGAGCAGATATATAGCTCGAGATAAATAGTAGGGTATATAGTAGATGATTTTTCATTTGGGTCTTGTTTAGTAGGTTTGGAGCGGTTAACGATAAAGGGTAAAATGGCCAACAAAAGATTCTGAAACGGTATCATCATTCGGTCTTACTACATACCAGTAATCTCCTGTAGGTAGTTCTGTTCCATTGTAACGTCCATCCCAATATTCTCCAGCACGATAGGTAGCGACTTTACGGCCGTATCTATCAAAAATGTCGAATTCTAAATTTGGATAATTCTCAATACATCCTGGTGACCAAGTGTCTACAACACCGTCTCCATTAGGCGTAAAATAATTTGGAATACATATTTCTATAAATTCACGTTCAACTTGGGCTATTGCTGTACAGCCGTTGGTGTCAGTTACTGTGACGGTATAAATTCCGGATTGGCCGATAGTGTAGGTGTTCTCAGCTCCGTAATCTTCTTCGTTGAATGTAAATGTATATTCTCCTGTACCACCTCCTGCTTCGGCTACAATTTGATTTAATTCTTCACCACCAGTCAAGACTAATGTCACAGGCTCATAAGTAGACATATCAAACAATTCAGTTCGTTGAATACATCCATTACTATGTCTAACATCGATATAATTATCTGATGTAGGCGGAATATCTGTGAATATATTACTTGCTTGATAAGGACCACCATTGAGTGAAAAATCAAGTTCAGACATATCAGTTATAGATTCGTCTACAGTAACAGTTACGGTATTGAATTGAGCGTTTTGCTCACAATTATATTCTACTTCTACAACAGGATTTATCCTTGCAGAATTTGGAAATGTAATATTCCATTCAGACTCACAACCTTCAGCATCTCTGACATAAACAATATGGTCGCCGCCTGATAAATTAGTGAAATCGAACTGCGTTTGCCCTACAGCACCCATAGTGTATGGTCCATCGTAGTTATCTAAGCTTACACTGTAAGGTGTTGTTCCTCCTGAGATATCTATACTAAATTCACCATCAGCATCACCGTCACAAACCTCAGGCAAAATCGAGTTAGGCACTAATCCCAATAATACCTGAACGGGTTCTGTGACAGTTTCAGTAAACGTTAAATAACAACCTAATTCGTCTTGTACAATAATATCGTATGTGCCAGGAGCGAGGTTGTCAAATACGTTTGTATCAAAAAACTGATTTAATTGTGGTGATATGGCATACTTAATTATACCTGTTCCTCCAGAAGCATTAATTGTGATTTGACCGTTTTCAGTTCCTGCGCACTGTACATTAATTACAGATGGAGTTGCTTGCAGTATAGTACTTGGTTCTGTTATACTAATAGAAGTAGATAAAGCTGTACAGTCACCACTTTCAACAAAAACAACATAATTTCCTGCAAGCAGCTCTGTGAAATAGCCTGGGCTATTTTGCGTTGCATTTATAGTGTTTCCTGAAGTATCTTGTAATGTATAAATGTAATTTCCTAACCCACCTGTAGCTGTTGCTGTGATTGTTCCTGTATTATCTCCAGCACAATTAATAGTTGGGTTTTGTGATTGAAGACCTACCATTAAGTCTGGAAGAGGGTCAATAGTGATATCATTAGAAACATTAGCTAAACAGTTGTTAGCATCCCTCACATAATAGTTATGAGTGCCTACCGGAACATCAAAAGTTGTTGAAGCGTTGAATGTGCCTAATATGGTTGAAAAACTACTATCCATACTATACGAATATGGCGCAGTTCCGCCAGAGGCACTTAAAGTCAATGTAGCTTCCGTTAAGCATGTTTGGTTTGTCGCTAGTACTAAGTTAGCATTAATAGGACTAGGCTCGTCAATTGTCATTTCTATTGATGTCATTGTACAGTCAAATCCATCAGTAATGGTTACTGAGTATGTTCCGGCTGATAAATCGTTAAATACATTAGATGTTTGCGGTCCAGAAGTTGTGACTACAGGAGAAATCATATTAAGTGTATAAGTATAATTTTCCCCTTGGCCTCCCGACACTGTGCTTATAGTTATACTTGCATTAGCGTCACCAAAACAATCTAACATAGTCGTACTTGGCGTAAACGTAGCGTTGATAAGTGTAGGCTCTTCTAAAGTAATATTTTCTGAAACTACACAGCCTTGAGCATCTCTAACATTTACGGTATAGTTACCAGCTGATAAATCTGTGAATGTTCCATTAGGAGAAAACGCTACAGTCGCATCTCCTGTTAGCTCATATTGATAATCTCCCCAACCACCTGTAGCTATTGCAGTGATGGTTCCTTGATTATTATTACAAGTAACGTTAGAAGTTTCTGTTACATCTAGTAATAATTCTTCTTGTGGAGAACCTACAATTACTTCGGCAGTAGATGAACAAAATGGCACATCAGTTTGTATAATATTAACAGTGTATGTTCCTGATGTTAATCCATTTACTGTTATAGGATTTGTGGAGGTATTAGCCGCTACAACTCCAAAAACAGATGTATTTGAAGCATCAATGACCTCGTAAGTATATGCTCCAGAATAGTTAGTGACTTCTAAATCAAAAGCACCACTATTATCTCCAAAACAAGTAACAGAATTTGGACTTAGTGTAACGGTAGGCGCTATAGCCTCAGGCAATGAAACTGAAACATCTTCAGTACAACCAGTATTCGTATCTGTAACAGTAATATCATAAAGCCCTGAAGGTACTCCAGAAATAGTGTTACCAGTTATAACTATTGATGGTGGACTTGGTAAAATAGTATAAGTGTAGTTACCAGAACCTCCAATCGTCGTTAGAGTAATTTCACCATCATCATTATTACAAGTAGGTAGTGTGTTAACAGTAGGTGACAGGTCTAAAACAGGTAAAATATCAACGGATATTAAGTTGCCACAACCATTGGCATCATTAATCTCAACAGTATGAGTTCCTGATGCTAAATTTGAAATAGTGAAAGGAAAATTTTGCGTTTGAAAAGCACCTCCATCTATACTAATACTGTAAGGCGCTATTCCTGCTAAAGCTAAATCTACATCTATTTGAAACGTTCCATCAACATCTAAACAGTCATCATTTACAACAGCTGTAATCACTGGTGAATCATCCATTGGAAGAATTGTAGCTGGGCTTGTAACAATACAACCATAAGCATCTAAAACATGTACATAGTAAGTGTTTGCATCTAAATTAAATGTACTAGCCGAGTTCCAACCCGTATCAGTAGCTAACGGTGCTGTAGGTGTTGTGGTAATTTGATATTGATATGGCGCAGTACCATTTTCCGCAACTGCAGAAATAACTCCTGAGTTTGGATTACAATTTGCATTTTGATTTACAAAAACAGATAAGTCTAGAGGAAATTCTGATTCAGTAATGTTAAAAGGCGCAGTAACAATTCCACAACCCGCATTAGGGCCTGATGTTTCTACAATGGATACAAAATAATTTCCAAAAGGTAAACTTTCAAAGTCAGTAACTACTAAATTTCCATTAGCTGGAACTGTTCCTGTTGCTATAGTACCAATAGGAGTTAATGACTGCGATTCATAAACTTGATAACTCACATCAACACTAGTAGAATATATACTTTCAATAGTGAAAGACACATTACCATCTGCATTACCAGTACAGGTTATATTATTACTACCGAACGCACTTAAAGTCAAGGTTGAATTCGTAGGAATTGAAGCTGTAGCTGTTTCATAATAGGTACAGTTAGTAGCACTATCATATACTACGAATGTGTATTGTACTCCAGGGATTAACCCAGTAAATATAGTAGAAGCACTTCCTGCAGGATTCTCTGCCAACCAATTTGGGTCACCAACAGTATATGGTACAAATGGCTCTTGATAAATCGAAAAGAAAAATGGACCAGAACTACTTAATGCTGAACTCACAGCTATTGTTGCTTCACCGCCTGTAGAACAATTAACAGTTGGTGTTATAGTTATATCTAAATCTGATGGAGGTGAGGCTACTAAAACATCTTGAATTAAAACAGAGCAACCATTGGCATCTACGACATTGATTTGGTACAAACCAAAGTCAACAACATCAAAACTTACAGATGTTGACCCTGTAGCATTAAGCTCTGAATTGGAATAGCCATTAGTTCCTGTCACAAAGTAGTTATACGGAGCAGTACCTCCAGTTACATTGTTTATGATAACCGAACCTTGTGAAATACCAGATGCTGTACAAGTAATATCTACTGTACTAGAATTAACAACTATAGCATCAGGCTGAGATATTGTTACAGTTTGAGTATCCGTACAAGAATTTGCATCGGTAATAGTAACTGTATAGTCACCAGCTGGTAAGCTGGTGGTTTGGTTTCCATAATCTGTACTCGTAGTATCATTATTTACATTAATAACAAATGGCGGTGTACCAAGAGTATTATCAATTGTTATGTCTAAAGCACCTGTAGCTTCACCATTACAATTTATATTTTGGCTTTGCACTAATGCTGAAATTGATGGTGGTACTAATGGGTTTATTGTTAAAACTGAAGACAATGCAGTACATCCATTACCATCAGTAATCTCAAATTGATAATCACCTGCAGTACTTGTAGAATATGTAAATGTATTGCCTGTAGTACCTAAAGAACTAAATGTAGAACCGTTAATTGAAACAGCATAAGTATATGGAGCAGTACCGTTTATAGTACCTGTTATAACAGCATCTGGACTACCTGTACAATCTAATCCTTCAGTTAATACAATATTTACAGTAGATACTGGTAAAGGGTCAACAGTGTAAGACTCACTATAAATACAATCATTTTCATCTTGAACTTGAAACGTATAAGTTCCTGGTTGTAATCCATTAAAAGTAGGAGACGATTGATATGGTGTTGCTGAACCAGAAGGTGCTATAATTTGATATTCTAAAGTACCCGTGCCTCCAATAACATTTGTAATTGTTATATCTGTGGTATTAGCAGCACAATCAATAGGAGAGTGGCTAAAATCCATATCTGTTGGAGGATTTAAAGGTAAGATGGTAATCTGATTTGTTGTTAGTGTACAGCTATTTCCATCGCTTATAGTTACAGTATATGTTCCTTGCGTTAATCCAGTAAAACTATTTCCAGATTGAAAGTTTATACCATCTATACTATACATGTACGGAGCTGTTCCCCCAGAGACACCTGTAACTGTAATTGTTCCATTGCTAGTACAAGTATATGGAGCGCTTAATTCTGCTGTACCTGTGATTGGTGGATTTTCATTTATTGTTACATTTTGTGGACTTGTCGTACAAATCGCACCTCCAAATGTGTATTCTAAAACGACCATATAATTCCCTGCAGATAGTCCAGAAAATACATTTGAATTAAAAAATGTTAATCCATTATCAATACTGTACTGTATAGAGTTGCCATTTGCATTGCTGACGTTGATTGTAATAGTTCCATTATTATCACCTGGACATAATATGTCTGTAGTATTTACAGTGAAGTCTGGTGGTGAAGCTGCATCAACATTAATCGTTGTTGTGGCACTACAGTTGTTAGCATCTACAACAGTAATATCATAAGATCCAGCAGATGTTACTGTATATTCTGGAACAGTTTGGAAATCTGTAGTACTATTAATAAAATAGAAATATGGTGCAGTTCCGCCTTCAGGATAAATAGTTATTTCTCCATCTGTACAGGTTAAAGGTGTTGTCAGTGCTGCGGTTACTGTTAGTAAAGGTGGTTCAACAATTGTAACATCTTCAGAGTATGTACAACCATCTTCGGTAGTAATATTAAGGGTGTAAGTTCCTGTATTTAAGTTTTCAAAGCTATAAGTGTTCTCAATGATAGGTCCAACACTATTTACCAAAGTGCCACCTTCATAGATTTCAAATGTATATTGTGGTTCTACATCATTAGCAGAAATTTGAATACTCCCCAAATCACCATTACAAAGTGGTTGAGTAACTACGGTAGATACAGTAAAGTCACGTTCTCTAATTAAAACATCAGGAACAGTGAAAATACATGGGTTGGTAGTAATACCAACCTGTCTAATGTAAACGGTATAAATACCAGGTGTATTAACTGTAAATGCGTTACTAGCTTGATAATTTACACCATCGATACTATATTCATATCCAGAAGGTACATCATTAACAATAATGCTACCAGGCGTTGTACAAATGATATCTTCTGAAACAACTGAAGGCGCTAATAAGTTTTCGTATACATTAAAATAAAACTGAACAAAACAACCACCATCATAATTAATAGTTAATCGGTATTGACCAGCAGTATCGGCAACAAAATCAGGACCAGTTGCTACTTGATTCCAAGTACAAGCGCTATCTTCATTAGCACAATCATTATCAGCTACTGGAGGACAACTAGACTCATCTAATTGCTCCCAAATAATTGATGAAGCACCAGATATATCAGTATCTATATCTACAAAATCATCCGCGCCACATAAATAAATATTCGGTAATTCTTTACCGTCATTTGGACAAATAACCACCTCATCTGCAAAAGGTATAACAGGATTAGTTGTTGTATTTCCAAATAATTCAACATTAAACTGCTGAACAATTGATTGACATGGTGCATCAGCAGTATTAAAAGCATAATACGTCCCTGTATTACTTACTGTAATAGTTTGTGTAGAACCAATTACTGGAGTACCTGATGGACTTGTAGACCATGAATATGAAGAGTAACCATTAGCAGCAGTTAAATCTAAAGTTGAGCCACAAAGTACTTGGTCGTATTCAAATGTACAATCTAAATTAATTAGGAAATTAGTGGCCTGAGGCGTTAATAAACAACCTGTATTACTATTAATACTCGGGTCGTCTGTAATTTGAAAGGTTGGATTAAAAAATCCATTATAGGTTGCAAATGCTTGATTATTGATAATATTAGAACAAGCATCAGCTAATTGATTACATGTATCTACAGTTTGTACTTCGATACGAATTTCGTTGACTGGATCATTTTCTTCTACTAAATAATCCTCTACATCAAAAATCAATTCTCTAGTTGCAGGATTATAACTTGAAACTGTTACTCCAGCTGGTAGCACTAAATCTGTGGGGTGATTGTAAATAATATTGATTGGCAGAACATCTCTAATTTGAAGGTTAGTCGCATTATCATTTCCTGTATTCTGAAAACCAATAACATAATTTAAAGGTGTTGATAATCCTACACCTGTACCACCAATATTATTACCAGAATCATCTTCTACAATTTTTGTAAGTACAATGTTTGGTTCGATAATTTCAACTGCGAAAGCAAAGAAATAATTGAAGTAGGTATCCCCACTTGTTTCTAAGCGCACTGTAGCAGCAGTAGCGTCATTTGCAATAACTGTATTTCCTGGATTTGGAACAGCCATTACACCTGTGTCAAAACCTAATGTATTTGTACTGTTGGGAACTCTGTCATTTACAGGTGTTGCATTGAGCTGTGTTACCGAACTATTAAAAAAGTTTCCTACTGGTCTATCTACAGTTGATAATGGAACACCATTCAGTAATAATCTGTCTCCTAAAATTGGGCTATCACCTTCAAGCGTAGCAAATGCAAAATTTGCTCTAACTGGAGCAGGAGCTGGGACTGTTCTAAATCCTGATACAGGAATATCTAAATTAGGATTTCCTCCAGGAACACTGATGGCACTAAACCCATCAAAACTAGTAATGGATTTTCCTGGAAGTGTAGGGTCTTCATATACAACAAATAATGACCAACCGGCAGATTGTCCTGTACCATTATAAGGGTCGAAAGTAGAAGTTTCACCACGAGCAGCAGATACATTAGCAACGGTATAAGTTCCTAAATCTGTTCCTAGATTTGTTACAATATCTGTGACATCTGCAAAACAAGCATAAGAAAAACTATCTCCACCATCAACAGACGTATTGCCTGCATCAAAGATTATAGTCCCCGTAATATCATTATAACCACCTGTAGGGCCACTAAACCTAACATTGGTGATGGGTTCATCTCCTGCGGTAACTGCACCCCAATACAGACCAGCATAAATAATCTCGTAACAATTTGGATTTGGAATATTTAAATCCGCACTCGAAGAACTAAAGGTGCTTGCATCTCCATCAATATCAATATACTGCATATCGACATTGTGATTATAAACCGAATTATCATTAAAGGCATTGTTATCTGGTCCAAGGATATTATTTCCTATTAGAATAATATCTCCTTTTAAGTCTTGGTTGAATCTTGGGGTAAAAGGAACGTAATTTTGAGTGTAGGCATTTATGCCTATAAAAATCGTTACGATTATAGTAGTTATCCTAGAAAAAGTAGGTTTTTTCATGGTAATGTAATTTAGTTTTCCTTTATCTATCGGTCTTTGGGGCTTGACAGGTAAAGAATGCTTTTAATGATATGTTCTTAGTTTTCGATTTTAATAATTGTCATTTTTGAATTGTACGATTTTGTTCCTCTTTGTTTTATGGTTGAATTTGCTTCTTGGACACTATTGAATTTTTTCTGGTAGATGAAATACTGACTCGTATTTACATCATAGAAAAACTCAATATCTGCTACACCAGAAGCGATAGCTTTAGTTATAAATTCATCTCTTTTTTCTGTATCTGTATGTACTGCAAGTACCATGTAGTAGCCACTTTCAGTATAATTTACATTCTTTAGAATAGTGATATTATTACTTTGCTCAATACCAAAATCAAAATCCTCCGGTTCTAAATTGGCAGTACCAATATCTGTGGATGCTTTAAGATTTTTAAGTGTTGCTCTGTCTTGTGCATAGCGTTCTTCTTCATTATCATACTCTGCACGTTTTATACGACGTCTCTTTTCGAATTCAATACCAATCTGAATTTGCTCTAGTTTATTTTCTAGGTCAAGTTTAATATCATTTGCATTGCGTTGTTCTTTCTTTAGTTCAGCAATCTCCTTCTTATAGTATAGCATCACTAACTCGTTTACAATGGTATCAGCTTCGTACATGTCATCGTATAGTTCTTCAAGCTCTTTTATTTTCTGATTACGCTTTAAGATGACATCATCTAACTCGGTCTTAATAGCCCTGAGTCTATCGTTTTCTTTGGTTACACTCTTAAATGCTTTTGGTTTCACAACTATACCTTGATCACCTAAATCATTCTCCTCTTTAAGATTCTTTAAGTTCTCGTTTTTACCTTCTACAGCCTTATTATATTGTTCTAATAAATCCGATTGCTTAGTCTTATCGTCTTCAGCATCTTTAGTTAAGCTTAGCATGGCTCTACCAAATTCATCCTTTGGATTTGCAATTAATTCGTTTTCAGCTTTCTCTTTTGCAAGTCGTTCGGCTTCTAGTTTTATTGCTTCTTCATCAGCTTTTTCCTTAGCTAAACGTTCTGATTCAATCTTGGCTAGTCTATCAGTCTCTTCTTGCTCTTTTTGAGCTTCAAGTTCTTTTGCTCTTCTCTCTGCAGCTAATTTTTCATCAGCTATTCTTTTTTGTTCAGCAATGCGTTCTCTTTCAAGTTTAGCTAATCTTTCGGCTTCTTGTCGTTGTTTTTGTTCCTCTAGAGCTTTTGCACGCTTATCAGCTTCAATCTTTGCTCTAGCAATGCGTTTTTGCTCTGCAAGTCGTTCTTCTTCAATTTTGGCTAACCTTGCAGCTTCTTCTTGTGCTTCCTTTAAGCGCTCTGCCTCAGCTTTTTCTTTTGCTAATCGTTCTGCTTCTAATTGTGCATTTTCTTGGTCTAGTTTTAGTAATGCTTCTGCTTCAGGGTTTTTTGTTTTTACTGCAGGAACTATTTTTCTTTCAGGTTTTCTAGAGGCTACAACACGACGACGTGGTTTCTTGTCTGTCGAAATTAAACCAGATACTTCATCTTGTCTACTGTAATCAAAATAACGTTCATTCTTAAAACGGTAGGCGAGAGTGACCTCGTGTGAAGGTCCAAAATCTCCGAAAGCCGTTTCAAAATTGTATTCTATAGCTATCTCCTTAGTAATATTAATACCAACACCACCAGAAGCTCCATAAAGTGAATTATATCCACCCTGAAACCAAAGGCCTTTTGGTACATAGACCATAGCATTTGCAGAGATTATAGTTTCATCTTCAGTAAACTCACTTCTCAATAAACCTGAGAATCGACTATCGTCAAAAAATCCACGACTAGACATATAACCAGTATACATTACATGTGCCTGAATTCCCTGATTAGGGTCGTCCTTAAGCATTGAAGAGTTTTCTAAATTGTAGACGAACAAATTGTTTACTGCAACACCAAAATCTAAAAATGTTGTCCCATAATTGATTCCTGGATTTACCGTAAGTAAAAAATTAGAAGGTACATTTTGTAGTGATGGATCCGCAAAATTTGTAGTGGTATTATTAGTATTTATTCCACTGCTATAAGCACCTATATTAAGACCAAATGTTAAGTTATTATCTCTATCTATTCTAGCGTTATATGCAAAGTTGAGAATACCTCCAAAGGTTGTTAATACGCCATAGTTTTGCTGGAATAAGCCAACACCAGCACCAATATTTTCTGCAAAACGTCCTGAATAACTTGCTAAATAGGTGAGCGGTGCATCATTGAATTGTACCCATTCTCTTTTGTTGTATATACTAGCAAATTTATGCTGCTCTCTAACAAAACTAAAAGTTGGGTTAATCGTGTAGCGATTAAACATTAAAGAGTTTCTAACAGGCACATCAAAAGATACCACACCATCATTCTCTTGCGAAAGAAGCAGTTGCGTAGCACAGCTGAAAAGCACTATTAGAAGTCTTATTTTCATATTATTTAATTACAGTTATAGACCCTTTTTCTGTAGTTCCATCTGGTGTTTCTATAATGTAATAGTATACCTGATTGATACTTGTTAAGCCTAAATCCTCTTGAGGCCAATTATTTTGATAATCGTTAGTTTGAAACACCAATTTTCCTTGATTAGTTAATATGCGTATTGATGTATTTGTACCACTAACAAAGCGTTGAGGTATAATCCATGTATCGTTAATGCCATCATTATTTGGACTTATGAGATTTGGAATATTTTCAACATCTGGGAATAAGTCCAAGGCTTCTTGAAGTGTAAATTGATATTCTACAGCCCCAATACAGCCATTATTTTCTGTAATGACTACTTTGTAATTTCCAAATTCTGAAGCATCATATGTTGCGTCAGTTTCATCTTGTATAAGGCTATTGTTAAAGTACCACTCGTAAGTTGGGTTATTCGCATCGTCTGTTACTGTTACCGTTAGTGTTTCGCCTTCTTCCATGGTATTAATTTCTTCAACATTAATATCACTATTAAAGAGCTCACTAACTAAATCTATAGACCCTGTTGCCATACATTCACCTAAATCTACTTGTACGGAAAAATCTCCAGAATCGTTTGTCTGGTACATCTGATTTGTAGCACCCTCGATTATATTTCCGTCTTTATACCATTGATAGCTGTTACCACCAATTGTGGTTAATGTGGTTAATCCTTGTGCAGGACAATAGGGATTACCTAAGCTAGATGCAATTGTAGCATCTGCTTGGCCATTTGTTGCTTCACTAATAGTTACACGATTTGATGCTGAATTAGATGTACAGCTTCCATAATTAGTCTCAACAAAATAAGTACCTTCTGTACTCACTTCTAGTATTGCTCCTTCGGCAACAAAAACCGATGTAGTAGGACTAGTTTCTCTGTACCACTTATAGTTTAGACTAGGGTAGTTAAGTGGAGAATCGTTTGTTGGAGAACCAGGATTGTCAATAGTTAATAAGTAACTGCTTCCAGTGCAATAAGCACCTGTGGAAACCAAGTTATTAATTGAGAATGGTGAATCTTGTAATTTATAATAGGCTGCAAAAGCGACAGATGATGAACTTGTGGCAACTGGAGCAGTACTTTTAATACGAATTTTATAGTTTTCTCCTCCTGTAGTCTGAGGAATTGAAAAATCTAATGAAGCAGGAGAAGCAGTTACTGAGCCTGCAGCAGAAGTGAATATAACTGTTGCATCTGAAAAATCGCCATCTGCATCAGAAAGTTCAACAATAAATTGATTAGAAGCATCTAGGTTAGCCTCAGGAGAAAAAACAAAGGTTGTTGTATAACTATTAAATGATTCACTAGCACATGCCTGACTAAAACCTAATGATGGTGCGCCAATAACTATTTGAGCCTTGGCAGTAAAAGTTAACATGAGTACTGCAATGCACAACCAAAAAGCGCTTGCCTTTATGCTTGTTAAATTATTCATTAGTGAAGTGTGTAGTGTTGTTTTATATATTCTTAGTGTTACAATTGCTTATAATCATCCTAACTAGAGTATATGCTCTAGTTTCGGTAAATGTCAATATTGAAAAGGGTAATGGATTAAGATTTAATTAATCGTCATCAGGATTATCCACGTCCGTTGTAGCTATAATTTTATTGATACGAAGCCTGAAATCTGGGTTTCTAGAATTATTTGAATCAATAAACGTTTCTGAATCTGGACCTTTAGAATATACATTGTCAAATGCACGACTACCATACCAACTTTCTAAGTCTTCATTATCTGAGTTGAATTTGGTAAAGATGTTTCCTTTGCAGTTATTAAAGTAAGTACGTTCAAAATGTATACGCTGTAGATTTTCGTCATTAATTGCAATCTTATTATCTAGTATT
Source organism: Winogradskyella jejuensis (assembly GCF_900129745.1). GTDB lineage: Bacteria > Bacteroidota > Bacteroidia > Flavobacteriales > Flavobacteriaceae > Winogradskyella > Winogradskyella jejuensis. The sequence goes on along the minus strand of NZ_FQWS01000002.1, from coordinate 924,831 downwards.
ACAGCTGGATTAAAGCCAGATATTACACTTTTGTCTAATTTGAAAAAGGTATTTTCTTCTACAAGAATAGCTTCTTTAACCAAACCTATTTTAATATCGTTATCTAAATTCTTGCTTACATTTATGAGAGACATATTTGTTGCATACACATTGGTATGTGGTTTAGATAAGTCTGCATCGTCTATTATATCATAAGAGGATACTTGGATAGATCTAAAACCATCAGAACTTGAAATATAAGGAGATCTTACAGCTAAGGAGTTACTGATGCTAGTTTGTGTTCCATAATTAAATGTATAGTCATTTTTATTAGAACGAAAAGACACCATTTTCTCTAATATCACATTGCCTCCTAATACATTAAAAGAATTTCCTCTGCAATAGCTTACCATAACATTGTCTATAACAGTTTCTTCTCCAACACCTGCAAGTGTTAAGCCACTAAAATAGCCATACTGCTTAGTACGTTTGCCAGCAAATTCAATGCGTACATATCGCATAATACCAGAATTGCTTAAAGTGTTTTCTCCACCATATTTTAGATTTTCAAAAGAATCTGGTTTAAGACCATAGTTTATAGATGCTTCATTACCAAATCTGTTTGTAGGTGCATCTCCAAGAATAAAAACACCACCCCAATCACCAGGCTTTTTTAAAGGCCTATTTGATGTAAATACTATTGGGTCTGTTTGTTCTCCTTTAGCTATTATCTTAGAGCCATTGGCAATGGTCAGAGAGCCATTGGTTTTAAAATCACCTAAGATTACTGTTCCAGGTTCGATTGTAAGAGTTGTACTATCTGTAACAAAAACATCACCAAGTAATAAATAAACATCACGCTTCTTTAGAGTGAGGTCTTTATCTATTGTTCCTGTTAAAATTTGAGAGGGCTCTCCGTAAATTGTTTTGCTTGGATTAAAATCTGTCCAAGAGTCAAGCCAATTATCAAAGCCATAGATTCCTTTTTCTTGCTGAGCAGAAGTGCTACAGATTATAAAAATGAATAAGACGAAGCTTAATGTAATTCTTTTCATACTAGGTTAAGTTTATTTATCTATAAGGGGCATACCAAACATAGTATTATAGCCTATTAAATACAACTAATATCGATGTAATGCATAAATTATTTAGAAAAAAAAGAATATACTTACAATTTTTTGCATTTCGTCTAGGTTTAAATTTTGAATTAGCTAATAAATTGATAATCAATGAAATTTGTTGGTAAGAAAAAAGCCTCAATAATATTGAGGCTTTCATTACATTACATTAATTAAAACTATCGAAATCTAATTCGATTTAAAGTCATTATAGGTATACAAGGATTTTAATGTTGACTCATAAAAAAGGATGGCCGATATTAAATCTGATGTATCTGAGTAGGGTAGTATTTTTTTCTGAAATTCTATAGTACTATCAAAATAGACTTCTGATGCTTCAATATTTTCTTCAAGAGCTTTTTTATTCTCTTTAGTGTTAGGAATACCAATATCACTCATCGTAACATTTGGATTAGTTGCAAAGGCAATGTTTGGAAGTATATTAACAATAACCTCTATACGCTCAATATATAATTGAAGCAATTTACCTTTTGGCATACGGTCTAATTCTTCGCGTTCGTGGTATTTAGATATATTCACTTTCCCACTAATAAAACTTAGTGGTTTACTCTTTTTTTGAGCATATGTTATAGTAGAAACACAGAAAAGTGCAATCACAAGTAGGAGTAATTTAGCTTTCATTTTTATAGTTTTTAATAGACTGGGTGAGACAAATCTATTGAATTAATTAAGAAAACCAAGTAAAATTTAAGTTTTTTTAATAAAAAAATCACCAATAAAGTGTTCGATTTATCAGATAAAGTGTATAAATAAAGGACTAAATGCATATTTTTTAGATGAAATGCTTTTGCTAAAAATTGAACAAAAACTAATGACTTTTTTGAGAAAAATGAATCAATTTTCATCTTACTTGTGCTTATAGTACTTTTTAAAACAAGCCGTTCATCCGAAAATATTGCACCCAAAGTTCTTTCATCGTTTATTTTTTGAATTCATATGATTTCTAAGGGTTTACAAAAATTATTACTCAATTTAGTCGACCAAATTATAGTAAACCCCATGAAAACACTTATTAGATTTACAGCTGTAGTATTGTTTTTGTTAAGTGCACCTACTTTTTCTCAAACCAATGCATTAAGTTATTCTGCTACAATTGGTGATTACGAATCCTCAGACGAAAAGTTCAAAATCTCAGGCACATTATATATGAGTGATGGTGTAACACCAGCTAAGGATTATATAATTACCATTAATCAAGCTGATAAGAATGGTGATTTCATTATTGATGAAAATAACAACTTAATAACGAGTGCGACAGTTAAGACAGATGCTGAAGGTAAATACGAGTTTAAAACCTTTGTACCTGGTACAGACCGCTTATATAACAAACTCCAAGAGATTTTTATGAAAGTCGAAACACCTACTGGAGAATCATATGCCATGCCAACATTATTATTTGATGCCGACCCAAAGCTTACAAAACGTTGCAGAAAACAAATAGCAAAACGAAGCGATATATCTCGTATTTTGAAACTGAATAAAGTTAACGACCAAACCGTTGTAGAACGTGATATGATATTACGATTAGATTTAGACCGAATTAACTAAAAAGGTTTTAGGTTTAATTTTAAATCCCTGAATATATATGATTTAGGGATTTTTTTATACCAAACTAATAGTAAGTTTTATATCTTTACAATTCCCCCTCAATAAAGCTATTACAATTCAATAATTACATTAAGAGGTATTCCTAGTTTAAAAACTAGGGTAGTTTCGTGTTGTGCATTAAACACATATATCTCTTATGAAAACATTCAAATTTAAAGCGGGGGAAAGCGTAAAACTCACCGTAAAGATTAGCTCCGACGCTAATGTAGGTTCTAATGTCAATCTAGACGACATAGTTCTTAAAAAAAGTATAACCAATAAATTTAGTGTAGAACTAGGTAAAATCGAGAAAATCGATGGTAAAACACTTTCGGTTGTTTCAAATTTCTTCGTTATATCTGGAGCAATAGATGCTATAATAGAAGCTAGTCACGTGGATTGCATATTATCTTCCGAGAGTCTATCAGAAAGCATTTCTGCAGCAAAAGTAAAACTAAATGCCAATTTATTTATGGCATACATTGTTGTAAAACTTAAAAAAGACTAAAGTTATGAAAAGTTACTATTTAATCATTCCAATTTTTTTAAGTCTTTGTGTTACAGCACAAGAAGTAGATTTAAGTCAGTTTACATTAGCCAATACATCTTCTCCAGCTTTTGTTTTGGTTGAAGAAACTCCAACAGCAATTTACATGCCCGAAAATTTAAAGGCCTTGGCTATACATGCCTTGGATAATTTTGGCGAAAGTTTATCTGTAGAATTAGCGCCTCATTTTCTAATAAATCAAAATCGTAAGGACAGAACTTATCAGCAATATATTGGTGTAATGGTAGACCCTGATACTAAAGAATTAAAACAAAATCCATTTAGTGGTCTAAATACAACGACACTTTCCTTGGCCTATGTTAATAAAGATTTTTCTGGATTAGCAGATGAACGTAAGACATATTCTCTTGGTTTAAGAACAACATTACTACGTTTTTACAATAAAGAAAAAGTACATGCAAATACTATTGGTATGGCAACAGCTTTATCAAATATTAAGGTACCTTCAGAAGTATTGATTCAAGGAGAAGAAGCTATTCAGGAGTATTATAATAGTAATCAAGATGAAATTAATGCCCTAATTCAACCATTTCAGAAAACAATAAAGCCACTATTTCGATTAGATGCAGCTGCTGGTTATTCTGTATTATTCAAAGAGAATAAAATAGATTCTGGCACAGCTAGCCGCTTTGGAAGTTGGTTAACTGCAGAAACAAGTATTATTCTTAATGAAAATAATGAAGCAAAAACGAATAACTATTTCAATCTTTTTCTTACAGGTCGCTATATTGAAGACGGCTTTAATGCTACAGGTACTGATTTCTTCACCAATTATTATAGAGATTTTGGTGGAAAAGTAGAGTTTGAATTCGGTCGTGTAGGTTTTGCTTATGAATATATTTCTAGAGATGGAACCATTAGTAGTGAGCGCTCTGTAGGAAGTATCAATTTCACTATTACAAAAGATATTACGATTAACGGTGGTTTTGGTAAAGATTTCGCAGTTACAGAGGATAATCTCATTACAATCTTTGGGATTCATTGGGGACTGAACACTGGTAATAGTAAAGTTAAACTCAATTAGATTCATCAAATGACTGATACCAAAAATACATTTCAACCTTTCAACTCTATTGGGCTGTGCTTCAGTGGAGGCGGCTATAGAGCTACGTTTTTTGCATTAGGAATTGTATCTTACTTAGATAATGTATCTTACAACGGTAAATCTTTGTTATCTTCTGTAAAAGCATTGAGCAGTGTGAGTGGCGGAACTTTATTGGCAATAGCCTACGCAAAAGCCGTTCAAGCTAAAGATTACGATTTTAAGACCTTTTTTAAAACCTTCTATCAGGCCTTTACTCCAGAAAATGATAAGCTACTAGAAACAGCCATTGCAAAACTTGAAGACGACGAAGTTTGGAAAGCGCATCCCTATAAAAAGCGCTCGCTTATCAATGCATTTGCATTAACTTATGCAGAAATGCCTGTTTTTAGTGGGAACTTTCAACATTTTGAAACTAAACTCATCAAGCAGTTAGAACAAGTCTGTTTTAATGCTACAGATTTCTCTTTTGGTCTAACGTACAGATTTCAAAATAGAGGTTACTTTGGCAATAATCCTTTGTATCGTAATTATCAGAAGGAAGTTAACGCACTACGAAATGATGTAAAACTAGGTGATGTTATAGCCTCATCTTCTTGCTTTCCTGTCGGATTTGAGCCCTTAGTGTTTCCTGATGATTATTTCGAAAATCATAACTCATCCGAATACAAAAATTTAAAAGGATTGGACCGCTTTATAGATGGTGTAGGCATAATGGATGGTGGCATTGCCGATAACCAAGGGATTGGTAGCATGATGCTGATTAATGAGCGCATGGATAATGGTTTGGATTTGATTATGGTTAACGATGTGGGTAGCTATAAAATGCAACCTTGGCAACAGGATACGAGCACAATAGGAAAGAGCTCTACAGTAAAACTAATAATCAACAAGATTCTCCAGTATTTTACAATCAAGCCATTATACATTATCATCCTTGTTGTTGGTTTGTTATTGGTATTGCTAAATAGTATGAATATATTCGGACCAACGGCTTATACAGGTTTATATATTGTGGGAAGTATTATACTCGGTTTTGGGCTGCTACTTACTGTTTTTGGCTTGGTGGCATCAATCATAAAAACTAATATACTTGGTAGACTCAAACGCATATTCAAAAAGAATGTACCAGAACCTTTGTTAGATGATATTTTAACCTTCCAAAAATTAGATATAAGCTTAGTTCAGCGAATGCTTACAGATAGATTAACCTCTGCCATGACTATGATTAATGATGTGTTCTTGAAACAAATGCGCCGTTTGAATTACGATTTGTTTTATTCTAAATCATTACTAAAAAATAGACGAATCACAGCAACAGTTTATAAGCTGAATGGCCAAGAAACACCATATAATAAGGGCAAAGGCTATAACAAAGACATAAAACCACATCCAAGTAAAAGTTTGCAAAGTGTTGGACTCACAGCATCGGAAACACCAACAACTTTGTGGTGGGACAAAACGGATATTGCCAAAAATCGTATGGAAACACTTATTGCCTGTGGTCAGTTTACAGCCTGCTACGAATTGATGGATTATATTCTAGAACTCAAAAAAGATGAAAATTCTGGTATTACAGATTACACTGAGTTAGATACACTCTACAATGCCTTGGAAAAAGACTGGAAAGCCTTTAATAAGTCTCCGTTGTGGTTGGTAGATAAGTTAAAGTAATTCTAGACAAGGTTAATGCTAGGTTAAATGGTCATCCAAATCTGCAATTACAAATTATTCATTATTATATTTGAGAGAATCAATCTATATTACTCATGAAACGTTTTTTATCCTTAGTATGTCTCATATTCATATTTAATTCTTGTAAAGAGGAACCAAAACCTGAAGTTCAAGCTATTGTTTTTGACGGTATTTCTGAGAATATCAAGCCAGGTGATAACTTCTTTAATCATGTCAATAAAAAGTGGATGGATAGCGCTGTTATTGCTGACGACCAAGTTGGAGTAGGTGCTTACCGTTTTCTAAATATTCCGCAACAAGAGTTACTAAAAAACATCTTAGTTGAAGTCTCTGAGCAAAAGCATCCTAAAGGGAGTGTAGAACAACTTGTTGGCGATTTCTTTGCTTCTGGGATGGATACTACTAAAATTAATGAACGGGGTATAAAACCTATTGAACCAATTTTAAATCGAATTGAAGCTATTGATACTATTGAAGGGCTCACAGAATTTGTAGCAACACAAATACAGTACGGCGATTACTCTATGTTTGGTCCTTACATTTCGCCAGACCAAAAGAATAGCGAATTAAATATCCTACATTTGGCGCAAACAGGCTTGGGATTACCAGATAGAGATTATTATTTTATAGAAGATGAGTCTGTCTTAGAAATACAAAATGCCTATAAAACATATGTAGCACGTTTGTTTGAATTGGTTGGAGATTCAGAAGCTCAATCAAAAGCTGAAATTGTTTACAATATTGAAAAACAATTGGCTGAATCTCATAAAACACGTATTGAACGTAGAGATGTAAAAGCCAACTACAACAAAATGGCTGTTGCAGATTTAGACCAAAGACACAAAAACATTGATTGGAGTAATATATTAGCGCTTCTTGGAGCAACGACAGACTCTGTCGATGTTGCGCAGCCTGCGTATTATGATACTTTAGATAGAATGCTTTCTGAAGTATCATTAGACGATTGGAAACTTTACCTTAGAGCAAATTCAATAGGTTCTCACGATAATATTTTAAGTAAACCCTTTCAAGATGCCGCTTTTGAATATTCTAAGGTACTTTCAGGGCAAACAGAACAGCAACCAAGAGATAAACAAATGGTACGTCGCGTAGACCAGCAAATTGGCTTTGCTTTAGGACAACTATATGTAAAGCGTTACTTTAATGAAGATGCAAAAAAACGAGCTTTAGATTTAGTAAATAATTTCCAGAAAGTATTAGAAAAACGTATTGATAATCTAGAGTGGATGAGTGATAGTACCAAAGTGAAAGCTAAAGAAAAGCTCTTCGCTATAAATAAAAAAATAGGCTATCCTGATGTTTGGCGTACTTACGATGTTACCATTGACCGCAATCAGTTTTTTGAGAACGTGGTTGCATTACGAAAAAGCGATTATCAATACGAGCTTAAACAATTAAATCAACCTCCAAATAAAGACGAGTGGGGCACAACACCATCAACAGTAACAGCCTATTACAATCCGTCATTGAATGAAATAGTATTCCCGGCAGGCATCTTACAAGCACCATATTTTGATTTGTATGCCGATGATGCTGTTAATTATGGAGGAATAGGTATGGTTATAGGTCACGAGTTTACACATGCTTTTGATGATCAAGGGGCACAGTTTGATAAAGACGGTAATGTCACCAATTGGTGGACAGAAGATGACTATAAAAAATTCAAAGAAAAGACCAATCAGATTGTGAAACAATACGGTGCATTTACTGTTTTAGATAGCGTTCATCTTAAAGGTGCCTTAACGGTTGGGGAAAACACAGCAGATAATGGCGGAATAGCTATTGCGTATGATGCCTTTAAACTGACCAAACAAGGTCAAGACACGATTAAAATTGGAGGCTATACGCCTGACCAACGTTTCTTTTTATCTATAGCCAATATATGGCGTGTAAAAATGCGTGATGAGTTTTTAAGAAATTATGTTGCTAATGACCCACACTCACCACCAATGTGGCGTGTTAATGGACCATTAATGAATTTTACACCGTTTTATGAAGCCTTTGATGTAAAACCTGGTGAGGCTAATTATAGGACAGAAGAGGAGCGCATAAAGATTTGGTAGAAATCTATATTAAAACTCTTTAATATTTTATTTGCTTCTACAGAAATGTATCATTGTTTGTTTGGCTTTCAATTGTAGGGTCTTCAAAATGAAGTGTTTTTTCTAAGCCTGCAGAGTCAACATTAAAGAATTTTAATATAGATGTGTATTGAGTGATATGCTCTATGCGATTATCCTCTAGAAGAATTGCTCCGATTAAAGCATCGGGGTATTTTGCTAATATTTTTACTAAATCATCCTCTTCAAAATCTGTATTTCTATCTAAATCATCAATTTTACTTTTATCTATTAAGTCGTTTAAACTAATATTTAAGCGTACCGCAATATCATGCCATTGGGTATCAGACGGCATAGATTCTTTTATGTCTTTAAAAAAAACTGCCTTTTTTGTTGCCTCAGCCAGAGCCTTTAGTTGCTTACCAAATTTAGTTCCAGATGCGTAAATACAAGTAATTTGTTGTTTTTCGGTATTAATTGTCATTGTAAGTTGGTTATTAGTAAGATTTCATGGTTTCTTTTTTCTTTTTCAATTGTCTTGTCAAATCATTGATGCATTCGTTTACTGCACCTCTAAAATTATCTTGACTTGATTCTGCAAATAATCTTGGACCTGGAGCGCTAAGTCTAATGCCTGCTTTCATTCCAGTATTATCGTTGGATGTGTTTTCAGTTTTAAAGAAAACATCTGCACGAACTACAAATTCGTTATGATTGAAAATCTTTTCTAGTTTTTCTCTTGTGTAAGTTTCTAGACTTTCACTAGCCGTTACATCGTGGTATTCAAATATTATGTCTTTCATAGTTTAATTATTTTGTTTAATTTAATAAACACAAAAATTAAACAAAAACAAGGATTTTAATAGTATTTTAAGACTTATATCTAATCTTTAAATTTTAATTTTTATTTAAGGAACTTTTAAATTCTATTCTATATTTTAAAAAGAAAACAACTAATGGAACATCAGATTACTATTGAACAAATTGAACACATTAATCATAACGTAATAAGAATAATTACAAGTAAACCAAGTGGATATTCTTTTTCTCCCGGTCAAGCAACAGAAATGGCTATAGATAAGGATGGTTATAGAGAAAAGAAAAGGCCATTTACATTTACAAGTTTGCCAGAAGACAATAAATTAGAGTTTACCATTAAAGTATATAATTCCCATAATGGTGTAACAGATGAGCTAGAGACTTTAAAAGTTGATGATAAGCTAATAATAGGTGATGCTTGGGGTGCGATTTCTTATAAAGGTGAAGGCACTTTTATTGCTGGTGGTGCTGGAGTAACACCATTTATTGCTATTCTAAAGGATTTGCAGCGCAAAGGCGAGTTAAAAAATCAGAAATTATTATGTAGTAATAAAAAAGAGAAGGATATTATCCTAAAAAATAATTTTGAAGCATGGCTTGGTAATAATGCAACTTTTATCTTGTCAGAAGAAAACCATTCAGATTATTACAATGGGCATATAGATAAACAATTTCTTAAATCACAGAACTTAGATATTTCTAAACCCGTATATTTATGTGGACCACCAGCTATGGAATCTGCTGTTAAAACAGATTTATATGCCATGGGATTATCAGAGAATTTACTAATTACAGAAGCATAAAATATTTAATATGGAATATCTAATTACAGTCTTAAAACTTATTGTAGGTCTTAGCCTATTGAATGTATGGCTTTTACAACGTGATAAAAACACAAAATGGCGTGGTGGAAATGCATCTACCTTAAGTGAAGAGTTTAAGGTTTATGGGCTATCGCCATATATGTTTAAAATAGTTGGCGGGCTTAAAATTATCCTTGCAATTGGTCTCTTACTATCAATCTATTATACAAGCTTTGCCTCAATATGTGCTATTGGATTGGCTATTTTATTAACTGGTTCTATTGCAATGCATCTTAAAATTAAAGACCCATTATTTAAATCTTTTCCTGCTGCATTATTTTTAACACTATGTCTTATTATAGCATTAAGTTAATAAAAGGGATAACGAAAAACTTTTGTAAAATATATATAAGCTCAGTAGAGCATAAATAAGAGCTGGCGCCGATTTTAGAGCGCCATCTTTTATTTTAAGCCTGGTCGAAAACCCTAAAACCATTAATATAAATAGACCAAGGGCTGAAACTTTTAAGAGTAGAAGGTTATAATGTAATCCTAATAATAGCCCTAATCCACCCATTAATTGGAGAATACCTACGATGACTCGAAACTTGGCTAAGCCGTAACGCTCGAATTCTAATTTCATATATTTTTTATGAAGGCAACTCTTCCCGAAAATAATAAAAGAGAGTGCTACAAAGTATATTATCAATGATAATGTAGTCATCCAGTAAAGGTATGTGTTTTTTCTAGTTACTTCTGAATTTAAAATTTTAAAAAAAAGAAAGTTAACTTATTAAAACTTAATATTTTCTAGTTCTTTTAGGTAGGTTTCTCCAACAGGGATTTTATTATCTTTAATAACAACCCAATTACGGCCTTTGCTAGATACTTGGTCTATTCGTATAATATAGGAGCGATGTACTCTAAGGTATTCTAAACTATCTGGCGTGCTACTAATAAAATCACCTATTTTGCACCTTATAGTATATGCCTTCTTTAAAGTGACAATATCTAAATAATTACCTTGAGAATGAACGAATAAAATCTCATGAGTCGGTATCTTAAAATCCTCTCCATTTGCTCTAAACTTATAAAACTGTTCCTTGCGCTTAAGACGTTTAACAGCTAGTCGCATAAGCTCTCTTATAATATCCTTATTATAGGAAAGAACTCTGAGCTTAAAAAACAAATAGAAAAGACCAGAAACAAAAATGAATGCTAAGGTCTTAAACCACCAGCTTTTCCAAAATGGAGGTTGTATTTGAAAAGAATAAGATGTCAGCAGATTGTTTTCAATATTATTAACTTCAGCTTTAGCTTCAAAAGTATATATACCTGGAGAAAGGGAAGGAAAACTAATAGTGCGATTAACCGTACTTGACCAAGACGAATCAATTTCTTTAAGTCTGTAGAGATATTCAATTTTATCAACATTACGATGGGAGACTGCTTCAACTTCAAAATCTATTGAGTTTTGGTTGTGTTTAAGCTTTATATTCTTTTCATCTACTTTTGTTTTATTAACACGAACATCTTTTAAGTTTAACGATAACACATTTACACTATCTTTTTTATCAATTAAGTCTTTTTTAAAGAAACAAAGTCCTCGTTTTGTGGCTACCCAAACCGTATCGTTGATTATTTCTACATCATTAATGTCATTACTCAATAGGCCATCGGATTTTGTAATGGTATCAACTGAAAATGTGTTACTAGATTTAAATTTAATTCTATTTAGACCAGTATTGGTACATGCCCAAACAGTAGAGTCATTTTCAATATGTACCTCATTGACAATATTATTAGTCAACCCTTTAGATGTGGTTATATTATAAATACTATCATTGTATACAATAACACCATTATCTTGTGAAGCCATGTAAACTGTATTTGTTTCTTTGGGGGTATCTAAATCATACAATCTTGATTTAAGTAAAGGAGAAGGTTGATGAGGCATAATTTTATTATCCTTTTGAATATAAAGACCAGATGGTGTAGCTATCAATACATTGTTCTTGTAAGCACATACATCTTCTGTTCTCAAACCAGCATCATAGTATACAATGGAGTCTTTCTCAACCATTTTAAAAACATTTGAAGCAACATTAATTAATGGATTTAATACGTCTTCTGATAGTTTTCTAACGCCATTAATAAAAATTGTGGGTTCTTGTTTGTTTGAGAGATTCAACATTTTAAAGTCACTCGCTCCGTGAACTTCTAACTTTGATGAATTAAACTCGACAAATGCAGGGCGATCATTTTTTCCTTTGTAAAGCAACTCGGTATTAAAATTTAATATACGGGCTATATTTCCATTATGATACCCCAAAAACAGTTGTCCTTTGTCATCTTTAACCAAAGAGACAACATTATCATTGGTATATACTTTTATTTTTGGATTTTTAACTCTGTAGACCCCATCATCTAGTGTAGTAAACCAATAACTTCCTTCAGCATCTATCAAAAAATTACTTACAGATTTTTTTTGCAAAAAAGAGTCCAAGATATTACCAGAAGTATCTCTGATTTCTGCACCTTTACTATAGTAACCTACCCAAAAACTACTGTCAGAAATTCGTTGTATTCCTATTGGGAATTGTTCTGTTTCATAGTATTTTACATCTTTATTTTTTGTAGCAATACCTAGCTTATGATCAATAAATACATGCTGATTATCATTTAATTTTATAACATCGAGTCTTGAAGTAATACTGTTTTCTATTGGGATTATTGAAAGCTGATTTTTCTCTGAATACCTATGATTTATTGCACTAAAGGCATTGCCGTCACTCAATATTCCTATTCCTGTGTGATTTTTACGTTTTAAATACGGTAAGTGAGCATGTAAGTCTTTATTGTAAATCTTCTCTAAGTTTCCATCGTTTGAAACTTTAATAAAGCCTTTAAAGAGATATCCACCTAACAATAAACTACCATCCTTATCTGTGAAAATACTTTTAACCGTAGTGTTTGGTGTTATTACCTTTCTTAAAATATCATTAAAAGGATAAATCTTAAAACCATCAAAAACTTCATCAAAATAGAAAAGTGTGCGTGTATGAAGTTCGAAACAAAATACTTTACCGTCATATTGCGGATAAAAATCTAGTATAGTATTTCCTGGTAAACCATCCTCGGTTGTGTAATTTTTAAATTCGTAGCCATTAAAACGAGACAATCCTTTATCTGTGGCAAACCATATATAGCCTAATTTATCTTGATACACATCATAAACTTCGGAACTTGGAAAACCTTCATCAACACCAAAATGCTCATAAATATAGGTTTGAGAATAGCCTATTTGAAGTGCAAGAAGTAGTACAAAAATAGATTTGATAGCTTTCAATAAAAATATGTTTAAACAAATGTAATATTATTTAACATAGGACGAATATAGCCCTCTTTATGTTGGTCACAATTTTGATAGGTTTCGTCACAAGTCCTTTATTAATAGGCAACTCTAGGGTCTGTATTGAGTTTTTTTCAGTTTGATACTATCAAAAATATCTTCATCACTTTTTAATATAGGTTTCGTCACAAATTATTTTTTTCTTACTAAAAGTACAGTTTTCTCATGATACTTTGGTGTCAGTATAATCTTAATAATGAATTAAAAATGAAAAAAACTCTCAAATTTACAAACCTCTTAATGTTTGCAGTATTACTTATCAGTTTTAGTTGTAGCGATGACGACAGTGTAGAAATTACGCTTGAAGATTTAACCGTAACTATTGACGAAAATCCTTTAAATGGGCAAATCATAGGGACTGTTGAAGTCATGGGAACATCAAGTCCAGACTTTAGTATTTCTAGCCAAACACCAAACGGTGCCTTAAATATTGATGCCAGTTCTGGTGAACTAACTGTAGCAGACGCGGCATTATTTGATTTTGAAACTAACCCTGTAATCACAGCAACTATTTCTGCTATTGGAACTTCAAATACAGCAGCAGTTACGATAAACCTTTTAGACACTCATGAAGCACTTACAGGACAATTTAGTGAAGTAACAGTAACTGGAAATATTTTTTCAGCGAGATGGAGACATCAGGTCGTAAGCTTTAATAATAAAATATGGGTAATTGGTGGAGAAGATACATCTGGCCGTAAAAATGACATTTGGAGTAGTACAGATGGTATTACTTGGCAAGAAGAAACACCTATTGGAAATCATTTTTCAGAACGAACGCTTCACACAGCTATCGTATTTGATGATAAAATATGGGTCATTGGTGGACGAACCATAGGAAACTCTCTTCTTAATGATGTATGGAGTTCTCCCGATGGTGTAACATGGACTCAAGTTGGTAATGTACCTTTATTTATAGATACGGCATCATTAACTGTTTTTGAAAATAAATTATGGCTTGTAGGTGGACGTACTGCTGGCTCTCAAAACAATAGCGATATCTTTTCTACATCAGATGGAATAACTTGGGATGTAGAAACAACAACAGGTAGTTTGTTTTCTCCAAGATTTCTGCATCAAGCATTTGTACTAAACAACAAATTATTTGTGACTGGAGGTAATGATAATAGTACAGTAGTAAATGATACTTGGAGCTCTACAGACGGTACTAATTGGTTAGAAGAAAACAGTAATTCTAACATTTACTCTCCTAGATATTACCATAATACTTTTGTTAAAAATAATGATACTGTATTTTTAATAGGAGGTGCTTCTGGATCAACAGGAGCAAATTATAAAGATTTATGGACCTCTATAGATGGTGTTAATTGGTTAGAAAATGTAGATGTATTTCCAGCAGGGTATTCTGTAAGAAGAGGTCAGCAAACTGTATTCCATAACGATACAATTATTGTTATAGGCGGAAACTCAGGAAGTAGCAGTTCATCTCCAACCTTATTAAACGATGTATGGAAGTATGATTTTTAGAATTAAAATGATTTGATATAATATAAATTTGGAGCCATTTATAATCTGTATTCATAAATGGCTCTTTTATTCAAAACTCAAAGGCATGAAAAAAATTACTTTTTTATTCTTATTACAGTTTGTTATGGCTAATATTTGTGCTCAGAACGTTACTATACCAGATGCAAACTTTAAAGCTTGTTTATTAGCCAATATAAATATTAATACTAACGGAGATACTGAAATACAGCTATCGGAAGCAATGGCTTTTACAGGGCACATCGATTGTCCAAACATGAATATCTCCGATTTAGAAGGCATTGAAGCCTTTGTTAATATTACTAACTTAAGTTGTTACAATAACAATCTTACAGTTTTAAATCTTGAACAAAACACCAAATTAGAGGCTTTAGCAGCTCATTCTAATCAGATTATAAGTGTATCGCTTAATACAATAAATCCTCTACTATGGTTTATTAACTTAAGTTCTAACCAACTAACAAACTTTAATAGCATCGAACAATCAGCATTAAAAATCTTGGTTATAAATTCAAATCAATTAACAAATCTAGATGTTACCCAAAATGCTTTGTTAGAAAATTTAAGATGTGATTTTAATCAACTAACTACATTAGACATAAGTCAAAACCCATTACTATATAGCCTGTTATGTAATAATAACTTATTGTCAAGTTTAGATGTCACCCAAAATCCTTTGCTATTTAACTTAATTTGCAGAAACAATCAATTGATAAATCTTGATTTAACACAATCTTTTTTACTAGAGAATTTAGACTGTTCCTATAATCTAATAACAAGTTTAAATGTTACAAATAATAATGTTTTAGACGAACTTATATGCCATAAGAATTCATTGACTAGTTTAGACGTAAGTCAGAATACTATGCTAACAGAGCTAAGATGTGATTTAAATTTTATCACAAATCTTGATGTTTCTGATAATGCAAACTTAACCTTACTAACATGTTCTTCCAATCAATTAACTTTTTTAAATGCTCGAAATAGTAACAATACAAATTTTATCGGTTATAACTCCCAAGGAAATCCTCAATTGTCTTGTATTATAGTAGATGATGCCATTTATAGCACAACAAATTGGACAGGAGTAGATTCTACATCAACATTTGTAGATAATATTCCTGCTTGTAACACTTTATCAACCGATAATTTTTCAATAAATAAAGATGTTAAAATCTATCCTAACTCTAGTAACTCACATATTATTATAGAATACAATGGGAGCAATGCTAACATTATACTATACAATGCTATTGGTCAAAAAATAATAGAAACCACTAATCGGTACATAAGTACTGAGGTATTAAACCCAGGTATTTACTTTGCAAAACTTGATTTTAACAAAGGAATTGTGACGAAAAAATTTATAATAAAATAATATGTTATGAAAAAAAATGTATCTCAATTCTTATTACTATTCGTGGCTTTCAATCTATATGCCCAAGAAGGGTCTTTGATAAATTCTCGTTTAGTAAATAATGAAGGTGTTGTAAAATCTATAACATTTAAACAAAATAAAATTGCTAATTCTAATGACGGTATAGCTCTATTAAAACAATTCTTAAAAGCTTCCGATAAAATAACTTTTGAAAAAATCGAAACCAATATCGATAAAATAGGAATGACACATGAAACGTATCAGCAATACTACAATGGTATTCCTGTTGCCTTTGGTATTTATAAAGTGCACTTTAAAAAACAATCGTTGTCATCAATCAATGGTGATTTCTATCCAATAGAAAACCTAAATACAACACCATCTATTTCTGGAATAGAGGTCATTTTAAAGGCAAAACAGCATATCAATGCCAGAAACTATTTAGAAATTTCTGAGCCTTCTTTAGTCATCCTTCCAAAAATGGCAGGCATTAACTATAGTAATCGATTAGCCTACAAACTCGATATTTATGCAGAATCGCCTTTATATCGCGCAGATGTGTATGTAGATGCATACACGGGAGATATTATATTTGAAAATACTAAAATCCATTCCATAGATGTTCCAGCATCTGGAGATACACTATACAATGGTGTGCAAAACTTCACCGCAGAAGACATGGGTGGCACCTACAGATTACGCCAAACTACAAGTGGTAATGGCATCCAAACGTTTGATGCTATTAACAATTTGGGATTAGCAAATGCGACGGATATAACAAGTAGTACAACAGATTTTTCGGCCAATCCAATTGGTGCCCAAGCACATTGGGGAGCAGAACAGGCCTATGACTATTATTCTGTAAAGCATGGACGTAATTCGTATGATGACAACGGTGCAATTATTAAATCCTATATCAATTTTGGAAATGCGAGCAGCCTAGCCAATGCGTATTGGAGCGGAAGCGAAATGGTATTTAATGATGGAAATGATGATAACACCATAAGTCATATGGTGGCTTTAGATATTATAGGGCATGAATTAACGCATGGTGTGATACAGCATTCTGCTGGTTTAATTTATTCGTATCAACCCGGTGCATTAAACGAATCGTTTGCAGATATTTTTGCTGAAATGATTGAAAATCATGCGCAGCAAGGCGTAAACGATTGGCTATGTGGTGCCGATGTTTTTGTAACGTCTAATGATGCATTTCGGTCAATGTCTAACCCTAAATCAAAAAATCATCCAGACACGTATCTAGGTCAATATTGGGAAACATCATCAACTGATGACTTTGGTGTGCACATAAACTCAGGCGTTCAGAATAAATGGTTTCACTTATTATCTGAAGGCGGAACAGGTATTAATGATAATAGCTTTAATTATTCAGTTACCGGTGTAGGAATAACGATAGCAGCAGAAATTGCTTATAGAAACCTTACCGTGTATCTAACGCCTAACTCTAATTTTTTTGATGCCCGAGCTGGAGCTATACAGTCTGCTATTGACTTGTATCCTGGAAATTCAACAATTTTAAATGCAGTAATAGACGCTTGGGATGCTGTAGGCGTCGGTGTGGCTTCATCAGATACAATGCCACCAACAGCGCCTTTAAATTTGGTGGCTTCAAACTTTAACGAGTATAATATCGACTTGGTTTGGGATGCCTCCACGGATAATGTTGGTGTCGTTGGTTACAATATTTATAAAGATGGGGATTTAATAGATGTTAGTTCTAGCACAAGCTACAGTAATAATAATCTACCTTACATGCCTCCTAATATAATTTATGAATTCACTGTTGCTGCTTTTGATGCCGCAGGAAATATTTCGGGAATTAGCAATGTAGAAAGCGTTTGGAAAGATACTTTAGACCCTAGTACACCCGTAAATCTTACGAGTTCGAATACTACTGAAACGACTACAGATTTAAGTTGGGATGCAGCAACAGATAATATTGGAGTAGCAGAATATGATATTTTTAAAGATAATGTTTATCTGACTTCAACCACAAATACAGCTTTTAATGTTACTGGTTTAATGCCAGACACAACGTACGATTTTACTGTTTTAGCGGTTGATGGCTACGGCAACGAGTCTAATATGAGTAGCGCAGAAACGGTTACGACGCTTGCGCCATGTGCTAGTAATAATCTAACCCTAACTATAGATTTAGATTTTTATCCACAAGAAACCAGCTGGGATATTAAAAATGATGCCAATGTTGTAGTTGCATCTGGCGGAAATTATCTAGCCATTGATGCCATGACCACCAAAGTCTATAATTTCACTTTAGGCTCTGGCTATTATACACTTAATATGCACGATACTGTAGGTGACGGCTTAATTCCACCAGCAGGATATACACTAGAAAGTAATGTGGTTATTGCTACAGAAGGTCCTTATGGCCCAATAGAACCTACAGTCACACACGCATTCTGTATAGATGCTGATGCAGTACTGGGAAATCCTGATTTTCAATTAAATGAAACTGTTAAGGTTATTAATACAGAAGATGGATTAAGGGTACTAACAGAGCATGATACGCAATTTAAAAGCTACAGAATATATAGCATGACGGGAGCTAAGGTAGCTGAAGGCAATACAAAGGATATTTATATCTCGTTTTTAGCAAATAGCGTATATATCCTACATCTTGAATTAGATGCAGGAGTAATTATCAAAAAAATTATTAAGTAACTATTAATACTAACTAGAATCAAATTATAAAAATGGAACAAATCACATCAAAACTAGGAAAAGGCGGACTTTTACTCGCTGCAATGGGAATTATATCAATTCTTCTTTCAATTTTCAATTATAATCTACGCTTACTCGCCTGGATAGATATGTGGGGAAACACCACAGGCTGGATAATTCGTATTCTTTTAATCGTAGGTGGAGGCGCACTTTTCTTTCTTTTCGGAAGGGAAGAAGAAGAGGACGAATAGAATATTTAAATTACAATAACTATGGAAAACTTAATCGAAGTCAAAAACGACTATAACACTTTAGATAAATTACACAATCGCCTTAAAAAGGAAGCAAATTACGACTGTTCTAAAACCTACGATTCCTGGGAAGTAAGAACGGACGCTAATGGACACATGGCGCAATGTTTAGTGCTTAAAAAAAGCGGCATGCACGCCGTTAAAGCCTACTTTATAAACGACAACACCATAAAAATTAATTACATTATCCCAAACAAAGTGTTGCACGCTTATTTTGGCAAGAGTGTAAAAGCAAGGCGAAATATTCTTGAAATCGCTACTGGTGCCATTAAAGAAGCTGTTTTGGCGGGCTCACAAAAAAAAGCGTTTGAGGAGTTAGAAAATACGATTAAAAGAGCAACGGCATAGCTTGTTAGGTAATACTATTAGATGCTTATCTTAAGGCGATTATTAGCATACTGTATTTGGATACTCATTGCTTTTGCACTTGCATTTTTGGCAATGCATATGCTCTTAGATGACGAATCTACATTAATAGGTCATGGCGTTCTAAAAAAGATTGTTATTCTACATATCGTTCCTATAACGGGTAGTATTATCGCGTTTTTATATATATTTTTCGATATACTATATCTTAGGAAAACCCTTAAAAACCAGAAAAATGCAATCTATGTTCGTTTTTTAGCTATAGTCACTATTTGTGTTCTTGTAACAGCAATACACTATGTTTTAGAAAAAGGCATCGACATTATTTAAACCAAAAGCACACACATTGAAATACATTTACGTCTTACTAACTGTTATTTTTCTATGTTCTTGTAAAGAGAATAAAACTAGCATTCCACAACCTGAAAAGCCAACTGACACTAGCGTAGCGGCTGTAGCAGAGGAACGACCAGAAATAGATATCGTAGATGCAGTTATTTCTCAGCTAAGTCTGAATACAGATAAATCGGTATACGAATATAATATCAAGGAACAGAGTCCATTAAATGCAGATGAAACGCTCGTGATTTTAGCAGAAATCGAAGGTGAAAATGCAAAGTACGATGATATGGCCTTTACAAGTCATATTATAATCGCAAATACCACGACTAAAACGGTGCTTAATTATTTCACCCAAACATCTTCTGGTAATGGTTGGGTGTCCGATGCTATAATGCTTACCAACATTAGCATTAATACAGAGCCTTACACGCTTAATGCTACAGATACTGCTTTTGGACTCACCATTTCGCATCGAAGCGGCTCTCAACCAAACCCGTATAACGAAAAACATCTATCGCTTTACACCAAAAAAGATTCAACGCTGCAAAAGATTTTAGATTATTATCCTATATATGAACGAGGTGGTGAAGTTAATGTGAATGCCTGCTTTGCCGAATACATTACTATGGACAAGCAGTTGATGGTTAGTGATGATAAAACCAATGGTTTTAATGATATTATCGTAAAGCAGACCAATTCTAAAACCACCTATCAAGAGGATGAAAATGGCGACTGTAATCCAATAGAAGAACTTATTTCTGTTGAAGATTATTATCTAAAGTATGATGGCGAATTGTATACGGAAACGTACCAAAAAGCAACTACTATTGAGAACGACAGCATTAATTTTCAGATGAAAATTAGGGATTTGGAGTTTAAGAATTTACCACTTAAAGAAGCCACAAATTTTGATAGTTTTATAGACCCAGACGATTACAAAAGGGTAGATGCTAAAACCTTTAAAATAGACCAGATATATCCAGATTATACCGAAGGCGATTATGGCCACAATGCTATTGCTGCCCACAGACTAAATATCTCTGAAACATTCTACACGCTTCTAATAACGGTAAAAAAAGGGGATAGCGAAATGGAAACCTTACTTATCAATTACCGTTTAGATGGCAGTTTAATAGATTACAAAGTGGTGTCTTATGACGAAATTGCCGAAGGTTGGAGTAGGCGTGTTTCTAGAATAAGTAAACATACAATCACCACAAATTACATTACATGGTTTGATGATAAAGAAATTCAGCAAATCGAATACACCATAAATAACAATGGTAAAATTATCGAAGAACATTCAGAATATTTGCATAAAACCATTCCAAATTATCATGTAATCAATAGCGTTTTAGAGCATTTTGACATCAAATGGATTCAACTAAAAACCAACCTCATAACTTCAAAGACCTTAGCGGAAAGCCCCGAAGAAACTGTAATTGTGCTTCCAAGAGTAACTGATGAAGAAGAAGGCTATTTACAGTTAAAAGTAGATATTGTAGTTGCTGATAATGATTCAGAAAACAATAATCGCAAGTATATAAAAAGTAAAGAACCCATGGCGTTAACCTCTGATGCTGTACAGTTACGACAACTAAAAATCGGCGATACCACTTATGCCATTTCGGAGGATTCAAAAGCTTACGGCATTAAAGCGCAGTACAGTACTTCTTCACAAATTGTAGTGTACGAAAATGAAACTTTATCCCTTTTTGTGAGAGATAACGAAACACTCAAAACCATTTTAAATCAATATGATGTTAAGCTTTACACTGGCGAATGGGTAAATGAATGTACAGGAGAAACAATTTCCGAAAAAAAGACGCTACAACTTAGCAACCAAAAGACGAAAGGTTTTTTTGACATTTCTGTAAAAAACGAAATGACCACAACGCAATCTAGCTTCAAAAATGAAAATACTACCAATAGTGATTGCGACATGCAGGAGTCCGAAGTCTATAAATATTCTACTTTGAAATTTGAAAACGAAAACTATATAGAATATAAAGACGCCGATAGTACCGCTTTTGGAGTTAACTATTTTAGATTTCAACCACAAAAAATAATCCAACCAAATATCCCTAATTTTCATGTCGATAATTCCTATCAATTAGGAGCGTCCAAAATTGTTACTGGGCATTACAAACCTGTAGACGGACAAATAGTGGCACCTGATACGGAAAGTGATTGGGGAGACCGACTTTTGGTTATAGATGCAAATAATGAAATTATTTTTAAATCCGTGGGCGTTGGTGATGCATATGGATTCGAACCTCATTTTTATAAGAACAATACCAATGATAAAACCATAATTATTTGTCAGCTAAGTTTTGAATATCCGTTTGGAGGCGAAGCATTTCTATTTGACAATGGGACCACTAGATACATGGGAACACTCAACATTGAAGGGTATGACATAGAACAATCTGGAGAAAAATACCTAACGGAAATCGTAAAAATCAACGAGCGTGATACTATTATCGCATTCACGTTCAAGGCAGATAGCTTAGTTTTAAATCCTGGTGGTAAAGACCAAATTATTATTAAAAACGACAATGTGA
Source organism: Winogradskyella jejuensis (assembly GCF_900129745.1). GTDB lineage: Bacteria > Bacteroidota > Bacteroidia > Flavobacteriales > Flavobacteriaceae > Winogradskyella > Winogradskyella jejuensis. The sequence continues at coordinate 902,536 of NZ_FQWS01000002.1, read as the reverse complement.
AATATGTTTATAAAGCAAGCAAATTGTCTTTGGAAAGAAACTAATTAAGAATAAAGTATGCAATCGTTTTGTATTTCTATTTAATCTTCTAACTGATAATCAAATACATATAATATCCTATAATGTACTAGCGTTATGTAAACATGGGCTTTATTAGCGAGATATCTATTTAAGATTATTGAGCTCATGAATCTTCAATTTGGTTAAAAGCCCATGTTAGTATATAGTTTCTGAAAAATTTCTTCTAAAAGGTTCTCTACGATGTTAATGGAACACTAATTTTAAGAAAGGGCAGAGGAGTGGCGGAAAATGTGTGTGGAATGTATTTAGAACCAAAAAGCTTAATGACATTTCGTCAGTTATTTTATGCGATATTTAAGCTTATGTCAGTAATTATATTAAAATTTGAAGAATAATCGAATGGCATAACTATTGAATTAAAGAAATCATAATTAAGTAAAATATTAAATATGGATGATTTAAAAATTGGAGATGTAGTTATGTTAAAAGCTGGAGGACCGAAAATGACAATATATGCTATTGGTAACGATGTTAGTTGCAAATGGTTTGACGGCAATGATTTAAAATATGGTGGATTTGAAAAAGAAGAATTAGTAAAATTGGAATAATTTCTAATATTTAACGAATCCAAAGCGGTGATTTTACCTTCTACATTTCCGAAAGGAATAATAATCTTTTCGGAGTTGGCAGAGCGGTCTAATGCAGCTGATTTATAATCAGCCGAACTCTAACGGGTTCCATGGGTTCGAATCCCATACTCTCCGCAAGAAAGACTCTCGTAAGAGAGTCTTTCCCATTTAGAATAGTCTTTAGGGTATTATTGTTGATAAATAATATCATATTGTTAATATAATATATCTCATTTAATGATATAGTAAAACACTATTTTTTAATTTTACATCTGCAAATCAATTCTTTATAATGAATCGCATAAAAGAGGTTTTAGAATTAAAAGGTGTCAAGCAGACTTGGCTGGCTGAAAGGCTTAATAAGAGTTATAATATGGTAAATTCTTATGTTCAAAATCGAAGACAACCAAGCCTGGAAATTCTTTATGAAATAGCAAATCTGTTGCAGGTTGAAGCAAAAGAGCTACTAGATTCTAATCAATTAGTCAAGAGGGAATCGAATAGTATTGATACTATAGAAGTTCCGTTAGTAGGTTCTGTCTCTTGTGGCTTACCAATATTAGCAGAGGAAAATATTGAAGCACATATACCTGTAGCCACAAAATTAATCCGAAAATCTAATAATTATTTTCTTTTACGAGCTTTTGGTGATTCGATGAATAAAAAGGGAATCAATAGTGGTGATTTGTTATTGATTAAGCAACAGCAAGTAGCTGAAGACAAAGATTTGGTTTTGGCACTAGTAGATGACGAGGCTACTGTGAAAGAGTTTATTGATAATGGTGATACTATTGTCTTAAAACCTCACTCTACAAATCCGAAACATCAACCTATAATATTAACAAATGATTTTAGAATACAAGGAATTGTAGAAAAAGTAATCGCACTTTAAAATATAAAATTATGGCAAGACAAAGCAAAAGAGGTAGGGACGCAGGAACTGGAAGGTTCGTTACTATCAAAGAAGCAAAGAGAAGACCAAAAACTACAGTCATTGAGACTATAAAAGTTGGAAGGACAAAAAAGAGAAAATAAATAGTTGAGTAATAAAAAATTTAAAATATTATCAATTGATGGAGGAGGCATTAAAGGTGTTTTTCCTGCATATTTATTAATGTTAATTGAATCTGAACTTGAAAAAAGAAAGGACGGAAAAACTAAAATATATCAATATTTTGATTTAATAACTGGAACGTCTACAGGTGGTATAATTGCGTTAGCTCTTTCATTTGGTGTACCAGCAAAAGAAATCTATGAGTTATACTTGAATAATGCTAAAAGCATTTTTGGAAACAAAAAAAGCTTTTTTAAACAATTATTTTCTGCTTCTCATAAAAGTGATTTTTTAGAGAATCTTATAAAAGAAAAGTATAAAGAATACAATAATGGTGTTGACCCTAGACTAAAAGATTGTAAAACTGATGTTTGTATCCCAATTTATGACCTAATTAGAGGAAATCCAAGCGTTTTAAAAACTCCCTATCACGAAGCATTCATTAGAGATTTTCACATACCTGCTTATCAAGCAGCTATGGCAACAGCTGCTGCACCCACTTACTTTAATCCATATTCGAGTACATATGTTGATTTAGAGAATATTAATAAATCATTTATTAACAAAGTTGACGGAGGAGTAATGGCCAATAATCCTACATTAATTGCATTTTTGGAAGCAATAAAAGCTTTTAAAGTTGAAATTTCTGATTTAGAGATATTTTCCATTGGTACTGGCCACAAGAATTTCACAGATATTAAATCTAGAAATAACTGGGGTTTATACTATTGGATGAGGAAGAATAAAAGAAAAAGGCTTATTGAATTATTTATGCAAAGTCAATCACAATTAGTAGCTAATTATATAAGCCTATTGCATAAAGGAATTGATAGAAGAGAAAACGAAAATTTTATCTACGATAGAGTAGACGTTGAATTAACTGAAGATAGCCATTTGGAAATGGATGAATATGATGAAAAACTAATTTCAAATTTTGCTGAATTAGCAGCAATTGAGTATCAATATAAAAGAACAGATATTTTAAAGAGACATTTTTATTAATAAAAAATTAATTAATGAGTAATCAAATACTATTACAAGTAGCGCAGTACCTAGATATATCTCCTACAGATTTTAAAATAGCGCAGGAACGATTTAATGCAGTTAAAAATTGGTTAAACGAAGGAACATATAGGTCTGGTTATTTACCTGATGTATATCTGCAGGGCTCATTTAGACTTGGTACTGTAGTAAGACCATATCGTAAAGACAAAGATGGAAATTTTGATATCGACCAAGTGTGCGAATTGACAAAATATAATGAATCTAAATCTTCTGAAATTCTAAAGAATGACATTGGTGATAGATTAAAAGAAAATAGTGATTATGAAAGAATGATGGATGAAGAAGGTAAACGATGTTGGACAATAGAATATGCCACTGAAAATAACAGACCAGGTTTTCATATAGATATTCTACCAGCATTAAAATCTGATGAGGGAACATTACATAATATAGATATTACGCATAAGGAGAATAATGTTTATACCTGGTCTACTAGTAATCCAAAAGGGTACTACCTATGGTTTAAATCAAAAAATACTTATTCTACTAGCTTTATTGAATCACAAAGAAATGCCATTTTCAACGCTAATAGAGAGTTATATGAGAGAAAAGAAGAAGTTCCTAAACAGCTATTTAGGACCTCTTTACAACGTGCAATCCAAATAATGAAGAGGCATAGAGACGTCCATTTTGTTAATAAAGATTTTAAGCCGATTTCAATAATTATTACAACCATTACTACTCAAGTATATAATGCAGAAAGTAATATAGTTGAGATAATCGACCAGTTTGTAAATTATGCATTGAGCAGAAATGAATTTCTAATAAAAAATGGGTATTTAAACAAAGATAACATCCTAGATTATTCAAACGGTAAATGGTTAATTCCAAATCCTGTAGACTACGCAAGACCTGAAAGTGAAAGAGAAAATTTTGCTGACAAATGGAATATAGAATCAAAATTGGCAAATGCTTTTTTTGAATGGTGTCAGCAATTAAAAAGAGATATAAATAGTTTTAAGAAAAGTGGGCTTTCAGATAGTTTAGACTTAAAAACTAAATCATTTGGAACTGGAGAAAAAGTTGATAAAGTTTTGATAAAAGAAACGGATAAAATATTGGAAAATGGAATAGGTATATCTTCTTCCAATAATCGGGAATTATTAGAGTTAATTCATTTGGGAATTGAAGGTAAAACTGAATGGGAACCTGTTAAGGAATTAGCCGAAAGATATTATCATAAGGCAGATGAAGGAGAGAGTAAAGACGTAGCTAAAGTTAACTATTATCAAATTGCTAGACATAGAGGTAAATCATTTTCTGAAGAAGCAAGAGCAGATATTATGGATGTTTTAAGTAGAAATAATAATTCGGCGTCTTTTGTTTTATGCTGCAATCTCTTGCTTGGTTCTGCTACTCAACAAATGATAAGAGCTTGTATGAAAGAATTTAATTATGAAAATATTTTAGAATGGCCTATATTAAGATTGTACAATCGTCCCTTTGTTTTGGAAAACACCGTTGAAGTCTAGTTGAAACTAACTTAATTTACGATTTTATGCGGCCTCATAGAATTTTATTCATTTCATTTTTATTGTTTCAAATAAGAATTCATGAACCTCGTCCCTCGGTTTGGTTAAAATAATAGGCGAGTGTAACGACCATATTTTGGGTCATGTAATACTAATGTAAATCATCATGACATGATTTACATACAGATTCTAACCATTCTATAGGTTCTTTACCAATATTATATTTTGCATAACGCGTATGATGTACTTGTGTTGCTCGTTTGCCACAATACACACATTTCCAATTATCCCGTCTTAAAACAACATAGCGTTTACGCTGCCAAGCATCAGATTTTAAATATACGTTCCTATAATAATCACGTCGAGCTTTCCTATGTTTTTCCCAGGTGTATTTTCTATACCATGAACTTAAAATATAAATGATTATAAATATAAACGCCATTAGTATTATCATGTAATCATCACTACTTAAGTTGTTTAGCCATTCCATATCGTAAAGATATTATATATATACAAATTTATACAATTGTCCTATAATTTATATTATGTAAAATATAAAGTATCACAGAATACCAATATACTTCTCTTTCGCTATTTATGTTATTCACCGATACTTTTATCCAATTACAAACGCTTAGCGAAAAATTCTGTTACTTAACTTAGAAATTAAAATCGTATACCAAGCTGTTTTTAAATTGCATAAGCCCTCGATTTAAAACTTATGTATTATGGACAAAAATCTAGCCTTATTCACGCAAATCAATAGTTTATCGTATTGGTTACTTCAAGAAAGCAATTTTAAAAGTTCTGTATCCTTAGATGCTACTGACGATAGTTTCTTTATTTCCATAAAAGACGGTTTAGAATCTATCTATAAGCACCACATTGAAGATTTTAGCAAAAAAGACCAGCGTTTCCTTAGAATTGAGCTCTCTTCTATCGTTTCGCATTTACTACAAATTAAGCGCTCTGTACAGAAACATAAGCAAGCCTCGTAGGCTTTTAATTTCGGTTTAAAACCAACAAAAGGCCATATTTTTAACAAATATGACCTTTTGCGAACCATAGTTAAACAACTAACTACTCATAATCGGTATAGCCTTCTGCGCCTGGCGTATAAAATAAATCGGCATTTGGTTCTTTTAAATCTTTATCGCTTTTAAACTTCGCTACCAAATCTGGATTAGAGATAAATGGACGTCCTACATACGCTAAGTCGTAGCCATCATCTATTACGTTTTGGGCATCGTCTTTAGAATTCACATCACCTCCAGTGATTATTGTGCCATTAAAATTCAGTTTTATGGTCGATTTAATATCGGTTTTAAAGTCTGGTGCGCCCATAGTTCCACTGTGGTCCGCAATATGGATGTATGCAATGCCTAATTTTCGTAGTTCTTGTGCCAAATACGTGTATAAATCAATTAAATCATCGTAGTCATGGTCCACATCGTTCATTGCGCCGTATGGCGAAATACGAATACCTACTTTCCCAGCGCCAATAGCTGAGGCTACTTTTTCGGCTGTTTCTATAACAAAACGTGCTCTGTTTTTAAAATCGCCACCGTAATCGTCGGTTCTCATATTCGATTTTGGGTTTAAGAACTGGTCTAATAAATACCCGTTAGCTGCATGCAATTCAACACCATCCACGCCTACTCTTACTAGCTTTTGTGCGCTATCTACAAATTCTTGTTGGGTGGTTTCTATTTGCTCGGTTAATATTGCTTTTGGTGTCGCATGTTCTACCATACCTTTAGAATCGGTGTACATCTCTCCTGCTGCTTTTACCGCACTTGGCGCTACAACAGTTCCACCTTCTGGTAAATTTTCGGAAGCACTGACACGACCACAATGCATTAATTGTACAAATAGTTTTCCGTTATTATCATGCACGCTTTTGGCTATGGTTTTCCAACCTTCAATTTGTGCCGGACTGTATGCACCAGGAATTCGGGCATAACCTATACCGTTTACAGATGGTGATGTCCCTTCTGAAATTATCAGTCCTGCTGAGGCACGTTGTCCATAATAGGTTGCCATTAAATCGTTTGGTATGTTGTCAATGGCACGGCATCTGGTCATTGGTGCCATGACAATTCGGTTATTCAGTGTGATATCTCCTAATTGGTAAGATTCAAATATGTTCATAGTTATTATTCGTTGTTTTATGTTGTTTATATGGTTATTAGATTTATAATTATAATTATAATTGAAAAGCTAATTAGTTTTTCTCTGTTTTCACTACAGCAAGCGGCTGTATTTCTGGTTTAATACGTTTGTAAACATCAAATTGAATTTGCGTTAATACATTTCGCATTTCCATAGTTTCAGCTTTACGTAGCTCGTTAATTAAATCAAGCTTTTGCTTTCCACTATAGTTATTGTGAATTTTCTCTTCTCGAATCAAAAATTCTTCGACTTTCTTCTGAAATAACATAAACTGCTCACCTTCTAAGGACAATTTGTCGTCATAGGTTCTTGTAATTTTGGTGGCTATTTCGTCTAATGTTTCGTTATTTCGTTGTAATAATGGGTCTTGGGCAAAACCTTGCGCCACAAAAAGCGACAAGATTAAGGTGTATATTATCTTCTTCATAATTCTGTTTTTTTATTAATAATTAGTGTTTTAAATGAGTCGACGATATCCTATTTGGTAATTGGAATAAGAACATTTTCGATACCATGGATAACGCCGTTAGAGGTTTCGATGTCTGGCTCACTCACTTTACTCTCAGTACCATGCTCGTCTGTGATTATGATGTCGCCTTCAACTAAGCGTAACGATATATAGCCGCCAGTTAATGTTTTTAATCTGTAAGGCGTATCCATATCTTTTAAAGTAGCGAGTAGTGTTGCAGCATCCGTTTCGCCTTGCACAATATGATATTTAAGAATATTTTGAAGTTTTTCTAGATTTTGTGGTAGTCTTAAATTATCGTAAGTGCCTTCTGGTAAACGATTAATTGCTGCGTTTGTTGGTGCAAAAAACGTAACATCGCTCAATCCTTTTACGGCATCAATCATCTGCGCTTGATTAACTAGTTTTAATAAGCTGTTGTAATTTGGGTCTTGCTCCAAAGCTTCAAAAGTAGTTACAACATCATCAAAAGTAGCATCAGGTTGGAGTTCATCCAACGGCTTTTCAGCTACTGGTGTTTGGTCTTGTGTTTTGTTTGTGTCTTTGCATGAATTAAATGAAATCAACATAAGAAATGCTGAAAGGGTAAGAATAATCTTTTTCATAGTTGTTAGTAATTTTATGGTTCACTCTTTAATATACAGATGAAAAGGAAAATCCCAAATATTTTAAGAAAGCTTAACGGTATATGCCCGTATTTAACAATTGTTAAGTGTTTTAAGATTCGTGAATAACTTTATGGCATCAGTATAAATTTTAATCTTTAAAATCGATGAATTTCTTTATTTTGGGTGCTTCAAATTCTAAATAAATAAGTGAAAGTCTGTATTGCCGAAAAACCTAGTGTTGCTCGCGAAATTGCCGCTGTTCTTGGTGCTACCACCAAACATGATGGTTATTTTGAAGGTAATGGTTATGCCGTAACTTACACGTTTGGACACTTATGTACGCTTAAAGAACCTGCGGATTATAAACCGTATTGGAAAAGTTGGGATTTAAACAACTTACCTATGCTTCCAGAGAAATTTGAAGTCAAAGTTTCTGAAAATGACGGCATAAAAAAGCAATTCAATATTGTAAAACGTTTATTTGATAAGGCTGAAGTTGTTATAAATTGTGGTGATGCTGGCCAAGAAGGCGAACTGATACAACGCTGGGTACTTAATCAAGCTAACTATAAAGGCGAAGTTAAACGTCTTTGGATTTCATCTTTAACAACAGAAGCTATAAAAGAAGGTTTTGAAAATCTCAAACCTTCAGAAGATTACGACAACCTCTATTATGCTGGTTTTTCGCGCTCTATTGGCGATTGGTTGTTAGGTATTAATGCCACGAGATTATATACCGTAAAACACGGTGGTTACAAGCAAGTACTTTCTGTTGGGCGTGTACAAACACCTACGCTTGCAATGCTAGTTAATAGATACAAAGAGATTGAAAACTTTAAGCCTCAACCCTATTGGGAATTGCAAACGACCTACCGAGATACCCTTTTTAATTATGAAGAAGGCCGTTTTTTGAAGATGGAAGATGGTGAGGTTTTGGCCAATAAGGTTAAAGACGACCAATTTGAAATTGTATCCATTACCAAAAAGAAAGGCACAGAATACGCGCCAAAACTATTTGACTTAACGGGTTTACAGGTCTATTGTAATACCAAGTTTGGTATGTCTGCAGATGAGACTTTAAAAGCTGCACAGCGTTTATACGAACAAAAAGCTATCTCTTACCCAAGAGTAGACACCACATTTTTGCCAAACGATGTGTATCCTAAGGTAAAAGGTATTTTAAGTAAACTCACCAACTATTCAGAGCTAACCTTACCTCTGCTTGATAAAAAGATAAAGAAGTCTACTAAAGTTTTTAATGATAAAAAGGTCACAGACCACCATGCAATTATTCCTACCGGAATGCAAATAAACATGCAACATGGCGACCAAAAAGTCTATAATGCCATTGTAAAACGCTTTATCGCTGTGTTTTATGAGGATTGCAAAGTGTCAAATACTTTGGTCATTGGTCAAGCGGCCGATGTGAAATTTAGAACTACAGGAAAGGAAATATTGTCTAAAGGTTGGCGTGTAGTGTTTGAATATGGTAAAACAAATAATGATAAAAAAGAGAGTCTCTTACCCACTTTTGAAAAAGGTGAAAAAGGACCGCATGAGCCCTCGTTTATAGAAAAGCAGACCAAACCACCAAATCAATATACTGAAGCCTCTCTCCTACGCGCTATGGAAACTGCTGGGAAACAGGTAGATGACGAAGAGTTACGCGATATTATGAAAGAAAACGGTATTGGTCGACCATCAACACGCGCCAATATTATTGAAACCCTTTTTAAGCGTAAATATATTAAGCGTAATAAGAAACAAATTCTCCCAACAATTACTGGTATTCAGTTGATTGATACCATTCAGAATGAATTATTAAAGTCGGCCGAACTAACAGGAACTTGGGAAAAACAGCTAAAAGACATTGAAAAAGGTGAATATTCTGCATCTGCATTTATAAAAAGTATGAAGCGTATGGTAGATGCCTTAGTTTACGAAGTACGCACAGAAAAAGTGACGACACGCATTTCTGCAGTAAATAATAAGCCTTCAAAAACGTCGAAAACTAAAACTAAATCGTCAAAAGGTGTTGTTGGGAGAACTTGCCCGAAATGTAAATCTGGACAATTAATAAAAGGAAAAACAGCTTTTGGTTGTAACCACCATGGAACGTCTTGTGATTTCACTTTACCATTTAAATTTGAAAATAAAAAGATATCAGAAAATCAGTTAGTTAGACTTTTAAGTAAAGGTTCAACGGTTAGTCTTAAAGGATTTAAAATCAATAATATATCTACAGAAGGCTTATTGCGATTTGATGATGCTTTCAAGTTGAAATTAGAACCAAAAAAAGGTACAAATCTTAAAACTGAAATACCAGAAAATGCCTGTCCTAAATGTAAAAAAGGTACTATCATTAAGGGAAAAACAGCTTATGGCTGTTCTGACTATAAATTAGGTTGTGATTTTAGATTTTCTTATGAGCTATTGCGCCAAAAAGCTAATGGTAAAACCCTTACAAAAGAATTGGCATATAAAATATTGAAAGGATAAGTTTGTTCGCAAACAAAAAAGCCACTATCGTCGATAATGGCCTTTTTTATGAGTTATTTTAAAGGACTAAACACGTTTTACTCTAACGGCATTCATGCCACGCTGTCCTTTTTCAAGTTCAAATTCTACTTTGTCGTTCTCCGCGATTTCATCTATTAAACCGCTAACATGCACAAAGTACTTTTCGTTATTCTCTGCATCGATAATAAAACCAAAACCTTTAGAGCTATCAAAAAAGTTTACTTTTCCTTTTCTAATTGGGTCAATTTCTTCTTTCTCTCCAGGCAAAGTTTTAGGAATACTTACCTCTATATTTTCTGCTTCGATTTCTACCTTTTGTGTTGGGTCTGGTGGCGTATCTGTTAAATTACCATTGTAATCTACATAAGCAATAGGAATTCCATCAGAACCGCCATTTGCTTCTTTTTCGGCTTTACGCGCTTCCATTTTTTTACGTTTATCTTCGCGCTTTTTTAAACGTTTTTTTTCTTTTTCACTTTTACTAAAGGTCTGCTGCGATTTAGCCATGTATTAAATTTACTGTTTTTAGGATTTCGATAAAGATACCGTTATATGCGCAGTTATACCCCAAAAAACGTAATTATCTTAAATATTTAGTGTTTTATAGATACTGAATCACTGTTATTTTCAATTTTTTCCCATAAATAATCTGAGGTTAATCTAAAGCTGCCTAAATACTCAAAACTACAAGTATCTGGGTTGATTATTGATAGAAATGGCTCACTATTCTTGTTATTGTACAAATGATAAATTTCCCCAATAAGAGGTTCAAAAGAAAATTTTGAACTCGTGATGAGTTCATTGTATTCGAGTACTTTCATTAGCTCCTCGTACTCTGCACGTAATGCTTCGTATTTTGCCTTAAGGTGTTTATTTGCTTTGTAAATTTGAGAGTTTTTCCAACTTCCGTTATTAGGTGCCTTAATTTGTGGCGCACTAAAACTTGTTGCATAGGGTAAAAAAGCAGCATTATATTGCCCTTTTTCCTCATCATAAACTACCATATCAGGCTTTTTTTCTGCCATGTTTTATTGTTTTTCTAAATATATTCTGAAGTTAAATTTTCTACCACCAAACCGTCTTCAAGGCTTGTAATTAATCCCTGTGCAGCGCGTTCTCCAGAAAGCATTGCTGCATTTAAAGAACCATTTAACAAATAATCACCAGCTAAAAATATAGTGGGCTTTATTTGTGTTTCCGTAGGTTGAATATCGTAGTGTAATTGTTCAATATCCGGAAGTGCATTCTTAATGTGATACGTTTTAAGATGTTTTACAACATTGATCTTATATTTTGTAGTCAGCTCCTCTTCTACTTTTTTCTCAAGCTCTGAGTTATCCATATCTTTTACAACAGTCACAGATAACAATTCCTTATTGCCTTTGGTGTTAGTTTTTAAACTATTATGAAAAAAAATGTTATTAATCACAGTATCGTCATCAGCCATCAAACCAATTAGAGGTTTCTCAATAGTTCGATTTTCAACCTCGAAATAGAGATTATAACAAGATTTCCACTTTACATCTTGATTATTTAAATTCTTAATTAAATAACTAGCACCAGAAGTAATAATGGTAAAATGGGTGTCTATTACTGTTCCATCAGATAAGCTTAGTGATTTGTCATCTACGGATTCTACTTTGGTATTAAATACAAACTCTGTGTCGTTAAGTTGTGATTTTAATTGCTCTGAAATAGCACCTATTCCAGCCTTTGGCAAAACAGCTAGTCCCTCACCAAACATTTTGTAAACAAACTCAAACATTCGGCTAGAGGTTTTTAAATCAGGCTCTAAAAAGATGCCAGAGAAAAATGGTTTAAAGAATGTTTTGATGATGTGTTCTGAAAATCCTTTTTGCTTCAAATACTTAAGAGTGGAATATTCTTCATCTGAAAATATAGCAGGAATAGACTTCTTCTTTAATTCTGAATTTAGTTTTAGTATTTTAATCTTATCAGAAATACTTCCTATTGATGCAAATAATGTTGGAAACAATAACCCAATATCTCGCAATGGGTCTCCAATAGTTTGTTTCTTGTTACCAAAAAAGATAGTTGCTCCAGGTAAAAACTCTTGTAACTCTAAAGCTTTAAAATCTAAATGCTCTATAGCTTTAGGATAAGCGTTTAACAATACCTGAAATCCATGGTCTAGCTGATAACCTTCTACAATATCGGTTTTTACACGTCCACCTACTCTATCTGTTGCCTCAATTATTATGGGCTTGTAGCCTTGGTTTTCAAGTGTTTTAGCTGCGATAAGCCCACTTATGCCTGCGCCAATGATATGTATTTTATAATCTTCTCTATTCATTTTTATCTCCCAATTATTTTGGGTCTAAAATGCTATTTACGCGCTCTAAAGCGTCTCTATAATGATACTTTGTTTCTGTATTAACTGCTGAATTTGCACCTGCTTTTAAACGCTGTTTTAAAACATTTAGCTCACCTCTTACTAATGCTCTAACATCAGATTGGTTGACATTATAGTACTTTCTAGAACGTGCTCTATTCATATCTTCAGTCATTAAATACTTCATTTGGTCTACATATGCACGTTGTAAATTCCTTCTGTAAACCGAAACATTCTGTCCCGAATTAATTTCTGACCAAATTCCTTTTCGTAAATCTCTAAGCATCTCTAATGCTGAGTAATTGTTAGTATCTAAAGCATTGTAATCTATTAATCGACCCAAAGTTTCAAAGTTCAATAATCGGTTTAATTGTCTTACTTGAAGTCCTCTTAAACGCTCAGTATAACCAGCGTAATCAATTTTATTTAGAATATTTTTATCTACTAACCAAGTTGGGCTCGCAAAGGCATTTTTATGCAACCATTGCATAGCTGATTTTTGTAGGGTTTTTGGAACCATAGTATAGACATCGCCAGCTTGAGAAGGGTTCTTGGTGTCTTCGTAAACACCACCAATATGTGTTGCTACGTGTCCTACATAACGATTCCAAACGCCTAACATTTCGCCATATAATTCGCCTAAGTCATCATAATTATTAGTTTGGTCACTTGTCCAAGCTGGTAGATTTTTTGCAACAATTTTAAGATTACTTAATCCATAAGTACTAGCTTTGATACTATTGTTCCCAATATCTTCAGTTTGAGACCTTGGGTCAAAACGGCTTCCTTGACTTCCAAACATATAGACTGGGTCACCCGATTTTGCAGAAACGAGTTGGTCTAAGATTTCGCGCTCATCATCAGCAGATTTAGCTTCAGGATAATAGCGGTATCCAAAATTGATTGCATAATCGTCATAAGGTCCTAATTGTCTTATAAAGCGAATATTCTGATCTCCAGGCTGCGCAATATAATTGTATCGTGCATAATCCATAATCGTCGCTGCGATACCATTCTTTTGAGTAAATGCACCATCACGATAGTTCTCCACATCATATGCATAACTTGCCGCCATGTTATGAGGCAAACCAAGTGTATGTCCAACTTCGTGAGCAATTACCATTTTCATCATTTCTCCTATTTCTTCTTCTGGAGTATCTAGTGTTCGAGCTGAAGGGTTAGACGCGCCAGTCTCTAATAAATAACGGTTACGGTATGAGCGTAAATGATTATGATACCAAATGATATCACTTTCAATAATTTCCCCTGTTCTTGGGTCAGATACACTTGGGCCAGTAGCATTACGTGTTGTACTTGCTACGTATCTAATTACCGAATAGCGAATGTCTTCAGGACTAAAATCTGGGTCTTCTTCTTTCGTTGGTGGGTCTTTTGCAATAATTGCATTTTTAAAGCCTGCAGCTTCAAAAGCTTTCTGCCATAACTCAACACCTTCTTTCATGTAAGAACGAAACTTTTCTGGAGTTGCTGGGTCGAGATAATATACAATAGGCTTTACAGGCTCTACTAATTCACCTCTTTTATAAGCTTCAATATCTTTTGGAACTAATCGCCATTTACGGATGTAAGTTTTACGGTCTGCTTTTAATTTCTCACTACTGTAATCGTATTTACTTAAAGTAAACCAACCTACACGTTCATCAAAATAGCGTGGCTGCATCTTATCTTTAGGTAGCAAAATCATAGATTGATTCATCTGAATGCTAATAGTTTCATCGCCTGTATTTACTGGAGGTTCTGATGCATTGTATGTAAAATCCTGAATGACTTCTATATTTTCGGGAAAACTCTTTACCGAATTAATAAAACTTCTTGATTTATCTAAATTCCTAACCTTATACTGCTTTCTGAAACGCGCTGGTAAACCACTTAAAGCTTTAACATCAGTACCATAAAACGAAGTAACATCAACAACTACTGCAGAAGAATCTTTAGAAATCGCCTGTATATCAAAAGCATATAATGTTGGTGCATAATTATTGTTTTGTACAGATATATTGATAGGCAAACTGTCTTGAGCAACAGCACTGTAAGATTTCTCTTTGATTAATATTTTGTCTTTAAAGCGTTGCCATTGAATTAATCTCGTATTTGTTTTAGTGCCTGCATTTACATAACCACCACCGAGCTGAGAAGGTAACTTTGCAAAACGACTGACTAAAAGCATATCTGTATCTAGATATTCATTAGGAATTTCAAAAAAATACTTCTCACCTACTTGATGTGTTTTAAATAAGCCATCATCTGTAATAGCGTCTTTGGTAATTACCTTATCATAATCTTTTATTTTACCTTTTTTCTTTGCTTCTGTTTTTGGTATAGCAGCTTCGGATTTTGCTTGTTTTTTACTCTTACGCTTAGATTGGGCATTGCTTACGTCAAAGACTAAAAATGCTGATAAACAAAGGACTGTTACAAGAGTTTTTTTAGAAAAAATCATTTGAAATTGGTTGTTTTTTTAGTTAGAAAATGTAAAGATAATTAATCCAACTTTAGTTTTAATTTAATTCTTAAAAGCTGTTAAAATCAGTTGCATTTAGCTATTATCAAAGTATTTTTGCAGTACTTATTTGTAGATGAATTATGATTAATTTTTTTCGACTTGTAGCCTTTTTAGAAGGTGTTTCATATTTATTATTGCTCTTTGTTGCTGTTCCTATAAAATACATTAATGACGACCCGCAGTACGTGAAATTATTAGGAATGCCTCATGGATTATTATTTGTGGCTTACATCGTGCTAGCAATATGGCTAAAGCCAGATTTTAAATGGACTCAGAAAACCTTTTGGATTGTATTAATTGCCTCAGTAATTCCTTTCGGTACATTTTATGTTGAAAAGAACTACCTAAAATCATATTCCGCTTAGTCACAAACACCTAATTTTACAGAAATAATCGTATTACAATGAAACATTACATTTACGATTTACTCATCGAAAATGGGTTTACGCAAAGTGCTGCAAAATACTTAAACATGCTTGCGCTTCTTGTTGCACTGTTAATTGTCGCTTTTATTATAGACTTTATTACTAAACGCATATTGTGGAGGGTTTCTTCTGGCATTGCAAAACGTACGAAAACCGATTTTGATGACATATTAATTACTAACAAGTTACCTAGAAATGTTGCTCACATTATTCCTTTAATCATCTTAATTGAATTTGTTCCTCAGGTTTTTTCAGACTTTCCTTTTGTAGAGTCTATTATTGAAAAAACTTTGAAAGTTGTAGCCATACTTTTAGCATTACGCATTTTACGAAGTATTTTATTATCGGTTAAAGATTACTTGAAGACTTTACCGAAGTATAAAGACAAACCAATTTACAGCTACATCCAAGTGTTTATGATATTTATGTGGTTGCTCGCTATTTTTTCAATTTTTGCGATAATCACTGGAATTTCATTTTGGGAATTTGTAACTAGTCTAGGAGCTGTTTCAGCAATTATTATTCTTGTATTTAGAGATAGTATTTTAGGTTTTGTGGCGAGTATTCAAGTTACCGTCAATGATATGGTACGTATTGGCGATTGGATAACTTTTGAAAAATATGGTGCAGATGGTGATGTCATAGAAATTACGCTTGCAACGGTGAAAGTACAGAACTGGGATAAAACCATTACAACCATACCGACTTATGCATTAATTTCAGATTCCTTTAAAAACTGGCGTGGCATGTCTAATTCTGGTGGAAGGCGTATTAAACGTTCTGTGATTATTAAAGCTTCTACTATTAAGTTTTTAACAGACAAAGATATTGAACGCTTTAAGAAAATAGAATTAGTTTCAGAATACTTGAACACACGCTCAAACGAAATATCAAAACACAATATTCAACTAAATATTGATAAATCTGTCTTAATTAATGGTAGAAATCTCACCAATTTTGGAGTATTTAGAAAGTATCTCCAAACCTATATTGAAACCCATTCTGCCATAAAGAAAGATATGACTTTAATGGTCCGCCAACTCGAGCAAACTCCTCAAGGCATTCCTCTTGAAATATATGCATTTAGCAGTGACCAACGTTGGCAGAACTATGAGTATATCATGGGTGATATCTTTGACCATGTTCTGGCATCCGTAAAGTATTTTGATTTAGAAGTTTATGAATTAAGCATGGACTTAGCAAGCAACTAATCGTTATTTAATCTATCCTTTACATATTCTACCTCTGTTTTACCATGCGGCGCTGGTTTACCCTCTTTTCCTAGATTAACCATTATCATATTGTCAACAGTTAATATGGTTTCTCGAGTCATTTTATTACGTGCTTCACACTTCATAGTAATAGATGTTCTTCCAAATTTAATAACCTCCATTCCAATCTCTACAATATCTCCCTTTTTGGCTGAAGCCATAAAGTTAATCTCAGACATGTATTTAGTCACTATTTTAGGATTTTCAAGCTGAATTATAGTATAAAGAGCAGCCTCTTCATCTATCCAAGCTAATAATTGGCCACCAAATAAGGTGCCGTTTGGATTTAAATCTTCGGGTTTTACCCATTTACGTGTATTAAATCTCATTTACAATAAAGTTTGTTGTCCATTAGAATCGTCATTAGGGATTTTTAAGTCAGTTCCCAACTCCGTATTCATCTTTTTAATTAAATATGCTGAAAGCAATGGTGATTCTTTTTCTATATTTTGATGCACAAAGAAATTGACATCTTTAATCCCAGCATGTTTCCATGTTTTTAGTCGGTCTACCCAATCATCTAACCTGCTATAATCTGTTTGATGATTAGCGCCGACATACCTGACAAACGCTCTAGAATTTGTTAAACGCATGTGAATAATATCTCTTCTTCCTGCAGAATCTACAATAATATTGGAAATGTTATTTTCTTCTAATAACTGGTATAAATCTTCCGAAACAGCTTCGTCGTTATACCAATCCGTATGTCTAAACTCAAGGGCTAAAGGAATTTCTTTTGGCCAAGATTCAACAAAATCAACAACACGATTAAAGTCTTTTGGTGCAAAGTTATTATGCATTTGAAGAAACACACAGCCTAGCTTTTCTTTTAAGTTAACAGCGCTGTAGAGATAATTTTCAACAACTGGACCTACATCTTCATTTAATCTTTTCCAGTGGCTAATTTCTTGATTTAGTTTCGGAAAGAATTTAAAATTTGAGGGTGTTTTTTCGTACCATTTTTCAAACTGTTCTGGTGAAAATATGCGATAAAATGTAGCATTCAATTCAATGGAATTAAATTGTCGTGAATAATATTCAAGCTCATCTTTTGTGCCTCGAGGATAAAACCCTTTTAAATCTGCCCTATTCCATTTAGCACAACCTACAAAGACATTAAATTCGTCACAGGCATTTTCTTTCAATACTCTTGCTGTATCCGGGTGGTCTTTTGGTAAGGTAAAATCTATAGTTTCTGGATAATCAACACTGCCAAACTTCATATTTTAAAAATTTTAGCTAAAGATACTAACAAGAAATTGCTCTAGCCAAAATTACTATTGTTAATAACACCGTTAACAAGATAATGTTTGCGAAAGCTTTCTGAGGTTATATATATTTAAATTTAATTCCATATTAATTGTAATCCTATTCTTATGGAGACTCGCTCTAAACTACTGCTGAATATACGACCTCAAATTCCTTCAGCTAAAATCTACGATACAATGTCGAACGACGAAGCTTTTCAGAACAAAACATTGCGTCCAATTATTAAAATGCAACACGATTTACTTATAGCAGTTTTTAGGAATTACATTGCTAAACGTAAGCATGTGTTTTATGATTTAACGCTTCCAAAACAAATGGCTTACATAGAAAATGCTATACATAAGGACATGAAATTTAGAAATTCTGTAAAAGGAATGATTATAGGGCAGTTTACCGTTGAAGAATACGAGCTTTACATCAAAAACTCTTCCGCCCTCAACAAACGTATGATGAATATTGTAAAAGAGCGGTTGGTAGATAGCATTCAACTCTTTGTAAAGCCAGAATATTTAAAAGCGGTTTAAATTATAGACTCTCCATTTAAATTAGTGGTTAAAACGTCACTCATATAATCAAAATATGGACGAGCACTTTTAAAGGCGTTATTCACATTTTCAATAAATTTATCTGAAGTGACTTCTTCGTCACTGTATTTTTTTATAAAAATGTACTGTTTTTTACGGATTAAATCTACTGCTGGATGCTCTTTATCAAAACCTCTTGGCGCAGTTTTTAATTCGTCCCCAACCAAATCACCCCAAGTGGACTTAAAGGCTTTATGATTTAATATCTCTCGTATTTCTTGGTCATCCATTTCAAATTCTTTACGAATACGCATTAAATCGTCTTTATGCGGTTCCCAAAAACCAATGGCGATAAAAGACTCATTATTTGGCTGAATATGTAGATAATAACCACCACGGAGTTCAGGTTTTTTACGATGAAAAGACCCACCAAAATGTGTTTTATAGGGTAGCTTATTCTTAGAGAATCGTACATCTCTATAGATTCTAAATAGTTTTACCTTGTCTATATTGTCATGAGAATTCATGAGTTCTCCAATGGAATTGTAAACGAACTTTACGTGAGCTTCAATTTTTTTGAATTCTGGTTTATGTTCGTTAAACCAATCTCTATTATTGTTTTTTTGAAGTTTTTTGAAGAATGAAAGTGCAGTTTTGGGTATGGTATTACTCATAGAATTTTTTATAAAAATAAAACAATGTTCTTTTTAAGGCTAAAATGTTTGAAATATTATTTATTAAATCAATATAATCTTACATAAAAACTCAGATTTTAATAATGTGAAAATTATGAAGAATTAACATTTATTGCTTTGTCTATATATTATTTTAACAAATTGAGTATTGTATTTTTAATATTTATTAAATGATTTGTAAAATGAAAGAATTTTCACTATTATGCAGAAATTTTAATATTTATATTTACACATGGGTAGACCCGCAACAAAGCCGACAAAACTTAAAGATGGTTTTTATATAGAGATACGTAACAAAGGTTCTAAGTCCGGAGTTAAACTATATAACGGCACTAAAATGCAGATGGATCGTGCTATAAAAATGTACGAGAGGTCTAAAGAAGTCATTATTTTAGGCGAATCTGTTAACGGAAAATTTGTAGAAAAAGAGCCTAAGCTTCATGTTGTTGAGTAAAAATCGCTCTTCCAAAATGTGATAATTCTCATATTTATTCCTTTATTTTCTTTCTACCTTGTTGATTGTTAAGTCGCGTTAAGCGTTTTGTATTAACTAAACAATCAATGATTATGACAAATTTATCTTATTCTAAAACCCCATTTTGGTATTGGATTATATCGCTTTTGGCATTCCTATGGTATGCTTTAGGTGCTTATTATTTTATATCACAAGCTTATAACACATCAGCTTATCGGTCAATGTACTCTCCAGAACAACTGATGGTAGTAGATAAAATGCCTGTATGGGCTATAGCAGCATTTGGCCTTGCAGTTTTTGTAGGTTTAGTTGGTGTTATTGGCATGTTTTTGAAAAAGAATTGGTCTAAAACACTATTCCTAATCTCATTATTTGCCATAATACTTCAGTACGTATATAATGTATTTATTGGTAAAATGTACGAACTATTCTCTCTAGCTGAGAACATTAGATATTTTATTATTCCAATTATTGCGTTTCTACTTTACTATATCGTTTCAAATGTGAGTAAACGGAATTGGTTTAGATAAAACAGAAGGCTTTATTTATTCAAAATTTATAGAATGTAATATTAATCCAGAAGCTGGTGCTATGTAATCCATAACTTCAGTACTATTGTCGGTTAAGGAGTCTTTGATATAATCTAGAGTCACTTCTCCTCTGCCTAACTTTATTAAAACACCAAACATTAGTCGTATTTGATTACGCATAAAACCTTTACCTCTAACTCTTAAAACATAAGATTTTTTAGGAAAAAAATTTGCAGTGTATAGCGAGTTCTCCTCCAAACCGCAATATTCTATTGTTCGTATGAATTCGCCTGTTTCTGATGCTTTATAACAATATGATTTAAAATTATGAGTACCATTAAATAATTGAGCTCCTTCTTTCATCAACTCTACATCCAGGGAATCAAGTATTGTCGTTAATATTGGTGCACAAAACGGATGATTTTTCTGCCCTTCAGAAAACACATAATGGTATTCTTTAATTTTTGAATCTTGAATAACGTTAAAATCCTTATCAACTTCTTTAATACTTAATGCCCTAATGTCTTGCGGAAGATTGTGATTAAAAAGGTCTAAAAACGCATCAAAATCCTCTATTGGCGTATCATAAAGAAATAATTCTAAGGCAGCTTCATTAGCAGAAACCATAGCATCCGTACGACCCGCACCAAGGGTTTTAAACCGTTGCTTACCCAAAATAAATTTGAGTGTGCGGTCTATCATTAGATGTATGGTTTTTACATCAGGCTGCTTTTGCCAACCATGAAACCGATACCCTAAATATTGAATTTTTATAAGATAATAATAGCTTTTTTGAAACATCATACTAGTGCCGAAATTAGTCTTTGCCCAACACTCTATCAAATTTTTTTTAACTTGAAACCATTAACTAACTAAAATCAACCTATTATGACAACAACAAAACCACCAATTTGGTTCTGGATTGTGAGTGTTTTAGCACTCCTTTGGAACGGCATGGGCGTACTCGCTTACATTGGGCAAGCCTTTATTACAGAAGACATGATTGCACAATTACCTGCAGACCAACAAGCACAATATCTTATGGAACATCCTGCATGGTATACAGCTGCATTTGCAACAGCTGTTTTCGCTGGTGCTTTAGGAGCATTATGTTTACTAATACGAAAAAAATGGGCTTATTTTCTCTTTGTAATTTCGGCATTAGGAGCCATTATTCAGCATGTCTATTTATTTATGAATATTGAAATGACAGGCGCGCAAATGATAATGCCAGTAATGGTTATTGTGGTTTGCTTATTCTTAATTTATTTTTCGAAAAATGCAATTTCAAAACAATGGATTAAATAATACTTGAAAATTAATTCTAAATCAAAGCATCAGTTTTAGTGGTGCTTTTTTTTGTTAGAATACCAAATCACCAATACTGTTAAGATTGATTTATTTCAAAATACTCATCCAAAATCAATTTACTTGTGTATATGTAATAAACAAATACCATGAAAACAATCCTATCACTACTTTTAATTATCATTTGTGCAATTACAGGATTTGCTCAAAATGAAAAGCTAGTTTCTATGAGCAACACATACCAAAAAGCCTATAAACTTGGCTCCAAATATTACGAGATTGGCTCTAAAAAACCTTTTACAGGTACTCTGTATGGCAAATATGATAATGGGAACTATATGACTATGCAAGAATATGTAGACGGTGTTGGAAATGGCAAATGGATTGACTTTGACCCTTATGGTAGAAAAACATGCGAAGGCACTTATAAAGATAATAGAGTCGAAGGCCCGGTAACATTCTTCTACGAAGATGGTAGCATAAAATCTAAAGGACAATATTTACATTGGAAAAAGCCAATTGGTAAATGGACGTATTATGACAAAGAAGGAAATGTTGTTTCTACAATGACATACACACGCTGATTATTTTTGACGAGATTTTAAAACGTCTACAACATCATTCAGCTTAAAACCTTTTGCCTGAAGTAGCATTAAATAATGAAATAGCAAATCAGCACTTTCTTCAAGGAATAAATCGTCATTATTGTCCTTGGCCTCAATGACTACTTCTACTGCTTCTTCTCCAACCTTTTGCGCAACTTTATTGATACCTTTTGCAAATAATGACGCCACATAAGATTTTTTGGTATCTGCATTTTCAATACGTGAAGTAATAGTGTTTTCTAATTTTGAGATAAACCCGAAGGACTCTTTATTTTCTAAATTCCAGCACGTATCAGAACCTTTATGACAAGTTGGCCCTTTTGGGTTTACAGAGATTAGAAGTGTATCATTGTCGCAATCTAATTTCATATCAATCAGATTCAAAACATTTCCACTTTCTTCTCCTTTCGTCCAAAGACGTTGTTTTGTTCGGCTGAAAAAGGTTACCAAACCCGTTTCTTTCGTTTTGTTGAAAGCTTCTTGATTCATATAACCTAACATTAAAACATTTTTAGTTATAGCATCTTGAATAATTGCTGGCACTAGTCCGTCTTTATTTTTATTGAAATCTATGTTCATTTTTGTTATATTTTAAGATGCTGAAATAGGTTCAGCATGAGGGCTAAAGCCGCACGGGTATTCCCTGTTTTTTTAATTCTTTCTTTAGTTCTAAAATTGGTATTTCACCAAAATGAAAAACACTCGCAGCTAAAGCAGCATCAGCTTTTCCATCTATAAATGTATCTGCAAAATGCTGAATTGTTCCAGCTCCACCAGAAGCAATAATTGGAATGTTTACTAATTCTGAAAGCTTGGCTAATGCTTCATTTGCAAAACCAGCTTTGGTTCCATCATGATTCATGGATGTAAATAATATTTCACCGGCACCACGTTGCTCTACTTCTATTGCCCAATCGAACAATTTTATATCTGTCGGGATTGTACCACCAGCCAAATGCACAAACCATTCGCCATCAATTTGCTTGGCATCAATCGCTACAACCACACATTGACTCCCGAATTTATTGGATAATTCGTTAATTAATTCAGGTCGCTTAACAGCCGAAGAATTAATGGACACCTTATCTGCTCCGCAATGTAATAACGCATCAACATCTTCAACAGAAGAAATTCCACCACCAACAGTAAACGGAATATTAACTTGTTCTGCCACTTTTAAAACCATGTCATGCATGGTTTTTCTGTTTTCTAAAGTTGCAGCGATATCGAGAAAAACCAATTCGTCTGCACCCAAATCTGCATATTGCTTCGCTAAAATTACTGGGTCGCCAGCATCACGTAAATCAACAAAATTGACACCTTTTACGGTACGCCCATTTTTTATATCTAGACAAGGGACTATTCGTTTTGTAAGCATCTTATATAAACTCTTCTAACTGTTTTAAACTAATTCTGTTTTCGTAAATAGCCTTTCCAATAATTACGCCTTCACAGCCTATAGCTTTTAAATTATGCAAGTCTTCGATATCTGAAACGCCACCAGAAGCTATAAGTTTTATAGACTGTGCACCACTTTTATTGCTGCACTCTGAGATAATCGTTTTGTACAACTCTATTGATGGGCCTTCAAGCATTCCATCTTTTGAAATATCAGTGCATATTACATATTGTATATGCTTTCTTTGATAGTTTTTTATAAACGATATCACTTCTTCTTTACTATTCTCTTGCCATCCGTTTATAGCAATTTTTCCGTCGTTACTATCTGCACCTAGAATGATTTTTTGTGCTCCGTATTTAGAAATCCAACCTTCAAACGTTTCTCTATCGCTTACCGCAATGCTTCCTCCTGTTATCTGTCTTGCACCACTATTGAAAGCTATGTTTAAATCTTCGTTAGATTTTAATCCGCCTCCAAAATCAATTTTTAATTTTGTTTTTGAAGCAATTTGCTCTAATACTTTGTAATTGACAATATGCTTTGCTTTGGCGCCGTCCAAATCTACGAGATGTAAGTATTCTATACCTGATGCTTCAAACTGTTTAGCGACTTCAAGTGGATTTTCATTATATATTTTTTTTGTATCGTAATCGCCTTTAGTGAGTCTTACACACTTTCCGTCGATGATATCTATGGCTGGTATTATTCTCATATTTATTTCCTGCGCTGGCAAGAATCTATTTTAATTAATATTTGGTTTTATTAAGACCTTTCGATTACGCTCAAGGTAACATTTCAATTCGGTTAAAGTTCTAAAAAGTTCTTTAACAACTGCTCACCTGCTTTAGATGATTTTTCAGGGTGAAATTGAACTCCATAAAAATTATCCTTTTGTAAAGCAGAAGCATATTCTAATTCATAATCTGATGTTGCTATGGATTCTTCACAATTTTCAGCATAAAAACTATGAACCAAATACATGTAATCTCCTTCAGATATATTTTTAAATAAATTTGATTTAAGACTTCTAACTGTATTCCAACCCATTTGTGGTACCTTAACATTATTTGAAAAACGCTTAACGTTGGTGTTAAATATGCCTAGTCCTTTTGTGTCGCCTTCTTCGGTACAGTTGCACATGAGTTGCATACCTAAACAAATACCTAAAACCGGCTGCTCGAGCTTTGGAATTAGAGCATCTAAGCCACTTTGCTTAAGTTTTTTCATTGCTGAACTTGCCTCACCAACACCAGGAAAAATCACTTTATCTGCTTTAATTATTTCATCTGGATTATCTGATAATATTGCTTCATATCCCAAACGCTGAAAGGCAAATTGAATGCTTTTGATATTTCCTGCTCCGTAATTAACTATTTTCAAATCCATTACAGCATTCCTTTTGTTGATGGTAAAATCATTTTTTCAACATCTTGCTTTACTGCCATTTTAATAGCCTTTGCAAAGGCTTTGAATATGGCTTCAATTTTGTGATGCTCATTTGTGCCTTCAACTTTTATGTTAAGGTTACATTTAGCGCCATCTGTAAAAGATTTAAAGAAATGATAGAACATTTCAGTTGGCATTTTACCAATCATTTCACGCTTAAATTCAGCATCCCAGACGAGCCAATTTCGGCCTCCAAAATCAATAGCTACTTGCGCTAAACAATCGTCCATCGGCAAACTAAATCCGTAACGCTCAATACCTAATTTATTACCAAGTGTAGTTGTAAATACTTCACCTAAAGCAATAGCAGTATCTTCTATGGTGTGGTGTTCGTCAACTTCTAAATCACCATCAACCTTGATATCTAAATCTAGTTGTCCATGACGCGCAATTTGGTCGAGCATGTGGTCGAAAAATGCAATGCCCGTTGAGATTTTGCTTTTTCCAGTTCCGTCGAGATTTAAATTAATTTTAATCTTAGTCTCATTGGTGTTTCTTTCTATAGAACCTAAACGTTCTGACGTTTTTAGAAATCGATAAATTTTTTCCCAATCGTTAGTTTCTAAGGCGATGTACTGCTTTAATTCACTATTACTAACAGTAACTTCGTCTGTTCCGAGATTAGTGTTGTCATTAATAAAAATACCTTTTGCTCCAAGGTTCTTAGCTAATTCTACATCCGTTAGTCTATCGCCTATGACGAATGAATTTGCTAAATCATAATCCTCAGAAAAGTATTTGGTCAATAACCCAGTATTTGGTTTACGAGTTGGTGCATTGTCTTTGGCAAAGGTTCTATCGATAAATTGCTCTTTAAACACAACCCCTTCGGCCTCAAAAGTTTTTAAAACAAAATTATGGACTGGCCAAAAAGTGTCCTCTGGATAAACCTCTGTGCCTAAACCATCTTGATTGGTAATCATTACGATTTCGAAATTTAGTTCCTTTGCTATTTTACTTAAATATTGAAATACTTTTGGGTAAAATTCTAATTTTTCAAATGAGTCGATTTGCTCATCTGCTGGTTCTTTAATTAGAGTTCCGTCGCGGTCTATGAATAAAACTGGTTTCATTACAGTTGCTTTAAAATCTTAATTAATATTTGATTTTCAATCTTAGTTCCAATTGAAAAGCGCAAAGTGTTTTTGCATAAAGGTTGCGTTGTTCTATTTCTTACAACCACACCTTTTTCTATAAGTTGTTTGTAACGTTTATTAGCATCATCAACCTTTACTAAAATGAAGTTTGCATCAGAATTGTAAACTGTCTCTACAAATGTTATTGTTTGTAAGGCCTCTATCAATTTATCTCTTTCTGATAAAATAGTAGAAACTTCTTTTTCTACTTTTTCTAAATCATTCAAACGCTCCAAAGCCTTTTCTTGTGTAAGCTGATTAACATTGTATGGTGGTTTTATTTTATTTAAGATTGAAATAATAAATTCTGAAGCATAACATATACCCAGCCTAATTCCTGCTAAACCATAAGCCTTAGAGAGCGTCTGAGTAACTACGAGATTAGGAAATTCATTCAATCGGCTTAACCAACTTTCGGTGTTTGAAAAATCAATATAAGCTTCATCAATAACTACAATACCTTTAAATTCTGTAATTAGCTTTTCAATTTTTGAAGCATCAAAACTATTTGCCGTTGGGTTATTTGGCGAACATAAAAACAATAGTTTACTGTTTTCATTTTGAGCAGCTAAAATTTCTTCATCTTTAGGCTGAAAATCTTTATCTAAAAGCACTTCTTTTATTGAAATAGCATTCAAATCTGCTAAAACCGAATACATTCCATATGTTGGTGGTAGCGTGATGACATTATCTCTATTTGGCTCGCAAAAGGCTCTAAATAATAGGTCTAACACTTCGTCACTTCCGTTTCCAAGGAGGATTTGCGACGATGGTATATTCTTAATTTCTGACAAACGCGCTTTTACTTTAGACTGTTTTGGGTCTGGATAACGGTTAACGTTGGTCTGAAACGGATTTTCATTTGCATCTATAAAAACCATTTCTGTGCTCGCATCTTTGTACTCATCTCTGGCCGATGAATACGCTTTTATAGTTTTTATATTTTCTCTTAAAAGATTATTAATATTTAGTTTTTTCATTTTTTTGAGACCTCTCGACTCCGCTCAAGGTGACATTTAGTTTATTTTAAATCTTTTAATCTTAGTGTTACCGCATTTTTATGCGCTTGTAAACCTTCGGCTTCAGCCATTAATTCAATAGCATTTCCTATGTTTTGTATCCCTTTTTCGGATATCTTCTGAAACGTCATACTCTTTTGAAAACTATCAAGGTTCACACCCGAATACGCTTTAGAAAAACCGTTTGTAGGCAATGTATGGTTGGTCCCTGAGGCATAATCTCCTGCACTTTCAGGCGTATAATTACCGATAAAGACGGAACCTGCGTTGCTTATTCTTTCAACAAAATAATCATCATTTTTTGTAGCAACAATAAAGTGTTCTGGACCATATTCATCAATTAAATCTAAAGCGGTTTCGAAACTGTCTACTATTATTGATTTTGAATTTTCGATAGCTTTAAACGCCATATCTTTACGTGGTAATACATTTAATTGCTTTTGAACTTCAGCATTAACCTCTTTTGCAAATTCATTTGATGTTGTAACAAAAATGACTTGACTATCCGCTCCGTGTTCGGCTTGACTCAATAAATCTGAAGCCACGTAAGCAGCACTTGCTGTTTCATCAGCCATCACTAATAATTCACTTGGACCAGCAGGCATATCTATAGCTACTCCGAATTTGGTCGCCAATTGTTTAGCTACAGTAACGTATTGATTTCCTGGGCCGAAAATTTTATAAACTTGAGGAATAGATTCCGTGCCAAACGTTAATCCTGCTACAGCTTGTATCCCACCAACTTTAATAATTTTGGTTACACCACATAGTTGTGCAGCATATAATATTTCATTTGCTACTTTTCCTTGAGAATTTGGCGGCGAACATAAAACTATCTCATTGCAACCAGCAATATTTGCAGGTACGGCTAACATTAAAACTGTTGAAAATAGTGGTGCTGTTCCGCCTGGAATGTATAACCCAACTTTTTGAATTGGCCTTTTTTCTTGCCAACACTCAACACCATCCATAGTTTCAACGAAAATCTTTTCAGTTTTTTGTGCTTTATGAAATTTTTCAATATTGGATTTCGCTAATTTTATGGCATTTTTAAGCTCTTCAGAAACTGATTCAGCAGCTGAATCAATTTTATCTTGACTCACGATAATTTCATCTAAACTTACTTTATCAAATCTTTCCGTATAACGCTTGATTGCTTCGTCTCCATTAGTTTCAATATCTTTAAAAACCTCTAAAACTGTCTCTTCAATATCGTCAACAGATTTAGTTGGTCGTTTTAGAATATCTTTCCAATCGGATTTTTCTGGGTTGGTATATGTTTTCATTACAAAACCATATTTTCAATTGGACAAACTAAAATTCCTTCGGCGCCATTAACTTTTAATTCATCAATAACATCCCAGAAATCGTTTTTATTAATCACAGAGTGCAAAGAACTCCAACCTTCTTTAGCTAATGGCAGAATAGTTGGTGAGTTCATTCCAGGAAGGATTTTAACAATTCTATCTAACTTATCGTTCGGCGCATTTAGTAAAACATATTTATTTTCTCTTCCTTTTAAAACCGATTGTAATCTGAACTGAATTTTATCAATGATTGCCTGATTATCTTGAGAAATCTTTGGTGACGTTGCTAAGACGGCTTCAGATTTTAAGAGCACTTCAATCTCTTTCAACCCATTTTTAAATAAGGTGCTTCCGCTTGAGACAATATCACAGACTGCATCGGCTAAACCTATATTAGGTGCTATCTCTACAGAACCGTTAATAATATGAAGATTTGCGTCAATACCTGCTTTATCTAAAAACTGATTAACCGTATTTGGGTACGATGTTGCTATACGTTTTCCTTCTAAATCCTTTAAAGATTTTGCTCCTGAAGATTTTGGTACCGCAATAGATACACGGCATTTAGAGAAGCCTAATCGTTCTACTATGTTTAAATCATTTCCTTTTTCGATAAGCACGTTTTCGCCAATAATAGCGGCATCTACAACACCATCTCTGAGGTATTGAGGTATATCTCCATTTCGTAAATAGAAAACCTCTAAAGGAAAGTTGCGGGCTGAAGCTTTAAGTTGGTCTTTACCATTATCTATAGAAATTCCTATGGCTTTAAGAATTTTCATAGAATCTTCGTTAAGTCGACCCGATTTTTGAACTGCAATTTTTAATTTACTCATTTTTGGTTTTTGTCTGGTTTGAGAATACCAAGAGTTAAAAAATAAAACCCGTTTGATAGTCTCAAACGGGTTTATAATATATTTTGAATTTATTCAATACATCATTAGCTCGCTTGAGGGCAAGTATGTAAATGATGATGTAATTGAATAGATTTCATGTGTCTTTTTGTTAAAGCAAATTTTCAGAAAAAATAATTACAATTCCAAGTCTTTAACAAACTTTTATTGGTTTCCTAAAATTATAGGCATTCCGCTATCTCCTGAACCAATTACAATTACTTTGCTATTTGGTGATTCAGATAATTTAACTGTAGCCTCAATACCTTTGTCTTGCAAAATTTTATCAGTTAACGAAGCACTTAATATACGGTTAGCGTCTGCTTTACCTTGTGCTTCAATAATTACTTTTTCAGCTTCTTTTTGAGCGGTAACTAATCTAAACTCGTACTCTAAAGATTCTTGCTCTTGTTTTAATTTTCGCTCAATAGCTTGCTTAATTGTTGGCGGTAAAGTTACATCTCTAATTAGAACACTATTCAATTGTATATACTGACTTTCAACAATCTTTTTTGTTTCCATAAAGATTTCTTCTTGTATCGCATCACGCTTACTAGAATACAGTTGCTCAGGCGTATAGCGTCCTACGACACTTCTTGCAGCAGAACGAATAGCTGGTTGCAAAACTCTATTTAAATAATTTCTACCCTTTTCTTTATGCAACTTTGCCAAGTTTACAACATCTGGTTGGTAAAGTACAGAAGCATCTAATTGAATATCTAATCCGTTTGATGATAAAACAGACATTTTCTCAGGAATCTCTTGTTGTCTTACTTCGTATTCTATAACGCTATTCCAGGGTGCAACAAAGTTAATCCCTTCGCCTAAAGGCTCTGAATCAGGGTCTACACCACCATTTAATTTATATAAAACTCCTGCATAACCTGCATCAATAGTTACTACTGATTTTGCAAGAATTATAATTAATGCCACAACGGCTATTAAAATAGGTAATCCAATCTTAGGTAATCTTTCCATTTCTTTCTTTTTTAAATTAATCCGTTATACTTTCTAATAAACCACTCCAAAGATAAGGCTAAAGCAATTAAACCTAGTAAATATTTGTAATCTATTAACGGTATTACACTTCGTTTACTTTTCTGTATGGTCGCAAAACGTTCGTCATTAATTAAATCTTCAGCTACACTATTTGCCTGGTCAATAAAATAAGGTTTACCATTAGTACTTGTTGCAATAGCTTGTAGCTTTGTTACATCTGCATTTAGAAATTGCTGCTCTACATTGTACGCCAGTATCTTAAAAACACCTGAAGCCGATATAGGCTCATCATTGCTCTTAACAGTAAATACATAATCTCCAGGTGTGATACTACTTAAATCTACAACATACGACGCATTTTTAAGCAAAAACGGTAATGTTCTAGAAACATTAGTTTCTTTGTTTCTGTACGTTATCTCAAGATTGGCATCTGCATCAAATTCATAATTTTTATTGAAGTATTGGGCGCTAATGACTATATTCTCATTTTGATTGTAGAACGATTTATAATCTAAATTTAGACGGTTTCGTTTTTTATTCGAGCTTAGATATTGGACGAGTTTTCCTATAATATTATCAAAATCCTCAAAGCTTTCTGTATCTAAGTGACATTGCGCACGCCAACGCCAAATACCGTCTCCGTTGAGAAATGCATGCTTTTGATTATCTGCTTCAAAAGTACTTAGTAATGTTTCGTCTGTAATAAGACCATTTATGGTTTTGTATAACAATGTCTCTTCTGGTACAGAAAATGTAACTGAACCAAACTCTGAGCGTAATGGCGGATAATTGTCAAAAGTAATATTATTGACTATAAATGTTCCATAATTAGCATTTAAAATAGGCTGATAATCTTCGGTTTGATTTGTGATTTCTTGAGTGAAATAAGGTTGATTGGCATTAAGAAAATTCCAATCTGTACTAGCACCTGCTATAGTAAACGTATTAAGCTTTTGGTCGGATATTTTATCAAAAGCTAACTTAAAGTTTGTGTTTGGCTGATAAACAATAACTAATTGAAAATCTTTATCTTGAGCTATAAATTCTTTAGGGTTTAAAATCGAAACACTTCGCTGTTCATTGCTCTCAATAGATTTTTTAAGAGCGCCTAAATCAGGATGTATAGTTTCTGCTACGATAGCAATATTTGTTTTTTGGTCAATGACTTCAACAGCAAAATTTTTATAGTTGTTTATTGTGTTCTTTTCATTATCGAGTGGAGCCAACTCAACACGATAGGTCTTAACACCGACACTAGTCGCATTAAGATTGGTATTTACTATTTCCGAAGTTTTACTTGGACTGAGTTTAATATTTTTAGAAAAGACAATACTATTCCCAGAACGAATATTAAGCTTTGCCAATACTTCAGTGTTGCCAGAATAATTGACTATAGCTTCTACAGGAAATCTATTTTTTAAATATGCGTAGCGATTGACATTTACCTGGCTAATCCTTAAATCTGAAAAGGTTGTTGTATCACCAAGAATAACTGGAAATATTGGTTGCTTCTTGTTTACAGCGTATTGATAATCATTTCCTATGGTTTGGTTACCATCTGTGATTAATAGCAAGGGTGAAGTAATACCTTTATAAAGCTCATTATAGTTCTTAAAAAACCGAGATAGATTAGATTGACTTTCGACAAAATTTAAAGAGTCTACAGAGGTAACATCAGACCCAAAACTAAAAGTTTCAATATTAAATTTATCTTCTAGTGCTTTGTTGCTCAGTATTGATTCGAAAAATGACTTAGCTTTCTCAGCTTGTTTTAGATAAGAAACAGATTCAGAATTATCAATGGCTACAACTAGATTTGGCTTCTCTTCATAATAGCTTACAGCTTCAAATTTTGGATTTATGAGTAATACTAGAGTTGCAAATATTGCTATAAATCTTAGTGGAATTAATATAGCTCTTAGTTTTGAGTTTTTTGATTTATATACATACTGAAATAGCGCTAATAAAAGCGCTATAATTCCAGATACTATTAATAAAATTAGGGTTTGATTACTCAATATTATTTCACTTTTAAAATATCGAAAGAATCCATAAAACGCCTAATACTTTTATTGCCATCGTTACTTGGCATAGTAATAACCTGGGTAATAAACATTACATTTTCTACTAAATAGGCATTGATATAAATGTAACCACTTTCTGTTTGAATTTTTATAGACCGTCCTGGATAGCCATTAAGCTTTATTTTTTTATCGGAAAGTTTTGTGCCATTTACATTAGTCACAGCCCCTTCCACGGCGCCATCTAAAATACTAGACTGTTTTTCTTGGTCAGCATCTTTAAATTGCTCTTCGGGGTAATCTGACCGTATGAGCGAATAAACAGCATTGTCATCACCGCTCATCAATGGTGCATACATTACCATGTGCATGTCTAGACTCCCAACTGCCGTTTGTACCTTCTGAACAGATTCTTTTGGAGTAGCAGGAAATATTGCGGTTACTGCTAATTCTTCTGATTTATACTTTACCCAACCGTTGGGTACATTTGTAACAACAGCAGATGAATTTGATTCTTCTCCATGCTGTCCGGCATCTTGACTAAAGCCGTTTATTGATGCGCTAAATATTAGGGCTATTAGAAGGATTTTCTTCATTTTTAGTATTGTTTAGGTTAACATTCCACCATCTACATTGAGTGTTTGACCAGTAACATAGGCACTTAAGTCACTAGCTAAATACACGCAAGCATTTGCTATATCTTCTGGTGTACCTCCACGTTTTAGTGGAATGGCAGCTCTCCACCCTTTTACGGTTTCTTCATCTAATTTAGCCGTCATTTCAGTTTCTATAAAACCTGGTGCAATGACGTTACTTCTAATATTACGTGACCCTAACTCTAAGGCTACAGATTTAGAAAATCCAATGATTCCTGCTTTAGATGCTGCATAGTTTGTCTGACCAGCATTTCCTTTTACGCCTACAACAGAACTCATATTAATAATTGAGCCTTTACGTTGTTTTAGCATGGTGCGTTGCACAGCTTTTGTCATATTAAATACAGACTTCAAGTTAACTTCAATAACCTTGTCAAAATCTTCCTCGCCCATACGCATGAGGAGATTATCTTTTGTAATCCCTGCATTATTAACTAATATGTCAATACTTCCGAATTCTGCTAAAACATCTTCAGCCAATTTTTGTGCATCATCAAAATTTGCTGCATTACTCTGGTATCCTTTTGCTTTTATTCCTTTTGAATTTAAATCTGCTTCTAAAGCATTTGCTGCCTCGACAGATGAGCTATATGTAAATGCTACATTAGCACCATGTTCTGCAAAAACTTCTGCAATACCCTTACCAATTCCTCGAGAAGCTCCTGTTATAATTGCGGTTTTACCTTCTAATAATTTCATGTGATTGAATAGTTGTTTATATGTAACTCAAAGATATAAATTACAAATTGCATCAAATAAAAAAACCTTACAAGATTTTGTAAGGTTTTTAACAGTAATGTTATTTAGCTTAGCCAAGTACTTCGGCTACTTTCTTTCCTATTTCTGCTGGAGAATCTACTACGTGAATACCACATTCTCTCATGATCTTCTTTTTGGCTTGGGCAGTATCATCACTACCACCTACAATCGCTCCCGCGTGCCCCATTGTACGTCCTGCTGGTGCAGTTTCACCTGCAATAAAACCTACAACCGGCTTCTTACTTCCTGAGTCTTTGTACCATTGCGCTGCATCTGCTTCTAACTGTCCTCCTATTTCTCCAATCATGACTACAGCTTCAGTCTCTGAATCATTGATTAGTAACTCAACAGCTTCTTTAGTCGTGGTACCAATAATTGGGTCACCACCAATACCGATTGCTGTTGTAATTCCTAATCCTTGTTTTACTACTTGGTCAGCAGCTTCATAAGTTAAAGTACCTGATTTTGAAACAATACCTACTTTACCAGATTTGAAAACAAATCCTGGCATAATACCAACTTTAGCTTCACCTGGAGTAATAACACCTGGGCAGTTAGGACCAACTAAACGGCAGTCTCTATCTTTTATGTAATCAGCAGCTTTAATCATATCTGCAACAGGGATACCTTCAGTAATCGTAATAATAACTTTGATACCTGCATCTGCAGCTTCCATAATTGCATCAGCCGCAAATGCTGGTGGTACAAATATAATTGTTGTATCTGCTCCTACTTTCTCAACAGCTTCAGAAACTGTATTAAAAACAGGTCTATCTAAGTGAGTTTGCCCACCTTTACCTGGCGTAACACCACCTACAACATTAGTACCATATTCAATCATTTGACTAGCGTGAAAGGTACCTTCACTACCTGTAAAACCTTGAACAATTATTTTTGAATCTTTATTGACTAAAACGCTCATGTATATTTTGAATTTTAATTCGGTTAAAAACGTTGCAAAAATAAGTTTTTTAACACGTATTACCGAAGTATTTTTTAGTAATATTTTGTTAAGCTTGTAATGTTTTTTCGTCTGCCAATTGGCTAAGCTCGTAACAACGGTAAAGCTTATTGTCTTTCACCTCCCAAATAGCAATAAAATGCGCCAAAAGATTTTCATCATTTGGGTCTTCAATAGTTTGCGCATACACATGATGACGACTTGTTACTTGGTTTCCGCTTTCAAACAAATGTGTATGAACGAACCTTAACGAGTCATAGGACGTTCTAACCCCTTCAAAAAAAGCAACAACATCGTTGTACTTTAATAATGAAAAGCCATTACTACTATTCCAATGTAATTCGCAGTCTTTATGAAAAAAGTCTTCGACTAATGTTTCATTATTGGCTACATCTGAATTATAAAATTTTTCTAATAATGACTTTGCCGACATTTTTATGATTTTAATTTTTTAATTTCCTTTAATATGTCTGGTATTTTCTTGATATATGCCATTTCTTTAAATTGAGTCCTTGCTTCTTGAGCAGGAGACCCAAAATATGTTTTACCTTCATCTGTAGTATGACCTAAACCAGATTGTGCATAAAGCACAGTACCTTTTGTAATTGTAATTCCACTTTTAACACCTACTTGTCCCCAAATGGTTACATTATCCTCTACTACTACACAACCAGCAATACCTGTTTGGGATGCTATAAGACATTTCTCGCCTATTGTAGTATCGTGACCTATTTGAATCAGGTTGTCTAGTTTAGAACCTTCACCAACGGTTGTATCTCCGGTAACGCCTCTGTCAATAGTACATGAAGCACCAATATCTACATTATCTTTAATAACTACTCTACCGCAAGATTTTAAGCGGTCGTAGCCTTCTGGTCTTTTTTTGTAATAAAAAGCATTGGCACCTAACACAGTTCCAGAATGAATTGTAACATTATCGCCAATGACTGCATCATCATAGATGGTTACATTGGCATGTATAATACAATTTTTGCCAATAGACACATTATGACCTATAAAACAATTAGGCTGTATTACAGAATTATCTCCGATACTAGCCGAGACCGATATTGAAGCTGTAGAACTTACAAATGGTTTAAACTTGTCTGTAAGTTTATTAAAATCCCTAAATGGGTCATCAGAAATTAGCAAAGCTTTACCTTCTGGACAAGCGACTTCTTTGTTAATGAGTATTATTGTAGCATCAGAATTTAAGGCTTTATCGTAGTATTTAGGATGGTCAACAAATACGATATCACCCGGTTCTACAACATGAATTTCATTCATACCCAAAACAGAAAAATCATCTGCTCCTACATAATTAGAGTTGATGATTTCTGCAATTTCTTTTAAAGTGTAAGGTTTTGGAAATTTCATATTATGTCTATCCAAGATGAAACACTTTGACTACGCTCAGTGTGACAAATCAGAAAGTTTATTTATTCTTTAATACGCTCTTTATAAGTTCCTTTTTCGGTCTCAATTTTAATTTTATCACCTTCATTGATAAATAAAGGTACATTAACCGTAGCTCCTGTCTCAACCGTCGCTGGTTTTGTTGCGTTTGTTGCTGTATTTCCCTTTACTCCAGGTTCTGTTGCAGTGACTTCGAGGATTACAGTTGCAGGTAAATCTACAGAAAGCGGCATGTTATCTTCAGTATTAATCTGAATGGTAACCACTTCCCCTTCTTTCATTAATTCTGGTTTGTCTAAAGCACTTTCGGACAATTGAATTTGCGAATAATCAGCTTCATTCATGAAATGATAGAAATCACCATCATTATATAAAAATTGAAATTTATGTGTTTCTACACGAACATCTTCAATTTTATGTCCTGCAGAAAATGTATTGTCTAACACTTTTCCTGTGGTGACACTTTTAAGTTTAGTTCTTACAAACGCTGGGCCTTTTCCAGGTTTTACATGAAGAAATTCAACAATTTTATAAATATCGTTATTATACTTGATGCATAATCCGTTTCTTATATCTGATGTACTTGCCATATTATGAGTTTAGTTTTATTAGTTTGATTTAAAGTAGCCCTTCATGATACCACGATGTGAATTCTTGATAAATTGAAGAATTTCATCGCGTTCTGAAGTCGCTTCCATTTCCGCTTCAATAATTTCTGAAGCCTGCGTATTGTTATAGTTTTTTTGATAAAGTATTCTATAAATACTTTGTATTTCTCTTATTTTTTCGGTTGTAAAACCTCTTCGTCTTAACCCTACTGAATTAATACCCACGTATGATAATGGCTCTCTTGCAGCTTTTACAAAAGGAGGAACGTCTTTTCTTACTAAAGAACCACCTGTAACAAATGCGTGATTACCAATAGAACAAAACTGATGAACAGCTGTCATACCTGCTAAAATTACATAATCACCAACAGTAATATGTCCGGCAAGTGTACTATTATTAGAAAAAATGCAATTATTACCAACAATACAATCGTGAGCGACATGACAATAAGCCATTATTAGACAATTATTCCCAATAACGGTTTTCATTCTATCAGCAGTACCTCTATTTATAGTAACACACTCTCTAATAGTGACGTTATCACCAATTTCTACTGTGGTTTCCTCATCATTATATTTAAGATCTTGTGGAACTGCAGAAATTACTGCTCCAGGAAAAATATTGCAATTTTTTCCAATACGAGCACCTTCCATAATGGTAACATTACTACCAATCCATGTGCCTTCTCCAATTACGACATTATTATGAATTGTTGTAAATGGCTCTATAACTACATTCTTGGCGATTTTTGCTCCAGGATGTACGTATGCTAAAGGTTGATTCATTTTCGTAATTTTATTTTTAATAAATAGGAGAAAATGTATCCGCCTATCAACTTACCAGATACACTAAAAAATTCTAAAGTGGCTCGGTTCATATATTATTTTACTTTTGAAATTTGTGCCATTAATTCCGCTTCTGCACATAATTTACCATTAGCATAGGCATAACCCTGCATGTGACAAATTCCTCTTCGAATTGGTGTAATTAAATCGCACTTAAATATTAATGTGTCGCCAGGGACTACCTTTTGTTTAAATTTTACT
Organism: Winogradskyella jejuensis; assembly: GCF_900129745.1. GTDB lineage: Bacteria > Bacteroidota > Bacteroidia > Flavobacteriales > Flavobacteriaceae > Winogradskyella > Winogradskyella jejuensis. Next base: position 864,877 of record NZ_FQWS01000002.1, on the reverse strand, counting down.
TTATCAATCTTCATAAAGAAGGTGAGGTAATTTTCTGGGTCAGGAACCGTATTTAAGACTAAAATTCCACCTGTTTGCGCCATTGCTTCAACAATTAAAACTCCTGGCATAACTGGTGCTCCAGGAAAATGTCCTCTAAAGAATTCTTCATTCATCGTAACATTTTTCATTCCTATAACGCTACTTTCAGTCAACTCAAAAATCTTGTCTATTAATAAGAATGGCTGTCTGTGTGGTAACATGTCCATGATTTGATTCACATCCATTAAAGGTGGTGAATTCAAATCTATTGTTGGTACATTATTGCGTCTTTCGTTTTTTATAATCTTAGACATCTTCTTCGCAAACTGTGTGTTTACAAAGTGTCCTGGTTTGTTTGCAATGACTTTACCTCTTATTCGAGTGCCAATTAAAGCTAAATCTCCTATAACGTCTAATAGCTTATGCCTAGCTGCTTCATTAGGATGATGAAGGGTAAGATTATCTAAAATACCGTTAGGTTTAACCGCGATTTCATCTTTCTTAAAGGCTACTCGCAATTTATCCATAGTCTCTGGTGATAATTCTTTATCCACGTAAACTATAGCATTGTTTAAGTCCCCGCCTTTAATTAAACCATGCTCCAACAGCATCTCAATTTCATGTAAGAAACTAAATGTTCTTGAATCAGCAATCTCAGTTTTAAAATCTGAAATTTTATTTAGCGTTGCATTCTGTGTGCCTAAAACCTTTGTACCAAAGTCTACCATCGTAGTGACTTGGTAGCTGTTGGAAGGCATTAATATAATTTCACTTCCTGATTCCTCATCAGTGTATGAAACGACTTCGGTCACCACATACTCTTCTCGGTTAGCATCTTGTTCTACAATACCAGCTTTTTCTAGTGCTTCTATAAAAAACTTTGAAGAGCCATCCATTATAGGTGGCTCAGAAGCATTTAGTTCTATCACTGCATTGTCTATATCTAAACCAACTAGAGCTGCTAATACATGTTCACAAGTTTGAATAGTAACACCATTCTTTTCTAGACAGGTTCCTCTTTGTGTATTAGTCACATAGTTAGCATCAGCCTCAATCTTTGGACGTCCTTCTAAATCAACACGCTCAAATACAAACCCTGAATTTGGTGCTCCAGATTTAAAAACTAAAGTAACGTTGTCACCTGTATGAAGCCCAACACCTTCTAAGCTGACTTCATTTTCAATAGTCTTTTGCTTTATATCGGTTTTAACTATTGCCATCTATTTTCTTTTCTAAATCGTTTATATTTTTTACAATCTTTGGCAAGTTCTTAAAGTGAACGTAAGATTTGTTGTAGTCACCGTAACCTAATGCAGGTGAGCCCTGTAATACTTCGTTGTCTTTAATACTTCTACCAATACCTGATTGTGCTTGTATTTTTACATTGTTACCAATAGTAATGTGCCCAACAATACCAACTTGACCACCAATTTGACAATTCTCGCCAATCTTTGTAGAACCTGCTATACCAGTTTGTGCGGCAATAACAGTGTTTTTACCAATCTCAACGTTATGAGCTATTTGTATTTGGTTATCGAGCTTCACGCCTTTTCTGATAATGGTTGAGCCTAATGTTGCTCTATCTATGGTTGTCCCTGCACCAATATCTACATTGTCTTCTAAAATCACATTACCAATTTGTGGAACTTTAGAATACTCTCCCTTTTCATCTGGAGCAAAACCAAAACCGTCAGCACCAATAATTGCACCAGAATTAATGACACAATTGTTACCTATAATACATTCTGAATATATTTTTCCGCCAGAAAAAACAATACTGTTGTCTCCGATAGTAACATTATCACCGATATAAGAATTAGGAAATACCTTAACATTATCACCTAATTTTACATTATCGCCTATATAAGAAAAAGCACCTATATAATTATTATCTCCAATTGATGCAGAATCTGATATAAATGAAGGATTTTCAATTCCTGATTTATTAAGTTTTATCTGATTGTAGTATTCCAAAAGCTTTGTGAATGCTTTATAAGCATCATCTACTTTTATGAGTGTAGTATCTAAAGCTTCTTCAGTTTCAAAATCTGAATTAACTATAGTTATAGACGCCTTAGTAGAATATATATATGACTTATATTTTGGATTTGCTAAGAATGTCAGTGTACCTTCTGTACCTTCTTCAATCTTGGCTAATTGAGATACCTCGATATTTGGGTCACCAATAACGGTTCCTTCTAAAATGCCGGCAATCTGTTCTGCTGTAAATTTCAACTGTTTTGTTTAAGCTAATGGTTGGTCTGGCAAAAATAGAAAAAATGTCTTACATTTTGTTTTTAGGGTAACAGATATAATATTTAGTTACTGGTTTGCTCAAGGCCTTAAGGTTTAATTGGTCTGAAGCCTTAATAATATCTTTTACTTTTCCTGTTTTCAACAAAATCTTAATCTGTTCTTTTGATTTTTTATAAGCCTGATTAGTAATTTCTCCGTTAAACACAAAATAGCTAGCTTCAGACTTTGTGATAGAATACTCAGCCATTAGTGCTTCTTTATGTGCTTTTAAATTTGATTGTTTTACGGGGTTATTTTTCAACTTTATACGAAGCAAATCACGATTAATAATAATATCGCACAAGTTTCTCAATACAAAGTCCTCATGGTATTGCCAAGCCTTCATAGCTGAAACAATATCGTAATCGTCTAAACGTGAAAATATCTCAAGGCTTTCATCATTAAAATTCGAAAGATTAATAGTATGACTCAAAAAATATTTGAGAGGCTCGCTAGCACCTAGTTGCACTCCATTTTCCACTAATTCTTTTGCGCGTCTTAATACACGTGTAAGCATCTGCTCTGCAACAAGACCTGTTTTGTGCAAATACACTTGCCAATACATAAAACGTCTCGCAATAAGGAATTTTTCGACACTATAAATTCCTTTTTCTTCAATTAGCAATTCGTCATCAACAACAGTAAGCATTGTTATTAGACGTTCACTATTAATATTACCTTCAGCAACACCAGTATAAAAACTATCACGTTTTAAATAATCGGCACGATCCATATCTAACTGACTTGAAATTAACTGGCACATAAAGCGTCTTTGATATTCCCCTTTGAATATTTGAATGGCTAAGGTTAAACTTCCGTTAAATTCTACATTTAACTTTTCCATAAAATAGAGTGAAATCTCCTCATGAGATATGCCATTAACAATACTATGTTCCATAGCATGAGAGAAAGGTCCATGGCCAATATCATGCAATAAAATAGCTACATAAAGCGCTGTTTCTTCATCTTCAGAGATTGTAACACCCTTAAAACGAAGTACATTCACCGCTTTTTGCATTAAATGCATACTTCCTAGTGCATGATGGAATCTTGTGTGATGTGCTCCAGGATATACCAAATAAGACATTCCCATCTGGCTAATACGTCGCAATCGTTGGAAATATTTATGCTCTATTAAATCAAAAATAAGCGTATTAGGGATTGTAATAAAACCGTAAATTGGGTCGTTAAATATTTTAAGTTTGTTATTTGGCAAACGTCTAAATTTTATTAATCAGAAAACAAATATACATGAACACTATAAATATCCTTTGGGTTGACGACGAAATTGACCTTTTAAAGCCTCATATTCTATTCTTAGAAAAAAAGGAATACAACGTCACGACCTGTCAAAGTGGTACTGAAGCTCTAGAAACTATTGGAGACACCAACTTTGATATTGTGTTCTTAGATGAAAATATGCCTGGATTAACGGGGCTTGAAACTCTATCTGAACTCAAAGAGCGTCGACCGAATCTTCCGGTAGTTATGATTACCAAAAGTGAGGAAGAATATATTATGGAAGAGGCCATTGGAAGTAAAATTGCCGATTACTTAATTAAACCTGTAAATCCTAATCAGATTTTATTGAGTTTAAAGAAGAATTTAGACCACTCACGTCTCATATCTGAAAAAACAACTTCAAATTACCAACAAGAGTTCAGAAAAATAGCCATGGACTTATCTATGGTTAACACTTTTGAAGAATGGGCGGATTTGTACCAGAAATTAATTTACTGGGAATTAGAACTCGAAGATATTGAAGATGTTGGCATGACAGATATTTTAGAATCTCAAAAAAACGAAGCCAATTCTCAGTTTGGTAAATTTATCGAAAAGAACTATACAGATTGGTTTCTACCAAATGCTGATGCACCGTTAATGTCTCACAATCTCTTCAAAGAAAAAGTAGTTCCTGAGCTTTCAGATAAGCAACCTACGCTTCTCGTAGTGATTGATAATTTAAGATATGACCAATGGCGTGCTTTTGAGCCTATTGTGAATAATTATTATAAAAAAGTATCTGAAACTTCTTTTTACAGTATTCTACCTACTGCGACGCAATATGCGCGTAATGCTATATTTTCTGGGTTAATGCCTAGCGATATGGAAAAATTATATCCACAATATTGGAAAAACGACACAGACGAAGGAGGCAAAAACTTACACGAAGAAGATTTTTTAAGAGAACAACTAAAGCGTTTAGGCTTAACTCATGTTAGCTACGAATATCATAAAATAACAAGTTTAAAATCCGGAAAGAAGCTTGTTGAGAATTTTAAGAGTTTAAAAGATAATGACTTAAATGTAGTTGTTTACAACTTTGTAGATATGCTTTCTCACTCTAAAACTGAAATGGAAGTCGTAAAAGAATTAGCATCAAATGATAAGGCATACCGTTCTTTGACCCAAAGTTGGTTTAAAAATTCGCCATTATTAGAAATGATACAATTATCACAACAGTTAGGGTTTAAACTCATATTAACTACAGACCACGGTACTATAAACGTAAAAGCTCCAACAAAAGTTATTGGTGATAGAGATACGAGTCTTAACCTTAGGTATAAAACTGGTCGAAGCTTAACGTATAACGACAAAGACGTTTTGGCAATAAAAGACCCAAAATCAATTCATTTGCCATCAATAACGATGAGTAGCTCCTTTATATTTGCTAAAAACGACTTGTTTTTAGCTTACCCAAACAACTTTAATCATTATGTAAGTTACTACAGAAACACCTACCAACATGGTGGTGTTTCATTGGAAGAAATGATAATTCCGTTCGTAGTTTTAGACCCTAAGTAAATCTACGTAAAGCAAAAAAATCCGACGAAATACATATTTTCTTAGGTTTTCTAACAAATTATAAGTAATATTGTCTTGCTAAATTTTTAAGCTTGATAACTAAGTCTTATACATATCATTTAGACCAAATAGAATCTGTTGCTTTGGATTTGCTTCCAAAGTTAAACTCAAAAATGGTAGTCTTCAATGGCGAAATGGGTGCTGGTAAAACCACACTAATAAAAGCATTAGTAAAGGCGATGGGAAGTGAGGATGCCGTAAATAGCCCCACTTTTTCAATAGTAAATGAATATTTAATACCTAATGATAAAGTTTACCACTTCGATTTTTACAGAATAGAATCTATCGAAGAAGCTTATAATTTTGGAATTGAAGATTATTTTTCCTCTAACCATTGGTTATTTATAGAATGGGCTGAACGAGTAGAAGAATTAATTCTTGATGATATATGCTTAATAGACATTAGTATACTTAACCCAACTGAAAGAACCCTCAAATTAACCATAGAAACTAATAATTTAACCGAAAACATGCAATATAACAGCTAATATATAACATAGACTACTACCAAATTAGTTTTAGTATTACGGTTTTTCCGTAATTGAAATACTAAAATTCATTGGATTTTAACACACTTTGGTTTCGTAAACAAGGTAAAGCGACCTTAAATTTGTAACTAATTAATTAATTAAATCCCTTGAATTATGAAAAGTAAAAAACTAATCTTAGCTATTGCTATTTTCGGTGGTATGTTGTTCACAGCTGAAGCAACTAACATCATTGATTTAGATGGACAAACTAAAACAGAGCTTAAAAAGAAAAAGCGAAATATTGGTGGGAACGGATAAACCCAGCAAAAAGTCTATAATTATAGGTACGTTGATTGCAACCTTCATTGGTGCATCTCCGTACCTATTTTATTTGTATGAAAATGTGCCAGACACCCAAGTTTGGACAAATCAATGGTTTACCTATGATAGCCATGAATGGGAAAGTGCAAACTTTGCTATGTGGATTTTCACAAATAAATTAATCCCATTATTATTTATTTTAATTTGGTTCTTTACGTGTCGCCATTGGTGGTATCACGTTTTAATAGTGCCTATCGCGATGTATGTTTATCAAACCATAGGAATCTTTAATAGTAATCTTGAATTTATAGATAGATTTGAGTTAATATATTTAATACCGGTAATGGCCTTAATAATACCATCTATATATCTATTAAGAGCTCAAATGTTTAATAAACTTAATACGGCTGATAAAACCATGGAAGAGCTCGAGGCTGAGTTTATGCTAAAGCCAAAAACATTATGGGGCAAGATTAAGCAGTATTTTTAGTAATAAATCCTATATATTTTATTTTTATTCGTAATTTGAGTTATCAAATCAATTAATCACTCAATGAGTAAATCGCTTTCGCCATTCACAAAAGCACAATTACTTCCGCAAGAAGAAACTTTAGAAATTTTTAAGCAGAAAGGGGAACTTTTTATAGGAATTCCTAAAGAAACACACTTTCAAGAAAAACGTGTATGCCTTACGCCTGATGCAGTCTCTGCGTTAACGGCTAATGGCCATCGTGTAATGGTAGAGTCTGGCGCAGGAAATGGCGCAAATTTTAAAGACAAAAATTACAGTGATGCTGGTGCTGAAGTTACAAAAGATACCGCTAAAGTATTCTCCTGTCCTATTCTACTCAAAGTAGAACCGCCTTCTATTGATCAAATCAAGTTAATCAACCCGCAAACCATAATTATATCTGCTTTACAATTAAAAACACAATCTAAAAACTATTTTAAAGCGCTTGCGGAAAAACGTATCACAGCTTTTGCATTTGAATTTATTAAAGATGATGATGGTGCATATCCTGCAGTCAGGTCTTTAAGTGAAATTGCAGGTACAGCTTCCGTGTTAATCGCGTCCGAGCTGTTATCTAATGTTAATGGTGGTAATGGCTTGATGTTTGGCAATATCAGTGGTGTTCCACCTACAGAAATTGTTATTCTTGGCGCTGGTACGGTTGGTGAATTTGCCGCACGCTCTGCAACTGGTTTGGGAGCAAATATTAAAGTTTTTGATAATTCTATTACAAAGCTTCGTTGTTTACAATCTAATTTGAAACAACCTATTTATACATCAACGATGCAACCAAAAAATGTTTTAAAAGCCTTAAAACGTTGTGATGTTGCTATTGGAGCTGTGAGAGGAAATAACCGATCTCCTATTGTTGTGACCAAAACTATGGTAGAACATATGAAACCTGGAGCTGTGATTATTGACGTTAGTATAGATATGGGCGGTTGTTTTGAAACCAGTGAAGTTACCACTCACGACCACCCGACCTTTGATTACAATGGCGTAATACACTATTGTGTACCAAATATCCCAGCAAGATATTCTAGAACTGCCTCGGTATCAATAAGTAATATTTTTACGCCTTACCTACTCCAAATCGGAGAAAATGGTGGTATAGAAAATACCTTGAGATTTGATAAAGGTTTAAGAAATGGATTGTATTTTTACCACGGAATACTAACTAACAAATCTGTTGCAGATTGGTTTGGCTTAGATTTTAGTGACGCTAATTTGTTGATTTTTTAGTACTTCGACTGCCTGTCTAGCGTCAAGGTTGGCGCTCAGTTTAACAGTCTTATCTTATTTACATTTATGAAATTTATACAACGTCTTGGATACTATCTTGGTGGATTTTCAATAGGAATTATTATTCTTTTATTTTTCTTAAACGGAAAGGAAGCCTCTTGTGACTATGGACCTAATGCGCGTACTGTAAAAAATATTATACTAAAGAAGTTTCAGTATTCTGATGAAGTCATTAATGTAATTTCATCATATGAAATAGACACAGCTAGCGTAAGACAGCTAGTGAAGTATGGTAATGTTAATTTCTCTGAAAGCGATACAAAATCAGTGCCGTGTAAAACCTATCAAGTTGAAAACACTTATAAAGAACGTGATGTCATTTTACGCGTTAAGAATTGTAGTTTGGTGGCTACGATTCTAGATTTCAAAATCAAAAATTAAACTTTTCTACGTTTTCTTTCGGTTTTAATTAACTCTAATTCTCTATTGGTTTGCCCAGCTACAGAAGTATTTTCTTCTGCGCGTCTAATGAGGTAAGGCATCACGTCTTTAACCGGGCCAAATGGTAAATACTTAGCAACATTATAACCTTGCTCCGCTAGGTTAAAACTAATATGGTCACTCATTCCGTACAACTGGCCAAACCATACATTATTGTCGGATTTAGAAATATTTAATTTATTCATTAAATCCATGGCGAGATAACAACTATCTTCATTATGAGTACCAATAAATACGGAGATGTCCTTATTATTTTCTAATATATATTTTAAGCCATTATTAAAGTTGTCGTCTGTGATGGCCTTGGTTTCACAAATTGGTGATTTATACCCAAGCTCTTCTGCTCTATCTCGCTCCTTTTCCATATAGGCACCACGAACAATCTTCATACCTATTTTAAAATTTTCTGCTTTAGCTCGAGAATAAAGTTCTTTTAAATAATCTAATCTGTCCCAACGATATAATTGCAGTGTATTATATACTATGGCTTTTTCGGTATTATAGATTTTCATCATATCTTCAACTAAATCATCAGCAGCCGTCTGCATCCAGCTCTCTTCGCCATCAATTAATACCTCTACATCTTTTTCTTTGGCCAATTTACAGACCTCATGAAATCGGTTTACCACACGAGACCACTCTTCTTGTTCTTCAGGAGAAAAACTTAGGCCGTCTGATTTCTTTTCATATAAATAAAAACGACCAAATGCTGTAGGCTTGAAAACAACAATTGGCATAGCTTCACGCTCATCGCAGAACTTCACAATTTTTAAAATCTTTTGTAATGCATCATCAAATTGGTCTTCTGAAGCTTTACCCTCAACCGAATAATCCAAAACAGAACTTACGCCTTTGGTATACATTTTTTCAATTGCTGGTAAACAATCTTCCTCATTAACACCACCACAGAAATGGTCAAAAACAGTAGATCTAATTAAACCTTCAACTGGTAAACTAGCGTTTAATGCAAATTTAGTGACTGCCGTACCAATTCTAACTAAAGGCTCCTTGGATATCATCTTAAAAAGAAAATATGCGCGTTCTAACTCAGAATCTGACTTTAAAGTAAAAGCTGTTTTTGTATTATTGAAAAGCGATTTGTCGGTCATTTTTTAGCATTTTAAAACAAAAATAAATATAAGATGTCTTATTTTTCTGAAAAAACAGACTATTTTCACAACGTAATTCTAACTTATTAGTTTTAATGCAATCCATTAACACCAAAAATGCCATAGTTCACTTTAATTCAAATGTTTATTCTGAATTAAATTCATACATAAAGGCAGAAAAACCTTCAAAAATTTTTATCCTAGTTGACACCAATACTCATGATTTGTGTCTACCTCAATTCATGGCAAATTTAGAACCTGGATATATCCAAACTGAAGTTATGGAAATGCCAGAAGGTGAAGACCACAAAACTATAGATATTTGTATGGGTGTATGGGAAGCGATGTCGCAATACGGTGCTGATCGTAAAAGTCTTCTGATAAACCTCGGAGGTGGTGTAGTTACAGATTTAGGAGGTTTTGTGGCAAGCACATACATGCGCGGTATTACATATATAAATGTTCCAACGTCCCTATTAGCTATGGTAGACGCTTCTGTAGGTGGAAAGACTGGTGTAGATTTAGGTGTTTTAAAAAATCAAGTTGGTGTGATTAGTGAAGGAGCAATGGTACTTATAGATGTTTCATTTTTAGCAACTTTGCCACAGAGTCAAATGGTTTCTGGTTTTGCTGAAATGCTAAAACATGGACTAATTACAGACAAAAATTATTGGTATACGCTCACGCATTTAGAAGATTTAGATATTTCGGATTTAGACCAATTGATTTACGATTCTGTTATCATAAAGAACGACATTGTTACCAACGACCCAACTGAAAAAGGCTTTCGAAAAACTTTGAATTTTGGTCATACACTTGGTCATGCTATAGAAAGCTATTTTTTAGAGTATGATGAAAAAACGACTTTACTTCATGGTGAAGCAATCGCTATAGGAATGATTTTAGAAAGCTATATTTCTACTAAAGTTGCTGGTTTATCAATTGAAAGCCTTGACGAAATATCTAAAGGTATATTAAAAACATTCTCTAAGATTACGTTTAATACCGAAGACTATAGTCATATCATGAAATTGATGAAGCATGACAAAAAAAATAGTCATGGTATCATAAAATTTGTTTTGCTCGAGTCTATTGGTAAGGCTAAAATAGATTGTGAAGTCCCAAATGAAATCATTCTAGAAGCATTTGACTATTACAAATCACTCTAAGCATTTGCCAAACCAAAAACAAATAGGACACCAAACGCCGTTGGAATCATAGTCAACAAAAATATGAAAGTAATAACGCCGCTTTTAAGTAATGTGGTAAACCAGTGTCTTTTATAAAAATGCAATAATGCCATATAAAAATAGAAAAAGGTTGATAAAACAATAAGCCAGCTAATCCAGCCTGGGAATTCTTCAAATACTAAATCAACTCCTAATAACATGGCAAATACCATGAATAAAAACGAAAAGAAGTAAAAGCTAAATACCAAATGGTAGGAGTAACGCCCTCGCCTAAAATAAAATAGCTTTAACAACAATGCAAACAAAGGCAAAAGAATAAACATGGCTATTGGTACAGCATCGAACATTCGTTTTATGATGTTACCAAAACCACTACCCTTGGCAATATCTAAACTTCCTTTATAGATTTGTCTCTCAAAGTAGCCGGCATCTTCTGACATTCCCATTTCTTTAAAGATTACATCTTCTGAAGCGCCAATAGCAACAAGAGAGTCCACTTTAGATTTATTAAAACCCCAAGAAGTTTTAAGGCCTCCTAATTTCTGAGAACGCATTATGGAGTCGGTTCGAGCTAATTCCTCATCAGACATCCCAATTAGATTTTGATTCTGCTTTAGAGCATTTAATACTATTTGGTTATTAATGGAGTCCCGTTTTCGTTGTGCTTCACTGTTTTCTACCACATCTGCTTCAGCAATTTTTTTGTTTAGGTCATTAGCATCTTTGCTCCAATCATTTACCAAAAAAGAAAACAAAAAGAAAAAAATTACAGAAACAAACAAATACATGTTGCCTGGATGCAAGTATTGAGAACGTTTACCTTCTACAAAGGCTCTTGCCAGATATCCAGGCCTAAACATTAAAGGAGCGAAACTTCGTAGAAACTTAGCATCAAAAGATAGATAATTACTAATGGTATTATAAAATAACACTCCAATTGTAAGCTCTTCATTAGTTTTTTGTCCGCAGTTTGGACAAAACTTAAATCCTTCTTCAAAAGGTTGCTCACAATTTTGGCAGTTAATTTCTTTGATTTCCATGATTGACAGTTAGTAAAGCTAAAATTACAAAAATCTCCTACTAAGTTGTGACTCCATTTACAAATAAGAAGATTAAAAACTTATAATGTTACCTTAAAAGAATTCAAGTACACTAATTAAGACATAAAACAAATGCATAATTATTTGATAATAAGATACTTAAAATATTGGCACGCTAATTGGTTTTCTTTAGTCAAATAGCGTAAGCCGAAAAGCTAAATATGAGTAGGCACAATCTAAATTCTTAAATTATGAAAAAGGTAACTTTACTTTTAGCAGTAATGTTAATAGGATTAACAACTGCAACAGCAGCAGAAAAAGTGTCTGCAAACATTGAAAGAGATTTAGACATTACATCACGCTATAATTATGTACAACCTATTTTGTTCGTAGAACGTGGTGTAGAGTTCTTAATCTTTGCTGATGGTAGCTTTGATTTTAATACCGATGTATTCGGTAACTCAACAAGACCAAACTACTATCGTAACCGTCGTGGAAACGTAAACAGGTCGTTTGGCGCACCAGGAACTACGTACAGACATCGTGGAGCAAGAGGCGTAAGTATTACGCACGATTATCTTGGACGCGTAAGACGTATAGGTAATGTTTTTATTAACTATGACAGACAAGGCCGAATAAAACGAGTAGGAACAGTTTACATGAGATATCGTTTTAACCGATTGCAACAAGTTGGTAACTTGAGATTGCAATACAACCGAAGAGGGCGTTTAATTGGCTTTAGAGGATTTGTAAACCATAACAATAGAGATTGCAACATATTTCAAATAAACGATTGGAATAATTGGGATAATGATTATGATGATGACGATGATTTTTACTATTACCGCCAAAACGGGAAAGTAAAAAAGCATAAAAAGCTTAATAGACGTTTTCGTGATGACGATTAATTTCTAAAAACAATATAAGCCTGGAGCATTAAACTTCAGGCTTTTTTTATTGAAACCCTTGTAAAACCTATAGTTTAGAATTTTGGCACGCTGTTTGGTACTGTATAATTGAGTTTAATTTTAAAACCCAAATATTATGAAAAGGATTCTATTTTTATTAGCAGGTATGTTCCTCATCGGAGGCACATCTTATGCATCAACCAACACAGTAAGTGAAGCAGAAGCTTCAGTAAATACATTTGTTAGAGGTTATGGTAATTCTTTCATATTTACTGAAGGTGGTATAGAGTTTTCGGTATTCCCAGATGGGCAATTTGACTTTTATGCTAGAGCTTTTGGACCAGATGTAGCTTTTGGTGTAAGCAATAGAAACTTCAGCTTTAGTTTTAATACAGGTTACAATTATAATCCATATGTTCAGTATGATGAGTTTGGAGCAGTTATACAAGTAGAAAACACGCCTATCTTTTACGATTTTTATGGTCGTGTTAATCAGATTGGAGATATCTTCATTGATTATAATGGATTTGGTCGTGTCGCAAGAGTTGGTGGATTAAATATTTTCTATAGAGGAAACGTATTCTCGCACTATACAGGATTTATCAATGTATATAACAGAAGATATATCTATAGACCATGGCATAGATTCTACACAGTACCTGCTGTAAACTTATGTATTGTAAATACAAGACCTTACCGCCAGTTTTACACACCTTACCGTAATGTGTTTTATAGACCTTATGTAAATAATGTACGCTATGTTAATATAAACGGTAGACGTGGTTATAATGACTTTGGAAGAAGAAATAATAGAGATTACTACCGTAGATATGCTCAAACGCCGAGAAATAGCAGAGAGCGCAATATAGGAAGACGTGTACAGGAACGTAATGAGCGTTTAACACGAAGTAGAAATACGAGATTATCTTCTAATAACTCAGGCAGAAGAAATAATGTAGCTTCTTCTAGAACTAATTCTAGCAGAAATGATAGAGCAACGAGAAGTACAACTCGTAATAGAAACACTGATGCAAGTAGAACTACTAGACAAAATGATACTAGACGTGCTAATACATCAAGAAATTCTAGAACAGTTACTCAAGCACGTTCTAATAGAGATCGTAATGTAAATAGAACTACTACAAGAACTACTAGACCGCAAGCGAGTCAGAAATCCTCTAAAAATTCTAATGTCTCTAGTAGCTCAAGAACAACTAGACCTACGGTTTCTAAAAGAAGTAATAGACAAAATACATCTTCTGCTAGAAAGTCTACGGCCAGCAAATCTAACAGAACTGCCCCACAAAGACAGCAGCGTAGTGTGAGTCAAAGTAAAAGAAAATCATCTGCGGCTGTTACTAGGTCTAGCACTAACAGAAGTTCAAAATCTAGAGCAACGAAATCAACATCACGGAGACGTGGATAAATAATTTTTTTTTGATTGGTTAATTGTTAAAGCCTTCTCGAAATTCGAGAGGGCTTTTTTAATCTAATAAGTCTATATGCCTATCGTGGTACCCTAGTAAATACAAAACACCATCAAGACCAATACTAGAGATTGAGCTTTGTGCATTATCTTTTACTTTAGGTTTGGCATGGAAAGCAATACCTAAACCAGCCAAATCGAGCATTGGTAAATCATTTGCGCCATCACCTACCGCAATAGTTTGACCAATATCTATACCTTCTTTAGCTGCCAATTCTCTTAAATATTCGGCTTTTTTATTTCCATCTACAATCTCACCAACATAACCACCAGTGAGAACACCGTCTTTTATTTCAAGTTGATTTGCATAGACATAATCGATATCTAATTTTTCTTTAAGATAATTTCCGAAATACGTAAAACCACCAGAAAGTATGGCGGTTTTAAAACCGTAACTATGAAGCGTATCTACCAAACGTCTTGCACCTTTTGTAATAGGTAGACGTTCTGCTATGTCTTTCAAAACATCCTCTGATAAGCCTTTGAGTAATGCCATTCGTCTTTTAAAACTTTCATTAAAATCAATCTCTCCCTGCATAGCAGACTCAGTAATGGCTTTTACTTCTTCTCCAACTCCAGCTAATTCAGCGAGCTCATCAATCACTTCGGTTTGGATTAAAGTCGAATCCATATCAAAGCATACTAAACGTCTATTTCTCCTAAAGATATTATCTTCTTGAAATGCAATATCTACATCTAAATCACTAGAAAGTTCAAGAAATTTTTCAGTTAATTCGGTTTTGCACTGAATCTTACCTCGTATTGATAATTGGATAGACGCTCTAGGGTATTCTTCATTTCTTACTAAAGACAAACGACCTGTCAATCTTTTTATAGAATCTATATTCAATCCTTTCTCAGAAATAACACTAGTCACTTTAGAAATTTGCTCAGCCGTTAATTTTTCACCTAAAATTGTAATGATATAGCGGTCTTTCCCTTGGAGATTAACCCATTTCTCATAGTCTTCCAAAGATATCGGTGTAAATTTTGTAGTAATACCCAACTCATAAGCTTTGAACAATAAATCTTTTTGTACTGCAGATGATTTTGCCCCAGATTCAATTTCAAACATCATGCCTAATGATAGTGTATCATGAATGTTAGCTTGTCCAATATCCAAAATTTTTGCACCATATTCTGCCAAAACACTTGTCAGTCCTGATGTTAAACCAGGCTTATCTTGACCTGAAATATTGAGTAGAAAGATATCCGTTTTCAAAAAAGAGAATTTAAAATTTACGAGATGTAAATATGCTCAATCTCATCCAATTAGTAAAATAATTGGAGATGCTAAATTGATAAAAATAATTTGAAATTAGTGAGAAATCAATAAACTATAGAAAACGACTGTGCCAACTTTCGCTTGCAGGGACTTCCCAATTTTCTTTAAATTCCGCAATATTAGTCACTAAATTATTGAAAACAATAGTGTTTTTAGATACTGCCTTTTGCTTAGCCATTTTCTTAAAGTCAAGAAGTGACTTGTGGGCAATAAACTCACCTTGTTTATAAGACACATTCATTTTGTCCATTAAATCTACATTATAGTCTTTTTCTAATTGCTGAATAAAATGCACAGAGGCATCAATAGAGCAACCAGTGGCGGCATTAAGATTTTGATTAAGTGAAATAACTATAAAACGTTTGTATACAATTTTGAAACCCGCTTGTAAATCTTGACCATGTGCTGTCCAAGCTTTAATAAAAACCTGAAGCTTCGCTTCTATCTCTTTAATTTCAACCTCGGAAAATGAACGATTGGCTTGGTAAATCCAAACTCTAGATTCTTCGGGAAGTGTATCAAAATCTACTAACATCTATTTATTCTTTAGATTTTTTATTCATGTAATAATAACGCAATGCGCCTGTAGCTGCGAAAAATAAAAACCAAATAGGTATCCATTTGTAATTAATCATTCCGTTTTTAAAGTAACTGATAACTAAAAGTACAAGCGTAAACATAACGCCATTCCGTAAGGCAACTTTGAGCATCTGTTTATCTGATGCATTCATTTTATAATGAATTTGCTAAAACTTCCGCCACATCAAGAACAGTAACAGTGTCTTCTTTTTCTTTGGCTTTAATTCCGTCTGTCATCATGGTATTACAGTATGGACAACCTGTAGCAATAATATCTGGAGTAGTTTCTAAAGCCTGCTCTGTTCTTAGAATGTTAACGTCCTTATCTCCTTTTTCGGGTTCTTTAAACATTTGTGCGCCACCTGCACCACAGCATAAGGCAAAACGCTTATTTTTTTTCATTTCTACCAAATTAGCATTGGTATTTCGCAATACACTTCGAGGTGCGTGAAACTCACTATTTGCACGCCCCAAATAACATGGGTCATGGAACGTGATACGTTTTCCTTTATAAGTATCACCTTTGACAGATAATCGCCCTGCATCTATTAATTGTTTTATGTACTGCGTATGATGTACAACATCGTAAACACCACCCAAACTTGGGTATTCATTTTTAATGCAATTAAACGAATGTGGGTCACAGGTTACAATACGCTTTATTTCATAAGCATTTAAAACCTCGATATTCATCATAGCTTGCATCTGAAATAAAAACTCATTTCCTGCGCGCTTGGCAACGTCTCCAGTATTACTTTCTTCGGCACCTAAAACGGCAAATTCTACGCCTGCATTATTTAAAAGCTTTACGAAGGCTTTGGTGATTTTTTTTGCTCTATCGTCATAACTACCAGCAGAACCTACCCAAAATAAAACTTCTGGTTGCTTGCCTTCTGCCATGTATTCTGCCATTGTTTTTACTTGTAATTGCTCGCTCATCGCTTAGTTCTTTTTTTTAGATTCTAACTGAAGTTTTTGATAATATGCCATAGACTTCTCAATAACTTCTACAGGTAATAAATCTGCGAAAATTGGTGAATTTGGGTCATAGTTTAGCATTTTCCAAGTATCGTTGGTTTCATTGTCTTTTATAAAAATAACCAAACGATTTGGTGCCTTTACATTTACTTTACTGTTATTTTCAAAAGATGCGTCCATACCTTGAATCTTCATCATCTTTATCATCATGTCTTTACTTTCATCATCAAACTCTTGCTGTTTGAATATCATAGACATAAACATATCATAACTTAAAAAAGCATATTCTGTACTATCCTTTTCGCTTTTATAAATCTCTGTTAAAGTATACTCTGGTGTTTGCTTTGGCAAATCTATTGCCATCTCGTCTGTTCCTTGAAACATAGAAATAAAAACCGTTTTCATTGTCTCTTTTGGGACAAGCTCAAAAATTTTAGGATAGGTCATATCCAACAAAGCATCGAAATTACGGTCGTTAGTGTACTGAAACATTTTATCCGACATTTCCTTAAGCTCTGAATTACTATCTTGAGCAACCGCAGATGGTATGATAAATGCAAGCGTTAATAAAATCAGTAAAAGTCTTAAATTCTTTTTCATAAACTATTCGTTAACCCAATTTAAACGGTCTTGTTGGTTATAAGGCCAAGGTGCGCCGTTGTTTTCAATATTGGTCATCATGTTGTTTAATTCCATTGGTGCTGCGCTCTCTTCCATTACTAAGTATCGTCGCATTTCCATAATAATAGATAATGGGTCTATACTTACCGGACAAGCTTCTACACAAGCATTACAAGTGGTACATGCCCAAAGTTCTTCATTAGTGATATAATCGCCTAAAAGTTGTTTTCCATCATCTTTAAACTCACCACCATTGGCATCGATATTTTTACCAACTTCCACCAATCGGTCGCGGGTATCCATCATAATCTTTCTTGGCGATAATTTTTTTCCTGTTTGGTTTGCAGGACATTCACTTGTACAACGTCCGCATTCCGTACAGGTATACGCATTAAGTAATTGAATACGATTTAAGTCCATAACATCACTAGCGCCAAACTTTGCCGGTTCTTCTGCATTATCATCTTCAGCTGGAGCTGCAAATGGGTCTGCATTAGGGTCCATCATTAGTTTTACCTCATTGGTTACTGCTTCAAGATTATTGAACTGCCCTTTTGGTGTTAGTTTACCATAATACGTATTTGGGAAAGCTAAAAGAATGTGCAAATGCTTAGAGAAATATAAATAGTTGAGGAAAACTAAAATCCCTACAATGTGTAACCACCAAGCCGAGCGTTCTATTAGATGTAGTGTATCTGGATTATCGCTAAACCAAGGTGAAATAAATTGTGAAATGACATTTCCTGCTCCCATATTTTGAAATGAAGTATCCGTTGCATTCATAACTAAGAATAAGCACATGAGTACAACTTCAAAATATAAGATGATGTTACCATCATTTTTAGGCCAACCTTTTAAACTTTTGAAACGCTTAATATTGATGATATTTCGTCTTAACCAAAATACAACAACTGCGATCAAGACAAGCACTGCCAATATCTCAAAACTACCGATTAAAAAGCCATAAACTGATTCTGGAAGAACTTTAAGCCCTATACGGTGCGTACCAAACAATCCGTCTATGATGATTTCTAAAACTTCGATATTTATTATAATGAAACCTACGTAAACTATTATATGCAAAAATCCAGCTATAGGTCTTACAACCATTTTACTTTGGCCAAGAGCAATACGTGCCATGTTTTTCCAACGTTGAGACTTATTATCGCTAGCATCTACCTCACGACCTAGTTTTATATTACGAATGAGCTTTTTTATGTTTCTGGCAAAATATCCAATACCAGCAATAAGTATTAAAGCAAAAATGATATTTGGTAAGTAGTTCATATATGGTTATCTAATTCTTTTGTAATTGTTCTTCTGTAGGTGCTTGGTAAGGAATTTCTTTTTTAGACAATATGCGTCTGTATCTTGCAGGATGAAGCTTTATATCTAACAATAATAACTCCATTTCTTTTGTAGCTGCTTCTAAGTTGTTGTATAGTTTATCGTCTTTAAGTAATTTTCCTAAAGAACCTTCTCCTTTTTCAAAATTTTCTAAAAGCGAATTAATGTTCAATAAAGTTTTATCAAAATCACCAATAGTTTTAGAAAGTTCTACTTTCTTTAAATCCTCAGATAATACTGAAAGGTTTTCGCTTGCTGTTTTAAAACTCTCTAATGTTGAAGTTATTTTTTCATCATTAGCTTTTACGACATTCTGAATTGAATAGGATAGGTTTTTAAAAGATTTTAAAGTTGAATTCAATTCCTTGATTGTTGCTTTTAATCCTGCGTCAGATTCATCTGTAACTAAACCATTAAGGCTCACCATCAGTGTGTCTGCAGAACGTAAAGTTTTATCCAAATCTGTACTTAAACCTGTAAAATTATCTTTTAATGAACTGATTAAACCTGGTTGAATTTCTGATTTAATAAAATCACCTTTCTTAGCTTTTTCGCCTTCGTAAGAATCTATGACGGCAAGAGCATTACCGCCCATAATCCCTGTTTCGTATAGTCTAATTATTGAAGATTTTGAAAACGATAATCTTGGGTCTACAGAAAATTCAACTCGAGTCATTCCTGATTTAAAATCGTAAGAAATATTTTCAACCTTACCAACCACATTACCTTTGATGGTAACAGGAGAAGACATAGTTAATGCATTATAGTCGAATTCTGTGTAAAAATCTACTTCATCAGAAAACAAATCTTCGCCCTTGAGGTAATTAAATAGATATATAAAAAGAAGTACTCCAGATATAACGAGTATGGCAGTTTTAATCTCTCTAGAAATTTTCAATGGTGCTTTGTTTGATTATTAGCAAAATTAGGAATAAAAAAATTAAGAAGCTTTCTAATTTATCTCCTTTTAAGCGCTTCTTTAACTGGGATTTTCTTTCCGTTTTTATAAGCTACAATAAAACAGGAGCCATAACCCTTAGCCTTAGCTTTCTCTTGGAGTAATTGCGCTTCGTTGTAATCTGAAGTTGAACCAAAATAATACTTATAAATACTGCCTTGGGCTTCTCGACTTATATCTGTTAAACCTTTAAAATTATAAGACTTAGGCTCTAACTTACGAGAACTCGCCGCAATTTGTACTTTAAACGTAACATCTTTTACAACATTAGGTGTTGTATTATTCTCTTCAGATGAGGAATTACTATTGTTATCATCAACAAAAATGTTCTCACCAACATTGTTATCTAATTCTTTCTTATAATCTAAAATTGCATCCCTAATAGCACCTGCAATTTTTATTTGCCCAGATTTAGAATTTAAATACGCACCTTCTTTTTTATTGGTTATAAATCCCGTTTCAACAAGTACGCTTGGCATATATGTGTTGTGCAGTACCCAAAGACTCAATTGTTTTAGTCCACGACTTCTTCGTTTGAGCTTATTGCCAAAGTTATTTTCAATCTTTCGAGCTAAAACGATACTTTGCTCAACATATATTTCTTGTTCTATACCTATAGCTATAGTCGTTTCAGGTGAGCTAGGATTAAATCCCGCATAATTCTTTTCGTAATCTTCTTCAAGAAAAATAACTTCATTTTCTGCCTTGGCAATAGACATATTTCGTTCTGAGTTTTTAGCTCCTAAAACATAAGTCTATGTGCCGTATGCTTGAGTATGGTGGGCGTTACAATGTATTGAGATGAACAAATCCGCATCAGCTTTATTGGCTATGGCTGCACGCTCGTAAAGCTCTAAGAACTTATCTGTTTTACGTGTATAAATAACTTTAAAATCAGGATTTTTCTCTAGCTCTTTTCCAAGCTTCAAAACAATATCTAAAGCAATGGTCTTTTCTTTGTAACCATTTTTTGTTGGTCTTCCAGGGTCTTTACCTCCATGACCGGCATCTAATACAACAACAAACTTATCTGCGCTAGGTTGTGCAAAAGTTATAGATGTTAAAGATGTGATAAATACAACTAGAAGTAATACTAATATGCGATGTTTGTTCGTTTTCATGTAAATTTTAAAACGTCAATTATACGGTGTTTATTACCTTATTTTATCTGGCTAAATTATATTTACAACTTTAATTGCAATATTAAATCAATCACAAAAAAATATATGTAATTTTGAGGTTTCAAAAACCGAGCCATACTATTACAAAAATACCATTAAAAGGTTTGCGTACAAATAGCCTAAAGATACTTTTTGCCCTTAGTTTTACAGTGTTTATCAACACTTTTGGCTACACACAAGATATTCCACCAAAACCTAAACCTATAAAGCCCGAGGTTAAGCCAAAAGAGGTCAAAAGAGATACGGCTACAGTTTCAGTAGATTCTATACTTAAACCCAATCTTAACACTAAAGAAATTGATTCTGTAAAGCAAGATTCTATAAAGAAACCTAAAGAATTTTTGGAGGATGTGGTGACCTACAGTGCTGATGGCTATGTGGCACTTAACAATAAAGAACAAAAGATATACCTGTACGATAACGCAGTAATTAAGTATCAGGATATGGAAATTACGGCTGGTACAATTGTTATAGACAATAACACAGGTTTAATATATGCAGGCCGTGTAAAAGATTCTACCGGGTATTCGCAGCGTCCAGTTTTTACTCAGGCTCAGAATAAGGTTGAACCAGATTCCATAATATTTAATAAGGATACCAAAAAGGCTATAATCTTTAATTCTAGAACTGAAGACTCGGGATTGAATATATTTTCACCCATTACTAAGCGTGAAAATGACTCAACCATCTTTATGCAAGATGCGCGCTTTACAACATCTGAAAATTTGGATGACCCAGAATACCAATTTATTTCAGACAAAATAAAACTAGTGCCTGGCAAAAAAATTGTTGTTGGACCAACATATATGGAAATCTATGGCGTGCCTACTCCAATAGCATTACCTTTTGCTTACTTTCCGTTAAGTAAAGAACAAAAATCGGGTATAATCTTTCCTACTTTTGGTGAAGATACTGGTAGTGACCGAGGTTACTTTATACAGAATGGCGGCTACTATTTTGCAATCAGCGACTATTTGGATTTAGCAGTACTAGGTGATTATTACACCAACGGAAGTTATGGTGTGCGTGTAGAGAGTAATTATGCTAAGCGCTATCGTTTTAATGGAAATGTGGCCATACGCTATGAAAATCTTCTAACAAGTGAACGTGCTTTCCCAGATTTTACGCAGAACACCATTTACAATATTCGTTGGTCACACGCCCAAGATTCTAAATCCAATCCAAATTCTAGGTTTTCTGCATCCGTAAACTTGGGAAGTAGCCAGTTTTTTAGACAATCTATTAACCAAAACAATATCGTTAACTCCCAGAATAACACATTAGCTTCGTCTGTATCGTACTCTAAAACCTTTCCAGGTGAGCCACAAGTAAATGTTAATGCTACGGCAACACACTCGCAAAATACACAGACCGAGACTATTAATTTAACCTTACCTACACTACAAATGTCAGTGGGAAGAGTATTTCCATTTCAACCAAAGTCTGGCGCTAAAAAAGGAATTATCCAAAACATCAACTTTCAATATAATTCAAGAGCCGAATACCGTATTACTACAACAGATTCATTATTTGGTAAAAGTGAAATGTTTGATGATGCACTTGCGGGTATGCAACACTCTATTCCAATTACAACCAACTTCAAAGTCTTTGATTATTTTAGTGTAAGTGCAAGTACAAATTTTCAAGAAAACTGGACATTAAACACCATTAACCGTCAGTTTGATAGCAATACACAGTCCGTAATTACTACTGATATTAATGGATTTGACAGCTTCAGAACCTATAACTTTAGTGCTAATATAGGAACAACGCTTTACGGAATGTTCCCTTTTAATAACAAAAATAAGGACGCTAAAATACAAGCGATTCGTCACGTTATGCGACCATCTATAAGTTATACCGTTCAACCTGCTTTTGACCAATTTTATGAAACTTATGATGTTCTTGATGCCAACGGACAAACTACAGAAACTGTAGAATACACACGCTTTGAGCGTTCAATTTTTGGTGCGCCTGGAAATCGCTATTCTAGCAGTATAGGTTTAGATATCGGAAATAATTTTGAAGCTAAAATTCGCTCTAAAGATTCTACAAAAACAGAACCTGAAAAAATTACACTAATCAATAACCTAAACGTCAGTACAAGCTACGATTTGGCTGCAGACTCCCTTAATCTTTCTCCAGTGCGAATCAATGGTGGTTTAAAGCTGTTTAAAGACAAAATGAGTATCAATTTTGGTGCAACTCTAGACCCTTATGCACTAGACAACAACAATAATAAAATCAACACTTTTAATATTGATAATGGCGGAAGTTTATTTAGATTGACGTCTGGTAATATAAATATGAGTTACGCTTTAAGTAATGAGACTTTTAGCAAAGATGGTGAATCTGAAAAAGATAATAGACAGTTTGATGAAGCGGTACGCTCTAATGGTAGAACTGATGATTTATTTGGGCGTACTGAAGATTTTTCTACTCGCATATACACAGATGAAGATAAAGAACGACAAAAGGAAAAAGAAGCTAATCTGTCTGATTACAACTATAAAATTCCATGGAATTTACGCCTCGCCTATGCTGTAAACTATAACAATACACGACGTGAAAATAGGATTGCCTCGCACTCATTGATGTTTTCTGGCGATATAGAAATTTCACCTAAATGGACTGTGGGCGCATCTTCTGGTTACGATTTTTTAAATAAAGGATTTTCGTTTACGCAGTTCCGTTTTGAACGGGATTTATTGAGTTGGCGCATGAATTTCTCTTGGGTACCATTTAGTAATTTGTCTTCTTGGAATTTCTTTATTGGTATTAAATCTAACTTCTTGCAAGACCTTAAATACGAACAGCGTCGTCAACCAGACCAACGCTTGTAATATTTTTTTGAAATTTATTTGTCAGACTGAGCGCAGTCGAAGTGCAATTGAAACTTCTTTTGGTACTTGAGTTAATTTAGCCTTCTTTGACTATTTTTGAATAATCAAAATTCTGCACAAATGAAAAAAATCATCAACACGACTGATGCTCCTGCACCAATAGGACCTTACAACCAAGCTGTTTTATCTGGTAATACACTCTATACATCTGGACAAATTGCCTTGCATCCAGAAACTATGGAATTGGTTTTAGACGATATTAAGACTGAAACCAAACAAGTGATGGAAAACATGAAAGCGGTTTTAAAAGCAGCTGATATGACCTTTGAAAACGTTATTAAAACCTCAATATTTATTAGCGATATGATCAATTTCTCACAAATTAATGAGGTGTATGGTAGTTATTTTGATGAAGCCACAGCGCCAGCGCGAGAAACTGTAGAAGTTGCTAACTTACCAAAGTTTGTAAATGTGGAGATTAGTATGATTGCGGTGAAGTGATTTTTGGGTTACGCTTATCGGCTTTGTGTATGGTTAGTTGCTTGATTTAGCACGGAATTTAGCAAATAAAAATAGAATAGAAAATCCGCGAGGATTTTTGTGAGTAGTCGAGAAACAAGCGATTAATTATACAAGGTGTTGGCAACAGTATTTATTTCGCCAGATACTCATTCGATTCAATATAATCAAAATCGGGCGAGTCTGTAAAAAATTGTCTCAATTGCCATACATGTCCAGAACCATATATCAATAAAAGTCGGTCTTCCTTGTCAAAATCGGTTAAATCGTAAGCGTTAGAAAATATTCTTAAATTCCGTCTGTACCATCTCGCCACTCCATCAGCACCCAAATAATTATCGCCAGCACCTTCTAAAACACCTTCTGTAAGATATGCTTGATGGTCTTTCAATCTGTTTTTTGGTCTGTTTCTAAAAAACAGATGCTCTGTTAAAGTTTGAACACTTTTTATCGAATCGCCTAATTCATAAAAGGATTCATAATCATATCGAGTGGATTTTTCAAACTGTCCTTTTGATTTTAAATATACTTCTTCGTCATAATTGTCCCAATCCAGTTCAACACCGAACCAATCGGCAGACGCGTCAGAGCAATAAACTCGATTATGGTCTAATTTTTTGGCAAGTTTAAAACCAATTTGATAAATCTCGTTACTTTTATCATTAAGATTGAAAGAGCCATTCAGATAATTTTGATATCGTTCATTGGTAATGCTATCCATTTTAATTCTTGGCCATTCAAGCAATATTTTAGTCGGTTTGTATTCTGCTATTTTGTTCAGTAGCGTGTCTAATTCAGATTGTCTTCTACTTTCTAAAATATTAAACGGAAACTTTGGTTTGTAGCTGTCCAAATTTGGATTGTCGAAATGAAAAACTCCCAAAACCATAGCTTTTGCTTTGTGTTTGCCGACAAATATATTTGGGTCTTCTATTGGATTTAATTCCTCGGACTGTACTGTTTCTTTAACTGTTTTATTTTCTTTTTTGCACGATGTTATGCAGAAAATTAAAATTACAAGTAGAATGTTTCTTGTCATCTCTCGGTTTTTATATTGTTGCCGACGCCCACAGTGTATGGCGTAGTGAGGTACGCCTCACGGAGAGCCATTGTTGGCAACAGTTATTTTGTTTGTTTTTTAATCCATTTACTTATTTCGTTCATTGCGATGACAGAAAAGGATTCGTTAAGTTTTTCATATTCATCTGGCAGACCAGTTTCACAAGTTTGGAATAAATGATTTAGATTTTGCAATTCTTTTGTTGTTACATTTTTATTGCCTGAACTCTCTAAAATTCTTTTCCATTCTGATAAGTTTTCAGAAGATAAAATTTGCAAATCTTTCGTTCCATTTAAGGCAAGAACTGGAACTCGAACTTGCTCAATATATTTTTCAGGATTGTACCTTAAAAAATTTACCATCCAAGGTCTTAAAATACCTTTTACTTGAGCATTAACATATTCATCATAAGTCATATTTTCAGGCTTTTCAGGGTCATTTAAGGATATTTCTTCAATGTATTCAGTCATTCTTTTCCTCAAGGTATCCTCGTCTTTGTAAAGTTTGACTATCTCAAAAGCTGCTCGATTTAATTTTTGATTTTTTTTGACTTCTGATTTATCTGTTCCTTTTGCTAAAGCAATAGCTTTTTGTTGCGATAATAAGATTTTGTCTCCAGATAAGCTCGGACCTGCTAAAGAAACAATAAAAGCTACATTTGAAGATTGAGAAGCGACGATTGGTGCAATCAGTCCGCCCTCACTATGCCCAATTAAACCAATTTCATTACTTTTAATTTCCTCTCTTGTGAGCAAATATTCAATTGCAGAATTGACATCATTTGCAAAATCAAAAGAATTGGCTGAATTGTAATTACCTGTTGATTCTCCTACTCCTCTTTTGTCATATCGCAAGACAGCAATTCCCTGTTTTGTCAAGTAATTAGAAATATCTAAAAAGGGTTTGAAATTTCCGAATTCTTCATTTCTATTATGTTCTCCATTTCCACTTATCAAAACTACTGCAGGAAAAGTTCCATCTTTGCTAGGTATTGATAGTGTTCCAGACAGTATTATGTTATCATTAATAATGTTTTTAAATGTAATATTTTCAGAAATTGGGTTTTCGTATACCTTTTCTTTTTTACATCCCGAAAATGATATCACTAAAACTAAAAGTATTATTTTGTAAATATTTTTGGACATCATTTTACATTCTTTCTAATAAGATGACTGATATATAAGTTTGTCACTTTGTTGTGGTAATTGTTACAACGTTAAGATATGGTTCGTTAACTATGAACTATATCGTCTGATACTGAAATAAGTTCAGCACAAGTAAGCGAAGTTAGCTTTTTATTTATACAACTTCAAGAGTAGATAATTACATTTATTAATAAATGGGTGTTAACTTCGTTTTTCATATCTCACTTATACTTCCGTCACTTAATACTCTATAATATTTTTCGTTTTCTATAAGCAATCCCTCTGACGTTTTCTTAGGCCAATTTTTATGATAATCTTTAGGGTGTTGTACATCTATACCTATAACCTTTCCTTCAAAAACTCTTTTAACTTTGTTTTGTAACGTATGACCAACAACAATTGATTTTGCGTCAAACTTATCTAAACTACTATCTACTTGCTTTTGAGATAAATCATCTTCTCTAAAATAACCACGATACCAGCTAACCCCAGTTTTTGAGGATAGTAATAATTCAGTTTTTGCTTTATTTGCTTTTGGATATGGTGCGTTGTAATAATTTGCTCTTAGAAAACTGTTTATCTCATCTAGAGTCATATCAATCTTTGAAATATCTGGATGTAAACCACCATGCGCAAAGAGGTTTCCATTAATAGACTCTATAGCATTTTTACTAGATAACCATTTGCCTAAAAATGAGTTTTTGTCATACAGATTAGCTTGTGTTTTTCCTAAAATTGAAGTCACAAAAGTATACTTCAGAGATGCAGCTCCATAGTCTCCATACATATTCTTTAGTTCGTGATTTCC
The DNA here is from genome assembly GCF_900129745.1 of Winogradskyella jejuensis. Classification (GTDB taxonomy): domain Bacteria; phylum Bacteroidota; class Bacteroidia; order Flavobacteriales; family Flavobacteriaceae; genus Winogradskyella; species Winogradskyella jejuensis. Next base: position 837,594 of record NZ_FQWS01000002.1, on the reverse strand, counting down.
TATAATAAAATGGACATTTCCTTTATGCTTTTTTGCCTCCTGCTCCAATTTGTATATAAACCAAAGCACTTGCGTTGTAGAAAAACCTCTATCAACAAAATCACCAACTAAAACCAAATGCCCTTTACCGAATGTCCAATTCAGATCTTGGTCTATAACCTTGTTATTTATTAAAAAATCTCTGAAAGTTCTATACCCACTTTCAATATCAGAAACTGCTATAATCTTTTGATTATCGGTATATGTCGATTCTGGTATTTGGAAATCTGAATCAAGATTAAAACTAAAACTAGTAGAATCTAATGCAAAAAAACTCCTTGCCAATGCGGACTGCTTTGTTGAAACTTCTTTCTCATCTACATAAAATCCTTCTTTTTTACTCCCTTTAATGTAATTGATATTTAGGGTACTATCATTTTTATAAAACACATACGGACCTTCGTTATCCCAATCCATTTTTTTAGGATTATCTCCGTAATGAATACTTCCATTTTCATATATTAAAATTGAAGCACCGATTGCCATAAATATTATGATAGTTCCTAAGATGTGCTTTAAATAACGTAAGACTCTTTTTTTCATTTTAATACGTTTTTAGATGATTACTATACGTTTTTTGATTGGCACAAATATTATCCATAAGTCTGTCCGTATGAAATTTATGTGATGAATGTCCTATTTTTCATTGTATAGCTACCTAACTGACGTTCATCCCAATAATTGAAAGCTTTAAAACTCTTTATGAAGCGTTTGTCACCTTTCTTAAAAGCATCAAGAGTATTCTTATTATTTTGCAGTATGATTTCAATCTTAAAAAAGAATAATTGGCTTTTACTAAAAATCATCATCCTTACAACTATACTAGTACCCCTTGGGATAACAGCCTATGAGATTATTGTACTTCAGAAAGAATCGGTCTTATTTCTAGGCAATTTTCATCCTGCACTAGCCACTATTGTATTGGTATATTATGGCATTCTTCTATTAGCTGGAGCTATTTGGATAATTCTGCAATTAAAATCTGTTCTTAAGCTTAAAAATGAAAGAATTAAAAATGAATTACTACATCTTCAAAGCCAAGTAAATCCGCATTTTTTTTTCAATATGCTGAACAACCTTTACGGATTAGTAGATGTAGATTCTGAAAAAGCCAAAGCACTAATTCTAAAGTTATCAGAATTGATGCGTTACAGCATTTATGAAGGTGAACGAAAAACCGTAACGTTAAAAGAAGAAGTCGACTATTTACAGAATTATATAGATTTACATCGCATGCGATACCACAAAGCTATAGACATAGAATTCAATGTGGATTTTGATAAGAATATGAACTACAATATAATGCCACTACTCTATATTATTTTAGTAGAAAACGCCTTTAAGCATGGTGTAGAAAACTTAAGACAAAAGGCCTTTGTGCATATAAGTTTAAATGCTACATACAAACATATCTCTTTTGTAGTTAAAAACAATTATGATAAAGATGAGCTTCCTAAAAAACCAGGAATTGGAATTAAAAACCTAAAACGAAGATTAGAGCTAGCATACCCTAACCAACATAATCTTACTTTTACATCAGTAAACGATATTCATACTGCTCATCTAGACTTAAATTTATAATGACATATCTTATTATTGATGACGAGCGTATAGCTCACGAAATTATAAAAGGCTACTGCGATAAGATGCCCAACATGCAGTTAATAAAGCATTGTTATGATGCTCTAGAAGCTTTAGAATATTTACGAGAGCAAAGTGTAGATTTAATTTTCTTAGACATTAACATGCCTAAGCTAAAAGGTTTTGAGTTTTTAAAAACGCTTACAACCCCTCCAAAGGTTATTGTCACTACAGCTTATCAAGAATATGCTCTGGAAGGCTATACACTTAATGTGGTTGATTACCTATTAAAACCTTTTAGTTTTGAACGCTTTATAACAGCAATTCAAAAAGTAAAAATCGAAAACATTTCAGCAAAAACTGAAGCTAAAAAGACTGAAGATAATACTGAATCTATCTTTATTTATTCTGATAAGAAGCATATACAAATTAATAGTAACACCATTCTTTATATAGAAGCTGCTGGCAATTACGTAAAGCTAGTAACCACCACAAAAACGCACTTAATAAGAGAGAAAATTTCTGAAATTCTTAAAAAACTTCCTACAGACAAATTTATGCAAGTACACAAGTCCTACGCGGTATCTAAACAACATATAAGTATTGTAGAAGGTAATAGAATTAAGATTGAAGATTATAGCATTCCTATAGGGAAATCATACAAGGAAAAAGTGAAACAGTTATTGCTGTAGAATATGATTTGGCTTAACTTCGTTTTTTCAAATCTACGCAAATTGAAACTCAAAAAAGCAGAACTCAAAGAATTCTTAGACAGCAAAGTTGCTGAATACAATAACCCAAAGTTTATTGAGAGCGACCCTATACAAATTCCGCATTTATTCTCAAAAAAAGAAGACATTGAGATTATTGGTTTTCTAACAGCGACCATTGCTTGGGGAAATCGAAAAAGTATTATCACTAATGCTAAGCGTATGGTTACGTTTTTAGATAATTCGCCTTACGAATTTATCATGCAACATCAGGAGCAAGATTTAGAGAAGCTTTTGCCTTTTGTGCATCGAACGTTTAATGGCTCTGATTTTATTCAGTTTATAACAAGCTTAAAGCATATTTATAATCATCACGATGGATTAGAAGCCATTTTTGCCAAATATGCAGAAGCTAATTCGCTTCAAAATTCAATTCATCAGCTCAAGAAACACTTTTTTGAGATTGCGCATTTAGAGCGTAGTAAAAAGCATGTAAGTGACCCACTAAAAAATTCAGCAGCAAAACGTATTAACATGTTTTTACGTTGGATGGTCCGAAATGATAATACTGGTGTAGATTTCGGTATTTGGAAAAGCCTCTCTCCTGCTCAGTTAGGTTGTCCTCTGGATGTTCACTCTGGCAATGTGGCTCGTAAATTAGGTTTACTAAAACGCAAACAAAACGACGGAAAAGCATTGGCAGAATTAGACAAAAATCTACGAAAGCTCGATGCTGCCGACCCAGTTAAATACGATTTTGCCCTTTTTGGTCTCGGTGTTTTTGAAAATTTCTAGTGTTTTATTCTGCCATTACAACTAGATTTTTAATATTTACTAAATGATAAGTCCAGAATTTCCAATAAACGAAAGTGAACGTTTAAATGCTGTAAAAAGTTACAGTCTTTTAGATACGCTTCCAGAGACAGATTTTGATGATATTACAGCATTAATCTCAGCAATTTGCGAAGTACCAATTTCTTTGATAACACTTTTAGACACAGAGCGTAATTTTTTAAAATCTCATCATGGAGTTGAATTATCTGAATCGCCAAGGTCTATTTCTTTCTGCGGACATGCCATTTTAAGTGATGATGAAATTTATATTATTGAAGATGCTCGTAAAAGCAAAATCTTCCACGATAATCCATTAGTTACAGAGTTCAAAGCTATTTTTTACGCTGGAGTTCCGTTAAGAAATCCTGAAGGTTTTCCCTTAGGAACGTTATGTGTTTACGACCATAAACCTCGACAGCTTAGTGAAAATCAAATCCGAACTTTAAAAATTATAGCAAAACAGGTAATGAATTTGTTTGAATTGAGAAAAACAAATCTACAGCTTGATAGTGCAATAACAAGCCTTGAAACGCAAAATGCTTTTTTAGAAAAATTTTCTGGTCAAGTTTCACATGATTTAAAGTCGCCTTTGGCAAATATTAGTTCACTAACCGAGTTTATTAAAGAAGAGAACGGAGAACGTCTTTCACAAGAATCACTTGAGTATTTAGATTTAATAAACGAATCCTCAGAATCATTAAGAAACTATATAGATGGTGCACTACATCACTACAGAGCCGATGCTTCAGTTCGAAATGCTAAAGAAGATTTCAGTTTAGAATCTGTTTTTAATGAAATTAGTAAAATTCAAAACTTAAGGCATAAAAACTTTGTTCTAAAAAATGATGTAGAACTCAAAAACGCCAATAAATCAGCTTTAACTCAAATTTTATTTAATTTGGTCGACAATGCCTATAAATACAATAATAACACTAATCCAAAGGTAGAGTTAGACTTTGAAGATTCTGACTCTCACTATTATTTTTTAGTTATTGATAACGGTATGGGTATAGAAAAAAAGGATTTAGACAAAATTTTTGAGTTATTTAATATCTCAAATCCAAAAGATGTGTTTGGCAAAAAAGGGTCAGGAATTGGTCTTTTTACCGTAAAATCAATGATTGAAAAGTTAGGAGGAACTATAAGTGTAACTTCCAAACCACATTTTGGCACCACTTTTAGATTCTCAATAAAAAAATAAATTATATGAAAGTTTTAATTTCTCTCTTCGCATTATCATTCTCAATGCTAATATCTAGCCAAAACCTAGAAACACCAATAGATACAGTAGTTACAACGACACATGCCACCAAAATAAAAGGGCAAACAGTCAACTACAAAGCTATGACTGGCTTTCAGCCCGTTTGGAACAACGACGGCGAGGTTATGGCGTCCTTGTATTATACGTACTACAAACGCACCAATGACACCAAAGGCAATAAACGTCCTTTAATCATATCTTTTAATGGTGGACCAGGTTCTGCATCGGTTTGGATGCACATTGCCTACACTGGGCCAAAAGTTTTAAATGTAGATGATGAAGGCTATCCTGTACAGCCATATGGCGTAAAGACGAATCCAAATTCCATTTTAGATGTTGCAGATATTGTATTTGTTAACCCAGTAAATACAGGTTATTCGCGTAAAGTAATGCTTAAAAATGGTAAATATCAGGACGACAAAACCTTCTTCGGAATCAATGCTGATGTAAAATATTTAGCTAGTTGGATTAACACTTTTGTCACTAGAAATAACCGTTGGGAATCTCCTAAATATATTATTGGCGAAAGTTATGGCGGAACTCGAGTTATGGGCTTAGCCTTAGAGTTGCAAAACAGCCAATGGATGTATCTCAATGGCGTAATTATGGTGTCTCCTGCAGATTACAAAGTGTTGCGTGTTGGCGGACCTGTGTCTTCAAGTTTGAATTTGCCGTATTATACAGCGGCGGCTTGGTATCATAAGATGTTACCGGCTGAACTTCAAAGTAAAGACTTATTAGACATTCTACCTGAAGCCGAAGATTTTGCAGTTAATAAACTAATGCCTGCTATTGCAAAAGGTGGTTTTATTTCGGATTCTGAAAGAAAGGCAATCGCTAAGAAAATGAGCTTCTACTCTGGCCTATCTGAAGACGTTATTCTTAAACAAAACCTAGATGTTCCAAATCGCTTTTTCTGGAAAGAATTATTACGTGATAAAACAGGGCAAACCATCGGAAGATTAGACAGTCGCTATTTAGGCATTGATAAAGTTGAAACTGGAGATTCACCAGATTATAGTGCAGAATTAACCTCGTGGCTGCACTCGTTTACACCAGCTATAAATTACTATATCCAAAATGAATTAGGTTTTAAAACCGACCTTAAATACAATGTCTTTGGAAATGTTGGCAATTGGGACAGAAGTAATGATAACGTACGTGATAATCTTCGTCAAGCTATGGCGCAAAACCCTTACTTAAAAATCTTAACACAATCAGGTTATTACGATGGTGCTACGACGTATTTTCAAGCCAAGTATAGCCAATGGCAAATTGACCCAAGTGGAAAGCTAAAAGACCGAATGTATTTTAAAGGCTACAGAAGTGGGCACATGATGTACCTTAGAAACGAGGATTTAATCAAAGCTAATGATGATTTAAGGGAGTTTATTACAAACTCTTCCGCTAATGGTAAAGCGGCCAAATATTAGAAATTATTTTAAGATGAGATGCTGAAATAAATTCAGCATGACAAAATTTGATTATTTTATTATCTTAGGAATAGACTGTCATTCTGAACTTGTTTCAGAATCCATTTGAAGACAAAAAAGGCTTCCTCGAATGGAAGCCTTTTCAAAACCTAAAACTTTATAATTTATCCTTTTAACCAAGCTTTTCGCGTAGCGATTTGCTCTGCCGTTGCATTTGAATCTTCTACTAAACCTGTTGCCATAACAGTAGGATTAGTTAATGTTGTTTTTATATTAATGGTTTCTCCATTGCGGTCTAATACCATTTCTATCTCTTGACCTTCTTGCCAAGAGAACATTTTTGTAATGACTTCTTGTGCATTTTGCAAGGTTAATTCTTCACCATTAACAGACTTAATCACATCATTAGCTTGAATGCCTTGAGATTTCCAGAATGAATTTTTTAAAGCCACTTCGGTAAAGAAAATACCTTTATCTGGTGCGCCACTAAAAATTATATTTTGTCCACCTGCAAAAATGTAATTGGTTTCTACTTCAGTTTCGCCTTGCGTCAAACCAACCATTGTAAAGAAATCGTTATAATTGATTGGTAAATCACCCTCAACATGTGTCTCTAAGAAATCTCCAACACTTGGATATGTCATTTCGGTAATTTCAGCAATTAATTTATCATCTTCAAACGGTTTATTCTTCCCGTATCTAGCAGAAAGCTCTTTCATCAATGACATCATACTACGCGTTCCGTTACTTTCTTTCCGCATTAAAATATCTATACACATCCCAATTAATGCGCCTTTCTGGTAAACGTTGACATAATTTTCTTTATATCCTTTTTTGAGGACATTTTCACTCATAATTGTAAAACTCTGAGTATCATTATAGCGCTTAGAAATCTCTATTTTATTTTGAATAACACTATAAAATTCTGAAGGCTCCATTAAACCTTCGTACACCTGAAAATGCTGTGCAAAATACTCTGTCACGCCTTCGTACATCCATAAATGCTTAGAAAATGTAGGGTTATTATAATCGAAATAATGGACATCTTCAGAATGGACTGACAATGGTGTTACAATATGAAAAAACTCATGAGCCACAACATCTGTCATCGATTTTGCTAAACTTGTTGCATCCATTGCTTCTGGTAAAACCACTACCGTAGATGTATGATGCTCTAAAGCACCAAAACCTTTTGGAGCAGTTTCAGAACCATCCGATAGATACAAATAAATGTCGTAACGAGGCGTGCTATTAACGTCTCCTAGATATGCCTTCTGCCCTTGCATCATATCGTAAATTGTTTGCTTTAGGCTTTCAGCAGAATGTACATTATTTGGAGAATACACACTTAATACAATCTTGATATCACCAACCATAAATTCTTGCACGTCTAGTTTACCGTACATCATTGGATTATCTGTGATATCAAAATAACGTTGTGCAAAGTATTTACTCGTTACAGATTTACCATCTGTAGACGTAACTGAACCTTTATCTTCTAAAGCCGATGTTCTTACAAAATCAGCTGGTGCTGTTACATCTAAGGCATATTGATTAGTCTTTAAACTATCAAAATAACCTATAAATCCGTGTAAATTCAATACATAATTTTTTTCTTCTATATTAGTTCCTGCAGGTGAGAAAATGTCTTCTCCTCCAATACCGCCTTGTTTCTCTATGTCGTAAGTGTCATTTACTAAGTAAGTGATTTTATCGAGCTTAGTCGCATCTGCAATAGTCCAAGTATTAGTATCTACCTTTTTAACTTCAAGTGAGTTACCATCGTAATCAATTGCTTTTAAATCATCCACATAACGTCCATAATCTGCAACAGAATAGGTTCCTTGTACTACTTTTGGCAGACGGTAAGTTACCGTTTCAGCAGTAAAACGCCCAGGATTGATGGTCACAGGAACTCTATCATTATCAATATTCGTTAAGTCTAATGCGGTGACAATAGGATTGTTTGTTGCCAAATCGTCAACTTTTGGTTTTGCAGAACCACAACCAAACAAAAGTCCTGAGAGAACAACAACAGCAATATAATTTTTCATTTTTTAATTGAAATTTTAGTTAATGCGCAAATCTAATTATCTACTTGGATTATTATCCTAAAGGTTTTGTTAAAATGAGGATTACTATATTCGTGCCATGGCACAACCACTTGTAAGCATATTAACGCCTTTTAAGAATGTAGAACCCTATATTGAAGAGTGCTTAGATTCTATCCTAAAACAAACCTACACTAATTGGGAATTGCTCATTATTAATGACCACTCTACGGATGAATCACCTAGTATTGTGGAAGCTTATGCCTTGAAAGACCAACGTATAAAGCTGTTTAAAAATGAAGGAAGCGGTATTATAGCGGCACTTCAACTAGCTTTTAAAAATTCTTCGGGAGATTTTATTACCCGAATGGATAGCGATGACATCATGATTGAAAATAAACTCGAAGTCATGGTTGGTCAACTTCAGGAATATGGCAAAAAGCACGTTGCGCTAGGTTTGGTAAAGTATTTTAGTGCTAATGGTATTAGTGATGGTTACGCTAAATATGAAGCTTGGCTTAATAGACTCACCAAAGTAGGTTCCAATTATGCCGAAATTTATAAAGAATGTGTTATTGCTTCTCCATGTTGGATGTTGCATCGTGAAGATTTAATTGCTTGCGATGCCTTTAATCCTAACCGATATCCTGAAGATTACGACTTAACCTTTCGATTTTACGAGCATAATTTTAAGTGTATTCCAAATAATCAATTATTGCACTATTGGCGCGACTACAGCACGCGTACATCACGTACTCACGAGCATTATGCACAAAACTACTTTTTAGATATTAAGCTGCGCTATTTTCTAAAATTAGACTACGACCATTCACGTCCATTAACGATTTGGGGCGCTGGATTTAAAGGAAAAACTATTGCAAAATCATTGGTAGATAAAGGTGTTCCGTTTTACTGGATTTGCGACAATGAAAAGAAAATTGGTAAATCCATTTATGGTGTAAAGCTTCTCCCTTTTGAAGATTTGAAAATGATAAACAACCCTCAGACTATTGTAACCGTAGCCAATGAAGACGAACAAAAAAGCATTGTATGGTATTTTGAATCTCTAAATATGTATGCTGTTAAAGACTATATCTTTTTCTGTTAAATTTCTCAAAACCGAAGTGTTCTAATCTTAATCCAATTCCTATATTTGAATTTAACTACTAATTGATAACATAAGCGAATGCAGTTTAAACATCCTGAACTTCTGTGGGCACTACTCGTACTGCTTATTCCTATCATAATCCATTTATTTCAATTACGACGTTTTCAGAAGGTAGCCTTTACAAATGTTAAGTTTCTTAAAAAGGTAAAGCTGCAAACCCGCAAAAGCTCCCAGATAAAAAAATGGTTGACTCTACTAACGCGTATGCTATTATTAGCTTGCTTAGTTTTTGCGTTTGCTCAACCATTTACTACAAATTCAGACACTTTTAATGCTAAGAACGAAACGGTTATTTACTTGGATAATTCTTTTAGTATGCAAGCTAAGGGTAATAATGGCAGTTTACTCAATGCATCTATTCAAGATATTTTAAGAAGTTATTCTGAAGATGAAGAATTAACCATTTTCACTAATGACGATACTTACAGAAACACTACGGTAAAAGCTATTGCAAACGATTTAATTGGCCTTCAATACTCCGCTAATCAATTATCTTATAAATCAGCGTATTTAAAGGGGAAACAGTACTTTTCAAAAGATGCATCTTCATTAAAGAACTTAATCCTAGTATCTGATTTTCAACAAAAAGATGAACCTTTAGAATTTGATAGAGACTCTACAGTTGCACTAAGACTCGTTAAACCAAAAGCAGTTTACAGCAATAACATTAGTGTTGACAGTATTTACATTTCAAAATACAATAATTCGAATATTGAGATTGGGGTTGATTTATCGCATAAAGGCGACCCGATAAAAAACGTCTCTGTATCACTCCATAATAATGAAGAGCTTGTCGCTAAAACTTCAGTTGATATTAATGAAGAAGCACAAACAGCCTTTACAATACCAAATAATACAGAGTTTAATGGCGTTGTAAGTATTGAAGATGCAAGTCTGCAATACGATAATAAATTTTACTTCAACATTAATACAAGTGACAAAATTAAAGTCTTAAGTATCAATGAAGCTTCTGATGAATTCCTAAAAAAATTATATACTGACGACGAATTTGTTTATACTGCTTTTGATTACAAATCCATTGACTATAGCAAAATTGAAACTCAAAATCTTATAGTTTTAAATGAATTAAAAACTATTCCTAATGCTTTAATAACAGCTTTAAAAGCCTTTAAAGATGATGGAGGAAGTATTGTAATAATCACTTCAGATAACTTATCTCTAAACACTTATAATCAATTACTTACAGTTGTTTCACTTCCCGTGTTGACTAAAGAAAATGATAATAAAAAGCAAATCACTAGTATTAACTACGACCACCCAATACTTAGTGATGCGTTTTATAATCGGGTTTCTAATTTTCAGTATCCAAAAGTAAATACGTCTTACAGCCTAAGCTCAAATACAAATGCAGTATATAAATATGATGACAATACACCTTTTTTAGTCGGAAATAACAAGTCATTCTTATTTACAGCACCAATAAATACAGAGAATAGTAATTTTAAAAAATCACCTCTTATTGTACCGGTGCTTTATAACATTGGTATGCAAAGTCTAGAAATACCGAAATTATATTATACTATTGGTACTGATAACACCATAGATATTAATGTACAATTATCTCAAGACGAAATTTTAAGTCTTGAGAAAAATGGCGATAAAATTATACCTCTTCAGCAGACGTACAGTAAAAAAGTGAGTATCTTCACGAACGAGTTTCCTAAGGATTCTGGTATACTTAATGTAAAGAATAGCACAGAAACACTAAAGAAATTAAGCTTTAACCACGCGCGAACTGAGAGTAACCTAGTTTACTACAACCTCATTAAAAACAATAACTACAGCATAGATACATCGTTAACTTCTGCTATTGAAACCATAAAAAGTAATGCGAGTATTAATGCGCTATGGAAATGGTTTGTTATTTTTGCGCTAGTATTTTTGATAATAGAAATGCTAATTCTAAAATATCTTAAATGAATGCACTCCTAAAATCTGCTACAGTCGTTGATTCTAAAAGTGATTTCCACAATCAAAATGTTGATATTTTAATAGAGAACGGCATAATTACTAAGATTTCAAAACGCATTTCAAATCCAAAAAATTACCGAGAAATAAAATTAGACAACCTTCATGTCTCACAAGGATGGTTTGATAGTTCGGTTTCGTTTGGAGAACCTGGATTTGAAGAACGAGAAACCATAGCCAATGGTCTTGATACAGCTGCAAAGTCAGGATTTACTTCAGTACTACTTAATGCTAATACTAATCCTGTGTTAGACAGTAATGCAGATATTGCATTTGTTCTTGCAAAAGCGAATAATCATGCAGTAAACCTTAAACCTATAGGAGCGCTGACAAAAGATAGTGCTAGTCAAGATTTAGCGGAGTTGTTTGATATGCACTCTGCGGGAGCCGTTGCTTTCTATGATTATAAGAAACCTGTTAGCAATCCTAATCTTTTAAAGATAGCTCTACTCTACGCTAGTAATTTTGATGGTTTAGTGATGTCCTTTCCTCAAGAATCTAAAATTTCTGGACTAGGTGTGATGAATGAACATATCAACAGTACAAAGTTAGGCTTAAAAGGAAATCCTAGCTTAGCCGAAGAGTTACAAGTTGCTAGAGACATATTCTTACTCGAATACACTGAAGGAAAACTACATATACCAACGATAAGTACTGCTAAATCTGTAGAATTGATTCGTGAGGCAAAAGCAAAAAAACTAGACGTGACTTGTTCTGTTGCTTTACATAACATTTGTTTTACAGATGAAAAGCTCACTGATTTTGATACTAATTTTAAAGTCTTACCGCCACTTAGAACACAAACTGATGTGGATGCCTTAATTGAAGGTTTAAAAGATGGCACCATTGATATGGTAACCACTGACCACAACCCTATTGACATAGAGCACAAAAAAGTAGAGTTCGACCTTGCAGCTTACGGAACAATTGGTTTGGAGACTGCATTAGGAGCATTACAGTCAGTGTTTTCAACAAAAAAAGCCATTTCAATACTCACTAAAGGCAAATCTAGATTCGGAATAGAAGATAACGTTATAGCTGAAGGTCAAAAAGCTAATCTAACGCTCTTTAATCCAGATGCAACATATACCTTTAGCAAAAAAGACATTCATTCTACATCTAAGAATAGTTGTTTCTTAGACACCAAATTAAAAGGTAAAGCTTACGGTATTATTGCCAACAAAAAAATTAAAATTCAGTAATGACAGAAGAAACCATTAAAAAAGGTAAAACTTATGCTATTGTTGCTTACATCACCATTATTGGGACACTTGTAGCATACTTTATGAGCCAAGAAAAGAAGAATACGTTTACTGCATTTCATGTCAGACAAGGCTTAGGCTTGTGGCTCATGTATTTTGCGCTTGCATATGTTGCTGGAGGTTTTGATAGCTGGATGATTAGTTATGCCTTTTGGATTTTCTTTTTTGCACTTTTTACATACGGTATTATTGGTGCAGTTACAGGAAAGCTACACAAACTACCTTTAGTTGGAGAGGTTTTTCAACGTATTTTTAAATCTTTAGAATAAATCATGTCTGCAAAGCTTCATTATATTTCGCGTCCTTCGACGTTAAAAGAGAATGCACCACTTTTAATTATGTGTCACGGTTATGGTAGTGATGAAAATGATTTATTTTCTTTCGCGCAAGAATTACCAGAAGAGTTATTTATTATTTCGCTTCGTGCGCCATACCAAATGCAACCCTATGGTAATGCGTGGTACGCCATAAATTTTGATGCAGAAAAAGGCAAATGGAGCGATAATGAGCAAGCCAAATTATCTAGAGATTTAATTTTAGAATTTATTGATTATGCTTGCGAAACTTACGCCGTGAACAAAGATAATGTTACACTTTTAGGCTTTAGTCAAGGTACAATTCTAAGTTATTCTGTAGCACTCACCTATCCTGAAAAAGTAAAAAACATTATTGCGCTCAGCGGCTATATTAATCAAGATATTTTTCCAGAAAGCTTAGATAAATCAAAATTAGCACATTTAGATTTTTACTGCTCACACGGTTCAGTTGACCAAGTTATTCCTGTAGATTGGGCACGTCAATCAAAACCGTTTTTAGACCATTTAGGCATAAAGAGCACTTATAGCGAGTTTCCTGTAGGTCACGGTGTAGCACCACAAAATTTCTATGAGTTCAAAGATTGGCTAGCTAAGCGTATTTAATTTATAGGATACAGAAAATAGTCAGTTAACTTGTAAGATAGTTTTCCTTCTTCATTAACTTCATAATTAATAAAGAGTTCTCCCCAATGCTTGCCATCCGTGAAGTTAGCTAAAATCCATTTGTGATTTAAAACTTTAATTTGGTCTATAATAATTTTTGACTCCGTCATTGACGCATAAGGAATTATCGGGTGGTCCACACCTTGATAAGCATTCATTTCTAGAAGACCATCTTTAAGTTTAGGCAACAACTCTTCTGTATTAATACCTTGGTCTTCAAAATAAGTTAATGCCTCCTCATTTCCTTCAATATTAAAATAAGACAAGTCGTAAATCTTATCGTTAAGCTTTACACGTTCATCCTCGAGCTCAGCAACCTTAACCTTGTAAGTTTTGATATCTTTTTCGTATTTATCAAGAATACGTTTATCATTGGTATACTGAAAAATGATTGCTAAAACCGCGAAAATAAATAGATACATAAAAAGTCTACTTTTCATAAGCTAAATAGTAATTTGAAGGTTATCGTAAGCTAAATAAACGTTTTCTGGTAGTTTTTGTTGCACTTCATCATGAAAGCCCATATGATGGCTAATATGCGTTAAGTAAGCACGTTTCGGCTTTACTTTTTCTATAAAATTCAAGGCTTCCTCTAGGTTAAAATGTGATAAATGCGGCTCTTCGCGTAACGCATTAACCACTAAGACATCCAAATTTTGAAGTTTTTTCATTTCTGAATCTGCAACCGTTTTCATATCCGTTAAATAGGCAAACTTATCAAAACGGTACCCATAGACTTGTAGAGTATTGTGCAAACCATCAATAGGCACGACCTCTAAACTCCCAATTCTAAAAGGTGTGCCATCCACATAGTGTTCATTCACACTCGGGGCGCCTGGATATTTGTTTTCAGTTTCAAAAATATAAGCAAACATGCGCTCTAGTGCATTTATGACGCGTTGATGTCCATAAATATCAATATTTCCTTGTCTGAAGAAAAAAGGCCTAATATCATCGAGTCCCATAACATGGTCAGCATGCTCATGAGTAAAAATAATACCATCAACTTTTTCACAATTTGCTCTAAGCATTTGTTGCCTAAAATCTGGACCACAATCCACAACATAACTGTAGTTGTCCCACTCTACTAACACAGAAACACGAAGGCGTTTATCTTTGGGATTATCGCTTAGACAAACAGGATGTGTGCTTCCAATTACAGGGATACCTTGAGAAGTTCCAGTACCAAGAAATGTGACTTTCAAATTGTGTTAAGTTTAAAACAAAAATAAACTTATTTTTTTGTTTACTAGCCTAAAACAGTACCTTTGTCTAGCTTGAAAATTCAATAATGATGACCGAAATTAAGTACAGAGCTGATAAGGAATTTGAAAACATTCCATCACTCAGAGACAAATGCTTACGAATTAATCTAAACGCAGATATTTACGGAACTTTTGCCGAGATTGGTGCAGGACAAGAAACTGTAAGGCAGTTCTTTAGAGCTGGTGGTGCTTCAGGAACTATAGCCAAAACTATGTCCGCTTACGATAAAGATTTTAGTGATGCCATTTACGGGATAGAAGATGATAAGCGCTACGTTACAGAAGCCCGACTGAGGAAAATGCTTAATCATGAAATGGGCCTTATTGAGCAACGTATTACTAGAGATAAGCATCCAGATAAAATCTTTTTCTCTTATGCTAATACTGTTGCCACCATTGATTTTGCTAAAAAATACAAAGGTCATGGCTGGGTAGGAATTAAATACCAAGTTAAGCCAGGACAAGATTATAATGAGATTGTATTACACATTCGTTTTAAAGAAAATGATGCGCGTTTACAGCAAGAAACTTTAGGTGTTCTTGGTACAAATCTTATATATGGTGCATTCTATAAATACAATGAGCCTAAAAAATTACTTCGATATCTATACGACCACTTAGACAAGGACCAATTAGAAATTGACACTATAAACTTCTCAGGCCCTGTATTTAGGGACGTAGATAATCGGTTGATGAGTTTACAACTGGTAAAAAATGGTATGACTGATGCCGTAATGTTTGCGCCAGATGGTAATAATGTACTTCCAGCTCGTGTACTTTATAAGAGAAATATTTTAGCGCTTAGAGGTAGTTTTAGACCTGTAACAAAGGTAAATATGGACATGTTTGAGAAATCATACGAAATGTTCATAAAAGAGAATAAGGTAGATAAGGAAAAAACTCAGGTTATTTTTGAAATTACCCTATCTAACCTTCGAGCTGAAGGAGAAATTGACGAGCAAGATTTCATGGATAGAGCAAGACTTTTGTGTTCGCTTGGGCAAACAGTATTGATTTCAAATTTTAAAGAGTATTATCGTCTTGTGGAATACTTCTCTCAATATTCTAAAAATAGAATGGGATTAGCCATGGGTGTAAATAATCTCGTTGATATTTTTGACGAGAAATATTACCGTCACTTAAGTGGTGGAATACTTGAAGCATTTGGCAAATTATTCTACAAAGACTTACGTGTGTACTTGTACCCTATGGTAAATGAAGATGGAAGTATTACTTCTAGCGAAAACCTAAAAGTACATCCACGTATGAAAGAACTTTACAAGTTCTTTAAATACAATGGTAAGGTTGTAGATATCAATGATTATGACCCTTCAATTTTATCAATTTTCTCACGAAAAGTGTTAGCAAAAATTGCAGCAGGAGAATCTGGATGGGAAGAGATGCTTCCTGAAGGTGTTGCAAAACTCATAAAAGAAAAGAGTTTATTTGGTTGCGAGTCTGAAGAGGTGATGCACAAATAATAGAGACTATTTATACAAAATGAAAAAGCCTTGAAATTAACATCAAGGCTTTTTTTATGCTTTTCTGGAAATCTAGAGTAATTATACCAACTCTAAAATCTGAGCTGCATGGTCTTTTGTCTTTACTTTATCTATAACGTGCTCCACAATACCTTCCTCATTAACTAAAAAAGTTTTACGGTGAATACCATCATATTCTTTACCCATAAATTTTTTGTTTCCCCAAACACCAAACGCATTTATAACTTCTTTTTCTTCATCGGCTAAAAGCGGAAACGGAAAATTGTATTTATTCTTGAAATTGGTCTGGCGCTTTTCACTATCAGCGCTGACACCGAGGATTTCGAAACCATGTTTTTGTAACTCTGCATAGTTATCTGTTAAGTTACATGCTTCAGCAGTACAACCAGGTGTGCTTGCTTTTGGATAAAAGAAAACAATTAGCTTCTTCCCTTTATAATCGCTTAAAGAAACTGGATTACCATCTTGATTATTTACTGTAAAATCAGGCACTTTATCGCCTTGTTTTAGTGTGTTCATAGTTGTAAATTTGAATTTCTTTCAAAAATACAACTAATGACTAAGCAAGAAAAGGTTGATTTTGTTATAACTACGTTAAAACAGCTTTATCCAGAAATCCCAATTCCTCTAGACCACAAAGACCCATACACTTTACTTATAGCAGTTTTAATGTCCGCTCAGAGTACAGATGTCCGTGTTAACCAAATCACACCACTGCTTTTTGAAAGAGCTGACAATCCTTATGATATGATTAAGCTCTCCGTTGAGGAAATAAGAGAGATTATAAAACCTGTAGGATTATCACCCATGAAAAGTAAAGGCATTCATGGTCTATCTCATATCTTGATTGATAAGCATAACGGTGAAGTCCCAAAAACTTATGAAGAATTAGAAGCATTACCAGCTGTAGGACATAAAACGGCTGCCGTAGTTTTATCTCAGGCCTTTGGCATACCTGCATTCCCTGTTGACACGCACATTCACCGCTTGATGTATCGCTGGAATTTAACCAACGGCAAAAACGTTGTACAAACTGAAAAAGATGCTAAACGACTTTTTCCAGAAGAACTTTGGAATGATTTACATCTTCAAATCATTTGGTATGGCCGCGAATATTCACCTGCTCGTGGTTGGGATTTAGATAAAGATATTATAACTAAAACCATAGGACGTAAATCAGTTTTAGATGATTATTACAAGAAGAAGAAATAAAAACCCTGATTTTTCAATCAGGGTTTCTTAAACTAATTCAGAAGCGCTTCAAACTTCATTTTTTTATAACAATTAACACGTAAAGCCTTAGAATAATTCAGTAGAAAATCTACTGTTTCTTGTTTTGGGTTAAGTTGAATGTCTTTTGAGGTGTAGTCAGAGTAAATTTTTGCCATTTGCGTAATTTTATGTTCATATAAAACACATAACGCAAAAAAATCTAACTTATTATATCAATTTGTTAAAACTATATTATGCTGCTCTATAACCTTACGCAAATTGATAAGTGCATAACGCATTCTTCCTAAAGCGGTATTAATACTCACACCTGTTCGTTCAGAGATTTCTTTAAAACTCATATCTTGATACATACGCATTAATAACACTTGTTTTTGGTCCTCTGGTAACTCTTCAATAATACGTCTTACATCAGATTCTACTTGGTCTTTAATAATCGTTTTTTCAGCATTAAGTGATGAATCACTCAACACTGAGAAAATACTAAACTCGCCTGTATTATCAAATTTTGGCATTCTGCTATTACGTCTAAAATGGTCTATAACCAAATTATGAGCAATACGCATTACCCAAGGTAAAAATTTACCTTCTTCATTATATTTTCCTCTCTTTAAGGTTTTAATCACCTTAATAAAGGTATCTTGAAAAACATCTTCAGTAATATCTCTATCATATACCTTAGAGTAGATAAAACTGTAAATTTTCTGTTTGTGCCTGTTTATCAATATAGATAAAGCACTTTCGTCTCCGTTAATGTAATTTCTGACAAGGACTGCGTCGTCGATAAGTTTTCTTTTCATAATAAGTACTTTAAGCAACAAAGACTAGGCTTTGCTTGGGGTTTTCAGCTTTTTCTTAAAGTAATATTATGCTATACGCAGTTGTTTTGTTTGGATATTAGTTTCAAATAAACAAGAATCATTCCGAAAAAACAAAATTTCACCCTAAATTTTAACATTTAATCTAACATATCATCACTTTTACCTGTAAAATAGATATGGTATCTTTGCAAAACTTTTAGCAAAATATCTATATGAACACCACGGTTTTAGACGTCAATCCAAAAGAAAATATAATTATAAAAGGAGCTAAACTCCACAACCTTAAAAACATTGACGTTGTAATTCCAAGAAACAAACTCGTGGTTATTACTGGTCTTTCCGGCTCTGGAAAATCAAGCTTAGCCTTTGATACTTTGTATGCAGAAGGTCAGCGCAGGTATGTAGAAAGTCTGAGTAGCTATGCGCGCCAATTCTTAGGTCGTCTTAACAAACCTATGGTAGATTATATCAAAGGTATTGCTCCAGCAATTGCTATTGAACAAAAAGTAAACTCTACAAATCCACGCTCTACAGTTGGAACTACCACGGAAATATACGACTACCTAAAACTCTTATTTGCTAGAATTGGTAAGACCTACTCTCCTATTTCTGGTGAGTTAGTGAAAAAGCATACAACCAGTGATGTTATAGAATATATAAAAACATTTGAAGAGAACACAAAGCTTCTACTCCTTTCTCCTATAATTCTTGAAGAAGGACGAACTATGGAGAATAAGCTTCAAACCCTACAACAACAAGGTTATGCACGACTAAAAGTTAAAGAAGAAGTTTTAAGAATCGATGACGCTTTAAAAACTGAAATTGACTCAAACAAAGATATTTTCCTAGTTGTAGATAGAATTGTTTTTAAGGATGATGAAGATTTTCTTAATCGATTAGCAGATGCGGTTGAGACTGCTTTTTTTGAAGGTGTAGGCACGTGTATTATTGAATCGCTAAGCGACAAGAAACAGAAAGCCTTCAACAATAAGTTTGAATTAGATGGTATGGCATTTTTAGAGCCAAATGCACATCTATTTAGTTTTAATAATCCATATGGTGCATGCTCTAAGTGCGAAGGCTATGGCGATGTTATTGGTATAGATGAAGATTTAGTAGTTCCTAATACTTCACTTTCAGTTTATGAAAATGCTATTTTCCCTTGGCGAGGCGAAAGTATGAGTTGGTACAAAGACCAATTAGTAAATAACTCGCATAAATTCGATTTTCCGATTCATAAGCCTTATTTCGAGTTAACTGAAGAGCAAAAAACACTTATTTGGACAGGTAATGCATATTTTGAAGGCCTAGATAGCTTTTTTGCAGAACTAGAGTCTAAAGCTTATAAAATTCAGAATCGCGTCATGTTATCGCGCTATCGCGGGAAGACTAAATGTAACGTTTGTAAAGGCAAACGTTTACGCGAGGAAGCTTCATATGTGAAAATTGCTGAGAAAACCATTATGGATTTGGTAGATTTACCATTAGATGAGTTAGCTGATTTCTTCAAGAGTTTAGAACTCAATGAACACGACACTAAAATCGCAAAGCGTCTATTAAAAGAAATCAATACCAGATTAGAATTTTTAGCTAATGTTGGCTTAAACTACTTAACCTTAAACCGAAAATCGAATACCCTTTCCGGTGGAGAAAGTCAGCGTATTAATCTTGCAACTTCGCTTGGGAGTAGTTTGGTGGGTTCTATGTATATTTTAGATGAACCTAGTATTGGACTTCATCCAAAAGACACTGAACGATTAATAGATGTTTTAAAATCTTTACGCGACTTAGGAAATACCGTAATTGTTGTTGAGCATGACGAAGACATCATGAAAGCCGCCGACGAAATCATTGATATTGGCCCAGAAGCTGGAACTTTTGGTGGAAATGTTGTCGCTACAGGAACGTTTAAAGATATTATCGTTGCAGATACCTTAACCGCAGGATATCTTAATGGCAAGTTAGAAATTGAATTGCCAAAGAAACGTAGAACTTCAAAATACAATGTCGAAATTATCGGCGCCAGAGAAAATAACTTAAAGAATATTGATGTCAACTTCCCTTTGAATATGCTTAGCGTCATCACCGGTGTTTCAGGAAGTGGAAAAAGCACATTAGTCAAGAAAATTCTATATCCTGCGTTACAAAAGAAGTTGACAGGTTTTGGTGATAAGCCAGGACAATTCACAGAATTGAAAGGTAATTTTTCAAATATTGAAAGTGTTGAGTTTGTAGACCAAAACCCAATTGGTCGTTCTTCGCGTTCGAATCCTGTGACGTATATAAAGGCTTACGATGATATTCGATCGTTGTTTGCTTCCCAAAAGTTGAGTAAAATTAGAAATTACCAAGCCAAACATTTTAGTTTTAATGTAGATGGTGGACGTTGCGAAACTTGCAAAGGCGAAGGTGAAGTAACGATTGAAATGCAATTTATGGCAGACGTGCATCTCACTTGCGAAACTTGTAACGGCAAACGTTTTAAAAAAGAAGTGCTTGAAGTCAAGTTTGAAGACAAGTCCATCGATGATATTCTGAATATGACCATCGATGATGCTGTAGAATTTTTTGAAACTCACAAGCAAGATAAAATTCAGCGTAAGCTTCAACCTTTAAAAGATGTTGGTTTAGGTTACGTCACGCTAGGTCAATCTTCTTCTACGCTTTCTGGCGGTGAAGCACAGCGTATTAAATTAGCTTCATTTCTCGGGAAAGGTTCTCGTGGTGATACTACGCTATTCATCTTTGACGAACCTACAACTGGACTTCATTTTCATGATATTAAAAAATTGTTGAAATCCTTTCAGGCATTAATTGAAATCGGACATTCAATTATAGTAATTGAACACAATATCGATTTAATCAAATGCGCCGACTACATTATCGATTTAGGACCAGAAGGCGGAAAAAATGGAGGTAAATTGGTAGCACAAGGCACACCAGAAGACATTGCTAAAAACAAAAAATCTGTTACTGGGAAATATCTTGAAGAAAAGCTTTAGTAATGGAAAAGCCAAGCGAATTTAACAAAGAAGCAATTGAAGCCTATGAAAATAGGCCAGATAATCTTTCTATAAAAGAAACAGTTGCAACACATCCTTTAAAATCTGGCGGTTCAAATTTTCGCACTCATAAACTAACTGAAGAAAATAGTTGTAGACTAGTATTTAGACCTACTGTATTTGCAATTACCTTTAGTTCAATATTTATCTTCATCGGGTTGGCAATGTTGTATTTTGGGTATACTAAATATCAAAATAATGAAACCGAGTATTTATTGTTTTTTGGAGGTCTATTATTTTTTATTGTAGGAAATATAATTCTTTATCACATATACCAACCGAGAGTTTTTGACAAGAAAGAGAATATATATTATAAAGGTATTACACCTAATGAGAGAAATAGTGTTCCGCTTTCGAGCATAGTTGCACTTCAAATTATTGGTGAAATAATTCATGATGATGACGGAAGCTACAAAAGTTTTGAAATTAACTTAGTTTTAGATGATTCAAGCCGAAAAAACGTAACTGACCATGGCAGCTTAAAATCTACAATTGCAGACGCGCAATGGCTAAGTGATTTTTTGAAAATTCCTATTTGGCATGCATCCTCGCATACAGAAGATTAACTATAAATACCGTTCTTCAATCACGCAATTATGATGATTCTCATGACCAGTAATAATATGCCCAATAGCTCTCACAGAAATTGGAGAACCACTCGCCCTACCAATCGACTTTAATTGGGTTTCAGAAAATGAACCAAATAAGGAAATTGTAGCGTTTCTCACTGATTTGTATTCATTCAACAGATTTTCTAATGTTCTATTGTTTGCTTTTCCAGACTCAATATAGTCGTCTTGCTCAAAACCAACCATTTCTGTTTTATCACCTCTTGCAATTCGTAAAGCGCGGTAACTGAAAATACGTTCTGTATCAATAATGTGAAGTAAAATATCTTTTGGTGTCCACTTCCCTTCTGCATAAGCGAATTCCAACCTACTATCTGGTAAATTATTATAAAAATCTACAACATTTTTAAGGTTTAAGGTTAAGCTTTTTACTATAGAATTGGCTTTGGTTGCACCCTCAATATACGGTGCGTAATACGGATTAAATTCCTCTGGAGATAAATGCATTTGGTATAGTTTAGGCCATAAAAATAAAAAAAGCCTTAGCGTAAGTACTAAGGCTTTAACATCGTTTTTTATATATGGGCTTATAATTCGTTAAAAATTGTATGCATTAAGCGTTTCTTATCGTTAATACTTTCTTCAAGTGAAATCATTGTTTCTGTTCTGTAAACACCATCAATGTCGTCTAACATAAAGATAATATCCTTTGCATGCATAGTATCTTTTGCTCTAATTTTACAAAAAATATTGAATTTACCTGTAGTGATATGCGCCACTGTAACATATGGTATTTGAGAAATACGCTCTAAAACAAACTTAGTCTGCGATGTATTTTGCAAAAACACACCAACGTAAGCAATAAAAGAATATCCCAATTTCTTGTAGTCTAGAGTTAACGAAGAACCTTTAATAATACCAGCCTCTTCCATTTTTTTCACTCTAACATGTACTGTACCAGCAGAAATCAATAATTTTTTTGCGATATCTGTAAAAGGAATACGCGTATTGTCGATAAGCATATCCAAAATTTGGTGGTCAATTTCGTCTAATTTAAACTTAGCCATAATATAATTTTGTTGAATTATATGCAAAAATAAGACAATTTCTTTGATAAAAAGAAGCTAAAACGAGTAATATTTAAGATTTTATCAAGATTTTTCGATTATTTAACATTACGAAAACGATTTCGTTAGCAACTTTAAGAGGTAAATTCTTTTCATCTAATACTAAATGACCCTTAGCATCAATTTCATAATGAGCAAAATACTCATCTAGATTTTCAATTTTTTCAACGATTGGGACAAAATTAATAGTATGATTCTCTAATACTTCTTTAAATTGAATAGCAATATCTGTACTATGAGCATCTTTAGATTGTGTTTTTGCATTTCTTATAATCACATCATAGAAATTCTTTTTGTTCTCGGGAATTGCAAAATAGTGTTCCACTCTATCTACTAGAGTTTTTTCGTTAGAAATAGCTTCTAAGCCATAATAAATAGCTTTAAAGATATATTCTCTTGTTATCTCTCTATCATAATCATTTGCATAATGTCCAGCTTCATACAAAACTGTTGGTACACCAAGTGACTGAAATATGTCTCCTACACAGTTGATATTAAAACCATCATCATACCTACCAATTGCATTAGGAAGTTCTTGCTGGAGTTTATGATTAATCAGAGAAATAATCGTCATAGCCTTCTTTCGTGTTGTTGTCACTGTTCGTTCTTGATCCTCAGAGGGAGACAAAAATGAGAGCGTAGCAGGTTTACCTGTATCTCCAGCCCCAAATATGGTACGCTGACCATGAAGATTAAAGCAATAGTTAGGCTGAAAAGCATCAAAACATTGTCTAAGCACTTTACTCTCTGGCTGAGACAAATCGTTTGCATCCCTATTTAAGTCAACTTCATTAGCATTTAGACGTGTATAACGTTCAGCACCATCAGGGTTAAGCATAGGGATAATCTGCAAAGTACAATTATATAATGTCGTTTTAAACTCAGAATTTGATGTAGAAAATACATTCAGTATATCAAAAATGGCCTTAGTCGTTGTCGACTCATTGCCGTGCATTTGCGACCATAACAAAATTTTAATTGGTCCGTTTCCGACTTTAACCGAATGGATAGGTTTTTGTTTCACCGAATATCCAATCAAAGAAACCTCAAAATCCGATTCAAATTTCTTTAAAAGAGGTGCAATTTTTTCGAGCGTAATGTAACGTCCAAAAAGTGATTTTTCTTTATAGATTTTATAGAGTTCTGATAACCGACTTATATCCATTTATAAATATTAAAACACAAAGGTATACAATTGTAAATTTACATTTGTAAACACTTAAAATCTGATTATTTGTTACGATTGTATACAAATTTACAGTACAATAGTTAGATTTGTAATTAGCGGAATTGAAAATTCTCATAAATATATATAATTATACATTAAAATATTTATTTTCAGTTGTTTAAATATACTTATATAAAGTAATAATTCATTTTATTTTGTTTAATTATTCATTTTAATTAGTTACTCACAACAACTATTGTTACATTTGTAACGTATATATCTACAGAATTGAGTTTACAATGATAAACACCTCAGAATTTACTGAACGCTTACAGAAAGTCATTGCTTTTTATGATGAAAGTGCCTCTAGTTTTGCTGAAAAAATTGGAGTGCAACGCTCTAGTATTTCTCACATTCTCTCTGGTAGAAATAAGCCAAGTTTAGACTTTGTGATGAAAGTTCTTCATGCCTACCCTGAAGTCGATTTGTATTGGCTGATGAATGGCAAAGGTGAATTTCTTGTGTCTCCAAAAAATGAAACAAAATCGTCGGAGCTAAAATTTTCAGATTCACACCCAGAACCTTTAACTTCAATTAATCAGTCTTCAAATTCTACTGAAATAGAAAAAATTATTATTTTCTACAAAGACGGAAGTTTTAAGAGCTATCAAAATTAAGCCACGTATAATCCTTATTTTTGTATAAAGATTAAATTTAAAAATGAAGCAAATCTTATTAATCCTTCTCTGCATTGCTTTTACGAGCTGTTATAATATAGAGCGCAATTGTAGTGATTATAAAACCGGAAAATTTAAGTTCACTTACGTTATTGATGGCGAAGAAAAGACCGGGACTTTTGTTCGTACGGATAAGTATAGTGTTGATTATTTTGAAGGAAAAGTAGACTCATCCTCTATTAGATGGATAAATGATTGTGAATTCATCTTAAAAAAGATAAATCCTCAAAACACTTCTGAAGACGATGCTATACACATGAAAATCCTTTCAACAACAGACTCTTCATATAATTTTGAATATAAATTAGCAATAAAAAAGAAGAACCGAGCTGCTCGTGTAGAAAAAGGAACGGTTTACAGGATAAAATAATATATGTTAGAATTTTTACTTTCTGGAGACGCTATTATAGCATTATTAACGCTTACATTCCTTGAGATTATTCTGGGTATAGACAATATTGTGTTTATATCTATTGCTGCCAATAAGCTACCCGAACATCAGCGCGGTAAAGCTACTAATATTGGACTGGTTTTAGCAATGGTGCAGCGTATTATTCTTTTATTCTTCGTGTCTTTTTTAGTTGGCCTTAAAAAGCCTTTTTATGAATTTGAAAATTCTTGGTTAGAACTACACCTCAGTTGGCAAGCCATTATCCTTTTCGTCGGAGGCTTATTTCTGATTTATAAAAGTACTTCAGAGATTAGAGAAAAAGTTGAAGAACCATCGCATGATGAGGACAGTATTAAAGGTAAGGTAATAAGCTCGCTATCTCAAGCTATAGTACAAATTCTAATTATAGATTTTATTTTCTCTGTAGACTCTATACTAACAGCTATAGGAATGACAAACGGTTTGCACCCTAACCCAAACTACAGTTTAGTTTTAATGATTATTGCTGTGGTAATTTCTATAATCATCATGATTGCATTTGCAAACCCAATAAGACGATTTATAGACAAACACCCAAGTATGCAAGTTCTAGGTTTGGCCTTTTTAATTCTTATTGGTTTTATGCTGATTACCGAAGCCGCACATTTATCTAACACACAATTCTTTGGTAACGAAGTAGGCGCTATACCTAAAGGCTACTTATACTTTGCTATTGCTTTCTCTTTGTTTGTGGAATTTTTGAATCAAAAAACAGCGCGAAAGAAATAGGTTATATTACTAAAATCTAACGCTTCAATTCGGGAATTGGGATATAGGTATCGTCACCAGGTACTTTAGGAAACTGTTTATTTTTCCATCTTTCTTTTGCCTTTTGAAGTTTCTCTTTACTGCTAGAAACGAAATTCCAAAGTAAAAAATGTTCGTCCTTTAGCGGTTCTCCTCCGAACAATAAAAGGCGTGTTCCTTTATCAAGGCAGATACTGCACTGCTCATCTGTTTTACTTATTAACATTTGTCCCGCTTCAACCTTATGGTCTTTTTTGGTAATTTCTCCCTTAACGATAACGAAAGCAACTTCACCTTTAAGCTGGTTAGCTAAATTAAGTGTCGTCTCTTCTTCTGCCAGTATATCCACCATAAACATAGACGAATACCCTTGCAGTGGTGCAGATTTTCCGAAGGCATTACCAGCAACCAATCTAAGTTTGAGACCATCTTTCTCCCATGAAGGAATATCTGAACTAGGATAAAATTTAAAGTTAGGGTCTATATCCTCTTTATCTTTAGGAAGTGCTACCCAAATTTGGTAACCATGCATCGTAAAATTTTCAAGAGTTCTTCGAAATTCTGGTGTACGCTCTGTATGCGTTACGCCATGACCAGAGGTCATAAAACCCACATCACCAGGTGAAATAATTTTATGGCTTCCCAAACTATCTTTATGTTCTATTTCACCTTCAAATAAATAGGTAAGTGTACTTAAACCTATATGCGGATGTTGGTCCACATCAACATATTTACCGTTACCCAAAATCGCCGGCCCCATGTGGTCAATAAATGTAAAAGGACCAACTTGGCGCTTTTTACGAAACGGCAACAAACGACCAACCATAAAGTTACCTAAATCAGCTTGTCTTTCGTTTACTAAAAGTTTATTATTTGCCATAACTTAAAACAAACTCGCCTGACCAGTCTCATCTACATCTAAATCTTCATCATTTGCTTTTGGAGTTTCAGATTTTGGCGTTGGGTCTAAATCGACTTTCACTTCCTTTTCAGTAGCATCACTAGACTCCGCAGTAACTTGCTCTTCACCCACAACCTCTAAGTCATCAGCATGCACTTCTTCTGGTGCTTCAAAAGGCAATGAATCTTTTAAGTCTATTTGATTCACTTTATCTTTTGTTAACTGATTTCCCATTGCAGCTATGCCTTTGACGTCAATAAACTCTTCGAAGTTGACTTCCATCTTAGGTTTTCTGTCTTTACCACGTTCTTTAGTAAACTCAACCTCAGCAACTGGTCGCCAATCTGTGGAAACGACTTCTAATTGAGAGTTTGGATGGTCCGAAATAAATGACTCTTCTTTTCCTTCATTTTCAATTAGAAAACGCTTGACGTAATACAGCTCTTTTTCGCCATTGTAATAAATTGCAGAGATTGGTTTTTTAGGAATCCATTTTTCTAGCACAATCATATCATTATCGAAATGCGTGGTCAATTCTGGAATTATGGTTTTAACCATTCCTGACTGATTGATAATTAACAAGCGGTCTTCGCCTCTAAATTCACCAATCAATTCACCTCTGCCATCAACATTAAGGCGTTGTACAGTATCATCAAACCAAATTTTACGTGGTTTTAAGGTAGAAACACCTTTTTCTTTAAGTTCTATACGTTTTATAGCATATTTGGTAACAAGATTACCTTTAGAAGCTCTTCCTTTTATGAGTATATCAGAAAAATCTAAATCCCACTTCAACTTCTTAATACTTCCTACTTGGCGCAAAGAGATAGACACCACCTCAGCTTCGCCATTTGGGTTTGCAGAGAAATACGATACAACTGAACTTTTGTTTCCGTTAGTTAAGTCGTACTCACGATCACGTGTTATCGACGTTACCGCAAAACGTTTAACATAAGATGGTCCACCTTTACCATCACGGTAAATCATGTTGTAAATGGTACGCTTATCCTTCTTTTTAAAGACAGCAACATGAATAATATCCTTACCTATAAAGGTTTTAGAGTCCACTTTAGTGACCATCATCTTACCATCTTTGGTAAAGGCTATAATGTCGTCTATATCGCTACAATCGCAAACATATTCATCACGACGCAATGATGTTCCAACGAAACCTTCCTCACGATTAACGTATAGCTTTGTATTACGGATAACCACCTTAGTAGCGTCTACATCATCAAAAATTCGGATTTCCGTTTTACGCTCTTTTCCTTCGCCGTATTCTTTCTTTAATCTTTCAAAATAAGCGATAGCGTAGTCGATAAGATTGGCTAAATGATGCTTCACTTCAGCAATTTGCTCCTCTAAAGCATCAATTTTTTGCTGTGCTTTATCAATATCAAATTTTGAAATACGCTTGATCCGGATTTCAGTTAAGCGCGTGATATCTTCTACCGTAATTTCACGTTTAAGATGCTTAATATGTGGTTTTAAACCTTTATCGATAGCATTGATAACTCCATCCCAAGTTTCTTCCTCTTCGATATCACGATAAATTCGGTTTTCTATAAAAATACGCTCTAAAGATGCAAAGTGCCATTGCTCTTCCAGCTCGCCTAGTTTTATTTCTAGTTCACTTTTTAAGAGTTGTACCGTGTTATCCGTTGAACGGCGTAACATCTCGGAAACCCCAATAAACAAAGGCTTATTGTCTTCTATAACACAACCTAATGGTGAAATTGATACTTCGCAACTCGTAAATGCGTAAAGCGCATCAATGGTTTTATCTGGTGAAATACCAGAAGGTAAATGCACTAAAATTTCTACTTCAGCTGCTGTGTTATCTTCAATCTTTTTAATCTTAATTTTACCCTTGTCGTTCGCTTTAAGGATAGAATCTATTAGCGACTGCGTGGTTGTACTAAACGGAATCTCTGTAATAACGAGCGTATTCTTACTATGCTGAGAAATTTTTGCTCTAACTCTAACCTTTCCACCTCGATTTCCATCATTATAATTGGTAAAATCAGCAATTCCAGCTGTTGGAAAATCTGGAACTATCGTAAAGCGTTTGCCTTTTAAATGCTTAACAGAGGCATCGATAAGTTCTATAAAATTATGGGGTAATATTTTTGTGGAAAGCCCTACAGCAATACCTTCTCCTCCTTGCGCTAACAACAGCGGAAACATGACTGGTAAATTGATTGGCTCTTTACGGCGACCATCGTAAGAGGCTTGCCACTCGGTAATCTTTGGGTTATAAACAACATCTAGGGCAAATTTTGAAAGCCTTGCCTCAATGTAACGCGAAGCTGCTGCTCTATCACCTGTGAGAATATTTCCCCAGTTTCCTTGGGTATCTATTAACAAGTCTTTCTGGCCTATCTGTACCATAGCGTCAGCAATACTTGCATCTCCATGGGGATGGTACTGCATGGTGTGTCCTACAATGTTTGCTACTTTGTTATAACGCCCATCATCCAAATCTTTCATTGAATGCATAATACGACGTTGCACAGGCTTAAAACCATCCTCAATAGCTGGTACAGCACGCTCTAGGATTACATAAGAAGCATAATCCAAAAACCAATCCTTGTACATGCCCGTAACCTTAGTTATGGTTTCCTGGGGCTCTTGGTTGTCTTCGTTATTTATATTTTCTAAGTCTTCGTGTTCTTCGCTCATAAGCCTCCTAAATCCTCCAAAGGAGGACTTCTAATTAATTTCCTAAGATATTTTTTGATTTACTAATTGCTCTATCCAACTCATAGAATTTGTCATACCAAACATCAATAACAAAAATTCCCATAAATCTATTTTTTAAGGTTGAATAAATTCTTATTTCTGATGGTCTTTCAAGTTTCTCAAAATTCACTTTATATCTATGTACATATCTAAAAACTGAATCTGTCAAAGAACTGCTATACTTCAAATTCAATAACTTACCGTTTTTCTGTTTAATAGAATCACATTCTTTAAGTAAAAACTTTTTCCAACCCTTCTTTAGAGACCTATATGACGAATTTTCTTCAGTCAACTCAATAAATTCATTTACGGAACATTCATTATAAGAAGAGAATGCAAATTCTAAATTTCTTTTTTTTAAATTGAAATTGATTAAGGAAGTATCAATTTCAACAACTTTTGGATTTTCTAGACCTTCATAATAATCATCAGACCAATATCCTTTTCCTGTTAATCCAATGATTTTATCATTTTTGTCTAAAAAAACTCTTCTTTCAAATTGATTGTCTAAATACCTTCTAAAAACTCTATACCTAAAAATCTTTCTATTTGAATCATCTGAAAGTAGAACTTTCTCTAATTCAATGTTCTCAATCTCTCCAAAGTCTTCATCCAAAGCTTTTGCACTTTCCAAAATATCAATACTCTTAAATCGAGTTCTAAAACTAGCCTTTGAATTTCTAGGATTTAATATTGGTAACTTTTTATCTATATATATTTTTTTAATAAAATCATAAACAAACTCTTTATTTTCAACTTGGTCAATAGGTAATACGGAATATTGCGAATAACCTTTAATAACAATCATAAAAATCAAAAAGAAAAAATAATTTTTCATAGTTTTTAAATTCTTTGATAATTAAGTTACTCTTCAACAACATCCAATTCCACCTTCAAGTTATCTATAATAAACTCTTGTCGTGATGGTGTATTCTTACCCATATAGAACGACAATAGTTCTTCAATAGACATATCCTTATCTAGCATCACAGGATCTAAGCGCATATCTCTACCTATAAAATGCTTAAACTCATCTGGTGATATTTCACCCAACCCTTTAAATCGCGTAATCTCTGGTTTAGGTTTTAACTTTTCTATAGCATCTCTTCTTTCTTCATCAGAATAACAATAAATAGTTTCTTTCTTGTTTCGGACTCTGAATAATGGTGTTTGTAAAATATACAAATGCCCTTCTTTAATCACTTCTGGGAAAAACTGCAAGAAGAATGTAATGAGTAACAAACGAATATGCATCCCATCGACATCGGCATCCGTAGCAATAACAATATTATTGTAACGCAAATCTTCAAGTGATTCTTCGATATTTAGAGCTGCTTGCAAAAGATTGAATTCTTCGTTTTCGTAAACAATCTTTTTAGATAAACCATAAGAATTTAAAGGCTTACCCTTTAAGCTGAAAACCGCTTGAGTATTAACATCTCTAGATTTTGTAATACTACCTGATGCCGAATCTCCCTCTGTGATAAACAACGTCGATTCTAAATTACGCTCATGCTTGGTGTCTCCAAAATGCACACGGCAATCGCGTAATTTTTTATTGTGTAGACTCGCTTTTTTAGCACGGTCTTTGGCTAGTTTTCTAATTCCAGATAATTCCTTACGCTCGCGCTCTGCTTGAAGAATCTTACGCTGGAGTTTTTCTGCCGTTTCTGGATTTTTATGTAAATAATTGTCGAGATAGGTTTTTACAAAATCGTTGATGTAAGTTCTCACCGTTGGAAGGTCGCCACCCATATCGGTAGACCCTAACTTGGTTTTGGTCTGACTCTCAAAAACAGGCTCCATCACCTTTATGGCAATGGCAGAAACCACAGACTTTCTAATATCTGAAGCATCGTAATTCTTTCCGTAATATTCTCTTACTGTTTTTACTAATGCTTCACGAAACGCCGCTAAATGCGTACCACCTTGAGTCGTATTTTGTCCATTGACAAAGGAGTGGTACTCTTCGCTATACTGCGTTTTGCTATGCGTTAAAGCAATTTCGATATCATCACCACGTAAGTGAATAACAGGATATAGTAAATCACTGTCGTTTATATTTTCGGCCAATAAATCCTTCAGACCATTCTCACTAAAGTATTT
This sequence comes from Winogradskyella jejuensis, assembly GCF_900129745.1. Classification (GTDB taxonomy): domain Bacteria; phylum Bacteroidota; class Bacteroidia; order Flavobacteriales; family Flavobacteriaceae; genus Winogradskyella; species Winogradskyella jejuensis. Next base: position 805,879 of record NZ_FQWS01000002.1, on the reverse strand, counting down.
TTCGCCATTGAAGACTATTGTCAACCCAGGATTTAGGTACACATAATTCTTCAACATTTTAACGATATACTCGCTACGGAATTTGTAATTCTTAAAGATGGATTCATCTGGAATAAAAGAGACCTTAGTTCCTTTACGACGCGAGGTATCGTCTAACAATTCTTGATTGGTCAAATTTCCTTGCTCAAATTCGGCTGAAGCAGATTTTCCATCTCTTGTAGATTCCACACGGAAATACGTAGACAAAGCGTTTACTGCCTTTGTCCCTACACCATTCAATCCAACAGACTTTTTAAAAGCTTTAGAGTCGTATTTTCCTCCAGTATTCATTTTAGAGACAACATCTACCACTTTGCCTAATGGAATACCACGACCATAATCACGCACGATAACTTTGTCGCCATGAATAGAAATCTCAATAGTCTTTCCAGCGCCCATAACAAATTCATCAATAGAATTGTCGAGTACTTCTTTCAAAAGAATATAAATACCATCATCAGGAGAAGACCCATCGCCTAGCTTACCGATATACATACCTGGACGCATTCGGATATGTTCTTTCCAATCGAGCGAGCGTATATTATCTTCGGTATATTTTGTTTGTTCGGACATAGAAATGAGGAAACTTTGATGAAAGGCTAAATATAATATTATACCTCAAAAAAAGAAATACGGATGAAGTAAAGTAATTAACAATAAAAAGCCAAAGTTGTTGAGAACATTGGCTTTTATGGATTGGTCAAATAATTGATTGATGATATTCAAATATACACCACTAGATCGCTCGTTTGCGTTAATAAGCGTTAAGTTCTGTTAAGCTTCTTATTTTAAAAATTCTTTAAAGTAAACCCAAAGGTTAGAAACTGGTCTTCTTCTTCTTGATTTTCAATAACTATACTTTCAAAAGTTCTGAGATAATTGATTTTAAAACTCAAAAACTTCCAAATAGGAAATTCTGCTGAAAGGTCTGCACTCCAGCGGTAATTATCTTCGTTTTCCAACGAAGGTTGAAAATAACTTTCATGCTTCAACACTACTTTCTTTTTAAATAGCTCGTACTTGCCACTAACCCAAATTGTACCGCGAAGCGTATTTATAGATTTATCGCCATTAAACTCCATTTTGTTAAACAAGGCTCTTCTAAAGTCCGTTTCTTCATATTCTAATGTAAGTGAAGCCTTAAGCCAATTTTTATCACCTTGAATTATTTGATAAGTTCCGCCAGCACCGACTAAATAACGTTGCGCAATTTCACGTCTAAAATTAGTACTTATAAAGCCTAAAACTTGAGGATAAAATCGTTTTTCGGGATTAAAATACAGAAAATTAAGACTCAGAAAGTCAGAATCTGCCTTGGTTTTATCAAAAGCCTGATATACATAAGAGTTAGTTGATTTATACACCCACTTCTTCCATGGGCGAACACTAAAATCTGTGCGTCCTCTTAAAATTAGCGTTTCAACATTTCCTGATTGCCATAAGCCCGTAAACGATAAACTCGCTTTAAGCTTCAGCGTATCGCTCTCATTAATTTGAGAAAAACCAAAAAATGGAAAAACTAAAAAATAGAAAATGTATTTTTTCATTGTATTCCAATTTAGAGTTTACAATGTGTCTAGTATCTACACGTTAAACAAGAAATGCATCACATCACCATCTTTAACGATGTAATTTTTTCCTTCGACACGCATTTTACCAGCTTCTTTCACTTTTGCTTCACTTCCGTAAGACACATAATCATCGTAAGCAATAACTTCTGCACGGATAAATCCTTTTTCAAAATCAGTATGAATAACACCAGCAGCCTGTGGTGCCGTAGAGCCCACAGTAACAGTCCACGCACGCACCTCTTTAACTCCAGCAGTAAAATAAGTTTGCTGATTTAATAGTTTGTAAGCCGCACGAATTAACTTTGCAGAACCAGGTTCGTCTAAACCTATATCGGCTAAGAACATTTGACGCTCTTCATAATCGTCCAATTCATTGATATCGGCTTCTGTACCAACCGCTAATACTAATACTTCAGCATTTTCATCTTTTACAGCTTCTCTCACCTGCTCTACATAAGCGTTTCCAGTAGTAGCAGCACCTTCATCTACATTACAAACGTACATCACTGGCTTGTCCGTAATAAAATGAGATGGCTTTACATAATCTGCATAGTCTTCATCTGAAAATTCTAAAGCACGGACAGATGTACCAGCTTCTAAACCTTCTTTTATCTTTAGTAAAACAGCTTCTTCAGCTTGTGCTTCTTTATTTCCGGTTTTGGCAGAACGCTTTACTTTATCAAGTTTCTTCTCTACAGTTTCAAGGTCTTTTAACTGTAATTCCATATCAATGGTTTCTTTATCACGAATAGGATCAACAGAACCATCGACATGTACAATATTATCATTGTCAAAACAACGTAATACATGCAAAATAGCATCGGTTTCGCGAATGTTAGCTAAAAACTGATTTCCTAAACCTTCACCTTTACTGGCGCCTTTTACCAAACCAGCAATGTCTACAATCTCTACAGTTGCAGGAATCACTTTTTCTGGATTTACCAATTCTTCTAGTTTAGCTAATCTTGAGTCTGGAACGTTAACAACACCAATATTTGGCTCTATAGTACAAAACGGAAAGTTAGCACTTTGCGCCTTGGCATTAGATAAACAGTTAAACAGGGTCGATTTTCCTACGTTTGGTAATCCTACTATTCCAGCTTTCATGTGTTGTAAATTTTGCGAGTGCAAATGTAACTAATTCGCTTAATAAAATTAGTTACACTAACTAAATTAATGACTACACTCATCAAAAACACCAAGTCACGAGTTTTAGATTGTTGATATGATGCATTACGAATAGTTTAGCTCAATATTCATCAAATCAAAATATTATGAAACTTAAAAGAAAAATTTCAATCATCGCATTAGCGATATTATTGTTTAATTGTAGAAACAACAACGAAGTACAAGCCTCGAATAAGAGTAATGTTGCCGTTTTATTAGAAACCTCAAAATCGCATCCGCATCCTACTAAAAATGCAGAAATTGTGTTTTGCCTAGACGCTACAGGCAGTATGGGTGGCCTTATTGGCACGGCTAAAGAAAAAATCTGGGATATTGTAAGTGAATTGGCTCAAGATGGTGATATAGACACTTTAAAATTGGGCATGGTCTTTTACCGTGACCGAGGAGATAGTTTTGTGACAAAGCAAATTGCCATGACTACAGATTTGGACGACGTTTATTCAGAGCTTTTAGAAATTGGCGCTGCTGGCGGTGGTGATTCACCAGAGAGTGTTAACCAAGGTCTATACGAAGCCATTACTCAGATGCAATGGTCATCGGATAAGAAAACCTATAGAACCGTTTTTGTAGTTGGCGATTGTCCGCCACATATGGACTATCAAGATGATGTGAAGTATACTGAAAGCTGCAAACTCGCCACTAAAAAAGGTATTACTATTAATACTATAAAATTAGGTAACGCTTGTCGTGAAGCCATTCCACATTTTAGAAATATGGCATCCTGTACTAATGGCGAATTTTTAATGCTTGACCAAAACGCAAAAGATTATGTGGTTGCCACACCGTACGATGATGAAATTAATCGCTTGTCCCGTAACATAGACGATACTCGTATGTACTACGGAGATAAAGAATTACGTGAAGTTAACTACTCTAAAAAAGCAAAATCTATGGCGGTTTACGATAGTGGTTCTACAACAGCTAATAGTGCACGTGCCGAATACAAGCAGAGCAAAACTGGACAAAAAGTAGCTTACGGAACTCAAGAAATTATTAGCGATTACGATAGCGGAAAACTAAATCTAGAAGAGATAGAAGATGATAAACTTCCTGAAAACCTTAAAGGGAAATCTCTCGAAGAAAAAGAGATTATTGTAAAAGAACAATCTGAAAAGCGAAAAGTAGACAATACAAAGCTTAAAGACTTATTAAAGAAAAAACGTGAGTATATAAATAAAAAAGCTTCTGAAGAAACGGATAAACCGTCTTTTAGTAAAGATGTATTGAAAGTAATGAAAAAACAGGCGAATAAGAAGGCTAGCTAAATATTAAAACAAAGCTCCCAAACACTAAATAGTTTGGGAGTTTTGTGTTTAACAAATTAATTATATCATCCAAATAAGAAATTTATCCATTTTCAAAACCCATAAGCTTTTCTTGCACTTTCAATTTGTTGGTCTTCTGTGGTTTCTGGATAAAGTATGTATTTAGGTGCTATTATAGGCTTAACATGATTTAAGGTAATCTCGGTTATAGTAGAAAACGGAAAATCACCACCTGTCATTTCGATTAGTACCTTCTCCATTTCAAGATAATCGGCATCGTGCTTTGTAATGATTCTTGCTTTTCCTTTTATTTGAAAACCCTTCTGTACCAAGATATCTACAAAACTTATACAAACATTTTCGTTTTGACTAATATTCCTAACTGTTTGAGGCGAAGCTATATTAGCCATAATGATTCTGTCCTTACCAAAATAATTGAAGATTTCCTTTGGCGATACATTAGGCACATTAGCATCAGAAACAGTTGCCAACCAGCAGAGTACACTTTTGTCTATGGCGTCCTTTATTTCTTGAGTTAATTCCATAAATTATAAATCTTTAGAAAACACCATATTCTCATAGGCTTTTCCATTAACGATAAATATAGATAGACCTACGTCTTTAAAATCATTTTTTTGATAGAATCGTATAGCTCTTTCATTTTTGTTATAAACCGAAAGCCAAATGGTATTAAACTCCAAGGCTTTAGCTTCAGCTTCAAGAAACGTAAGGAATTGTTGCCCGATTTTCAACGGGATAAAATCTTTTAGAATGTAAATCCGCTCTAACTGACAACTGTTTTCTGAATGCATATCTTCATAGCCAGAATTCAGTACGAGTTTGGCGTAACCCACTGGTAAATCATCAGCATAACTGATATAAAATCTATTCTTTGGGTCGGTTATATCTTGCTTGGTTTTAGACACCGAAAAAGCAGTCTCCATATACGCCATTAAATCATCATTGTTATCAATAAAATGCCCGTGAGATTCAGAATAGGTTACTCTTCCCAAAAGTGCTAAAACTTCGGCATCTGCTATAGTAGCTGGTCTTATATCAATCATTTCTGTTAGGCTTTAAATTCTTTAAACGGTACACATGTAAAAAGACGGCTATGGAACAACCAATGATTATAGGATACGCATTGAGCAATATACCATAACCAATATATATGGTATTGGCGATGGCCGAGATAAACCGTAGCCTATACTCACCTTTAACGGACATTGAATAGAGATTAAGAACTAAGGCTATGTAACCTACGGTGTCAACAGTTAGAGAATTCATATACTATACTTTTTACAGTACAAATGTATTTTGATTATATTAGACCTGCAATAACTGTCATACTAGACAGGTTAACATTTTAGATTATGATTATTGAAGGAGAACACAAAGCCTATAAAATTGATGAGAATATTTACCACTGTGGTACAAGCGTCACCATGAGTTTTATTGGCGGAAAATGGAAATGCGTGGTCTTATGGTATCTCCGTAATGGCTCTTTACGTTTTTCTGAGCTAAAACGACTAAGCCCTTACATTACTGAGAAAATGCTAAGCATACAATTAAAAGCCTTACAAGCCGATGGCTTAATAGACCGTAAAAGTTACGGGGAAAAAGCACCTTTTAGAGTACAATACACCTTAACACCGTTTGGAGAGTCTTTAATTCCTGTAATAGAAGTGATTACCAAATGGGGAACAACACTTGCTAATAAAAAGGGAGAAATTGTAGATGTGCAATAGTTTTTAGATGTGACGCTTATACGTTGTTGTACGTAGTGCTTTATTCACTTGCTCCCATTAAATAGCCCGTTGTTAATCCTTTTTCTTTAAACCATTTTTTGATTTCACTTTTATTATCGGATAAAATTCTGTCAATATCCGAGTTTAATGGACTATCCCAAACATTCCAGTATATTAGTCTTCGAATGTTAAATTTTATTTGCTCAAAATCTTGGTCAGAGAGATTTCTATGCATTAGCTTTAATTTGTCGTCAGAATCAAAAAGTTTTAGACTAGCGCAAACCGAATCGTATAAAATCTCCGCCCAAGATATAATCGATTTTGACCTAAATATCCTTGATAATTTAAGTTGTTGTGGGTCAGAGCTTGTTTTTTCACTATCCCAATTTAATAAACTTTCATCGTAGATTATATTTAAAAGTTTTACAACATTATTAAACTCAATCTCACGAATATATTTGTCAGTCGTCATATCGGTTTCGACAGGTTGACGAAATAGAAAATTGGAAAAAATCGATTTTTCCAACATATCCATCGTAATAGGTGTTTCTACAGAACTTCTGTTACCTTTTGATACAAATTTTGCAAGTTTATTATTACTGTCATCGAGAATTGAATTATACAGAAAACTTCTAAATCTCTTATTTAATTCAGCTTTTGTTAATTGTTCTTTTTCTTTTAGATAGTTTAGAAAACCTAATTCTGATTTTGTCTTATTATCCTCTAAACTTTTATATTCCTCAAATTCTCTACCAAATTGAGCTCCTAATTTTGCAACCATAATACTCGAAAAAAATCGAGTTTGTGCAAATTTATCGTGAGCTGAAATATTGGTTTTATTTAATAAATTAGGTTCTGGGTCAAGATAAACTTTGCATTCAAATTTTTTCCGACCACCCCAAAGTAAGCCAGCAATCTTATGTTGACCATCAAAAACTAAAATTCTATTCTTGTGAATACGGCAAATTGAAGGCTGAAGTACTGGATGTCTTTGAAAATGTCTAAAAAGATTAAACACTTTTTGTTTAATCAAATATCTTGGTTGTAAACCTATTTCATTGTCAGCATCATCATCACTATCTAAAATTTCTATAGGTAGTGTTGCGTAAAAATAATTCCAACTGGTTGTTGGACAAGTGTAAAGAGTGAATCTTCGGTTGATATTTTGAATTTCTACTTCAATAGAATTTTCTTCTTTATCTATAATTGAAATGGTTTCGCCATAGGTCTGTAAATCTTTTTTAGACTTTAAATATTCTAACTCATCTTTTAAAGTCAAATTATCTCCGTTGGCAAAAAATTCTTCTATTTTTAATTTGATTTTAAAGTCATATAGTGATAATTGCCCTTTTTGCTTATTGTGTTTACCACACATTGGTGCAATATTATCAATTTCAGATGCACCTTTTTGAGCATAAGCTTTAATGTGGTCAAATTGAATATTACCGTCTTCAATTGGATGCCCTGTTGCAAAACAATTTTTACCAAATCGATTAAGAACCACAGCTTTTTCATCATCAGAAATTTGTCTTTTAAGTAATATTGCCATTTAGATTTTTCGGTTTTTAATGTTAGTAGGATGTTTTTTTTGCATTACGTACAATGTTAAGATAAACTCAGTTTCAATTGTGTTTATCGATTGATAAGCGAAGTTAGACTTTTAATAACACAAAGTCAATACGTAAAACTACGTGTTTTGCATAAAAAAATCCCAAGCTACTAGCCCAGGATTCTTAAATATTATTAATGTGGTTATTCTCTAACCATCAGGGTGCATAAACTTTTGCTTCGCTAATAGTTCTTCTTCCGTTTCTACAATATTTTCGTCTGGCACACAACAATCCACAGGACAAACCTCGGCACATTGTGGCACTTCATGGAAGCCCATACACTCTGTACATTTATCTGGTGCAATGTAATAGATTTCGTCGCTAATAGGCTCTTGTGTCTCATCCGCATCTACTTCTTTACCACTTGGCAAAACTATCTTTCCTTTAAGACTTGTACCATCTTTGTAACGCCAATCATCTGCGCCTTCGTAAATTGCTGTATTTGGGCACTCTGGTTCGCAAGCACCACAGTTAATACATTCGTCTGTTATTATAATAGCCATTTTTTCTTTTCCTTTTTCGTAATTTTGCAGTTGCAAAAATAAAGCCAAAACCTATTATTACCAAACCTTATATGGAATTACAACAAAGAGTTAACGCTTTTGTAAGATTAGGGCACTTTTTAAGTCAATTTACCACATCTCCAAAAGATGAAGCTATTGACCAAGCCTTCATCGATGGTTTTAGGCACCAGCTTAAGCTAGCTCAAGAACATAATGGGTGGTTTACAAAGAATAATCTCGATTTTGCACTGCAATCTTGGATAGATGCTTTATCTGAAGAAAACTTAATTAAATGGACGTCTAACTATAGTTTTGACATCCAAAATCCACAAACTATAGCCATAATTATGGCCGGAAATATCCCTTTAGTGGGTTTTCATGACTTTTTAAGTGTATTGATTTGTGGGCATAATGTTTTAGTAAAACAATCCTCAAATGACAAGCACCTTCTTCCCTATTTAGCTAAATACCTAGAACTTATAGAACCTGGCTTTAAAGGAAAGATAACTTTTACCGAAGAAAAGCTCGACGGTTTTGATGCGGTTATCGCCACAGGAAGCAACAATACGGCTCGCTATTTTGAATATTACTTTAAAGACAATCCGTCGATAATTCGTAAAAACAGAAACTCGGTTGCCATCCTCACAGGAAATGAAACCGAAGAGCAACTTTCTGCATTATCTGATGACATCTTTAGATACTATGGTTTGGGTTGCCGTAATGTATCTAAATTATACATACCAGAAGATTACAACTTTGACGCCTTCTTCAATGCTGTTTTTAAGTGGAAAGACATCATCAACGAAAGTAAATACGCCAATAATTACGACTATAACAAAGCCGTATACATTATGAGTGAATTTGATATGCTCGAAAATGGTTTCTTGATGATAAAAGAAGACCAAAGCTTTGGTTCGCCAATTGCTACGGTGTTTTATGAGAAATATTCAAATATAGAAACTTTAAAACGGCATTTAGATTCGCAAAAAGATAATATACAGTGTATTGTGGCTGATGGATATTCTAATTCTGAAATTCCATTTGGGAAAACTCAAGAACCCCAATTATGGGATTATGCAGATAATGTAGATACTGTTGATTTCTTGTTGACATTATAGCCTAAAAATTATTAATTTCTTAATAGTATTTTCTCATTTAATCGCCACCTTTGTAACGTTTAAAATTGAAAATCAGAATACATGATTAAGAAACATAACTTTAGTGCAGGTCCTTGTGTATTACCAAAATCAGTTACACAAAAAGCCTCAGAAGCTTTATTAGATTTTGATAACGGATTATCTCTAATTGAGATTTCGCACCGTAGTAAGCCTTTTGTAGATGTTATGGAGCAAGCACGTGCTTTGGCTCTAGAGCTTTTAGGTTTAGAGGGTAAAGGTTACAAAGCCTTATTCCTACAAGGTGGAGCAAGCACACAGTTTTTAATGGTGGCGCTTAACTTGTTAGAGAAAAGAGCAGGTTACCTTAATACCGGAACTTGGTCAGACAAAGCCATTAAAGAAGCAAAAATCTATGATGATATCTATGAGGTAGGCTCTTCTAAATCAGCTGGTTTCAATTATATCCCAAAAGGATACGATATCCCAGAAGATTACGATTATTTCCACTGTACGTCTAACAATACCATTTTTGGGACGCAGATGAAACAATTTCCAGACTCACCAATCCCAATGGTTTGCGATATGAGTAGTGATATTTTTTCGCGTCAGTTAGATTTTTCAAAATTCGATTTAATTTATGCAGGCGCTCAAAAAAATATGGGTCCAGCAGGAACAACATTAGTTGTCGTAAAAGAAGATATACTAGGAAAAGTATCGCGTAAAATTCCATCAATGATGGATTACAAAGTGCATATCAGTAAAGGAAGTATGTTTAATACACCTCCAGTTTTTGCCGTTTATGTATCTATGCTAACTATGCAATGGTTGAAGGATTTAGGCGGAATAAAAGCGATTGAAGAAGAAAACGAAAAGAAAGCACGTTTGATCTACTCAGAAATAGATTTAAATCCACTGTTTAAAGGATATGCCGTTAAGGAAGACCGCTCTAACATGAATGCGACCTTCACATTAGAAAACGAAAATCTAAAGGAAACATTCGATGCCATGTGGAAAGAAGCAGGCATCAATGGCTTAAACGGTCATAGAAGTGTTGGTGGTTACCGTGCATCAATGTATAACGCATTATCGTTGGATAGCGTTAAAGCATTGGTTGAAGTGATGAGTGAATTAGAAAGTAAAGCTTAATAAACATTAAATTTTAAAATGAAAGTATTAGCAAACGACGGTGTTTCACAAAGCGGAATAGATGCGCTTGAAGCTGCAGGATTTGAAGTATTAACAACAACCGTTGCTCAAGAGCAATTAGAAAATTACATAAACAACAACGATATTACTGTGCTTCTTGTAAGAAGTGCGACAAAAGTTCGCAAAAATATTATTGACAACTGCCCTAGCCTAAAAATTATTGGTCGTGGCGGTGTTGGTATGGATAATATTGACGTTGAGTATGCGCGCGAAAAAGGCTTGCATGTAATTAATACACCAGCAGCATCGTCTCATTCGGTTGCAGAATTGGTATTTGGACATTTTTATAGTTTAGCACGTTTTTTACATAACTCCAATAGAGACATGCCTTTAGAAGGTGATACTAACTTTAAGAAATTAAAGAAAGCTTATGCTAAAGGAACAGAATTAAAAGGAAAGACTTTAGGCGTCTTAGGTTTTGGTCGTATTGGTCAAGCTACAGCTAAAGTAGCTATTGGCGCAGGTATGAAAGTCGTTGCGTTTGACCCTTATATGGAAGAGGCTAATTTAGAATTAGAGTTTTTCGATGGGCAAAAAGTTAATTTCAATATCCAAACAGTTTCTAAGGAAGAAGTCTTAAAACAAGCGGATTTCTTAACGCTTCATGTACCAGCTCAAAAAGAGTATGTTATTGACGAAAAGGAATTCAACCAAATGAAAGATGGTGTAATCATTGCCAATGCGGCTCGTGGTGGTGTTGTTAATGAAGTAGCCCTTGTAAAAGCTATAGAAAGTGGTAAAGTGGCAAGAGCTGCACTAGATGTATTTGAAAAAGAGCCAGAGCCAGAAATGGGACTTTTAATGAATCCTGCACTGTCCTTAACACCTCATACTGGTGCTGCAACAAATGAAGCACAAGATAGAATTGGCGAAGAATTAGCTTCTCAAATCATATCTATCTTAAAGTAAATACCATACAAGAATTTTGTTAATAAAAGTCTCAGTAAAAATTGAGACTTTTTTCGTACATTGAAATTCTTTACTAACAAAAACTATACAACTATGGAAGGCATTTTAGACTTATTAAACAGTGATTTAGGAAAAACAATCATAAGCGGTGTATCTGGTTCTACAAACACAGACCAAAATAAAACAAGTAGCGTATTAACTATGGCACTGCCCGTGCTAATGAAGGCTATGGAGCGTAATGCTTCAACACCAGAAGGTGCACAAGGATTAATGGGTGCATTGAGTAATAAACACGATGGTAGTATTTTAGACAATCTAAGTGGTCTTTTTGGAGGCGGCGTAGATGAAGAGGTAAAAAATGATGGTTCTAAAATATTAGGACACGTTTTAGGACAAAGGCAACAGGGTGTTCAGCAAGTTATTGGCCAAAAAGCTGGTTTAGATTCTGGCTCAGTTGGGGAAATTTTAAAAGTTGCCGCTCCAATTCTTATGGGAGTTTTAGGTAAACAATCAAGACAAAATAATGTAAGCTCTCAAAGTGATTTAAGTGGTTTACTTGGAGGTTTATTAGGCGGAAGTTCTGCAAAGAAAGAACAAAGCTTCTTAGAACAAATACTAGATGCTGACGGAGATGGTAGCGTTGTTGATGATGTGGCTGGAATGGTACTTGGTGGTGCCTCTAAGAAAAAAGGTGGTCTTGGCGGATTGTTAGGCGGACTTTTTGGTCGAGGAAGATAATCTTTCCGAATAAATAAATTTTTTAAAGCAGCTTCTTAAGGCTGCTTTTTTTGTTACTCATTTAAAACTGTGGTTTACTCAATAGTAAGCATCATTAACGTATTACAGTTTTAAAATTCCTATAACTATTCGGTTATTTGAAGTGTTAAATACAACGTATAACCCTAAAACAAATTCAATATTTAATAACTTTATATTATGAAAACACTAATCCCATTTCTTTTATTACTAATTCTTATTTCTAGTTGCAAAACTGTAGACGCGCCAAAACCAGTTGGTGATGAGCGAGAAGAAAGCCTTGTGGCAAATGATACAGTTGTCATAGATAGTGACGAAAATGAATACGAAATAATAATTATTGAGCCTGGTTTTAATGCTTGGTTACAGAGTACAGCTCGTCCTAGACATTACTATTCCCAAAACTTTTTAGAAACTCGTAATCAAATTTATGTTACCAACTGGAATATAAGAGTTAATCAGCCTCAACAGTTTGACCCAAATTTATACGAGCTTCGGATAGATTACAATCCACGCGAAGATTATGGCTATGAGATTAATTATAAACTCTACAACTACTTCATTTACTTTCAGTTGACCTATAATCAAAAATTAGGACCTTTTGTCGTCAGAATTTAATGTAAATTTGTAGCGTTTTTAACGCTATGGAAAAATTTAAAAATCGCTGGGAAATAACTCAAAACTGGCAATTAATATTCCCTGTAATCGGGGTAATTGCCCTTGGCTATTCATCTTTTAAAATTGCAAACGCCATAATTAGCAAATTTGGCATTGCTACAATAGTCATTGTATCAATATTGTGTTTTTTCTTGTTGTTAAAGTTCACTTTATTTTTATTTAAAAAACTTGAAAACAAATGGATTCTTGACCAGAAATGGGAAATGATTCGTGTATTTATTGTTTTTGCTATCACTGGTAGTTCATCAATGTTTATTGGTAGACCGATAATAAAGTTTGTAGGAATTACTAAAGAAAACCTAAACCCAATCGTTTATTGGTTTTTATTTATTATAATTGGGCTAATTTTTTATCAAATATTACTTGTTTTCTTTGGTTGGCTTTTTGGTCAGTTTCAGTTTTTTTGGAATTTTGAAAAGAAAATGTTGAGACGATTTGGTTTAGGACGATTTATAGATTGAAAGACTTTAAACTACATATCATAGCTAGAATATCTGCCCTTTTGCTAGTAATAGCAATACTCGCACCATCTATGGTTAAGTTTTCTCATGGTTTTCAAAATCATGAGCATGAAATCTGTTACGGTAAATCTACGTCTCACTTTCACGAATTAGATATTGATTGTGAGTTTTATAAATTTAAACTCAACACGCAATACGTTCATCTTCTAAAACCAATTGATGTTTTAGAATTTAATATTAAAAACCCCGACGTTAAGTCGCAATACTCATTTATTAGCGACTATCAGAGGCTTCAAACTTCATTACGAGGCCCGCCAATTTCAATATAAATTAAAGTATTGAAATTCATTCTGTAAAAACACCTATATAATCTTAGCGTGTTCGTTACATCTTATTTAATTTTTATTTAATGAAGCATTTTATTGCAATCATTGCGCTTTTTGTTAGTCTTTCTGGCTATTCTCAAGACTGTAATTTTATCTTTTTAGGAGAAATTGTAGACTTTCATGATAAAACACCTATTGTTGGTGCGACTATATATATCAAAGAACTAGACAAATATGTTGCATCAGATATTGATGGAAAGTTTAAGATTGAAAGCCTTTGTGCTGGTGAAATTACACTAATAATCACCCACGTTGCATGCGAGAATAAGACAGAAAAGTATACGATTACTAGCGATACCTTTAAGACCATTTCTTTAGAACATCACATAGAAGAACTAAACGAAGTTTCTGTAAATGCTAATGCCAACAAAAATGAGACTAAAACAGCACAAGAAACTGTTATAGATTCTAAAAAGCTAAAGCGTTACAGCAGTTTAAGTCTTGGTGATGCACTTAAAGAAGTGCCCGGAATTTCGTCTATAAATACGGGAAATACTATTGTTAAACCAATGATAAATGGTATGCATAGCAGCCGCTTATTAATTGTAAATAACAATGTACGTATGCAAGACCAAGAATGGGGAATTGAGCATGCGCCAAGCATAGATATTAATTCTGCCAATCAAATATCCGTTATTAAAGGTTCTGGTGCTTTGCGTTATGGTGGTGATGCTGTTGGCGGTGTTGTAGTCATTAATCCTAGACGTGTTATTCTAAAAGATACACTCTATGGAAATACAACATTAAGCGGACAAACAAACGGTCGAGGTTTTACTGCATCAACATCGTTAAATAAAACGTTTAAAACAGGTTGGTTTGCCAATGTTCAAGGCTCAGTTAAACAAAATGGAGACTTTGAGTCGCCAGATTATTTATTGACCAATACCGGAGCAAAATCATATGGTTTTACGGCAAATGGAGGTAAAAAAACATTAGAGTCTGGTTTTGAAGTCTTCTACAGTTTTTTGAATAACGAAATTGGTATACTCCGTTCATCACACATTGGTAATATTAATGATTTAGTTACGGCTATAAATTCTGATGAGCCTTTTGTTGTCGATGATTTTAGTTATGATATCAATTCGCCAAAACAAGAGATTAGACATCATTTGCTTAAGGGATTGTATTACAAGCGTTTTCAGAATTTTGGAAAGCTAAGCTTACAATACGACTACCAAAATAATCAACGATTTGAGTTTGATATCCGTGTTGGAGAAGACAGAGACAAACCTGCATTAGATTTAAATCTACAAACGCATACGGTATCGGCAGATGTTGTCGTAGATTCTAATCTAGACCGAAAGTTAAGCTTTGGTGTTATGGGCAGATATCAGAATAATTTTGCAAATCCTGATACTGGAGTAAGGCGTCTAATCCCTGATTACGATAAATACGATTTTGGAATTTATGGCACTAGCGAATGGAAATTAAATGATGATGTGACCATTGACGCTGGTTTGAGGTATGATTTTAACCGTATTGATGCTAAGAAGTTTTACAGAACAAGCCGCTGGGAAGAACGTGGATATGATGTGGAGTTTGCTGAATTTGAGATTGAAGATTTAGGTACACAAATTCTGACTAATCCCATTTTTAACTTCCATAACATTTCGGCTTCTGCTGGTGCAAAGTTCGATTTAAATAGTAATAGCTACTTATTAGCCAATTACAGTTTAGCGAGCAGACCACCAAATCCTTCGGAATTATTTAGTGATGGTTTACACCATTCCGCAGCGCGTATTGAGCTTGGAGATTTGCGTTTAGACCAAGAAATATCTAATCGCATTTCGGCAACTTATAATGTGCAAACCTCTAATTTTGAGCTTAATGTCGATGTGTTTTATAATAGAATCAATGATTTTATTTACATAAGACCTTTTGGTGTTGAACAAACCATTAGAGGCGCGTTTCCTGTTTGGAATTTCACTAAAACTGATGCTGAATTTTTTGGTATTGATATTTCGGCAAATTATGATATTAATTCAAACTTTAATTTGAGTAATAGCACATCGTTTATTAAGGCAAATGACTTGGACGAAAACCGACCAATTATAGATATTCCGCCTTTTAATATCAATAACGCAATTACTTTTAATAAAGCAGAATGGAATAATTTTTCAGCTAGCTTAAAGTCTGAATGGATGTTTAGACAGAATGAATTTCCTGATTTCAATTTTGAAGTTACAAACGCTTCAACAAACGAGACGACTGTTGTGGATATTAGCACGCCACCTTCAGCCTATCATTTGCTTCATTTTTATACCGAAGCTACCTTTCCTATATCTAAAAAAACAAGTTTAAATGTAGGATTAAACATTAACAATTTATTAAACACTAATTATAGAAACTACCTGAATCGTCTAAGATATTTTGCCGATGATTTGGGAAGAAACATTCTATTACAAGTACAATTAACCTATTAAAAAAACAATTATGAAAACCAATTTTTTAAACTTATCAAACATGAAAACTTTTAAATTATTAGCCATCCCGTTTTTATGCTTAGCATTATTTACATCTTGTAGTGATGATGATAATCCAACACTAGTAAATGAAGAAGAGGTAATTACAACAATGACTATTGAATTAACTCCAACTGCGGGCGGAAATACGGTTACTTTACAAACAAGAGATTTAGATGGTGATGGTCCAAACCCTCCAGTAATTACCAATGGAACATTAATGGCAAATACAACTTACAATGGCTCTATTGAATTACTAGACGAAACAGATTTAAATAATGTAGAAGACATCACAGAAGAAGTTGAAGAAGAAGATGATGAGCACCAATTTTTCTTTACAACTGGATTAGGTACAGTTGCATATGCAGACATGGATGGTAATGGAAATCCAGTAGGATTGAGCTTTACTTTTACCACTGGTGCAGCTGCTTCTGGAGACTTCACAGTTACTCTAAGACATGAGCCAGTAAAAGATGCTGCAGGTGTAAGCAGTGGAGATATTACTAATGCTGGTGGTGAAACAGATATAATTGCTACATTTAATGTTACTGTGCAATAATTTCACCGACTAACAAATAAGAAAAGCACCATTAATGGTGCTTTTTTTCATTAAATTAAACATGAATTGAAATGACCGAAATCGACTTCGCGCTTTCCCAAGAATCTGATACTGATAAAATTGAATTAGTAGGGACAGTTTTGTGGAATAAATCTCACAAAGCAGGTCATTTTACAAAACTCTCCAAAGCCGAACAAAACTTTGTTTTTATTGATATTTTTGAAAGCGAAATCAATAACAATGGTCTGTTTGGCTTTTTTTACAATACTTCTGGAGAATATGCACACGAAGTATTGCAAGCGTTTCAAGATATAGACGCTCACAAAACGGCATTAATAATTAATGACGCTATAAGCATTTTTGAAGCGTTACCAATTCCGAAAGATATCATAGAAAGACGACGAATTATACTAAAATCTAAAGATTATCTTTCTAGTCATTGGTCAAAATTAGATGACGCACTTATAAATGTTAATGAAGACATTGTTACGCTAATGATTGCGTATATTGCAGCTCGAAAAACAGATTTCGAATATTGATATATTTCAGCAAAATGTATTCTGTTTAATTTTTAAATGTCTAAGTTACCAACTGCACATAAATTTATTGACCTTTCTGACTACGGAAGACCTGCCGCAAGAGTCATATCTAAAGCCTTAAAAAACACAAACTTCACTCCTATTCATGTGACTATAGGATTTATAATCTCTGGTCTAATAGCCACGATTTGTATACTCAAAAATGCCTATTGGTTGGCTGCTTTATTTCTTGTTTTAAAATCTATCCTTGACGCTGCTGATGGTGAGTTAGCTCGAGTAAAAAACACACCTTCTTACACAGGAAGGTACTTAGATTCTGTTTCAGACTTCATTTTAAATGCTATTTTTTTATTCGCTATTTATCACGTTACGGAGAGTAATATATGGCTTACACTTTTAGCCTTTTTATGTATACAGCTGCAAGGAACACTATACAATTATTATTATGTTATATTGAGAACACGGCATAATGGTGATACAACAAGCAGAATTTTTGAAGAAAAAACACCAACAGCACTCAAGGGAGAAACACAAAGTAACGTCAATATTCTATTCAAACTTTACAAACTATTTTATGGGCCTTTTGATAAGATTATTTACACATTAGACCACAAAGCCTCCACAGGAAAAACGCTTCCCAATTGGTTAATGACTTCACTTTCAATTTTTGGGTTGGGTTTTCAGCTTTTAATGATAGCTATTTTGCTTATACTCGGGCTAAAAGAGTACATAATACCCTATTTTATAAGCACTTCTATTTTAATAGCTGGCTTTATTAGTATTAGAAAATCACTATAGTTGTTTTTTTGTTTTAGATGTAATCAGATAGGTATAAATCCACATAATTGTAAATGTAGGTACCACATCACTAAACGGAAATGCTTCTTCTACAAAAGCTATTACACCTGCAATTCGGCCTGCCTTACCTTTGTAAAGTTTTGTCATAATATATCCAGATAATGGCGCCCAAATAACATCTGAAAATTCACCAATACCAGGTATTACAAAAGAGAGATAACCCACTGCATCGAGCATAAGGCAGAGAAATAGTTTTAAAAATTTATTCATTCAATAGTTTTAGCAATTGTAAATCAATAAGTATTCCAAAAAAATGAAACGTCATTATGGCATTTACAGGGATATTTTTAACGTTTAATTAAGAGCGGTAATGTACCTAGCTTATTAGCTTTGCGCCGTTGTTAATTCGAAACTAAATACTAAAGCCATCCGTCTCCTTTTCTCTTACAATATTAAACGTTCTATCTTACTTGCCACAGTAATCTTTTTCGGCGTGAAGAATTTTAGTCAGAGCAAAAAAATACTGAATATAGAACGCACAACAATAGCCCCTAAAATAGATGGTATTTTAAATGATGAAGTTTGGAAAAATGCAGAAATTGCTACAGATTTTATCTCTTTTCAGCCAGAAATTGGTTTAAAAGCACCTAAGTCAGAACGTACCGAGGTAAAAATCACTTATGATAATCAAGCTATATATGTATCTGCATATATGTACGACGACCCGAGCAAGATAATGAAACAGCTGACCAACAGAGATGATTTTGGTCAATCAGACTTTTTTCTATTAGTTCTAAACCCAAATAATGACGCTCAAAATGATATCACATTTTTTGTTTTTGCTTCTGGTCAACAAGCGGATGCTATTGTAAATCCTACTATTGGAGAAGATTTTGGTTGGAATGCCGTTTGGCAAAGTGCTGTAAAAATGCATGACAACGGTTGGTCTGTTGAGATGAAAATACCTTATCGCGCTTTACGTTTTCCTGAGCAAGATACACCAACTTGGGGTATCCAATTTCACCGTGAAGTTAGGAGAACACGAACACGTTTTACATGGAATCCTATTGACCCAACACAAGGAAATATTGGTTTATATCATGGTGAGCTAAAAGGTTTAGACAATATTAAGCCACCTGTGAGATTAAACCTTTACCCTTTTACTACCGGGATTGCCAGTACTTTTGATGGCGAATCGGAAACCGACTTACGATTTGGACTGGATGTAAAATATGGTATTACCGATAACTTTACTCTAGATGCAACTTTAGTTCCAGATTTTAGTCAAGTTGGTTTTGACAATTTAGAATTAAACCTTGGTCCTTTTGAACAAACTTTTCGCGAGCAACGGCAATTTTTTACTGAAGGTGTCGACTTATTTAGTAAAGGAGGATTGTTTTTTTCGAGACGTATCGGAAGTGCTCCTGTTGGAAATGTAGATTTAGCTGAAGGCGAAAATTTAAACAGACCAAATACAACCAAAGTTTTAAACGCTGTAAAAGTCTCAGGACGAACCAAAAGTGGTTTAGGTATTGGTATCTTAAATGCAATTACCGAAAATACGAATGCAACTGTAACTGATGATGACGGTAATTTTTTAAGAAATGAAGTTGTTGAGCCGTTTACAAATTATAATGTTTTAGCAATAGACCAACAGTACAATGGCAATTCTTCTATTAGTCTGATTAATACTAATGTATTACGTGAAGGCAGTTTTAGAGATGCAAACGCCACGGCTTTGGTAAGCAACTTTCAAAACAAAAGAAATACGTTTAGAGTAGATACTGAGCTAAGAATGAGTTATGTTGATTATCAAGATGCTGATGCCGAAACTGGTTTTAGTAGTTTCTTTTTTATAGGAAAAACACATGGAAATTGGCGCTATAGTTTTGACCACAGATTTGCAGATACCAAATTTAATATTAACGATATAGGCTTAAACCTAAGAAATAATCGTAACGATTTTGGCGCGGATTGGTCTTACGAAATTTTTACACCAACAGAAAAACTCAACCGTTTTAGAATTAACGGTTTTGTAAATTACAGGCGTTTGTCTAATCCAGGTGTATTCACAGGTTTTAATTTCGGTGCTAATTATTTTGCTGTTGCTAAAAAATCACTAGATGCATACGGCTTTAACTTTAGATTTAGCCCAGGAAAACAGTTTGACTATTTTGAGTCAAGAGATGGACGTCCATTTATTTTTGAGAATTCTGGACGCATTGGTGGTTTTATTTCTACTAATTACGACCGTCCATTTGCATATGATATTAGAGCATCAGTTGGTGCTATTTTTGAAGATGGTCGTGATTTTACGTCTGCAAATTTAGAATTAGAGCCCAGATATCGCTTTAATGACAAATTCCTCTTAATCTATAATATTGAGTACAATAAACGCAAAGGTGAGCGTGGATTTGCTACTAGAGAAAATGACGAGACTATTTTTGGAGAACGTGATAGACGTCGTGTTACCAATACAATTACAGCAAATTATACCTTTAATCCGCTACATACAGTTTCACTGAACTTAAGACATTATTGGGATACCGTTGATTATGATTATGAGTTGTTTACCTTATTAGGAAATACTGGAAGGCTAACCACAAACTCTGGCTATAATTTGGATAATATTTCTAGTGACCCAAATGTAAATTTTAGTACATGGAATGTAGATTTAAGTTACCAGTGGCAATTTGCGCCTGGTAGTTTCTTAACCGCACTTTATAGAAATCAATTGTTTAACGTAAATGATGATGCTTTTGATACATTTTCTGGAAGTTTAGATAATCTTTTTGAACAACCTGCACTCCACCAATTCTCATTACGTTTGCAATACTTTATAGATTTTAATGGAATAAAATCTGTCTTCAAAAAAAATACTTCTAGCTAATTGCTTCACTAGAGTTTTAATAGTAATTTCACACACTATGGGAGCTATCATCACAGCAAAACAAATTTTTAAAGCTTATAGCGATTTACAAGTCCTAAAAGGTGTAGATATAACAATAGAAGAAAGCGAAATTATTTCTATCGTAGGCGCCTCTGGCGCAGGAAAAACAACTCTTCTACAAATTCTTGGTACTTTGGATAAACCAGATTATAAAGACGAAACCCAACTTTTAATCAATAACACAGCTATTAATCAGCTTAGTGACAAAGATTTAGCTAAGTTTAGAAATACTAATATTGGTTTTATTTTTCAGTTTCATCAATTACTACCAGAGTTTACTGCATTAGAAAATGTTTGCATACCTGCTTTTATAAATAAAACACCAAAAGCAGAAGCTGAGAAAAGAGCTAAAGAAATACTGACCTATCTTGGCTTAAGCGAACGTATAGACCATAAGCCAAATTCTATGTCTGGTGGTGAACAACAACGTGTGGCAGTTGCTAGAGCCTTAATCAATAACCCGAAGATTATATTTGCTGATGAACCTTCTGGAAATTTAGATAGTGAATCTGCAGAACAACTACATCAACTCTTCTTTAAACTCCGAGAAGAATTTAAGCAAACGTTTGTTATCGTCACCCACAATCAAGAGCTAGCCGCAATGGCAGATAGAAAGTTAACTATGGTAGATGGCAAGATTATGAGTTGATATTATTCTACTGTTTCTCCATGCTGACTTATATCCAGGCCACGCTCCTCTTGGTCGTCTCTTACTCGCATTTTCAAGAGTTTATCAACCAAAAAGAATAGTAAATAACTTCCACCGAACGTAAATATTGCTGTAATGAACAAGGCAATTATATGGTAATAAAACGTAGTTGTTTCACCATAAACTAAACCAACATTGGCTGCGAAGACCGCAGTTAGAATCATACCTACAACACCACCAATACCATGAGAAGGAAAAACATCTAATGTATCATCAATACTCGTTTTGTTTTTAAGGTGTATCATCCAATTAGAGATAATAGATGCAACAAAACCAATAAGAATAGATTGCCCGATATTTACAAATCCAGCGGCTGGTGTAATAGCCACCAAACCAACAACAGCTCCTATACAAGCACCAACTGCGGACATTTTACGTCCCATAAAACGCTCGTAAAACAACCAAGCTATCATTGCTGTTGCAGAAGCTACATTGGTATTTGCAAAGGCAATAACCGCATCACCATTTGCTCCTAGAGCAGAACCTGCATTAAATCCAAACCACCCAAACCAAAGTAATCCCGTACCCAAAATAACGTAAGGTACATTAGCAGGACTCTCTTCAGCTTTTTTACGTTTACCTAAGTATATGGCACCTGCTAATGCAGCAAATCCAGCAGACATGTGTACTACTGTACCACCAGCAAAATCGAGGACACCCCAATTTCTTAATAAACCGTCAGGATGCCAGGTCATATGTGCTAATGGACTATAAATAAATAAGCTAAATAATACCATAAATAAGATGTAGCTTCTAAAACGAATTCTTCCTGCAAAACTCCCTGTAATCAACGCAGGCGTTATTATGGCAAATTTTAATTGGAATAATGCATATAATAGAAAAGGTATGGTTTCAGAAAAATCTGGATTAGGCTCAATACCAACATTTTTGAAATTTAGGTAAGTGAATGGATTACCAATAATACCACCTATACTCTCTCCAAATGCTAAACTAAAACCTAATAAAACCCAAAGCACACTTATAACCCCTAAAGCCACAAAACTTTGGAGCATGGTAGATATAATATTCTTTTTATTTATCATACCTCCATAAAAAAAGGATAAACCAGGTGTCATTAGTAATACAAAAGCACTAGCAACAAGCATCCAAGCCGTATCGCCTTTGTCAATTGTTGAAGATAATTCCTGATAACTCGTTGCCGTAAAGGCACAAAAAATAACAATAAGTGTTAGAACAATGAAGTTGATTTTCTTTCCCATTAGTAGTGAGAATAATTTAGTTAGTATTAGTGCAGCAAATTAGTTTTTATGTATTTGAAAATCAATGTGAATTTCATAAAAATAGTTTTGAAATTTTTAGAATTTCATAATTAACATATGAATATTTCAGTGTAATTTGATTCAAAAAACGAGCTATAAATCGTACCTTTGTGAGACTAAATAATCAAAATTTAACATGAGTTACAGAATAGAAAAAGATACTATGGGCGAGGTAAAAGTCCCTGCTGATAAACTTTGGGGAGCACAAACAGAACGCTCAAGAAATAACTTTAAAATCGGTGCCCCAGCATCAATGCCTTTAGAAGTTGTTTACGGTTTTGCATACCTCAAAAAAGCTGCGGCTTATACCAATTGTGAACTTGGTGTCTTAGATGAATATAAACGAGATTTAATCGCTCAAGTTTGTGATGAAATTTTAGATAGAAAACATGACGACCAGTTTCCTTTAGTGATTTGGCAAACAGGTTCTGGTACACAAAGTAACATGAATGTTAATGAGGTTATTGCTAACAGAGCACATCAAATAGCAGGACATAATATTGGTGAAGGTGAAAAAACGATTCAACCTAATGATGATGTTAATAAATCACAATCATCTAATGACACCTTCCCTACTGGAATGCATATTGCAGCCTACAAAAAAGTTGTTGAAACAACTATTCCAGGGATTATACAACTTAGAAATACGCTTCATAAAAAATCAATAGAATTCAACGATGTTGTAAAAATTGGGCGAACTCACTTAATGGATGCTACGCCTTTAACTTTAGGTCAAGAATTTTCTGGTTACGTATCGCAATTAGACCATGGTATTATTGCTTTAGAAAACACACTTAAGCACCTTAGCGAATTAGCACTTGGTGGAACTGCTGTAGGTACAGGCTTAAACACACCAGATGGCTACGATGTACTGGTTGCAAAATATATTGCGGACTTTACAAATCATCCATTTGTAACAGCTAAAAATAAGTTTGAAGCTTTAGCTGCACATGATGCGATAGTGGAAACGCATGGTGCACTAAAACAAATCGCTGTATCTCTAAATAAAATTGCAAACGACATCAGAATGATGGCTTCAGGACCACGCTCAGGGATTGGAGAGATTATTATCCCAGCTAATGAGCCAGGAAGTTCTATTATGCCAGGAAAAGTAAATCCTACGCAATGTGAAGCCTTAACTATGGTTTGTGCACAAGTTATGGGTAACGATGTCGCAGTTACTGTTGGAGGTACACAAGGTCATTACGAGCTTAATGTATTTAAGCCTATGATGGCTGCTAACTTGTTGCAATCTGCCCAATTAATAGGTGATGCTTGTGTAAGCTTTGATGAGCACTGTGCTTCTGGTATTGAGCCAAATCATAGTGTTATAAAAGAACTCCTTAACAACTCTTTAATGTTAGTAACCGCTTTAAACACCAAAATAGGTTACTACAAGGCTGCCGAAATTGCAAATACTGCACATAAGAACGGAACTACCTTAAAAGAGGAAGCTATAAACTTAGGTTATGTAAGTGCTGAAGATTATGACGAGTGGGTAAAACCAGAAGATATGGTTGGTAGTTTAAAATAAATATCATCAAATAAATAATCATGCTGCCATTTTAATCTAAGTTAAAGTGGCAGTTTTCTTTTATAATAATACTAAAGAATTTTCGTAACTTTAAATGCTTTACGACCCCTAAACTTCCAATCATTGTCTATTCTCATAAAAAATATAAAACAGCTAATTCAAGTTCATGAAAACAGTATTCTCATTGTTAAGGGAGAAGACATGAAAACACTTCCTGTAATAGAGAACGCCTATTTATACATCCAAGATGATACTATTGTAGAATATGGAACTATGGATTTTTGTGAAGGTATGGATGCGGAAACCGTTATTGATGCTACTGGTAAAATTGTTTTACCCTCATGGTGCGATTCGCATACACATATTGTTTATGCTGGAAATAGAGTATCTGAGTTTGTAGATAGAATTAATGGTCTGAGTTATGCCGAGATTGCTAATCGCGGTGGAGGTATACTAAATTCCGCAAAACAACTTCAAAATACTTCTGAAGATGATTTATACAATCAATCTATAAAACGTTTGGATGAAATGATTGCTATGGGAACGGGAGCTGTAGAAATTAAAACGGGTTACGGACTTACTATTGATGCCGAATTGAAAATGCTTAAGGTCATTAAGAGAATTAAGCAAGATAGTTTAGCCAAAATAGCACCTACACTACTAGCTGCGCATGCGATTCCATCAGAATACAGAAAAGATAAATCAGCATATATTGATAAAATTATTAACGAACTTATCCCTAAAGCATCTGCTTTACGTGTTGCAAAATATATAGATGTATTTTGTGAGAAAGGCTATTTTTCAGTTGAAGACACTGAAAAGATTTTAAAAGCTGGAAAAAAATACAATCTAATTCCTAAAATACATGTCAACCAGTTTAATATTCTAGGTGGCGTAAAGCTTGGCGTAGACCATAATGCGCTATCTGTAGACCATCTGGAAGAACTTAATGAAGATGATATAGAAGCACTTAGAGATAGTGATACTATGCCTGTGGCGCTGCCTGGTTGCTCCTACTTCTTAGAAATACCATACACACCTGCTCGCCAAATTATTGATGCTGGTCTTCCTTTAGCCATTGCTACCGATTATAACCCAGGTTCTACACCTAGTGGTAATATGAATTTTATAGTGAGTTCTGCATGCATCAAGTTAAAAATGACTCCAGAAGAAGCCATCAATGCTGCTACTATTAATGGTGCTTACGCGATGGGGTTTAGTAATATGTACGGTAGTATTACACGTGGAAAAAAAGCTAATATTATCATTACAAAACCAATGGATAGCTATGCTGAAATTCCTTATGCGTTTGGACATAATCCTATCAATACTGTAATTATAAATGGACAAGTTTGGACATAAAAAAAAGCCTGAAGCAGTTCATCTTTACTTCAGGCTTTTTAAATAAATAAACTAACCAACCAAATATTTAATTTTTATTTCAGAGTAAACTCCGAAGTAGAAATCAAGTCTTTTTCATCAAATACATTAACGACGTAGCGTCCTTTTTCAAAATCTTCATCACCATTTGGTGCTACAAACTCGCAAATATTTAAGTTTCTGTTCTCGTAGTTAAATCGACTAATTAAACTGTAGTTTAATACTTTGTCTTCAAATTCAACTTGATTGTTTGCTCCTAAAACATTGTTTTGTGGGTCTATAACCTGTACATACAATTCTTTGTCACCGGCATCGGCTAAAGTATTCTTAGCCACAGTGTAGCAAATTCTAATTTTATCACTACGTCTTGCACGTTCAGTTGGTATAAGCTTACCACTGCTTCGCTCGATAACACCAAAGCCTTTAAGACCTATAGTTTGCAATGCACCAGCATCTTTAACAACATCTGCTAACTCTGTGTTTTGGACTAAAAGAGAGTCTGTAAAAGCGGAACGCTCTGCTAACTGAATCTGTGTACTGTCTAGTGTTGTAGCCAATAACTCATTTTCAACTTTTAAACGGTCATTTTCCTCTAACAATACATTCATCTCTTCTTGTAAAGCCATGTACTTCTTTCTGTATCTCCACAAGCTGTTCACGCTATTTTGTGATACTTTTAAAGAGTCCATTAAGCCTTGGATACGTTCCCTAGCTTCAACTAATTTTTCGTTTGCAATCTCATTTTCACCGATGGCTGCATCATATTGCTTTGCCATTACGGTTAAGTCATTCATTACTTGCTTTTTCTCCTTTACCAATGTGGCTTCGGTTTCCTTTTTCTCGCTGTAAAGCTTTGAAGCGTAAAATCCTGTTCCTAAAAATAAGGCGAGTAAAATTCCTAAACCTACCTTAAGACCAATGTTGTTGTTTGCGCTACTCATAATTCTTGTTTTAAGTTATTTTTAATTCTTGTTTTTTATTGCATTTCAAGTTTGATATCATATTAAACTGTAATTTTATTTAAATTTTCATCTCAAATGCAAAATCTAATTTTATTTACGTCTAATCACCTTAAATCGACAGTTAAAACTCGTAAAGGCGAAACCAAACTTGGTGAACACGTTCAGTTGATTAACAACCTCACTACCATTTACGAAGACATTAAAGCTTTGGATGTCGACTATGTAATTTTTGGTGTTTGTGAAGATATTGGAGTTATTGCAAATCACGGAAAATCAGGTACATATAAGGCTTGGGATGCTACAATAAAAATTTTGTTAAATACACAGAGTAATGCGTTCCTCAATGCAAAAAAAATATTGGTATTAGGATATTTAGAATATGAAGAACAACTAAAGTTCGTAAAAGACGAATCACTTACGGATAAAAAACGCGTAGCATTAGCAAGAAAACTAACGGAAACTGTTGATGAAGATGTATCTCATTTGGTGTTTTCTATTATAAAAGCTGGTAAAACGCCTATTATTATTGGCGGTGGACATAACAATGCCTACGGTAACATTAAAGGCACTTCTCTGGCATTAAAGCAACCAGTTAATGCTATTAATTTTGATGCGCATCACGATTTTAGACCGGAAGAAGGGCGTCATAGTGGTAACGGCTTTAGCTATGCCTATAATGAGGGTTTTTTGAAAAACTATTTCATATTTGGATTACATGAAAACTATATCTCACAGAAAAGTTTAGAAACTTTAAACGAAACGAAATCGATTGAGTATAATACGTTTGAAGCGCTTTATGTAAGGAAAGAACAGGGTTTTTCTGATGAACTAAAACGTGCAATTGCACATGTGGGAAATTCTAGTTTTGGGATTGAAGTTGATTGCGACGCTATAGAAAATGTACCGAGTAGCGCTATGACACCAAGTGGCTTTTCTTCATCCAAGGCAAGACAGTTTGTAAATAAACTAGGGCAACAGAAAAATGCAAAGTATTTGCATATTTGCGAAGCGGCACCTAGCAAGAAAAACAAAGCACAAGTCGGAAAATTGATTAGTTATTTAATTATAGATTTTATTAAAGCACATGCAAACCGAAATAGTTAATTACCAGCCAAAATATGCTACCTATTTCTACGATTATAATATCGAGTGGCTACAGACCTTTTTCTATATAGAACCTTATGATGAAGAAGTTTTAAGTCAACCTGAAAAGTATATTATCAACAAAGGCGGACATATATTTTTTGCAAAACAGAATGAAGCAATTTTAGGAACTGTAGCGCTTATGCCTACTCAAGAAAAAGGTGTATTTGAATTGACAAAAATGGCTGTTTTACCCAAAGCAAGAGGTCAAAAAATAGGTCAAAAATTGTTGCAGTATTGCATTGATTTTGCAAAGAAGCAAAACCTAAAAGGGTTTATGCTCTATTCTAACACCAAATTAGAAAACGCTATATATCTGTATAGAAAATATGGCTTTATTGAGTTAGAATTAGAGAAAGACAACCCTTATGAGCGTGCAGATATAAAGATGCTATTGAAATTTTAATCTGTCTTTATACTTTCAAGTTCTTCACAATACTTACCATGATTATAGCAAGTCATAATTGCTGACTGTATTAGCAGCTCTTTTGCTTCAATATTATCTGGATAGATTGCAATAGCTAATTTAAATTCTGAATATGCACCAATTACATTTTGTTGATTAAGACGCTCTCTTCCTGATTTCATTAAGAAGTTAAACTCCCAGTTTGTTTTGCTTTCGTTTATTACTTTTAGACTTTTGAAATGATTTTGCTCATATACTCTCCATTGATAAAGCAATTGTACCGTAATTATTGAGAACAGAGCTATAACCACTGTTTTTATAAAAAAGTCTGTTTTTATATTTGAATACTGAATTTTAAATGTTCGTTTATACTTTGGTATAACGGTAAATGAGCCTTTACGCTCCATAGAAAATGGTTTACGAGGTCGCATCGTATAAATCCATTTCTGCATGCCCATTCCCATATATCCCATAGTAAATGCTTTATATATAGGTCTATATAACTGCTATAATGTTACTGTGAAAAGTAAATTAATTATGGAAGTTTCTTCCTTCTACTTTAATATTTTCAGGAACTAAATAATCGGTTATAAGTCGGCTGGTATTGCCAAACTGTTTATGCCTGAATTTAATTACCAATAAGGAATCAGTTAAGTCTAGTATCTTAAAATACTTATAGTCCTTTTCTTGATTAAGCAATTCTTTTACTTTATCACCTTTTAGCTTAATAAAGCTTCCGTTATCATCAGTATAAAAACTCCAATCAACATTCATGGAATCACCACAATCTTTATTTAAAGCGTTGTTATCTGTAGTTTTTCCATTATTGCTATACGTAACGCGATAGGATAAGAAACAATCTCCCATATTCATCCGATGGTCGCCATTAAATCGCTTAGCGATTTTCCAGATTTTAGAGGAATTATTAGTTAAAAGCTCATTTGCATTAGATGGCAGTTGAAACTTATCTTCAGAACAAGATGTAAAGAAAATTAACAGAACTAAAATGAGAAGAACATTCAATTTCATATTAATTCTCCAAAGCTTTTAAAGAATCTAACTTACGCTGTAAAGCTTCAATCTGCTCAGTATTATCCTTAATTTTTGGTACCACCTTCAAAGAATCTATAGTTTGCTGAATATCTACATCTGATTTTGGCCTTTCATTAAAATAGTAACCGATACCTTCGCTAGATCGCCAAGCTTCGTTTAATTGATTATAAATAGTCTCATCCCAAGTGCTTGGGTGTTTTACATCTATCCAAACCACATCACGGTATTCACTATCTACTAAGGCTAAATCTGGTGTTGCAGAGCCATCAAACTGTCCTTTTTTGTTTATTGCAGAAACAGTTCCTAAAAAGAACATACGTTTACGACCAGCAATGTCCTTGATGTATGGTCTAAATTCTACGGGTTTATTGGCATCCCAATCAAACTCTTTGCGAGACTCTATTATTTTTAAAGGCATTGCCGAAACACCTGCATAACCTTGTTTTTTACTTGCATGGTCATAGTAATATAATTTGTCTGTTCCATCAGCTGGAATAAATACACTATAACTTAAGCTCGTTCGGTCTGCACCCACAGGCTCAAGACCAAACCAATGATACAAACCACTGTAAGCATTTGTATTACTATCTACAAAATCGAAGTCTGTAACGTAAGGTTGTTGATTTTGGTCTTCTGGCATTTCTGGGATCTTTACAGCGGTTTCCATATTCCATGGTAATGGGTCGCTAAAACCACCTAAAAACTTTAAAGATTCTGCCTGTAGTTGAGATACTTTTTCAGACAAAGTATTCTGCTTAGTTAAAAATGGATAATTCTTTATTTCATCTGGACTAACAAAAGTACCTTTTCCAATAGTGATTCTCTCTAAATAATCATTAAAATCGTGTTCGCCATTGTCTATAATCATCACTCCTCCAAAAGTTGGGTATGGAAAGAAAAAACCTTTCCATTTAATTAAGCTAACGACCTGAACCCATTCACCGTTGTCATTTTTCATATAAAACGTATCACTAGGCTCATAATTAAATAACATCCAAGGATTAAATCGTTGTACTACAGCATTATATGTGTTTCGGCTAAACTTTAAGGTTTCACCTATAGAAAAGGTCACAGGTATACGATTATCATTAGAAAAACGCGGAAATGGCGTGGTACTACTTACAGAGAAAACCTCTTCGGTATTATCACTAATACGCTGCATAATATACTTTTCACTAGGTTGAATGGCCATCGTCCATTTATTCTCATCATCTACTCTAACCAAATGCGGAAGAGATACATCTTTTGTTTCACCTACACTTTCGTTTGCCATAGAAAAAATATTTCGCAACGGTTGAATACGCTCGTTTTGTGTTAGTGGGAGTTCATGAATTTCAACACGATTTAGATGATTAAACACATTGTATGTTTTCATATAATCATACATCCCATAATGCCAACCAAAAACATATAGTATTCCAAAGAAAACAAGTAATAAGCCTAAAATACCTAAACGAGCTCCAGTACTAGCCGTTTTTCTGAATTTTCGTAATCCTAATATCAGAATGACTAAACTAACTACTATTATAAAGATGAATTTTCTTAGAAATAATAATGCTGGTTGATAGTCGTCTCTTAAAATAAACAAGAGAATAAGTAAGATTATACTAAGTAATACTGTAATAATCTTTTGTTTACGTCCTTTTTTCCAATAAGATTTTATCATTTTAAATGTTTTAGCCCCATTGTCCTTCGGACATTTCCCCAAAGGGGAAAATAGGGAATTGAGTTTCCTTCCCTTTGGGAAGGATTAAGGATGGGCTTTACATCAACCCCTTATCCTTCAATCGCTCACGAGCAGATTTTTGGTCTACTTCATCACTTTTAGGTTTTGGTGTTTCTTTTATTTCCTCTTTAGCTGCTTCTACGACCTTAGTATCTTTGGTCTTTAAATCTTCAATCAAATCCTTACCTTTTTCAACAGCTTCGCCAACCAAGTCTGTAAGAGAATCGCTTTTTTCCTCTATCACTTGAGTAGATTTTAAAACAAAGCTTGCCAAATAAGTACCTATCAGCGTACCTACAGCAAAAGATGCAAAAGCAGATATACCATTATAACTTGAAAAAACAGCTATTGGCGTTAGAAACTCAACAATAAGAGCAGCAATTAATACCAGTGTAACAACAAATATAATGCGCGGTAAAAGACCTTGTTTATAGACAAATCCTTTTGGGTCGTCTGGTGACATCTGAAGCTCCTTACTATTCACAATTTTATTTAAAGTACGATACGCGCCATTTCCATTAGATTCTCTCCAATACAAGAAAATCCCAAATAAAATAGCTGCGATAAATATGACGAGTTCTAGTCCCATGGTTTTATTTTATAAGTCTTCTAAATTATACTAATGTTACGCTATCTACAAATATATTTATTTATGAGATTATATAAATAATACTTAGATTTACTGAAAATAATTTTTTAACGATTTTATAATGAGAAAATACTTACTTTTTTTAACATTCTTATTTAGTCTTTTTATTAGTGCACAAGAGGTTTCTGCACCCTTAAAAGTTGGTGACGAGATTGAAGTAAACCTTACTTCTAACACAGAGTATAACAATACAAATTCTGGTATCGTGTATTTTAAAGAATTTAGATCTACAGGTTCTGGATACGTTAAGGTGTATTTTGAAAATTTTGATTTAAATGATAATGACTACTTACGAATTTATGGAGCATCTAATAGCCAGGAATTTATATATACAGGTTCAGGAAAAGTAATTAATAATAATGGAGATACCATAAGCGAATTTTGGTCAGCCACCATATGGGACGATCACATAATTATGGAATTACATAGTCAAAACGGTAATGGTAATCATTATGGCTTTGATATCTCACGTGTTGCATATGGATACCCTATAAATAAAATTACTGGTGCTTTTGAAACAACTTCTCAACAACTTGAAACTGTCTGTGGTGGAGACGAAAGAGAGCAAGCAGCATGTTACGACGGCACAGAAATAGGTAGGAAATCCGAAGCTATTTGTAGATTATTGATTGGTGGTGGAAGTTTATGTACAGGATGGTTACTAGGCACTGAAGGCCATGTAATGACCAATAATCACTGCGTTGAAAATGCAGCTGATGCAGCAAATACAGAATTCTGGTTTAATTACCGCAATACTGATTGCTCAGGTTTAAATGCAGATGCAACAGATATAGTAGCCACTTCTGCAACTTTCATTCAAACCTCAGGTACATTAGATTTTACTTTACTATTACTACCTAGTCCTACTGATCCAAACGAGCTTACAGCAGTTGAAAAATATGGTTACCTCAGTTTGGCCTCAACACCTGCCGAGGTTGGAGACCGTATCTATCACCCCCAACACCCTGGTGGTAGACGCAACGAAATAGCTGTTACTACAGATACAAATCCTGGTCCAGGAGGTTTTACAACTGTCACTAATGCTGGTGATGGCGGAGCGAGAGTAGAATATTTTCATGATACTGAAGGCGGTAGTTCTGGATCACCAGTCTTGAGATATGAAGATCATTTAGTCATTGGGCTTCATAACACAGGTGGATGTCCTAATGGCGCAGCTGGGCGCTCTGATGAAATAATAAATGCAATTGGTGTTGCAAACATGCCTGCAGGTAGTATTGATGATCCAAATCCAGATACTCCAAGAGTTAGTTTTGGTAGTGTTCCTAGTGAAAGTTCTGAAGGCTCAGATTGTAATTTTCAGGAAATTACATTTAATTTAAGGATTGCAATGCCTCCTTCCGAAAATGCCGATGTAACAATTAATACATCTGGAACTGCTACCGCTGGTTCTGATTTTGAGATTTTAACACCAAATCCAATTACATTTTTAGCTGGAGATGATGAAGATAAACAGATAACTCTTCGTATTTATAATGATGGCTTTGTTGAAGGAAATGAAGAATTTACACTTGATTTATCTTTAGATGCTAACGGTGGAGATGCTAGTCTTGCAGAAAATAGTAGTTTCACACATATTATAATGGACGATGATTTCACTCCAGATGTAGGAAGTCAAGCTACACTTATGTCTGAAGATTTTGAAACCGATTTATCTAATTGGACTATCTCAGGAAACGGCACTACAAATTTTTCTATTGGTACAGCTACTGATGCATCTTCCGCTAACTGGAGTGCTAATGGTAATGACACAAGTTTTGTTTATGTTAATGACGATAGCTGTAACTGTGACATGAGTGAAGAACGTCTGGAATATTCAACACCTATAGATCTCTCTAACTATAATAATGCAAGTCTGAATTTTGATATTAAATATTTAGACTCAAACGACCAATATGCATCAGATGCATTTGTTCAAACATCTATTGACAATGGTGCTACTTGGCAAAATATTGGAGGCGAAATACCTTCCTCTAGTCAATGGAGTAGTATGAGCATCGATTTAACACCACTCATTGGTCAATCTAATGTATTAATCTCATTTCTTTATAATGATTTAGGTAATTGGGCTTATGCTATGGCATTAGATAATATTTCTATTTCAGGATTTGGTGAAGCTCAAATTCAAACCTCTACTAGCGAAAGTGGAAATAATGAAACTTTATTTAATGGTCTTGGAACTATGTATGTCTACGAGTCAGTTTCAGGAAATATTTTAGCTGCTCTTTCTAATAACAATAATGAGGCATATGAATGTATAGATTTATTTGTTTCAAGGTCAGGGACAGGTGCTCAATCCTTTCAGGGTTCCACTGCACCTGATTTAGCTATGGATAAGCAATTTAATATTACAGTAGGTCAACAGGCTACAAATGGAGATGTAGATGTTACCTTCTATTTCACTGAAGCAGAAATATCTGGCTGGGAAAATGCTATAAGTGCTGCTGGAGGAAGTTATACTAGAGCAGATTTATCTATTAATAGAAAACCAAGAAATGGTAATGCAGAACTAAGTTCTGCAACCCTTGGAACATATAATGGAGGTGTAACATTAACAGGTAATTTTAGCAATATTGATGGTGTTTACTCTTTTATTCCCCAGGAAGTTTTGAGTGTTAATAGCAATGAAGATATTAGCTTTTCAGTTTTTCCAAATCCAACTAAAGATATTTTAAACATAGAATCTAAAGTTGATTTTAATAAAATTGAAATTTACAATATTGTTGGTAAAAAAATAAAATCATTAAAACTAAATGAAAATAAGCGTTTTTCTAAAATTGATATGACAGATTTAGATGTAGGGCTATATTTTATAAAGCTTTTCCATTCAACTAATGGTCAGTCATCCATATTAAAAATTATGAAGAATTAATTAGTTATAGTTTTTAATACCAAATAAAGCCGCATATAGTTTACTAAATGCGGCTTTATTATTATATATTAGATAATATCTCGTCTATCACCCAGTCTCTAAACGACTCATCCCAAGCATCATAATTCTTGTAAAATTGCTCCTTATCGTACCAGTACAGAAAGAGCACATCTTTAGGTGCCACGTTGATTAATAATTTCCAAATTAAATCTTGATGCTTTACATCTAAAGATGAATGTGGTTGATGCAACGCAAAATACATTTGCTCATCTACCATATCCTCTAGCTTATAGGCATTACTGCGCTCTAGCCGCTCAAGATAAAGTTCTACACTCATAACTTGCTTTCGAGATTGCACATCAAGTTTGTTCAGATAACTTTTAAATAATACAGAGTCTGATAAAATATCATTAATTGGATGTTGTGTATCCTTTAGTAATTGCGCAAACTCATACTTTTTTATTCTTTCGTACTTTCGTGTATTAACAATAGCTTCCAAATTACACTCAATAATAATGTGGTCCCTAAGTTTTTCTATAAGCTCTGGATGTGATATATGATAAATCAGCACATCATAATGTGTGTCTTTTATAGCCTCTTTATAAGACACCATATCTTCAAAAACGACGATAGGCTTTATAAAATCTCGAAGCACATAAACACCACCAAACGCCTTTGTATAAAAGGAATTCGTTTCAAACTTAAGATTTGGTAATGTTAAATCTCTACCGCGCAAATCGCCATAAGCTTTAGCTGATTCCAAAATTTGAGCTTGCAGTGTTTCATCTATAAAATTATGACCCGTTTTAAACTTCTCAATAAGCTGAAATTGCTCTTGCTGCTGATGATACAGATTATCCATCAGATGGAAATTAATGGTTATGGTACCGTATTTTAGAACATCTAATGGCTCATAAAACGTATCTATCTTTTGGTCAAAATCTATAATTATAGCCGAATCGCGAGTGATGTCATTGATTTTTTTTGAATAGCTTTTGAAAATCAACTGCATCATATCACGGTCGAACGAATGGTAAGGCGAATAAACCGGCTTACGGTTCTGCAAAGGCGAAATAATAATGCCGTGCGGATTTGAAGGTCCATTACACAAGTAATTATCGTCTTTCTTTTCTTCTGCTACTTCTGGACTCCAACCCACACCATCAATAGAAAACTTTTTGAGCTTAGTTTCTGTAAACCCCAATTTTAATAGGCATTTGTTATAACGCTCAACGAGTTTGCCACTTACCGGAATAAGCTCACTTCTGTATAAATTTGCTACTTTGAGCTTTTGCATCTCTCTTTTTTAAACCCTTTTTAAATAATCTTCTTTGACTTCGCAAACATAATCTTTACTCTTATTCCATTTAACAAGACTAATAGATTTAAAATTATTTTTAACTAGATAATCAATCATTTTATTTATTTCTCTATTCAAATCTATATAATTGATTTTTGAAAATTCTTTTTTATTGTAATACTTATTGAGACTCTGCAAATCATTAAAATAATCTGTATTTCCAAAATCATTTTTTTTTATGAAATGGTTAAAAGACATTATTTTATCTTTAGAATATGGATTAAATAAAACTTTTAGATAGTAACTTGGATTTTTTTGATAATCTTCCCATTCAATACCAACTAAAACAAAATAATTATTTATTATTCCTCTATAATAGCTATTTTGTTTTTCAAATTTCTTCATTTTGAAATCTGAAAAAGGTTTCAAATCAAGCCACTTTTCTATTCTCTTAGGTCTTATTTTCTCATACTTTAAGTATTCTATAAAATCTAAGATTGATAAAAAAAGACCTATAATTCCAAAGAGAATTAATGATATGTAAATATTTTTCATTCCCTTAAAATTTAACAAACTAACAACAATGATTAAGCTTATAACTATAATCCATGAAGTCAGAAAATACTTTTTTATTATATGCCAAACTTTTTTCAAAACTTAATCGCGTTTCCCAAACTGCTCTCTTGCTTCAGTTTCAATATTTAATTGATTAACTCTAGCGTCAACTTTACGTTTAAAGTCTGTATCTGCAATAGTAGCCACATTATCTAAATAACGAATAACCTCTTGACGACGAATGTCTGAGAAGTTTAAACCTTTCATATTAGCCTTCATCAATTCCTGAAGCATATTGAATTTAGTCGCGTAATCCTTCTTAAAATATTTATCCGGATTCTCAAACCAATCTTTTTCTAAATCAAAATCAGTTAAACGTAGTGATATTGCCGATTGTATGTTACGCACATCACGAGACGAAAAGAACGGAAATATCTTCTGAATCTCTTTGTATAAGGTTGCATAGAACATATGGTCTTCGGATTGATGTAACTTTTCCACCTTATCAAAAGTATCGTACACGCGTTCTTCTGTTGGCTTTTCTACTGCATTAAGAATTTCTCCCATGCTTTTTGCTAAGCCTTGGTCTGCTAAGTATTTGTAACCTTCAGGGTCATTCATATTTATAAAATCTGGCATCGTATCTTGTAATTTTCGCCACCAAATATAATCTTGGTCTAAGAAATCGTGCTCAGTTCGTGCGCCATCTATCTTAAATCGACCTTGCACACGAGAAATTACAGCCTTATCCAACATTTCTGGAAGGTTTGTAAATAATCCTATAGAACTATTACCGTAGTTTACCGCGTAAGCACCTTCAGTATATCTTAAGAATACACCAATGACTTCCTTAACACCTGCGGAAACCCCTTGTGCGGTACGTTCTTGTAAATTATTTTCGGCATCATCAATAGGTGCAAAAATTAATTTTGTTGGGTCTTGAAGTGGTTTCATCCACTCTACCATTTTCTCAGCCGAACCACCTTGAAATGTACTAATCAAGGTATCTGGCATAGGATGAAATAAAAACGGAATATCTAAGTTATCGCAATGCGCTTTTAGTCGCGTAGCAATAGCTGCAATAAGCATACTTTTACCTGTTCCGGGAATTCCATAACCCATAAAAACTGGCATAAATCCACCAAGTTCTTGAAATGGGTTTTTCTTAGCCTCAAAATCGTAGCTTAACATACGCTCGGTTAAACGACGTGCAAAATGCTTGGCATCTCGGTTACCAACAATTTGCTCAAACTGTATTTTATTGAATTCTACGCTTTTGGCAGTACCTTCAAATGTGTTGCTCCAACCATCGATAGCAAAGTCGCTATTTTCTAACTTGTAAGCTCTATCGACAATAGTTTCGGTATATTCTAAAGTGCTTTTTCGTAGCTGAATTTCTGAAATCAACGCTTCAAAATATACTACCGTAAAATCAACAACATCTTTGTCTGTTTTAATGATTTCAGGATGACCTAAATACTTATCATAATAAAAGAGACTGCAAGAAATTCCTTTTAAAGGCGTTAAAAAAGATACTTCTGGAATACCAGCAAATTTCTGTTTCATGACGCTTAAATCATCGGAAGCTTTAGGTTTTAAGTCGTGTAAAATTTTATAAGCAATCGAGAATAACATAAATGCTGTTGCGGTAAGCATTTTGCTTTCGTACTCGCGTTTACCGTTACTATCTAAAGCCGATTTGTTTTCGATTAAAGATGATAATCCTGATGCATCATAATAACTATCTCGTATCCATAATCCCATACCAATACCTTCTTGTACTGCATATAATGTGCTATTTAAGTGTACAGGAAGTGCAACAGATTCTGGTAGAAGACGCTTTTTTAATTCTAAAATGGTTTTTGAAACCGACGTTAGTTCTGTTCCTCCATTGCCTTTTGCTCGTGACAAGTAAAGTAAAATAGATTCGTCTTGTGCGTCTTTATCTTTATTTCGTGCGCGCTCGCCTTGCTCCCATTGTATACTTTTTATATACGATGTGGCTTCATCACGAAGCATATCTAGTTCGGATTGTTTTATTGGGAATGTTGAGTTGTGTTCCAAAGTAGTTTAAAGTTTTAAGTTCTAAAGTTTCAAGTTGAAAATTTTATAAATCACTCACTTGAATTGGCGGCTTTGCCAATTTATCAATGACTTCTGGAGTTTTGTTATATAGTAATTGAATTACACGATGTGGTGCCAGAACATATTTTTGCTTAATAATCTGACCCCATTTTTGAAAGATTTGCTTACTAAAAAAACTGCCTTCTTTAAATTCTGAAGTTGATTTTAACTCATCTATTTTTAGTGAAAACGCATAGCTTTCTAAAGGAATATCTTTTTTAGCAATAGCGTCTAATATAGTATGTGTAATATCATTCTCATCTTTAGCAAAAACGTTATGTAATGGCCCTAAATCAATACGCTTTACATATTTAGGCATTACATCTGGCAACTTTCTATCTAAAGCGTAAGCCATTGCATCGAGATTCATTTCGCGGTCAGCAGATTGCTTAATAGCTTGGTAAATTTCTGTTTTATCTTTATTAGGGTCTCTACCGTCGTAATTAAAATACATAAAGCAAATAAAAGGTCTGTTATGAGACACATCGTAAAAACTCCAACTGGTCATGTATTCTGCAATCTCTGGATTTGGCGATTTTAAAATCTTACCTTGTACAAAGCGATTAAAGATAAATTGCTGCTTGACATTAGTATAATAGACTATGGATGCAGCCTGAAAAAGTTTCGATTTTTTAATCGGTTCTTTTTTTCGCATTAAGGTATCTAAGAACTCGTCTTGAAGCGTTTCTACCGAAGTTAAACGATTTAGATATTCCTCACGCAGTGCCAAGTCATTAAATAGATAGCGAAACTCTAAATAATTTGGAAAGCCTGAGTCAGTGAGGTCAATTTTCATATTATCCTCATCATCGTACATGTATTTTACACGCATGGCTTCGATTGAATACAGCAGTAAATCGCAGTATTGTTTGAAAAACACCAATTCTTGCTCACTGCA
This sequence comes from Winogradskyella jejuensis, assembly GCF_900129745.1. GTDB lineage: Bacteria > Bacteroidota > Bacteroidia > Flavobacteriales > Flavobacteriaceae > Winogradskyella > Winogradskyella jejuensis. Next base: position 766,524 of record NZ_FQWS01000002.1, on the reverse strand, counting down.
CAATTGCTGTTGTTGCATTTTTACAATAAGCTCCTTGACCGTAAAGTCTACCATACGATGATAAAACTCGTACTGTTGTTTGGAATCTAATTGTGCGGAATCTAAAGGTGTTACTATCATTTTTATCGCTGAAAATTATTTCTTCTCAGATTTAAATACAATTTGAATTATAAACATTGCTATTGTAAGAATGAATCCAAATAAAACTGATGCCAACAAATTTTTGTGAACAATAAAAATTACAATGCTAAAGACAAGAAAATATAAGAGAAAAGTCTTTATATTTTTTTCAGTGAAATAATTTGTCATCTATAATTAAATTTGTTTTCTGCGTTAAGGATTGAGCAATTGTTGGAGCTCTCCCGATAGGGAAGCGACTTGCGAAAGCCTGACCAAGACAATGCCTTTCGGCATGTCTTGGTAACGCCCAAATTATTTTATCCTAATAAATCGTCTTCTGCCTGAGGTTTTGGCGCATCGTTGCCGCCAGCATTATCACTTTCAGGGTTATTTGGAACCGTATTGTCTGAATTGTAATATTCGTCAAAAATAGCTTTCATATCTATGCCGTAACGGTCTGCAAAGTTTTTCTGAATTTCGATATCTTTATTACGGATTTCCTTCAAAGCTTCAGCATAACTTCCATAAACACCTTGCATTACTTTTTCGTGAACCGGAATATTATCCATCATTTCTTGACGTGCTCTTGCACTAGCGGTATGCATTGCTGCAAGTGTCTCACCAATATGCTCATCTGTTTTAACACCTAAGTGTTCTAAAATGGCGGCAAATTCTTGGTCTGTACGTGCTTTTAAAGCCACAATGTAACCGTCGTAATATTTTAAACGCTCGTCTGTATCACTCTTTAATTTAGCACGGTGCGTTTGTAAGTTGCTTCTTAACGAGGTTAAAACCTTAATTGTTAAATTGTGTTTATGTACAAAACTATCTTTAGAAGCTGCTAAAGTGGTATAGGCGTTTTTAAGACCTTCAAGTTCTTCAACAGACTGCTCTAGTTTTGTTACTTTAGACAATGCTTCGGAATACTCAGTAGATTGCTTATCCGCAACGTCTGTTAATGCTTGACGTGCTTGTTTAAGTAATGCATACTCTGCCTCCAATTTATCTTCAACTTCAGCTTTTTTCTCTAAAGCTTTGGTATGATTTTTACTTGCTTCTACAATAGCGTCTTGAAGTTTGTCTTCAACTTCTTTAATTTCAACTTCACGGTCTTTAAGACGTTTGATTGCTGCCTGACTTTTAAATGATAATTCATTTAATAATGTCTGAACATCAGCAGTTTCAATACGCTCTTGAAACATAGCTTTTGCTCTGTTATCGGCAGAATCGCGTTCTTTTTGTGCAGCGGCAAGCTCGTCTTCGGCATTTTTAATCTTGCTCTTACGCCCCCAAAGATTATTCCACCAGGTATCGGGCTTATTTTTAGCATCTTCAAGTTCAACTTTAGCGCGCTCTAAACGTTTAACAGCATCATCGATGATTTTTTGCTCTGCTGCATTAAGTGCAGAAAATCCTTCGAACATAATACCAACTTCGTCTTGATAATCTGTTAAATCTTTAATAGCATCTAAGAGCGTTGTCCTATCTTTTTCTGCCATATCAACAACATTGTCTAACGTGGCATTTAAGATTTTCTGACGACTTTCTGGGTCATCCTCTTGGGCTAATTTAGATTTCATTTGGTCAATGGCTTTACCCCAATTGACATCAACTTTTTCTGGTTTTTCTTGTGAATTGGTTTCTAGTAAATCAAAATCATCAGACATATTGTGATGGTATTTTTAGGTTGAACAATAATGGTTAAGCAATTTCGGTAATTTTTTAAGAGTATAAAAAGATTACGACTAAAATATAAGTAGGAAAATGATTAAAAATGTTACAATCCTTTTTCAGCAAACTGACTTGTAATATCTTTGATAAAAATAATAATCATGAAGTTAACTAAATATATCTGGATTTTTGCGCTAGGCGTTTTGCTTTGTAACTGTAATTCCGACAAGAAGAAAAGTATCTCTTTGGACGAATCGGATACCTCAAGTAATTCGAAAACAATTGAAGTAAAACCTATTAATCACGGTACTTTAGTATTAAAAAGTGAAGATTATACCTTTTACATAGACCCTGTTGGAGGCGCCGATAAATTTAACGGCATGGGCAGACCTGATTTTGTGCTCATCACAGATATTCACGGAGACCATCTAAATATTGACACGCTTAAGGATTTAAATTTGAGTGAAACAACCCTAGTTGCTCCAAAAGCAGTAATCGATAAACTCCCAAATAGTATAGCTAATAATGTAGTTGTTCTTAATAACGACGACAATTTTGAGATAGATAACCTTAAAATCGAAGCAATACCGATGTATAATCTAAGAGAAGAGGCTTTAAAATTTCATCCTAAAGGTAGAGGAAATGGTTATGTTATTAATATTGATTTCAAGCGAATCTATATTTCTGGCGACACAGAAGATATCCCTGAAATGAGAAATTTAAAAGATATAGATATGGCATTTGTCTGTATGAATTTACCTTACACTATGACAGAAAAAAGCGCTGCTAGTGCCGTGCTAGATTTTAAACCTAAAAAGGTTTATCCTTATCACTATCGTGGCAAAGATGGTTTGAGTGATGTTGAAGCCTTTAAAAATGAGGTAAGTGCAAAAAATTCAGATATAAAAGTAATGTTATTAAACTGGTATAATTAACACTTAATCGTATATCTGTTTATAAGTTTTTTGTAAAATATTTATTATTAAATAGTTACAAATTACACTTTTTTACTATATTCGCATCGTATCCGAATCGTAATTAATCTAAAATGAGTGGAATTTTCCTACTTTCGTCTTCCGCTGTAAGTACACATCAACTTACTCTCATACTCCTAACTGTATGCTTTGTTTTCATAGTTTTAATTGCTATTGCAATAATTAAGATGTATAAACTTAAAGCTCAGAATAAGAAGTTAATGGAAACAAATGCGTTTAGAGATGTGGACGATTCATATAAAGACTTTACCAGCGGCCATCTCTATGATGACCTTTGAAACAAATAGTATAAAACAAAAAACCAGCCTTATAGGCTGGTTTTTTTATGTAAATGTCTTACAATTTTATCTTACTAACTTTTTATACTTAATTCGTTTTGGAATTAAGTCACCACCAAGACGTTTCTTTTTATTTTCTTCATATTCAGAAAAACCACCTTCAAAGAAATAAACTTGTGAGTCACCCTCAAAAGCTAAGATGTGTGTACATATTCTATCTAAGAACCATCTGTCGTGACTAATCACAACTGCACAACCAGCAAAATTTTCCAAACCTTCTTCTAAGGCTCTCAAAGTATTTACATCTAAATCATTTGTTGGCTCATCTAAAAGTAGCACGTTACCTTCTTCTTTTAGTGTCATTGCTAAGTGCAAACGATTACGTTCTCCACCAGATAGCAAACTCACTTTTTTGTTTTGTTCACTGCCCGAGAAATTGAATCGGCTTAAATACGCTCGAGAATTGACTTGTTTTCCACCCATCATTACTAATTCCTGCTCATCACTAAAGTTTTGCCAAATCGTTTTTTCTGGGTCTATATTAGAATGTGATTGATCTACATAAGCAATTTTAGCTGTTTCTCCAACGATAAATTCGCCTTTATCTGGCGTTTCTTCACCCATAATCATTCTAAAAATTGTGGTCTTTCCAGCACCATTAGGTCCAATAACACCAACAATTCCTGCTTGAGGTAAATTGAAGTTTAAGTCTTCATAAAGCAATTTGTCATCATAACCTTTACTTACACCTTTAGCTTCAATAACATTTGTTCCTAAACGCGGACCGTTAGGGATATATATTTCCAGCTTTTCATCAAGTTGCTTTTGGTCTTGACTCATAAGCTTATCATAATTTTTTAAACGTGCCTTTTGCTTAGTCTGGCGACCTTTTGCGCCTTGTCTTACCCATTCTAACTCTCGTTCTAATGTTTTCTGACGCTTAGAGGCTGTTTTACTTTCTTGAGCTAAACGTTTAGACTTTTGGTCTAACCAAGATGAATAATTGCCTTTCCACGGAATACCTTCACCTCTATCGAGTTCTAAAATCCAACCAGCTACATTATCCAAGAAATATCTATCGTGCGTTACAGCGATAACAGTGCCTTTGTATTGTGCCAAATGATGCTCCAACCAATGTACAGACTCTGCATCTAAGTGGTTGGTAGGCTCATCTAAAAGAAGAACATCTGGTTCTTGTAACAATAAACGACACAAAGCCACACGTCGTCTTTCTCCTCCAGAAAGTACTCCTATTTTCTTATCACCATCTGGCGTACGAAGTGCGTCCATTGCTATTTCTAACTTTGTGTCAAGTTCCCAAGCATTTGATGCATCTATCTGATCTTGTAATTCGGCTTGACGGTTCATAAGCTTTTCCATTTTATCTGGATCGCTATACACCTCTTCTAAACCAAATTGGTCATTAATTTTATTGTACTCATCAAGAATGGCTACAGTTTCTGCAGCACCTTCTTTTACAACTTCAAGAACAGTTTTTTCTTCATCTAACTGAGGCTCTTGCTCTAAATAACCAACTGAGTAGTCTTGAGAAAAGACAACATCACCTTGATAATTTTTATCTACGCCCGCTATAATCTTCAGTAATGTAGATTTACCAGAACCATTAAGACCAAGAATACCAATTTTAGCACCGTAGAAAAAACTTAAATAGATATTCTTTAAAACAGGCGTGTTTGCAGATTGAAATGTCTTTGTAACACCAGACATTGAAAAAATTATTTTTTTATCGTCACTCATTATACACGTCCTTTTAATGCATTAAACACCCAAGCGATGCAGAAAAAGCCACCACCGACAGCAGCAAATCCCCATCCTGCAACATCATCATATCTAAAAGCTCCAAGTGCTATTAAACATAAACCTACTATTATCATTATTGTGGTAGCCCAAGCTAACACTGTATTTTTATTCATTGCCATAATTGTAATCTTAATTTTTGTCAGTTAGATGAAACACAAATATCGTGAATTAAACAAAAATAAGCATCCAAAAAATGGATGCTTATTTTTATAAATAGCTATTGGGCTTATAACTCAATCATGGGAACTTCAATAAATAAAAGCTCACTATCAGTTTTAGATGTGATTTCAAAACCATCTGTTTTAGATATGCCTACTGCATCTCTAGAATCAATTTCTTTTTCCTCAACACTAATACGACCCGAGATACTCATAACATATACGCCATGGTTTTCACTTTTAAGTCTATAATTAAAAGACTGTTTAGCCTTTAAATCAATTCGTGAAAGTCTAGCCTCTTGATGAATTTTTAAACTTTCTTCGTCTTTATCATCAAAGGATGAAACTAGCGTCTGTAATTTTCCTTTTCGTCCTTCAACGCTAAAACGCTTTTGGTCATATCGTGGTTGTACGTTTTGTTTTGATGGAATAATCCATATTTGAAACAAACTTAAATATTCATCAACAGAACCATTAATTTCTGAATGTTGCACACCAGTCCCAGCAGACATAACTTGCACTTCGCCCGGAGTTACTGGAATCCACTCATCACCCATATTGTCACGGTGCTTTAAAACACCGCTTAGAGGAATTGTTATAATCTCCATATTATCATGTGGGTGTGTCCCAAATCCCATTTTTGGTGCAATGATGTCGTCATTTAATACTCTTAATGCACCAAAATGAACTTTTTCTGGGTTATACCAACTTGCAAAACTAAATGAGTGGTTGGCTTGTAACCATCCGTGGTTAGCGAATCCTCTGCTATTTGCTCTATGTATTATTGTAGTCATTATTCTTTGATTTTTAATTTTTCTAAAAAAAACTTAACGCATTTTATCAAGCAAATTGCTCAGCTGTTCTGCTTCTTCCTCAGAAAGATTTTTTAATAAATCTCTATTTAAATTCTTAGGAATCTCATTTAAGAGCTTTAGACCTTCTTGAGTAATTACAATTTTTACAACACGTCTATCTTCTTCAGATGGTAAACGTTCTATATATCCTTTTGCACAAAGCTTATCCATAAGTCTTGTTGCATTTGGAGCACGTTCTAACATTCTATCTTTTATAGTCTGAACATTTAAAGCCGTATTTGCCCCTCTCAATATTCTTAGAATATTATATTGCTGTGGAGAAATCCCGAAAGGTTTAAAAAACTCGTTCTGGCAGCTAGTTATCCAGTTTGCAGTATAAATAATGTTCAATAGCGCTTTGATTCTATTGCTTTCAAATTTTGAATTAATGTCTTTGGCTAAATCTCCCATTACTTGAGTAGGTTACAGACTATTTTCAAATTGTTTTACTTCTTCCATTAAATCTGAAAGTAAATCGCTATTGATTATTTTACCGTCTTGGAAATTATCATTAAAGTTTGGTAAAGAAAACTTACCTATAATATTTCCGCCCATATACTGGAAACGGTCTGCAGCAATGTTCAAGCCGGTCTGTCCACCTCTTGCTCCTGGAGAGGTCGCCATTAATAACATTGGTTTTTCACTCCATAATTTGCCATCAATTCGTGACATCCAATCAAATAAGTTCTTAAAAACCGTCGCGTATGTACCATTGTGTTCTGCCAAGGATAATACGATGCCATCAGACGACTTGATAATTTTTAAAAATTTATGTGCGTTATCTGGAATACCGTTAGCTTTTTCTTTATCCATACTATATAAAGGCAATTCAAAATCATTTAAATCTAAAACGTTTACTTGTACTCCACCAACTAATGACGCTGCGTATGTAGCTAGTTTTTTATTTATTGAAGTGCTGCTATCGCTTCCTGCAAATGCTATAATAGTTTTCATATGTGTTTGTTTTTGTTGTACAAACTTATGAATAAAATATTTATATTCCAAGGAATATATTTCCATGTAATTAATATTTAACGTTTCATTTAGAATTTAAGCTAAATACAAAAGCATATAGTTTTGTAAATTCGTGCAAAAGAAAAAAGCATCGATGGATATAAAATTCAATAAAAACGAAGACCATAACAAACTTTTAGTTTCCGACTTAAAAAAACGTTTAGCCAAAGTAAAACTTGGTGGTGGCGAACGAAGTATTGAAAAACATCACAGTAAAGGCAAATTAACAGCTAGAGAGCGTATTGACTATTTATTAGACCCAAAGTCTAAATCAATTGAAATAGGTGCGTTTGCAGGTGAAGATATGTATCCTGAATACGGTGGATGTCCTTCTGGCGGTGTTGTGGTAAAAATTGGTTATGTAAAAGGAAAGCAATGTATCGTCGTTGCTAATGATGCCACGGTGAAAGCAGGTGCATGGTTTCCGATTACTGGCAAAAAGAATCTTAGAGCTCAAGAAATTGCTATTGAAAATAGATTACCAATCATTTATCTTGTTGATTCTGCTGGTGTGTTTTTACCAATGCAAGATGAAATCTTCCCAGATAAAGAGCACTTTGGGCGTATTTTTAGAAATAACGCCGTGATGAGTAGTATGGGGATTACGCAAATCGCTGCCGTTATGGGCAGTTGTGTTGCTGGTGGCGCCTACTTACCTATTATGAGTGACGAAGCGCTTATCGTAGATAAAACAGGCAGTATTTTCCTAGCAGGCAGCTATCTAGTAAAAGCAGCTATTGGAGAAACCATTGATAATGAAACGCTCGGTGGTGCAACAACCCATTGCGAAATTTCTGGAGTCACTGATTACAAGGCTAAAGACGACAAAGACGCACTAGACAAAATAAAAAACATCGTTGATAAAATTGGTGATTTTGATAAAGCAGGTTTTAATAGAATCGACTCCAAAAAACCTACCGAAAATGAGCAAGATATATACGGAATTCTGCCTGAGAGTCGCTCTGACCAATATGATATGAATGATATTATCCATCGCTTAGTGGATAATTCAGAATTTGAAGAATACAAAAAAGGTTACGGACAAACTATAATTACTGGCTATGCTCGCATTGATGGTTGGGCCGTCGGTATAGTTGCAAATCAGCGTCAAATTGTAAAAACAAAAGGTGCAAAAACTAAACCCTCGGAAATGCAATTTGGTGGTGTGATTTATAACGATTCGGCAGATAAGGCTACACGTTTTATTGCGAATTGTAATCAGAAAAAAATTCCGCTAGTATTCTTACAAGATGTTACGGGTTTTATGGTTGGCAGTAAATCCGAACATGGCGGCATTATTAAAGACGGCGCCAAAATGGTAAATGCGGTAAGTAATTCGGTTGTTCCAAAATTTACGATTGTTATTGGCAATAGTTACGGCGCAGGTAATTATGCCATGTGCGGAAAAGCGTATGACCCAAATCTCATCGTTGCTTGGCCAAGTGCTGAATTGGCAGTAATGAGTGGAAAATCAGCAGCAAAAGTATTACTTCAAATTGAAAAAGCTTCTCTAAAAAAGAAAGGCGAAGAAATTACCAAAGAAAAAGAAGAAGAGCTATTCAATAAAATTAAAGATAGATACGATAACCAAGTATCGCCATATTATGCGGCAGCTCGTTTGTGGACAGATGGCGTTATTGACCCATTAGATACTAGAACTTGGATTAGCATGGGAATTGAAGCGGCTAACCACGCTCCTATCGAAAAACCTTTTAACTTAGGGGTTTTACAAGTTTAAAATATTATGACCCGAATTTTTATATTCATAACGTATTTACTCTTTTCAGTAAGTTCTTTTAGTCAGACCAAAATTTCTTACTCTAAAGAAAAACTAAAAGGTTCTTATAAATGGTTAGATAGATATGTAGTAATTGATAACGATACCATGTACGGATACAATTCTTCTTTGAGCCAAAATGAAATTAAATATTTTTGTGATAATCTTAACGATAAGAAAATATTAAGATTATACAAAGATGTCGTTTACAATAATCTAGATTGTGGTAAATATGAACATGTTAACTCTAAACAATGGGCAAGTGAAATAATTGTTTACTTCGACAAGAGTATTCCCAAAAAAATCCAAAAAGATTTTAAAAAATTCTTTAGTACAATAAAAGTAGAAAATCTTAAAATCAACTTCACAAGAAATAAAGAAAAATCAAATTACCTAATAAAGACTACAGAAGATATTATACCCGACCTAGAAACTATAAAAGAAAAGGGAGAAGCTCATCCTTACAATTTAGTTACTTATAATTTTATGGGTGATAATAATTCAAAATTTTACAGTGGTATTCTAAGGATAAATACTAAATTAATCAAAGATAAATCATTGATTCTTTCTAAACTAAAACAAATGTTTTTTGTAGGCCTTGGGCAGTTTACATTTGACAAAGATGTTAAAGAAAATAGTCTTTTAAGTTATAAGTATAACAACTCTGAAGTGCTCTCGAATGAGGACGCAGCCTTGCTAAATTTACATTATCTCAAGATACAGGATACTCCTCTAAATTGTCATTTTTTCAGTACTTTCATCAAAGATTTACAATCAAAATGCAAACTCTAAAAAACAGTTTATTTTATATACTCCTTTTTTTGATATATCCAATAATCTCCTCCGGACAGTCAAAAGTTAAACATATTCAGCAAATTTTTGTTCCGCATTCCTATTACAAAGAGTACTACACCAAGACTGACTCTCTAGGATATAAAATAAAAGATAAGGATACGCTTATACATGTCAGTAGTTTTATAAAACCAAAAGGCGTTGGAGTGCCTTACGAATTTAAAGATGATACTTTTCTTGAAGTTTATAAACCCATAGCGTTTCAGTCAACTGAGAAAAAAAATTCAGATAGCGAACCTATGAAATACTGGAAAGAGGAGATTAAAATATATTTTACCCCAAATATTTCAAAAAGAGTAAAAAAAGAATTCTTACGTTTTACAAAAACTATTGACAAAAATGTTGACTCTTTAAAAGTGAGAAATGTAAAAAATATAGAAAATGCAAATTATATAATTTACACCAATAATGATTTTGAATATGAAGAAAATTTAAAGTCAATGAGCTCAGGTGGGTATTACATAAATTGGAATAGAAAAAATCAAATCATCAAGGGTCATATAAAACTAAACACCAAAAATTTATTCTCAGATTTAGTACAGATTCAAAAAGCTAAAGAACTTTTTATTCTAAGTCTAGGTTGGTTTAAACCTAGTAATACGCTTGACTGTACGAGTTATTTTTCAAATTGTTTTTCAGATAAAAAAGTTATGAGTTCTTTAGATTGGGAAATCTTGAAATACCATTATTCATACGGAATATGCAAAGGCACGAAAATTAGCCAATTTGAAGAACAACACAAACGTGGCAAAAAATCTATGAAAAATCCTCACAACAAATTTGTAATATATCATCATTATTAGTCAATGGAAAGTGAGCAAACTCAAAAAAAACAGCCTCTGTACGTTATTCTTTTATTGATATTAGCTGCAGAGGCCGTTTTTATTTTACCATTTGTTCTACCTAGAATTTTTAGAACCACTTTTCTAGAGTCTTTTAATATTGCTCAGCTAGAATTAGGAAGTTGTTTCTCTGTATATGGCATAGTAGCTTTGTTTTCTTATCTATTTGGAGGGCCACTAGCAGACAAATTTAAACCCAATGTTTTAATGTCTGTTGCATTACTATTAACCGCTCTCGGTGGATTTTATCTGGCAACGTATCCTAACCTTTATAACCTTCATATTCTATACGGTTTTTGGGGATTTACAACTATTTTCTTGTTTTGGGCAGCAATGATTAAAGCCACTAGAATCTGGGGAGGAACCAACAAACAAGGTATAGCCTTTGGATTCTTAGATGGTGGTCGTGGATTAGTGGCAGCACTTTTTGGTTCGGTTGGGGTGATAATTTTCTCCTTATTTATAACAAAAGATATTGAATTAACCACTATTGCCGAACGCAAAATAGCCTTTAAAGAAGTTATAACTTATACGTCTCTTGCTGTTGTAACAATTGGTATTATTGTTTTCTTCTTTCTAAAATTAAATTTTGAAAATTCTAATTCGTCTGAAAAAGTTGCAAAATTAATTACCATCAAGAATTTTAAAAGCGTGATGCACTACAAAGCGGTCTGGTTATTAATGATAATTATTTTGTGTGCGTATTACGGTTATAAAATGACCAATCTTTTTAGTCAATATGCCGAACAGGTGATGTATTATGATAAAATTGAAGCCGCAAAAGTTGGAACTTATTTGCTATATGTTCGTCCAATCATCGGAGTTGTTATTGGACTTTTAGCAGATAGAACAAGGGCAAGTTTATGGATTATTATAGGTTTCTTTTTAATGGCAACAACAAGTCTACTATTTGCATCAGGAATTATTACTAACTCAACAAATTTATTATTTGTCTTATCCATAGGTCTAATGGCTATTGGTGTATATTCAGCAAGGGTTTTATACTTCGCCACTTTAGAGGAAGCAAAGATTCCGCTAGCTGTTACAGGTACTGCAGTTGGTTTTATATCTGTGGTTGGTTACACGCCAGATATTTTTACAGGTTTAATAAATGGCTATTTTTTAGATAATTACAATGAAATTGTTGGACATCAATTGGTGTTTGGGGTAATGAGTGTATTTTCGCTAATTGGATGTATCGCCGCAATTAAACTTTACAATTTTTCCAAGAGAGCTTAACTTGCTTTTGAAGCTTTTATCTTTTCCTTTAAAATAGTTGCTGCGCTTGTATAACCACCTTCTGTACCATCTACAAAATGAATGTGGTTTTTATCCATGTTCTCTACATAACAAGACATTATGGAAGCATATGTTGTATGAATACCATATAAAATTTTATTACTGCATTCTAATTGTTCTAAATTGCCTCTAAGCAAATCCATTTGCTTTTGTGTTCCTGATAGTACAGTTGTTAAAGACCCGTCTATCATAATGGTATCAGACAATTGGCTAACACTAAATAAATATTTTTTCCCTTTCGGAAAAAACTTAAAGTAGTAAACACCTATTGAGGTCAACAACCAATTTTGTAACAAATAACCAAAGTTAAATTTGCCTAACTTTATATTCATTTCTGATTTAATCTTTTTTAAAGTAGGCTTTAATTTTAGGTTGATTGCGTTTATAGGTCTTCGCTTATCTAAATTTCCAAATATTTTATCAATCTTAGAGATAATGCCAGAGTATACCATTGCTTGTTCATTTTCGTTATTACAAAGCACTATTAAACAGAAAACTTTCAATTTTTCTTCAATTGGCCTAATCTCATCCCATCGACATTCCATACCTTTTAGATTGACAGGTTTTGGTGAAATATCATGATAATTAAGTTCATATTGACTTTTTACAACTGCTTCAGCTTCTTTTAATCCATTACCTAAAACAATTGGAATAGCTAATAATTTGTTTTGCTGAAGTTTTGTAATCTTAATTTGAAATCCAGATTCATAAATATCCTTAACAGATACTTTTCCTACTCTTAGATTAAGTTTAAACTGTTTTAATACATGGACTTTATAGTTGTCTACAACTTCAAAAACAACATCTATCAATTTTGGTGGAACTAAAAATGTGACGCCATCTCCACCATAAAAATATGGCACTACAGTTACATCATCAGTTTCCTTAACTTTATTTAATACAGAAACAATACATCCAGTTGCAGCTAAATTAACGTCACTGTGAAAGTTTTGAGCTACAGCTTGAGTAGAATTTTCAATATCTGTAACAACTATGAACCATGAGTTTGGAACTTCTTCAAAACTACTTTCACGTTTAAGCAGCGTCTGTAATGGTGTGAAATTTGGCTTAAGGTTTTGATAAAAATGATGGCTCATGAATTAAATATAGGCTTATTTAATTTCCCTGATGGTCTTTTACTCTAGGAATCGTCAATAATTTAGTTTGTCTACCATTCACATATCTAAAACCATTTTCTCCCCAAAAGCCTGCTTCTTCTAACATTATTCTAATATCGCGTTTCCATTCTCGGACAGTAACTGTTGTATTTAACTCAATGGCATAAACTGTATTTTCATGCAGCGGATAGTCACCATTTACTGGGACGCCGCCTTGAGAATCCCACATGCCCAAAGTTGTACCTGAAGAATGCCCATAGGTTCCTAATGGGTGCGTATAAATTGCTGGTCTTAAGCCTTCAGACTTTCCTTGCTTTAAAGACTCAGCAAGAATTTTGTTTCCTGTTTTTCCTGTTTCAAAATTATTCGTGAAAATATCCTGAACACGATTTCCTTCTTTTAAAGCCTCTTGTAAAAACTTTGGAGGTTCAGTTTCATTTGGCTTTAAAACATAAGCTAACTCTTGGCAATCCGTATTTAATCTTAAATAGGTAATGCCAAAATCGCAATGCAACAAGTCTCCTGGAAGAATTACCATATCCTCAGGGCGATTTGAAAACGCATACAAATGATTTCCTAGTTTTTCTGCTGTACGCTGAACATCTACAGTTGGGTGAAACCAAGTCTCCAAACCTAATGCTGTTACTTTATCTCTCATCCACCATTCTACATCGGTTGTAGTTGTAATGCCAGGCGTAATCACTTTTTCTGAGAATGCTTCTGAAATAATATCATGAGTAATATCTACTAATTGATTGTAAATAACCATTTCGGTTTCAGTTCTAGTTTCAATCCAACCAATTGCTAATTTTTCAGCAGATTTTACTCTTGGCTTATAACCATTTGGCAGATTATTCATAAAAGCCTCATAATCTGTTTTTACAATACCGTCACAAATATTAAAATGGTCTGAATAATTAAGTCCAATAGATTGAGGGTTTCGTTCTTCAATAATCTGCATTAATCGTTTCCATTGATTTGGCTCTTTCTCTTTATCCCAAGCTGAGATAATATTTTCTCCAAAATTATATCGAGCAACCGCTAATTTTTCAATCGTACTCTTAGTTTTATCTCTATAAAACACCAATATTGTTCTACGTCTTGCATTTAACCATGTTGCTGGTAACATGGTTTTAAGTACTGGGTCTTCATTATACTCGCGAGAAATAAGAATCCACATATCAAAACCTGTGTCATCCATCAATTTTGGTAATAAATTATCGAATCTATCTTTTAAGATATTATCTACTACTTCAGCTCGCTGGCGTTCTGGCAGAATTTGTTGCGCTTGTACACAAAGCGTAAAACAGAAAAGAAAAATGCAGACTAGTTTCATATTTATTTATTTGAAACTACTAATTTACTTAAATAGACTGCATAAAAAAAGAGCTCCTAACAGGAACTCTTTTTACAATATCTAAGTTTAAACTTTTAATGCGCTGCCGCACGTTTCGCTTTTCTCTCTTCTCTAATTTCTTTGAAACGCTCGATTGATGCTCCAAACACCCAATAAGGGATTACAAACGTTAAAAGGAATATCATTAACCAAAAACCGATAGTTAAGATGGTTAAAAATGCTAAGAAACCTAAGTACTGGTCAAATTCGAACATAATCGTTTTTCTTTTTTAAGATATGGCAAAGATAAAACCAAAATATAAGTTTTACAATAGCCAAATTGAGATTTATTAACACAAAATGAACATTTTTATAATGCCCTCACTAACAATTCTGCCGTTGCAGGATTTGTTGCTAAAGGAATGTTGTGTACATCGCATAAGCGCATGAGCATTAAAATATCTGGCTCATGAGGATGTTTATCTAGTGGGTCTCTGAAAAATAGTACCATTTTACATTGACCTTCTGCTACTCTTGCAGCAATTTGAGCATCACCTCCAAGTGGTCCTGAAAGAAGAGCTTCTACCTCAAGACCAGCATCTATGACACGTTTTCCTGTGGTACCAGTAGAAATAAGTGTTACTTTTTTCTGTTGTAATATCTCAATGTGTTTGTTTAAAAACTGAACCATTTCAGCTTTCTTCCCATCATGAGCAATTAGAGCTATTTCCATATTAGAGATTCTTTATATGATAATCTACTAATCCATCTATTGGGCGTCTTATAAAATTACCAACAGTATAGCCGTACTCTTTAGCAACTTCATGAATTTCCTCTTGAGCAAAAAAGGCAATAGACCCCGCAAAATGAACAGGAACTGTTTTTAATTCTTCTTTAAACTGAAGAATCATACTTTCAGTAAATACCCTAAGTCCTTGTTTGATTAGCTCATGTATGTATCCTGAATCCTTATTTAAAAACATAAATTCTGCAAAACTCGCTAGATATGCATTTGGATTTGCCTGCTTATATAGATTATATTTTATGTAATCTGCATCGAGATTATACTTGTGCTCAAACGCTAATCTTATAGTATCTGGCATTTTATTGAAATAATAATCTCTTAATAGCTGTTTTCCGTAATAATTACCACTAGCATCATCCATAATAGAATATCCCAAGCTTTTTACACGCTGGTGTAGTTTCTTTCCATCATAATAACTACAGTTAGAGCCTGTACCCATTATACAAACCACAGCTGCCTCTTCATTATGATTGAGAGAAGATCTAACTGCTGCCATTGTATCCTCTTGAACTTCTACATTTGCATTAACAAAAACATCTTGCAATACTTCTGTCAGTGTTTGTTTTGGTTTTTCGGTACCACAGCCTGCACCATAGAAAAATACATGAGTGACCTCTCTTTTTAATTCTTGAAGTTCATCGCTTTTCTTCAAAATTTTTCTAAGCTTTCGTTCTTCAAGAATAGCTGGATTTAATCCTTTAGTTCTTATCTTATTAGTGGCAAATTGCCCATCGCTGTTAATAGCAATCCAATCGCATTTTGTAGAGCCACCATCGGTAATTAAAATCATACGTCTTATTTTTAAAATAAAACTCCGTAGATTACAAGAGTGTAAACATTACGGAGTTTTATATCTACTCTATGTTAAAGCTTAAAGTGAATTTACTTTTTGAGCTAAATCAACTAACTTGTTAGAATATCCAAACTCGTTATCGTACCATGATACTAACTTAAAAAAAGTTGGGTTTAATTCAATTGCTGAGTCTGCATCAAAAACACTAGTCTTGACCTCGCTCACAAAATCTTGAGAAACTACAGCATCCTCAGTATATCCCATAACGCCTTGCATAGAACCTTCAGATACTTTTTTAACAGCAGCTTTAATTTCTTCTAAAGATGTAGCTTTTTTCGTTTTTACTGTTAAATCTACAACAGATACATCCGCCGTTGGGACTCTAAAAGCCATACCGGTAAGTTTTCCATCTAATGCTGGGATTACTTTACCTACAGCTTTTGCTGCTCCAGTAGATGTTGGTATAATATTGTTTAATGCAGAACGTCCTAATCTGTAGTTTTTACGAGAAGGTGCATCTACAGTAAACTGAGTTGAAGTCGCTGCGTGTATTGTTGTCATTAATGCTTCTTCGATACCAAAATTATCTTCGATAACTTTTGCTAATGGGGCTAAACAGTTAGTTGTACAAGATGCATTAGATACAATTGTATCACTTGCTTTTAATGTGTCGTCATTAACACCCATTACAAACATCGGTGCATCTTTACTTGGCGCAGAAATCACTACTTTTTTAGCACCACCATCAATATGATATTGTGCAGTTTCTAAAGTTGTGAAAATTCCTGTACATTCTGCAACAACATCTGCTCCTGCTTCATCCCACTTTAAGTTCTTTGGGTCACGCTCAGCAGTTACTCTTATTGTTTTTCCGTCAACTACTAAGTGACCATCTTTTACTTCTACGGTACCATCAAAACGACCGTGAACAGAGTCGTACTTTAATAAATATGCTAGATGATTAACGTCTAATAAATCGTTAATTGCAACCACATCTACATCACTTCTCTTTACCGTTGCTCTAAAAACGATTCTTCCAATTCTACCGAATCCGTTAATTCCTAATTTTAAATTTGCCATCTTTCTATCTTGTTTTTATTATTTTAAATTGTCATTATATCCGAAACTCTTATAAGTTCCATATTTATTTTTGATTTTCCTTTTACAGCTTGGTCAAATGGTGTTAAGTCCATCACGTCATTTTTAAGACCGACCATATAATTACTTTTTCCTGTGATTAAGCTTTCAACAGCTTTTACGCCCATGCGACTTGCCAAAACCCTATCAAAGCATGATGGAGACCCACCACGTTGCATGTGACCAACAACAGATACACGAACTTCATATTCCGACATATTCTCTTCAACATAATCTGCCAACTCAAATACGTTTTTACCGATCTTATCGCCTTCAGCTACTACGACTATACTAGACGATTTACCAGAACGCTTGCTTCGCCTTAGAGATTCTAAAAGTCTATCTAAACCTAAATCTTCTTCAGGTATTAAAATTTCTTCAGCACCCGCACCAACACCAACGTTAAGGGCAATATGACCAACATCGCGTCCCATGACTTCTATAAAGAATAAACGGTTGTGAGAACTCGCGGTATCTCTAATCTTATCTATAGCTTCTACAGCTGTATTTAAGGCAGTATCATACCCCAATGTATGTGTAGTTCCATAAATATCATTATCTATAGTCCCTGGAATACCCATTACCGGAAAATTATACTCTTGATTAAAAATCATAGCACCAGTAAAGCTTCCGTCCCCACCAATAACTACAAATGCATCAATACCAGCTTTTTTAAGCTGTTTGTAAGCTTCTGCTCTTCCTTCTTTGGTTCTAAACTTTTTAGAACGTGCAGATTTAAGAATTGTCCCTCCTTTGTTGATGATTCCTTTTACACTTCGAGCATCCATTTTTTCAAAATCACCTTCTATCATTCCCTCGTAGCCTCTATATATTCCGTAGCATTCAATATCATGAAAGGCACAAGTCCTCACTACTGAACGTACTGCAGCATTCATACCTGGAGAATCTCCTCCAGATGTAAAAACACCTATTTTTTTAATCGTTTTTAGCATTTATAATTTTTATTTACAGTAAAATTATGAAACCTAGGACACAATAATATGACTAAAATCATAAAAAAAAGGCACTAAAAATATCTCAAACGTTATAGTTAATAAATATTTAAGTGTTTTATTGAATATATGACAATTATGGACTGTTAATTGTTCTTTTTCTTGACAGTAATAAAATCTGGCGTGACTTCTTCTTCCTCAGATTTCGTATCTTCTTCCTTCTTCTCTTCTTTCTCCTTTTTGTTTTTTCCAGAGAATATTTTTTGAAGTAATTCTTTAAACGTATCGAATTCTACATTATAGGAAATTCCAACGCCTTGTGTGAAGCCAATTCGGTCTCCAACAAAATTTTGGATTGTATTTTCTCGGTTGAAAACAGTTGCTTTTAGTGTGCCATCATCATTTAATAACCAATCAATTTGTACATCTCCTGCGATGGTGGTTTGTGTTGTACTTCCAAAAGGTACACCAACCTTACCATTTATTAAAACCTTCTCTGATATTTTGGTTTGAAGCGTTACAGCGACACGACTCTCTGTTTCAAAATTTGGATTGTTTTGCGCTAAGTCTAAATCTAAACCTACTTTAAAGTTATCGTTGTCGTCTCCAAATATGCTGCCTATGATACCGCTAAGACGTTCTGAAATAGTACCAGAAACATTTAAGTCTGCCAAACCACTAGCAAAACTTCCCGTTGCTAATAAATATAATGCTTGATTATCGCGCTCTTCTTTAGACGATAATCGGTAATCTAATTCAGATTTTATTGTTGAGCCTACACTAGGAAATTCAAATCTAAAGTCTGGTTCTGGACGCTCTAATTGCCCAGTAAGATTAATTTCTAAGTTTACTGGTATGGCTCTATTGATTGGTGCGTCTAATAAAACTGAAGGGTTTGTTGTAGTTTGGTAAAGTGCTTTTAAATTAATCTCTGCACCAAGTGGTGAACCTGTCCATGTTATATTTCCTCCAGGCTCTACAGAGAATTTCTTTTCGGCAATACCTCTGTATTTAAAATTATATTCACCTTCAGACACCACAAAGTCTCCATACATTTCGAATTTACCATTGGTATTAATAAAGAACCCTAAATAACCATTTCCGCGTCCTTTTATAGTACTACCTGACTCCTTATCGATAACAATTTCAATTTCCGCATTGGGATTTACAACCAAATCAAATTCAAGGTTTAAACCTTTGATTTCTGTGTTTCTTGTAATCTCTCCCTTCGCACGCTTCTCTTTATCTTCTGGACTTAAAAATTTGATGTATGAGTTATCTCCAAAACTTTCAGCGTCATTAAGCGGTATATTAAACACTGTACCTGGTTCGGTCTGACCATCAACCTTGATAGTTAAATTGTCCGTATAACCAGAAATCTCCGCATCTCCTGAAATAAATCCCGTACCATAATACAATTCGTCTTCAGACTCTTCGGTATTAAGAACAAGTAAACGGTCTGCTGTTAAATCTAAACCAAGTCTCCAATCACTAAAGTTGTTATGCTCTATAAAACCGTTTAAAGCGCCTTTTGAGAAATATTTAGTATCTGTTAACGCTACATTATCAAATATAAATTGCTGCTTCCTGAGCTCTACCCGAGAATCGAAATCAAAACTTAAATCCACATTGAGATATGGAATACTTAAGCCGGCTTTGTCTAAAAGCAGTTCTCCAGAAATGTCAGGCTTTTTTAAACTCCCCGAAACTTTAGCTTCCCCAGAGACAAGTCCTCTAATATTGCTAATTACACCTTCTCCTAAAGGATTTAGCGGGTCTATTAAGAAGTCATCAAAAGCAATATCTACGTCTATAGTTGGGCGACTTTTATTTAAATCTATTGAACCTTCAGCATTTAAGGTCTTTACACTAGTATTCTGTAACTCAACATCAACATTATATTTGGTTAAAGAATTATCTCCGCTTACTACAGCTTTAAGATTACCTAAATTGTATTGATTAACGTTAAATTGCTCTATTTCTATATCAGATTTAGGCAAATAAATACCATTGTTTTGCAATAACGCTAATTTTCCATTAACTCTACCTGCTAACGCTAAACTGTCTATACGTGGCGTAATTTTTACTAACTCAACGTTATTAAAGTCTAAATTTAAATCTTTATAGGTTGAATCTCTTAGAACACCTGCTAATAAAATCTCTTCTTCACCTTGATTAACTCTAATATCCTCAATGATAAAATTTTTGAAACGCTTATCAAAAGTTATTTTATTGAGGTTATCCTTATCCGAATTTATCACCCAATCAAACCCTTTGAACTTAAAATCTGATTTTCTTATCCCAACAACTGAGGTATTGTCTTCATTAATGGTATAGAAAAAATTCATGTTGTAATCGTCAGATTGGTTTTCTCCTCCTTTAAATTCTGACTTTACAAACAGCGTATCTCTTTTTGTCACGTTAATGAGATTAAAATCTGAGATGTTATATATATCAGAATTTAGTTTCTTAATCTCTAAATACGTATTGTAAACTGGATTTGCATTATCTACTTCTAAGTTCACGTTTGAGGCCACATAGTCTTTAAAAGAGATTCTTGGAGATTGAAATTCTAACTCAAATCCTTTTTCATCTGTTTCTACACGACCTTTTACTCTTGTATTTTGTCCTATGTTTAAATTCTTGTCAAAAACTGCTGCAATCTGGTTGTAAATTTTAAAGTTGAAATTGAGATACTGACCTTCAGAAATTTCATGAGGCACATAATTGGTATATATACTTCCCAAAGCATTTTCAGAAAGTTTAATGATTTCTTCAATTTTAAACTTCCCAGTAACTTCGCCTTCAATAATATCTGGTGAGTTTACTTTTATGGTTCTAATAGCATTATTAAAACTAGAAACAATAGCAAAATCCTTGAAACTATAACGTTTATCCTGATTTTTATAAGTCGTATTCTTTACATCTATTTTACCTTTCAAGTTATCGTATGTAGAACCAGTTACAGCCATATCTACAAGACCTCTAAATTCAGATATACTATCTCTAGTGACAAAATTTAAAGCTCTTAAGTTTGCATAAGTGACGTTAGCCTTAAAATCGAATTTCCTAATTTCATTAGACATATCTGCCAAACCATTAAAGTCTAAAACAATATTTGGATCATTGGCATTAAGCTTTCCATTAAAGATATTTTTTCCCACGTCACCAGATACAGTAATACCAGAATATTTGTAGTTGTTATAATCTAAATATGTGACCTCGCCTTTGATATTAGTTTCAATAGCATCAAGCTTAAAACTAGAACCTTCGACATCTAAGTTAAGTGATGTGTTTTCTACCAATGGGTCATTAAGTAATACACCTATATTAAAATCTTCGAGGATAATATTACCTATATAATCGGCATTATCAATGTCATCAATATTTGTGAGTTTTAAATCAGATTTTACAAATCCTAGCTCTGTGGTAATATCTAAATCAGCATCAATTTCTTCGTTTGTAATAATTGAGGTTCCGGTAAGTCTAAAGTTACCTACCTTAGAAAAAAGCGAAGGAATAGAATTCCCAAGTACGTTTGGTAAAAGTGCCGTTAAATCATTATAGTTTGAGGATAAGTTGGTATATCTTCCATCAAGAACAAACTTATCTTTAGCGCCATTAAAAATATTTTTGAAATTAATATCACCTAAGATTTTTGTATTTCTTGTCGTACTTATGTTCAGATTGCTAGCTTGTAAGTTATTTAATGTACCAGATAAATCAACATCTAAACTTGCACGTTGATTGGTACCGAACTCATTGTAGAATGCATTTAACTCACTTAACTGTACATAAGAATTTTTAAAATTAGCCGTTATGTTTACCTTATCTGTAAACACCCTAAGGTCGTCACGCTTATAATCAAAACGAAGGTCTCCTACTAAATTTGAAGCCTTCGTTTTTATATTGAGTTGGTTAAAACTCATATGGTCTAAAGCGTACTCAAAGTTAGTCATAAGATTTTCCACTCTAACACCTCTATTATCTAAAAAGCTAAAGGTATTAATACGTGTTCTCACTTCTGGGCCATTGATTACAAAGTCTGTGGCATTTGCGTTTAGCTCCGAGAATTCAAGAATATTTTTGGTTTCTCTATTTTCATCAATCAATCTAAAAACACCATTGTAAATAGACACATCACTAGAAGACAATAAAAAACTGCTTGGTCCTTGGCGCGGGTTATCGTCCTCAAATCGTTCAACAAAAATATCGAGATTCGTATCTTCGTCGCCTTCATACGTTTTTAGGTTGAAGACTAAATCTTCAATATCGATATCTCCAAACGTCAACTTACCATTGTAAAGGTTGTTTACGCTAATAATTGATGTGTTTAGCTCTTGAATACTAAAAAGGGTATCCAGCTTATAATCTTTAATCAAGATTTCTTTTAATTCTACATCACCATTAAACTGAAGACCAACCTTACCAATATTAATATTCGTTTTATAATCTTCGTTTAATCGCTTGGTGGCGTATTTACCAAGTTTGGTTTGAACTGCTGGTATTGAGAGAATTAAAACCAAAATAATAAAAAGAAGCAGAATGATGCCTGCTATTTTTCCTATTATTTTTAGTACTCTTTTGATAGTATTTTGGTTTTAATTGATGTACGCAAAACCCTTATATTTGCACTTAATAGTACGATTTTAAATGGTATTTGGCCTACGTATTTCAAAATTAACAATTATTGTGCCTAATCATAATTAATGGCTAAAGAAAATATATACATTTTAGGGATTGAATCTTCTTGTGACGATACATCTGCTGCGGTACTTTGTAACGATAGTATTTTGAGTAATGTTGTTGCTAGTCAGAAAATACATGAAGAATACGGTGGTGTTGTACCAGAATTGGCATCTAGAGCGCATCAATCTAATATTGTTCCTGTTGTAGACCAAGCACTAGAAAAAGCCGGAATAAGCAAAAAACAGCTTCAAGCCATAGCCTTTACTCGTGGACCAGGATTAATGGGTTCGCTATTAGTTGGTACTTCTTTTGCAAAATCATTAGCCTACGGATTAGACATCCCACTGATTGATGTTAACCACATGCAAGGCCATATCTTGGCGCATTTTATTGAGGAAGATGGCTATACAAAACCACCATTTCCTTTTTTGGCAATGACAATCTCTGGCGGTCATACACAAATCGTAAAAGTGAATAACTACTTTGATATGGAAGTTATTGGTGAAACTATTGATGATGCTGTTGGTGAGGCATATGACAAAAGTGGAAAAATATTAGGTCTTGGTTATCCTGCTGGACCACAGATAGACCAATTGGCTCAAAAAGGAAATCCAAAAGCCTACAAGTTTACTAAGCCAAAAGTTGAGGGTTTAAATTTTAGCTTCTCAGGATTAAAAACAGCTATACTCTATTTTGTTCAACGCGAAACTAAAGCCAATCCTGATTTTGTAAAAGACAACTTAGCTGATATCTGTGCTTCGATACAATATACCATTATTGGGATTTTAATGGATAAACTAAAATTGGCGGTAAAAGAAACGGGTATTACCCATATTGCTATTGGAGGTGGTGTTTCTGCTAACTCAGGGATAAGAATCGCTCTAAAAAATGCCGAGCAAAAATTTGGTTGGATTACCTACATCCCAAAGTTTGAATACACTACAGATAACGCCGCAATGATTGCTATTGTAGGCTACTTAAAGTATTTAGAAAAAGATTTTTCAGATTTTGACGTTATGGCTACGGCGAGATTAAAGATTTAGTTAAAGCCTCAATCAAAATTCTATTTATATTTAACCTAATAATTGCATCAATAAGGCATTTTAGAAAAAGGCATGAAATTTGAATTCATAACACTGAATTAAACACTAAACTAAACATGAAATACTACTTTACGCTATTACTCTTAATTCCTTTTATAAGTTTTTCTCAAGCAAAACTTGAGGCTTCAATTGACAGTATTTCAACAAAGGAAGAAGCTAAAGCATTCTTGAAGTCTTACAAGAATGAAGCCAAAGGAAAACTTATAACCTTCAATAAAGAAAAGCATAAAACTAAATTGGCTAAAGAACTTTTCGAACTATCTAAAGGCGGAAAAAAGGTGATTAAATCTGAAAACGGAAAGACGATATACAAGCTAATTGATAAAAAAACATCTTCGCATTACAAAGCAAGTATCATGCTATTTGATAGTAAAAAGACAACTATTTCTGAAATAAATTCACTACGCTCATTTATATTAAAAGGCTTAAAAAACAAAGAGCATAAGTTCGAAAATTTAGCTCGTGTCTATTCTGCACATCCAACAGCAAAAACAGGTGGCGACTTAGGTTGGGTAAAAAAAGGAACATTCTCTAAGCGCTTCGAAAAAGCGATTGCTGACAAACGTGTAGGACAAGTTTTTAGTTTTGATGAACACCGTGAGAAAAAGCATTACGTCATAATGAAAACTGAGGACAATCAAAACATCGAAGAAATTACTGTTCTCAAAATTAGCGAGCTTAACTAATGCAACTGTTTTACAACCCCAATGTTTCCGACAGTAACGATGTTATCAATTTTGATAAAGATGAAAGTCGCCATATTGTCAAAGTGTTACGCAAATCTGTTGGAGACCAATTACACATTACCAACGGAAAAGGTTGGCTATTTACATCAGAATTAATCACAGCAGAACAAAAGCATTGTACTGCAAAAATTATTGAGAAAGAAGAGTATGCAAAACGTGATTACAAGTTGCACATTGCAGTAGCTCCAACTAAAATGAATGACCGTTTTGAATGGTTTCTAGAAAAAGCTACAGAGATTGGCATACATACGATAACACCTCTCCTTTGCGACCATAGCGAGCGCAAAGTCATAAAAACAGAACGTTTTGAAAAGATTATCCAGTCGGCAATGAAGCAATCGCTTCAATATCATCTACCAGAATTAAAGCCACTAACCTCATTTAAAGAATTTATTTCTCAAGATTTTTCTGGACAACGATTTATTGCGCATTGCGAAGAAACTGACCGTAAATCTTTGAAGTCAGAAATTGAACCTAATTCTGATGTTACCATCTTAATTGGCCCAGAAGGCGATTTTAGCACTAAAGAAATAGAAGCTGCAATCGCAACTGGTTTTGTTCCTGTGACTCTAGGGGAAACGAGATTAAGAACAGAAACCGCAGCAATTGCAGCCTGTCATTCTGTAGTTTTTACAAATGAATAATTACAAGCTTTTCTGAGCTGCTGTAGTAATATCCATTGTATCATTTTCTAAAATTAATACCAAAGACAAATTATCATTTGCTTCGACAATCTTTGGTATTAGTATTACTCCCGAACCTGAGGATTTATCAAGCTTGAATTTTTGTTCGGCTACTACTATATTATTATTTACAAGCACTTTATTACGATTTTCACCTCGCTTTACTGAGGTTTTTCGCTCATCAATCACCAATACAATTCGTAGATTATCATTGGGTTTTAAGTCTTCAATTACATAATCGAAATCTACTTTTGTATCATTTGTTGAAGCTTTTAAAATAGAAATATGACTTTCTGATTTTTTAGTTGAATATTGCTTGATTTTTTGTTGAAGTTTTCGCTTATCTGAACCTACAAAATGCTCTCTACCGTTTACCACCAATTGTGGCGTGTAAATAGTACTGCTATAAAACTTGTTTCCGTATCGTCGTTGCTTTCTTGTGAATTCCTCATTACTAAAAGGGTCTTTCCAGCCAATATAATTCCAATAATCTACATGATAAGATAGTGTAATCACCTTGTCTGATTTTACGTCTTTCAGCAATCTATCTGCAGGTGGACAGCTTGAGCAACCTTGAGATGTAAACAATTCTAAAACCACTGGATTTGTCCCAAAATTTGTGCTGTCTGGAGTTTGAAATGTCGTTACTAATAAAAACGGAATTATAAATAATGTTAAGACTGTAGATTTCATAAACATTCTTTTTAAATTTGGAATATGAGATTTAGTACGTCCAAAAAAACTTTACTTACACTAAGCGCTTGCTTTATAATAGGTTTAACGCTTAATGCGCAAGATGTAGCAGTATTAAAATACAATGGTGGTGGTGACTGGTATGGTAATCCAACTGCATTACCAAACTTGGTGAAATTCTGTAACGATAATATAAATACCAATATTAACGAATCTATTGAAACGGTAGAAGTGAGTAGTACTGATATTTTTCAATATCCTTTTTTACACATGACAGGTCATGGCAATGTCTTTTTTAGTGATGAGGATGCTGAAAACCTAAGAAATTATCTATTCTCAGGTGGATTTCTTCATATTGATGATAATTATGGAATGGAGCCTTACATTACTAAAGAATTAAAAAAAGTATTCCCGAATAAGGAATTAGTAGAAATTCCTAAGACGCATCCTATATTTAATGCAGCCTATGAATTTCCTAATGGATTACCTAAAATTCATGAACATGATGGTAAGGCGCCGCAAGCACTTGGAATTTTTGATGAAGGACGTCTTCTGCTTCTCTTTACTTTTGAAAGCGATATCGGTGATGGTTGGGAAGACCCAGAAGTACATAACGACCCTGAAGATGTGCGATTAAAAGCTTTAAAAATGGGTGCGAATATTATGAAATATGTTTTTGTAAATTAAATGTAATGAAGAAATTTTCATTGAGATATAAAATAGTTGCTATTATATTGATTTTGTCTTTTACATTTCAAACTATGAGTTCTATAAATTGGCACACTTACAACTCAAAAGGTGTAGTAATACATAGACATGACTGCACGAATCCAATGCATCTTTCTCATTATTGCGAAAAAACCGAGAGAATAAGTTTCTAGGTATATCTTCATTGTCTTAATCTATATTTTATATCTCAACAATTGCAACTCACCCACTACAATTCTGAATTCAAAAAGCAAACTTTTTCCATAACTATTGTTTGTGATAATGTGAATAATGCACCAAATATTGGTAGCTTATTCCGTATTGCTGATGCTTTTGGTGTTGAGGAATTAATTTTCTGCGGTGAAGATATTCCGCTAGGAAAACGAATGAAACGCACATCGCGTTCTACTGAGAAATATGTAAAACATGCTATTGAAAATGATATTCAAAAAGTTTTAGAATATCTAAAATCTAAAAACTATCATCTCATCGCTTTAGAGATTACAAAGGATAGCATGCCAATCAATGATTGCAAAATGCCAAAAGACAAACCCATAGCACTCATTATTGGAAACGAAAATCATGGTGTATCAGAAACAGTTTTAAATCATATAGATAAGGCGCTACACATAAACATGTATGGCGAAAATAGTAGCATGAATGTCGTTCAAGCTACAGCCGTTGCTCTTTATGAATTGACCAATCAACTAAAATAACATCTTATTTGCGCTACTAAAATTATTTCAGCATCTTTGAGTAAACAAAGCCTATGAATTCAAAAATTATAGCCAACGGTATATTAAGAGCAGTAGGCATATTTTTAGCTGTTGCGCTAATTTTATTCTTTTTATATCAAATTCAGTCGGTCATCGTTTACATACTAGTAGCCGCTGTCATATCACTTATAGGGCGACCAATTGTTCTCTTTTTAAGGCGTAGACTAAAATTCAATAACACATTAGCTGTAGTTGTTACTATGGTTTTATTTATTAGTGTTTTTGTAGGTTTGGTAGGCTTGTTTATTCCTTTAGTTGCGGAGCAAGGACAAAATTTAGCCTTACTGAACATTGACCAATTACAGAGCAATGTTCAAGACTTATATAATCAAATCGTTACTTATTTTGAATTCAAAAATATTGATGTTGAAGAATCCATCAAAGATTCTGGAGTATTGTCTAAAATAGATTTCTCGCTAATTCCAGATTATCTCAATAAGATTGTAAGCGGTTTAGGTAGCTTTAGTATTGGCTTATTTTCTGTATTATTTATTGTCTTTTTCTTTTTAAAGGACAGTCAGTTATTTGAAAACGGAATCATGACTTTTGTTCCTCAAGGCAACGAACAGAAAACAAGACGCTCAATAAATACCATTAAAGATTTATTATCTCGCTATTTTGGAGGATTACTGCTTCAAATCTTAATCTTGTTTATCATCTATACCGTTGTGCTTCTCGTTTTCGGAATCGATAATGCTGTGGTTATTGCTTTTTTATGTGCTTTACTCAACTTAGTACCCTATGTGGGTCCACTAGTTAGTGGTTTTTTAATGTTACTGTTAAGTATGTCAAGTAATCTTGGTGAAAGTTTTAGTGCCGTGATTCTGCCAAAAACCACTTATGTTATGATTGGTTTTATCATTGCCCAATTGGTAGATAATTTTTTTAGTCAACCCTATATATTTTCAAAAAGCGTAAAATCGCATCCTTTAGAAATTTTCTTAATTATTATTATTTCAGGAATTTTATTTGGCATTGTAGGCATGATTATCGCTGTACCAACTTACACCGCTATTAAAGTCATTTTAAAGGAATTTTTATCAGAATACAAGTTTGTAAAAAAACTCACTAAAGGCTTATAATCGCATTTGAATCCTGAAATTTTAAATACCAAAGTCCAAGAGTTTATCAACCAAAACTTAAAGACAGATATCAATAAACTTTTATTAAAAGGAATAGGCTTTGAAGCTGTAGATTCTAAACAAATAATCGAACAGATTGAAGCCAAAAAACGCTCTGAAAAGAAGTTACCAACTTGGTTTAATACTGAAAATATATATTACCCAAACAAGCTCAACATAGAACAAACATCGTCTGAAATTACAGGTAAATACAAAGCCATCTTAGTTTCTGGAGAATCTCTTATTGATTTGACTGGCGGATTTGGAATTGATGCCTTTTATTTTGCAAAACAAATAAAGCACATCACACATTGCGAAATAAATACCGAATTATCGAAAATTGTTACACACAATTACAAACAATTAAAAGCTGATAATATTGAGTGTTTGAATGAAAACGGCATTGATGCTTTAAAGCGAATCGACCAGCAATTCAACTGGATTTATATTGACCCATCACGACGAGATGATGCCAAACAAAAAGTATTTTTATTGTCGGATTGTGCCCCAAACATTAAAACATTTCAAGGGCTATTTTTAAAGTATGCTGAAAATGTAATGGTAAAAACATCGCCATTACTAGATTTGAAAGCGACGTTATCTGATTTAAAACACGTCAAAGAAATTCATATTGTAGCATTAAACAATGAGGTAAAAGAACTTATCTGGATTTTAAAACGAAATTTTGAAAGTGAAACTCTCGTGAAAACTGTAAATATTCAGAAAGAAACTAATCAAACTTTCAACTTTAATATAGATGAGGAAACCGAAAGTCAAGCTGATTACAGTTTGCCACTCACCTATTTGTACGAGCCAAATGTTTCTGTTCTTAAGGCTGGTGCATTTAATGTTTTGAGTACAAAATTAAGTATTCCGAAATTGCATCAACACTCACATTTATATACTTCTGAAGATGTAGTTGAATTTCCTGGAAGACGCTTTAAGATTGAAAAAAAACTACCGTTCAACAAAAAAGCTTTCGCTAAAGAAAAAATCTCAAAAGCTAACGTCACCACTCGGAATTTCCCTTTATCCGTTGGTGATATCAGAAAGAAACTTAAAGTTAAAGACGGCGGAAATATCTATCTGTTTTTCACCATAAATATGAAGGATGAGAAGATAATTTTAGTCTGTTCTAAAATTTAAAAATCGATTCGTCTGTAAAGGCATAACAAACCGAATCCTTAAGTTGACTCGCAGTATTTAAACCAGTAAACAAGCTAAAAGCAGGTAAAACTATCTGATTTTTAGAAATCTGATAACAAGGTAATTTCAGTTTCTGCCTGCCTTTACCTTTGATTAAAACACCAGGATGTGTATGTCCTGAAATTGTAAAAACATCAGAATGACTTTTTAAATGTTCATGAACTAACGTGAAAGGTTCTAAATTCAATTCTTTTTCAACTTTAATCCTTAAATCAATCATTAGTTTTTTAGACTGTCTGTCGTGATTGCCTTTTATTAAAACCAATTTTAATTCTTCAAACTGACTCAACCATTCTTTAAATGTCGTCATATCAACATTAGTTTCAGCATGGAACAAATCGCCAACAATTAATAAAGTTTTCGGCTTAAAATGAAGTATAAGATGTTGTAAACGCTCTAAATCTTTTTGAAGAATATCATCTGGCATAGGAATACCATTTCGTCTAAAATGAGCTGTTTTACCAATATGAATGTCCGACAATATCAACGCATTTTCGCGTTGCCAATAAATGGCGCGATGGTTGGTTAGCATTAAAACCTCTTTGTTAATGGTGATATTTTCGGTGATGATTTTCATTTAATCAATCTTAAAAGCCTGCTCTTTAATACGCTGAATACGTTTATCTAAACTTTCGTTACTCATAGTACCACGCAAACTATCAACCTTCAGTGGAAAACTTAACGGCGTAAAAGATTTAGCACGTTTTACAATAATTTTACTTTTAGAAATACGCTCAAAAGCTTTTTGCAATCGCGCTTCTTCTAATTGCTGATTAAAAACTTCGGTATACGCCTGACGTAATAATAAATTATCAGGTTCGTAATCTTCTAAAACTCTAAAAATTAATCCCGACGAAGATTGCAAACTCTTATTATTTTTACGAACTCCTGGCTGACTTTGGACCACCAAACCTGCAATAACGGCAATATCTCTAAACTTACGAGATGCCATTTCTGAAGCGTTGATACTCGCAATAACATCATCCATTAAGTTTTCTTTTGATAACAACTGTTCTACATTATCTTCTGAAATAGGGATTGGTTGGTCACTCAGTAATTCAAAACCGTAGTCGTTCATGGCAATAGTGAATGTCAATGGCTTTAATTTACTAATTCTATACGCCATTAAAGCAGAGAAGACTTCGTGTACCAAACGCCCTTCAAACGGATACATAAATAAGTGATGCCCATCTCGTGTTTCAATCAGTTCTACTAAGAATTCATCTGCTTTTGGGATGTGAGAATGCGCATCTTGACGACTTATTAAAGGATTTAAAAATCTTAGTTCTTTTTCTAATCTTCCAGGTTCCAACGCATCAGATAATTTCTCACGCATATAATGACTCAAATGCGATGTTAATGGCAATCGTCCGCCAAGCCAACTTGGAGTAACGGCTTTTTTGGCTTTGCTCCTACGAACTAAAACCGTCATATCTTTTATTTGCTGGAGTTCTAATATTCTTCCAGCTAAAATAAAGCTGTCACCAGGCTTTAATTTTGAAATAAAAAACTCTTCAATCATGCCAATATAACCGCCAGAAAAGAACTTTACCATGAGCATCACCTCACTGACGATAGCTCCAATATTCATACGATGTAACATGCTTACACGACGGCTTTTTACTTTATATAAGCCGTCTTCATCTTGAATAACTTTATGAAATTCCTCATAGTTATTCAGCGTTTTTCCACCTTTGGTAATAAACTGTAAACACCATTGCCAATCATCTTCTGTGATATAATGAAAAGCATGAACTTGCTGAATTCTTTTAAATAATTCTTCAGCAACAAAACCTTCACCAACAGCAAGTGTGACCATAAACTGAACTAAAGTATCGTAAGTCAGAACCATTGGGTCACGAGACTCAATTTGCCTTTCTTTTACCGCTTCTTTTAATGCGGAAACTTCTACCAATTCTAATGAATGCGTTGGTACAAAATAGATTTTAGAACGCTCGTAAGGTGAATGACCACTTCGCCCAGCGCGTTGCATAAAACGTGCAACGCCTTTTACCGAACCAATTTGAATTACACAATCTACTGGTTTAAAATCAACGCCTAAATCAAGTGATGACGTACAAACCACAGCTTTAAGATAACCCGAAGCGATATTATCTTCAATCCAATTCCGAAGTTTTTTATCTATAGAACCATGATGAATGGCGATTAAACCTGCTAAATCTGGTTGTGCGGTTAACAATAGTTGATACCATAATTCTGACTGACCACGTGTGTTTGTAAATATTAAAGTCGTTGTATTATTTGCAATAATTGGCAAAATTTTATCAACCATTTTAGCACCTAAATGTCCTGCCCAAGGCAAGACTTCAATTTCATCTGGTAAAACAGAAATGATATCAATTTTCTTCTTTTCGGAAGCTTTTATCTGCGTGACTTTAAGATTTGGATATGGTAAAAGCACCATTTTAGCTTCTTCAAGATTACCAATGGTTGCTGTGATTCCCCAAATTTGAAGTTTTGGTGAATAATGTCGCAGTTGAGAAATCGCCAATTCTGTCAATACGCCGCGCTTATTTCCTAATAATTCATGCCACTCGTCAATAGCGACACATTTTACATTTTTAAACCAACGCGAATTTTTCTTCTGAGAAAACAACAAATGCATTGTTTCTGGAGTCGTAAGCATGACATCTGGCATAAGACGCTCTTGTTGACGACGCACTTTTGTTGGTGTATCACCATTTCGGACTTGCACCGACCAATCAAGGCCAATTTCATCTACAGCTTCGCTCATGGCTTTTGCCAAATCTTTTGCCAAAGAACGTAAGGGACTTACCCATAATAATTTGAGACCTTTGGGATATTTCTCAGGATGATTAAGATAATCGATAACTACAGCAAGAAATACTGAGAACGTTTTACCAAAACCAGTTGGCGCCACAACCATACCTGAATAGCCATTAGAAAATCGTTGCCATGTTTGCATCTGAAACGTAAAAGGTGCGTTACCTTTTTCTACCATCCAATTATTGATGATGCGTAAACCTTCGCTATCTCTAAAGTTGCTCAAAACGCTGTGATTAATTCTTTAACGGATTCGATAGTGTCAATTTCATCAACAGGCTTATCTTTTCGCCAACGTGCAATTCTTGGAAAACGCAATGCTACACCTGATTTGTGACGATTGCTGAGCGCGATACCTTCAAAAGCAATTTCAAAAACCAACTCAGGTTTTACAGTACGTACTGGACCGAATTTTTCAATGGCATTTTTGTTGACCCATTTAGAGATTTCGGTAATTTCTTTATCGGTTAAACCAGAATACGCTTTAGCTACCGTAACTAAGGCATCATCTTTTTTAACAGCAAATGTATAATCTGTGTATTTACTACTTCGGCGACCGCTACCTTTTTGGGCGTAAATCATGACGGCATCAATCGTTAATGGGTCCACTTTCCATTTCCACCAATCGCCTTTTTTTCGACCTGTATGATATGGTGAAGCTTTCTGCTTCAACATTAAACCTTCGCTATTTACGCTTCGAGAATTTTCTCTAATCGCATATAATTCTTCCCACTGTTTAAATTGAACTAAATGCGAAAGCTTTATATGACTTGGTAATGAAACTAAACCAAAAAGTAATTCTAAAACCTGACGTCTTTCTGAAAATGGTTTATTGCGAATATCCTCACCATTATATTCTAACAAGTCGTAAGCATAAAACCCGATAGGTACTTCTTCTAATAATTTTTTTGTAACATTTTTTCGATTTAAGCGTTTTTGCAAGTCGTTAAATAACAGAACAGCACTGTCTTTAATGGCTAATATTTCGCCATCAATAACAAAATCATCTTGAAAGTTCGACATCGCTTCTACCAACTCTGGAAACTGCTGTGTGACCAATTCTTCACCACGAGACCAAATAAAAATTTCATCATTTCGCTTTACAATTTGTCCACGAATGCCATCCCATTTTTGCTCAACAATCCAATCATTCGGTTCTCCAAGTTCTGTAATATCTTTTTCCAAGGCATAAGCTAGACAAAACGGATAAGGTTTGGAGTTATCGTAATTAATATGCTTACCAAGAATTAAATCTTCAAATGAAATTTTATCAACTTCCCAACTCCCTATTATACTGTGCATTAATTGGTTAGCATCAATGCCTGTTAGCTTTGCTAAGGCATTTACCAAAGTCTTTTTTGAAACACCAATACGAAAACTTCCACCTATTAATTTATTAAAAATTAAACGCTCTTGTTGATTTAATCCTGACCACGCTTGAAGAACAAACTCTTTTTTTTCTTCATCTGATTTTGGTTTTAGCTGTTTCAGTTCTGTCATCCATTCGCTCAACGTAATATCAATATGATGCGTAGGATTTGGCAATAATAAGGCAATCGTTTCGCCCAAATCTCCAACAGTACTGTAGCTTTCTAAGAATAACCACTCTGGCAATTCTGTAATCTCCATACACCATTGCTTCATCAATGCAGTTTTTACAGGACGTGAAGGTCTTTTGCCTGTGAATAAGGCGATAAGCCATAATTTGTCTTTTTCTGGCGCTGTGCGGAAATATTCAACCAAAGCATCAATCTTAGCATTTGTTTTATTGGTAATTTCTATAGCAGAAATAAGTTTGGAAAACTGCTTCATTCGGTTTCGATTTTTTCAGTTTCCTTTTCAGCCTGTGCTAAGGCTTCATCACCATATTCTGTTTTAAGCTCGTAGGCTTCAATACCGATTTCATTTAAATATTTTGAAAATGTCGCTTGAGAACCGTGCGTCACATAAACGCGCTCAGCTTCAGTAGCTTTTACGGCTGAAATTAGGCCATTCCAATCGGCATGGTCACTGACTACAAAACCAGCATCAACGGCTTGCCAGCGTTTGTTTCCTCGTATCTGCATCCAACCCGAACAGAGTGCTGTTGCGGCATTGGGAACCCGTTTAAGCATTCGTGAACCTAATAAAGCTGGCGGTGCAATTATTATTTTATTCTGAAGTTCTTTTTTATCTAAGTCAGCTGACCAAAGTTTGGATTTAGGCAAATCTATACCTGAACCAGAAATAGCATTATTTAAATTATGAATGGCACGATGCACGTAAATATCGTCACAGCCATCTAAGAGGGACATTAAACGCTGTGCTTTTCCGAGAGAATAGCCAAAAAATACAGAAGTTCTATTATTAGCTTGATTGGTTTTTACCCACGATTGTAGTTCCGTTTGAAGCTCTTCTTCAGTTTTCCAATTGTAAATTGGCAATCCGAATGTACTTTCTGTAATGAAAGTGTGACATTTAATTGGCTCAAATGGTGTACTGATAAAATCGGGTTGGGTTTTATAATCACCCGAAAAAACTACGACATAGCCTTTGTATTCTAAACGAATTTGTGCCGAACCAATGACGTGACCGGCAGGATGAAAACTTACAGATACGTCATTAATTTTTAAAACTTCGTTGTACGGAATACTTTGAATATTGATGTCTGCTCCTAAACGATGTTGAAGAATAGCTTTAGAGTCGTTTGTACATAAATAGCGTTTCATTCCCAAACGCGCGTGGTCTGCATGTCCATGAGAAATAATTGCGTAATCTACTGGATACCATGGGTCAAGGTAGAATTTTCCTTGTGGGCAATAAATCCCTTTTTTGGTAAACTTAAGGAGTTGGTTTTCTTCTAACATTGCAACACGAAGTTATTGAAAATAAAATCGTAGGAATTGTAAAAAGACGTTAAAGATTAGCTAAAAACACCTGAAAACAAAAAAGTCCTACCATGAAGGTAAGACTCTTTGTGATTACGATATCCCGAAAGCTTTCGGGAGAACCTATGACCGTCCCGATTGAAAATCGGGATGCTCTATCCAGCAATCAATCTTTCGATATGTTTTCTTGACTTCTTATTCTTAATTGATAATTCACGTTTTATGGCTTCGGATTTTTCTGAATATTCCTCAAAATATTTCAATTCCCAATCATTTGCTTTTCCAGTAAAACCTTTGTGATTTGTGTTATGTTTTCTTATTCTTTCTTCTAAAATGTCACCAGAATAACCAACATAAAACTTATCGATTTTATTAGAATAAATGATGTAAACTTTGAATAGCATATTCTTAAAACAAAAAAGTCCTACCATAAAGGTAAGACTTTTTGTGATCGCGACAGGATTCGAACCTGTGACCGTCTGCTTAGAAGGCAGATGCTCTATCCAGCTGAGCTACGCGACCATTCAAGGATTACTTCGCTTTGCTCAGTCATCCTGATTAAGGTTGTTGCAAATTAAAGCAATACTTTAATTTTTATAAAACGTTTTACTTTTTTAAGAAAGTGAACTTTCTACAAAAACAGCACGCTTTATTTTGTCGGGGTGGCAGGATTCGAACCTGCGACCTCCGCGTCCCAAACGCGGCGCGATAACCGGGCTACGCTACACCCCGAAAAACGGTTATCATTTCAATTTTGCGGAGAGACCGGGATTCGAACCCGGGCAACACTTACGCGTTGACAGATTAGCAATCTGCTCCATTACCACTCTGGCACCTCTCCAATACAATAAATTAAGAACGTTCCTTAAAATTGCGGATGCAAATGTAACTTTTCATATTAAAGAACGCAACAATTTTTTTGAGTTTTTTAGAATAAAATCTAATCTGTTGATTAGTAATATCTACGAGAGTTTACCTGTCTTATACATCACAAATAAAATAACTATTGGTATTGCCAATAAACCAACATATAACAAATCTGTTTTAAGTAACGAAGGCTCTAGTACTAAAGTAATCACATAACCGCCTATTGCACCTCCAAAATGAGCATCGTGGCCAATATTTCCGATGCGTTTTTTCATCCCATAGATAGAATATAAGAGGTATCCTACACCAAATATATAACCAGGTATAAAATTAATTCTCAAAGTGGGCTCAAGTAAAATTGCAGAGTATAATATACCTGTTACTGCACCACTAGCACCAATAGCACTATACCAATACTCATCTTTATGAAAATATAATGACAATAGATTTCCAAAAATTAGACTTGCTATATAAATAATAATAAAATTGTAACTTCCTAAATCTTTTATTACTGTGCCAGCAAAAAAGAATAATGTTATCATATTAAAAGCAAGATGCTTAGTATCCGCATGTAAAAACCCAGAACTAAACATACGGATATGCTCATTACGCTTAATGCTCCCCACATTAAACTTATAACGCTCAAAAAAAAGACGGTCTTCGAAGCCTTTGAATGAGATAATTACATTAGCTGCTATAATTACAATGGTGACTAAACTTAAATTGAGCATATATCTTACAGTTATAGTTCAAATATAAATATATTTGCGCTTTAAATTGGAAGTAAATGCAACTACTCGCATACATCATTTTATATCCCATTCTTTGGTTAATCTCTATTTTACCTTTTAGATTACTTTATGGTCTATCTGACGTATTTCATTTTTTTATTTTTAGAATATTCAAGTATCGTAAGAAGGTTGTAAAATCTAATCTCAGACTGGTATTCCCAGATAAATCAATGGAGGAAATCGAAGATATTTGCTGTAAATTTTATCATCATTTATGCGATATGATTCTTGAAGCCATAAAATCTATGACCATTTCTGAAGCTTCTATGATGAAACGCTACAAGTTTACTAATCTAGAATTAATCCATGATTTAGAAGAAAAGAAAAAAAGCATCATGTTAATGTGTGCTCACTATGGCAGTTGGGAATGGATTTTTATTCTACAGCCACAAATTAATCATAAAGGTTATGCAGTCTATAAAAAATTGGCAAACAAGTACTTTGACAAGCTTGTAAAACGTATACGTGCAAAATACGACTCATACCTCATCACCACAAAAGAAACCTATAAAGTCCTAGAAAAGTCACAAAAAAAGGGAGAATTAACTATCAACGGCTTTGCATCTGATCAATCTCCAAAAATTCGAGAAAATTTACATTGGAATAAATTTATGGGTATTAAAGTACCGATGCATACTGGTGCAGAAACTATAGCAAAACAATTTGATATGGCCGTAGTATTTTTTAGTGTTAAACGTATAAAACGTGGCTATTACCAGACCACTTTTCAGACTATAACCGAAAGCCCAAATAACTTTAAAGACTTTGAAATAACTGATAATTTCTTCAGGTTAGTAGAAGAACAAATACTTGAAGAACCTCAATACTATTTATGGACGCATAAACGTTGGAAACATAAAGACCGATATGAGGAATTCAGTAATTAGTCTAGATTAAACCAATCGTTAACGGAAGTAGCCTCACAGGGTTTGCCAACTAAGCTCTTGTGGATAAACTCATTATTACATCTAGAATATTCGTAATCCATTGCCCATTCTTTATGATGCTTAGCTAAGGCGATAATACTATCGCAAACGAATTCAATTTCTTGATTTGTTGTTGTTGGATGAATAGACATGCGAATCCAACCTGGTTTTCTGACCAAATCACCTATAGTTATTTCATCTGTTAATTCCTTAGATGTTTTTTGATCAACATGAAGCAAAAAATGCCCGTAAGTACCTGCACAACTACAACCACCCCGCGTTTGCACGCCAAACTTATCGTTTAATAATTTTACACCAAGGTTGTAATGCAAGTCGTCAATATAAAAGGAAATAACACCTAATCTATCTTTATGTTGTCCGGCAAGAATATTGATGTTTTCAACAGAATCTAATCTATTAAAAATAGTATCTACTAACTCATGCTCACGCTTAAGAATGTTATCAACACCCATCTGCTCTTTCAACTTTATGGAAAGCGCCGTTTTTATAGTTTGAAGAAATCCTGGTGTACCGCCGTCTTCGCGTTCTTCAATATTATCAATATACTTATGCTCTCCCCAAGGATTTGTCCAACTTACTGTACCGCCACCAGGACAATCTGGCACCATGTTTTTATATAGTTTCTTACTAAAAACTAGTACACCTGATGTACCTGGACCTCCTAAAAATTTATGTGGTGAAAAGAAGATAGCATCTAAGCTTTCGTCTTCATTCTCTGGGTGCATATTAATATCTACGTATGGACCGGAACATGCAAAATCTACAAAGCAAACACCACCGTTTTGGTGCATTAATTTAGCAATATCATGATATGGTGTTTCTATACCAGTAACGTTAGATCCTGCAATAACAGAGGCTATTTTTATGGTGCAATCTTTATACTCAACAAGTAGTTTTTCTAAATTCTCTAAGCTAAACAATCCATCGTTGCTTGGAGGAATCACCTCAACCTTTGCCATTGTCTCTAACCATGAGGTATGATTGGAGTGATGCTCCATATGAGATACAAAAACCACAGGTCGCATTTCATCAGGAATGCTTGTAAAATCTCTTAAATTTTCTGGAACCTTTAATCCTAAAATACGCTGAAATTTATTGATAACGCCCGTCATCCCATTACCAGAGACAATTAAGACATCATCTTCATTACAGTTAACGTGATTTTTAATAATGTGCTTGGCCTTGTGGTAAGCCTGTGTCATAGCCGTACCAGATACTGTAGTTTCGGTATGTGTATTGGCTACAAAAGGACCAAAATCGTTAAGTAGCTTCTCTTCTATTGGTCTATACAAACGACCAGAAGCTGTCCAATCGGTATAGATTATCTTCTTTTCCCCATAAGGTGAAACAAACGTTTGGTCAATTCCAACAATTTGCGCTCTGAACTTTTTAAAATACTGCTCGAGTTCTGTTGATGACTTTGAAACTGATGTTGAAACAACTGACATAATTGACTGTTAACGTTTTACGAAGATATTAAATATTTGCGATAGCTTTTATCTCTTCTATTATTCTATCAGCAAGCGTATCAGCTTCGTTTTGTGAAGGTGCTTCGGTATATATTCTAATAATCGGTTCCGTGTTGCTTTTACGAAGATGTACCCAACTATTTTCGAAATCAATCTTAACACCATCTATTGTAGTTAATTTTTCATGGCTGTAGTTAGACTCCATTGTTTTTAAAATCCCATCTACATCCAAACCTGGTGTTAATTCAATCTTCTTTTTGCTCATAAAATAGTTTGGATAACTTGCTCTTAATTCGCTCACTGCCATTTTCTTTTCAGCTAAAAGACTTAGAAATAAAGCAACCCCAA
Organism: Winogradskyella jejuensis; assembly: GCF_900129745.1. Classification (GTDB taxonomy): domain Bacteria; phylum Bacteroidota; class Bacteroidia; order Flavobacteriales; family Flavobacteriaceae; genus Winogradskyella; species Winogradskyella jejuensis. Next base: position 726,882 of record NZ_FQWS01000002.1, on the reverse strand, counting down.
CTAATGCATCACGACCATAATGCGATTCTGGGTATATGATACCACCATTACCTTCGCCTCCGATAATAGCATTATTTTTCTTCATTAATTCTACAACATTCACTTCACCAACAGCGCTAGCTTCGTAAGTTCCACCATGTTTTTCAGTAACGTCATGTAATGCTCTTGTAGAACTCATGTTACTCACCGTATTTCCTGGCGTTTTGCTCAAGACATAATCGGCGCAAGCCACGAGTGTATATTCTTCACCAAACATTTCACCTTTTTCATCCATAAATGCCAAACGGTCTACATCTGGGTCGACAACAATACCAAAATCAGCATGATTTTTTACAACAGCATCTGCCAAATCTCCTAAATGTTCTTTTAAAGGTTCTGGGTTATGCGGAAAATGACCCGTTGGGTCGCAATATAGTTTTACAGCTTCAACTCCTAAACGCTCTAAAAGTAAAGGAATAGCGATACCTCCTGTAGAATTAACACCATCTACTACGACTTTAAAATTTGCAGCCTCTATGGCTTCTTTATTTACCAATGGCAAATCTAAAACCTCATCAATATGAATATCGATATATGCTTCATTTTTAGTGATAACTCCTAAATCATCAACCTCGGCAAAGGTCATGTCAGAAGACTCAGCTATCTCTAAAATTTTCTTACCATCTGCACCATTCAAAAATTCGCCTTTAGCATTCAACAACTTTAGCGCATTCCATTGTTTAGGGTTATGACTTGCCGTTAAAATAATTCCACCATCAGCATGTTCTAGAGGCACAGCAATTTCAACCGTTGGTGTAGTTGACAAACCTAAATCTATAACATGAATTCCCATACCGACAAGTGTGTTCATCACTAAATTCTGAATCATTTCTCCAGACAAACGTGCATCACGACCAACTACAACTCTATAATTTTCTTTAGAACGTTGTTGTCTCAACCATGTGCCGTATGCTGCTGCGAATTTTACAGCATCAATAGGTGTTAAATTTTCTTCAACAGCGCCTCCGATAGTACCACGAATTCCTGATATAGATTTTATTAAAGTCATGTCTATTTTGTTTTTGGCAAATATAATTAGTTAATCCTATTTTATGATTACGAATTTGTAAATTCGGGGCAATGAACTTTTTAGCCCATATTTACCTATCTGGAGAAAACGAACTACTTACCATTGGCAATTTTGCCGCAGATGGCATAAGAGGAAGACGTTATAAAGACTATCCTAAAGCAATGCAAGTCGGTATTTTATTGCATCGGTTTATCGATTCTTACACGGATGCACATCCCAGCTTTAGGGATAGCACAAGAAGATTGCATAAAGCTTATGGCCATTACAGCGGTGTCATTGTAGATATTTTTTATGATCATTTTTTAGCAAAAAACTGGAACGATTATAATGAGCAATCCTTGGACGCTTACATTCAGAACTTTTATAACAGTTTAAAACAACATTTTGAAATATTACCTGAACGCTTTAAAAAACTAGTGCCCTTTATGATAAACGATAACTGGTTGTTGAGTTATGCCACTATTGAAGGTATTCAGAAAGTTTTAGATGGCATGAATCGTAGAACAAAAGGACGCTCTAAAATGAATGAAGCAACAAAGGAACTTGTTGAATTTTATGAAGCCTTTGAAAATGATTTTAAACTCTTCTTTGAGGAACTAAAACAAGAAACTGAAACAAAGCGAATAGCATTAGAAAAAGAATACAGCTTATGAGAAAACATCTTTTTTTATTACTTCTAATATCTCTACTATTCAATTGTAAAGAGACAACTAAAGAATCCAAAACCACCATTAATAATAGAGGACTAATTACCGAAAATGCTATGGTAGTTAGCGCACGTAAAGAAGCATCAAAAATAGGCTCAAATATTATGGCTAAAGGTGGAAATGCTTTTGATGCCATGATGGCCACAGAACTAGCGTTGGCTGTAAGTTACCCATATGCTGGTAATTTAGGTGGTGGTGGATTTTTGGTTTACCGCTTAGCAAATGGAGAAGTTGGTGCATTAGACTATCGCGAAAAAGCACCTCTGGCAGCAACTAAAGACATGTATCTTGATGAAGAGGGAAATGTTATAAAAGGAAAAAGTACAGTTGGTCCTCTAGCTATTGGAATTCCAGGTACAATCGCTGGTATTTTCAAAGCTCAGGAACGCTTTGGAAACTTAGATGTAAAAACCATCTTACAGCTAGTTATCGATTTGGCCAATAATGGATTTGTTGTAACCAAAAATCAGGAGAACAGATTTAAAAGCTACGATAGCATATTTAGAGTTATTAATGGAAAGAAAATCCTCTTTAATAAAGACTTAAAGGAAAACGATAAAGTCTTCAATTTCGCTTTAGCAGAAACATTAACGCGAATTGCAACTAATGGACGAGATGAGTTCTACAAAGGCGAAACAGCTAAAAAACTCGTGACGTTTCTTCAAGAAAAAGGTAGCATTATAACGCTAGAAGATTTAACAAAATACGAAGCTAAATGGCGTCAACCCATTCAGTTTATGTACGATGATTTAACCATCACATCCATGTCGCCACCGTCGTCTGGTGGTATTTGTTTAAATCAGATAATGACGATGATTGAAGATTTTGATTTAGCTGGTTCTGGGCATAATTCATTAAAAACCATCCAAGTATTAGTGGAAGCTGAAAAACGTGCTTATGCAGATAGAAGCTATTATTTGGGCGACCCTGATTTTGTTGAAATACCCACGGAAACCTTAACTAGCAGTGTTTATCTAGAAAATAGAATGAAGGACTTCTCTTTCAATCAAGCAACGCCAGTAGATTCCATCTCTCACGGACAAATTATTGGCTACGAAAGTGACGAAACCACCCATTATTCTATTGTAGACCAATTTGGAAATGCCATTGCAGTTACTACGACCTTAAACGGAGGTTATGGCTCTAAGCTCTACGCAGACGATTTAGGCTTCTTTTTAAATAACGAGATGGATGATTTTAGCTCTAAACCTGGAGAACCCAATTATTATGGCCTTATTGGCGCGGAAGCCAATAGTATTGCTCCAGAAAAAAGAATGCTAAGCTCTATGACGCCTACAATTGTTGAAAAAGATGGCGAATTGTTAATGACAGTTGGTACACCTGGTGGCTCTACAATAATTACTTCGGTTTTGCAGACTATTTTAAATGTTCACGAATTTAAAATGACCATGCAAGACGCCGTTAACGCTCCAAGATTTCATAATCAATGGCTGCCAGATGAAATCCGAATGGAACCCAATTCATTTGATAAAACCCTTATCAAACAACTCGAAGCTAAAGGCTACATAATAAATGAGTCTCGTTCACCAATTATTGGTATTGTAGATGGCATTCTAAAGCTAGAAAATGGTAAATTAGAAGGTGGCGCAGACAAACGCGGAGACGATACTGCAGTTGGCTTTTAAGGTTTTAACATTGTCTTATAATTTCATATAACGCATAGTTGTATCTTTAATTGGTATAATTAAATCGACCAACATGAAACATCTATTATCGGGTTTAGCACTTCTTCTTGTGCTTAATCTTAACGCTCAAGGCACACAACTGTTAAGACAACCAACACTGCATGGTAACGATGTGGTATTTGTTTATGCCAATGATCTTTGGAAAGCAAATATTAATGGCGGCAACGCTATTCGACTAACTAGTGACGAAGGTTACGAATCTAGCCCGCATTTCTCTAAAGACGGAAAGCAAATAGCCTTTACTGCGCAATACGATGGAAATATAGACGTCTTTGTTATTCCTTCTGAAGGTGGCGAACCAAAACGATTAACGTATCATCCTGATGGCGATTTTGTGCAAGGCTGGACACCAGACGGAAAAGTATTATTTCGTTCGGGAAGAGAGAATCAACCAACAATGACGAGCAAATTCTTCACAGTAGCCACCGATAGCGGTTTACCGGAAGCACTAGATATTCCTCGTGCTGCTTATGGCGAATTATCACCAGACGGAAAATATCTAGCCTACACACCGATTACAGGTTGGGATGCAGAATGGCGAAATTATCGTGGTGGACAAGCCATGCCAATTTGGGTAGTTAATATGAAAACAAAAGCGCTGATAAGAACCCAGCAGCCAACCCAAGAACGTCATCTTGACCCGGTTTGGTTAAACGGATTGGTTTACTATTTGTCCGAGCGTGACTATACGATGAATATATGGTCATTTAATCCCGATACAAAAGAAGAAAAACAAGTGACGTTTCATAAAAAATTTGATGTCAAAAGTTTAGATGCAAGTGATAATCAAATTGTTTATGAGCAAGGTGGCTATTTACACCTTTATAATCCTTCAAACGGAAATACAAAACAACTCAACATCACTGTTAATGGTGACCTCAACTTTTACAGACCAAGATGGGAAAATGTTTCAGCAAGTAGTTTAAGCAACCCCAACGTATCACCAACTGGTAAACGCGCTATTTTTGAACACAGAGGCGAAATCTTTACTATTCCAAAAGAAAATGGTACTTGGACTAACTTAACCAATTCACCTGGTGTTGCAGACCGTGCACCAATTTGGTCTCCAAAAGGTGATAAAGTTGCTTGGTTTTCTGATAAAAGCGGTGAATACCAACTGATGTTAGCAGACCAACATGGCCAGAATATAGAAGCTATTACTTTACCAAATCCTACGTTTTATTTTCAACCCGATTGGTCTCCTGATGGAAAGCACATAGCCTACACAGATACACATTACAACATTTGGATTATAAATCTTGAAACAAAAAAAACAAACATTGTAGATACAGATAGTTATGCCCATCCAAACAGAGCTATGAATCCTGTTTGGTCTCCAGATAGTAAGTGGATTGCATATGCCAAACAACAGAAAAGTCATTTTAAATCCATCTTTGCTTACAATATAGAGTCCAAAGAAATCATTCAATTAACAGACCCAATAGCAGATGCCATTACACCAATTTGGGATGCTTCAGGCAAATACCTTTATACACTAGCTAGCACTAATTACGGCTTATCGTCTGGTTGGTTAGATATGAGTAATTACGACCCAGGTGCCAATTTAGCCAGAAGCCTTTATGCTGTTGTACTGAGCAAAAATGATAAAGCGCCAAACCTTCCAAAGAGTGATCTGGAAGACGTTAAAACTGACGATGACAGCGAAAAGAAAAACGAGGATAAAAAAGACGTTAAAGTAAGCATTCATAAAGAAGGCATCTTTGATAGAGCAGTAGCCTTAGATTTACCAGCAAGAAACTATGTAGCTCTTGCTAAAGGTCCAAAACATAAAATATTTATAGCGGAAACTATACCGAACAAACAAGGGTTTAAATTACACTCTTATGATGTAGAAAAAGAAGAAGCGTCGGACTTTGCCGACGGCGTTACCCAACTGGTGACTTCAGCAGACAGAAAATCAATTCTATTATTTAGTGGTGGAAAATGGATGTTAACAAGTACGTCTTCAGCTCCAAAACCAGGTAAAGATGTCCTAAAAACAAATCTAAAGATAAAATTAGACCCTAAAGCAGAAGCACATCAAATTTTTAAAGAAGGCTGGCGCTATATGCGAGATTTCTTGTATGTGGACAACGTACATGGTGCGCCATGGGATGAGGTTTATCAATGGTATTCGCCTTGGATAGACCATGTGCGCCATAGAACAGACCTCAACTATGTCGTAGACATAATGAGTGGTGAGGTAGCCGTAGGACATTCTTATGTGTCTGGAGGCGATTTCCCTGATTTAGACAATGTGCCTGTTGGTCTTTTAGGTTGTGATTTTGAAGTTTCTAATGGACGTTATAAAATCTCAAAAATCTATAATGGTGAACGTTGGAATCCAAATCTAGATGCACCATTGGCAAAACCCGGTTTAAATATTAAAGAAGGTGATTATATTATAGCCATTAATGGTAAACCTATTTCAGGTTCTGAAAACATCTACAAGCATTTAGAACAAACAGCGGGAAGAGAGATTACATTGACAGTAAACTCTAAACCTTCAGAAAACGATTCAAGAGACGTTTTAATAAAACCAATTAGAAATGAACGCGGACTTAGAACCATTGATTGGGTGGAAAGCAATAGACGTAAAGTAGATAAATTATCAAACGGAAAATTAGCTTACGTTTATGTTCCAAACACCTCAGGTGGCGGCTTTACCTCTTTCAACCGTTACTATTTTGCACAACAAGATAAAAAAGGGGCTGTTATCGATGAGCGTAACAACGGTGGTGGCTCCGCAGCAGATTACATGATAGATATAATGTCTAGAGAGTTATTTGGCTATTTTAATAGCAAAGCAAACGACAACCGACCTTGGACAACGCCAATGGCAGGAATTTGGGGTCCTAAAGTAATGCTTATTAACGAGCGTTCAGGTTCTGGTGGTGATTTGTTGCCGTATATGTTTAAGATGAAAAATATCGGACCACTTATAGGAACTAGAACTTGGGGTGGATTAGTTGGTACTTGGGATACACCAAGATTTATAGATGGTGGTCGTATGGTTGCACCTCGTGGTGGATTTTATGATGTTGATGGAAAATGGGCTGTTGAAGGCGAAGGCGTCGCTCCAGATATCGAAGTTATTCAGCATCCAAAAGAAACAGCAAAAGGTAACGACCCACAATTGGAGCGTGCTGTTGAAGAAGCCATGAAACTATTAAAAACCGAAGAATTTCAATTAAAACCTGAACCTGCTCCTCCTATTAGATGGAAACGTCCAGAAGGCTATAAAAATGATAATTAAAGAACTATTATAAATTAAGATATGGACGGATTGATAATTCGATGATTTATCAATCCGTTTTTTAATCTCATAATTGTAATTTTGAAATTTTAAAACAAACAATATCTTGTTCAAATTCAAAAGAATAAAACCATTTAGTAAGCTTTCACCAAAGCAAAAGATATTCCGAATATTAAAGTTCATAGGCGGTGCTGTTGTTTTTATTACACTTCCTACACTACTCTTTTTTGGGTTTATTTACTTAAAATACAATGAGCCTCTGCCAGAAGCTATCGAAAGCCCAAAAGCAGACCTATTAGCCCATAAAATGCTGAACGCTCTTGATTATGAAGCCTACAAAAATACCGATTATATTGAGTGGACATTTAAAAGTGCACATAGCTACAAATGGTATAAATCTGCTGATAGTTGTGAGGTAAAATGGAAAGATTTCACAGTAATACTTCAACTAAAAAATCCAGAAAAATCAAGTGTATTTGTTTCAAATAAAAAATACAATGGTATTGAGAAACAAAATTTAATAAGTAAGGCGGAGTCTTATTTTAATAACGATTCGTTTTGGTTAGTAGCACCTTATAAAGTATTCGATAAAGGAACGATAAGAAAGCTGGCAAAAACAGAAGACAATAAAGAGGCATTATTGGTGACCTATACTTCTGGAGGCACCACACCTGGGGATTCTTATCTTTGGCATATCAATGAAAAAGGTATGCCAACAAGCTATCAAATGTGGGTTGATATTTTGCCCATTTCTGGGCTTAAAGCGACATGGAATAATTGGAAAACAATGTCTAGTGGAGCTAATTTACCGACACATCACAAGTTATTATTTTTAGATTTAGAACTTACAAATTTGAAAGGAATAAACTATTGAGATTAAATTAGGTCGCTTTATTAACATATTTTTTTCTTAAAATCTGTTAACTTTAGCCATTTAAATTTAATTACTCATGAAAAAAATCTACTTATTCTTACTGATTTTGCCCTTTTTTGCTTTTTCTCAAGAAAAATCATTTTGGTCTAAAACATCAGCAAGTAAAATTCAGCAAAGCCAATTGTTAGATAGGAACTCAACTCCTACTAAATTTGATGTTTACAACCTAAATTTTGAAGGTATAAAAAACGAACTGGGAAATGCTGTTAGCCGTTCTTCTAATTTAGAATCTGATACCTATATAAAATTCCCGAATGCTAAAGGAGAATTAGAACGTTATCAGATTTACAATGCCTCAATCATGGAGGCAGAATTTGCGGAAAAGCATCCAGACATTCAATCTTATGTTGGCATAAATATCGATAATCCTGGAGTATCAATGCGTTTTAGTACAACTATTTTTGGATTTCATGCTTCAATTTACACTATTGGTAAAACGTATTATATAGACCCTTACACAGAAGATTTAGGCTCTTACATATTGTATGCAAAAGATAACCTGTATTCCGATATCGATAGATTAAGCTGCCAATTAACGGACGAAATGGCTTTAAATAGCCCTTATCAACCAGACTCTAATAGACTACAAAATCTGAGAAATGCAAATGACGGTCTATTTAGGACTTTTCGTTTTGCATTAGCGTCAACCCAAGAATATTCTAATTTCCATATTAATGCAGCCGGTCAGCAAGCTGCAACTGACGAAGTAAAAAGAGCAACTGTATTAGCTGCAATGAATGTAACCATGACAAGAGTTAATGGTATATATGAGAGGGACTTATCTGCCTCCATGATGCTAATTGATAATACAAATATCATCTTTCTTGCAGAAAATGATGGCTATACAAACAATGATGGTTTTGCAATGTTAGCTCAAAATCAATCAATTATTGATGCAAATATAGGTACTGCCAATTATGATGTCGGTCATGTATTTTCAACTGGTGGTGGTGGTGTTGCATCCTTAGGTGGAATTTGTTTTTCTAACACAAAAGCTAGAGCTGTAACTGGTCTCAACAGCCCTATTGGTGATGTATTTGATGTCGATTTTGTAGCACATGAAGTAGGACATCATTTTGGTGCAAACCATAGTTATAATGGTGGAGATGGCAATTGTGGTGGACAACGAAACCAAGGAACAGCTGTAGAGGTTGGAAGTGGTAATACTATCATGGGTTACGCAGGTATCTGTGCGTCAGATAATGTACAGCCAAATAGTGATGACCATTTTCATGCAGTAAGCATAGATGAAATGTATGCAAGAATAACTTCTTCGCCAACGTGTTCTGTTAATACACCAAATGGCAATACTGCACCAACTGCTGATGCAGGTGATGATTATACAATTCCGTTTGGAACAGCATTTACGCTCACCGGCACAGGTACGGATATAGATTCTGGCGCTTCACTTTCTTACAATTGGGAGCAGGTAGACACAGGTACAACTACTGACCAACCTAATACTACTAGTACAACTAACCCGCAATTTAGATCAAGACCTTCATTATCTACCGGTGAGAGAACATTTCCTCAATTAAGTGATATTTTAGATGATAACTTAACACCGCAATGGGAAGTCATTCCTAATGTAGCTCGTACAATGAATTTTGCACTAACAGTAAGAGATAATCAATCACCCAATGGAGGACAGACTAATAGAGATGATATGATAGTTACTACTGCTAATGTAGGTCCATTTCAAATTACTTCTCAGTCAACTCCAGTGGTTTTTATGGAAAATTCATCAACAACTGTAGAATGGGATGTTGCCGGCACCACAGCAAATGGAATTAATACATCACAAGTAAATATATTACTTTCAACAGATGGTGGATTAAATTTTAATACAACTTTAGCTGCAAACACTGCAAATGACGGGACAGAATCAGTTACATTTCCTCCTGGAGTTACTTCTGGGGATTGTAGAATAAAAATAGAAGCTGTAGGCAATATTTATTTTGCAATAAACAAATCATTTTTTGCTATTGGAAATTATACTATAGTCAATAACGAATCATGTCAAGATTATATTTTTAATGTAAATCAAACAATTCCTGTCAGTAGTACAACATACACTGGTTTTGCACTTACTATTAATGACTCTGAAACTATAACTGATGTAGATGTAAGTGTAAATATAACTCATCCAAATAATGGAGAAGTTTTCACAGCAATAATAAGCCCGGAACAAGCCTCAGGTTTTCAAGAATTAAGTAATGGAAGTTGTAACGGAACCGCTAACACTGATTTCACCTATGATGATGAAGCAGGAACTATTAATTGTGTAGATTTTAATTCTGGAGGCTCAGGGCAACCAGCTGAGACACTATCAATTTACGATGGCCAAAACTCAAATGGTCAATGGGTATTTTTAATTACAGATGTTAGTGATAATGCAAATACTGGAACCTTAGATACAGTTACTATAACTATATGTTCAGGTACAGTTGAAGCTGTACTAGGAGATAATGACTTTGAGCTTAATGATTTCGCGTTATTCCCGAATCCAAATAATGGTGATTTTACGATACAATTTAATTCTAATTCAGGTATTGGGGTTAATGTAGATGTATACGATATTTCAGGTAAGTTAGTATTTAACAAAAATTACGATCCGACATCAAGATTTGATAAGCAAATTAATCTTAACAACGTTAGTACTGGTATTTACATCATGAAAGTAAATGACGGTGATAAAAGCGTTACACGAAAACTTATTATAAAATAACGCCATTAAATAATTCAAACAAAAACGCCGAAGCTAATACCTCGGCGTTTTTGTTTTTACAGGAATTAATATTTTTTATTTTGAAGACTGCCCTTTAAACTGTTGACTCTTTAGTTTAAACAACACATTAAAACTTGTTAAACTTCCGTAGCTACGGGTAATATACTGCTGTAAGTCTATTTTTTCTTGCTCATCCAAGTTCTTACTAGAATTAATTTTCTGTTCCATAACTCTAAGCCTATCTCTTACCATTGTGATTTTATGAAAAAACGTATCGATTGGCATTTCTTTTCCTTGTAGATTAGGGTCTCCAGCTTCAAAAATCAACTTTCCTCCTTTCCACTTATCAGCTATGTTAACCACTTCAGAAACGTCTGACCATCTTTTAAGAATACGTCGCAAACTCTTCTCTACTTCATAAAAACTAACCGTGTCTACATCATCTTCAGCACCTTCAATCACCTCAAAGTTTTCATCTAATTCTAATGTTTCCAATCCGTTTTCAATAAAGGTTACCCAATAATGTTGAGATGTCACGTTGGTTACAACACCTTTTCCGTATTCAGTATGATTTATTCTTGAGCCTATTCCTAATAATTTCATAGTATTTCTTTTAAATTTCTAACACAATTATAATAATTCTGAGGCAAACCTTAGCACTAAATTAACAACTAAATATTGTACCTTTACGACTTGCTTAATAAAGAAAAAGAAGGAAGATTTTATGTCCAAATTTGATGATGCTATCGAAGTACAAGGCGCACGAGTTCATAATTTAAAAAATATAGATGTTACCATACCAAGGGAAAAACTAGTTGTAATAACGGGTTTATCTGGTAGCGGGAAATCTTCTTTAGCGTTTGATACTATCTATGCCGAAGGTCAACGTCGTTATATCGAGACATTTTCTGCATACGCACGTCAGTTTTTAGGAAGTTTAGAACGGCCAGATGTAGATAAAATAGATGGTTTATCTCCAGTAATAGCCATTGAGCAAAAAACCACAAGTAAATCGCCACGTTCTACAGTTGGCACTATTACAGAAATCTATGATTTTTTAAGACTTCTTTTTGCTCGTGCTGCAGACGCTTACAGTTATGAAACTGGGGACAAAATGGTAAGATATTCTGATGAGCAAATTAAAGATTTGGTTTTAGAATCTTTTAGGGGAAAACGCATTAATATATTGGCACCTGTCATTCGTTCTCGTAAAGGACACTATCGGGAGCTTTTTGAGCAAATTGCCAAACAAGGTTTTGTAAAAGTTCGTACCGACGGTGAGATTGTTGACCTCGAAAAGGGTATGAAACTCGACCGCTACAAAACACATGATATAGAAATTGTTATTGACCGTTTAAAAATTGACGATTCCAAAGACAATGAAAAGCGCGTCATGGAATCTATCAATACTGCCATGTATCACGGCGATGATGTGCTTATGGTTATTGACCAAGATACCAATGAACCTCGGTATTTTAGTCGGAATTTAATGTGTCCGTCTTCAGGAATTTCATATCCAAATCCAGAGCCAAATAATTTCTCATTTAACTCACCTAAAGGTGCTTGCCCAAAATGTAATGGCATTGGCGAGTTGTATGTTGTAAACGAGAAAAAATTAGTACCAGACGAATCTTTATCCATCAAAAATGGGGCTTTAGCACCTCATGGACCGCAAAAAAAGAGTTGGATTTTTAAGCAATTTGATACCATTGCACAACGCTTCGACTTTTCACTAGATAGCGCTTGGAAAGATATTCCTAAAGAGGCTAAACAAATGATTTTTTATGGCGGTAATGAAAAATTTACTGTTGAAAGCAAACTACTAGGCGTTTCTAGAAATTATGATATCGATTTTGAAGGTGTTGCCAATTTTATAGAAAGTCAATACAAGTCTAACTCAACTTCTCTTGTGCGTTGGGCAAAAGAGTTTATGGACAAAGTTGAATGCCCTACTTGTGAAGGTTCACGTTTAAGAAAAGAATCACTCTACTTTAAAGTTGATAATAAAAGTATTGCCGATTTAGTAAAAATGGATATTATTGAGTTAGGTGAATGGATTGATAATCTTAAAGAAAGACTATCTTCAAAACAACAAAAAATCGCAGCCGAAATAATAAAAGAGATAAAAGCTAGAGTACAATTTTTGGTAGATGTTGGTCTTACTTATTTATCCTTAAACCGAAGCTCAAAATCGCTTTCTGGCGGAGAAGCACAGCGCATACGCTTAGCAACACAGATAGGGTCACAATTGGTTGGCGTCCTATATATTTTAGACGAGCCTAGCATTGGTTTGCACCAGCGCGATAATGAAAAACTTATCAATTCCTTAATATCACTTCGTGACGTTGGCAACTCTGTAATTGTCGTAGAACATGACAAAGATATGATAGAGCGTGCAGACCATGTTATAGATATAGGACCTTTTGCTGGTAAACATGGTGGAGAAATTATAAGTGAAGGTACCCCAAAAGCACTCATAGCAGAAAGTACGCTAACTGCTGAATATCTCAACGGAGAAAAAGAAATAGCCATACCAAAGAAACGCCGTAAAGGCAATGGTAAGAAGCTAATCTTAAAAGGCTGTACGGGGAATAATCTTAAGAATGTCGATGTAGAATTTCCTTTAGGTCAAATGATTGGTGTTACTGGTGTTTCTGGTAGTGGTAAATCGACTTTGATAAATGGCACGCTCTACCCAATTCTCAATACCCATTATTTTAATGGCGTAAAAAAGCCAATGCCGTACAAAAGTATCAAAGGTTTAGAGCATATAGACAAAGTAATAGACATTAACCAATCGCCAATTGGTCGCACACCACGCAGCAATCCAGCAACGTACACCAAGACCTTTGACGAGATAAGAAAACTTTTTGCCATGATTCCTGAAGCTATGATTCGTGGGTACAAAGCGGGGCGTTTTAGTTTTAATGTAGCGGGAGGACGATGTGAAACTTGTCAAGGTGGCGGGCTTAAAGTTATAGAAATGAATTTTCTGCCAGATGTTTATGTAGAATGTGAAACTTGTCAAGGTAAACGTTTCAATAGAGAAACATTAGAAATTCGTTATAAAGGAAAATCAATTAGTGATGTACTGAATATGACGATTAATGAAGCTGTAGATTTCTTTGAGCATATTCCAAAAATATATAGAAAGCTTAAAACCATAAAAGATGTTGGCCTGGGCTACATTACTCTGGGTCAACAAAGCACAACCCTCTCAGGTGGTGAAGCACAGCGTATAAAATTAGCAACTGAGTTAAGCAAGCGTGATACAGGAAATACATTTTATATTCTAGACGAACCTACTACTGGTTTACATTTTGAAGATATCAATGTACTAATGAAAGTATTGAATAAATTGGCAGACAAAGGCAATACGGTTTTAATTATCGAGCACAATTTAGACGTTATCAAAACCGTTGACTACATTATAGATATTGGTCACGAAGGTGGAAAAGGTGGTGGCGAAGTTGTTGCAAAAGGGACTCCAGAAGAAATAATAAAAAATAAAAAAAGCTACACAGCTAAATTTTTGAAGAAAGAGTTAAATTAGCAAGCTTTGGAAATCTCAAAGACAGACTTTCAAAAGAGCTAGAACTGAATCAACTTAACAATCAAAATAAATGAGAAAAGAAAAACACTATAAAGGCTGGAACGAAATAAAAACAAACGACTCATGGGCGATTTTTAAAATCATGGGAGAATTTGTAAATGGGTATGAAAAACTGAGTAAAATTGGGCCTTGTGTTTCAATATTTGGGTCGGCACGTACAAAACCAGACCATGAATATTACAAATTAGCTGAAGAGGTTGCTAGTAAGATTGTAGATAGTGGTTATGGTGTTATCACTGGTGGTGGACCTGGTATTATGGAGGCTGGTAACAAAGGTGCACACATTGCTGGTGGGACATCTGTTGGTTTAAATATAGAATTACCTTTTGAGCAACACGATAATCCCTATATAGATTCTGATAAGAGCTTAGATTTCGATTATTTCTTTGTTCGTAAGGTTATGTTCGTAAAATACTCCCAAGGTTTTGTAGTTATGCCCGGTGGCTTTGGTACTCTCGATGAATTGTTTGAAGCTATCACCCTAATACAAACTCATAAAATAGACACCTTCCCTATTGTTTTGGTTGGAACTAAATTTTGGGGTGGATTAGTCGATTGGATTAAAAACACATTACTTACCGAAGGTAATATTAGTCCAAAAGATATTGATTTGATTCATGTAGTAGACACAGCAGACGAAGTTGTGAGTATACTAAACAACTTCTACGAAAAATCTGAATTAAGCCCTAATTTCTAAACAAAAACTGTGAAAAAGAAGATTATAGGATTTGGGATTGTACTTTTATTTGGTTTTTGTGGTTATGCTCAAGAAACATTTAAAGTGATGTTTTACAATCTTCTTAATTACCCATTAGAAAATACGCTTCCAAACAGAGAAGATAATCTCGAGTTTATCTTAGGAAGTTACCAACCAGATTTGCTTTTAGTCTGTGAGTTGAATAATGAAACAGGAGCTAATTCTGTCTTAAGTATTGCTCAGAATATTATTAGTTCAGATTATGAATCGGCAACTTTTGTATCCAATACCTCAGATTTTGAACCGCCTGGAGCTGATGGTTTACATGGTTTGTTCTATTACAATAAAACCAAGTTAAGTATAACAGATGAAGTTATTGTACAAACCAATATTAGAGACTTTAACGTTTACAAAATTCTCTTTAATACTGTAGACAAAGCTTCTAACCCAATTGAGGCTTACATAATCGTTGGACATTTAAAAGCTTCTGATTCTCCAGAAGACGCCCAAAAAAGACTATTAATGGTTGAAGAACTTGATGACTATTTAAGTACCATTCCTGCAAATAGCAACGTAATTTTTGGTGGTGATTTAAATCTTTACCGCGCTTCTGAACCTGCATTTCAATTATTAGTAGATACTAGCAACAATATTCCATTTGTAGACCCTGTAAACAGAGTTGGAGAGTGGAGTGATACAGGAAGTCAATTCGTAGACGTGTTTACGCAGTCTACACGTACTACATTTGGGCTTGGTGGTGCAGCTGGCGGATTTGATGACCGTTTCGATTTCCTCTTAAGTTCTACCAATCTCTTAAATTCATCAAACAATTTAAGATATGTAACTAACAGCTACGAAGCATATGGTAATAATAAAGAAACCGATTGTTTTAATCGCGCCATAAACTCAATAGATTGTGCTGAAGGAGCAGATAGCGGAAACCCAGATAATAATACAGGTTATACATTCAACCTAAGGGAAGCATTACATAATTTTAGTGATCACCTTCCTGTTGTTATGGAAGTTGAAATCGATGACCAACTATTAAGTACCGAAGTGGTAAATGCAACTGAAATAAAAATTTTAGAAAAAAATATTGTAAAATATCAACTTGTTTTAAAGCTAAGCTCTCCACTACTCCGCAACAAAACATTCAGTATTTACAATGCCATTGGTCAGCAAATCATAGCTAAAAGAACAAATACTAATTTACAAGAGACCATTGATGTTTCTTCTTTAAGCAATGGTATTTATTACTTAAGATTTTCTGATACTAATATCAACCCTGTTAAATTTATTATTGCACGTTGATTAAATTGAAAATCATATCATTTTTACTTTGTGTTTTTTCAGCTGTAGGGTATAGTCAAAACAAGATATCAGTCGAAGGTAACGTTAATCCTGAAGAACGCACCATAAACATTAAACAGACTATAGTTTATCAAAACGCGTCAAATGATACGCTAAGAGAAGTGTTTCTAAGCGATTGGAATAATAGTTACGCTACAAAATCTACAGCTTTAGCCAAGCGATTTGAAGAAGAGTTTAGCACCAAATTTCATTTAGCAAAAGACAGACAAAGAGGCTTTACTACGATTTCAAAAATTACAGATAGTAAAGGGAACACACTTAGCAATAATCATCTAGAGAATCAAATAGATGTCTTAAAAGTAACGCTAGCAAATCCGCTATTACCAAATGAGTCTTATAGCATTGAGCTCAATTATGTTATTAAATTGCCTGATGCCTCTTTTACAGATTATGGTTATACCAATTCAGGTAATTTAGAACTTAAATATTGGTATCTCACACCTGCTGTGTATGATGGAAATTGGCAGTATTACAGTAATAAAAATTTAGATGATTTATATATACCAAAGTCGGACGTTAGCATAAAACTAACTTTCCCAAAAGAATTCTATCTAACTTCAGAATTAAATACAGTAGAAGAAATTGAATCTGATTTAAAAACAGTAACTCTAAAAGGTAATGACCGTGTTGACACTTATCTTTCGCTGAATAAACTGAAGGCGTTTAACCAAGTCACTACAGACGATTTCACCTTAGTTTCAGATATTGTTGAAAAAGGTTTATCTCCACAAGACAAAGCTATAATTACAGATAGAGTAACTAAATTTCTAACCGATAATCTTGGTGAGTATCCACATGAGCGTTTATTGGTAAGCCAAATAGATTACAACAAGAATCCACTTTATGGTCTCAACCAATTACCAAGTTTTTTAAGACCTTTTAAAAGCGGTTTTCAATACGAATTAAAGCTATTAAAAACTGCATTGAACAAATACATCTACAACACACACTTAGTAAATCCTCGTAAGGACCATTGGCTCAATGATGGCCTAATTATCTATTTTTTAATGAAATATGTTGAGGATTACTACCCAGATAGCAAACTATTGGGAACTTTAGCTAAAGTTTGGGGCATACGTTCATTTCATATTGCAGATTTAGATTATAATGCCAAATACTTCCTCTATTCTATGGAAGTGGCTAGAAAAAATAATGACCAAGCCATCACAACTTCAAAAGATTCTTTGACAAAGTTCAACGCTAATATAGCTGGACGATATAAAACTGGTGTAGGTTTCAACTACTTAGACGAATATGCCATTGATATGGATTTTAGAAGTTTAGCTAAAGACTATCTTGAAAGACGTAAATTAACAAAGGTTAATACAAGTGCTTTTGAAACTTTTTTAAAATCTAAAACCGAAAAAGATATAGATTGGTTCTTTACAGATTATATCAATACCAGAAAGAAAATAGATTTTAAGCTTACCAAAGTTAGCGCTACTGAAGATTCTATTCAGCTCACTATTAAGAATAAGCGTGATAATTCCATGCCTATTTCTTTATTTAGCTTAAAAAACGATTCAGTAGTTAATAAAATTTGGATAGACAGTGTAGGTACTTCTAAAACACTTAAAATCCCAAATTACGATACAGAGCGTTTGGTTTTAGACTATGACAATGTCGTGCCAGAATTTAACCAACGTGATAATTACAAGTCTACCAATGGTTCTTCATTTTGGTCAAAACCACTTCAGTTTAGGTTATTCAAAGATGTTGAAGACCCATACTACAACCAAGTATTTTTAATGCCGCTTGCAGAGTTTAAAAACATCTATGACGGATTTACACTAGGTGCCAAAGTATATAACAAAACCATTCTCCGAAAGCGTTTAAATTATAGATTTTCTCCGCAATATGCTTTTAATTCAAAATCGATTACCGGTTCAGGAAATATATTTTACACCCATAATCTAGAAGACACCAATTTATTTAATGTCTCATACGGAATAGATGCCAGTTACCAATCTTTTGCGCAAGATGCTTTCTTTAGACGTATTAGACCTAGTGTCACCTTTGGGTTTAGAGATAAAGACGACTTAAGGTCTGACAAAAGACATACTATAAGGTTACGTTACGTAGATATTGCTAGAACTATTGGGCCAGATGCTATCCTAGAAGAATTAGAAACAGAGCCAGATTATAGCGTCCTTAACTTAAGATATGTGCATTCTAGTCCAGGAATTATTAACTTTTCAAGATTTTTTGCAGACTTCCAAGTGGCAAGTAACTTTAGTAAGATTGCCCTAAATTATGAGTTCAGAAAACTCACAAAAAAGAATCGCAATTATAATCTTAGATTATTTGCAGGTACATTTCTAAAGAACAATACAGACCCATCTTCTAACTTTTTCAGTTTTGCATTAGACCGTCCAACGGATTACTTATTCGATTTTAATTATTTGGGGCGTTCTGAAGCGTCAGGAATATTTAGTCAGCAAATCATTATAGCAGAAGGTGGCTTTAAATCGCAACTCGATACAGCTTTTGCCAATCAATGGATGGCCACTGCTAACTTTAGTACCTCCATTTGGCGATATATTCAACTTTATGGTGATGCAGGTTTTGTTAAGAATAAGTTTAGTAGTGCAAAATTTGTTTACGATTCTGGTATTCGTCTAAATTTAGTCGAAGACTATTTTGAGATATTCTTACCGTTGTATTCCAATAATGGTTGGGAAATTGCTCAACCTGGCTATGACCAAAAAATCCGCTTTATGTTTACTGTTGACCCTCAAGTACTTCTAGGGTTATTTAGACGCAAATGGTATTAACATATTCTTACTGAAATGTTAAATTTTATTCTTTTTTTGAAGAATTTGTAAATTATTTCAAAATTACGAAGAATAATTCAAAATTATAACACTTTTTGACATTGCGTAGCTTCCAAAGATATCTTACTTTTGTGAGACCTAAAAATTCAATTTATGAAGCCAAATACAAATACGAAAACTGAGATTACGTTTGAAGATTTTAAAGCTGAAGTTTTAAATGATTACAAAACTGTAGTGACCAGTCGTGAGTGTAGCCTTCTAGGCCGTCGCGAAGTATTAACAGGAAAGGCTAAATTCGGGATTTTTGGAGACGGTAAAGAAGTACCACAAATTGCTTGGGCAAAAGCGTTTCAAAATGGAGACTTCCGCTCTGGGTATTACCGAGACCAAACCTTTATGATGGCTATTGGTGAGCTAACCATTGAGCAGTTTTTTGCAGGCTTATATGCCAATACTAACTTAGAAGATGAGCCTATGTCTGCTGGTCGCCAAATGGGCGGACACTTTGCAACGCACAGTTTAGATGAAAATGGCGAATGGAAAAATCTCACAGAGCAGAAAAACTCGAGTGCAGACATCTCTCCTACTGCCGGGCAAATGCCAAGACTTTTGGGTCTAGCACAGGCTTCTAAAATATACCGAAATGTAAAAGGTATTGATACCACTAAATTTTCTAAAGAAGGAAACGAAGTCGCTTGGGGAACTATTGGTAATGCTAGTACAAGTGAAGGTTTGTTTTTTGAAACTATAAATGCAGCTGGGGTTTTACAAGTACCAATGGTAATTAGCATTTGGGATGATGAATATGGTATTTCTGTACATGCAAGACACCAAACCACTAAAGAAAATATCTCTGAAATATTAAAAGGTTTTCAACGTGATGAAAACGGAAATGGATATGAAATCTTCCGAGTTAATGGTTGGAACTATGCTGAGTTAATTGACACCTACCAACGTGCGGCACAAGTAGCACGCAAAGAGCATGTGCCTGTGATGATTCACGTAAAAGAATTAACACAGCCGCAAGGACATTCAACCTCTGGTTCTCATGAGCGTTACAAAGACGAAGCGCGTTTAGCTTGGGAAGCAGAATACGACTGTAACGCACAAATGCGTCTTTGGATGATAGAGAATAACATCGCCACTGACGAGGCGTTAAAAGCCATCGAAAAAGATATTAAAAAAGCCGTAAGAGATGGTAAAAAAGCCGCTTGGTCTGCATTTATAAACCCTATAAAAGCTGAAAGAGACGAAGCCGTTTCTTTATTAGACCGCGTTGCTAACTCTAGTGCTAACGGTGTTTTCATTACCAAACTTAAAAACGATTTAGCCTCAATAGATGAGCCAATTCGTAAAGATATATTATCAGCAACACGTAAAGCCTTACGTTATGTAGTTTCAGAAAGTTCTTCAGAAAAAACTGAGCTTCAAAATTGGATAAATAGTTATATCGAAACAATTCAGCCAAAATACAGCTCACATCTATTAAGCCATTCGGAGAAGAAAGCATTGAACCAAACTGAAGTGTTACCAACTTACGATACAAATGCTGAAGAGGTTGATGGTCGTCTCGTCTTAAGAGATAATTTTGATGCTATTTTTGGCAATTACCCAGAAGCGTTGATTTTTGGTGAAGATGCCGGACATATTGGTGATGTAAACCAAGGACTAGAAGGTCTACAAGCTAAGTATGGCGAACTTCGAGTAGCAGATACTGGGATTAGAGAAGCCACTATTTTAGGTTCAGGAATTGGAATGGCCATGCGTGGTTTGCGCCCAATTGCAGAGATACAATATTTAGATTATATCTTGTATGCGTTACAATTAATGAGTGACGATTTGGCAACCGTACATTATCGTACAAAAGGGCGCCAGAAAGCACCACTAATTGTAAGAACACGTGGTCACCGTTTAGAAGGTATTTGGCATTCTGGCTCACAAATGGGTGGTATTCTTAATTTAGTGCGTGGTATCCATGTGCTTGTACCAAGAAATATGACTAAAGCCGCTGGATTTTACAATACACTTTTAGAAAGTGATGAGCCTGCTTTAGTTGTAGAATGTCTCAACGGTTACCGTCTTAAAGAAAAGATGCCAAACAACATTGGAAAGTTTAAAACACCAATAGGTGTGGTAGAAACAATTAAAGAAGGTGAAGACATTACTTTAGTATCTTACGGCTCAACACTGCGCCTAGTTGAGCAGGCTGCAAAAGAATTGCAAGAAGTTGGTATTAATGCCGAAATTATTGACGTACAATCGTTACTACCTTTTGATGTTAACCATGATATCGTAAAAAGTGTTTCTAAAACCAATCGTTTAATGGTGATTGACGAGGATGTTTCTGGTGGAGCTTCCGCATATATTTTAGACGAAATACTAAACAAACAGAACGCCTACAAACATTTAGACAGTCAACCAAAAACGTTAGCGGCAAAACCGCATAGACCAGCTTATGGTACAGACGGCGATTATTTTTCCAAACCATCTGTAGAAGATATTTTTGAAGCGATTTACAATGTGATGCACGAGGCAAATCCTACGGATTTTCCTAAGCTGAGATAAGTTTATTTCTTGTATAATATAAAAAACCTTCTAAAAAAGAAGGTTTTTTGTTTTTTATAAAGTCATTATGATTTTTATCATATACCATTATTTCTAATTATAGTAAGTTTAATTTCTATATCACATACTCAACTAAATATATGCTTACAGAAGAACTCTTAAAAACTCTAAAAACAAATACAGATTTAGTTGCATACTTAACAGCAAATAAAGAACATAATCCGATTTATAAATCTGCTCTTGAGAAATTTGAATACGAACAAGAACTACTACCACTTCAAGCAGAGTTGGTTGAATTTCAGCGCTGGGTTCAGAAAGAAAATAAAAAAATAGCCATCATTTTTGAAGGCAGAGATGCTTCTGGAAAAGGTGGTACAATTAAGCGCTTTAAAGAACATTTAAACCCTAGAGCTATGCGGATTGTAGCTTTAAACAAACCTACAGAAGTAGAAAAAAATCAATGGTACTTTAATCGCTACATTAAAGAATTACCAAACGCAGGAGAAATTGTATTTTTTGACCGTAGTTGGTATAATCGCGCTGTTGTTGAGCCTGTCATGGGATTTTGTGATAAAAAACAATATAATCGATTTATGATACAAGTACCTGAGTTTGAAAACATGCTTCATGAATCTGGTACTACAATTATAAAGTTTTGGTTTTCCGTATCTAAAGAAGAGCAACAACGGCGTTTTGAAAAACGATTAAATAATCCATTGAAAAAATGGAAATTTAGTCCTGTAGATGAAAAAGGTCAAGAATTATGGGATGATTTTTCAACTTATAAAAATCAAATGTTTTCTAGGACACATAATTCGTTTTCGCCATGGGTTATTGTAAAATCAAATAACAAAAAACAAGCACGACTTGAGAGTATAAAATATGTTTTAAGTCTTTTTGACTACGATAATAAAGGCAAAAACTGCAAAACAATTTTACCAGACCCAAATGTAGTACAGCGCTATTTTAGAAATACAATTCAATTAGACCGTTAAACTCTTTATCATGATAGAAAAAGATTTAAAAATTATCAATTCAAAAGAGGGATTAGAAGCACTGTTAAGGCTAAATCGATTAGATACTAATAAAGCTATACGCAATGTTAAGTACGAAAAACGCTTGTCTCGTTTGCAAGAAGAAATGCTAATACTTCAGCAATGGGTTGCTAAAAACAATAAAAAAGTTGTTATTCTTTTTGAAGGACGAGATGCAGCCGGAAAAGGTGGAGCCATACGTCGTATTATACAACATCTTCCGCCAAGAGCTATTAGAGTTGTAGCTTTACCTAAACCTAATGAAACTGAGCAAGGACAATGGTATTTTCAACGCTACATCAATAGGCTACCAAACAATGGCGAAATTGTATTCTTTGACCGTAGTTGGTATAACCGTGCTGTAGTAGAGCCCGTAAATGAGTTTTGTACCAAAAAAGAGTATGATATTTTTATGAAACAAGTGAACGAGTTTGAACAAATGATTCAAGACTCTGGTATTTATCTACTAAAACTCTACTTTTCTATTACTAAAGCCGAACAAGAACGTCGATTTAAAGATATTATTAGTTCTCCTATTAAAAAATGGAAATATAGTGCAGTAGACAGACGTGCATTATCTCTTTGGGATGAGTATACAACGTACAAAGAAGCTATGTTTAAAAACACACAACAATACGCACCTTGGAAAATTATAAAAGCTAATAGAAAAACCAATGCTCGTATTGCTGCATTTGAATATATACTTAAAGAAATACCATATGAAACTAAGGACTTAGACAGAATACGTCATAAGTCCATGCGTAAATTATTAGAAGAGTAAAACATCCTTCCAAAAATCATATAAGAGGTACTAATGAATATAGTAAACACACAGCTGAAAATGGAGTTATTGCAAAGTTGGTAACAGAAACAACTCAAGAATAATTGCAATCTAATTAAAGGCTTGTAACCGTCAAGACACAGTAAAAATTATGTGTACAGCTCATTTTATTAATTAAGAATCATTTATTAATATTGATAAAAAATAGTAAAGAACAATTTTATGCGCAGAAGGTCAATAAACATTTACAGTCTATTATTTATTACGTTAATACTTCTTAGTTACACAAACAAACTACATGCACAATTCTATATTACGAGTAGAAGTCTAAAAAAAGAACAACCTAGAATTGCTTTTGATTCATTGACCTATACATCTGTTAATAATGAAACAGTATCAGGTTTTGGTTTTGTTAACCCTATAGATGCCAAATCAATTGTATTTGTAAAGGAAAAGCCGAATGAAAGCCTTGTTAAAGGCTGGAAAGATGTAAAAGTAAAATCTGCAACAATATATACTTCAAAGCTCAAAGACTTATCTTTTAGAATGCTTGATTTAGACCCTAATTTAGATTCTATTCAGAAAAAAAGAATATTAACTACAAATTATGCTATAGACGATACTATACAGGTGTTCTTCTTAAGAAATATAAAAGGTGCTATAGCCAATAGTCTGCGTACGTTATATTATGAAAATAGCAAAGCTCGAATTTTTAAAGATATAAGTTCAAATTATTACGCAACTTCACAGATAGTTTACTTTCAAAAGACAGAAAAACCAGTTTATGAAAGCGACACCTATTTTCTAAATTATAATAACCATAAAGCTTTTAAAAAATCTGTAAAACGCTTTTTTAAAACCTGTCCAAAAATTGTTGAAAATGCTCAAAATGGGGATTACTTTCCAAGAAGCGGAAAAGCTTTTAGAAAAATAGCTGATGATTATGAACGTTATTGCGAAAATTGATGGAATTTTTCCTGTAGTTTGCCTTTGAAACAATTTGAGCCGTATTCATTTTTCAATTCTCTCATAAAATAGATACATTTAGGTTTTAAATTAAACACAGAATGTTTCCAGATTTTAACCGTTGGAGTTTACCGCTTTTAATTTTGGCTTTGCAAGGCCTTGTTTTTGTATGCCTTCTATTCGGTAGGTATTTTAAAAAGCGTAACCTTTCAGATTTGTTTTTAGGATGCATTCTATTACTTACCTCATACTCTCAGACCTGTTATACTCTAGGATTTATGGGCTGGTATGATGCTTTTAGAACTACAAAAATCAATTACTTTCTTATAAATATTGGCATTGCATTAGCGCCATTAATTTACTTGTATGTCAAGTCTGTAACGACTTCAAATTTTAAATTCAAAAAAAACTATTGGTGGCATTTTGCTTTGGCAATCGCTTTCGTAGTCTACCGATTTTCAATTTACACTTATGATGCGCTGCAACCTGGATTTAGTGATACGCAGAATGGTGTGCTTAAAATCTCCTTAGATGAGGAATACATTTTAAGCATCATGTCTTACATAGAACCTCCGTTTATGTTGCTGTATTTAGCATTTACGTTTCAACTATTTTATAGCTACCGTAAAAAGATTATGCAGTATTTTTCAAATACGTATAAGCTAGAACTTAATTGGATTTTAACTTTCTTAATACTCTTTAGCACGCTATTTCTTTACGGTACCGTTCAAGATATTATTGGTTCGCGTTTTATGGAATTAGGATATCAAGAACGTTGGTGGCTCAACTTTTTGGCTGCCTTGGTGACCTTGTTTGTCGGTATTAAAGGTTACTTTACAGACACCACAAAACTGAATAAATTAGACTTTAGCTTCTCTCCAAAAACTATTGGGATTCCAGAGGAAAGAGATAACATAGAGCATAAATCTGTTTCTGAAAACGATATTGCTACGGTAAATTATTTAATGGTAGAACAAAAAGCCTATTTAAATCCTGAGCTTAATTTATCAGACTTAGCCAAAATGGCTAACATGACTAGAGGACAACTTTCCGAAACTATAAATTCGGGCTACAACAAAAACTTCAACGATTTTGTAAATGGCTATCGTGTTGAAGCGTTTAAAACTATGCTGAAAGAAAATAAGCAACAACAATTATCCTTACTTGGTATTGCTCAAGAATGTGGTTTTAACAGCAAGGCTACTTTCAATAGAGTATTTAAAAAGCTAACGAGCTTCTCTCCTACCGAATATTTAAAAACACAACTAAAATAAGACGTCTCAAATCGTATTTAGGACGTTCTAGTACGCTTTAAGTCGTTCAGGGAGCGTTTGTGTCGCAAATTTGTATCATCAATCTCGCTGATGTATGTCAGCCCTTAAAACACAAATACGATGACACGCTTAAAAACTTTCCTCAAATTTTTAATTACACCTACTGTTCAGAAAAACTGGTTTTCAGATTTCGTATTCTTTATTATCAGATTCGGATGCGGGATTGGACTCTCTATTGGTTTTGGTGCTGACAAATTTGGTGTGCCATGGACGCCAGATAGTCAAAATCTCAACTTATTCGAAGTCGCTGCCTGGTTCCCGGAAGACGTTAAAGCTTACGGCGGTATCTTTGCTATGTTCCCCGTCTTTTTTGCTTGGATGGGCGCTTTTAGCGAAGCTGTAGGCGGAATATTATTGGCTCTAGGTATTGGTACGCGTATCTCTTCTTTCTTAATTATGTGTACCATGCTTGTTGCAATTTTTCTACAAAAATGGAATGGACCAGCTTGGAACATGCTACCAGCAATGGGCTTTTTATGGGTTGCGATTTACAACTTAACATTGGGTTCAGGACGCTTTGGACTTGACTTTTTTATCAGTAAAAAATTAAAATAATCATTTAAAAAAACAATATATTATGAAAACTCTATTTACAACATTCGCTTTACTATTCGCAGTAATAACTATTAACGCACAAGACACCATTTCACTTTCAGATTTTGAAAGTATGAACAATACCAGTTGGGAAGGCACTTTAACTTACAAAGACTACCAATCTGGCAAACAAGAAACTATAGATGCTACTATGCAGTTTAAGATTGAAGGTGACAAATTAATCTCCAATGTACAATACACTTACGAGCCGAGCAAAAACCATAAAGGTTCAGTGAAAATCAAAAAGAACGGCACCTATTTTGGCAATGAGAAGGTGTTAAGTTTTAAAGAAGAAAACGGAACCAAAACTCTGGTGACCAGCTACCAAAGTAGAGATAATGGCAAAAAGGCCGATATGTTTATCACACATACTTTAACGGATTCAACATATACTGTGACGAAAGAAGTTTCATATCTAGACAGCGATGAAAAATTTGTAAGAAACACCTACAGTTACACTAAACTTTAAAATAAAGAACTCATGAAAAATTATAAATCACTTTTAATTTTAATCGCAATCTTATTTATAACAAGTTGCGTGCAAGAAACACATCTCAAAACCATCACATTTAAAGTAGATATGAGAGGTCTAGAGAATATTACTAATCCAGGCGTGAGAGGTCAGTTTACAAGTCCAGCTTGGAAAGAATTAGTTCCGCTCACAGATGAAAACAAAGACAGCATTTATGAAGCAAAAGTTGAATTTCAAGCAGCGCAATACGATATCAAATTCAAATTTGTAAATAATGACGAATATGAATTACAAAATCAACCAAATCGCTCGATAAAATTTGAATATGAGCCTGAAAACTTCACTTATGAAGCAACTTTCAATACTCCTGAGGCAAAAACCACAAAAAAATAATTCATAAAATGAAAAAGTTAAGCTTATTGCTAATGCTTGTAGGATTTACAGGTCTAGCACAAATAAAAGGAAATAAAAAAGTAGAAACTCGAGCATTTCCGTTTGAAAATGTTGAAACCATAAAAATAGATTTATACGCCAATATTACCATTGATAATTCTACAAGTGAAAGCTTGGAAATTACCGCAGAGTCTAACCTATTTAAATACATTGATACAGAAATTGTAGATGGCACCATTCACTTTAGTCAGCTAAAATGGATTGCACCTACTCAAAAAATTAGTATAAAAATTGGTGCACCCAACCTAAAACGTGTTGTGCACGATACGCATGACAAAACCATAATTACTAATGTAAACAATGCTATTTTAAGAGTCAATGCCAATATTGGTAAGGTAATTATAGAAGGAAAAACAAAAGAGCTGCGTTTGGGTACAGAGATAGGTCAAATAGACGCATCAAACATAGAGGCAGAAAAGGTTTTTGTAAATCTTTGGGATTCTGGGACTATAAAAGTTAATCCAACCAAATACTTATGGGCAGATGTTTCAAACGATGGAAAATTACTTTATACACAACTCCCAAAAGACAATAAAATAAAAACGAAGTCTGGCGGCATGGTAGAATCGTCTTCAAATTACAAGATGAAAAAAGAAGATATAAAGTGGATATCTTTTAAAATAAAAAACAATTCGTCTAACAGAAATCAATTTATAGTTAAAGGCCCAAAAGCAGACGGTAGTTATTTTGGTTACGGTTTCCCAATGATGCCCAACTCTAAACGTAAAGAAAAATGGTCTGTAGGCACAAAAGTATATAAACAAAACGCACTAGGCTTTAAAAAATTATTAGTGATTATTAAACCAGAAGACGAAGGTAAAGTCGTAAATCTATTTGAATAGAGGTTAATTGTAGGACAAATAATTTCAAAACTTCAAAATTTGAAGGTTTATTATTTCTGTCTATATTTAGACGATAACTAATTAATAACACCCACTATTTTGAAAACAAACTACAACGACCTAGCGTTATTAATCCATAGAGTTGGATTCTCAGCACTAATGCTAATAAATCATGGTATCCCAAAACTCGATAAACTAAACGGACCCATTGAATTTGCAGACCCATTAGGTATTGGTGCAACGGCGTCTTTAATCCTTTGTCTTGTTGGCGAAGTATTAGCACCAGTACTAATTATTTTTGGCATAAAAACTAAGTTTGCTGCAATTCCGGCGGCTATTACAATGGCTGTCGCAGCATTTATTGTTCACGGTAGTGACCCATTAGCACGTAAAGAAATGGCATTGTTATATTTAATTGCTTTTGTGGTTATCTTTTTAGCTGGTCCTGGAAAATTCTCTGTAGACGGAAGAAAGGGACGCTAGAACTTATAACTTAGTAAGTGTTTGACATGAGTTGCAACGTGTTTGTCGAAAAACGTTGCAACTCATTGTCTTTTATAAGAGTTTAGCATAAACTTTTAAAATCAAAAATTATGAAAACGAGATTAGTAGTAGTGAGTTTATGTGTTTTGCTATTTAGCTCTTGTATAGTAAAATCTATTCAGCCGTTTTATACAAAATCAAGTATAAATTATTCAGGAAAGCTTGTAGGCAATTGGACAGATAATAAAAACGGACAATGGGATATTCGCTCGTTTAAAGACGAATGGGAAAAAGAAACGGACCCAAATACAACGCTGTCTAAGGAATCAAAAGAGGCTTTTGAGCGCTTTAAAGATGGGTATTACATTAAGTATAAAAAGAAAGATACTGAAGCCTCGTTTATCGCCATGCCCTTTATGGTAGATGAACACCTTTTTATAGACCTTACGCCTTTTGAATACGATAGTGATGATTTAAATAAATTAGTTGCGCAGCACCTATTAAAAACCCATTCTACCGCTTTTGTAGATATCACAAATGAAGGCTTTACTTTAAAATGGTTATCAGAAAAGGCAGTCAATAAACTGATAACTGAAAAACGGTTACGCATTAAGCACGAAAGAACTGGTATTGATGAAGATTTGGTCTTAACTGCCACAAGTGAGGAACTGCATAATTTTCTAAAGAAATTTATGGTCTCAGATTTTGAAGATAAATGGGATAATGATGATATTAGAAGATTAAAGCCAAACAATGCAAAGCCTTAATATTAAAACCATATTACAACGCAGCAATTACCACAGACCGCTATTATTTAATGGCATACTGTGGTTTTTGGCATTTCTTATTTTACTCTTTATTTTTTCAAAAGGTAAAATACCAATTACTGCAGATTATATATACACATTAGGCTTTTTAGTCGTGGTAATAGTTCCTGTTTCCATCAACTTTTACATACTAATACCCAAGTTTTTAAAACAAGAACGCTATGCCATATATATCCTGCTTTTTATTCTGAATTTTGGTGTGTTTTCATTTCTAAACGCACAGTTTTTTAATTCAATTCTAGATATTTTATTTTCTAAATATTTCTTTATCTCCTATTTGTCTAAAACCAATATTTACTTAACCTATGGCATTATTTTAATTGCAACAACGCTCCTTAAATTGGCTGAAGACTGGTTGTATTACAACACCAATGAGAACAAGCTATTAAAACTTCAAAATCAGCAAATACAAACACAATTATCTGCCTTACGAGCTCAGATAAATCCGCATTTTTTATTCAATTCGCTAAATGTGATTTACGCCATGGCATTAGAAAAAAAGGAGAATATAAAAACTGCTATTGTAGAACTTTCGGACATTCTACGTTACATTATTTACGATTCGGACACAGAGCGTGTTTCACTTAAAGACGAATTAGAATTACTGCACAACTATATTTCGTTTCAAAAATATCGTGGACACTCAGAAAATACGGTTGATGTCATTGTAGATATCGAAGATGAGAGCTTCAAAATATATCCTATGCTTTTGTTACCACTTATTGAAAACGCCTATAAATATGGATTTTCTGAAGATAATATCTTGGACAAAATTAAGATAGAGTTTATTCAAAAAAGTGATGATTTTATGTTTAGAATCGAAAATTCAAATGGAACTAATCAACATAGTATAGACGACAACTATTCTGGCGTAGGCTTAGAAAATTTGAAGAATAATCTAAATTTGGTCTATCCAAATAGGCATAAACTCAATATTGAAAACACAGCGCAAACCTTTATAGTCACTCTGAATCTAAAGAATGAATAACCAAAATCGCATAACCTGTATTATTGTTGATGACGAATTATCGTCTCAAAAAGTGTTGCAGCATTTTGTTTCGGAAACCGAAGTTTTAGAGCTTAAACAAACCTGTATTAATACTGCGGAAGCCTTTAAATATCTACAACTCAATTCAGCAGTGGACTTGTTATTTTTAGATATTAATATGCCAAAACAAACCGGATTGGATTTTTATAAAAGTTTGCAGCATCCGCCAGCTGTAATTTTCACTACCGCTTATCCGCAATATGCTGTAGAGGGTTTTGAGGTCAATGCTACCGACTATCTTTTAAAACCAATTGCTTACGAACGGTTTTTAACGGCGATTAATAAAGTTCTGAATGAAAAAGCACTTCAGCCAAAACAAGATTTCTTGATTCTTAAAGAAAATAAAGCACTGCATAAAGTCTTCTTTTCAGACATTGCTGTTATTGAAGCCTTTGGAGATTATGTAAAAGTGCATTTGGCAGACAAAACTATAGTAACACACAGTACATTTTCAGGTTTTATTGAGCAATTACCGACTCATTTTATAAGAGTCCACAAATCGTTTAGTATTAATTTGAATAAAATGGAGCAACTTTCGGGTAATCAAATTCAGATTTCTGGACATAAAATTCCTATAGGACAAACCTACAAATCAAAAGTTTTAAAAGCCTTAGATTTGTAATATGAAGGCCGAATCTATTGTTATCATAAAAAAAGAATTACAACATCTTCCTAAAGAAGACTTATTACAATTATGCCTCCGCTTAGGGCGATTTAAAAAGGAAAATAAGGAACTGCTCACCTATTTATTATTTCAAGCACACGATGAAGACCGCTATATCGAAAGCATTAAAGAAACCCTAGACGTGCAATTTGAAAGTATGAATACGGATAGCTATTTCTACATGAAAAAAACCATCCGAAAAATCCTGCGCCAGATAAAAACCTTTAGTCGTTACAGCCTTACCAAAACCACTGAAATTGAACTTCTCCTCTACTTTTGCGAACGCCTCAATGATTTAAAACCTAACATTCATCGTAACCGAACCCTTGATAATCTTTACCAAAGACAGATTATAGCTATAGAGAAGAAAATCTCTGCATTTCATGAAGACTTACAGTATGATTATCGCATGCAATTGGAAGAGTTATAAAATGATTTTATCTTTAAAGTGTATCATTAACTACAAATCGCACATATAACTAGTATCAGCTAATTTTAAAATGACCTTAAACGAATTAAAGATAAATATAAAGTGGTGGGAATCTAAGAGGTGGCTATATAATGTTCTAGTAGGACTATCCGGTATAGTGTCTATATTTAATGTGCTAGCAGAAAGCCCTTATGACTGGACATTTGACGATACTATTGGCGTTATCATTTGAGGAATTGGAGCTAACATTTTTTATTCGCTGGGAACTTTAGTTGAACTCTTTGATTGGTATTATTTGAAAAACAGACTTGGTATCAAAAGATTTAGATTATTCTTTTTTATTGCAGGTACATTTTTGAGTTGTCTTTATACTTTTTGGTGTGTTATGGCATATTTTTTATGGTCAGTCTTTTAAAAATACTACCAACAACACACATATACAACTTATAAAATGTAATCAAAAAACTACCTATAACAATCTCTTAATTCAAATACACTTCCTTTAAAAAAATCCTTAATTTAGCGTTTCAAATTTTGAAACGTAAATCATGAAAAATACTGCATTAACAGATACTCATATAGCTTTAGGTGCAAAGATGGTTCCTTTTGCTGGTTACAATATGCCTGTTCAATACGAAGGCGTAAACATAGAACATGAAACTGTAAGAAACGCCGTTGGTGTTTTTGACGTGTCGCATATGGGTGAGTTTTTAATCGAAGGACCAAACGCCTTAGATTTAATACAAAAAGTATCTAGTAATGATGCGTCAAAATTAGAAGTCGGTAAAGCACAATACAGTTGCCTACCAAATGATGATGGCGGCATTGTAGACGATTTAATCATCTACAAGATTAAAGATGAAACCTACCTTCTAGTTGTTAACGCTAGTAATATAGAAAAAGATTGGAACTGGATTTCATCAAAAAACGATGTCGGTGCCGAAATGCGCGATTTAAGTGAAGATTATTCATTACTTGCCATTCAAGGCCCAAAAGCTGTAGAAGCAATGCAGTCTCTATCTAGTCATGATTTATCAGAAATCAATTTTTACAATTTCCTCGTTGGTGATTTTGCAGGCATAGAACACGTAATTATTTCGGCAACAGGTTATACTGGTAGTGGTGGCTTTGAGATTTATTGCAAGAACACTGAAGTAAAACAAATTTGGGATAAAGTCTTGGAAGCTGGAACCGATTTTGGCATTAAACCTATCGGATTAGCAGCAAGAGATACACTTCGTTTAGAAATGGGTTATTGTTTGTATGGTAACGATATCGATGACACGACTTCACCTATTGAAGCGGGATTGAGCTGGGTGTGTAAATTCAATAAAGCGTTTACCAATAGTGAAGCACTACAAGCCGAAAAAGAGCGTAAACCAGAAAATAGACTCGTAGGCTTTAAGATGGACGAGCGCGGCATTCCACGTAACGCCTATGATATTGTCGATGGGTCTGGTAAA
Organism: Winogradskyella jejuensis; assembly: GCF_900129745.1. Lineage (GTDB taxonomy): Bacteria > Bacteroidota > Bacteroidia > Flavobacteriales > Flavobacteriaceae > Winogradskyella > Winogradskyella jejuensis. The sequence goes on along the minus strand of NZ_FQWS01000002.1, from coordinate 694,071 downwards.
ACTATTGGACGTGTAACGTCTGGAACCATGAGTCCAAGTTTAGGTATTGGTATAGGTCTTGGTTATGTACCGCGTGTCTTTGCTTCAGTGGATAGTAAAATTAATATTCAGATACGTAAAAAAGCAATTCCTGCTACTGTGGTAAAATTACCATTTTATAAAGGCTAAATTTCTGTTCTTAGCGTTGTAAGATTAATGAAGAAGATAGAAAAGAAATATAGAATCTTGGTTCTTGGTGCTAGTGGTTATCTAGGTAACGCTATATACAAGGAGCTCTGCATGTATTTTAATACCTACGGCACCTATTTTTCGCCTAAAAAAGAATTTGAAAACAACAAACATTTTTTTCACTACAATGTTGAAGAAGATGACATCTACGACATTTTAGAAGCCACAAAACCAGATATCATCGTTTCGGCTTTACGTGGCGATTTTCATGCACAGACTATAGCGCACGCACATGTTGCAGAATATGCTTTAGAACATGGTTCAAAAATTATATTTCTATCATCAGCCAATGCATTTGATGCTTACAGCAAATACCCTAGCTACGAAACGGATAAAACCTTAAGTCATAGTATTTATGGGCATTTCAAAATAAAAATTGAGAATATGCTCATGCGTATGCCTAAGCGTCAAGTAGCAATTTTACGTATGCCTATGGTTTTTGGCACTAACTGTCCAAGAATACAAGAAATAAAACAACTCATCTCAGAGAAAGAAGCTGTTGAGATTTTCCCAAACTTAATAATGAATGTCACTCTCGACAAGAAAGTGACGCAACAGATTCATTACATTATTAATCGTAATAAATATGGGATTTTTCATTTGGGTAGTACAGATTTAGTCCATCACGATGAGTTTATCCAAGAATTGGTGGCTAGTCTATTCCCGACAAAAGTGGCTTTCAAAAATGTGTATACGACTAATGATGACCGTTATTTGGCAGTTCTACCCAAATACAATACGTTACCAAAGCATCTTCAGATTACAAGTCAAAAAGTTCTAGAAGAACTTCAAAAATAGGTTTGATTAAACCACATTATTTGTTAAATTTCCTTTTCATAAAATTAGCCTATGAAATTAGACGACTCGACTATAGAAAAACGATTACTGCATCTCCCAGATTGGGACTATTTTGATAATGCACTTCATGCTGAATTTGAATTTGAAAACTTTAAAGATTGCTTCAGTGCAATGAGTCGTATCGCCTTTGAGTGCGAAGCTTTAAATCATCACCCAGACTGGACTAACGTATACAACGTTTTAAAAATCTCTTTATCTACACATGATGCTGGAGGTGTAACTGACAAAGATTTTAAATTAGCTCAGGCTATTGAGCGTATTGTTGAGCCTGAAGACGAATAGCCCTTGCAAAACTCTATTATCAAATTTCTCGGTTTAGTCTTGTGCTGCTTCTACTTTCAATCTGGAGCACAGACTGATTCTTTTTGTGGTAAAGTTGAGGCTGTCTCTAACTTAGTAGACACCTATCACTTTAAGCCAAAAAAGCTAAATGACAGCCTTTCTATTGGAGTTTACGACTTGTTTATTGAACTTATTGACCCAAAAAAAAGGTTATTAACACAATCTGATACTGCTGCTTTTAACGTTGATAGACTTAAAATAGATGACTACATTAAAGACAAAAATTGCAATTTTATTGGTAAGTATGCCAAAATCCTTAAGTCTAGAATCAATGAGTCTAAAGGATATTTAGAAGCACTTTCTAATGCCAAATTAGACTACACAGGTAGTGATAGCCTATACTTTAATGCAGGAAAAGTGGACTCCTACTTCAGAGATGAAAGTTCTGTAAAACGCTATTGGAATAAGCGCGTACGTTATGAGCTTATCTTTAAACTCATGGAGCAAGATTCAGTTCTCGAAAATTTAAAATCTAATTTTAAAACCTTAGAACTAAAGTACAGACAAACCGTTATTGAGAATGAAATTTGTGTGCTTAACGAAATTGAAAACAGAGATGGCGGGCTTCTTCAGTTTGTAGAAGAATCTTTTTTAAATGCTTATCTCTCTTATCAAGACCCAAATTCATCTTACTTCAACTCTTCAGAAAAGTCACTATTTGAACAAGGTATCTCCAATACACAGTTTTCTTTTGGGATAGATACCTACAAAAATGATGATGGTAAAATCATTATAGGCTATATAACTAACGGTAGTGCAGCCTTTAAGAATGGTAATTTTGATGTTAATGATGAAATCTTAGTACTAAATTATAAAAACACAAGTTTAGAGACTAACTGCATATCTAATGATGCAGTTGTAGCCTTTTTAAACAACGAAGACTATGATGACGTCAACTTTAAAATAAAAAAGAAAGACGGGAGTGTAAAAACTATTAAGCTTTCAAAAGAAGAAACAAAAGTTGAAGATAATACCGTTAAAGGTTACATTATTGAAGGCGAAAAACGGTTAGGTTACATCAAAATTTCAAGTTTTTACACAGACTTAGAGTCTTTTAATGGCCTGGGACTTGCTAATGATGTTTCAAAACAATTGTATTTACTGCAAAGAGAAGGAATAGAAGGACTTATTATTGATTTACGCTATAACGGCGGAGGTTCAATGAAAGAAGCAGCAGAATTAACAGGCCTATTTATAGACAGAGGTCCTGTAGCAATAACTAAAGACAGAATAGATGGCCAGTTTACAGTTAGAGACCCAAATCGTGGAATGGCATTCTACAAACCAATTATTGTTTTACAAGACCATTTTAGTGCCTCTGCTTCAGAATTCTTCGCAGGCGCCATGCAAGATTACAAGAGAGCTGTAATTGTTGGAAGTGGTACACATGGAAAAGCGACTTCGCAACAAATCATTCCTTTAAATGATAAAGAAAATATAGGATTTGCACGACTGTCAATTCAAAAATTTTATAGAATAACTGGCAGAAGTCATCAATCCATTGGTGTGATACCAGATATAGAACTTCCAGATTTTTATGATGATTTTAAAACTGAAGAGAAATTCTATAAATATGCCATTGAAAATGACACTATAAATACTACAATGACATACATACCCTTAAGAGGATATGGCATTGCTGACCTAAAAAGAAAAAGTGAAGCAAGAACGAATAAAAACGTTGCTTTTAAAGAACTTAAGTCCATAAACCAAAAAATGGTAAAGCATGTCATCAACCGAAAAGCTATTGTACCATTAACCCTAGAAGGTATCTATGAGGATACTGAAACTTATAAGAGGATGTGGCAAGCCTACAGTAATTTCAATTCTAAAAATTCGGGTTTATTAAAGGTAATGAATACAAAATCTACAGCAGAACGCTTGGAATATAATAAAGACGAAAAAACTATAAACAATCAATATTTAAAGACTTTATCTAACGATATACATCTTACGGAAGCTGCTAATATTCTCCAAGATGTATTAAGCAATTATTAATATAAAACAAGAGTTAAATAAAATGGGAGCGACTGCAATCATTAACCAAATACAGTTAATCAAAACTTTTTGAGTCGTCATATACCAAATGACTAAGGAATGCAGATAATTATTTAAATTTGACAAAACAAATACAATAGACTATGGGAAGAGCTTTTGAATTTAGAAAAGCAAGAAAAATGAAACGTTGGTCCGCAATGAGCAAAGCCTTTACGCGTATTGGTAAAGATATTGTAATGGCTGTAAAAGAAGGTGGACCAGACCCCGATAGCAATAGTAGACTTAGAGCAGTAATACAAAATGCAAAGTCTGTTAACATGCCTAAAGACAATATAGAACGTGCTATAAAAAGGGCATCCGATAAAAGTCAAGGCGACTACAAAGAAGTAATATTCGAAGGTTATGCACCTCACGGCATCGCCATTTTAGTAGAAACCGCCACAGATAATAATACCAGAACTGTGGCTAATGTAAGAAGTTATTTTAATAAGTGCGATGGTAGCTTAGGCACCTCTGGTTCTGTAGTTTTTATGTTTGACCATACTTGTAATTTTAAAATTAAAGGTGAAGAGCTTGATTTAGAAGAACTAGAACTAGAACTGATTGATTTTGGTGTTGAAGAAATATTTGAAGACACCGATGAAGACGACGACGGAAACGAAGTGAAGAGTGTAATGATTTACGCACCTTTTGAAAGCTTTGGTAAAATACAGTCTTATTTAGAAGAAAATAATATTGAAATCCTTTCCTCTGGTTTTGAGCGTATCCCACAAGTCACAAAAAAATTAACTCCAGAACAAGCTGCGGATGTAGAAAAACTTCTAGAAAAAATTGAAGAAGACGATGATGTACAAAACGTATATCATACTATGGAAGAAGCTTCAGAATAATTAACAATACACGTTTCCATTTCAATTTTAACCAAAACACTATAATCATTCAATGAGGAAACTATTTACATTGGCTATTACCCTTGTAATGGCCTTGTCTGCTTTTGCACAAACTGCGCAACTCGCTGTTAGCGAAAGTCCCGAATTTAAAGACAAAGAAAAAGCTGGCGGTGTCCTTGCTATTTATACGAATAAAGAAAGTATAACAGCGCTTATTAGAGAAAGTAAAAGACATATTCTCTTTGATGTATTCGATAGTTCACTAAACAAAACCCATTCATCTTTAATAGAGACCGATAAAAGGGAATTTTTTAAAGATTATGTAACGTATGGCGACGAGATAAAAGTATTTACGCTCTATTCCCCAAGCAAAAAAGAGCGCGTAATAAATTGCCACACCTTTAATGTTAAGACCAAAAAACATTCTAAAACGCAATTACTGAGCAAAACCATTACAAAGAGATTCCCTATTTTTTCTGGTGGTAGAAAACGTGAAACTAGTTTTGCCATTTCGCCAAACGGCCAATACATAGCTATGGCTACAGATGATATTAAAAAGAACTCCAATGCTTATAGCATCCATGTCTTCGACACTGACGATTTGAGTCTTGTATATTCAAAATCTTACAAGGACGAAGAAAATAAATATTTTGAATTTAATGATTTAGCTATTAACAATGATGCAATTACATACAGTCTTGGTAAACTTTATAAAACAAGCGATTATGATAAAGTAAACGGTAAAGCCAACTACGACTTTATTATCTATAAAATTATAGAAGACAATGTACAAGCTACGGACATAATCTTGAAAGGAGAGCAGTTTATACGCTCACTAAGTATCAGTCAAAACGATACTAATCTACAGCTTACTGGCTTTTATTCTGAAAGAAACTCATCAAGAATTAAAGGTGGTTGCACATTCACAGTGAATTCAGAAAGTTTGTCAATAGAAAAAAGTAATCATTTTGAATTACCAAAACAGGTATATTATGATTTATATTCTGAAAGCGCAGCGAAACGTAAAAAAACTAAAGGCAAAGAACTCTCTAACTTTTACACAGATTACATAATTGAAGACGAAGGCGGAAATACCTATTTAGTGGCCGAAGAGTTTTACATTACTACAAACTATGTTCCTAATGGCATGGGTGGAGGCTATATGCAAACTATACCTCATTATGACGATATTTTAATCATGAAAATAAATAAAGCTGGAAATCTCGATTGGGGACGAAGTATTTTCAAAAGGTCAGGAGCTCCTTCTTACAACGTATTTCTTAAAGACGACAAATTACATGTACTGCTAAACTCCGGAAAAAACTTAATAGAAAAAGAAGATGGTCGCACAAAAGTATCTAAAGGTTGGTTTGAATCTACATCGCTCTATGATATTGTTTTTGATAAATATGGCGATTCGTCTTATAACAAAGTACAGGATAATAAAGGCAATACCCATTATATTCCATATTTTGGTACTTTCAATAACGGTACATTTATTATGACTAGCGCTGGCAGAAAAAAGAAACAGTTTATGATTTTAAAGTAAACACAAGAAAATAAAATCAAAAAGGCTATCAAATTAATGATAGCCTTTTCTTCCTTTTTCAATTAATCCATTAAATTAAAAAAAGGGGAATTTTATGTGTTTAGCATACTTTACGAGTGAGCAAAGATAAATCAATATTACGTATTTACGTTACAAACCTCTTTTTGGATGTTTTGTCGTAAAAAAAATCAATTCATTTCTAATGTAATGCTGAATTTACTTTTTGTAGCTTTAGAAAATGGAAGAATTAGTTACAAAATTTTACACCGCTTTTGCCAATCATGATACAGAAACTATGGTAAGTTGTTACCATAAAGATGTAATTTTTGAAGACCCTGCTTTTGGTGTTTTAAAGGGTGAACGCGCTAAGGATATGTGGCGTATGCTCAGTGCCTCTCAAAAAGGAAAAGAATTTAAAATTTCATTTTCTAATGTAGAAAGTCATGAAAATAGGTGTTCTGCCAATTGGGAAGCTGTATATCATTTCAGCAAAACTGGGCGAAAAGTTCATAATAAAATTTCGGCCCAATTTGAGTTTAAAGATGGATTAATCATTAAACATACAGATACTTTTAATTTGCATAAATGGGCTTCACAGGCTATGGGATTTAAAGGATGGCTTATAGGTGGCACATCATTCTTTCAAAAAAAATTACAAAAACAGACTAACGCATTACTAGATAAGTTTGAAAAAAAGTACTAATCTTTTAACACTAGTTAACTCAAAGCAAAACTCATATTTTATATATTGTAGAACTATTCTTTCACGGAATACATCTATTTACCACTAAACCAAATTATTAATTATGAAAATGACATCAATCAAAGCCATAAAACTTATGACTATGGCTCTACTTTTGTGTGCGTTTATAATGCCACAAAATTCTTTTGCGCAACGCAAGAAAAAAAGAAAAAAGGATAAGACTGAAGCAGCTGCTCCTACGCCTGCTAAGAAAAAAGAAAAATCAATCAAAGACTTAACTAAGTCCAGTAAAAAGATTGATGGTCTTTTTACCATTTATCAAGATACAATCACTGGCACTATGCATATGATTGTAAAAGAAGACCAAATTGGCAAAGAATACATCTATTTTAGTCAAGTTTCTAATGGTAGTACAGATGCAGGTCTTTTCCGTGGTGCATATGGTGGCTCTAAAGTTTTTAAAGTGAATAAGAACTTTAATAAATTAGAGTTTGAAGGACAAAACACTTCGTTCTACTTTGATGAAAATAATGCCATATCACGTTCAAAAGATGCAAATGTTACAAACGGAAAAATGGCTTCTATTAAAGTAGAAGCACATGACGAGAAAACCGGAGAGTATCTTATAAAAGCCGATGATATTTTCCTAAAAGAGACTTTAAGACAATTAAAGCGTCCACGTTTCCCTGGTCAATCACCATTTGCTTTCTCACTAGGAAACCTTGATAAAAATAAAACTACAGTAAAAACTATAAATAATTATGAAGACAATACCAATTTAGAAGTTGAGTATGTGTATTCTAAACCTTCTGTTTTAAACGGTGGTTCTGCAGCTATCGCAGATGGAAGAAATGTTAGCGTACAAGTATTCCACAGTTTTATTGCTATGCCAGACAATGATTATGAAATACGTTTAGATGACCCACGCGTGGGATATTTTACGACACAAGTTGAAGACCAAACAGCAACAAACTCTACGCCGTTTAGAGATTTAGTCCACCGTTGGAATCTTAAAAAGAAAGACCCAAATGCTGCAATTTCTGAGCCCGTAAAGCCAATTACATGGTGGATGGAAAATTCTACACCTGTAGAATGGAGAGAAACTATAAAGCAAGGGGTTTTAGAGTGGAACAAAGCTTTTGAAAAAGCTGGTTTTAAAAACGCTATGGTGGTGAAAATGCAACCAGACGATGCAACTTGGGATGCTGGAGATATCAATTATAATGTATTACGCTGGACATCTTCTCCAAATCCTCCTTTTGGTGGTTATGGACCAAGTTTTGTAAATCCTAAAACGGGTGAAATTATGGGTGCAGATATTATGTTAGAGTACGTGCACTTTACAAATAGAGTAATGTATGATAAGCTTTTTGATTTATCTGCCAAGCCAAAAGCTTTTGACCCTTCAGAATTCTTAAGAGAGAATAAAGTATTCTGTTCAATGGGACATGTGATGCATGAAAACACCATGTTTGGTCAAGCGGTTTTAGAAGTTGCTGGAGCAGATGATTTAGAAATGGCACGTATGAAAAAAGAAGCCATGTTAGCTTTAATCATGCATGAAGTTGGTCATACTCTTGGACTTAACCACAATATGAAGGCGAGTCAGTTATTTTCGCCAGAACAATTAGCAGATGCAGATTTTATAGAGGGTAAATGCCTTACAGGTTCTGTAATGGATTATGCAGGTATTAACTTAACATTAGACAGAAGCAAGCAAGGTCAATATTACGACACCTCTGTAGGACCATATGATGTTTGGGCAATTCAGTTTGGGTATACACCTTTTAAAACTGGAGCCGAAAAAGAAGCGCTTTTAAGTCAATCTACAAAACCAGAACTAATTTTTGGAAATGATGCAGATGATATGCGTGCTCCAGGAAAAGCTATTGACCCACGTGTAATGATTGGTGATTTATCTAATGACCAAATTGGATATTCTATTGACAGATTTAAGCTAGTTGACCAAATGATGGGTAACATTAAGACTAAGTTTGCAAAGCGAGGAGAATCTTTCCAAGAAATGCGTCGTGCCTATTATATTCTTAGCGGGCAACGCGCTACAGCTGGTAATGTTATTTCAAGATTTATTGGTGGTGTTTATGTAGACCGCGCTATGGTAGGACAACCTGGAGCTACTAAGCCATACACGCCTGTAAGTTTAGAAGACCAAAAACGTGCAATGGACGCCCTTAAAACTTATGTTTTTGCACCAGATGCATTTGATGCACCTAACGATTTGTATAACTATTTAGCCATGCAGCGTAGAGGTTACAACTTCTTTGGAGGACCAGAAGACCCAAAAATTCACAATCAAGTATTAAACTATCAAAGAGGCGTTTTAATTCATATTCTACATCCTAATACATTACAACGTATTACTGACAGTGAGTTATATGGAAATAAGTATAAGTTATCTAGTTTTATGACGGACTTAAATAATGCTATTTTTAAAGCTGATATTTACGGAAATGTAAATTCTTTCAGACAGAATTTACAATTAGAATACACTAATATGCTTATAGATATGCTTACGGGTAAACAAAGTGGTAGGTTTACAAATAATGCAAAATCTATGGCGCTTTATAACCTAAAGAATATTAGAACCATGGCAGCACCTACGGGTGATGTTTCATCAAAAGCACATAAGCAACATTTAAGAACACTTATAGATAATGCTTTGAAAGAAGTAAAATAAAGTTCTCAAATTATATACTGAAAAAAGGCTATCAAAATTACTTGATAGCCTTTTTTAATGGTAATGTTTCTTTCTAGTGACACTTTTAAGTTTATTTTATGTTTCATTACATTTACAATAAATCAAACCTTGTGCCAAACTAGATCTTAGGAATAGTCAGGCACCTTACCAACAACACCTTCATAAAACGCATGCATAAATGCAAAATCTGCTTCTTTATCATCTGTTGGATAAAAAGGCTCAGATACTTTATTTTGCTTATTCTTAAAATCTAGAGTAAACATTATTATAGGCACTTTTGCCGCTTTAGCGATATAGTAGAATCCTGTTTTCCATTCGTCAACTTTTTTACGAGTACCTTCAGGAGCAAGCGTGAGTCTAAATTCTTCTTCACCTTCAAATAACTTTGCAATGGCCTCTACCTTATTCTGACCCGAGGTACGGTCAACTGGTCTACCGCCAATGGCTCTAAAGTAATATTTTAAAGGCCAAACAAATAATTCTTTCTTGCCGATAAAATTAGTCTTTACGCCTGTAACTTTTCTCAGGTACAAACCTATAAAAAAGTCATGCCAGCTTGTATGTGGTGCCGCAATGATGACAGCTTTCTTTACTTTGTCTTGTGAGAAATTGGTATTGCCTACAACTTTCCAGCCGAGCAACTTAAAATAGATAAACTTTGCAAGAGCTTTCATACTACATTTTTAAGTACAGCTCTTTGAGTTTTTGAGGTGTGATAATGTCTTTCCAGTTTTTACCAATAGCATTCTCCCAAAGCGGCTCTAAACTCAAGGCTACATTAATCATAATGTCTAATTCTTCTTCTTCAAGGTTGGCACATATTCCTTTTGGTAAAACAATATTATGCTTGGCCTTCATTTCTTTGAAAAGCTTCACACCATCTGGATAGAATTCTTCTAGATGGTCAAAAACAATACAATTGCCAATACCATGTTTTATTCCTAAAAGATACCCCAAACCATAACTCATGGCGTGAGCCACACCAACTTGAGAATAAGCAATACTCATACCGCCATGCCAAGAGGCCATCATGAGTTTATCTTGAGCTTCCTCTTCAGAAAGATTATCACCTAAAAAAACTTCTTTACAAATTTCGAAAGCTTTCTCGCCATAAGATTGACTGAAAGAATTTAAATAGCTCCCATTTAGAGACTCTATACAATGTACATAGCAATCCATACCTGTGTAAAACCATTGGTCTTTAGGCACATCTTTGGTTAATTCTGGGTCTAATATAACTTGATCAAAAGGTGTATAATCACTATTAATACCCAATTTGCGGTCTGGTCCTGTTAGAATAGTTGTACGAGAGACTTCTGCTCCTGTACCAGAAATTGTCGGAATACCAACATGATAGATTGCCGGATTTTTTACTAAATCCCAACCCTGATAATCTTTAGCTTCGCCTTCATTAGTTAGCATTATGGATACGGCTTTTGCAATATCTAATACAATTCCACCACCGATACCGATGATACCAGATGGACGCTCACTAAACTCTAAAATAATATCTTCTACAAGCTGGTCTATTTGAGACGTTTTAGGCTCTTCCTTTGTTGGTACATAGATTATTTTATCCTTGTAAGACAATGAAATTCTTGAAGTCAACCAAGGGTTTCCTTTAAAAACATCATCTACATAGTAAATAAAAGGAGCTTCACGTCCTTGGCGTTTTGGAGTAATAATTTCATCTAATTGATTGAAACTACCACGCCCAAACATGACACGCGAAACCATTGGAAAATTCTTAAAACTCATTGACTTAATTTCTCTAACAAAAATATAAATACTTATACGTTCTACCTATTGATTTAAATAATTTAAAACCTCATTAATCGAATCTACAGTTAAATAATCTGCATTATCAGCTACCGATTGCGATACGGTCTCATGTTGCCATGTGGTATGAAAGGGAACATGAATTGCCTTGGCTCCTATTTCTACTAAAGGCAAAATATCAGATTTTAAAGAGTTTCCCACCATTAAAAATTCTGATGGATTAATATCTAAATGCGCTAATAATTTTGAATAATTTGCACTCTCTTTTTCACTCAACACTTCGATATGATGGAAATAATGTAATAATCCTGACTTCTCCAGCTTTCGTTCTTGGTCTAACAAATCGCCTTTAGTGGCTACAATTAACCGATATTTTCTTGAAAGTGACTTTAAGGTCTCTTCAACGCCGTCCAATAACTCTACGGGCTTATTAATCATGTCTTTACCTATATCTAAGATTTTCTCTATAGTTTTACTAGATACGGTATGGTTAGATAATTCTAAAGCCATCTCTACCATAGAAAGTACAAATCCTTTAACACCGTAACCGTAAACAGGAAGGTTTTTCATTTCCATTTTAAAGAGCTCTTGGTCTATTTTATTTGGTGTTTCAAACTGAGACAACAATAGAGCAAACTCTTGTTCTGCATCTCTAAAATACGTTTCATTAACCCAAAGCGTATCGTCTGCATCAAAACCTATGACTTTTATGTTATTGTAATCAGCCTTCAATTACTTCCAAAGTTTTTTAGCACGTTCTAAATCTTCAGGTGTATCTATTTCAACACCTTGAATATCTGTTTCTACCATTTTAATTCGCTTTCCGTATTCCAGATACCGTATGCATTCTATCTTTTCTGTAGCTTCCAAAAATTGCATTGGCAATACTGTAAAGTCTAATAAAGCTTCCTTTCTAAAAGCATATATACCTTTATGCTTAAAATATCGTGAAGCCACACTCTTATCGCGTGGATAAGGAATTGGGCTTCTAGAAAAATAGAGTGCAAAGTTGTTTTGGTCTACAATAACTTTAACCGTATTAGGGTTTTCAATCTCATCCCAATCCGTAATTTCTACCATCAGTGATGCTAAGTCAATAGCTTTGTCTTTATCATGCTTAAAGACACTCAATACTTTTTCTAAACTCGCGCGTTCTGTAAATGGCTCATCGCCTTGAACATTTACTATAATATCACAATCTACGTTCGTTACAGCTTCAGCAATTCTATCACTACCAGACTCGTGCTCCTTTATACTCATAATCGCCTTGCCACCATTGGATGTAATTTCGTCAAAAATTATTGTGCTATCTGTAACCACATAGACTTCAGAAAATAAGCCTGTAGCTACTGTAGCCTCGTAGGTTCTAGTAATTACCGTTTTACCAGCTAAATCTTGCATAAGTTTAGCAGGGAAACGTGAGGCCGCATAGCGTGCGGGAATCATGGCAATAACCTTCATTTATGGATTGTTTTATATATCAAAAATAACAGTTTGAAATGATATATACTATTCAACAAAAGAATCGTCTTTAAAACCAATAAGATATAATTTTTCTTTTGCTCTAGTCACTGCAGTATATAACCATCTTATATAATCTCTATCTGGTCCGCTAGGTAAATAAGGTTGTTCTACAAAAATAGTATTCCATTGACCTCCTTGAGATTTATGACAGGTTATTGCATAAGAAAACTTAACCTGTAAAGCATTGAAGAATTTATTATTCTTAACACCTAAGAAACGTTTGTAATTAGAAGCTTCGTTTGCATAGTCCTTAGCTACTTCTTGATAAAGCTTGTTTGATTCGTCATAAGTTAAAGAAGCACTTTCTGAAGAAATCGTGTCTAAAAGTAAAACTGTTTCAAACGGGCGCATTTTTGGATAATCTACCATTTTAACTTTCACTTCAGCAAACTTAAACCCGTAAAGCTCTTTGATACTGAAGATTTCTAGCACTTCAATAATATCGCCATTGGCAATAAAACCTGCTTCTGTTGTAGGCTTTATCCAGAAATAATTATTCTTTACCACCATGAGATAATCTCCTGCAGAGAGTTCACTGTCATTGAATAATATTCGATTTCTAATCTGTTGATTATATAGGTTTGCACGTTTGTTACTTCTTACTATTATTGCAGTTTCTTCATAACCGTTATTGTTATAAGCATCATTAATAGCATCCATTATCTCGTGGCCATCAATCAATCTCACGATATCTTTATAAGGTGACACGTTAAATTTAAAACTATCGTAAAACGAAGTTTCTAAAACGGCTCTAAGCTCGGTAGCATTCTCTAAAATTCCAGAATCTTGCTCTTGACGAACCACTTCATCCAACTCTACGGACTGGACAGATTTATTATAGTTAAGGTCTAATTTTGAAGCATCCAATGCCGGACTTAACTCAGACTTAACAGGTGGTAATTGCGCAGTATCACCTATTAAAAGCAATTTACATTTATGTCCTGAATATACATATTGAATTAAATCGTCTAAAAGCGAACCATTTTCGAATAATTTAGAGTCAGCAGGAATATCTGGTATCATTGAGGCTTCGTCAACAATAAAAATGGTATTTCTGTGCTTGTTGGGTTGCATCACAAACTTTACACCACCGCCTTTTTCTTTTTTAGGGAAATAAATTTTCTTATGTATGGTAAACGCCTCTTTTTTTGAGTAATTAGATATTACTTTAGCTGCTCTACCCGTAGGAGCTAATAAAACAGCACTAACTTTGGCTTGCCATAAGTTTGAAACTATGGTGCCAATAATACTCGTCTTACCTGTACCTGCAAAACCTTTTAAAAGATATAAGGCATTAGGTTTAGTATCAAAAATAAACTCCGATAACTGTAATAAAACAACATCTTGTTTTTCAGTGGGTTGAAAAGGAAATTTAGACTTTATTAGTCTATAAAAATCTGACGCGTTTTCTAGCATTAATCATTATAAAATTCTAGAGCAAGATACCATTATATATTTATATAGGCACTCAATGTTTACTGTGCAAAATTCATTTTTTTATATTTTTATTTATTATGTTTTTACGAACAAAAAAAAATTGTAGATTTGCGAAAGACCTAATAAAATAAACTAACTATGTTAAAAGTAATTATTGCAATTGTTGCTATTATTCTCCTAACTATACTTATCGTTTGGTTAATAGACAAATTTGTTCCTAAAAAATTAAAACCAGTGCTTAACTTAGTCCTTTGGGGATTAATCATTTACCTTGGTTATATTACTTTTAATTCGGTTTATGACGAGTTAAGATTCAAAGAAATTAAGGACGACCGTTATCAGGTTGTTGTAGATCGTCTTATTGATATTCAAAAAGCACAAATCGCTTACAAGGATGTTAATGGAGAGTATACAGATAAGTACGAGAATTTAATTCGTTTTATTGATACAGCTAAGGTACCAATTACACAAAGACGTGATAGTACTGTGAGAGATGAAGAAAAGAGTCGTCAGTTTGGTATTGATATGATGAAAACAATTACACTCGTAGATACCTTAGATTACTATTCTGTGAAAGATTCTCTTTTCAAAAATGTAGAATATCAAAAAATAATGAATGTTGGTGTTGGTGAGCCAGGTGCTAAGTTTGAATTAAAAGCAGGTAAGATAGACGATATTCCTGTTTTTGAAGCAAGTGTTGACAAAGCTGTTGTTTTACATGACCAAAACAAAAACTTAGTGGCTAACGAAAAACAAGTAGTTTCTGTTGATGGTGTAAACGGACCAAAGATTGCTGTAGGTTCTATGAACGAAATTAGTACATCTGGTAACTGGCCAAAAAACTTTGCAAAATCTAAAAAAGAATAGATTTGACTCAAAATAAAATTAAAGATTTGTCCATTCAAGTTAATTTGAATGGACTTTCTTTTTGTATACTTAATCGAACGGATAACAGTATTGAGTATATAAACGCTATCTCTTTTGATCAAAAACTAACGCCTTTTGAAACCCTTAAACGTCTTAAGGCAGAATTAGCCTCTAATACTGTGTTTTCTAGTGAGTTTAACTCTATAAATGTCATTCACTACAACGAATTAGCCACGCTTGTACCTAAAGCCTTGTATGATGAAGCTAATAATGCAGAATATTTAAAATTTAACTCAAAAATTTTAAAAACAGATTTTATCGCCTCAGATGAACTATCATCTTATGATATCGTGAGTGTTTATGTACCCTATGTTAACATCAATAACTATATTTTTGAAACCTTTGGTGCTTTCTCTTACACACATGCATCAACCGTGTTCTTAAATGCTGCTGATAAAATAATTACAGATACTCATAATTCAACACTAATTGTAAATATTCAGGATACTACAATGCAAGTTTTGGTAAAAGGTAAATCCTTAGAATTCTATAATTACTTTGAATTTACTACACCCGAAGATTTTATCTATTACCTCCTATTTACTTGTGAGCAGAAACAATTAGACCCTGAAAACTTAGCACTGAAGCTTTGTGGAACGGTAAACAAAGAAGATGCACTTTATACCATTGCTTATAAATATATTAGACATGTTGATATTGTTGAGGACTCACAACATTTTTTAATTAAAAATAGTTTTGATGCGAATCATATCGGGACAATATAAAGGACGCAAAATTATGGCGCCAAAACAGCTTCCTGTTAGACCAACTACAGATATGGCTAAAGAAGCACTTTTCAACATCTTGAATAATAGCTATTATTTTGATGACATTTCTGTTTTAGACCTATTTTCAGGAACAGGAAATATAAGTTACGAATTTGCTTCAAGAGGCACAGAAGAAATCCTAGCTGTTGATGCAAATTTTGGTTGTATAAAATTTATCAATCAAACCGCTGAAAGCTTCGAGATGCCAATTAAAACCATAAAAAGTGATGTGTTTAAATTTCTAGAAAACTCAAAGCAAAAACACACATTAATCTTTGCAGATCCACCTTATGATTTTGATGTTGATGCCTTCTCTAAAATACCAGAATTAGTCTTTAAAAATGAACTCTTAGAAGATGAAGGCCTTCTCATAATAGAGCATTCAAAACATACCGATTTAAGTCATTTACAAAACTACAGCCACTCTAAGAGCTACGGTGGCAATATGTTTAGTTTCTTTGATTAGCCAAGAAATAAACAAAGCCTTCTACCAAAGTAAAAGGCTTGTTTATAAAAGCAAATCTATAAGCCGAATTCTGTCCTATGACGACGTTACCGTGTCACGGCCTTATCATTTATCTGCGTTTACTGTTACCAGTAAACTTTAGCTGCCTACCCTCCAACAATCGGACGTGCAGCCCTCAAGCGTTGGTATACATGGCATTGCACCTTATAGAGTTTACCTGATTTCACTACAGCATGACCTGTACATTCTTTCTGTTGCACTTTTCCTCACCTCACGGTGGATGGCTGTTAACCACTATAATTGCACTACGGTGTTCGGACTTTCCTCAGAGACTTTAATTGCCACTGCGATAAGGCGATTTACTTCAGCAAAAGTAAACAAATTGTTAATAACTCCTATTAAATTTAGGACTCTGAAAATGGCTATTTAATCCTTATTCTTAAATTTGTAATTCAGTAGTTTTCTATGGAACATTTTGTAGTATCGGCACGTAAATATAGACCTCAAACATTCAAGGATGTTGTGGGGCAACAAGCCATTACAAATACCTTATTAAATGCCATAGAAAATAATCATTTAGCGCAGGCGCTTCTATTTACAGGGCCACGCGGTGTAGGAAAAACGACTTGTGCGCGTATCCTAGCTAAGATGATTAATAGTGATGGCAATACTAGCGAAGATGAAGACTTTGCTTTCAATATTTTTGAACTTGATGCTGCTTCTAATAACTCAGTAGATGATATTAGAAATTTAACCGACCAAGTACGCATACCTCCACAAGTTGGTAAGTACAAAGTTTATATTATTGATGAGGTTCACATGCTCTCTCAAGCAGCTTTTAATGCTTTTTTAAAGACTTTAGAAGAACCTCCAAAACATTGTGTTTTTATTTTAGCAACTACTGAAAAGCATAAGATTATCCCTACTATTCTTTCACGTTGTCAAATATTCGATTTTAAGCGTATCACGGTAAAAGACGCTAAAGAATATTTAAAATATATCGCTGAAGAACAAGGTGTAACTGCTGAAGATGATGCGTTGCATATTATAGCGCAAAAGGCAGATGGTGCTATGCGTGATGCCTTATCTATTTTTGATCGAGTGGTTAGTTTTTCTGGTAAAAACTTAACGAGGCAGGCAGTGACTGAGAATTTAAACGTCCTAGACTACGAAACTTACTTTACAAGTACAGACTTTATCTTAGAGAATAAGATTCCTGAATTATTAATTCATTTCAACACCGTACTCTCCAAAGGGTTTGACGGACATCATTATATTGCTGGATTAGCGTCGCATTTTAGGGATTTATTGGTGTGCAAAAATCCTTCAACAATAGAATTACTTGAAGTTGGAGAAGACACCAAGATAAAATACGTTGAACAGGCTCAGAAAGCCTCTCAAGCCTTTCTAATTAAAGGTATAGACATTGCTAATGACTGTGACCTAAAATATAAAAACAGTAAAAATCAGCGTCTTCTCGTAGAATTAGCTCTTATGCAATTAGCCTCTATCACTTTTGATGGAGAAAAAAAAAATAGTAGACATTACATAATTCCGCCCTCATACTTTAAGGCTAAAGGTATTGTTCCAATTCCTGTTTCTAAACCTGAACTTAAGTCCAAAGCTGAAGAGAAAAAGAGTATTCCTCAAACAGCTAAGCCAGTAGAAGAACCTGTTATGGAAGTTGCTGAGCCAGTAATTCCTAAATTATCGATTAACAAACCTGCTAAAGTCACCTCTGGCTTATCTCTTAAAAGTATTCGTGAAAAGAAAGAACATCAAATTAAACAAATGGATGTTGTTATCGACGAAGAAAATCTACCGAAAGAGCCTGTTACTCAAGAAGCATTAATCGAGGCTTGGAATAGCTACACGGCAACACTACATAAAAAAGGAGAAAAAATAATGGCCTCTATTATGGAAATGGAAGTGCCAAAATTAGAAGACACTGCAATTTGTATTACCTACTCTAATAATACTAGTAAAATTGAATTAGAACGTGCTCAATATCCGCTTTTAGCACATTTAAAGAAAGCGTGTAAAAATTACGACTTACATCTCAACATTACCGTAAATGAAGAAGTTGCAAAAAAATATGCATTTACACCATTAGAAAAGTACGAAAAATTGAAAGAGAAAAATCCAAATATGGATTTACTGAAGCGTACATTTGGGCTAGATATTTAGATTATGAAAAAAATACTTTACATAATTCCAATTCTCATCATAGCCTTTACAAGTTGTGAAGGCAGAAAATCTCATACTAAAGCATTATCAGAAAGCATCGAAGCTTTTAAAGCTAAAACTACTATTGAAAAAGTAGAGTATATTCCTGAAAATTATAGAGAAATTGCTATTGATACCACTTTATCAAATGGTTTCAGTATTAAGATAAAGACCTTTACTAACATGAATAATCATATTACAATTGAAGATGCTAAGGATTCTTTATTCTTAAAAAAACATTATCGTACTGTAAATAGTCATATTTCTATAACGCATCAAGACCATAACATTTTTGAAAAGACTATAGACAAGTCTTTCTTAATTACTCAAAACGAAAGATTATCAGATTATCTAACGATTGCTAATCTTAAAGGGGTCTGGATAAACCAATTGCAGTCTTCTAATAGTCAGGTAGTGCTAGACATTGACTACTGTATGATTGAAACTAGTGATTGCAAATCGCTTAAACTAAATATCAATAAGGATGGGTCGTACCATCTAATTTCAACTGAAGACGATTTCTTATAATTATGCTTGGACTTAAACTACCAACAGACCCAAGATGGGTAAACATCGTTGAAAAGAATATCGAAGATATTTTAACCGACCATGCCTATTGCGAGCAAAAAGCTGCGAGTACAGCTGTTTCTTTAATTGTTAGTTTTCCTGAATATACTGAGCTCGTTCAGGAAATGATTGACTTGGTAAATGAAGAAATGAGCCATTTTAAAATGGTACATGACCTTATTCTTGAAAAAGGCTGGGTCCTAGGTAGAGACAGAAAAGACGACTATGTTATTCAGCTATTAAAGTTCTTTCCTAAAGGTGGAAGCAGAACTACACAATTAGTGCATAGACTATTATATGCCGCTTTAATTGAGGCAAGAAGCTGTGAGCGCTTCAGACTTTTATCTGAAGGACTTGAGGATAAAAAATTAGCTAAATTTTACCGAAAGCTTATGATTAGTGAGGCCGGACATTATACCATGTTCTTAAAATTTGCTAGAAAATATGGTGATAAAGAAGAAGTTGATAAAAAATGGCAAGACCTCTTAGATTATGAAGCTGAAATAATTAAAACCCTTGGGAATAAGGAAACCATACATGGATAAAAAGAAAAGCCCCTTCAAATGAAGAGGCTTTTCTTTTATGTAATAAACTAAATAGTTTTAAATCTTAATACCAATTCCTACTTGAATGGTAAACTGTGTAGCTTCTAATGGAGATAGATTTTCATCTAATAAATTTTTAAAATCATAACCAGCTCTAACATCTATAAAATAGTCTTCCAAAAATTTGTATTCTATACCTCCAACACCAGAAAATCTAAAAGTGTCAAAGGCGTCCGCACTCTTCCATGTTTTAACTCCAATTTGTGGTCCAGCTCCTAATGTGAAATGCTCCCCTAATTTAAATTTTAATTGTATTGGCAAGTTAAGGTAATTTGCTCTCCAGTTTTCATCTTTTGCGCCTTCAGCAGACCAAAGTAACTCAGTGCTTAACCAAGTAGTCTCAGATAATGAAAACTCTGCGAAACCTCCAAAATAAAAGCCATTTCTATGAAGATTTCTATTTACAGGAGAAGGATCAAAATCTAAGTTAGATATATTAACACCTGCTCTTATACCATACTTTGTAGACTCATATCCTTGAGCAAAACTAAAAGCTATGAATAATATAAATACTGAGGTAAGTAAAACTTTTTTCATAAGTAATTTAACATTTAAGTTACGAATATATGTTTCCAATATTAGAATTGATTAATTATTAGACTTTTGATAGAAAAAATAGGACAAACGGTAAATTACAAAGATGTACTCATTATCGTTTTGTAGTATATACTCTTTACAATACCATCTGATAAACCAATTTTTGGTACTAAAATATCTTTGGCACCACTCCATTTCATTGCCGACAAATAAATGCGCAGTGCAGGTATTATTACATCCGCTCTATCTTGGTTAAGATTAAGCTCAGTAATACGCTCTTCGTAAGAATAGTTTTGTAATTCGTTATAATAACTTGTTAAGTAAAAATAAGATAAAGGCTTACCAATATCTTTTCCAGAGATTTTAAAAATCTTATTAATGTTTCCACCAGAACCTATGAGCTCTATTTTATCGTAAACATTAGTATTTGCTTTTATCCATTCTTCTAAAGATTTCCATGTTTCATTCTTAACGCTATCATTTAGCAAACGCACTGTTCCTATTTTAAATGACTTTGATTCAACCTTGTTAGAATTATGAATTATAGAAAATTCTGTACTACCACCACCAACATCTACATAGAGATACGTCTTGTCTGGATTAATAAACTTATGTAAATCTGTGGCAGCAATTATAGTTGCTTCTTCTTCACCATCAATAATATCTATTTTAATATTACATTCTGCTTTAACCAAATCACAGACTTCTTTGCCATTACTGGCTTCACGCATTGCAGAAGTTGCACATGCTTTATAACGCACAATACCATGAGATTTCATTAAAAGATAAAAAGCTTTCATTGTATCTTTAATTCTGTTTTTATTGTATTCTGAAATTTCTCCAGAAATAAAAACATCTGCTCCTAACCTTATTGGCACACGAACTAAAGCGTTTTTCTTAAATATAACAGGTTTATCTTCTTGTTCTATAATGCTAGTAATTAATAACCTTACGGCATTAGAACCGATATCAATAGCTCCATATTTTTTGATATTAAGCATACTAACTCTCTAATTGGTTTTTATAGTAATCATACACTTTGAATTGAGAGCGTATTTTTTCACTAGATGTGGTTGTTCTGTAATTATTGTCTTGATTTTGGTCGATGACACGAGCCTTTACATTATCACTCCAATAAATTTCAAACATATCTAATAACTCTCTTTTAATATCTTCATCATAAATAGGACAAGTCACTTCTACTCTATTATCTATATTTCTGGTCATCCAATCTGCTGAAGAAATATAGATTATTGGCTTGTCATTGTTTCCGAATACGTAAAGTCTTGTATGTTCAAGAAACTTGTCTACAATACTGATGACTTCAATATTTTCGCTCATCCCTTCTACTCCAGGTACTAAACAGCAAATACCGCGAATAATCATTTGTATTTTTACCCCAAAACGACTTGCCTCGTAAAGTTTGTCAATCATTTTGTAGCTACTCATGCTATTCATCTTCAATTTAATAAAAGCTGGCTTACCTTCTTTTGCATTTTCAATTTCTTTATCGATTAATGCAAATATTTTACCCTGAGTGTAATGTGGTGAGGTTATAATATGTTTGTACCTGTTAATCTTATAGTTAACTTCAAAGAAATTAAAGACTTTATTAATATCTTTTAATAGCCTTTGGTCAGATGTTAGAAGCGTAAAATCTGTGTAGATTCTAGCTGTAGATTCGTTAAAATTTCCTGTACTAATAAAGCCATAACGTTTTGTCTTTTTATCTTCTTGGCGCTCAATAACACACATTTTACTATGTACTTTTAGTCCTGTGACTCCAAATAACATATGAACACCTTCACTTTGCATCTGCTCAGCGTACATAATGTTTGCTTCTTCATCAAATCGTGCACGTAGCTCAATAGATACAGTAACTTTCTTTCCGTTTTTTGCTGCGTTAATTAATGAGCTAGCTACATGAGAGATTTGCGCTAATCTATATATGGTGATTTTTATGGTCTTTACTTTAGGGTCAAGTGCTGCCTCTCTTAGGAACTTTACAACGTAATTAAATGTATGATATGGCGTATGAACCATATAATCTTTTTTTGCTATTGCGTTAAATATACTTTCGTTAAGACTTAATCCTTTAACAGGAAGCGGAGCTATCTTCTCATACATTAAATCATTTCGACCTAAACTAGGGAAACCCATATAATCTCTTCGGTTATGATATCTTCCGCCAGGGATTACACTATCCTTGTCATCAATACCCATTTTATCCATGAGGTACTTAAGTGTATCTTCGTCGATAGTTTTATCGTACACAAATCTTACTGGCTCTCCTATCTGACGATCCTTAACGCTATCAGAGATTTTTGCAATAAAACTTTTACTTAAGTCGCTATCAAAATCTAACTCACCATCTCTCGTAATCTTTATCATATTTGCTGATATGGCAGTATAGTCAAAAATATCAAAGATGTCTTTTAAACAATAGCGGATTAAGTCGTCCACAAGAATGATATAACTTTTTCCATTATGCTCAGGCAAAACAACAAATCTGTCCATCGTTTTAGATATCTCTAGTAACGCATATTGATTAGCTCCTGAGCTCAAATCCATTTTTACAACTAAGTAAGCCGCAGTATCTTTTAACAAAGGGAGTTCTACTTGGTCATTTAATATTATGGTCACTAAACCAGGACTGACTTCTTGATGAAAATAGTTTTTTATAAAATCGTGATGAAATGATTCAATTTTTGTTTCATCTATAATATGTATGTTCTCTACTTGCAATTCTTTTTGAATACGACTTAAAATACCAAGACTGGTACTTTGGTGCTCAATAACTGTATTAGTAATAAGCTTTAACAAATCGCTAGCCTTAATCCCTAACTGACTTTTTCCACCTTTTCCAGCTTGATCAATACGCTTTACCGTAGCGTACCTAACTTTAAAAAACTCATCAAGATTATTAGAGAAAATTCCTATGAATCGCAAACGTTCAATAAGAGGAACGTTTTCATCAGCTGCTTCTTGAAGTACACGGGCATTAAATTTAAGCCAACTTAGTTCTCTATTAATATAGATATTATTGGATTTGGTCATTAAGAAATCTTTTTTCAAATATAACCGTTCAAAAAAACAAGTACTAGTGAATTAAGTAAAAAATTAAGGCCTATAATCTCTCGGAAACATAATGAGTTCTGTTTGTCCATATTTAGCATATTTCCATGAGTCTATATCAAACTTTAGCACAACCAAACCAGAAGTTGGCAAATTATCGATGTACTTATCTCCCATAAGGTTAATAATTGAGGTAAGAGCGTGGTTATGACCAAATATAACTACTGTTTCAAGTTGATTATCGATGTTTTTTATAAAATTTATGACTTGCTCCCCACTAAAGTCGTATAATTCTTCATCATTCTCAATTAAATCAGGTGACCAACCAAGAATGTCTTTAAATATATTACAAGTAGATAATGCTCTATTTGCAGGACTAGAATACACAGCATCTATACTATAATTTTTGCTTTTAAATTCTTTAGCTATTAGTGATGCGTCTCTAACTCCTCTTGTTTTGAGTGGACGTTCGACATCAGAAACATTGTGCTCCCAAGATGATTTTGCGTGCCTAACTATGATTAAAATTTTATAGTTCATTCGGTGAAATACATTTTTTTACGATTAAATGTTTGTTTTTTCAGATTAAAGTCATAGATTGCACAAATTTTAACAGTCAATTTTTGACAAAAGAGAAAAAACCAATCGAATTATTAATAATAAATTAACAAAAATGATAGCAATTTAAATGAGTTTTTGCTAAAAATGTAAAGCTTTTCGCTAATTGTTTAGAATAATCAACAATTATAGACGAATAGTAATTTAAATCGTTAAAATACACGATAATGTCGCTCAACGAATATATATGTACTTAAAAAGGTTTATTTGTAACTACAGCGTGATGTGTGTTGATTTGTATAGCTATTAAATCAATTATATTAATCCATAAGTGCTTTAAATAAGCATTCCCTCCAGAAAATAAGATTTAGAATAATGCTTACAGCGTGTACTTTTTTTCAATTTTTTATAATTGAATTTTAGTATGAGTTGTTTGGTGTGATAAAAATATATAGATAACCCTTGTATTATGAAAAACAAGTACAATTGTATTTCAATCTTTAAAGTATTAAGAGTATTCGTTATTCTCGGATTACTTTATCTTCCTAACAAAATATTTGCTCAAGTTGGTACACAATCACCATCCATTAGAACTGGTGTTACTTTCCAATGGTCAGACATACAAGATGTGGATGGTAATGGAGATATAGACCCTACTGAGAATAACCGAGCGGCAACTATAGAGTCCATAACCATTAACGGGGTGGTCTTTGACGCTTTTGCTGCACCTACGGCTTACCAGTTAACACGATTAGGCGGAACCGGTGGCGAAAACGGAAGACATAACCGAAATGGTATTGTTTTGAATAGTCAAAATCCATTACCACCATATACCACAGGACCCTTTACTGGTGAAATAATAGGTACTAGTGAAACTGCTACATTTGACCCTACAGATACTACTAGCGATTGGGATAATGCTGCTCTAACGGCATTTAAATCCAAAAATCTCAACTTTTATTTTACATCTAACGGTAATGGAGATGATATCTGTGAAGACTTTGATCAAGCTAACGGAACTAATGGTGAGACAGAGACAGATGCACAAATACAAACCTTATTTTATAATCCTGCAATACCTTCTAACGAAGGCGGTATTTTGGCAGTTACAGAACGTGGAGGTAACAACTGTTACTACATCAGAATGTTTGGTACCCGTTTTGGAGAAACAACTGAAACTGTATTAGGTGATACGTTTGTAAGAACATCTGGTGATTTAAGAGACGGTGATGGTCCTAATCCTCCTGCGGATGGATCGGATTATTGGGAGTCTGATAGAGAAGTTAATAATACGCAATCCATTGCAATAGCCATATTTGAATTAGATAATATAGCCCCTGTAGGTTCTAAAATATCTAGAGTAGAGTTTGTTGCTGCTTCAAAAGATGATGGAGATGGGAAACTTTTTATACTACAAAGATATGCGCTACCACAAACTGGTTTAGGCTGTATTGATGGTATTTATAACGGAGAGATTGACAACAGTACGTCTGTTCCTGATGGTTCAACATATTCTCTAGTGGCTAACACTTTACAAACCACGCCTTCAAACCTTGGTACAGGTACTCTAAATTTTAGTGAACCTGATGGTACGTTTACATACATGCCACCTGCAGGTTTTATTGGTACAGTTACTTTTGAATACGAGGTTTGTCTACCTCCATCTTTCGGAAGCATTTGCGACACAAATACCGTAACATTAACATATAATGCCGATCCAGATAACCCAACACTAGATGTTTCTTGTAATGCCGATGGTACTTACAATTTAGAAGTAGTAGACCCTATTGGAGGCTTTTTTGAATATAATGTAGATATCGTAAATGGTGGTGCTTACCAGTCTTCACCTATTTTTAACAATTTAGGTCCTGGAACTTATGTATTTGGCATAAGAAATATAGCAACTGGATGTGAAAACACTCCTAGTACAACTCAAATAACACTTGCCACTCTAGAAGCAGAAGTTAATTCTACTACAGATATAGATTGTTTTGGTAACACAAATGGTGCTATAGACCTTAATATTACTGGCGGATTTCCACCTTATACATATTCATGGACAAAAGATGGAAACCCCATATCAGATACCACACAGGATTTAAACAATCTTTCTGCAGGTCAATATAATGTCGTAGTTGAAGATTCTGCTGGTTGCTCATTTACGTTTGCAAGCGGTATGGAGATAATTATTGATAGTCCTTCTGCAGAACTTTCAATATCTAACTCGAATATAACTGATGCTCAATGTAATGGAGAGGCTTCAGGTGCTATTGATATTACTGTTTCTGGAGGTACCGCGCCATATTCATATTTATGGTCAAATAATGGAACAACTCAAGATCTTAATGGAGTTGCTGCTGGTAACTATTCTGTGACTATTACTGATGCTAATGGGTGTACTCTTGCTGAAAGCTTTACTATAGACCAGCCAAATACAGAACTTACTGCTAGTGCAACTGTAGCTTCTGAAATCTCTTGTTTTGGCTTAACTGATGGGTCTATCACAATCAGCTTTGCTGGTGGAACAAGTCCTTATGATATTTCTGGGGACTTTACGGCAACAGATGTAACAACTGACCAAACACATTCTGGGCTTGCTGCTGGTACTTATAACTATACGATTACTGATGCTAACGGATGTACGGAAACGGCTAGCGCTACTATTGCTGCTGCACCTTCTGATGTAACAGCTAGTGCAACTGTAGCTTCTGAAATCTCTTGTTTTGGCTTAACTGATGGGTCAATCACAATCAGCTTTGCTGGTGGAACAAGTCCTTATGATATTTCTGGTGACTTTACGGCAACAGATGTAACAACTGACCAAACACATTCTGGGCTTGCTGCTGGTACTTATAACTATACGATTACTGATGCTAACGGATGTACGGAAACAGCTAGTGCTACTATTGCTGCTGCACCTTCTGATGTAACAGCTAGTGCAACTGTAGCTTCTGAAATCTCTTGTTTTGGCTTAACTGATGGGTCAATCACAATCAGCTTTGCTGGTGGTACAAGTCCTTATGATATTTCTGGGGACTTTACGGCAACAGATGTAACAACTGACCAAACGCATTCTGGTTTAGCGGCTGGTACTTATAACTATACGATTACTGATGCTAACGGATGTACGGAAACGGCTAGTGCTACTATTGCTGCTGCACCTTCTGATGTAACAGCTAGTGCAACTGTAGCTTCTGAAATCTCTTGTTTCGGCTTAACTGATGGGTCTATTACTATTAGCTTTGCTGGTGGTACAAGTCCTTATGATATTTCTGGTGACTTTACGGCAACAGATGTTACAACTGACCAAACGCATTCTGGGCTTGCTGCTGGTACTTATAACTATACGATTACTGATGCTAACGGATGTACGGAAACAGCTAGTGCTACTATTGCTGCTGCGCCTTCTGATGTAACAGCTAGTGCAACTGTAGCTTCTGAAATCTCTTGTTTTGGTTTAACCGATGGATCAATTACAATCAGCTTTGCTGGTGGAACAAGTCCTTATGATATTTCTGGTGACTTTACGGCAACAGATGTAACAACTGACCAAACACATTCTGGGCTTGCTGCTGGTACTTATAACTATACGATTACAGATGCTAACGGATGTACGGAAACAGCTAGTGCTACTATTGCTGCTGCGCCTTCTGATGTAACAGCTAGTGCAACTGTAGCTTCTAATGTTTCGTGTTTCGGTTTTTCTGATGGGTCTATAACGATTAGTTTTGCTGGTGGAACGAGTCCTTATGATATTTCTGGGGACTTTACGGCAACAGATGTTACAACTGACCAAACACATTCTGGGCTTGCTGCAGGAACTTATAACTATACGATTACTGATGCTAACGGATGTACGGAAACAGCTAGCGCCACTATTGCTCAACCCGATGCTGAGCTTACTGTACAAGCTACCGGTACAAACTTATTATGTAATGGAGATAATTCAGGATCTATTGATTTAACTGTTGATGGCGGAACATTACCATATACTTATGCTTGGTCTAATGGTGCTGATACAGAAGATCTTTCTGGTTTAGCAGCTGATAGCTATAATGTTATTGTTACTGATGCTAATGGTTGTACTGCAACATTATCTACCCCAGTACAAATTACTCAGCCTGAAGTAATAAGTTTAGAGTTAACAAAAACGAATGCGAATGCAACATTAGGATGTGCTAATGGTACAGCTACTGCGACTCCTTCAGGAGGTACTGGAGCGTATACATATTTATGGAGTGACGGTCAAACAACACAAACAGCTACTAACCTTTCAGGAGATATAACTGGAGGTACTCAATATTCCGTTACAGTTACTGATGCTAATGGCTGTACTGCGGTGCAAAGTGTAGTAATCAATTGTGTGAGTGATTGTGATGCTGTAATCGCTGTTGGTGATATAGACAACATATTGTGTAAAGGTGATAGTACTGGAAATGCTACTGTAACTGCAAGTTCTATAGCAAATTCAAATGCTACATTTACTTTTACCTGGAATACAACACCACAGCAAATAGATAGTGGTGTTACTTCAAGTACAATAAGTAATCAAATAGCTGGGGTTTACACTGTAAGTGTAACAATTGACGGAACTGTCTGTTCTCCAGTTGAAGAAAGTATTACAATTACTGAACCGTCTACGGCAGTTAGTGTTACTGCGACATCTACTGATGAGACTGGACCTACAACTAACGACGGAACAGTTACAGCTAATCCTTCTGGTGGAACACCTGGATATACATATTCTTGGAATACAACACCTATACAAACAACTCAAACTGCTACTAATTTAAGTGATGGAAATTATACAGTTACTGTAACTGACGAAAATGGTTGTACAGCCACTACTACTGTCTCAGTAAATGATGGTGATTGTAGAAATCTTTCAGCTGTAGCTTCTTCTACTGATGTATCATGTAATGGAGGAAATGATGGAAACGCAACAGTAAACGTAACTGGTGGTTTAGGCAATTTTACTTATTTATGGAGTAATGGTGAAACTACGCAATCTATATCAGGTTTAGTAGCTGGCACTTATACTGTTACTGTAAGTGATACAGATACTGGTTGTGATTCTGTGAGTTCTACTACTGTAAATGAACCAACCGCTTTAAGTACAGGAATAGCTGTTACAGATGTAGCTTGTCATGGAGAAAACACAGGTTCTTTAGACTTAACAGTCAATGGTGGAACTACTGATTATACTTTCTTGTGGTCAAATGGAGCAACTACTGAAGATATTACAAATCTTCCTGCAGGAACTTATTCTGTTACAATTACTGATGCTAATGGATGTACTATTACTGACAGTGCAACCGTTGAAGAACCCCTTGCTGCTCTAACTGCTAGTATTACTTCTCAAACTGATATTGTTTGCTCTGCCACTGGAAGTGTAACTGTTGAAGCCCAAGACGGAACTGCACCTTATACATATAATATTGATGGTGGCACTAATCAAAATAATGGGACATTTAATGATTTATCAGCAGGTGTTTACACTGTAAATGTTATTGATGCTAACTTATGCACAACTACAGTTGAAGTTACGATTCTTGCTAATTGTATTACTGCCATCAACGATATCAATGATACATTCGTCAACACGCCTGTTTCTGGTGATGTGGGTACTAATGACCTGAACCCTGATGGGCCTGCAGGTACAGAAACGTTTACACTTATTACTGGTACTGGTCCTAATAATGGTACGCTAGTATTCAATCCTGATGGTACCTATACCTATACACCTAATACCGATTTCGTAGGGGAAGATACCTTCACTTACGAAGTATGTGATGCCGGGAATCCTATCGCTTGTGATACGGCTATCGTAACTATCGAAGTAGCACCTATGCCTACCTCTGGTAACGAGCCGCCAGTAGCTAATGACGATACCAACACTACTGAAGTCGATACGCCTGTATCGGGTACGGTCATTGCAAATGACTTTGACCCAGATGGGGACCCGATTACAGTAACAGCAAACACGGACCCTGCTAATGGTACCGTGGTAGTAAATCCTGATGGTACCTACACCTACACACCTAATCCAGGCTTTGAAGGTGAAGATACTTTTACTTACACTATCTGCGATGATAATACGCCTACACCAGCTTGTGATACCGCTACAGTAACTATTCAAGTGGTACCTGATAATGCTAATATCACAGTCGCTAATGATGATGCCTATACAACAATATCTGATACGGATGTCTCTGGTAATGTAACGGATAACGATAATGACCCTGAAGGGGATGACTTTACCGTGACAAGTAATACAAACCCTAGCAATGGAACACTGGTAATAAACCCTGACGGTACATTTACCTATACGCCTAACTCTGGCTTTAGTGGTACAGACTCTTTTACCTACACCATCACTGATGATAATGGCGCTACAGATACTGCTACGGTATACATTACTGTGGCTGGTGATTCTGGTAATGATATCATGGCTATTAACGATATCAATGATACATTCGTCAACACGCCTGTTTCTGGTGATGTGGGTACTAATGACCTGAACCCTGATGGGCCTGCAGGTACAGAAACATTTACACTTATTACTGGTACTGGTCCTAATAATGGTACGCTAGTATTCAATCCTGATGGTACCTATACCTATACACCTAATACCGATTTCGTAGGGGAAGATACCTTCACTTACGAAGTATGTGATGCCGGGAATCCTATCGCTTGTGATACGGCTATCGTAACTATCGAAGTAGCACCTATGCCTACCTCTGGTAACGAGCCGCCAGTAGCTAATGACGATACCAACACTACTGAAGTCGATACGCCTGTATCGGGTACGGTCATTGCAAATGACTTTGACCCAGATGGGGACCCGATTACAGTAACAGCAAACACGGACCCTGCTAATGGTACCGTGGTAGTAAATCCTGATGGTACCTACACCTACACACCTAATCCAGGCTTTGAAGGTGAAGATACTTTTACTTACACTATCTGCGATGATAATACGCCTACACCAGCTTGTGATACCGCTACAGTAACTATTCAAGTGGTATCTGATAATGCTAATATCACAGTCGCTAATGATGATGCCTATAATGGTGAAGTGGATACTACCATCACTGGTAATGTAACGGATAACGATAATGACCCGGAAGGGGATGACTTTACCGTGACAAGTAATACAAACCCTAGCAATGGAACACTGGTAATAAACCCTGACGGTACATTTACCTATACGCCTAACTCTGGCTTTAGTGGTACAGATTCTTTTACCTACACCATCACTGATGATAATGGCGCTACAGATACTGCTACAGTATATATTACGATTCAGCAAACACCTGCACCTGCTATAGCATTAATAAAAACTGCTGTCTTTGTAGATGGTAATCAAAATCAATGTTCTGATGTGGATGAAACTATTGATTATACCTTCACTGTAACTAACCAAGGTAATGTGCCTTTAAGTGCCATTTCTATAACAGATCCTCTATTTGAAGCTCCAAATCCAGTAATAAATATTGTATTAGTAAGTGGAGATGACAATTCAGATAACTTATTAGATGTAAACGAAACTTGGATTTTCAATGCAACTTATCTTATCACACAAGATGATATCGATGCTGGAAGTGTTACTAACCAAGCAACTGTTCAAGGTACATCGTCTGGACCAAACCAAGATGTTGTTACTGATTTATCAGATAACGATATTGTAACAGAAGATAATCCGACAATTACAGCACTCTGTAATTCTGCTTCAATAGCTTTAGTAAAAGTTGGAGTATTTAATAATGAAAACATTAATCAATGTTCTGAGGTTGGTGAAACTATTACTTACACCATTACATTAACAAATACTGGTAATACAAGTTTAGAGAATGTTGTTGTTACTGATTCACTACTCGATAATGCAACTCCTGCTATTCCTCTAGTGCTAGCTTCTGGGGATACCGATGGGGATAATGAACTAGATACAAATGAAACTTGGGTCTATACGGCTAACTATCCTATTACGGAAGATGATGTTATTGCTCTAGAGGTTGACAATACAGCGATTGTTACAGCTACAGATGTAACTAATGGAACTCCTGTAACTGCAATGACAGAAATTACTACTGATTTAATTGCTGATACTACACCGCCTGACACTTCTCAATGCAGTGTTTTGGATGAAACTCTTGAATGTGATGGAGATAATAATGAAGCTTTAGCAAATGCTTGGGATGCAGCTAATATTCAGACATTATTAAATTGTGCAACTGATAATTGTGATTCAAACTTTACAGTGACATCGAATTATTCTTATAATAATTTAGTAATTGCTTGCGGTGCAGCTGGCTCGATAGATGTTATTTATACATTAACCGATGCTTCAAATAACTCTAGTACTTATAATGCAACATTTACAATTGTAGACACTACAGCTCCAGTTATTGATATGCTTCCTGCAGAATCAACAATCAACTGTCCTGCTACGCCTGAGTTCGCTCAAGCTACAGCTACAGATGCTTGTGGTTCGGATTTCACTTTAACTTTCGACGATGTAACTACTCCTGGTGACTGTGCTGGTGAATATAGTGTAACACGTACTTGGACAGCTACTGATGACTGTGGCAACTCATCTACGGCAACACAAACAATTAATGTAATTGATACGGATGCGCCTGTATTCGACGCACTTCCTGCAGAATCAACAATTAACTGTCCTGCTGCGCCTGAGTTCGCTCAAGCTACAGCTACAGATGCTTGTGGTTCGGATTTCACTTTAACTTTCGACGATGTAACTACTCCTGGTGACTGTGCTGGTGAATATAGTGTAACACGTACTTGGACGGCTACTGATGACTGTGGCAACTCATCTACGGCAACACAAACAATTAATGTAATTGATACGGATGCGCCTGTATTCGACGCACTTCCTGCAGAATCAACAATCAACTGTCCTGCTACGCCTGAGTTCGCTCAAGCTACAGCTACAGATGCTTGTGGTTCGGATTTCACTTTAACTTTCGACGATGTAACTACTTCTGGTGACTGTGCTGGTGAGTATAGTGTAACACGTACTTGGACAGCTACTGATGACTGTGGTAACTCATCTACGGCAACACAAACAATTAATGTCATTGATACGGATGCACCTGTTATCACTGTTCCAGCTGATATAACAATTGAATGTTCAGAGGATAGCTCAACTAACGCTACAGGAATCGCCACTGCTACAGATACATGCAGTCAAACTATTAACATTACTTCAGAAGATGTTACATCTCCTGGTAATTGTGATGGTCAATTTACAATAATACGTACTTGGACTGCAACTGATGAATGTGGAAATACTGCAACTGATGTACAAACAATAAACGTTGTAGATACAACCGCTCCTGAGGTTACAACTCCAGAAGGTAATTTAGATGTAACTATTGAGTGTTCTGATACTACTGCATTAGACGATGCATTAATTTTAGAGCCTGAAGTAACTGATAATTGTTCTTCTAATATTACTACAACATTGGTAAGTGATGAAAC
Organism: Winogradskyella jejuensis; assembly: GCF_900129745.1. GTDB lineage: Bacteria > Bacteroidota > Bacteroidia > Flavobacteriales > Flavobacteriaceae > Winogradskyella > Winogradskyella jejuensis. Next base: position 660,815 of record NZ_FQWS01000002.1, on the reverse strand, counting down.
GGTAGCTGATACTGACTGCACTAATGCTTACGTTAGAACAAGAACTTGGACATTCGATGATGGATGTGGTAATATTTCTGAACCATTTATTCAGACCATAACTGTTATTGACAGTACGGCTCCAACTTTGGTTACTACTGACTTTGATAACAATATAACGGTAGAATGCGATGCAATTCCAGAAATTCCAGATTTAGAATTCGAGGATAATTGTTCTGCAAATGTAACAGTAGAATTCGAAGAAACCATCAACTTCTTCCCTAATACAGATGACTACGAAATTATTAGAGATTGGACTGTTGATGATGGTTGCGGAAACATAACTATTGTTTCACAAGTAATCGCTGTAACGACACCTCAAATCACTGCTACAGATGGTAATAGATGTATTGATGATGGTATAATTGACTTATTTGACTTCTTACAACCAGATGTTGATACAAGCGGAATTTGGTCTATCGTTATTGGAAACACAATAACATTGGATAATAACTTATTTAATCCACAAGATGGTGGAGCTGTTGGTGAGATATACACCTTCAGATATTCGTTAGGTAATACGTGTCCAGTAGAAGTTGATGTTAATATAACTCTCAACGGTGATTGTATTGTGTTACCATGTGGTCAGGAAGATGTTAGAATATCGAAGACTGTAACAGCCAATGGAGATGGTACGAATGACACTTTCCAAATTGGAGGAGTTGAAGCCTGCGGTTTTGTGTATGAAGTAGAGATTTATAACAGATGGGGAGCTATAGTTTACAAAAACAACAATTATCAAAACGATTGGGGTGGACAAACAATTAACTCTTCAGTTGGTAACTCTGGTAACGTGCCAACAGGAACGTATTACTATGTGATTACCCTTAGAAATAGTGGTCTAAAACCATTTGCAGGTCCAATTTACGTAGTAACTGATAAGTAATAAAAAAGTATAAAACTGATACCTATGAAGTTAAATAAATTTTACAGCTTTGCATTTATGTTACTGATTACATCGGTAGCCTTTGCTCAGCAACTTCCGCAGTTTACACAATATATGTTTAATACCATTTCTATAAACCCAGCTTATGCAGGTTCTAGAGAGACATTAAGCGCTGTTGGCCTGCATAGAAGTCAATGGGTAGGTCTTGAGGGTGGTCCCCAAACTCAAACTCTATCTATACATGCGCCGTTACGAAACGAAAAAATCGGTCTTGGTGTGTCTGTGATAAACGACGAGCTTGGGTATGAAAATTTTCAATATGTTTTTGGAGATTTTTCATACACGGTTAGAACTGGAACCAATTCTAAACTCGCTTTCGGTGTCAAAGCTGGAATTACAGCATTTAATCTTGACGCTGACTTCCGTAATGATCCTGACGTAACGCCTGACCAATTAATATTTGGTATTCAAGATCGTATGGACTTTAACGTTGGAGCTGGTGTATATTGGCATAGTGATAGATGGTACTTAGGCTTATCTGCACCAAGAATTTTAAATAATGAATATTCTGGTGAAGGTCAATTCGAAGCACTTGAGCGTGTGAGTTATTATTTTACTGGTGGTTATGTTTTTGATTTGACTGATGAAATTAAACTAAAACCTTCTGCCTTAGTAAAAGCTACTAATGGTGCGCCTATATCTTTTGATATTTCAGCAAACTTCTTATTCAATGAAAAGTTTTGGATTGGTGGAGGCTACCGTGTTAATGAGCAAACCAATGCACTAGGTGGAATCATAGACTTCCAAGTTTCAAGACAATTTAGAATTGGCTATGCTTACGAACAAGAATTAAATAATAGTGGTCTGAGAGCTTTTAATAACGGAACTCATGAGATTTTATTAATGTTCGAAATATTCAAAAGCCGTAGAATTAAATCCCCTAGATACTTCTAAAAATGCAGTGTAATATGAAAACAAGATTAACCATTATATTATTAACCCTTTGTTTTTCTTCAAGCTTTGCACAGTTGAAGTTGGCTGACAAATTCTATAAAAGTTATAGTTACATAAAAGCTATAGAATTGTATAAAGAAGTTGTAAAAAAAGGTGATAGCTCTATGCATGTACTTACAAGATTAGGAGATGCATATTATAACAATACTCAAACCGAAGAGTCTGCCCTTTGGTATGGCTTGGCAGTAGACAAATACGAGAGAAAAATTGACAATGAATATATCTTTAAATACATACAATCTTTAGTAAGTATTAAAGACTATGAAAAGGCTGAGTTGTGGGTTGCCAAGCTCAGAGAAAAACAAGATAAAGACACAGATGACAACAGATTCATCCAAGATAATTTTGATATCTATAAAATCTCTAAACAAGATAATGATAGACGCGTTGTAAACCTATACAATGTAGATTTTAATACAGACAAGTCAGATTTTGGTTCTTATGTTAAAGACAACACGCTTTATTTTGCATCTTCAAGAGATACTTCTTCTAAGTTATACGTCTGGAATAAAGAGCCATTTTTAGATATTTACCAAACTGAAATTATAAGAGGTAACAAAACTTTAGCTTTTGGCTCACCAAGTAAAGTATCTGGGGATAGAATTAACTCAAATTATCACGAATCTTCTGTAGCGATTACCAATGATGGCAAAACTATTTACTTTACTCGTGATAATCTTACAAAGAGAGACCGCCTAGATTACGATAAAAAAGGAACAACACACTTAGAATTATTTAGAGCTAAACTAGATGAAGAAACTAACCAATGGACAGACTTAGAGTTGTTACCATTTAACTTAGAGCTCTATTCTACAGCACATCCTGCATTAAGTCCAGATAACAAGAAACTATATTTCGCTTCAGATCGAGAGGGAGGATATGGTCTTTCAGATTTATACGTTGTAGATATTAAAGAAGATGGTTCTTTTTCTGAGCCTCGTAATTTAGGAGATAAAATAAATACCGCTGGTCGTGATACCTTCCCGTTTGTTGCAAAAGATGGAACTCTTTATTATTCTTCAGATGGTTTTGTCAATTATGGGCTATTAGATATTTTTAAGTCAGATATAATTAATAACCCTGATGCAGAAAGCGTAAACATAGGTGAGCCTTTCAATTCTAGTTTTGATGATTTCGCATACATATTTGATACAGATACAGAAGAAGGTTACTTATCTTCTAATCGTGAAGGTGGAAAAGGTAGTGACGATATCTATACATTTAATACTTACATCTGTCAGCAAAGTATAGAAGGTGTAGTTAGAGATGAATTGACTGAGGAAGTCATTCCTGACGCTACCGTAAAATTAGTTGATGATAAGGGTAAAGTCATTGCTGAAATGACTACAGATGCAGATGGAAAATACGAATTCTCAAATCAACTTTGTGAAAAAACATATACCGTAGTTGCTAGTAAAGATGATTACAAAGACGACCAAAAAACAGTAACGACTACAGATGAAAAAGATAAAGTTAATATTGCTGATTTAATGTTAACACCGCTAATTATAGATAACCAAATAGTCATTAACCCCATTTTCTTTGACTTTGACAAGTGGAATATCAGAACAGATGCTCAATTTGAATTAGAAAATATTGTGGATGTTATGCGTAAACACCCTACTATGGTGATAAAAATTGAATCACATACAGATAGTCGTGGTGGTGAACGCTACAACATGAGATTATCTGACAGACGTGCTAAATCTACTAGAGATTATATCATATCTCGTGGTATTGAAGCCAACAGAATAGAAAGTGCTATAGGCTATGGAGAATCTCAACTTCTTAACAGATGTGCTAATGGTATAAAGTGTTCTAAAGAAGAGCATCAAAAAAATAGACGTTCTTACTTCTATATCATAAAAGAATAAAAGTTAGCAAATACAAAAAAACGCCTAGCAAATTGCTAGGCGTTTTTTTATGGCATAAACAGATTCAAACAAGACCAATTAATAATGTAGAAACAAACCCCATTAAATTTATTAGAAATATAGTATTATGAAATCAAAAATGTAATAATATCTAATTAATTGCTTTCACAATAATTATTAATATTACAAAGCAATGAATGTGTAATAATTAGAATCAATCAGAATAAGTAATTAATCAAATAAAACGAAGAATAAAAATTACTCATAGAAGCTAAGAGGAATTATTTAAACAAAAAAAAGACCGCAAAAATGCGGTCTTATAAATACATAATTAAAACTCACTAAAATTATCTTTTTATAAATATGTTGGTATAATACCACCCACCATCTTCATCTTGCTCTGCAGAGATGTCGAAGTGTGTAAAGTTTCCTTCAATATTATTTCTATGCGAAGGGCTATTAAGCCATGCATTAACCAATGACTCAGCATTAGTGTAGCCATAAGCTACATTTTCTGATACAATTTGCGCATTTTCGTTTTCCTCAAGACTTTGCTTTCTAACGTAAAAATTGTGATGAGAGACATCATTAGATTGTCTCATGTAATCTGAATGTGTAAAAGCTACAGCTTTAACAGTATTATTGTTTGATAATGCATTAAGTCCGCTGTTAATGCGATGATTATTTATTAGCTCTAAAACTTCGATTTCTAATGGCTTTGCTTGTGGTGCAGTTGCTATATCAACTGTGAATACTTCTTCCTCATTTACACTCTCAGTAGAGCAAGACGTAAAGGATAACAAAGCACAAATTGCCAGTACTGGCATTAGTGTAGAAACTTTCATAAGTAGGTATTTTATTGTTTGGGACTACTAAAGTAAGTTTCATCTAAAGTTACACTGTTAATAAAATGTTAAAATCGATTAAAAACATGTATTTTATCGATTTTATATGTTTTTAATCGTTTATGAATGATTTTATAGTGTATTTCACCTTAATAAATTACCTTTTACCGATTTAACTCTATTGTGTTAATTAAGGTGATAGACGCTCAATTTTCCATTGAAAATCGTCTTGTAATTTATATCTAATTCTGTCGTGTAATCGATTAGGTCTACCCTGCCAAAACTCAATTTCTACAGGTTTAATAATAAATCCACCCCAATGTTTTGGACGAGGAATATCTTTTCCTTCATATTCCTCTTCAAGATTCTTCAGTTTATTTTCAAGTTCAGCTCTGTCATTAACTACCTCACTCTGATTAGAAACTACAGCACCTAATTGACTTCCTCGTGGTCTAGATTCAAAATAACCATCACTTAGGTTCTCCGCTATTTTTTCGGCTTTACCCTTTATTATAATTTGACGTTCTGCATCTGCCCAAAAAAAAGAAAGACATACATTAGGGTTAGCTATTATAGCCTTTCCTTTTTCACTATTATAATTGGTATAGAAAATAAAACCCTCGTAGGTATATTTTTTTAGAAGTACTACTCTACTCTTGGGATATCCGTCTAATCCTATTGTAGAAATGGTCATAGCATTAGTTTCTCGTTGGTTAAAATGCTGTTCTACTTCAATAAACCAATCTCTGAATAATTCTATAGGATTTTCAGGTACATTTTTTTTTAATAGCTCCCCTTTTTCGTAGGATTCTCTATAATTACTTAAATCTTTTTCCATAGACTATAAAGTTAATTCAAAATTTCATCTACTTCAAAAAAAGTGTATTTTTAGCGAAATTTTAAGAATGAGATTTGAAGATTCCCCCATTTCAAAATCTATAAATTACCGTAAAGGAACTTTAAGCTTTTGTGACTATTATGCTGCCGATAAATTTATCATTGTAGAAGTAAATCAAGGAGTGCATTTTGATGAAGAAAAACTTGAGACTCTTATAGAAGAATTTATAGATATTTATCCTCCCACTCAACAACTGGCTTACATAACCAATAGAATAAACAACTACTCTTCTGACCCAATTTTATGGAATTATTTAGATAACGATATTCCTGTAGTCGGAGCAGCAATTGTTACTTATAGAGACTCAACACTTCTTTCTGCTAATATTGAAAAGCATATTTCTAAAATAAGTGTAAAACGTGCTTATACTATTGAAGAAGCTATCGGATGGGCTTTAAGGTTGAAGGAATTACAATGCTAAAATTCAAATACTTTACCATCATCTCCTAATTCTACATTTTCAAAAACCGTTTGTGCCTCTTTTTTAAATAGAGATAAATCGTCGTAACGTGTAGAGTAATGGCCTAAAATTAATGTTCCTGCATTTGCTTTTTTAGCTATTGTAGCCGCTTGTTTAGCAGAGGAATGCATGGTCGGTTCACACAGATTGGCATTCTTTTCTAAGAATGTAGATTCGTGATATAATACATCTACACCACTAATTAAAGGTAGTTTGGCTTCATCATAAAGTGTGTCGCTACAAAAGGCATAACTTTTAGGTTTTGATGGTGATAGAGTTACAGTTTCGTTTTTCACAGTCTTACCCTTCTTGTTTTCAACATCAAAACCTTGCTTTAGCTTTCTGTAATAAGCTACATCTATATCAGCACTAAAAACAGCCGCCATGTCTAATTTTCTTTCGCCTTCTTTTTCTTTAAACAAAAAACCATTGGTATATACACGATGCTGAAGCGGGATGGTGTGTACCTCTACTTTATCGTCTTCAAAAATAAGTTCGGATTCTTTAGAGGTTAATTCATGGAAATAAAGATTATAATTGGTCCATGAGTCAGATAATTTCATCTGAAGTGTAATGACCTCCTTTAATCCTTTTGGTCCATATATGTGAAGGTCTGCTTCTCGCTTCAACAATCGAAACGTAGAAATTAGTCCAACTAAACCAAAATAATGGTCACCATGCAAATGCGAGATAAAGATGTGCTTTATTCGTGAAAACTTAATCTTGTTTTTTCTGAGCTGGACTTGGGTACCTTCGCCACAATCAATCAAAAACAAATGATTTCTAATTTCTAAAACTTGTGATGTAGGATTGGTAAATGTACGAGGTGTGGCGCTATAGCAACCTAGAATATTTAACTTCATATCAAAATCCTAAATCGCGCTCTATATCTTCCATTTCAATTATATCGTATGCCTCGTGCATCGTAGGTACAACACAAATTTCGTCTGGCATAGCGTCTAAATCTACTTTGTCTGATACTACAACAAATGATTTTTTGTCACCTCGATGTGTATTACTTATTCTAAGAAACTCAATAATATCTTCTAATGAAATTGAATCTAAACTAGACAGATTTACGATAATATGGTCGTTCTTGTACTTATCATAAACCTGCTCAATATTATTGACTAAGGTCTTAACTGACGCCTTTTCTTGGGTAATAATTGTAATGTTACCATCTTTATCAAATATCATAACACCTTATTTTATTTTTGAAGCTAATAAATAAATCACTGCCATACGAATGGCTACCCCATTTTCCACTTGGTTAAGTATAATGGATTGGTCGGAGTCAGCAACATCACTCGTTATCTCTACTCCACGGTTAATTGGTCCTGGATGCATGATTGTAATTTTTTTATCTAAACTATCTAGCAACACTTTATTGACTCCAAACTGTTGCGCATATTCTCTAGTCGTTGGAAAGTAACTGATGTCCATTCGTTCATTTTGCACACGTAGCATATTTGCAACATCACACCAATTTAAAGCCTTACGGAGATTAGTTTCTACTTTAACGCCTAAATCTTTAATGTATTTTGGCAATAAGGTTTTTGGTCCACAAACCATAACATTAGCACCTTGTAATTGCAGCGCATAAATATTAGACAATGCCACGCGGCTATGCAAAATATCGCCTACAATCACCACATTTTTTCCTTTTACACTACCTAAAGACTCTCTGATAGAGTAAGAATCTAACAATGCTTGCGTAGGATGTTCGTGTGCACCGTCTCCGGCATTAACAATGCTGGCATCTATGTGCTTTGATAAAAATATACCTGCTCCTGGACTTGGATGGCGCATCACTACCATATCTACCTTCATTGAAAGAATATTGTTTACCGTATCTATAAGTGTTTCTCCTTTTTTAACCGAAGACTGACTTGCAGAAAAATTTATTACATCTGCAGAGAGACGTTTCTCGGCAAGTTCAAAAGACAACTTTGTACGTGTAGAATTTTCGAAAAATAAGTTAGCAATGGTAATGTCTCTAAGCGAAGGGACTTTTTTAATTGGTCGATTAATAACCTCTTTAAATTGGTCTGCAGTTTCAAAAATAAGCTGAATATCTGCTTCGTTTAGATATTTAATTCCCAGTAAGTGATTGACACTTAATTGACTCATGCTCTTATTTATTTATTAAGTAAACGGTATCTTCTCCTTCGTTCTCTTTCCAGTTTACTATAACTTTTTCTTTATTTATGGCATCTACCTGTCTCCCACGATAATCTGGTTGTATAGGTAAATGACGACTAAAACGTCTGTCTATTAATGTTAGTAATTCTATATGGTTTGGTCTTCCAAAAGATTGAATTGCGGTTAATGCTGCTCTTATACTACGTCCTGTGTACAATACATCGTCCACAAAAACGACATTTTTGCCTTCAACTATAAAGTTGATATCTGTTTTATTAGCTTCTAAAGGTTTATCACCACGACGGAAATCATCCCTAAAAAACGTAATATCCAAATGACCGTATTTAAGGTCTTTTACTTTGTAATCTTCTTTTAAAATTTTTGCTAATCGGTCTGCAAGAAATTTACCTCTAGGTTGTAATCCTATGATTGCAGTATTAGAAAAGTCGTTGTGATTTTCAATAAGTTGACAAGCCAATCTGTGAAGGATAATGTTTACTTCTTTAGAATTAAGTAATACTTTTTGACTCATATAACTTCCAAACGTATTTGGGATGTAAAGTTAAACTAAATAAATTAAAGATCAAATCACTCTTTAATGATTTTAATAGTAGCAATTGTTTCAAAACTATTTTTAATATTCATAAAATAAAGCCCTGATTTAGCATTTAAATGAATTTCAAATTCTGAAACATCATTATATCTTTTATTTAATAAGACTTCTCCAATAACATTAACGATAGAGACTTCTAATTCATCATAAACCTCTTGTAGTTCAACATTATAGCTATAACTAGATGGATTTGGAGAAACAAAAATATTTTGAAATCTAAAATTATTTGAAGATAAATTTGAATTAATTTCAAACGCATAGGCCGACCCAGCATTGAATACCACCGAATTATCATTCGGATTAAGACCTTCACTAGCAAATGCTCCTACTATGATTTGCCCTAAATGAAGGTCTAAATCATAACCAAATATATCATCTTCTTCTCTATCACTAGCTTCTATTGTTTCCTGAAAATTCCATTGATTTAAAGTATCTCTATTATATATGTAAACGAGTCCAGAATTTGATAGAAAATTAGTTCCATTTATATCCTTATCATCCAAATGTGAACCTATTGCAATATAATCTTGACTTACAGCCACGCTTTTCCCAAAGTCATCGGTAAGATTAGAAATATTTGGTAAAAGTTTAGAAGTTTCTGACCAATTTCCGGTAGTCAGTTTTTCAAAAACATAAGCCGCACCAGTAGCTTGGGAAGAATCGTCTGTACATCTTACACAACCTATAACAATACTACCTTCAAATATAGAAACATCATCTCCAAAACTCATATCATTAACTCTATCACTTGGGGTAAGCTTGATAATTTGGTTCCAAATATTTAACTCATCTAATTCAAATACATATACTGCTCCAGAGCCAAACAGTGTATTTGTCTCGTTTGCATCTTGATCCTCACCTCTTGCTGCTATGACAATTGTATTATTATACAAGCTTACTCTTTGTCCAAATAAATCTGCGTCAGTTCTTATATTTGAAACAAGTTTTTGTGTTTCTTCCCATTGATTAGAAACCATACTTATTTCATAAACATAAGCCGCACCAAACAAGTTGTTAGAGTTTGGACCTTGAAATGTAGCTCCAACTACTATATGATTTTCTGAAATAGCAACAGATTCTCCAAACCTATCGTTAGAAGTTGTATCAGAGCCTACCAATTCTTGAAAGCTACTCCAGTTTCCAATACCATCATTTTTAAATACATAAACTTTGTCCTTACTCAAAACACCAACTACTATATAATCGTTTTTAATATCTATAGAACTTGGAGTTTGACGTCCAGGAGTTCCATCTGCAATGGACAATTCTTGAATTAAATCCCAATCATTAGTACTGCTTTTTTTATAAATACTAATACTCCCCGTTGATGTATCATTCTTACCCGCATTAGCAGCAATAACCATGTAATCTCCGTCAACAGCAACTCTTATTCCAAAATTGCTATTAATTAAAGTATTTTCTGGTACAAATAGATTGGTTTCTAACCAATTCTGGGCAGATACTGGAAGTATAATTAATAAAAGTAATAGTGTTATATTAAGTTTCATGATAAATTAAATCGAATGCAAATTAATACTTTTAATAATAAAAAAGCCTCTCAAAAATGAGAGGCTTTTAATTTTATAAAAATCTGGAAGAATTACTTCTTACCGTCCATTTTATCTTTAAGCGCTTGTAATGCATCATTAGCGTCACCTAAAGTTGGCTTAGCTTCTGCTGCTTGAGCTTCTGCTTTACGTACAGCTTGCTTTACAATCTTAGCTTCTTCTTCTCTAAATACAGCTGTGTGAGATGCTACAACTCTTTTGAATTCTTTATTAAATTCAATGATTTTGAATTCTGCTTCTTCACCTTTCTTTAATTTAGAACCGTCTTCTTTTTCTAAGTGACGTTGTGGAACAAAAGCAACGATATCTTCGTTAAACTCTATAGTTGCACCTTTGTCAACGATTTCAGAAATCGCAGCTTTATGTACAGACTCTAAAGCAAACTCAGTTTCGTACTTATCCCAAGGGTTTTCAGTAGTTTGTTTGTGACCTAAAGATAATTTACGTCCTTCTACGTCTAACTCTAATACAACAACATCTAACTTATCACCTACATTACAGAACTCGCTAGGGTGCTTCACTTTCTTAGTCCAAGATAAATCAGAGATGTAAATTAATCCATCGATACCTTCTTCTAATTCTACGAATACACCAAAGTTTGTAAAGTTACGTACAATACCTGTGTGCTTAGAACCTACAGGGTATTTAGATGTAATATCTGTCCATGGGTCTGGTGTTAATTGCTTAATACCAAGTGACATTTTACGATCTTCTCTATCTAATGTTAAGATAACAGCATCAATCTCATCTCCTACAGAAACGAAATCTTGTGCAGAACGTAAGTGTGTAGACCATGACATTTCAGAAACGTGTACTAATCCTTCAACACCATCAGCAACTTCGATAAATGCACCGTAATCAGCGATTACAACTACTTTACCTTTTACTTTGTCACCAACTTTTACGTCTTCAGCTAAAGCTTCCCAAGGGTGCTTAGATAACTGCTTAAGACCTAATTGGATTCTTGACTTATCTTCATCAAAATCAAGGATTACAACATTTAATTTCTGATCTAACTCAACAATCTCGTTTGGATGGTTGATACGTGACCAAGAAAGGTCTGTAATATGAACTAAACCATCTACACCACCAAGATCAATAAACACACCGTAAGAAGTAATGTTTTTAACAACACCTTCTAATACTTGTCCTTTTTCTAACTGGCCAATGATTTCTTTCTTCTGCTCTTCAATATCAGCTTCGATAAGTGCTTTGTGAGATACAACAATGTTTTTGAACTCGTGGTTGATTTTTACAACTTTAAATTCCATTGTTTTGTTTACGTACTGATCGTAATCTCTAATAGGCTTCACATCGATTTGAGAACCCGGTAAGAACGCTTCTATACCAAATACGTCTACAATCATTCCGCCTTTAGTTCTGCATTTTACAAAACCGTTTACGATTTCACCAGTATCGTGTGCATTGTTTACACGATCCCACGCCTTAATTACACGTGCTTTTCTATGAGATAATACTAACTGACCTGTTGCGTCTTCACGAACGTCAATTAATACTTCAACCTTATCACCTACTTTTAAATCTGGGTTGTAACGGAACTCGTTAAGTGAAATTACACCTTCAGATTTAGCGTTGATGTCAATAATTGCGTCACGGTCTGTAATAGCAATTACAGTTCCTTCTACAACTTGATCATCTAAAGTATCAACGAAGTTTTCAGATACTAACTTCTCGAACTCTTCAAGTTTAGTGTCTTCTACTTGTTCAATACCTTCTTCGTAGTTGTGCCAATCAAACTCCTTTAAGAATTTTTCTGGGTTTGCCTGAGCTTCAGATACTACAGGTGCTTGGGTTGCTTTTGCTTCAGTTGCTTCTACTGCTACTTCAGCTTCTTTTGTTTTGTTTTCAGCCATTGCTGATAAAAATTTGTATTCTATATGCTGTAGGAAAATTTATGCGATAAACACATAGAAGTGTTAAAATAAATTTTTATATTGTCTTTTGTCTTCCTACTAATCGCCAAAAGGAGCGCAAAAATACGAATAACATTAATAATTACCTAAAATTTAAGCAGTTAAATTCTCATACGTTTTAGAGTAACTATTTAAGATACAAACAACAATAATATTAATTAAAAACTTTTTAAAAATGAGAGCAAAATATCAAGCAGTACTTGACTTAGGAGAACAACTAAACATTAAAGACGGAAAAGTTGAAGAAGCTGACGGAAAACTTAAAGTTTGGGGTACAGCAAGTACGCAATACGAAAAAGACGCTTTATGGAATAAGATAAAGGAAATCGGCGGTGATAATCCTGCGGATATCATGGCGGATATCAAAGTAGAAGACACTTCTGTTTACGCAAGACATACAGTTTCTTCTGGTGAAACTTTAGGAAAAATAGCAAAGCACTATTATGGTGATGCTATGAAGTACAAAGAAATTTTTGCTGCGAATACACACATTCTGAAAAACCCAGATGTTATTCATCCAGACCAAGAATTAGTAATTCCAAACTTATAAGATTATACATTTCTACAAAAAAGGCATCTAAATTAGATGCCTTTTTTATTTTAATTTGTCTTCTACTAAAGCCCGTATGGCTTGTAATTGTTCTTCAATGGTCATTTCGGAATTATCAAATTCAATAGCATCTTCAGACTTTATTAGTGGAGAATCTTCACGAGTTGAATCTATTTCATCACGAGTTATAACATTTTGAAGCACCTCATCATAGCTTAAGTTATGACCACGCTCTAACAATTCTTTGTAACGTCTTGTAGCACGTTTTTCAGCGGAAGCGGTCATAAAAATCTTTAATTCTGCATCAGGGAATACAACGGTTGCAATATCTCTACCATCCATAACAACACCTTTGTCTTTGCCCATCAACTGCTGTTGTTGTACTAGCTTACGACGCACTTCTGAAATTTCAGCAATATGACTTACATGTTGTGAGACTTTAAGTGTGCGAATATCTGCTTCAATATTTTCATCATTTAAGTAAACCTCTGCAAAACCTAAATCTGGATTAAACTTAAAGGTTATGTGAATATTTTCTAATTCTGAAATCAGACCTTCTTTGTCCAATTCATTTTCTGAAACAAATCCGTTTACTAGAGCAAAATAAGTCACTGCGCGGTACATGGCGCCAGTATCTACATAGATATAGCCCAACTCTTTAGCCAGTAGTTTGGCAACTGTGCTTTTTCCTGTAGATGAAAACCCGTCTATGGCTATAACTATTTTACTCATTTATGCTGAATCTATTCAATATTAATTCAAATCAATTTGAAGTCCAAAAAAGCTAGTATTTGCAGACGCTGTGTATCTTGCATGAGTATAGCTAAACTTCATTTTATTAATCTTTAGGCCAACACCAAAAGATAAACCAGAAAAGTTTCTTTGGTCTAAAATACGTAATTCTTCAGCACGCCTAAAATTATATCCTAACCTTAAATTAAATCCTCTATCTGGCCATAACTCAGCTCCCAATATCAAATGACGAAGCGTATTGTTTAGAAAGCCAACTTTTTCTTCAGTTTGGTTACCACTTAAATCTGTAGTTGCTCTTGCAGGATTAGAAACACCAATAGGCCATTCTTGCAGATTCTCTAGTGTTAAGTGCCATCGTAGTGGAATATATTCTAAGGTTTGGGACATTCCAAAATTTACTTCAAAAGGCAAGCGTTCATTTACACCTGCATAAGTTGTAAATTGAGTTCCTAAATTTCTAACCGTAAGAGCTGCATGAAAATCTAGGTTTTCATTAATATACATAACACCTAAATCTATAGCACCTCCAACAGAATTGTATTGTTCTAATTGAGATGTTATCACTTTTGCATTTGCACCTACATAAAAATCTGTAAAAGGGATATTATAATTGTAACCAAAAGATAAGGCAACTTCATTTCCACTAAAAGTACCCGTTGCTATACCATTTAAATCACGTCCATCAAATTCTCCGTAGTTGATATAAGTAACCCCAAAATGAAAGGTTTGTACACGTCTATCCCAAGTATAGGCATAAGCCGCTGTTCCGTATGTAATTCCACCTAAATAACTAGAGACGTTTAAAGCTGCTTGATTATGCATGTCGCTATTAATAGACGCCGGATTATATAGCGCTTCAGTGACATCTTTATCAAAATTTGTGATTATTTTTCCGCCTAATGCAGCTTGTCTTGGAGAAGATATAAGATTAAGAAACTGGTATGTAGACTCGCCTCCCAATTGGGCGAAACACACCGAAGCAAACCCTAAAAAAAACAGAGCGGTAATTCTCCTAATCATAGCATGCAAAATAACTAAATCTATCTTAGAACGCAGTTCTAAATCTTTTATTTTTTGAAAAGCAAAAACCTCAGTTCTTACACTGAGGTTTTGATTATTAAAGTGATTTAGGATTTTTTACCTTTTGTTTGGTTATTGCCAATTCTAAAACCTCATCCATGTCTTTAACATAATGGAATGTGAGGCCTTTTAGGTATTCTGGTTTTATTTCGTCAATATCCCTTTTGTTGTCTTCGCAAAGTAAAATTTCTTTGATTTTTGCACGCTTAGCAGCTAAAATCTTCTCTTTGATGCCTCCTACTGGCAAGACCTTACCTCTCAAGGTAATCTCTCCTGTCATGGCAATACTTTTCTTCACTTTACGCTGCGTAAATAATGACACTAAAGATGTTAGCATCGTTACACCTGCACTTGGCCCATCTTTTGGTGTAGCGCCTTCTGGAACGTGAATGTGCACATTATACTTATCAAAAACTTCGGAATTAATCCCAAATTTATCTGCATTTGCTTTTATGTATTCCATAGCAATGGTAGCAGATTCTTTCATGACTTTTCCTAAGTTTCCTGTTATAGATAAACTTCCTTTTCCTTTTGAAAGAATAGACTCTATAAATAAAATATCGCCTCCTACTCTAGTCCAAGCCAAGCCAGTAACAACTCCAGCGACATTGTTATTCTCATACTTATCGCGTTCTAGTCTTGGGCTTCCTAAAATCTCTACAACATCTTCGTTAGACACTTTAACATTGTAGTCTTCTTCCATTGCAATGTTTTTGGCCGCATAACGTACCATTTTGGCTACTTGCTTTTCTAATCCACGTACTCCAGACTCTCTCGTATAACCTTCAACGATTTTCTCAAGTTGAGGTTTACCAATTTTTAATGCTTTCTCATCTAACCCATGTTCTTTAAGTTGTTTAGGCAATAAATGACGTTTTGCTATTTCTACTTTTTCTTCTATGGTATAACCCGTAACATTAATGATTTCCATACGGTCACGTAATGCAGGCTGAATAGTATTTAAACTATTAGATGTAGCTATAAACATGACTTTAGACAGATCATAACCCATTTCTAAGAAATTATCGTAGAATTCATTATTTTGTTCTGGGTCTAACACTTCTAACATTGCCGAAGACGGGTCACCTTGATGACCAGAAGATAATTTATCTATTTCATCTAAAACAAAAACAGGGTTAGACGTTCCTGCCTTTTTTAAACTCTGAATAATACGTCCTGGCATAGCACCGATATAAGTCTTACGGTGTCCTCTAATCTCGGCCTCGTCTCGTAAACCACCTAGTGAGATACGCACATACTCTCTCCCTAAAGCTTCGGCTACAGATTTTCCTAAAGATGTTTTACCGACTCCTGGAGGACCGTAAAGACAAAGAATTGGCGACTTCATGTCGTTACGAAGCTTCAATACCGCTAAATACTCTATAATACGCTTTTTAACATCGTCTAAACCAAAATGGTCACGATCTAAGATTTTCATCGCGCGCTTTAAATCGAATTGGTCTTCACTAAACTCATTCCAAGGTAAATCCAAAAACAAGTCTAGATAATTCCGCTGGATTGAATACTCAGCTACCTGAGGATTCATGCGTTGCATCTTAGCTAATTCTTTATCAAAATGCTCTTTGACTTTAGTATCCCATTGTTTCTCTTTAGCACGCTGACGCATATCTTCAATTTCCTCACCAGAAGACACGCCTCCACCCAACTCTTCTTGGATAGTTTTCATCTGTTGGTGTAAGAAATACTCTCGTTGTTGCTGGTTCATATCGCTCTGAACCTTATTCTGTATATCATTCTTAAGCTCTAACTTTTGATATTCTAGATTCATGAACTTTAACGTAGAAAGCGCACGTTCTTTTAAATCGTTAATTTGAAGTAATTCTTGCTTTTCTTCAACCTTAAGGTTCATATTTGAAGACACAAAATTGACAAGAAAAGAACTACTTTCAATATTTTTTATGGCGAAGCTCGCCTCAGTTGGAATATTAGGACTCTCTTTTATAATCTCTAAAGACAAATCTTTAATAGACTCAATAATAGCTTTGAATTCCTCATTATCCTTCGCAGGCTTAGCCTCAGCTAAATCAGATATTGTTGCTGTTAGATACGGTGTTTCAGAAACGACTTCCTTAATTTGGAAGCGCTTTTTCCCCTGAATGATAACTGTTGTGTTACCGTCAGGCATCTTTAACACCTTTAAAATACGAGCTACAGTACCTGTTTTATAAATATCATTCTCTGTAGGGTTTTCAACAGCTTCATCTTTCTGAGATACTACTCCGATAACTTTTCCGCCATTATTAGCATCGTTGATAAGCTTTATAGACGCATCGCGCCCAGCAGTAATAGGAATCACCACTCCAGGAAACAAAACAGTGTTTCGCAACGGTAAAATTGAAAGTGATTCTGGAAGAACTTCGTTATTTATTAATTCTTCATCTTCTGGAGTCATTAAAGGAATTAATTCTGAATTTTCATCAAAATCCTGAAATGACAAACTGTCAAGCCCTAAAAATTTTCGTTTTGCCATATTATATTTTAAGCCATTCTGTCATTAAAAGACACAGAATGTACTAATGTTTCGTTTTACATTTTCTAACTTTACGTTAGATTATAAGGTTTTATAGCTATTTATAAGCTATTAACTCTTCATTAAATTCAATTGTTATGCCATTCAGAATTAAATTTGTAAAAGTTTTTTATTTAAAACTGTAACACTTCACAAACAAGTCTATCTATAAGTAAAAGCATTAGTTTTTGTCTACAACCAATCAAAATATAGAACAATTACTCAGGCTTTGTAGTACGGGCAACCAACGTGCACAATTAGAAATTTACAACCGCTACTACAAAGCTATGTATAACACATCAATTAGAATTGTACGAGATACGTACAAGGCAGAAGATGTAATGCAAGAGTCTTTTTTAACTGCTTTTGATAAGTTAGAAAGCTTAAAAGATAAAACAGTTTTTGGTTCTTGGCTAAAACGGATAGTAATTAATAATAGTATTGTAGAGTACAACAGGCAAATAAAGGAGAATAACGTTGCTTTAGACGATGTGCTTTATAAAGTTGAAGATAATAATGGTATTGAAGAAACCGATTTAGAAAACGAAAAAGTGAATTATATCCTAAAAACAATAAAGCAACTAAAATCTAATTACAGTTTAGGTTTAACACTGCATCTCATTGAAGGCTATGATTATGAAGAAATCTCAGAAATAATGAATATCTCTTATGCTAACTGTAGAACATTAATCTCAAGAGCTAAAGAGAGTTTAAGACAAAAACTAAGCGTTAACGCATAATGATGAATAAACAAGATAATATAGAAACTCTATTTGAAGACTTAAAAGGAAAGTTTGATGTTCTGGAGCCTAATAAAGGACATGGAGCTCGTTTCCTAGAAAAGCTCGATGCAAAATCTTCTGGAAAAAAGGAAAACAAATTGAGTACTTTTTGGAAGCCTCTTTTAGCTGTTGCAGCAAGCGTTGTTATTGCAATTAGTGTATTCGGTGGAATTAATCAAACTGAAGACACTCTTGATTTAGCTAGCGTATCTCCTGAGTTTTCTGAAGCACAAGACTTTTTTACTACTACAATTAGTGAAGAATTAAAAAAGTTAAATGCTGAGCGCTCACCTCTAACAGAAAATATTATTTACGAAGCAGAGCGTCAATTAAAAACTCTTGAAGAAGACTACGAAGATTTAAAGAACGACCTTAAAGAGAGTGGAAATGATAAGCGCGTTATTTACGCTATGATATCAAACTTTCAAAGCAGGATAGATATCCTAAACGACATATTAGATAAAATTGAAGACTTAAAAGACACAAATTATGATACAGAAAATACACTATAATTTACTAGCAGTTTTATTACTGTTACCAGCATTAGTTTCAGCTAATACACTCTCGTATAACGATGCTTTAACTACAAAAGAACGCGTTATTCAAAAATCGTACAACGTAAATAAAGATGCGACTTTAAAAGTGAGTAACCGCTTTGGTAATATTGATATTATTACTTGGGATAAAAACACTATTGAATTTGACGTTCTAATAAGAGTAAGTGGCAATGATGAAGAAAAAGTAGAAGACCGTTTGGAGAGAATAGATATTAATTTTTCAGCTTCAAATTCTCTTGTTTCTGCGATTACAAAAATTGAAAAAAATGAATCTAGATGGTGGAATTGGGGTAAAAAAATGAATCTCAAGCTTGAAATCAACTATGTTATTAAAATTCCAAAAACTAATAGCATAGACATTGATAATGATTTTGGAAGTGTTAGTGTTGACACCCTAGAAGGTGTAGCAAGAATAAATTGTGATTATGGAAAAATAACCACAAAAGAATTGCTGGCTGATGGAAACGAATTGAATTTTGACCATACAAAAGATAGCTATTTTGAGTATATAAACAGCGGAAAGATAAATGCGGATTTTAGCAGCTACACTGTTGCAAAAACCAAGAATCTAAGTATCAACGCAGACCACACCTCAAGTTATATAGAAGCTGCAGAAAACATCACTTATAACTGTGATTTTAATTCACTTAAAATAGATAATGTGAATAATATTACCGGTAATGCAGACCATCTTACGCTACGCATAGGTAGTGTCTATAAAAATGCTTCGGTAAAATCAGATTTTGGAAGTGTAAAGATTGAAAAAGTGGCTTCTAATGCTCAAAATATAGAGATTGTTGCAGAGCATGCAAGCATTACGCTAGGTTATGATTCAGCTTATCATTTTAATTTTGATATCTCCTTAGAACATGCCTCATTAAAAAACAGCGACGACTTTTACTTTTCAAAAAACATAATCAAATCATCAGATAAATACTACTCAGGCCATTATGGTGAAAGTAACACTGGAAATCTGGTTAAAATCAATTCTGAATTCGGAAGCGTAACATTTAAAAAACAATAATTAATCAAAAAACGAACAGTCATGTTTGTTATAAAACCAAAAATCATGAGAAATTTAAAATTTACATTCAGCTTTATTCTTTTATTAGCTTTAACAACATCTCATGCCCAATGGTGGGGCGGAAAAGGTGTACGAGGCAACGGAGACGTTACAACAATTACTCGAAATACCGGAGACTATGATGGTATTAAATGTGGTGGCTTTATGGACTTTAAGCTAGTTCCTGGAGAAGAAGGAAAAATTACTATTAAAGGTGAGTCCAACTTATTAGAGTATATTGTTACAGAAGTTAAAGGTGGCGACTTAGTCATTAAAGTAAAAAATGGGAAAAACATCAATCCTTCAAAAAACAATGGCATCTTAATCACTATTCCTTACAAAGATGTAGATAAAGTATCGTTAGCAGGTTCTGGAGACCTTTGGAATGAAGGTATTATAAAAGCAGATGACTTTTCTACTTCTGTAGCAGGTTCGGGAGATTTAATTTTGAATATAGATACAAACTACACTGATGCTAGTGTAGCAGGATCGGGAGATTTAACTTTAAAAGGAAAAGCAAAAAATCTTAAAGTAAGAGTTGCGGGTTCTGGCGATATTCACGGATTTAAATTAGATTCTGTAAATGTAGACGCTTCAGTTGCAGGTTCTGGAGATATCAGTGTTAACTGCTCAGGTGAACTTAAAGCTCGTGTTGCGGGTTCTGGAGACATTGAATATCGTGGTAATCCTACGAAAGAAGATACTAAGGTTTCTGGTTCTGGAAGTATTGAGAATTAAAAACAAGTTTATAAAACAAAAAAGCCGCTTTTAGCGGCTTTTTTTATTGTTTAGTATATACAAATGTTAAATCTTGTATTGTATTAACTGTAGCATCTTCTGTATTGATTACAGTAAAACCTTCTGGAATAGTAGTTGACAAAGTATTGCCCTCCAAAGTCCAATCAAACGTTCCAAAAACATCTGTAGTTGTAATGATATTCCCTGATTGTGTCCATGTAAAATTAGTTGTTTCATTTTCAAGAATACAATCTACTGTGAAATCAAATTCTTCCGAATTGTCTGGGTCAAGAAATATTTCAATATCAGCATATGAAGTACTTATCGATGCACCTGTACCATCATTATTAAAAACAAAAGTTTCGTTATTATAACAGTCCATTTCTTCTAAGAAATTGATACTACCTGTTCCATCGTTATCTAAGTCTACTGGTTCTGTTCCATTCCAAGCTGTTAATAACCACGTACCTACCACGCCTTCTTCAGTCATATCTGGAACGCAATCACCCAACTCATCAATTAAACCTTGTAAACTACCATCTTCATCACCACAAGCTGCTATTTGAGCTTCAAGAGCTGTTTTATATGCATTACATACCTCACTAAAATCTTCATTAGAAACGCCTAAAAAAGCTAGCGCAGCTTCTGCGGTATTCTGAGCTGCTAAAGCACATGCAGCTTCAGTATCTGTTATAAACTCACCTTCTAGTGGCTCATCTTCACATTGAAAAGCTGAACAAATTAAAAACACACAGAATAAAGCAATTATTTTTTTCATAATCTATATAGAATTGGGTTATGAGATTACAAACATAACATAAATTAAATTGTTTTATTTTCTGGTACTCTAAAAAGCATTACTATACCAACCAAAAAGAACATAAATAAAAACAAAATGGCATATCTCATAGAACTTATTTGGTCTACAATTGCAAATATGAGCATTCCTATTACAATCCCTATTTTTTCAGCGACATCGTAAAAACTAAAATAAGACGTGGTATCTTCTGTTTCGGGTAAAAACTTGGAATACGTCGAGCGACCTAAAGACTGTACACCACCCATTACTAAACCTACTATACCTGCTGCTATATAAAATTGAATTGGCGTTTCCATAAAGTAAGCATAAATACATACCAACATCCAAATCGTATTTACGCCAATTAGCGTTTTAATATTACCATATTTAGCAGATGCTCTAGAGGTAAATATTGCACCTAGTATGGCTACCAGTTGAATAACAAGAATACTAACTATAAGTCCTACTGTCTTCTCACTATCTGAACCCCACAAAATTTCTTTTTCACCGAAATATACGGCCATTAGCATAATGGTTTGTACCGCCATACTAAATACAAAAAAGGCATTTAGATATCTTTTTAATCTTAAATTCCCTTTTAATTCTTTCCAAACATTTTTTAATTCCTTAAATCCATTAAATAAAACTTCTTTGGTCACCTTATGTCCGCTAGAGACTCCTTTTGGCAGTATATAAAAACTATATTGGCTAAATCCTATCCACCATAATCCAACAGTAATAAATGAAATCTTCATAGCTTTAACAGCAGCAATATTCTTAGCCGTCTCCATAGCCTCAGCTATCGCAATTTCATTTCCTGAGTTTGCAATTTCATTAGAAATACTAATATCAAAGCCAAAATATTGAGGCATCATTACCATTCCTAGGTTTATTAGCAATAAAATTACACTACCTATGTAACCCAATGAAAATCCTTTAGCACTAGCAGAATCTTGCTGTTCTTCAAAAGCTATGTCTGGTAAATATGAATTATAGAATACAAGACTGCCCCAGTATCCTAAGAGTCCCATGAAATAAAACAGCAGACTTGTATGAATCATATCTAAGTTAAACCAATAGAGCCCCATACATCCAATTCCACCCATGTAGCAAAAAAACTTCATAAAGCTTTTCTTATTGCCAACATAATCTGCTATACCAGATAATATTGGAGAAGAAACTGCTACCACCAAAAATGTGAATGCTGTAATTATTGAAATAAGTACGGTTTGCTTCATTTCAAAGCCAAAAGCATTGACTAATTCATTTTTATCAGTGAATAATGTTGAATAAAAAATGGGGAATATTGAAGATGCTATAGTTAAAGTATATACAGAGTTTGCCCAGTCATAAAATGCCCAAGCATTAATCAATTTTTTACTCCCTTTTTCAAATGTTGCCATAAGTATTTTTTAAAATAAAAAGCCGCTCAATTGAACGGCTTACTAAAGTAAACAATATATTATTATCGTTAGATTAATTTATTGGTCTAAACTCGGTGACTCCGAATTTTGCAGCTTCAGCTTTAGCCGCAGGAGCCCACTGTTTTAAGTTATTGATACGTGTATCGTTACTTGGATGCGTACTTAAAAACTCTGGTGGTGCTTGTCCTCCGCTCTTAGCTTTCATACGTTTCCATAATTCCGAAGCTTCATCTGGATTGTAACCAGCTAATGCCATCAATCGTAATCCTATTTCGTCTGCTTGTGTCTCATGAGAACGACTAAAAGGTAGCATACCTCCAACAGTAGAAACAACACCATATGACTGGTTAAATATTTGCTGCTTTTGTGGGTCGTTCATCAATGCTACATTTCCAGCTAAGGCTAAACCTTGCTGTAAGTAGGCAGCACTCATACGTTGTTGACCATGATTAGCCAAAGCGTGGGCTACCTCGTGTCCCATAATAGCTGCTACACCTGTTTCATTAGCTGCTATTGGTAAAATACCTGTGTAAAATGCTATTTTACCACCTGGCATACACCAAGCATTTACCTGCTCAGATTCTATAAGCTTATATTCCCATTTGTAATCTTTAAGATAACCTTGATGTCCGTTAGCATTAAGCCAGCGCTCAGATGCTACTGCTATTCGCTGTCCAACACGTCTAATCATCTCGGCCTCTGATGTACCAGTAACAACTTTATTTTCACTTAACACTTGGTTATACTGAGAAAATGAAGCTGGAAATAGTTGATTATTTGACACAAAAGCCATTGTTTTTTTACCAGTAAACGGATTGGTTGCACATGATATAAACATGAGAAGCAATACCAATATTGCTGTGATTTTTTTAGTATTCATGATGATTAAAATTGTGTTGCTTACTAAAATACAAAAAACACTTCTACTATAAAACTTAGTTTAATAAGAAGTTGAATTATGCCATAAAATGAAGTTCAGAAAAGTTCTTATCTACAACTATACTATGGGTTCCATTAACTTTTATTTGTTCTAAAGAAATAGTCTGATTGTCTAATTCAATTTCGTTAATATCAAAAGGTAAACCATGAATATTTATCTTGAAGGTTTCGTATTCAGTAATGTATTTACCTTCTTTAAATTGATTAATTATAAGCTCATCTTTTCGTCCAGTTAAAGTGAAATTTCTTAGGCTATAACGCCCTTTAGTATAATCATATCCATCATTGGCATCACTAAACAATTCGCTATTTTCCTTTCCTTCTTTATAATAGACATCTAGTGTTATCTCTGTAATTTTCTTTTCTCCGACATACTGTTGTATAGGATATTTAGGAATTATAGCGCCTTCTTTTACAAAAATTGGCATACTATCAATATCGGCATCGACCCACATTTCTTTACCGCCTTTTACAACCTCATCGGTCCAGTAATTATACCAGCTACCTCTTGGCAAATACATTCGACGACCTTTTGCATTTGGTTCTAAAATAGGGCAAGCTAAAATGTGTTCACCAAAAATAAATTCGTCAGTTCTATAATGTGTTTGCACATCTTCCTGATCGTATAAGACTAACGATTTAAGCATTGGTGTACCGTGGTCAACATAGTTCCAAAATGCTGTATACAAATACGGAAGTAATTGATACCTAATTTCTATAAACTTACGAACGATATCTGTTACATCCTCATCAAATGCCCAAGGTTCTTGGTCGCCGTGATCGCCTGAGGAATGTACTCTAAAAAATGGATGAAAAATTCCCAGTTGAATCCAACGTGTGAATAATTCGCCTTGTGGCTGCTCGGCAAAACCACCAATATCACTACCTGCAAATCCAAAACCAGACATTGCCATGCGTTGTGCCTGAATATTAGCTATCCAAAGATGCTCCCACGTTGCCACATTATCTCCAGTCCATGTCGACGTATAGCGCTGCGTACCCGAATAAGCTGCTCTTGTTATTACAAAAGGGCGCTTTGGATATCGAAATTTTTTAAGACCATGATAAGTCGCTCTAGCCATTTGCATCCCATATATATTGTGCGCTTTTCTATGACTACATGGATTTCCATCGTAATCATGACGCACATCATCTGGAAAGGTTTTATTAGGTACTTCCATGACTGCTGGCTCGTTCATATCATTCCAAACACCCTTAATACCAACATCTTCAATAAGTTCTTTAAAAAGTCCCGACCACCAATCTCTTACTTCTGGTCTCGTAAAATCTGGAAAGTAACATTCTCCTGGCCATACTTTTCCTTTCATATATGCTCCATCTGCTCGTTTACAGAAGTAATCTTTTTCTAATCCTTCTTTAAAAACAGAGTAATGCTTATCTATTTTGATTCCTGGATCAATTATAGCAACAGTTTTAAAGCCATCATCTTCAAGCTCTTTAACCATACGTTTTGGGTCAGGAAAATGCTCTTTATTCCATGTAAAGCAACGAAAACCATCCATGTAATCAATGTCTAAATAAATAGCATCGCATGGTATTTGAAGCTTTCTAAAGGTAGATGTAATCTCTTTAACTTTACTTTCTGGATAGTAACTCCACTTGCATTGATGAAAGCCCAACGCCCACATTGGCGGTAATTGGTGAGGCTTTCCTGTTAAATCAGTATAACTTTCTACAACATCTGTCATTTTTGGGCCATAGAAAAAATAGTAATTCATTTCGCCACCTTGCGCCCAAAAACTTGTTACGTTTCGTCGCTCGTTTGCAAAGTCAAAGAAACTCTGAAATGTATTATCGAAAAAGACACCATAAGCTTTGCCATGATGCAAGCCAGTATAGAAAGGAATAGATTTATAAATTGGATCGGTATCTTTGCCATAAGCATAAGAATCTGTAACCCAGTTGGTATAACGCTTACCTTTTAAATTTAGATGATTAGGTTTATCACCCAGTCCGTAATAGCTCTCGCCATCATTAGACACCTTACTCATTTTTACGATATTACCTCCAAACTGATAACTTTCTTCCCAGTGAAATCCTATTTCATCTTGGTTAATTAGCGTGTTATCCTTAGCATCAAAAATACTTACACGAAGGCTCTCTTTAGAAATCTCACAACGTAATTTAGAAGTTGTAACTATGTACTTATCCTTCTTATCATCTATTTCTAACTTATTATAACCTGTACTGGCGTATTTTGTAATGGCATAAGAGAAGTCATTATCAAAATTACCAACCGTAGTATATCTAAAACGTAAAACACTGTCTCTTACAACAGTTATCTGAAGAATGACATCATTATTGGTATAGAAATAAAGCCTATCGACATCCTTTTTAAAGTCTATTATTTTTGAAGGAAATTGGTTTCCTTTATTCTCTAATTCGGTATTTACAATCATAGCACGATTTTAGTGTAAAATGTGCGTAAAAAAACGGAAAAAAACTAACTTATAAAAGTCTTAAAAACACTAATTATAAGCTGTTTATTAACTACATCGATTGCGTTAAATATGGTAGATTAAAAACTCAATAAATTCCTCAAACTTCTGGTTAAGAATATTTAAATACAACTAATCCCAAAGGTGGAATATCTACTTCGATGGAATCGTCTCTAAACTGCCAAGCTTCATCCTTTGTAGTTTGCATTTTGTTCTTGTAGGCTCCACTTCCATAATACTTTTTTAAGTCGCTATTAAAGATTTCCTTTAGTTTCCCTGCTCTTGGCATTCCTATTTTATAGTTTTCTCTAGGAATAGGCGTCATATTACAAGCGATAACCAAATCGTCTTTAGTATCATTTCCTTTTCGGATATAAACCAATACAGAATTTTCAGAATCATTGTAGTCTATCCATTCAAAACCTTCTGCTGAGAATTGTTTTTGGTAAAGTGCAGGTTCTTTTTTATAGAGTATATTTAAATCTTTTATTAAAGCTTGCACGCCTTTGTGCGGTTCGTATTGCAATAAATGCCAATCTAGGCTTTGTTGAAAATTCCACTCTTCGCTTTGTCCGAACTCTGCACCTTGAAACAATAAATTTGTTCCAGGATGTGTAAACATATAACTATACAATAAACGCAAGTTTGCAAAACGCTGCCACTCATCTCCTGGCATACGTCCTAAAATAGAATGCTTACCGTAAACGACCTCATCGTGACTAAGTGGTAGCATAAAATTTTCTGTAAAAGCATAGGTCATACTAAAGGTTAAGTCGTTCTGATGATGCTTTCTATAAATAGGTTCTTTGGCAAAATACTGAAGCGTATCGTGCATCCATCCCATCATCCATTTCATCCCAAATCCTAAACCACCAATGTAGGTTGGTTTTGATACCATAGGAAAAGACGTTGATTCTTCGGCAATGGTTTGTACATCTGGAAAGCTTTCATAAACCGCTTCATTCATTTCGCGCATAAAAGAGATGGCTTCTAAATTTTCACGCCCACCAAACATGTTTGGTTCCCACTCACCATCTTCTCTACTGTAATCTAAAAATAACATCGATGCCACGGCATCAACTCGCAATCCATCTGCATGATATTGGTCTAGCCAAAAAATAGCGTTGCTTATTAAAAACGATTTTACCTCGTTTCGACCATAATTAAAGATTAAGCTCTTCCAGTCTGGATGGTAGCCTTTTCGTTTGTCTGGATGTTCGTACAAACAGGAACCATCAAAAAAACCGAGGCCATGCGCATCTTCGGGAAAATGCGATGGTACCCAATCGAGAATAATACCTATATCGTTTTGATGTAATTTATCAACAAGTAATTTAAATTCTTCGGGATATCCAAAACGTGATGTTGGAGCAAAGTAGCCTGTAAGCTGGTAACCCCAAGATGGGTCGTAAGGATACTCCATGATGGGCATTAACTCTACATGCGTAAAATTCATCTCCTTTACATAATTCACCAAATCGTCCGCTAATTCTACATAAGATAAAAAACGGTTTTCTTCTAGTTGTTTTTTCCAAGAACCGAGATGTACTTCATAAACCGAAAAAGGAGCATCTAGCGCGTTATGCTTTGCTCTTTTCTTCATCCAATTATTGTCTTTCCATTTGTAGTTGTCATCCCAAACGATTGATGCTGTTTTTGGTGGATGTTCACAGCGTCTAGCATATGGGTCGGCCTTTTCGGTTTTAATATCGTTATGATGGCTTTGTATTTTGTACTTATAAATACTCCCTTTTCCTGCACCTGGGATAAAACCTTCCCAAATACCGCTTTGGTCCCAGCGCACATTAAGCTGGTGCTCGCCTTCTAACCAAAAGTTAAAATCGCCTATGACAGATACAGATTTAGCACTCGGCGCCCAAACAGCAAAATAGGTGCCCTCGACACCATTTAAAGTCATGATGTGAGAACCAAATTTCTCGTATAATCGGTAATGCTTCCCTGATTTGAATAGGTTGATATCAAATTCTGTAAATAGACTGTGCGGTGTTACTTCTGCCATAAATTAGTTGTTGATAATGTTTGAAATTCCCTTGAGCGGAATAACAGCCCATCGTGGACGTGAATTAAGCTCGTAACCCAACTCGTAAACTGCTTTTTCTAATAATGAGTATTTCAACAAGAAAATGCGTTCTTGGTTATAACCTATATTGATATTAGCTTCTTGTATCTCATAAACATAAGTTCCTAAAAATACACCAACTAGATATTGGTAAAGTTTTTCACCAGCTTCAAACAGTTCTTCCTGAGAATGCTTATATAATTTTATATTGTTGAATATTGTTGCATAAATGGCATAATGAAATGACCTAAATATACCTGCTACATCTTTAAGTGGTGGTTGCTTAACTTTTCTGTCTCTAATTGTACTTTCTGGCTCGCCTTCAAAATCTAGTATATAAAAATCATCGCCTTTTACAAGAACTTGACCTAAGTGGTAATCCCCATGAACACGTAAACGTTCGCTTTTTAATTTAGTCCAATCGAAGCTTACAAAACGTTTTCTTATCTCGTTTTTCTTATCTAAAAACTCGTTTGCCAATTCTAAGGCCAAACCATCGAGCTTATGAAGATTGTTTTCTACGGTATTTAACCGATTTTGAAATTGGTACAACAGTCTATTTTTTAACCAAACTGTATAATCGTTATTAAAGCGTGTTGGTGTAAATGCCGTATCCTCGAATTCCGACCCCAAAGCAATGTGCATCTCGGCAGTGCGTTTTGCTAATTTCTGAATCTTTGTAAAAATGTTTAGCCCTGCCCAATCTATAATTTGTGGCGGCACATCTCTTATATCTAAACGAAGAAAATCTTCAGTTCTTGGTAAATTGGCAACGGTAATGTTTTTGTACTCTAAGTTAGAAAACACTTTATGAAGCTCACTTAACATATAATCCCAAGCATCTCCATCATTCTCTACCATTTCTTGCATTAAACCAATGGTAATATTTACATTTTCGTGGTCTTTTATTTGAATGCTTCCTAAATATGCAGGTGTATTTTTGAATTCTTTTTTCTCTGAAAGAAACCGACTCATCTCGTAATCGGGATTTCGGTCTGCATATATACGTCTGAAGAATTTGAGAACAAACTTTTCGTTATAGACTATTGAGGTATTACTTTGCTCCAGCCCCATAAATCGTGATGATTCGTAAACAACATCGTGAAATAATAAACTTTTATTGTACTGAACTCGCGTGGTATCGTTAGGAACTGCGGTTAAAATACGTTCAAACACGACTTTTCTAAACGCTTCTAGATTAATAGCGTCGATAATAAACCCTTCTTGATTTTGTATACTAATTGGTAAAATTCTATCATCTTGAGCAAAATTCTCGTCCGATACAAACGCTATTGGTAAAAAATAGTGTTGATAAAACGCTTCAACAAAATTCACTTCTAAAATTAGACCGTAGTAGACCTCTTCATTTTGCTGAATTCTAAAATATTCAGCTAATTCAATATACTTTAACTTACTCGCTTTTCCGCCATACCAACGCTGCTTAATAATGTAATCTTCAAGAACATCTGAAAGAAACACTTTTACGAAGTCCTTATTTTTCATAAGTTCTTCCCAGCGTGTATCAAAATTGTAGAGCGCTGTTTTCTGTATTTTAGATGAGGTCGATTTCTTGGCCATTTTCTATTTATTTATCTTAAATATATGAAATGGTAAGGTTGGGTGCAACTCTACAAAATTCCACTCGCTATGCCAATTGTAACTGCTTCCTGTAACTAAATCCTTTACCGTAATTTGTTGACCGTTATGAATACCTAAATCTTGTAACGGTAATTGTACGGTTCCCTGTTGTGCATAGTACTGGTCCAAACTAATAATTATTAAAAGCTCGTCCGTTTTGTCTTGATTCCACTTATAAAAGGCTAAAAGATTATCATTTTCGACATGACAAAATTTAATGTTGTTGGTCTGTTGTAAAGCTTCGTGCTGATGCCGAATTTGATTGATTTTTGAAATAATCATCGTTAGTTTATTCTGCTTAAACCAATCGTAATGCTTTAGCTGAAATTTCTCAGACATATAGTATTCCTCTTTACCAGGAATGGCATCATCTATCATCTGCTCAAATACCGGCCCGTAAATACCAATATTAGAGCTTAAGGTCGCTGCTAGCGCATAACGTTGCATATACTTAGACTCGTTAGCACCTTGCAAATGAAAAGGATTAATATCTGGTGTATTTGGCCAGAAGTTTGGGCGCATATACTCACGTTGATTGGTTTGCGTAAGCTCAGTCATATACTCTACAAGTTCTTGCTTTGTATTACGCCATGTAAAATAGGTATACGACTGTGTGTAACCTTGCTTAGCTAGTTGCTGCATGACTTTTGGCTTTGTAAAAGCTTCTGCTAAGAAAAGCACATCGGGATGTTCCTTTTTGACTTCTGAAATAATCCAATTCCAAAAATAATAAGGTTTGGTATGTGGATTATCTACTCTAAAGACATTAACACCGCAATCTATCCAGTAAAAGAGCGTATCTAAACATTCTTTCCAAAGATTTTTATAGTCCTTACTTTCCCAATAAATAGGTAAAATATCTTGATACTTTTTTGGTGGATTTTCAGCGTATTGTACTGTTCCGTCTGGTCGCCATTTAAACCAATCTGGATGCGATTTTACCCATGGATGGTCTGGCGCAGCTTGTAGTGCATAATCCATAG
Source organism: Winogradskyella jejuensis (assembly GCF_900129745.1). Taxonomy (GTDB): domain Bacteria; phylum Bacteroidota; class Bacteroidia; order Flavobacteriales; family Flavobacteriaceae; genus Winogradskyella; species Winogradskyella jejuensis. The sequence goes on along the minus strand of NZ_FQWS01000002.1, from coordinate 630,167 downwards.
CAATCTCAATGCCTAAGTTTTTAGCTTTTTTTACCAAAGTCTTAAAATCTTCTACAGTTCCCAATTTTGGATGAATGTCTTTGTGACCACCTTCGTGGGAGCCAATACCCCAAGCTGAGCCTACATCACCATCATATGCTTCGGTCGTATTGTTTTTTCCTTTTCTATTAACATAGCCTATTGGATGTACTGGTGGAAAATACAAGGTATCAAAGCCCATTTCAGCTATACGAGGCAGTAATCTTTCGCAGTCTTTAAAGGTGCCATGTTGTCCTTCTATCTCTGAAGCTGACCTTGGAAAAAACTCGTACCATGTGCTAAATAGTGCTTTTTTTCTATCTACATAGACTTGATAAACTTCCGTTGAATTTGCTAAAAATTTTTCGGGATATTTATAAAAAATTTGGTGTAGCGTTTCGCTTTTTGCTTCTGCAACAGCGTTGTCGTATTGATTTTCATCACCAAAAGCATCGATACACATTTGGAGATATTTTTTTTCTGATGCTGTAGCCTTTTTAAGTAACGGCTTTAAATACTCTATACCTTCAAGTAACTCTGACTTAACATGCTGATTATCTTCAATTTTTCGCTCAATACCATGTTGCCAGTTTAGGGCGTAATCTACCCAAGCTTCGACTTTATACGAATAAAATCCTTGCTTTTCGACAGTAAAAGATGCTTTCCATTCGTCGTTATTAATTAGCGCCATGCGCGTTTCTTTCCAACTACGTTCTTTTTCATGTTTATATAAAACAGATGCTGCAATAACATCGTGACCGTCTACGAGGACATGCGCATCAATATTAATTACTTCATTTACAATTCGTTTTATAAAAAATTTACCATCATTAATTTGTGGCGATACATAATCGATGACAACTCGCTTTTGATTTTGCATTTTTAAAAAATATTGACTTTAAAATTCCGAATTTAATAAAATTAGAGTGGATTTTGAGTAATGAAACGCTATAATTGACCATCTTAAGAAATTACAACGTTTGCGTAATTTATTTAAGAACTGAAAAAGTAAAAAGGACTAAAATTATATAACAAAACCTTTAGGAATAACAGCACCTTTTTTAATGACCACGATGCCGTCTTTAATGAGGTACATCTCAGTCTCTTTGTCTTCAAGATGTTTACCGCCATTGATACGGACATCATCGCCTATCCTGCAATTTTTATCAATAATTGTGTTTTTAATAAAGCATCGCTCTCCTATTCCTAAAAGGATTGGGATATTATTAGATTGTATTTCTTCTAACGATTCGTAAAAATCGCAACCCATCATATAGGTATTAATTACTGTAGATTCCTTACCTATACGAGAGCGAATTCCTATAACGGAACGCTCAATCATTGCGGCGTGAATTAGACAGCCTTCTGCAATAACTGATGAATTTAACGTTGTACCAGAAATTTTTGATGTTGGTAAAATACGTGCTCTTGTATATACACGCTGATTGACGTCGTATAAATTAAAATCTGGAATGGCATCTGTTAAACCCAAATTAGCCTCGAAAAAAGAATCTATATTTCCGATATCTGTCCAATAGCCTTCAAACGGATAGCTCAAAGTTTTGTGTTTGTTAATCGATTGCGGAATTATTTCTTTACCAAAGTCTATAGTATCTGGGTTATCCATTAACTCAATAAGCAAATCTCTGTTAAATATGTAAATACCCATGGATGCCAAATATTCTCTACCATCAGATTTCATATCATCACTAACTTCAGATTTCCAATCTTTTAATTGATCTTCCGAAGGCTTTTCGATAAATGAAGTTATGACATTATTTTCGTCGGATTTTAAAATCCCAAAAGACGTGGCATCTTTTGCATTTACAGGGTATGTTGCTATGGATATTTTTGCTCCAGCTTCTTCATGTCTTGCAATCATATTATTGAAATCCATCTGATACAATTGGTCGCCAGAAAGAATAAGCGCATATTCAAAATCATGCTGAAGAAAATGATGCATACTTTGTCTAACAGCGTCTGCTGTGCCTTGAAACCATTTGTCGCTAGCAATGGTTTGTTCGGCCGCTAAAACATCGACAAAGGCAGAGCTAAAAAAACTAAAATGATACGTGTTTTTTATATGCCTATTAAGAGAAGCAGAATTAAACTGAGTGAGCACGTACATGCGTTTTATATCTGAATTGATACAATTTGAAATAGGTATATCTACCAACCTGTACTTACCTGCTATCGGTACAGCTGGTTTAGATCTAGAAGCAGTTAATGGGTATAATCGAGAACCTTGTCCTCCGCCTAGTATAATACTGAGTACTTTATCGTTAATCATTACTCTTAAATTAAAGCTTTATAAATAGTTAGTGTTTGTTTGGCTATGGCTTCCCAATCGAAATAATCTTCTACGCGTTGTCTTCCTTTTTTAGCCATAGACTCACGACGTTTTTCATCCTTAACCAACGTATTAATACCGTTTGCCAAATCTCTTGAAAATTTATCAGGATTAACAGGCTCAAAAGGCGCTTTATTTTGTTGCTCTACAGGAATTAAAAGTCCTGTTTCGTTATGTACAACAACCTCTTTAATACCTCCAACAGCACTTGCCACTACTGCTGTCTCACAGGCCATTGCCTCTATATTAATAATTCCAAAAGGCTCGTATATCGAAGGACAGCAAAACACGTCTGCATGAGAATATAATTGAATAACCTCTTGCTTTTCTAGCATTTTATCTATCCAAATAATATTGCCTCTGCTCTCAGATGCTTTTTTAACGGCTTCCTGCATTTCTTTGGCAATTTCTGCAGTATCGGGAGCGCCTGCGCACAATACAATTTGGGTTTCTGTGTCTATATATTTGATAGCGTTAACAAGATGTATAATTCCTTTTTGGCGCGTAATACGTCCTACAAATAACACATAAGGTTTATCAGGATTTATACCATATTCTTGAAGTGTAGATGTGTCATTTACCACAACATACTCCTTTAAATCTATGCCGTTGTACACAACTTCTATCTTATCTTCTTTGACATTAAAATGCTTTAGAACATCTTCTTTAGTTTCATCTGATACAGCGATAATAGCATCTGCCATTTCTATGGCTGTTTTTTCTATCCAAGAAGATGTATCATAACCTCTACCTAATTGTTCGCGTTTCCAAGGGCGTAATGGTTCTAAGGAATGTGTAGTAATTACCAAAGGAATACCGTAACATAATTTGGCCATAATACCTGCAAAATGCGAATACCACGTATGGCAGTGCACAACATCTGCATTTATTACTTCTGCATTCATGGCAATGCAGGTACTTAACGTTTTAAAAATAGGCTTCAGTTTGTCGTCTGCACCCTCAAAACTTAATGTCTCGAACGGAAATCCCTGAACTTGCAGGTTAGGTTCAGTAGTGTTTTGGTCTCCAAAAGCGCGAACTTCTACATCTATGTATTTCGATAGATTTTTTGCTAAATATTCTACATGAACTCCAGCGCCTCCATAAACATACGGCGGAAATTCTCTAGTTAGAAATAAGGCTTTCATAAAAATGTGTAAGTATTAGTGTTCTACAGAGACAAACTGTTAAGTTTTAGATATTGTAAATAAAACTTAAATATAATCTAAAATTTAAAGAATTGAATTAAGATTAGGTTAAAGTGCCTTTACAATACTATTTTACTAATTATCTTTACTAAAATTTAAATTGAATGAAAAAAATAGCCTTAATCTTTATAGTTGCCCTATTATTTAATTGTAACGGTAACGCACAGAAAAAAGAAACTAATCAAAAAGAATTTCCTGTTTCTAAAACCGACGCCGAATGGAAAGCAGAATTGTCGGATATGGAATATTATGTTTTACGAGAAGCTGGTACCGAACGTCCGTTTACAAGTCCGTTAAACAAAAAATACGAAAAAGGTGTTTATCACTGTGCTGCTTGCAACACACCCTTGTTTAAAAGTGAAACTAAATTTGACTCCGGAACAGGTTGGCCAAGTTTTTATAAAGAAATAGAAGGCAATGTTGAATTTTCTACGGACTATAAAATAGGTTATGCACGTACCGAAGAACATTGTGCTACTTGCGGCGGTCATTTAGGACATGTTTTTAATGACGGCCCAAAACCAACAGGAAAAAGGCATTGTATTAATGGGGTAGCGTTAAAATTTGTACCAGCAGAAAAATAATGTACTTTATCAAAACCAAAATGAAAAGCTTCTCTATGAGAGGCTTTTTTTATAGCTTAATTTATTACTTTTGTTCTTTCAAAAATTTATAAAATAACTTACTCATGAGTAAATACGATATTATAGTTTTAGGTAGTGGTCCAGGTGGCTATGTTACAGCAATTAGAGCATCTCAACTTGGTTTTAAAACAGCAGTTATAGAGAAAGAAAGTCTTGGTGGTGTATGCCTTAATTGGGGCTGTATCCCAACAAAAGCTTTACTAAAATCTGCTCAAGTTTTTGAATATCTAAAGCATGCTGAAGACTACGGACTTAAAGTAAAAGATGCAGAACACGATTTTGATGCTGTTGTAAAACGAAGCCGTGGTGTTGCTGAAGGTATGAGTAACGGCGTTAAGTTTTTGATGAAGAAAAACAAAATCGATGTTATTGAAGGATTTGGTAAACTAAAACCAGGTAAAAAAGTAGATGTCGACGGAACCGAATATTCAGCAGACCATATTATTATAGCAACTGGTGCGCGTTCTAGAGAGTTACCCAGCTTACCTCAAGACGGTGAAAAAGTGATTGGCTACAGAAAAGCAATGACCTTAGAAAAGCAACCTAAAAGGATGATTGTTGTTGGTTCTGGTGCTATTGGTGTAGAGTTTGCTTACTTCTACAACTCTATGGGTACAGAAGTGACAATCGTTGAGTACATGCCTAAAATTGTTCCTGTTGAGGACGATGAAGTATCAAAACAACTAGAGCGTAGCTTTAAAAAATCTGGAATTAAGATTATGACTTCTGCCGAAGTCACTTCTGTAGATACTTCTGGTGAAGGAGTTAAAGCCACAGTAAAAACAAAAAAAGGAGAAGAAGTTCTTGAAGCCGATATCGTTTTATCTGCGGTTGGTATTAAATCTAACATCGAAAATATTGGTTTAGAAGATGTGGGTATTGCCGTAGATATAGACAAAATCTTAGTAAACGATTATTACCAAACAAATATTCCAGGTTATTACGCTATTGGTGATGTTACACCAGGTCAAGCGTTAGCTCACGTTGCATCTGCTGAAGGTATTCTGTGTGTTGAAAAAATTGCAGGACATCATGTTGAAGCTTTAGACTACGGAAATATTCCTGGTTGTACCTATTGTTCACCAGAAATTGCTAGTGTAGGTTTAACTGAAGCTCAGGCAAAAGAACAAGGTTTAGACGTTAAGATTGGTAAATTTCCATTCTCTGCTTCTGGTAAAGCAAGTGCTGGCGGTAATAAAGACGGTTTTGTAAAAGTAATTTTTGATGCTAAATATGGCGAATGGCTAGGCTGCCACATGATTGGAGCTGGTGTAACCGATATGATTGCTGAAGCTGTTTTAGGTCGTAAACTCGAAACTACAGGACACGAAGTATTAAAAGCAGTGCATCCTCACCCAACGATGAGTGAAGCGGTTATGGAAGCGGTTGCCGATGCTTATGATGAAGTTATTCATTTATAGACGTTAGACGTTAGACGTTAGAAAAATTAAAAATCCGATAGCAATTATTTACTATCGGATTTTTTTATTTCTTATTTATAGGTATTTACAATCTATAACCGAGTCCAATAAAAAGGATATTTGGTGATATTTCTTCAAAACCTATGGTGTATTTTAGACTAATATCCAAGTCCTCTGTAATATCGTAAGCTATACTAACATCTGCCCTTACTCTAAACTTATTATTGAAAAAATTGAAAAAATAATTCAAACTCGGTCCAGCAAGTATATGAAAGTTGTTATCTACATCATATTTTAAGTAAATAGGCAAATTCATAAATTCAAAATCACCGATACCTTTATATAACAATTCTGGCTGAATGTGAAAGCCTTTGTCAATAATAATATCTAAAAATACACCGCCAAAGTAACCAACTTCAGTTTCAGGATTTTCACCAAAAACACCATTATCTTCATTAAAGAAAGTAAGACTCATACCGCCTTTGATACCAAAATTGGTTTGCGAATGTATCTCAAGTGAAACACTAACTAATAAAACAAATACTAAAATATAGTGCTTCATGATTTTTAATTTAAATGAGACTTCTAACAGCTAACTCATAACTCTTTATACCAAAGCCAATTATTATTCCTTTGGCATTTGGCGCTAAATAGGATTTATGTCTAAACTCTTCTCGTGAATAGGTATTTGAAATGTGAACCTCTATCACGGGCGTCTCAATTCCTGCTACAGCGTCACCGATACCAACAGATGTATGTGTATAAGCTCCTGCATTAAGTATAATTCCATCGTAAGAAAAACCAACATCATGAAGCTTATTAATAAGCTCTCCTTCTACATTACTTTGGTAATAATCTAGCTGAACATCTGGAAATTTTTGTTTTAAATCTTCCATGTAATCTTCAAAAGTTTGGCTGCCATAAATTTCGGGTTCTCGTTTACCTAAAAGATTAAGGTTAGGACCATTTATAATTATGAGTTTCTTCATAAAGTAAAGGTATTAAAATTTGGGCATAAAAAAACCGAAGCAAATGCTTCGGTTTTTCTCTAAATGCTTTGTCTATTTTGTTTTCTTCTTTAATATGTCAATTTCAGTAGTTTCCCCTTTTTGTAAGTTAGTCATAGTCTTAATGGTATTTCCTTTATCTAACACTTCTATTATTGCTGTATTAGAACCAATACTGCCTACAGATTCTGATAATATTTTAATACGTGTTATATCATTGTTCAACTGAATTTCGAGCACTTTTTTTGATGCAGAAATTTTATATTTTGTCAGAATAGGCTTGTTATCCTGGTAAATAGAAATAAGGTCATCATCAATCTGTCCTCCATCATAAACGAATAGTTTTAATGTTTTTGAAGACGTAGGAATTGAAGTAATTTCATTCTTTTTAAGAACGTTAAGGTTTAGCGTATCTACAATCTTAATATTCTGAACTTTATTTTTAATACTATCAGCTATTCGATTAGACTTTTTAACTTTTTTTGTAAACTTAGCAACACGTTTCTGAATTTTCTCTACAGAACTCATAGCAATTTCACCATCTAAACATTTTGTTCCATCACTAAATCTTCCTTTAAATTCACCAGACATCTTATCTGAACCAAGTTTGAATCGACTAGAAGTAAAATCAACATTACAAAAATCAAAGTCATCTAATGATACTGGTGATTTGGTGTAAATCAATCCTACCTCTTTAAAAGAAATCTTCTTAGTATCTTCATCGTAGATTCCTTCTATTCTAGATTTTGTTTCATGTTCTCCACCATGGTCTGTTAAACTGTATCCAGAAATTAAACCCCCGTTTTCTTGGAACTCAATTTTGTATTTGATGAGAAGCGTATCCTGTATTTTTATAAAACCCGCAAATCTATTTTTCTCTTGTCCCTGTGAAATATGACAAAATAGAAATAAGACTAAGAAAAAATTGAAATATTTCATTAAAAGTTATCGTTGTAAAATATACATTAGGTAATTAGTTACTAACAGAAAATAAATAATATAAATATGAAAGAAATTTCTTGTTAGTTTCTATTTTTTCATAATTTTAGACAAACTTAAACCAATTTTTATGAAAATTAAATTATTACTTACTGCTTTTGCTATTATGCTAAGCTTTAGTGCTGCTTATGCTTCATTTCCTGTGAAAAGAGCTGCTGTAGCTACTGAAAACAATGTGATTAACGAAACTTCTGAAGAAGATGTAATGAAAGCTGTACCAGCTGCTAGAGCTGGAAAAGACAAATGGGTTGCTGCGGCACTCTGGTTTGTTTTAGGTGGATTTGCTGCTCACAGATGGTACATTGGTAGTCCTTGGTATTGGAATGTACTTTACATCATTACATTAGGATTTTTCTTAGTTGGACACATTATTGATATTGTCCAAATATTGACCGACTCTTATCCTGGTTTATAACAATACTAAATATTATAAAAAAACCGAAGCATATGCTTCGGTTTTTTTATTTCTATAGAAGTCTTACAACTTAAATATTACACCAATATTAAAAGCTGATGTAGCATTTTTTAAATCAATAGGAAGATCGTCCGTAACATTGACAAACCCATTATAACCTTGATATTGTAGGAAAAACTCTGTGTTTTCATCTAAATTGAATTTATAGCCAATACCTAAACCAAGACCAATATCAAAAGAATTAGTGGTGTCCTTAATATCTATTTCTCCTTCTGGTATATCAGCCTTTGCACTTGACAAAAAGTTTAGTGTTGGTCCAAAATTTAAAAACCAATTTCTTCCGCTTCCGAAATGCCAGTTGGCATGTAACGGTAGAGATATATAATTTAATTTATCGATAAATTCTTCACCAGCCTCTTCTATTCTTGTTCCCTTTGAGTCGTAGACCAAACCCGTGCGTAAACTCCATCTATTACTAAAATAGTACTCGCCTATTACACCAGCATTAAATGCTACTCTAATTTTGTTACTAAGATTCTCGGAACTTGAATAATTAGAGAGATTAAGTCCTACTTGTGGTGCTAAAGTAAAATCACCTTTGTCAGATTGACCCATAACGAGTGAAACAGATAATAACAATCCGACTAAAAAAACATTTTTCATAAAAATTGATTTGATTTAAATTTAATTAATATCGCCAAATGTAATAATTTTCTTAATAAAGCAAACATGATAATTATCATATGATTTTAAGAAATGAGCATAAAAAAAAGCCGAAGCAAATGCTTCGGCTTTTTATTTTTATTTACAATTTCTTATAAGAATAATGTGAAACCAATATTGAATTGGAATACACCTTCATCAGTAAAATCTTCGTTTAAAGATAAGTTGTAACGTAATCCTGGCTCAATAGCAATGTGATCAGTTATAAACCAAGCATAACCACCCTGTAAACCTAACCATAATGGATTTTCTTGAGCATCTTTAATTGACGCACCAGTTAAATCAACTCCAATAGGGAATTCTCCTCCTAAATAATACTTAGCACCTAATCTGTAAGAGAATATATTGGTATCAGCAGCACTATCTCCACCAAATCCTAAACCTACTCTAACAGCTAAATCATCAGAAATAAAATAACCTCCATCTAAACCTAAGTTGTAAACTGATTCACCATCTTGAGAAGTAAAGGTAAAGGCTGTACTACCAACCATAGCGTTACCAGTATTAGCTTCAATTAACCAAGTACCTTGTGATGTAGCTGAACCACCTTCATCTTGTGCGTTAGAAAAACTAAACGCGAATACTGCTAAAGCAGCAAATAATAATTTTTTCATAATGTTAAAAGTTTTAAAATTGATAGTGCAAACTAAACACTTTTTTTTCTAATTCTTAATGACTTTTTTAGGTTTATTAACATTTTTATAAACAAACAAACTTAAAATACTGATAATCAATACTTTAATTTTTTAGATATTAACAAATGTTTTAAATTATCCCAATTAAACTAAACAATTTACCTACTTTTACCGATATATTTATACAGATAAACGATGAAATGGAGCTCTTTAATCACTGATTTTGAACACTTTCTAAGATTAGAAAGAGGGCTGTCTGACAATACTATTAACAACTATAACTACGATATAAAACGACTCATATCTTACTTAAATGACAATTACAATCATATAGTTTCTCCAATAGATATTAGTCAAGGTACTATTCAACAATTTATATATACTATATCTAAAGATTTGAGCGCAAGGACCCAAGCGCGTATAATATCTGGACTTCGGAACTTCTTTGATTACTTAGTTTTTGAAAATTATAGAGAAACCAATCCTGTCGACCAAATAGAATCACCACGTTTAGGACTAAAACTCCCAGATACACTATCTATTGAAGATATAGACCAAATTATAGCTGCTATAGACCTTAATTATCAGTTTAGAGGTGTTAATCTTGGTCATCGTAACAAGGCCATTATAGAAAGTCTTTACAGCTGTGGGCTTCGAGTAAGCGAATTAACTCATCTTAAAATTTCGGATTTATTTTTTCAAGAGGGATTTATAAAAGTAACTGGAAAAGGGAACAAAGAGCGTTTTGTTCCAATCGGGAAAAGCACGCAGAAGCTTATTAAAATCTGGCTAGATATCAGAAAACAAATAGATGTTGCATCTGAAGCTAAAGATATTTTATTCTTAAACTATAAAGGAAATCAGCTCACAAGGGCTATGATTTTTACAATTATAAAAAAACTTGTAGAAAAGGTTGGGCTTAAGAAAACGGTTTCTCCGCATACATTTAGACACTCTTTTGCTACACATCTATTAGAAAATGGTGCGGACCTCCGTGCTATACAAATGATGCTAGGACACGAAAGCATAACAACAACAGAGATTTATACCCACATAGATAAATCTCAGCTAAACAAAGTTATCAATACATTTCATCCGAGAAAATAAAAAAAGGCGCTCATTAGGAGTGCCTTTTCAATATAGTTTAAGAAAGAACCTATTTAGCTATGTTAACCGCTCGAGTTTCTCTTATTACAGTAACTTTTACCTGACCAGGATAAGTCATGTCGGTTTGGATTTTCTGAGAAATCTCAAAAGATAAACTTGCAGCTCTGTCATCGCTCACTTTCTCGCTTTCTACGATAACACGTAATTCTCTACCTGCTTGAATAGCGTATGCTTTTTTGACGCCACTAAAACCAAAAGCAACTGCTTCTAAATCTTTAAGACGTTGTATGTAAGAATCTAATACTTGACGTCTCGCTCCAGGGCGCGCTCCAGAAATTGCATCACAAACTTGAATAATTGGTGACAATAACGTCGTCATCTCTATCTCGTCGTGGTGAGCGCCAATAGCGTTACAAACTTCTGGCTTTTCACCATGCTTTTCTGCCCATTTCATACCCAAAATAGCGTGAGGTGTTTCTACATCTGCTTCTGCATCTGGCACCTTACCTATATCGTGAAGTAATCCTGCACGCTTAGCTAGTTTAGGATTAAGTCCTAATTCTGCTGCCATAACACCACAAAGCTTAGCTACTTCACGTGAGTGTTGTAATAAGTTTTGTCCGTAAGACGAACGGTACTTCATACGACCCACCATCTTTATTAATTCTGGATGTAACCCGTGAATACCTAAATCGATTACGGTGCGTTTACCTACCTCTATAATTTCTTGCTCAATCTGCTTTTGAGTTTTCTTTACTACTTCTTCAATACGAGCTGGGTGAATACGACCATCTGTAACTAATTTGTGTAGCGACAGTCGAGCTATTTCACGACGAACAGAATCAAAACAAGAGAGTATGATAGCTTCGGGTGTATCATCAACAATAATTTCTACACCAGTAGCAGCCTCGATAGCACGTATATTACGACCTTCTCTACCTATAATTCGACCTTTAACATCATCTGATTCTATATTGAATACTGACACACAGTTATCAACAGCTTCCTCTGTACCAATACGCTGAATAGTATTGATAATAATTTTCTTAGCTTCTTGTTGTGCTGTTAATTTAGCTTCCTCTACTCTGTCTTGAACAAATGCCATAGCATCTGTCTTAGCTTCTTCTTTAAGCGATTCAACAAGTTGCTCCTTAGCTTCATCTGCAGATAAACCAGAAATTACCTCTAGTTGCTTGATTTGGCTTTTGTGCGCCTTTTCGAGTTCTTCTTTTTTCTTCTCTACAAACTCTAGTCTGAAGTCGTAATCTTTTATTTTATCCTCTAAAGATTGATTAGATTTTTTTGTTTTTGATAATTCGTTTGAGATTTGAGATTCTTTATCTCTTATACGTTTTTCCGCTTCAGCCATTTTCTTATCGCGAGATAAAATGACTTTTTCATGCTCAGCTTTTAACTCAATAAATTTCTCTTTAGCTTGAAGAATCTTATCTTTCTTAAGAGCCTCTGCATCAGATTTTGCTTGTTTTAAAATTGACTTAGACTCTATCTCTGCTTCAGAAATTAATTTTGAAGCCTTGCCTTTTTCTAAGGATTTAGCGATAACAAAACCTATTATCAATCCTAGAACAGCGGCAATCGCTATATATATAATTGTGTTAGTATCCATATGTTTAGTTTAGTTGATGTATATCTATAAAAAAAGCCTACATCAGTTTTGGATTCTGTATAAACTCCTTAAAAACAAGTTTAGGGCTAACAAGCTGCTCAAAAATCTGCCCAGAATCTATAAAGAAACAGCAGCACGGTTTTACAACTTCAACTCACCCTTTTTAAAGAATTAACGTTGAGTTTATCAAAAAATATAACTAATGTAGGCAGTAACCTTTTTGTATTTTAAAGAACGTACGAGTTAAATATGTGTTTGCAAAAGTTCATTTAAGGCTTCTAGCTTTTCTTGAACTTCTTCATTTACATATTCCTTATCTATTGTTTTTTGCTCTACTTGAGCTGCAAATTGCAAAGCGCACATGGCCAATACATCTTGCTTATCTCTAACAGAGTAATTCTGCTCAAATTGCCCAATCATTGCCTCTATCTTCTTTGCGGCTTTACGCAAACCTTCTTCTTGGCTCGGATTTATGGTTAATGGATATACCCTATTAGCTATCGAAATTTTTATTTTAAGCTGTTCTGACATCCACACTATTTATCACTATTCAGACAGTTGTGCTATACAATGGTCTATATCTCGAATAAGTGAATTTATTTTGAGCTTTGTTTCTCGTTTATTTTCGTCACTACCAAGCATTGCATTTGCAGTTTTGAGTGTCTCATATCTATCAGACCATTCGCTCACTTGCTCTTGGTAATCAAGAATTTGTTTTTGATAAGTTTCGAGTTGTTCTGTTAGTTTTGCATTTGTTTGTTTAAGCACTTCTTGCTTGTGCAAAACCTTTGAAATTCGGTTTTCTAACGTATCAACAATGTCTTCTATTTTACTCATTTAAGCAATACAACACTATGTAACAAAGTTAACATACGATTTTTAAAAACCCAATTGTTTTACAATTATTTTTGATTTAGATAACATCAATGAGATTAATCCGTTAAGAAAATTATTACTGATTTTGCATTTGCAAATCGCTTTCAAAATTATATTTTAGCTACAATAGATTCCTAAATGAAAAAAATTCTTCTCTTTTTTCTACTTACAAGTAGTTTGTATTCGCAATCAGAATATCCTCAAGACTATTTTAGAAATCCTTTGGATATTACTCTTGTGCTCTCTGGTACTTTTGCAGAGTTACGTTCTAATCACTTTCATTCTGGCTTAGATATTAAGACGCAACGCAAAACAGGATTAAAAGTTTATACGGCTGCCATGGGTTATGTGAGTAGAATAAAAGTTTCGCATTACGGATACGGTAAAGCACTTTATATCACACATCCAAATGGCTATACTACCGTTTATGGACACCTTAAAAAATTTTCTCCAAAAATTGAAGCTTACATTAAAAATTGCCAATATGAGAAAGAAAGCTATGAGGTAGAAATGTTTCCTAACAAAACTGAATTATTGGTAGATACTGACGAAGTTGTTGCTTTTTCTGGAAACACGGGCGGTTCAGGTGGCCCACATTTACATTTTGAAATACGAGACAACGCAGAGCGCCCAATAAATCCTATGTTGTTTGGTATTGATATTAAAGACAGTAAAAAGCCATACATATCAGCAGTTTATGCGTATCCAAAAGATGAAAATTCTTTCATAAACGGAAAAAACAAAAGGACTCCGCTTCGTTTAATTCCAAAAGATAATGGCGATTACAATGTTGAGAAGATTTCAGCATACGGAAATATTGGTTTTGGTGTTGTGAGTTACGACAAACAAGATTTAGCTCCAAATAATAATGGCGTGAGTAATATTTCGTCATACTTTAACGGTAATCAAGTCTTTGAAATGGATTTTAAACGTTTCAGCTTTAGCGAGACTAAACATCTCAATCGTTTTATAGATTTTGAGTTGTGGAAAACCAAAAAAACGCGAAGTCAGAAGCTCTTTGTTGAGGAAAATAATCCGCTAAGCATGTTTAAGAATGTTGTTGACCAAGGTTATGTAAAGATTGAAGACAGTACTTCATCTATCTATAAAGCTGAAATAAAAGATTTTAAAGGTAATACCACAAAATTAATTATTCCCATTAAAGGACAATTGAAAAAACCTGAAACTCCCCAAGAAGTTTTATCTCCTGAAAGGCATCTTGTAAAACAAAAAGAGACTACAGTTTTAAAAGACCACTTAGCAGGCGTCACTTTTTATCCAAATACTGTTTATGAAGATGTTTTAATGGACTTTAGGGTGAGCTCTGACACCATTCATTTGCATGAAGATATCATTCCGCTTCAGAAAAATTTTGTGGTAAATTACGACATCAGTCAATACAAAGATGTAGACAAAAGTAAACTCTTTATTGCTCGACTCTACGGTTACTATAAAAAACCAAGCTATGTTAGCACCAGAAGAAAGGGAGATACCCTAACTGCTAGAAGCAAAACATTGGGTATTTATACTTTAGCGTCAGATACTGTAGCTCCAACCATAAAGCCTATAAACTTCACCAATAAAAAATGGCTAAGCAAATACCGCTATCTTAAGGTGAAAATCACCGATGATTTATCAGGAATTTCGAAATATAGAGCAACTGTCAACGGTAAATGGATTTTGATGGAATACGACTACAAAACCAACACCTTAACTCACGATTTTAATGACAATGTCATTACAGATACTAAAAACAATTTAAAAATTATTGTAACTGATAATGTTGGAAATAGTTCTACATTTGAAGCAACATTTTATAGAAAATAAAACTCAACTTCTTGAAAAACGCTAAACCCTTACTAACTGCATTATTTTTTCTACTTACCATAACCGCATTTGCACAATCTGCCGTTATAAGAGGTATTATTTTAGATGAGAATAATCAACCTATCGAAAATGTAAATATTAAAGCTAATACAGGAGAAGGCGCTACAACTAACAAAAATGGGTTTTATGAGCTTAGAATACCCTCTGACCAAGACGTTTTAGTCGTATTTACACATGTATCTCATAAACGTGTAGAGCAAAAATTTAATCTTAAAAATGGTAGCGAAATTGAATATAATACTGTTCTAAAGGTTAATGTAGAGCAAATCGCTGAAGTTGTAATTAATAAAAACACAAGTCAAAGCAGAACTGGCGTCACTACGATATCACCAAGAGTGATTAGAACTATAAAAGGAGCACAACCTGGCGTAGAAAATATTTTAAAGACACTACCCGGTGTTAATATATCTAACGAATTAAGTACACAGTATTCAGTTCGTGGTGGAAACTTTGACGAAAATTTGGTATATGTCAACGAGATTGAAGTATATCGTCCTTTTCTTATCCGTTCTGGTAATCAAGAAGGTTTAAGTTTTGTGAATACAGACTTAGTTTCTAATGTAGATTTTTCTGCTGGAGGATTCCAAGCACGATATGGAGATAAGCTGTCCTCTGTGCTTGACATCACCTATAAAAAGCCTTCAAAGTTTGGTGTAAGTGCAGATTTAAGTCTTTTAGGCGGGAGTGTTGCTGTAGAAACAGCATCCGAAAATGGTAAGTTTTCTAGTATCTCTGGCGTAAGATATCGCGATAATAGCTTGGTACTTAATAGCCTTGAAACGAACGGAAATGTAGAACCTGTATTTGCAGATGTTCAAACTTATTTAACTTATCGTTTTACGGATAAATTTCATCTGAATTTTTTAGGAAACATCTCTTTAAACCAATACAATTTTGAACCAGAAAATAGACAGACCAATTTTGGCACCGTAGATGAGCCTGTAGCCTTATTGGTTTTCTACGAAGGGCAAGAACAAACCGAATACCAAACATATTTCGGGGCTTTTAAAGCCAATTACTTTCTGAATGATAAAACTACATTAAAACTTATTGGTTCTGCATATCATGCTACGGAACAAGAGTACTTCGATATTTTTGCGCAATACCGTTTAGGCGAAGTAAATACTAATATTGGAGATGAGAATTTAGGTGAAGTTGAATTTAGCGAAGGTATTGGTTCTCAGCTAACAAGAGCGCGTAACGATTTAGATGCGTTGATTTTCAACTTAGAACATCGCGGTGATTACAACATTAATGAAGATAGTAATATTGAATGGTCTGTAAAGTATACTCGTGAGGATATCCGTGACCGATTGGTAGAATCCGAAGTTATTGACTCAGCAGGGTTTTCAATCCGTCCACCATCAGTAATGCAACCAAACTTTCAACCAGATGTACCTTTTAATGGACCTTTAACGGCATTTCAGAATATTAGAGCTTTTAACGAAGTACAAATAAATAGGCTCCAAGCTTTTGTGCAATACAAAAAAAACACCAAAATTGGTGAGCATGACGCATACTACAATATTGGTGTAAGAGCACATAATTGGTCCGTTAATGGCGAAGGTATTGAAAGTAACTCTCAAACGGTGTTTAGTCCTCGAGCACAATTTGCTATAAAACCCAACTGGGACAAAGACATGCTCTTTAGAGTTGCTGGTGGTTTGTACTATCAACCTCCTTTTTATAGAGAATTAAGAGATTCCTCCGGAGTTGTACAGCCTAATGTAAAAGCACAGAAATCTTTTCATATTGTATTGGGTAATGAGTACAGTTTTAAAATGTGGGATAGACCATTTAAGCTAGTTACTGAGGCTTATTATAAAGGTTTATCTGATGTGAATCCTTACACGTTAGAAAACGTAAGAATACGATACCGTGCAAACAACAACGCAAAAGCCTACGCGTACGGATTAGATATGCGTTTAAATGGAGAGTTTGTCCCTGGAACAGAGTCTTGGTTTAGTTTTGGTTACCTAAAAACCGAAGAAAACATTAACGACCGTGGGTATATTTCACGACCTACCGACCAGCGTTTAAAATTTGGTGTTTTATTTCAGGATTATGTACCAAATATGCCTGACTTAAAAATGTATCTCAACCTTGTTTACAATACAGGTTTACCTGGTGGCTCTCCAAGTTATGCAGACCCTTATGATTTTCAGTTTAGGCTGCGTGATTATAGACGTGCGGATTTAGGAATGTCTTACGAAATTGTAAATTCTGAAAAGACCTATAGCTCCAAATGGAAAAAGTCGTTTAGAAGCCTATCTCTTGGTTTTGAAATCTACAACATGTTTAATAACCAAAACGCGATTACCAATACTTGGGTACGTGATGTTAATAGCCAACGTCAGTTTGCTATTCCTAATTTTTTAACGCCACGTGTTTTTAATTTAAGATTGTCGGCGAGATTATAATATAAAATGAGAATAGATATTATTTCTTTTATATTGCTTTGCATTTGTTGCTCAACTTATTCGCAAGATAAGCCAGTCTATTTTTATGATATAAATGGATTACCTATTTCAAAAGAACTTTATATAAACATTCGAAAAGAACGCAAAGAGAAAAGTAGTGTTTGGCCATTAGTATTTGAAAATGACACATGCTATATTAACACTTTTTTTCGTAGAAAAAATTATGGTAGACTCACAGAAACAGATTTTAAAAAATTAAATGCATTTTTAAATAATTCTAATACAAAACCGAAGTCTAATTATACCATCATTCAATATCATCCAGGAAGAGATAGGTGCAATGGAGGAAAATTTTACGGCAATAGGTACGAAAAGAAATATTTAAAAAAACTGAAAAAAAATTATAGTTTTAATAACTATTGGATTCATAAAAAAGACACTACTATTAAATTCAAAAATGGTAGAGTTTTATGGCAACTTGATAAAAATAGAATTGTTGAAAAATTATTTTTCAAATACCATTATCCTTGCTCTAGTTTTGTAATTATTAATAATGAAACAAAAAACTACATTGCTATATTCGGTGAATATGGAGACTATACCGTAGTAAAAACTCTGGAAAAATTTAGTGAGATTTAGCTTTTAGCAAATTCACAAAGCGTATCCACGACATAATCAATTTCTTCTTGAGTATTATACTTACTAAACGAAAAACGTACAGATGGACGTTGCAATAAATCTTCTGGTAAAACTTGAGTTAATACATGTGATTGCATAGAGCTACCGCTTTGGCAAGCACTACCTTTTGAGCAAGCTATTCCTTTTAAATCTAGTTGAAATTGCAACATTACTGCCTTTTCTGGTGGCAATGGTAAGCAAACATTGACTAGAGTGTACGTGCTCTTTTCTAAATCTGATGAATAGCCGTTAAAATGACATCCTGGCAATTTAGCATTTAAACTATCAATAAAATACTGCTTCAATGCTTTTATAGATTTACGTTCTTCTTCGAGATTAAGGTAAGATAACCGCAAAGCTTCGTCCATACCCACAATATTATGTAAGCATTCTGTACCAGCCCTGTAGCCACGCTCCTGCTCTCCTCCAAAAATCAAAGGTTTTAACCCAGATTCCTTTCTTACAAAACAAAAACCGCCACCTTTAGGTCCATGAAATTTATGGGCGCTAGCGGCTAAAAAGTCGACCTGTATGTCTTGTAAATCAATATGATAATGTCCAACAGATTGTACAGTATCTGTTTGAAATAATGCATCATTCGCTTTACATAAATCAGCGACACGTTTAAGGTCAAGAATATTCCCTATCTCGTTGTTAATATGCATTAAACTGACCAGCTTTTTACCTTCCGTTTGCAGTAAACCTTCTAGATGTGTGTAATCTACTGTTCCTTTTTCATCAAGCTGAACATAAGATACCTTGATATTATATTCATTTTTAAGCTGCTCAACGGTATGTAAAACGGCATGATGTTCAATCTTAGAGGTAATAATTTCAGTAACACCTAAATCTCTAACTGCGCTTCGTAGCGCTAGATTATCTGCCTCTGTACCTCCAGAAGTAAATACAATCTCGCTAGCTGCCACATTAAAATATGCTGCAATATTCTTTCGACATTGTTCCATTATAGATTTTGCAGAACGCCCAAAACTGTGGGTAGATGAAGCATTACCATAATTATTTTGTAATACTTCAGCCATTTTTTCAATCACTTCTGGTCGTAATTGCGTAGTAGCTGCGCTATCAAGGTAAATATTTTTCATGCCACAAAAATAAGGCATAAAATTATTTTATCAATGCCACGTTATAATTTGACAAATGGATTATTTTTGTTGAAAACTCAAGAGAACATGCGTTATATTTTAGTGGTTGTATTCGCTTTATTATTAGTAACAAGTTGTGATGATGGAGATATCATTACAATAGATTTAAATTTTGACCAAACACTGAGCCTCTGCGATAATAATACGGAGTCGTTTATTATATACGATTTAAGAAATGACCCATCCGAATCTCTTTCGCTTATTATACCAAGAGGTGTAAATGATGTTGTTCCGTTTTTTAACCCAACTCCAACCGACACACCGCAAACTATCACGATAAATAACAGTACTAATAGATTTTTGTATCGCACTTACAATAGAGACATAGTAGATACAGCTACTAATCAAGAGTTATGTGATGCGGTTGTACCTTCGGATTTAATCATCCAAGAAAATTATGAAGCTACAGGAGGTACTGTTGAAGTTACCGTGACTGTGATAGATGATGATGGCGATGGTATTCCATCAGAATTTGAAGGTCGTGGAGATGCTGATGAAAATGGCGATTTCCCAAATGCTGTAGATACCGATGGGGATACTATACCAGATTATCTTGATCAAGACGATGATGATGATAATGTACTCACACAGTTTGAAATTGATACAGTAAATGTAGATGCCGATGATAACCCTACAACTAATCCTTTGGATACAGATGGAGATGGCACACCTGATTATTTAGACACGGATGATGATGAAGATGGTGTATTAACTATAAACGAAGATCAGGACCAAAATTTTAATCCTCGTGATGATTTAGCAAACGATGTTAATGAGATGTTGACACCACATTATCTAAACAGTATTGAAAATATCGATTATGGTTCTCCAGGAAAATTACCGACCAATGAATATACTAGAACCATTACCTCTCGAATTTTCATTAGAGATTACAATCTTGAAATATTAAGCGGAGATCTTATAGACTTCGGAACGCTTATCAATACCGTTACAGTAATAGAAGAATTTGAAGATTAAAGCGCTACATTCTGAAATATCTTAACCTCGGTTGCTCCCAAACCAAATTCTCTATAATCGGCATCGTAAAAGGTTACGTTATTGTATCGTCTTAAAACCGTATGTAATTCCTGCTTAAGTACGCCTTCACCCACACCATGAATGAATACCATTTTAGGCATGCGCTCTCGTATAGCAAATTCTAGTTGACCTCGGGCAGTATCTAATTGTAAATTAAGCATATCAAAATTTGTCATGCCCTTGGTTGAGTCCGTGAGTTGATGAATATGCAAATCCACAACAAATGTAGGTCTGTGGCGTTTTTTTGGTTTTCCTGTTGAAATCTTTCGCTTTGGAACCCCTTCTTTTTCTTTAGCTATCTCTGAAATAGATTGATAAGAAAACGAACCTAAATTAATGGACTCTTCTGGGTTGAGTTTTATCAGTTCGTTTTTAGAAAATTCAAATTCAAAACCATCTTCACCTTCAACAAATACGGTATCACCATCAACTTTGGTGACAGTACCTCTAATGGCATCGTCAATAGTTTCAACTTTGTCTCCTTTCTTCATTATTCCACTTTTTTGTCTTTTGAAATTTGGTCACTTAAAGAAGTCGAAGTGTCTCTTTCGGTTTTGACAAATGATTCTTCTTCGGCTTTATCGAACTTACTAGGCACATTTCGAGATATGCGATAAATTCCAAACATTAAGAGTACAATTCCGCCAATTAAAATATAGGTGTTTTGTTGTGCTTCGGCCTGGGCATATATGGCTATAACACCTCCAAGAATAATGCAAATAATATTTATTAGTTTGGATAAATTCATAGAACAAAAATAATCTATTCTTAAAACATTTATATTTGAAACATGAAGTTACTTCTTATACAGCTTGAAGATTATATGCTGCCTTGCCTTAACAAAAGTCTATTTGGCTTTGACTGTATGGGTTGTGGTTTGCAACGTTCTTTAAATCTAATTCTTCAAGGCGAATTTTTAGCAGCGTTTTACATGTATCCTACTATCTATCCGCTGCTAAGTCTATTTGCTGTAATAGGGATTAACATTTTCAAAAAAATAAAATATTTCAATAAAATAATTACTATTTTGGCTATTGTTACCGTAGCTACAATTATGGTAAGCTTTATTATTAAAACCTTTATCAACTAAAAGAAAACAAAATGGAAAAAGAAAAATTGAATCCTGTCTTGGTTTATGTATTAGCAATTGTAGGTCTACTATGTTGCTGCTTCGGTGGACTTGGATTTATTTTAGCAGGTGCTGCTTATTTTATTGCACACACACAGCTTAATAAAGTAAAAGATAATCCTGAAGCTTTTGATTTAGATTCAGCTAAAGCCATGAAGACTGCTAAAATCGTAGCATTGGTAATTTTAATTATAAATGTATTGTATTTGCTTTGGTCCCTTTATTCCATTCAGCAAATGGGTGGTTGGGATGCCTACATGGAAACTGTACAGAAAATGGTTGAAGAAATGCAAAAAGCGCAAGGGCAATAATTTCTTTGAATACTACTATATAAAAAAGCCTTTTCAAATGAAAAGGCTTTTTTATATCTAATTATTGAGGCATTATTAAACTTCAAACTCTTTTAACGTCTTCGTTATTATTGAAACACAATCGAGTAACTGCTCTTCAGTCATTACTAATGGTGGTGCAAAACGGATAATGTTTCCATGTGTAGGTTTTGCTAACAAACCATTATCTCTTAGTCGTAAACAAATGTTCCAAGCCGTATCACTATCTTCATCATCATTAATTAAAATAGCATTAAGCAGTCCTCTTCCTCTAACCAAATTAACAATAGTACTGTCTTTAATATATTTATTCATTTCGGCTCTAAAAAGTTTACCTAAATAGTCCGCATTTTCTGCCAGTTTTTCATCCTTCACCACTTCTAAAGCAGCTATAGCAACAGCAGCAGCAATAGGATTTCCTCCAAATGTACTACCGTGATTTCCTGGTTGTATGACATTCATTATTTCGTTATTTGCCATTACTGCGGAAACAGGATATAATCCGCCACTTAAGGCTTTACCTAAAACTAAAACATCTGGTTTTACATCAGGCGTACCAGAACAATCTTTGTTTTCACACGAACAGTTACCACAAGTTGCCAATAATCTTCCTGTACGGGCGATGCCTGTTTGTACTTCGTCGGCAATAAATAAGACATTATATTTCTCGCACAATGCTTTGGCTTCTCTTAAATAATTCTCACTTGGCACATAAACACCGGCTTCGCCTTGTATAGGTTCAACCATAAAACCAGCGATATTAGGATTTGTACTTAAAACATCTTCTAACTCTTGCAAATTGTCGTACTCGACCTTTATAAATCCATCTGTATAAGGTCCAAAGTTTTTACGAGCTACCGGGTCGTTAGAAAATGAAATAATAGTAGTCGTTCTACCGTGAAAATTATTTTTACAGACAACAATTTCGGCTTTATTTAAATCAATTCCTTTCACCTCATAGGCCCACTTTCTACACAACTTTAATGCAGTTTCTACAGCTTCTGCACCAGAATTCATAGGTAACATTTTATCGAACCTAAAATATTCCGTGGCATATTTCTCATAACGCCCAAGCATATCATTGTAAAATGCACGAGAGGTAAGTGTCAATCTCTGAGCCTGCTCGTTCATTGCATTAACAATTTTAGGGTGACAGTGTCCTTGATTCAATGAGGAGTAGGCCGATAAAAAATCATAATACTTTTTTCCTTCTACGTCCCAAACATAAACACCTTCGCCTTTAGATAATACTACGGGTAATGGATGATAATTTTGTGCTCCATACTTATTTTCTAGTGCCATCGCTTCTTGCGATGAAATGTGGTCTAAAACAGCCATTTTTAATTTGTTTTAAATTAGTAAATAACCATTCCTTGTCTACCTTTATCCTTCCGAAAAGTGTCGAAAATTCAGCGTGGGAAAGAAATCATCCCTAGAGCTTGCAAATTACTAAATATTCTTTTCGCTTAAAAACACTATTCCGAAATTTTGTTAGAAAGTGAAGAAACTTGTAGTTCTAATCGTTTTATTTCTCTAGTTAAAGCATTTTTATGAATTTGCATCCAAGCATATATTTTAAACATGCTCATCAACATAAAGCAGAAAAAGAATCCAGCTATCCAGAGTATGAGGTCGTTCGTTTTCTCTACGTCAAATGTTTGAATAAGGCAATAAATAGCCAATACCAAAGCAATGACATTAAATGCATTCATTACAACAACCATCCATGAATTTTTTCCTCTATACAAGCTGGTTATCATTTGCCAAAGATTTTGTTCATCAAGTGAATCGTAAAATTTAGCTTCCTCTTCTGTTAGTGTTTCTTTAATTAACTCGTCTATTTCATTCGTATTAGTTTTCATATCTATTAGTTTTTAAAATTGTTTTTAATTTCTCCCTTGCATGAAATAATCTAGATTTTACTGTTCCTACAGAAATGTCAAGAATCTCACTAATTTGTTTTAAACTATAGCTCTGGGTATAGAAAAGTTGAATTACAATCTTCTGTTGCTGCGGTAAACTCTTTATAGCCACTAATAATCTTTTTTTTTGTTGCTCTCTTTCAGAATTATCATCAACTTCATCTATTATATTTTGAGAATAGCTCGTTGTTTTATTATTTGTGGATGACCTTAAATAATCCATAGATTTATTAACCACTATTCTGTATGCCCAAAATTTAAAGCGCTCAGGTTTTTGTAGCGTATCAATTTTATCTATAATAATCACCCAACTTTCCTGAGCAATATCTTTTGCAACCTGCTTATCCTTTACTAACCAAAACGACTTTTCGCAAAATAGTTTGTGCCATTTCCTCACCAAAACAGTCAACGCACTCTTATCTCCTAATTGCAGTTTCTTAACTAAATAAGCATCGTTATGGATTGGTTGGTTTGTCATCTAGCTTAAGCTTCTACTCTTAAAGACGGATAAGTTTTAAAAAGGTTCATTTATTATGACTAAAAGATTAAAGATACCTTAAAATGGAAAATAAAATTATAGATTGATAATTCTAAAATGCCACTATCTTTGCAATCTAATTTTTAGAACATGCCTCGAAGAGAACGAAACAAATTTGTAAAGCGCGGACAAGTCCTTGAACTATTGATTGAAGATTATGCCTTTGGCGGAAAAGGTATTGGACGCATACGCAATGAGCATGGCGAATTTGTGGTTTTTGTACCCAATACGTTACCAGGGCAGTTGGTAAAAGCCCAAGTAAAGAAATCGAGTAAGACTTATGCTGAGTGTAAGTTGTTTGAGGTTTTAAAAAACTCTGAAGATGAAGTAGAACTACCTTACCAAGACATTCCAGGCGCACCTTATATAAAGCTGCCCATAGAAAAACAACACACCTATAAAAAGCAAAGTACGCTAGAGCTTTTTAAGCGTATAGGTAAAGTTGCTGATATAGAAGATAAGTTTGATGAATTTGTAACCTCACCTAACACCTTCCATTACCGTAATAAAATGGAATATGGTTTCTCAGCTATTGGTTACAATCACGAATTAAAGACTGATGTGGATGAGTTTACTTTAGGCTTTAAAAAACGTGGTACATGGTGGTGTGGTGATAATCTTAATAACGATTCTGGCCTTTTTGACAAGCAGGTTGAAGATAATCTTAAACTCATTAGAGCGTATTGCCAAAATACTGGCTTAGCACCTTGGCATGCACCAAAAAAGGAAGGCTTCTTTAGGTATTTTGTAGTTAGAAAATCATATAAAACTAATCGATTACTTTTCAATTTAGTAACCACGTCTTACGACTTACCAAAGTTTGATTTAGATGCTTTTGCTCAGTATTTAGTAGAACTTTTTGGAGACCGCGTTGCTGGTTTATTACATACTATAAATGACGAAATTGGAGACCGAACCATCGCTACAACAGGAAGCATTAATCTTGTTTATGGCGAAAATAAAATCGTTGAAGAGCTTCTGGGTTTAAATTTTGAAATTAGTATGAAAAGCTTTTTTCAAACCAATCCTAAGTCGGCCGAAAAGCTGTATTCTAAGGTTATAGATTATGCTCTGGACGATAAATCAGCCATTGATGACTCTGTGGTTATGGATTTATTCTGTGGAACAGGAACTATAGGGCAAATCTTAGCATCACGTAGTAATAATACAAAGATTGTTGGTGTAGATATTGTAGCTTCAGCCATCGAAGACGCCATGGAAAATGCCAAACGTAACGGTATCGAAGGTTTAAAATTCTACGCCGCAGATGTTGGTAAATTCTTAAACGAACACCCAGAATATAATAATAAAATAAAGACTATAATTCTTGATCCTGCTCGTGCTGGCATTGCTCCAAAAACCCTTAAAAAAATAATAAACCTCAATGCAGACCGTTTGGTTTATGTATCTTGTAATCCTGCTACGCAAGCGAGAGATACGGAGCAATTAATGCAAGCCGGTTATACTATAAAAAAGTTTAGTTTAGTAGACCAGTTTCCACATACAGCCCATATTGAGACTGTATTTTTATTTGAAAAAGCCTAATGAAAAAATACGCTTACCTATTTCTTTTAATCAGTTTAATTTTATTCAGCTGCGAGCGCGATGACATCTGTGCAGATGGTACGCCGACAACACCAAGATTATTAATTGAATTTTTTGATGCTGTAGATACTGAAGTTTCAAAAACAGTAACACGACTTACCATTTATGCGGATGATGCAAATATTACAATACCAGATAATGAAAACTCATCAGGTGCTATTTTAGTCGAACCCTTTGAGCAAGAAAGAATATTTAATAGAAACTCTAATTCTGCTGGTCTTCCTTTAAAAATTGATGATGAGGGTGAAACTACAATAACGCGTTATTTTTTTGAAAAAGACACCAATCTAAGATTAGATGAAGATAATTCTACCAATTCTAATATAGATGTTATTGAGATTACTTATGAAACTGAGTTTATATATATTTCGAGAGCTTGTGGTTTCAAAAGTATTTTTAAAAATATTGAAATTGACATTATAGATGATGGTGATAATTGGATTCAAAATACAAGATTTGCTAACACCACGGATTTACAAATAACTGTTGAAAACGAAGACACCACCCATGTACAGATATTTCATTAAGAGTTTAATCGTTTTATTGGTTTGTTCTTCTTCAGTTTTAGCTCAAACCGAAGACACAGAAACAGCTACAGACACTACAGCAATCCAGCAAAAATATGGATTACGTTTGGGTGCTGATATTTCAAAATTGGTACGAAGTGCTATTGACGACGATTATCAAGGCTTTGAAATTAATGGTGATTATCGTTTAACTCAGCGTTTATATATTGCTGGTGAGTTAGGAAATGAACAGCGAACCTTATCAAATGATTTTTTAAATTCCACAGCAAAAGGAAGTTATTTTAAAGCTGGTGTAGACTATAACCTATATCGCAACTGGCTAGATATGGAAAACATGATATATTCTGGTTTTAGAGTTGGTGTAAGTTCTTTTAGTCAAACACTGAATAGTTACACTATATACGATGTAAATAATCAATATTTTGGACAGCAATTTGAAGTAACTAATCCTGAAGAGTTTGACGGATTATCTGCCATTTGGGGAGAAATTATTTTAGGTATTAAAGCTGAAGTATTGAATAACCTTTTTATGGGGCTCAACCTTCAATTAAAGTTCTTGGTTTCGGAAACTAGTCCAGATAATTTTGAAAATCTCTATATCCCAGGTTTTAATCGTACATACGACAGTGGTATTGTTGGCGCAGGATTTGGGTATAATATTTCGTATTTAATTCCTATTTACAAGAAAGACAAGGTTATAAAAAGGGATGAGGATGATGCAGAGGAAGAAACTGAAGAAAACAATTAAAGATAAAGTCATTTCGAGCTATGCGAGAAATCACATCATCATTTTATAATTCTTAGGTCCTAATGTGATGTCTCACATGCGTTCGACATGACAAAACTACAATTTGAACTAACTACCCAAAAATCTTTACTAAAAGCTCCTTCAATAAATCGCCTTGAGGTGTGGCGTTAGCACCAACACCTTTACCTTTTACATCAAAATCACGCAATAAAGCCACTGCTTTACTTACGTTTTTCATGGGAAAATTACGAGCGGCACTCGTATATTCATTTACAAAATAAGGGTTGATTTTTAATGCAGAAGCTACACTTCGAGGAGATTTATCATTCAATCCGTGGTATTGCAATAATTGCGAAAAGAAATTGAATAGTAATGATACCGTTACTACCATTGGGTTGTCTTTTGGGTTGTCTCCAAAATACTTTACAATCCTAAACGCTTTACCCATATTACGCTCTCCAACGGCTTTGCGCAATTCAAAATTATTGAAGTCTTTACTAATGCCTATGTTTTCTTCAATAGCTTCTGGTGTAATTTGAGCGCCCTGTGGCAATACTATTTTTAGTTTATTGAGTTCGTTTTCAATTTTAGATAAGTCAGTGCCTAGAAACTCTACAAGCATTTGCGCCGCTTTTGGTGTAATCTGATAGCCTTGCCCTGAAAGTACGCGACGAATCCAGTCTGGGACTTGATTATCATAAAGTTTTTTACTTTCTAAAACTACACCCGACTTCTTTAAAGCTTTGTATAAGCCTTTACGCTTGTCAATTTTTTTGTACTTGTAATTAACTACTAAAACAGTAGTAGGTTGTGGATTATTTACATAATCTACTAACTTTTCAATAGTACGGCTTAAGTCTTGTGCCTCTTTTACAATAACAACTTGGCGTTCTGCCATCATTGGATAACGCTTGGCATTACTCACAATATCATCTATAGCAACATCACGACCATACAGCACCATTTGGTTAAAGCCTTTTTCAGCTTCGTCGAGAATATTATTTTCAATGTATTCAGAAACCTTATCAATATAATAGGCTTCCTCTCCCATCAAAAAATAGATAGGCTTAATGTTACCTTGCTGAATGTCTGTGACTATTTGCTTTGCTTCTTCCAACTAATAAAAGTTTCAAATTTCAAAAACTTAATTCCAAAAAGAATGGATTTGAGATTTGCTATTTGGGGATTGAAAATTACCTTTGTGTAGTGCAAGACCTTAATTTTCCAAAGTTCGACTACCGTTTCAAAAGTACAGAAAATAAAGTTTCTATTTTTGATATTATTCGCAAAAAATTTGTGGTTTTACAACCCGAAGAATGGGTACGTCAACATTGTGTGCATTATCTGATTTCTGAAAAGAAATATCCTAAATCATTAATTAATGTCGAAAAAGAACTCACTGTCAATGGCTTAAAAAAACGTTATGATATTGTGGTATTCAATCCAGATGGTTCTATTTTTTTGATTGTGGAATGTAAAGCACCAAAAATTAAAATCAATCAAGATACTTTTGACCAAATAGCACGTTATAACATGACGCTAAATGCTACTTATTTGATGGTAACCAACGGAATAAATCATTATTATTGTCAGATGGACGTTGAAGCGCAACACTATGATTTTCTAAAAGAAATTCCGGATTACAATTAATGAATTACAGTAGTAAAGATATCGCCGTAGTTATACTCAACTGGAATGGAAAAGCCCTTTTAGAGCAGTTTCTACCTTTAGTAATACTATATTCTGCTGAAGCCAAAATCTATGTTGCCGATAATGCCTCAACAGATGATTCTGTTTCTTTTGTGACTAAAAATTTTCCAGAAGTAAAAATCATTCAGAATACAGAGAACGGTGGCTATGCCAAAGGTTACAATGATGCCTTAAAGCAAGTTGATGCGCCTATTCTTTGTCTTTTAAATAGCGATATTGAAGTCACTAAAGACTGGTTACTTCCTGTTGTTGAAAAATACAACACTGATAATGTTGCCATTATTCAACCAAAAATCTTAGACTATAAAAAGAAATCACATTTTGAATATGCTGGTGCAGCAGGCGGTTTTATAGATAAGTACAGTTACCCGTATTGCCGTGGCCGTATTTTTGACACTATTGAAGAAGACAAGGGGCAATACAACGAAACCTCAGATATATTATGGGCTTCCGGCGCTTGTTTCTTTATTAAAAATGAGGTTTTTAAAACTTTGAATGGCTTTGACGAATCTTATTTTGCCCATATGGAAGAGATAGACTTATGTTGGCGTGCCTTTAATAACAATTACTCAAGTAAATATGTAGGAGCCTCTACGGTTTATCATGTTGGTGGTGCTACGCTTCAAAATACAAATCCGCGAAAGACGTACTTAAACTTTAGAAACAGCCTTTTTACTTTGGTAAAAAACACAGATAGAAATGTACTTAGCCGTGTTTTAATAAGAATGATTTTAGATGGTATCGCTGGGATTCGGTTTTTACTAAAAGGTCAGCCTTCATTCTTCTTTTCAGTTCTAAAAGCCCATGGAAGTTTCTATGCATCGTTACCAAAATTACTAAAGCAGCGTAGGACTTTAAAAAAGAAACCTGGCTATTATAACCGCACTTCAATTGTGTGGGATTATTTCATTAAAAAGAAACAAAAATTTGACTGTTTATAAATCTGTTAAAGTTTTTGTTAATCAGTTACGTCAGCGCCTTTCTTTTCTATAGTTTTGTATTGATTTAAAACAATAAATTATTAATTCACTATGAGAAAATCAATTCTTTTGAGTTTAGGTGCTTTGCTGATTCTTACAGCATGTGTATCTAAAAAAGATTATTTAGCATTACAGGAAAAACAAAAAGAAACCCAAGACTTATTAAATACAGCTACAGTAAAACTTAACGCTTGTTTGTCTGACCAAGCTGCTGCAAATGCACGCTTAGAAGGCCTTAAAGAGCAGTTAGCAGATATGCGTCGTAGCAACGAAGCTTTAATAAAAAGCTCTCAAGACTTAACAGAATTAACAAGTAAAGGTGCAGAAAACCTTGAAAAGTCTTTAGAATCTTTAAAAGAACGTGATTTAAAAATTACACGTCTACAAGATGCTTTGAATAGAAAAGATAGCGTTACACTAGCTATTGTAACTAGCTTAAAGAAAGAAGTTGGTATCAACGACCCAGACATCGAGGTTAACGTTGAGAAAGGTGTTGTGTTTATTTCTATTGCTGATAAGTTATTATTTAAGAGTGGTAGTTATAACGTAACGACTCGTGCAAAAGAAGTATTAGGAAAAGTAGCTAAAGTAATTAATAGCAAGCCTAATTTTGAAGCTATGGTAGAGTCGCATACAGATAATGTACCATACAACAAACCTCCGTTATTAGACAACTGGGATTTAAGTGTAAAACGTGCGACGTCAGTGGTAAGAGTTTTAGAGAGTTTAGATGTTAATCCTCAACAATTAATCGCAGCTGGACGTAGTTCTTATGTGCCACTAGTTGAAAATGATACTGCTGAAAATAGAGCAAAAAACAGACGTACCCGTATTATTGTATTACCAAAAATTGATGAGTTTTACGATATGATAGAAGAAGAAATGAAAAATCTTTCTGCTGGTAACTAAGCATTAATTTTAAAATATTAAAAACCCCGATGAACATCATCGGGGTTTTGTTTTTTATATAACTAATGTATCAGCTTTTATAATGCCTTCTTCATCTGTTAATCTTAAAACTTTTATTTCTTTTGTTTGATTAGACTTTCCAAAATTTCTGAAGACTGTAACTTTCAAACTTGTAGGCCCTATTATTTTCTGAACACTACTTGAAAAATATTTGACACTGATTTTATAATTTCCTTTCTGTGCATTCTTTATTTTAAATGTCTCCGGACCGTAGCCCTCAGTCATATCATCAGAGATAATACCCCCAAATCTTGAAGTTGTTTTTCCATAATATAAATCCTCTCCTGCGGGATTCTTTATATGCAGATCTAAATCTGTGTTGGCATGATTCCAATCAATAACTACTCTAATATCTACTTCTACATCAATAAAGTCTTTTTTATATTTTTTAAGCTTTTTACTATTAGATACAAGGTTACTCAACTCTATATATGCAATTTGTTCTATACCATAGTAATTGCTTGCTTCATCTTTTTCTAATAAATCACCTTCTACAATTTTATTTAATAATTTATATGCTTTTTCATCTTCTCCAATTTCTATATATGCCAATGCTAAATCTCTAACCGATTGAGGCTCTTCGGGTCTCAAATTAAGGACTTCTTCATAAACATGAACTACTAAATCGTATTCCTTGTATTGCTCTAACTTGTATGCTAAAGCTCTAATTAGTTCATGATTATCAATTTCTATTTCTATAAGGTTAGACACCACTCTTAAAGCATATCTATAATTATTTCTAGACTCAAAAAATTCTGCTACATCTAAGAAGAAAGATGGTGTGTTATGATATTTCTCTCTTAGTTCTAAATACAGCTTATAGGCTTTGTCTATATCTACTTGCTCATTTAACAATGCTAAATATGACGCATTTTTTTTCCATGACTGCAATGTAGTATGCTCTTCAATTTTTGAATCTAACTCTTTGATTAGTTCACTTCTATTCTCTAATCCTTCCATTGTTTTAATTACAATAACCCCATTAGCACCTCTATTACCATAAATGGCTGTAGCACCAGCATCTTTAAGAACAGAGACTTCTGCAATATCTTTTGGGTTAAGATTTCTAAATTCATTTTCAGATATGAGAACACCATCTACCACAAATAGCGGGTTCGTGTTTCCATTAATTGAAGATACGCCTCTTATTTGCACTATGCTATTACCACCTGGATTTCCCGACGCAGTGGTAATATTAAGACCTGGAACTTGACCCGACAAAGTTTGAACGAAGCTTGCATTTGGTCTATTCTCAATTTGTTCACTTGAAATTCTTACTGATGAAACAGAAGACTTTGCCCTTGTAGTTGTTGCGTAACCTGTTATGACTACTTCATCCAAAGAAGATGTGTTATCTTTCATAACCAAATCAACATTTTGTTGATTATTTAAAACTATTTCTTCGGTTTGCATACTGACAAATGAGAACACCAATGTTTCCCCTCGCTCTGCATTAATAGTATATTTTCCATCAAAATCTGTCTGAGTCCCACGTGTTGAACCTTTTATATAAACATTTACTCCTGGTAATGGTAGTCCATCACTTGAAGCAGTTATTATTCCAGAAATAGTAGGTTGTAATGAATCAAATTCTCTAGAAACTGATGCAGTAGACTGATTTACTAAATTCGTAGAAGTTGGTACATTAGAAATTGTAGGCTTTATTTCGGGTTTAACTTTAATTTTTGGCTTTAAGTTAAAATCTTTAGTATACCATTCAATTAAATCTTCATAATCTTCTTTTAAACTTTCTAGTCTTCTTTCAATAATTTTGGCTCTTGACACTTCTTGTCGTTTACTATTAGATAAAAGCCTTTTATAATCATCCATTAGCTCTATAGGTGGTTCAATTTTATAACGCACATAATCTGAAATTCTATCTAAAACAATCATTGAAGTATATTGAGATATTAAATGATTGTCCTTACTATGTCCAATAATTTTTTCTTTATTTTCTTTGGCTGACTTTTCTAAATATTTTAGTTTTTGCTTAGCCCAAAGTCGTTTTGCCAAATTGGATTTTACGCCAGTTTGCATATCAATTTTTATGGTTTTGACTACTTCATCTTTATAACCAAATAATAATTCAACTTTATTAGCATTAAAATGCTTCCCTCCTAAGGAAAAATTACCATTCACAACCTCATTATTTTTTGGATAAACTTCAAAAATCCTGTTGTTACTTTTTATTCCTAGAAATTGTAATGATTCATTTCTAAGTTTCTCTAAACTTAAAATGACTGTATCTCTATTTAGATTAATATAATTACCTCCAAACTTATTACTATAAGCTTCCAGCAATTCATGATTAGCAGATTTTACAGAATTAATTGCATAAAATCTTTTAAAGTTCTTAGGATTTAAATTACCCAAATTATGCATCCCATCAGAAACTAGGATAACTTCATCAACATTTGAAATAGGTAATTTTTGATAAGATGTACCACCATCATAATCGACATTCTCTAGCTTATTTCTTAAATAACTCCAATTACCATCTTTAATAATCATCTTTTCTACTTGAAGAACTGAATTACTGAAGGCTATCAATTCTACTTTTACATTTTCAAACTCTGAAAAATATAAATCTAATAATTCAAGTTCTTTTTCTAAATTCTTGTACTGCATAGAATAAGATGCATCCCATAGCAATACAATTGATTCTGGATTCTCCTTCAATCTTGACTTAGCTTGTATATTCTTGTTCAAAAAAAAGTGGTCATCTTCTACAATTAAACTAACATTAGAATTTGTAGGGAATTTAATCTTGAGACTATTATTAGCACTGAAATCTTTTGCTTTAAATTGAGCTATTACATTTTTAGAATTTCTCTTAAATTTTAAATTATTTTGAAATAAACCATCAACTATCGGCATTATTTCTTTTGAATTTTGAATTATTTCTAACTCAAAATCATCCAATCTATTCTTAAAATCAAAAGGAATTTCAAATAAATAATTATTATCCAGAACTGAAAGATTTTGCTCATAACTGATTACTATTCTTTTGTATCCTTTTGCTGGAATTGGGTATACTCTAACTTTATAATTATTTCCTTTTGTCTTTTCCAATAAGACGGGGTCAATTCGCTGCTTAATAGTGTTCTCATAAGCTACACGTCCAAGCTCTTTTTCTACAACAACTGCATCTCTTAAAATACCATTTAAATCCATTGATAAATGAGATACTGTTTGGCCTTGACCTAAAGGAAAAGCCAATTCCCCTTCTAATATTCTATTCTTTCCATTATAGAAAGTCATATCATAAGTTACTTTAGCATATTGATTAGAGATGTCAGCTGTAACTTTTAGCATGCTTAATTTTAGTTGTTTATCACCATTTATTTTTAATTGTGGAGATGTTTGAGAATAAGCATTACTAATAAATATAAACATCACAAAGAATTGTATTAAATTTTTCATAATAAGATGTTTTAGAAGGTTTAATTTTTAATAACTTGAATGATTTCTGGTAAAAGCGCCAATGCAGATAGTACTATTGCAGTGCCATTACCTTTTTGTTTTGTGGTTGCAGTAGTTGCAGCTACAGGATTCACTAGGTTATTTGCTGTAGATTTTCGCTCAGGAAGACGAATCATTATAACTTTATTGTCATAATCTTCTTCAAAATTTATATTGGCATACTTGTAAGCAAACTCAATACCATCTTTGGCAAATGCTTCGATACTTTCTTTTGGATGCTCAATTGCATAAAGCATCTTCTTTAGCTGAGTAGCTGGAGTTTTAGAAAGTGCAATGCCGCTATAATGGTTATAAGTGGCAATACTAATGTAATCGTCTTCTGTAAGACGTTTTGAAAGCAGTTTGAAGGTTTGCTTTAAAATAAATTTGTCTTCTTCTGAAAAATCACCTTTATGTGTCTTTAATAAAAAGGTGACGTTCTGTGGATTACCATCTTCTTCAAAATGGTCTACGATAAACGTAAAAAGGTTGTCTAGAGTTACGGATTCGGTTTCAATTCTTCGTTCTTGGCTTTGCAGTTGTGCTGTTACTAACAGTAATACAACTAGTTGGATTAGCTTTTTCATGGGTTCTACATTTTAAAGTTTGCATAAAACTAAATGCAATACCTTGGTTATAAAATGCAGAATGAGTGAAGCTTATACTTTGGTGAGTGAACTAGCCTAAAACAGAATTAATGGTTTTTTTACGCTGAACTTTACCACTTGCTGTCTCAATAAACCTATCTATAGTGTAGATGTCTTTAGGAACTTCAAACTTAGCAAGCCCTTTAAGATGCTTTAAACGTGTTTTGAAACTATCTATTGAGTCTCGAGGATTTTCTATGATAAGTATTAATTTTTCGCCAAGGCTATCATGAGCTTCAGAGGCTACAATAAAACGTTCATCTATGACTTCTTGTAATTTATCTTCTATTTGTTCTGGAAATAATTTAACACCTCCAGAATTAATAACGTTATCATAGCGCCCAAGCCAAATAAAGCTTGTTTCAGATTTCAAATCAACAACATCATTAGTAACCAATGCGTCTTCAACTAAATTTGGCGCATTAATTACTAAGCATTGTCTCTCATCTTGTTTAAAAGTCACCTCAGGAAGTGCGGTAAAAACAGATTCACCTTTATGCGCTTTAGACTCTAACCGCTTTAAAGCAACGTGTGTTACAGTCTCTGTCATACCGTAAGTCTCGTAGAATAGTGAGGTACTTACTTTGATTTTCTCTACTAGTGGTTGTGTAATTTTTGACCCACCAATAATAATCGTCTTTACATTCTGAGTATAATTTATAGTATGCTTTAATTGAAGCGGAATCATTGCACAGAAATCGTATGGCTTCTCGTAATCGAAAATGGGATGCGTACTTGGCTCAACACAATCGATTTCTAAACCTAAAATCATGGCACGAACCAACATCATTTTACCAGCTATATAGTGACTAGGTAAGCAATTCATTGCAGTATCTCCTGGTTTCAAACCAAAAAAATCACCTGTAGCTATAGCCGAATTTACCATGGCTTGCTTCTGAAGTTTTATGCGTTTTGGCTGTCCTGTTGAACCAGAGGTATTAACGAATAAAAAGTCATCATTATTTAACCAATCCGTTAGAAAATCTCCCATAGTTTGGCTAAAAGGCTGCCCTTCTTTTATAAGACTGTAAGCGACTTCTTTAAGTTCTTCATGACTAAAATGATGTCCGTTGAACTTAAATCGGTTATGAATTTTATTAAAACTTGGCGTCATTAGTCTAGTACTTTATAATCTTCTTTTGGTGGAGGTATTACTTTACCAAACAAGCGTTCTTTCCAGTTGGTCCATCCATACTTTTTAGAGAGAATTAAAAGCATTATTGGATAAACGATGATAACAGGTGCTAAAATTTCTGTAATGGAACTTATACCCTGCTCAGCAGTATTTTTAAACATCGCATCCGTTTGTAATGCAGACCAATCTGAAGTAATCAGTAAAGCCGCTAGAAGATTATTTCCTAAATGAAATCCTAAAGCAAGCTCTAAACCTTCGTCCATCAATGTCATAATTCCAAGAAGTAAACCAGTACCTACATAAAATATCATCATTTTAAAATATCCGATTTCGGCAACTTCAGGATTTGCACTGTGCATAATACCAAAGAGTACTGAAGTTAAAATCAATGGAAACCATTTATTCTTAACAATAACACCTATATGCTGCATCAAATAACCTCTAAATAGATATTCTTCTAAACCAATCTGAAAAGGAAACAGAACAACACATATCAAAAACAGAATGGCAAATCTTCCCGGGTTAAATTGGTAAACGATATCTGAAGAATCGTAGTAATAACCTATCGCAAATGTTGCTATTGTAAAACCAACGACTAAAAAAAATGAGAAAAAAACACGTTTAAAATCTACCTTAGACCTTGATGTCGTT
Organism: Winogradskyella jejuensis; assembly: GCF_900129745.1. Classification (GTDB taxonomy): domain Bacteria; phylum Bacteroidota; class Bacteroidia; order Flavobacteriales; family Flavobacteriaceae; genus Winogradskyella; species Winogradskyella jejuensis. The sequence goes on along the minus strand of NZ_FQWS01000002.1, from coordinate 593,599 downwards.
AGAGACAAAACACTTCGTTGATGTACATATTTTACAAGAGCAAATAACAGTAAGAGTAACGGTACGAAAATACCTAAGTTTAAAATCAACATAAGATTAGAGTCCCAACTTTTCATCATCTCATAAGCCATGTCTAAATCCTCTGGTGAGGAAAATAGATAAAAGATAAAATTGATGACGAATAATCCTGAAACTAATACCGTTGTGAGTATCACCATCCAGGTCTCAAGTTTTCCTTTATAAGCTTGTTGTATATAATTCATTTTAAAATATTAAGTTCCCAATTTGTTTTTATATCGTATTGCAAAGTACCATTTTTTACAATTAATGGCGAATGGAAATTATTAGTAAATAAACCTCCCGTTCCCAAACCTTGTGGTAAACTATTCTGAAGCGTATATGTCCATTGAGCAATAGCGTTTAAGCCTATATTACTCTCAAGCGCACTAGTAACCCACCATTTTATAGTATGCTTTTCCGCAATATCTATCCATTCTTGACTGCCCTGAAAACCGCCTACCAAACTAGGTTTTAAAATGATATATTGGGGTTTTATAATAGAAATAAGTTCTTCCTTTTCGCTCTCAAAAAAAACACCTATCAACTCTTCATCTAAAGCAATATCTATTGGAGAAGTCTCACAAAGCTTAGCCATTTGCTCAAATTGTTTAGGCTTTATAGGCTGTTCTATGGAATGCAAGTGGTATTCTGAAAGACGATTTAACTTTTCTAAAGCTTCTTTAGGGCGAAAAGCGCCATTGGCATCCACTCGCAATTCTATATCAGATATTGAAAATTCTTTCCGAATGGATTTTAAAATATCTAATTCAGTTTGAAAATCAATAGCTCCAATTTTTAGCTTAATACATTTAAAACCAGATTCAATTTTCTCAATAATTTGCTGACGCATAAAAGCTTCATCTCCCATCCAAACCAAACCATTAATATGTATACTGTCTTTTCCTTTTGTAAAGTTTGAAGGAAATAATTTAAACAAATTAGCCGAATCTAAAGATTTGAATGCCATTTCTAATCCGAATTGGATGCTTGGCATTTCAACAAGATGATTAAGCAATTTTTCTAAACCTAAATTAATATTTTCGCAAGCCCATTTTAGTTGATTTTCATAATCTGGTCTATCGTCGATAGAAAGTCCTCTTAAAATACCACATTCGCCAATTCCAACTTTACCGTCTTTTTCTAGGCGAATAAACCAGGTTTCTTTAGTGGTCATTGTACCTCTAGAAGTCCCACTAGGCCGTTTAAAATTTAAAATATATTGTTGGTAAGTTGCCTTAATCATAAGTGCATCAAAGATACTTAAATAATTATCTTTTTTTGAAACATCAACATGGCAATTAGCTTAGATTTTCTACTTTTAAAACATAAATTACGTTTTATGGATTTTAATGATAAAGTGATTTGGATAACTGGTGCTTCTAGCGGGATTGGTAAAGCTTTAGCTCTAGAATTTTCTAAACAAAATTGCAAACTCATCCTTTCCGCTAGACGAGAAACAGAATTAAATAAAGTGAAGTCTGAATGTAATAACACTGAGGCTATTTCTATTCTACCTTTTGATTTGGCAGACTACAGCCTTATGAAACCTATTGCTGAGAAAGCAGTTTCATTTTTCGGAAAAGTAGACATCCTTGTCAATAATGGTGGTATAAGCCAACGGTCTTTAATTGTAGATACTGATATTTCTGTTGATAAAAAGCTAATGGAAGTTGATTATTTAGGAACAGTGGCCTTATCTAAAGCACTATTACCACACTTTATTAGCAATAAATCAGGACACTATGTTACTGTAACCAGCTTAATGGGGAAATTTGGTTCGCCATTCCGTTCTGGGTACTGTGGAGCTAAACATGCGCTTCATGGCTTTTTTGATGTGTTACGTATGGAACACGAAAAAGACAATATAAAAGTCACCTTAATATGTCCAGGTTTTGTGAATACAGATGTATCTCACAATGCGCTGACTGGTGATGGCTCTCAACTTAATCAACTTGATGAAGCTACTGAAAATGGCTTACCAGTAGATGAATTTGCAAAGCGAATGCTCAAAGCCATCTCCAAAGAAAAATTTGAAGCTTACATAGGAAGAAAAGAGACTACAGGTGTGTTCTTAAAACGTTTCTTTCCTAAACTATTGCACAAAGTAGTAACTAAAAGTAAAGTGAGGTAAGTTGAATATTTAGAAAAAAATATGGTGCCTAGTAAAGCACCATATTAATCTATTTTAAACTACCATAATTAAACCTTCTAAACTTCTTCTGTAATATTTTTTATGCTTTTCTGAATAAAAATATTGTTGGGTAATGTAATCTCACCAGAGTCTTTAGTTCTTAATGTCACAAAGAATAATCCAATATTAATCACTTGTCCTTCTAGTACATAATCCTTTCCTTCCAAAATAACGATTGAATCGTTTAGTTTTACTGGGTGATTAAAAAATATGATAATACTAGACGTAATATTAGACAGCAAAGACCATTGCGCAAAGAAAGCAACTCCAACTACTGCTAATATAGATCCTAAAAAAACAAGTAAGTCAGACTGTTTAACACCCCATATTACAAAAATAAACATGGAGCAAACAACTAATAACAAGAGGTTTAATACTTTTCGTATTACTAATCCTCTAGAATTATGGATTAGTTTACTTAATAGTCTCTTTGACACGACATTAAAAACAACTCGTCGCAATAACACATATAATGTAATTACGAAGAGTGTTTCTATGATTTTCACATAGTATAATTCCATTTAATGAATTAATTACATAAATTTCACTTTACCTGTGGCCATATCATATACAGCTGGTACAATTTTAATCTTTCCTTCTTTTTCAAGCTTAGCCATTTGAGGTGATTGCTTACGAATATCCTCTACTGTAACTTTTGCATTTTGAGTAATCACACTATTTGTATACTCTACGTTTTTTGAAGAAACCTCCCCATTTTTTTCTGTTGCAATTATAGAAGGTTGAATTTCATCTAATAAATTCTGAAGCGCATACATCTCCATAGACGCTGCATCCGTATTATCTATAGCATGTTTTACTGCACCACAAGAAGTATGCCCCATGACTATTACTAATTTAGACCCAGCTACTGCTGTGGCAAACTCCATAGAACCAACTATGTCTGGATTTTCAATATTTCCAGCTACACGAGCAACAAAAATATCACCAATTCCTAAGTCAAAAACATCTTCCACGGGTACTCTACTATCTACACAAGACAGTACAATGGCTTTTGGGTATTGCCCAAGCATGGCATCTACACGTTGCGCAGAATGGTCTCTTCTTGTAAGATTATTACGCATAAAGTTTTCATTTCCTTTTTTTAGACGTCCAATAATTTCATCAGGTGTCATGTCTGCTTGCTCTTCTGCAGTTAGAACACTTTCTATTGGAATTTGTTCAATAATTGTATCTGTTTTACTTTCGACTGTATTATTGGCGTTTTTTGTTTCTACCGAAACTTCTTTACACGAAACATAACCAACAGCTAATATTACGATAAACAATGAATTTAAAAGTTTTCTCATTTTGAATTTTGGTTTTAAAATTAATTTCTATTAAAAATTATGATGCATACTAAATTGTAACTGTCCTTTACCCCATGCGGTTGTTTTTTGATTCATCCAACCCAATTGAAATCTTATTTTTGAATTCAATACATAACCCATACCCAAATAAGTACGGTTTCTGTCAAATAGCTCCACAGTTTTCCCATCTCCAATATCTTCCTGTCCGTTGATAAACAATTCGTTGTAAAGTGCAACATAGAGAGCTTTTGGACTTAAGTCCTTTTTGTTTACCGGTACGTTTAAAAATAAATTATATCTATATCGTGTTCTAAAATCTTGTCCCTCATTAAAGCGTTGTTCATACCTAAAACGATGTGTTAGATAAAACCTATTTCCTAGTTTTTGAGGTATTAGTGCTTCTTGATAAATACGATTCTCGTTTACAGTCTCATCACTGTCTCCAAACTCACCTGTGGTTATATTTGCATAACCCAGTGTAAACATTACACCAGAATCTTTTGGTGTATAGGTGAAACCAGAGCGAAGTAGAAGTTGTTCCATATCGCCTAGGCCTTGCCAATCACGATATTGGAAATCACCCTGAATACCAAACTGACTATTTTTAAATTGGTGATTGTAAAAGTACATATACCAAGCTCCTGTTTGTGATTCATCCACCTGGCTAAATCCCGAAAATTGATATAAAAGCAATAATGCTAAAAGTATTTTTTTCATTGTTAATTATTTTGATTGCAAATTTAATAGTAATACTTTCATTTTTAGACATAATTATTTCGTTTAACTAAAATTTAACTTTGCTAAACGGTTTAAAATTAATGAAGAAGATAACCTACTCCCAAGAGCACCGAAAATAAAAAAGTAGTTAATGCTAAAACTTTTAACTGGCCATCAAAATCACTAGGTGTTTCAGCCTTTTGTATTTTCCTTAAGTGAAATATCAAAGGAATGAAGCTCAAAAAAAAAAGAAAGTTGTAAGGTTCTACATAATAGAGGATGCTAAAAATAGAGGAAGTAATCATAGCACCAATAATTAAAAAATAGTGGTAATTTTTAGCGCCTTGGTTTCCTAATTTTACAGCTACTGTAATTTTATTCACTTTAGCATCTTCCTCGCGGTCTCTCATGTTATTTAAATTAAGAACAGCTACGCTTAACAATCCAAGTGCTGTTGCAGGAAGAAAAACAATATGGTCTATATCTTTAATATTTAATAAATAAGTACCTAACACACTTACGAAACCGAAAAAGATAAATACAAATATGTCTCCTAAAGCACGATAACCGTAGGGAGAGTCTCCCATGGTGTAGTTAATTGCAGCAAAAACTGATAGGCCACCTAAAAAAATAATGAGTAATGCATGTAAAAAGTATTGATGACCAAAAGCAAAATAGACTAGGGATATTGTCAATGCTATAACCACTAAAATGTTCATTTTTATTGCCTCGAACATTTGCTCTGGCGATATTTCTCCACTTTGTATGGCGCGTTGTGGGCCTACTCTATCATCATTATCTGTTCCTCTAACACCATCTCCATAATCATTTGCTAGATTTGATAAAATCTGAAGACTTATAGTTGTTAGAGTCGCTAAAATAAAAACCCATACATTAAACCTTCCATTATAAGCAGCAAGACACGTACCAATAATAATGCCTGATATTGATAATGGCAAGGTTCGTAGACGCATTGCCGATAGCCATGGTTTTAGTTTTTTCATAAACTATAGACTAAGGAATCCATTTTTTAGGGAAATTAGGCTTTCGCTTTTCTAAAAAAGCATCTCTTCCTTCTTTTGCTTCGTCCGTCATGTAAGCTAAACGCGTAGCCTCACCAGCAAAAACTTGCTGACCTACCATACCGTCGTCTGTAAGATTCATTGCAAATTTGAGCATTTTGATAGAAGTTGGTGATTTGGCTAAAATCTCTTGAGCCCATTCGTATGCTGTTTCTTCAAGTTTTTCATGAGGAATCACTGCATTTACCATACCCATGTTATAAGCATCTTGGGCTGAGTAGTTTCTGCCTAAAAAGAAGATTTCGCGCGCTTTTTTCTGACCAACCATCTTTGCCAAATACGCGGAACCGTAACCTCCATCAAAACTCGTGACATCTGCATCCGTCTGCTTAAAGATTGCATGTTCTTTACTCGCCAAGGTTAAGTCACAAACCACATGTAAACTATGTCCTCCACCAACTGCCCAACCAGGCACAACAGCTATAACAGCTTTAGGCATAAAACGTATAAGACGCTGTACTTCAAGTATGTTTAGTCTATGATAACCATCGTCACCAACATATCCTTGGTGTCCTCTTGCTTTTTGGTCTCCACCAGAACAAAAACTCCAGATACCATCTTTTGTAGATGGTCCTTCTGCACTTAAAAGCACCACTCCAATATCAACATCTTCATTAGCATCATAAAATGCATCATAAAGTTCTGATGTAGTTTTTGGTCTAAATGCATTTCGTACGTCTGGCCTATTAAAAGCTATTCTGGCAACTCCATCACATTTTTTATAGGTAATATCTTCATACTCCTTTGCTGTTACCCATTTTATATCTTCCATATGTGTCTTATAATTTTGGCAAACAAAAATAAGGATAAATTCTTTCTTTGGTTTTATTTATGCAAATCTGTTTTTAGGCAAAAAAAGAAACAGAAAAATAGTTATTAACATACGAAAACGTTGTAATTAATTTAATTACAATAACTTAATTATCAATCAATTGCATTATTCTCAAAAATTTTATTCAAGCTATGTCAATCTGTTCAATTTTTGGCTTCTTTTATTTATAAAAAACACTTAAAAAGGTTAAAGTGAAAAAACAGTATTTAATTACTATGCTTGCATAGTAATTTTGCAGTCCCAAAAGTGAAGAGGATGTCTATAATTGAATTTGAAAATTGCCCCGAATTGATTGATTATCAAGAAATTAAACTTGGTAAATTATATTTTTTTAAATCATTTGTTGTGAGTGAGTTTGATGAAGGAGTGCACATTACTTTTGATAATTTTCAAGAAGCAACGAAGTTGATTAACAATTTTTACAATGAAAAGCCTTATGGTTTTATTGCAAATAGAACAAACTCGTATTCTATAGACCTGAATGATGCTAAACGCTTTAATGAAAGCTTTCCGTATCTAAAAGCTTATGCTGTTGTCTGTAACACCTTGTTTGGCAGAGGTATATTCGAGGTTGAAAATCAATTTTTTACATTCAACAGACAAATATTTAAAACTATTGAAGATGCTATTAATTGGGTAGAAAGTACATTAGAAGTTAGTCCAAAGAAAGCTATTTAAGATAAATACCATCGTCTTTAATCTCTATCTGACGTGATTTATATAGAGAACCAATAGCTTTCTTAAAACTCTTTTTACTCATTTGAAGTACATCTTTTATATCATCAGGAGCAGATTTATCATTTAATGGCAGAAATCCCCCATTATCCCCCAATTCTGTCAGAATAAATTTTGCGTTGGGCTCGATATTACGATACCCGATTTGGCTTAAGGAAATATCAAGTTTATTTCCTGGTCTAATTTTTTTAACGATGCCCTTTAACCTGTCACCGACGCTTATGTCTTTGAAGATTTCATCTTTGAAGACTAGGCCAAGGTGACAATTATTCACAATAACATTCATTCCAATATCTGATGGATGAGATACAATAATATCTACCTCTTCATATAATTCTACGGTCAATTCCTTATTATCTAAAAAACGATTGGTCTTACTAGAAGCAACTAATCGACCAGACTCCTCATCTAAATAACAATGCACCAAATACCAACCACCTGCTTTCATTTTAAAAGCCTGTTCCTTAAAAGGACAAAACAATTCTTTAACCAATCCCCAATCTAAGAAAGCACCAAACTTAGTTACTTGGTTACAACGCAATAGCGCAAATTCGTCTCTCTTAATATATGGCTTATCGGTAATAGCAACTGGACGTTCTTCATTATCTAAATAAACAAATACATCAATTTTATCGCCAATTTCAAAAGTTTCTGGTACATAGCGATTGGGCAATAAAATTTCGTTCTCTTCATCATCACCCAGAAACAAACCTGGTTCTGTATCTCTTAAAATTGTAAGTGTATTGTATTTGCCTAAATGTATCATGTCGCAAAGGTAAATAAAGTTAGAAGTCCTAAGTTTAATTCCGCATAAATATTATTAGATGTTGAAATAAATCTAATACAAAGAAAAAGCGTTAGTATTATTAAACACTAACGCTTTTTCTAAAAAATGTCTTATTCTAGTATACAGACTCTTTCTTAAAGTGTTTTACTAACATGTAGTAAATAACAGCTCTATACTTATTTCTGTTTGAGCGACCATAAGTATCTATTACACTATCTATAGCTTTATCTAAATCCGAGCTATCCTTCAAACCTAATTTTTTGATTAAAAAATTATTTTTTACAGTAGCTAATTCTTTATCATCAGAACCAGAAACCGTTGCTGCATCTGCATTGTAAATAGAAGGTCCTAAGCCAACAGTTACTTTTGTTAATAAATCCATATCAGGATTCATACCACACTTATCTTTAAGGTCTGCGGCATATTTTGCGATTAGGTCGTCTCTTTTGCTCATTTTATAAAAGTTTTAAGTTAATACGTATATACCCTAAAGATAAGAAAATTTGATGTTCAAAATCAAGGGCTTACAAAAATAGTTCAGAATTTTACTACTTTATATATTTAAAATAATCTAGTAAAATAGAATCGTTTAATTCTGAAGGTGTAAAAACTTCTAACAATTTAGGGCTATTTGAAGCTAAATAAAACGACTCTAAAGCCGAGGCTAAAGATTGAATATCAGTTGCAGATGTATATTCAAAACCATACATATTGCATAAGTCTGAAGCATTTAAATTATGCTTAGTCTCGAAATACGTATCGAAGTTATCCGTGTTTTTGTGTCCAGGTAAAATTCGGAAAATACCACCACCAGAATTATTTAAAACAATGATTCTAAAATTGTTAGGAATGTAGTTATTCCACAACGCGTTACTATCGTAGAAAAAACTTAAATCACCTGTTATAAATGTCACTGGTTTTTCTGAAGCTACTGCTGCTCCAACAGCAGTACTAGTGCTACCATCTATACCACTTGTACCTCGATTACAAAATACGGTTATATCTTCTCTAAGCTGAAACAATTGCGTATAACGTATCGCAGAACTGTTACCGACTTGTAATTGATTACCTGATGGAATGGACTTTAAAACCTTATCAAAAACTGTAAAATCTGAAAACGGAATAACCTCTAAATAGGTATCATGTAACTCGCGTCGACGCTCTCGTAACTTTAAGAAATAAGGCTTGAAATCATTTTTACTGATTTGCAATGGTTCACTTAATAACCCTTCAAAAAAAGTGTTTGGTAATAACTTGATATGCTTATCTAAAACAAAAAAGGTATCATTTGCATGATACAAATCGACATGCCAATGTGTTTGAGGCTTGTATTCTCTTAAATAACGTTTTATACGTTTTGAAACAATTAATCCACCTAATGTTAGTAAGATTTCAGGTTGAAACTTTTCTAAGTCTTCTGTATCAAAAGCTGTGATAAGTTTATCAATTCCTGAAAATATATCGTTATGGTGAAGATTTGAAGTCGTCTCTGTTAAGATAATTACACCATCATCTTTAGCTAATTCATCTAACCATTTTTTATCTATAGAGTTTGGAGGTAAAACACCAACAAGAATTAGCTTTCGCTTGGCTTTAGACCAAACTTCAGAACATTCAGAAATAATATCTTCATTAATATGTTCTTCTAAATCTGGAAGTTTGAAAGGTTTAGGGCTAATTGTTAAGCTTTCCACTCTTTCATACAAAGGCTCATCAAAAGGTGCATTGATGTGTACTGGACCCGAATTTAAAACGGCTGCATTTAATGCGTTATGTATTTCCGTCTCGTTTTGCGCCTGAATACCATTCTGAAGCCCCAACAGCTTCTCGACCTTGTTCTCAAGATTTTTAAACAGTGGAACATCTTCTTTTTGGGGTTGTTGTGCTTCTTCTCTTAAATCTAATTTTAAGTTGGCATTATAAAATACATGCTCTCCATAAACATTTTTCTGCTTGATGGTTTGTCCGTCGCCGATATCTACTAAATGCTTTGGACGGTCAGCTGAAATAACTACCAAAGGAATTCTGCTGTAATAGGCTTCTGAAACCGCCGGATAATAATTTAACAACGCGCTCCCAGATGTGCAAACTACAGCTGTTGGCTGTTGCAGTTGCTGTGCTATACCCATAGCAAAAAAAGCGGCGCAACGTTCATCCACTATGCTATAACACGTAAAAAAATCGTCATGAGTAAACCCAATTGTAAGCGGTGCATTGCGACTCCCAGGAGATATAATGATGTGTTTGATATCATGCGTTTTGCATAAAGTAACAACCGTTTGAGCTAATGGAATTTTGGAGTAGTTCATCTAAGTACAAAAATACGAAGTGCGACGAGGATTATAAAACATAAGTCGGCAATTAACTTATGTTAAGATATAGCCCATTGTTTTTGCCTTATTCTGCGTTTCTTTCCACTCGTTATTTGCATCGGAGCCTTTAGTTATACCACCACCAACATAAATCTTTGCTTTGTCTCCTATAATCTGTACGCAACGCAGATTCACATAAAAATTAGATTGTTTTTTTACAACGCTATACGCATTGTTTTCTACATTTCTTCTGTTTGTGTTTCGTGTTTTAGAAAACTGAAGGTTTAATTCGCCAAGAAAACCCGTATAAAATTCGCGATTATAGTTTTCGTTATCTAGAATAAATTGCATGGCCTTCTTTTTAGGGAAACCGCAAACTGCTGGTGTGGGATGCAATGCTTGTATTATCGATTTAAGTTTTGTCTCGGTAGATATTCGGCTTATCAGACGCGTTTTAAGATGCCATAAATTTCCAGCTCTAATAGTTTCTACCTCGGAGATATTCGTATTATCCGTATATGGTGCAATTTGTTCTGCTAAGTAATCCGTGACTATTTGCTGTTCTTTTAACTCTTTCTCTGTCCAAGAAGCTGTTTCGTCTGCATTATAGGGTTGAGTACCTGCTAAAGAGATGGTGGTTAATTGTTGACCTTCGACCTTAAACAACAATTCTGGTGTTGCGCCTAACCATAAACCCACTTTTGGATGGTACCAGCAATAGACCATTGCATTCTTGTAGGTATTAAATAATCGTTTAAAGAGTGTTATTGGATGCTCTGAGACCAACCGTTCTTCACACCGAGACAGCACAACTTTATCAAGTTGACCAGATTTAATGGCGGTAAGGCCTTTTTCTACTAATTCAATATGTGTTTGCTTTCCAGACGTATTAGATTCGAAGTCTTCATTCTTAACGGTTTCTAGTTGAAGATTTTCTATCTCTAAAACATGATGTTCACATTCGTTCTGCGGTAAAACTATCGCAGGATTATTTAAATCGAAAGGTGAAAACACAAAGCCGCTTTCTTCAAACGTATTGGTTTTATTTAAGGCATCGTCTTTTTGTAACCAACATTTTATAATGGAGTTTATAGGCCGACTGTAAACTACAAAAGGTAATTGAGCGTCGTATTGTTGCTCTAAGCGTTCAAAAAAAGCTGACTCGCTCATCTACTTCTTTTTAGGCAACGTAATGGTTGATAAACGGCAAATAGACACCAAGTTATCGTCTTCATCAGTCACGCGGATATCTATAAGTTGCGTTGTACGTCCACGGTGTAGAAATGACGCTTTTGCGTAAATATAACCTTTTGTTACACTCTTTATATGGTTTGCTGTAATCTCCAATCCACGTACAAAAAACTCTTCAGTATTTATAAAAATATGAGACGCAAAACTGCCAACACTTTCTGCTAAAGCTGCAGTAGCACCACCATGTAACACGCCATCTGGCTGATGTACTTTAGGTGTTACGGGCATACGTGCCGTCAACGTCTCTTCAGTAAAATCTACAATTTCAATCTCTAAGGTTTCCATCAGCGTATTTTTGCTTGCTGCGTTGGCCTTTTTGAGCAATTCGTCTTTAGATATTTGCATAGTAATGCCTACTTTTAATGTCGGAATGCAAAAATACTGAAAGTGCAAGGAAAAACGAATTTGGAAGAGAAAGAAATCACATACACAACTAGCAACTCTTATGCTACGTTAAATACAATGTCTAACAACACAAAAAATGTCTGGTTAGTTTTTCATGGTATGGGCTATCTAAGCCAGTATTTTCTTAAATATTTTAAAGGCTTAAATCGAGATGAGAATTATCTTGTAGCACCTCAAGCGCCAAGTAAGTACTACATTCAACCAAAAATGCATGTTGGAGCTAATTGGCTCACACGTGACAATACGGAAGTTGAAATGCAAAATATCCTAAATTATTTAGATGCTGTTTTAGTTGCTGAAGATATCCCGACTGATAAAAACCTCATCATATTAGGGTATTCTCAAGGTGTTAGCATTGCTACACGCTACGCTACTAAACGCCAATTACAACCATCGCAATTGGTGTTACATTCTGGTGGTATACCTAAAGAGTTAACTTCTAAAGATTTTGAATATCTAAATAAATCTTGCAAAGTGAAACTCATTTACGGTACTGAGGACGAATATTTAGACGAAGCCCGAATTGAAATTGAACACAAACGTGCTATAAAATTATTTGGTGACCGGTTGGAAGTTTTACCTTTTGATGGAAAACATGTTGTTAATGTAGATTATATAAATGCCTTGGTATGAAAGCACCAACATTAGAAAACAATCGTGTAAAACTAAGCTTAATCGATTTAAGTAATTTCAAGCAATTACAGACAATAGCTCAGGAAAAAGACCTCATCCACTACTCGCCTTCCGATATATCTACACCAGATAAATTACGCGATTATGTGCAGGTAGCCGTTGATGGGTATTACCATAAGAGCATTATTCCATTTATTATTTATGATAAAGAAAAACAAGCCTACGCAGGTTCTACACGATTTGGATTGATTAATTGGAAAAATAAAGTCTTACATATTGGTTGGACATGGATTGGACATAAATTTCAAGGTACAGGTTTAAATAAGAATATAAAGTTTTTGATGCTGCAATACGCTTTTGAAACTTTAGAATTTGAAAAAGTAGAATTTAGGATTGATGAGCGAAATCAGAAATCACGTCGTGCAGTAGAAAAACTAGGTGCTAAGCTTGAAGGTATCTTAAGAAAAGATACAGTAATGAAAGATGGTTTTAGACGAAGTACGTGTTGTTATGGAATTTTAAAAGAAGAATGGCCAACTATAAAAGAAGTTTTATCTAAGAATATAGACTTTTAAAGTTATGTTCATTTTGTCTTGAAACAAAACGAACCAAAAATTCAAAACGATTTATTATGAAATTACTGCGTAACGTTCGCCGATAATTAAAAAAAGAAAAGCTCTAAATCGTATTTATCTTTCAATCCTTGAAGATTTTACTTAACAAAATTTAGAGCTCACTATTTCTGAAAATCGTTGTTTCCGACTGTGTCGGAATTCTAACTTACTGTTGCCGGATTAGCTTGTTTGCTGAAGCGTTTTATTTTTTTCTTTAAGAATGGCTAATTGCTTTTCTAAAAACGTAATAGCTTTTTCTGCTTTTTGGCTTGCTTTAACTTTTAAATCTTCGATTTCTTCGCTTAGCTTTTCTTTACCTGAAGCTGCGGCTTTGGAAACATCTTCTTTTACTTCTTTAAAATCTGAAACGATTTGCTCTTTAACGTCTTTACCTTCCTTTTTTAATTTAGCTCGCGTATCGCTTCCTTTTTCTGGAGCGATTAACATACCAATACCTGTGCCTATTGCAGTTCCTAATAATAATGCTGGAATATGAATCATAGCTTTTGTTTTTTAATTGTTGTGTATACTTATAAGACGCTAGAAACTTTAATTTGTTACAAATAAAGACTTTAGATTTTACTTTTCCTTTTTAAACATAAAACTCTGTCCGCCTTGAGTGAAGTCAATAGTATCATCTTCCAAATTAAAAACCAAGGAAATTTGCGCAGGGTCGAACTTAAAGGTATGATTAGCATAGTTATCTAAAGGAAATGCACCTTGACCATCGCCTTGACCCATTAAGACACCGTCTTTTACGAAGAATTCAATTTTAATAGGAAAGTTTTCGTTTGAAAAAATACCCGTGTATTTCTTTAGTTTTTCTGCTGTAAGCTTAATAGTTTTCTTAATCTCAAGAGACTCATCATTAAGAATTTTACGTACTTCTTTGCTAGGTAAAACGTTTAAACCCGTATCGTTATTCTGAAGAATGATAAAGGTTTTGTCATTATCCAATTGACGTTCTATAAACGTAAGATTTCCTGCCCATGACCCTGAGTGGTTAGCTATTCTTCCATATTTCTCTGATGCACCAACACCCCAACCAAAACCGTAACCCGAACCTTTTCCGTCTTTGGTTTCTGCTTCACTAAAGATTACCGCTTTATCATCTGCATTAACCAATTGGTCAGTATACAAAGCTCTATCCCATTTTAATAAATCGTCTAGCGTAGAATTCACCATACCATCTCCAACAATACCATCGAGATAGTAAAACGGAATTTGATTACCAAAATGCTCAGGGCGCACTTTATTTCCACTATTATCTGCGATATAGCCCAAAGCAATATTGTCGATATCTCTTGACTCATAACGACTTCTGTAAACAAATGTATTGTTCATGCTTAAAGGCTTAAATATGGTAGACGCTAAATGCTCTGAAAAAGACTTACCAGATACTTTTTCAATAATAGAAGCCAACAACGCGTAACCGGTATTGCTATACTCAAACTTACGGTTAGGTTTAAAATTTGCCTTTGGTTTCTGTGTTGCAAAAATATTGATGATATCTTGGTTAGTAGCAAACTTAGATTTGTCCCATTTTTTTTCAAACAAACCCATATAATCTGGTAAACCACCTGTATGGTTTAGTAAATGCCTTATGGTAACATCACCGTAAAAATCTAACTCAGGAATGTATTTGGAAATTTTATCATCATAATCCAATTTCCCCGCTTTTTGAAGCGTTACAATTCCCATGGCTGTGAATTGCTTTGAAACAGATGCCAACTCAAAAATGGTCTCGTTATTAATTTTTTGCTGAGTTTCTTCATTAGCAATACCATAACTTTTTTTGAAAATAACTTCACCCTTATCAGCGACTAAAACATTACCGTTAAATTGCTTTTTGGCATGTAACGCGGTAAACAAGCTATCTAAAAGCTCAGGGCGTTTGTCTTGAGCAATAAGTGTTTGAAATAAAGCAAAAGTAAGTAGTAGTAATAATGTCTTTTTCATTGATTTTTATTTGAAGATAAATTCAACGCTAAGTTAAGACTTTATATAATAATTTTAATCTTGGGAATTTCTTTTGCGCTTATCGTGTTTGTGTATGAATAGTGCCGTGTTTAAGCACCTAATTTTGCAAATAAAAACCGAATAGACACGAACGAAGTGAACTGTGCGTAGCAAAAATCCGCTAGACAAGAACACGGAGTACGAACTGTGCGTAAGCAAATTTTCGTAAGTAGGCGCGTCAACAAGACATTAATTATACACGTTGTAGTAGCCAGTAATTTTATTCGATTTATTGGATTTTCTGTTTGTAATTCTATGTTCTTGAGTTAGTTTTGCCAAGTCCATTTTTCTGTAAAAGAGAGATATATTATCATTACCAATCATCTTTTTCAATTATTCCTGAGGCCGTTACTTTATCAGTATATAGGATATGTGTATATTCATTTTGCTCTTCAGGAAATTTCTTATATAAAAACATATCATGGGATAAGGTAGTATTATAGATATTATCCTCTCTTTCAATAGTGCGAATTTTTAAACCTGTACCGTCATTATTTAACATGCTGCCTTCACTAAATACATGATTAATGGACATGATTTTTTTAGAATTAAAATTAAGAGAGTCTTTTAACAAGTAACCTCCAATTCTTTCTTTGTCAAAAAGGGGTGTAAAAGAATTATGTACATTTCCTGTTAGAGTAACTATTTTGGTGTTTGGATATTTAATATGGATGTTGCGTATTTCCCTGTACATGGACGAATCTCTGGGAGAAGACGGGTAAGAATTATCAATAAATTTTAAAATGATTCTTTCATTTTTAATGCTCTTATGTACTAAATCAAGCCATGCTACACCATTTCTACCATCAAAATTCTTTCTGCGAAAGAAATCCAATTCTTTTAACTCGGAAATTGATATATCGTCTGACAAGTTATTCATAAGTGAAGAACGAATTTCCATAGCCATTATCACATTGTCTTCATGTTCAGTAATTAGTTCACATAACCCATAAGCAAATTGAGCAGGTTCATTTGTTCCGTGCATTTCGCCAATCATTAATATTTCAAAATTTGCAATTTCATCATATATCTTGTTGCTTAACTTTGATAAGCTCTCAATTGGTATCGCGTTCTTTTTCAAATCCTTTTGCTTTTCTGTCATTTCTGCAGAATTTTCAATAGTATTTGATGTGTCATCAGATGCTGTTTGTTTTTCTATATTTTCTTTACAAGAAGTTAATCCAAGCAGAATAATAAATAGAAGTATGACTTTTTTCATTTATAGTGATATTTTAACTCTACAAATGTAGAGGTTTTATTTAACTTCTACAAATGTAGAATATACTTTTTAAGTCTTGATATTCAATCGGCTACAATGTTGAGACATGAATCGTTAATAATGATATATATCGATTGATAAGCGAAGCTAGATTTTTGCATTCTAAATATCAATAAGCAAAAGTCATGACTTATAAACAGTTATCAACAATAACGCACACTAATCAAAAACATGGTCTTTGTAATCTGCCCACCATTTTGGGATATCAACTTTAGGTTTCCGGCAGATGTATAACGGGATGTTGTTTTCCTCGCTAATCGCGTATTTATGAGTAATCATCTTTACAAGTTGTACGTCTTCAAAAACTGAGTTTACAGAAGAGGTTTCATTTCCTAAACTTATCCAAACCTCAGCGTCTTTGTCATCATAACCCCAAAGCCAAAAACTACCATGTCTGCTAATTAGGTTTGATAGATTATATTGTTTTCCTAAAATTTTAAGCGCACCAGCTTCGCCATAATTTTCAGCCCATAAGACACAGTTTTGTTGCTCTCTTGGCGATAAGGATTTGTAAACGCTATCCACAAGTTTTACTTGTTCTTCCCAACCAAACATATCTGCATAGTCGCCAGTTAATTCGTAACGTCCATCTTTTTCTTCTAGTCCCATATAGTTTACATAAGTTTCTACAGGTAATAACGGCGTGGCTTCTGGGATAAAGTAAATCACCGGTAAAAACACAAAAGCTGCTATGGCATAAACAAATGCTGATTTTTCAGATAATAAGTGTTCTATTTGAGCTGCTCCTGCTGCAAAAAGTATTGGATAAATGGAAAATGCATAATAGGCTTTAGATTTTAAAATCCATAAGGTTACAAAAGTTATTAAAACAGCGACCCCAATAGCTCGATAATCTTTAAAGCGTTTTACAAATAGCAAAGCGCCTAGACCAATAACACTAATTATAAATGTAAAAGGCACATCGAACTGCTCGACTAAAAAATCCATAGAACTACTGCCGTCGAGTTGCTTCTCATTTAAAGATTGAAGATGTTTTAATAGTGGCAAATCATTCTGAAATTGCCAGATTATATTAGGCAAAAAGACGAGTAAGCCCAATAATCCTGAAATATAAAGCCATTTGTTTCTGAAGAGTCTGCCTTTATTGTAAAAGAACAAGCCTACAAACAAACCAAAGGCCCAAACCAAGACGGTGTATTTATTTAATAGTCCTAAGCCCAAGGTTAAACCCAATAAAAGCAAATACTCTTTGTTTTTGGTGTTGATGTATTTTACCAAAAAGTAGAACCCAAGCGTCCAAAAGAGTTGGTCGAAAGCTACAGGTTGAAATAAGGTGTGATTGCGATAAAATGGTATAAATGCCAAAACACATATTCCAGCTAAGAAAATACCTTTAGACTTTGCGCCAAGTTCTTTAGCTATTAAGCAACACAAAACTAAAATAGCAACGCCAGCTAAAGTTGGAAATAAGCGTACACCCCAAAGTGAATAATCGAAAAACAAATATGACAACTTACCGATAAAAGCTACAAATGGTGGGAACTCCATAAAACCCCATTCCATATGCTCGCTGACAGAAAGATGTAATAATTCATCACGATGAAAACCATAATTACGATTACCAATACATTGTATGATAAATTTTACAGCGGCAAGGCTAAAAATGATTGGCAGATATTTTTTCACTAAGCAAGTCTAATTTTAGTATTAGTTCATAAAATCTAGACTAAGTTACATTTTTAACCAAATATTCAAATCTGCTCTGATATAATTATTCCGCTAGTTTAAATTTTGGAGTTTTGATTTTCTTGTAACAATCCACTTCAGCAATTTTATTGGGGTTATTAAAAAAACTATTCGCAAGTTCCATAGCGCATTGGTTACTCCAATTTGTTGTTGGTCCATGTCGCCAACCTTTAAAAACGAAATGTTGACTATTGCTAAGATTATTAGTCATACTTTTTGCCCATCTCGGTGGAGTTTCACTATCATAATCCCCGTTAATTAATAGAACTGGTATGGTACTCTTAACTGGTTCATTCTCGATATCTTTTGCCTTTTTAACACCCCATATATCACATACAGATTTGCTAAAAACAGATGAACTTAGGCCTTTTAATTCTTTATATTTATTTACTTCATATTTAATATTAGATTCAGAATTAAATGGCTCTTCCTCAGCACACCAGACTGATAAACGCATACCTTGTCCTGCTCCAAACCCTTTATTATTAAATAGTTGTGCTAATTGATATTTTAAAGAACTTAAATCGCTGTTTAAAAGCTTATTAATCTCATAAGGAATATTAGTAACTGAAGCATTTTCAAAAACTGCAACTAGATCTGCCCCAGTTAGATAAAAAGTCTCTTCTTTTTTTGTATTGGGATTAGCGACAGATACGATTAAAGGGTTCTCAGTTTTTTCTTTGAGATAACTCAAAAATCTATGCTTCAAGTTTGGATATGACTTCCTACAATCGATGTCGGTTTGACAGTCAGAAAATAGAGTATCTAAAGCATTCATTAAGTTGGTTATACTCTCTTCATCGTAATTAACTTCTAACGGTAATGGAGAGTCCATAACGACACTTCTAATACCTTCGGGATAATCTCTAATTAAAACCTGAGCAATTTTAGTGCTATAAGAAAGCGATAATAAATTGTAAGTATCTATGTTTAATGCATTTTTTAAATCAACAATATCAGCTGCAATAGCATTAGTATTGTAAGTACTGAGGTTAATCCCTTTTTCTTCTAGCCTTTTTTTGCATTGCTTAGCAGCGTTTTCAAATAATTTGTCTGACCCAGCAGAATCAAAACTTGGTAAATTGGATTTATATACGGCTTCTGACCATTCGGGGCAGTCTAAATGTGGTTGCGCATATTGTGTTCCTCTTTGTTCAAATAAAATGAAGTCTCTATCATCTAAATACATATAAGAATTCATATACTGTGCAGAACGCATAGTTGAAGAACCTGGACCACCAACTGTATAAATTATTGGGTCTTTACTAGGGTTAGAATTTCGGCTTTTAAAAATATATACTGGAAGCTTTAATTTTGTGCCCTCAGGTTTACTTTTGTCTTCTAATACTTCTAGATATCCGAAAGTAAAATCTTGATTTTCGGGAATTTTATGGGTAGTTTCTGAAGAAATGATAAAAGTTGGCTGAAACTTGTTGTTGTCCTCTTTACAAGACGTAACCAATGTGATTAACAATAATAGTCTAATTAAGTACTTCATCATTTTTTAATTCATTTTAGTTCCAATCCATACAGCTAAAAAATCCTTGTGTACTGAATGTGTTGTACCATGTAGTGCTCCATTTTTGTAATAAAAAGTGGTATTATACTCTCCAGAATTATCACCAGAAATTAAAGTGCCATAAATAATACCTAGTTGCGTATTGATACGACCTTCTCTAATTCGTACACCTTCGCGATAGAACTCACCTTTAAATGTGCTATTGTCAATTTTGGTAATTTTCATCGTAGCAAAGTTGTTATCTGTTTTGTCTTGCGGACTCATGTCAAGTTTCCAAGTACCTTTTAAAACGTTTAAGTCTAAATCTTTAGATTGTGAGTGAATAGAAGTTGTAAAAGATAGCACGGCTGCACAGAAAAATAATTGAAATCTTTTCATTATATAATATTTAAGTTTTGAGCAAACCTATAGTATTCACTAATGCATATCGTTTCAATTTGCAATTTGAAACACAGTTTTTATGAATTATTAGGGTCAATTTTAAAAATGGAACTCAATTGGATTTTAAGTCGCTCGGTAAAATCCCTAAGTGTTTTTTTATGGCGCGGTTAAAAGAGGATTTAGAATTAAAGCCTGCTTCCAAAGCCAAACTTAGTAATGTGTATTTAAAATTTTCTTCGTCCTTAAGCAGCTCTTGAACTTCATTAACTCGGTATTTATTTATATAGTCATTGAATCTAACATCAAAAACTTCACTAACACTTCTGGAAATGAGATAAGGTTTTATATCTAAAGTTTTTCCCAAACTGTTTAATGACAGTTCTGGGTCTTTGTAGAGTTTTTGATTTCTCATCACCTCTTCTACTTGTTCTGAAATACGTTTTAGCTTGTCAAAATCTTCTTTTGAAATTGGATTTTTCTTAGCTTCTTCTTTTTCATTCCGTCTTGCGAATCCTTCGAGTCCAATCCAATACGTTAATACGGCTAAACCAATAAAAAACGGATAGTAATAAAAACGTATGAAATAAAAATATGAGTCTTCGTTTGCAGCGCTAAAGGCTATTAAATCTGCTAAAAGCACAATTAAAACAAAAGAAAAATAAATTAAGAAAGAACGAATAATACGCCGTATCCAAGACTGTCTCTTATCTTGAATTAATGATTTTTCTCTTCCAGATTTTAAAAGCTGAAGTGCTTTGTATGTGTAAATAATAATGAGAATACTGGCAACGATATAGATTGTGGGGTTATTCATCCAAACCACATAGCCATAATAACCCAACCAAGATAGACTCTCTTTAGTACCGTCCCAATATAAATTTTGTAGTCTTACAAAAATGCTAAATATGATTTGCAGTGCTACAGGAATAAAATGCCATAAATCCTTTGTCTTAAATTTAAATTTAGAGTATAAATGCGCCTTTGTGTAGAAATACAATAATGCGCCATGAATCCAACTTATATCTATCATGGCATAATACCAAGCATCATAATACCCAATACCAAATAATCGCATGACTTGCACAATTAACCTATAAGAGAGAATAAATAAAATTATGGATAGGATTCGGTTTGCAAGTTTGTTTTGCGATGTAGACCTAAATAGAATTATACCATAAATAATCCCTTGAATAGCACCAAGAGATAATAAAATTATGATGAAGATTTTACTTATTTCCATAAAGGTTTTTAAAAACCTTTACAAATATAATAATATAGCATTGGTAAATTATGTAGTTAATTTAGCCACAATATCTTTAACAGGAAGTATTTCCTTAGTGTGCTCAATACTAGGTCCAGCTACCCATACCGTTTTGTAAGTCGCTTTTTTAGCGGCTTTTTCTGTGGCTTTCATACCAATTGAAAAACGAATCATCTTCACCCACTTCTTAAGCTTTCGGTTTTTGTTTAAAACAGATTCTAGCCAAGTTTGTTTAGTTCCTATTTTCTGAACATAAGGTGTATTAATCACCGTACACGGTGTACCAGAAATGCGCTCTGTCATTACAATATCGTCTGCGCCGTAATCTACACAGGCTTGCTTGTACTCGTCAGTTACTCCTGCTTCTATTGAAGCTATAAATGGGCTACCAACGGAAACACCTTCCGCGCCGTAACTCAACATTTTATCAATATCTGCTTTACAGCCTACACCGCCTGCAGAAATCACAGGAATCGATAATTCTTTACTTAGTAATCCTGTTAACTCTTCTGGCGTCATATTTCCGCGATGACCGCCAGCTTCGTTATTTACAGCAATAGCTGCATCTGCACCTAAACCTTCTACCTTTTTAGCAAATTTTAAATCTACTACATCACAAAATACTTTAATTCCAGCTTTGTGTGCTTGTTTAATGGTTTCTTCTGGGCTTCCTAATGATGTAATGATGAAATCGCAACCTTCTTCACAAATAACTTCTAATTGCCCTTTGTACTTTACGTTAGATTTGTTTACAATTAAATTAAACCCAAATGAACCGCCTTCTGGCTTATTCGCTTTTAACTGTTTTAGTGCTGCTCTTAACTCTTCTAATGTTCTATAATTTAAAGCTGGAATACAACCTGCAATACCTGCATTCATAGCTTCTGTTACCATAGCTACGTTAGAAACCAAGAACATTGGTGCTTGAATTATTGGGTATTTTATATTAAGCAGTTGGGTGAGTTTTGTTTGCATATTTATTTCCCGTGAAAACGGGAATCTATTAGTTAAACTTAGTTTTTCCAAATATAATTAAAAAAATGTTATGCGTGCATAACAATAATTTGTCTGAAATATTTAGTACTTTCATTTTGTCTTGAAACAAAACGAACCAAAAATTCAATACTATTTATTATGAAATTGCTAAAGCACCACTCGCCTGTTAAATAACGAGTTTTCATTTTATTAAAATTATACTCCTATCCTTGTATTACTATCTAAACAATAATAATTGGCGAGTTATTTCTGAAAATCATAGCTTCCGACTATGTCGGAATTTGAACCAATCGGAACGGAGGAGTTGTGAGTGGAAACATCTACTTCGATTATTCCAAAAATTTATAATATCCACACTTTAAATAAGCACCTTCGGGGAAAGATACTGGATGATCTATATCGTGTTTGGTTTTTAGAATCGTTTCAAATAAACGGGGATGCGAACTTAAAACACGTTGATTTAAATCAAAAAAAGATTGTGCTAATATTCTAGATGAACAAGAGGCTAAAACTAACAACCCGTTTTTTGCGGTTAATTGCGCTCCTAACTCTGCCAGTTGGGCATATTTCTTTTTGGCTAATTCAATTTCAGACTGTTGTTTGGCAAAACTTGGTGGGTCAATCACAACGACGTCGAAGCGCTTTGCTTTTTCAATCATTTTTTTCATTTCTGCAAAAGCATCTCCAGAAATAGTTTTATGAATGCCTTGGTAGTCATTCAACTTCCCGTTTTCACGTGCCATATCTAAAGCCTGTTTGCTGATATCTAAACTTGTGACTTCTTCTGCACCATTAGCTAATGCATGTACCGAAAAACCACCTGCATACGAGAAAACATCTAAAACCGTTTTCCCCTTACTTAACTCACCAACGCGTCTTCTATTGTCACGGTGGTCTAGAAAATAACCTGTTTTGTGACCTTTAATAACGTTTGCCGAAAAATGAATGCCATGCTCCACAAATTGAACAACCTCATCTTCTAAAACACCATAAATAATAGCACCATCTTTTAAGTTATGATTATTGCTGTTTTGGAGGTTGCGACTCAAACGCATGACTACAGTTTTCGCCATAGAAATTTGCTGCAAACTTTTTAAAATAGGGTCTAAATAAGGCAACCATATTTCTGAATACAATTTTACAACCAATACCTCAGCATAAACATCAGCAATAAGTCCTGGGAAGCCATCATTTTCTCCAAAAAGTAAACGGTAACTATTGGTATTGGTTGCTAATAATTCAGTTCGTAAGGCAAAAGCCTTTTCAATTTTATCATGAAAAAATTCAGCATTTACATCTGCCTTAGTATGTGCATTGTGAATGATTTTTATTCGGATAGGCGATTTCTCATCATACAAACCTATACCAACAACTTTATTTTTATTCTTGCTGAAAATAATAGCTAAATCACCGGTTTTGGCTTCCTCATTAATCTTTACAATACTATTAGAGAACACCCAGGGATGACCCTTTACAACAGATTGTTCGCCTTTTGCATTTAATTTTACGGCCAAGCGCTTATGCTGATAGTTCGATTTTATTTTTAATGAAAAAGACATTTGTTTTAGTTTGAATGCAAAGTAAAACTAATAAACGAAAAAAGCGTAATCGTTTGGATTACGCTTGTGACTTAATGAGCATCTGTTTTAGGCTTTAAGAACTAGCCTAAAACGTGCTTTCCCATCATGTAGATGCTTGATTGCTTTATTAACATCTTCCATTTTAAATTCTTCAACCGTAGGATAAATATCATGACGCACACAGAATTCTAGCATTTTTCGTGTTAGCGCTATACTTCCTAACGGACTTCCCCCAACAGATTTTTCACCAGAAATCATACTAAAGGCTGGTATTTCCATAGGCTCTAATACGGCACCAACCGTATGTAATTTTCCTTGTGGCGCTAATGTGGTTAAATAGGCATCCCAATCTAATTTTACATTGGTTGTGTTTAAAATAAAATCTAAAGTTCCTGTGATACGTTCTAACTCATCGGAGTTTGTGGAATCTACAACATTATGAGCTCCCATTTTTTTAAGAGCATCTTCTTTACTCTTATTAGATGTAAATGCTGTAACCTCACATCCCCAAGCTTTTAAAAACTTTAAAGCCATGTGTCCTAAGCCTCCAATACCAATCACACCAACCTTATCTGTTGGTTTAACGCCTGATAAAACTATTGGATTAAACACTGTAATTCCACCACAGAATAAAGGTCCGGCTTTTGACATATCGATGCCTTCTGGTAAGACTGTTGCCCACGACCAATGTCCACGAACAACATCTGCAAATCCACCATGACGACCCACAATTGTGGCCTCTGCCGTATTACACAAATGTTGCTTTCCGTCCATACATTGATTGCAATGCATACAAGATGCACTGTACCATCCCATGCCTACCTTATCTCCTTTTTTTAAACCCTTGACCTCGCTACCAACATTGATAACTTCTCCTACAATCTCGTGCCCTGGAACCAAGGGATACTCAGACATGCCCCAGTCATTATTAATCATACTTATATCGCTATGACATAAGCCACAATAATCCACTTTAATATCTACTTGTTCTTTATCGATATCACCGAGCTCGTACTCGAATGGTTGTAATTCTCCTTTTGCTTCTTTTGCTGCGTATGCTTTTACTTTCATGAGTTTGATTTTTGTGTTATTTATAAGATAAGAATATGCTGAGATGTTTCTATTAATATCGTGTTAAGATTTACTTATAAAAAAGCCCAACATAAATTTTAGACATAAAAAAACGCAACCGAATTAACGGTTGCGTTTTTTATTTTGATTACCATTACAATATCGACATGCGTTAATATTGCTTTTGCTTCATCAAAATGCTGTAATTTTTTCAGAAGATTCCGAAACAAGTTCGGAATAAGCGATTCGCACAATCTCGAATTTTTCGAGATTGCTCTCTGCTTACTTCACTTCTTCGAAGTCTACATCCTCCACATCGCTACTCTCATCAGCTGGCTGACCTTGTGCACCAGCATCTGGTCCAGGTTGAGCGCCACCTTGAGCTTCGGCTTGTGCTTTGTACATTTCTTCGCTAGCCACTTTCCAAGCTTCATTGATTTTCTCTAAAGCTGGCTCGATAACAGCGATATCTTTAGTCTCGTACGCTTTCTTTAATTCTTCAAGCGCATCTTCAATAGGCTTTTTCTTATCGTCTGATAATTTATCACCAAACTCTGATAACTGACTTTCAGTTTGGAAAATCATAGCATCAGCTTGATTTAATTTTTCAGCAGTTTCTTTTGCTTTTGCATCTGCTTCAGCATTAGCTTCTGCTTCGGCTTTCATTTTTGCAATTTCTTCTTCTGTTAATCCTGAAGATGCTTCGATACGGATATCTTGTTTCTTACCTGTTGCTTTATCTTCAGCAGACACTTTAATGATACCGTTGGCATCAATATCAAAAGTCACTTCAATTTGTGGTGTTCCTCTTTTTGCTGGTGGAATACCATCTAAGTGGAAACGACCAATTGTTTTATTATCTGCTGCCATTGGACGTTCACCTTGTAAAACGTGAATTTCTACCGATGGCTGATTGTCCGCTGCCGTTGAGAATACTTGTGACTTCTTTGTTGGGATTGTCGTATTTGCTTCAATCAACTTTGTCATCACATTCCCCATAGTTTCGATACCAAGAGATAATGGTGTTACGTCTAATAAAAGAACGTCTTTCACATCACCTGTTAATACACCACCTTGGATTCCTGCACCTAGAGATACAACTTCGTCTGGGTTTACACCTTTACTTGGCGCTTTTCCGAAGAATTTCTCTACAGCTTCTTGTACTGCTGGGATACGTGTAGAACCACCAACCAAAATAATCTCATCGATATCTGATTTTGATAAACCTGCGGCCTTTAACGCTGACTCACATGGCTCGATAGTTCTTTTAATTAAGTCGTCAATTAACTGCTCAAATTTAGAACGTGTTAATGTACGTACCAAGTGTTTTGGTCCGCTTGCTGTTGCTGTTACGTAAGGCAAGTTGATTTCTGTTTGAGACGAAGAAGATAATTCAATTTTAGCTTTTTCAGCCGCTTCTTTGAGACGTTGTAAAGCCATTGGGTCTTTACGTAAATCCATATCTTCATCCTTGATAAACTCTTCAGCTAACCAATCGATAATTCTTTCATCAACATCATCACCACCTAAGTGTGTATCACCATCTGTAGATAATACTTCAAATACACCATCTCCTAATTCTAAGATAGAAACATCATGCGTACCACCACCAAAATCGAATACTACGATTTTCTGGTCAGTACCTTTTTTGTCCATACCATAAGCTAAAGCTGCGGCTGTAGGCTCATTGATAATACGCTCTACTTTAAGACCAGCAATTTCTCCAGCTTCTTTAGTTGCCTGACGTTGTGCATCGTTAAAATATGCTGGTACGGTAATAACTGCTCTAGACACATCTGTACCTAAATAATCCTCAGCTGTTTTCTTCATTTTCTGTAGAATCATTGCAGATAACTCTTGTGGCGTATATAAACGACCATCAATGTCTACACGAGGTGTGTCATTATCACCTTTAACAACTGTATAAGGTACACGCTCTGCCTCATTCTTAGATTCAGAATATTTGTTACCCATAAAACGCTTAATAGAATAAACGGTTTTTGTAGGGTTTGTTACAGCTTGTCTTTTTGCTGGATCACCAACTTTAATTTCACCACCTTCTACGAAAGCAATGACCGAAGGCGTGGTGCGTTTACCTTCTGCATTAGGGATTACAACAGGCTCGTTACCTTCCATTACTGAAACGCAAGAGTTGGTTGTTCCTAAGTCAATTCCAATAATCTTACTCATAATTTGTTTATAGTTTTAAAATTTTCTGTCTAAACAGAAATTGTAATGTGATTCATTAAATAATTCGATTTCTATAAGTCAATGATTATGCCATCGAAAAAAATATGACATGATGTCACATTTGTGAATATAAACTCGAAACTGAACTTGAGATTTGAAAAATGCATTATTCAATTTCGACTTCGATTTCATATTCGACTTCATTTATGGTATGACATTTGATATAATAGAAGAAAAACCATAGACATTATGAAACGTATACTTACACTTATCACTGCTTTTACTTTAGTATTTACTGCTTGCGAAGGTCCTCAAGGTCCTCCGGGATTTGATGGATTAAATGGAGTAAATTTTGTTGGACAATCCTTTGAAAGAACTGTTGACCTAGTTGCTCCTGATTATAGAGCAGAAATTGAAATTCCATTAGATATAGAATTATTTGAAACTGATATGGTTCTTGTATATCATTTACTAGGAGTTGATAATGATGGCTTTGATATATGGAGATTACTTCCTGATACTGTATATACTGACAATGGTCTAGAATTTCAATATAATTTTGAACACAACTTCGATTTTGTGGATATATTTATTGAAGGACCTTCAACTCTGGATTTAAGTACTTTGTTACCCGGAGACACCTTAGATCAAACCTTTAGAATTGTTATCTTACCTGTGGATTTTGTTAACAGTGTAGACTTAAATCTTAATGATTTAAATTCAGTAATGAATTATGTTGAAGTAAATTAGAAATTAAGCAAAAAAATATTAAAAGCCTGAACTCAGTTTCAGGCTTTTTTAATTACAACAAAATGTATATTTGCTGCGAAACTAAATTGATTTCGCAAATGGAAAGTATTTCTGTTTTTGATATGCTAAGTATAGGTGTAGGACCATCAAGTTCGCATACTTTAGGTCCTTGGCGTGCTGCAAATGCTTGGATAGACAAATTGCAGCGTTTAGAGCAATTTACTATGGTAGATTCTATTTCTGTAGACCTCTACGGTTCTTTATCATTAACAGGTAAAGGTCACGCCACTGATGTTGCCGTAGTCATGGGTTTGCTAGGAACTGACTCTGTCACCTATCCTATTGACGAAATCCCAAAGACCATAGAAGCTGTAAAAACTACCAAAACAATTCAGCTAAATTCTGAAAAACCGATTTCTTTTTGTTTTGAAAGCGATATAAAATTCAACAGAAAATTTCTAAAGTTTCATCCTAACGGAATAACGTTTAGAGCCACACTCAGAAATGGCAAAAAAGTATCTGACACCTATTACTCTATCGGTGGCGGATTCATAGTTCAACAAGAACGAAAACGCGCCAAGCGCCAAATCGAAAGATTCTCTTTATTTCCATATCCTGTTGAAAAAGCCACACAACTCATTGAGTACTGTCATGCAGAAAATTTATCAATAAGTGAGTTAGTACTTAAAAATGAATTATCGCTTAGAGCTCCAGAAAGAATTGATGATAAACTAAAAGCTATTTGGAACGTCATGTTAGACAGCATGTATGTGGGTTGTCATACTCAAGGCATACTGCCTGGAGGTCTTAATGTAAAACGCCGAGCTTTTGAAACTCACGAAAAGCTCAAAGGTGATAAGGTTTATTCTAATCCTATAGAATGGATTTCAGCAATTAGAAATACGGAAGTAAAATTTAGACAAATCTTAAAATGGGTGTCTTGTTTTGCTTTGGCTGTAAACGAAGTTAATGCCTCTTTAGGCCGTGTTGTAACTGCACCAACTAATGGAAGTGCTGGTGTTATTCCTGCTGTATTGATGTACTACCTCGTAATTGAAAACCACGACGGTAATTTTGAAGATATTAAAAAGTTTTTATTGGTTGCTGGAGAGATAGGTAGCTTATTTAAAAAAGGCGCTACGATTTCTGCAGCAATGGGTGGATGCCAAGCCGAAATTGGTGTATCATCTGCTATGGCTGCTGGAGCACTAACGGAACTTATGGGTGGTACACCTGAACAAGTTTTAATGGCAGCAGAAATTGCTATGGAACATCATTTAGGACTAACCTGTGACCCAATTGCAGGATTGGTACAAATCCCATGCATAGAACGCAATGCTATGGGCGCAATAAAGGCAATAAATGCTTGTGAAATGGCTCTCGATGGTGACCCAAAAGATGCAAAAATCCCATTAGATAAAGTAATTGCTACCATGTGGGAAACAGCAAAAGACATGACCTCTAAGTATAAAGAAACTAGTGAAGGTGGTCTTGCCGTACAGGTAAACATTAGTGATTGCTAAGATTTAACCTTTACTTAATACTTTACAGCCTTCACGTCTACGTGTATCTACTAAATAGATAATTTTCCAATCATCCTCTTCTTTAACGAGTTGAAAAGAGTTAACGCCGCAGTGACTAAAATTTCCATTAAACCAGAATTCGTAGTCAGTCCAAGCATTAGCCATTTTACCGTCAATTCTAATTTTAAAATCCAGAAGCTTCTCCTCAAACGTTTTATCATCAGGTATACCTGCAATATTTTTTACAAAACCATAATAATCATTTTCATCTAAACGTGTTTTACCTTCTTTGTTTACTGAAATGGATTGCATGTTAATATTGCCTTTTGCCATTGACTTTAGCTTTACAGTATCCTGTTTGTGAAAGGCATCAAAAAAATCAATAATGGTTTGTTTTACTTGAGCTTCTTCTGAAGTTTGAGCAGTGCCAGCACCAAAGACAATAAGCGTTATTAGTGTGAATATTTGTTTTTTCATTATAGAGATTGATTTATTTGATTTCAAAGTACCTTCAAAATGGCATTTCATCTTAAAGTTAAACAAAAGTTTAACAAATCTGATTATTTTTACAATTCACAAACTAATAGAGCATGTCAGTAGCCAAAAAAGAATATAAGAGAATTACCGTAAAGACTTTAGTAGATATGAAGTCTAAAGGCGAAAAAATATCAATGTTAACTGCATACGATTATACAATGGCTAAAATTGTAGATGGTGCTGGTGTCGATGTTATTTTAGTCGGAGATTCTGCCAGTAACGTAATGGCGGGACATGAGACCACCTTACCTATAACTCTTGACCAAATGATTTATCACGCGTCTTCAGTTATAAGAGCTGCGCAACGTTCTTTAGTTGTAGTTGATTTACCCTTCGGAACCTATCAAAGTGACCCAAAAGAAGCACTACGTTCTGCTATAAGGATTATGAAAGAGTCTGGCGGACACGCTGTAAAATTGGAAGGCGGAAAAGAAATAAAAGAATCTATTAAACGTATCCTAAATGCTGGAATTCCTGTAATGGGACATTTAGGTTTAACTCCTCAATCTATTTACAAATTCGGGACTTACACCGTAAGAGCTAAAGAAGAGCAAGAAGCACAACAACTTAAAGAAGATGCTTTAATGCTTGAAAAAGCGGGGTGCTTTGCTATAGTTTTAGAGAAAATACCTGCTGTGTTAGCTAAAGAAGTGGCTCAGAGTATATCTATCCCTGTCATAGGTATTGGTGCAGGTGACGGTGTTGACGGACAAGTTCTCGTGCTTCACGATATGGTTGGTATGACGCATGAGTTTAATCCCAGGTTCTTACGTCGTTACATGAACCTTTATGAAGAAATGACAACAGCTATTGGCCAATATGTTACAGATGTAAAGTCAGAGGACTTCCCAAATGAGAAGGAGCAATATTAAATGACAACTAGTTTTCCCATCTTAGAATCTCAAAGGTTAAAACTTAGACAATTTCATGATTCTGATTTAGAGAATGTTTTCAAAGGGCTTTCTCATCCAGATATCATAAAGTATTATGGGGTTAGTTATGGTTCTATAGAAGCCACTAAAGAACAACTCACTTGGTTTTCTGGCCTTGAAAAAAATGGAACAGGCATTTGGTGGGCAGTTTGCTCAAAAATTGATGGTTCTTTTCTAGGCGCTGGAGGTTTAAACGATTTAAGTATTGAAAACAAAAAAGCTGAAATCGGATTTTGGTTATTGCCAAATAGTTGGGGAAAAGGCTATATGACAGAAGCGATGCCATTAATTTTAAATCATGCATTTAATACTGTAGGCTTACACAGAATTGAAGGATTTGTAGAGACTGAGAATAAGAACTGTAAAAAGGCATTAGCCAAACTTGATTTTAATCTTGAAGGCACCATGCAGGATTGTGAAATAAAGAATGGAAAATTTATAAGTCTTGACATTTACTCAAAGTTGAAAAAATAGCTTCTGTCAAAGCGAATACATGTCAAAAATAATTTCAAATAAGGACAATTTACAGGTTATCTACGAAGACAACCACATCATCGTTGTGAATAAACGAGCTGGAGATATTGTGCAAGGTGATAAGACTGGAGATAAACCCTTAAGCGATGTCGTAAAAGAATACATTGCAAAAAAGTATAAAAAGCCCGGAAATGTCTATTTAGGCGTTGTACATCGCTTAGATAGACCAACAACTGGTATTGTACTGTTTTCCAAAACCAGTAAAGCGCTACCTAGACTTAATAAATTGTTTGCTGAGAAAAAAGCCAATAAAACCTATTGGGCATTAGTTAAAAACCAACCACCAAAGAATCGAGACACCCTAATCAATTGGCTAAAAAAAAATCCTAAAAACAATAAATCCACAGCTTATAAAAAGGAAATTGAAAACAGTAAAAAAGCCATTTTACATTACGAAATCATAAAGCAACTAGATAACTATCTCCTTTTGGAAGTTAATCTGGAAACTGGAAGACATCATCAAATACGGAGTCAATTATCGAGTATTGGCAGTCCTATTAAAGGTGACTTAAAGTATGGTTTTGACCGCAGTAATAAAGATGGAAGTATTAGTCTTCATGCAAGAAAGCTTGAATTTATACATCCTGTAAAAAAAGAGCCTATCAGCATTATTGCTCCGCTTCCAAAAGACCCCGTTTGGGATGCTTGTCTTTAAAAAACTAATCCTTTCTTAAAACAAAACTAACTTTATCTCGCTCCTTTTTTTGGCTAAGAAGGTTAATTGCTCGTTCTGTAAGTTGTAAAACTCTTGGGTAACCACCAGTCGTTTGGCAATCACGCATTAAGACGATTAATCGCCCTGATGGTGTTAATTGAACCGTCCCTGATAAAACTGGGCCAGTTAATATAGATGGCAAGTCATTCTCTAAATTAGGAGTTAATTGATAAGCCATTCGGTCATAAAGGTTTGAAATTTCAAACTCTCCAATTTTCAGTTTTTCTTTTTGCTCAGATGAGAGTAAATCGTATTCAGGGCCTTTAAAAGCTTCAATTAAGTTTAAAGAAAAATCATGAGGCTTGAGTTTAGAATAGCCCTGTTTACTATGATTGTTTATTATAGAAGCCTCTATTCTCAACATATCTCCCTCTCTGATAGCATTAATTTTTGTTATTCCATCATAAAAACTTCTGCTTCCGAGCACAACATCTGTTTTAATACCTCCTTTGACTCCAAGATAGGTTCTTAATCCATTTTTTAAAGAACCAAAGCTTAAAATATCACCTTCAGCAACAGTGGTAACTTGATTATTGAATACCTTTCTACCATTTATAGTCGGTGACATATCAGCTCCTGTAATGACAAGCTGAGTTGACACTAAGAACTGAAGCTTAGCTCCAATCATAGTCATTTCCAGAGCAGCATCATCTTTTGTATTACCTAAAAGTGCATTCGCCATTTCGAAAGAAAAACTATCCATTGCTCCGCTAAAAGGCACTCCAAACTCACGATAACTAAATCGACCCAAATCTTGTATTGAAGATAATAACCCAGATTTTAAAACCTTAATCATAAATTCTAGATTTAAGTTGAAATGAATTGCTCTTAACTTCGCTTAAAATTTCATCGTAAATAGCTCTAGAAACAGGTTGAAATTTTACTTTATCGCCAGCTTTTGCAAAGCAAGGATTATCACTATTTATATCAAAAAAATCGATTGGTGATTGCCCAATAATATGCCATCCGCCGGGACTGTTTTTTGGATAGATTCCCGTCTGGTTTCCACCTATACCAACAGCACCTTTTTTAATATCTAAATTTGGTGTTGATTTACGATTAAAATGTAGTGATTCATCCAGGCCACCTAAGTATAAAAAGCCAGGTAAAAAACCAATAAAAAAAACAGTGTATATTTGTTCTGAGTGACGCTTAATAATCTCTGCTTTTGAAAGTGATTTAGCAATCGACATGGCTTCTAAATCAAATCCAAAATCATCATTATAGCAAACAGGAATTTCCCAAAGTCGCGTTTCAAGTATGTCACCAATATTTAGCCCAGAATAAAGGCTTGAAAGATGTAACATCTCATCATTGATATTTTCAATAGTGAATTCACAACTAATTAATATTGAATTATATGTGTTGATTATTTCAACTTTTTGTTCAATATATAATTTTTGAATACATTTTTTGAAATTTAGTATGTCTTGAAGCATGTTTTCGTCAATAAACTGTGGCCATTCTATTAAAATAGAGCGTTCTCCAAAGCGACTATATTTTAAATTATACTTCAATTCTTTTATGAAATTTCAATATGATTAGCGATTAAATTAGTGTGTAAATATTGCAAAATATCTACAGCATTTTTTGTGTCTCCATGTACGCAAATTGTATCAACAAAAAGCTCCACTTCTACTCCATTTATGGCTTTAACTTTTTGATTAGAAATCATCTGAAAAACATGCTCAAAAACATGCTCTTTTTTTGTGATTAATGCCTTAGTATTTTGACGCGAAACTAAGGACAAATCTTCATTATAATTTCGGTCTGCAAAACCCTCAAAAACAACATCGATTTGTTTCGATTTTGCTATTTCAGAAATAACAGATTTATATGGTGCGTACAATTTTAATTCCTTGGAGAAATAACATAACACATCTACAATAACTTCAGCTGTATTTTTATCTTTTGCTGCCAAATTATATAATGCACCATGTGGTTTAATATGATTCATTTTTAAATCATGGCTCTGTAAAACATCTTGCAAGTCTTGAATTTGAACTCTCAAGCTTTCATATAAATCTTTAGTATTCATACTCAACTCAGTGCGGCCAAAACTTGCCTTATCAGGAAAAGATGGATGAGCACCTATTTTTACATTATGATGCTTAGCCAAACTCACAACAGTTGACATCGTCTCAAAATCTCCTGCATGACCGCCACAAGCAATATTACAGGATGATAAATAAGGTATCAAGTCTGCTTCATTAGCTAAACCTTCCCCTAAATCTGCATTGATATCTATTTTTAGATTAGATGACATTAAATACGCTTAAAATTGTTTTTGCTCCCAAGAAAATTGTAATTCCTAAAATAACAAACCCCAGCACATTTTGAAGACTAGAATTTCTGTGGCTACCTAAAATGTTTGATTTATTCATTACCCATAGTAAAACTCCTGCAATAACAGGTAAGAGCAAACCATTAGCGACTTGAGCAAATTTTATAATTTCTATAGATTTAAAACCTACTGACGAGAAAATAACACCCAATAGCAGAATAAAAATCCAAACCATCCTAAATTTTTTCGCCTTTAAATCACTACCCCAGCCTAAACATCCCGAAGCTACAAATGCCGCTGCTAAAGGAGCTGTAATAGCACTAGTTATTCCTGCAGAAAATAAACCCATAGACAAGAAATATGTAGCATAATCCCCAAACAAAGGTTTTAACGCCAGTGCCAAATCGGAAGCATTATTTATATCTTGAAATGACACAGAGGAAGCCGAAATGATGATACACATAGATACCAAACCTCCTAAGACTACAGCTATAACTGTATCTTTTCTCGCATACTGCAAATCGGATTTATAACTCCACTTTGTTTTTGCTAATGAAGCGTGTAGAAATATATTATAAGGCACTACAGTTGTTCCTATTAGCCCAATAATAGTTAATATACTTTTCTGAGGGAATTGCGGCACAAACATACCTTTTAATACTTCAGGAATATTAGGTTTAGTCAAAATTGCTGTTATCAAAAAAGCTAAACTCATTAGAATAACCATAAAAACTAATACACGTTCAATAATTTTATAATTCCCTATATACAAAAGAAAGAAAGCTATAATTCCAATAAGTAATGGCCAAAGCTTTAGTTCTAGACCAAAAACATCAGCTTTTCCAGTCCCAAAAAGTTTTTCCATACCCAATGCACCTCCTGATATGTTTCCAGCTTCATAAGCAGCATTTCCAATTACAATTGCAGATAGAATAAGAACAATAATTATGGATTTTAGTAATGGACTTTTTATTTCATTACGCAACGTTTCTGACAATCCTTTTTGGGTTACAACGCCCAAACGCGCTGACATTTCTTGTAAAACAACAGTTGCCAAAATAGAAAGTGTCATTGCCCAAAGCAGAGCATAACCAAAGTTTACCCCAGCCAAAGTACAAAGTGTTACTGTACCCGGTCCAATAAATGCTGCAGCAACTAATGGTCCAGGACCAATGTTTTTAAAAAACTTTTTCATTAACGCTCAATTGAATTTAGTGCATAAATAGCAAAACTACCCAACCAGTGTCCGCCTTCATAACTGTCATCAACAATACTTGGTAATGAATTATTAATATGTGTATTGGCTAAGTTTTTAAGATGCGAATACTCAGGTAAGTCCTTAGCAATATAGTTTAGGCTCCAAGCTCTTGAGAAATTAACGCCATCTAAATGCACTAGCTTACCGTCTGTACGGTCTGAGACTCTACCAACTTCGAGATTAAAGCTTTCATCTTTTAGTTGCGGTAGAAAGTCGCCAAACCAGATTACAAATTCTTCTTTAGGTAAAACACGTTTCATCAAAGCAGCTTCTTCCAAGCATGGAGACAAGAAATCAAAGCCACTTGGCTCCCATCCTAACGGACAACCAGAATCAAAAAAATAAAAATCTTTGGCCCGCTTTTCAATTAATAATTTTAACTCCGTATTATTCAAAGTTATAGCATAGTCATACGCAAAACTCAACCCAAATGACGTGTTAGGATGTTCTCCCACTCGGATTGGGTAATTTAGTTTTGGCAGGAATTCTATATACTTATCAACGATTAAATCTGTTAAAGGCTGAAGATTTTTTTCTACTTCTCGCGCCACTTTACTATCCCATTTATGAAGCTCTTCAGCAAGTTTCAATAACCACGCCCAGCCATAAGTTCGTTCAAAAGACTTATTATTTTTATCATCAAAGTAGGCTACTTCTCTTTCAATATTTTCTTTTGAAATGCTATTTAGCAACCATGCTTCTATTTCATTAGCTCTATTTAAATCAGGAAATTGACGCATCAAGCTAACCAAACTCCAATGTCCGTGAACTGCAGAATGCCAATCAAAACAGCCGTAAAAAGCAGGATGCAACTCCTTCGGAGATTTTAAATCTTTATCACTACCCAAAGTTTGTCCCAATCGGTTTGGATATTCAACATTAACACACGCTAAAGGGAGTTCGGCTAAACGATTAGCTTCATCGCTATTTAAAACTGGCGCTTCAGATTGTTTTATAACCTTTTCACTTTTAATTGATGAAGATTCTATGCTGGTTGATTTATCTTCAACACAACTAAAAACTATAAAAACTAAAAGCGCTATTCTAAAATTTTTCATTCTACATTTTTATTAGTGGCATTCTCAAAAATACAATTTACAATTCTTCACTTTTCATTAATATTATATATCTTTCAAATTGAATTCAAAAAAAAGTTACCGCTTAACAAGTTAAAAAAGTTTATGGAAGGACAGTCGCGAAAAAGAAAGTGGATAAAAACCTTACAATTTTTGGCTGCCTATCTCGTTGCCGCATGGACATTTTTACAGTTTGTAGATTGGATTCTAAATCGTTACGATATTTCTCCTAATTGGGTAGATTTACTCTTATGGATTTTTATCGGGGTCATCCCATCTGTGCTTATCTATTTTTACAATCAAGACCGCATTAATGAAGGTATACTTAAGCTCAGAGAAAAAATTATCTTTCCACTAAATGTTATTTTACTTGCTATCATTACTTATTTTGGATTTGGTAATAGCGACTTAGGCGCTACCACGAAGGAGATAAGTTACACCAACGACGAAGGTAATCTGGCCACACAACTCATCACCAAAGAAGAGTTTAGGATAGGACTCCCTATTTATCAGTTTGAACCTACAGTAAATGACACTATTAATACATGGTTACAAGACGGCATTCAAGAACTCCTTTACCAAGATTTGTCGCAAGACAAAACACTTTCTGTCACTAAATCAGACTCGTATGGCACGGTTAATAAGGTGACGGAGTCTCGAATTTTTAATGATTATTATGTCGATGGTACTTATGAGGTTAACGGTGATACTTTTAAGGTGACTCCAAAAGTTAGAAATGCTAAAAATGGTAAAGTTCTTTCGGAAAAAACTTTTGAAGGAAACGATTTGTTGAATCTTTTAGACGAAGCAAGTGTATTTGTTAAAGACAATATTGGGCTAACAGAAGTAAAAAGGGACTTATATATTGACCTAAACCTTAACGAGTTTTACAGCAACTCGCTTGAAGCTATAAAAGCTCATATTAACCGTGATTATTACAGAGCGCAAGAATTAGACCCTACATTTGCTATGTCTTATTTTGAAAACGCACAGCGTAGTATTCGTTATAGTTTTGGTGAAGAGGGCGAGAAAAAACTCATTAATCAAGCCTATCGTTATAGTGGAAAACTCCCACTACAGCGTCAGCTTCAAATTAGAATATTAAGACATATTGCCTACGAAGAATGGGATATGGCTGAAAAATTACTGAAACTTCAACTAGAAATTGACCCAAGTGACGAAATATATAACAGGCTTTTGTATGCGGTTTATGGCGAAACAAAGCAAGTTGAAGCCTATACTAAATACTCGCAAGAACGTTACGACAACAATAAAAGCATTGAAAATGGAACTAATTTATTGAATGCTAGTTTAGTCTCTGGTAATTATGATGAAATTATAACAGCAATAAAGAGTTTAGAGATTGTACAGCCAAACAATCCTAGTCTCTTTGCGCTAAAAATAAGACCGCAATTACTAAAAGGAGATATAGAAGCTGCTAAAAAAACCCAAGAACGTGCTAAACTACTTAACCCTGGATGGAAAAACTTTACAGAACCTGTTGACTCTGTAATTGATTATTTATCTAAAAATAAAGCAACAAAAAAAGCATTACTAAGATTTGTAGGGAAATATAGGTCACAAAGTTTAGAACAAGTTTACGAATATTGGATGGAGAACGATAAATTGTTATGCTATGTATCTAACCAACAACTAAGTGCACCTATTTTAGCCGATGACAATAAGCTAATGTTAGGAAGCTATATTAATGGAAATATAAATATCAATACATTTTTAGAAGATAGTAAAGGTAAATTTTACGCAACGGTTAATACGGAGCATAACTACAACAATAGGAATGTCTACTATTATTGGCGCTATGACGATACCATAAAAAATGCTGAAGAAGCGTTAGTTAAAAGCGATTATGAAACTGCTGAAAAACTCTACAAAATAGCAATAGAAAATTATCCTGAACACTACTTTTTAAAACTTGGCTTACAACATATAGAATATGTAAAATCTAAACCTGAAGAAGAAATCATTGAGCAATACTCTAACATAATTGGTAGTTATGGTAATGCTCGTCAATTTTGGATTGAAGATAACAAACTCTATTACGAGCGTCAAGGAAATACCAAACTCCACTTGTATCCTATCTCTGAAGATAGCTATATTTCACTTTCTAGATATAACAATCAGTATGCGTTTGAAACTACAGCAAATGGCAGACAAGCCTCTGCGGTGTATAGTTATGAAAACGAAACCAAAACTTGGAAAAAGTTAATGGAAAACAATAATTACTTATTCAAAGACGAGTAAGTGTCTAACCTAGCCAACCATCACGGTCTAAACTACGATATTGAATAGCTTCACTAATATGGTTGCCTTGCACATCTTTTGTTCCTTCTAAATCAGCGATAGTTCTGGCGACTTTTAGTATTCTATCATAAGCTCTTGCCGACAAATTTAAACGCTCCATAGCAGATTTTAAAAGCTGAAGCGAAGCATCGTCTAACTTGCAGTACTCACGAATTTGTTTAGTATTCATTTGTGCGTTGTAATGCACATTTTCTAATTCTTTAAAGCGTTTTGTCTGAACTTCTCTAGCAGCAGTTACTCGCTTTCTTATCTCCACCGAAGACTCGCCTTTTCGTTCTTCTGACAATTTTTCAAAAGGTACAGGTGTCACTTCGATATGTATATCAATACGGTCTAATAATGGCCCTGAAATTTTACCCATATAACGCTGCATTTCTGCTGGACTAGAGGTTATTGGTGCATCTGGGTCATTGAAATAACCGCTTGGACTTGGATTCATACTGGCCACCAACATGAACGAACTTGGATACGTCACTGTGAATTTTGCTCGAGAAATCGTGACTTCTCTATCCTCCAAAGGTTGTCTCATCACTTCAAGAACTTCACGTTTAAACTCTGGTAATTCATCTAAAAACAAAACACCATTATGGGATAAGGATATTTCACCAGGTTGTGGATAACTTCCACCACCGACTAGAGCAACGTTTGATATCGTATGGTGAGGACTTCGAAACGGTCGCTGTGCCATTAATCCTGCATGCGCTTTTACTCTGCCAACAACGGAATGTATTTTAGTCGTTTCTAAAGCCTCATGTAAAGTCATTGGTGGTAAAATACTCGGCAAACGCTTTGCCAACATGGTTTTACCAGAACCTGGTGGACCAATCAAAATAATATTATGTCCACCAGCCGCCGCAATCTCCATGCAACGTTTAATACTTTCTTGACCTTTGACATCTGCAAAATCAAACTCTGGAAAATCTAGATTTTTATAGAATTCTTCACGTGTATTTATAATAGTTTGCTCAAGTTGCTCGCCTTTATCAAAGTGATTAATGACTTGATTGATAT
Organism: Winogradskyella jejuensis; assembly: GCF_900129745.1. GTDB lineage: Bacteria > Bacteroidota > Bacteroidia > Flavobacteriales > Flavobacteriaceae > Winogradskyella > Winogradskyella jejuensis. The sequence goes on along the minus strand of NZ_FQWS01000002.1, from coordinate 553,728 downwards.
TATCAACCCCAAAAACTTTTAAATCATTTACAATCGCAGCTTCTTTAGCATTCTGAATAGGCAAAATAAAACCTTTAAAACCTTCTTCTCTCGCCTTAACAGCAATTGGCAATGCTCCTTTTATGGGTTGCAAACTTCCATCTAAAGATAATTCGCCCATAATGAGATAATCTTCTAAGTCTTCTGCTTTTATTTGGTTAGATGCGGCTAGAATACCTATAGCCAAAGTTAAATCGTAAGCCGAACCTTCTTTTCGTAAATCGGCTGGCGCCATGTTAATGGTAATCTTCTTACCTGGAATTCTAAACCCATTATTCTGAAGCGCCGCTGCAATACGATAATTACTCTCTTTAATAGCATTATCTGGCAGACCTACCAAATGGTAACCAACACCTTTATCTACATTAACCTCAACAGTGATTGTTGAAGCTTCAACACCAAAAACGGCGGAGGCGAAGACTTTTTTGAGCATAGATTATAATTTGAATTAAAGCTACAATTTAAAGTTTATTTATAAAATCCAAAGCCCGCATCTCATTATAATAAAATTCTCCTTTTTGTATAAACCCTACATGACCGCCATATTTCGGCATTTCTAAATGGAGATTAGGATTGTTCTTCGCTTCTTTTACAGGATAGCATCCCGCAGATAAAAACGAATCATTCAACGCATTAATTACTAATGACGGGACTTTAATATTGGGTAAAAACTGCAAACTGCTTGCTTTATCATAGTAATCGTAAGCATCTATAAATCCGTGAGCTTTCGAGGTGTACACATGGTCAAAATCGATAAGCGTTTTAATAGACTTATAGTCGGCTACTGAAATTTTATCTGAAAACTGCTCTAACTTAGGTTTTAGCTTTTGCTTTAAATGGTCCAAAAATCGGAGAGCATACGCTTTGTTTTTTAAACTCAGTAATTCATCGCAAGAGCCTTTTAAATCACAAGGCGCTGAGATTGCTATAACGGCTTTTATTTGTTTGGATACCTCTCGTTCTTCGCCTACATATTTCAACGCCATATTTGCACCCAGACTAATACCTTTGATGTAAATTTCCTCATACTTATCTAATGAAACAATATGGTTCACAACTGATGCTAAATCTTCCGTAGCTCCTGAATGATAACTTCTGTAAAGCAAGTTTGGCTCACCGCTACAGCCTCTAAAATTGACTGCACAAGCATCTATTCCGTTTTGGTTGAATAGTTTAGCCGCTCCTGTTAAGTATGGACGTTGCGCATGACCTTCTAATCCATGCAAAAGAATGATACATTTTTGACTTGGCTTTTCAGCATAACTCCAGTCTAAATCCAAAAAATCAGTATCGGGTAGCGTGATGCGTTCTCTAATTTGATTAACGCCATTGACTTTTCTAGCTAAACCAGAAAATACTGTAGACACGAAACCACTCTTAGCCCAAAAGAGTGGTTTGTAAGTTGATTCTATTATTGGCATATTGGCCCCATCATGTTTTACAATTTAGCTTCGCTGAATTGCAACATATTTCCCCAAAGGGGAAAAGTTGCAATTGTTAAAAAAATAGTATTTAGACTTCTCAATTTTTAAATATTAAAATTTAAAATGCTGTCAGTTCGAGTATTCACATTTCGCCTAAGCTTTAGCGGATGAGCAAGTCGAGAGCAGATTAATTTCCCCTAAGTATCTCGACTACGCTCGATATGACAATTATTAACAATTATTTCAAAATTGTAAACTCAATAGAAGAATCGTTATACACCTTATGCGTTTGTGTTTTGAAGTCTTCTTCCTTAGCTTCAAAAATATTCTCCACATAGGTTTGTGGATTCGCATCTATGTAAGGAAAAAAGGTACTTTGCACTTGCACCTGAATTTTATGTCCTTTTTTAAACGTATGAAACACATCTTGTAATTTCAGATTTATCGGTGTTTTTTGGTTTGGCACAAAAGGTTCAGGAATACTCATACTATTTCTAAAACGTCCACGAAGCACTTCACTCCTCACCATCATGTGGTAATTACTTAATTTTAAATGGTCTTGCACATCATCTGTATTTTCTGTGTCAGCCGGAAATACATCAATAACTTTAACTATCCAATCGGCTGCTGTTCCTGTTGTAGATACATTTAATTTTGCCAAAATATCACCTACCATTGTAACGTCGTTTTCTAAAACTTCCGTTTCAAAAGTTAAAACATCTGGACGACGAGACGCAAAACGCTGGTCGTCTGTCATAAACTTTCTCGGCGTGAATACCACTTTTATATCTTCCGTATACGGTACAGGTTTTTTGGGATTACTAATAAAATCTGATGTCGCGATATTTCTAGTTACTTGTTTTGTTAATCGCTCTTCAGGCTGCAAAAACCAGCTTTGCTTTGTTGTATTTTTTGGAGGCCATTGCTCAAAAGATTCCCACACTTTAGTACCCGTATTAAACATGTGTGCTTCTGCTAAACCGGTTTCGCCATTGGCTTCGCCTTTTAGAAAATGATTAAAAAACTTAGTTTCAATCTCTTTTTGGAAATAATCAGATAAATTATCGCCGAAGTGAATATTACCAATCACTTGTCGCTCACTAGTTCTTGCCCAATCACCATGACTCCAAGGTCCAAACACTACGGTGTTGTAATTATTGCTATTGGCTTCTATACTCTTGTAAGTGTTGTATGGTCCGTATAAATCTTCGGCATCGAACTGTCCGCCAACAATCATCGTCGCTGGTTTAATATCTTTTAAATGCTGAATAATACCGCGGCTCTGCCAAAATTCATCATAAGTGACATGCTCTTTTAGCTGCTCCATAAATACATTATCCTCGCCATAATACCCATCTAGCTTACTTAGCGGCATATTATCAAGGAAAAATTGATATTGGTCTTCCGTACCAATATCCGGAAACTCATACCATGCTTCTTTTGTTGGTGTATCTTTCATATAACCAAACACAGATGTTGCTCTCCAATAACTTAATAAATAGGCGCCGTTGTGAATAAAATCATCAAAAAAGAAATCACCAATACATGCTTGTGGTGATGATGCTTTTAATGCAGGATGCCCCGATAAAAGAGAATACGTCGCATAGAATCCTGGGTACGAAATACCGTATGTACCCACATTTCCGTTGTTATTTTCCACATTATTCACTAACCATTCAATGGTATCGTAAGTATCACTCGCCTCATCCGTTTGGTTACCCGTTTTATTAGGAATGTAAGCACGCATATTATCGTAAACACCTTCGCTATTCCAGCGTCCGCGCACATCTTGATAGACCATAATGTTACCTTCTTCCATCAAATATTTATTTGGTCCCAATTTAGATTTATATTCGTTTTCTCCATAAGGTCTACAACTGTACGGTGTACGCATCATTAAAATTGGGTATGTTTTAGAGGTGTCTTTTGGTGAATAAATCGTGGTGTGAAGCTTAATACCATCGCGCATCTCTATCATTACTTCTTGCTTATTGTAATGTTCTTTAGCGTAAGTATCATCGGAAATACTAATTTTATTTGCAGCTGTTTCGGCTTCGGTAAGATTGATGTCTTTTGTGTCTTTGCAACCTAACATTGCAATTGAAAACACTGCGAGTAGTAAAATTCTTTTAATCATGGTGGTTAGTTGGTTTGAATTTAATGCTTAAAGATAAATGAATTTTGATTTTTTGAATAGGACTTTAGAAACCTTTAGGATTTTACGAGATGCTGAATCAAGTTCAGCATGACAAATCGATTATTTCATTATTTAACTTCCAAATCAGTAAACTGAAAAGAATTACCATCAAACAGACCTTTATCTCCCAATTTTAAAGACGGAATAACGAGTAAAGCCATAAAAGATAAACTCATGTAAGGCGCGTGTAATTTGCTTCCTAAATCTTTTGCCATTTTATCGAGTTCTGCGTAAGCTTTACCAATGGTTTCGGCATTTTGGTCACTCATAATTCCTGCAACAGGAAGAGGAACAACTTTTTCTTCAGAATTTGAAATAGCGCAAATACCTCCTTTATTTTCGATTAATAGATTAACTGCTTTACAAATAGCTTCGTCAGAAACGCCAACGGCAATGATGTTATGAGAATCATGACCCACTGAACTGGCAATTGCGCCTTCTTTTAATCCGAAGTTTTTTATAAATGCTATCGACGGTTTTTCATTTTGGTAACGATTAACAACCGTCATTTTTAGAATATCCGTTTCGGTGTTGGAAATTAAATTGCCGTTTTCTATTGTTGAATTTTCTATAATTTCATTGGTAACCAATTCGCCATCCAAACATTCGATAATGCGTATTTTAGATTTATTAGACTGATTAGATTGGCTAGATTTATTAGACTCAAATCTAAAATCTGATACTTTCTTTTTTTTGGTATTGAAATTATTCAGAATTTCGAAATCGACATGCTCGATTTTTGATTCGCCATTATCAAATACCAATTCGCCATTTATATAAGTCTGAAGCGCTTTAAACAACTTTAAATCTTCAACGACTATGCAATCCGCGGCGTCCCCAACTTGCAGTAAACCTACGTCTAAATTATAATGCTTTACTGGATTAATACATGTGGCTTGTAATACTTTAAACACATCAATACCTTTTGCAACAGAGCGTTCTGCAAGTTGATTAATATGTCCTAAAAGCAAATCGTCAGGATGTTTATCATCACTACAGAACATCATATTCTCATAATATTCAGGTAACAAATCGATTAAAGCGTCGAAGTTTTTGGCAGCGCTTCCTTCTCGAATGATTACTTTCATCCCTTTTTGAAGTTTCTCTAAAGCTTCATCATAAGTAAAACATTCGTGGTCCGTGGAAATTCCTGACGAAATGTATTTGTCTAAATCATCGCCTCGTAAACCTGGAGCATGACCGTCAACAGGTTTATTAAAATACTTTGCCCACTCTATTTTTTTATGGACTTCTGCATCGTTGTAAATAACGCCAGGATAATTCATCATTTCCGCCAAATATTTAATATCTGGATGAGATAGTAAATGCTTAATATCATCGGAATCGATGATAGCTCCAGCAGATTCAAAAGGTGTGGCCGGAACACAACTTGGTGCACCAAAATTGAATTTAAAAGGTGTTTTCTTGCCGTTTTCTATCATAAACTCCACGCCTTTCACACCAAGTACATTGGCGATCTCGTGTGGGTCGGATACTGTAGCAACTGTTCCGTGTTTTATAGCAATCTTAGCGAACTCTGAAGGCACTAACATTGAACTTTCTATATGAATATGTGCATCTACGAAACCAGGAAGAAAGTAATGGTTTTCTTCACAATCTTTTTCCATGATTGATTTTATTTTACCGTCAGCAATATGGATTTCGCCTTTAAAGATTCTATGGTCTTGGATATCTACTATGTTGCCTTTTAATATGACCATTATATTTTTTCGAACACACCCAAAGTCTCCTCAAGGGGACAATTGAGTTATAAATTACTTATCAAGTTTAATTTGCAAAATATTCTCTGTTTTGTCAGTCACCTTGAAACGGTCGTCGCCTCGTCTTCCGACAATCCATACAATCTTTTCATCCGAAAGTAATACCCAAGTGTTCTCCTTTTCAATTGGTGTTAACTTTTCATCTTTTAGATATTTACTCACTCTCTTTTTGCCTGTCATTCCAAATGGATGAAAGTAATCTCCTGCTTTCCAGGGTCTTATTTCTAATGGATATTTAAGCTTTTCCTTATCGGCAAACAAAACAGAATTATTGGCTTCACCAATTTGTTTTACTTCTTTAAAACTCAAAGAACCAAATAGCCCATAACTTATAACCGTAGATTCTTTTATTTGCTTAGTTGCATAATTTCCTTTGGGAAATTCAGTCAATAATAGGAATTCACGATACTTAATTAAACGATATGAATTTGACTTAACATACTTTCCTGTTTCGGCGTCTAATAAATTGACAATGTCATTCCATTCGGTGAAACCAAACTCTTTGAACATTTCAAACAAATAAGCTTTTGGATTGTTGACTTTTTTAAATTCGGACACTTTGTAAGTTATCCCGTTTTCGTTGATATCCACAATAGCACGTTTTGCAACTGCATTAAGACTTTCTTCAACAATATCCGCAGTATCATTCAAATTGTCGAGCGTGCTCTCAAAACTATCTAAAAGCTGTGGATTGATTTCTTTCAGAATTGGTACTACCTCATGTCGCAATTTATTTCGCAAATACTTCCGAGAAGAGTTACTACTATCGTCGCGCCATTTAATGTCACTTTCTTTTGCATAATTCTCGATAGTTTCACGAGAGAATGGTAATAATGGACGTACAATATTATCGTTAATCATTGGGATTCCAGTGAGTCCGTTTAGACCTGTGCCACGAGTGAAATTGATAAGAAATGTCTCTAAATTATCGTCGGCATGATGCGCGGTTAAGACATAATCAAAGTCTAATTGCGCTGCTAAGTCCTTAAACCAATCGTAACGCAACTCACGAGCCGCCATTTGGGTGGAACGCTTATGTTCTTTGGCATAAGCTTCGGTATTAAAACGCTGAGTAAATACTTCAACATTTATGTCTTCTCCTAATTTTATAACAAATTCTTCATCTGCATCACTTTCATCTCCGCGAAGTGAAAAATTACAATGCGCCAAAGCAAAATCAAAACCCAATTTTTTGCATAAATGTGCTAATACTACGCTATCAATTCCGCCAGAAATAGCAACAACTAATCGCGCGTTTTTTAGAAAGCTGAGTTTCGATAAAATATGTTCAGAAAACAGTTGTAACATAATGTAAATATACAATATTGATAGTGCCGAACAATTGTAGAATTTGAAATTAAAATGACAAATATCATAGTAATATCTCAATGTTATATGTAGCTTTAGAAAACTTAATTAAATTTTTGGTTATGAGCACTTTTAAAGAACTTTCATCAAAATCTGCAAAAACTGCCTTTGACAAAAAGGTACTTTCTGTAGTGCAACATTTACACCCATATGTAAAACACAGAATTTACATTGCTGAAACTACTGGTATCATACCTAAAAATATGTATTCGTCTAATGGAATCATTGACGAATGTGTTATTGAATTATACAGCAAAGGATTTAACATCGAAGCTGAAAAAAATGAAGTAAAACTCGAACTATTTAAGCTCGTAGACAATTATATGAACGTTCTTTTTAAAAAGGAAGCCTATCATAAAAATACGATAAGTACAGACACTATTTTGCAAGACGAGATGTCCAAACTTGGTGAGGATTATACTATTAATGCTGACTTGGACTTAGTGTTAAACACAGAATTGAATGACATATCTTACCACCAAGACCATAGCAACCATTTGTATTTGTATGAAGATAAAGAAACTTCGATTTTAAAAGCATTTGAGCTCGAGGACTTGTCGCCTTCACAGTCTCCGAAAGTGTTTGGTCGCTTCTATAATTGGCTACCCATCAACATCTCTAATATTGTCGATTTATACATTTTTGGTAAACTGGATTTTGATGCTATCGCAAAGATTAAAAATATTGAAACGTCTAGAGTTGAACTGATTTTTGAAAAAGTAAAGAAAAGTTTTAGACGTCATTTAGAGTAACTTCTAATTTTCCAAAACCTCTCGCATGGCTTTGGCTTTAATCAAACACTCTTCGTATTCTCTAAGCGGATTGCTTTTAGCTGTAATGGCACTTCCTACAGAGTAAGAAACGTATTTTTCTGTTTGGTTATAGAGAATACTTCTGATAATAACATTAAAATCGAAATCGCCATTTGGTGTGAAGTAGCCAACCGAACCTGAATACAAACCACGCTTGGTTTCCTCTAAATTTTCGATGATTTGCATGGCCGAAATTTTTGGAGCACCAGTCATACTTCCCATTGGGAATGTTGTTTTTAATAAATCTGCTGAAGTCGTATCATCGTCAACTTCAGAAACCACAGTAGAAATCATTTGATGCACCTGTAAAAACGAATAGACGTTGCAGAGTTCTTCTACTTTTACACTACCCTTTTTAGCTGTATGAGATAAGTCGTTACGTACCAAATCGACAATCATAATATTTTCGCTGCGCTCTTTTTCGTCTTTTGCCAAAGCTTCCGCCAGCTGTACATCTTCATCTTTGTCTTCTGAGCGTTTTGCTGTTCCTTTTATGGGTTGAGAAATAACTTTATTTCCTTCTTTTTTTAGGTAACGTTCTGGTGATGCTGAAAGTAAGTATTTATCGTCTGTTTTTAGAAAAGTAGCAAAAGGTGGTTTAGAAATATCATTAAGTCTATTAAACGTTTCTAAAGGCTGAATATCTGTATCCTCTGCATAAAACTCTTGACAAAAATTAGCTTCGTAAATGTCGCCACGATGAATGTGAGCGAGCATCTGCTCTACTTTTTTGAAGTAGTCATCCTTGGTGATGCGGAGTTTAATCTTAATAGACTCGTTATATATATTGTCTTCGATAAGCTCAGACTGACATTGAAAAATCAATTTTAAATCGTTATCAATTTCGTCATCAACCATTCGCAGATATTGAACTTCAACAGTATCGCCTTTAATTAGAAAAAGCTTTTTAGGCTGAAAGAAATATAAATCGGGGAAATGTAAGCCATCGAAATTTTCGGATTTTAAATCTTCAACAGCATTCTTTAAATCGTAAGTGAGATAACCGAAAATCCAATCTTTTGTGGTGTTTTGATACTCATTCAGTTTATCAAAAGCATCAAAATAATCGGTTTTTAAACTCGTAAATGCATCTACAGCAAGAACAGCGTCATACGTACTGTATTTCTCATCATGATTATTAGAATCTAACCAGACCACATCATCAAATTGCTGTGCCCAATTCAATAGCTTCTGTTTAAAGCTATCTATATTTTTTGGATGATAAAACTGCTGTGTTCTCAATAAAAACTTAAACTACAAATACCAATAATTTCGCAATACAAATATACCTACACCATTTTAAATAACAGTGCAGGAAAGAATACTATCTTTGTGCCATAAATCAATATTGTGACTTTTAGAGAACTTAATTTAAATACGCCTTTATATAACGCCCTTGACGATTTAGGGTTTACAACGCCAACACCTATCCAAGCGGAATCCTTTAATGTGGTGGCCTCTGGAAAAGATGTGGTAGGTATTGCACAAACGGGTACTGGTAAAACCTATGCCTATATGTTGCCTATTCTTAAGAATTTAAAATATTCGCGTCAAGAAAACCCTAGAATTCTAATTTTAGTGCCAACTCGCGAACTCGTGGTGCAAGTCGTTAACGAAATTGAAAAACTCTCTAAATACATCAACAATCGTGTTCTTGGTGTTTATGGCGGGACTAATATTAATACCCAAAAACAAGCCGTAGCGCAAGGTTTGGATATATTAGTCGCTACTCCTGGACGTTTGTACGACTTAGCTGCGAGTCGCGTATTACAATTAAAATCTATTCAGAAATTAGTGATTGATGAAGTGGATGTGATGCTAGACCTTGGTTTTAGACATCAACTGATGAATATTTTTGACATTCTGCCTGAGCGCAGACAAAACATTATGTTCTCGGCAACAATGACCACTGATGTTGACGAATTGATTACAGATTTTTTTATCAATCCGACTAAAATATCTATTGCAGTTTCTGGTACTCCTCTGGAAAATATTACGCAACAACGGTATGACGTTCCCAATTTTTACACCAAAGTAAATCTATTAGAAGATTTACTCTCTGATAAAGACACCTTTTCGCGGGTTTTAATTTTTGTGGCCTATAAGCGCATGGCAGACCGATTGTTTGATAAGCTGGAAGACTTATTTCCTGGTCAAACCTGTGTGATTCATTCTAATAAAACCCAGAACTATAGACTACGAAGTATTGAACAATTCCGCGAAGGTGAACACCGTCTTTTGGTCGCTACAGATGTTATGGCGCGTGGTTTAGACATAGATGATGTGTCTCATGTGATTAATTTTGATACACCAGATTATCCTGAAAACTACATGCACCGAATTGGTAGAACTGGTCGTGCCGAGCGCAAAGGAAACGCCATCCTATTATCTACTGAAAAAGAACAACAAGCACGAGAAGACGTTGAGGCTTTAATGCAAATGCAGATTGAGACGCTTGAAATCCCTGAGCATATTGAAATTTCTAAAGAACTGATTGAAGAAGAGCGTGACGTCATCAAAGAACGCTACAACCCAACAAAGCGACGTGATGAAGATGCTCCTGGACCTGCATTTCATGAAAAGAAAGAAAAAAACCAAAAAGTAAATCTTGGTGGTTCGTACCGTCGTGAAATGGCTAAAAAATATAAAAAGCCTAAAACACGTGGCGATAAAAATTATAATAAGCGGAATAAAAAGAAGAAATAATTTTAGCTCTCAACTACGTTGAAACAAAACACATTTTTTTTATGGTTTATTAGCGATTTTTCAAATCATCCTCAATATCGCTTAAATGATGTTTTAATGCTTTTGCAGAAATCTGGATTTCCCAAATAAGAAATGCTAGAGACGTTATAAGTAATAACAAAGCCACTCCAAAAACCCAAGCAGCAACTAATCTATTTTCAATATAGATTAAAAACATAGTCAACACGCAAAGTAACAAACTTGTAATGCCAAAAATCTGCATATAACGGGTTAGGTTTAGTCGAAGCTTCAAATTGTTTATCTGTCTTATTAATGACGCTTCTTGCTGCTGCAAGTATTTGTCCCTTAAGTTTCTTATTACGGCAGCGTATGCCAAAAACCGATTGGTATAAGCTAACATGATTAATGAAATTGCTGAAAATAAAAGCGCAGGAGTGGTAAGTGTAAGTTGTTCCAAAAGCGTGTTTTTATCAAAGTTAGGTATAAAGTAGGAAGCATTAAAAAAAGCGAACTTAAAAGTTCGCTTTTTGAACAAAATAACCTTTCAAATAGATTAAAGTTTCTTAAACATTATCGGTGCTTCATTACCTTTTGTAAACTTTACTGCCTCAATACCTGGATAGAAGTCAAGTATAATACCCAAAGTGTCAAACGTGAATTGATGCTGTTTTGTTGGTACTAATTCTTTTAGATTACTCTGCTCAGGAGCTCCCATTAAAACAGTCCCGTTGGCTTTAAAAATTAATTTATAAGGCACTTCTGAACTTGCGTACTCGCCTTCATAAATTTTTACTTGTTCTTCGGTCAGTTCTAACTTTGTAAAGATTGGCATTGTAATAGGCTTACCGTTAAACGCTCCTAACACCGTTAACATAATTTGCATTTTACTGTAATCTAAACCATTAGCCGTTAATGCCATGGTATTTTTAAATTTAGGAATATGAACTAAAATAGATTGAAATCCATCAATACCGCCTTCGCTGGCGTAAATATCCAAACCATTAAGATTGGCATAAAAGATGCCGTGACACACCTCTCCATTATTTGTTTTCTTCATGGCTTCTAAACTTGAATCTGATATTAGTTTACCTGCAAAAAGTGCATTCATAAACTTTGTTAAATCTTCTGAAGTTGAGACTATAGCTCCAGCTCCTCCTGGATTTGACATATCAGTTTCTAACTGCTTTTCCCATAGCAAATCATTAATTGAATACGAATAGCTTTCATTTTTATTTGTACTTATCTTATCACCAAAGTATGTATTTTTAAGTCCTATTTTTTTAGTAATTCGACGCTCTAAAGCTTGGGCATAAATATCTTTATCTATACTTTCAATAATGTATCCGAGTAAAATATAATTGGTATTACTGTAGGCAGTTTCTTCTCCTGGATTAAACACTATATCGTAGGCTTTAATCCTTTTTAGCATATCACCTCTTGATGATGGCTTTAGCATCCAATCACCAAAATCCGAGGCATTAGTAATATTAAATAATCCACTACTATGATTTAGTAAGTTTGCAATTGTAATATTTGATGCGTTGGGTATATCATCAAAATATAAAGATAAAGGCGTATCTAATGTTAATCGTTTTTCATCTATAAGCTGAAAAATCATAACTGCTGTAAATGCTTTTGTGATAGAACCAATTCTGAATTTTGTCTCATTTGTATTTTTTACATTGCTAGAAACATCTGCAAATCCAACTGCTTTATTGTAAAATTGATTTCCGTCTTTTGTAACAGAAATTGTTGCCATAAGCTTATTATTATCTTCTAGCACATTCAAATAATCATCGATTTGTTTTGTGTCTTGTGCATTTAAGTTTACCGCATTGCAAAGCAACACGAAAAGGAAAAGTATCTTTTTCAAAATTGTATTAGATTTTAAGTATGGTTGAAATTATTTTGGATTATTTTACACCTAATTTATACCTATCACTGTAACTATGTACCAGTCTATATTTTAATTCTGTGGTCGCTCTGGGATGTAAACAACATCTACTTCGATATCATTGCCATATTTTAATACCAACGAACATAACACTGAAACGCTTTTCCCATTGTGAATAGCAGGTTTCATAACTGGTATCTTTCTGAGTACTCTTAAGATTTCTGCCTGAATGTTTACTTCTGCATCTCTAACTTTCATCCCAGTTCGGTTTCCGTTTTCATCGATAATAAAAAAAGCTTCTACTTGCTTTTGTTCTGCAAGATTTAAATCTTTAAACACCTTCACATTAAACTCTCGTTTTATAAATGCTGTCACTTTATTCTTAAAACATGCTTTTGTTTCTTCAGCAGAAAGTTCCTCACAACCCTCGTACACGGGCGCTATATCAACATCTTTTAATACCATTCTGTTATCTGGACTGTAATCACCTAAACCATCACTCTTTGACATAATGCTACATAAACTTAACATGGCCTGCTCCTCTTCTTCACTTATATTTCCTTGCACCATGACCTGCTGTTGAACAGCATTTATTTTATGTATCAATTCGCTTTCTGATGTATTTGATGATGATTTTTGCTCACAAGAAAAAAGAAAAGCTATTACGAGCAGTGAAATTAATTTAGTTTTTGAAATTTCCATGTTGTCCAATTTATTGCTCAGCATTGTCTGAGTTTAAACTCCACTTATAAGCTAAAATGCCTATTCGTGCTACTGTGAAAGAGAATAATCCAAACGTTATGGTCAATAACGATACTTTGATACCAGCGGCAAACAAATCTGGTCTAGTTTCTCCAATAGCTTCTAACATATCAAACAACTCAATAATTCCCATAACAGAAGCTAAACATCCCATGACCAAAGCCACTAAACTAGATTCGGCAGCCAAACCAATCATTTTATTAGATGACCTCACATTTTTATTCTTTTTTATAGAAGCCAAGACTATAAAAACTATTGATAACAAAAAGGCTATTAAAATAAAATACATACCTGTTCCGCCTTCACTTAGACGTTTTAAAAAAGGATTTGATGTGATTAAAGCAATCATAATTTATATTTTTTAGTTAAACTTAAAACAAACATAAGATGAGATTTGCTTAAAAAAAGTAGAATGCGACCAACGACAAATTTCCATCGGGTTTTAACACAGATGTCAAAACGGGCACAAAATCTGTTATTCGTCTACAAAATAATCTCAGCACCTAAAAATAAACTATTATTGTGCCGAGAATATACAAACGTGAAGACTAACAAAACAACAACTAATAGATTAAAACAAGTGCTTCTGCACGTTTTGTTTTGGTTAGCCATACTTTTCTTTTTTACACTCACGTTTAGTGCAGACAATACTATTAATAGTAATATCTTTTATTTTTCCTTGTTTTTAATGCCCATAACCATTGGTATCACTTACGTTTCTATTTACAAGCTTATTCCAGATTACCTCGTTACGAAACGTTATTTTCTATTTGGGCTTTATAGTCTATATACGATAATCATATCTGTCTTTAGCATTATGTTTTCGGTGTTTTATGGAATTGCGTTTTTAACCGACTTTATGTTTACTAAGGTTGAATCATTAACACGAAACACGCTATTTATTATTGCTTGTATTTATCTAGTTGTCATTGTAGTTAGTGCTTTTAAACTCTTAAAGTTGAATTTAAAGCAATCCAAATACAATGCTGAGCTTGAAGCTAAAATACTGGAAGCACAACTAAAATTAAAAGAGCAAGAGTTGAAGTACTTGAAGATGCAAATTCATCCACATTTTTTGTTTAACACACTAAATACAATGTATGGTTTTGCACTAAAAAAATCTGATACAACACCAGAAATGATTCTGAAGCTCTCTAATCTATTGGATTATTTGTTATATCAGGTAGATAAACCTTCAGTTGCTTTGACTGAAGAAATTAATCATATACAAGATTATATCGACCTCGAACAAATGCGTTTTAGTGACACATTAGATGTTAGTTTTACATCTAATAATTGTATAGGTACCATTTCTGTAGCACCAATGCTTTTTTTACCATTTGTAGAAAACAGTTTTAAACACGGTAAGATTCTAGAAGGAAAACTAAACATTGATATCGCTTTTAAATGTAGTGGTAGAAATATAGATTTCAGCATATCTAATTCGCATGAAAAAAGCCAATCTACGCCACATGGTATTGGCTTAGAAAACATTAAAAAGCGTTTAGAGTTGCTATACAAAGGCCAATACAAACTGGATATTTCAGAAAGCAATGATAGTTACCAAGTACAACTAAATCTAGAGTTACCTCATGGCTAAAGCTATTAATTGTATTATAGTAGATGACGAAGCTATAGCAAGAGATATCATTGCTTTACACCTTTCTAAAATAGAACGTATTTCTGTGGTGGCGCAATGTAGTAATGCCGTCGAAGCCTTTAATGCCATTAGTCAGAACGCTATTGATTTGGTGTTTTTAGACATTAATATGCCTGAAATCTCTGGAATTGCCTTTGCGAAATCTATAAACAAAAACATCAAAGTTATTTTTACGACAGCTTATCGCGATTATGCTGTTGAAGGATTTGATTTGCAAGCCGTAGACTATGTCATGAAACCTATTTCTTTTGAGCGTTTACTTAAGGCTGTAAATCGTTATTTTGAAATCTCTAACACAAGCGTTTCTGAAAGTTCAAGCTCAAATGAGACTCAAGATTTTATTTTTGTACGGTCAGATAGACAAATGCAGAAGATAGATTTTGAAAATATTATTTATATAGAAAGTTATAGTGATTATATTAAAATACACTATAAAGATAGGTCTGTTGTTACCCGAGAAACGATTAGTAATATAGAAGCTAAACTGCCCAAATCTCAGTTTTTACGTATTCACCGCTCTTATATTGTAGCCATAAAAGAAATAACTGCCTTTACCAATGAGTTTGTTACTATTGCAGAAAAATCTTTAACCATTAGCCGAAGTTACAAGACTAAGGTTTTAAAAATATTGGAACGTTTATAGGGATTACGCTTATCGGTTTGTGTATGGCTTGTTGCGGAAAATCAGCTATGATTTTCCGCCGTAACCGAAAGATAATCCATTGTTAGATACAGTCATTTTAGTTCAAACACTTTTTCTTCGATTTCTTTTTCGGTCAATTCAGTCGCCAAATAAGTTATTTTAAAAAACTCCGTTTCAATTGAAAATTTTAGATATGGTCTTTTGGCGAGACTATAATAGTCATTTAGAAAAAAGTCGTTATGGTTTGAATAGAATTCGGGATTTAGTTTTGCAGTTTTAGGGCTAAAACAATAATTCAAAGTTATATTTTGGATATCATCGCTTGAAGCTTTATACTCATAACAATCACATTCAAAATCTATTATTTTTTGACTTTCCACTTTATTTTTTCGTGCTAACTTTATTGAATTTTGTGTTACATCTAAAGTATCAACTTGTGTACTGTTTTTATGCGTGAAGATGAGTTTCCCATTGTTGTCAATGTAAAATTGTGAGTCGGTTCCGAAATCAGCACTATTCAGATGTACTCTGCGAAAGTTCCCATTTTTTGAGTAATACATTAGCAAACTGTCTCCATATTTGTCATTCAACTGTTTTTGAAATCCGTTTGGAGCTAATTCAGTTGTAGTTATTTCAGTTGAGAACTTTATAATTCCTTCAAAATTATTTTGTCCATTTGAAGAGCAACTTACTAAAATCAAAAAAGCTAATATCAATAATTTATTCATTTTTTTCTAATTGTGCCTAACATCTAGATACAGTTCGTTATCAATGAACTATATCCACTGATAAGCGAAATTAAATTTTAAAGCAATAGTAATCAAGAGGTTAATACATGGGGTTATTAAAAGTTTTAAACAAAAAATCACTTCTTATAAGCCTCATATTTTGCCAACTCTATCTCAACAATAGCTTCCCATTTTTCTTGGGTGTCTTGCTTTTCGCCTTTTTGGGTATCGGCATCATAACGGTCTTGGAAGAGCTTGTATTCTAAAAATGTGGCATCAAACAAAGCTCTTGCTCTATCTATATTTTTACTCGTTAGGTTATTATCTGATATGGCTTTGCGCAGTTTTCGTGTAAAGATTTCTGTAATATCAAAATGCAGTTGTTCGTGTTTTAATACATAGGCATTTCTATGCTCTGGTAATCCCCAACTTTTAAAAGTATTAAAGGTATTTCGGACAATAATCTCAGACTCCCTAAATGGATTAAAACTGGACTCAAATCCAAAACCAGAATTGGTTAGCGCTAATGTATTTGGGTATTCTTGGGTATTAGGTTCACCTTTAAAATCGTTCCAAGTCAACGTTCTATCTTCACTCCACTCTATTTGCGTTTCGTAACGTTTAGGATTATCTACTTTATAAATATCTCCCATTAGCCTGTAACAGGAGCTTAATCGACTTGGTGCCTTTACTTCTGTTATTTTCACCAAATTAGCGCCTGAGTTTCGTGCAATAGCTTTTAAATTATCAATATTTTGGTAAAAGCCACAATTAACCGAAAAACCATTATCCTGCGCACTCACTTTACCAGCTAGCGTACCTTCTATATCTTGATTATCGGCTAATTCTAAAACAACAATCAATTCGCTTTTAGGTAACGGCTCTAGCTTGGTAATGATAGTACTCTTCAATTTTGGAGCGCAAGCCACAAAAACAAGAGATAGAAAAACAATCAGTTGAAATCGCTTATTGGTATAAAACATATCTTGGTGGGGTTATTCCGTTTAATTTTAATGTCACAAGCATTTGGCCTCTATGGTGCGTTACGTGGTCTGCAAGTAACATCAATATTTGTCGTTTTGTTCTATTTGAGCCAAAATAATCTAATCGTTCCGAGAGTTTATTGGTATCGAAATTAGTAATAAGTTTTATTGTCTCATCAAAGGTTTTATTAATGAGCTTAATCATGTCTTCCTTAGATTTATGAGCAGTTTTAAAAACTGTATCAGTTTTCCAAATTCTAGCTTCACGTCCTCCTAATAATGATTGACTATGCCAGTCCATAGCGTAACCAATATGAAGTAAGTTTTCTGCAAAGCTCATTGATTCTGGTGTTACACGGTAATTGTATTTATCTTCTGGAAGCATTTCTGCTATTTTTAGAATATACTTTTTAGAGTTTTCTAATCGCTGTAAATATTCTTTAACATAAACATCGTCTTGTGCCTGAACTGGGAGATTAAATAAGCCAACAAAGGCAATCCAGATAATTAATAGAGTGCTTTTCATTCTATAAAAATAAAAAAAGCGAATCTTTCGACCCGCTTTTATTTTTAATATCTTAAATCTACTATTAGTCTTAGTTTTGGCTAGTTCCCATATCGTAAAACACTTTTAGAACCTTACATGAGTCTTCACTACTCAAATAATTCATCAAATATTTATGAGCTTCCGTTTTGGGATTATCAAACCTCCTTTTTAATGCTTTATCTTGAATTGAAGATGTATCACAATTCTCAATTCTTGCACCAAAAGCTGGTTCTTGCATGACTTGAAAAGACTTCATAAATGCTTGCTGCTCTGCATCACTCTCTTCTTGTAAAACTTTAGTGATGTATTGTTCCATCTTTTGCTGACCTTCTGTGGCTAATATATTTATAGCCTTGATAGCCTTTGGATGCAACTCGTTTAGAATATTGTTAAAACATCCACACATCTTTAAAGCATAAGTTTCAATATCTTTTTTCTCATCTTCTGAAACTTGACCAAACGATAAAAAAGGAACGATTAATAATAGAGCAAGTAATTTTTTCATAATTATATAAATTTTAAACGTGTAAAGCCCTATCATCTGTAGCCGCTAAAGCAGCTTCTTTAATGGCTTCAGCAAATGTTGGATGCGCATGTGAGTAACGGGAAATATCTTCAGCAGAAGCTCTAAATTCCATAGCGGTTACGGCTTCGGCAATTAAATCGGCACAACGTGCACCAATCATATGCACACCTAAGACTTCGTCAGTTGTTTTATCTGCGAGGATTTTTACAAATCCATCGATGTCTCCACTTGCACGCGCACGCCCTAAGGCTCTAAACGGAAACTGCCCTACTTTATAGTCTACATTATCTGCTTTTAATTCTTCTTCGGTTTTACCAACAGCAGCAACTTCTGGCCAAGTGTAAACCACTCCAGGAATTAAGTTATAATCGATATGAGGTTTTTGTCCGGCTAAAGTTTCAGCAACAAAAACACCTTCTTCTTCGGCTTTATGAGCTAACATGGCACCGCGCACAACATCGCCAATGGCATAAATATTAGAAACTGATGTCTGTAAATGTTCGTTAACTTCTACTTGACCTCTATCATTAATTTTAACGCCTGCCGCTTCAGCATTTAAGCCATCTGTATATGGACGACGACCAACAGAAACTAAGCAATAGTCACCTTTAAACTCAACAATTTCGCCTTTTTTGTTTTCAGCTTTTACAATCACTTCGTCACCTTTGCGCTCGACAGATTGCACTTTGTGAGACATCATCATCTTACACTTCGCCTTCTTAAAGACTTTGTTTAATTCTTTAGATAATCCAGCATCCATGGTTGGTAAAATACGGTCCATGTACTCAATTACAGTAACTTCTGCACCTAATCTGTAATACACTTGACCAAGCTCCAAACCAATAACACCGCCACCAATAACAATCATATGCTTTGGCACTTCTTTAAGTTTTAAGGCTTCTGTAGAAGTTATGATGCGCTCTTTATCTAGCTCTATAAATGGTAAGTTACTTGGCTTACTTCCTGTAGCTATGATGATGTTTTTTCCTTCGATAGTTTCTGTAGAACCATCATTTTTAGCAATATTTACATGCGTAGCATCTTTAAAAGACCCTAAACCTTCGTAAACATCGATATTGTTTTTCTTCATTAAGAAATCAATTCCGCCAGTCGTTTGGTCTACAACAGATTGCTTACGAGCAATCATCTTTTCTAAATTCACCTTGATATCTCCAGGAATTTCAATTCCGTGGTCCGCAAAATGCTTAGTGGCTTCCTCATAATGGTGCGAAGAACTTAAAAGTGCTTTACTAGGAATACAGCCTACGTTAAGACATGTACCACCAAGTGTTGAATATTTTTCGATTATTGCGGTTTTCATTCCTAGTTGTGCACAACGGATTGCTGCAACATATCCACCAGGACCAGAACCTATAACTACGACATCGTATGAATTCATAAATTTTGTATTTGTGTTTAAAAAAGAGATGCTTCGACAAGCTCAGCATGCCATCTTAAGTGTGCACAAAAATACAACTTAGAATAAAGATTTACGAATTTTGAAATGGATATTTATTGATGTTTACAGAGTGAATCACAGAAATATTTTGACACGAATTTCACTAATTTTCACGAATATTTTCTTTACGGCTTAACGCTTTTGCGACTTTGCGAAAACTATGATACTTAACTTTAGAGAATTTATATAGAGATACAGTGAAAAGCCTAACACGAATCTCACGAATTGTCACTAAATTTTCTCATTGAAACTGCAGAACACTGTACGCAGAATACCTACTACTTACTGCTTACTGCTTCCTACTCTCAATATCCTTTAAAACCCACTCTAATTCTGGGTCAATGTTATTCAGACGGTCTTGATAGGTTGGAATAATCTCTATGTCTGGCTTTACGCCATAACCATCTGGCTCTGTTTTGTATTTACTATCAATATGCATCAGACCAATTCTAGCGCGGACTTTAGTATTAGGTAACTCATATATTTTGTAGAAGCCTGCAACGGTACCATTATAAGCGCCGCCAGTTTCTTCGCCAACAAAAGTGGATCGGTTACTTCCTTGAAGCTGAGTAGACAAGATTGAAGATGCCGAAAACGAATTTCCGTTAATCAGCACGTAAATATTGCCTTTAAAATTTAGCGGATTAGCCTCACGTTCTTTTCCTGCTTTAAATTTGTAATACAACTGCCCATCTTTTTTACTTGTATGTAACAGATTATGAACGATAACAACCGGAGATAATAGTCCATATACCGCTTTGGTAGCAATTGAATTACTATTGCTCATAGCCATTTTAAGTATTGGGATTCGGCTATTAACTTCACTTTTATTGATTAAGGTGAAGTTTTTATCCGTTAAATACGAATACAAAGTCATGATTTCGTTTAGACGTCCACCAAAATTATCTCTTAAATCAATGACTAAATCTTTTGTACCTAAAGAATCTAAAGTAGCAAAAGTTTCCTCATAGAAGTCTTTGTATTTTCCGCTACTAAAACCTCTAATTTTTAGTAAGGCGACAGTACTGTCTTTACCAACAAAAGAAAGGTTTCTATTGTTTAATTTGGTGGTGTAGTTGTAACCATATTTCTGTCGGTCTTTGCGTTGTTTCTTTGCTTTAAGTTTTTTTGCCTTCTTTTCAACTTTGGTTAGTTTCTTAGGCTTAATTTTCTTTAAAGAGTCTAGTTTTACAGAATCTTTCTCCGTTTTCT
The DNA here is from genome assembly GCF_900129745.1 of Winogradskyella jejuensis. Classification (GTDB taxonomy): domain Bacteria; phylum Bacteroidota; class Bacteroidia; order Flavobacteriales; family Flavobacteriaceae; genus Winogradskyella; species Winogradskyella jejuensis. The sequence continues at coordinate 532,987 of NZ_FQWS01000002.1, read as the reverse complement.
TTTTGGCTTTTGGGATGCGCTTGTATTTTTTGATAAATGTAGAATCTTCATTTTTCAACTTCAACGTAATGCTATCATAACGTCCAATATCTTGATTGTAATACCCAAAGAAACGCTTACCCGCAACACGTTGGTGAAAGGTTGTATTATAACCATCCGAAGCTATGGTTTTTTTGAATTTTTGTATTAAATCTTGCGGGTTTTTGCCATCTACTTCAAGAATTTCAGCGTGTAATAGTAGAGAGTCGTTTCCTCTTGCACGACTTATGAATAGCTTGTCATCTAAGTATTCAGTTTCTAGATTATTTATATCGAACTTTAGTTTAAGTCGAGCCTTACGCTCTTTTCTGTCAAAGCGCGTGGATGGCGGTGAAACAGACATGTGTCCTTGACCAACAAATTTGGTAACTTTTGCTAATTCTTTATGAAAAGCTCTACTTGTCATAGGCTCATTTATTGCCGTTTTTAAGCTATCGAATTTAAAATCTAATGTCTCTTTAGGTGTAAACTGATACAAGCGTGGATGCAAACGTTTTAATTGCTTATAAACGGCATCAACGTCTTCATGCAAGTCTTCAACAGGATGCATTTTGGTGACTGCTTCATTATACGTTTCTATACTTCCGCAAGAAGATAATACAAGGGCTAGACTAAATAAGAGTAAAAATTTCTTCATGTGTTTTGCTGAATTTACTTCAGTAGTGTTTAAAATTGATAAATTAAAAATAGTGTCTTTCTTATAAAGACGTAAACTATTTAACAATGGTTGCCCGAAGAAAATAATTAAGATGGAAAACCTAGCATATTTCCCATACCGACAGTAAATAACCAGCAACCGTAGACAGCATGCTCTATAGACACTAGAACAGTTGACTTGGTTTTATTGAAAGTTAGTGCAAACAAAAGCCCTCCAATAAATGTTAAAAACATGACTAATGTATTCTGAAAAAATATATGTGCTAAAGAAAATAAAGCGGCATTGATAATTAGAAATAGTGTTTTGCTCTTGAAGAGGTTTTTGTAGCGCTTAAAAAAGAACGTTCTGTAAATCAATTCTTGTGGATAAACAGAGAAAAACGAATACACAAACAATATAAAAACCCACAATAATGGTTTGTTAAGTAGCACTACAAAAAGATTTTTAGGGTCAACCAGCCACATATACAAAGCTGTTAGAATAGCTACACCAACTAATTTAATGAGCGTAAGTTTCCAGAATTGTTTCCACTTAAGACCCTTGGTAACTTCAAATTTAATGCGCTCAATACGCAATAACACAAACAATATATAAGCAAACCCAAGAGCACCAATTATTAGCTTTATCACAGGAGAATAGGACAATGCAAAACTTACAGGTACCAAAACAAAGACAATAAAAAGTTCTGTAAGTCTGTATTTTGCGGTATGCATCTTTTCTATATTGTAATTGTTGTGGTGTGCTTTACTTCGTTAATCATAAACATACTGTGGGTACTCCCAATATGGTCAATGTTTGTTAGCTTTTTTACCATAAACTCTCTAAACTCTTGCATGTCTTTTACTAAGACTTTTAAAATATAATCGTAATCACCACTGATATGATAGCATTCTAAAACCTCATGTAATTTAGCAACTTCTCGCTCAAATTTCACTACATAATCCTGAGAATGTTGCACGAGCTTTATATGACAGAACGCCACAAAACTTTTATCCACTTGCTCTTTATTAACTAAAGCCACGTAATTACTTATCACGCCTGAGTTTTCGAGCTTTTTTATACGTTCGTACACCGCAGTAACAGAAAGCCCTAAAACATTAGACAATGCTTTATTGGTCTGCTTACAATCCTTCTGAAGTAATTTTAATAGCGTTTTATCGGTTTCATCTAAAAGCATAAGTGAAAAATATTTGGTTGCATCATGTAAACATATCATAAAATTAGATAAATAAATTAATATAACTTATTTATATAGTTTTATTTTCTATAAAATAAAATATCAATTGATTTTTATTCGGAATAAGTTGAATTTTGAATATCAATTTAAACAATATAATCATGGCTTTTAAACCCGCAAATAATATTCAAGATTTACAATACTTCGGAGAATTTGGAGGTGTTAATCCTTCAATTTCAGATTCTTCTACCTATACGTTTTTATCCGCAAAAACAATGTTTGATACGTTTGAAGGTAATGCAGAAGGTTGCTATTTGTATTCGCGTCACTCCTCGCCTTCAAATCTATATTTAGGTGAGGCTTTAGCTGCTATGGAAGGTACAGAAACAGCTACGGTAACAGCTTCCGGTATGGGTGCCATTACACCTGTTCTTTTACAACTTTGCGGAAGTGGTGATCATGTGGTTAGTAGTCGAACTATTTACGGCGGAACCTATGCGTTTCTGAAGAATTTTACACCAAGATTAGGCGTTAGCACTTCTTTTGTTGACATTACAAAGTTAGACATCGTTGAAGCCGCTATTACACCAAAAACTAAAGTTTTGTACTGCGAATCTGTTAGTAATCCGCTTTTAGAAGTTGCCGACATTAAGGGTTTAGCCAACTTAGCGAAGAAACACAACTTACAATTGGTAGTTGACAATACGTTTTCACCTTTATCCATTTCACCAAAAAAATTAGGTGCAGATGTAGTGATACATAGTTTAACTAAATTCATTAATGGCACAAGTGATACTGTTGGCGGTGTGGTTTGTGGCACTCAAGAGTTTATAGACCAATTACGAAATGTTAATGATGGTGCTGCTATGCTTCTAGGTTCTACCATGGATAGTTTGCGCTCTGCTTCTGTATTGAAGAATTTAAGAACACTACACATAAGAATGCAGCAGCATAGTAAAAATGCTACATACTTGGCAAAAAAGTTTGAAAACGCTGGACTAAAAACTGTATATCCAGGATTAGAATCCCATCCTTCACACCAGTTATTTAAGTCTATGATGAATCCTGAATATGGATTTGGAGGTATGCTAACTATAGATGTAGGCTCTTTAGACAAAGCCAATACCCTTATGGAATTAATGCAAGAACGAAATCTAGGTTACCTCGCCGTAAGTTTAGGTTTCTACAAAACACTATTCTCAGCTCCGGGAAGTTCTACATCATCAGAGATACCTGAAGATGAACAAGCAGAAATGGGACTTAGTGACGGATTAATACGCTTCTCCATTGGCTTAGACGCTGATATAGAACGTACTTTTGATATGATGCATCAATGTATGACTGAGCTCGGCATTTTGGAAATAGAAATGGCCTAACTAGAAGGTTATTTTCCTTTTAAGCGTTCTATCATAGGCCCAAAAACAGATGAAAACGAAGCATCTTCATTAATTTCTGGTCGATTATTTTTTAAATCCCAACGCCCATTGTTATTGAATACTCTAAAGGTAAATAATGACGTTTTTGCATCATCAGGATTAAGTAAAGGATAGCGTAAATCACTATAGATAAATTCATCGCTGTTTTCTGAAGGTCTGATGCCGTAATATCCATCACTAAACCATGCCAATGTTGATAAATCTTCATCTGACATAGGAATTAAATGGTGTTGCTTTTCAATTTTTGCCCAGTCCGTAATCACTTTTTTGTTGTCTAATAACGAGTAGAATCCCACATAATATTCCGTATCATTCTCAGCAACGCCATACCAAAGAATATTATTGAAAATTGTGGGCTGCGTCTGAAAACGCCTAAAATCAATAGAATTGCTTTCTAATGATGTTCTGTAAACTGAATTGACATAGTATTTATTAAAAACCGTTAATGTCATGTAAGCAGAACTCACAATTACACCAATGCACAACCATAATTTTCTTTTGGTTTTTGTTCGTTTAAAAAACATGAGCACAATCAAACTAATCAGAAAAGGTATGGTATATAAAGGGTCAGCTACAGAGATAGTATTGAATGCTACTCTATAATCTGAAAAAGGTGAAAATAGCTGAGTTCCATATGGCGTAAAACAATCTAGAATAGGATGTGTAAATAGAGACCAAAAGAATAAAAGTATCCAATCTTTCTGACTTGTAGTATTTAGACGCTTTCCTTTATCGTACAACTTATGGATCAACCAACCAAACGCAAATGCACCCAGAATAGAAAATAAAATTGAGTGCATAAACCCACGATGAAAAGCCATTGCTTGTATTTCATTGCTATGCAATAATGCACCAACAAACACGTCTAAATCTGGTATAGTACCTCCAATGGCACCAAACAATAGTGCTTTATTTCCTATTTTTTTGCCTAAAACAGCTTCACCGCATGCGGCGCCTAATACGATTTGAGTTAATGAATCCATATAATGACAGTAAAAGTAAGCAACTAAATCGATTTGCATATCGTTGCTCAAAATCGTAACATTACGCAACTAAACTAACAGCAAATGCAAGAGGATAACAACATCAGCAATATAAAAGCTAACGACCAAAATATAGTTAAAAACAAAGAACTAAACATTTGGGAAGCACTACTTCCTGTGTTTGTTTTAGTAGGCATGTTGGCCTATAATGTTTTTGTTTTTGGTGATGATGCGTTGAGTGGCTCTAATCAGTTTATTTTACTTCTTGGAGGTGCTGTAGCTGCTATTGTAGGCTATTTCAATAAGGTATCTTACAAACAAATGATGGCTGAAGTAGCAGAAAATGTGAAATCTACATCAGGTGCATTACTCATTTTATTAATGGTCGGTGCACTTGCCGGAACCTGGCTTATTAGCGGTATTATCCCTTCAATGATATATTACGGATTACAAATTCTTAATCCTACCATATTTCTTGCTGCTTGTGTTATTATATGCGCTATTATATCGATTGCTACAGGAAGTTCATGGACAACTGCTGCTACGGTTGGTATTGCTTTAATTGGTATCGGTGAAGCTTTAGGTATATCATTAGGAATGACAGCAGGTGCTGTACTTTCAGGTGCTTATTTTGGCGATAAAATGTCGCCTTTAAGTGATACTACAAACCTTGCTCCAGCAATGGCTGGAGGTGAACTTTTTAGTCATATTAAATACATGGCATATACGACAGTCCCTACAATTGTCGTCACGTTAATTGTATTTATTATACTTGGACTTACTATAGATACTACAGGTGAAGCAGATACATCTTCTATTGTCTCAGCTATAAACGAATCTTTTAATATAAGTGGTTGGTTATTTATAGTTCCGATTGTAGTTATACTTCTTATTTTGAAGAAAACACCACCGCTATTAGCTTTATTGGTTGGTACTCTACTTGGTGGTGTAGCTGCTCTTATAGCGCAACCAGAAATTGTAATGAGCATCACTAATGCAGATACTCTAACATTTGAATCTGGTTACAAAGGTATCATGAAAGCATTAACTGTAGATGTTGCAGTAGAAACAACAAATACAGATTTAAATGACCTATTTACGTCTGGTGGTATGAGCGGCATGTTAGGCACCATTTGGTTAATCATCTGCGCTATGGTTTTTGGTGGTGTTATGGACGGTATAGGCGCCTTAGCAAGAATTAGCCAAGCCTTGTTAAACTTAGCGTCTAGTGTTTTTGGTTTATTCGCGAGTACAGTTGCAAGTTGCTTGGCACTTAATGTTACAGCATCTGACCAATACTTGGCATTAGTTGTACCGGGAAAAATGTTTAAACAAGCCTATGAAGATAAAGGCTTAGCTCCTGAAAACTTAAGTCGTACCCTTGAAGATTCAGGTACTGTTACCTCTGTTTTAGTGCCTTGGAATACCTGTGGCGCTTATCACAGTGGAGTTCTTGGAGTTGGCGTTGGAGAATATTTTGTTTATGCTATCTTCAATTGGCTTAGTCCTTTTATGACCTTACTTTTTGCTGCTTTTAGAATTAAAATAAAGCAACTTTCAGGTAAAAATTTATAAGAAAATCTTTTCAATTTTTAATTGATTTTAGTCATTGCCATACGTGTTGGTATAGCTATATTTGCAGCCAAATTTTAATTTTCAAATCAAAAATATTTATTTAATGGCTGTATTAGTAGGAAAAAAAGCACCTCAATTTAATGCACAAGCGGTAGTTAATGGCCGTGAATTTGTAACTGATTTTTCATTAAACCAATTCATTGGTAACAAGCACGTTGTTTTATTCTTTTACCCAAAGGATTTTACATTTGTTTGCCCAACAGAATTACATGCGTTTCAAGAAAAATTAGACGAATTTAAATCTAGAAACACGGAAGTTATTGCTGTATCTACAGATACTGAGCAATCGCACTTCGGTTGGTTACAAATGGAAAAGAATCATGGTGGAATTAAAGGTATCACTTACCCACTAGTTGCGGACACTAACAAAACTATCTCTAAGAATTACGATGTTTTAGCAGGTGATTACTTCTATGATGAAAATGATATGTTACAAGCCGAAGGTGAGCTTATTGCTTACAGAGGCTTATTTTTAATAGATAAGGAAGGTATTGTACGCCACCAAATTGTTAACGATTTACCACTAGGAAGAAACGTTGACGAAGCCTTACGTATGGTAGACGCTTTACAGTTCGTAGAAGAAAACGGTGAAGTTTGCCCAGCAAACTGGAATAAAGGAAAAACAGGAATGCAAGCCACTCACGAAGGTGTTGCTGAATTCTTAGAAAAACACGTTAACTAAATAATACATTTAGAAAGCAAAAAACCACTTCAGGCGAAGTGGTTTTTTATTTTAATTACAAAAGCTTTATTAGCGAATCCAATGCTTTCTCTCTGGCATAATCCATAGCTGTTTTACCTGAACTATCTTTAGCAGTTTTGTCTGCTTTGTGCTTCAACAATAACTTAATCACAGCTTCATGATTATACATTACAGCATAAATAAGAGGTGTAACTCCCGTATTGTTGGTGGCATTAACATTTGCGCCTTTATCAATTAAGATTTCCGCAAGAACTAAATTTCCTTTAAAACAGACACCAAGTAGAGCCGTGTTTCCAGAGGCATCTTTAGCATCTATTTCTGCATTATGTTTTAAAAGAATTTCAGCAGCAGTTTCATTTCCAAAATAAGTAGCAAATATTAGTGGTGTAAATCCACGAGCATCTTTTGCGTTTACTACTTGTGGATTATTCGCTATCTGTACTTCTATCCTATCATTAAAACCTTTTCTTATGGTATCGAAGAATAATTCTGTTGCGTTCATATACTATTATTTAAATAAAAAGGAATGCATCATAGCGAAACATTCCTTTTTTATGTGTATAATTTTTAAAATTATTTTAAATCGAAACGGTCTAAATTCATCACCTTATTCCATGCTGCAACAAAATCGTTTACAAATTTTGTTTCACCATCGTTTGCACCGTAAACTTCGCAAACTGCTCTTAACTCCGTATTAGAACCAAAGATTAAATCGGCACGAGTACCTTTGAATTTTAATTCTCCTGTTCTGCGGTCACGACCTTCAAAATGTGTTTCTGCTTCAGATGTTTCACTCCAAGTATAAGTCATATCTAGGATATTCTTAAAGAAATCATTAGATAAAGCCCCTACATTATCGGTAAACACACCGTAATCAGAATTGTCATAATTTGCACCTAAAACACGCATTCCACCTACGAGTACAGTCATTTCCGGGATAGAAAGTGACAACAGATTCGCTTTATCCACAAGTAAATCTTCAGCTTTTACATCTGCATTTGCATTTTGATAATTTCTAAATCCATCACCAACTGGCTTTAAATAATTAAATTGTTCTATATCTGTTTGCTCTTGACTCGCGTCACCTCGTCCAGGTGTAAAAGGCACACTAATATCATGCCCTGCTTTTCTTGCCGCTTCTTCGACACCAGCTACACCAGCTAATACAATTAAATCAGCAAGAGAAATTTCTCCGCTAAATTCATTTTGAATACCTCGGTAAACATTAAGAACTTTATTTAATTCTTCTGGGTTATTAACTTTCCAGCTACGCTGTGGCTCTAGAGCAATACGTGCTCCATTAGCACCTCCACGTCTATCAGAATTTCTAAATGTAGAAGCAGATGCCCAAGCTGTTTTAACCAGCTCAGAGACTGTTAATCCTGAAGCCAAAATCATTTTCTTTAGAGAATCTATATCAGAATCGCTTAATGCGTAGCTAACTTTAGGGATAGGGTCTTGCCAAATTAATTCTTCAGAAGGTACTTCCGGACCGACGTAACAATCTTTTGGTCCCATATCACGATGTGTTAACTTAAACCATGCAAGTGCAAAGGCATCTTCGAATGCTTTGTGGTCTTTATGAAAACGCTTAGAAATTTCTAAATAAGCTGGGTCCATTTTTAGAGCTATATCAGCTGTGGTCATCATCAGAGCTTGCTGCCCTTCTCCTCCGGCTCTAGGTGCCATACGTGCCTTAGATTCTGCTGTTGGTGTCCATTGGTGTGCTCCTGCAGGACTTTTTGTTAATTCCCAATCGTAATTTAGGAGTACATCAAAATAATCGGCATCCCATTGTGTTGGGTTTGGTGTCCATGCACCTTCTATTCCAGAGGTAATGACATCTTCTAAAACACCAGATTGGTAAGAGTTTTTCCAGCCAGTACTCATCTCTGCCATTGTTGCACCATGCGGCTCTACACCAACATATCTACTTGGGTCTGCTGCACCGTGCGCTTTACCAAATGTATGACCGCCAGCTACTAAAGCTACAGTTTCTTCATCATTCATAGCCATACGTCCAAAAGTCTCACGCACGTCATGAGCTGAGCCTATTGGGTCTGGATTTCCATCTGGACCTTCAGGATTAACATATATCCAACCCATCATTACTGCTGCTAATGGGTCTTCTAAATCACGTTTTGCTGGGTCTTTTTCACCATCGTAACGCGCTGCATTTTCTCCCCATTCAGTCTCGCTTCCCCAATAAACATCTTGTTCTGGTTCGTAAATATCCTCACGACCACCAGAGAAACCAAATGTTGGGAATCCCATAGACTCTAAAGCTACATTACCAGCCAAAATCATTAAGTCTGCCCAAGACAACTTGCTACCGTATTTTTGTTTTATTGGCCAAAGTAAGAGACGTGCTTTATCTAAATTTCCGTTATCTGGCCAACTATTTATAGGCGCAAAACGCTGATTACCAGTACCTGCTCCACCTCGACCATCTCCAACTCTATAGGTCCCTGCACTGTGCCACGCCATACGAATCATTAACCCGCCATAATGCCCGTAATCTGCAGGCCACCAATCTTGAGAATCGGTCATAAGGTTATGCAAGTCTTGTTTTAATTCGTCGTAATTAATGCTACTAAATGCTTTTGCATAATCGAAATCTTCTCCATAAGGATTATTCTTCTTAGCATGCTGACGTAAAATATTAAGTTTCAACTCGTTTGGCCACCAGTCTCTGTTTTGTATTCCCTTACCAGCACTACTCTTTTGCTTACCACTTAAAAAAGGGCATTGTTCTGCACTGCTACTGTTAATGTCAAAGTTACTTTTGTTATCCATTGGTATTAGTTTTTTGAGTTCAATTTTACAAGCTTAAAATTATTAAATAAAAAAGCTTCTTTTTTAATGTGATATACTATCTCTTTATTTTTTCATAAAGATTCTCTATGGTAAATATTTTTTGAATTGCTTAATCGAATATTTAATGTGAATCTTGTTTAACGAAATTGATATATTTCCCCTTAAAGTTAAGCAATAATTAAACACGAATGTTAAAGAGTTGTACTGTATTGATTTGATGCGTATTTTTATAAATAAAAACGCTATGTTATTGAAAAAGACCAACATTGAGGAAAAACTTAAGCGCTTAAAAGAAAAGAAAACTTCTGAACAATCTATTTTAGAATCTGTAAAATCCATCTTAGATAAAGACAATCAAACAGAAGACAGAATTTTAGAAACTCTGAACTCTGGAGAATACACAAACGGAAACGATTTTAATTTTGATTTACTTGAAACCGATAAAATTTATCACATTAATGAGATAAAATCTATTTGTATTGATTATCGACTTCGTTTTCTAGATTCAAAATACTTTAAAGCAAAGTTACCTTACGAAGCCATTTCAAAAATTAAAGCTTTAGAAAAAGCTCACAATACAGAGCTTAAAGGTTTTAAAATTATAGCTCCATCTAAACTTTTTAAGCTTGAGAATGCTGATGACCCATTGTTGTTTGCGCCAATTGGCAACGGTTATTTTTATTTGGTTCACAAATGGGGAAATGACCTTAACCCATTCCGTAAATTATTGATGTGGCCATACAAGAATTTTGGCAATCTTATATTTACAGTATTCATTTTAAGTATACTAGCCACAGCATTGTTTCCAGAAGGTATATTTTCTAATAAACCCAACTCATCACAAGCTGGTATGATTTTCTTTTTCATTTTTAAATCTGTAGCAGCTATGGTAATTTATTATGGCTTTGCGGCTGGTAAAAACTTTAATCACGCTATTTGGAATAGTAAATATTTTAATGCTTAAACTCAATCTTTATTGTAACATTTATTAAAATTTTGTAACTTATAGGTACATTAATTTTAAATCTAGATGTTATGAGTGATACAGAATATACCAAAGTCTACAGTGGCAATTTTATATTAGTCACTCGTGTAAAAAGTGAATTAGAAGCTATAGGAATCATCCCAATTATTAAAGACGAAGGCGAATCTCAGCGTCTTGCGGGTTACGCATCTATGAATCAAGGATTCCAAGAAGTTTTTGTAAACAATGATGAACTTGATAAAGCTATGGACATTGTCAATCGTGTTAAAGCAGAGATGGAGGCTTGATTTTAAGTCGCAGTAAACAGTTTTCAGTTTGCAGTCTTTAATATATGATGGATTTTAAACCTTATTTAGCTTTCTTCTTATTTGTTTTGTTTGGATGTAGTTCTAATCAGAAACAAGAAGAGATTATTGTATTTGAATATATCTTAGGAGAAAGCAATACAAAATCGCTTGACTTATTAGTGTCAGATTTTGAATTGAATCTAAAAAAAATATATCCTAAATTATCTCTTACAGAAGCTTATAAGCAATACATGAAAGACATAGTTAATCCTAAAATAAAGGATTGGGACAAATTCTATTTTAAATCTGAAAAAACGAGAAATCTATTTAAGGAGAGTGGTTTCTATGATGAACTTTACATAAATAATAAATCGTTTGATTTATTAGCTAAAGACTCAATAAATACAATAGAATTTAATAGCATTGGAAAATATATGCATGCATTATATTCAATTAAAGATTCTGACTCCCTAATTAATAAATACTATAACAGAAAAGAAGCTGTAGGCATAATGCAAAATAAACTATTTGTGAATGGATTTCTTTCTTTTGAACCGAACTTTAATAATTACTTTCACAAAAGAATTGCTGTAATAGAATTTAGCTTTTAAACCTCAACAGCATACATCTTTTCGCGTTGCTCCTTAATCTTTTTGTCGCTCATATACTCATCAAAAGTCATATAACGGTCTATAACTCCATTTGGTGTTAACTCAATAATACGGTTACCCACAGTTTGTGCAAACTCATGGTCATGTGTTGTTAAAAGCACTGTACCTTTAAAATTAGTTAACGAGTTATTAAATGCTGTAATACTCTCTAAATCTAAATGATTTGTTGGCTCATCTAACATTAATACATTAGCACGCATCATCATCATTCGGCTCAACATACAACGTACTTTTTCGCCTCCAGACAAAACATCAGCCGTTTTAAGTGCTTCTTCTCCACTAAAAATCATTTTCCCAAGGAAACCTCTAATGTTTACTTCCTCGCGCTCTTCTTCGGTTTGTGCCCATTGACGTAACCAATCTACTAAAGTTTGCTTTTCTTGGAAATATTCACTGTTATCTAAAGGTAAGTATGATTGAGTCGTCGTCACACCCCAAGCAAATTTTCCAGAATCTGCTTTTTCTTTACCGTTTAGTATTTGGTAGAATGCTGTTGTAGCTCTAGAATCTTTAGAATACACAACAACTTTATCGCCTTTTGCTAGATTAATGTCTACGTTTCTAAATAAGACTTCGCCATCTAAACTTGCAGATAAGCCTTCTACATTTAAAATTTGGTCACCAGCTTCGCGGTCACGCTCAAAAATAATCGCAGGATAACGACGGCTGGATGGTTTTATATCAGCAATATTTAATTTATCAATCATCTTCTTACGGCTAGTTGCTTGCTTAGACTTTGCAACGTTTGCTGAGAAACGACGGATAAATTCTTCTAATTCTTTCTTCTTTTCTTCAGCTTTTTTGTTCTGTTGCGCACGTTGTCTTGCTGCTAATTGCGATGACTCATACCAGAATGTATAGTTACCAGAAAAGTGATTAATTTTTCCAAAATCTATATCCGAAATATGTGTACAAACCGCATCTAAAAAGTGACGGTCGTGCGATACTACAATAACACAGTTATCGTAATTGGCTAAGAAATTTTCTAACCAAGAAATAGTTTCGTAATCTAAATCGTTGGTAGGCTCATCCATGATGAGTACATCTGGACTTCCAAAAAGTGCTTGTGCTAAAAGTACACGTACCTTTTGTTTACCATCTAAGTCTGCCATTAAGGTATGGTGTAAATCTTCTTTAATACCTAAGTTAGATAGCATTGCCGCAGCATCACTATCGGCGTTCCAACCATTCATTTCTTCAAATTGCACTTGAAGCTCTCCTATTTTCTCAGCATTTTCATCTGAATAATCGGCATAAAGTGCATCGATTTCAGATTTCAATTTGTATAAAGGTTTATTTCCTTTTAAAACAGTATCTAAAACAGTATCCTCATCGTGCTTATTGTGGTTTTGCTCCAATACAGACATACGTTTACCTGCTTCTAAATGCACATGACCAGAAGTTGGGTCCATTTTACCTGCAAGAATCTTTAAAAACGTAGACTTACCGGCACCGTTTGCACCGATAATACCATAGCAATTACCATTGTTAAAAGTGGTATTTACTTCATCAAATAATATACGTTTACCAAATTGTACTGATAGATTAGAAACTGATAACATTTTAAGCGCTTTTAATTGGCGGCAAAAGTAGAAAATTTAAGTCATTACAAGAAATATAAACCAATGATAGTAACATTTAACGCAGCATTAACAAGACAAAACATATGCAACACATATTTTTGTCACTGATGTTGACGAAAAAAGTACATTCTATAAAATTTGTAATTGCCCTGTTACCTCTAGTATTTTTGAGTGTTACAGCATGCAAAAATATGTCTATTAGTGAAGCTGACACAGCCTACTTTGGAGGCGAAATCATTAACCCTAAAGGCGATAAGGTTATCCTCTACAATCGCAGGATACAAGTTAGCGACACTTTACAACTCGATAAAAACAACAGGTTTAGTTATAAAATTTCTAATCTAGAGCCAGCTGTTTACACATTTTGGCACGGTGGCGAAATACAATTTGTCATATTAGAGCCTAATGACAGTGTTATGATTCGTCTTAATACTTATGAATTTGATAAATCACTTGTATTTACTGGCGAAGGTTCTAAGAAGAACAATTACCTCATTAAAACGTTTTTGAATAATGATAAAAAATCTAAAAATCTCGTAAAAAACATTCAGAAAAAGGAACCTGAAGAATTTGAAGCTTATGTAAATAATAGACATCAGAAAGAATTAAGAGATTTTGAAAACTTTAAGCGTAAGAATCCTATATCTCAATTAGCAAGTTCCGTTATTCAGGCCAACATTGATTATCGTAATTATGCAGATAAGGAGATTTATCCTTTTGCTTATTTTGGTGAAAACAAACTCGTACACATTAAAGATTTACCTGATGGATTTTATGATTTCAGAAAAGAAATTGATTACAATGCAACGCATTTAAGCGAAATTTTTGCTTACAATCGCTACTTATTCTTTCATATAGACAACCTTGCTGCTACTAAGTATTATAATGATAATACCTTTCATAGTAAATTTAATAGACATCAGCTCGCCTACAATAAGTCTAAGCTAAATCTTGTGGATAGTTTGGTGAAAGATGAAATTATTAAGAACAATATTCTGAAATACAAAACAAGAGAGTTTATTAATCACAGTAGAAATCAAGATGAAGTTAATGAGCTTATGGCTTCTTATGCTGCAAAAACTACAAATGAGGAAGATATCAAATCTTTAAATAAGCTTATTTCTTCATTAAACAATTTAAAACCAGGAAAAGGACTACCAGATTTATTAGTTATTGACTCAAAAAATCAGGAATACACAATAGCAGATGTCGTTAAAAAACCTACACTGATTTATTTTTGGTCTACAAATGAGAAAAAACACTACAAGAATAGTCATTACAGAGTAAAAGAGTTACAAGTACTATTTCCTGAGATGGGCTTTATGTCTATAAATATTAACGACAACCCAGATAAATTCTGGAAAGAAACTATACATCAATACAAGTTTAACTTAGATAATGAGTATCGTTTTAAAAATCCTAAAGAAGCTTTAGAAACTCTTGCTGTTAGTTACCTCTACAAAGTAATTATAGTTGATAGTAAAGCAAATATCATTCATCCAAATGTCAACATCTTCAATGAAGATTTTGAAAATACACTTAAGGATATGATACAAAAAAAGGAGCTCATATTAAAATAGAACTCCTTTAAGTCATTATTTTTTTATCCTTAGTTTCCTTTTTTATAGTCTGCTAAGAATTTTTCTAAACCTATATCCGTTAAAGGATGCTTTAATAATCCTGCGATAGAACTTAGAGGTCCTGTCATAACATCTGCCCCTAACTTTGCACAATCTATAACGTGCATTGTATGACGCACAGAAGCTGCTAAAATTTCAGTTTCAAAAGCATAGTTATCATAAATATGTCTGATTTCTGCAATAAGGTTAAGACCATCTGTAGAAATATCATCCAAACGTCCTATAAATGGCGAAACATAAGTAGCTCCAGCTTTAGCAGCTAATAATGCCTGGCCAGGAGAAAACACTAAAGTCACGTTAGTTTTTATACCTCTATCCGAAAAATAATTACATGCCTTAACGCCGTCTTTAATCATAGGTAGTTTAACAACGATTTGGTCATGCAATTCAGCTAAAGCCTCACCTTCGCGAACCATACCTTCAAAATCTGTAGAAATCACCTCAGCAGAAACATCTCCATCTACAATATTGCAGATGTCTACATAATGTTTCATTATATTATCATGACCCGTGATGCCTTCTTTAGCCATTAACGAAGGATTGGTTGTTACACCATCTAAAATACCCATGTCTTGAGCTTCTTTAATTTGCTCTAAGTTGGCAGTATCAATAAAAAATTTCATTTAATTATAGTTTGAATGTTGTGTTTTTAATAGTTCACGAAGTTACAACAATTCATAGTGTTTAATTTAAAATGAGAAAAAAGAAATCAACTATTATTCAACAGGAATAAACAAAAGCTTTTCAAAAGAATTATTGATTGCTATTTGGAGCGTATCACTAAAAAACAAACGATGAAATTTTCTGTCATTCATCCTCACATTTTTCATGTATTTTAATTCATCAAAGAATTCACCAGTTTGCAGAGCTGAGCAAGAATCTGTCACAAAGACTTTTGAACAAACTTCTACCTCATTATCCTCAGGATAAAAAACATGAAACACTTTTACTTTAGGCGTACAGAATACCTGAACGTTATTAATCTCATAATTACCTAAAGGTCTGTAGACATGTCCGTGTGGTGCAGGAGTCATTAAAGGACAAGACCACATGAATAGACATAAAATGATTGTGAAAACAAAGTAACCCTTAGACCTTTTCCTACCCATTATTAGTGGTTTTATGGTAAAACGCAATTTTTTGTAAAAGATTTTACTTCAGGGATAATCTATCACACTTATTCAGTTACGACTAGTGAAAAGTTTTTACTCACTTCATCAGAACACGTTGGGCTAGCATCGAAAAAACCATTATCAAAACTCTCTACATACAAGTACACTCTAAAATTAAATGTACCAACCTCTTGAGGTCTTCCTACCAATTCTATACGCCTTGCAAAAAACAATACGTCTATACCTGGCGGAAGGTCACCGTATATTTCGAAAAAATAATCATAGGCATTATCATTGGGGTCGTTATCTACCTCGCCTGTAATAATCTGAAAATACTCTTGGTCTAGTTGTGCTGGAGCAACACTATTCTCATTAATTTCTGGGTCTAAGCCAAAGGCACATTCTAAAGCTTCTTCACAAGAGGATAAAGCAAAAAATGATACTAAAAAAAGTGTAATTGTTTTTGATTTCATGATGAAAGATTTTCTTTTTGAAATCACAAAAAACATACCAAACCTTACAACTTGTAATGATTCATTAGAAGTTTTTCGTAAACCTTGTCTGGAAGAATTCGTTTTATAACAATAGAGAACTTTTGCATAAAAGCACCTACTTTGTAATGAATCTTAGGATTTTTGGTTTCTATAATATTTAAAACAGCTTTTGCGACCAAAATAGGTGAGCTGCTATTATCTACATCGGCATCAATATCCTTTAAAACATCTGCATATTTTGTGTAAGGAGAATCTGCTTTTGCTGGCGCGTGATAACGCCCTGCAGCAATATTAGTAGCAAAATCTCCTGGCGCCAAATTGCACATGTGTACATTAAAAGATTTAAGCTCCATACGGAAAGCTTCGGTCACCAATTCTAATGCGCCTTTACTGGCGCTGTAAACACCACGGTATGGCAGCCCCATATAACCAGCAATTGAGGTAATATTAATTACCAAACCAGAGTTTTGTTTACGCATGGTTGGCAAAACCGCTTTAATCACATTTATAGGGCCAAATAAATTGGTTTCAAAATTTCGTTTTATTTCTTCATCAGGGATTTCTTCCATCGGACCTGTAATACCCGCACCAGCGTTATTAACAAGAATATCTATTCTATGTTCTTTGTCTAAAACTTCAGCAATACAAGTAGAAATGGTTTCAGTCTTTGTAACATCTAAAGCCACTAAAGGAAATTGACTATCTGGATATCTATTTGGATTACGGCTAGTACCATAAACTCTAAACTCTTTTGTTAAGAGATATTCCCCAATAGACTTTCCGATTCCTGATGAACCGCCAGTGATTAAAACAACTTTAGACATATTTTAAAAAGCTTAGAAGTTAAAAGTACAAAGTTTCTAAAAATAGGAATAATTCATTCTGTAAAACCTTGACTTTAGGGTACAAAAAAAGGCAAGCTACCTACATCACACCGCTACGACCATTTACCTTTGCTTCGTTCCCGACCTGGAGGATTCAACAGGAGCTGGTTGTGTAGGACTTGCCCGGCGGCAAAGATACAACCTTTTAATACTTTCACAATATTTTTTTAATCCTATTTTTTATAAATATCTTGCCAAAAATTGATTAAAATTTATGTTTAGATTTAAATATTTCATTGTCACTTGCTTAGGACTATTATTAGCGAGTTGCGCTAGCGAAAAGCCACAATTTTCTGTAAAAACGTCTGCTAAAAAAAGTATAGCCAAACTAGGGGAAACGGTTAAACTATCGCTCAACAACCCTGATGGTGCTTCCATAAATTCTATTACCTACTCATTAGATGGTAAAAAAGTATCTGAAAGCTTAAGTCTAAAAGATGTAAAACTAGGCAAGCAAGATTTAATTGCCACTGTGGTTTCTGGCAATGATACTATAGTAGCGGAGAGCAATCTTATTGTACTGAGCAACAAACGCCCTCAGCTTTATACCTTCGAAATTATAAATACCTATCCGCACGACCCAACATCTTATACTCAAGGCTTGGAATTTTATAACGGTGAATTGTACGAAAGCACAGGACAATATGGCGAGTCTAAGTTGCGCAAAGTGGACTATAAAACTGGGGAAGTTCTTAAAAACTTAGATTTAAATAATGGCTATTTTGCTGAAGGTCTTACAATTTTGAACGATAAAATCTACCAACTCACTTGGAAAGCTGATACAGGCATTATATACGATGTGAGTACATTTGAAAAGTTAGGCATTTTTAGATACAACCAAAGTAAGGAAGGTTGGGGTTTGTGTAACGATGGAAATAGTTTATACAAATCTGATGGTACTGAAAAAATCTGGACATTAAATACAACAACACTTACAGAAGACAATAAGATTGAAGCCTATACCGATAAAGGAAAAATAGGCCGCCTAAACGAATTAGAATGGATTGAAGGTAAAATCTACGCTAACATCTACGAAAACACAGGCGTAGCTATTATTAACCCTAATAATGGAGCAACTGAAGGTGTTGTAGATTTTACACCACTAACAGCACAGATATCTAATTACTCGTCTAATGACAATGTACTTAATGGTATTGCTTACAATCCAGAAACCCAAACTGTTTTTGTCACTGGTAAGCGTTGGGATAAGTTGTTTGAGGTGAAGATTATAAAGAAATAGCGTTTGCAAGTATTCACCAAAAAAATAACAGTTTCAGAATCTGATTTAGACCAGCTCAATCATGTAAACAATGTTACTTATGTACAATGGGTTCAAAATATAGCAGAAGCCCATTGGCTAAAAAATGCATCCTCTGATATTCTAAACACTTACTACTGGGTGCTAGTCAAACATACAATCGATTACAAGGGACAAGCATTTCTTAACGATAAGATTTTTATAAAAACCTTTGTAGCGTCCTCCGAAGGTGTTTCCTCTATTCGTAAAGTTGAGATGTATAACGGTGAAAAACTTATTATTTCTTCAGAAACCAAATGGTGTCTCATCGACGCAAAAAGTAATCGTCCTACCCGCATTACACAAGAAATAGCCGAATTGTTTAATTAACATTATCTTAGGTTAAAGTTTTATAAAATACTGATGTTGCCTAAAAATATTGCGCGTAATTGCGTCTCAACTAACCTATCAAGCATGTTTAAAAATCTACTTCTATTTCTATTCTTTAGTTTTTCTATTTCACTATGGAGCCAAGAAGTAAACGGTATTGTTTACGATGCGGAATCTCGAGTTAAAGGCGTGAAGGTTTTAAACATCACACAAAAGATTTTAACGACTACTAATGACCAAGGCGAATTTACGCTCAAAGCTAAAGTGAGTGACACTCTATCTTTTCAATCTATTTTTTATAAGCCTATTTTCACGATAGTTAAAGCCGATTATTTTGAAGGTACCTATGTTTTTGAGCTTCAAAAAATAATCAATGAGCTCGACCCTGTAAACATAAAAGACAAACCCAAAGCAAAACTTTTTGGTGAAGCCGCTTTTAATGCCAATATGAAACAAATTATTGCGCTAGACAAAAAGAAAGAACCTCAAAAGTACACTGCTGCTCCAAAATATGGTTTAGATTTTATACAAGTGGCCAAGCTTATTGGTAAGCTATTTAAAAAGAAAAAGAAACCTACACCAAACACCATAACTTACAATCAATACAAGCTCCTTTTTGAAACCAATAATTTCTTCACTAAAAAAATGTTGACTGAAGATTTAAAAGTTCCAGAACAATATCAGTCGCTGTTTTACGAGTTTTTAGAAAGTAAATCTATACTTGAAAGTAAATTAGACTATAATCAACGTTTAATTCTGCTTGATGATTTTACGCAGTACGCGCAAGAATTTATCATTATTGTAGAAATGGCTGAGGAAGAAGTCAAAGATTAGGTATTCTTTTCCATTTCAATACTAAATCATAATTTGAAAAGTTATATTTTTAGCCTGAAATAACTTTTCAACCTATGAAGCGACTGCTATACTTCTTTATCTGTTTTGGATTATTAATTTTTTGGAGTTCTTGCCGTAATGATTTTGAATTCTCTCCAAGCACAGGAAATCTTGAGTTTGCTAGAGATACTGTGTATTTAGACACGGTGTTCAACAATATTGGCTCAAGCACATATAACCTAAAAGTTTATAACCGCAGTGATGAAGATATCGTAATCCCGACTATACAATTAGAACGCGGAAACGGGTCTTTTTACAGACTTAACGTAGATGGTGGCACAGGAAACGAAGGCTCTCCAGAGGAAGGTAAATTCTTTGAAAATGTAGAGTTATTAGCTAATGATAGTCTATTCATTTTTGTTGAAACTACAATAGATATCGCAGCATTACCAACTTTAGATAACGAGTTTTTATACACCGATAGAATTCTCTTTGATGGTGGAAGCAATCAGCAAGATGTAGATTTGGTAACATTAGTTAGAGACGCTGTCTTTATTTATCCCGATTTCCAAGGAACAAGCACCGTTTTTGAAAACCTAAATTTTGATGTCGATGGTGATGGAATGGTTGATGAAACATCACTGCCAGGGCGTTTTCTAGATAATACCGAATTAACTTTTACCAACGAAAAACCCTATGTTATTTATGGTTATGCAGCAGTTCCTGAGGGAGAAACTTTAACCATAGAAGCTGGCGCAAGAGTCCATTTTCATGCAGATTCTGGGATTCTAGTAACTAATAATGCCACCTTAAATATTAATGGTGCTGCTAGTACAGACCCCCAACTTTTAGAAAACGAAGTCATTCTGGAGGGCGACCGACTTGAGCCACTTTTTGAAGATGTTCCTGGACAATGGGGCACCATATATTTATTTAATGGAAGTGTGAACAATACCATTAACCACGCTACAATTAAAAATGCAACTATTGGTGTTTTAGCAGAAGGCAATGATGATGCGGTTACGGATAAATTGACCATTACAAATTCTCAGATTTACAATACAAGTTCTTTTGGAATTTTAGGAAGAGCTACATCAATTACAGCAGAAAATGTGGTGATTAACAATTCCGGACAATCCTCTTTTGCGGGAACTGTTGGCGGAAAATATAACTTTACCCATTGTACGATTGCTAATTATTGGAATAATAGTTTTAGACAATTCCCTGCATTATTATTAAATGATTTTACACAAGTTGACGAATCTACAATTGGTACTAATCCATTGGTTGAAGCTAACTTCAATAACTGTATTGTCTATGGGAATGATAATCCAGAATTTATCCTCGACCAACAAGGCGATGATTTCAACTTTAAATTTACCAATTGCCTGTTACGTTTCGATAATTCAAATTTAGAAGGAACGACTAATTACGTTTTTTCTGATGACACCTATTACGATAGTAATATCTTTAATGAAGACCCAGACTTTAAAGCCCCTTTCGATAATCTTATGAATATTGGTGAAGACTCAGGAGCCAACGGAATTGGAAGTACTTTATTTTCAATGCAAGTCCCATTTGATTTACTAAATACTTCAAGGGCAGCTACCCCTGATGCTGGTGCATACGAAAGTGTGATTCTTGATGATTAAATATGATTAATAAACCATTCAATAAACTTACCGATTCTGATTGGTCGAAAATAATCAAAGAGATAAATCGTCTTTTTCAAACTGAAGTATTATTACCAACGGAAGAAACTATCATTTCATTTTTTGTAAACGTCCTCAAGAATGAAAATGAATTTCAGCTTTTAAAAATTGGTGATTTACCCGAAAAAGTAGAAATTATATATTCACCATCTGATGCTGTAATGTCTTGGTTACGCGCTTCAGCAGATAGTGAAACCTATGATTATGAGGCTTTAAAAAACGAACCCGAAATAGATTTAGACAGTTATTCATTTTATATTGGTGATGAACTAGCCCAAAAAGCATTTAACAATCTTAATGTAGATTATTCTGAAGAATTTGAGGATGAAGTAGAAGATGCTTACGCCTTTTGGGATGATAAATTTGAATTGGAGGTGAACTTTGCCAAAAAATGTTGGCAACAAGCACTTAAGAGAACAAATAAATCTGTCATTGGTATTTTCGTTGCTGGTGATGGCTCAAACAGTGAGATAATACTTAATAAATAAACAAAAAAGCCTTTCAAAATTAAAATGAAAGGCTTTTAAATATATCACAATCTACTTTTTAAGCATTAAACAAAGGTCTATCACTCATTAAGGCGTTCACTTTTTCTGCAACAGCTTCAAGTACAGTTTCATTTTCATAATTCATAAGCACTTCATCAATCAAGTCAACTACGTAAGCCATATCATCTTCTTTAAGTCCACGCGTTGTAATCGCAGGTGTACCAACTCTAATTCCCGATGTTACAAAAGGACTTTCGGTATCGAACGGCACCATGTTTTTATTCACAGTAATATCAGCTTTTACAAGAGCTTGTTCAGCTGCTTTTCCTGTAATATCTTTATTTCTTAGGTCAATCAGCATCATGTGGTTGTCTGTTCCACCAGATATGAGGTTGTAATCTTTAGCTACAAAAGCTTTAGCCATTGCATCTGCATTAGCCTTTACTTGCAACATATAGTGAAGAAATTCATCCGTTAAACATTCGCCAAATGCTATGGCTTTAGCAGCGATTGTATGCATCAACGGACCACCTTGATTACCTGGAAAAATCCCCGAGTCTAGTAAACCAGACATCTTACGAAGATTTCCGTTTTTCAATTTTAACCCGAATGGATTATCAAAATTTTCACCCATCATAATTAATCCACCTCGTGGACCACGTAATGTTTTGTGCGTAGTTGTTGTAACGACATGGCAATGCGGCATTGGGTCGTTGAGAATACCTTTTGCGATTAAACCTGAAGGATGCGAAATGTCTGCTAATAAAATAGCCCCAACATTATCAGCCACTTCTCTAAACTTTGCAAAATCTATATCTCTAGAATAAGCAGAAGCTCCAGCTATAATCAATTTTGGTTGTTCTTTTTCCGCCATATCAGATAACATATCATAATCGATAAGGCCTGTATCTTTCTTTACACCATAAAATGTAGGATTATACAAACGCCCAGAAAAATTTACAGGTGAACCATGTGTTAAATGACCACCGTGCGATAAATCGAATCCTAAAATCGTATCTCCTGGCTTAATACACGCATGAAACACAGCCGTATTAGCTTGACTTCCAGAATGTGGCTGTACGTTTGCATATGCAGCTCCAAATAACGTTTTTGCGCGGTCAATAGCAATAGTTTCAACTTCATCTACCACTTCACATCCGCCATAATAACGCTTACCTGGGTAACCTTCGGCATACTTATTAGTTAATACTGAGCCACAAGCTTCCATAACTTGGGGACTCGTGAAATTCTCAGATGCGATAAGCTCTATTCCGTCAATTTGACGTTCTTTTTCAGCCTCTATTAATTCAAAAATTTGTTCGTCGCGTTGCATATATCTAATATGATGTTAAATGAGTTTCAAAAATACGAATTGTATTAGTTTTAATATGAAAAAACATGTAGATTTGAATAGAAATAATCAACACTTAATCAACACAGCACATATGCCACTTTCAGCAAATAATCCTGACCGAATTTCATGGTTACATGTTAACAGAGACTCTGATTTCCCAATACAGAATATCCCTTTTGGTGTATTCTTAACCAAAGACGACATTATAACCATTGGAACTCGAATTGGAGATACGGCAATTGACCTAGGTGCATTACATCAGTTGGGCTATTTTGAAGGTATTCCGTTAACAGACGATATTTTTCTTCAAGATACCTTGAACGATTTTATTGCAGATGGTCGTAAAACATGGCGTTTGGTTCGTAATCGTATTGCTGAAATTTTTGATGCCGAAAATCCGACTTTAAAAAACAATACAGCACATAAGGAAACTATTTTATTTCGCCTAGACGAAATTGAAATGCAGCTCCCTATATACATTGGTGATTATACAGACTTCTATGCCAGCAAAGAGCATGCTACTAATGTTGGAAGCATGTTTAGAGACCCAGAAAATGCTTTAATGCCTAATTGGTTGCATTTGCCTGTAGGCTATCATGGAAGAAGTTCATCTATAATTCCATCTGGTATTCCTATACATCGTCCGCAAGGACAAACCATGCCTGAAGGTGCAAAAACACCTGTGTTTGGTCCATCAAAACTAGTAGATTTTGAATTAGAAATGGCTTTTATAACTACTGATGCAAACGATTTAGGAGAACCAATTCCTATCGATGAGGCTGAAGAATATATTTTTGGACTCGTATTGTTTAATGATTGGTCTGCAAGAGATATCCAGAAATGGGAATATGTGCCATTAGGTCCATTTTTAGGAAAAAATTTCGCATCTTCTATGTCGCCTTGGATTGTGACTCTAGATGCTTTAGAACCTTTCAGAGTAGAAAGTCCAAAACAAGACCCAAAACCATTACCATACCTTCAATCTAAAGGAAAAAAGAGTTTTGATATTAATCTCGAGGCTTCAATAATGCCAAAAGGCGCTAAAGAAACCACGGTTTGTAAATCTAACTTTAAGTATATGTATTGGAACATGTCTCAACAACTGGCACATCACACTGTAAATGGTTGCCCTGTAAACTCCGGAGATATGATGGGAAGTGGTACTATTTCTGGTCCAACTGAGGATTCGTATGGTTCTATGTTAGAATTAAGTTGGAAAGGTACCAAACCTGTAAAAATGCGTGATGGCTCAGAACGAAAATTCATCAACGATTACGATACTGTAATTATGAGAGGCTATTGTAAAAATGACGATGTACGTATTGGATTTGGTTCTGTAAAAACACAATTACTTCCTGTATTTAATCCCAAGAAAACTAAATAACATATCAATCATTCTATAATAAATCGTGGACAAAAAATTTATTTCTGCTTTTGTTATAATTATTACCATTTCGTTTTATGCAAATGGACAATGGAGAAATAGATATCCAAAAAATGCCTTTAAATCTGTACAAATTTTAGATTATAATCCTGTAATCAATAATGACTCAATTGTAATAAATGAGCTGAGATTTTCTGGGGTTCGCGACAGGCATTATATCCAAAAAGGAATGTATGATAATTTTGGCAAATGGTCTCAAAAGATATTGTCTACTCATTCAGACACTCTATTAATATGGAATAATATAAAGTTATTAAAAAATCAAGATAAACTATTTAGTGTAGCTGCAAAAGGACGGAGAATTCAGAGTAATGTTTACACTGCTGTATTTATTTTCGACAAAAATGATGTAGACCAACTAAATTTAAACTCACCATACAGAAAGGAATTAATCGATTATTTCAAGAACTTGATTAAAAATAGCAACGATGAAAATGTCGATTTTTATCTGGAATTCTGGAAGACGTTTGCTGAAGAAAATAACAATTCACGTAGTGTAAAATATATGCTCAAAAAATACGAAAGTATTAAAAAGAAAAATACCCGAAAGGCGCTAAGAAATAATAGAAATTAGTCCCTCTGTAGAAGTTTGGCATAGCTATTGAAATCTATAATATAATCTCGATTATCGAGTGAAACCTTAAAACTTACGATTATGAAAAAAATTACACTACTATTCGTATCAGTTGCTTTTTTAGTGTCCTGTGGCTCTAAGAAAAAGGTGGAACGCGCTTTAACCTCTGGCAACTACAATGAAGCCATTGCAAAGAGCATCAATAAATTAAGTGCTAACAAAGAGGCTAAACGTAAGCAGGACTATATCTTACTTTTAAAAGATGCTTATGACAAAGCAAACGAAAGAGATATTAACGCTATTGCAAAATTTAAAGCAAATAATAACCCAGAATATTACAAACGTATCTATGAGACCTATATCGCGTTAGAGCAAAGGCAAAATGCGGTAAATCCTTTGCTTCCATTGCGTATTAATGGTCGCGAAGTCTTTTTTAAGATGGAAAATTATACTAATGAAATTATCTCTGCACGAGATAATGTTTCAGACCATTTATACGAAAAAGGTATTGCGTTATTAGAGAGTGATGACAAATTTCAAATACGTAAAGCCTACAATACATTAGCCTATATTGAAGACATAAATCCTAATTACGAAAAAACACGTGATTTAATGCAAGAAGCTCATGAGCGAGGTACGGCGCATGTTATTGTTGCCATAGAAAATAGAAGCAATCAGGTTATCCCAAGACGATTGGAAGACGCCCTACTCGACTTTGACACCTATGGCTTAGACCAATTCTGGACATCATATCATGCCGTAGAAAGCACAGATGTGAACTATGATTACGCCATGCAGCTACAGTTAAGCAGAATTAACATTTCTCCAGAGCAAGTACGTGAGCGTGAAGTTTTGCGTCAACGTGAAATTAAAGATGGATGGCAATATAAATTAGATGGCGCTGGCAACGTAATGAAAGATAGTTTGGGTAATGATATCAAGGAAGATAAAATCATAACCGTGAGAGCGAGATTGTTTGAAACGCAACAGTACAAACAATCCGAAATATTGGCTAGCGTAGTCTTAACCGATTTAAAAGCCAATGAGACAGTTGAACAGTTTAATTTAGATAGCGGTTTTGTCTTTGAGCATTTCTACGCTACATTTAGAGGAGACAGACGCGCCTTAAATAGTGACGATAGAAATTTACTAAGAAACCGTCCAGTACCGTTTCCTTCTAATGAACAAATGGTGTTCGACTCTGGTGAAGATTTAAAAATAAGACTGAAAGACATAATTCAGGATTACAAACTATGATGGTAACTAAAAATTAAGCCTCGAAATATCGAGGCTTTTTTATGGCTTTTATTTAATTTCACAAAGCAAAATCAATTATATGAAACTCGTATTCGCTACTAACAATCTCAATAAACTCAAAGAAGTTCAAGCTTTAGTGCCTGACCATATAAAACTATTGAGTTTAGCAGATATTGGCTGTAATGAAGACATTCCCGAAACACAACCAACTATTGAAGGTAACGCTATTCAAAAAGCAGAATATTTGGCTAAAAATTATGGCTTCAACTGTTTTGCAGACGACACAGGTCTCGAGGTTGAAGCACTTAATGGCGAACCAGGTGTCTACTCCGCACGTTATGCAGGCCCACAACGTGATGCCAATGACAATATGGATAAGCTTTTAGACAACTTAAAAGATAAATCTAACCGTAAAGCCCAATTCAAAACTGTAATAGCATTACATCTCAATGGCGAATTAAAAACCTTTACAGGCATTTGTAAAGGCCAAATCACAAAAGAGAAACAAGGTAAAAAAGGCTTTGGATACGACCCTATTTTTAAAGCCGAAGGTTACACTGAGACTTTTGCTGAAATTTCTTTAGAAGAAAAAAATAAGATTGGACATCGTGGTAAAGCTGTCCTTAAATTAATTCATTTTTTAAATCACCTATAATAATCATATGCCTTTCAAGACCTTATTTCCTTTAATTATAATAATGCTATCTATTTTTATCTGTAATGCACAATCAGAAGAAGATAAAGTTATAAAAACGTGCAATCAATTTATTCAAGGTCGAAAGCTATTAAGAGTAAACGATTCTTCATTAATAAAAAGTGTTACAAGTGACTCATTATATGAACTTTTAATGCTCAACGATAAATATTCAAAAATGCTGAAAGCACGAATTATTGGAGCAGATTTAGACATGAAAGTTAAATCTGTAGAAATTTATGATGATTGTGCCAGCTGTGTAATGACAAGCTACGAATATTATAAAATCCACCTTTGCAAAGATGACAATGACAAATGGCGTATTAAAGGTGAAAATAGCATATTCCCAACTAAAGAACGTATTAATCGCATAAAGAAAAAGATTACAAATTACGGGAAACAGCAGAAATTAAAACCTAAAACAGACTCAATTATAAAGGCTGTAAATATCTTTTTTAAAAAAATTGACAGTTATTTTCTTGAAGAAGAGATAAAACCATTAAAATCAATAACAGACGACGACACTTATCAATTTTTACAAACGTTCTATAAGTATGCCAAACAACGTAGTGGTTTAGAAATTTTGCATAAAGAACTCAAAGCACAAGACTTTACAGTTGGTGATTACTACAACGAAAATGGCTTAACAGAATTTAAATTTTATAAAGAAGATATTACACTCATCTTAGAAAAAAATAGCGACAACGAATTTATAATTGTAGGTTTCAATGGCTACAAATCTTCAACTATAACTGAACCAATCATGAAATCACTGTATCTAGAGTTTCTTCGTGCTATGAAATTAGTACGTAAACCTAGATATAGAAATAAAGACCTAAACTGATAAAGTTCGACATTAAAAAAAAAGTGTTGATTGTTATAATTAATCGTAATTTTAAATGATCAAAAAACACTTTCAATATGTTTAGAATTAAACACTTGGCAAAATTATCTGTCTTTCTATTTTTTATAATTTTCATCTCGCAAGTATCAGCTCAAGCAAACCCAACTTATTCCGAAGCCGTAGAATCCAGGATTAAAGCCGTAGAAAACAATCTGCGAGATAAACCTATGGATTCTAGCGACACAACTCATAATATTACGGAACGGATGAAATTTCATAATATTCCAGCAGTAAGTATAGCTGTTATAAAAAACTATGAACTAGATTGGGCAAGAGCTTATGGTTTTGCAGACAAAGAAGCTCAAATTCCTGCGACGACTAAAACCCTATTCCAAGCCGCATCCATAAGTAAGTCTTTAAATGCTGTTGGTGTTTTAAGATGGGCAGAAACTAATAATATTGACTTAGAAGCAGACATAGATACCTATTTAAAAAATTGGAAATTAAAATCTCGAAAAAAAGCTAATGGCAAAACTATAAGCATTGCAAGTATATTGTCACATTCGGCTGGCTTATCTAGACATGGTTTTGGAGGTTATGAAGTTGGTGAAGCGCTTCCGACTACGCAGCAAATTTTAGATGGTAAAAAACCCGCAAATACTAATAAAGTAAAGTCACTTTTTGAGCCTAATACAAAGTTTAAATACTCTGGAGGTGGTACAACCATAACACAACTAATTCTAACTGAAAATACTGGTATTGCGTACGATACTTACATGAAAGAGCAAATCTTGAATCCTTTAGGAATGACTCAAAGTTTCTACACACAACCACCACCAAAAGATGCGCCATTAGCAACTGCCTATTGGTCTAAAGGTAAACCTCTTAAAACTAAATATCATGTCTATCCTGAAATGGCAGCAGCTGGATTATGGACAACACCGACTGATTTATCAAAGTACATTATAGAGATGCAAAAATCTTTAAAAGGTGAATCTAATAAGCTGTTATCAAAAGACATGACTAAAAAAATGATGACACCTTATTTAGAAGGCGAAACAGCAGGTTTCGGCGTTTTCTTTTCTGAAATTTTAGGGAAAACCTATTTCCAACATGGTGGAAGTAATGAAGGTTTTAAATGTCACTATTATGCCAGTTTAGAAGGTGGAAATGGTGTGGTGATTATGGTAAACTCAGAAAATTACGACATCATTACTGAGATTATAAGAAGTGTGGTCAAAGTTTACGAATGGTAAACTGTTTATAAATACTGCAAACCTTAATTATCTAATCTATTGATTTTTAACCCTTAAAAAACTAACTTCGCTTAACTGTTGATATAGTTCATTAAAACGAACCATATCTTTGAGTTGGCAACAATATAGAGTAACAACAACCCAAATTAAGCGTCCTACATAAAATCACGAAATAAATATCTCATGAAAGATCTTATAAGAATAGGTTTAATAATAATGTTAATTTATCCTAATCTTGGAATGGCTTGTAGTATGTACAAGCTTACCAAAAATGGGAAAACAATTGTTGGAAACAATGAAGACTTTTTTAGTCCAAATGGTCAGTTTTGGTTTGAGACTGGAGCGAAAGATACATATGGAGTAATGTATATGGGTTTTTTAGACAATTTTGCTCAAGGTGCTATTAATGAAGCAGGTTTAATGTTTGATGGTTTTCTTGAGCCATATCTCGAAGTTAAAAACACAAATGGAAAATTAGATATTCCAATTCAAGCTGCGCTAAAAAAGATAATGCAAACAATGAAAAGTGTAGAAGAAGTTCAATCTTATTTAAATACCATTAACCTCAAAATATTAGAAAAAGGTCAGCTTGTGTTTGTTGATAAATCAGGCACATATTTGATAGTCGAAGGTGATAAAATGTTTATTGGTGATGAAGAAGAGAAAACATTCTCCAATTTCTACTATTCACAAACTGAATCATTGAAAGATGTCGAATTAGATTACTATCAAAAAGGATTAAATTTTATAAATAGTACGAAAACCAAACACAATTTTGAGTATTGCTCTATGGCAATGCAAAGCTTTGCCCAATCAAAGATCGCAGCTACCCAGTATTCCACCATTTATGATTTAAAGAAGCTAAAAATAAGAGTTTATTTATTTAACGATTTCTCGAGTTTCATAGAAATAGACTTAACAAAGGAATTAAGAAAAGGAAATCATCAAACTATGATTGCACACCTTTTTCCAAAAAATTCAGAAGGTTATATACATTACAAGAAATACAATAATCCAGAGAATCCAACTCAATTTCTTAGCGAAATATTTGGAGATGCTGAGATTTCAGAACAAGTGTTTTTGGATAGTGGTATTGACGCTGTAATAAATATTATAGGCTATGAATGGCTGAATGATATAAAAAATGTGAAGGGAGCAATCAAAGTTTTTGAATATGGAGTATCATTAATGCCTAATAATTCCAATCTGTACGATAGTTTAGGAGAGGCCCATTATACAAATAAAGACTGGAATAACGCTATAAAAAATTATGCTAAATCGTTAGTTCTTAATCCTGTAAACGAAAATGCTATAGCAATGATTGTAAAAATAAATAAAATGCGAAAGGAAAATTAATAATGTTACAACATATAAATAAAACTACAATAGGCTAGATTGCTAGCCTATGACGTTTGTGATTCCCTTGATAAAAATTTGAACATTGAGAATAGAATATTTACAAAGGTTAAAGAATAATCCTAAAATAGACGGAATGACTGATGAGGGAATTTCTGAAAAGGAAATAATGCAATTAGAGGAATTTTTTAATAAAGGAAATGAATTTCCTCAAGTTTTACGAGAGCTTCTTTTCCTATCGGGCAAATTCTGCAATTTTTTAGACTATGGTATTTATGATAGTCAGATGGAAATGCAAATAGAAGAAAGAAAAGAACTTTTAACATTAAGAGGTTTTTCTATTTCTCGTCCACATTATTTCGTTTGTTTGGCTTCACAAGGATTACCATTATTTTTATACTTAGATGAAGGAAACAATCCTGACCTTTATCAAATTTCCAACCACCTGACTAAAGAAAGTCATTCAAGAAATCTCGGAGATAGCCTAAAAACATTAATAAACCATAGAATAGAAAAATGTAAAAGTGGCTACAATCCTTTTTAATAATAAATACTGTTGCCAACATTGTATAAAAATAATAGCGATTTAATCGCTAAAACGAAAATGAATTTTATTAATCGTACAACGGTTACAAGCGAAAAAGTAAGTACATAAATCCACTACTATTCTTATAAGTTACAGTTAAGCGCACCTTAAAAATCACTCTTAAAAACAAAGTCAAATAAAAGTGTATCTTTGCACGCTGAAAGTCAAAGAATTGATTTTCATTTATTTCCTCAGGGTGAGGATGTGTTACAAGAAGTCTTAGGTTTAAGTATGTCGATTACCTTCTTATGTAACACTACATAACATAATCGAATACTTACAAAAAAGAATGAGTACATTCCAAGAACTCGGTCTTAACGAAGACCTTTTGAATGCTATCACGGATATGGGTTTTATAACCCCAAGTGATGTACAACAACAAGCCATCCCTTTATTATTAAACGAAGAGCGCGATTTAGTAGCTTTGGCACAAACCGGTACTGGTAAAACAGCGGCCTTTGGTTTCCCAATGTTGCAAAAAATTGACGTTGACAGTCGTACAACCCAAGGCTTAATCTTATCGCCTACGCGTGAGCTTTGCTTACAAATAACTAACGAGCTTAAGCAATACGGTAAATACTGTAATGGTCTTAACGTGGTTGCTATTTACGGAGGTGCTAGTATAACAGACCAGGCCAAGCAAGTAAAACGTGGTGCACAAATTGTCGTGGCTACACCAGGTCGTATGAAAGATATGATTAGCCGTAAAATGGTGGATATTTCTAAAATACAATACAGTGTTTTAGACGAAGCCGATGAGATGCTAAACATGGGCTTCTATGAAGACATTACAGACATCTTGTCACACACACCAGACGATAAAAGTACCTGGTTATTCTCTGCAACAATGCCAAGAGAAGTGGCTTCTATTGCTAAAAAATTTATGTACGACCCGTTTGAAATCACCGTTGGCAATAAAAACGAAAGTACAAATAACGTCTCTCACGAATACTATTTGGTAAACGCAAGAGACCGTTACCAAGCCCTAAAGCGTTTGGCGGATGCCAATCCAGATATTTTCTCTGTTGTCTTTTGTAGAACTAAACGTGATACACAAAAAGTAGCTGAAAATCTCATAGAAAGCGGTTATAGCGCTGGTGCGCTTCATGGAGATTTAAGTCAGAATCAACGCGACTTAGTGATGAAGTCTTTCAGAAACAAACAGATACAAATGCTTGTAGCGACAGATGTAGCTGCTCGTGGTATCGATGTAGATGATATTACTCATGTGATTAATTACCAATTACCAGACGAAATAGAAACTTATACACACCGCTCTGGTCGTACAGGTCGTGCTGGCAAGACAGGTGTATCGATGGTTATTGTTTCAAAAAGTGAATTACGCAAAATAAAAAGTATTGAGCGTATCATTAAAAAACAATTCGAGAAAAAAGACATTCCTAGCGGAACAGAAATTACTGAAGTGCAGTTAATGTCGCTTGCAAATAAAATTCATAATACAGAAATTGGACACGAGATTGACAAATATCTTGATAGCATCAATGAGTTATTTGAAGATACCTCTAAAGAAGATTTAATCAAAAAGTTTTTCTCTGTAGAGTTTAACCGTTTTCATAACTATTACCAAAAATCTAAAGATTTAGGCGTTGTAGACTCTAGAGATACTAGTGAAGGAAGAGTATCATCAAATGACACCCGCTATTTCATCAACGTTGGTCGTAAAGACGGTTTCGATTGGATGAAATTGAAAGATTTCTTAAAAGAGAAATTAGAACTAGGACGTGATGATGTCTTTAAAGTTGATGTAAAAGAAAGCTTCTCTTTCTTTAATACTGAGAAGGAAATGCAAGAGAAAGTCTTAGCATTCTTTACAGACTTTAAACACGAAGGTCGTTTTGTAAATGTTGAAGTTTCTGAAAATAAAGGTCGTAGTGGCGGTGGTCGCCGACGTGATGGTGGCGGACGTGGAAAACGCCGTTTTGATGATAAGCCAAGAGGAGAAAGACGCTCTCGCCGTAGTAATGATGGTGACAGAAATAGAGACGATAATAGAGGCGATAGAAGACGTCGCTCTGATGACAAACCGAGAGGAAGACGTTCAGAAAAGTCAAACTTTTCGGGTTCTGATAGACCAAGACGTTCTCGTAGAAAATAAATGTAAATAGGCAGTATAAAAAGTCTAATCTTTGTCTTATTGAGTCTGTCGAAATGTTTTAATACACGGATATACAATATCAGTTTCGACAAGCTCAACTTGACAAGTTTACTTATAAAAACGTTTTATACAGCCTCTTTTTTGTAAGTATGGTGTTAATATTTAGTCAAATCTAAAATAGGAAACTGCCAAAATGCGTTTTGTTTAGTACCTTTAACCCATTAAGAAAAAGAATGCGATTATATTTTAGCCTCATATTATTCTGCTTTTGTTTTTTGGGATTGGCTCAAGAAACAGAAACTGAACCTACAAGAGTACAAGCCACCATTATAAGTAGCACCACTAAAGAGCCTCTAGTTGAAGTTAATGTTGTAAACCTTAACCAAGTTATAGGTACAACTACTAACGACGAAGGTATGTTTGATATCCGTGCAAAAGTTAACGATACGCTTCATTTTTCTTACTTAGGCTACAAATCCATTAAAGTGCGTGTGACCAACGACTGGATTAAGTTTGGTAACACTGAAATTGAAATGACTGACGAGGCACTTGCCTTAGAAGAAGTTGTTGTAAATCAGTTGAAACTTACAGGATATCTTGAAGTGGATATTAAACAAATTCCTATTAGAACAAACAATCGTTTTAGAATTTCTGGTATTCCTAACCAAGGTTATGAAGGCGGACAAACTAACGTTGTCAACAAAGTATTAGGCGCTATTTTTAATCCTGCAGATTTCCTTTACAAAATGTTTGGCAAGAAGCCTAACCAGATGCGAAAGCTAAAGGAAATGAAAAAAGACGATGAGATTAGAAACCAATTAGCCAAGCGCTTTGACCGTGAAATGCTAACCGTTTTATTACAAGTAGATAAATACGATTTAGACGAAATTGTAAACCAGTGCAACTACTCACGCGACTTTATAAGAAGCGCTAATGACCTTCAAATTTTAGATGCTATTAGTGAGTGTTATGAAGAGTATAAGGTTCTTAACCGCAATAATGAACGCATAAGAAACAAGCGTAAAACACAACCTTAGTTTTTGGAGTGTAACGCTACTCGATTACCTTCAGAATCAATAAAAACGCCCATACAACCATGCTCTTCTGAGATTTTAGTTTTTGGTTGAAATATGTTTCCGCCAGCAGCTTCTACTCTCCCTAATTCATTATTGACATCGTCGGACATAAAATACACCAAAGTCCCTTCTTGACTTGGGATATATGATTCTTGCTGTATTAATGTTCCAGTTGCCCCATAAGTACCATCATTGTTAGGAAACCATCCCATTTTTAAACCTCCAAAATCAACCAAGTTAATTTTAATTTTAAAAACTGCTTCATAGAACGCTTTAGCACGTTCCATATCGTTTACTGGAATTTCAAACCAACCTACCATAATCTTATCGTTTTTCTAAAATTAAACATTTTATTTATCAGCTTTATAACGCTCTACGATAGCATCGTAATCTTTAATTGTTTTTTTTATCCAATCAAAACGTTTGGCTATAATTTCATCTTCGGTAAGTTTCCAATTAATATTAGATTTTCTGAGCTTAGATGTTACATGCTGAAGAATAATTGCAGCGGATACAGAAATATTTAAACTCTCCGTAAAGCCCACCATAGGTATTTTTAAAAAGCTATTGGCTTGCTGCATGGCATAGTCTGATAGACCTTCGGTTTCTCTTCCGAAAAAGAAACAGGACTTTTTGGTAACATCAAAATCCATAAGCTCACAATCGTTTGTATGTGGTGTTGTTGCAACAATTTGGTAACCTTTAGCCTTCAAGTCATCTATACAAGCTTTTACACTATTGTAACGATTAAGGTCCACCCATTTTTGAGCACCCATAGCAATTTCACGGTCAATACGCTTAGAATTAACTTCTTCAATAACATTAACTTCCTGTATGCCAAAAACATCGCATGAGCGTATAACAGCGCTTGTATTATGCAATTGGTAGACATCTTCCGTAGCCACAGTAAAATGTTGAGTACGTTGAGATAACACTTGGTTAAAACGTTTACGTCTATTCTCGGTGAGGTAACTTTCTAAATATGTAAGAAGTTTCAGGTCTGTCATTAAAAAAAGAGTATATTTAAATTTATAAAATTTCTTAACCTATGCCTATTTTTCTGTATAGTTTCCGTAAATATCTGTTCGGTAGCTTTCTACTTATTTCTATACTTAGTTTTTCTCAAAATACTGAAAAAAAACGTGTTAAAGACACTCTTTCTAATACCTTAGCAAATGACCTTAAGGTGAAAGCTTTAGGCGACTCGCTTCAAAATGCTATAATTAATTATGAGTCCGAAAAATTTCTGACCTATTTTTCTAATGAAGAATTTATAGAACGATTAAAGAAGTTAAATACGGATGCCGATTACGAAGATAACTTTGTTAAAGGACTACTGTCTGGTGTGCTTAAAGGTTTCAATGCATTTCCAAATAGAATTATATCAGAACTAAAGGCAGATGGCTATTACGATTTTGTAAATTACCGCTATGATGAGTATGAGCAAACCTATTTTATTCTCTTTAGGCTCTACTCGCAATCCGGACTGAATTATCACGATTATCGCATCAGAAAAAATCCAGATACTGGAGATTTTGAGTTTACAGATATTTATATCTACTTAACTGGGGAAGACTTCTCTCAAACCTTGGGCAGAATTATCACTTTTACCATGAATTCTTCAAATTCTAAAGGTAAAACACTTAAAGGCTTTCAGGATTTTATGCAGCTAGAAAAAGCTATAAAAGCCAATCAAGTTGGTAATCCCCAACGAGGTTATTACATCATGGAGAAAATTAAAGGAGATATTTCTAAAGATAAATTCTTTTTAATCTTAAAATCAATGATGGCAGCCAATCTTGGTGACGAGGAATACCTAAAATCATTAGAAGAATTATTTGCAATTCACGGAGACGACCCTACTATTTTTCTGAATAAAATAGACTACTACTTGCTTAAAGGCATGAACTATGAAGCCGTAGAATGTGTTGAAAAACTTAAGAAAATAACTGAAGATGACTTTCTAAATTATTCTAAAGCAAATATTGCTTATATGGATGAAAATTATCAAGTGGCTTTAGACAACTACAAATATATTGTAGATAACTACGAAGGTTTTTTTGATGCTCAAAGTTCGTACTTGGCCATACTTACTGTTCTTAATAGAAATGATGAAGCTATTGATTATCTCAACACGCTTGTAGAAGAGTATGATAAAGAAGATTTAATCGAATATTTAGAAGAGCTCGATGAGAACAATGAAAATGTTTTTGAAGACTTTATAAAAACCGAAGCCTACAAAACTTGGAAAACAGCAGAATAACAGAATGAAACATCTAGTTGTACTTACAGGTGCTGGTACGAGTGCAGAAAGTGGCATTAAAACCTTTAGAGACGCTAATGGGCTTTGGGAAGGTCATGATGTTATGGAAGTGGCCTCTCCACAAGGTTTTAAAAATAATCCTGAATTGGTTTTAGATTTTTACAATCAACGCCGCAGACAACTTAAAGAAGTAAAACCTAATGCTGCGCATTTAGCAATATCAGATTTAGAAAATACTTATAAGGTATCTATCGTAACACAGAATGTAGACGACTTGCATGAGCAATCTGGAAGTTCAAATGTTCTTCACCTTCATGGAGAATTACGCAAAATACGAAGCACGGGAAATCCAAATGATATTAGAACCTGGACAGAAGACATACATCTTGGCGACACCTGTGATTTGGGCTATCAATTGCGGCCACATATTGTGTGGTTTGGAGAAGATGTCCCAATGATAGAAAAAGCCATTGACATTTGCGAAACTGCAGATATTTTGGTTATCATTGGTACAAGCATGCAGGTATATCCTGCTGCTAGTCTGATGAATTTTGTGAGTACGAATATTCCTATTTATTACATTGACCCTAATCCTGCATTGATTGATAATTCTAGAGTGACAACTATAAAAGCTACTGCTACTGCCGGAATGACAAAACTTCTAGGGCTATTAAAATAATAGACTTACCACCATAACCACTAGAATTATTGCTAAATTAATCATCATCAGATAGTTTAAAAAAATCGTTTACAGGTTTATTAAAAACCTCTGATAACTTTAAAGCTAAAACCGTCGAAGGCACATATCTATTAGCTTCTATAGAATTGATGGTTTGCCGTGATACGCCTATTTTTTTGGCCAAATCGTCTTGGGTTAAGCTCAATATAGCACGCTCTACTTTAATTGTATTTTCCATTATCTGTAGCGTTTTAAGGTGTAATAAAACCCTAGTTGAATTAAAAACATAAAACTCAATAACTGAAAATCTCCTAAATCTTTGTAGGCTTCCCCGCCAGAGTGCACAACATTAGATACTCCGAACTCAACATAAGGCATAATTAGTGCATATAAAACCCCAATAATAAAAGCAATAGCATAAGACTGCGCTCTCAAGGCAATAGTCATTTCATCCTCTTCCTTATCCCTAGAAAGTGAAATACACAATAGACCTACGATAAATAGTTTTCGTCCAATATCTCTAATAACTACTGCTGAATCTGGGAATTGATTTTTAACAAAAAATAGAACAAATGCTGCTACAACTAAAAGTGCTCCCACCCACTTAAAGACTTCTGGCAATCTAAAATCTATTAACTTCTGAATGCGCTGACGCTCACACTCTACAAAACTTTTCTTACTCATAATTGACAAATTTACTTTATATTAAGTAAAAATATTTTTACCATATGACAAATATACTTTACATTTTAGAATTATGCAAGTGTGTTTACTAAAACTTGATATTGTAGTTTTTAAAAGCTAACTTCGTTTAACATTTGATATAATTCTGTTGCTGAGCAAAGTCTGAAGCATTAAAACAGAATCATATCATTAATAGTTGTGCTGCATTTTGGAACATTAATTGATATTGACCTTAATATTAAAATTAAAGAGAAATTTTTATGAATAAATTACAAATTTTATTGCTTCTGATTCTTATTCCAGCCATAACAATTGGGCAAAGGAAAAAAAATCAAAATCTGGCGGAAATGGCATACAGTACGATTCAGAAGAAATTAGATGCTTCAACAAGTGATAAACGAGATGCAACAGTTAAAACACTAAATGGAATTGTGGAAATGTCAAAAAAAGAGGAATTTATTGACAAAGTGAGCAATCATAAAAAATATCTTGAAAGTTTAGAATATTTTGAGATTCCAACAGCCAACATTTCTATCATTAATGATAGTCTGGTTTCCTCAAAAGGTTTGGTGTTCGAAAAGAGTGAGAATAAATATTATATCGAACCAAATAAGGCATTTAAAGAAGTAATAGAAAAGAATAAAACGGGAATCTATCTTTATCTATACATTAATGAAAACAACAAAATGTATTTGGAGTTTGTTAATTATACTAACGGAAAGAAATTGCTCTTAATTGAGAAAGCTAAAATAAAATTTGATGACAAAGAATTTGAATACTATTTAAATTGGGTTAAATCAAGAGAAAATGGCTTTGAGTTTTGTACAATAGAAACCAACACTAAAAATTTTATTGACTTATTTAATGCAATATACAGTCATCAAGGTGAAATGACAATTGAATTCACTGGAATAAATGGAATTAGAACAGAAACAATACCTAACGAAATGATTGAACAAATAAGTAATGTTTTTGACCTATATTCTCAATTAAAAGTAAAAGAATAAAAAACGCAGTACAACAATGTGTATAGCTCATTGCGACTGAATTCCTTAAACGGAATTCATTGCAATTTGCTAACTTTCGGTTACGGCGGAAAATCATAGCTGATTTTCCGCAACGAGCCATACACAAATACTTTAAACGAAACCATTAAAAATCACTTATTCTTAGCCTCAATCCACTTACTCATATATTTAGTGCTTTGTAAAGTATGATGCCTCAATAATTGACCCATAAAATTGTCTTGTCTGTGTTTTAAAATATCTTCAGACAACTCACTGATTTTTTGAGAAAAATCGGTTTCAAAATTTAAAATATTAAAGCGTTGGTTTAAGACATTAAAACCAGCGCTTTTCTTTTTCTGCCACTCTTCTTTATTCGTGTATAAACTAACAGCCCTATCAACAAATGCTTTTGAGTCATTGCAGATATGGCCATTTTCTTCAAACTCCCCAAACATTCCTTCGGCAGCTATAGAAGACATTATACATGGTGTACCATTTTGCATGGCATCAACGAGTTTACCTTTTAATCCTGCACCAAAGCGCAATGGTGCTAAACAAACTTTAGCGCCTTGCATGACTTCATTGACATCTTCAGCATAACCTTTAATTAAAAAACCATCTTTGGGTTGATGCAACTGTTTAACTTTTTGAGATGCGTAAGCGCCATAAACATGTAACTCGACTTCTGGAAGTTTCTTTCTAATTAACGGCCACAACACTTCTTTTAGATATAACACCGCATCGTAGTTTGGTGGATGCAGAAAGTTTCCGATGGTTATAAAATGATTACGCGCATCAAAATCGGGCAAATCACTAATTCTGTCTTCAGAAATTGGCTCAAATAAAAATGGTAAATAGTAGAGTAAACTTTTATCTACTTTTAATTGTTTGGTTAAAATTTCGATTTCAGCTTCAGAAATCATCAAACTTAAATCACAACGATACATACTCGCCACTTCACGTTTTGTTGTATCGTTTTGTAGATGTTTAATAGAGAACTCTTCTTTACTTTTTAAAGCAGCTACTCTTCCCTTTCGCAGTCCATGAAAATCTTCGGTATCTAAAATCCTAATAGCATCAGGACATTGCTCTGTAACCCGCCAACCAAACTGCTCTTCAGTCATAAAACGGTCGAACAGAACAATAGCTGGATTTAGATTTGTTATAAACGCATCAAAAGATGGGTCATTTAATAAAATACCTTGAGTTTTTACGGCTATTGAATTCAAATCAAAAGCCTGAGTACTCTCATTGGCTGTTGTTGCAAAAGTTATGTCATATCCTTGTTTTTGAAACAAGGATATCAGTTGCAGCATCCTGCTTCCTGCGGCAGAACTTTTTGGCTCTGGCCACACAAAACCAATGATTAAAAGTGTTTTAGGAGACACTTTCTTATTGTGGTTGCTTAATCTGCAAAGCGTATTTCGTACGTACTTGTTTTGCCCAAGTCACTACAGCTTCAATTTGCTCTGGAGATAAATCTGCATCGCCATGAGTCCAAGTATAACTAGGTAAAGGCATTTCTTTCTCTTCGACTTCCTCGATAAGTTCATCTAACTTATGGTCTTTCTTCTTTAATGAATAATCATTCCATTTAGACACATTAAAATGACCTTTTCCATGCTTTATATGGTCATTTAACCAGTAATTAACCGGAGTAATAGCATTATACCAAGGATAAGTGGTATTATCACTATGACAATCGAAACAAGCATTCTTAAGAATGACTTTTACATCTTCTGGTGGGTTAGTCTCCGCCAAAAAAGCATCAACGGATGCTAAATCACCTTGGTTTTTTTCCGGTCCAAAAAACTGAGCCAATACAAATACTATTAAGAGCGCTAAGCCTAATTTTTTAAGCAATTTTTTCATCTTGTAATTTTAACTAATTTAGAAGCGTTAAAAATAAGAAACGTTTTGACAAAAGACCAACTTTTTAAAGAATTAGATTATGTAAATGCCACGCGAGAGTGTAGAGCAAAATATGCCACTATTGTTGCCTCTAATCCTAGTTTAATTAGACCTTTGCTCGAAATTGTATTTGCTGGAGATAGAAAAAAATCACCAAGAGCTTCGTGGATTTTTGAATTTGTATTTAAAGATGATGCTAAGATTCTCTTCCCGCATCTCGATTATTTTTTTGAAAATCTGAAAACGCTACAAATAGATTCTGCAACACGACCTTGTGTTAAAGTCGTAGAACTTTTAATCGAATCTTACTACAAAGAAAAGAACCCAACCGTCATAAATCTCATAACTGCAAAACACAAAGAGCAAATTATAGAAGCTTGTTTCGATTGGTTAATTAGAGATGAAAAAGTGGCCGTAAAAGTATATAGTATGAATTCACTTTACTTTTTAGGAATGGAATTCGATTGGATACATCCAGAATTAAAAACCATTATCGAGCGTGATTACCATTCACACAGTGCCGGTTTTAAAGCCAAATCTAGACATATTCTAAAATGGATGTCTAAATTGAAACAATAGATGAAGGCCTTGTTTTAGCTCTTAAAAAGCTTCCGTCTTCGCGTAGACTTTGCTATATTTGATGCTTTTAAAATTCTGAACAACAATGGCACTTTCATCACTGAATGCAATCTCTCCAATAGACGGTAGATACCGCTCTAAAGTTGAATCTCTAGGTAATTATTTTTCTGAAGAAGCTCTTATAAAATATCGTGTTTTAGTAGAAATAGAATACTTTATCGCACTTTGTGAAATTCCATTACCTCAACTGCAAACCGTATCAAATTCTGTTTTTGATGATTTAAGAGCCATTTACAAAAACTTTACTGCAGAAGATGCCACCGCAATAAAAGACATAGAGAAAGTCACCAATCATGATGTAAAGGCTGTTGAATATTTCATCAAAGAAAAATTTGATGCTCTAGGCTTATCAGATTATAAAGAATTTATTCATTTTGGATTAACATCTCAAGACATCAATAATACGGCTATACCATTGAGTATTAAAGAAGCCATGAATGATGTATATGTTCCAGAATATTTCATCTTATTAGAAAAAATTGAAAGTTTAGCTGAGGAATGGAAAGCTATACCAATGTTGGCGAGAACGCACGGACAACCTGCATCTCCTACGCGACTAGGAAAAGAAATTCTGGTATTTGCTGTTCGTTTAAAAGAGCAATTTAATTTACTAAACGATATACCTAGTGCTGCAAAATTTGGAGGAGCAACTGGTAATTTTAATGCACATAAAGTCGCTTACCCAAATATAGATTGGAAAGATTTTGGAACTCGTTTTGTTCAAGAAAAGCTTGGGCTTCAACATTCTTTTCCAACCACCCAGATAGAGCATTACGACCACATGGCTGCTCTTTTTGATGCCTTAAAACGTATCAACACCATTATTATAGATTTAGACCGTGATATCTGGACGTATGTATCCATGGACTACTTTAAGCAGAAAATTAAAAAAGGAGAAGTGGGTAGCTCAGCGATGCCGCATAAAGTAAATCCTATAGACTTTGAAAATAGCGAGGGTAATTTAGGAATTGCGAATGCTATTTTTGAACATCTTTCTGCCAAATTACCAATTAGTAGATTACAACGTGATTTAACAGACAGTACCGTTTTACGAAATGCTGGTGTTCCTTTTGCACACACACTAATTGCATTTAAATCTACGTTAAAAGGATTGGGTAAACTATTGCTCAACAAAACAAAGTTTGAAAACGATTTGGAAAACAATTGGGCTGTTGTTGCAGAGGCCATACAGACCATTTTAAGACGTGAAGACTATCCAAACCCATATGAGGCGCTAAAAGGTCTTACACGGACAAATGAAACTATTACACAGTCTTCGATATCAAATTTTATTGACACCTTAGACGTTAGTGATACTATAAAAACTGAACTTAAAGCAATAACACCTAGTAATTATACGGGTATATGAAATTTAAGTTACCATTTCCTATAAATAACAATACTATTGCACTTTGTTTTGTTGCCGCAATTACTGTTATTTTTATTATTGCTGGTATTTTTGATGTATTAGACTATGCCATCATTAAAATACTACTCATTGGTTTGACTTCTGGTTTGGCACTAATTACCTCTGTTATTTTATTCAAAAAGGAAATAAAAAGAAATCGTCTTAAGGGTAATCCTCAAGACGATTATAATTAACATTTTAATCTTTTAAATAGCGGTCAGTCTATTTAAAAAAATCTGTTAGACCATTAAGGTCTGTACTTTCAAAATTTGCTTTATCTAATGCCGTTCTGAGTGATAGCAAATCGTTTGCATTCATATCATCACCAAGAATTCTTATAACTGCAAATCCTTTATCGTTTGCATTTCCTAGAACAATTAGCTCGTCTATGCTTTCAACATCTCCTAAAAACTTAACTATAAATTTTCCATCTGCCGTGTTTCCGCCACGCATTAATTCTTCGTACTTAGGGTTTTTAAGAATGGTCTTTATTTTTTCTAACTCAACTTTATACTGCTCTTTATTATTTTCATCAATTTGAAAAATAAGTGCATTAAGTTTATCCACAGACTTATAGGCTCTCTCTTGCTGTTCTGTAAGCTCTACTTTATCTACATTGATTAAGCTTGTTGGAGCGTCAAATGTGGTAAAGCCAGGCTTTAACTCATTATCCACATAATAGGTTTGCAATGTTGGCCCATTATTACAGCTTGAAAAAGCAGTAATAATTAGGGCTAACATCACAAGTTTTTTGATTGATTGAAGTTGCATAATACTAAATAATTAGTTCTTCTTGTTCGCCTTTTTTAACTGGTCA
This sequence comes from Winogradskyella jejuensis, assembly GCF_900129745.1. Taxonomy (GTDB): domain Bacteria; phylum Bacteroidota; class Bacteroidia; order Flavobacteriales; family Flavobacteriaceae; genus Winogradskyella; species Winogradskyella jejuensis. Next base: position 489,257 of record NZ_FQWS01000002.1, on the reverse strand, counting down.
CCTCCTGGTAAGTCCATTTTATTAGCCAATTTAGAAACTTGTCTTAAATCGATATCTCCTGTAAGTGTAATTAATACAGTTTCGATCTCACGCTTTTTACCATTAATCTCAATGTTTTGTCCTTGAGTCATTTCTTTAAGACCATTAACAAACATTAATAATTCTTTGACGTGATTTTCGTCTTTACCTTCTTTTACGTAAAACTTCACTGTCTGTGCACCATCCTTAATACGCATTAACTCTTCTAAATCAGAGCTTTTAAGGTATTTTTTAACGGTAGCATTCATGTCTGCCGAAATTTTTTCGTTTCCTGTTGTAAATACTTTTACTCCGGTAATTTTCTTTACCATATTGTAAAATTCTTGCTCTTCAGGATTGTCTAAATCAATATCTATACTAGCTAACATGCTAAACATTTTTTGATTTAAAATCACTGTACCTACATCGTCCATGTCTTCATATCTATCAAAGATACTCTGCCCAAAAGATAAGATTGGAGCTACGATAAGTGCTATTAATACGATTACTTTTTTCATGATATTTGTTGTTTTAATTGTCTATTAATTGTTTTTAAAAATTCTGCTTTTTGCTTTATTAAATTCATTTAGTCTACTTGCGCCTTGTCTTCCGTTTTCAAAATTATCAGAAACTAAGCTCAAAGTGTTTAATTGCTCTTTACCTTCATTCATCCCAATAGATATAAGACTTAAAGCGTCCATAGCTTTGTTATATGCTAATAAGGCTTCTTCTTTTTCTTGTTCAGAAGGTCCAAAAGCTTGTGGTATCATAATACCGAGCATTATAACGGCAACAGCTGCGACAGAAATCCATTGGTATAATCTAGTTTTCTTTTTGGTGTTTAATGGAACGTCTTTGGTAAATGCCTCTTGCTGCGTATTAGTAAAATAGACAAACAAAGGTTTGTAGTGCTCCAAATGTGGAGCAACATTGTCACTACTAAAGTAAGCTCTTAACTGTGCTTCTTCTTGCAGTGTTGTCTCTGCATTGTCGTACCTTTCTAATAGGTTTTCAATATTATTTAATACCATAACTATGTGTATTAGTTAATTTTTCTCTTATAGTTTTTCTAGCTCTCGATAAGGCCACACGAATTGCGGTTTCGTTCATGTCTAACATTTTAGAAATCTCTGCAAAATCATATTGCTCAATATCTCTAAGCTGTACTATAATTTTTTGTTGTTCTGGTAATGTTTCTATGATGCTCGAGACCCAGTCAACACTATCTCTTGCTTCTACTTGCTTTTGTAATGACGAATGGCTGTTATCTTGATAGTTACTATGAACTATCTTTAGATTTTGTGCTTGCTTAGACTTTAAACGGTCTAGACAAAAATTCTTAGTCATGGTCATAGAAAAAGCTTCTACATTGTTGTAGTCACTGATTTTCTGTTTGTTATTCCATAATTTCAAAAGTATTTCTTGCGTGGCGTCCTCAGCTTCTTCACGAGAAACGAGTAATCGTTTTGCTAAACGAAACACTTTGTCCTTAAATGGCATCACTAAGCTTACAAAATCTGCCTGTGTCATTACTTGGTTTTGATTGGTCGGAAAGCATTTTTAGGCGCTTTCATAATTACGACGAAACATAACTTATTTTGTTACATCTAGTCTAAAATATTTTGTAATTAACTAATAATCAATAATTTAAAATTAAATATAAATTCAATGAATTATATAAGAAACTAGCATATACGTTTATTTCTTTTTATTCTACAATATTGTAAGTAAATTTAGAGTTTTACAACTTAAATACTATTGCTAGCCTAAATAGAAAGAAAAATGAATCAAAAATTTAAACTATTACTTCTTACAATAACAGTAGCTTTTTTTGCTACAAGTTGTTTTGAAGATCAAGATGATAATCTCGTACTAACGGCAGATGTTAAAGACTTTGTTTGGAAAGGTATGAATGAGTTCTATCTGTACGGAGAAGATGTCCCTGATTTAAGAAATACAAGATTTGGAATTAATGGTGGAGATAATCGTTACGAATCTACACCTGAATACTTAGAGTATTTAAATGGGTTTTCATCTCCTGAAGCTTTATTTGATGCCTTAGTTTTTGATGCTGGGAATACAGACAGGTTTAGTCAAATTTTTCCAGATTTATTTGCTGCTATAGATTTGTTAAATGGTACAAATGAAACTAATGGCCTCAGGCGTTTATTTGGTTTTGAGCTTAATGGTTCATTTTACGTTAGAGTTGGCTTAGTACTCAATGGTAGTAATGCTGATTTGGCTGGAGTTCGTCGCAATATGGTTATATCTGGAGTAAATGGTACAACTCTAACCGCAGAGAATGCAAATAGTTTACTATCACAAAATACTATAACACTAAATTTTGCAGATTACGATGATAATGGAACCGAAGAGCTTGATGATGATACTGCTACACCTAACGGACAAAGTATAACCGTTTCTAGAGAACAATTCACTGATAATCCTGTACATAGAGTCGAAGTAATTCAAGAGGGAAATGAAACTATTGGTTACTTAATGTATAATGGCTTTAGAAATAATTTTGAAACTGAACTAAATGCTGCTTTCGCTCAATTAAGTGCAGCAAACGTTGAACATCTAGTTATAGATTTAAGATATAATGGTGGAGGTGCAATCGTAACAGCGGCTAGACTTGCTAGCATGATTACTGGTCAATTTGACGGACAAGTTTTAGCCAAAACAGTTAATGGTCCTAACAGACAAGAAGACAATACTGATTTTACGTTTACAAATTCTATTGACGGAGGAGCAGCAATAAACAGTTTAGGACTGGATAAAGTTTATGTTATTACTACTAGTAATTCTGCATCTGCGAGTGAGTTAATAATTAATAGTCTAAATCCTTACATTCAAGTAATTCAAGTAGGTACAACAACAACTGGTAAAACAACATCTAACCGCTTAGTTTTTGACTCTCCTGATTTCGGAACATCTTCTGTAACTTCTGCACATATTTATGCCCTCTTTCCTCTTGTTGGAAATGTCACTAATAGAGACGATGTCTCTGTTCCATCAACAGGCCTTGTTCCAGATATAGAATTAGCAGAATCAAGTGCTAATTTTGGAACTTTAGGAGACCCTGAAGAGCCTTTATTAAAGAGAGCTATTGAAGATATAACCGGTGCTGGACGCTTTGCTAATTTCTCAAATAATACTGGTCCATCTGAGTTAAAATCTATAGGAGCAGAAGAACCCTTTTTTGGTTATATGTATGAATAAAATAAAAAAAGCCGCTTCAATTGAAGCGGCTTTTTCATCCCCCATTTTACAAGTAACTAAAACTTGAGGTTAAACCCAAGGTCGACATTTCTACCTTGTGTGGTATAACCTAAAATTTCAAAATAATCCTCGTTAAATAGGTTGTTAATGCTTGCAAAAAACTTCAGCTTATTATTTTCTAAAAGCTTGTGACTAAAGTATAGGTTAATTAACGAATAAGCTTCTAAATCTACATTAGTAAAGGTTGAAAAGTCTGTGTCTTGCCTTTCACCAGCATATTGATAATCAATAGACGCGAATGTTTTACTAGAAAAATCGTAACCTAAACTCGCATTAGCACGGTGCTTTGGTAAACGAATGCGTATGCCGTCTTTTAACTCTGTAAAGGTATAGTTAGCAGTGATGGACAAATCTTTAACCAAATTAACTTCAGCTTCAACCTCAACACCTCTTACCGTTGCTTCTGTTGTAGCATTTTCATAACCACTACTACCAAAAATAATTGTATTTTCTTCGTTTCTAATAAAATGAACAAGACTTATCCTTAAACCTTCATTAGTATTAAATTCAGCTCCTCCTTCAATAGTTGCATTCTCCTCAGGTTCTAAATTTGGATTTGGACCAAAGAAACCAAATAACTGCGATAAATTTGGTGCAATAAATGATGTCGCGTAAGACCAAAATACTTTTGCGTAACCTTCATTTACTTCAATTTTATATGAGGGATTGATATTATACACAAACTGAGAGCCATATTCGCTGTGGTTATTCAATCGTCCACCTACATTAAGTGTTAGGTCTAGGTCTGTTACCCAAACCACATTTACGTAAGGGTCTGTCGTTGTAAAACTCTCTTCTTCTACGAATCTACTTTTATAATCACCATAGTTAAGACCAACTATAGTGTATATATTATCATTAAATGTGTACTTATTAAAAACATCTACAACAAAGCTCTCGCCTTCGTTAACAGTAGTTGAGAAAGGCGTAATGGTTTCACGTTCAATATCCGTGTATGCGGCATTTATCTGAAAACTACCATTGTTGTAAGAGAATTTTGGAGCAATCCCTACCCGCTTTTGCTCAGAATTGAATCTATCATCCGTATCCGTAATAGTAAAATTTGGTGGTGGAAAACCATCAATATCTGTTTTAAATCTATCTATACTTCCATAAGCCGTTAGACTAAACTTATCTGAAAACTCGTAGCCTAACTTAAGATTTACATTATATCTAGAAAATGGGTCTGCTTCAGGGTTATCTGATTGTGCCGCAGATAATCCCTCAGAAAATTGGTTACCAAAACTCGCTATATAACTAAAGTCCTTAACAGTTCCGTTTACAGAAACATTATTCGTAAACGCTTCTAAACGATAATCGTCCTCATCTTGCGATTGATTAGTCCCAACCACACTAGAAAAGTTTGCAGAGATTGTTTTTTTTGAAGACTTCCTAGTTGTGATATTAATCACAGCTGTAGCTGCAGAATTACCATAAAGTGTACTTGCTGCACCCTTGACAATCTCAATAGTTTCTATTGTATTAAGGTCTAATAAACGTAAATCAAATTCGTTATTTGGTAAAGATGGGTCATTTACCTGTACACCATCTATAAGAACCAATACCTGTCTGTTATTACCTCCTCTAACAAAGTAACCTAAGTTCTGCCCTGCTACACTGCGTGTTCCGTTAATTTCCATACCACTCTTGGTATTAATCAACTGCGCAATTGTACGTCCTTGATTACGCTCAATCTCTTCTCTAGAAATTTTAATAACCGTTTTACCAGAATTTTCACGCTTTATGGCAAAACGTGTATCTGTAACTACCACTTCATCTAACTTTTCAACCTTAGTAGAATCTTGTGCTTGCACAACAATAGTGCTTAGTGTACTCATAGCGAGTATACCTAACCCTTTAAGTTTTTTCATTTTAAATTTTAATTGCTCGAGAACATACAGCGAACTATACGTAAACTTTTATCCCGAAAGTTTTACTTATTTGTTGAAATTGGCAGGTCTCCTGACTTGTTTTTTGCTATTCGGCCTTCCCATAATGACGTTTACCGTGATTACAGTGGCATTGCAGTAAATAGCAACTCACTTTGTGAGGTACTGAAATGAATTCAGTATAAACTTACAGTTGCGGGAACAGCTCTGGATTTTCACCAGATTCCCTTTTAATTGGCTATGCCATCCCGAACTTGCTTCGGGACCTTTTTTGTCCCTAGCACAAATTCTTATTGACAATGCCAAACCAAATTTCGGAGCGAAATTAAACAATTACTTTAATCTACATACTATAACTTAAATAATTCTTAGTTTTGATTTATGAAGAAGATTAAACCTAAATGGAAAGCCCTGTTTTACACTTTAATGGTTTTCTGCTTGCTCTCATGTAAAAACGAAACCAAAATAGAGCAACTTCCTGGTTCTGAAGTAAAACAACTTCAACTCAAGTATGCTGAAGGATTTTCTGTGTCAGAATATAATGACTATAAAGTCATCACCGTTTCGAAACCTTGGCCAAAATCTGAAAAAACCTATACCTATTTGGTAGCATCTAAAGACGCTTTATCTAAAATGACGTTTCCAAAAGATGCCTACGATGGCGTAATCGTTAACCCGATTGAAAATATCGTCGTAACATCTACGACGCACATTCCTTCTTTAGAACTCCTTGGCGTTGAAGAAAAGCTTGTGGGTTTTCCTGGAACAGATTATATCTCTTCAGAAAAAACAAGACAACGAATAGACAAAGGACTTGTCAGAGAGTTGGGAAAGAATGAAGGTATTAATACAGAAGTACTTCTAGAAATTAACCCGAATCTCGTTGTTGGTTTTGGTGTAGATGGTGCAAACAAAACGTTTGAAACGATTAAGAAAGCAAATATTCCCGTTATTTATCATGGTGGCTGGGTAGAATCTTCTGCTTTGGGTAAAGCCGAATGGATTAAGTTCTTTGGGGTATTATATAATAAAGAAAAGGAAGCCGATTCTATTTTTAATAAAATTGAAAAAGATTATCAAGATGCCAAAGCATTGGCTAAGAATGCAACCACAAAACCTAGTGTATTAAGTGGCGCTATGACTAAAGACGTGTGGCATTTGCCAAACGGCAACAGCCCAGAAGCTCAATTTCTAAAAGATGCTAACGTCAACTACCTTTGGAGTGATACTGACGGCAACGGCAGCTTATATCAAAGTTTTGAGGCTGTTCTAGATAAAGCTAAAGATGCGGATATTTGGTTAAGCCCATCGTATTACAGGAGTTTAAAACAAATGAAAGATGCCAATCCGCTCTATACAAATTTTGATGCTTTCAAAAGTAGAGAAGTTTACAGTTTTACAAACGCCGTTGGTGCAACAGGTGGAAATTTGTATTACGAGCTAGGTGCCGCTCGCCCAGATTTAATTCTAAAAGATATTATAAAGATTACACATCCAGAACTTTTGGAGGATTACAAACCTTACTTTTTCAAGAAATTTGAAGACTAACAAAACATACAAACTTCAATTTTTATTACTATTCGTGATTTTAGCTTTATGCTTCTTTACGAATATTAGTCTTGGCTCTGTGAGCATCCCTTTTAAAAGTATTTTTGGAAGTTTGTTTAGTACCATAGAAAATTCTACTTGGGAAGTTATAATTACAAATTTTAGACTACCAAAGGCTATTACAGCCATTCTGGTTGGCTCTGGTTTAGGGATTTCGGGTCTGCTAATGCAAACCTTATTCAGAAACCCTTTAGCTGGACCTTTTGTATTAGGCATTAGTTCTGGTGCGAGTTTGGGAGTGGCCTTAGTGATACTTGGCTCTGGTCTCTTTGGTGGAGCTTTTGCCATTGCCTTAGCTAGCAAATGGAGTATTGTCATTGCTGCAAGTTTGGGGAGTTTTCTGGTTTTAATGTCTGTCCTAGCCGTTTCACATAGAGTAAGAGATACTATGGCAATTTTAATCATAGGACTCATGTTTGGAAGTATTACTGCCGCGGTAGTTAGTGTCCTCTCCTATTTTAGTTCTGCCGAACAATTGCAACAATACATTTTTTGGGGTTTTGGTAGTTTGAGTAACTTATCTTGGAATGAACTCTTGATATTTTCAGGAATCTACTTTGTAGGATTAATTCTAAGTATTGCTTCAATTAAAGGCTTAAATAGTCTTTTGTTAGGCGACAACTATGCAAAAAGTTTAGGTATTAACTTAAAGAAAAATCGATTTATTATTATCATAGCTACAAGTTTAATTGCCGGTACAATTACAGCTTTCGCTGGCCCAATAGCCTTTATTGGTTTGGCTATTCCGCATCTAACACGACAAATTTTCACGACGTCTAATCATAAGATTCTATTACCAGCCGTTTGTCTATTTGGAGCCATAGTGATGCTTATTTGCGATAGCGTGGCACAATTACCAGGAAGTGATTATATATTGCCTATTAATGCCATCACAGCGTTAGTTGGTGCGCCTGTAGTAATTTGGTTATTGGTAAGACAACGAAAAATGATGTTTTAATTTTGAAAACCGAAAGCAAACATATCATCTTAAAGGCAGAGCAGCTTTCTATTGGTTACAAAACCAAAAAGAAAGATATGGTCATTTCTTCAGATATTAATTTTGATTTAGAAAAAGGTCAATTGATTGGTTTAGTCGGTGAAAATGGCATTGGAAAATCAACCTTATTAAGAACATTAATCAAAGTTCAGCCTGAATTATCAGGAAATATATCTCTAAACAATCAAAACTTAAAGCAAATCTCTGCTCACCATCTCGCTACACAATTAAGCATTGTACTTACAGAACAATTAACCTCCAAAAATCTTTCAGTTTTTGAGCTTGTTGCACTCGGTCGTCACCCATATACGAATTGGATTGGTAATTTAACCGAGATTGATTTTGAGAAAATAAATCAAGCTCTAGAATTAGTTGGTGTTTCAGATTTAAAAGAAAAAAAATGCTTTGAGTTGAGTGATGGACAGCTTCAAAAGGTAATGATAGCACGTGCTTTAGCTCAAGACACAGACATTATTGTTCTGGATGAACCAACGACTCATCTAGATATGTATCATAAAGCCTATATCTTAAAACTACTGAAAAGGTTAACTCAAGACACAGGCAAAACAATTCTATTTTCGTCACACGAAATTAATTTGGCGATTCAGTTGTGTGACACTATGATTGTAATGACAAAAGAAGTAACAGTTACCGACCAACCATGCCATTTGATTGAAAAAGGTGTTTTCAATTCCCTTTTCCCAAAAGATATGATTGCTTTTGACAGTAAGACAGGAAGTTTTAGAGTTACTAAATAGTTTTCTGTTTCTATTTCAACATTAAAATTTATCTTTGATAAAACTCACATTCAAAACATGAACGACACGCTTATTCTTCTTATTTCTATTATAGTTTCTGCAGCAGTTGGCGGATATATTGGGCTTAAATTCGCACAGCTAAAAAGCAAAAGCGACAAAAGTACTTTGGAAGAGCGTCAGCTTCAACTTAATTATTCTATAGCGGATTTAAAGCAAACCATCGATAATGTAGAAAGTGAGCGTGAAGAGATTCGTCGTGAAAAAGAGTTTCTGAGTACTGAGTTATCGCGTCGAAATACCGAAATGGAAAATCTCCAACAACAAAACTTAAAGCGAGATGAAGAATTAGCCAAGCAGCAAGAGCAACTACGTAAAGATTTTGAGTTAATGGCGCAAAAAATTCTTGATGAAAAGTCAGAGAAATTTACAAATCAGAATAAAGAAAACATTAAAAACATCCTTAATCCGCTTGAAGAGAAAATAAAAACCTTCGAGAAAAAAGTAGAAGATTCTCAAAAAGAAAGTATAAGTATGCACTCGGCTTTAAAAGAGCAATTACTTGGTTTAAAAGACCTCAACCAACAAATGGCTAAAGAAGCGACCAACCTTACCAAAGCACTTAAAGGCGATAGTAAAACTCAAGGTAATTGGGGTGAGTTGGTGTTGGAGCGTGTCTTAGAAAAATCTGGTTTAGAAAAAGACCGCGAGTATTTTGTACAGCAAAACTTTCAGCGAGAAGATGGTTCTCGTGTTATGCCAGATGTTGTGTTACACCTTCCAGACTCTAAGAAAATGATTATCGATTCCAAAGTCTCTTTGGTAGATTACGAGCGTATGGTTAATGCTGAGGATGATGAACGAGCGGTCTATCTAAAAGCACATGTTAATTCTATAAAAAAGCATGTAGACCAACTTTCGGCGAAAAATTATCAAGATTTATACGATATAGAATCGCCAGATTTTGTGCTGATGTTTATTCCGATAGAGCCTGCTTTTGCAGTTGCGATTAATGAAGATAATACACTCTACAACAAAGCTTTTGAACAAAACATTGTTATTGTTACGCCTTCTACACTTTTAGCAACACTACGTACAATAGATACGATGTGGAATAACGAAAAACAGCAACAAAATGCTATTGAAATAGCCCGACAAGCTGGCGCTTTATATGATAAGTTTGAAGGCTTAGTTACCGATTTAACTGGTGTAGGTAAAAAAATAGACGCTGCTAAAAGCGACTACGCTTCTGCCATGAATAAATTGGTTGAAGGCAAAGGTAATCTGATTTCGCGTGTAGAAAATATTAAGAAAATGGGGGCAAAAGCTAAAAAGTCATTGCCGGAAGCTATTATAAAACGAGCTGAAGAGGATGACGATTAGACTATTCCTTTAAAAAGGCATAATTAATAATATTCCATAATTAAGGCATAAATTAGATTATTCCATAAAAAAGGCATATATTTGAAAAAATATCGAATATATGACAAGTGTAATCACAGGAGATATTATAAACTCAAGAAGTGTCATCAATCAAGATGTATGGCTAAAACCTCTAAAAGAAGCTTTACAATACATAAGTGAAGGAGATAACTCAAAATATGAAATCTACAGAGGAGACAGTTTTCAAATTGAAATTGAAGATATTACATATACTTTTATAAAAGCTATGTATATAAAAGCTTGCATTAAATCTATAAAAGGGTTTGATGTCAGACTAGCCGTAGGTGTTGGAGACAAAACTCATAGAGCTCATAATGTTTCAGAGTCAAACGGAAGTGCATTCTTAAATTCAGGCAGTTTACTGGATTTTATGAAGCGAAATAAGATTAATTTAAGAATTAAGTCAGATTTAATAACTCCTGTAGACTTATTATCACAAACGAAAACATCTAAAATAGGTTCTCTCTTATATGATTTTGATAGAATATTTAATCTTTACTTCAGATTTGCTTCAGTAATTATGGATAATTGGACTGTAAATTCAGCAGAAACTGTAAAACTATTAATAGCTCCTAACGTATTAGATTCTAAATTAGAAAGACCAAAACAGGTATCCATTGCAGAGAAAATAAACCTAAATCAAGAAGCTGTAAGTAAAAGGTTAAAACGTGCAAACATTGATGAACTCTTAGAGCTACAAGATGTTTATGAAAATCATACACGTAATCTCTTAGATATACTTGATAAAAAATCTACACAGTCATGATTCTTCTCATTTTAAAACTCATCCTAGCACACCTTATTGGCGATTTCTTTCTTCAGCCACAACATTGGGTAAAACATAAAGAGAAACAAAAATTAAAGTCTAAATGGCTTTACATTCATGTTTTAATTCATATAGTATTAATGTTTCTTTTTGTGTGGGACTTAACGTTATGGCCTTTAATTGTTTGCATTGGGACTATTCATTATAGTATTGATGCCGCAAAACTTTTACTTCAGAATAAGAAAAACAAAAGGTTACTATTCTTCTTAGACCAATTACTTCATTTACTAACCATTTTTATTGCTGTTTGGGTGTTTAATGGCCAATTGGTTTTATTCGATTTTATCACTCAAAATAGCTTGTTATTGTTGATTTGTGTACTGTTATTAATTCAGCCGACATCAATTATTATGAAAACCATTTTTTCTAAGTGGAACATTAATAAGATTACAAAAGGCAACGAGTCGCTAAAAGATGCAGGTAAATACATTGGAATACTCGAAAGGCTACTTGTTTTTATATTCATCGTTGTTGGTCGATGGGAAGCTGTTGGCTTTTTAATTACTGCTAAATCAGTTTTTCGGTTTGGAGATTTAACGGCTTCAAAGGAGCGAAAACTAACAGAATACATTCTTATTGGAACTTTAATAAGTTTTGGAATCGCTATTTTAATAGGATTACTTTATCTAAACCTTCAGTCTTATGTTTAAATCTGTAAAATCCTCTAGAATAGAGATTTCGCAATTGATGTTGCCTTCTAACACCAATTTTGGAGGGAAAATTCACGGTGGTTACATACTTAGCTTAATGGACCAAATTGCTTTTAGTTGTGCTTCTAAACATTCGCAATCGTATTGCGTAACAGCTTCGGTTGACAAGGTGAATTTTTTAAATCCTATTGAAGTTGGCGAGTTGGTTACCATGAAGGCATCCGTTAACTATGTTGGTAACTCATCTATGGTCGTTGGTATTAGAGTTGAGTCAGAAAATATTAGAACGGGTAAAAAGAAACATTGCAATTCGTCTTACTTTACCATGGTCGCCGTCGATGAAAGCGGAAATACCGTAGAAGTGCCAGGATTAAAAATTACTAATGAAGAAGAATTAAAACGCTTTTTAAAAGCGATTAAGCGTAATGAAGCTAATAAAATGCGAAAACTAGAGTTTTCTGAGGAAAACTTTTCGGTTGAAGATTATAAAGAATCGCTTAAATCCTACAGAGTAGATATTAAACTATAGTCCTAATTGAATATTTTTCATAACTTTATATCAGACTGTATTTCAATTTAATATGAAAAAAAACCAACTATAATAGTTGGTTTTGTATAAAATTCTTGACTGCTTATTGTTTGATAAATCGCTTCGTTTGTGTTGCCTCATCACTAGAAAGCTTTATCAAATAAACACCTCTTCTCCAATTGGAAGCATCAATAGAATTATTATCTTTTGTTAACTGTCCTCTATAAATTTGTTTTCCTAACACGTCATAAACCTCAAGGTTATATGCTCTACTCGAGTTATAGTTTATACCCACATTTAAATCTCTATTACTTGGATTTGGAGAAATTGTAAAACGCACAGGATTTAGTTGGAAATCATCGTTACTTAAAACAGAAAAACTAGCCATGGTACCACCATAATTCCCAGAGCCATGATAGCCAAATGAACTTCCTCCATAAGCAAAAATAAATGGCATATCAAAGGGTGTTGTATTCGGAAATACTGTATCCTCCGAATCGTTACTGGTAAATGTATCCCTAGCTCTTGTCGCAATAAGTGTTCTTACACCTCCACTTTGAGTATTAGAAGTTACAATCCATTCGTCATCTATGTCGCCAGAATCATCTAATGCTGGTTGGCCTGTGCCAGAAGGCATATTCCGATCTTCAATACCTGTATTTCTACCAATAACAGCATCGTCATCTAAATCCCCCATATTTTGAAATCTAGCAATATCATTCTCAGTTCCCTGACTCATACCAATACCTAACCAAGTATTATCTGGAAATACAAGTGTCATAGTGACTATGTCTGTAGATGTATTAATATCAAATTTAACACTCCTAGTTACATTAGGACCAGAAGTTGTTAAATCAATAACACCAGATGTTATAACTTGAGAAAATCCAAAACTAGTTACAATTGAGAAGCATAATAAAGTAATTTTTTTCATAACATTAAGATTTTTGGAGGTTAAGTAGTTTGTTTAATTTTTCGTCGTTGTGGCTTAGTGCGTAATCCAAAGCGGATTTGTCAACATTATTTTTTATTGTAAAATCTGCATTAGCGTTCACCAGTTTTTCAACAATATCGTAATTTTTGAATAATACAGCATAGTGGGCAGCAGTGACGCCTTGCTCATCAGTAATATTTGGGTCAACCTTGTTCGCTAATAAGATATCAACAATATTGTCGTAACCTTTTACTGTTGCTGCCATTAAAGGGGATCCATAAGATGTTTTATCGTTCAGGCTTTTTACTTTATCTACCAAAAACTCAACAATATTCTCATGTCCGTAATAGCATGCTAAAACTAAAGGTGTGTATCCAGTTTCTTCTTGAATATTGATACTATTTTCATCAATAGTATAAATCTTAATAACAGTATCCAAATCGCCTTGTCTGCAAGCATCAAAAATATTTTGCTGCGCAGTTAATAGTGTTACACAACTAAGAAATAAAATAAACAAACAAACTTTCTTGTTCAAAATCAGTCAATTAACTTACAAGTTATGAAAAAAAAACAATAAACAAGTATTTTGTCGGTTAATTACACTTTTTGTCGGGATTTTAACTTATTTACTCAAATACATCTTACGTCTAGAATATAAGTCATAAAACTCATCATCCTTAAGACTATCAATAAATAAGATACTTTCACCAGTACTTTTCATTTCTGGCCCCAATTTTTTATTCACATTAGGGAATTTATTAAATGAGAATACTGGTTGCTTAATTGCAAAACCATCAAGTTGTGGGTTAAAATTAAAATCAGTGACTTTCTTCTCGCCTAACATTACTTTAGTGGCATAATTCACATAAGGCTCTTTGTAAGCTTTAGCAATAAAAGGTACTGTACGTGACGCTCTAGGATTTGCTTCTATTATATATACCATATCGTCTTTAATGGCAAACTGAATATTTATTAAGCCTACAGTATTAAGTGCTAAGGCTATTTTGTGCGTATGATCTTTAATTTGCTGCATTACAAACTCTCCAAGATTGAAAGCTGGCAATGTTGCATTACTATCACCAGAATGTATTCCACAAGGCTCTATATGCTCCATGATACCAATGATGTAGACATTTTCACCATCACATATGGCATCTGCTTCTGCCTCAATGGCACCATCTAAGTAATGGTCAAGTAGTAATTTATTATTTGGAATTTTGTTTAATAAATCTACTACATGCTCTTCTAGTTCTTGCTTATTAATTACAATCTTCATCCCTTGTCCACCAAGAACGTACGAAGGTCTTACAAGTATTGGAAAGTTCAGTTTATCTGCCACAGCTAGAGCTTCATCGGCTGTTTCAGCCGTATCAAACTCCGGATATGGGATGTTGTTATCTTTTAATAACGTTGAGAAACTACCACGATCTTCTGCAACATCAAGTGCTTTGTATGTGGTTCCCATGATTTTTACGCCATAACGCTCTAACTTTTCAGCAAGCTTTAGAGCGGTTTGTCCACCTAATTGTACAATAACACCTTCTGGTTTCTCATGCTGGATAATATCGTAGATATGTTCCCAAAATACGGGCTCAAAGTAAAGCTTATCTGCGATATCAAAATCCGTAGAAACTGTTTCAGGATTACAATTAATCATTATGGTTTCGTAACCACATTCTGAAGCCGCTAAAACGCCGTGAACACAGCAATAATCAAATTCTATACCTTGTCCAATTCGGTTAGGACCAGAACCTAAAACAATAATTTTTTTCTTGTCTGTTACAACACTTTCATTAGCTACTGTAACTTCACCGTCAGCCGTTTGCATTTCAGACTCAAACGTGGAATAATAATATGGTGTTTGCGCTTTAAACTCCGCAGCACATGTATCAACAAGCTTATAAACTCTATTGATTTTAAGTTCTTTTCTTTTATTGTATACTTGACTTTCAAGACAACCTAGCATATGTGCTATTTGTCGGTCACCATAACCCTTTTGCTTAGCTTCAAGAAGTAGCTCTCTATCAATATTTTCAATTTTGAATGTAGATATCTCTTTTTCAAGTTGAAATAATTCTTCATACTGCTTAAGATACCACATGTCTATTTTTGTAATCTCGTATATACGGCTTAATGGTATTCCCATTGCAATCGCATCGTAAATTACAAATACGCGGTCCCAACTCGCATGAGTTAGCTTTTCGATTACGGTATCATAATCTTTATAACCTTTACCATCAGCTCCAAGACCATTTCTTTTTATTTCTAGAGATTGTGTGGCTTTGTGGAGCGCCTCTTGGAACGAGCGTCCAATACCCATGACTTCACCAACAGCCTTCATTTGCAATCCTAAAGTTCTATCTGAACCTTCAAATTTATCGAAATTCCAACGTGGAATTTTTACAATAACATAGTCTAGTGTTGGCTCAAATAAAGCCGATGTCGATTTTGTTATTTGATTATCTAACTCATCTAGTGTGTAACCCAATGCCAACTTTGCAGCAATCTTAGCAATTGGATATCCAGTTGCTTTACTTGCTAATGCTGACGAACGTGATACACGAGGATTAATTTCTATAGCTATTATTTCTTCTTGGTCGTCTGGGCTTACAGCAAACTGCACGTTACATCCACCTGCAAAATCTCCGATACTGCGCATCATGTGTATGGCCATATCGCGCATTTTCTGTTGCGTTTTATCGGATAATGTCATAGCTGGAGCAACTGTGATAGAATCTCCTGTATGGATGCCCATTGGGTCCATATTCTCGATGGTACAAATAATAACAACATTATCATTCTTGTCTCTAAGTAGCTCCAACTCATACTCTTTCCATCCCATCATAGCTTTATCTATCATCACCTCATGAATAGGCGATATTTCTAAACCACGTGTTAAGGCTTCATCAAAATCCTCTTCGTTGTACACTATAGAAGCTCCTGCTCCACCAAGTGTAAAAGATGCTCTAATACAAAGTGGAAAACCAAACTCTTGAGCTATCTCTTTACCTTTTAAAAATGAAGTAGCAGTAGCTTGTGGTGCCATACCTACACCTATTTCTGTCATTAGCTCTCTAAACTTCTCTCGGTCTTCAGTAATATTAATAGCGTCTATATCTACACCAATAATATCTACTCCAAAATCTTCCCAAATACCTTTTTCATCTGCCTCTATACATAAATTTAATGCCGTTTGGCCTCCCATAGTTGGTAATACGGTATCAATCTGAGGATGTTCTTTTAATATTTTGATGATAGATTTGGTGGTCAAAGGCAACAAATAAACGTGATCTGCCATTGACGGATCTGTCATAATTGTTGCTGGGTTAGAGTTGATTAGAATTGTCTCAATTCCGTCTTCTCTAAGTGAACGAAGGGCTTGAGAACCAGAGTAATCAAATTCGCAGGCTTGACCAATGATAATCGGACCTGAACCGATAAGTAAAATAGATTTAATGTTTTTATTTTTTGGCATGATGTTGTGTTATGTTCGTTTACAAAAATAAATATCGATTGGGTACAAAAAAAGGTGTTACACCTAAGTAACACCTTTAAAATATTAACAATTGTTAATCATTATTTTTTATGTCTTAATTCTGAAGATACAGATAATCTTTTTCTTCCTTTAGCGCGACGACGTGCTAAGACTTTTCTACCATTAGCAGAAGCCATTCTTTCTCTGAAACCATGTTTGTTCCTTCTCTTTCTTTTTGACGGTTGAAACGTTCTTTTCGGCATGTCTTATATATTTAAAATCTTGATTGTAAAACTTGATTTGGCTATCTTTCCAAAACTGCGTGCAAATATACAACAAGTTTTTACTTTACCAAGCCTTAGATTAAAATAATTTCTAATTGTTTTTATTACCTTTGCCACCCGCAAAATAATGTATAAATATGTTCAATAAAAATATAAAACTAGTCATTGCCGCCTTAATCATAGGCTATGCTATATATCAATTTACAGAAGGTTACATAGGTAATGGTATCATGTATATCTTACTTTCTCTAATCTTTGTTTTTCTATATTTTAAAAATGAAATGATTTTATTAGCCTTCTTAAGATTAAGAAAGCAAGATTTTGAAGGTGCTAAAAAATGGCTCGATAAAATTAAAAATCCAAAAGCTGCTTTGGTAAAAAAACAACAAGGCTATCTAAATTATTTAAATGGTGTTATGGTTTCTCAGACAAACATGAATGAAGCCGAAAAGTATTTTAAAAAAGCAATAAGTTTAGGATTATCTATGGACCATGATTTGGCTATGGCAAAATTGAATTTAGCTGGTATTGCATTTAGTAAACGAAGAAAGCAAGAAGCGCAAAAACTTTTAGCCGAAGCTCAAAAATTAGATAAGCGAGATATGCTTGCAGAACAAATAAAGATGATGAAACAGCAAATGAAAAAAGCTGCAATTCCTCGTCAACAATACGGACAACCCACCTCTTCTAGACAAAATAGACGAAGTAGACGATAACTTAGCAGCTTATAACAAAGGCGCCATTAGATTTGCAATAGCTTCAATAGCCTTTGTGCGCTTGTTCCTGTTTTTCCATAAGTCTAGCTCCATCTTTTCAGCAGACTCTAGATCTTCAATAAATAAATCTTCTAAACGCTTTGAAGTTTTTTCATCATAGAAGAGTGCGTTGACTTCAAAATTAATATTGAAACTTCTATAATCCATATTTGTAGTACCTATGGTGGAAAACATACCGTCAACAACCATTGTTTTAGCGTGTATAAAACCTTTTGTATACCTGTAGACTTCAATTTTCGCCTCAAGAAGTCTTTCTAAATAAGAGTTTGTGGCATATTCTGCTACCCATGAATCCGATTTCTTTGGCACCAAAAGCTTTACTTTAACATTACTTCTAGCGGCTACCTGGAGCGCTGTAACTATTTCGTCATTCGGAATAAAATATGGTGTAGTGATATAAATGTAATCTGAAGCATTTGTTATGGCTGTAAAAATTGCTTCCATGATATTGGACCAATCTGTATCTGGTCCGCTAGCAGAAATTTGCACAGGTGTATCGCCCTTATCGTCTATCTTGGGAAAATAGTCGCTAGAAACCTTTAAATCTTTTTCTGTTACAAAATCCCAAGTTGTAAAAAACAGAATTTGAAGCTGATTAACGGCTTCTCCTTCAATTCTGCAATGTGTATCTCTAAAGTAAGATGTTTTGTTTGCATTGAGATAATTATTAGAAATATTAATCCCACCTACATAACCAATCTCTCCATCAATGACCACAATTTTTCTATGGTCTCTATAATTCATTTTTCCAGTAGATTTAGAAAAAAGCACTGGCATAAATTTATAAACCTCAACACCACTTTCTTTTAGCTTAGCTATTGTATTATTTGAAACATCACTTCCTACATCATCCATTATCAGTTTCACTTGTACTCCATCTTTTGCTTTTTTAGAAAGCACATTAAGAAACTTTAAACCAAAATCATCATCTTTAACTATAAAATATTCTAAATGAATATGATGCTTAGCTTTTTCGATGTCTTTAAAAAGTAAGTCAAACTTCATGTCTCCGTCTTTAATGACGGTAACCTTATTATTGACAGTTAACTTGGAATTTTCGCTATTGTAGATAAGAGGAATTAACTTTGATTTCTCTTTTAATCGGTCTTCAATATCATCTACAACATGGGCATCAATATCTGCTGTTTCCTGTATTGATTTGACAGTAGATTGATTTAAAACCTTTTTTCGATTAAAAATTTTTGATTTTCTATAATCTTGACCAAAAAGATAATACACTAAAAGCCCAAGAAAGGGAATTAGCAAAAGGGCTATTATATAGCTTAAAGTCTTTGTGGGGTTTATTCTTTTAAAAAGAATAGTAATTACTGCAGATACTGCTATAATGTAATTTAGAATAGTAAGTATCGCCCAGATATGATTTTTTATAAAGTCCAAAAGAAGAAATTAAGGCTTATAAATACCCTCTTTAGGAATCTCAATTTCGTATAATTTTCTAGACTTATTATTTAAATGTGGTTCACGCAACCAAGGATTATGGATTTTTAGGATTTTGTAGTTAATCCCAAACTTTTCAGCAAACTTTGTAAAATCAGTAACTGCTGTATCTACTTTTACCTTTGTAGTTGGAACGTATTTATATAAATCATTATCACTAAAATTAAAACCGTATTTAACTGGATTATTTAATATCTCCTTTAACGCTACAATTCTAAACATATATCTACCTGTTTCTTCACCTAGAAGCAAATCATAGTAATCATCAACATTTTGTTCTTTCAATCGATTAGCGATTCCTGCCTTACCTGCATTGTACGATGCCGCTGCAAGTGTCCAACTTCCAAATCTATCTTTAGCCTCTTTTAAGTATTTACAAGCCACTTTTGTAGCTTTTTCAAGATGATAACGCTCATCTACATTACTATTAATTTCTAAACCATTTTCTCTACCTGTTGCTTTCATAATTTGCCAAAATCCACGTGCTCCAGCAGGAGATACTGCATTAGTTAAACCACTTTCTATGACTGACAAGTATTTAAAATCTTCTGGAATACCATTTTCTTTTAAAATAGGCTCTATTATAGGAAAATATTTTTGTGCACGTTTAAACATGAGCAATCCGTTAGATTGCCAGTAGGTATTGACCAAAAGCTCACGATCCATACGCTCATATATATCTGGATTTTCTATAGGCACTGCTTCACCAGCAAAATTTAAATCCGATGGCATTTCTAGAGCGTAGACATTATATCCATTTTTGACCTCTTTTGTTGGAGTATCAATCATATTGTCTTGAGGCCCTTTTTGCATGGCAAAAATGAGAATACTTGAAACTAAAACTAAACAGACTACTAGGAAAATATTTTTAACGGCTTTCATAAGAATTTCTTTTGTTCTAAATGTATTAAATAAACCTTTGGATGTCAAGAGCTTTGAAGAATAAGTTTTGGTAAATTTTCGTTAAACCATTTGTACTTATTTATAATCATAATATGTGTACCACCTTTGATAATAATGCAATTACCCTCACAAGAATGTGGGAATACAATATCCTTATCTCCATGAATATATATAGCATCTTTATTTGGTGTTTCTTGGTCCCAACATACCACCTGCTTTATTGCCCAGTCTAAATAAGTCTTATCGTTTACAGACAGATACTTCTTGTAAAGCTCAACTCGCTTTTTTATAGTTTCGCCAAAGGCATATTTAGCAAGCATATCTATATTACCAACAAGTTGCGTAGGCAATATTTTATAGGCTTTGGTATATTTTAGAAGCTTTAAACGTTTAGGTAATTCGTGATGCGATTTTACACTTGAGACCACAAATAACTTCTTTAAAGACATGTATTTACTCATTTCCTGAACTAAAATACCTCCAAAAGAAACACCAAGAAGTACAATATCTTCATGCTTAATATCTGCAATCATACGCTTAGCATAGGCTTCTAAACTTTCATTCTTGGTAGGTATTTTCCACTCTAACCAATGAATCTCAAACTGATTTTCTGGCAATTTTATATGCTCAAAAATAGAAGGATTAGCAGCCATACCTGGCATCATGTAAATGTGTATAATTTTATCCTTCATCTGGTTTAATCTCTAAAAAGCCGTAAAATGTGTATTCAAACAAATCAAAATGACTTAAATATCAGTGTTTTAACACCTAAAACCCTTAAGTTTACTAGATTTTTTGTACATTTGCACAAATCTATTGAAAAAATAGTATCTACTCTAGCCAACCGCTAATTTAAATACAAAAAGATTATGACAGAGACTGCCGAATTAATTGACAATGAATTTTTACGTCAATTTGAATTAAAGGTTGAAAATGAAATGGCTGTTATTGAATATTCTCTACAAGAGCGTAAGATATTCTTAACAAAACTTATTATCCCTGAGACGATTAGGTCTAGAGAGTTTGAACTAGAGTTTATTGACTTGGTATTTAGCAACATTAAAGAGCGTAACATTTGTGTTGTTCCTACTAGTCCTGAAATTGCAAAATTTGTAAGAGCTAACAGAAAATATAAGCGTATGCTACCAGTTGGCATCCGTATTTAAGCATTAAAATATTTCATAGAAAAAGCCGAAGTATTCACTTCGGCTTTTTTAATTATTTACTTTTTTAGATTATATTTTCTTATATAAGTTAAAACCAAATCTTTTGTTTCTAATACTTCAGAAAAATCTTGATTATATACTTTTATAAAGCCTTTAAATGTTCTTGTTAATTTATTTCTATTCAGAATATATTCTCCACCTTCTTCGAGTACAAGAGTATCATTAATTTTCTTGAACGCACTAGAAAAACCAAGACTTCCTTTGTTACATTTTTCCGAAACTTTATAGACAGCTCCTTCTTTAGAAACTCTTAAATTGGAACTAAAGGTTTTCTTTGAACCTAGAGTATTATTAGATTTTAAGGTGAGTACTTCTTGATTAACACATGATGTTTCTTCTAATAAATTGAAACTAGATGTATTGTCATTATTCAAATCCATTTCTATATCAAAAGACCAGCTTTGCAATTCCCAATCACCGAGATATTCATTATTTTCTTGACAAGAAATTACAGCATATGTAAATAATAGAAGTAAGCATACAGAAAATGTATTTCTCATATATTGTTAAGCAATTAATTAATCCTCAGTAAACCTAGCTAATAAATTCTAAACGCACCAGACCATCCTCATCAATTTTAGTAAGTTTTACCTTACTAAGCGTGTTTACCAATTCTGGATTCCAAGGTGCTTTAACTTTTACATAGTTTTCTGTAAATCCGTGAATGTAACCTTCTTTGTTTTCACCTTCAAATAAAACAGTGCGCTCAGAACCAATTTGACTTTCGTAGAAGGCACGACGTTTCTTAGCAGATAGACCTCGCAACATCTTGCTTCGTTTTGCTCTTACATTTTTTGGAACGACGCTCTCAAAGCTAGCTGCTTCAGTATTATCTCTTTCAGAATAAGTAAAAACATGTAGATACGATATGTCTAATTCACTCAAGTAGTTGTAAGTTTCTAAAAACAGCTCATCTGTCTCACCAGGAAACCCAACAATAACGTCTACACCAATGCACGCATGTGGCATCACTTCTTTTATTTTAGATACGCGGTCGGTATACAATTCGCGCATGTAACGACGTTTCATTTTCTTGAGAAGTGTATTGCTACCACTTTGCAATGGCACGTGAAAATGAGGGACAAATGCTCTTGAGTTTGAAACTAATTCAATAGTTTCATTCTTCAAAAGATTGGGTTCTATAGAAGATATTCTTAATCGCTCTATGCCTTCAACTTTATCAAGTTCTGAAACTAAATCTAGAAATGTATGCTCGTGTTTCTTGTTTCCAAACTCACCTTTACCATAATCACCAATATTAACGCCCGTTAAAACAATTTCTTTAATTCCTTTTTCTGAAATCTCTTTAGCATTTTTTAATACATTCTGCATCGTATCACTACGAGAAATTCCTCTAGCCAATGGAATAGTACAATAGGTACATTTGTAATCGCAACCATCTTGCACCTTTAAGAATGCACGGGTTCTATCTCCTATTGAATAACTACCGACATAGAAATCGGCTTCTTCTATCTCACAAGAGTGTACCTCACCAAAATCATTCTTGGATAAATCGTTAATATAATCTGTAATCTTGAATTTTTCTGTAGCACCAAGTACCAAGTCAACACCATCTACTGCCGCCAATTCTTCTGGCTTTAGCTGCGCATAACAACCTACCGCGGCAACAAAGGCTTCTGGATTAACATTTTGAGCTTGCTTTACTATAGTTTTAAAACGCTTATCCGCATTTTCTGTAACAGAGCAAGTGTTAATCACATAGATATCTGCTTTTTCTTTAAAATCTACGCGGTCAAAACCCTCGTCATTAAAGTTTCTTGCAATTGTAGAGGTTTCAGAAAAATTAAGCTTACAACCTAAAGTGTAAAATGCGACTTTTTTTCTAGCGTTCATTCTTGTACTTTTACTCGATAATCGAGATTTAACTTTCTTCTAAGCTTACTCAAATATGAGTTTACTTAAAAGATTTTATCAAGGCGGCAAATTTACAACTTATACCTAAAATGCTAAAACAATTATCGGCTTATAATCAATTCAATCTTAACCATATAGTTGTTTTTTTTGCTTTGGTTTTTGCTTTTTCTTGTTCAGAAACCAATACTTCAGACAAAGACCATCTCGTTTTTAGATACAATGAACATCGAAATATTAGCTCGTTAGACCCTGCTTTCTCAAAGGATTTAGCTGATATTTGGGGAACAAATCAAATTTTCAACGGGCTAGTGCAAATGGATGATAACCTCAACGTTACACCTGCCATTGCAAAAAGTTGGACCATAACGGATAGCGCAACAACTTACACATTTTCGCTTAGAAAAGATGTCTATTATCATAAACATCATCTCTTTGGTAAAGATTCCACACGTACCGTTAACGCAAGTGATTTTGAATATAGCTTCAACCGCATAAGAGATAAAAAGATAGCTTCTCCTGGTGCTTGGGTCTTTAGTAAGGTTGATGATTTTTTTGCAAAAAACGATTCAACATTTGTTATAAAATTAAAACAACCCTTTCCTGCATTTCTAGGCCTACTTACCATGAAATACTGCTCTGTAGTGCCAAAAGAGATAGTAGAACACTATGGAACTGATTTTAGAGCAAATCCCATTGGTACAGGACCATTTCTATTTAAACGTTGGGAAGAAAATGTAAAGTTGGTCTTGAGACGAAATTCTAATTATTTTGAAAAAGATGAAAATGGAGTCTCTTTACCTTATCTGGAAGCTGTGGCTATTACCTTTTTACCAGACAAGCAGAGTGAGTTTCTACAATTCGCTCAAGGTAACATTGACTTTGTTTCAGGCCTAGATGCTTCTTACAAAGACGAAATCTTAACCTCTAAAGGCACACTTAAAGATAATTATGTAGAAGAAGTGAAAATGATTAGAGGTCCTTACTTAAATACAGAATATCTAGGCTTTTTTATGGAAACTGATGTCGACGAAGTACAATCTCAACTCATAAGACAAGTCATAAACCTTGGATTTGACCGCAAAAAGATGATTACCTATTTGCGTAATGGTATTGGCATTCCTGCTAATGGAGGATTTATACCAAAAGGGCTGCCAGGATATAACAAATCTATTGGTTTTGCATACAATCCTGAAAAGGCAAGAAATTTGCTTGAAAAATTCAAGAGCGAAAGTGGTATTTCCAATCCGTCTGTCACTTTAACAACTACAAGTAATTATTTAAATTTCTGCGAGTACATCCAACGAGAACTTCAGAAAATTGGACTTGAAATTAATATAGATGTCATTCCTGCTTCAAGCTTAAAAGACTTGAAAGCTAATGGTCAACTTGATTTTTTTAGAGCCAGTTGGATTGCAGATTATCCTGATGCAGAAAACTATTTATCGCTCTATTACAGCAAGAATTTTGCGCCTAACGGACCAAACTACACACACTTTAGCAGCGAGGTTTTTGATAATTTATATGAACAGGCTTATTTAGAAACTGACACAGGCAAACGTTCAGAATTATATACCAAAATGGATAGTTTGGTTATGGAGTCAGCTCCAATTGTGCCTTTATTTTATGATGAAGTTGTAAGATTTACAAGAAAAAACGTAAAAGGATTAGGTATTAACCCTGTTAATCTGCTAAATTTAAAACAGGTTTCGAAGCTTGAAAACCTTTAAAATAATAGATATCGTCATCGCCTTTTCCATCCACACGTCTAGAGGTGAAAAAACCACGTTTTCCATCGTCCATTAGATAAAAAGAAAAATCCTCACCAATACTATTAATTGGTTCTGGCAAAAGCTTTGGCTGCTGCTTTTCATCTTCGTTATTTAAATCAAAACTGTAAATATCGTAACCGCCAAGACCACCTCTTCTATTCGAGGAAAAATAAATTTTATTATCTGAAGATATAAAAGGAAATAACTCGGTCCTCGGAGAATTGATGTTATCACCTAAACGTTCTGGTTCACCGTAAGATTTATGCTCAAAAATTGAAACCTTAAAGATGTCTGTTCTGCCTTTGGTGCCCTTCATATTAGACACAAAATAGAGCGTTTTTCCATCTTTACTAAGCGTTGGGTGTGCATAACTATAATCTTTATCACAAAACGACAATTCCGTTGGGTTAGACCAACCTTTACCCTCGATATATTCTGCACGATGAATTTGTAGGTTAAATGTTCTAAAGTCTTTACTTTTATTTTCGCCAATAATATCAGAATTTGTTGTAAAATACATGAATTTACCGTCATTAGTAAATGTTGCTACAGATACATTGGCGAAACCTAATTTAGAGTCGCTAGCAGGTCTTAAGTTACTTATCTCTCCTTGACTATCTACGTATCCGCTGACTAAAGTATATAAATATGTATTTAGTCTTGTCTTTACAGGTTTACCTTTAGAATTAAGTTTATTCTGACTAAAATACACTTTACCTTTATTCATATTAGCAGCAAAATGATTAAGCTTGTTATTAAGCTTTATATTCTTAATCTTGATATTTTGAGAAAATAATGCTGAGACACTTAAGAATAGAGAAAATACAAAAACATTAAAAGTCTTGCTCTTAATTCTATGTAATAGAAAGTATATCAACATCTTCACAATAATTTTTTATCCCCAATTTAATTATTCTTCTTCAGATGAAGGAGTTAAAGCTTTAGATCTATACAATTCATTATCTAAATTTCTTTCATATTGTTCTTTCCAATTAGGTTTTAAGATGCTATAAAAAAGAAAAGACATTCCTATTCCAAAGGGAAGCGCTATTATGCCAAGACCGTAATTGTTTTCAAAATCTATATTCCAAGAGAATATTTCCATTAAAACACCTAGAATTACTCCAGCTAATAGTGTTCCAACGTAATAGGCTACAATTCCAAGGATAGCAAAAAGCCAGGCATTCTTATTATACTTCTCAGCCAATTTGTAAAAGTGCCTGCCAATAAAAATTAAAATTAATATTCCTAACATGTTCTATTCTCTTCTATATTTTTTTGTCAACTCAAAAACGTGCTCTAAAATTTGCTTATCCGCTTCTGAAAAATTTACACTACGTCGTTTCATAACTACTTCTGCAACTTCAAAGGCTTTACTTGTTTTGTACGTAACAAATCCCTTGCTTCCGCCCCAAGAGAAACTTGGCACAAAGTTTCTTGGAAAACCACTTCCAAAAATATTTGAACTTACACCTACAACCGTACCTGTGTTAAACATGGTATTAATTCCACATTTACTATGGTCGCCCATCATTAATCCGCAAAACTGAAGCCCAGTTTTTGCAAAACCTTCGCTATTGTAGTCCCAAAGGCGAACTTCGGCGTAGTTGTTTTTAAGGTTAGAATTATTAGAATCTGCGCCTAAATTGCACCATTCTCCGAGTACTGAATTTCCTAAAAATCCATCATGGCCCTTGTTAGAATAACCAAAAATTACAGAGTTATTTACCTCTCCTCCTACTTTACTGTGAGGCCCTACTGTAGTAGGACCATAAATTTTTGCTCCCAATTTAAGGGTAGAATTATTACAAAGTGCAAAAGGACCTCTTACCAAACTACCTTCCATAATTTCTGCATCTCTACCAATATAAATAGGTCCTGAACTTGCATTCAATGAAGAAAAATTGACTTTAGCTCCCTTTTCAATAAAGATATGTTCTGGGTTTATAGCATTAACACTAGTCGGAATAGGTTCTGATTTTCGGTTTTTGGTAATCAATTCAAAATCATCAGTAATAGCTTCTCCATTTTTGGAGAATATTTCCCAGGTGTGTTCAATTTTTATAATATCGTTTTCAAATTCTACAGCTTCAAAATTATCAAAGCCGTCGTGCTCAGCACCTTCTTCAACACAGAAAGCAATAACATCTTCACCTTTAAAAACAGCTTGATTAACTTTTAACTCTTGTATTAAGGCAATAATCTCGTAGTTAGGAAGATAAGATGCGTTAATCATAACATTGACCTCCATCTCTACCATAGGAAACTTCTCAGAAAGGTAATATTCTGTAACCGTAGTGGTTGTGTAATCTAGGTAAGATTCCCATTTTTCTCTAATAGTTAAGATACCTACTCTAATATCCGCAACGGGTCTCGTATACGTAAAAGGTAAAAGATTGTTTCTATTAGGGCCGTCAAAAAGAATATAATTCATCAGTTATTGAATTTATGTAAAAATAAAAAAGCCTTTCTGTTAAGGAAAGGCTTTTTAAAAATATATGTAAACTAAGTTTATTTCTTAAACTTAGCGTATTTGTTTTTAAACTTATCGATACGTCCTGCAGTATCTACTAACTTAGACTTACCAGTGTAGTATGGGTGTGATGTTCTAGAGATTTCTAGTTTTACTAATGGGTACTCAACACCATCAACCTCAATCGTTTCATTTGTGTCTGCTGTAGATTTAGTTAAAAAAACATCATCGTTAGACATGTCTTTGAATGCTACTACTCTATAATTTTCTGGATGTATACCTTTTCTCATCACTAAATTCTTTAATGTATTTTCGATTTTTTCGAGGTGCAAATTTAATCAATTTTTATAATTCTACAATCTTTTTTTAGTCTTTATTTAAAAACTTATCTTTTTTGCGAATTTCAATCTTAAAAACACAATTAGTTTAAACATTACTTCAGATAAAATGTAACGTTTTACTATATTTAGGTACAAACTAACGAATTAACTAATCAACAATAATTTATCATGGAAAAATCAACTTCAAAAAAAATCGCAATTAACTTTGGTATTATATCAGGTTTAATAGGTGTAGCAATTGGAATAATTAAGTATTTAATGAATTGGCATCTAGAACAACATACAATTGAAATATTTCTAGGTATTGCTATTACCGTAACTATTTTAGTACTGGCATTTAATCAATTTAAAAAATCTAACGGCGGATTTATGTCGCTGGGACAAGCGTTAAAACTAGGAATGGGAATTATTTTGATTTCATCGATAATTACCATCATTTTTGGTTACATCTTAATGAATGTTATTGAACCAGATATGGTTGCTCAAATGCAAGAAGTTCAAATGGAAAAGATGATTGAACAAAATCCAAATTTAACACAGGAACAAATTGATATGTCAAAAGCATGGTCGGATAAATTTTCCTCTCCAGCGGTAATTGCTGCAATGCAATTATTTATAGGGTTATTTTTTGGTTTTATAATTACCTTGATTACTGGCCTAGTCATGAAACGAAATAATCCTGCTGTCTCTTAAAATTATTGTCTATTTTTACTCTTAATTAAAAGAATAAAAATTACATGAATATATCTATAGTCATTCCGCTTCTCAACGAGGCTGAGTCGCTAACAGAATTACACGATTGGATTGTATCTGTGATGCAATCCAATTCGTTTTCTTACGAAATTCTGTTTATCGATGATGGTAGTACAGATAATTCATGGAACGTTATTTCATCACTTTCTGACAAAAACGAAAACGTAAAAGGCATCCGTTTCCTAAAAAACTTTGGTAAATCGCAAGCACTACATGCAGGTTTTGCTAAAACAAAAGGAGATGTAGTAATTACAATGGATGCGGATTTACAGGATAATCCAGAAGAGATACCTGAGCTCCACCAAATGATTACCAAAGATAATTACGATTTGGTTTCTGGATGGAAGAAAAAACGTTACGACTCTGTAATTGCTAAAAATTTACCTTCAAAATTATTTAATTGGGCAGCAAGACGTACATCTGGTGTTAAACTTCATGATTTTAATTGTGGTCTTAAGGCATACAAAAACGCCGTGGTAAAAAATATTGATGTTAATGGCGAAATGCATAGATACATCCCTGTCTTAGCTAAAAACGCAGGCTTCACCTCTATTAGTGAAAAGGTAGTAAAACATCAAGCGCGTAAATACGGGACTACTAAATTTGGGATGAATCGTTTTATCAATGGCTTTTTGGATTTAATAACTATTTGGTTTATCTCTCGTTTTGGGAAACGACCTATGCACCTCTTTGGGGCTTTAGGAGTTATAATGTTTTTAATAGGCTTTACCTTTGCTTTCTATATGGGTATTGACAAACTCTTTCTTAACCCAACTGGACGATTAATTACCCAACGACCATCTTTCTACATCGCTCTAGCGACAATGATTATTGGTACACAATCCTTTATTGCTGGTTTCTTGGGTGAACTTATTTTACGCTCCAAAAGAGAAAGTAAACGCTACCTCATTAAAGAGAATTTAAATCTAGATTAATTTCCCAATCTATCTTAATGCCTAAACCTCGTAATTTGTACTTTTGCAAACAGAATACTACGCTATGCTACATATTGAACCTGAAATATTAGAAAAAGTAAACGAATGGCTAACTCCAACTTTTGATACCGATACGCAACAAAAAGTTGATAGAATGATTGCCGGTAATCCTAAAGAACTTAAGGAAAGTTTTTACAAAAACTTAGAATTTGGTACTGGCGGAATGCGAGGAATTATGGGTGTTGGTAATAATCGTATTAACAAATACACCTTGGGAAAAAATACGCAAGGATTAAGCAACTACTTAAAGCAAAGTTTCTCTGGTGGACAGATAAAAGTTGCTATAGCATACGATTGTAGGCATAACAGTCAAGCTTTTGGTAAAGTTGTTGCCGATGTATTTTCTGCAAATAACATCGAAGTTTTTCTGTTTGAAGATTTAAGACCTACACCAGAATTATCATTTGCCCTAAAGCACCTTAATTGCCATTGTGGTATTGTATTAACGGCATCTCATAATCCACCAGAGTATAACGGTTATAAAGTGTATTGGCAAGACGGCGGACAATTAGTACCACCACAGGATGCTGAGATTATTGCAGAAATCAATAGTTTAAATTATTCTGATATTAAGTTTGAAAGTAATCCTGACTTAATCAGATATATAGGACAAGATGTTGATGATGTATTTATTAATGCATCGGTGAAAAATGGAAGTTTTAACACTCAGCAAGAAGCTAAAGACAATCTAAATATTGTATTTACTTCACTTCATGGAACATCAATTACAACCATACCTGAAACCTTAAAACGCGCGGGATATAACAATGTAAGTATTGTTGAAGAACAAGCAGAACCTAATGGCGATTTCCCAACTGTGGATTCTCCAAATCCTGAAGAGCCTGCAGCTCTTAAAATGGCTATAGAATTAGCTGAAAGTGTAAATGGAGACATTGTTATTGGTACAGATCCTGATAGCGATCGTGTTGGTATAGCCATAAGAGATTTAGATGGGCAACTAAAACTCTTAAATGGTAATCAAACGATGGTTGTGATGACAGATTTCCTACTAAAACAATGGCAAAAAGAGGACAAACTTAAGGGTAAAGAATTTATAGGCTCGACTATTGTTTCTACACCCATGATGTCTGTTTTAGCAGATGCTTACCAAACGGAAATCAAAATTGGTTTGACAGGTTTTAAGTGGATTGCCAAAATGATAAAAGATTTTCCAGAACTTGATTTCATTGGAGGCGGCGAAGAGAGTTTTGGTTTTATGGTTGGCGACTTTGTGCGAGATAAAGACGCTGTCACTTCTACCCTATTGGCATGTGAAATTGCAGCTCAAGCCAAAGCAAAAGGAAGTTCGTTTTATAAAGAATTAATTCTACTTTACACAAAGTATGGATTTTACAAAGAACGTTTAGTCTCACTTGTAAAAAAGGGAATTGAAGGCTCAGAGGAAATCAAACAAATGATGATTGACGCCAGAGACAATCCTTTAAAGGAGGTTAATGGCGAAAAAGTAGTGCTTATTGAAGACTATCAATTGTCTATCGCTAAAAACCTTCAAACTCATGAAGAATACCAGCTTGATGTACCAAAATCTAATGTTCTAATTTACTACACAGAAAATGGAAGTAAAATAGCATTGAGACCGAGTGGTACTGAGCCAAAAATAAAGTTCTACATTAGCGTTAACTCGACACTTGACAATATGTCTGACTTTAGCAAAACGGAGCAGTTATTGGAATCTAAGATTGATGCTATCTTAAAAGACATGAATATCTAGATGAATTATTTCAAACAAATTATTCGCTTTGCGTTACCTTATAAAACATATGCCATTCTCAATGTTATATGTAATATTTTTTATGCACTTTTTTCGGGACTGTCTTTTATGGTATTGATGCCTCTTTTAGAAGTCATGTTTAAAAAAGATGCTATAAAAATAACAGAAAAACCTACTTATACAGGCTTTACAGAATTTGGCGATTATTTTAGTAATAGTCTAAATTACCAAATAAATCAAATGGCTGGTGACGATGCTTCAAAGGCTTTAACATTTGTTATTATTCTTATTATTTCGGTATTCTTTTTGAAAAACTTGTTCAATTATTTCGCCATGTATTTCATCACTTTTTTGAGAAATGGTGTGTTACGCGATTTACGAAATGATTTATACGACAAAACTGTTGAGCTACCTATTTCTTTTTATTCTGAAAAGCGAAAAGGTGATATCATGGCACGTTTTGGAACAGATGTTTTAGAAATTCAACATTCGTTTCTTTCGATTTTAGAACTGATTTTTAGAGAACCGCTGACCATTATTTTTACGATACTTTTTATGCTAACAATTAGTGTAAAACTAACAATATTCGTTTTCATTTTTATTCCAATTTCAGGAATTATTATTTCATTAATCGGAAAAAGTTTAAAGCGAAAATCGGACAAAGTCCAAAAAGAACAAGGTTATTTTCTTTCAATATTAGAGGAAACCTTAGGTGGTTTAAAAGTGATAAAAAGCTACAATTCTGAAGGTAGCTTTGCTAATAAATTTCAGAAATCTACAAGTCGGTTTTTTAAATTTTCAAATTCATTATTAAACCGAACCAACTTAGCAAAACCAACAAGCGAATTTCTTGGAATCGCAGTTATCGGTGTCTTATTATGGTTTGGCGGACACATGGTTTTGGTTGAAGGTGTTCTAGAAGGCGAACAATTTTTAACATTTATGGGCTTGGCCTATAACATTCTTACCCCAGCAAAAGCTATAAGTAAAGCCAGTTACAGTGTTAAAAAAGGAAATGCAGCTGCGGAACGGGTTCTAGAAGTCTTAAACACTGAATCACCACTAAAAGATTCACCAAACGCAAAAACGAAAGACGATTTTACATCAGAAATTGGCATTAATAATATCTCATTTAAATACGAGGATGAGCTAGTACTCAAAAACTTTACACTTAAAGTTCCTAAAGGAAAAAGCGTTGCTTTGGTTGGACAATCTGGAAGTGGAAAAAGTACGATTGCCAATCTAGTGACACGCTTTTACGACGTCAATGAAGGTAATATCTCAATTGACGGTGAAGACATTAAAACTCTAAAAAAGTCTTCACTCCGAGGATTAATGGGCTTGGTAACTCAAGATTCTATTCTTTTTAATGACACTGTTAAGAATAATATTCTAATTGGTAAAGAAGATGCTTCTGATGATGAGATTGTTGAAGCGCTAAAAATTGCCAATGCTTGGGAGTTTGTTAAAGACCTTCCAAAAGGTATAGAAACCAATATTGGTGATTCTGGAGGAAAATTATCCGGTGGTCAAAAACAACGTTTAAGTATTGCTAGAGCTGTTCTTAAAAATCCTCCAATCATGATTCTAGATGAAGCCACTTCTGCTCTTGACACTGAGAGTGAGCGTCTAGTACAAGTTGCCTTAGAAAACATGATGAAGAATAGAACATCGATTGTTATTGCGCATCGATTATCTACCATCCAAAATGCAGACCAAATCGTGGTGATGTCTAAAGGCGAAATTGCAGAGCAAGGTACGCACAACGAACTTCTAGCAAAAAATGGTGTTTACAAAAAGCTTGTAGAAATGCAGAGTTTTGAGTAAATGAAAAAATAATTCTTACGCAATTAAACCATTTCTAGTTATCTTAGTCAAACCTGCAAATAACATGTTTTTTGACGGACGAACTAGACTTAATATCTCAGCTTAAAAACACCGCTACAAAGGAAACTGCTTTTAGAGAGCTAATGTCACTCTATAAAGAGCGCCTGTATTGGCATATCCGTAAAATTGTTATTAGTCATGACGATGCAGATGATGTGCTTCAAAATACATTCATAAAAGTGTTTCGCAGCATAGATAAGTTCAAAGGCGATAGTAAACTCTACTCATGGATGTATAGAATTGCAACAAACGAATCAATAACGCATATCAACAAAAATGCAAAGCGATTACAAATTTCTAATGAGGACATACAGACCAACGCTATAAATAATTTAACCGCGGACGTGTATTTTGAAGGCAATGAGATACAATTAAAGTTACAAAAAGCAATAGCTACATTGCCTCATAAACAACAATTGGTTTTTAATATGAAATACTTTGATGACATGAAATACAAAGAGATGTCCGAAATTTTAGAAACAAGTGAAGGCGCATTAAAAACATCGTATCATATCGCAGTAAAGAAAATAGAAACGTTTTTAACCTCTGATTAAACCATTTAGAGATTTCAGAGTCAAAGACATAGAAATAGATACTGAAACAAGTTCAGCACAAAGTGAAAAAAGACAAATTACATAACATTAATTCTAGCGGTTTTAAAGCACCTAAAGACTATTTTGAGTCTTTTGATGAAAAGCTTATGCAGCGTTTAGAGAATGAAACTTCTTTTAGTAAAGTTGAATCTCCTGGATTTAAAACGCCTGAAGCTTATTTCGACACTATCGAAGACAGTGTTCTTAATCGTCTAAATACCAAAGAGCAAACCCCAGTTATTAGTCTATTTAGAAGTAAAAAGCTCTATTATATTTCTGGTATTGCGGCTTCACTCCTATTGTTATTCGCTGTTTTTATAAATCAGTCAAATACAGCGGAAATATCTGTAGAAATGGTAGAGAATTACTTTATAGAAAGTGATTTAGACACTTATGATTTGGCAGAATTATTAACACAAGTAGAGGTTTTAGAAGAAGATTTTAAAATTACCGAAACCACATATAACGAAGACAATCTAGAAGAATACCTACTAGAAAACGCAGACATCGAAGCCATTTTAGAATAAAAATAATATTAAAAATGAAACAAATAATTACTTTACTTTTAATTTTTACAGGACTATTAAGTCTTGCCCAACTGCCTCAAGATGGAAAAATGAGGGATAAAATAAAAGCTCAAAAAGTCGCTTTTATTACGGAAAAATTAGAATTATCTACGGATGAAGCTCAGAAATTTTGGCCAATTTATAATCAGTTTGAAGAAAGCTCAAATAAAATTAAGTCTGACTATTTTAGACCGATTATGCGCAAAATGCGTAGGAACCAAGATGTGTCGGATAGTGAAGCTAGTTCTTTTTTAGAGCAGATGATTGAAGGTGAAAACAAAATGCACCAAGCAAAACAAAAACTTTTAAAAGATTTAAAATCTGCAATTCCGGCAAAGAAAATCATACGCCTCAAAGTGGTCGAAGACCAATTCAATAGACAACTCCTAGAGCGTCTCAAAAAATTGAGAGGTAAACGAAAAGATTAAATGAAAGAAGCCTAGTTAGGCTTCTTTTTTATTTAAATATTAATTTACTTATGCGTCCATTACCTGCAGCATAGGCAACAGAATCGTTTAAGAACCGAATGGTATAAAAGCCTTCATCACTGAGATGTTTCCAGTTTTCACCACCATCATTACTGTAATCTATCCCTTTAAAACCGATAGCCACTAATTCCTGAGCATCTCCGTTAGGCACATATTGCACGCAGCTTCTGTAACCAGGCGACTTTCCATTACCAACAACTTGCCAAGTTTTGCCACCATCAGCAGTTCTAATCTTGTTGTTTATGGAGTCGTCAGGCTTTGTGTAATCACCGCCAATAGCAAAGCCATTTTTAGCATCATAAAAATCTAAAGAATATATGCCTGTAGTTGGTTTGCCTTGGATAATAGGCGTGTCATATATTTCCCATGTTTTTCCTTTATCGGGAGAGTAAATAATACGACTAGCCATACCACCTGTAGAAATCCAGGTGTCGTCGCCAACAATAGCGATATTAGTGTCACTCGCAGCAAATGCAGCTTCACCTTCAACAGCTTTTGGTAAAACGTCACAGGATAATTTAGTCCAAGATTCACCGCCATCACGTGTTATAATAATGCTTATGCAATCGTCCGTTGGGTCACCCATAGCAATGCCTTCTTGGTCATTCCAAAAATCCATGGAATCGTAGAAGGCTTTTGGGTGAGTTTCTTTATAGACAAGTCTTCCATCTTTGAATAATTTAGTAGGACTAGAAATAGTAATTCCAAGTACAGCTGGTAACCTGCTTGGATTGTAATATTTAATCTGGGATACAGCTCTAAAATTATTCATGTTAATTGAATCTTGATAATTAATGAAGAAAATTTGTGCAAAAATATCGCTATCATCAACAAGACTGTAAAACTCACCCTTAGATGTTGCCACTACAACCCTGTCTTTCATTATATCCAAAGCCCTAACATTCAATGTAGAGTCTTGCAAAAGGGTTTCAATTTTAACTTCAGAAAAACTTCTAGATTTTATCCTCTTTTCAGATGTACAAGAACCTAAGCAAATCAATAAGAAACATATAACTAGTAAACGCATAAACTGTATTTTCTTTAAAAATAAAAAAGCCAACCGAATAAACGACTAAACACTACAACAAATAAACATTTAATCGTACATTTGCACGCTAATTTAAATATGGTTTTATACAGTAAAATCGTATTTAAAACACTGAATACTAGAATCATGCGATTACACAGGAATTTATGCTTTGCCGTTATTGATGGTCTTCACCTCATTTTTAATGAAGGAGAATACGCCGATAAGGTTGTACAACAACTTTTAAAACGTGATAAGCGCTGGGGAAGTCGCGACCGTGGTTTTGTAGCCGAAACAGTCTACCAAATCGTAAGATACAAACGCTTATATGCAGAAATCGCTGATGTAAAAGAACCTTTTGATAGAGACAATTTATGGCGAATCTTCGCCGTGTGGGCAACACTAAAAGGCATCAAGCTCCCTGATTGGAAATATTTTACAGAAACCCCAACTCGAAAAATTAAAGGGCGATTTGATGAGCTTTCTAAAACACGTAAACTAAGAGAATCTATTCCAGATTGGATAGATGAGTTAGGTATTAAAGAACTAGGTGAAAACGTTTGGACAGACGAAATAGCCAAGCAAAACGAACAAGCCGATGTTATTTTAAGAGTAAATACACTTAAAACCACCAAAAAAGATTTACAACTCAAGCTTCAATCTGAAGAAATAGAAACAGAGTTTATACCAAATTACCCTTCGGCTTTAAAATTAGTAGAACGTGCCAATGTTTTTAAAACTGAAGCCTTTAAAAATGGCTGGTTCGAGGTACAAGATGCTTCATCACAATTAGTTGCAGATTTTTTAGATGTAAAACCGGGCATGAAAGTTGTAGATGTATGTGCAGGTGCAGGTGGTAAAACGCTTCATTTGGCATCATTGATGGAAAATAAAGGACAAATTATAGCCATGGATATTTACGAAAGTAAATTAAGAAAGCTAAAGGTTAGAGCGCGTCGTAACGGTGTTCATAACATAGAGTTAAAGGCTATTGACTCTACTAAACCTATAAAAAAATTACATGGTAAAGCAGACCGATTATTAATCGATGCGCCATGTTCTGGTCTTGGTGTTTTAAGACGAAACCCAGATGCCAAATGGAAATTGCAACCAGAGTTTATAGAGAATATAAAGAAAACTCAAGAATATGTGTTACAACAATACTCTAAAATGGTAAAAAGCAGCGGGAAAATGGTGTATGCCACCTGTTCTGTTTTACCTTCTGAAAATGAAAAACAAGTTGAGAAATTCTTAACAACAGATATCGGAAAAGATTTTAACTTTGTAAAAGATAAAAAAGTATTAGCCCACAAATCTGGATTTGATGGCTTTTATATGGCATTATTAGAAAAAAAATAAATCCCCTACACATGAAACATATTTACCTACTCTTTTTATTATTAACAACTGGTATATTCAGCCAAACAGTTGTTCCTCCTGCAAATTTAGCAGCTTACTACGATAGTAATAATGTTGACTATTCTGCATCAAATTCAAATTTATATGATGAATTGGCAACAATCACCATAGGAAATCACACAACTTTTTTGACATATTCACAGAGGCATAATTTTTTATATGATGCAGACACTCCGGCCAACGACCCAGATAATGTAACTCTTATTTATAGTGGTGACGTTCAACCAGACGACCAATGGTTGTCAGGTAATAATCCTAACACACCTCAAACTTACAATACAGAGCATGTATATCCACGGTCTTTACTTGGCTCAGGTACCGCAGAAGCTGATTTACACTTGTTGCGTGCCTGTATTACAGCTGTAAATACATTAAGAGGTAATGACCCGTTTAGAGACGGCTCAGGAAACTATTTTTCATCAAATGGTGAGTTCTTTCCAGGTGATGATTGGCGTGGAGATGTTGCCAGGATAATAATGTATGTTAATTTAAGATACAATGAACCTTTTACAGATGTTGGTAATTTAGCTTTATTCCTTGAATGGAATGCTGCAGACCCTGTAGTTGACAATGGAATTGAAGATAATAGAAATACAGTTATAAGCGGAGCTCAAGGAAATAGAAATCCTTTTGTGGATAACCCATATTTAGCCACACTAATATGGGGAGGAACTCCAGCCCAAAATAGATGGACAGTATTATCTACTAATGATTTTCAACAGCCAGAAGTAAAGGTTTATCCTAATCCAGTTAGTAGCAATGAAGTGACTATCATTTCAAACAAAGATATATTTGTAGAGGTTTATGATGTTTTAGGCAAAAAAGTAAAACAACAAAATTTAACCTCCAACCAGAAAAAGATTAACATCGCTGGACTCAAAAAAGGCATATACCTATTGAGGTTAAAATCCGACTCTGGTACAGTAACCAAAAAATTAGTAAGACAGTAATTCAAAGCGACCAATTTGGTCGCTTTTTTGTTTAAAAATAAGTGGATAACTCTAAATTTTCTTTAAGATAATTTGAGATAAATACACTTAAAAAAAGTAAATTTACAGCTTCAAAAACACAACATAATCTTTTATAATGATTCACTTCTTCGGAAACCAAAACAGTAAAGTATTTGCTGTTCAAGCCACAAAAGAATTATCAACAGAAACCATCTCTAAACTCGTATGGTTATTTGGCGACCAACCTAAAATAGAACAAGCATCAATCGATGCTTTTTTTGTTGGACCACGCGCTGCCATGATAACGCCTTGGAGTACAAATGCTGTTGAAATCACCCAAAATATGGGAATTGATGGCATCATCCGAATTGAAGAGTTTAAGGCTTCAACAGAAGGATTTAAAGATTACGACCCAATGATTTCTGAGAAATTCAATGGTTTAAATCAAGATATTTTTACAATTGATATTCAACCTGAACCAATTCTTGATATTGAAGATATTGCGGCCTATAATCTCAAAGAAGGTTT
This sequence comes from Winogradskyella jejuensis, assembly GCF_900129745.1. Lineage (GTDB taxonomy): Bacteria > Bacteroidota > Bacteroidia > Flavobacteriales > Flavobacteriaceae > Winogradskyella > Winogradskyella jejuensis. Next base: position 450,808 of record NZ_FQWS01000002.1, on the reverse strand, counting down.
AGCACTTAGTGATGAAGAAGTTGTGTATCTTGAAGGTGTTTCAAAAAAAATTGGTCGACCGTTAACAGACTCTGAAGTGTTTGGTTTTTCTCAAGTGAATTCAGAACACTGTCGTCATAAAATCTTCAATGGTACTTTCGTTATTGATGGCGAAGAAAAGCCGATGTCACTCTTTAAGATGATTAAAGAAACATCGAAACAAAACCCGAATGATATTGTTTCAGCATACAAAGACAACGTTGCATTTATTAAAGGTCCAAAAGTGGAACAGTTTGCACCTAAACGAGCAGATATTCCGGATTACTATACCACAAAAGAATTCGATTCTGTTATTTCATTAAAAGCAGAAACACACAACTTTCCTACGACAGTAGAACCATTTAACGGCGCTGCAACAGGTTCTGGTGGCGAAATTAGAGATAGACTCGCTGGTGGAAAAGGTTCTATACCGCTAGCAGGCACAGCTGTATACATGACCTCTTATTCGCGTTTAGAAGAAGACCGACCTTGGGAACAAAAATTCGAAGCCAGAAAATGGCTCTACCAAACGCCAATTGATATCTTAATTAAAGCCTCTAATGGAGCGTCAGACTTTGGAAACAAATTCGGGCAACCATTAATTTGTGGTTCTGTTTTAACATTTGAACATAAAGAAGATAACAATATGGTGCCTGAGGCTCTCGAAGGCACGAATGAGGCTTCGAGAGCCTCAGCCTCCAGAAAACTCGGCTACGACAAAGTCATCATGCAAGCTGGCGGAATTGGTTACGGAAAAGCAGAACAAGCTTTAAAAGATACACCACAAGAAGGTGATAAAATTGTAATTCTTGGAGGCGAAAATTACCGTATTGGAATGGGTGGTGCTGCCGTATCATCAGCAGATACTGGTGAGTTTTCAACAGGCATAGAATTAAACGCTGTTCAACGTTCTAACCCAGAAATGCAAAAACGTGCCGCAAATGCCGTGCGTGGTATGGTTGAAAGTGAAGAAAATCATATCGTCTCCATTCACGACCATGGTGCAGGTGGACATTTAAACTGTCTGTCTGAATTGGTGGAGGATACTGGTGGCAAAATTGACTTAGATAAATTACCAGTTGGTGACCCAACGCTTTCAGATAAAGAAATTATAGGTAACGAATCTCAAGAACGTATGGGATTAGTCATTGCCGAAAAACATCTCGACACACTTAATAAAATTGCAGAGCGCGAGCGTTCACCAATTTACGAAGTTGGTGATGTGACAAACGACCATAGATTTACTTTTAAATCTAAAACCAAAGGCAATACGCCAATGGATTTGGGACTTGCAGATATGTTTGGTAGTTCGCCAAAAACGATAATGACAGATAACACTGTTAACCGCGATTATGGCGGAATATCCTATAATCCTGATGACTTTTACACCTATTTAGACCAAGTACTTCAACTTGAAGCTGTGGCTTGTAAAGATTGGCTAACTAATAAAGTAGACCGTTGTGTTGGCGGAAAAGTCGCTAAGCAACAATGTGCTGGTCCGCTACAATTACCGTTAAATAACCTTGGCGTTATGGCACTCGATTACAACGGAAAAGAAGGTATTGCTACCTCAATTGGCCACTCGCCTATTTCGGGTTTAATTAATCCTATTGCTGGAAGCAGAAATAGCATTGCAGAAGCCTTGACCAACATTATGTGGGCACCACTTAAAGATGGATTAAAAAGTGTTTCGCTATCAGCAAACTGGATGTGGCCTTGTAAAAATGAAGGCGAAGATGCACGTTTGTACGAAGCGGTAAAAGCTATTTCAAAATTTTCTATCGATTTAGGAATCAACGTGCCGACAGGAAAAGATTCCTTGTCGATGAAGCAAAAATATCCTGATGGAGATGTTATTTCTCCAGGAACAGTAATTATTTCTGCCGCTGCAAATTGTAACGATATTACAAATGTTATTGAGCCCGTTTTTCAAAAAGGAAAAGGTGACATTTATTACATCAACATTTCGCAAGATGGTTATAAATTAGGTGGAAGTAGTTTTGCGCAAATCAAAAATAAAATTGGAAACACAACTCCAAATGTTCAAAGCGCAGATTATGTAAAAACGGTTTTTAACACCATTCAAAAGTTAATAAACGATAACAAAATTGTTGCTGGGCATGATGTGTCTTCTGGTGGATTGATTACAACCTTATTAGAATTATGTTTCGCAGATAATAACCTTGGTGCCGAATTAGATATTTCTGCACTTCAACAAAAAGATTCCATTAAAGTACTATTTGCCGAAAATGCTGGTATTGTTTTTCAAGCTGAAGACAATTCAATAGAAGCTATACTTTCAGAAGCAAATATCGATTTCCATAATATCGGTAAAGTTACAGAAAGTGACGTCTTAAGCATCATCAATAAAGATGAAGTTTACACCATGACGGTTTCTCGTTTAAGAGATATGTGGTACAAGACTTCATATCTATTAGACCAAAAACAAACGGCAAATGGTTTGGCAAAAGCACGATTTGAAAATTATGCAACTCAACCTTTAGACTACAAATTCCCTTCAAAATTTGATGGTGTTTTAAAAGACTACAGGGTCAATTCTAACAAACCAAAAGCGGCAATAATTCGTGAAAAAGGAAGTAATTCCGAACGCGAAATGGCAAACGCAATGTATCTCGCCGGTTTTGATGTTAAAGACGTGCATATGACCGATTTAATTTCTGGCCGAGAAACCCTTAAAGACATTCAGTTTATTGGTGCCGTTGGTGGATTTAGTAATTCTGATGTTTTAGGCTCAGCAAAAGGTTGGGCTGGCGCCTTTAAATACAATGAAAAAGCCAACAAAGCATTGAAAAATTTCTTCAAAAGAGAAGACACCTTGTCTGTAGGTATTTGTAATGGTTGCCAATTATGGATGGAATTAGACCTTATCAATCCAGACCATGAAAAACATGGAAAAATGACCTACAATGATTCTGGAAAACACGAAAGTGCCTTTACTTCGGTGAAAATCCAAGAAAACAACTCTGTGATGTTATCGACTCTAGCCGGAACAACTTTAGGTGTTTGGATTTCTCATGGTGAAGGTAAATTTAGCTTACCATACACTGAAGATAAGTACGACATTGTTGCTAAATATGCTTACGATGCATATCCACACAACCCAAATGGTTCTGACTTTAATACGGCAATGATGACGGATAAAACAGGGCGTCATTTAGTAACGATGCCACATATTGAGCGTTCAACATTCCCATGGAACTGGGCACACTATCCAAAAGACAGAAATGATAAAGTATCGCCTTGGTTAGAAGCATTTGTAAATGCCAGAAAGTGGATAGAAAAGAGAAATTCTTAAAATATTCGTTCAAAACTATTAATCTTTTAGTTTCTACTATTAATTTTCATATTTTCGTAATATTGCGTTCCCTTAACTGAAAATTGACTATGACAGAAATAAAAAGACTCTTTGACTTTCCATACCATCAGCTCGAAAATAACCCTAACAATTCCGCTTTAGTAACTAAATACGATGGTAAATGGACGCCGATGTCCACGCAAGACTATTTAGACAAAGCCAATGCAGTTAGTCGTGCTTTACTGAAAATGGGCGTAAAAAAAGGTGATAAAATTGCGCTTATTTCTTCAACAAACAGAACCGAATGGAACATTATGGACATCGGTACACTACAAATTGGTGCTACAAATGTTCCCATTTATCCAACCATTTGTGCAGAAGATTATGAGTATGTCTTGAATCATAGCGAATCTATTTACTGCTTTGTTTCAGATGAAGAAGTTTTAGAGAAAGTAAATAAAATTAAGGCAAATACCAAACTGAAAGACGTTTACTCTTTTGACCACATTGAAGGTTGTAAGCATTATTCAGAATTATTTGAACTTGGAAAAGACAAAAGTAACCAACCCGAAGTTGAAGCTAGAAAAGACGAAGTCGATAAACACGATTTAGCAACCATAATTTACACGTCGGGTACAACAGGAAAACCAAAAGGGGTTATGCTAAGTCATTGGAATATTACTAGTAATGTTTTAGCAAGTTCACCTCGTGTGCCACTACCAGAATCTAGCGAAACTAGAATATTAAGCTTCTTGCCTATTTGCCATATTTTTGAGCGTGTACTTATTTACGTTTATCAATACGCTGGGACGTCTATTTACTTTGCTGAAGCCCTAGATAAAATTGGTGATAATGCTAAAGAAGTTAAACCAAATCTTATGAGTGTTGTACCTCGTTTACTTGAAAAAGTGTTTGATAAAATTATGCTTAAAGGAGAAGAGCTTACAGGTATTAAAAAAGCGCTTTTCTTTTGGGCGGTTAGTTTGGGCGAAAAATGGGAGCCTTACGGAAAAAATGGTGCATGGTACGAGTTTAAACTTAAGATTGCAAACAAACTTATTTTTAGTAAATGGCGTGAGGCATTAGGTGGTCAGCTATATACTATGGTATCTGGTAGTGCAGCTTTGCAACCAAGATTGGCTAGAGTTTTTGGGGCTGCTGGTATGCGTGTTATGGAAGGCTACGGCCTTACAGAAACATCTCCTGTAGTTTCTGTTGGTCTTTACAAAAATAATATGTATCAAATTGGTACAGTTGGGAAACCGATAGATGGTGTAGAAGTAAAAATTGCAGATGATGGCGAAATTTTAATTAAAGGACCAAATGTCATGCAAGGCTATTACAAGGATTCAGAAAAAACAGCTGAAGTCATGTCTGGCGATTATTTTCATACAGGAGATAAAGGAGAAGTCACTGCTGATGGATTTCTTAAAATAACAGGACGTAAAAAAGAAATGTTTAAAACCTCAGGCGGTAAATACGTTATCCCTACGCTTCTAGAGAATGATTTAAAACAATCCTTATTTATAGAACAAATTATGGTTGTAGGCGAAGGTGAAAAAATGCCCTGCGCTCTTATTCAACCAAATTTTGATTTCGTAAGAGATTGGATAGAACATAAAGGTCATAATATCGGAACGTCTAATGAAGAAATTGCTGCTTCGGAAATTGTAATAAAGCGTATCCAAAAAGAGGTTGATAAATACAATATCAATTTTGGAAAGTGGGAACAGATTAAGAAATTCGAATTAACATCTTCAGTCTGGTCTATTGATAATGGAGAACTAACACCGACGATGAAGATGAAACGCAGCGTTATTAAAGACATGTATAGCAACTTATACGAGAAGATGTATCGCGGATAACTAAGAATCTTCTCATCGAAATGTAAGTAAATGTCTCACTAACTCTGAGACATTTTTTTATATCAATAGTTAAATTTACTATGCATGCATAATTTATTTTTAAATACTATGCGTGCATAGTATTTTTTATTATATTTGTCTTCCTAATACGAAAACGTTTGAGTTTGAAAGACAAAACTATAGATTACGTACTCAGAACCACATGGTTAGCCGTAAATAAAATGTATAACGAAGAAGCCGCTCAATTCGATACAACTATGGCTACAGGTTTCGCTTTATTAAGTATTGACCCCGAAGAAGGAACACCTTCCACCTCACTTGGGCCAAAAATGGGAATGGAAGCTACAAGTCTTTCGCGCACCCTTAAAACAATGGAGGAAAAAGGACTGATTACAAGAAAACCTAATCCTGAGGATGGTCGTGGCGTACTAATTCACCTAACTGATTTTGGAAGAGAAAAGCGTGCCTACTCAAGAGACCGTGTACTTACGTTTAATGAAGCCATTAGAGATAACGTTTCTAGAGAAGAACTCGCTGGCTTTTACAAAGTAGCAGAGATTATAAATCATATGATATCAAATAAGAAAATATACAATCAAAAAGAAAAAATTCTAAAATAACATGAGCAAACGTAGAATTAAAAAAGTAGCAATTATCGGTTCCGGAATTATGGGAAGCGGTATTGCTTGTCATTTTGCCAATATAGGTGTAGATGTCCTTTTACTAGATATTGTTCCACGAGAACTAAATGAAAAAGAAAAAGTAATGGGACTTACACTTGATGACAAAGTAGTAAGAAATCGCATTGTTAACACTGCGCTTCAAACCTCTTTAAAGTCGAAGCCATCTCCTATTTACAACCAAAAGTTTGCTAGTAGAATTACCACAGGTAATCTCGAAGATGATATTGCTAAAGTAGCGGATGTCGATTGGATTATGGAAGTGGTTGTTGAGCGTCTCGATATTAAACAACAAGTTTTTGAGAAGTTAGAAAAATACAGAACACCAGGTACTATTATTTCATCTAACACTTCTGGTATTCCTATTAAATTTATGAACGAAGGCCGTTCTGAAGATTTCCGTAAGCATTTTGCAGTGACGCATTTCTTTAATCCGCCACGTTACTTAAAGTTATTTGAGGTTGTTCCAGGTCCAGATTGTAAGCAAGAAGTTACTGACTTCTTAATGGAGTATGGCGAAAAATTCTTAGGTAAGACTTCGGTTTTAGCCAAAGACACGCCAGCTTTTATCGGTAACCGTATTGGAATTTTCGGGATTCAATCCTTGTTCCACCAAGTAAAAGAACTAGGCTTAACGGTTGAAGAAGTTGATAAATTAACCGGTCCAGTTATTGGTCGTCCAAAATCGGCAACCTTCCGTACAGTAGACGTTGTTGGATTGGATACATTAGTTCACGTGGCTAACGGTATTTATGACAATTGTCCAGATGATGAAGCGCATGAGCTTTTCAAACTACCAGATTTCATCGATACGATGATGGAAAACAAATGGTTAGGAAGCAAAACTGGTCAAGGATTTTATAAGAAATCTGTAAATGCAGATGGCAAAAAAGAAATCTTAACGCTCGATTTGGATACGATGGAATATCGTTCTAAAAAACGTGCGTCTTTTGCCACTTTAGAATTAACTAAAACCATTGACAAACCAATCGATAGATTTAAAGTATTGGCTGGTGGGAAAGACAAAGCTGGTGAATTCTACCGCAAAAACTTTGCGGCCATGTTTGCTTACGTACAAAATAGAATTCCAGAAATATCTGATGAGTTATACCGAATTGACGATGCTATGAAAGCTGGTTTCGGTTGGGAAAATGGACCATTCGAAATTTGGGATGCTGTTGGTATAGAAAAAGGTATTGAACTTATGAAAGCTGAAGGCAAAGAACCAGCAGTATGGGTTACTGAAATGGTAGCTAAAGGCGAAACGTCTTTCTATACAGTTAAAGACGGTGCGACATACTATTATGATATTCCTTCAAAATCTCAGGTTAAAAAACCTGGTCAAGATGCATTTATCATCTTAGACAACATCCGCAAGTCGAACGAAGTATTTAAAAACTCTGGCGTTGTTATAGAAGATTTAGGTGATGGAATTATCAATTGTGAGTTCCAATCTAAAATGAATACCATCGGTGGTGATGTTTTAGCTGGTCTTAATAAAGCAATTGATTTAGCAGAAAAAGATTTTGATGGATTGGTTGTTGGTAACCAAGGTGCAAACTTCTCGGTTGGTGCAAACATCGGAATGATTTTTATGATGGCTGTTGAGCAAGAATATGACGAGCTTAACATGGCTATTAAATATTTCCAAGACACGATGATGCGTATGCGTTATTCATCTATCCCAACAATTTCTGCGCCCCATGGTATGACGCTTGGTGGTGGATGTGAATTATCACTTCACGCTGATAAAGTAGTCGCTGCTGCAGAAACGTATATGGGACTTGTTGAGTTTGGTGTTGGTGTTATTCCTGGCGGTGGTGGTTCTAAAGAAATGGCGTTGAGAGCTTCAGATACATTCCGTAAAGGTGATGTGCAGCTGAATGTTCTCCAAGAGTATTTCTTAACTATTGGTATGGCCAAAGTATCGACTTCAGCTTATGAAGCTTACGATTTAGGTTTATTACAGTACGGTAAAGATGTTGTTGTGGTTAATAAAGACCGTCAAATTGCTGAAGCTAAAAAGCATGCCAAATTATTGGCAGATGCTGGTTATACGCAACCTGTAAAACGCAATGATGTTTTAGTTTTAGGTAAGCAAGCATTAGGTGCATTTTTAGTGGCGACAGATTCTATGCAAGCCAGCAACTTTATTTCAGAACACGACCAGAAAATCGCTAACAAGTTAGCTTATGTAATGGCTGGTGGCGATTTATCTGAACCAACAAAAGTATCAGAGCAGTATCTATTAGACATCGAGCGCGAAGCTTTCTTAAGTCTTTGTACGGAACGTAAAACATTAGAGCGTATTCAGCACATGTTAAAAACTGGTAAACCATTAAGAAACTAAGACAATGAAAACAGCATATATAGTAAAAGGATATAGAACAGCCGTTGGGAAATCCAAAAAAGGCGCGTTCAGATTTAAAAGAGCTGATGAGTTAGCTGCAGAAACCATCTCATACATGATGGAGCAGTTGCCAGAATTCGATAAAACACGTATCGACGATGTTATTGTTGGTAATGCAATGCCAGAAGGTTCTCAAGGACTAAACATGGCACGTCTCATCTCTCTTATGGGATTAAAAATTGAAGATGTACCTGGTGTAACCGTTAACCGTTTTTGCTCTTCGGGATTAGAAACTATTGGTATGGCCGTCGCAAAAATTCAATCTGGAATGGCAGATTGTATCATTGCTGGTGGTGTAGAGAGTATGAGTTCTGTACCAATGACAGGTTTTAAACCAGAATTAAACTACGATACCGTTGCAGATGGGCACGCCGATTATTACTGGGGAATGGGAAACACTGCTGAAGAAGTGGCAAACAAATTCAATGTGTCTCGTGAAGACCAAGATGAATTTGCTTACAATTCTCATATGAAAGCCTTAAAAGCTTTAGAAGAAAATCGTTTCCAAGACCAAATTGTTCCGATTGAAGTTGAAGAAACCTACATCGATTCCAAAGGAAAAAAAGCGACGCGTACATACACGGTGACTAAAGATGAAGGTCCTCGTAAAGGAACTAGCAAAGAGGCTCTAGCCAAGCTTAGACCTGTTTTCGCTCAAGGTGGAAGCGTTACTGCTGGTAACTCCTCACAAACAAGTGATGGTGCTGCCTTTGTTATGGTGATGAGTGAAGATATGGTTAAAGAACTTAATCTCAAACCAATTGCACGAATGGTAAGTTATGCCGCTGCAGGTGTGCCACCACGTATTATGGGAATTGGCCCTGTTGCTGCGGTACCAAAAGCTTTGAAACAAGCTGGACTTAAACAAGAAGATATAAAACTTATTGAACTTAATGAAGCCTTTGCTTCACAATCGTTGGCGGTTATTCGCGAACTAGATTTAAATCCAGATATCATTAATGTAAATGGCGGTGCCATTGCTCTAGGTCACCCGTTAGGATGTACAGGTGCTAAATTATCGGTACAACTTTTTGATGAAATGCGTAAACGAAAAATGCAAGGACAATACGGAATGGTAACCATGTGTGTTGGTACTGGACAAGGTGCTGCAGGAATATTCGAATTTTTAAACTAAGACAAAAAGACAATAAAATATAAAAGTTATGGAAGCGACTCAAGAAAAAGAAATCCTTCGCGGCGGACAATTCCTCGTTAAGGAAACCAAATGCGAAGATATCTTCACACCAGAAGATTTCAACGAAGAACAAACAATGATGAAAGAAGCGGTTATGGAATTTAACGACCGCGAAATCATTGCACATAGAGAACGTTTTGAAAAGAAAGACTATGCCTTTACAGAAGAATCCATGAAAAAAGCCGGAGAATTAGGTTTCTTAGGCGTTGCGGTACCAGAAGAATATGGCGGATTAGGAATGGGCTTTGTCTCTACAATGTTGGTTTGTGATTATATTTCTTCGGGAACAGGTTCTTTTAGTACAGCTTTCGGAGCGCATACAGGTATTGGTACCATGCCAATTACTTTATATGGTACGGAAGAGCAAAAGCAAAAATATGTTCCAAAATTAGCTACAGGCGAATGGTTTGGTGCTTACTGTTTAACTGAGCCAGGTGCAGGTTCTGATGCCAATTCTGGTAAAACAACTGCAGAATTAACTGCAGATGGAAAGCACTACAAAATTAATGGACAAAAAATGTGGATTTCTAATGCAGGTTTCTGTCAATTATTCATTGTTTTTGCGCGTTTAGAAGATGATAAAAACATTACAGGATTCATCGTTGAGAATGACCCATCAAACGGTATTACTCTTGGCGAAGAAGAGCACAAATTAGGTATTCGTGCAAGTTCTACACGTCAAGTATTCTTTAACGATTGCTTGGTGCCTGTAGAAAATATGTTGGCTGGTCGTGGCGAAGGTTTTAAAATTGCCATGAACGCATTGAATGTTGGTCGTATTAAATTGGCCGCTGCTTGTTTAGATTCGCAAAGACGTATCATTACTACTGGTGTACAATACGCAAACGAACGCAAGCAATTCAAAACACCAATTGCCGACTTTGGAGCTATCAAAGCAAAGATTGCAGAAATGGCAACAAGTGCATATGCAGGCGAATCTGCATCATACAGAGCAGCGAAAAACATCGAAGACCGCATTGCAATGCGTATTGCAGCAGGTAATACTCATCAAGAGGCTGAATTAAAAGGTGTTGAAGAATATGCTATTGAATGTTCTATCTTAAAAGTTGCCGTATCAGAAGATGTACAAAACTGTGCAGATGAAGGTATCCAAATTTTTGGCGGAATGGGCTTTTCTGAAGAAACACCAATGGAAGCGGCTTGGAGAGATGCGCGTATTGCACGTATCTACGAAGGAACTAACGAAATCAACAGAATGCTTTCTGTAGGTATGTTAGTTAAAAAGGCTATGAAAGGTCATGTCGATTTATTAGGTCCTGCAATGAAAGTGGCAGACGAGCTTATGGGAATTCCTTCATTTGATGTACCAGACTATTCTGAGTTATTCTCTGAAGAAAAAGAAATGATTGCAAAGCTTAAAAAGGTCTTCTTAATGGTAGCAGGTTCTGCTGTACAAAAATATGGTCCAGACCTAGAGCAACACCAACAGTTATTAATGAATGCTTCTAATATCTTAATTGAGATATATATGGCAGAGTCAGCAATATTGAGAGCTGAGAAAAATGCAAAACGTTTTGGAGAAGACTCACAAGAAGTACAAATAGCTATGGCAAGATTATACTTATTTAATGCTGTTGAAATTATTAAGAAAAACGGTATTGAAGGCGTTGTATCTTTTGCTGAAGGCGATGAGCAAAAAATGATGTTAATGGGGCTTAAGCGCTTTACAAAATACGCTAACTATCCTAACATTGTTGCTTTACGTAACACTATAGCAGAAAAAGTAAAGGCAGAAAATAAGTACTGCTTTTAAAATAGAGTGATTAAATCTCATAAAAGGTTTAAGTTTAATTAGATGTGAAAAGTCGGATTGTGGTAATAGCAATTCGACTTTTTTATTTGTGTATATTTAGATTTCAAAAAAACTGAAAGTCTATGAAATCTATAGTATACATTCTCTTATTTGCATTTGCAACCACTACTCTAGCGCAGAATACCGAAGTCTATCTCTTTGATATAGCCAATTCAGATGGAAAACTAACGCTTACCAACAAAAGAAATATTTCTAACAACAAAGGCTATGACAATCAACCAAGTTTTTATAACGACAATTTAGTCAGTTTTGTTTCAACAAAAAATGGACAGACAGATATTGCATTCTACCATTTAAACAAACAAATGGTATCTTTTGCTAATTCTACACCAAATGGTGGTGAGTATTCACCTTTGAAAATTCCAAATTCAAAAGATATATCAGCCGTAAGACTAGATAACGATGGCAAACAACGTTTGTATCGTTACGATTTTAGAACAGGAGAATCTACAGAATTGGTTAAAGATTTAGTAGTAGCCTACTATACTTGGTACGACGAGAGTACAATTGTTGCCGCCGTTATAGAAGAAAGCGGACTTAATCTTTATGTGATAGACGTCAATACTGGTAAAAGCCGAAGAGATGCCATTAATGTTGGGCGTTCCTTTCATAAAATACCAAATAGTAAACTGGTAAGTTTTGTAGAAAAACGAGACGACAAGTGGACTCTAAAATCACTCAACCCAATTACTAGTGAAACTAGAGATATTTTAGAACTCCCAAATAAAACAGAAGATATTTGCTGGCTTATTGATGGAAGCATCGTTATTCCTATCAATAATAATGTCTACTTATTCAATCCAAAAAAGGACAAACAGTTTAGACTTTTAGCAAATTTTGACGATGATAATCTTCAGAAAATAACTCGTATTGCAACAAATGAAATAGGAACCATGCTGGCCTTAGTTTCAGAAATTTCACCAGAAGAGATTGTACAACAGCAATTAGACGCTTACAATGCTAGAGATATAGACGCTTTTATGGCCACATATTCAAACAATATAAAACTCTATAATTTTCCTAACGAGTTACGTACAGAAGGCCAAGAGGCAATGAAAAACTCATACAAAGGCTTTTTTGAAAATACACCAGACCTTAACTGTAAAATATTAAAACGTATAGTTACAGGAAACAAAGTTATAGACCACGAATTAGTGACCGCTAATGGCAATACGTTTAGAGCTGTTGCAATCTATGAAGTTGAAAACGGACTAATAAGTAAAGTAACATTTGTAAGATAATGTAACATTATACTATCTTTAAATACAAATAGTTAACTAGCCAAAACTACCACCATCTTAATTTGCTTTCAACCTAAAGAAAGTAAATGATTAAATTTTTTAGGCGAATCCGCCAGCAACTTCTCTCTGAAAATAAATTTTCAAAGTACCTCCTATACGCCATAGGCGAAATAGTTCTTGTGGTTATTGGGATTTTAATTGCGTTACAGATTAATAACTGGAATGAAGCTAAAGCAAATGAAGCGCGTTTAATAAAAATATTAAAGGAAATAAGACTAGACCTAGAAACAGATGTTATTAATTCTGAAAGGATTTTAATTTCCGGTAAAGAAATAGATTCGTTATCTAGATTAGTTTTAGTTAACAAATTCTCAAAAGAAGATTATAAAGAGAAAGGTCCAAGAAACTTATTTTGGGTAGGTCTACAATTTCAGTCTTTCGATTATCAAAAAACAGCTTTTACAAAGTTTGAAAACTTTCAAGGTATTATTCCAGAAAAGTACGATGCTATTCTAAAAGATATAAATTATTATTACAACGATGTTGGTCAGCTACACGATGATATTTACTTAAATCTTAGACAACAAATAAAAGACCGCCATGACTATTTGGCCAATACTACAGATTGGTACCATAAAATGAGAGCTCATGAAGTAACTGAGCAAATGGTTGATTTTTATGCAAATAATCCTATTTACAAAAATTGGGTGTCTCAGCATATAGGAGATAATACAGCTGGAAAATATGGGACAATAAATGCATTACAAACCAATGGATTTTATCTGCTTCAACAAATAAACAATTTACTAAACGATTCGTATAATTTTAAAGATTCAAAAATCATAAAAAAATATGGTAAGCCTATACCATATGCAAAAGAGTTGGTAGGTAAGTATAGAGCAACAGATACTAATTGGGAGTTTACCATCACAGAATTAAACGGCTACACATACAACGACAAGACAGATATTTTAAAAGAGAAGTCTAAAGATACTCTAATAGGCAAAGACGACGATAGCTTACAGACCATAGTTGTAAGAGATAAGGACGGAAAAGTTATAGGCTTAAAACTAATAAAATCTAACGATACAACCTTTTTAAGAGAAGCCACTAAAATAAAAGATAATTAAAACTTTTAAATAAATATAACCCTGCTTCACTTATGTTTCAATTATAGAATTGATATGAAAAAAACAATTTTACTTTTTATACTATGCTTTTCTCTGAATAGTTTTTCTCAAGATGAGACCTCTAAAGAATACTCGTATTCTGAATTTTTTGAATTGATAAAAAAAGAAAAGGATACCATTTTTATACTCAAAGATGCTATTGTAAAATATGATTCGATACAAGATAAAGAATTTTTAGCACCTGATTATTCTATATCGCGTAATGCGAATAAAGCATATGATAAGGAAAGACACATTGTTAATAAGGCCATAGTATTAGAGAATGTTCAATTTATCGTTTACCAAGATTATAAAGCTGACGTAATGAGTAGCATCCATAGCATTGTTTTTGAAAAAGATGTGACTATTCTCAATTCATTTGAGTTTGCTTTTAGTAATTGTATTTTTAAAAAAGCTTTTAAACACTCAAACTTTAAATACCCCAAGTTTGAAGTTTTCAAAGAGAAATATCCTGCTGCTACCGGAAGTACTTATATTTATCAATCTCAATTTCTTGGCAGTTGCAGAATCATAAATAGTTCAACCAACCTTGAAGATAAAAATGATTTTGGATGGCAATTTGTAAATAACACATTTGGCGAAAAATGTTCTAGAATATACATTGGTAACTTTTTATTAAATTTTGTTGATTTTAGCTATAATACATTTAATACCTCTTACCCACATTATATTCATATTGAACAATTAACACAAGCTGTAATTGAAAACAATACATTTAATAATGGGTTACCTCAATTTTATTGTATTGAAATAGATGAACTTATTTTTAAAGACAATGCATTTAATGTACCGTCTTTAATAAACTTTAAAGCAACCAATAATGTTAATTTTATTGGAGTAAATCAATTTAAATCAACGACCAGTTCTTTAGATGGGTTTGATGATTATAAACGAAGTCTAAACCAATGGATTAACTTTACGGATATAAGCAACTTTGACCTCTTTAATAATTATAATACAAAAGAAAAAATACAAAATCCCACAACTTACCAATATGAGCTAGACCAAAAAAGTGTGTTCTACAATTACTTTAAAGAGAAGCACAATACAGTAGAAGCTAATAAATTTTATGTAGAAATTAAAGAGCTAGAAAGTCAAAGAATCGCTTATGAACATAATTTAAACCCTACATTCAATACGTTTTTTAAGCTTCAGATTAATAAATTTTTAAAGCTATTCTCAAATTATGGTACAGAGCCAGAAGGTGCTGTAGTTGTATCAATCTATGTTATCCTATTATTTGCATTAATTTACCTCTTCTTCCCTAACTCTTGGGACAAACACGGTAAAAATCGCATCATGGACCGTTACCGCTTTTTTACCAAATACATGAGCAAAGACGCTGGCATGCACGATGTCTACCTAGAAGAACAACAAGATGAGCTTTTAGCATCCGAAGATTTTAAAACCTATATGCTTAAGGCAGAAAAACACATTCCTAAGTTTTTTATAGCTACTGCTCTACCCTTATACAGATGGTCTGTCTCAGGTACTAAACTCTCAGCTTCTTTTCTAAAACGTGTAGATATCATGAAAGGCACTTGGAATGAGTTGCCAAAATCTAAGCGTGTCTGGAAATCCATTTTGTTAGTAGGCGCATTTTTAATAGCCATTGTATACGATATCTTCATAAAAATACTCAACGCCCTAATGCTCTCTATAAACACCTTTACCACTTTAGGCTTTGGAGAAATCCCTATTAAAGGTTTACCACGCTACTTAGCCATAATACAAGGGTTTATTGGGTGGTTTATGCTTACCATATTCTCAGTTTCGTTAATCTCGCAACTACTCAATTAATTATGATAAAATTCTTTAGAAAGATTAGAAAATCGATGTTAGATCAAAACAAAACAGGAAAATATTTAAAATACGCTATTGGCGAAATTATTCTGGTGATTATTGGAATTCTAATTGCACTTCAAATCAACAATTGGAATGAAAATCAAAAAATTGAAAGTGAATTGCAAAGTTCACTAGTAAATATGATAGACGAGCTGCAAGAGAACATGAATTTCTTTAGCGAAGAAGGTGAAAGTTTCCAAGAACGCCTAGAGAAAATTCAAAAACTCATGAACAACGAAGCCACGGATGATGATTTAAAGGTGTTAATTAATTATATCGCTCAAGATGTTAATGCCAAACCCTTCAAGAGAGTGTTTGAATTAATAAAAGACAACAAACAACTCCACCTAATTGAAGATGAAGAATTAATTAAACAAATAAATCAGTTTTATGAACACACGCTCCCTGACGTCTATAAGATAGCTGCATGGCATGACGGTTTTGTAAGCAACAATATTGACCCCTATGTCCTAGAAAATATACCTCTTGAAAATGGATTAGTAGACCCTAAGATTTCAAGAAAACTTTTAAAAGAAATTAAATTTAAAAACATCTTAACCTATCAAAGTATTATTTATGAAGGCTATGTAAAATCGTGCACATTTATAGTAGAGCAAGCACAAGAATTAAGAAATATGATAACATCTTATCTAAAACAGCATGATTAAACTCTTCCGCCAAATACGATATAAACTTATGAGCGAAAACAAAACCAGCCGCTATTTTAAATACGCCATAGGCGAAATCATTTTGGTGGTTATTGGAATTTTGATAGCACTACAGATTAACAATTGGAATCAATACAAAAAAGACCAAAAATTAGAACAACAATACTATTGCAGATTACTGGAAGATGTTAATCAAGATTTAGTAAACTTCAACGATTATGTTCATTTATTGAATGAAAAGATAGCTACAAATAACACATTAATCCAAAGGTTACAAGACCAATCAATGCCTTTAGATAGCATTGCACCACTTGTTCTAAAATCTATAAAGTATTCTATTAGAGACGCTAAAGCTACAACGGATGCTTTTGAGGATATCAAATCGAGCGGAAACTTAAACATTATCAAGGATTTATCTCTAAAAAATCAATTAGCAGACTATTACAAGACTTTAGCAAATACAAGTGCTGTAATAGAAAGTAGTGGTTTGGCAATTACAGACAAACGCTTTTTTGAAAGTGAAGATTTATTAAGTTCTGGATGGATAAAATTAATCGAAGATTTTAATACAATTGATACCACAAAAGTCAACTATGAATCACTCAAATCTAATATTAACTTCACCAAAGAAATCAGAAAAAATATGTTGAATGATGCTATATTTTACTTAGGTATTAATTCAAGAAACAGACAACTATTAATGCGACTCGAAAAAGAAATAGTAGCAATGATTGAAATACTCAATTCTAAATGTAAAAATGCTATTGATTAAACTTTTCGAAAAATAGACTCAAAACAAAACGAACTGAATTATGAAAACAATTAAAAACCTTATTTATCTCTTCACTTTTATTTCACTGACTATGGCCATTCAAGGTTGTGACCAACAGCAAAGAGAAAAGGAAAAAGAAGTCATCATTAAATCCGAGAAACCCGAATATTTTCAATTACGACCAGAAGTAGAAAAGGCTTATGGATACACACACGCTGTAAAAATTGGAAATAACATTAAAATTTCTGGCGCAGTAAGTATGGATGATGAAGGCAACCCAACTGCTATTGGCAATATAGAACAGCAAATGAAAAACTGTTATGCAGATTTAGAAAAAATACTAAAACACTATGGTTGCACTTTTGATGATGTAATTAAAGAAGACATCTTCACCACTGATATGGCACAAATGCTTGAAAAATCTGGTTACAGAGCTGAAATTTATAATAATGGATTCCCAACAGGCTCATGGCTTGAGGTAAAAGGATTAGCATTACCAGAATTTATGGTGGAGATTGAATTGGAAGTACACAAACCTGAATAAGAAATAACGATGGTAAAATTCTTCCGATTATTGAAACACAATTTTGCATTTGTAAAATCAAATGTCCAGTGGACATTTGGTGAAGATAGCCGCTTGCGGAAAAAAACTTAACGGATGATAAAACTCTTTAAGAATATTAGAAGAAAGCTACTTGCTGAAAACCGTTTTAACAAATATTTACTTTATGCCATAGGCGAAATCATCTTAGTAATGATTGGGATTCTTTTGGCACTTCAGGTAAATAATTGGAATACCACACGATTATTAAAGTCTAAAGAGCAGGTCTATTTAAAACAAATTAGAATTAGCTTAATTGGCGATTTAGAAAGGATAAAAGAAGTAAAAGAATTTAATGCTTTAAAAGCCTCAAAAATAGACTCAACCTTTATGATGTTTGAAAAAACGTCTAATCCTGAAAAATATGTACCTACAATTGTAAATCATATGTATGTAATGAATGAATTTGATGTTTTTGAACCGAACACTATTGCTTTTGAAAATATGATAACTTCAGAAAATATTGATTTGATTACAAATATGGAGTTAAGAAATAACCTTTCACAATATTATCAAAGAAACTTTGTGAATAGTACCCAAGAACGCGTTAAAGAAAAAACACGACAATTTGTAGACGATATCTCTCCTAAAATAGGCAACCGACAATTGTTAAAACAATTCAGGCTACGAGATTCTCATTTACCCAATATTTCAGAGGTTAACATACATAGCGATAAACAAGTTTATTCTAACCTGATAATTATGGATTTAAGTATTGATGGTCAAAATAAACTTTTAGACACTACTGCTGAAGAAATAAGACGATTACTGGATTTAATTGATAATAATCTAAAATCATAAGCATGATTAAGTTATTCCGTAAAATTAGATTCGACCTCATGAAACAAAATAAGATGTCAAAATACTTTAAATACGCCATCGGCGAAATTATTCTTGTGGTTATTGGTATTCTCATTGCACTTCAAATTAACAATTGGAATGAACAACGCAAAGAAAATAGTAATGAGCAAGCCATATTAAAAAGACTTGAAAAGGAATTTATATCTAATAAAGAACAACTTCTAGATAAAATTGAGTTCAGAAATACTTTGATTGAGAGTTGTAAGCAATTATTAGACTATTTTGACAACCCAGAAAACGCTACACGCGATAGTATCCTTGTTTATTTAAGCACCATTCAACCACCGACTTTTGACCCTATACAAAACGACTTAGTAAGTTCTGGAACTATAGAAATTTTGAAAGATGAAGAATTAAAACAGCTGCTTGTTAACTGGAGCACTGATGTGATTCAACTACAAGAAGTAGAGCGCATATTTCTTAGATTTTGTGAACAGAGATTCTATCCCTATGTAAATGAAATAGATATACAGCGTGATGTAGCATATAACTTTTTTAAAGACATACCTAAAAACTTGTTAGAATCTAAACAAGTCGAAAACCTTATTCCAGGAAAATCAAAACTCATTACAAGAACCACTAATGAACTTTTGACAGACCCAAAATTAGAAGGTAAGATTGCGTGGGCATTAACCCTAAATATGTTTAATAATCAAGAATCTGAAACCTTAATGAAACGAATAAATACCATCCTAAAAGCTTTAGATAAAGAAATTAAGAGATAAATGATAAAATTTTTTAGACTATCCGAAATAAAAGGTCTTGCAGACCTTTGATAAGGATACAAATTGAAAAATAGAATATAAAACTATGATTAAGTTTTTTAGAAAAATTAGATATAACCTTATGAGTGAGAACAAAACAGGTCGCTACTTTAAATACGCAATTGGCGAAATCATCCTCGTGGTCATTGGAATTTTAATTGCATTACAAATCAATAATTGGAATACAGAACGATTAGAACGAAAAACCGAAACCGAATATTACTGCCAATTGTTAGATGATTTTGAATTGGACAAAGCAGAATTAAAAGGACTTATTGATGCGTCTAAACAAAGAGTAGAAGTAGCAAAACAGTTGCTTTTAGATATAGATGCTCAAACCAAAACTAAAGAAGAAATTCTATTGACTTTTTTCTTTGCGTTAAGGTCAGACGCTTTTATACCAAGCAAGTTGGCGATAACAGACTTAACCTCAACTGGAAAACTTAGTCTGATTAAGGATAAAACATTGAAAAAGAAACTGTTTGAACATTATGAGAATTTAGATAATAAATCAGAAATAGCTAAAAGTAATAGGATATCAAATTCTGATAAGCTTTTATCGAATAATGTTATAGAATTTGGTTGGCAAGATTTCTCTGGCTTAGAGTTAGATAAAAATATACGCAAAACACTACCAAGTTTAGATTGGCATTTAGACAAAAACAGTCCGTATTACAAAGATTGCCAAGAATCACTAATATTTTCAATAGGTATAAATTTTCGCGAACAAGAGTTATATAATAGTATACTAACTGATATTGAACCGCTTATTAAAGAATTAAAATTAAACTGTAATAGCAATTAAATGTGCTAATCAATTAAAATAACAAGCTTTATCCCGATAGCTATCGGGACTAATCAAAAAACGATGATAAAACTCTTTAAAAGTATTAGAAGAAAGCTACTCACTGAAAACCGTTTCAACAAATATCTATTGTATGCCATTGGCGAAATAATATTAGTTGTCATCGGTATTTTAATTGCCTTAGGCATAAATAATTGGAATGAAAACAGAAAAAGCAGTATCCAAGAAGTTGAAGTCCTAAAAAGTCTGCGGAACAATTTGCAACAAGCCGAAAAACAATCTAAAGCACTTATTAACCATGAAACTGAAGTGAAACAAATTCTTATCGAATCTATAAATACAGCAAACGAAAATAACAGGTATCATACAAAACAAATTACGGATTCAATTTTTAAAATAGCAGTTTGGGATTTACAAAGAGACTTACCAACGTTAACAACATACTTGAATCTAAAAAATACCAACCAATTAGGTTTGATAAAAAACAAAGTAATAAGTGAAAAGTTTACGCAGTTAGATTTTAAGTATAACAGACTATCAGACATATTAAATGATAGATTGAATGTTCAAGAAATAAGAATTGACAATATTTCAGAAAACGAAATCAACTTTATTCCATTAATAAAATCGGAAATTCCTGAAATTGATTCAGCAAACGAAATAGCAACAGATTACATAGAAATCCTTAAAGATAAAAACGTAAGAAATCTTCTTGGGATGAAACTCACCTTAACACAAGATATTTTAACCCGACGATTAGAACTCGATACCGAAATTAAAGAACTGCTACAACTTATAGATGCACAATTGAAAATTAGATGATTAAATTTTTCAGAAATATCAGAAAATCACTTATCAAGCAAAAACAAATGAAAAAAATATACTAACTAGCTTTATAATTTTAGTTACCTCTTTAATTAACTATCAAAATCAATTCCTCCTGCGGAGCAATTAGATATTCAGCACCGTTTTCTTTTACAACAGCCATTTCCTCTACCGATATGGTTTTTGTACCACCATCCTCAAGTTTCCAAGCGTGGAAACCATCAAAAGCAAAGGTCATTCCTTCTTTTATGATTTTTTCTGATGCTGGTCTTACATGAGACGCTTGAGAGCCGCCAAGATTTGGCCCAACATCATGCGCTACATAACCCACTGGATGTCCTGTGCTCCACATCACATAATCCGAGCCTGCTTCTTTCATAAGTACACGTTGTGCCCTGTCAACATCCACACCTTTTACGCCAGGTTTCATAGCTGCAAGCGCTGCACGATTTCCTGCTTTACCACTTTCCCAATAATGCAAAATATCATCAGGTGCTTCTGTTTCGCCATCTTTTAAAACATAAGCAAAACGCTGAATATCACTAACCCAACGGTCGTAAACTTTTATACCAAAATCTATTTGTATCACATCGCCTAGCATAATTACTTTGTCCGTTGCGTGTGAATGTCCGCGATCAGCGCCAGAATTTACATTCGGGTTTTGGTCTGGTGCCCAGCCATCTTTCACACCATATTCTACCATTTTTTGCTTTAAAAATTTAGCAATATCGGCATCTGTAGATTTGCCTGGAATCACTTGTTTATAGGCTTCAATCTGCCAGTCAGCAGTCAACTGTGCCGCTTTGCGAAGAATCTCGACTTCTTCTGGTAGTTTTATAGATAGCCATTCGTAAACAACTTCTGTAGATGGTACTAAACGGTAAGAATAATCGCCTAATAATTTTTCTAAATTCTGTCGTTGCGAGTACGATAGTCCGTCTGCCATAGCGTTGCTCTTAGACGAATTAACAGCTATAGTTCCAAATTCTTTTTCTTTTATAAAATCTACTGCCATCGTCACCGCAGATGTACCACGCTCAACACTCACAACCTCATCGTGAATGTCTAAATCGTCTAAAGCTGTAGCTTCACCAGATGGTGAGAATACTTTAGAATGAAATCCATTTTCGTCATTATAAAACAAGAACACAGCAGTACCTCCAGCATTTTCGCCTCCGATATGGTCAGCAATTGGGTCGTTATTATTTTCTCTACAGATAATTAACCAACAATCTACTTCTGCATTTTCAAGTGCATTTGGAAGTAGTGTATTGATACGCTTTTTTCTAATCTCTGGCCAAGGGCTTTCGCCCCAATAGGTTTCAGGATTTATGGTTGTTGTTTCAGCAGTTGTTGAAACAGTGTTATCAACACAGCCAAAAAATAGAATTACAAGTAATACCAGATAAAATCGTTTCATTTTTTAACTTTATAAAATCTTAACGAAGATAAGTATTAATCAAAACTCGCATGAAGCAATTTTCAATTTTTCTACTGCTTATGTCCTGCTCACTAATCGCTCAAGAACAAAAACTAGAGCCAAAATTAGAAAACATCGCTTGGATTTCTGGTACGTGGCATGGTGAAGCTTTTGGTGGAAAAACCGAAGAAATCTGGAGTGAGCCGTCAGGTGGTTCTATGATGGCAACCTTTAAATTAACAGTAGATAACAAGGTGCAATTTTATGAAATAGAAATTATCCGTGAGATAGAAAACTCACTTGTCCTTCAACTCAAACATTTCAATAACGACCTTAAAGGCTGGGAAACCAAAGACGAAACCATAGACTTTCCACTAAAATATATTACCAAAAACAAAGTCGTATTTGAAGGCATGTCATTTGAAAAAGTTAGCGATACAGAGATGAATGTTTACGTTGAAATTAAAGCGGAAGATAAAGTTGAAACCGTAAAATTTAATTACAAAAAACAAATACCCGTAAAAAAGCCAGTCAACCAACTTATAGAAGTAAAAAAAGCGGCTGTAACTCCAATAATTGACGGAAAAGCTAATGAAGCTGTTTGGGGAAAATCGGAATGGCAACCAATAAATCAGTTATGGTTAGGAGAAGCCTATTCACAAGTAGATTTTCAAGGACGCTATAAGCTAGCTTGGACAGAAGATGCCTTATACCTTTTGGCTGAAATTACTGATGATATTCTTCTGGATAAAGAAAAAGACCCGTTAAAAGCGTGGTGGGACGATGACTGCTTAGAGATTTTTGTTGACGAAGACAATAGCGGTGGAAATCATCAGTTTAATCATAACGCCTTTGCTTATCATATAGCCTTAGATGGTAATGTCGTAGATATGTCAACAGAAGAAAAGGGAATACTTTTCAACTCTCACATAACATCAAAACGAATCACTGCAAGAAATCAATCGGTTTGGGAAGTGAAAATTTCTTTATATGATGACACCTATAACGAATCTGAGACTAATTTCCCCGTAAAATTAAGCGCCAATAAAAATGTAGGTTTTGCCCTTGCCTATTGCGATAATGATAATAGTGCCACTCGCGAAAACTTTATCGGCTCTGTAAAAGTTGAAGGTGAAGATAAAAACCGTGGCTGGATTGACGCTAATATTTTTGGCACGCTTTTACTTGTAGACGACTAAAAACAGATTAACGTATTAACAAATCTTTAAACACAAAGCTTTAGCGAAAGCCTTATTTTTAGGCTTCAAAACACTAACTCTCATGAAAAAAATTATTTTAGGACTTGCCTTATTTGGCTTTACAATAAATCAAGCTCAAACCGACCCAAAACTTTACGATATTATTGATGCTGTTTCTGAAGAACGCTTAAGAAACGATGTGAAAACCCTTGCCGATTTTGGTACACGTCACACCTTAAGCGACACCTTATCGGACACACGCGGTATTGGCGCAGCGCGTCGTTGGATTAAGTCTGAGTTTGATAAAATTTCTAAAGATTGTGGCGATTGCCTAGAGGTGTTCTATCAAAAAGATTTAGTTGAAAAAGGCACTAATCAACGCATAGTTAAGGACGTTATGGTGGTTAATGTCGTCGCTATACAACGCGGCAACAAATATCCAAATCGTTTTATTATTATGAGTGGTGATATCGATTCACGAGTGTCAGACCCAACGGATTTTACATCAGATTCACCAGGTGCCAACGATAACGCTTCAGGTATGGCTGGCGCTATAGAAGCTGCTCGGGTATTATCTAAATACAAATTTGATAGCAGTATTATCTACGTAGGTCTTTCAGGAGAAGAACAAGGCCTCTTTGGCGGTCAAGGATTAGCAAAATATGCACAAGACAACAATTGGGATATCGTAGGAATTTTAAATAACGACATGATTGGAAATATTAAAGGCGTTGATGGCGTGATTGACAACCGCACATTCAGAATCTTCTCAGAACCAGTACCTGCAAACGAAAGTGAACGTGCACGTCGTGCAAGACGGTTTTATGGTGGTGAAGTTGATGGGATTTCACGTCAATTGGCGCGCTATGTGCATAAAACTGTGAAGACGTATATGCCAGAGATGAATCCAATGATGGTCTACCGCTTAGACCGATTTGGCCGTGGCGGACACCACAGACCTTTCAACGATGTTGGTTTTGCGGGAATCCGTATTATGGAAGCACACGAAAATTATACGCAACAACATCAAGACATTCGTACAGAAGATGGCATTGATTACGGTGATACCTTTGAGCATGTTAACTTCCCATATTGTAAAAAGCTAACCGCTGTAAACGCAATAAATTTAGCAAGCATTGCCTCTTCTCCACCGGCACCAAAAAACGTAGGTATTGGTGGAATAGTTCAACCTTCTGCTAAATTTAGCTGGGATAGAGTTGATGGCGCTGTAGGTTATAAAATTTATTGGAGAGATACAACCTCACCTACTTGGGACAATAGTCGCTATGTTGGAGATGTTAGTGAATATACCTTAGATGGTATTGTCGTCGATAACTTCTTTTTCGGCATCGCGGCTGTGGGTAAAGATGGTCACGAAAGTCTAGTAACGTTCCCTAATAAAATTATTCGCTAGTAAAAATGAAACGGTGTTTCTTTCTGCTCATATTTTTTATTTCATTGGTGGTAGGTTGCTCAAAAAAACTTACAGCGCCAAGATTTATAAAATTTAAGGTTGAAAATGATTCGCTTTTAGTGATTTCAAAAAATCACTTGGTTTCTCCCATGTATGTAAAAGTTATTAATAGAGAGACAGATGAAACACTTTTTAAACAATTAGAACCCAAAGAAGAAGAACAAATTTTCGGATATCGTCTTACGGAAACAGACTCCAATTCAGTTTTAAAAAAGTATAGATTTTTAGCTTATTATGGCAAATATCCATTTACAGAATACGATACCAATTATGTTTATACGCTTCCGTTTCAGAAAGGTTACGAGTCTAAAATAATTCAAGGCTATGATGGCGATTTTTCTCATAAAGGCGCTTTTTCTTCAAAATGTATAGATTTTGACATGGCTATTGGAGATACAATAGTAGCCGCAAGAGATGGGGTTGTAGTTAATGTTGTCGCCAAACACAATAAACAAGGAGTTACTGAAGATTTTAAAAATTACGGAAATTATGTGATGCTATATCATGAAGACAACACATTTTCACAATATGTGCATCTAAAACAAAATGGAAATTTGGTAAAAATTGGTGACTCCGTCAAAGCCAACCAACCTATTGCATTATCAGGTTTTACGGGATGGACGACCGTTCCGCATTTACATTTTGGTGTTTACAAACCAACTGCGGACGGATTAGTATCAATTCCCGTAATTTTAGACTCTATTCCAGCAAAAACATTAAAACGAGGACTTATCATTTCAAAAAAATAAAATGAAAAAAATTCTACTTGCATTACTAATTATCATCCCGTGCCTAAGTACATCTCAAGGTTTGTTATCTAAAAAAGAAACGTTTACGCGACAAGATACTTTGCGTGGCAGCATTACACCAGAACGTGCATGGTGGGATTTAACATATTATCACCTCGATGTTGAAGTGAAGCCTGAAGAGAAATTCATTTCAGGAAAAAACACTATAAACTATCGTGTTTTAAAGGCTAAACCAGAGCTTCAAATCGATTTACAAGCGCCAATGAAAATCACGAAAGTGATTCAGGATGGTGATGAATTAGAGTTTAGAACTGAGGGAAACGCTCATTTTATTAAAGTTGAAAGTGAACAACCTGTTGGTGCTATAAAATCCATAACAATCTATTACGAAGGCTATCCTCGCGAAGCTAAACGTGCTCCTTGGGATGGCGGATTTTCTTGGAAAAAAGATGCTAACGGTAAGCACTTTATCGCAACATCTAACCAAGGTTTGGGCGCCAGTGTTTGGTGGCCAAACAAAGACCATATGTACGACGAAGTCGATAGCATGCTTATTAGTGTGACCAATCCAAAAGGCTTAACAAACGTCTCGAACGGTCGACTGAGAAAACTTGAAGATTTAGGCAATAAAGTAAAATCTCACTGGTTTGTCAATAACCCAATTAATAATTACGGTGTAAATATTAATATTGGTGACTATGTTAATTCTTCTGAAACCTATCAAGGTGAAAAAGGCGAATTAGATATGGATTATTGGGTGTTAAAGGATAATCTTGAAAAAGCAAAAGAGCACTTTAAAGACGCACCAAAAATGATGAAAGCTTTCGAACATTGGTTTGGTCCTTATCCATTTTATGAAGATAGTTTTAAACTCGTAGAAGTCCCATATCTTGGTATGGAGCATCAGAGCTCTGTAACTTATGGTAATCAATACAAAAAAGGTTATCTAGGCAACGATTTATCTGGTACAGGTTGGGGATTAAAATTCGATTTTATTATCATTCACGAAGCGGGTCACGAGTGGTTTGCAAATAACATCACCTACAAAGATGCGGCAGATATGTGGATTCACGAAGGGTTTACAGCCTATTCCGAAAATTTGTTTTTAGATTATTATTATGGAAAAGAAGCTTCAGCAGATTACGTCATCGGTACGCGAGCTAATATTAGAAATGACAGGCCTGTAATTGGTCAGTATAATGTAAACAACGAAGGCTCTGGAGACATGTATTACAAAGGCGCAAATATGTTGCATACCTTAAGACAGCTTATTGAAGATGACGAAAAATGGCGAGAAATTCTACGAGGCTTAAATAAAGAGTTTTATCATCAAACCGTAACTACTGCACAAATTGAAAGCTACATTAGTAACAAAACAAAGAAAGATTTATCCGCCTTTTTTAATCAATATCTCAGAGATACACGCATTCCTACTTTAGAATATTTAATTGAAGACAATCAACTAAAATATAGGTATGTCAATATTGTAAAGGATTTTGATATGCCTATTGAAGTTAAAATTGACGGTAAAACACAATGGCTATTCCCAAATTCTGAATGGAAAACCATGGCTATTGAGAATGATGATTTTATAGTCGATAGAGACTACTACATAAATGTGAGTAAAGTAAAATAGAATGAAGTTTCCAGAGCTCTATTTTCAACGTGATGTAGAATGGTACGATTGGCTCCTCGCTAATCATACTAAGGAAAAAGCGGTTTATCTGGTATTTTACAAACTAGAAACCAAAATACCAACCATGCGTTGGGAAGAAGCTGTAAAAGTGGCTTTATGTTTTGGGTGGATAGATTCTACGGTAAAGAGTTTAGGAAACGGTAAGCGTATCCAATATTTTACACAACGTAATCCTAAAAGTTCTTGGAGTGCACTTAATAAAAAGTATATCGAAGAATTAGAAGCCGCAGGATTAATCCAAGAGGCAGGTTATAAAATGATTGACCTTGCCAAACAAACAGGAACTTGGACGGCGATGGATGATGTTGAAAATGATGTTATACCAGATAATCTTCAACAAGCGTTTGATAAAAATCCACAAGCATTCGAAAACTACCAAAACTTCTCCAAAGGCTACAGAAAAAGTTATCTGTCTTGGTTAAATAGTGCTAAACGCGAAGACACCAAACAAAAAAGAATTGCAGAAATTATAAGACTCTGCGAGGCTAATATTAAAAGTAGGAATGCTTGGTAGCTAAAACATAAGCTTTTTTATATTCTCCATATAACCTCTACTTACCCTAACAACATCTCCATTTTTCATGGTCACATCGTAACTTTTTGTATACTTATTTAGCTCTTTTACCGCATTGAGATTAATAATTGATGAACGGTGAATTCTTATAAAAATAGATTCATTCAATTTTTCTTCTAGCGTAGAAATTCCATAATTACTGACATAAGTTTTTGCTTCAGTAACTAACTTCGAATAATCTCCGTAGGCTTCAATTCTAATTACATCTTCAACTGCAATTGTCACCAATTTGTTTTGGCTCTGGACCAAAATACGTTCAGGATATTTTGGTGTATCCATCAATAAACTTTCTGCTAATGGTCTGGCCTTATTCACTTGTACATTTTCTTTTAATTTGTCTACAGCTATCTTAAAACGTTCTTTGGTGTAAGGTTTTAAGAGGTAATCTACGGCATGAACTTCAAAGGCTTTAAGCGCATATTGGTCGTAAGCGGTTGAGAAAATAATTTGAGGTAACTCTTCTAAATGCGTGAGTACATCAAACCCTGTCATTCCTGGCATTTGAATATCTAAAAACACCAAATCGGGTTTAAACTCATTAATAATTTTTACAGCATCAACGCCATTATTGGCTTCACCAAGAAGAATTAATTCTGGGTAGTCTTCTAGGTATTGCTTTATCAACTGACGTCCCGCAGACTCGTCATCAATTATAACTACCTTTTTCATAGAGTAAAGCTAATTTTTAAGCCTTTTGGACTATTATCGCTAAGATTTAAAGTCGTCTGATACATTTTTTCTAAACGCAATTTGGTATTGGTTAACCCTATGCCTTTATCAAAAACCGATAATTTATTTTCAATTCCAATGCCAGTATCTGCAATTTCAAAATGTAATTTATCTTCTTTTTTAAATATTGAAATAGAAATCTCTCCGCCTTCGATTAAAGAAGATAGGCCATGCTTAACTGAATTTTCAACCAAGGGTTGAAGCAGCATTGGTGGAACCATCTCATCTAATAAATTCTCCTTTACATTAATACTAACTTTTAAGCGTTCTTGGAATCGTTCTTTTTCTAAATCGAGATATTTATTAACAAACTCTAATTCTTCTCTCAACGGAACTTTTTCGACTTTCGATGCCTTTAGCTGATAACGAAACAAATCTGAAAGCTCTGCAATCAGGTGTCTTGTTTTTTCATTTTCTGGCGGTACTGATGCACTTATGGTATTAAATATATTGTATAAAAAATGTGGATTTAATTGTGCTTTTAATGCTGATAGTTCGCTTTTTAAAGCGACTGTTTTTAACTCGCCTTCAACCTTTAATTTTTGCTGATTTTCCTTGAAATAACGGTATGCAAAGAAACAACCAAACTGAATCATCATAAATAATGTTGGGATATACCAATCCCAAACTGCACCTGCACCACCCAAATGCCATATATCAATGCTATCTAAAAAAATATATCTAGACTCTCTAATAAAATATACGACAATTGGTATAAGAACTGCAACAACACTTATTTGAACTATTTTTTTTCTATTTTTTAAAAGATAAACACCTAAAAACCAGATAAAAATAGAGGCAATAAAGTAGAAAACATACTGCATGCCTGCCATGTACCAATAATCTCGAAGTTTTGCCCAACCCCAGAATCCTTCTGATTCATAATTATTTGCGCTATACCATAACACTATACGATATAAGATTGAAAAGAATAAGTAAAATCCAAAGATGATTCCTAATTCTTTTAATTTAATATTCTTCATAACTGTATTCATATGACTCAAATATAATGTAAGTCTAATCATTAATTAAACAAATAAAGACGAGTTGACCCATAGCCCGATGAATGGACTTGGCCACTCATCACTCTATTTTCCTACTTATCGGTTTAGGCGTGTATAGACTAAGTTAATGCTTCAAATTTGTTTCAGAAATTAAAAACAAACTATTATGAAGTCTTTTATTCTCCTACTCCTAAGCTTAGTATTTGGAGTGACATGGTCACAAAACACAATAACCGGTAAGATTGTTACAGAAAACAAACAATCCGTTCAAGCTGCAATTATTTCGCTTTTAGATGTTCAAACCAATGGATTTATTAAAGGAGAACTCTCTAATGAAAAAGGCGAATTTTTATTTAAATCTATTGAGAATGGTAGTTACTATTTACTTATAACAAGTTTGGGATTAAAAGACTACAAATCGGAGCCTTTTGATTTAGAAAATACTAACAAAACTTTTGAGCAAATAGTAATGCAAGATGATTCTGAAGCTTTAGAAGAAGTAACTATTGTTGCGGAAAGGCCAATGATACAAGTACAAGCAGATAAAACTGTTTTTAACGTTGCTAACACCGTTAATGCTATTGGCGATAATGGATTTGAACTATTACGAAAAGCCCCAGGAATAATTATAGACAACTCAGATAGTATCATTGTAGAAGGAAAAGCAGGTGTGTTATTCTACATTGATGATAGACCATCAGTTCTAAGAGGTCAGGATTTAGTTAACTTTTTAAAGACGCTTCAGGCTAGCGACATAGACAATATTGAAATTATAACACAACCGTCTTCGCGTTACGATGCCGAAGGTAATGCTGGAATTATCAATATAAAATTAAAACGAGATAAAAGCTTAGGAACCAATGGCAGCATTGCATCTGGACTCACGGTTGGAGATTATGCGAGATATAACAACTCTATATCTTTTAATAATAGAAACAAAAGGACAAGTTTATATGGTACGTATAGTAACAATTTTGGTAAGAGTACAGGTTTTATAAACCTTAACCGAACTCAAAACAATATTAACTTCGATGCGCGGTCAAATAGTGTTTTTGATAACAATAGTAATAACCTAAGATTGGGGTTTGATTACTATGCAAATGACAAATCTACATTTGGTATCATAGCCACTGGAAACTTTAACAACTCGTCATCTGAGACAGATTCGAGAACGCCTATCCGACCAGTTTCACAGCAAAATCCTGATGAAGTGTTAATCTCAGGAAGTGATTCCGATAATAAAACCACAAATATTTTTACTAACCTCAATTACCGATTCAAAGACACCCTTGGACACTCTTTAAATGTTGATTTAGATTATGGAAAATACAATAGCGAACGTTTTAATTTACAACCCAACCGCTATTTTAATGGAGATGAAACGCAAGTAATCAGTGAAAACATTGTGTTTTTTGATACACCTATTGATATCTCTATCGTTTCTGGACAGGCAGATTACAAACAAAACTTCCTTAAAGGTGTTTTAAGTGCTGGTTTTAAATACTCCAAAGTATATACAGAAAATAGCTTTGATGCCTTTGATAGAACTAACGGTGCAAATGATTTAGATGAATCTCAGTCTAATGATTTTGATTATGACGAGCAAATCTATGCCGCCTATTTTAACTACAATAGAAAATTTGAAAAACTAAATATTCAAATTGGTCTACGAATGGAGAATACAGTTTCTGACGGACAACTAACAAGTCTTCAAGCCAATCAAAACAATCGTGTAGAACGCAACTACACGAATTGGTTTCCTAGCGGCGGAATAACGTATCAAGTTAATAGAAAAAACACTTTATCTCTAAACTATAGTAAGCGCATTCAGCGTCCTAATTATCAAAGTTTAAATCCTTTTCAGTACAGAATCGATGAGCTATCTTTTAGACAAGGGAATCCGTTTCTACAGCCTCAATATACAGATAACTTAAAATTATCACACACATACAATTACAGACTAACCACCTCAATCAGCTATACATTTGTTAGTGATTTCTTTGCTCAGATTACTGAAGCAGGACCAAACAATACCAACTTCATTATCCAAAGAAATGTAGCCAATCAAAAAATAATAAACCTTGGTGTATCGTATCCCACAAAGTTTAATGATTGGTGGAATGTATATATAAGTCTCAACGCTTACCGTAGTATTTATGAAGCAACGAATCCAGATTTTGTAGAGACACAACAAAATACATTAAGTCTTTATGCGCAAAATACATTTAAGATTTCAAAAGGGCTTACTGCAGAAATTTCAGGTTGGTTTAACTCGCCATCTGTTTGGGGCGGAACTTATGAAACAGAGAGCTTAGGCGCACTAAACATTGCTTTCCAAAAACGATTTTTAGATGATAAACTCACTGCCAGATTAGCCTTTAACGATATCTTATTTACATCACCATGGCGAGGGACTACACAATTTGGAGACCTATTTATTGATGGTAATGGTGGTAACGATAGTAGACAAGTACGCTTTAATCTCACTTACAATTTTGGTAGGGATGAGATTAAAAAAGCTCAAAAAAGAAAAACAGGAATTGAAGACGAAAAAAACAGAATATAACAACTGAAAAATAAAAATTATGAAAACAAGAAACACAATGAAAGTATTAGCAAGCATAGCGTTATTAATGCTTATGAACTTAACATTTGGACAAAACGACTATCTAAAAATCACAAAAAGTGATAAAGAAAATGACTTTATCAAATATCCACCTGGCTCCAGATTTGAGCTTACAGACACAAATAATAATATTGTTTACAGCGACAAATCATCAGAAAAAGAATTTATCATAAATCAAACCTATAAACTCACTGTCTATCCTACTTATAAAAACACCAGTAATATTTATTATTTGAGTGAAGGAAAAATTGAAATAAAAAGTAATGCTGAGTATTTCAAAGCTATAAAAGAGCATAGTACCAGAAAGAAAAACAAACAAGATTATGGTTATTATGAATATGATAAAAGCAATTTTACAAATGGGTTAACAATGAAAAAGACACTACATAAATCCAGTAGCAATCCAAAAATTTACAACGCTACTTTTGAGTTTAATAATGGAATAACTATGACTTATATAGATGGTGAGATGACTGCCGAACAAAACGGAGAACCTTTAAAAATTGAAGGTAATTATATCATCTATACAAAATCTGGAGTGATAAAGCTAAGCTACAGACCAACAAATGGAGAAACATGGTGGTTTTTTAAAACCTACAAGAATTAAAAAAAATAGAAATTATGAAAACTAAAAAAACAAAACTCACAACATTAGTATTATGCTTATTTATCAGTATTGCTGGATACTCGCAAACCACTTATTTGAAGATTACAAAATCTAACGAAGCAAATGATTACGAAATGTATCCACCAGGTACAAAATTTGAATTAAAAAATGAACATGGCTACATTATTTTCAAAAATAGTGATGACCCTGGTGAAATAGATATTGACGGTAATTATACACTTTACGTTTATCCTTCATGGAAAGACTCAGCGGATGTTTTTAAGCTAAAAGAAGGACGCGTAGAAAAAGTATTAACCTCTAGCTATAAAGAAAAACATTCCGATGAATATTCAATAAAAAGTAATGGTGTCACAGCCGACTATTCTGTTACAGACTCTAGAGAAATAGAAGGTAAAAAAAATCTAAAATTTGAACTTAGTAACGGGATTACATTTATATACGAAGACCTTAAGTACAGAGCCTATCTTAATGATGAAAATAATTACATCCGTATACAAGGAAAATATTTAATTGAGTCCGAAATCGGTACTTTAAAATTAAGCTTTAATCCTAGCAATGGAGTTGTATGGTGGGTTTTTGAACCAAAGAAAAAATAATACTAATTTTAATTTAACTCATCCATAAGTAGAAATTATGTGTACATTAGAATAGTAATAATCATTAAAATTCACCATCCATGAAACGGCAATTTATTCTTCTACTAGTCTTTGCATTAGTTTTAAACTCTTGTAAAGACTCTAAAAAGGAAGTGCAAAAATTAGATACAGAAGACCAACAAACCATAAAAAAACAATTAGCAAAAGTAACAGAAGAAAACTTTGACATAAGGAATGATTCATTGATTTTTAAATCTGCAACTATTGAGAATTTTGATAAAGATGGTAATTCAATTGATGTGTATTGGATTGGTAAAAAACGTGATACCGTTCTAAGGTTCTACAGAAAATATGATTATAATATGAAACTTATTGGTGCTGAGTATTATGAAGAAGATGATATTGAGCCGAGCCGAGATACGGTCTACACAGATATGGAAGGGAATCGTGTAGAAGCATCTTTAAACACTGATAACCAAATACGATGGAAATCCACAATTCATCAAGATGTAAATGGAAATGATGTATTGATGGCCTACTCAAATGGTAAGGGAGAATACCGAGGCTTTGATAGTTTGTATTATGATAATAAGAATAGAGTAATAAAAGGCTTCTATGAAAACTCAAAAGGGAAACGCTACAGTACAAAAACATATAGGTATCTTAAAACCGACGATTATGATAACTGGATTGAACGTCATATGCTTAAAAACGATACTTTAAGTCAAAAACAATTGAGAACCTTAGTTTATTATTAATAGAAAATACTATGAAAAAAATTCTACTACTTTTTTTAATAATACTGCCATTACAAATTAGTTCACAACAAAGTAAAGAGATTGAAGATGCTTTAATTGGGTATTGGGAAGGTGCATTTATTAAAAACAATGCTTATCAAAAAATAGATATAAAGTTTAGAAAAAGTGGAGATAAGATTTTTGGACTACAAATTATGGAAGAATGGCATCCTAGTTATGGTGAATTTGAAGTTCCTGTAAAAATTGATTCTTTAAATCTTATTTCTTTTGGAACTGGCTATGGTAAAGCAGAATTAAAACTAGATAAGAACAACTTAGAACTCGTTGGCGCTATGGATGGAATCAATCCTACAGTTTATTTGCATTTTAAAAAGACTGCTAATCCTCCAAAAAATTACAATGTTGAGGAAATAAAATTCGATTCTGGAACTGTAAAACTTAATGGTCATCTACACATACCTAAGATAAAAAAGCATAAAACAGCGATTGTCTTAGTAAGTGGCCGTGGGTGTTACAGTGAAGAAACTCAGTTTAATCTTTATGCAAAAGTTTTAAGAGAATATGGCATTACCGTTTTGGCATATCAAAAGCGTGGCACAGGTAAATCAACTGGTGATTGCTCAAAAGCTACCATAAAGGATTTAGCAGATGATTTGATTGAGGCTAAGAGATTTTTAAGTAAGCATCCTAATGACTACAAACACATTGGTGTTTTAGGAACCAGTGCTGGAGGTTGGACTATGGTAAAAGCAGAGGAATCTACTAACTTTGATTTTATGATTAGTATCGTAGGACCTTCGACATCCGTTAAAGACCAACAATTCCAATCGATGAAATACGGACATGAATTTTATGGTTTAAGTAATTCAGCCTTAAAAAGCTTATCAAGATATACAGAGCTTATGTTTTCTGCTAAAAACTCTAAAAAGGATTACGAAGAAATGCAAGAGCTATTGAAAGTTTCGGAAACGGAAAATTGGAAACAACTCCTAGACGATACGGATATTCCAACTTCAGCCAAAGAGATAAAAAACTTATGGGTAAGACGTCATAATTTTAATCCAAAAAATATCTTAAAATCTTACAAAAAACCTTTTTTAGGAATTTATGGAGAGCGAGATTGGATTGTCCCTGCAAAAGAGAACATAGAATCCCTTCAAGATTACTTTTCTGGCAGAACAAATTTACTTACTACTATAGAGGCATACGATGCTGAGCATGGAATGGAAATGCGAGCACGTCAGATAAAATTAGATAATACCCTCAACTTCTTAGGTGGCAATCATAGCTATTGGCACTTTTACAGAATCTCTCCAAGTGTAAAAATTGAAATGATAGACTTTTTAAAAAAACACAATTTTATAGATTAGCAATTATCATAACCCATTAATAAAACTACCATAAGGATCTTGAAACTGTAGACCTTCTGAATAGCGATATTTACTTAACTTCTTGAACTGCGTTAAACCCCAAAGAATAAATTCTTTTTCAAAATAGACATCACGATTATCTATATCTGGTTGGTAATCTGCCAAAAGTGCATCTAATGGTTTTACCTCATCAAGCTTAGATTTATAGGTTGTATCATTATCATCATCTAAAAGCTCAAAACCATCCGAATTAAAGAACCAAGAAATTAAATCGTCATAAGGTGTTTCTTCATCCTGTTTCTGTAGCTTTTCTACCTTAGGGAAATATCGCGGAAATAATGTTTTAATAGCATTATCTAACAAAGCATTGGCCACAAAATCTGCACCTTCTTGCTCACCTTCATATACCAATTCTACCTTTCCTGTTATGGCTGGGATAATTCCTATAAAATCTGATAATCTTACGGCTGTATTGGTATCACCATTTATTAAGGCACGACGTTCAGCGGTACTTAATAAATTCTCAAAAGCAGTAATACTCATTCTCGCACTCACACCACTTTTTACGTCCACATATTCGCTCTCTCGAGCTTCAAAACTAATCTGTTCTAATAAATCTTTTGCCAAATCTGGAATATGAATTGCTTCCGACTGACGGTCATCCAATCGCGCTTCTTGTGCAGTGATGGTCCTTGCCGTATCGACATTATCTGGGTAATGGGTTAAAATTTGACTTCCAATCCTATCCTTCAGAGGTGTTACAATACTACCACGATTGGTATAATCTTCAGGATTTGCTGTAAAAACAAACTGCATATCTAAAGGTAAACGCAATTTAAATCCTCTAATTTGAATATCACCTTCTTGCAGAATATTAAATAATGCAACCTGAATACGCGCTTGCAAATCTGGTAACTCGTTAATTACAAAAATGCAACGGTTAGCTCTCGGAATCATCCCGTAATGAATCACTCTATCATCAGCATAACTTAATTTTAAATTGGCCGCTTTTATGGGGTCAACATCACCAATAATATCTGCTACCGTAACATCTGGCGTTGCTAATTTCTCTGCAAAACGTTCGTTTCTATGTAACCAAGTGATTGGTGTATCATCTCCTTTTTCTGCGATTAATTCTGTAGCAAATCTTGAAATGGGTTGTGATGGGTCGTCATTAATTTCAGAACCTTCAACTACCGGAATATACTCATCTAGCAGATTTACCATCATTCGCGCTAAGCGTGTTTTGGCTTGTCCTCGTAATCCTAGTAAATTGATATTGTGTCTTGATAAAATCGCTCGTTCTAACTCAGGAATCACCGTATTTTCGTAACCGTGAATACCTTCGAACGTGGTGACCTTATGCTTTATGTTTTCAATTAAATTATCACGTAATTCATCTTTAATAGATTTCGATTGATAACCGGACTGTTTTAATTCGCCTAGTGTTTTAATTTGTTCTAGTTTCATATATTTTTTTCAATTGATACATCTCGACTGCGCTCGATGTGACAGCATTATTATTTTAGTATTAGTATTTATTCTTCCCCTTTGGGGAAGCTAGATGGGGCTTTAACCCTTAATTCTTTTCTTTCTATTATTCTCGTAATCCTCAAAAATCATTTCACCTAAACCTTTCAATCCTGTATAGAATGCTTTACCACGATTGGCTTGTGTAAACTCTCTAACAAACTGCATTAAATATGGGTCTTCAGCAATCATAAATGTGGTAATTGGTATGTGCAAACGTCTCGCCTGCTGAGCCATAGCATAACATTTGTTTGTAATGTATGGGTCGAGACCATTAGAATTTTTATAATACTGACCATCTGGTAAGCGCAAACAACTTGGTTTACCATCAGTAATCATAAAAATCTGTTTGTTGGTGTTTCGTTTTCTGCGCAACATATCCATCGCCAATTGCAATCCTGCAACAGTATTAGTATGATAAGGCCCAACTTTAAGATAGGGTAAATCTTTAATTTTTATCGGCCAAGCATCATTCCCGAAAACCAATATTTCTATAGAGTCTTTTGGGTAGCGCGTTGTGATTAATTCCGACAATGCCATGGCCACTTTTTTGGCAGGTGTGATGCGGTCTTCGCCATACAAAATCATGCTGTGGCTAATATCTATCATTAACACCGTACTCATTTGGCTTTTGTGTAATGTTTCTTCAACTACCAAATCGTCTTCAGTTAAACTGAAGTCGCCAAGACCATTATTAATTTGAGCATTTCGTAAACTTTCGGTCATCGATACTTTTTCTAGAGCATCACCAAATTGGTAGGCTCGAAATTCGCCAGTATGCTCATCTCCTATGCCAACGCCTTTGCTTTTGTGGTTTCCTGCGCCGCTTCGTTTTATTTTTCCAAAAATGTGGTCTAAAGCTTGCTGACGTATCGCACGCTCGGTCTTTGCTGTAATTGCAAATTTACCTTTGCCATCACCTTCACCGTCGCCTTCGCCCGTTGGGTCTATTTCTTCACTTATATACCCTTTATTTTTAAGGTCTTCAATAAAATCATCAATAGTGTAATCTGGTGTGGTTAGCTCGTACTCTTTATCGAGTTGACGCAACCAATCAATAGCTTCATCAAAATCACCAGAGGTATAAGTAATGAGCTCCTTGAAAATTTCAAAAAGCTTCTCAAAAGGTGACTGATTTGGTGCTTCGTAAGTCTTAAATACAAAACCTGATTTTCTTGTTTTCATAGCAGTATAAAAATACCGCTTTTTCAACTCCTAACGAAAGCATTAACATCTCTTTTGGAAATCCTTCGATAGTTTTCATTAATTTTAGGCTTTACGCAAACTAACCTAAATAAAATGAAACAATTTTTCTCTGTTGTTATGCTGTTTTGCATGACACTCCTTTCTGCACAAGATTTTTCTATGGACATGGTAAAGAACATGAAACCAAGAAATATTGGACCTGGCGGCATGTCTGGTCGTGTAACAGCCATTGATGTTGTAAACAGCAACCCCGATGTTATGTACGTCGGTACAGCTTCTGGTGGTCTATGGAAATCGACTTCTGGCGGCATAAAATGGGAACCTATTTTCGATAAAGAATTAACAGCTTCAATCGGAGCAGTAGAAATTCAGCAATCTAACCCAAGTGTCATTTGGGTTGGTACAGGAGAAGGTAATCCGCGTAACTCACTTAATGGCGGTTACGGTGTTTACAAATCCCTCGATGGTGGAAAAACATGGATGTCTATGGGATTAGAAAAAACCCGTCATATCCACAGAATAATTGTAGACCCAACAAATCCTGATGTAGTCTATGTTGGCGCTATTGGTTCGCCTTGGGGCGAGCATCCAGAGCGCGGTGTTTTTAAAACGACTGATGGCGGAAAAACGTGGAATAAAATCCTTTTTGCCAATAACAAAACTGGTGTTGCCGATATGGTGATGGACCCAACTAACCCAAATAAATTATTTGTGGCTATGTGGGAGCATAAGCGTGACCCATGGTTTTTTAATTCTGGTGGAAAAGGCTCAGGATTGCATATGACGCATGATGGCGGAAAAACTTGGAAAAAATTAACCGATGAAGATGGATTACCAAAAGGAGATTTAGGTCGTATTGGTATCGCCATTGCACCTAACAAACCTAACATCGTTTATGCCTTAGTTGAAGCAAAAAAGAATGCGCTATACAAAAGTGAAGATGGTGGCTTTAGCTGGAAAATGATTAACAATAAAAGTGATATCGGTAACCGACCATTCTATTATTCTGAAATCTATGTGGACCCACAAAATGAAAACCGCGTTTATTCTGTGTTTACTTATGTGAATGTTTCTGAAGATGGTGGAAAAAACTTCAATCAATTGATGCCAGCTTATGGCGTAAGCAATGGTGTACATCCAGACCACCATGCGTGGTGGATTCATCCAGAAGACGGAAGTTTTATGATTGACGGTAACGATGGTGGAATGAATATTACCAAAGATGGCGGAAAATCTTGGCGTTTTATTGGCAATTTACCTGTAGCTCAATTCTATCATATTAATGTAGATAACGAATATCCTTACAATGTTTACGGCGGAATGCAAGATAACGGTTCGTGGCGAGGTCCAGCTTATGTCTGGCGCGCACAAGGCATTAGAAATAGCTACTGGCAAGAAATTAGTTTTGGCGATGGTTTTGATGTAGTACCAGACAGAGACGATAGCCGTTACGGATGGTCAATGAGTCAGCAAGGTTTTGTAAGTCGTTACGATTGGAAAACAGGAAATAATTATGGTGTTCGACCAACACATCCCGATGCTGATGTGCGTTTAAGATTCAACTGGAATTCAGCCATAAATATCGACCCTTTTGACAATAGCACCATTTACTTCGGAAGTCAGTTTGTGCACAAATCGACAGATAAAGGCGAAACTTGGACCGTCATTTCTCCAGATTTATCGACTAACGACCCAGAAAAACAAAAGCAATCCGAAAGTGGTGGATTAACCATGGATGCAACTGGTGCAGAAAATCACTGTACTATTTTAGTGATTGAGCCATCACCAGTAGAGAAAGATATGATTTGGGCAGGAACAGACGATGGGCGTGTACACTACACCACAAATGGTGGAGAAACTTGGAACGAAGTTACTAATAACATTAAAGGTTTACCAAAAGGAAGTTGGGTTGCGCAAATAAAAGCGTCTAATAAAAATAAAGGCGAAGCACTGATAATCGCCAACGATTATAGACGTTTTAATTACACACCTTATGCCTATAGAACTAAAAATTATGGTAAAACTTGGGAGCGTATTGTAGATGAAAATAATGTGCAAAGTTACACACTAGCCATTGTTGAAGATTTAGAAGAACCAAACTTAATGTTCCTAGGCACAGATGATGGTTTGTATGTATCCATAAACGCAGGCGCAAAATGGACCAAATGGACAAACGGTTTCCCTACAACTTCTGTAAAAGATTTAGTAATCCATCCACGTGAGCACGATTTAGTGATTGGTACTTTTGGTCGCGCCGCTTGGGTTTTAGATGATATTAGACCGTTAAGAGAAATAGCGAAAAATTCATCGACATTATCTTCAAATATTAAATTATTTAATCCGCCAACGGCATATCAAGCAGCTTACCAACAACCAACAGGAAGTCGTTTTGGTGCAGATGCCATGTATCATGGCGAAAATAGACCTGGCGGAGCACGATTTGCTTATATGTTTAATAAAAAGGAATTGCCAAAGAAAGAGAAAAAAGAAAAAAGTGATGAGACCCTGAAACAAGTTCAGGGTGACGACAAAAATGTCGTTAAGTGGGATTCGCTTCAATTAAAAATTTACGATGGTACACGATTAATAAGAACTTTAAAACAAAAAGCACCAAAAGAAAACGGGTTACAACATTGGACGTGGTACATGGACGAAGCTGGCGTAGACAGACCATCTAGACGTATCAGAAAATCGACAAGAGAACCAAGCGGTGTTTCCGTAAAACCAGGAACTTACAAAGCGGTGTTACATTATGGTGACCAAACTTCTGAGACTACGATTGCTGTAGAATCTGACCCAAGGCTAAATGTATCTCAGAAAAACATCGACGAGGTCTATTCTGCTGCGAAAGAGTTAGAAAATATATCGCAAACGCTTGCTGATGCTTCAAAACAACTGGTTGAAAGTAAAGATATTGCTTCAAAATACCAGTCGGAATTAAAAAAGCTAGACAAAGAAGCCTATAAAGCTCAGATAGAAGCTTCCGATTCTGTTGTAAAGTCTATAGATAATCTTCTCGATAAATTCTTTGGTAAAGAAGATAAGCGTCAAGGTATAACAAGAAATCCTGAGGTTACTGCGTTACAACGCTTACGTACCGCTACAGGATATATTTACGGAAGTCAAACAGGGTTAACATCGACCGAAACAATACTGTTAAAACATGCGAAAGATGCTGTAAAAGAATTACTAAGTGAAACCAATGCATTTTTCAATAACCAATGGAAGAACTATGAAGCAGAAATGAAAATGCTTCAGACCAATCCATTCAAAGAAACCAAAACTTTTGGGATTG
Source organism: Winogradskyella jejuensis (assembly GCF_900129745.1). Taxonomy (GTDB): domain Bacteria; phylum Bacteroidota; class Bacteroidia; order Flavobacteriales; family Flavobacteriaceae; genus Winogradskyella; species Winogradskyella jejuensis. Next base: position 409,064 of record NZ_FQWS01000002.1, on the reverse strand, counting down.
ATTAAATAGATATTGATATTAAATTTAAAAAGCCGATAATGTACAGTTATCGGCTTTTATATTTCATGACTTTTAATACCTTTACTCAACCCATTTAAGAGCGTTAGCATCTTCTATTTTTATACGCTTTCCAGAAGTACTAATCAACCCTTCCTTTTTAAATTGTGACAAAATTCTAATCGCAGATTCCGTAGCAGTACCCACAATACTTGCATAATCTTCTCGAGATAAAACAATGGTTAAATAACCATCTTCATCCGTACCAAAACCATCATGGATATAGAGTAAAGCCTCAGCCATTCTTTTCTTAACAGGTTTTTGCGCCATATTTACTATAGAATGTTCGGACTCTTTTAAGTCTTCCGTCATCTTTTGCAAAACATCTAGCGTAAAATTTGGATTTTTTTGAAGGTCAGCCAGAATCTCAGCCTTTGGTATAAAACACATCTCCATTTCGGTAAGTGCCGTTGCTGTTAAGCTAGAAGACTCGTTGGTAACTAACGAACGCTTACCTAAAAGTCCGCCTTTAACTATGAGTTTAACCACTTGGTCTTTTCCGTTTTCACTAAGCTTTGTGAGTTTGCATACCCCGTCTTTCACACAGTAGACACCGTTAATAGTATCACCTTCTTCAAAAATAACACGTCCTTTGTTAAAAGTTTTACCTGTTTTGCAAGCCGAAACCCGCATTAACTCGTCTCTAGTCAAAGCTTTTAAAGAATTAAATTCTTTAACAATACATGACTCACATTTACCCATACCTATTGATTAAGTGATTACTCAAAAATAATAATTAATATGATTTTTATCATATTTTTAACAGTAATCTATTCAGACTTTTGTCTCAGGTATAAATAAGCAAGTTGAATGGATACTAACACCTGTTATCACTGTGGTGATGATTGTGGGAAATCACCTATAAGTTATCAAAAAAAATATTTTTGCTGTAATGGCTGTAAAACTGTTTTCGAAATTTTTAATGAAAACGATTTAACCTGTTATTACGATTTACAAAATGCACCTGGCGCCATACCAAAAGAAGTTGAAGGCAAATACGATTTCTTTTCTCAAGAGAACATTGTAGAAAAACTCACAGAGTTTAGAAGTGACACGATTGAAATCGCTACGCTATACATCCCACATATACATTGTAGTTCTTGTATCTGGATACTAGAAAACCTCAACAAACTCAATCCAAGTATTACAGACTCACAGGTGAATTTTGGCAAGAAAACAGTTAGAGTCACCTACAAAAATGAAGAAACAGACCTTAAATCAGTAGTACTCTTATTAAGCACTATTGGTTATGAGCCTTATATTAGTTTAGATGACTTTAGTACAAAAAAGAATCATATCAATCGGTCATTGATATACAAATTGGGTGTCGCTGGTTTTGGTTTTGGAAACATTATGTTTTTGTCCTTTCCTGAGTATTTTGAAGTCAATGAATTTTGGTTAGAACAATACAAACATCTGTTTAGATGGTTAATGTTTGCACTATCATTACCCGTAGTTTTTTACTCTTCTCAAGACTACTTTATTTCAGCCTACAAAGGCTTAAAATCAAAACTTCTAAACATCGATGTACCTATTGCTCTTGGTATTAGTGTACTATTCATTAGGAGTACAGTAGATATCGCTTTAGATTTAGGTTCTGGTTTTTTTGATAGTTTAGCTGGGCTCGTTTTCTTCTTATTGGTAGGGAAATTTTTTCAGCAAAAAACTTATGATTTTTTATCCTTTGAACGCGATTATAAATCTTATTTCCCAATTGCGATTACAAAAATTAAAAATGGAGAAGAGACTAGCGTTCAGGTATATGATATAGAAAAAGGAGACCGACTTCTTATAAGAAATGAAGAGCTTATTCCTGTTGATGGAATTTTAATTAATGGACGTGCTAAAATAGATTACAGTTTTGTTTCTGGAGAATCGCAACCCGTAACTAAACATTCTGGAGACAAGCTCTTTGCTGGTGGTAAACAAACCTCTGGCGTCATAGAAATTGAAGCGCTTAAATCTGTTGAACAAAGCTATTTAACGCAATTATGGAGTAATGATGTTTTCAACAAAAACAAAGAAGAAAGCTTTAAAAATATTACCAATTCTATAAGTAAACATTTTACGATTGTTATTTTGAGTATTGCTTTTATCGCCACAGTTTTTTGGCTGTTTTATGATGCAACAAAAGCAATGAATGTTTTTACAGCAGTATTAATTATTGCATGCCCTTGTGCTATAGCCTTGTCTGCGCCTTTTACATTTGGAAATTTATTACGCATTTTCGGTAACCTAAAATTCTATATAAAAAACGCTAGCGTTATAGAGCAATTAGCACAAATTGACACTATTATTTTTGATAAAACCGGAACCATCACCTCCAACAAGTCAAGCACTGCGGAGTATGAAGGTGAATTACTTTCAGATAGTGAAACATCCATTCTAAAAAGCTCGCTACGCGGTTCTAATCACCCATTAAGTCGTACACTCTATGACATATTAAAAGCAAATGATATTGTAAGCTTAGATACGTTTGAAGAGCACGTAGGAAAAGGGATTGAGGCTAAATACAAATCAAAAGAACTAAAAATTGGCTCAGCCCAATTTGTAGGAAACACAAATACTGATACCATTTTAAATACAACGGTACATATTAGCAGTAACAATACTTATAAAGGAAAATTTATATTTTATAACAGTTACAGAGAAGGCGTTTCAAAACTGTTTAATCAGCTTAAAAAACAATTTGACTTGGCAATCCTTTCGGGCGATAATGAAGGTGAGCGAGAAAACCTAAAAAAACTTCTTCCATCCAAAACAAAGCTAATCTTTAATCAGAAGCCAGAAGACAAGTTAGAATACATTAAATATCACCAAAGTGAAGGCGCAAAAGTATTAATGATTGGTGACGGATTAAATGATGCTGGTGCTCTTGCGCAGAGTGACGTAGGTATTGTGATTTCTGAAGATGTAAATGTCTTCTCACCTGCTTGCGATGCAATTTTAGATGCTTCAAAATTTAAAAATTTATACAATTATATAAAGGCTTCAAAATCGGCTATTTCGATAATTAAATGGAGTTTTTTACTGTCGTTTTTCTACAATGTTATAGGCCTATATTTTGCCGTAACTGGCCAGTTAGCGCCTGTTATTGCAGCGATATTAATGCCTTTAAGTTCAATTAGCATTGTGGTTTTCACAACGATTGCAACTAATCTTTTAGGACGACGATTAAAATGAGAAAATTAATTAGATATGATAAAAGTCATGTTTTTAAAAAGGGTTCAACAGTATTTTTGAACCATAACTTCAAATAGGTATGAGCGTTATATACATTTTACTTGCTGTAAGCATTATTGTTGCTATTGTATTCTTTGCAGTCTTTGTTTTTGCTGTAAAATCTGGGCAATATGATGATAGCTACACACCGTCTGTACGTATGCTTTTTGAAGATGAATTAGTAAAAGCTAAAAAAGAAAAATAATTCAACTAAATAAATCAATTACACTAACTATGGAAATTCAACAATTTTATTACGATAACAAAGTCGTTAAAAAATTCCTCTATGCTACTATACTTTGGGGAGTTGTTGGAATGCTGGTAGGGCTTATACTGGCATTTATGTTTTTATTCCCAAACATGACCGATGGCATATCCTGGTTAAGCTTTGGTCGTTTAAGACCATTGCATACCAATGCCGTTATTTTTGCATTTGTAGGTAACGCTATTTTTGCCGGAGTCTACTACTCCACGCAACGTTTACTTAAGGCAAGAATGTTTAGTGACTTCCTAAGTAATTTTAATTTTTGGGCATGGCAATTACTTATCGTGGGTGCTGCCATTACATTACCATTAGGTTATACCACATCGAAAGAATATGCGGAATTAGAGTGGCCTTTCGATATTGCTATTGCTTTAATCTGGGTCGCTTTTGGTGTTAATCTTATTGGTACTATACTAAAACGTCGTCAACGCCATTTATATGTAGCAATATGGTTTTATCTAGCTACGTTTGTTACTGTAGCAGTACTTCATATTTTTAATAGTTTAGAATTGCCAGTTAGTGGTTTAAAAAGTTACTCTGTTTATGCAGGTGTACAAGATGCTTTAGTACAATGGTGGTACGGACACAATGCTGTAGCATTTTTCTTAACAACACCGTTCTTGGGCTTGATGTATTACTTTGTGCCTAAAGCCGCTAATAGACCAGTATATTCGTACAGACTTTCCATAGTTCACTTTTGGTCTTTAATATTCATTTACATCTGGGCTGGACCACACCATTTATTATATACAGCTTTACCAGAATGGGCACAACACTTAGGCGTAGCCTTCTCTGTAATGCTTATTGCACCTTCTTGGGGTGGTATGATTAATGGTCTTTTAACCTTACGAGGTGCTTGGGATAAAGTACGTACAGACCCAGTTCTAAAATTTATGGTTGTTGCCATCACAGGTTATGGTATGGCCACCTTTGAAGGTCCTATGCTTTCGCTTAAAAACGTGAATGCAATTGCCCACTTTACAGATTGGATTATTGCCCACGTTCACGTCGGTGCTTTAGCTTGGAATGGTTTCTTGGCCTTTGGGATGATTTACTGGTTAATTCCAAGATTATTTAAAACCAAACTTTATTCTATTGGCCTGGCAAATATGCACTTCTGGATAGGGACTTTAGGTATCATTTTATATGCTTTACCAATGTACGTTGCTGGATTTACACAAGCGAGTATGTGGAAACAGTTTCAACCAGACGGAACAATCGTTTATGGTAACTTCTTAGAAACCGTAACCGAAATTATGCCAATGTACTGGATGCGTGCTATTGGAGGTACACTATACATCGCAGGTATGCTCATCTTAGTTTACAATGTTATTCTAACGGTAAGACGTTCTGGTGAAAAAGTAACGGATGAATTGGCTGAAGCACCAGCATTACAACGCGTGTCTAAGCGAAGAGTTGCTGGAGAAGGCTGGCACACATGGTTAGAGCGCAAGCCTGTTCTATTAACTATCTATGCTACAGTAGCCATCTTAATTGGAGGTATTGTTCAGATTATTCCAACCTTAGTTGTAGAATCTAATATTCCTACAATCAGTAGTGTAAAACCATACACACCATTAGAATTGGAAGGTAGAGACATCTACATCCGTGAAGGTTGTGTAGGCTGTCACTCTCAAATGGTAAGACCTTTTAGAAGTGAAGTGGAGCGTTATGGCGAATACTCAAAAGCTGGGGAATATGTGTATGACCATCCATTCCTTTGGGGAAGTAAACGTACTGGACCTGATTTACATCGTGTCGGTGGAAAATATACAGATAGTTGGCACTTAAGTCACATGTATGATCCGCAAGCCATGAACGAAAAATCTATTATGCCAAGATATCAATGGTTGATTAGAGACGAACTTGACAAATCCATGACCGAAAAGAAAATGGAAGCTATGGTAACACTCGGTGTGCCTTATACTGATGAAGATATTGCAAATGCGCAACAATCTATGCTAGAACAAGGTGCACAAATAGAGAAAAATCTATACGATGACCCTGATTTTGTAAAAAGTTACGAAGCAGATAAAGCAGCTTCAGGAGCTGATTTTGTAGAAATGAAAAATCGCGAAATCGTTGCCATTATAGCTTATTTACAGCGCTTAGGCACTGATATAAAAGTGAAAGAAATCTTAGAAGAAACCGCTCAAAACTAAAAACCATGCTAAAATTTGTAAAAGGACATATGGAAAGTATCACTGGTATAGAAATATACCCATTGATATCCTTACTTATATTTTTCATCTTTTTTGTAACCCTATTTTACTGGGTATTTACAGCCAAAAAAGAGTACATCAACACCGTGAGTAATTTACCATTAGACAACCAAAACGACACAGAATCATGAGAAAGTTAATCCCATCATACATAAGAGTACCTCTAATATTCTTTATTATAGCTGGACTCACCGAATATTTTGTAGACTCAGGAGACCAACCAGCGTTTATGGAAAACCCTGTAGTAATTGTATTTCTATTACTCGTTCTGCTAATACTTATTGCCATAGAAGGCATTGTAGGCTCAATTGAGAATGTGCTTTACCAAAGTTTAGACGAAGAAGGAAAAGCACGTTACGATGCAAAACAAACAGAACCTTCTAAGTTAGTACTGTGGGTAAAAGACGCTTACAAAAAACTTCTAGGCTCAAAACCTATTGAAGAAGAAGGCGAAATCATCCTTGACCATAATTACGATGGTATAAAAGAGCTTGACAATAATCTCCCTCCGTGGTGGGTATATAGTTTTTATATCACCATAATTTTTGGAGTGATTTATATGATACGCTATCATGTATTTAACGCAGATGACCAGTTTGCAGAATATGAAATTGAATATGCAGAAGCACAGCGTGCCATTGAAGAATACAAGAAAAACGCAAAAGATTTGGTCGATTTTAATACGGTAGAACTATTAACAGATGCTTCAGATTTAAAAGCTGGCGAAACTATTTTTGTTGCCAAATGTGCGGTTTGTCATAAAGCTGATGGCGGGGGTGGTATCGGACCAAACTTAACTGATGACTATTGGATACTCGGTGGTGGTATTAAAAATGTTTTCAAAACCATTTCTGAAGGTGGACGTTCTGGTAAAGGCATGGTATCATGGAAAAAAGAAGGTTTAAAACCTTCTGAAATGGCACAGGTAGCAAGTTATGTATTACAATTTCAAGGTACTACACCAGCAGAACCTAAAGCTGCCGAAGGTGAAATCTGGGTGGATGAGTCTGCTCCTGAAGAAAATACAAATACGGAAGAAGCACCTAAAACTGAAGATACTGAAGTTATTGAAGTTGTAGAGGCTACAGAAAACTAAAATGAATAAATCAACCAGTAGCGTAAAAAATGGAAACTCCAGCAAACGAAGTCTTTAGAGATTCTATTGGCACCATCAATGAAGATGGCAAACGCAACTGGATATTCCCCAAAAAACCATCTGGTCCATTTTGGGAAAAGCGCAAATTAGTTAGTTATGTTTTATTAGCATTTCTATTTGCTTCGCCATTTATTAAAATAAATGGTAACCAATTTTTGATGTTCAATGTATTAGAACGACGTTTCAATATTTTTGGTTTTCCGTTTTGGCCGCAAGATTTTCATTTGTTTGTTATATCAATGATTATCATAGTCATTTTTATTACACTATTCACAGTAGGTTTTGGTCGTATTTTCTGTGGTTGGTTATGTCCACAAACCATCTTTATGGAAATGGTTTTTAGGCGTATTGAGTTTTGGATTGATGGAGACAGAAACAAACAACGTAAACTCGCAAAACAAAAATGGGATGGAGAAAAAATCAGGAAGCGTGTTTTAAAGTGGTTTATCTTTTTAGTGATTTCATTTTTAATTGCTAACGTTTTTTTGGCCTACCTTATAAGTGGTGATAAACTTATAAAATATATTGTTGAAGGACCTTTTAAGCATCTAGGCACGCTTATACCACTAATAATTTTCACTGGGGTATTCTATTTTGTTTTTGCATGGTTTAGAGAACAAGTTTGCATTATTGCATGTCCTTATGGTCGACTACAAGGTGTACTCTTAGACACAAAATCTATTGTTGTTGCCTACGACCATAAAAGAGGCGAAGGCGAAAATGGGAGAAAGTCTTTCAGGAAAAATGAAGATCGAGAAGCTTTAGGTCATGGAGATTGTATAGATTGCTTTCAGTGTGTACACGTCTGCCCTACCGGAATAGACATTAGAAATGGCACGCAATTAGAGTGTGTTAACTGTACAGCTTGTATTGATGAGTGCGATACAATTATGGAAAAGATAAATCTTCCTAAAGGACTCATCCGTTATGCTAGCGAAGAAAACATAGAGAAAAAAACCAAGTTTAAACTCACAGCTCGTATGAAAGGTTACATAGCTGTACTAGTTATCCTAACTGGTATTTTAATTGGGATGCTCGCCTTACGGAATGATGTTGAAGCCAATATACTTAGACTACCAGGACAACTCTATGAACAAAAAAGCGAAACAATAATTAGTAACGTTTACACTTATAAATTAGTAAATAAAACATCTGAAGATATTGAAAACATCAGCTTTAAAATCAGAAATATGGAAGGCGAAGTAAAACTCGTTTCCAACTCAGATAATTTAGTTTTAAAATCACAAGATATCGCAGAAGGCACATTATTCATCGAATTGAATAAAACAGATTTGTCTGGAGATAAAAATAAATTAACCATTGATATTTATAGCCATAATAAACTTATTGAAACCACAAGCATTGGTTTTTTAGGACCTAGAAGCTATAATTAAACAAAAAAAGATGAAAATAAATTGGGGAACAGCAATAGTAATTGCATTTGTTGGGTTTATATCCTTTATCATGTATTTTGTTATAAACATGAGTACTAATGATAAGTATAATCACGATTTAGTAACTGATGATTATTACCAACAAGAGCTCAAATATCAAGAGGATATTGATAAGGTAGAAAATGCTAAAAAACTATCAGAAAACATTAGCTGGAAAAAAACAGAAGAAGGTATTGTTTTAAACTTCCCTCAAGACTTAAGTATAAAAGATATTAAAGGAAAAGTGTTCCTATATAGACCATCTAATAAGCAACTAGATTTTGAGATACCTATCTCATTGTCTAATCACAACTTGCTCATACCTGACAATCGTTTATTAGATGGTCGCTGGAACATTACTATAGATTGGTCCTACAAGACTGACGAATTTATGTATAAAAACGAATTTAATTACTAAATATGATAGCTACGGCATTTGCATTAGGGCTTTTAGGGAGTTTACACTGCGTAGGTATGTGTGGCCCTATAGCTTTTATGCTACCTGTTGACCGTTCTAATTCTTTAAAAAAAATAACCCAAATTGCCATTTATCATTTTGGTCGATTATTGGCTTATAGTCTAATAGGTTTAGTTTTTGGCATTGTTGGCAAAAGTCTTTACATCTTTGGTTTTCAGCAACAATTATCTATTGGCATTGGTGTATTGATGATTGCTTTAGTCCTAATCCCCTATAAAACTATAGGAAAGTATAATTTATCAAAACCTATGTATCGTATTATATCTAAAGTAAAATCTTCTTTAGGAGCTGCATTAAAAAAGAAAACCTCGGACACATTTTTAACTATAGGCTTCCTGAATGGTTTTTTACCATGTGGTTTGGTTTACATGGCTGTTTTTGGATCTATAGCCACGGGAAGTTTAACTTCTGGAAGTTTATACATGGTTCTCTTTGGTTTAGGTACTATTCCTTTAATGACCTCAGCAATTTATTTTGGTAAGTTTCTAAATAACTCTATAAAACAACGTATACAAAAAGCAATTCCAGTATTTGTAATTATAATAGGTACTTTATTTATTCTAAGAGGTTTAGGACTTGGAATTCCTTATATCTCACCTGAGCCTTTTGTAGAAACGGCATCAGGACAGATGAATTGTCACTAAAATTTCCCTTCTTCAATTTTCCTCTTATACTATGAGTTACACAAAAACGCCAAGACCTTTAAGGGTCTTGGCGTAATTGCGCTTGAATCCAAAAAAATACTAACCAAACATTGAAAAAGAGTCAAGCATTATATTTTAAATGTCATTACTGGCAACGTAGAATGATTAGCAACATCTTCTGAAATACTTCCTTCAAAGAAGTGCGCTAGGCCTCGTCTACCATGTGTTGCAACAGCCACCAAATCAGCACCAATATTATTTGCATAATTAAGTATGCCCTTTTCTACAGAATAATCTGAAACTACTGTAACATCTGGATAAGTCTCTAAATCTCCATCTGCTCTTTTAAGAAATTTACTTACTAGAACATCAATCTCTGTAGAGCTCTTAAATCCATTATCTGGTGTGTTTACATATAAGATGTGCATTTTAGAGTCTAACTTTTCAAATGTGCTTTTTGCTCTTAAGTAAGCTTCAATAGCGTCTTCTGAAAAATCAGTTGCAAAAATTCCTGTATTAAACTCAACCAAAATAGGATTGTGCTTAACTACTAAAACTGGCACATTTGAATAACGTACAACACGTTCTGCATTAGACCCAATGATAACATCTTTAACTCCACTTGTACCATGCGAACCCATTACAATCATATCTATATTATGGGCATCAATAATTTCATTTATTTCCTTAAACACTTTAAAGTGTTTTATAACGGGTGTTATTTCTATCCCTTCAAGAAAATTTCTATCCAAAAAAGTATTCATTTTCTTCTCAGCTAGTTTGTAATAAAACACACCTTCTTCATTTAAAGTTGCTGAACTGGCAGTGTATATAGCATTAGATAATTCTAACATGTGTAACACATAAAGCTCGGAACCATGCTTTTTTGCTATGGCTGCAGCTGTTTCTAGGGCATTCTCTGAGTGCTCCGAAAAATCAATGGGTACTAGTATTTTTTTCATAATCAATTGTTTTAAAGGTTAATAAATACTGTGCTATATGGTCATTGAAAATAACTGGTTATCAGGACGTTTTCGCTGTAAAAGCAAATCAAATGCCATACATATGTTTCTTATAAATGGCTTACCTTTTTCGTTTACGACTAAGCCTTTATCTGTGAAAGTGATTAAACTATCTTTTTCTAGTTCTTTAAGCTTTATGAGAACTTCAGGAAGTTCATCAAATTGCGTTTCTTTTGTTTCCCAATTGGTTTCGAAATGACACATTAAATTGAGAATGTGTGTTCTAATTTTTAAATCTTCGTCATTAAGTATATGCCCGCGATATACTGGAAGAATATTTTCTCCTAAAAGGTGGTAATACTCTTCAATAGACTTTACGTTTTGGGCAAATCCATACCAACTATCTCCTATAGAAGAAACGCCTAGACCTATCATTGCTTGTGTTTTTGAAGCCGTGTAGCCCATAAAATTTCTATGCAGTTTATTAGTCTGCATAGACTTATAAAGCGAATCGTTTGGCAGAGCAAAATGATCCATACCAATCTCTGTATAACCGATATTTTGTAACATAATTTTACCCGTATCATATTGTTGTCGCTTGTCCTCTGCTTTTGGCAAATCTTCGTCCTTAAAACCGCGCTGTCCATTTCCTTTAATCCAGGGTACATGCGCATAACTGTAAAATGCTATACGATCTGGTTTAAGCATACCTGTTTTCATAATGGTTCCTATAACATCCTCTTTAGTCTGAAACGGAAACCCGAAAATTATATCGTGACCTACAGAATTATACCCTATAGCTCTTGCTAAGTCTGTAGCTTTTTTGACATTTTCAAAAGGTTGAACACGATTGATAGCTTTTTGAACTTTTAAGTTATAATCTTGTACACCAAAACTTACACGTCTAAAACCTAAATCGTAAAGCGTTAGTAAATGAGCTTCTGTAGTATTGTTTGGATGTCCTTCAAAACTGAACTCGTAATCTTTAGCTAAATCTGATGTTGCTAATAATTCAGATATTAAAAATTTGAGATTTTCAGAAGAAAAGAACGTTGGTGTACCACCTCCTAAATGTAGTTCTTTAATTTTTGGTCTGGCCTTAAATAGTTTTAGATATAGTCGCCATTCTTTTAATACTGCTTTTATATATGGTGTCTCTAAATCATGACGCTTGGTTATGCGCTTATGGCAACCACAGAAAGTACATAGACTCTCACAGAATGGTAAATGGATATAGATGCTTAGACCTTCATCTGCATTACTCTCATCAAAAGATTGCTTTAATGAAGACTCCCATTTTTTCTGAGAAAACGTGTCAATATTCCAATAAGGTACTGTTGGATAACTTGTATACCTTGGACCTGCCACGTTATATTTATTAACTAGTGATTTGCACATACCTATGTTTTAACATTCAAATTTACTGGGGCATATGCAGATAAAACATGATATTTGTCATAATAGGCTTAACCAATTAATTTAGATTATGATTACAAGCCAAACTTTTGAAACACAACTCGCCGATAAGCAATCCGTTATTATTCCTCAAGAAGTAGCATTATTATTCTATAATGCTGGTCATAAACGGGTAAAAGCGAAGGCCATATTCGAAGAAAAAAACATAGCCTTTTATGCTGCGCTGAAAAGAGAAAAAACAGGTATATTCAGAATATATTTTAGCAAGGCAAAACAAAAAGAGCTCGAAATTTTTCCCAATGATTATTTTAAAATCATACTTTCTGAAGACCAATCTAAATATGGTGTAGAACCCTGTGAAGAGTTTGAAGCCGTTATGCTTAGCGATTACGAAGCTTATGAAATTTTTGAAAGCCTTACACCAGGTAAAAAACGAAGTATAATTTATGCCATAGGAAGATATAAATCTTCTCAGACTAGAATTGACAAAACATTACTATTTATAAACAACCTAAGACGCGGAATTTTTGACCCAAGGCTTTGGTTAAAAGGAAACTAGTATTTGCATAGCCCAGTCAATCTGCTTAACTTTACTACAAACCAAAAACATTAATGATGAAACATCTTAAACAAACCGTATTTCTATTTGCTTTAATGACTATTGTTGCTTGTAAAAATGACAAGAAAACCGAAGAGGTTATTGAAGAGGTTGAAGTTGAAGAAATAAAAACTCCAGAAAGTACCACAAAAAAAATGACGATTAGCCTTTCTCCAAAAAGTGATAGTAATGTTGAAGGCACCGTGTATTTTGAAGAAATAAATGGTTCTGTAGCCTTTAAAGCTGAAATGACAGGCTTAACTGAAGGCACTCATGCTATTCACATTCACCAAACTGCGGATTGCTCATCTGCCGATGGAAAATCTACAGGTGGCCATTGGAATCCTACAGCACAACCACATGGAAAATGGGGTGACGAAGCTGGTTATCACAAAGGAGATATTGGTAATTTTGAAGTTGGTGCTGATGGTAAAGGAGCTATAAAAATGTCTACTGATGAATGGTGCATAGGATGCGGAGACGACAACAAAGATATTTTAGGCAAAGCCATAATTGTACACCAAGGTCAAGACGATTTTACATCACAGCCATCTGGTGCGGCTGGCGCTAGAGTGAGTTGTGCTGGAATTATTGAATAAAGGCTATCTTTTTATGATAGAGTAATTTTATTTTCTATAGTAACAGAAGCGAAATTTTACACTGATAGATACCACATGAGTAAGTTTTTTATTGCATTTTTTCTCTTAGTATGTTGCAATAGCTATGCTCAAAAAGAGATGGATTCTTTGCGCATTGTATGGACTAACACCAACGAAGATAATTCTAAAAGGTTTAAGGCTATTGGTGCTTATTACAAAGAGTACAGCAACTTTCAACTCGACTCAACTCTTAACTTAGCAAACTATCACTATAACTTAGCTAAAACAAATAATAACAGGAATCAAATGGTAGTGGCCCTGAATAAAAAAGCTAATATCATTTGCCTTTTAAATGATTACAAAGGAGCCTTAAAATATTTCAATGAAGCTGAGAATTTAGTTAATAAAATTGAAAACAATAACTTAAAAGCCCTTGTCATTGGGGATAAAGGAATAGCATTATCTAAACTTGAACGGTATTCTGAAGCTTTAAAGCAATATACTAAGGCCCTAGAAACATATAAGGCAGGCGAAAATAAGCTTGGACAGGCAAGAATGCTAAATAACATTGCCGGCATATACTACATAATAGAAAATTATGATTTGGCATTAAAGTATTATGGCGAATCGTTAGGTATTTTTAAATCTTTTGAAGAATCAAACCGAAGAATAGCTGTTTTATATCTGAATTTAGGAAACATAAATCAAAAGAAAAAAAAATATCCTGAAGCGCTATCTAATTTTAATCAAGCTCTTCAAATTTCTAAAGACAATAAAGACACCTATTTTATTGCCGCTGGAAATTACTCCTTAGCATCTTTATATGACGAGATCAATAATTTAGAGTTAGCAAAATCTTACGCTTATAATTCAATTGACACAAAAAAAAAATTAAATAATGAAGCAGATGTAAAAGAAGAGACCTTATTATTGGCAAAAATAGAATTTGAAGAAAACCCCAAGTTGGCCGAAAAAGAAGCTGAAAAATTATTAAATAAATTATCAGAAAACTCGAGTAATTCCTTCAAGAAAAATCTTTACAAATTATTATACGATTGTTACAAATCTGGAGGCAGCACCAATAAAGCTCTTGAAGTTTACGAGAAATATGTTACCATCAACGAAAGTATAAATGAAAGAAAAAATAAACTATCCTTGATTAGAGAGGTTATTAAAAATGATTTTGAAATCCAACTTTATGAAACCCAACTTAAAAATGATAAAATACAATCTGAACTTAGAGTAAAACAATTACGAAATATATTTTTAATACTCTTTTTTTCTGGATTAATAATTGGCGGGGTAACACACTATTTTAGGGTTCAAAATTTAAAAAACAAATCTAAATTAAAAGAATTATTGCTTGAGCTTGAACAATTAAAGTCTTCAAGAGATTTTAAAATTACTTCTTCTGAAGAACAGAAATTTCTCGATAGAGAAAGGATTGAAAAATCTATAGAAAGAAAACTTAATGATACGGATTGGAGAGTTCTTAATGTTCTTATTAAAGACCCTGTAATTCAAAATAAAGAAATTGCAAAAGAAGTATACTTAAGCGTAGACGGTATAGGTTCTTCTCTGAGACGTATGTATGATTATTTTGAGATTAGAGAAACCAAATACAAAAAAATTGCACTTTTAAATGATGCTGTAAAACGGTCTAAGGCAGCATAAAAATAAAACATAACTTTCCCAAATATTTACTTCTTATTTGTAAAAAAATAAAATCACCCCTAGGCGTGAAGCATTTTTTATTCTCTTATAATACTTTCGAAAAAAACTTATTATGAGAAATATAAAAACACTTCGCAAAAACTTTTTAAGTCTATTTCTAATTGTATCAGGATTATTATCTCAAGCACAAACTCCTAATTGGACGCAGTTAGAACTTTCTTTAGGACAACCCAATCTAGAGTTTAATCCATTAAAAGGAATTGCCTCAAACTTTGGCGATGATAATGGATTCCCTTCAAGTATTAAAGGACAAGTATTTCAGTTTGGTGCTTTATACAATGGTAATGAGTTCAACTTTACAAAAATTGACAGCTTACTAAATGCTGAAGCAGAGAAAGGCCGTTTTACAATACTTCAAATTAATATAGATGATGGTCTCTTTATTAACCCAGCAGACCAGACAACGCTGGGAGATGGTACAATGACTTATCCTGGTAAAAAGAACGACTTACCAGATTTCTTAGATGCTGTTGATAGACTTTATTATTTGGGCGGAGATGATGATTTTTTAACCGAAAACGACTTAGTAAATAGAGTTTTTAAAGCAGTTCCAGGAGACGAACAAGGGAATCCTTCATTAGTTGTTAACTATAACGACCAACTTCTTATGGACACTATAGTAGCCCTGATTCAACAACTAGGTGAAAGATACAATAATGACAAGCGTCTTTTTGCCATTGGTTGGGGATTTTATGGGATTTTTGGAGAATTACAATTAGGATCAGGAAAATTTTGGATTGACCAAATACCAAATCCAGATGGAGGAAACTATCAAATTACAGATTGGGAAATGACATTCGAAAATCAAAAAAGAATATCGGATGCATATCTCGAATATTTTCCTGAC
Organism: Winogradskyella jejuensis; assembly: GCF_900129745.1. Taxonomy (GTDB): domain Bacteria; phylum Bacteroidota; class Bacteroidia; order Flavobacteriales; family Flavobacteriaceae; genus Winogradskyella; species Winogradskyella jejuensis. The sequence goes on along the minus strand of NZ_FQWS01000002.1, from coordinate 393,431 downwards.
AAATATATTTTAGCTCGCGATGGCACTATACCGTCTTCTAATGAGTTTGGTTTTAGCGACGGACTATATTTTGGTGCATCAGTAGCTGATGATGGATCCTTTTCTTTTTTATCCGGTTTGGAAGAAAATAATGTAGATAATAATTGGAAACGACAAATTATTGGTGGAGAAATGGATCCTTTTGTACAACCGCACGTGTGGGGTAATATACCAGTTAGCGCAAGCGAGTCAAGACCTTTTGTAAACTTAACTAACACAGGAGATCCGACATTAACTAACGAAAGACCACAAAATGTTCAAGAAATAATTGAACGGACGCATATATCTTTTGTTTACCAAAATTATATGTTTAAAGCTGGAGAAGTTGGACTTAGAGGTCGGAATCACAGAGCAGCAGAAAGTAACAGTGCTTTTGACCTTGCCAAATATAAGTTTCAAAATATCAATAATACCGTATTTTGGGATAATGCCTTAATTGCTGTAAAAAAAATGGGATATACATTTCATGTAAATGAATATAACCTATCAGCCAGCGATGGTAATACTGCTATTGAGATGAATATCAAAAATACCGGAGTTGCCCCTATGTATGCCAACTGGGATGTAGAATTTGCATGTTTAGATGCAAATAATACATTAGTTACATTAGGTAGTACAAGTACTTGGAATCTTGATAAAATTCTACCTGGACAAAATATTATTAATAATCGTCAATTTATTTCAGATGTAGTTCTGCCTGAAGGCAATTACAAAGTCTTGATGCGCGTAATTAACCCACTTAACACAGACCTGACATTTGCCAGTGGAGTAAGCGGAATAGAAACTAGAAATTATGAAACCGGAAAACCTTTAAGATTTGACAATGCCTCCCAAGATGCTGACTTAGATGGCTGGTTAACAATTGGCGTAGCTCAACTTGATGCTAATGGTAATTTTGGCAACTTTCCTCAAGAAACTACAAGTCTAACAGCCAATCCATATCAAACAATAATGCCTTTGAAAGGCCTACAAGAATTATCTGTTACGGCACTACCAAACGACACCAATTACATTTGGACCTCTAATTTGGAAGAAATTGCAACAGTTAACCAAAATGGAGAAGTTATAACTTTTAACGAAACAGGAGACGTCATCATTAAGGCAACAACACTAGATGGAAGCCTCGAAGTAGAATTTCCGATAACAATTAATAATTTCACAGAAATACCTAATAGGATTGAAGCTGAAGACTATTCTGAAGCTATTTTTTCGGATTCAAACGGTGCATTCTCAATTGAAACAAATGCAACTTTGAGTGATACAGGAAATCCTGCACTTGGTAATTTGCAACCTGGTGATGTTATAAAATATAATGTTACAGTAACTAATCCGCTTGGTGAAGACTTTTACATGAATTTTAGAGCCTCAGTGAATTTTAGTGGCCCAGGACCTACAGCAAATAAAGTCAGAGTATTTAATGAGCTTAACGAAGAAATTACAACAGTAGATTTTTTAGTAAATCAAGGAGATGATGCTGGCAATTTTACAATATACCAAAGCTCAGAAAGTACACCTTTTTTCTTACCTGAAGGCAATCATATAATAAGTCTCGATGTAACAGCTGGTAATTGTAACTTTAATTGGGTTGAATTTGTTAAAGTAGATTATGAACCTAAACACATAATTATTCCAACACCAGAAAACGAAACTGTAAATCCTTCGAGATACACTCAAATTTCAGGTATAAATGTTGAAGAACAAGCACCAGACAATATTAAAGTATTAACCAATTTATTTGACCAAGGAGATTATGTCGAATATCAGGTTAGTGCTGTAGAATCTGCTTTATATCAAATAGAGTTTAATGCTGCTACATCATTAAACTCTGGAGAATTTAAAATCTTTAAAAACGGTAATAACACTTTTGAAAGTGTAATATTTACTAGTTCTACAGAAACGCAAACCTACATCTCTAACCCAATTTTTTTAGAACAGGGTGATACTAGTTTAAGATTTGTTGGTGGTGGAGCAAATGTGTCTAACTATACTTCTGTATTAGAATCATTAAGATTTGTTAAAGTCGAAGACGAGGATGGGCCACAGCTAATCCAAGATGGTTTTTACACAATTAAATCATTAACTGATAACTTTTTAACGGTCAATCAAAGTGGTGCTTTCGTTACAACTCAAACAGAAGTACCAACAGAAAACGATAATACTGCAAAGTGGCAATTTACTCATCTTGGAGATAATATATACGCTATTAACTCTCCAAATTATAATGCAAATTATCTAGGCGTACCTATTGGAGCGTGCATTACAGAACAAATTGCTGTTACGGAATCTGCCAATGCAACATTAGACAATTTTAGATGGAAGGCAACAGAATTTAATGGTGCTCTTATGTTCAATGTGGTAAATTGTACAGAGAAATTAGGTGTTTCTGAAGCAAATACAGATAATGTAAATGTTACAAATACAGCAGCTAATACAGATAATCAATCATTCATATTAACACCAACTACCTTTACGCCGAGTATTATATTCGTCTCAATTCCTAATTTAGGTGATGATTTAATCCAAGCAGAAGATTATGTTGCTATTTCAGATATTGGTGGATTTGATGAAGAAGTAGCCCCTCAAGATGAGCCAGATGGCGGATTAGTATTAGCAAATATTCCTGATAATGGTTTTATAGAATTTGCGGTTGAAGTCAGCGATGTAACCAATTTTGTACTAGAAATACGTGCTTCCAATCCATTTGGTGCTTGTTGTGCCAATATAAATATTAGTGATAAAATCAGTGATACCGAATTTGTACCACTGGTAGCAGGAATGACTTTTGACCCATCAACAAATGATTTTGATGTATATGACACCTTTACATCTAGTGAGTTTGAATTACAACCAGGAGAACATATTATAAGAATTGATGTAACAAATAGTGCATTCAAACTAAATTGGATAAAGTTCGTAGAAGTCATAGAAGAGCCTATAGTCTATGTTGCTATCCCCAACCTAGAAAGTGAGGTTATAGAAGCAGAGGATAATGTTGGCACTTCAAATATCGGAGGTTTCACTGAAGAAGCAGCTCCAGTTGATGAGCCAGGTGGTGGATTGGTATTAACAAATGTCCCAGACAACGGTTTTATAGAATTTGCTGTTGATGTAAGCGAAACCACAAATTTTGTCATAGATATTCGTGCTTCTAATCCTTTTGGTGGATGTTGCGCCAATATTAACATAAGTGACAAAATTAGTGATACGGAATTTATGCCGCTAGTTACTGGATTTGTGTTCAATTCATCTACTAATAGCTTTGATACGTATGATACATTTACTTCTAATGAATTTGAACTAGAAGCAGGCCAACATATTATTAGAATCGATGTTATAGCTAGTGCTTTTAATTTAAACTGGATAAAATTTAGAGCTAATAATACTTTAGGTTCTAATGAATTTACTTTAGAGAATGAAGTCTCAGTATTTCCAAATCCTACATCTAATGCTTTACACATTTCATCATCCTTACAGCTCGATACTATTACACTCTACGATTTTCATGGTAGAGAAGTTTTAAAAACTAATAAAAATATAATTAACATGGCGTCTTTGGCTTCAGGAGTTTATCTATTAAATATTAGCGTTAATAATAGAATAATCACTAAAAAAGTTATTAAACAGTAACATTAATACGTTGGTAATTCTGGATACTAATTATTGATTTAAAGCCGCTAAGTGCGGCTTTTTTTATAGCTAATATTTCTTTATTTTCGCTAAGCTTAAAAAAGCTGTATGAATCTCGAGCAACTCATATTACAATTTCAAAAAAAGGACGCTAAAGCCTTTGAAACTCTGTACAACATGTATAGTGATAGTATACATGGTGTTGTCTATAATATTGTAAGAGATTCAGCAATTAGTGACGAAGTGGTTCAAGATGTTTTTTTAAAAGCATGGAGTAATGCTGAATCTTATTCGCAAAAAAAAGGCCGCTTCTTTACTTGGGTACTTAATATTGCTAGAAATGCGGCCATAGATAAAATTAGGTCAAAAGCATTTAAAACATCTAAACAAAACTTAGATGTCGATTTTTTCGTAGATATCATTGCAGGAAATACCAATTTAGAAAATCAAACGGACGCTATTGGGATTAAAAAATTTGTTTCCCAACTTGGAGAGAAATGCAAATTGATTATTGAATTTTTATACTTTAAGGGTTACACTCAAAAAGAAGTTGCCGAAAGTTTAGAAATACCCATTGGTACTGTTAAAACAAGAAATAGAAGCTGTATTCAAAAACTAAGGGATATTGTTTTATAATATGGATATAAAAGCATACATAGAATCCGGAATATTAGAGCTTTACGTTGCTGGCCAACTTTCTGAAAAAGAAAATCAGGAGGTATACGAGCTTATGCAACAACATCCTGAACTGCTTAAGGAAGTCCTAGAAATAGAAGCCTCAATTGTAAAACTTACTGCAGCAACTTCTCCTAACTCTGTAAAATTTGATGCTTTTAAAGACAAGATTACTGATGCTAAGGTTATTCAACTGAACCCTAAAAAGACTGATTGGGTAACGTATTCTGGATGGGCAGCCTCAATAATTCTTGCAGGTGGATTAATATGGACACTTAATAATAACACAGAGCTAACTAACCAAATAGAAACAGTCTCTACAGAAAGGCAATTGCTTGAAATACAAATCGAAAAAGCTAGAGATAATCTCGCAGAGACAAGACGTCTGTTAGATGCGCTTAGAACAAAAGATATCTTAACAGTGCCTTTAAATGGTCAAGGTAATTATGATTTTGCATATGCAAAAGTCTATTGGAATAAAAATGACAATACAATTTATCTGGATGCTAAAGGATTACCAAATGCTCCAGAAGGAAAAGTTTGGCAAGTATGGTCGTTAACATTAAATCCGCTAACTCCAACTAGCCTAGGAATTATTGATAATTTTAATACTGACGATAATAAAATATTTGCCATTACCAATACTAATGAAAGTCAGGCTTTTGGTATAACCTTAGAGCCAGATGGAGGCAGCGCCTCTCCTACTATGGAACAGCTTTACACCCTAGGTGTTGTAAATACGGCGCCTTAAAAAAAACACCCACTATTTCTAGTGGGTGCCTCAACTAACAAAACTCAAAAAACAGCATTTTTCAATGCTAGTGATTCCCTTAAATCACTACTGTTAGTTATCAATCAATCAACAAAAACTTTTCTTTTTCTTTTAAAAATTATAAGTAATCTGCCCTTTAATAAAAAAAGGCGTTCCTGGCGTAAAATGAATTTCTTCGACTGGCGTAACTTCATTTTGCAATCTAGACGCTGTTGCAAATTGTGTTTCGTTCCAATCGACGTCAAATAAATTTTCAACCGTTAGACCTAATGTGATATCTTTCCACTTGTAATTGATATTAAAGTCTGCAACTGTATATCCTTCGGCGACGATAGAATTGTCCTCGTTTGCAGGTCTATCATCCAAATAACGTAATCGTAATCCTCCAGAAAAACCATAATAATCGTCTACAGATAGACCTGCAGTTAAGGTAAAATCTGGTGCCAAAGGAATAAAGTCTTCACCACTTCTAGCGTCTAGGCTTCGTGCTTTTGTATATGTTGCATCTGTATCAAAAAATAGGTGGGTTGTAAACTGGTAGCGTAAGCCTAAATCTATACCCATACGCTCAGTCTCACCACTTGGCTCTACAATACCAGCATCGCCTACATAAACAAATTCTTGTTCTAAAAATAAGTACCATAGAGCCGAATTAATCATCAGTTTTGGCAAAGGTTTCCAAACTAACCCTAAATCTGTTCCATAAGATTTAGGCAAAATTTCTCTTCCATTATTAGCAATAACGACTCTTGTATCGTTAGAATGGAAACCAATACCTGATTTTGAATAGAGCTGCAAATTACTATTGGCGTTGTAGTACATGTTAAGCTTGGGGTTCAGTGTCGTTTTAGTTTCTGCTTGCGTTTCAAAATTTTGCTGTAATTGATCGTTGTACAAAAACTTAAAATAGTCCAATCTAAGGCCAGGGACAATCCGGAAATCGCCAAAATCGAATTCTGCCGAAGCAAAAGCGCTAACGTTAGTTTGATTAATATCACCTAATTGAACGTTTTCTAGGGTTTCAGTTCTATTTCTCGTTTTTGATAGTTCTACATCATCGACATTATCATGTCTTAATCCTACACCGGCTGTGAGGTTAAATTCAGTCTCTCCTAAATATGCACTATGATGTATGCTGGTATTAAATCCAAAAATGTTTCGGTTTTCTTTTTGTCTTATCTGATCGCCATTTATTGGATCTTCCAGAAAAAATGTGAAATTAGAATACAGCTCAAAAGCATAGTGCGAATAAAATGCATTGGCTTTTAGCGTTGTGGCATCATTGATATATTTATGAAAAGCTACATTAAAGTTAGTTCGTTCTGTGGTGCCGCCTTCGGTATCGTCGATAGCACCAAATCTGGAAATATTACCATTGTTAACTTCTCTTGTTGGTATCTGTCCAGAAGCATCCCAACGGCTTGTAAAGTGCGATGATGTTAAGGTAACTTTACTGTTATCTTGAGTACGCAAAATATATTTTCCAAATAGATTTAAACGATTGAAATTTTGTGGAGAATCGAATGGGCCATCAGTTTCGATGTACTCTAAAGCCAAGTAAGCGTTTTGGTCTTTTTTATTTTCTAAAAGGTCAAACAACCCTACTGTTCTTAATGTGTTAAATTGCCCTAAAGAAAAAGAAACACTGCTTTCTTTTAGATAATCTTTGGTTTTAAAATTAACATAGCCTGCAGTATTAAAATCGCCCTTATCCGCATAATAGCCACCTTTACCGAAGTCAATTGCATTAAGCGTCTCAGGTATTACAAAATGTAAATCACTGTAACCCTGGCCATGAGCATGAGATACCATATTTACCGGCATATCATCTACAGAAATTGTAATATCTGTACCGTGGTCTATATCAAATCCTCTAAGGAAAATTTGTTCTGCCTTTCCACCTCCAGCATGCTGCCCAATGAACAATCCCGGTACTTTTCTTAAAATATCTTGTGATGAATTTACAGGTGTAACTTTTAAGTCTAAACGCGCAAGTGTGCTTGCCGCGTCTAATTCTTCTTTTATTGTAAGCTCATCAAGCTCAAAAGCTTTTTCATTTAATAAAATTGTTAGGTTATCTGTAGATTTTAAGACAACTTCTAAAGTCTTATAACCTAATAAGCCTACTTTTAGTGTATCACCCATTTTAGAATTTGTAATTACAAAACCACCAATTTCATTAGTATGGGCATGGGTTTTAGAATTTAAATTAAAAACGTAAGCAGATTCTAACGGTTGACTGTTAGCATTTACGACAAGACCTTTAATATTCTGTGCATATATGCTTGAAGACATCAATACAAATACGAGCATGGATATAAATGTTCTTATCTTCATAATTAAAGATTTAAAATTTTTGTTTCCATCAAAGGTCCGAGCTCGTATACGCTGGCCAACAAGCCTTCTTTTAAATCAGCAACTTCCTTAGTTCTTCCTTTTGCTTTGTATATTTCTGCAATGTGGTATAGTACCTCTGGCTCTTCAGTTTTACCTGTTACATAAGCATCTATAATTTCTATAGCCTTATCTATGTTACCAGCCTTAAAGTAACTCCATGCTAATAAATCATAGCTTTGCGCTGTAGGCCTATGATTAACCTCTTGTTTTGCTATTTCAATCGCTTTTTCAGGCTCTTGTAACTCTTCTGCATAAAGCATTACATCATACTTATTATACATATGCCCATAGAGCGCGTTATCAACTTTATCCGTATACTCTTTTTGTGCTTTATTTTTAAGTCTGATATCGTTCTTGTATTCGGCAATTTCGGCCTTTATCAAGTTGTAGTCCGGAGCATTGTAATAAGATGTGACTTGATTTAGAATAGACAGCGCTTCATCTGGTTTTTTCTCGTAAGAATAGACTATCCATGCAATTCCTTTTTTGGCATAAGCATCATTAGGGTTTAATTCTAATGCCTTTAGATAATAATAATAAGACAAATCTATCTTGCCTGCATGACCATAAAAATCTGCTAGATTAGTATATGCCCACTGCTTTAAAGACGTTGTGTTACCGGATTCTGAAATTTTTGTAGCACGTTCCATATAATTTATGGCTCCGTCTAAATTACCATTGTGGTCTTCCCATTTTGCTAAGCGAATTAGATAGTCAAAATCTGAAAAGTCCTTAAATTCTGAAAGATATTTTTGTGCTTCAATGGTATTGCCTAATTCTAAGTTGACATCGAAAAGCATTTTTTGTGTGTTTTCTAGTTTCTCTCCTAAATTTTCAGCTTTTTTTAAAAGCTCTAAGGCTTTTTTGAATTTATGTTGAGAGAGATAATTGTATGCTAATGCTCTTAAATAGCTTGTGTTTTTGTAATCAGTAGCATTGTTTGCTACTAATAAATCCTTTTCTGCATTGATTAAATTATCGATTTTTCCGGTTGTATTAAATAACGCTGTATATGCACTTGCTCGCTTTAATAGATATGGAAACTGATTAGGAGTTATATTTAATTTTAAGGTCCAAAAATCGACTTCTTTAACAATTTTTGAGGTGTCTAAATTTTGCGCTAAGTACGCTTGATAATCTGCTTTATCTGATATCTTTTTAGAATCACAACTAAAAAATAGTGATAAAAGAAATAAGGGAAGTATTCTATCAATTGACATAATATTTGAGTTTTGTGTGTTTAAAATAATTCTAGAGCAGAACTAAATCTGCTCTAGAATACTAATTATTGGTAGCTTACCATGGTGAGGCTAGATATGGAAAACTTGAGGAAAAAGGCTTATCATTGGCGTTTACATTATCATCAGACAATCCTGGATTTTCAGAGGCTGTCAATCCGTTTTCACCTCCAAAAATTAAAATAAGCTCTACAGTGATAACATCGTCAGCCAATGCACGTCCCGTTAATACATTTGTTCCATCGAAAAATGTAGTCGTTCCATCTAAGGAAAGGTTAAGAACGTCAGTTGCTAATAACCCTGTGAATTGAGCGGAAGTTAAACCTAACGCATTTGCATCTCCAGGATTAGCATAGGCAGGACTCAGAGCTTCTAAATTATTCTGAAACATGGTTTGAAAAGCACCCGACTGTTGTGACGGTACCGTAGTGTTAAAATTGTCTTTCATACTTGAAGACACAAATACAGTATTCACTGCTGGTCTACCCATTTGGTCTTGTTGTGCAAATGTTCCTGTAAAGTTAATTCCTGTAGGACCTGTAGGTCTATCGTCATCATTACTACAACTTGTTATCGTAACAGTAACTAAAAGTGAAGCTAGTAATAGTTTTATATTATTAAATTTCATCGTCTTTATTTTTTTAGATTATTGTTTTCTTTTTGTTTCTACCCATGTGTTGATGGTTCCAGAACCGCCAACCATAGATTTTGGAACTTCTACCACTACAGATAGCACATTAGTTCCTGCAAATGTATCCGACCCTGGATTATTAAATCCTGTTGCATTACCACCTACGATTTGAGTAAACTGTGCAAAATCCATAAAGAACGGATCATCTCGTGGACCAGCGAAAAATCGCATCCCGTTTTCTGATGACGTAATAGCACTCTGACCGTAAGGCGTAATGTCTACACTGCCAGATGCTTCATTTGCTAAAATGGTACTGTTAAGCCCAGCCTGTGTAGGTGTGGCTGGTCCAAAAAAGTACATTTTTCCGTCTCTTGGTATTGCCTGAATGACTAGGTCTTCAATATTATCACCAGAAGTATCAATATTAAATTCAATTAAGACATTCTCATCAAACGAAGCATCACCAGTTGCCATTGGACTTAACAAACCTTGTAAATTTGCTACAAAGACAACATTAGATGTGTTTTCGCCTTGAAAAGCATAAAAATCAGTGATATCACTTGTACCACTAGCTACAGCTGGAGCATCAATATGGTCCGCTGCTATGGCAACAATACTGGATACTCCAATAATAGCTGCCAAGAATAAAAATTTTGTTTTTTTCATAATACTGAGATTTTGTTAATTATTTGTTCTCTGCACTACCTACGGAAAAATGAATAAGAGGGTTTTATTTTATTTCAAAAAAAAGTTTTGAATCAAAAAAATAAAGAGATAAAAACTATCTTTAGGCCATAATTATCAACCTATGAATCCTTCAGCAACTGGTTGGATAAAGAAACTACTCACCTTTTTACCTGAAAGTAATGTCTTGCAATTAGACAAGGCTTCCTTCTACAAAAGATTAAAAGCCACTGGGTTTATTTATGGCAGTAACATTAATTGCATTTGCGATTTGGTTGATGATACCGATTTTAATGAGGAAGAACGCTGCAAAGTCAATCTAGTTACGGCTTTCTATTACATATTTAATCTTGAAACGGTTGAAGGTAATTTTCTTAATAGTGTAGTTGACTATTACAAAGCTACTGACGAGCATAAACGTTCGTTTTTATCAGAACTCTTTGGGGAGCCAAGTAGCGATAAGTTGTTAGAGCAAATTATTCATAAACGTATTCATATTGATGATAATATCATTACCAAGAATTTCAACTATTTTTTGATTAATGCATTTTTGTTTATAGACATCATCGGTTACCATAGGTTTTTAACAGAAAGAGAAAATACAAAGACATACATCTCTAATTTTGAATCTGCATTAGAAACCATCGTATTTACAGTTTTAGATTCTAAAACGAACAAAACAGAATACGACCAAAACCTAATTAAGCTTTTTGAAGCTTCGTTAAGGCACAAAAAAGAAACACAATTATCTAAAGACCAGGTTGCTGCTTCTATCTCTGGAACCTTAGAAAAACGATATGTTGTAGATATTGTATGTATGGCGTCTTGGAGTGATAAGCAAATAGATAAAAACGAATACCTATACCTCAACCAACTGCGGCAAGACTTAGATATAGACTCACATATTCTTATTCAATCCATAGATGATATTAATGCGTTTTACGAAAAAAATCGGGATAAAATAGCGTTTTTAAGCGCCAAGAATTTGGCCCAAAGTTTTTATGACAATAGCAGTAGTATAGTTACGCGACTTATAAAACGAAACAGTAAAAGACTTACTAAAGAGCTGTCTCAAAGCAAAGAAGCCATTTATCTGTTAACGCAATCTACAAAACGCAACTTAACCGAAGAGGAACAGAAAAAAATACAGAATCAGCTTTTAGATATTTTTAAATCCATACCAAGTCTGGCTATTTTTATGCTTCCTGGAGGTATGCTTTTATTACCGCTTTTCGTAAAATTTATTCCAAAGCTATTACCGTCTGCATTTGATGAAAACAGAATTGACGAAGATTAGTTGTAACAAATTGATTTGCAATGTGACTTATTAGGTAAATTCTACCATAATGATAACTGACTACTACTCTATTCTTGGCGTTACCAAAGACGCTAACCTAGAAACCATTAAGAAGGCGTTTAGAAAAGAAATAGCACTTTATCATCCTGAAAATAATAAGGCTCCAGAAGCTAGAGAAAAGTTCGATGTACTGATTGAAGCATTTAACGTATTGTCTAATAAGAAAAAGCGTGAAGCTTATGACCTAATGCTAGAAAAAAGTTTTTCTAGTACCGTACCTATGGTCATTAGTCAAAAAGAGGAAGAAACCTATGAAGATTGGAAAAAAGAAGCCAAAAAGAAATCTAAAAAATCGTGGGAGTCGGATTTAACAGATTTATTACTTCTCGACCTATTTTTTGATGTGGGGATTTTTGGTATGTTTGATGATTTTGGAGACATCATTGGTGACACAATCGGCGATGTTTTCGATTTATTCTAACCAATTTTTAAAGTCTTTTACACGTTCTCTAGCAACAATAACATCTTGTTCGTTATAAGTATTCAACTTTATTTGCAACCTAGAGTTGGTATAACTTACCATGTCTTTTATAGCATTAACGTTAACATAGAATTTTCTGCTAATTCGGAAAAAAACATGAGGTTCTAAGTCATTTTCTAATTGGTCTAACGTGGTATCGAGCAAATAATTTCTGCCATCTTTTGTATAAGCATAAGTGCCTTTATTTTCACTATAAACACATTCTATATCTTCTATATTTATCAGTTTTAAGTGTTGACCAACTTTAACGGAAAACCGCCTCTTATATTCGCGTTCAATTGGGTTTACTAACAGATTTTTAATATCATTAAAATCTAGAGTTACAGCTTGTTGTTGCGGTGCTCGTTCTCGAAACTTATCGACAGCCGTTTTTAAATCGTCTTCGTCTATAGGCTTCAGTAAATAATCAATACTATTGAGTTTAAAAGCCTGAAGCGCATACTCATCATAAGCTGTGGTAAAAATAACGGCAGACTTAATTTCTACAGTATCAAAAATTTCAAATGACAAACCATCACTTAACTGTATATCCAAAAAGATTAAGTCTGGATGCGGATTGTCTTTAAACCAACTAACGGCTTCTTCTACGGAGTGAAGCATAGTTTCTGCATTTACATCTATAGCTTTAAGCATACGCTGCAATCGGCGTGCAGATGGCTTTTCGTCTTCTATAATAATAACATTCATTTCTTAAGGTTTAATTTCTTTGCTTGTTTATTTATTATTCTACTACCTATAAATGCCGTAACTCCTGTAGCCAAAGCTACCATCCACCAAAACTCTTTCATGTTGCTTACAAAACGGGTTCCTACTTCTGCCCAAAACGCACAATATAAGCCGACGACTGACCAACTCATAAAATAAAAGTGATAAGGAAACCAATTGTTGATTCTGAGAATTGTGGGGATAATTCCTGCTAGAACAGTAATTAAACTAATTATTGCAAAAAAATGAAATAAACTAAATCCATTAAAGTTTACAATAAAAAAAGAACTAATATTTAGAGATAGCATCGATAACACATAGATGTAGCCAATACGTTTATGAAACTTCGTTCCTTTAACATTAAGTATCACTATAACTCCTGACAGCATGGCCAATATTGAAGTGACAAAATGAAACCAACCTATATTACTATCTATAATATCTACAAACATGCTTCTTAATTCTTATTCCCAAGTTTTATGGTTTTCACCCATAAACTCTTTTATCTTTTTCTCTTCCCATTTTTTATTGAAAAGACTACGACCTTTAAATACTTTGATAGCATTGAGAACAACAAAAAATCCCCAGATGACAACAGTAGAATAGTTTATCGCTAAAATTGCATCTGTGTATGGCGTATCTTCAATTATTAAAAGATTCCAGATGACAAAAGTAACTACGACTAAATAAGCTGCTAAATGAATGTAAAACCATTTGAGTTGAGACACTCTTTTTTTAGCCTCTATGTAATATAATTCTTCTTGTTCTTTATTACTCATAACCATTGAATTTACTGTCTTTTTCACGTTCCTTTTGCATAAATTCTTCAATTTTACGTTGTTCCCAATTTTTACCTAAAAGAAAATTGAAACCAAATACGCCTATAAAATGAAATAAAAGTCCAATACCCCAAAAGAATGCCGTAGCATAAGGTCCAAATCCAGAGAAACCTGCATTAAAACCTATGAGTAATATTAAAAACACATTGACAATAACATAAGATGCCAAATGCCAATAAAACCCTGAAATGGCTTCAACTCTCTTTTTTGCCCTTAGGTACGCTTCTTCTTCTCTAAAATCCTTCAGAGGAGATTGCTCTTCTTTATAAGGTTCTATACTATATTTTTCCATGATGCTACTTTTTTTTATTTAATTCTTCTTGCATAAACTGTTCAATTTTTCGCTCTTCCCAATCGTAACCCAACAGGTTTGGAAGTAGAAAAACCGAAAAGGCATGTACACACAAGATGGCTCCCCAAACTATGAACGTACTTAAAGTATGTAGGCTCCATAATTCTGTTATAAAACTATCCCAGCTATCAAGGTTATCGTTTACTCTAAGCCATATGATAACTAAGTTGATAATTGTAAAAATCATTAAGTGTCTGTAAAAGCCTTTTAAGCGCTCAATTTTTCGTTTTGCACGTTGAAGCTTTAAATGTGATTCTTGATTTTTCATAATACGCTCTTTTAATTCCAACGGTTATTTTCTTCTTCTTTACGCATATACTCTTGTATTTTACGCTCTTCCCAACGTGCTCCAAAAGCACCATCTCCTATGAATACTTTATAGGCTTGAAAGCATAAACTTAATCCCCAGCCTAGCATAGGAAACCAAAACCATTGTATAGTATGGCTTGAGTATCTATACCAGATAAATATTAAAAAAGGAATAACTAAGCAGTACGATACTAAGCTGCCATAAAAGGCTTTGAGTTCTTCTAAACGTTTTCGGGCTTTGACGTAACTCTCGTCTAGTCTGTTTTGAGGTAATTGTGATTGTCTCATGATTGATACTTGTTTTGTGAGCATTGGTATGGCTACTGCAAAATCCTGTGCTCGTTGATTGATGATAACTTTTTTATTTGATAGCAACTTATAACGTTGCTTAATATTTTCTAAACCTACGCCACTACTCTTTTTTACAATTTGTTTGGGCTGTAGATTATTCATGACTACTAAGTAACCACCATCTTCGTAAATTTTGATATGTAATGGCTTACTCGATGTTACCATGTTATGCTTTACTGCATTTTCTAAAAGTAATTGTAATGATAAGGGTACTACTCTACTTTCAGGATTTGAAGCCTCTTCAGGTATTTCAAAAATGATACTATCCTCAAAGCGCATTTTAAGTAAAGACATGTAGGTTTTAGCAAATTTCAACTCTTCGTCTACGGTGACTAAATCTTTATTCTTCTGTTCTAAAACGTACCGATATACTTTAGATAAAGAGGTTGTAAATTTTTGAGCGCTCTCTGGATTTTCTTCTATTAAACTTGTTAATACATTTAAGCTATTAAACAAAAAATGTGGGTCTAACTGATTCTTTAAAGCATCGAACTTTGCACTTGCGGTTCCAGCTATAAATTTTTGCTCCTTAACCTTTGTTTTTTGTAATTCTCTATAGTAATAAACAGCATGAAAAAACAATGAAATAACAAGAGTTATAAGCAAAGCACTGAAATAAAACTCTGAGCTCTCCGTAGCTTTAAACTCTTTCCAAGTCTCACCTTCAATAATAACTTCTATGACAACTCTTATAATAAAAATAGTCAATAAGGTTAATATAACTGATCCTATAAAACCTATAATAATTCTGTATTTCTTATAGTTATTCCAAATGACTTTCTCATTCAAATAATCAAAGAATAAAGAATTAACTAAAGTCAATGGCACAGAATACAAAACGTAATAACCAAAATTTCTAAAGAATATACTGTTAAAGCCGCTAAAACTCCCAGAAAAATATCTAATACCCTGATCGATAGTCATAATGACCATAGCTACTAAAATACCGGTACCTATTATTTTTCCTATATTCTTCATTTTATTGCTTTATTGAATTTTAAATTGTGTCTACTCCTTACAAGGCCTTACAGCTTCTTGCGCTCTGTTTTTACCCCAATTAGGATGGTATTTACTTTCTGGCTCAAAAGTATCAAATAAAGCTATTGAGCCTTCTAACTCTTTACAAAATGGTGTTGGGTCTTGTCCAAAATAACGTGCAGATCCCATTGCCCAATCTGCCTTACACATTACCACTCTGGGATTTTTCGGTGCTAGCTCGTAAGCTTTTGCATACAATTCTGAAACCTTTGCAGCATACTTCATTCCATATGTTCTGCCATCATAAGCTACCCAATTGGTGTAAATCTGCCCTTGCATTACCAATAATTCTGCATTGTTTTCGCTTAAAGCCATGGCAGTGTTAAGATGCTCTTGTGCTTTATCTAATTGTGCCTTAAGGACTGTCTCGTCCTTTTCGTTCCAACTTTTTAGACTATTGATTTGTGCAATATAGTAATGTGGCAACCAATTGTCTTTTTCGGCATTGGCAATACGCTCAAATAAGTTTTGTGCTTCTTCGGTTTTATCTGCCCTCCAAAGCTCAAAAGCCTTGTCCATTCCTTTTTCAAAATTTGTTTGTGCTTGAGTAAATCCAATGCCGATTAAGGCAAAAAATAATACGAATGTCTTCATGATAATATATTTAATGATTGATGATTTATAGTTCTATGTTTATAGTTTTATTGCTTCCTTTTAATTCAAACTTAGCATCTTTCCACTTTGGTGGTCCCATTGTACCTCTGGCATTATTAGAACACCCGTAATCTTCTCTAGGAATTCCTAAAAAATTGGTATCCATTTTACCATTATCATTTTCATCATGAATAAAAGAAATAGCATACGTCCCTTCTGGCACATTAGTAAAGACCACCTTACCCGTTTTGTTAGAAATTTCTCCAATTACAGACTTAAAACGCTTGTCTAAAAAGTTAGCTTCTGAGTCGTAAAGGCCCACTAAAAGTCGTCCTTCGTTATTATCTAGCCCACTAATATTAACAATAATATCTTGTGTTTTTGTCTCTTGTAGCATTACAAATGAAGCATTTAGTAATAGCGCGATTAATATTCTTACGATTGTTGACATGATGATTGTTTTTTAATTTGATGTAAATATCTGGCGAAGTCTAGATATTAAAAACCATATTTTACCCAATTGTAGTTTTTTTAGGATGAAATGTAAGATACTAAAAAAAGCACCCTTTAAAAGTGCTTTTTATTGACAAAAAATATCGAACTAAATTTATTTTTATTTACTTTCATAAGCATCCATATAGCGCTTTGCGCGCTTATTGCCTTTATTTAGTTGATACGCTTTTTTATAATTCTCATAAGCATTTAAACTATCCCCAGACACTAGATAGGCTTGACCTAAACTATCATAAGTATTTGGGCTGTTAGGGTGTAGTTTAGTATTCATTATTAAAATGCCTATTGCGTCATCATATTTATGTTCTCTAACATACTTAAAACCTAATCGATTAAACTTATATTGGTTTATAAAATCGCTCATCGAATCTTTTAATTTAATTTTTTGAAATCCTTGAAGCGCCATATCCCAATTTTTTTCTTCTAAATATTGGCTAGGGGTTTTATAGTTATCTGCAACTTTTAAGTAATCGTAACTCAAACTATCTGGGTTACTTTCTGGAATTATCGCTAGATATCTGGCTTTAGTTTCAGGATGTTGTACAAAACGTAATTTTTGATACAAATCTGGAACAAAAAACTCATTAGTATCTGTGGCAACAGGTTTGGTTTTCACACCGCGCCAATCCATGTAGAGTTGATTATCCTTATAAGATATGGTTATAATATCATCTTCGTTAAAAAGATATTTTCCTTGGGTTTGCTTTATAAATGTATCTGAATAATCTATAGATGGAGAACAAGCCGAAATAAAAATAGAAAGAATAAATAGTAAAAATAAAAGTTTAGTTTTCATATAGATTTTTGATTGGTTTTTAATACAAAAAAGTCTCACTATAAGTGAGACGAACATCTGTTGAATTTGTTACGTTTAAATGTCTACCAAAACTCTATCCTTCGCCCATTGTAAAGCCGCTTCTAAACTATTAAATCGTTGTATTTTTTTATTAAAGAAAAGATTTTCGATAACAGTATTCATGATACTACCTTTTGTATTTGCCACAACACCATAGCCTTTAAGGGAATAACTATTTGTAAAAAACTTTAACCAGTCGTTGGGCTTTACCGCATAAGAATTAATCCGATTAGAGATATATACCAAATCGCTACCATCAGTATTTAAAAAAGAAGTGACATCATTTACAATTTGTTTGGCATGCTCATCCCAAGTAATAGTTATGCCGCTATTAATTTCTGATGCTACATAACCTTCAAATATATAGACGCTACCAAAATTGTACTCTAACTCTTTGAGTACATCAGTATAAAAAACAGAATCTTTAATACGCATCGTTGGGGGTAAGGTATTTTCTATTTGAATTAAATATAGATAAAATTCTTAACAATTATCCTAGATTGATTCCAATAAAAAAACGCTTCAAATAAATTGAAGCGTTTTAAAATTATGTAACTAACTAAATACCATTTAGTTAACTTAAAAATATTTTGATGCTCTGCTTACTTTACATCCATAAGCTCAACATCGAATACTAGGGTTGCATTCGGTGGAATAACACCACCTGCGCCAGCACTACCGTAACCTAAATCACTAGGAATAACTAATCGTGCTTTATCTCCTACATTTAAAAGGCAAATACCTTCGTCCCAACCAGAGATTACTTGACCAACACCAACTTGAAAATCTAAAGGTGCATTTCTTTTGTAAGACGAATCAAAAACAGTTCCATCAGCTAACTGACCTTTGTAATGTACAGAAACCATGTTTCCTTTTTTTGCTTTTTTACCATCTCCTTTTTGAAGGATTTGGTAGCGTAAACCTGAAGCTGTTTCTTCAAAACCAGCAGCTAACTTATCTAACTCAGCGCGTCTAGCTTCGCGTTCAGCAGCAACTCTTTTTTCTCTAGCACCTTCAAAAACTCTAAACGCCTCAACTGCATTAAAGTTTTCAGCGGCTTCTCCTACTCTTACGATTTCTAAACTTTCAATCGCATCACCTTGTGCTATTGTATCTACAACATCTTGTCCTTCAACTACATTTCCAAATACGGTATGCTTACCATCTAACCAATCTGTAGCAATGTGAGTGATAAAAAACTGACTTCCGTTTGTTCCTGGACCAGCATTAGCCATAGACAATACACCTGGACCATCATGCTTTAAGTCAGGATGAATCTCATCATCGAACTTATAACCTGGGTTGCCTGTACCTGTCCCTAAAGGGCAACCTCCTTGAATCATAAAATCTGGAATCACTCTATGAAATTTTAAGCCATCATAGTAAGGTGTTCCTTGAGGTTTAGCTGAATTTTCTAAATTTCCTTCTGCTAAAGCTACAAAGTTACCAACTGTTCCTGGTGTTTTTTCAAATTCTAGATTGACTAAAATTTCCCCTTTTGATGTATTGAATTTTGCGTATAAACCGTCTTGCATCTCTTCTGTGTTTTATTTAAGGCTGCAAAGATAACAAATGAATGACGATTGACGAATTTAGAGTTACGATTTGTTTTAGTGAGCAATTGCTATTTGTAGATATGGATTAAAATGCTTCGTAATTTGTAAGTTTGAGCTTGTCGAAACCTCGCAACTTAAAACTACTTTTTATTACACTTCGACAAGCTCAGTGTTACATTTGTTTTCAAAATTGAATTAATCTTTTAGTTTTGCTGAAAACTAAACTTATGGGATTTTCGCTTTCTAAACTCGTCGGGAAAAACAAAAACAAATCTACTGATACTGTTGAAGCAATAATAAATGATGTTGAAAATACGCCTTTTGGTGTTTCTGAAAGCAATGTGCTTTATGCTGGATTAAATGAACTTGGCGGTTATTACTTTTTCCAAACTGTAATTGTTGGACAACTGTATATTAAAACTATGACTGGTGCAAAATTGATTCTAAAAGGTGAAGGTATTGAACTAGAATTGAAATCCGATTCCTCAGAATTTGAGTCTGACCCCACACCAGTAAAAAGCAGAAGCATTACTAAAATAGATTTCCAAATAGAAGAAGCAGATATCAAAACACTACAAAATAGCAGGATTACGAGCATACAGCTAAAAGCTAAAAAGCATGATATTTTATTTACGAAGTATGTTAGTGATGAGTAAGAGTAATATTATTGCTTTTTAAAAAATTTAAGCCTTCTTCCCCTTTCGAAGTGTTTGATAATAAGTTTTTTATCATTCATTTTTATAAGGTGAAATTCTTCCTTTCTCTTTTCTCCTAACTTATAACCTGTGTAAGTCTTGTAAAACTCCTCATAAGACTTTGAGCTATCAGACATTTTATAAGCTTCTTTTATATCGAAATCATATTGATCAATGTCATAAACAAAAACTAATTCATCTTCTTTTAACTTATAGCTTCCTGTTTCAACAATATTAACATCACTAATTATAGTCCAAACAAATTTACCATCATTCTTGAATTCAATATTATGCTTCATATGAAATCCTTCAGCCAAATAATTCTTCTCTAACTTCGAAGAATAAGAACCATTCAACTCTTGTCCAGAAATATAAACAGTACTTAAAAGAAAAAAGAATAACAATTTACACTCTAAATTCATTGAGTTTTGCATTATCAAACAAATACAACTTCTAATTCGCAACCTCACTAATAAACTTAATACGATACAAGCGGAGTTCTTCGTCATCGTAATCGCCATCAAACTCATCAATAGCAACGTCTATTTTATCGGTTTCAGATTCCATAAAGTAGTCATGGATTTCTTCTTGTTGGTCTTCGTCTAGGATATCGTCTATCCAATACGAGATATCGAGTTTAGTTCCTGAGAAAACTATAGCTTCCATTTCTTTAATAAACTCAGGCATTTCCATGCCTTTTGCAGAGGCAATATCAGATAATGGCAACTTTCTATCTACATTTTGTATAATGTAGAGCTTTATAGCAGAATTACTTCCTGTAGACTTAACAACCATGTCTTCTGGTCGCATAATATCGTTCTCTTCAACATACTCTTTAATTAGGCTAACAAAGTCTTTACCGTATTTTTTGGCTTTACTTTCGCCAACACCATGAACGTTAGAGAGTTCATCAATACTAATCGGATATTTTAAAGCCATATCCTCTAAAGATGGGTCTTGAAAAATCACAAATGGTGGCACACCCAAACGCTTTGCATTAGACTTACGCAGGTCTTTGAGCATTTTCATGAGTTTATCATCGGCAACGCCTGCGCCGTTAGACTTTGCATTGGTGATAATGCTATCGTCTGTAGTTTCATCAAATACATGGTCTTCAGCCATCATAAATGATGTGGGATTCTCTAAGAACTTATCCCCAGCTTCAGTAATTCTTAAAACACCGTAGGTTTCAATATCTTTTTTAAGAAGCTTGGCGACCAATATTTGACGAATTAAAGCCATCCAATGCCTTGCTTCTTTGTCTTTACCAACACCAAAAAAGGCTTGCTGGTCTGTTTTATGTGAAGAAATCAATGCATTAGACTTACCAATAATGACTTGGACTAAATCTTTAGCCTTATACTTTTGGTTGGTCTTTTTTACAACATCTAAAACAACTTTAACGTCGTCTTTGGCTTCTTTTTGTGGTTTAGGGAAACGAACATTATCATCCATATCACCACCTTCGCCAGTTTCATTATCAAACTCTTCACCAAAATAATGAAGAATAAACTTGCGCCGAGATACGGACGTTTCTGCAAATGCTACAACTTCTTGCAGTAAAGCATGCCCAATTTCTTGCTCAGCAACAGGTTTACCTGCCATAAATTTTTCGAGCTTCTCAATATCTTTATAGGCATAATAAGCCAAACAGTGGCCTTCACCTCCATCACGACCCGCACGACCCGTTTCTTGGTAATAACTTTCTATACTCTTTGGAATATCATGATGAATCACAAAACGTACATCTGGTTTATCGATTCCCATACCAAAAGCTATTGTGGCTACAACAACATCCGTATCTTCCATCAAAAACATATCTTGATGTTTTACACGTGTCTTAGCATCTAATCCTGCATGATAGGGAACAGCTTTAATACCATTAACCTGAAGCACTTGGGCGAGTTCTTCAACACGCTTGCGACTTAAACAATAGATGATACCTGATTTACCTTCATTTTGTTTTACAAAACGAATGATATCTGCATCCACATTTTTGGTTTTAGGCCGTACTTCGTAATATAAGTTTGGTCGGTTAAACGACGCTTTAAATGTCACAGCATCTTGTATACCCAAACTTTTTAAAATATCTTCTTGTACTTTCTCTGTAGCGGTCGCTGTTAAACCTACGATTGGGATATTATCTCCAATACGTTTTATAATATGTCTTAAGTTTCTGTATTCTGGTCTAAAATCGTGTCCCCATTCACTTATACAGTGAGCTTCGTCAACAGCCATAAAAGAAATAGTCACAGACCTTAAAAACTCTACATTTTCTTCTTTAGTCAAAGATTCTGGAGCAACATAAAGAAGTTTAGTAACACCATTAGTAATGTCTTCTTTTACACGCTTAACTTCGGTTTTATTTAATGAAGAATTTAGAACATGGGCTATACCATCATTCTCAGACACACCTCTAATGGCATCAACCTGATTTTTCATTAGGGCTATTAAAGGCGATACCACAATTGCGGTGCCTTCTTTAATTAAAGCTGGTAATTGGTAACAGAGCGATTTACCTCCTCCAGTAGGCATAATTACAAACGTATTATTGCCTTCTACAACATTTTTTATAACGTCTTCTTGCAATCCCTTAAATTCCGAAAATCCAAAGTATTTTTTTAGTTCTGCATGCAAGTCAATTTGTGCAACACTCATTAATCCCTATTCCTAATTTTATATTTACCTTTGCGTGAAGTTTAAAGATAATAAAAATCTTTATATCTAACGTATCATTCAAATTACGAAATTATTTTGAACACAAAAGCCTCTATTCTTGATATTGCAAAATCAACAATCACTATGGAAAGTAATGCTATTGCTCACCTTTCCGACTTGCTTACAGATGATTTTGCTAACGCCACTGAGCTGATATACAACTCTAAAGGACGCGTAATTATAACCGGAATTGGTAAGAGTGCTATTATTGCAAATAAGATAGTAGCTACACTTAATTCTACGGGTACACCTGCCATTTTTATGCATGCGGCAGATGCTATTCATGGAGATTTAGGCTTAATTCTTAAAGACGATGTGGTGATTTGTATTTCAAAAAGCGGAAACACGCCAGAAATTAAAGTCTTAGTGCCACTTATTAAGAATGCTAAAAACAAGATGATTGCCATTACAGGTAATACCGATTCGTTTTTGGGACAACAAGCCGATTACGTTCTCAATGCTTATGTTGAACAGGAAGCTTGCCCAAATAATTTAGCACCAACGACAAGTACAACGGCGCAACTAGTTATGGGAGATGCATTGGCGGTTTCCTTATTAAAACTAAGAGGTTTCTCAAGTAAAGATTTTGCAAAATACCACCCAGGCGGCGCTTTAGGAAAGCGTTTGTATTTAAGAGTAAATGACTTATCCTCAGTAAATCAAAAACCACAAGTCTCATTAAATGCAACGCTTAAGGAAGTTATTATAGAAATTTCTGAAAAAATGCTCGGCGTAACTGCTGTTACAGAAGATTCTAAAATTGTGGGCATTATCACAGATGGTGACTTAAGACGAATGCTGAGTAAAAGTGATGAGATTTCTCAATTAACAGCCAAAGATATCATGGGCAGTAGTCCTAAAACCATAGACGAAGATGCCATGGCGGTTGATGCTAAAGAATTGATGGAAGAATATGGAATTTCACAATTACTAGTAGAAAAAGCTGGTAAATATGCAGGCGTGGTTCATTTACATGATTTAATAAAAGAAGGCATTATATAATGGCGAAGAAAAATGTAGATGAAATGTCTTTTCTAGACCATCTTGAAGACTTAAGGTGGCATTTAATTAGAATTACAATTGCTGTGCTATTAGCTGGAATTATAGCTTTTTGCATGCCAGGAATTTTATTTGATGTTATCATTTTTGGTCCAACAGAAATGAGCTTTCCTACTTACGAATGGCTTTGCCAAATGTCTCAAAATATAGGTATAAAAGACACCACATTTTGCGCAGATAGATTTCCATTTGATTTGCAAAACAGAACTGTTGCAGGTCAATTCTCTGCACATATTTGGACGGCCATATATGCCGGTTTTATTATAGCTTTTCCGTATGTTTTGTATCAACTATGGCGATTTATAAGTCCAGGTTTAAAACCTAATGAGCGTAAAAC
Organism: Winogradskyella jejuensis; assembly: GCF_900129745.1. Taxonomy (GTDB): domain Bacteria; phylum Bacteroidota; class Bacteroidia; order Flavobacteriales; family Flavobacteriaceae; genus Winogradskyella; species Winogradskyella jejuensis. Next base: position 369,608 of record NZ_FQWS01000002.1, on the reverse strand, counting down.
ATCTAGAGGCTTTATTGTTATAGCATCATTACTCTTTTTTATTGGTGTCTTATTTGGTTATTACGTAATAACACCATTATCATTCAACTTTTTAGCTAATTATAGTATTAGCGACTTAGTAGTAAATGATTTTGATTTAAATTCGGTTATCGCTGTTGTCAGGTCTTCATCTTTAGCTTCAGGTTTGGTATTCGAATTGCCAATAGTCATCTACTTCTTAACCAAAATAGGTCTAGTCACACCAGAAGTATTAAAAAAGTATAGAAAGTTTGCGTTGGTTATTGTACTAATTATTTCAGCAGTAATTACACCACCAGATATTGCAAGTCAAGTTATTGTGGCAGTTCCTATTCTAATATTATACCAAGTGAGTATTTTTATTTCGCGAATAGTTGTAAGGAATCAAAAACGAAAAGAACAAAAAGCAAAAGCATAAACATGTCAGATATAGTAAAAGAATTTAATGACTATCGTTCTAAAATGAACGATAAGATTTTAGCCGATAACAACAAGATTATCAAACGTATTTTTAATCTAGACACTAACGCTTATCAAGCGGGTGCTTTAGATGTAAAAACTAAAGAACTTTTGGGTCTTGTAGCCTCAGCAGTATTACGTTGTGACGATTGTATTCGTTACCATCTTGAAACGGCTTACAATGAAGGTTTAACTAAAGAAGAAGTTTCTGAAGCTTTAGGGATTGCTACTTTAGTCGGCGGCACCATTGTTATTCCGCATTTAAGACGTGCATACGAATATTGGGAAGCATTAGAAAATCAAAACGATTAAGCTTAGTACGAAAATTGTATTTTTACCGTTCTTGGTTTAGAAATTTGCTTATGAAATTACATGCCGAAAATTTAATGAAGTCCTATAGTGGACGAAAAGTGGTAAAAGATGTCTCTCTTGAGGTTAATCAGGGTGAGATTGTGGGGTTATTAGGACCAAACGGTGCTGGTAAAACCACATCGTTTTACATGATTGTTGGTATTATAAAACCAAACGGCGGTAATATCTATTTAGACGATAAAAACATTACCAAATACCCAATGTACAAACGTGCTCAAAATGGTATTGGTTATTTAGCTCAAGAGGCTTCAGTTTTTAGAAAGTTGAGCATCGAAGATAATATTCTTAGTGTACTACAAATGACGAAACTGAGTAAAAAAGAGCAACATGATAAAATGGAGTCACTTATCGAAGAGTTTGGTTTAGGTCATATCCGTAAATCTCGTGGTGACCTCTTATCTGGAGGCGAGCGTCGTCGTACAGAAATTGCTCGCGCTTTAGCCACTGACCCAAATTTTATTTTACTAGATGAGCCTTTTGCAGGTGTAGACCCTGTAGCGGTAGAAGATATTCAACGAATTGTGGCACAATTGACCAAAAAGAATATTGGTATTTTAATTACCGACCACAACGTACAAGAAACCCTAGCCATTACAGACAGAACTTACCTTATGTTTGAAGGTGGCATCTTAAAAGCAGGAAAGCCAGAAGAACTCGCCGAGGACGAAATGGTACGTAAAGTCTATCTCGGTAAAAACTTTGAGTTACGTAAAAAGAAACTTGATTTCGAATAATAAGAATAATTTATTCTTATACAGATTTGCTAATAAAATCTTTAGATTTTGTAGATTTTTATAAGTTTTCAAGAGTATAGACCGCTTGCTTCTTCTACCCACGTTATTGGTAACTATTAAACCAAAGTAAATAAACTTTAATAGAAACTGGAGCTATTTCCAAGGTTTAGTTTCCCAAATACATTCAAAACAATTTTTTAAACTATCGGGAACCTTTCTATAAAGAAAGAGTTCACTATACTTTGGCTTTTCATAACTATACTTAACAAAATATTTCTTTCCTATATAATTTTTTGAGAGGTCATTATTAATTTTTAAAGCCAGTTCATCTACTATATTATAAGACCCTTTTTGAATTTTTCCATCAATCTGAAAATTATAAGTAAAATAGGGACTAGTTTTATAACCCCAATTGAAATCAATAATCTCTGCAATTGTATAATTGACCTTACTTGTCACAAGACGATTTGCCCTATCTTGCACAGAAGCAAATATATAAATGACAATGATAGTTACAACACAAACAAAGAATAGGTATTTTTTATTTTCCCTATCAAGATGAATACTTTTATGCTTCATTTTGTTCAGCACTTTCTTTCAGTAACTTCTTTTGATATTTACTTTGTACAATATCAACAATAACTAATACCACAATAACAAAATAGAACGTAGTCTTACTCATTGGTACAATTTCATTATCAAAAATCTTAAGATGCGCTAAATGACCACCTTCGGTAACTAGCATAATACCAACAATAAAAAGAATAAATAAACCAAGTACCTCGTACATTCTATTTTTGGCCAAGAAAGTAGAAATACGGTCTGCTAAAAACAGCATCAGCAAACCACTAGCTACAATAGCTATAGCCATAACAATAAAAGCTGTGGTAGAATTTTCAATTTCACTCGTTAAGCCAATAGCTGCCAAAATAGAATCGAAAGAGAACACTAAATTCATAATAACAATGCTGGTAATTACAGCATAAGAAGATTTGGTACCTTTGGATTTGTCTTCAACATCAACATCCAAATCTTTTAAAGAAATCATATGCCAAATTTCTTTTATAGCCGTGTAAATTATAAATCCGCCACCTGCTAAAACAATAATGCTGTGACCATTAAACGCAAACTCTAAAACATCTTCAATCTTACCTGTTAAAAATGAAAAAGGATTTTGAAAATACCCAATTAAAGATACCAACAAAAAGAGTAAAACAATTCGTAAACCAATAGCGATTAATATGCCCACTTTACGCACGCGTTTTCTATCGCTTTCAGGTGCTTTTTTAGACTCAAGAGAGATGTAAAGTAGATTGTCAAATCCTAAAACAGCTTGTAGCATCACAAGCATAAGTAGCGTAAAAATAACTTCAGCCATAGTTAATTATGAAATTGATTGTTGTGTAAATAATGAAACCAAAACGTATAATATGATGATTATAGGAATGGCAATAAAATGAAAAAATAGAATAAGTATCAAGCTCGCTAAAAGAAATGAATATCGTAATGCATTAGCCTTAAAAGCCCATGTTTTAAACTTTAATGCAAACAGTTTTATATTAGAATTAAGTAAATAGCAACTCACCAAGGTTAACCCAATTAAAAACCAAATATTACTAAATAAATAAGATACCGTGATTGAATATTGAAAATGAAGAATCAATGGTAATGATAGTATTAATATAGTATTTGCTGGTGTTGGTAATCCTTTAAAATAGCTTTGCTGGTCTTCGTCTAAATTGAACTTTCCTAAACGATAGGCCGAAGCTAAAGTGATTAAAAAGCCTATTAATGCTATTGGACGAATTTCACCACCAATCCAATTTATAGATTGATTCCAAGAGTCTTCTACTACATAAACATTTCTTCCTCCAAGAGCTTCATTAATTAATCCATACATCACGAGACCAGGAACCACTCCACTAGTCACCATATCTGCCAAAGAATCGAGTTGTATTCCTAAATTGCTCTGCACATTAAGCTTACGCGCTAATAAGCCATCAAAAAAATCGAAGAAAATCCCCAAAAATACAAATAAAGCAGTACCAACATAATCGCCATTAACAGCAAATAAAATAGCAATACAACCAGACATGAGATTGAGACCTGTCACTAAATTAGGGATATGACGTTTCATTTAGTTTGTTAGTTTCTGTAAAAATAGAAAAGTATTGTTAGTTGTCTATAAATTACACACAATAACATGCATTTTTTATAGTTTAATAGAAACAAAATATTGTGCATCTTTGTAAAAAAATTGCTCTTGAAAAATTACTTAGTAATTCTCTTAGTTTGCTTGTCAATATCCACATATGGGCAATCCGCTAGAAAATACTCCAATGAATTTATGAATATTGGTGTAGATGCAGCTGCTCTGGGGATGAGTAATGCAGTAACGTCCCATACGAGCAATGTAAATTCAGGGTATTGGAATCCTGCGGGTTTAGTAAATATTGAAGACAAAGAATTGGCTTTAATGCACTCTAGCTATTTTGCAAACATTGCAAATTACAACTACATAGGCTACGCGATGCCAATTGACGACAGAAGTGCCCTAGGAATTTCTGTGATTCGCTTTGGAGTTGACGATATTTTAGACACCACTCAGCTTATAGACGAACAAGGCAATATTAATTACGATAGAATTAATGTGTTTTCTACAGCAGATTATGGCGTAACATTATCCTATGCCCGTAAACTCCCTATTGATGGGTTGAATTATGGTATTAATGCTAAAGTAATTCGTCGTATTATAGGTGATTTTGCATCAGCTTGGGGTTTTGGTTTTGATGCTGGTATTCAATTTGAAAGTAAAAACGATTGGAAATTTGGTTTTATGGCGCGTGACATTACAACCACATACAACTCATGGAATATTGATGAAGAGGAGTTTGAAAAAATCAGCGGCGCCATTGATGGGCAAAACCAAACCTTACCAGAAAAATCAGAGCTAACTTTACCTAAGTTAGAACTAGGGGTTTCTAAACAATGGACATTTCATTACGACTATACACTATTAGCAGCTTTCAATCTCAATGCTCGATTTGCTGAAACTAACGATATCATTTCCACATCATTTGCTAGTTTCGCACCTGCATTAGGTTTTCAGTTTGGATATACAGATTTGGTATTCCTTCGTGCCGGAGTTGGAAATTTTCAGAATGAATTACAAATCGATAATTCTGAAAACTTAACCTTTCAGCCTAATTTTGGAGTAGGATTTAAATATAAGGGTATTGAAATCGACTATGCATTTACCGATATTGGTGACCAAAGTGCGGCATTATATTCTAATGTGTTTTCGGTAAAAATAGATTTCAGTATTTTTAGATAGAATTATTGACATGCAGATGCTACGACAACTATCTATTTTTTCACTCTTTGTTTTTTTTAATCTTAGTTTTTCACAACAATTACAGTTATCTCCTCAAGCTGAGATTTCAGTTTTAACTATAGACCAAGGTGATAATCTTAATGATGCTTTTGGCCACAACGCGTTTAGAATTAAAGACAGAACCCTTGGACTTGATGTTGTATACGATTATGGTAGATATGATTTTGACACCCCGAATTTCTATTTAAAATTTGCGCAAGGAAAACTCAACTACCTCATTGGAAAACGTAATTTTTCTGATTTTTTTCAAGTATATCGCTATTATGATAGAACTATTGATGAGCAAAAATTAAATCTTTCAACAACTCAAAAACAAAAATTACACAATTACCTCATCAACAATCATAAACCCGAAAACAGAAGATATCTTTACGACTTCTTTTATGACAATTGTGCTACCAAAATAAGGGATGTTTTAAACACAGCTACTAACGGAAGCATTAATTATTCTGAATTGCAGGGGAATGAAAACAAAACGTTTCGTGATTTAATCCACGAACATGTGGGACATAACACATGGGGAAGTTTTGGGATTGATATTGCTCTTGGCTCATTAACAGACAGAGTTGCAAATAAAGAAGAACAGATGTTTCTGCCACGCTATATTTACAAACATTTTGAAGCCGCTAAAATAAACTCTAATCCTCTTGTAAAAAGTACAATTACAATTTATAAATCTAAGCAGGATATAGGCTATAAAGCTTCAACTTTATTTAATCCTCTAGTGATTATGCTAATCTTAGCATTTATAATCATTTTTATAACATATAAGGATTATAAAAAGCTAAATAGAAGTAAATGGCTAGACATTGTACTATTCGCCATCACTGGTATTGCTGGCATGGTATTACTATTCCTCTGGTTTGGCACAGACCATACGGTGACGGGCTATAATTACAATCTCCTTTGGGCTTTTCCAATAAATCTATTTGTCATAGGTCAATTGTTATCTAAACAAATTAAAAACTGGTTTAGAGGCTATCTTAAATTCTTGTTAGTAATGCTTTGCTTAATGTCTTTGCATTGGACGATTGGTGTACAAGTATTTGCATTAGCATTTTTACCAATACTAGTAGCTTTGATTATAAGATATGTGTATTTACTAAAATACTATAAAACAGCTTAGCTACTGCCCTCTGTAATACAAAACTGTACTCAGTGTTTTTAGAAGAATGTTTAAGTCTAGAAATGGACTTCTATGCTTTATATAATACAAATCGTACTGTAATTTGGTAAGACTTTCTTCCACAGAACCTCCGTAACGCGAATTGACTTGTGCCCATCCTGTCAATCCTGGCTTAATGATATGTCTAGTCTCGTAAAATGGTATAGAGCGTGACAATTCCGCAACAAAAAATGGACGCTCTGGCCTAGGACCAATAATACTCATTTCGCCTTTTAATACATTAATAAATTGTGGAATTTCATCTATTCTAGAACGTCTTAAAAACTTACCGAACGTTGTAACTCTAGCATCATTTTTAGTCGCCCATTGGGCTCTTCCTTCTTCAGCATCTGTCACCATGGTTCTGAATTTGTATATAGTGAACAGTGTACTATTTCTACCTATACGCTCTTGTGTGTAAAAAAGAGGACCTTTATTCCCGAACAAATTCCCTAAATAAACGAAAGGAATAATTAAAATCATAAACAAAAGACCAAAAAACGAAAATAAGATATCAAACGTACGTTGAAAAAAACGATACAGTTTATTCTCGTTATTACGACTAAACGGAAAATATTTATAGAAATCTTTACCAACATATTGTATAGGAACTTTATTGGTAACTTCCTCATAAACTTGGGTATATTCTCTAATTTTAAAACCACGCTCTAACAAAAGCATTAACTCATGATACAAATCTGAAGTAATATTTTCGGCATTATTGGCTGCAACTATAATCTCAGAAATTTGTTCATCAATAATCACATTAGACAGATGCGTAGTGGTGTATTCTTTTAAACGTTTATATTTGATGGATTCGGTTTCAGAATTAGCCTCGCTATTGATAAATCCAATAAATTTATAATTAGAATCCGCCTTTGTTAGTGTAGTAACAACATTATCTATATTAGATAAATCACCTACCAGTAATACATTCTTGTAAAAACGAGGAGAAGCAATAAGAGTATTATATAGCACTCGCCATAAAAACACAAATGCTATTAGAGCGACATAAAAATAGATAATTTGTAGACGTGCTTCTGGTAAAAAAGGAGTAATAATTGGTGTTAGTAGATAAAAGAGAACTACTGTAGACATGCAAAGAACTATATTCTTAAAACTCACATCTAATTTGCTTGCTTGTTGCAAATCATAGAGCTCAAATATGGTACCGAATATTGTAATATAAACGACTAAAACGAGTAAGGGCACAGTATTCTCAAAAGAAATACTTAAGTACTCAAAACCAAAATAGTTAGAGAGTACAAAAATTCCAAAAAATGCCATGAGTAAATCTACGATACGTAAAAGCACTTTACGCTCAGAGATTTCAAAATGTATAGCGTTATTCTGTTTCATTAAGGGGATTTAATGATGTCGTAAAGATAATGGACTAGAGCAAAAAACAAATTATTAATCAAACTTTAAAACGGAATGCCATTGTTTTTTTACTGTATTCCAGTCAAAGCTTTCAGCCTTACGTCGAGCGTTTATAGTCAACTCATTCCTTAGACTTTCATTTTCAAAAATTCTAACAATATCCTCTGACATTCCTTCAACATCACCTTTTTTTACCAATAACCCGTCACTAACATCTTCGATTAAAAACGGTATTCCTCCTACACTTGTTGATACAATTGGGAAACCTAGAGCCATAGCCTCGATAATACTTACAGGCATATTATCAAAATTAGTGGTATTTATAAATATATTATATTGTTCTGAAAGCTTATGCCATTCTTTTTTATCTAATTTCCCAGTAAATTTTACATCTACACCGAGCTTTTTTGCAAGTGCTTTTACTGTCTCTAAGCTTCCATCTGAATCTGGTCCAACCATACACAAATCTGCTTTGAATCCATTATCTAAAAGTGCTTTTAGAACTTGAATAGCCATTTCAGGATTATATATTTTAGAGAATGAGCGTACCCAAAGAAGCCTAATGCTCTTGTAATTTTTTGATTTAACTGAATAATTCTCAATTTGAATAGCGTTTGGAATAAATTGAATATTCTCGTAACCAAATTCTTCGAACTTTGATTTTAAATACAACGAAGGAGAGATATTCGTCTTAGCATTCTCAAAAACTAATCTAGATTTTTTAGGACTTCTTTGAAGTCTACTCGGTAAATCGCCGCCATGTAAAATAGGAAAATAGGGTATAGAAAAAATACGACAAACTTGACTACATATTAGAGCAAAATAAAAATTCTGAGTGCTGTATGTATCTATCAGAACTGCATCCGTCCATTGTGAATATCTAATACAATACCAAACCATTTCTATAAGACGTAACAACTTATACGAGTAAGATGAAGCGTACTTTAAGTTGTAGCCTTCAGACTCTAGCTTTTCACCCAATATTTGGATGGAAGACACATTAGTTTTAGCTGTGTTTAAGTTGTTTCCTATGTATAGGAGGTTTTTCATAAGTTACATTTAATAAAGCTAAAGCATAAAGTACCGCTGGTGCCGCTATTCGAATTCCAGAGTGGTTAATAGTTGCAAACCAAAAAGCCAAAAAGGAAAAGAAAAAGATATTACGCCGATTATTAGCTCTATAGACTAAAGGTTTAAAAACCAAGATAAATATGCAAATGATACCCAGTAACCCATGCTCAGACAAAAGACGACCAAGTTCGTTATGCGAAGGGAGTTGCTGTCCTGTCTCTTGTACACGTTTATTCTTTACTCTTGATGCACCAATACCCAAAAATGGACTTTCTAAAAACCCATCTACTTCTTGTAAAAACAATTGTAAACGACCAGTCGTTAAATCATTTTTCTCTCTTCCTAGAGCATCTTGATTGGCATAGCGCTTGTCTATTAAACCTCTAGTTTGATTGGAACTTACAACCCACGTAACTCCTAATATACTAACTAACAAAAATATGGACCCAAACAAAGGAATCAATCGCTTAACCTTTAACCTTAAAACTACAGTGCCAAAAAACGCTGCAACGACTAATGCTGCTGCTAAAACTCCTCCTCTACTGAATGTAACTATAGCTCTGAATGTCATAGCCGCCAATAAAACAAGATTTAAAATCTTTAAAAAAATGTTAGGTGATTTTAAAACTAACCTTACTACCACACAAAATATCCCTAAACCTAAGATTGTAGATACCTGATTAGGCCCGAAACCACCAGATAATGCAGCATTAGAAGCTGTTCCACTTAATCTATCTTTTATTGAGGGCGTATATAAAAACAAATATGTTGTTGTGGAGATGATGGGGAGTAAAATATATAAAACAAGTTTATGTAATTGCTGATACGTTACTTTCCTATCATAACAAAACAAGGCTGCTAAACCTAAACAAACTGGTCCACTTAATACAAAAGTAATATTTGACCTAAACTTAGCATCTAGTGTAAGGGTTACAGAAGCAACAACTATTGCAGGCACAAGCAAAACTAGATAGATAAAGTATGCATATCCTTTTCCTGAAACACCTTTGTAAAACATGCCTATAAGTACAAAAACGATAACCAAATATTTTGAAGCTTCATAAGCTAAGCCTCCTTTGGTCATACGAAATAATATTTCAACACCTGTAAAGTAAGCACAAGCCAATAGCACATTCATGGTCAACTGCTTGGAGGTAGACATCACAATACGATACAAAAAATATCCCATAATTATGAGGAAAAATAGTTTTGCAAAGGGCTTAAATATAAAGAATACCAAACCTAAACCTATATGTAATAATACAAGTTGAATGTAAGAATCGGTTTGTAAGAATCGTGCTCTCAATCTAGCTTCAAGATAAGATTTCTGTTAGTATTCTATGGGTATAATGCTTAAAAGTAAATTTCTCTACATAATTATTATTATCGATTAACTTTTTATAATCAACATTATTAAGACTAAAAATTTTATCAAGTTCTCCTTTAAGGCCTTCACTCGAAACAGATGCAATTATAAATCCATTTTTCTCATGTTCTACATACTGAGCAATCGCAGAAACTGAAGAAACTACTGGAATACACGCAAAATTAGCAGCCTCAGCAATAACCTTTGGAAATCCTTCAGAAGCACTAGTAGGCATTAGGAAGAATTGACTGGTTTTGTAAATTTCAAAAACAGCCTCTCTATCCATATAACCATGAAATATAAAGCTTATACCAGAGTCTTTTGCTCTCGATTCAAATTCAAGTTTTTCTTTTCCGTCTCCAACCAAATGCACATGACCAACTCTAGCTTTTTGTACTTCGCTTAACGTTTTAAAAGCATTAATAATACGTCCAACTCCTTTGGGAGTTTCTAGTCGACCAACGAAGCAAAAATTAAGCTTCTCAGTGAGTTGTTTTTGATTTATAGTTTCTGAACCTTCATTTAGATCAGCTTCGGTCAAACAAGGGTTTTCAAATGTTAAGCAATGCTTAGTTTGATTATCCCATCTCCCATTTATGGTCACAAATCGTGATTGCTTTTTAAGCATCCAACGTTGTAACCTATAACCAAATGGTGGACGTTCTTGGTTCCAATTCCCGGCATATTTAAACCAGCCTTTTTTCTTTGAAAACCATGACAAATATGGAATTAAAAATACGCCTATCCCAGTTGGTGTTCTTAATTGAAACGCATCAGCATCTTTCAATGCTTTTCGCACAATAGAGATAACCTTCGGAAGGTGAAGTATTAACTTTAGTTTACTCCAAACCGATGTACCTCCTAAAGCAGGTAAGGCAACAAACATAACATTAGGTTCAGAATAGTTTAAAACACTTTTAGGTGCTTTGGTGTCATGAAGCATGGCCACATGAGTAATTGATGTAAAATAGGGTGCTAAATGATTAATTTCATTCACAGTAGGACTCCATCCAACAATATCGCCATCAGAAGTTTTATAATGCTCAGTATGTGATATAATGACTAGTTTCATGCTTCAATATAATCTACATACTGTTTTATAACATGACTCCATTGATGTTGCTCCGCCCAAAGCTTTGCTTGCTCAGTATAATGGGTTTTATTATTCAAAATACTGCCAATAGCATTTATAAAAGCTGATGTGTCTTCTCTATCAACTAAAAGACCTGAATTTTTATCTAAAATAGCATCTTCAATACCACAACTTTTAGACCCAATGGTTGGCAATCCAAAATGATTGGCTTCGATTAAAGCAATTCCAAAGCCTTCTACATCTCCTGTTTCTGTATTTTGACTTAGCATCACGCAAATATCTGAGTTTTCATAAAATTGGTTTAGTTGCCCATGTGACAAATGCCCGTGAAAAGTCACATGTTTTGAGACATCAAGTGATTTAGCTAAAGTCAATAGATATTCAGCTTCAGTTTTAAATCCCACACAGTGGTAATGAACGTTTGGATAAATTTCCTTGAGTTTTGGTAAATGCCTTATAACATTGGCCTGCCCTTTTCTTTTAGTAACATTACCAACGGTTAGCAGTTTTGGATTTCCCTCTATTTGAATCTCACTATCAATATATGAGTCAGATTCTGAAGGCGAATATCCGTTTGGAATAACCTTAACCTGCTTAAGATCTAAATCACCAACTAAAGATTTTGTGAAATTTGAAACTGCAATGACTTTATCAAAGCGTTTTAATGACCAATTGATAGATTTCCGCAATCTGCTATTTGAAAAATTAACTTCTGTACCGTGTATGACAGCAATTAACTCTACTGATATAAAAGGCTTTAAAATAGCACCTATCCAAAGTGGAAACTTTCCTGAGCATATAAGTTTATCGGCTGATTTGGACAACTTATAACAGTTCCAAATTCGCTTTAAATACATTAAAAACCGAGGAGATGTTATGGCTACGCGATGAATCTTACTTTTTAGTTGTGAATCGAATTCTTTTTCATTACGCGATGTATCACGCTGGTCAGCAATTACAGAAACCTGATAGCCTAAGTCCGATAAATATTCCGCAAAATTATAGGCGTGATTGCCTATACCGCCAGGTAAAGGTGGAAACTCAGAAGTTAAAAGAACAATATGTTTGCTTGTCTCAGACACTAGAGCATTTCAATTTTTGGCCCTTCTTTTAATTTTTTAGATGACAATCGCCATGATTTTATAATTTGAAAAAGGATTAATGGAAATAAAACTAAAGCAATTAAACCACTTAAAACCAACATTGGTTTATTGCTTTTGTACTGATAAGGCACAACTGAAATAGGAACTGTTCTTAAAACGGATAATAAACTTCGTTTATCACCAAAATAACGCCGATAAAAATAGAGTACGCTTGGTATTGGTCTTGGTTGAAACAGGTTTTTAGTTCTAAAAGCATCCCAACTTCCCATATCTCGTAAACCTCCAGAACCAACCTTTAAATGCAAGCGCTTAGCATGTGGATTTGATACATTCTTATAACCATTTAAAAAAGCGCGCAAACCAAACTCGCCATCACCCATACGCTGTTTCTCAAACTGTCTATCAAAAAGACCAATCTTAGTAAAAATAGATTTCTTTAAAAGTACATTCCCAGTGTCTAATTGGTCACTTATTTTAAAATAGCTATAATGCGCTGGAATTTTATCGCCGACTTTAGAAATCGAAACACCAGAAGAAATGTCTGCATTAAAAAAATCTAGTGCCTTTAAGTGTTCAGAAATCCAATTCGGTTCTACTCTACTATCATCATCAAACAATAAGATATAATCGCCTTTGGATTGTTTTATAGCTGTATTACGCGCTAACCATAAAGCCTTTTCTTGTTGATATTCGACTCTTAAATTTAAATCATAGTTGTTATAGAAGTCTTTTTCAAATGGCTCCGACTGGTCAACGACTATGACTTCAAAATTACTGTAATCTTGAACTTCCAAATCTTTTAGAACATCCTTAAGGTATGGGTAGCGATTGAGAGTTGGGATAATAACAGAAACCAAAGGCTGCGTTTTTAAAAACTGACTTTGATAGTGTTCGTATTCAGTATAATCGAATGTTTCCGAACCAGATAAATAACGAGTTATCTGTCTGCTTTTAAAAAATCCTGAAAGTTCTTCAATTGGATTTTTAAGACTCAAAAGCCGTAGTAATAAAACATAATACACCCAAGCTTTACTAAAATATTTTCTCGAAAACACATAATTATCAAAAACAGATAAGACTTCAACTTCTTTAATAGTGTCTGAATAATTTATATACCCATTTAATAAGGCACGCCAAGATTGGTCATAGGTTTTTGCTGTCTCGGATTGATACCTATTATCTCTCGGAAAATTGGAGTTAATAGTCGCATCAACTTTTGGAAACACAAAATTCCCATTTTGGATTTTTAATCCAAAATAGTGCGTGGGTTGCAAATATTTTCGAAATCTAAACAACATTTTTGTCTAGTTTTTTTGGCACACAGAAAATGTTTAGAGGCAAAGTCTGAGAATCTTGATATAAGTCTAGCTTCATGTTATAAATGAAATAATCTAGAGCTCTAAAATGGTTTACTATGCGTTGGTCGTTATTGGTTTCTACTATTATAATTGCAGTATTCTCTTTTAAAATATGTTCAGCACCTTTTAAAATATCTAGCTCTATACCGTCTACATCAATTTTTAGTAAATCGACTTGCGCGATATCATGATGTTTCACGAAATCATCGAGCTTTACCATGTCTACATCATAAGCCTCAATAGCAGCTGACATGTCCTCGGTGTTAGACGAGAAGGCACTTGCATTTAAATGCACAACTCCTTTTTTGGAGCCTACAGCAAGATTATAAACTTCAAAATTCTGAGAAAATTTAGTATTCGCTTCGATGGTTTTTTCGATAGTTTGAAATAAATTTCTATTAGGCTCAAAAGCTAAAACTTTTCCATTAGCTGCAACAGAGTCAGCCCAAACAGCCCCCAAATACCCAAAATTTGAACCCACATCTAAGACCGTTAAATCATTTCTATTGGTTTTAAACTTATTGATTAACTCAAAACTATTTCTTAGTAGCGTATTTTCAACACCTAATTCTTTGGCTTTTGAAGCGATTTTTATTGAAGCTACAAAATTGAAATTCACATGATGCTCACCATAACGATGATTAACTAAGACTTTGGCTATTTTAAATCCTTTTGGTGTGTATAATAGCATTTTCCTCAAGTCTTTTAAAGCCTGAGATTGCCCTATCTTCTGTTTTAAATTTTCAGGAACTAAACTGTATATTTTAACTAAGAGTCTATTCATAAAAATTTATAAATGCTTGTATTTGATTATCGATAGTAAAATCTTTTAAAACACGAGTTCTAGCAGCTTTTTTAATTGGGGATAAATCTAGTTCATCCATACTTAAAACCCTAAATATAGATTCAGCTAATGCATTGGCATCTCTTTTTTTCACTAGGAAACCAGTTGTATTATCAATAATATTTTCTGGCAATCCGCCACCATCTGAAACAACACATAAACAACCCATAGCTTGCGCTTCTAAAACCGCATTGCAAAAGCCTTCAGTATGACTGTATTGCAAATAGATATCCGTGTTTTTTAAATGTTCTAATGTGGTTTGATGCGATAATTTTCCTAAAAAGGAAACTTCATTTTCTAAATTTAATTCATGCACAGCATAACGTAAGGATTCATATTCTGAACCTTCACCAATTATAGTATAATTAAACTTCACTCCTTTTTGTTTCAATAGTTGTAAAGCTTCGAGCGTGTAATCCAAGCCTTTAATCCAATGTAATCTTGCTATAGTCGTTATATTTAACGACTTGGATTCTGAGAATTGTTTTTCATTTTTTCCTTTAAAAAAATAAGGACTAATAGCAGGATAAATTATAGCTGATGCAACGGAGTCTGGTAATCCAAGTTCTTGTGCCTTACTTAACATATAATTAGAAATCGCATGAACCTTATCAACTCTTTTCCATACTAAATCATACACTTTTTCATGCTTTAAAGGATAAACATCCATATCATAACCTCTGCAACTTATTGCCATTTTTGCATCAATACTTTTAGCCACATGTTCACTTCCTAAGGCTAGCGTGGCAAACCCAAAATGCAACCAATCTACATTAGCCTTTAGCAAATGAGCATTTTTATAACAATTTTTGAGAGTATCAGTAATACTTCTACCCGATGATTTTTCGAGTTTAATAAATTTTAAAATACGCTTTAGATAAAATACCAAACTTAATAATACAAATCCTGTACTCAATACTTGCAGTATTGGATTCTTAAAGACTCTCGGCGCATTGTAAACTTTACAGTTCTTATATTCCTCGGTATTTTCTCTAACGTATAAAGTAACATCATACCCGTGCTCTAGTAGCCCTTTTATTTTTGAGTTGAAAAAGGTCTCAGAATAAGACGGTGGTTTAGAAAGTACGATGCCTAACTTCATTTAGTTTCTATACAGATTTAAATATAAGGTTTCGTGTAATTCAATACTCTTTTCAATCGTGTAATTATTAGAAGCAAATTCAAACATCTCCTTAGCTAGCTTCTCTCTTTGACTGACTTCCATTTGCATTACCATCTCTAACTTACGTTTTAAATCTTCAACAGAATTTGGTTGAAACAAACAATCTTGAAATAGTTGTAAAATATCTTTTATTCCTGAAATTTTAGACCCAAGAACCACACGGCCAGATAACATAGCCTCGATAGGCGCAATAGGTTGTCCTTCCTTACGTCCTTCATCTTTAGTTGGTATTACGAATACATCCGCCAATGCCAAATACGATTTTATATTTTGCCTTTTCCCAGTAAATATAACTTGATTTGATTCGTATTCTTTTCTGAGGTTTTTAGCATAATCTGAAGTATCATCTCCTACTATAAAAATCTTTAGTTTAGAGTTATTGATTTGTTTCGCGGCTTTTAGTAAAATTTCTATCCCTTTTACGGCTACTAAATTAGCGATACTTACAACTACAAAATCATCTTTATCTACTTTATAACCATCCTCGTTGGAATAGATTTTATCTAAAATACCAAAATCTCTGACATTAAGACCTATAGGAATAGCCTCAACCTTATCGTCCATATTAGAAAAAAACTGTGACTTCATATCCGAATTTATAGTCACAATTTTAGTGCTCAATTGAGAACGCCAACGCCAAGCCTTGTTTCCCCAACCCATTGCTTTTTTGGTATATACATAAGGTACGCCAGCAAATTTTGCGGCTAGAGACTCAGTAAAATCAGATTTCCAATGCCAGGAATGAATAATATCAAATCGCTGCTTCTTAAAGAATTTACGAATCTTAAGAACTCTAAACGGTAAACTCACTAACGGTTTGTATTCTGTAGCAAAGGGAAATATATGGATAGGCACACCTAAACTTTCAATAGTTTTAAAATAAGCGCCTTTTGTGTGCATACAACAAATATGCGGTTCAAATTTGGTTTTGTCGATATGCTTCACCAAATCATATACTACTTTACCGCTGCCAGCCGTATCAAAATTAGGAATGGTGTATAGTAGTTTAATGCGCTTAGCCATTGTTCTGTGTTTGATTAAATTTTGCTAAAACCAATAGCATATTTAGGGCATGTGCATTTTGTAATGCGTTTTTATTATAAAATTTATCTATATAAGTTGAAATGATTCCTTCTGGAATGAAGTCTGATAACTTAGATTCATTTAGTACATTTTCTAATTGTTTTCTGTTGTCTTCACCCAAAAACTGAAGCTCCCAATTACGTTGATTATAAGGATTACCAGAAATTTGTTTCGCTTCACGTTTCAGTTTATTTAAAACTTTATAGCTAAATGTTTTTATCGCTGTTGGCTTGTTGAAATCATATAAATTATATGGGCGCTTATCTTGCCAAGTCAACTCCGCCAATTTTGGATTTCTCCTTTTTATGTAAGCGATTTGAAGTTGTCTATCTTTCAAATAATCTTCAGGAACTGTACAAATAAACTCGCACATACGATTATCGTAATAGGGTAAAGTTATGGGTTTATAATGTTCAAAAACAGACAAATTCACTGAGGTCCATCGTGGTGCCCAATATTTAGATTTAAAAGCACGGAGTCGTGCATTGGTATCTTCAATTTTAATAGTATTTAAGGCTGAAGATATTCGATTGAAAAAGTAGGATTTAAAGTCACCTTCTAATCCCCAAGTTTGCCATAATCTTGAAGCAAATTCTAGCCCACCACGTTTTAGTAATTTATTGCTCAAAAATTCAACTTGGGCCTCATGAGACATGGTCTCACAATTATAGCTATCAAACAAAACATCGCCCCAATGCCCTAAGGAAAATACGTCTCCCATCGATGCAAATTCATCAGCTATGGCCATTTGCCTGGGACTTGTAAAATCCGAACAACATCCATTCAATTTAGCTAAGTCAACTAGCTTCTTCCATAAATAGCCCTTTTTAATCTTAAAAGATTGAAAGTCAAAACCACAAACAGCAGCAATTTGTTTCGCTATTTTAGTTTCAGAATAGCCATTTTCAAACTCGTAGCTATAGGATGACACTTCAGCACCTATATGTTTTAAAGCTACCGCTTGCGTACGACTATCTAATCCTCCTGACAAGGGTAAAATAACGCGTCTACCTTTTGTTCGTTCCATTATTATGGTTTCAAAAAGTGAAGTGAATTCCTCTAGAGCTTGATTAAAAGATATAGTCCTAGGTGAATAGTGCCAATTAAAATACGGTTTGGAAGTTAGTAATTTATGATGATTATCTAACTCGTGAAATGCTGCTGGAGAAAGTATTTTCTTATGCGTCCAATACGTATCTTCTTCTAAGAAAAATCCAATAGCTGCAAAAACACAAATCGCTTTAAAGTCTAATTCGCCTTTAGTTTCTACGAAGACTTCGATGGGACTTGACGGAATGATTGGGTTAGTGATTTTCATATAAAAACAACTGCCCTAATATATAGTTTTTACTACTATTTGCAAGGAATAATCAACGGACATTGTTAACAGTTAACTTTTAACAACTGTGTTGTAGAGGGATATAAATTTTGAAATGTTATTTTTAAAATCAAACTCATTTTTAACAAACTTGTAGGCATTATTTGTAATGCTTTTTAGTTCTGATTCTGAAGTCGAATTAAAATCAATAACAGCCTCTGCAATAGCATCTGTGTTTCGCATAGGGATTAACCAACCTGTTTCTTTATGTTTTACAACCTCAGCCATACCACCACAATTGGTTGAAATTACAGGTAAACCCATGCTCATAGCTTCTAAAGCTACGTTTGCTATGCCTTCTCCCAGGCTTGGCAATAACAGAATATCTTGTTTTTTTAAAGCCTTTAATAAATCTTCTTGATTTAGTTGACCAACAAATGATATCGAATCTTCTACGCTTAATTGATGTATTTGAAATAACAATGCCTCTGTTGGTGAAGATGGGCCAATTAAGGTGTAATGCACATTATACCCTTTTTCTTTGAGTTGCTTTATGGCATCTACAGCATATTGATAGCCTTTTTTCCAGTGATTACGACCAACAGAAACTATTCGAATAATCTCTGATTCTTTTTTTTGAAATTCCTCATAAGCTTCAAAGAAAAACTGAGGGAGTGGTGAATATATAACAGTACTTCTATTTGCAATATCTCCATATTGTGAGGCTTTGTCTATAATAGTTTTTGAGACTCCGTGAAATGCATCAACCAAAGGAAAGGTGGCTTTATATTTTTCGGCAAAATCTGGCTCTACAATTGGTGTATAATTGATATGCGCACCACGAAAACTTACAACTATCGGAATCTTAAACGTTGACTTTAAAAATGCATACTTTGGTAAATCTTTTGCCCACTGCAAGTGTAAAATATCTGGCTTGTGCAATAAAATAGGTATACATTTGGAAAGTTTCATAAACTTTGAGTAGTTCGACGCTTCTTTTTTAACTTCCTCTAAAAGTTGAAATAATGCTTTTGGATTGGTGAAAAATAATTTTGTTGCTCGCCATAATGTTATAAAGCTATTTTTCAATTTTGAATTTGGTGTAGAGAAAATTCTAATTGAATTGGAGCTATAATCTACTTTTTGCTTTTGCATTCCGAATAACAAGACTTCATGATGCTTAGATACACCATCGATAAGTCGTTCAATAAATGAGGTACTTGGAATGTTTCCAGAAAAGATGGCTATTTTGAGTCGTTCTTTCAATCTTTAGGTTTTTCAAAAACACCAATTAATGTTGCACTAAAATACTTAGACGGATGCTTAATTAGATAATTGTTTACACCACCTTTAAAAATAAACCTAACGCCTTTGTAAATAATCTTCTGAAATAGATTTAGTTTTTGATGCACAGAAAAAGGGAATCCACCATAATATTGCAAGGTATTTGTAATTAGGTTGTTCCGGTTTGCAAAATCTCTAAAAACACTTTGCTTCATGCACTTGAGATTATGAAGTTTTAAATTTTCATAATCACATAAATAACCATAAACCTGTCTTAAATATTTTTTGTTAGGAACCATAATTAGCATCTTACCACCAGGTTTTAAGTACTTACAATGCAAATCTAAAATCTCATCAAAATTTTCAAAATGCTCTATAAAACCATTTGAAACCACATAGTCATACAATTCCTCAGGTTCATGCGTAGTGAAGTCTGCATTAATGATATTATAGTCCTCAACTCCCATTGTTTTAAAAGCGTCTTCAATTTGCGAAACATTTGAGTTATAATCTAAGCAAGTTGTTTTTACTCCATATTCAGACGCTAAATATGCCAAATAACGTCCTGGATATCCACCAATCTCAATTAATGATTTGTTAGTATTCTTTTTTTCTACAAGCTTATCCCAAAACTGATTGTAAAAAGAGCAAACTTTTACAATGTGACTTCTATCCGTATGTTGGGCTTTATAATAGGTTTCCCAATATTCTTTTGTTGTGAGCTTATTTTCGGACATTAAATATATCTATATTGGTGTATGCTCGAGCTTAAGAGCTTGCGTCTAATTTTGTACATTAACTGAAATAATGGTCTACGATTATTAAATGGTAAACTGATAATTAATCGTAAAATTAAAAGTTCAAAACGTTTTATGATGGATTTACTCGTTTTTTCTGCAACTTTCAATAAAATTAAACTTTCATTTTTATAACCTGTAAGATTAACTCGCATAGCTGCATGAAATAGTCGCTCTGCCAATGGTTCAGCATATTTCACTTCATTAATAAGTCCTGCTTGCTTCAATTTAGATTGCATTGATAGATTTAATTCTAAACAATCTTTCACAAAACGCTTATGATTTTTTGACAGCTCGCTAGCATTTGACAAACCACCATCTGGATTGTCAAAAACGAGATTGACCATTATTTTATTTTCAAAATGTACATTTCCCCTATTTTCAATAGCAACAGTAAAATCATGTAACACATCTTCTCCATTGAATAAACGAGACCAATACTTCCCTTTTTTATAATGCCATAAAGGTGAAGATGTATGCCATTTGCGCACTTCAAGTACATTTTTCAGTAAATCATCTACAGTTTCTCGGTTGAGCTTTGGACGATGCAACTTATTAGAATTGCCGTCAATCATGCTTAAACCGTAGGTCATTATCACATCAGGATTTGCTTCAAAAATTTTGACTTGTTGTTCAATTTTATTGGGTAAAAGTTCATCTCCTGCATCTAGATAGTTGATGTACTTTCCGCTAGACTTATCTAAACCCAATTGCCTTGCTAAACCTGGACCTTCGTTTTCTTTATCTATAAAAATTACTGAAGTTGTATTCTTAAACTTATGCTTAACAGCAGTATAATCTACGGTAGAGCCATCGTTAACCACAACAACTTCTATATCTCTATAGGTTTGCGTCAATGCAGAATCTACCGAACGTTCTAACTGTTTAGGATTATTGTAAGTGGGTATGATTACTGAAACTTTAGACATTTAAAACAAGCTTTTGTATAAGTCTAAGTAAGCTTTAACTTCTATTTGATTGATGAATTTTTTATTCACATTTTTGATTCCAGCCTCAGAAAATTGAGCATATAACTCTTTATTATTTATGAGTTTAATAATCTGTTTAGATGCTAATTCAGGTTCTGAAAATGGAATGGCAAAACCAGACACACCATCTAAAATAGTCTCTGGCATTCCTCCAGAGTCAGATATAATTGCAGGTAAGCCTAAAGATTGCGCTTCTATTGTACTAATTGATAATGATTCTGATTTGCTCAATTGTAAGTAAAAATCGTATTCACCAAGTTGATTGATATACACATCATTTTCAACCTTACCTTTAATAGTTACAACCTCATGCAAATTGTACATATCAACCATAAAATAGGCTTCACTAATATCATTTCCTCTGCCGTAAATATCATATTGCACGTCGTATCCTTCTTCAATTAAATACTTCACAACTCTTAGATTTCCTTCAATATTTTTTTCCCATGTCATTCTGAAAGAAGAAACAATTCTAATCTTTTCTGAATTTAGATGTTTAGGCTTAGAATTCTTAGTTTTTATCGACGCTGGAATAATATGAATCTTATCATCTGAAACTCCCCACTTTTGAAGATAGGTTTTCTGATGATTACTCATAACCACAAATGCATCGATTGCTCCTGAATTGTTCTTATAAAAATCTACCCAACGTTGGTCGTGCCATGGTCTGAGATAAGTATCACTACCTCTAAGTGTTACAACGAGCTTTGGTCTTTTAGTTGCTTCTATTTCAGAAATTCCTTTGAAATATTTAAACAAAAACGAATGGTGCAAATGCACGACATCTAACTTTTCTTTTAACCATTTAATTTCCCAATATGATAAGTCCTTGTAGGATTTTGCAAAAAATCCATTGAAACGTTCGTATAATCTTTTTGAAAAATATTTTGGAGCAACTTTTACGCTAACCTTAGAGCTGTATTCACTATTTTTTAGACAATTAACTTCTAAATCTACAGAAGATTCATCATTAAGCAATTCAACCATATCAGAAATATAAGATTGGTTGAATGCTGGAAAATGCTCGAAAAAGAGGTTAACTTTCAATATTAAATTTAATTAAATATTTTGTGTAATATACTATATAATCTAAGCCTAAGAGGAATTCTTAAATCGTTGATTTCCCATAAGGCCATTGACTTACTTTTATACTTTTCTTTACCTTGATAATTCTCGTTTAGGAGTTCAATGGGTTTCGGAAAAAAGAATGGATAAATAGCAAAATTAAGAGGTCGCCACTCTCCAGAAACAATATCTTTATTGTTATTAATGTCTGGAAAAGTAGTTGTTAAAAGGTACTTACTACCACTTCGTTTTAGATTTTTAATCGTTTTAACAATATTTAAGTATGAAAAATGCACCAAACAATCTCTAACCAATACCAAATCGTGTTTTCCCAAATCTGAAGTTATAATATCCATCATTTTAAAATTGATAGAATCAGTCTCATACTTCGATTTATTATCGATAATTATTTTTTCGACTATATCTGCACCTACATACTTAACATCATTTAAATTGACATTTTTCATCCAATTAAAATCACCACATGGTAAATCTAAAACTGTTGAAATTTTATATTCTTCAAACAAAGAATTTAACTCTGCTATTAAAGTTTGCGTATGTTGCAATTCTGAACCTGGACCAGAAACGCTCTCTTCACTAGACCAAAAATTCTCATCAGCTATAGCATTAAAAGTTTCCTTAATGTTCTTATGCTTGAATTTACTTTTTCTCTTTTTTAGTCTGTAAATTTCAATTAATTCGTGTGGCAAAATTGCTTTTATAACCTTTCTAACGCTTTGCATTTATACTATTAATCTTTATTATTCTTTGTGAAATATACTTTTAGTTTTTTGAATAAGTAATCTGTAAAATAAGAATCTCTATATTTTATAAAATTCACTATTGACATTAAAACAATTTTAGGCTTTGAATAACTTCCGAGTTCTATTTTATGTTGGACTTTCAATGCTTTTTTATAATCTCTCTCACTAATAATTTGACTGAATTCGTTTTTCATATCAGCTAATAAAGCCTTGGATGCTTTGTACTGACCAGAAGCATCTGAAGCCGTCACAGAATCACTAGCAATCACCCTATTCATAGTCACTAGTTTTTTAGGGATACCATGTATTTTAGATTTCAAACAAAATCGTAAAATAAAATCCCAGTCTACATTAAAATTACCATAGGTATTTCTGAATTTAAAGCTATTATCTTCATGAACAGAACGGCGCCATAGCATACAAGTATTAACAACTTTCAACTGGTTGATGTACAAAAATTTGAACAATTCTTCAACTTGCGGAAACTGTTCTCCTCGTAATAGTAAACCTGGAAACATGAGATTCTTTTCAACGCCAGTATACTCAACAATTCCAGAAACTAAACCAACATCAGTATGATTACTCATAACTTCAATTTGCCACTCCAAACGTTCTGGGACATAGATATCATCTTGCTCTGCCATTGCGAAATATTGACTATTAGGTGACGCATGTTTAATGATTTTATTGAGGTTATTGGCTAACCCTAAATTCTCAGGGTGCTCTATTACCTTAATCCTTGAGTCATTAAAGGCTAAGGCAATGTCTTTTGAGGCGTCTTCTGTACCATCAATGCCAAGCAATAGTTCAAAATCAGTAAAGGTTTGAGATAATAAGCTCTCAACAGTAGCCTTAATGGTCTTTTCGCCATTATAAACAGGAAGTAATATGGTAACCAAAGGTGAATTCATCTTAAGTAAACTTCGCTTTTAGTTTTACTAATCTTGATAGTAAAGGATGAAATCTTTTTTGAAGTTTTTGTCGACATTCTTTATGCAAATATGGCAACAAGGTATTGTAATACGTCTTATATAAAACCTCCGTTTCATTTATTTTTTCAGACTTATTAACAGCAGATGCTTGAGCAGAATGCAATCTAAACGAGCTTAAATAGGCATCAACAAAACCTATTTTGTAAAAAGGCATTAAACGACTCCAAAACTCACAATCTAAGGCTTGCTTTAATTCCTCATTAAAATAACCAACTTTATCAAAACATGCTTTATCTATAAGTACACTTGTCGGTTCTCCAATTTTATTTTTTGGGGCGTTTAAGAATGATTTATCTGCTAAATAGTCTTTACCTTCTAAAACACCTTCAGAAATATTTAGATTAAACCAATAGTTATGAAGCGCTCCGTATACGTTTTTAAACTCTAATAATTGTGGTGTTTCTTTTTCGTATATAAAATCCCGCTTGGCATAAACCATAGCAATATTAGTATCTGAAAGCATCACATGCATTAGCTTTTCAACACAATCTCGCTCTAAAATATCATCTTGAAACAAAAACTTTATATAGACACCATTAGCATGCTTTACACAATTATTCCAATTGGCACCTATACCATTAGGCTGATGATTAAAAATATGAATTGGAATATCATTTTTGGATTTATAATCATTTATGATAGCCAATGTATTATCACTTGAGGCATCATCAGAAATTACAATTTCAAGTTGACTATAAGTTTGAGCTAAAGCTGAATCCAAACATTCTTCTAAATAGCTTTCACCATTGTAAGTTGGTATACAGATGGAAACTAAAGGCCTATTATCTGTTTTCATCTAAATACGTTTTTTGGTGCAAATCACTTTTTAGTTCACCGCTTTTTTTCAATAACCAAGATGCAGATTCATTAGCTGTTTTCTGATAATAAATTTGCTCTTTTGTAAGATTAGCAGGATTAATATACCAACCGCCGTGAATAGCCTGTAATGGATAATCTGTACGCCAAGCTTTTGTAAAATTTTGTTTTTTATAGGTATAACCTGGTCTATACAAAGCAAAAGTGGTATCTATTTCCGCTTTGTAAGCTTGTGGACGAATTTTAGTTGTCCAGAATTGCGCTTCCCAGTCTTTAATGGTTTGTGCTTGAGGATTAGAATCTGGAATATCATCAAGCTTCAGAGAAAACCCAACTTTGGTTCGGTCATAAGCTTTATCTAAAAGTTTAAGCATGGTTTTTAAAAAATCGTCTGGGCATTCAGCCAACGGAACAATATCTGGGTCAGTAACTACATAATAGCCTTTAGTATATTTTTCCACAAGCTCTCTTTGCTTCCAAAAAGACAAATGACCATAATTAGAAGATAATCTATGAATTTTAACCGCTTCCTCAATGCTTTTATAATAGTCTAACAAAGGCTTATAGGATGAGTTATTGTCTAGAATAACAATATTGGCATATCCTCTTTTTTGTAAACTCTCAATGAGCTGTTTAAGATAATAGAGTTGATTAAAGTTATTGATGATGATAGGTATAGACTTGGTATCTCTAATTTGTTTCCGAATTGTTTTATTAAATAATTTGTTTGAAAGAATAAAGCATGAATGAGTTATTAAGCTAGTAAATTTGTTGTATCTATTTTTTAGTTTTGAAAACATAAATATTACTTATAAAGAGATACTTTGCTTAAAAAAAAGTCGCCTCTAGAAAACAATTTATGACTCAATAACCCGAACCTTAAAAGCCTTTTTTCTTTATTAGTAAGCTTTTCTACTTTTTTAATTTTTTCTTTATAAACTACTTCAGCATATTTAAAACTTCCCAACCTAGTGAATCTTTTAAAAATAAAAAGGTAGAAAATATTTAAAATGTCTTTACTCTTTTGACAAAGATTTCCTTCTAGCTTATTTTCTAACATATTTCTAGCTAGGTAATAATGCCAATACTTTTCGCTAGATGTTTTGTTAGATATATTATTACTATGATTTCTAATATAATCTAAAGGCTCGTTTATCGAACTATAATCAGCATATTTTTGAAAAATTCTAGCAAATAATTCCCATTCTTGACCAGCTTGTAATGACTCATCAAAAAAGAACTTGTTATTTATTATAAAATCTTTTTGAAAGATTGGAGCCTGTATAGGAATGATTATTCTTTTTGAAATAAAATCATTAAACGGGTCATCAGTTTTCACATCCTTAGATTTAAGTATAAGTTCTTTATTGTCGGTAATAGAATTTTCAAAAACATAAGACTTACAAATAGAGAAAAACACTTTATCCTCAATTATTTTCATAATTTGTTTTTCTAATTTCATAGGGTGAAAAATATCATCACTATCTAGCCAATTAATATATTCACCATTACTCAATTCTAAACCGTAATTTCTACATGCATTAGCCCCTTTTGGTTTAGATTCTGGTCTTTTATGAAATCTTATCCTACTATCCTTTTTTGCCAAGGCATTAATGACCTCAAAACTATTATCAGTACTTCCATCATCAACAATTACACATTCCCAATTCTTATAGGTTTGAGCAATAATAGACTCTATTGTTTCACCTATCAAATCTGCCCGATTATAACTTGGAATAATGATTGAAACTAATGGTTGCATTTCTAATTCTTTAAACTATCGTAATAAATATCTAATAATTTTTCTCCTAATATACTGCTATCATAATTTCTTACAACAAATTGCCTACCTGCTTCACCCATTTCTTTTCTAATACTTGGGTTATCCATTAACCATACTATTTTTGAAACAAATGTATCAACATTACTCTCTTCTACAATAAAACCTGTTTTCTTATCAATTAAACCATCAGAAATTCCACCAACGTTAGATGTTACTACTGGTAATTGCATAGCTTGCGCTTCTTGTATAACTAAGCCTTGGGCTTCAGAATTACCTTGACCATCTACAATACCTGGAAAAAGAAATATATCAGAATTTTTCATATGATACTTTATATCTGATTGGGATTTACTCCCCAAAAGATGAATTCTATCGGTTAGATTATTTATTTCTATATAGCTTTCACACTCTGAAAACATTGGTCCATCTCCAATAATATTAAGAATTACATTGTCTCGAGCCTCTAATATCTTCTCAACAATCTTAATAGCTAAAATTGGTCCTTTTAATTCTATTAAGCGCCCTACAAATAGAATATTTATATTATCAAATTTGCTATCCTTTTTTTCTGGATTAAAAATATTAGTATCTAAACCTACAGGCAAAATATTTATTTGAAAAGTATCAAAACCTAATTTTTCTACTTTACTTTTCGTGAAATTGGTATTGACCGTTATCGTTATATCCTTTCTCTGAGATAATAAATTATAGAAAGATTTCTCAAACTTATGAGCATCATATCCGTGGAATGTAACCACTATACTTTTCTTAAAATTGTTTATTAAACTATCTAGATGCACCGCATTGTCTCCATAATGAATATGGACAACATCATAATTATAAATATTAAAATAATACTTGTAATAAGTTTTAAAAAAAACATTAAAATTTAAAGCATCACTACCATACTTAAATACATTAAATGCTTTTAATAAATGAATAGAACTACGGAACTTTAATAAAATTGAGAAGGCTTTAAACAATCTCTGAAAATAAGATTTAGACAATAATGAAGTTTTACTAAGCTCTCTAGCTTTTGTCTTTAAAGAATTATAAGCTTCAGAAGAACAAAGTGGATTATCTAAATCTAAATGTCTAGTTGCTAAAATATCTACATGATGACCTGACTTAACTAAAAACCTCAACTGGTTAGTTATAAAAGCTTCCGAAACACTAGGAAAAACTCCAACCACTACAGCTATTTTTAAAGGTTTTCTCTTTTTCATTTTTTACCAAACAATTTTACCAATATTCGTTTTATATGCTTTAAGAAATCGATGACTTTTCCATTTTTAAAAAGTAAATCAATACTCATCCACAATGCGGTAGATAAATGATTAGCTCTAATATTGGCATTTAAAAAATTTTTATAAGAATGCAAATATTTACGTCTAAGATATTGATTAGAAGCGTTATCAAGGTATATTTCTTTATGCGTGAGATAACCGATTTTGTAGCCATTGTATTCGGTCACAGAAGTATGGATACCTCCATCATGCATTCTATAAACAGCTCCAAAAAAATTAAGACATGCTCCTTCTCCCTTTTTTAAAAGCTGAGAAATAAGATGCACGTCTTTAAAATTCTTAAATTTTTTGAATGCAACGGCGTTAAAATTTTCTTTTCTAAATACTAAAGTCTGATTTCCTATATGCCAACCTTCACTAAAAGTCTGATAAGTAAATGGAACAAATTTAGAATCATTATGAAAATGTTTTCCGTTAAAGTCCTCTACAAAAGAATCATTATCATTCTTATATACCTTAAAACGTGTATAACAAAAGCTATAGCTTGGATTGTCTCTCAAAAAATCAACTTGCTTTTGAAGTTTATTTTTATCATTCCAATAATCATCACCTTCGCAGATTGCAATAAAATTGCCATTAGATTTTGAATATGCATATTCAAAATTCTTAGTCATACCAAGATTTTCTTCGTTCCTAAAATATCTTAAGTTTAAATTTTTAGAAGTATTGCTAACGGATTTTACTGCTTGCTCTGTGTCGTCTTTAGAATTATCATCTGCAATAATTAGCTCAAAGTCAAAGTTAGTAACCTGATTAACAATACTTTCAACAGCTTGTTTTATGTACTTTTCATGATTATAGGTAATCATTATAACACTCACTTCCATAGTTATAATAATTTTCTCATTTTGTAACGCTTGGTACCTTCTTCTATAATACTAAATCCTTTTTTTTTATACAATTTAATAGCCGATACATTGGATTTTAAAACTTCTAAATCAAAATACTTAAATCCAATCTTTTTTAAATGGTCTTCTGCTTTACATATCAGCTTTACAGCTATACCATTACCTCTATGAGATTTATCAACAGCTAACATGCTCATGTAGGCAATTTTAAATTCTGTATCGTTGGCGTAGAAAGCTATGAAACCTATTAATCTATCATTTAGGTACTCAGGATATAAAACACTTTTGTTGACTAACTTTAAAACATATTCTTCAATTCCAAAAGAAATGAGTCTTCCTGAAAACTCTGAATTTATACGTTTTAATAAATCAACTATATCTTCTTTCAAACCAAAGTATATTTTTCTAAAAGTTCTCTAGTAGACGCTTTAGAATTAAACATTAACACATCCAATATAGAAAGAAATGGGACGAATTCGTTTCCAAACTGCTCATATTTTATGTCATGTGTTTCGAGAAATGCTAAATCTATATTCTGGGCTTTAAACTCATTCTTATTATAAAGTGACTGTCCTCCAATTGCATTGACATACGTCTGCTTACCTGATTGTTTTGCTATTGCAATTAAACGCTCTGCTTTAGTTAGCTTTTTTGTACTCGGATAATCGTTTGAACTTAAACTAAACTTACAATTAACATCTAAGTATTTACAAACCTGCGTAACACTTATCATTGAAAGTTCAGATATGTTTTTGTAGTCAGAATTAAAAATAGTTTTTACTATCTGTACTACTTCTTCATAGAAAGGCGCCGATTTGTAGGCATGCTCTAATGTTTTTAAAAAACCATTAAACCATTTTTGGTCAGTATAAACTTCAATATCTTTTATGAGCTTGTTCTGAGATGCTTCTTTTAATGGTGTTGTAAACTGAAATGCTTTTTGGTTAAGTAAAATTGAGTTTCTATTGATGTAACTTTTTTTTATAAAATTAACGTCGTCATAAAACACAAATTCATCAACAGCATTTATTAATTGAAAATACCCTATATATGGAAAAAAGTAAGGCTGCATTATAGCTATCCTCATAAACTATGCTTTACTAATTCTATAATTTTTTCTTGCTGTGACTTATCTAAATCATGATATAAGGGTAAACACAGTACTCTATTTGCTATAGACCTAGACACTTTACAATTATAACCACTTACATAGGGTAATTCATCCAAACTAGGATAAAAATAACGCCTTGGATAAATATCATTTGCATTTAAAACATCTAAAATAATTTTTAGCTTTTTCTCTGAAGGACAAATAATTGGGTAATAACTAAAATTCCATTTTGTAGCTTCTCTAAGCCTTAAAAGGCTTAGAGAAGTATTACTAAATGCCTTATTATATGCGAACACAATAGCTTCTCTTCTTTCAATTATTGACTCTATATAAGGAAAAACAGCTAATCCCATAGCAGCTTGTAGCTCACTCATTTTTGCATTGATGCCAATACCGAAAAATCGTTCAGTACCGTCATGTCCAAAATTATGATGGTAATAAAAATCGTTATACAACTCGTCAGAATTAAAAAACGCTGCGCCGCCTTCTCCTGTATGGAATAACTTTGTTGCATGAAAACTACAGGTGCTTACATCACCATATTCAAAAACGCTTTTGCCTTTATAAGTTACACCAAAACAATGTGCGGCATCATAAATAACTTTAAGATTATGTTTTTGAGCAATGGCTTCTATAACATCAATATTGCAAGGATTACCAAAAACATGGGTAGCTAAAATTGCTGTTGTGTTTTTGGATATAGCAGCTTCAATTTTAGTTTCGTCAATGGTTAAGTATTCTGGGTGTATATCTACAAAAACAGGGTTACAACCTTCCCATACAATACTAGATGTGGTAGCCACATAACTGAATGGCGTTGTAATTATATCTCCCGATAACCCTAAAGCTTTTATAGCTATTTGTATGGGTAAAGTCCCATTAGTCATACAAATAACATTTTTAACGTCGAGATAATCTTTTAATTGAACTTCTAGCTCCTTCACCAAATGACCTCGATTAGTTATCCAACCAGAATTCCATGCTTTTTTTAGAATAGCCTGATATTCGTCTTGAGGCGGTAAAAATGTTTTGGTAACCTTAATCATCTGCTATACTCCAATTAAAATTTGGTCTTATGTAACCTGGCTCTCTTCCCATATATTCACCAATATCACGACTAGAATCTACAACTGTAAAACTAATAATATCGCGCTCTACAAATGCGGCGTGCTTCTTATCTTTTACAACTATCAGTGACAAAAAGTATTGACCAGATTGCAAAAACTTTGCTGGTATTTTACATAGCAACTTATTTTCACCTTTCTTCAAAGGTGCATCAGTTTTATAGTTAGAAAACGAAAACATGGCATCACCTAACTCATTAGTCATATGGTAAGTGATATGTAAATTTTCAGGTGTATTACTCTTTACAAATAATTCAGTTTTCACTTCTATATCTAGACTCTCCTTGATAATGTCTTTTACTTTACTTCCTGAGTTATATACACTAATGTTTTGAAGATTAAATTCCTCTTTTTCGTAATCTTCACCAAAATCTTTTGCATTTTCAATTTCTGCTCCACCTTTAAGGTAGTAACTCACTGCCTCATCTGTTCCTCCTGAGAATACAATACTTCCATGTTCTAATACTATGGCTTTTGTACACAATGTTTTTACCGATGCCATGTTATGGCTAACAAACAATACAGTTCTTCCTTCGCCTTTGCTTATATCCTGCATCTTACCAATAGCCTTTTTTTGAAACTCTGCATCACCAACTGCTAAAACTTCATCAATAACCAAAATATCAGGTTCCAAGAAAGCAGCTACTGCAAAGGCTAAACGGACTCTCATACCTGATGAATATCTCTTAACCGGCGTATCTATATACATTTTACAACCGCTGAACTCAACTATATCATCTTCTTTCTCCTGAATTTCAACTTTGGTCATACCTAAAATAGCACCATTAAGATAGATGTTTTCTAAACCAGTTAATTCTGGATGAAAACCTGTACCTACCTCAAGTAATGAAGCTATACGACCTTTTGTTTTTATTTGCCCTTTTGTTGGTAAAGTAATACGAGACAATATTTTGAGTAAGGTAGATTTTCCTGCGCCATTCTTTCCTATAATTCCTAGAACCTCACCTTTGTTTACATCAAAATCTATATTACGTAATGCCCAAACATAGTCTGAAGTTGCAGATTTATTCCTATCGCTACTATCTCCTACTTTTAAAAAAGGGTCTTCCTTTCCTCTAATCTTATACCAAAAACGCTTTAAATCATCACCTAGAGTTCCTGTACCAATAAGACCTAAGCGATATTGCTTTGATACATCTTCAACTTTAAGTATAATCTCTTTTTCCTTCATTATGCGTTTTTAAAGATATTCTTTAATCTAAAAACTCCTAAGTTTTTACAAATTACGAATAACATATAAGAAATTTTAAAACGTACATTGTAATTAAAATTAAATCCCTTGAGTAAACTCTTATTAATAGTTAACTCTGGATACAATTTGTTTGAAATATTAGCATCATGGATAGTTTGAAGCCAATAAAATTTATTATCAATAGCTATAAAGTCTGCTAAATCACCCCAAGAGGTATGCTCACAATCATAAACAGTTTTAAGTGAATTAATATCTGATTTCTTTTCAATTAAAGTTATAAATGGTCCAGAAAACACGTTTTCTCTTTTAGCTAATTTGTTTTCATCTTCAATAAGCATGGTTAACCCTTTAGATAACTCTATGATTGTTGAGTCTTTTTTTACAAAAGCTTTTTGAATAGCGCCAATGGCATCTTCATGAAAACAATCATCATTATCAAAACGTGATGTCATTATATATTCTGTATGTGAATTTTCAAATACAAACTCACGTAAAGTATTTTCAAAATCTAGAAAGTCATTTACATATAATGGTATAAACTGTGGTAATTCTCGCCTAATACATTCATTTACTTCCTTAAATTCTTGAGGAGTATCTTTATCAAAAAAAACTAACCAAGAATACTCTTTTTCGGTTTGAGTTTGCATTGAGGGTAAACAAAATTTTTTGAATAAATCATATCGCTTTTTAAGCCAAATAAAATCATTGACTTTCTTACCATTTTTATCATTTACCCAACCTTCAGATTTGATATTAAACCGAGTGACTATATAATGGGAAAAAACTTTCATACTAAACTGTGTCTATAAAAGTTTTTTCAGTTTTATTAAAAATAATAAGACCTATAAAGAAAATAACAACAGTTATTAAACTTGTATATGCTAAACCTCTTAAAGAAAAAGAGCCCTCATTTAACAATACAAATCGAGTAGCTTCAATAATATATGCAAGAGGATTATAATTAACTAACCATGCAAACTGAGGTAATTTTTCACGCATTAATGCTAAAGGATACATTACTGCTGATACGTACATCAATAATTGTACACCGAAATTGAGTAAAAACTTAACATCTCTATATTTTGTAACCATAGATGATATAATCATCCCTAATCCTAGACCTTGGAAGGCCATAAGAATTATTAACAATGGAAAAATGAAAATAAATTCGTTAATACTAATAGCTGCACCATTTATATAATAATATATATAGAAAATAATAAAGACTAATAATTGAATTAAAAAGCGCAATAAATTAGATATAACAGATGATAATGGAGAAATAATTCTAGGAAAATATACCTTAGAAAATATTCCAGCATTTCCACTAAATGTATTTGAGGTAGATGTTAAACAACTTTTAAAATAATTCCAAATTGAGATTCCTGCTAAATTGAATAAAAATGGTGGTACTGCTCCTGTTTCTATATTAGCGACTTTATTAAAAATTAATGTGAAGGTCAGGGCTGTAAACAAAGGCTGGATTAAATACCATAAAGGCCCTAATATGGTTTGTTTATATACGGTAATTACATCTCGCTTAACAAAAAGCACCAATAAGTCTCGGTACTGCCAAATTTCTTTAAAATTGAAATCAATGAGTTTACGCTTTGCAGAAATGGTATAAAGCCAGTTGTCGTCTTGCTTAGCTTTCAAATTGGTTGACATTTAGGGTTGGGCTAATATAGGAATTATAACAAATACATACACTCTACACGAAAGAACTTATCCGTAAAAAATAAACAGGTAATCTCTATTTACGCTTAAAAAAACTCTTGATGCGTTTTACAAGTCCTTTTTTATCATTCTCATGATAAGCATCTCCATATGCCCCGTATCCATATCCATAACCATAACCATAGCCATAACCGTACCCATAACCATGACCTTTTTTATGACGGTAAAAATTAAGTAGGAAATTAACATTTTTCAACTCACCCTTTCTCACTTTAGAATTGACTAAAGCCAGCATCCCTTTTTTTGTATAATTAAGTCGTACCATAAAAATAGAAGCATCAGCATGCTGAGATAGCTCTAAAGCATCAGTGACTAAACCTAATGGCGGTGTATCTAAAACCACCATGTCGTATTTTAACTTCAACTCATTAATAAGTTCAGTCATGCGCTCACTCATTAGCAATTCTGATGGGTTTGGAGGTATTGGACCTGATAAGATTAAATCTAAATTTGGAATATGTGTTTGGTGTGTTATCTCTTCTAGATTACTATCATTGATTAAAAAATTTACAGCACCTTTATCATTTTTTACTTCAAAATCATCGAAGATTTTGGGTTTACGTAAATCTAACCCTACTAAAACAGTCTTTTTACCTGACAGAGCATAAACCGTTGCTGTATTAATAGAACAAAATGTTTTTCCTTCACCACTTATAGAAGAGGTAAACATGAGCGTTTTAGCTCCACTATCCTTTTGTTGACTCTTGTAAATAAACTGTAAACTTGAGCGTATGGCCCTAAACGATTCTGCTACTGCTGATTTTGGTTTTTCAAAAGCCACTAGATTGTTCTTGTAATTGTACTTGCCCACTAAACCAATGATCGGAATTTTGGATAAGCGCTCTATATCTTCTGAACTGCTTATAGTATTATCTAAAACAAAAAGAACAAAAATGCCCAGTACTGGTATTAATCCACCCAGCATTAAGGCCATCATATAATTCAAAGACTTCTTAGGACCAATTGGGCCATTACCCACATCTTTTGCAGCATCAATCATTGTAATATCAGAAACATTAGCCGCTTTAACAATAGCCGCCTCAGAACGTTTCTCTTGATATACATTATAGGCTTCTTGACTTATGTCTAACTTTCTTTGAATTTTTAAAAACTCCTGCTGTTCTTTTGGTAATTTTTTAAGTTCGCTTTCTAATTTGGCTATGGAGCCATTAATAGAGCCTAATTGAAGATTTATACCTCTACGAGCAGCACTAATCAGCTCAAAGGTTACGTTCTTTTCTGTATCAATCTGAGCATCTAAACGACGAAGTAATATAGACCCTTCTCGTGCAGTTTTGGATTGGTTTTGGCGCTGTATAGCTAAACTTGTGAGTTTACTAATACTGTTTAACAAACCACTTTCCTCAATACCAACAGAAGTTGGTGCTGCTATGTTTGTATAATCTGATTTATTTTGAAGATAGCTTTCAAGATTATTTAAGTAATTAATTTTTGTGCGTTCAGCTTCACGACTGGTCTCGTATTCTTTTAAACGCTCAGATGTATTAGTAATATCGTCTGTAACATTAAATACCTTATTTGATGACCTAAAGTTATCCATTTCTTGATTTACACCTTTTATATCATCACCTACCGCTCTCATTGTACTATCAATAAAGGCTATTGTATTAGTCGCATAAAGATTTTTAGTTCGGAGCTCAGTTTTTCTCAATATTTCTGTAGTCGCATTAAGATAATCTACAATTTTAGCTTTATTATTTCCAGATTGAGATAAGGACAAGACTGTAGAACTTCCCCTAAAAAAACTAACATTAACACTATTTTGAAATCTAGATACAAGACTATCAAAATTCAAAAAGTAAATAAAGTACTGATTTTCAGTATCTGGATTAATACCATTTCGCTTGTTTACAGTAGCATTAAAAAACGGCAAGCTTACAGGCTCTCCATAATTAAATACTTGCTCGAAAACACCTGGCGAAACGGGCACACTAATAATTGAACGGTCAGAATAACGTTGACAAGACACAGATTGTGTTTCACCAAAATCGTATATAATTTTAAACTGATTGTCATTAACGTGCTTTAATTCCAACGGACTACCTAATATTTGATGCTTAGATTTGTCTAAAATAACATCATAAGGCGAGGCCTTATAAATATCTAACAAATGATATTTTCCTTGTTTTAAATATTGCTTGTAAAACTGAAGTGAGTCGATAACTAACTCATTATGACTTCTTGTGGCCAAGGTGGTCATCACTTTTCCTAATTTACCTGAAACACCTCCCCAATTAAATGAAATACTAGTGTTAGCAGTAAAAAAA
Source organism: Winogradskyella jejuensis (assembly GCF_900129745.1). Taxonomy (GTDB): domain Bacteria; phylum Bacteroidota; class Bacteroidia; order Flavobacteriales; family Flavobacteriaceae; genus Winogradskyella; species Winogradskyella jejuensis. Next base: position 333,549 of record NZ_FQWS01000002.1, on the reverse strand, counting down.
GGATTTTGCTCAGACTCTACAGAAACAAGAGCATTAAGACGATAGATATTCTGCTTTCTAACGTTTATGTAATAAGCAATACCCAAAGCAATACCAACAGATATGGCTATAATAATCCAGTTATTGAGAACTTTAAATAGAAATCCTTGAAAATCAAAAGTTAGTCTTCTGCTTGATTCATCAAATTCGATATCTTGATCTAAATTGGCCATAAAATTAGAGTCTATCAATCAATAATATAGTACTCGTTACAACAGTAACAACTCCTAAAATTGCAGTAAATGTTTGAAGTCCATTTGTTCCTGTTCCCAAAGACTTTTGCACTAATGGATCTACGATAATTACATCATTAGGTTGTATGTAATAATATGGAGATTTCATCACGTCAATGTTTGTTAAGTCTAAACGATGTATTTCTTGACCATGAGGATATTGTCTTAATATACGAACCTCTTTTCGATTACCTTCTATAGGTATGTCTCCAGCATTGGCTATAGCCTCTAAAATAGTAGCTCGCTCTTGAAATATTACCTGAGAACCTGTGTTGTTGATTTCGCCTAAAGTGGTGTAGCGTAAGCCTGCTAATTTTACAGTCACAAATATCTGTGCAAATTCATTAAACTCCTTTTCTAAAAGTCGATTGTTAACTAAAACTTCTATTTCCTCAAGAGTTAAATTTAAAACATCAAAATCACCTAATTGAGGAATTCTAATATTCCCTCTCAAATCCACAGTAAATCCATCAAAATAAGCACGCTCTTGGGAACTAGCTTCCAAACTACCTTCACCAGTTGGATTAAAAATTGTAGCATTATCTTGATCTAAAACCTTAATACGTATATTAAGTATATCGTTAATCTGAACACGGTAAGGTTTCTGTTGTTCAACAACACTTGGAATAGTATCATTTGTATTGCCTTTATCCTGAAGGTAAATGATATCTTTTTGAGGCACACAAGACGTACAAATCACAAGACCCAAAAAGCAAATGGCCAATAAATACCGAATCATATATTATATAGGTTTACTCACAAATATAATCTAACGTTAGGAATAACAAAACTATTGGGTTTGTTTTTGGTTTATTTACCATCTTTGCATAAAATTACTTAAGATTGAATTACCTCAACGTTGAAAATATATCTAAGTCCTACGGAGAACTCCAATTGTTTAGCGACATCTCTTTTAGCATTCATAAGGACCAAAAAATTGCATTTGTAGCTAAAAACGGAAGTGGAAAAACGTCTATTTTAAACATCCTATCAGGAAAAGATTCTCCAGATTCAGGTCAAGTTGTTGTTCGTAAAGGTTTAAGGTTAGCTTTTCTAGACCAAGAACCAAACTTAGACCCAAAGCTCTCTATTGAAGAAACCATTTTCGCAAGTGATTTACCAATTCTAAAAGTTATAGAAACCTACGAAAAAGCATTACAAAACCCAGAGGATACTGAAGCTTACCAACTTGCTTTTGAAGCTATGGATAGACATAACGCATGGGAATTTGAAACGCAGTTTCAACAAATATTGTCTCAGCTTAAACTCAATGATTTAAAAGCTAAAATCGCTTCACTTTCTGGAGGACAAAAAAAACGTTTAGCCTTAGCACAAGCGCTCATAATTAAACCAGATATCCTAATTCTTGATGAGCCTACGAACCATCTTGATTTAGAAATGATTGAGTGGCTCGAAGATTACTTTGCCAAAACACAACAAACCCTGTTTATGGTAACGCACGACCGCTATTTTTTGGAGCGCGTTTGCAATGAAATTATTGAGCTTGACCATGGTAAAATGTACACATATAAGGGTAACTATTCTTACTACTTAGAAAAAAAGGAAGAACGTATAGCTAACGAACAAACCGAGGTTGGTAAAGCCAAGCAACTCTTTAAAAAAGAGCTCGACTGGATGCGTCGTCAACCTAAAGCACGTACCACAAAATCTAAAAGCAGAATCGATGATTTCTTTGAGATTAAAAAGAAAGCACACCAACGTCGTAAAGACCATGTCGTTCAGTTAGAAATAAGCATGGAACGCCTGGGCAGTAAGATTGTGGAATTTCACAATGTGTCTAAGGCTTTTAAAGACAAGGTAATTCTTAATGGATTTGATTATACCTTTAAAAAAGGTGAACGCATTGGTATTATAGGAAAGAATGGCACCGGTAAATCTACATTTCTAAACATGCTTACAGGCGCTATTGTTCCTGATGGTGGAAAAATAGTTGTTGGAGAAACAGTTAAATTCGGGTATTACACACAAGGAGGCATTAAGGCCAAACCTAACCAAAAAGTCATTGATGTTGTTAGGGATTATGGCGATTATATTCCGCTTGCAAAAGGCAGACAGATTAGCGCACAGCAATTACTCGAACGTTTTTTATTTGACCGCAAAAAACAATATGACTTTGTCGAAAAATTAAGTGGTGGTGAGCAAAAACGATTGTATTTGTGCACGGTTTTAATTCAGAATCCTAATGTTTTAATTCTAGATGAGCCTACAAACGATTTGGATATTGTAACACTCAATGTTTTAGAGAGCTTTTTGTTAGATTTCCCTGGATGTCTGCTAGTCGTTTCTCATGATAGGTATTTTATGGATAAAATTGTGGACCATCTATTCGTTTTTCAAGGCGAAGGTGTTGTTGATGATTTCCCAGGAAATTACACAGATTATCGTGCCTATGAAAGTAGTCAACCTAAGCAAGAAGCAAAAGTTGAAAAAATTGAAAATACCGAAACCGTAAAAAAGAACCAAGCGAATAAGCTATCTTACAACGAACAGAAAGAATATAAAAACTTGGAGTCTAAAATCCGTTCATTAGAATTAGATAAAAAGGAATTTGAAAAGAAATTTTTGAATCCAAATTTATCTCAAGATGAAATCACTAAACTCTCCGAAGAGCTACAAATTATTATTGATACGATTGAAGAAAAAGAAATACGTTGGTTTGAATTGGCAGAGAAGTTTGAAGGTTAGTAAGCAATAAGCAAAATTGAAAACAATTCGAGGCAAACAACAAATAATTAAAAATTAATAGACAAATCAATTGCAAAATTGAGAATTGAAATGCAGAAATAATGAACGAAGGAATGGAGATGCAAAGCGAAGCTTTAGGCACGTAATTCCGATAGTGAATGTTCCAAAGGAATTTCCTCATTTCAATTTAAATTTTTGGTTCGATTTGCATCAAGGCAAAATGAATATATTTAAAATAGAATGCATCAGTTTTTATCATATGTAAAATTCCTAATCAACTCCACCAACCAACACGGTGTGCACTCGCCATTTATTTACGATTTTGTTATCAAATGCTTATATGACAAAACAAATTACGAAGCTTACTCCCATTTAAAAACCTATAGAAATCAACTTCTACAATCTAAACAAACACTTAATATTACAGATTTTGGCGCAGGTTCAAAAGTGATGAACTCAAAAAAACGTTCTGTTTCTAAAATGGCTAAAAATTCGAGTAGCTCGTTAAAAGATTCGAAGTTGCTTTACAGAATAGCGAATTATTTCAAATTCAAAAACACATTAGAGTTAGGCACATCATTAGGTGTCGGAACACAAGCTTTAGCTTTAGGTCATTCAAACAATAAAATTACAACCATTGAAGGCTGTCCAGAAACCTTCAAGTTTACAAAACAACAATTTGAGGCCTTAAACCTTTCAAACATTAGAACTATCAATTCAGACTTTAAAACAGCTATCTCTCAACTAAAAGAAGACACTTTTGATTGTATCTTTTTTGATGGTCATCATAACAAAGCGGCTACCTTAGAGTACTTCAATCTATTAATTTCAAAAGCACATAATGATTCCCTTTTTATTTTTGACGATATCTACTGGTCAAAAGACATGACAGAAGCTTGGAAAGATATAGTTAATGACAATCGTGTTACAGCGAGTATAGATACATTCAATTTGGGCTTCGCTTTTTTTAGAAAAGAGCAACCGAAACAACATTTTAGAATAAGACTGTAACAACTTATTAATTTTAACGTCATATTCAGATAATAGCTTTTATAAACTTTTATCTTGCAAGAGATTTAGCTAAAGAACCAACAACATATGAGTGACAACGTCATTGAAATCCGTAACATCATAAGAGATTTTAAACTCGGTCAAGAAACCGTTCACGTATTAAAAGGTATTGATTTAGATATAAAGCGAGGAGAATATGTCGCCATTATGGGACCTTCTGGCTCGGGTAAATCAACACTTATGAATCTTTTAGGCTGTCTAGATACACCAACAGCAGGCTCATATTTATTAAATGGTAAAGATGTAAGCCAAATGACGGATGACGAACTTGCCGAAATCAGAAATACAGAGATTGGTTTCGTTTTTCAAACTTTCAACCTTTTACCAAGGACTACTGCTTTAGATAATGTGGCATTACCTATGATTTACGCAGGACAGTCTAAAAAAGCTCGTGAAGAGCGTGCTTCTGAAGTGTTAACTGATGTTGGTTTGGCAGACCGTATGGACCACAAACCCAATCAGCTTTCGGGCGGTCAGCGTCAACGCGTTGCGGTAGGTCGCGCACTGGTGAACAAACCTTCAATTATTCTTGCGGATGAACCTACCGGTAACCTCGACTCAAAAACAGGAACCGAAATCATGGCACTTTTTGATGAAATTCATTCTAAAGGAAACACTGTAATTATGGTTACTCACGAGGAAGATATCGCCGCACATGCCAAGCGTGTTATCCGTTTAAGAGATGGTATTATTGAAAGTGATACGATGAATTAAGTTAAAATAATAATAACTTCAGAATTCGCTAAAAATCCTTCAAGTCAAATTGCTTAAATTTGACTTATGAAAATCTACACAAAAACAGGAGATAAAGGCACTACTGCCCTTTTCGGTGGAACTCGAGTACCAAAACATCATATTCGTATTGAAAGTTACGGTACCATTGACGAGCTAAATTCACATATAGGTTTAATCAGAGACCAAGCCATAGACCCAATTCACAAATCAGTTTTGATGGAAATTCAAGACCGATTATTTACAGTCGGAGCTATTTTGGCAACTGACCCAGAAAAAGCCACGCTTAAAAACGGTAAAGACCGCCTAAATATTCCTAAAATTTCTGAAGCAGATATAAAGCTTTTAGAGGATAATATGGATAGTATGAATGCCGCTTTACCTCCAATGACGCATTTTGTATTACCTGGAGGACATCAAACGGTGTCATTCTGTCACATTGCACGTACCGTTTGCCGACGCGCAGAGCGTTTGGCAAGTCATCTCAATGATATTGAGCCATTTCAACCAGAAACGCTGATGTATATTAACAGACTATCTGACTACCTTTTTGTGTTGGCACGGAAGTTGTCTCATGAATTACAAGCCGAAGAAATTAAATGGATTCCTAAAAAAGAATCGTAATCAATTCGGTAGAAGATTGGGCAATGCAAAATACCAATCTGTAAGTTACAAGATTATACGTTCTTTTATTTATGAAGCACACATTTATAAATTAAATTCAAATAATTTAATTTTTTCTTGACTTTTTGAACTAAAAATTTATTTTTGCAAAAAATTAAACACCAAAGTAAATGTATTGGACATTAGAACTCGCATCGTATTTAAGTGATGCACCTTGGCCAGCAACTAAAGATGAGTTAATCGATTACGCGATTAGAACAGGCGCACCTTTAGAAGTTGTAGAAAATTTACAAGCTATAGAAGATGAAGGTGATTCTTACGATTCTATAGAAGAAATTTGGCCAGACTATCCAACTGACGAAGATTACCTCTGGAATGAGGACGAATATTAAAAGATAAAACAACTTAAAAAAAGTCTCTTTCGTTACTACGACAATGAGACTTTTTTTGTTTATAAACGTTTCTGTATACCTAATACAAAGTGTATATTTGAAACCCCTTCAAACCAAAATAAAAATTAACTCAAAAACCTATGTACATAGTAGGTTTTTGAAAAACATACAAACCAAATGGGATTACTAGATTCTGTACTTAAAGTTTTTGTTGGAGACAAATCCAAGCAAGACGTTAAGTCCATTATGCCAATCGTGGAAAAGATAAAAACTTTCGAAAAATCTTTGGAAGCTTTATCTCATGACGAATTAAGAGCAAAAACATCTGAATTTAAAGCTAAAATCGCTGAAGCACGCGCCCCTCTCAATGAGCGTATTGAGGCATTGAACACAAAAGCAGAAAATACTGAAGATATTGACGAGCGTGAAGATATCTATCAAGAAATTGATAGTATTAAAGATGAAATCTACACAATTTCAGAAGACGTCTTAAACGATATTCTTCCTGAAGCCTTCGCCGTAGTTAAAGAAACAGCGAAGCGTTTTGTTAACAACACACAAATTGAAGTTACTGCAAACGCCTATGATAGAGAAATATCAGGTGATAATGATTATGTAACCCTCGAAGGTGATAAAGCCTATTGGGCAAACTCATGGGATGCAGCTGGTAAAGCCATTACATGGGATATGGTACACTACGATGTACAGCTTATAGGTGGTATAGCGATGCACCAAGGTAAAATTGCAGAGATGCAAACTGGTGAAGGTAAAACCCTTGTGGCTACACTTCCAGTATATCTTAACGCCTTAGCTGGTCGTGGTGTTCACTTGGTAACGGTTAACGACTATCTAGCAAAACGTGATAGCGCATGGATGGCACCGCTATTCCAATTTCATGGATTGAGTGTTGATTGTATAGATTACCACAGACCAAATTCTGACGCACGTCGTAAAGCATACAACGCCGATATCACATACGGAACCAATAACGAGTTTGGCTTTGATTATTTGCGTGATAACATGGCGCATTCGCCAGACGATTTAGTACAACGTCCACATCACTATGCCATTGTCGATGAGGTCGATTCGGTATTAATTGATGATGCACGTACCCCATTAATAATCTCTGGACCAATCCCTAAAGGAGACGAACACGAGTTTAATGAGCTTAAACCAAAAGTTAGTAGTCTTGTAGAAACACAGCGTAAATATTTAATAGGCGTTTTAGCCGAAGCTAAAAAATTGATTGCGGATGGAGATACTAAAGAAGGTGGTTTCCAGCTTTTACGTGTTTACAGAGGTATTCCTAAAAACAAAGCATTAATAAAGTTTTTAAGTGAAGAAGGTATTAAACAGCTGCTTCAAAAAACAGAAAACTTTTACATGCAGGATAATAATAGAGAAATGCCAAAAGTAGATGCAGAACTCTATTATGTTATTGACGAAAAAAATAATCAGGTAGAATTATCTGATAAAGGTGTAGACTACCTTTCTGGTGAAGACGATCCAAATTTCTTTGTGATGCCAGAGATGGGTACAGAAATCGCAAAGATTGAAAATAAAGGGCTTACTTCAGAAGAGGAAGCCGCAGAAAAAGAAGAACTGTTTAGAGATTTTTCTGTAAAGTCAGAACGTATTCATACTCTAAATCAGCTACTAAAAGCTTACGCGCTTTTCGAGAAAGATACACAGTACGTGGTCATGGATAATAAAGTTATGATTGTCGATGAGCAAACGGGTCGTATTATGGATGGGCGTCGTTATTCTGATGGTTTACATCAAGCGATTGAGGCGAAGGAAAATGTAAAGATTGAAGACGCTACGCAAACTTTTGCAACGGTAACACTTCAAAATTACTTTAGAATGTACCGTAAACTATCTGGTATGACAGGTACTGCGGTAACGGAAGCTGGTGAGCTTTGGGAAATCTACAAATTAGATGTTGTAGAGATTCCAACAAACAGACCAATAGCTCGTGATGACCGTGAGGATCTAGTTTACAAAACTAAGCGTGAAAAATACAATGCCGTTGTTGACGAAGTAACCAAACTATCGAAAGAAGGAAGACCAGTACTAATTGGAACAACCTCTGTAGATATTTCAGAATTATTAGGAAAAATTTTAGCACAGCGAAAAATTCCTCATAATATCCTTAACGCTAAGCAGCACAAACGTGAGGCAGATATTGTTGCTGAAGCGGGTAATGCTGGTCAGGTCACTATTGCCACAAACATGGCTGGACGTGGTACCGATATTAAATTATCTGATGAAGTAAAAGCAGCTGGTGGTTTAGCTATTGTAGGTACAGAGCGTCATGATTCTCGTCGTGTAGATAGACAGCTACGTGGTCGTGCGGGTCGTCAAGGAGACCCAGGAAGTTCACAATTCTATGTGTCTTTAGAAGACAATTTAATGCGTCTTTTTGGTAGTGAACGCATTGCCAAAATGATGGATAAAATGGGCTTGAAGGAAGGCGAAGTTATTCAGCATAGTATGATTTCTAAATCTATAGAACGTGCGCAGAAAAAAGTAGAAGAAAACCAATTTGGTGTTCGTAAGCGTTTATTAGAATATGATGATGTGATGAATGCACAGCGTGAGGTGGTTTACAAACGACGTCGTCATGCCTTACATGGAGAGCGCCTGCGTGTGGATTTAGCAAATATGATTTTTGATACGTCCGAAATTATTGCTGAAACCAATAAAGAAGCTAACGATTACAAAAACTTTGAGTTTGAGCTGATTCGTTATTTCTCGATGCCATCTCCGATTTCTGAAGACGAATTTGCAAAAATGGACACTCAAACTATTGCAGGTACCGTTTACAAAGCCGCGTTTAAGCATTACAGAGAAAAAATGCAGCGTGCAGCGGATTTGGCTTATCCTGTAATCGAAAATGTATACAATACACAGCGTGATAAATTTAAGCGTATCGTTGTACCGTTTACAGATGGCACAAAAACGCTTCAAGTGGTTACAGATTTAGAGAAAGCCTACGAAACAAAAGGTACACAGCTGATTAATGATTTTGAAAAGAACATCACGCTTGCCATTGTTGATGATGCTTGGAAAACCCATTTACGAAAAATGGATGAGTTAAAGCAATCTGTACAATTAGCAGTACATGAGCAGAAAGACCCACTTTTAATTTACAAGTTTGAAGCTTTTGAATTATTCAAGGTGATGATTGACCAAGTGAATAAAGATGTGATTTCATTCTTATTTAAAGGCGAAATTCCTCAAGAAACGGCTAGTACCATTCAAGAAGCAAAAGCTAGACGACAAGAGAAAACTCAAGAACAAAAAGAGGAAATCCAAAATTTAGACGAGCGCGCGGCACAAAGTAGAGCTGCTGGTGCTGGAGCATCAAGACAACAGCAAGTGGTAGAAACTATTGTACGTGAGCAACCAAAAATTGGCCGTAACGATCGTGTAACGATAAAACATGTGATGAGTGGCGAAGCCAAAGAAGTGAAGTACAAACAAGCTATCCCTTTAATACAAAAAGGTGAATGGGTTTTGGTTGGAGACTAGTCACTTACCGATTATTTGATAAAACCTCATATATAAAAATCCTGATGTATCTATGCATCAGGATTTTTTTTGCAAATAAGCAGTTATAACATACTAATAATTAATTTATTAGTAACTTAGCATATCAGCTAAATCAAAACTCAACTTTATGAAAAAAGATTACTTTTTTACAATTATTACATCATTATTTCTTATTTGTAATGTAAGTGCGCAAGGTACTGAAGACTTTGAATCACCTCTTTCACCTGGAGCAACTTCATTCACAAATAATGGTCAAATTTTCAATATTTTAAGTACTGCACCCGAAAGATTTGATGTTTTCTCTCAAGGCTATAATCAAAATCCTACTGGTAATAGCGACAGCTGTGTTGGATGCGGTTGGAACGGAACTGCTGCTGATGACCAATTTATTGACTCTTCAAGGAACTCTAATGGAGATAATAATGGAAGTACCTTTTCAATGACTACGGGATTAGGAAATAACATTACAATTAAATCCTTATATATGTACTGTGCAACTAGTGGGTTTGTTAAGCCTGTTACTGGAACTTTAACTATTACTGGATTAGTAGACGGTAACACTACACCTGTATTTACTTTTACTTTATTACCCGCTGATTTAAATGACCCTAATAATTTTGCTCTAAATAATGGTTTTACAGAGATTAATTTTTCGAATATTAATGGTACAGATTATTCAGAATTAAATGTAGATGAAATAACATTTGTGGCATCAAATGATATGGACTATATAGCTCTAGACGCCTTCACTTGGGGTGCAGAAGTACTTTCTACTAATGATTTTCAATTAGAAACCAAACCAAAATTATTTCCAAACCCATCTTCAGATTCAATATCAGTTTCTAATCTTAAAACAGCTCAAGACTATAATATTATAGATATATTAGGCAAGACAATTGATAATGGTATCATCGCTGTAAACGAGTCTATAGATATCTCAAAACTAAAAACAGGCACATATTTCTTGAAATTAAATTCTCCTGAAGTCATTCGGTTTATTAAAAAATAAAAAGCCACATCATATAGTTAGAATCCTAATGCATGGCATTGGGATTTTTTTTATCTTGAAATCATTCAAACTTCTATTCATGAAAAGTTTAATAAGTCTATTTGTAATAGTATTAGCTACATATTCGGTGAGCGGACAATCTAAAGAGAACCTTCAAGGCATTAATAAAACATGGGGCAAAGTTCTATAAAGCTTTTGAAACCCTTGATTATACTCTGATGGCTGAAATCCATTCAAAAGATTTAGTCCGTGTTTCTGGCGGTAGAAATATTTCAGATTACTATAGCTACATTAACAACTACAAAAGGCAGTTTGCTTCTATGAAGCAATCTAATCAAAGTAATAGCATAGCACTCAGGTTTTTTGAACGGGTAACTAACGACTCTGTCTCTAGTGAGCGTGGTGTGTATAAACTTACTCGTAATCCTAATACTGCTAAAGCGCAAAGTTATTACGGTCAGTTTCATGTTATCATGAAAAAAATAGGTGACCAATGGATCATAACCATGGACTATGATTCTTCAGAATCTAATACTATAGATGAAGTAGATTTCAACAAAGCTCACGCTATTGATGATTTAGATAAATTCTTAAACTAAGTTCAAGAACAAATTTGGGTCTGGACAGTTGGATTTATAAAACTCTAAATCTTGTTGATTAGAAACACCTGGATAATCTCCATAGAAATCTTGTATATCTTTTATCAGCTGAAAGTGTAAATGCGGGGCATAATCGCCATTAACTTCAGCGGTGCCTAAAGTTGCAATTTCTTCTCCTTTTAAAATTTGATCTCCAACGTTTTTATTCTCTAGAGATTCTATACTTAAATGACCATAAAGCGTATAAAATCTGTAATTTTCTATTTGGTGCTTTAGAATTAGGGTTGGACCATAATCACCATAATTGGTATTATTTTTAAAACTATGAATTTCGCCATCAAGAGGCGCATAAATTGGAGCATTCGCTTCTATCCATAAATCTAGTCCTAGATGGATATTTCTTTCCAAGTCAGGATTTTGTTGATTAAAATGGGAACTGCGATTATAAATACCTCGTTTTTCAATATATCCACCAAAGGCTACTTTAGCGTTGTTATGCTTCATATGGTTCCAAATAAAAGCTTCTAAGTTGTCGGCACTAGAAACGTTAACACACTCTAAATCTTTGTTATTAACCGACAAATCTAAAGGGGTATAATCTTCTAAACTATATGATTTTCCTAATACGGGAAATGGATCTAAAGATTGTAAAGTAGATTGAAAATCTGAAACTATCATAAACTAAAAATTTCCATAAAAATAAGAATCTATTTCATGGAAAACTGCGAAAGAAAATATAGAATATGATGAGGAAGTTTTAGACCAAATCTATATTTGAAAAGAAATGGTCTAAAACTAATTTACAGTAACATTACTGTACTTGGCATTGACAACAATAGTTTTACTACTTGGTTTGCCATCGTAGCGTTTTAATGTTTTCTGTTTGGTAGGCTGATTGTTGTACTTAGAACGATTACCATTAAAGAAAAGATTGTAATTTACATTTTCAGGTATCTCCACATGTGCATCACTATTCTCTAAAACAAGATTTAAATTTTTGAACGTCTCTGCTAAGTTAGAAATGGTTAAATCGCCAAAACTACCATCTATAATTCCTGTTTCTGTAAGATTATCTATAATAATATTTGATGATTTAGAGGTTAACATTAAATTATTGGCGTTCTTAATTTGGGCGTTTTCAACAAAATTAAGATTAAGTGAGCCTACATTCCAGTTGTTAATGACCACAGGAGAATAAGAAATATTGATGGAAGTGTTACTTCCATCAATGTTTTCTGCTAATAAAAAGGTATGTGACACATCGCCTCTTGCATCATGCACAGCAGAGGCAATTTTAAGCTCACCGTGTCTTACGTTAAGTTTTAGTTTTGCTTTTTTAGGCATTTTTATTTTTATAACACGTTTCACCCTGCTATCTCTAGCAGACTCATAACGCTTTACAAAAATAGACTCTCTACGGTCTTGCATTTCTTCTCTTCGGTTTGCAAGTTCTTCGGCTCTTTCTTCTCGCTCTTTTGCACGTTGCTCTAGACGTTCACTCATCTTTTCGGCACGTTCTTCCATAAGTTCAGCTCTTTTCTCATAAGCTTTAGCTTTCTTTTCCATTTGTTTTTCTAGACGTTCGCCCCACTTTTCCATGTCTTTTCCAAATTTTTCGCCAAATTCTTCGCCCCACTTTTCCATGTCTTTTCCAAACTTTTCGCCAAATTCCTCACCCCATTTCTCCATGTCTTTTGCCCATTGTCCTTCAAAACGTTTTCCGTACTCTTCGCCCCATTTGGCCATCTTCTCTTGGTAACCAGACTCAGCAAATTTCTTTGCCCACTCTTCCATACGTTTTTGAAGCTCTTTACCACCTTCTTTCTCATACTTTTTACTCCATTCTGCTAAATACTTTTCGCCATCTTTCTGATATTTATCATAATCAAATTGAATTGTATTTACACCTTCTGGCAATTCAGGTAATTCAGGAAATTCTGGCATCTTAGGCATTTCTGGTAAGTTTGGAAAATCTGCCATTTTTGGCATGTTTGGTAGTGCCCTCATCTCAGGAATATCTGGTAAATCTGCTAAGCTAAACTCCAAATCCTTTAAAATATCGTCATAAGACCCACTAGGAAATAAACTTCTGCTACCACCCATAGATGAAATTTTTACCTCATCAGATGTTGCGTCTATGTTTAATCTCCAACTATCGAGCGCTTTCTTTAATTCCTCCTGCGATAATTTACTGCTTTCAAGATAGGCTTCAACTTCAACTACATTTTTGTTCCATGTTTCGATTTCTATCTCAACATAATTGGTATTTAAGTCTACAACAACGTCCTTATTAACATTGATTGATTGAGATGTTTTAGTTTCCTTTTTCTGTGCAAATCCAATTGTGGTGATTAGACACAACATTAAAATTTTGATTGTCTTCATTTTGTTTTGATTTTAGATACCCAATTAAGTTGAGTATAAACTGTTCGTTTTTTGATTTATAATTGTGATTAGATGCTTACTTCTTCAAATTTATCTGCATTGAATTCTTGTAATTTTTCTTTTAATCGCATAACTAAATTCAATCTGAATTTTAGATTATCTATCAACGCGTCAAGCGTATCTTCATTAGGTCCGTTTTCGTTAAGCTCAATGGTAAGGTTATCGTATTCGGTGTTCAATTCTTTTAACCTAGCGATATAACCATCGACTAAGTCTTTATTTTGTGGCGTCAATTTTACTTTTGATAGCTCCAAATTAATACTTGCCAAATAGTAATCTTCAACCTTTTTTAAGTCTGGAGAAATATCTCCCATTGTTTTAATATCCTTAGTTGCCATTTCCTCTTTTGGCTCATCTGGATTATCTGTATTATTACTATACTTAAACGCCCCATAACTTAATCCAAGTAAAACAATAACACTCGCGGCAATATTTAAAAACCCAAAGCGACTCGACTTCTTCTTTTCTGGTAAGGCTTTGTCTAACTTTTGTAAAAAACGAGCCTCGTGGCCTTCAGACATCTTTACACTCTCGTCTTTAGGTTGGTTTTTGAATAAATCTTTAAGATTCTGTCCCATTTTTCCTTTTATTTAGTAATTCTTTTAATTTTCCTTTTCCTCTCGATAGCTGTGTTCTAGATGCTATTTCGGAGATATTTAATATTTCTGATATCTCTTGGTGGTCGTACCCTTCTACCAAATACAACATCACCACATACTTATACTTTTCAGGCAATTGCTGTATCGCAATTTTAACATCATCTACAGTTACGCTGCTATTAACCGACCAATCTTCATCATAATTAGCATCAACAACTTTTAACTGTACCTCTTCTAAATCTACTAAACGTTGTTTTTTAGATTTTAATAGGTCTATACTTTTGTTAATTACAATACGTTTTAGCCATGCTCCAAAAGTCACTTCAGCTTTGTATTGCTCTAATTTTTCAAAAGCCTTTATAAATGATTCTTGCACGACATCTTCTGCTTCCATTGTATTTTTCACAAAACGCTGAGCCACTACTAGCATACCGTTACAATACTGATTGTAAAGCTTTAGCTGTGCTTTTCTATCGTTTTGTCTACACTTTTCAATGATGTCTACTTGAAACATTCTTGGTTAGCTTTTGGTTGTTTTTTCATTCGCCGAAGCTAAAAAGCATAGGAGAATTGATTGGTTTGTCTTAAAGACGACGTAAAAAAAGGAGTGTTGCAAAAAATGAAAAAAATCTTCGGAAAAATTTAATTAAGTTAAAAATACGCTGTCTCAAGTCTTAAATTTAGGGATTTCATTTATCTTTAGTTTTTAATTTTAAAATTACTATTCCACAAAAGTTTATGTTGAAACGTATTCTAATTATTCTATTCATAGCCGCTCTTGGCTTATTACTTTATTCTGTTTTTGTCGAAAATATTTTTTCTCCTCGTTTAAGTCCCAAAGATTCTGCCGCTATAGAACTTAATGATTTAAAATTGAAGGTGGAGTATAATAGACCTTCTAAGCGTGAACGTGAAATTTTTGGCGCACTAGTTCCTTTTAACAAAGTATGGCGAACAGGAGCTAATGAAGCCACAACATTTAAAACAAACAAGAATCTTATAATACAAGGTATGCTTTTGCCTAAAGGTAATTATACACTTTGGACGGTGCCTATGGAAAATTCTTGGAAAGTAATGTTCAACTCCGGGCAATATCAATGGGGTGTTGATGAAAAAATGGAACCCATGTGGGACCCTAACTATGACGTTATAGAAATTGAAGTCCCGACAGAAAAGTTAAATACAACAGTAGAGAGATTTACAATTGCTTTTGATAATACAACAGGTAACCTCAAACTCACTCTAGCTTGGGATAACACAAAAATTGAAGTCCCTATCAGGGAAGCAGACTCCAAAACAAATCAGAATTTGAATCAAAGAAACTAATACAATTGCAGTGGCTAAATCCGATAAAAAAAAATCAGCCTTAAGTGAGAACGAAGGCATAAAAGAGCCAAAAGCGCTCAGTTCGGTTTCTGCAAAAGCCATAAAATCTAGACGCCAAAAACAACCATCAGTTAACGATTTAGTAAACGGTATTACCAGTAGTAATATTACGTCTTTAAGTCGTGCTATAACATTAATAGAGAGCACCAACTCAGCACATACTAAAAAGGCAAATGCTATAATTACGGCTTGCTTGCCTTATGCAAATAATTCAGTAAGAATAGGTATTACAGGCGTTCCTGGTGTTGGCAAAAGTACATTTATTGAAGCTTTAGGGAAGCATTTAACCTCACAAAATAAAAAAGTAGCCGTATTGGCTGTTGACCCTAGCAGCTCTTTAAGCAGAGGTAGTATTTTAGGAGATAAAACTCGTATGGAGGATTTAGTGAAAAATCCGCATGCCTTTATAAGACCATCACCTTCTGGAGATTCCCTTGGTGGTGTAGCTCGAAAAACCAGAGAAACTATTATCCTATGTGAAGCTGCTGGTTTTGACACCATATTAATAGAAACCGTTGGTGTTGGACAAAGTGAAACCGCTGTTCATAGCATGGTAGATTTCTTCTTATTATTGAAATTAGCTGGTGCTGGTGATGAACTTCAAGGCATAAAGCGCGGCATCATTGAGATGGCTGATGCCATAGTCATTAATAAAGCAGATGGTGAAAATATTAAAGCTGCAAAATCTGCTAAACTCGAATTTAATCGTGCCCTACACTTATATCCAGAAAAAGAATCGGGTTGGACACCAAAGACAACACTTTGTAGTGCCTTAAAAAATGAAGGTATCTCTGAGGTTTGGAAGATGATTTCAGACTATATTTCCAAAGCTAAGTCTACTAATTATTTTGAAAACCACCGTATGGAACAAAACAAGTTTTGGCTATTACAAACTATAGAAGAACGGTTAAAATCTAACTTTTATAACCGTAAAGACATTAAAACTGAGCTTCAAAAACAAATTGCTTTAATCGAAGAAGGAAAAACAACGCCTTTTAATGCAGCGGAATATTTATTAGGAATTTAAGTTTACAGACAATTCTCCTTAAACCACTTCACCTGCGCTTCAACACTTTCTAAAAGTGTAGTTTGTGGATTATAATTAAGCAGTTTTCGCGCTTTATCAATATTGGCCTTAGTACGTAATTGGTCACCAGCACGTTTTGGCTTTACTTCAATTTTAATTGATGTGCCAATCACTTTTTCTACAGCTTCAATACCTTCTTGAGTTGTATGTTCTGCCTCAGTACCTAGATTAATAACCTCACCATCAACTTTTTCTTCTCTCCCGATAACACTTACAATACCGTCAATAATGTCTCCTACATAAGTAAAACTTCTAAGGTGTTGGTGACTGCCCTCAAACAATGGAAAAGCTTCGCCTTTTAATCCTAAATCAATAAGCTTAGTGTACATTTTCTCAGGGCGCTCTCTTGGACCAATAACAGAATAGAGTCTTAAGCTACACGCTTTCATTTGCTTCTCTCTACTCTTTTGTAACACTAATTGTTCTGCTGTCAACTTTGTAACACCATAATGAGATGCTGGCTTTGGCGCAATACTCTCAGGAAAAGTGGCTTCTAGTCCATAGATAGAAGACGTCCCAATATTTACAAAAAGCTTCAACGATTTACATTTAAGTGCAAAATCAATAAGATTCTTAGTTCCTAAGACATTATTCGAAAAATAATCTTCAAACGTAGACGTTAAAGAAATTCCAGGTTGCGCCGCAAAATGAAAAATATAATCGAAATCCGTATTTAAGTTCTCATCAAAATTTTCCTCACGAAGGTCTACTTTAAGAACAGTAGCACCTTTAGCTTCAACAGCTTTTGCATTTTTAGTCTTCAAATCTAGACTGTAGTAATCCGAAAAATTATCGATACCAACAACCGAGTGTCCTAAATCTAAAAGGCGTTCGGCACAATGCGAACCAATAAAGCCAGCTACTCCCGTGATTAAAATTTTCATACACTTATTATAATGAAGATACAAAATAACAGCTTTTTGAACTTTAAACAAGACTTGATGCCACGGAATACAAAAAAAGAATAATTTTGATGCTACAACTCAACATTAGATGGCTTATAGATTAACCATATTAGTTCCTGCTTATAATGAGTACGACAACCTAAATCGTTTGGAAAAAGAGCTCTCCAACTATCTAGCCATCGCTTCTGTTTCTACTTGTGTTACCATTATAAATGACGGTTCTACAGATAATAGCCAAGTACGAATCGAAGAAATCTGTATGCGAAATAAAGATTTCAGCTTTATTCAATTAAAACAAAACTATGGTTTAAGTACAGCTTTAAAAGTGGGTTTTGACCATACCGAAACTGAACTCGTTGGCTACATTGATGCCGATCTACAAACGGCTCCTAAAGATTTTAATCTTCTACTTGAACATATAGACCATTACCAATTAGTTACTGGCGTTAGAACTAATAGGAAAGATAATTTTTTGAAAAAGATAATTTCAAAAATTGCAAATTCTACACGACGTGTTTTTACCAAAGATGGTATGGATGATACAGGTTGTCCGTTAAAAATATTCCAAACAAAATATGCAAAATGTATCCCTTTGTTTAGAGGTTTGCATCGATTTTTGCCAGCAATGATACTTTTGCAAAATGGTAAAATAAAGCAAATACCTGTGAATCATTTCCCAAGAACTGCAGGTAAAACAAAATTTAATCTTGGAAACCGGTTTATTGGCCCAATAATAGATTGCTTTGCTTATTTATGGATAAAACGAAAGTATATTAATTACGAAATAGAAAAGAAAAATTAAGCCTTGAAATAACGATTTTCTAGAGCTCCGTATAGCTTAAAAAACCCAAATCCAGAAAGCGCTCCAAATGCCATTCCACATATAATATCTACAGGAAAATGCACCCCTACATAGATTCTACTGTAGGCCACAATAGCACTCCAAAGCAGTAAAAAGAAGATTAAATTTTTAAAATACGGACGAAGCATTAACCCACCAAAAACAGCTGCAGCCATTGAGTTAGAGGCATGCCCTGAGAAAAAACTCCTATTAGTACTACAATAGTCTGCCACAAATCTGATAGTGTCTTTTATTTCGTCACATGCGCAAGGTCTAAATCGTAATACAGTACGCTTAACCACATTTGTTAACTGGTCAGTAAATGTTATCATTGCAGCTATAACAACGACAATAACCAACATTTTTTGCCACCCATATTTTCTGTAAATAAGAAAGAGTAGGATAGCATAAAACGGAATAAATGTGAGCTTATTTGTGATTAAAAGCCATAGCCAATCCCAATTTTCACTTCCTAAACTATTAAGGAATACAAAGAGCTCTGTATCGTATTCGAGGAGTTGTTCTAGCATTAGTCTTCGTATCTGGCTACTTCCCTATCGTAGAATTCTGTAGCTAAGCGAATATAGTTTTCGGTTTCTGTTGCCAATTCTTTTTCATCATGTTGATCAAACTCTTCAAACCATTCTACTTCATCATTTTCAAGATTAATGATAAATCTTGGAAACTCGGTATGAATAATAAATATCGCATCTGGATAATCTGTATTGTCTCCTAAAATGAATTTTGGCAATTCCATATAACTTAGTTTTCGTTTTGCAAAATTAAACGCTTCGTCAAATATACAAACCTTATGTATAATAAGATTGCCGCAGAAGTTAATCCTGCAAGTAAACCAATCCAGATACCAAGACTACCATAGGCATCTGGCATTCCTAGGTAATAACTTATAGGAAAGCCAATAAGCCAATAGGCTATAAACGTGATTATAGTTGGGATATATACATCTTGTAACCCTCGTAATGCGCCCAAAACAATAACCTGTAAGCTGTCTGTAATCTGAAATACAGCAGCAGCCAATAATAATGTTGCAGCAATCTTAACAACTTCTGCTATATCTAATGCATTAGCAGGGTCATCTAAATCGACATATAAATTTGGTAATGCTTTATGGAAAACAACAAAAATTAAAGCAAATACAACAGCAAACAAGAAGCCTAAAAAGAAAATAGATTCTGCTATCCGTTTAAGTGCTTTAAAATCTTTTAACCCTTTTTGGTTACCCACACGTATCATGGCCGCAACACTTAATCCCATCGCTACCATAAAGGTCATTGAGGATAGATTTAATGCTATTTGATTTGCTGCTTGAGCGTTGGCACCTAACGTTCCACTTAACCAAATAGCTGCTGTGAAAATCCCAACTTCAAAAAACATTTGCATAGCGCTTGGTAGTCCAAGATTGACAATCTTTTTTAAGGCTTGTTTGGTTAATTGAAAGAATTTTATTCCTGTGACGTAGGCTCTTGATTTTTCTTTTTTGGACAGTAAAAACCAGAGGTAAAACAACATCACAAATCGAGAAACTAAAGTTCCTACTGCAGCTCCAACAATACCCATTTCTGGAAACCCAAACTTTCCGAAAATTAATACATAATTTATGGCTACGTTGAGAACATTTGCTAAAATAGTAGCAAACATCGGATATTTGGTGAGTGACATACCATCACTAAACTGCTTAAATGCTTGAAAAACGATTAAAGGCACCAACGAGAAAGCTACTAAATCTAGATATGGAATGGCTAAAACAACAACCTCTTCTGGTTGCTCCATAATATACATCATGGGCTTGGCCAATAACAATATAGCAAACAACAGCAACGCTAAAACTGTGCATAAAAATAAGCCGTGCTTAAAAGCCGATTTTCCTTTTGCAAAATTATCTTCCGCATCAGCTTCTGCAACCAAAGGTGTAATGGCTGTAGAAAAACCAATACCCAATGACATAGCAATGAATATAAAGCTATTACCCAAAGATACCGCAGCTAACTCTGCGGCTCCCAATTGTCCTACCATGACGTTATCTACAAAACTAACAAAGGTATGTCCTAGCATACCCAGTATTACTGGTGTAGCTAATTTTAAGTTATAAGAAAACTCTTTGGTGTAGTTGGTCAAAACCATGGCGCAAAAGTAGCGGTTTTGATTTTAGTTTTTAAGCTAGTTTGACTGATTTATTTTCGAAATTCCTTTACTCAACATTGGGCAATTTGTAACTTCGAAAAGCACCATAAAATCCAAATAATGAAAGTGCGAGAATAACGCCTTCGATAGAGATTAGTGATACCAATGCACTTAAACCTCCTGTTAATAATAGAATAAGACCAATAACCGTATTACTAACCGATACATAGTCTGTACGTTGATTTCCCTTGGCCATGTCTACTACATATGTTTTTCTGCCTAATCTAACACCTCCATGAGCAATACCCAAAACAAAAAATGCAATTGGATATAACCATAACTGAGAACGTAATGTTTCAGAAAATGTTACTAAAACAACCATAAAAACACTAAGGACTGACGCAATAACAACTGCAATTGACATTGTATTCTTACTAGAATTATCTGCCATCTTACCCCAAAAAGGCGAGCTAACAACAGAGGCAATACCATTTGCCAAAATAAGCAATCCTAATAAGTAACTTTCCTTACCTACATATTCTTGTGCTAGTAAAACATAAAACGGAGCGGATAAAGCAGAACACAATAACAGAGATCTTGCAATAACAAAATTGCGAAACTGAGTATCTGTTTTGAGAAGCGAAAATTTGGAGAATGCGGTTTGTTTATCTTCAGTATTAGATGATACCTCTCCAGGAAACTCTTTTATTGTACTATAAATAAGAGCTGCAAAAATCCACATAAAAGATGCAAAGAACATTAAATTGGTATAGAAGTTAACTCCTGCATTTGTGTTAGACTTGTAAATAATATATAAACCAGCTAATAGAACCAAAACACCAGAAAGTAAAACTGTGTAACCACTTAAGCGCCCTCGTCTAGTTTTTGGAATAGTTTTCCCAATAACGTCTTTGGATGTTACTGAACAAAGACTTCTAGCTAAGCTAAAGAAAATGAGACATGCTACAATCAGCCAGCCGGCTGTGGCATTTTTAAAAAATAATGCTACAACCCCAATTAAACCGATAGATACAAATTGTAATACTGAACCAATAACCCAAATCCATTTTCTTATTTTTTTCTTGTTAATGTAATTAGAGATGGCAATTTGAGGAATCATTGCCCCCGATTCTCTAATTGGTACGATAAGACTGATTAGATATACAGGAGCGTTAACGTAACTCATCAACCAAGTTAAAACTGTTTTAGGGTTGCTTAATGTATCTCCTAACTTGGTAAATGTATGTGTAAGTAATACTCTAAAAAAATTAGGAACAGTGTACTCGCATGCATCATCGGTAAGACCTTTACATACACGCTGTTCAGACTCATTATTAAGATAATCGTAAAGTTTCTCTAGGTTGGTCTTAGACATTTAACAAAGATACAATATGAAAACTACCAAAACTAAACTTAAAATAATGCTTGCTCGAGGCACTAATATTTTACGTTTTATGAATTATAGGATTGGTTATAATAATGCTACATTCTGCTTAGCAGTTTCAAACTCAGCAACGATTTCTTTTACTATCTCTGCTACTGGTTTTATATCATGAATTAATCCTGAGATTTGTCCGATTTCGAGTTCGCCGTCTTCCAAGTCGCCTTCAAACATTCCGCGTTTGGCACGTGCACGTCCTAAAAGTTCTTTTAGCTGCTCGACTGTTGGTCCTGTTTTGTAGAGCTCATGAACCTCATTGTAAAACTTGTTCTTTATCAAACGTACAGGTGCTAATTCTTTTAAGGTTAACTGCGTGTCGCCTTCTTTGGCATCTACCACCACTTGCTTAAAGGCTTGATGTGCAGAAGATTCTTCGCTAGCTACAAAACGGCTACCTACTTGCACGCCATCTGCACCTAAGACCATTGTTGCTAACATGGCTTTACCTGTGGCAATACCACCAGCAGCTATCAATGGAATACTCAACTGTTCTTTCACCATTGGTATTAATGTTAAAGTCGTTGTTTCGTCACGACCATTGTGTCCTCCGGCTTCAAAACCTTCAGCAACAACAGCATCAACACCTGCAGCTTCTGCTTTTAATGCAAATTTTACACTACTCACCACATGCACTACGGTAATTCCTCGTTCCTGTAACCAATTGGTCCAAGTCTTTGGATTTCCTGCGGACGTAAAGACAATCTTAACTCCTTCTTCAACAATGATATCCATAATCTCTTCGATGTTTGGATAAAGCATCGGGACATTAACACCAAATGGCTTGTCTGTCGCGGCTTTACATTTTTGGATATGCTCGCGCAACACATTAGGATACATTGATCCCGCACCAATTAATCCTAAAATGCCTGAATTACTGGCTGCAGAAGCTAATCGCCAGCCACTATTCCAAATCATTCCGGCTTGGATAATGGGATACTTTATATCGAAGAGTGATGTGATTTTATTTGCCATTTAATCTTTTATTTAATGGCTTAAAGTTAGATAAAAGATGCAGAACCAAGTTTAGCATGACAGAGAAATTATTAAGAAATAACGCCAGAACCAATAAGCTCATCGTCCAAATACCAAGCAACAAATTGTCCCTCAGTGATTGCGGATTGTTTATTCTGAAACTCTACATACAAACCAGAATCAACTTTATAAAGTGTCGCGTTTTCTAAAGGCTGACGGTAACGAATACGCGCCTTTACTTGCATAGTTTCGTCATCTTTTAACGCTAAATCTTCACGCACCCAATGCAATTCTTCATTTTTTACAAATAATACAGAACGTAATAATCCTGGATGATTTTTACCTTGACCTGTATAAATGACATTTTCGTTAACATCAGTTTCAATGACAAACAAAGGTTCTTTTGTGCCACCAACTGCCAAGCCTTTACGTTGGCCTTTGGTGAAATAATGAGCGCCTTGATGCTTTCCTACGATTTTACCATCTGAGATACTATATTCAGTTTTATCTGCATGAAATGCCAATTCACTAGTTTTAGAATCAAACCTTGGAATAGATTTGTGATAGGTATTTAATGTTTCAGGAATTTCAACAATAACGCCTTCTTTTGGCTTCAATTGCTGCTGTAAAAACTCTGGTAGGCGCACTTTGCCTATAAAACAAAGTCCCTGAGAATCTTTCTTTTCGGCAGTTATTAAATCTTGAGCTTTGGCTATTTCGCGGACTTCAGGTTTTGTTAATTCTCCAATAGGAAACAAAGCTTGTGCCAGTTGTGCTTGCGATAATTGACACAAAAAATAAGATTGGTCTTT
The DNA here is from genome assembly GCF_900129745.1 of Winogradskyella jejuensis. Classification (GTDB taxonomy): domain Bacteria; phylum Bacteroidota; class Bacteroidia; order Flavobacteriales; family Flavobacteriaceae; genus Winogradskyella; species Winogradskyella jejuensis. The sequence goes on along the minus strand of NZ_FQWS01000002.1, from coordinate 309,959 downwards.
GTTAATATCTACACCTGCTAGTAATTGATAGATTTGTTTTCCTTCTTTTTCGAAAGTAGCTTTACGACAATAATGACCCGTAGCTACATAGTCCGCACCAAGTTCTAAAGCAATATCCATAAAAACATCGAACTTTATTTCTCTATTACAAAGAACATCTGGATTTGGTGTACGTCCATTTTCGTATTCCTTAAACATGTAATCTACAATACGCTCTTTGTATTGTACGCTTAAATCTACAGTTTGAAATGGAATCCCCAACTTATCTGCTACCAACATAGCATCATTACTGTCTTCCAACCAAGGACATTCATCTGAAATAGTTACAGAGTCATCGTGCCAATTTTTCATAAATAGACCAATAACCTCATAACCTTGCTCTTTTAGCAAGTATGCAGCTACACTGGAATCTACTCCTCCAGACAGGCCAACTATGACACGTTTATTATTCATATTCTAAAAATTCCTGATTACATTGGAAAACTGCGGCAAATTTACAAAATAAGAATGGCAATCTTTTAAGGATTACCATTCTTATAACTTATGACATTAATAGCTTCAGGCTATTGTTTTCTTAGCAAAACTTTATTGTTGGTATGGTCTGCTTTTCGCGTGAGTTTACCATTCTTGTAGTACTCCCAAATACCCGTTTTAAGATTGGCTTTAAAAAGGCCTTTAGCTTGTATATTTCCATCGGCATCGTAATATGTCGTTTGTCCCTCTAACTTATCCATTTTGTATAAAGACTCTTGAAGCAATTTACCAGATTCTGAATAGATTTTAGAAATGCCATTGAGTAGACCATCTTTGTATTCAGCTTCTTCAGCTAAAGCCCCATTAATAAAAAATACTGTACGTATTCCATCAAGCTTACCCTCTGGATTGTAATGCTCTTCAATCATGATTTGCTGTGAATTTTTATGAAAGTATAGCCATTTACCAACAAAGTTTTTACCATCCATCTCTCCTTTACTGACTACTTTTCCATTAGAAGCCATAAAAGTGACTTGTGCTCTATTGTTTTCTATATTGAAAACCTTAATCGCACTCAAAACACTCTTTTTTCTTTTGAGTTTGTAATACTTAAATGTGTCTACTTCCTTTCCATGGACAAATTGTCCCTCATAACGAAGCTGGTTGGTTTTTGGGTAGTTTTTCTGCCAAACACCGTGTCTTTTGCCACTTTTATCGAAGTTATTAACTTCATTTTGAGCCGCTAGCGATGTTAAAGTTATTGTAAAAATAAACCCAAATATTAATTTATGTTTAATCATTTTATAGATTTGTTAAACAATATGAACAAAATTTATTAACTTTTAAACTCAAAAAAATGAAAATTATTTCAAAGTATTTAAAGTTACTCCCAGTTTTTTTATTGGTTTTAGTATTGACTGGATGTAGCGATGATGATGACAATAATACACCTACAACTGTGACAGTTGTAGATGTTGCTGTTGCCAACGGTTTTACATCTTTAGCTGCAGCGTTGCAAGCTACAGATTTAGTAACGACATTACAAGGTCCTGGGCCATTTACAGTATTTGCACCAACAAATGAAGCTTTTGACGATTTACTAACGGCTACTGGTTTAGATTTAGCAAACTTATCTACTTCAGAGGAAGAATTAGTTAGACAAATTTTATTAAACCATGTTATTGTAGGAACTGAAGTACCATCTTCTGCAATTACTACTACAGGTATATATGCTAACACTGGTGCTGACGCTCCAGGAAACAACAATTTAAGTATTTATGCGAGAGTAAATGCAGACAACAACAATACCGTTGAGATTAATGGTGGAGACGGTACAACGTCTGCTCCAAGAAATGGAGCTGATGTTACTACACCTGACGTCCCAGCAGATAATGGCGTAATTCACGTTATAAATAAGGTATTGGGATTACCAACAGTAGTGGATATGGCTTTAGCCAACCCAGAATTTGGAAGTTTAGTAGCTTCTTTAACCACAGCAGGTCAACCTGATTTTGTTTCAATTTTGTCTACAGCAAACGGAACTTCTCCAGCTCCTTTTACTGTATTTGCTCCAACCAATGCAGCATTTCAAACATTATTAGACTCAAACATGATGTGGAATTCTCCTGCAGATATAGATTCTGCATTGCTTACTGCTGTTTTACAACATCATGTATTAGCTGGACAAAATGTTCAATCTGGTGATTTAAATCAAAGCGGAACTACAAGTCCAGAAACTTTACAAGGACAAACCATAGATATTACTTTACCAGGAACAAACGGAAACATCGCAGATGTTGTTGATGGAGCTGGTAACGAAGCGGGTATTAGAGCTGTAGATGTACAAACATCAAATGGTGTAATACATGTGGTAAATGCAGTGTTATTGCCTGCAAGTTAAAAGAATAAAAGTCGAGGCTGATTACCTCATTTTTATATTGATTGATTTAGTTAGTGAAAAACCTTCCGGCTTTGGGAGGTTTTTCTTTTTTATATATTTATCTAAAATATGTAAATCACTAATGCAAAAATCAAAAAATCAATCCAGCCAACTCAATAAAAATATTAAACTATACTCTACAAAATCTATTACAGGCGCCACATTTCTTGGCGGTCCTTTGGTCGCTGGATATTTGATTAGTGAAAATTTCAAGGCTTTTAATGAAATAGAAAAAGCTAGAACCTCTTTAATTATAGGTATCTTCTGTACTCTAATGTTGTTCACGGCTATCTTTATGATACCAGAACAAATAATGAATAAAATTCCAAATTCTATTATACCACTAATTTACACTGGGATTATATGGTTTTTAGTGGAATGGTCTCAAGGTGATAGATTAAAAGCTCACAAAGAGAACAACCATACATTTTTTTCAGGATGGCGAGCAGCTGGATTCGGATTAATTTCACTATTAATAATTCTTGCTGGTGTTTTTGCATATACTTTTTTAGAGATGAATAATCCAGCCTACGACGTTTACGATACCAAAATAGCTGAGTTTTCTAAAAACGAAGATGAGTCTTTAAAGTTTTACGATAGGATTGATTCTAAGGGTAGAATAACCTTACTAAATGAATTAGATGAAACCGTAATTCCTCTTTGGAAAAAAAATATATCTATTGTAAACGATATTATAAAAATTGAAGATTTACCTTCTAATTTTGAATCAAGTAATGAATCGTTACTAAAATATGCCGAACTACGTTTAGAACTTTTTCAATTAACAAGAAAAGCCATAGATGAAGACACTAATAAATATGACTACAAACTGATTGATTTAAATAATCAAATAGAGGAGGCATTAAAAAACTTTAATTCGTTTTAGGTTATCTGATATAAAAAAAAGCCACAGTATTAACTGTGGCTTTTTTTATCGAAACATAATATTGAAAATTACTTTTTCCTATTACGTTGTTGAATTTGTTTTTGCTTTTCGGCTTGCTCCATCATATCCGCCATTTTCTTTTGGAAACGATTTTGCTTCTTTGGCTTGCTTTTGCTCACCTGAATTTTTGCTAAAACCTTTTCTTCATCAATAATGTAGTTTTTAATAACTAACATAATACCAATACTAATTAAGTTAGAAATAAAGTAATATAAACTTAAACCTGATGCATACTGGTTGAAGAAAACTAACATTAATAATGGCGAGAAGTAAATCATGTACTTCATCATTTTACTCATATCTGGCATTCCTTCTTGCGTAGGCTGATTTGCCATTTGCTGACCTGTAGTCATCTTCATATAGAAGAAAATAGCGATAGCTGCTAAAATTGGAAATAAACTCACATGGTCTCCATAAAGTGGAATACTGAACCCTGGAGGAAATTGATAAATTACATCATAACTACTTAAATCATCTGCCCAAAGGAAACTTTTCTGACGTAAATCGAAAGCTGTAGGGAAGAACATAAATAAAGCATAGAAGACAGGTATTTGCATTAAGCCTGGCAAGCAACCACTTAATGGACTTGCTCCTGCTTTGCTTTGCAATGCCATAGTTTCTTGTTGTGCTTTTAATTTATTGTCTTTGTATTTAGCTCTAATAGCATCTAACTCTGGCTTTAGAATTTTCATTTTTGCCTGAGACAAAAACTGCTTATATTGCACAAAAGACAATAGTATCTTCACTAAAACTGTCATCACAATAATGGCAATACCATAAGGTAAAAAGCTACTTAGGAATCCAAATAAAGGAATAAATATAGCTTTATTAATCCAACCAAAAATTCCCCATCCAAATGGGATGCTTTCTTCTAGATTCTTCTCATAAGTCTTTAACACTTTACTATCTGTAGGTCCATAATAAAGCCCCATATTGGTATCAAAGTTTCCACCTTTAACAACTAGTGGCATCTTAGAGGCGTAAAGTTTTGTATAAACCGTATCAACTTCTTCATCTTGAACCAAGTCCTTAGATGACATACTCACCGTCTTAAAAGGTGAATCTGGAACCAAAATACTGCTAAAGAAATGCTGACGGTAAGATATCCAGCTCACATCAGAAACCACTTCTTCATCATCATTCATCTGAGCTAACTTATCTATCTTATCTCCTTCATGCTGATAGGTTAAACGTGTATATCTATTCTCGTAAGTAATACTCTGGTCATGTCTGTAACCTTTAAGTTTCCAATCGAGATTTACCTCTTTAGAACTATTAACAATGCCATCTAAACCTTGTGATTTTATGGTAAAATCAATCATGTAATCATTTGGTTTCAACTCGTAACGGTACTCTAAATATTTAGATTCTGAAACCTTAAGTTTCATAGAAACTACCGTATTATCACCATTCTTAGTTACTGATGGTTGAAAATAAAGACTCTCCGTATTTAGGGTACGATTGTCTGTCGTTGCAAAATTGATATTAAGATTGGTATTTCCATCTTTTACCAAGTAGATAGGCGCATCGTTATAATCTACGAAGGCTTTTAGCTTAACTTCCGATAAATGACCACCTTTATTATTGAATTTTAAGCTTAAAACTTCCGTTTCAACTTCCGTTACGGCATCAGTTGCCGATGGTAATGTTGAAGCATAAGCAAAAGCGCCTAACTTATTTCTTAAGGCAATTTGCTGTAAAGAGTCTGATGCAGACACATTAGAATAATCTTCAGCAGTAGTTACTGCTGTTAAGGCTTGTTCTTCAGGTTTGACTTTATTTTCAGCTTCAACTTTTTCAGTCTCTGCTTTTTTCTGTGCTTCTAATTCTTCTGGACTAGGTTGGTTTTGGTAGAAATACCATATCATTATTCCGAATAACAGAATAAAACCTATCATTGAGTTAATATCAAATTTCTTTTCTTCCATATGTCATTGTCGTAGTTACGACGTTGTAAATTGATTAGTTAATGCTCTCGATATCCCAAAAAGCTATCCAAAGTCTTATTTATGCCAAACTGACACTAATTTTCTATTTTATATTTTAGGGCAGCTGCTACAAAAGATACGAATAGCGGATGTGGATTAGCCACAGTACTCTTATATTCTGGATGATACTGCACACCTACAAACCAATTATGCGTTGGTAACTCAACAATTTCTACCAGACCTGTTTCAGGATTAAGTCCGGTAGTTTTAAGGCCTGCCGCTTCAATCTGTGCTTTATAATCGTTATTAAATTCAAAGCGGTGTCTGTGACGCTCTTTTATATCTGTAGTTCCATAAGACTTGTAGGTTATACTATCATTTTCAACTTTACAATCCCAAGAGCCTAAACGCATGGTTCCACCTTTGTTAACTACATTTTTTTGCGATTCCATAAGGTCAATGACCGGATGAGGCGTATTTTCATCCATCTCAGTAGAATTGGCACCTTCAAGTCCTAAAACATTTCGTGCATATTCAATAACCGCCATTTGCATACCTAAGCAAATACCTAAAAATGGGATGTTGTGTTCTCTTACGTAACGCACCGCATCAATCTTTCCTTCGATACCGCGCTCTCCAAAACCAGGCGCAACTAATACACCATCTAAATGGCTTAGTTTCTTCTCTACATCATCAGTGCTTAAGTATTCTGAATGGATTGACTCTACATTAACCTTAACTTCGTTTTCAGCACCTGCATGAATAAAAGCTTCTAAGATAGACTTGTATGAATCTTGTAACTCAACGTACTTACCGATTAAGCCAATAGTAACCTCGCCTTTTGGGTTTTTATGTCGCTTTAGAAACTCGTTCCAACGGCCTAAATCTGGTTGGTTACTTTCTAAATCTAACTGTTTTAAAACTACTTTATCTAATTGCTCTTCGAGCATTAAATTTGGTACGTCATAGATGGTTGACGCATCAATAGATTGAATAACAGCTTCCTTTTTTACATTACAGAAACGTGCTAATTTGGTTTTTATACTATCACTTAACTCATGCTCAGTACGACATACCAAAATATCGGCCTGTACGCCACTTTCCATTAAGGTTTTTACGCTATGTTGGGTTGGTTTTGTTTTTAATTCACCGGCAGCAGACAAATATGGCACAAGCGTTAAATGAATAACACATGTATTATGCTCCCCTAAATCCCACTCTAATTGACGAACCGCCTCAACATATGGAAGAGATTCAATATCACCCACTGTACCGCCAATTTCGGTAATAACAATATCGTAATCGCCAGAGTTGCCTAAAATTTGAATGCGATGCTTAATCTCATCCGTAATATGCGGAATAACCTGCACCGTTTTGCCTAAAAACTCCCCACGACGTTCTTTATCTATAACACTCTGATAAATACGGCCCGTAGTTACATTATTGGCTTGTGATGTAGGAACGTTTAAGAAGCGCTCATAGTGTCCTAAATCCAAATCTGTTTCTGCTCCATCGTCAGTAACGTAACATTCGCCATGCTCATATGGATTTAAGGTGCCTGGGTCGATGTTGATGTATGGGTCTAATTTTTGGATGGTGGTTCTGTAACCTTGGGCTTGGAGTAATTTGGCTAGAGACGCCGCTATAATGCCTTTTCCGAGAGAAGAAGACACGCCGCCAGTTACAAAAATATACTTAGGATTTGTTGTCATGTTGCGCTGTTAAACGCAGGCAAATTTACGAAATTAAATGACTTATTTGAGAACTATTTTGGGTTTGTTTCTGTTGTACCTTACAAAGATTTATAATCTTGATTTTGAAAGATTTTTAAGCTAACTTCGTTTAACAACAGTTATGAAATACGAAAACATTTTCATCATCTGATTGAAGCATTATTACTCAATACCAAAGCACATTGATATTTGAAACACATAATTTAAAGAAACCATTAGTAGATTATATAGAGTCTATATTCTATTACAAAGGGTTTAAGCCAGACCATTCTATTGAACGTGTAGTTCCTACGGGACATGTTTTTATAATATTTGAGTTGGATGGTTTTGAATATCATACGTTTGACAGAAAAACCTTGAAACCTAACGGAAATTACAGAAACGTATGGGTTTCTGGCATGCATAAAGATTACCTTTCTATTTCTGCTCATCAGAATTCTGAAATGTTTGTAATTCAATTTAAAACTAGTGGCGTGAGTCCTTTTTTCGATATTCCAATTCACGAGCTAAACAACAAAGTAATCCATGCCCAAGAACTATTTGGAAATGAAATTTTAGAATTAAGAACTCAGATTTTAAACGCTATGAGTATTTCAGAAAAGTTTAAAAATGCTGAAAACTGGCTTTTGAAAAGATTTGACAAAAGCCATTCAGCAGCAGAAGACGTTCAATCCATCCTCAAGAAAATACAATCTCAACCTGTTTCAGAAAGTAGCACAATTATTGCTTCCTATCCAAACTCCCAAAAGCACCTTATCAATCAGTTTAAAAAATACTTTGGGTTAACCCCAAAAGTGTTTCATAGAATTTTTAGATTTAATGAGATTCTCAAACAAATCCGAAATAAGCAGAAATTAAAATGGACAGATATTGCCTATGAGTTTGGTTATTCTGACCAATCGCATTTTATAAAAGAATTTAAAGAGTTCTCAGGCTTTAACCCAGAAGAATTTATCAATTTTGACTTTCATAAGGATGAACCCAATTTCTTCCCACTTGACAGGGAAGGTTAATTTTTTACTATCAGGTTAATATCAAACTTCTTAATTTGCGATTTACTAATCTCATCAATATGAAAAAAATACTATTTATAAGTTTATTGGTTTCTATTCCTTTTTTATCAATAGCGCAATCAAATAATGTATCCAAAGAAAACAGAGTTACTTCTATTGTTGATTCTTCTCACGTCTACAATGTGGTTTTAAAACAATCATTTATAGTTAATGTAGCTTTAGATTCTGTTTGGAATGCGTATACTACAAAAAAAGGATGGGAAAGTTGGGCCACTGCGATTGCTGATATTGATTTTAAAATTAATGGAGTTATAAAAACTAATTACAATAAGAATGGTAGTATTGGAGATGATTCTACAATTACATTACACATCATAAATTATATCCCAAAGCGGATGTTAACACTTCAGGCAGAACTCAATAAAAACTTTCCAGAATTTATGAAAGAAGATGAGAAAGACTTATTTAATACAATTCTTTTTGAAGAAATAAGCCCTACAAAAACAAAAGTCACTTCTTATGGTATAGGCTATAAAAAGAACGAAAAATATATGTCTTTGATGAAATTTTTTATTCAAGGTAATGAACAATCATACCTAAATTTAATATCCTATTTAGAAACAGGAAAACCTAGTGTAAAATATTAACAAATGGAAAAAGCATTACAAACAATGATTGATAATATGCCTGAAAAAACAGGTAAATCATTAGAAGAGTGGAAGTCTATATTGCAGTCTAAAGATTTTGCTAAACATTCTGAAGCAGTAAATTATCTCAAAAATGAACATAGTGTTACACATGGTTTTGCCAACACCATAGTTTCTTTGTCTAAGGAAGAACAAACAACGCCACAAGATTTAGTTAAAATTCAATACAACGGTAAGGAAAATTTATTTCAAATTTATGAAAACCTAATTTCTGTTATTAAAACTTTTGGAGATGATGTAAAGGTTACTCCGAAGAAAACTGAAGTTAGTTTGGACAGAAAAAGAAAATTTGCTGTTATAAAACCTGCAACTAAATCAAGGATAGATTTGGGATTAAAGTTAAAAGGAAAACCAACAACGGAAAGACTCGAAAATTCTGGTCCATTTGGAACAATGTGTACGCATAGAGTAAGATTAACAGATGTAAACCAAATAGACTCTGAATTAATAGAATGGGTTAAGGAAGCCTATCAAAAAGCTGAATAAATTCTGACTACAACACAATAAAACCAAGCTTCTCAAAACTCCCTCCTAATCGTATAAATTAACTCTTCTAATCCGTTGATTTTAATATCGTACATCTGTTGCATCATATTGCCTAGCTTTCCTTTTGGGAAGCCTTTTTGCTTAAACCATGTGTAGTAATATTCAGGAATGTCTACCAGATATTGGTCTTTGTATTTGCCAAATGGCATTTTGTATTTGGCGAGTTCTATTAAAGCGGCTTTATTCCCTGATAACATTTACTGTGTTTTAAAAGCTTCAAGCTTTTTTAACTCTGCCGTAATATAGTTTTGCCAAGCCGCTTGCTGTTCTTTGTTAATAGAGTGATTAGTCTCATCATCGTACTTGTTTTGCATCTCATACGAAGCTTTACTAATGGCTTTATACAAACTATTTAATTGGGTTTTGAGCTGCGATGAGGCTCTTAATTCACTTATCTGCTGACGAAACATACGCGCATGCAACTCTGTAATATTAAAGTGCAATTGTTCGTGTTTAAGAATATGGTCGTCAGCATCTTCTACCTTATACCAAGATTCTGATGGATAGAATAAACACTCTACAGTGGTTGAAAAATCGGTAATTCTATTGCCTGTTTTACCTATAGAAAATCCAAATGAAATTCCAGAAGCTGTTAATGCAGCGGCATCTGTATTGGGATTAGGCTTGCCTTTAAAATCTGCCCAGACCAAAGGTCTGTCTTCTTGCCAAGAAAAAGTTTCTAAATCTTTGTCTTGAGCAAATGTAAATGAAGTGACGAATAGAAGGGCAAAAAATAATCTTATCATATTAGCGGTAATTCAATCTTAAGAACGTGAACTAGTACTTGATATTGTAGTAAAAGATTGAATACAATAGACTTTAGTCCACCTCAACAATCTTAAGATTATCGAACTTTACAATGTAAGACGCTTCGTTAACATAGCCACCAAACAACTTTTTGTTATAGCGGAACTTGTTTTCGATATACTCTGTTTCCGTATCAGAATTGCCAAATCCTTCTTCTGCAGATAAACGTAATAAGATATCCATCGTTAAATCGTAACCTCTTGTTGCATACTTGCTAGGCGAAACGCTATACCTTTCCGTGTATTGCTTTACAAACGCATTCGCATTTTCACCATCGTATTCTTTATTAATCGTGGCATAATGGAATTTAAGATTAGATAAATGGTAATTATTATCTGGATCTTTACTCTCAAAAGCCTTACTTTTATGAGTTGTCGTTAATATAATCTCGATTTTATCGGTAGATAATCCATTTAACAAACTAATAATACTAGAACCAAAAGAAACATCATCGGTTTCTAAAAACACGATGTTCTTACCTGGCTTAAAAACGCCTTCGAAGGTCGTTGGGTAGATAAAATAAGCGTCTTTACCTTTATCCTTACCTTTTTTATTTACCTCAGAGAATAACTGTGTAGCTACAGGAAACTCTTTCTTAAGATTGTTACTAACTTCTTTATGTTTCTGGTCTGCGATAATTACAACTTGGGTCTTAGTACTGTCTGCTTTTATATAGTTGACCATACGTTGAGATAATATCTTTTTCTCTGGAATGGTTTGATAAACATTACGAGACACTTTTGTGGGCAGCGCTAATGGTGCAAAAACAGGCACATTATCACTATTAACAGCAGCAGCAAAACGGTCGAAAGTTTTAGTCATCATAGGACCGATAACAGCGTCATAATTCGAAAAGTCTTCATTATCTACAATATTAGCCACTTCTGCAGTTCTGTTTTCAGTATCAAAAACTTTTAAATCTGTAGAAATGCCCAATTCTTTTGCAGAATCTAATGCCATTAAAACTCCTGAATGAAAATCTAGAGCTGTACTTAACACTTTATCAGATTTCATCATAGCCTTCACCTCTGCTACTGAGTCTATATCTATAAGATGAAGTTTGAATGGCAATAACAAAGCTAGACGCTTGGTATCTGTATTCTTAATGTTATCTCTTAAATCTGTTTTGTCAAAATCTTCAGAAAGTGTTGATGCCACCTCCACATCCGATGGTACTTTTAATACCATTCCTGATTTTAAGCCAGTTTCCTCTAGACCTGGATTTAGTTCCTCTAACTGTTCTTGAGTAAGACCTAATTTTACTTTAAGTCTGAAAAACCCTTCCTTTGGCTGAACTTCGTAAAAGTTATATTCTGTATCTGTTGGTTTCTCTTCATTGTTAGCAATATTAGGTACATTTAATTCATCTCCAGGTTGAATCACCTCATTCATATTAGGATTTAAGTCCTCCAATTCTTGAACTGTAATCCCAAATTTGTAAGCGATACGCCACTTGCCTTCACTAGGCTGTACTGTATATTTTTTAATGGTGTTAGATAAGGTTTGCTTAGACACTACCGTTTTGTAACGCGGTATTCTAATACGGTCACCTTTTCTTAAATTTTCTGAATATAGTCTTGGATTTGCTTTTTTGATTTCGTCCTCAGTAACCTTGTACTGTTTAGATAATCCATAAAGTGTTTCTTTTCGTTTTACTTTATGTTTTTTGTAGTCAATGATTTCTTTTGAAGGCTCTACGATTTCATCATTCTTAACTTTAGAATTTGGAATAATCAATGTCATATTTGGCGCAAAATCAGCTTTGGCATCTGGGTTAAGAGCATATATATCAAAAGGTGTTACTAAATATCTTTTGGCTATACTCTCTATGGTCTCACCAGATTTTACTTTGTGCGTTTTATAATTCTGAGCACTTGCACAAAATGAAAATACAAAGATGATGATGGCTAAAAAATTCTTCATTTACTACAATTTAATTATTCCCACTCTATAGTCGCAGGCGGTTTAGAACTAATGTCATATACTACTCTATTAACGCCTTTTACTTTATTTATTATTTCGTTTGAGGTTTTTTGCAAAAACTCATAAGGTAAATTTACCCAATCCGCCGTCATACCATCTGTACTTTCTACAGCTCTTAAAGCCACACACTTTTCGTATGTACGCTCATCTCCCATAACACCTACACTATTTACTGGCAACAACATGGCTCCTGCTTGCCAAACCTTATCGTACAAATTCCAAGAACGTAAATTATTTATAAAAATGGCATCTACTTCTTGTAATATACGAACTTTCTCTCGTGTTAGATCTCCAAGAATTCGGATTGCTAATCCTGGTCCAGGAAATGGATGACGACCTAATAAATGGCTATCCATATTCATTGATGCACCAACACGTCTTACCTCATCCTTAAATAACGCCTTTAATGGCTCAACCACTTTAAGCTTCATAAAATCTGGTAATCCACCAACATTATGATGACTTTTTATCGTTGCACTTGGTCCACCTGTAGCCGAAACACTTTCTATCACATCAGGGTAGATAGTACCTTGTGCTAACCATTTTACATCTTGAATCAAATGCGCTTCATCATCAAAAACCTCAATAAAAACACGACCTATGGTCTTGCGTTTTTCCTCTGGGTCACTCTTTCCTGCTAAGGCATCCAAAAAGCGTGCCGAAGCATCTACACCTTTTACGTTTAATCCCATACCTTCGTATTGATGTAGTACATCTTCGAACTCATTTTTACGTAGCAAACCGTTGTTTACAAAGATGCAGTAGAGATTTTTACCAATGGCTTTATGCAATAACATTGCCGCTACGGACGAGTCCACACCACCAGACAACCCAAGAACCACTTTATCGTTCCCTAGCTTGTCTTTTAAGTCTTGTACGGTTTCTTCTACAAAAGCATTTGGTGTCCAATCTTGCTCAACCTTAGCAATTTTTACTAAGAAATTTTGAAGCAGTTGGTGTCCGTCTGTAGAATGATAAACTTCTGGATGAAATTGAATGGCATATGTAGTTTCACCTTCAATCTTAAAAGCTGCATTTTCTACGTCTTCTGTACTTGCTAATAACACACCGCCTGTTGGTAGTTTCTTTATGGTATCGCTATGGCTCATCCATACTTGGCTACCTTCGTGTATGTTTTCAAAAAAGTTTTCATCTTCTTTTACAAAGCCTAAATTAGCTCTACCATATTCTCTCGTGTTAGATTCAGCCACTTCTCCTCCAGAAAAATGCGCTAAATACTGTGCGCCATAACATACGGCTAGCATAGGTTTTTTCCCTCTAATATTTGATAAATCTGGATGAAGGACGTCTTCTCCCCGAACCGAGTTTGGGCTACCAGAAAGAATAACTGCTTTGAAGCTATCTGAATCTGAAGGAATCTTGTTGAATGGATGAATCTCGCAATAAATATTTAACTCTCTAACGCGACGCGCAATAAGCTGTGTATATTGCGACCCGAAATCTAAAATAAGGACTTTGTTGTGTTGCATGTGCAAAAATAATCATTGCAATGAAATTTACGATTTACGATTTATGATTTTTTGAATAGTTTTTAACATATAAAAGAAGTTTAATTTGAAATTGAATTCCAAACAGAAAATTTTGGAATTTGACCTACGAAATTTGAATCTTTTGAAGTTGTACCCCTTTTGTCCTACCTGTAAAATTTAGGCTCTTTTTATAATTGGTATCTTTATAATTTTATCTAAACACTTTAATGAGCTATGATTTTTAAACATATTACATTAATTACGGTATTCTTTTTATCATTATCGATAGGTGCTCAAAATAAGAAGAAAATTGACAGTCTAATGCAGATTTACAAAGAGTTACCCAACGATACCACAAAAGTTAATGTATTAAATCAAATAATTATCTATCACTTAAAAAATGATACCTCAAAGGCAAAGCATTTTGTTAATAGACAATATGAGCTGGCAAAGAGTATTAATTTTCAAAAAGGAATAGCTACCAGCTTTTATAATCTTGCAAATTATCATAGTAAGAAAAAAGCATTAGACTCAGTCATCTATTATTACAAAAAGAGTCTAAAAAAATATGAAGAAATCAATTTTATTGAGGGTCAAGCATCCGTTAGGTATTCGCTTATTGATTACGTCAGGTGGGAAGAGGGTTACGAGGCTGCACTCAAAATGATTGCTGAAAACTTAGAATTCTATCAAAAAATTAACGACTCTAACTACATAGCAAAAACCTTTGAAAAGGAAGCTAGAGCGCATTTCTTTAATGATAATTATGTACTAGCAGTTAAAAAAAACCTTAAGGCCTTAAAATACTTTGAAAAAAGAAAAGACACATCTCATCTTGGCAATATATATACCAATCTAGCTAAAACAGAATGCGAGTTAGAGAATAATGATCAAGCTTTGGAATATGCAAAAAAATCTCTGGCTCTAATTGATGAAAATAACAAGAAGTATCTATGCAACATGTATAACACTATTGGCATTATTTATACTCAACAAAAAGACTTCAAAAGAGCGGATAGCTCATTCAATAAAGCCTTTAGTCTGGCCAAGGATGAAAATTGGCCTTATATGCAGAAACTAGTACTCTTTAATCATGGTGAAAGTTATAAAGAGCGTGAGGATTATGAGATGGCTCTAGAAAAAGCTAAAGCTTATTTAGATATTGAAAAGAACAACCAAAATAATAGGATTTCATCTCTTGGTCCTTTAACTATGGGAACTGCACTTGTAAATTTAAACCGAGCACAAGAGGCTAAACCATTTTTAGACAAAGCATTAGAAGCTGCTAATAAGGAGAACTTAAAACGTAGGCTCATTCCAACATATCAAAATCGTGCAAGAGCTAATGCTATGCTGAATAATTATAAAGAAGCCTATGAAGACCATAAAATGTATGTTATTCTACAAGACTCTGTTTTCAACAAAACAAAATCAAAACAGATAGAAGAACTTCGCACCATTTATGAAACCGAAAAAAAGGAACAAGAAATAAAAAATCAAAAAAATGAAATAGAGATTTTAAATATAAAAAGTAAAAACAATAATCTTCAACGTCTTTTACTGGCGCTAGGTTTAGCAATGGCTCTAATAGCAGTTTACGCCTTTTACCAAAGAAATAAACGTAATAAATTGGCTAAGGAAAAAGCTGAAAGTGATTTAGAATTTAAAACCAAAGAACTCACTACGCACGCCTTACATCTCGCAAAAAAGAACGAAGTCCTAAACGACTTAAAACAAAAAGCCAAGGTATTAAAAGCTGATGCAGATGCTGATCCTGGCTACCAAATGCTCATACAGACCATCAACTTCGATTTGCAGGACGATAACAACTGGGAAAACTTTAGTAAGTATTTTGAGCAAGTGCATAAAGGGTTTAATAACAAAGCACAAGAACAGTATCCTAGCGTTACCAAAAATGATCTGCGTTTAATGGCACTCTTAAAAATGAATCTATCTTCAAAAGATATTGCAAATATCTTAAACATCTCTAGTGATGGGATTAAAAAAGCCAGACAACGCCTTCGTAAAAAGATGGGATTGGACTCAAGTGAGTCTTTAGAAGCCACAATTATAGGTATTTAATCTAAAAATTAAAACCGTTTAAAACACCTGTAAATACAGGTGTTTTTTTATGTACCCCTTTTGTACCCTGCACTTATTTTGGAACTTTTAGCTACTCCATTATGTTTGTTTTGTATACATCCTAAAATAGTATTGTGTTTTATTAATTAGCTACAATTCTTTTTCAATGTGTACACGAAAAACTATTAATCCAATCCACAAAAACAAAACATTATGAAAACTATTATTTTAGGTATCCTTTTACTACTTGTAGTTACAGGATTACAGTCACAAACTACAATCATAGAAGAAGGGTTTGAAAGCGGAATATTTCCACCAACAGGTTGGGCTACCTTTAGAGGTGTTGATGATGTTGGACCTGCTAATGATTGGACAACTAGTACAGATGCATATACTGGTAATTTAGCAGCGTTCAGTCGTTATGCAAATTCAAATATTGGTGTAGCGGAAGATTGGTTAGTCACACCGTTAATAGACCTAACTAATGCTTCAAACACAGTTCTGTCGTTTTTCTCTAAAGAAAATTTTAATACTGAATATGCTTCACGGTATGATGTTAGAATATCAACAATTTCACAAACAACGCATGCTGATTTTTCAACAATAGCAACATACAGCGATTTTACTTTAGATTATGAACAGATTATTATTAATCTTTCTGCATATGATGGTCAACAGATCTACATCGCTTTTGTACATATAGATGAGTATCAAGATGACTGGTTATTAGATGATATCTCAATTTTATCTGATTCGGAATGCCAAATAGGTTATAGTAAACCAACCTATCTTTCAGCAGGACGGTTATTAGGCCAGAGTTTTACAGCAGAATGTACAGGTAGTTTAGAATATGTTCAGTTTAACACACCAGAGACTGGTACTGTATCCTCTAATACATTAAATATTTTTGAGGGTAACGGAACTAGCGGAAATCTCATTTATACTGAAGTATTCCCAGACATAAATGTTACGACTATAAATGATGATATCAGAGTCTATCTTGTAGATGAATTAAATGTTGTAGAAGGACATCAATACACATTTCAATTTTATGTAGATAATCTTCTTACGGAATATAGTGGTAGTAGCACAATAAATCCCTATCCTGGAGGATCATCCATAAATTCTAATGGTTTTCCTAGCCCTAACCTAGACAGAGGTTTTGAAGTCTCTATTAAGGGCCTACTATGCTTTCCACCTGAAGATATTTTGGTAACATCAATTACAGATGTAACCGCAACTATTTTATGGACATCACCAAACTCTAATGCTGATACCTTTGATGTACTACTTATGGCATCGGGCGATAATCCAGAAACAGAAACCCCTTTATTTAGTGAAACAACTACAGGTAACGCTACTAGCATTGAGTTTACAAGTCTCATTCTGGATACAACCTACGACGTATATGTTGTATCACAATGTGAAAATAGCTCGAGTTTATATTCACCAGTAATTTCATTTACAACAAATGAATTACCTACACCAATAAATGATAGCCTATGTGACACTATTATGATTACGATGAATACCAATTCTAGTGGAGGAGCATATTATAACAACTATAGTAGTACTGAAGCTAATGAACTTGCAGGATCGTGTTATGCTGACGATGTTTCAAATCATTCTGTTTGGTTTAGCTTTGTAGCACCTGCCTCTGGTGAGGTACAGATAAACACACGATATCCTGATGGTACACTAACCGACTCTCAATTATTATTATATGATGTTTTAGATTGTACTAATTTAGCAACTGCAACACTTTTGGCATGTGATGAGGACGATGATGCTAATATAGACGAAAATGGTGCTCCACAATATAATGCCCTCATAGAGTATTCTGGTCTAACTGCTGGCGAAACCTATTATATTTCCGTAGATGGTTATTCTGGACAAACTGGTTCTTTTGATATTGGTGTTTTTGATCGTAGTACACTTTCAACCAACCAAATTGAAACGAATAATGTGTTAAAAGTTTATCCAAATCCAACAGAAGATTATATCAACATTTTAAATCTAAATACACAAGAAAATTATATAATTTATGATGTTTTAGGAAAACAAGTAAGCTCTGGTCAACTTCTACGGCAGTCACAGATTTTAGTGTCGCATTTAGATAAAGGCATTTACTTCTTAAAACTTGATAATTATGAAACGTTACGATTCATAAAGAATTAAGTTGATACTAGTTAAAAAAAGTAAGCTTTATTTAGCTTGCTTTTTTTATATAGTGACAATTAGAAATTCACCTTCTAATGGCTGTAAAAATTCAATCAAAGTAGGTATTAAATCCTCTCCAAACTCCAAATACAACTCTGAGAAATTAGTATTACGCTCTTGCAAGCTTTGATTAGGAAACAGTTGCTCTTGCAAGTCAGTGGCTCTAGAAATTTCGTCGGCAAGTTTTCTCTTTTGGGCTTTTAGTAAGCGCTTTTCTAGATGTTGTAAACCCTTTATTTGCTTTTTTACTTGCGCATCAACAGCACCAATAAATGACTTATCGGTTTGTTCTGCTAGGGCATATAAATGCTGAAATTGTTGTTCTAAATGCTGTATCTGTTGAGTAAAATCAATATCTATATTAGATATTAGTCTAACATGCTTGTTAATAAAACTCGGACGTTTTAGAAATAAATCTTTATTAGATATTTCTAGGTGTTTTTGTTTTTGATTTTGCTTTTCGGTTTTTATTAAAACTGAATTACGAAGCAACAGTATAGGAAAAACAACCGCTTGCGCTTCAAAATTTGATTTTACTTGAAACCAGTAGGCTAACTCGCCGCCGCCTCCAATATAACATAGATTCGGTAGAATAACTTCTTGATACAATGGACGCATAATGACATTTGGTGAAAAACATTCAGGTGATTCCAAAAGGTGTTTCAGCAATTCGTCTTTTGTCCAGCTGATTTCGGTGTTTTTCACCTTAAAAACACCAGCTTCAAAAACAATACGTTCCCGAAGATTATATGTTATGTAGAATAAATTAATTTCTCTTGGATTAACTTGTACACCGTAACCTAAGGCTTCGATTAGTTTGTTAGTCTCATTAACTTTATTAAAACTCGTTTGCTCTACTAATTCCTTTTGCATGTTTGGAATAAACAAACGTTTCAAATCTGCATCATCCGCATCTAAAATCACTAAACCATAGTTGGTAAAAAGCGCATTTGCCAAATAACGTGTAGCATCGGCCAAATTATCATGATTCACATAAGCTTCTTTAAACCAAAGCTTCAATTGCTCCGCGTGTTTTCCAGGACCAAACTCCGACGAAATAATATCTAAAACAGCATCTAATCCGTTAGTATCAAAACGACCAACCGCACCTCCATCTTCACGATTCCATTTTATTTTTTTGCCTTTAAAATTGAAATAACTAATCTCGTCAAAATCATGGTCTTCTGACGCCATCCAATAAATTGGTACAAAATTATAATCAGGATACTTCTCTTTAAGTTCTTTTGTAAGATTTATGGTCGATATAATTTTGTGTAAGAAATATAACGGTCCCGTAAATAGATTTAATTGATGACCAGTAGTTATAGTAAATGTATTTTCTTGCTGTAGGCTTTCAATATTTTGAACAGTCAACTCTGAGGCTTCAATATTTTGATATTGTTTTTTAAGAACTTCAACTAAGACAGTTCTCGACTGATTATTAAAAGCGAAAGATTTGTCTTCAATTTGTGCCTTAAAGTTTTCAAGATTTGGAAAACGATTATACAAAGGCTTTAGCTTTGGGTTTTCATCCAAATAATCGCAGATAAACGAAGAAAAGTAGTTTGTCTCTCTAAACGAAATACAGTCGGTTGGCATGTGTAATCTTTAAATCAGGCATAAATATACATTATGCGCAAAAGACAACTGCTAATTTTTAGTTAATATGACTATTAGAAACACCATATTATAAAACACAGTATTTATTTTTACTAGCTTTGATGCTAAACTAACTCTTACTATGCAAAGACTCCTTTTATCGTTATTATTTGTTTTTGGATTAAGTCTATCGACATTTTCGCAAAACATTCCATCACCAAATGAATTTTTAGGTTACCCAATCGGCACACAATTTAGCAGACACCATCAAGTTGTGGACTATTTTAAAGCTGTTGAGAAAGCTGTTCCTAAGCAAATGAAACTAGAAAAATATGGTGAAACTTATGAACGTCGTCCTCTATATTTAGCCTACATCTCTAGTGAAGAAAACATCAAAAGTCTTGAAAACATTCGCGAGAATAATTTGAAGAATGCTGGTTTACTAAATGGCACTCCTAACAATCTTGAAGTTGCTATTGTATGGTTAAGCTACAACGTTCACGGTAATGAAGCCTCTAGTACTGAAGCTTCGATGTTGACACTTTACAAACTATTAACCGAAAAGCAAGAGTGGCTAAAAAATACGATAGTTATTATCGACCCATGTATTAACCCAGATGGTCGTGACCGTTATGTGAATTGGTTTAACGAAACGGCTAGCCAACCTTACGACATCGACCAGCAAGCTAGCGAACATAATGAACCTTGGCCTGGCGGAAGACCAAACCATTATCTATTTGATTTGAATCGTGATTGGGCTTGGGCAAGCCAAATAGAGTCAGCTTCAAGACTAAAAGCGTATAATAAATGGATGCCACATATTCATGTCGATTTTCATGAGCAAGGTATAAACGAGCCGTATTATTTTGCGCCAGCTGCAGAACCGTTTCATGAAATAATTTCGGATTTTCAACACAACTTTCAAACGGAAATCGGGAAAAATCACGCCAAATATTTCGACAAAGAAGGTTGGTTATTTTTCACACGCGAACGCTTCGATTTGTTTTATCCAAGTTATGGTGACACCTACCCAACTTATATGGGCGCTATTGGTATGACTTACGAACAAGGTGGACACGGACGTGCTGGTTTAGGTATTTTAAACGACGAAGGCCATGTACTGACTTTAGTTGAGCGTTTAACGCATCATACGACTACTGGTTTATCTACTGTTGAGATTGCTTCAAAAAATGCGAAACGCTTAAATGATGAATTCGGGAAATTCTTCGATAATTCAAATTTGAAATATAAAAGCTATGCGCTTTCAGGGAATTCAGATAGAATAGAACGTTTGAAATCACTTTTAGAAAAGCACGACATTGCATTTGAAAATGCAACTACAACTAAGGCAACAGGCTATAATTATACCACTGGAAAACAAGGTAGTATTAGTTTAAATAACAACTCGCTTGTAGTACATACAAATCAGCCAAAAGGTAAAATGGTAAAAGTGTTATTTGAGCCTAACGCAAAACTCACCGACTCTTTAACCTATGACATCACGGCTTGGAGTATGCCTTACGCTTACGGATTAGATGCTGTGGCAAGTACAACGAAAATAGCTAGTACTAAACCTACTTCAACAACGGAATACCAAGTCTTACAAGATGCTTATGGCTACGTGAGCGATTGGGACTCGATGAAAGATGCGCAATTTTTAGCTTCACTTTTAAAAGCAAATTTCAGAGTACGTTTTACAGAAAAACCATTCACATCAAACGGAAAAAGTTTTGAACGTGGTTCATTAATCATTACAAAAGGTGATAATGCCAAGCTAGACAATATGCTTTCTACCTTGAATAGTATTGCTAAAAAGCACGATAAGGCGCTAGCTACTATCAATTCAGGATTTTCACAACGCACACCAGATATTGGGTCGCCAGATATTAAGTTAATCAATAAACAGAAAATAGCTATGCTTTCAGGTGAAGGCACCTCATCATTAAACTATGGCGCACTTTGGCACTTTTTTGAGCAGCAATTGCATTATCCAGTAACATCGATAAATACGGATAACTTGAGTCGAACAAATTTAGACAAGTACAATATCTTAATCATGCCAAGTGGTTATTATGGCCGTATTTTAAATGAGGACTTGATGAAAACCTTAAAAGATTGGGTGCGTTCTGGAGGTAAAGTTATTGCTATTGATGCTGCCCTAAGAAGCTTTGCAGGTAAAGACGGCTTTAGCTTAAAGTACAAATCAAGTGAGAACAGTGAAGAATCTGAAAACCTCACTCCTTATGCTGACCGTGAACGCGAATACGCAAACAATCTAATAACAGGAGCTATCTTTAAAAGTAAAATAGACAATACGCATCCTATGGCATTTGGGTATGACAACCATTATTTTACCCTAAAAATAGGAAGTTCAGCATACGACTTGTTGGATAATGGGTATAACGTTGGACATATTTCAGATACTAAAGTGTTCTCTGGTTTTGCAGGAAAAAATGCACTGAATAATTTAGAAAACACGTTAGTATTTGGTGAAGAACGTATGGGAAGTGGAAGTTTTATTTACATGGCAGATAACCCTATGTTCAGAAGTTTTTGGGAAAACGGAAAGCTCTTCTTAGTGAACGCCATTTTCTTTGTTAATAATAACGCATTCGAATTATAAAATAATACTAGCTATACAAATCACCAAATTATGAAATACATCAAATCCTTTTGCCTAAGTCTTCTTGTAGGACTTGTTATAATATCTTGTAAAGAGAGTAGCACAGAAGAAGCGTCATCAGAATTAAAAGTCGATTACGAAACCTTTGAACTCGATAACGGACTCAAAGTCCTGTTTCATATCGACCGCTCTGACCCAGTTGTCGCTGTGTCATTAACAGCTCATGTAGGTTCTGCAAGAGAAAAAGAAGGACGTACTGGTTTTGCACATTTATTCGAGCATTTGCTATTCCTTGAATCCGAAAACCTAGGTAAAGGTGGACTCGATAAAATGAGTGCACGTATTGGTGGCTCTGGTGCAAATGGTTCTACAAGTCGCGACCGCACAAATTATTTACAAACGGTGCCAAAAGACGCCTTAGAAAAAATGATTTGGGCAGAGGCCGATAAGTTAGGCTACTTTATAAATACAGTTACAGAACCTGTTTTAGCAAAAGAAAAGCAAGTTGTAAAAAACGAGAAACGTCAATCTGTAGACAACAGACCTTATGGGCACAACCAATATGTCATAGACAAAAATCTATATCCTGAAGGGCATCCGTATAGTTGGCAAGTTATTGGGTCTTTAGAAGACTTACAAAACGCCACTTTACAAGACGTTAAAGATTTCTTTAACCGCTGGTATGTACCTAATAATGTGATTTTGACCATTGCCGGAGATTTTGATAAAGACCAAGCAAAAGCTTGGGTTAAAAAGTATTTTGATGAAATTCCACGTGGTGAAGAAATCCCGGCATTAGCTAAACAATCTGCTGTTCTTGACGCCTCAAAACACCTGTACTACGAAGACAATTTTGCAAGAGCACCACGATTAACTATGGCTTGGCCTGGCGTTCATCAGTATCACGAAGACTCCTATGCTCTTAGCGTCTTAACGCAATATTTATCTCAAGGAAAAAAAGCGCCACTAAACAAAGTTTTGGTTGATGAAGAGCAATTAACAAGCTTTGTAGGTATGGGAGAATACAATTCTGAAATTTCGGGACAAATACAACTTAGCGTTACTGCATTTAACCAAGTAGAGCTAAATGATGTAGCAAAAGCCATTGAAAAAGGATTTACATTGTTTGAAGAAAATGGTATTTCAGAAGAAGATTTAAACCGAATTAAAGCCGGACAGGAAACTAATTTCTACAGCGGATTATCCAGTGTTTTAGGAAAGGGTGCGCAACTTACACAATACGAAATGTTTGCTGGTGATGCTAGCTTTATCACTAAAGACGTAGAAAATATTTTAGCAGTAACACCAGAAGATGTAATGCGTGTTTACAACACTTACATTAAAGACAAAAACTACATCGCTACGAGCTTTGTGCCTAAAGGTCAGAAGAATTTGGTCTTAGCTAATTCTGAATTGGCAGAAGTAGTTGAAGAACAAATTGTTGAAGGTGCAGAAGAAACATTCGACGCCTCTATTGCAGCCACTTACGAAAAAACACCTTCGAGTTTCGATAGAAGTGTCGAGCCTCCTTATGGTGAAACTCCAGAAATAAACGTCCCAGAAGTTTGGAAAGAGAATCTAAATTCAGGACTAAAAGTAGCTGGTATCGAAAATGATGAAGTGCCGTTAGTACAGTTTCAACTAAAGATTAAAGGTGGTATATTATTAGAAAATACAGATAAAATTGGTGTTTCTAATCTAATGGCCAACCTTTTGACCCGAGGTACAAAGAATAAAACACCTGAGCAGTTAGAAAATGAAATTGAAAGCTTAGGAGCACGCATTAACGCTTACGCAACGGAAGACGCCGTTTATATCACAGGTAGTAGCCTCTCCAAACATTTTGATGCGACTATGGATTTGGTGACTGAGATACTTCTTGAACCACGTTGGGATGTCAAAGAATTTGAATTAGCCAAGCAAAGCGTAAAAAGTAGTATTCAACGTCAGAAGGCAAATCCAAACGCCATTGCGGCAAACGAATATGCAAAATTACTTTACGGAAAAGACCATATTTTGGCCAATAACAACCAAGGTACAGAAACTTCAGTAGAAGCAATTACAATAGAAGATTTAAAAACCTACTACCAAACAAATCTTACGCCGAAGCTAGCATTGTTTAATGTTGTAGGTGACATTTCTAAAGACGCTGTTATATCTAATTTAGAGATTATCAATTCTACATGGGAAGCAAAAGACGTTACAATTCCTACTTTACCAGAGGTAAAAGCTCCAACAAAATCGATAGTTTATTTTTACGATGTGCCAAATGCCAAGCAATCTCAGATACGTTTTGGCTATCCTGGACCAAAAGCTACGGACGACGATTATTATGCCGCAACAGTTATGAATTATCGCTTAGGTGGTGGTGGTTTTGCTTCGCAATTAACACAACAATTACGTGAAGGTAAAGGTTATACCTACGGTATTCGTTCGCGTTTTAGTGGTGACGATTTAACAGGCGATTTTCAAATTTCTAGTGGAGTGCGTTCTAATGTCACATACGAGTCTGCAGCATTAATAAAAGACATTTTAGAAAACTACGCTAAAGATTTTAACAGTACCGATTTAGAAGTCACCAAAGGCTATACGATAAAGAGTAATGCCAGAGCTTTTGAAACCTTGGGCGCAAAACTCCGCATGCTTTCAAATATAAGTGAGCTAGGTTTTGATGATGATTACGCTAAACAACGCGAGGCAATTGTTAAAGGGTTGACTGTCGAAGATATGAAAGCACTTGCAGGCAAATATCTGCGTCCAGACCAAATGATTTATTTGGTAGTTGGTGATGCCGCTACGCAGTTAGATAAATTAGAGCAATTAGGTTTTGGCAAGCCTGTGTTACTAAATCCTACTTACGAGGCTTTAGACCAGTAGAAGGAATCTTATTTTTTAAAAAGGTGTTTATATTTTCTATATTTAAGAAATGTAAACACCTTTCTTATGTTTAACAAAATTGTTTTTTCATTGTTATTATTATCCCTTGCTTCTTGTGATAAAAAAATTAATAATGTAGAAAAATCATCTAAAACTAAAACTGTATCACAAACCTCATTGGTAATTCTTGGCACTGCTCAGGATGCTGGTTATCCTCAGATTGGATGTACAAAGTCTTGCTGTGTAGATAAATGGGATGATGTAAATCCAACTCAAGTTACAAGTATCGGTGTCATAGAACCGAAAGAGAAGAAAACTTATCTTTTCGAAGCTACTCCAGACATTAAATTTCAAATTAAAAAACTATCATCATACATAGATAACAATAGTATACAATTACCAAATGGCATTTTTTTAACTCATGCTCATATAGGCCATTACACTGGTTTAATGCAGCTAGGTCGAGAAGCGATAAACGCTAAAAATATTCCAGTTTTTACAATGCCTAAAATGTTCCAATACTTAAGTTCTAATGGACCTTGGAATCAACTAGTTGAATTAGGAAATATAGATTTAAAAACAATTACTAATAATACTGAAGTCTCTATAAGTTCACACTTAAAAATTACACCTTTCATTGTTCCACATAGAGGCGAATACACCGAAACCGTAGGTTACAAAATACAAGGATCTAATAAGACTGCTTTATTTATTCCCGATATTGATAAATGGGAGAAGTGGCAGATTTCTATTGAAGACGAAATTAAAAAAGTTGACTATGCATTTCTAGACGCAACTTTTTATAAAAACGGTGAGATAGCAAATAGAGATATGTCTGAGATACCACATCCTTTTGTTGAAGAAAGCTTTAAACGTTTTGAAAATATGACCATAAAGGATAAATCTAAAATATATTTTATACATTTTAATCATACTAACCCACTCTTAAAAAATAATTCTATGGCTAAAAATGAAGTTATTAATTTAGGCTTTAATATCGCTAAAGAGGGGTTAATTTTTGACTTATAAATCAATTACGCTCAAATTCATCACATAGCAAAACACCTCCAATGAATCACAACGAATACTTAGCCAATCGACTTAGAGAAATTCTTTTAAGCGGTAAATGGGTAACTGGCACCAACTTTAAAGAACAAATAGAAGATTTGACGTGGATAGAAGCAACTAAAAAAGTGAAGAATTTAAATTCTATAGCGAGTCTAACATTCCATATCAATTATTATTTGTCTGGAGTTATGGATGTCTTTAAAGGTGGAGAATTAACTATTAGAGATAAGTACAGCTTTGATGCTCCAGAAATTATGAGTGAACACGATTGGAGCCAACTGAAAGAAACCTTTGTAAAAAATTCAAAAAGCTTTATTGAATTCGTCGAAAATATGGAAACGGAACGATTAATGGATGTCTTCGTTAAAGAAGAATATGGCTCCTATTACAGAAGTGTTGATGTTATAATCGAACACACCTATTACCATCTTGGGCAAATCATACTTCTCAAAAAAATGATTTAAAACTAAAAAGCCGATGCAATTGCATCGGCTTTTTTATATCTATAGCTCTAAAAGTCTTAGAACATCTCTCTTCCTGAGAAATGAAAAGCACCCTCGATAGCTGCATTCTCATCACTATCACTTCCATGAACAGCATTCTCACCAATAGAAGCTGCATATAATTTACGGATTGTACCTTCAGCAGCGTCTGCTGGATTAGTTGCACCTATTAATGCTCTAAAATCTTCTACAGCGTTGTCTTTTTCTAAGATAGCCGCAACGATAGGACCACGAGTCATATACTCTACTAATTCTCCAAAGAATGGACGCTCACTATGGATAGCGTAAAATTCTTGAGCATCAGCCTTAGTCATTTGCGTTAATTTCATTGCTACGATTCTAAAACCTGAAGCATTGATTTTTTCTAATATTGCGCCAATGTGTCCTTTTTCAACAGCATCTGGCTTTAACATTGTAAATGTTCTGTTAGTTGCCATATTTTTCTTTTTAATTACCACCAAAAACCTCTTGGTGAATTTGCGTGCAAAAATACGGTAATTTATAGAATACACAAGTATCGTAGTTTGGTTTATTTCTTTCGGTTTTAAAGCACAAAGCATTTCTAAGATTTGTTATTAAATTGTATATTCGTCCGTTATGAAAAGTGAAGATATAAAAGCTGTAAAAGCCTTACTCAGCATACCAAAGCGCATTGTAATAATTCCGCATAGAAATCCAGATGGAGATGCCATTGGCTCAACACTTGGGTTAATGCATTATCTCAAAGGTTACAATCATGATGTTTCAGTAATTGCACCAAACGATTATCCTGAATTTTTAAAATGGATACCTGGCGAAGTTTCAATTTTAAAATTCGAAACACAGCAAGAAGTATCAAAAAAGTTAATTTCTGAAGCAGAAATGATGTTTACTTTAGATTTTAATGCGTTACACCGTACAGGAAACGATATGGCAGCAGTTTTAGAAGCCTCGGACGCACTTAAAATTATGATAGACCATCATCAAGCGCCTGACGATTACGCTACTTATATGTACTCTGATGTATCAATGTCTTCAACTTGTGAAATGGTTTACAATTTCATTGAAATGCTGGACGATACAAATAAAATTACACCAGAAATAGCTACATGTATTTACGTTGGTATTATGACAGATACAGGTTCTTTTCGTTTTAGGTCTACCACAAGCCGAACGCATCAGGTTATTGCTAGCTTAATTGATAAGGGTGCAGATAATACCAATATCCATAATCAAGTATACGACACCAATAGTTACAGCAGACTACAATTGTTGGGTAGAGCACTTCAGAATTTAAAGGTTATTCCAGAGTTTCATACTGCTCATATTACACTTTCTCAAGCCGAGTTAGATGAATTCAATTTTAAAAAAGGAGATACGGAAGGTATTGTGAATTATGCACTTTCAATTCAAAATACACGATTAGCTGCTATTTTTATTGAAAACACGCAAGAAGGCATTATAAAAATCTCATTACGTAGTAAAGGTGATTTTTCGGTTAACGAATTATCTCGAAAACACTTTAATGGTGGAGGTCACACCAATGCCGCTGGTGGACGAAGTGAAGACACTCTAGAAGCAACGGTTGAAAAATTTATTACTATATTGCCCGAATATAAAAGCCAATTAGCATAATGAGATACCTACTTCTACTCTTCGTAATGGCTTGCTTATTTTCAGGATGTAAATCTCCTGAAGCAAGACCTCCTGTTAATATAAAATCGGGCTCATTTATAAAAGAATCTGTTGAGCGCAATAAAAAGCTAAACAAAAAAGAACGCGAAAGGATAGAAAAGGTCATAGCAAATTTTACAGATAAAACGTTTATGACTTCTGAAAACGGCTTCTGGTACCATTATAATACTAAAGTTGATAAAACTTCAAAAACACCACAATTTGGTGACCGTGTAGAATACAGCTATGATGTTTCTAATCTTAACGGACAAATTATATATTCTAAAGAAGATATAGGTAATCAGGTTTATTATATGGATAAGGAAGAGTTATTCTCTGGTCTAAGAGAAGGACTAAAACTTATGAAACCTACAGAAGAAATAACATTTATATTCCCATCGCAGAAAGCCTACGGTTATTATGGAGATGATAATAAAATAGGCACAAATGTGCCACTAATATGTAACGTAACTTTAAAAACAATAACCCAAAACAATGATTAAGAAATTTTTTATGCCAATCGCAACCTTGATGTTATTACTAACAGTGAGTTGTAAAGTGCAACACCCAGATTTAGAAGATGGTCTTTATGCTGAGATTATTACTTCAAAAGGAACAATGATAGCTAAGTTGCATTACGATAAAGTCCCGGTTACCGTAGCAAATTTTGTAGCTTTAGCTGAAGGTAGTCACCCATTAGCTGAAGAAAAATACCAAGGAAAACCTTTTTATGATAGCGTTACGTTTCATCGAGTTATGGACAAGTTTATGATTCAAGGTGGTGATCCAACAGGCACAGGTAGAGGTACTCCAGGATATCGATTTGCTGCAGACTTTGATGCAAGTTTAAAACACGACAAGGGCGGGATATTATCTATGGCAAACAGTGGAGGTATTAACACTAATGGTTCTCAATTTTTTATTACGGAAGTACCTTACCCGAGCCTTGATGCATTTGATTCAGAAGGTAATATGAAACCTTGTGATCAACCAAGAGTAAGTTGTCACTCAGTATTTGGTGAGTTAGTACAAGGTATTGAAGTACAAGATTCTATTTCTAATGTTGAAGTTATAGACCCAAGATCTAGGAATCACAAACCTGTTGAAGATGTATTTATTACTAAAGTTAATATCATCAGAAAAGGTAGAGAAGCAAAAAAATTTGATGCTCCTAAAATTTTTGAAGAACAAATGCCCGAAGTAGAAGAAAATATAAAAGAGCAAATGGCAGAAACTCGCAGAAAAGCTGAAGAAAAAAAGCTTGCTGCTGAAGAGAAAAAAGCAGAAGTAGCCGCAGAATTTAAGCCTACTCTAGATGAGTATACCGCTAAGGCAAAAACTTTAGCTTCTGGTTTAAAAGTGCATTATATTACTAAAGGAAATGGCGTTAAACCAAAAACTGGACAAACTGCTATGATAAATTACCAAGGCTATTTTACCGATGGTAAATTATTAGACAGTAATCTAAAAGACGTCGAAGAAAAGTTTGGCATGCTTAATCCTATGAAGGTTCAACGAAACATGTATGCACCTAGCCCAATGAAGGTTAGTCCAGATGCACCTCTTTTTGCAGGATTTAAAGAAGCTATAGCAAGTATGCGCGTTGGAGATAAGGCATTCTTCTACTTCCCATCACACTTAGCTTATGGTGAAAGCGGACGTCCACCAGTAGTGCAACCAAACACAGATTTAGCTTTTATTATTGAAATGGTAGATATTCAGAAATAATCTGAAATAAAACAAACAAAAAAGCAGCTACTCTCTGGAATAGCTGCTTTTTTAATTTTTAGAAATCGTTGTTATTTCTTTTTAGGAATATTCTTCAATATCTCTAAAACAAATTCCCAATATTTTTGTGTAGATGATATCTGTGCGCGTTCGTCAGGTGAGTGTGCGCCTTTAATATTTGGTCCAAAACTAATCATATCCATGTTAGGATAATTTTGTCCCAAAATTCCACATTCTAATCCTGCATGGCAAGCAGCAACATGAGGTTTTTCTCCATTGTTGAGACGCTCATAAATAGGAACCATAGTTTTAAGAATATCAGAGTCCATATTTGGTGCCCAACCCGGATAATCTCCTGAGAATTCTACTTCGCAACCCGTTAACTCAAAGGTAGCACGCAATGTATTTGCCAAATCGTATTTTGAAGTTTCTACTGAGCTGCGTGTTAAACAGCCAATTTTTATTTGCCCATCCTTAACGATAACACGCGCAATATTGTTAGACGTTTCTACCAATTCAGGTATATCTGCACTCATTCTATAAACACCGTTAAGTGCTGCATAAAGTGCCCGAGTTAAACCTTCTTGAACGCCCAAATCCATAATCTTTTCAGGTGTATCAATTTTAGAAATTTTAACTTCTAAATCTGGTTCCATGGTTTTATATTCTTTCTTAATTGTTTCAGAAAGTTGTTGCATCTCCAACTTAAAAGCTTCTTCATGAACAGCATCAATAGCTACAATGGCTTTGCTCTCTCTAGGGATTGCATTTCTTAAACTTCCGCCATCAATTTCAGCAATACGTAATCCAAAATTCTCAAAACCATCAAATAACAAGCGATTCATCAACTTATTAGCATTGCCTAATCCTTCGTGAATTTGCATACCCGAATGTCCGCCTTGTAAACCTTTGACTTCAATCTGATAACCAATTTTGAACTCAGGTGTTTCCTCTTCGTTATATTCTCGAGTTGCCGTGACATCAACACCGCCAGCACAACCAACACCAATTTCATTGTCTTCTTCGGTATCTAAATTCAGTAGTATTTCACCTTTAAGCAAACCACCTTTAAGCCCCATTGCACCAGTCATTCCTGTTTCTTCATCAATCGTAAACAGAGCTTCTAAATCTGGGTGCGCAATACTATCACTCTCTAAAACAGCCATAATTGTTGCAACACCCAGTCCATTATCGGCACCAAGTGTTGTACCTCTAGCTTTTACCCAATCACCATCGACATACATGTCAATACCCTGAGTATCAAAATCGAAAACTGTGTCGTTATTTTTTTGATGCACCATGTCGAGATGACTTTGCATCACGATTGGCTTTCTATCTTCCATTCCTTTTGTGGCAGGTTTACGGATAATAACGTTACCAACTTCATCCTCTATGGTTTCTAAACCAAGACTTTTACCAAAATCTTTCATGAACTTAATAACACGTTCCTCCTTTTTTGAAGGTCTAGGAACAGCATTTAAATCTGCAAACTTATTCCATAATGCTTTAGGTTCTAAAGCTCTTATCTCTGAACTCATATCTCTTTTTTTTTGTGAAGCAAATGTAACCAAACTATTTCCTATTTTTGAAACATGCGCATTACAAAACGAGGAGCTTTTCTTATTTTTTTAATTATTCAGATTATAGGAATTAACCTTTTGAAGCTTTTTCCTGAATTTGTAGAAAGCTATTACAGTAATGGCCTTTACGTTTTTTTATCCAAACTCATGCGCTATTGTTTTGGTTGGATACCTTTCTCAGTTGGTGATGTTTTCTACACAATAGCTGTTATATATTTGCTGAGATGGCTCTATAAAAATTACAAACGCATATACAAAGACTCCTTAAATTGGTTTTTAGATGTGGTCACCGTAATTTCTATTGCTTACTTTGCCTTTCATTTACTTTGGGCTTTCAATTATTACCGTTTACCGCTTCATAAATCATTAGGTATAAAAGCGGAGTACTCTACTGAAGAATTAGTAAGTTTCACCAAAAGACTTATTGAAAAGTCTAACACTATCCATCTTCAATTATCTAAAAACGACAGTTTAAAAGTGGATTTACCTTATACTAAAAAAGAGGTTTTTGATAAAGTAAAAAACGGTTATGAAATACTTTCAGAAAGCTATCCGCACTTATCATACAACCCAAAGAGTTTAAAAAAATCCGTATATAGTTTACCTTTGACTTACATGGGATTTTCGGGCTACCTAAATCCCTTTACTAACGAAGCCCAAGTTGATGGGTTGATTCCTATTTATAAATTTCCCACAACATCCTGCCATGAAGTTGCACATCAATTGGGTTATGCAGCAGAAAACGAAGCCAATTTTATTGGTGCTTTAGCTGCGGTAAATAACGAGGACCAATATTTTAAATATTCCGGCTATACGTTTGCCTTGCGCTACTGTCTCGCTGAAGTTTATAAGCGAGATAAAGACAAATACAACTCTCTACTAGAAACCATTAACAGAGGCATTTTAAAAAACTATAAGGAAGCTCAAGATTTTTGGAAATCCTATCAAAACCCTATTGAGCCTTTCTTTGAAAAAACCTTTGACACTTTCTTGAAGGCAAATAACCAATCTCAAGGAATGAAAAGCTACAGCTATGTTGTTGCTTTATTAGTTAATTATTACAATAACAAACCACTGTAAAAACGTTAAAAATTCTTAATACGATTTAGGGTTTATTCATAAATCTTATCTTTAGAATTATAATTTAACCAACTAACTCTATGATTAAAATTTATCTACGGCTGCTCATGCTATTGTGCAGTTTTTCGTTGTTTGCACAAGACTACTTCCCGAGTAATTCTGGTGTAAAATCTGACAACAACAGTAATTACATGGCATTCACTAACGCTACAATCCATGTCTCTCCTTCAGAAGTTATTAAAAATGGAACACTTTTGATTAAAGATGGAAAAGTGGTTAATGTTGGAAAATCTGTAAATCTTCCAAAAAATACCACAACAGTGGATTTGTCTGGAAAATCCATTTATCCATCATTTATTGACTTACACACTACGTTTGGAGTTGAAAAACCAAAACGTGACGGAAACGGTCCATCTTACGGACCAAGCCGAAGCGGTTTTTATTGGAACGACCACATTATGCCAGAGCAAGATGTTATGGCTAGTTTTAAATATGATGCCAAGGAAGCATCAGAACTACACAAACTTGGTTTTGGCGTTGTAAATACACATATGCCAGACGGAATAGCTCGTGGAACAGGTGCTTTAATTGCATTAAATAATGATGCAGATAATTCTTTACGTGTGGTTGATGGAGAAACAACTCAAAATTTTTCATTTAGTAAAAGCGTAAAATCTAATCAGTCTTATCCTTCTTCTATTATGGGAAGCATGGCATTATTACGCCAAATGTATGATGATGCCAAATGGTACGCTGATGGAAAAATAGATACGCGAGATTTATCTCTTGAAGCTTTAAATAGTAATAAAAACCTTCTTCAAATTTTTGAAGCTGGAAGTCGTGCTAATTTACTTCGTGCCGCTAAAGTTGGAGATTCACGCAATATACAATATACAATAGTTGGTGGTGGTGATGAATACGAACGTTTAGATGAAGTTAAAGCTACAAATGCTTCAATAATTCTTCCTATTGATTTTAGAAAGGCTTACGATGTTGAAGACCCATTTTTAGCATCAACACTATCATTAAGCGATATGCGTGCTTGGAATCAAGAACCACATAACCCGAGATTATTAGCAGAAAACGGAGTAAAATTTTCATTAACAACGCACGGTCTTAAAAAGAAAAGTAGCTTTAAGTCTAATTTAATGAAAGCTATAGAAAGTGGACTTTCTAAAGAAAAAGCCTTAGAGGCATTAACCACAATACCAGCTCAACTATTAGGAAAATCTAATGAGCTAGGAACTTTAAAATCGGGAAGCTATGCTAACTTTTTGATTACCTCTGGCGATATTTTTGATAGTAAGACAAAGCTTTACGAAAATTGGGTGCAAGGTATGCAGCATGTCATAACGGATATGAATATTAAAGACATAGACGGTGACTACAGTTTTAAATTGGCTGGTACAGATTACAAACTTAATATTAGTGGAAGCTCAAGTAAGGTAAAGGCCAAATTAGAATCTGGAGATAAGAGCTTAGGCACTAAAGCTAGTTACTCAGGAGATTGGATAAATCTTACGGTAAAAACGCCAGACAGTACAAAAAAAGAATTTATACGTATTGCCGCAAATACTGTAAACAATAACAATTTAAGTGGTACAGCCGTTATGCCAAACGGTAATGAATATTCGTTTTTTGCTACTAAAACTTCTGAAAAAGAAATAGCAGAATCAAAAAAATCTAAAAAAGAGGATTCTAAAGAAACGCCATTTATGAGTCCCGTAACCTACCCTAATTTAGCTTACGGTTTTACAGAAAAACCGAAGGCTGAAACACTATTGTTTAAAAACGCTACGGTTTGGACAAATGAAAATGAAGGTGTACTTCAGAATACAGATGTTTTAATTAAAGACGGAAAAATAGAAAAAATTGGCAAAGGCCTTTCGGACCGAAATGCTAAAGTAATTGATGCTTCTGGCAAACATATTACAGCCGGAATTATAGACGAACATTCACATATTGCTGCTGCTTCGATTAATGAAGGTGGACACAACTCTTCAGCGGAAGTGACTATTGAAGATGTCATAGATGACAAGGATATCGATGTATATAGAAACCTAGCTGGGGGCGTTACTTCTATTCAAATTTTACATGGGTCAGCAAATCCAATTGGTGGTCGTTCGGCGATTATTAAACTAAAATGGGGAGAATCAGCAGATGATTATGTTTACGATAATTCTCCGAAGTTTATAAAATTTGCTTTAGGTGAAAATGTAAAACAATCCCGCGCACGACGTAATGAGCGTTTTCCACAATCTAGAATGGGTGTCGAGCAAGTTTTTATAGACTATTTCAGTAGAGCAAAAGCTTACGATGAAGCAAAGAAAAGCGGTAAACCCTATCGTAAAGATACAGAAATGGAAGTTTTAGCTGAAATTTTAAATGGCGAACGCTTTATTTCTTGTCACTCTTATGTACAAAGCGAAATTAATATGCTTATGAAAGTGGCAGAACAATTCAACTTTAGAATTAACACATTTACTCATATTTTAGAAGGTTACAAAGTGGCTGATAAGATGAAAAAACATGGTGTTGGTGGCTCAACCTTTAGTGATTGGTGGGCTTATAAGTATGAAGTTAATGATGCCATACCTTACAATGCTGCAATTATGCACAATGCTGGTGTAACGGTCGCGATTAATAGTGATGATGCCGAAATGTCGCGACGTTTAAATCAAGAAGCTGCAAAATCAATTAAATATGGTGGTGTAAGTGAAGAAGAAGCTTTGAAATTTGTAACTCTAAATCCAGCGAAACTTTTGCACTTAGATGACCGTGTAGGAAGTTTAAAAGTTGGTAAAGATGCTGATGTGGTACTATGGTCAGACCATCCACTTTCAATTTACGCAAAAGCCGAAAAAACAATTATTGAAGGTGTAACGTATTTCGATTTGGAAAAAGACAAACAAATGCGAAAAGCTATTGCTAAAGAAAGAAGCGAACTTATTAACCTAATGCTTCAAGATAAAAATAAAGGCTTAAAAACTCAACCTGTAAAGAAGAAAGAAAAAGTATTGTTGCATTGCGACTCTGAAGATTCTGGACTTTAATCGGTATTAAACTTATTAAGATGAAAAACATAAAATATATAGTAATACTTCTACTTACAGCTAGTATGAGTTTTGCACAACAAACACCTGCTCCTGAGCAGTCTAAAGACATTGCTATCATGGGTGCAACGGCTCATATAGGCAACGGAACGGTTATCGAAAACAGTATTATCACATTTTCTAACGGTAAGATTACAAATGTTGGAGACGCAACGACAGTAAGAATTAATTCCTCCGAAATGGAAGTGATTGATGCTTCTGGAAAACACGTGTATCCAGGATTTATTGTTGCCAACGGAACACTCGGGTTAGTTGAAGTTGATGCCGTTAAAGCATCGAACGATTTATCAGAATTAGGAACTTACAATCCACACATTAGAAGTATTATTGCCTACAATG
Organism: Winogradskyella jejuensis; assembly: GCF_900129745.1. Lineage (GTDB taxonomy): Bacteria > Bacteroidota > Bacteroidia > Flavobacteriales > Flavobacteriaceae > Winogradskyella > Winogradskyella jejuensis. The sequence continues at coordinate 273,928 of NZ_FQWS01000002.1, read as the reverse complement.
CTGAATCCAAAATTGTAGAGTCTATGCGACCAAACGGTGTACTTTTAGGTCAAGTTGTACCACGAGGCGGACGTATTACCGGCACATCTTCTGTCGTGCAATACGACGCTTGGAACTGGGAAGATGCTGCTGTAAAGACAGATGATGGTATTCATATGAACTGGCCAAGCACCTTTAGTCGCGGACGTTGGTGGCTTGGTGAAGATCCTGGATTAAAACCAAATAAAAATTACGGAAAACAAGTCAAGGAAATAGAGCTATATTTTGTTGAGGCAAAAACACATAATGCAGGTCCTAAAAAAGAACGTAACCTACCTTTTGAAGCTATGGCTGGGCTTTTTAATGGTTCCAAGCATTTGTATATTAATGTAAATGACCAAAAAGGAATCACAGATGCTGTTAACTTTGCGAAGTCCCAAGGTGTTTCTAAAATTACTATAGTTGGAGCTTATGAAGCAGATAAGGTTACAAATTTTTTAAAGCAGAATAATGTATCAGTATTTTTAAGACGTGTACATACAAGACCAAATAATGAAGATGACCATTATGACTTGCCATTTAAACTCGCTAAAAAACTGGTCGATGCTGGCATTTTAGTCGCTTTAGAACCAAGCGGACAAATGGAGCGTATGAATTCGCGTAATCTTCCGTTTTATGCGGGTACCACTGTAGCCTATGGTTTAACAAAAGAACAAGCTTTACAACTAATTACTCAAAACCCAGCTAAAATCATGGGAATTGATGATAAGTACGGTACACTCGAAGCTGGTAAAAGAGCCACACTTTTTATTAGCGAAGGAGATGCCTTAGATATGCGTGGTAACCAAGTAACTCATGCTTTTATCGATGGACGAAACTTAAGTTTGGAGACACATCAAACGAAATTATGGAAACGCTATTCTGGAAAACTTGAACGAGAACAACAAGATTAAAACGAAAAAGGGAACCAAATTGGTTCCCTTTTTTATTCTGTATAAATGTGAGATGCTGAATCAATCCCGAAGCTGCGGGACAGTATGACAAATCGTTAATCTATTGTATAATTTTCGAACCTTGGGGCATCCCAAATATAGCATCTTTCGGCGCTTCTTCAGAAACTACAACATCCACAAACTCAACAGTATTCCTTGATTCTGTTGGTTGTCCTTCTTCAACATTATACCAAGATATACTTTTTGGTAAAGCCAATCCATTAATAGTTTGCCAGTCATCATAACGGATATAACTAAACTTATCGCTCTTTCCATCTTTACCAAAAGTTACAGTGTAGGCTAACCATTGCATTTGCCCTGTTTCAGCATCATAGTAAATAATATATTGATCGTCAGGAGATTCGCCAATACCAGCCTCATAAGACACTAAAACACCTAGATAAGTCTTACCTTCAAAAGTAAGCGGCTCAGCTTCTTCATAAATAATTCCGTCATCGCCTACAATAAAAGGCATAGCATAGAAGTACATCATTAAACCTTTATAGAAACGTGCTTTTCCTCTATACGGTTTTTCGTTCTTTTCATTTACCCATAGCGTTCTTCCGTCAAAACCAATCCCATAATCTGGAGTATCGATTAATTCTGCACGCGTTTTTAGATTTGTGGTTGTAACCTCAGCTCCATTCTGCTTATTCATGGTAAAGGATAAGGTTTTCATTTTATTCCAGTGGTCTATTCCACCGTGAGCATCAAAAATTTTAGTAATACTTTCTGGGTAGATACTTGTTGTGATATCTTCTTTTTTAATATTCTTAATTTCTTCTATTGAAGAGGTTTTGTCGTTTTTACAGCTGATAATTATTAAAGCTGTTGCGAATAATGCTATTATTTTTTTCATTGTAGTGGTTTTGTTGGTAGGTTTGACGTTATTTTTCCTGTAAAATTACATTACTTTTGTTTACATATGCACAAATCTATAACAAGTACGCAAAACCCATATATCAAACAGCTGATACAGCTTAAGGATAAGTCTCGTGAGCGAAAGAAAACGGGACAATTTCTGCTTGAAGGTAAACGTGAATTGTCTCTAGCTATAAAAGGCGGATATACTATTGAAACGCTTTTATTTTTCCCTGACTTATTTTCTGAAAGCGAGGCCAAAGCAATGCGGCATTACAATGTTGAAATTATTGAAATCTCGAAAGAAGTTTTTCAAAAATTGGCGCATCGTGGTACAACTGAAGGTGTTATCGCTGTAGGAAAAACAAAAGAACACACACTTGAAGGATTAAAACTATCCTCTAAAAATCCTTTGATTTTAGTGGCCGAAGCTCCTGAAAAACCGGGTAATGTGGGTGCATTACTACGTACAGCAGATGCTGCAAAAGTAGATTCTGTAATTATAGCCAACCCAAAGTCAGATATTTACAATCCAAACATTATTCGTTCTAGTGTAGGTTGTGTGTTTACGACTGAAATTGGTGTTGCATCTACTGAAGAAGTTATCGCCTTTTTACAGAAATATAGTTTTAATATTTACGCAGCGATTCTGCAAGAATCACAACCCTACCACGAACAAGATTACACTTTACCAACGGCTATTGTTGTTGGCACAGAAGCTACTGGATTAACCCAAGAATGGCGAGAAGCAGCGACTCAAAATATTAGTATTCCCATGCAAGGTGTAATTGACTCTATGAATGTTTCTGTCGCAGCCGGAATTCTTATTTTTGAAGCGAAACGTCAACGTGATTTTAAATAATTAAACTAAATGAATTCTGAAACCCTATTCTACATCATTATAGGCATAATCATCGTTAATTTTCTAAAGGATAAAATTTTAGATGCATTGAATGCTAAACATTTTAAAGATGCGGTTCCATCTGAATTACAAGATGTTTACGATGAAGCTCGATACAAAAAATCTCAAAATTATAAAGCTATAAATTACCGATTTGGTATATGGTCATCCTTGTTTTCATTGATTTTAACTTTAGGTTTTCTCTTACTCGATGGCTTTGAGTATGTCGATACCATTGCTAGAAGTTATTCTGAAAATCCAATAATTATTGCGTTGATTTTCTTCGGAATAATTATGCTAGCGAGTGAGATTATCTCTACACCTTTCTCCTACTACAAGACTTTTGTGATTGAAGAACAATTTGGATTTAATAAGACCACTAGAAAGACCTTTATTTTAGATAAAATAAAAGGCTTGTTTATGATGGCTTTATTAGGTGGAAGTATACTAGCGCTCATCGTTTGGTTTTATCAAATTACAGGCAATCAATTTTGGTTATATGCTTGGGGAATTGTTATTATTTTCACGGTGTTTATGAATATGTTTTATGCCAAACTCATTGTGCCACTTTTTAACAAACAAACACCTTTGGAGGAAGGCGAATTGCGTAACAAAATTTCAAACTACGCCAATTCTGTTGGATTTAATCTTGATAAAATTTTTGTGATTGATGGCTCAAAACGAAGTACAAAAGCCAATGCCTATTTTTCTGGTTTTGGTAGCGAAAAACGCGTGACCCTGTTTGATACCTTGATTACTGATTTAGATGATGAAGAAATCGTTTCGGTATTGGCTCATGAAGTTGGGCATTATAAGCGAAAGCACATTATTTTTAATCTTTTTGCTTCAGTTTTAATGACGGGTTTTACACTTTTTATTTTATCTATTTTTATATCCAATCCGTTATTATCAAATGTCATTGGCGTAGAAATACCAAGTTTTCACGCAGGCTTAATTGCCTTTGGATTGCTCTACTCGCCTATTTCTGAAATTACAGGTTTAATTATGAATTATTTCTCTCGTAAGTTTGAGTATGAAGCTGATGATTATGCTAAAACCACTTATAAAGCAGAACCGTTAATTTCATCTTTAAAGAAACTATCTAAAAACAGTTTGAGTAATCTTACACCTCATCCTGCGTATGTATTTATGCATTATTCGCATCCAACGCTATTACAGCGCATTAAAAAAATGAAAGCTGAATAGTATGAAAAGTATCAAATTTCTAATTGTACTCATTATACTTTTCAATTGCAAAGAAAAGGGCGAAGTTGCGTCTAAAGTCGAAGTCGTGATTGAGGACCAAATCGAAGTTAAAGTCGAAACTGAAGATGAAATAATGATGGATAAAGATTTTCTTTTAGGAAAATTCGATTATAAAACACATCCAGATTTTGTAAAAGTAGATTCAAAATTAAGCTCAAAAATACTTTTTATTCAAACAGAAACCTATGATGCGTATTTAAAGATGCATGCTAAGGCAAAAGCAGACGGCATCAATCTTATCATCATTTCTGGGACAAGAAATTTTGAAGAACAGAAACGCATTTGGAACCGTAAATGGGAAAAATATAAAGAATTAGAACCTATTGAGCGCGCCAAAAAAATTATGGAATACAGTTCTATGCCATCTACGTCTCGGCACCATTGGGGTACGGATTTAGATTTAAATAATCTTACAAATTCTTACTACGACTCTGGTGAAGGGAAAGCCATCTATGATTGGCTGAGTACCAACGCTAATGATTTTGGTTTCTATCAAGTTTATACTAACAAAGCTAAAGGTAGAACTGGCTACAATTTAGAATGCTGGCATTGGTCTTATTTACCGTTGGCTTCAGATTATCTCACGGCCTATAATAAACAAATTACCTACAAAGATATTTCAGGTTTTGAAGGTGCTGAATATGCCAAAGACGTCAAATCAATTTCAGATTATGTCAACGGAATTTCAGAAAAATGCAAGCGCTTTACAACCAAAAAATAATAGGACTTTTCACAAATAATTAAGCAAAAAAAAGTCTTTGTCTTTTTACCTTTACAATATGTCTCAAACCACAGTCATTTCATTTTTCTCATACAAAGGCTTTAAAAATAAATGGCAAGCGCTTGGTCGCATGGGAAGACCTCCACTTCTTAAAAAGGATATTTCTGGACTTACATTCTGGAAAGCACTTGGTGCTGGAAGTGGAAACGGATTTTCGATATGGCCAGATTGGTCTACCTTTGGATTATTAACTGTTTTCAACTCGGAAGACGAAGCAAATAAGTTTTTAGATTCAGATATTATTGAAGAATATCAAAGTAGCTCTGAAAAGCATAGTCACATTTTAATGCATTCTATAAAAGCACATGGTAAATGGAGTGAACAAGAACCGTTTAATGCCGAAGTAAAGTATAACGAATTTCAACCTATCGCTGTGATTACTAGAGCGACTATAAAACCAAAATTAGCTTATAAATTTTGGCGTTATGTGCCTTCGGTTTCTAAATCTATGGACGGACATGAGGGCTTAATTTTTTCTAAAGGTATTGGTGAATGGCCTATTTTTATGCAGGCTACATTTTCGTTTTGGAAAAAAGGAGAACACATGATGGCTTATGCGTATAGCAATAAAAAACATGCCGATATGGTTAAAAAAACCAGAGAACTCGGCTGGTATTCTGAAGAGTTGTTCTCGCGTTTTCATCCGTTTGAAGTGAGAGGAAACTTAATTGATAATATCTTTATTTAGAACTTTAGTTTAATACTTTAAACTGAAAAACCACAGAACTAGACTCGTTACCTTCTGCATCTTTAGTTGTTATGCTCCAATAATAAATAGTATCTGGAGTAACTGCAACTGATTGTTCTGTATTGGTAATATCCGCGTTACTCATTTCAGGAGGATTACTCGTTCCAAAATACACATCATAACCTACAATATCATCATCTACATCACTACCATTCCATTGTAAAATTACGGTACTTGTTGCTGGAATATTTTGTGCCATTATAGGGGCAATTATTTGTGCTGGAAAAGGTGGATACGTTTGCACGCCGACACCTGCATTATAGAAATTCCACGACTCACTAGTCGATATGTCGTCTCTATAGACATAACTGACAAACCACCTAAAAGAATTTGCGCGCGCTATAGTTATTGGCACCAAAAAGTCCGTAGTTTCTAGTTCTATAATTTCACCTGTATTTAAATTTTCAACTGTGACATTATAACTGTCTGCATTGTTATTGGGTACCCACTCAAATAATACGGTACTTTCGGTATCGGTTATGTTAGTTCCTGTAGTACACAATTCATTCTCTAAAGGAAAAATTAATTGAACACCTTCAACCTCATCCTGAATTTCTCCAAAAGGAATGGTTGTATCTATCATATCGTCTGTAGTATCCTTACATGAAGATAACACCACTAAAAAGACACAGAATATATAAACTAACTTTTTCATTCTTTAATAATTTTATGAGCTGTACGCATAGACTCTGATTGCAACATAATCAAATACATTCCTGAAGCTAAACTGCTAGTATCCAATTCAATATTACTACCGTGATTTTGAATAACCTTTGAAAAAATAAGCTGACCGAAAAGAGAATATATTTTTACATCAACTTCTTCATCTGGAATACCGTTATATATCTCTAATTCGTTATTGAAAGGATTTGGATAGACTAAAAATTCATCCGTTACAATAATTGTTTCTTCAAAAACACCTTGACACTCTAAATCTGTTGTGACTTTTAGCGTATTAATGCCTTGTTGCAGTTCTAACTGAAGTTCGGAGTTATAGGTTACAAAAGATTCTCCGTTAAACTCTACATTGTATCTTAAATTCCCTGACATATCAAGAGCCAATCTATTTGTCCCCGCAATTCTACTTGAAAATACCGATAATGGGTCTGGTTGCTCGATGATTATCGTATAACACAGTTCGTAATCTGGCCATTCTTCAATAGTGATACATAACTCATAAGTTCCTGCTAATAGATTAAAAATATCTACATCATTGGTAAAATTATAAGCTTGATTAAAATCGTCACTAGTTAAGGTTGCTGTGTAGTTATATACCTCTTGCGTTTCAATAGAAATGATTCCGTTATTGCTATTTAAGCAAGTTTCACTGGTTATAGAAATTAAAAAGTTGCCATTTGGTAAGTTTGGAATAGCACAACCAAATAAATCTACTGTAGCTCCAAATGGCGTTCCAGGACATAAATCATCAACGTTGGGTACACCATCATTATCAGCATCTAAACAAATAATTTGATAGGTTGCCGTATCGTCTTTACTCCAATCATCGTAAGTACCATCAGTGTTTTCTATAACCGCCGTAGGATTATCTACCAAAATACAGCCTAAGTCTGGATTGTTGGTAGCGTTGAATATTTGAATGTTTTGATTATTTCCATTTTGAATATTCAATTGGTCATCAATAAGCATATTTGATTGACAGAAGAGTATTTCTAAATTTATGTTTTGAGTTAAACTTAAACTACCAATAAGATTGTTCGAACAATTTAAATCTTCGAGATTTGTTAAGGTATCTACACTAAGATTTTCAATAGAATTATCTGAAACATTTAAATCTATCAGTTGCACATTGGCATCTACATTAATTTGAGATAAGTCATTCTTGGAGACATCTAAAACTAAAAGCTGCGTTAGGGAAGAAACATCAATTTCTGTTAGTAGATTATCTGAAGTATCTAAATCTACAAGTGCCGTATTATTACTTAAATCTACGGAAGAAATAGTATTAATTTCGAAATTAAGGTTTTGTAAGGCTATAAAATCTTCAATCCCAGTTAAATCTGAAATCTCCCTAGAGGATATATTTAGAAAAGTGATAGTTTCTATAGTTGCTGTCTGCACATAATCGTCTAGAGCTCCAGAATCAAAGCCTAAATCGATTAAAGCCTGCTCAAAGTTATCGTCTGGCACAAAGGTTTGCCCAAAAAAGCAATTATCAGAAAACTGAGCCGTGGCATCTATAAGCCAAGTTACACCTGCTGGTACTGTACCGTTATCTGTTTCGATACAAGTTAAATCTGGATTATTCTGAGCATCTAAAAAAGATAAGCTATTATTTTGTCCGTTCTTAATATTTAAAACTTCTAGCTGGTTAGACGCACAATTGATACTCGTCATATTTTGATTTAACTGAAAATCGAGCTCAGTTATCTGATTAAAATCACAATTAAAACTTTCTAACGATAGGACTTCACTTGGCAAAAATGCTGTAAACGAATTATTAGAAATATCTAAATCTGTAAGGCTGCCATTGTTACTTAAATCTAATGTACTAATCGTGTTGGAGGCACAGTTAATTGTATTTAGCAACGTATTATTTAAAACACTTAAGTTGCTTAATTGATTTTCTGAACAATTAAGACTGATAAGGTTAGTATTTTGGTCTATTATTAGTTCTGTAAGCGAATTATTAGAACAATTTAAAGTTTGCAAGGCCTCAAAATCTTCAATACCAGTAAGGTCAGCTATATTATTTCCACTAACATCTAAAATGATTAAAGCTTCAATATTAATAGTTGGCACGTAATCGTTTAGAGGTCCCGTGTCATAGCCCAAATCTATAAGGGCTTGTTCAAAATTATTATCGGGCACAAAGGTTTCTCCAAAATTACAATCAACATTATATTCTGTAGCATCATCTTTAATCCAACCTGCGCCGATAGAATTGGCATCATCTACTTGTATACAATCTAGATTAGGATTTCCTGTAGCATTTAAACTTGCGATTTCCGGGTTGATTCCATTTTGGATATTTAAAAAACTCAATAAATTATTAGAAACATTTATTGTAATAGTTTCAGGACAAAAATCTGTTTGGTTTGGTTGATATACACATGCCGAAATTGCCATCGTGCTTAAATCTAAGTCCTCTTCAAGTTGGTTATTGCTAAGGTCGATACGCTTTAAGCTTCCAAAGTTACTGGAAAGGTTGATGCTAGCTAAGCTATTGGCGCTTGCATTAATTTCTATGAGGTTTGTATTAGCTGTAAGGTCAATAGTAGTTAGCTCATTATTAGCGCAAGTCAGAAACTCTAAAAGCGAATTTGAAGCCAAATTGATTGAATTAATGTCATTAAAACTACAATTGAGTTGCTCTAACATTGAGTTTCCACTTAAGTCTAATTGGGTTAAATTATTTTGCGACAAAAGTACTTCTACCAAATTGCCATTATTCATCAAATTGATAGCGGTAATTTGATTATTTGTTGCCGAAAGAAAACTTAAATCTGGATTATTCTGAACGTTAAGTGCATTTAAATTGTTTGTACCACAGTTAAGAAACGATAAGGCTTGATAGCTTGTTACTACTAAATCTGAAAGGCTATTATTTGCGCAACTTAAACGTGTTAATGTTGTATTAAGTGTTGAAATAGTTGTAAGAGTTTGTAGCTGATTACTATCGCTATTTAAATCTTCTAAAAGTGTATTAGCACTAATATCTAAGGCAGATAGACTGTTGTTTGAACCATTTAACCTAACTAAGGCTAAATTATTTGACACATTGAGATTTGTAATATTATTGTCAGCACAATCTAAAACTTGGAGATTTGCGTTAAGACTAGTATCTAGATTTGAAAGGTTATTACCTCCACAAAACAATTCTACTAATGCAATTGTTCCTGTTGTGTTTAAAAGTCCATTAGCATCGTTAATATCATTAGTAAGGAAAAAATTAGAACTGCAATTCAATCGTTCTAGATTTACCATATTACTAACATCTAAATCATCTAAAAAATTACCACTACAATCTAATTCTACAAGAGATTTAAAATCTCTAATCCCTGTTAAATCCGAGATACCTTCATCACTGACATTAAGGGTTTGTATCAGTTCAATATTTGCTGTTAATACTTGCCCATCAATGACGTTATCGTAACCAAAATCAATTAGTTTTTGTTCGAAAACTGGATCTGGAATAAGTGTGATTCTATTATTAGCACAATCGTCATTATAGGACGCTGTTGTATCAATTTGCCAAGCCATAGGAATGTTTCCTAAAATTGCATTGTCTACGTTGATACAGAAAAGATTTGGGTTTCCTGTAGCATTAAAAGTTGCCAGACCAGCATTATTTCCATTAGCTATGCTCAGCGAGGTTAATGCATTATCATTGCATAAAATTGATGTTAAATTGGCGTTTATTGATAGGTCTAAATTTTCAATCTGGTTATTTGCAAGGTTAATTGTTGTTAAAGCCAAATTTGTAGTTAATTCTAAAACCGATAGGAAATTATCTGAGCAATTTAAGTTTACCAAAGCTGTAAAATCTTCAATTCCGGTAAGGTCTTCTATTGCTAAGCCAGAAATATCTAAATCCGTCAACATATTTATGTCTCCAGTAGGCACATAGTTATTAAGTGTGTTGTCAGAATCTATACCTTGGTCAATTAAGGCCTGTTCAAAATTGTCATCAGGTACATATGTCCCACAATTGAGGTTGTAATCTGCAGCAGCATCTTTTTGCCATCCAGCTGCACCGTTTGCAAAGGCTACATCGTCTACTTCGATGCAAAATAAGTTAGGATTGTTTAGAGCACTAAATGCTGTTATAGATGGATTATTGCCATTAACTAAGTTGAGTGCAAATAAGTTATTGTCATTACATAAAATGGATATTAAAGCTGTATTGTTTGATAAATCTAGACTTTCAATCTGATTAAAAGCACAATCTAAATCAGTGAGGAGCACGTTAGAGTCTAATGCTAAGTCTGTTAAACTATTTCCGGAACAATCAAGGTTTGTCAATAGAGTATTATTTGACACATCTAAGCTAAATATGTTATTATCTTGAATATTTAATACCAATAAAGACGTATTTGCAGAAAGGTCTAAATCCGTTAAAGCATTAGCCGAAATATCTAAATCTTCTAAAGCCGTATTTACAGATAAATCGACTGCTTCAATAGCGTTTCCATTACAATTTAAATTTACGAGTGCTGTAAAATCTTCAATACCTTCTAAACTCACAATTAAGGCACTTGAAACATCGAGAGTGGTTAAATTCTCGATATTTGCTCTTAACACCAAATTATCCAAAACATCGTCGTAACCTTGATTAATGAGCGCCTGCTCAAAATTATCATCTGGTACATAAGTATAAATGTCTACACATACATTTTCTGAAAAATATGCCCAATCGTCCTTAGCCCAATTATTTCCAGGCGTAAATCCAGCATCAATTTGAATACAAGGTAAATCGGGATTATCTGTGGCATCAAAAACAGAAACTAAATCATTAAATCCATTATTAACCACTAAAGCTGTTAGCTGATTTCTAGAGACATTAATTGTAGCAGAACCTTGACATAAGGTTACAGGGTCTGTTTGTGGGTCTGGGCATGCTATAGAATTAATGTTAGATAAATCTAAGTCTGTTAGACGATTATTGGAAGCGTCAAGGTTTTTTAAAACCGTATTGTTATTAAAGTTTAAAACATTTATTTGATTAGAGGAGCAAAATAGACTTTCTAAATTTGGATTGTTGCTAACATTGAGTTCGCCTAAAATTCGATTATTTGACACATTAAGAAGTCTTAAGTTGGCGTTAGCGGATACATCTATACTTGCAATCCTATTATTATTACAAACTAAAACTTCAAGAGCTACGAAATCTTCAATCCCAATAATATTTTCAATTTGTAATTCGATAATATTCAGTGACGTCACTGTCTGAATTCTATTAGTCAGAACCAAACTATTATTCTCAATTCCATCACCCATGCTTTCTGGATTACCAACATTAACTTCAGTTCCGTCCGCAGTATGAGTTTCAAGATAGTTCTCGAAATTAGCATCTGGAATTATCGTAGTCTGAGCAAGTAAAATTTGAAAAGTACTTATAAAAAATACTATTAATCTTATGTTAGTTTTCATGGAAAACATGTTTACTTGATTCTATTTCTATTATTAATCTTTCGTAAAAACTGATTTATGATAGTGTAGCTGTTTATCCAACTTATCTATTAACTCCGTTATTAACGTTTCTTTATAAGCTGGGTCATTATCAATTTTATTCCAGAAATAATTATTTTCGACATCAACACCATTAAGCACCATTTGTTTTCTTGCCATATCAAAAGCTTTTTGAATATCTTCTTTAGTTATTTCCCAGTAAACAATTTCTCCATACTCAGCCTGCGCAACTTCATATTTTCTGTTATAATAATTATTAATAGGTAATTCATTATAAGATTCATCTTCATTAAGAGCATTTAGAGGTTTTCCGTTCTTAATATCATTAAGTGCTTTATATATGTCGGCTATTTGAGTTTTCAATTCTGTGATTTCTTGAGACTGTATCGATATTTTATTTTCAAGTTTTTTTATAATTGGATTATTATCATTTTTATTAATACCAACAGCTACATTGATCATACTCTTACTAATAGCTTGATTATTTTCTGACCAAGCTACACCAACTATATGCTTTATTTGTCCAACTCTAATATCCTCTGGTGAGATGGCAACCCCAGTACCATCATTCATTCCGCTTGGTATGATATAATCACCAATTTTAACTTTACCATAAACTTTAACTGGTACTTGGCCCATAAAAGCTACTTTTTCGTACTCTGATTCCCTATCTTTTGGTGGCATATTTCCTAATACAATTGGTTTATAGGAAACCACCATTACGCGTTCTGCACCAATGACATTTTTAGAAATTTTTCCACCTTTCAAACCCACAATATCACCATAAGTAATATTTTCATTTAAATCTTCTCGTTTTAAATATTCGGCATAATCACCAGCCCCAGAAGCATAGGTTACACCTTGATAAATTATTTTATTATTATCATAAATAGCTTTATTGAGATTAGATCTGTCCAGTACAAGCGCCGCAAGTACTGTTTGCGCTGTAGCTGAGATAAGTTCTACTCCTGCAAATCCTATATCTGCTGGACCAGGTGAAGCTAGGCAACCTCCTAATCCAATACAAGCTCGAAAATCTGTGGACGCCTTGATTAGTTGCGCGCCAGAAATTACTTGATGTGCTATTGCAAAACCTAAATCAATCTCTGAATCGTAAATATCGAATTCTAACGAAGATTGATCAAATTCATAATCTGCATTATTACCAAACTCACTTGGTATCTCCCCTTCTATCCTACCCCATGGTGTATTACTCATTTGATCATAAAAGGTTATAAAATTTGTATCGTTAGACCGACTTCCATTTACTCTAATGGCAAGACCATTATTTCCGCCATCAATTAAAAGCGGATGATTTTCTATTGTATTTCCTTGGTTTGGCAGATTAGATGTAATTCTTACTTGATTTCCTTGACCATCTATGAGCGTTTGTCCATTTATGGTAGTTTGTCCATTGAGTACACTGCTTAAGTTTACAGTTAAGTTATCTACTGACATATCTCCGAAACTGGCTTGTCCTGTTACTGTTAAATCATTTAGAGCGGTTAAACCTAGTACACTTAAATCACTTTCAAAATTTGCATTACCACCAACTCTTAGACTTCCTGATAAATCTGTTGGGTTCTGTCCATTAACTCTGAATGCATTATTTATGTTAGTTTCTCCATCAACGGTTAATGTTCCAGACAGATAACTTGGTACATCTCCAGTAACTGTAAGGGCATCATTAAAATTTGCTGGTCCTTCCACAACCAATTCTCCGTTTAAAAATGTTCTATCATCGACAGTTAAAGTTCCTGTTGCTTTAATGTCTCTATGAAGCACGTATGGTAAATAGGTTAGCCTTTCATTACTTAGAAATTCGAAATTAGTACCACCTTCAAAATCTATTTCTACCCTTAGAAATTTTATCTCACCATCCCAATTAATCTCTTTAAACTCGTCATTATCTAAACCGATAATAAGATTAACTCTACCAAACTCGTCAGTGTCTACAGTTCGTGTCTCAACAAACAATGGATTATTCTGGTCGTTATTTGCATCTAGTATAGAAAACTTTATGGCAATGGTGGCGTTTGGCAAATAGTTCCCTTGAGAGTCTACGCCTGGTAATTCTAAATCATCTGGTCCAATAATAACCGCTTGATAAGATATACCATCTGTTTGCGAAAAAAGCAGTGTCGAAAAGCAAATATATAATGCTAGTAATAGTAATTTTTTCATGGCTAATTGTATTGTGTTAGTTGTTTTTAAATTTTGATAAGTTTTGTATTAAAGCGTTTTCTTTTTGAAGCGACTTTTAAGAAATAAGTGCCTTTTGATATGTTTTCAATCTGTATTTCTACGTCTTGTCTCGGCTCAAAGTTTTGATTGTAAATTAATCTTCCGTTGATGTCAAAAATCAACACCGAAATATCGCTTTGAATACGTTCTGTAAAAACAATATTTAATTGACGACTAAAAGGATTTGGATAAACCTTAGCTGATATTTCAGTAGTACTTAAGTTATTTATATTGGTAGCTCCCGTTAAAGGTTGCTGATAACCTTGTCGTAAGTAGTAGCCATTAGATTTATAAGTCCCTATAATACTAGATTGCCCAATACTTTGACTCACCTTATAAGTTCCTCTAGAAGTCTCTATAGTTTGAGAAGAACCTGCTACACCAAGATTTGACGATATAATTCGATAATCCGAATTATTTTGTGCTTGAAATACTTGAACACAACAAAGCAAAAATGCTAATCGTAGAAGTGTTTTCATAATTTATATTGTTTTTTGATAGTTGCAGATGACCCAAATCTATAATTAAAAACTATTAATAATCAGCTAATTATAGAATGTCCACCTTTTGTCTACTTATATTTAACAAGTTTAAAAATCACAATTACAATTCGGTAGATTGATTATAAAACCAATACCGAATTGGTGCGCATTAAGTCCTAATTTTTCTTGTGTACTTCCGCTATTAGCTAAGGTTGTTTTTCCATAATTGTAGACCGCAGAAATTGCCGCATACTTAGAAACTGGATATTGCATTTCTAATCCGCCTCTAAAAAAAACTATGGTATTATTAAACTCTTCATTACCTACTAGATTAAATACAGAACTATTTATTGTTTGGTTTCCTCTTACCATAATCTCTGGTGATACCGATACATTAGCAAAAAAATAAAGATCTCTTAATTGAAATAACTGAATACTCATACCTGCTTTAAGTCCCAAATAACTCACATCCCATTGAAAAAAGTTGTCTACACTATTCTCACTACCAATTGCACCGTAATTATTATAAGTTGCGCCAAGTGATAAAAACAATGTCTTGTTTGGGTTTATACTTTGCCTGTAACCCATCCCGTAATAGGTTTTAGAAATAGACAATAAATTATCTAAAGGTTGTCCCTGAGAATTTTCGTAATCGAATGAGGATATCGTTGTACCCAATTCGAGATATAGCTGTTGGCTAAAACATGAAAAACTAATGAGTAGAACAGCAAAAAGTGTCACGTGTTTATTTGGCATACCATATTGTTTTGTTTGTCGAAGATAGATTAAAAAAACACCGAAATGACTGAAAATCAGTCTTGTCCACCTTTTGTCCACCCCAAAATCATTAAAATTTTTAAAAAAATATTGAACTTTAATATAGGTGGACAAAACCTAATTAGCACACTTTATATTGCTGATTATCAAATAGATAAAAAATAACAAATACTATAATTACATAAATAAATTGAAAAACTAATCATTATGCTCTGCAAAAAGTCTCTCAAAAATGTCCTCGTTAGTATCTTCTATAAAAACTTAATCCAAAGTGTAAACATTGCAATTAAATATATCTGCTTACTATGTTTTATAATGTTTGGTATTAGTAGTCAGAGCCAGAACCAAAAATGGGTAGACAGCTTACAACTGATAATTAGATCTACAAAAAACGATAGTGTTAAAGCCAAAGCACAACTGACATTAGCAGAAAGATTAGTTTATAAAGATCCAAGAATGGCTAAATTATATATAGATGAAGCAAGTCTTATTTACAAAAAAAAGCCTTTTGTGCGTGGCTATGCAAGTTTATATGGCGTAAAGGCTAATTACTTTTATACACAGAGTGCTTATGACTCTTGCATGGTTTATTTAGAAAAATCTGGGAACGAATTTATGAAAATTGGTGACACTCTGTTGGGCGCAACAATAAAATCTAATTTAGCCCTAACCGTAAAAGTACTTACTAGAGACTATGATAGAGTTGAAGAGTTAATTGACGAGATAGAACCTATTGCCAGAAAATACAAGGACACATCCTTATTAGCAACCGCAATAGAAAATAGAGGCATCATAGCGCTTAATAGAGGTTATAGAAATATAGCATTAAAACATATGAAAGAAACTATTGAATTAAGAGAACAAGCCTTTGATTCGGTTTTACTGCCACAAGCCTATTATACTATTGGGAATCTATATCAAGATATGTATCAAAACAAAGAAGCTGTAAATCAGCTAGATATTGGTATAAAAATCGCCGATGCTATAGGACAAAATAATCAGAAAGCCCAATTGCTTAGAATGAAATCAATGTCGCAAATAAAATTATCTCAACTTGATAAAGCCCTTGAGAGTGCTTTAAAATCTTTAGAGCTTTCTAAAAAAATTAATCTAAAATCTAACATTCTATCGACCCTAATACAGTTAGCAGAAATTGAAATAAATAGAGAGAACTACAAAGAAGCTAAGGCATATCTAGATGAGGTAGAACGCACAGACGGCCAACAAAAAAATATTGGAATAGTCTATAATTATAATATAATGCGTGGTCTACTTAATACAGAAATTAACAATTATACAGAGGCCATAGCAAATTTTGATTACTGCATTTCTGAAGCAGAAAAAAACAATTCATATAGAAACTTAAAGAGAACTAAGCTCTTTAAGTCTAAAGTTCTCAATAAAATGGGAAAATATGATTTGGCATACGACTTATTGAAAGAGAGTATAAATGCTAGCGATTCGATTAATAGTTATTTAAGAACAAGCTTGGCCGAAGAGCAAAAAGTAATTTTTGAAACCAATAGAAAAGAGAAAGAAATTGCTCTTCAAAAATCTGAAATAGAACTACTCAAAGAACAAGAAAAAGTAGCTGAATCAAGATTTCAGCTTTTAGTAATGGGTCTCATTTCATTATTGGTGCTGGGAGGCTTATTATTTTATGCTATACGACAAAAAATGAAACGCAATAGATTAGAACGCCAAAAATTAGATAGTGATTTAGAATTTAAAGAAAAGCAGTTGACGACGCATGCGCTTCATCTTGCTCATAAAAATGAAGTACTGTTAGACTTAAAAGAGCAATTAAAATCTATTAAATCGGAGAGTAATAACACAAGAGGATTTCAAAGTATTATTAATAACATTAATCTAGATATTAATAACGATAATAATTGGGAACAGTTTAAATCTTACTTCGAAGACGTACATAAAGATTTTAATACCAAAATAATGCGAAACTATCCTGAAGTGAGTAATAACGATTTAAGACTGATGTCTCTTTTGAAGATGAATTTATCTAGTAAAGAAATAGCCAACATCCTAAATATCTCTGTTGAAGGCGTAAAAAAAGCGAGGTATCGTCTACGAAAAAAACTAAATCTGTCTACGGAAGAGTCGCTTCAAGAATTAGTTATATCATTGTAATTCCATATTTTAAATAAATATGTCCACGTTTTGTCCGGTACTATTATAGGCTAAGTCCACTTATTGTCCGTAGAGATTCTTTTATTTCGTTAAGACCATCATGTAAGTTTGTAGGGTCATTACAAATGACTACCAGTTTTGTGGTGTCTTGCGCTGGATATGACTGCAGACTTCCAGTTGCGGGGCGCTACAAAAACTAATGTTTAACCACAAAACACAAACATTATGAATTTCTCTAAAAACAAATCAAAACGTGCTAAGCGTTCTAAAGAACGATTAGCTTTTACAATTTTTCTAATTCTTTCAGCTGTATTTATATTTTCTTGAGTATAGATATCAAAAGTTGAAAACTTAAATTTTATAATATCAAATTAAATATCACGAAATCATGGGATTACTACTCTTGTATAAAATATATTGCCTAATAATAAAAGGTAAAAGAAAGCCCGCTTTAATTAAGAAATAACTTCACCGTATAAGTCAAAATCTTCAGCTTCTGTGACTTTAACAGTGGTAAATTCACCTGTTTTAAGATACGTTTTAGTAGCATCGATTAAAACCTCGTTGTCCACATCTGGAGAATCAAATTCGGTACGACCTACAAAGTAATTACCTTCTTTACGGTCAATAACTACTTTAAACTCCTGTCCTATTTTTTGCTGATTGAGTTCCCATGAGATTTGAGATTGAATTTCCATTATCTCATTTGCACGTTGAATTTTCACCGCTTCTGGTACGTCATCTTCAAGATTATAAGCATGAGTATTTTCTTCATGAGAATAGGTAAAGCAACCCAAACGCTCAAAACGCATGTCTTTTACCCATTGCTTTAGGGTTTGAAAGTCCTCTTCAGTTTCCCCTGGATAACCAACAATCAGTGTTGTTCTAATAGTCATCTCGGGAACTTTAGCTCTGAATTCCTTAAGTAATTTAGTTGTCTTTTCTTTAGTAGTTCCACGACGCATACTTTTCAAAATAGAATCTGAAATATGTTGTAACGGAATATCTAGATAATTGCAAATCTTCGGTTCATGATTCATAATATCTAAAACATCCATCGGGAAACCTGTTGGGAATGCGTAATGTAAACGAATCCACTCAATACCTTCAACTTTTACTAAGTTTTCTAGTAATTCAGCTAAGTTTCGTTTTTTATATAAATCTAAGCCGTAATAGGTTAAATCTTGTGCAATGAGTATTAGTTCCTTCACGCCGTTTGCTGCTAATTTTTCAGCTTCGGTCACCAAATCTTCAATTGGCGTACTCTTATGTTTACCTCGCATTAATGGAATAGCACAAAAACTACAAGGTCTATCACAACCTTCGGCAATCTTTAAATAAGCATAATTTTTAGGCGTAGTTGTTAAACGCTCGCCAATTAATTCATGCTTATAATCTGCGCCAAGGGCTTTTAATAAACCAGGAAGCTCAGTAGTACCAAAATACTGGTCTACATTTGGGATTTCTTTCTCTAAATCTGGTTTGTAGCGCTCACTTAAACAACCTGTTACAAAAACCTTATCCACATCGCCATCTTCCTTTTTTTGCATGTAATGCAAAATGGTGTTGACGCTTTCCTCTTTAGCATTATTAATAAAGCCGCAAGTATTAATAACAACCACATTACCTTCTTGCTCATGAACAATATCTTTTCCGCTGGCTTTTAATTGCCCCATTAACACCTCACTGTCGTATACATTTTTACTACAACCGAGTGTTACTACATTAATTCTGTTCTTCTTAAGAGTTTTTGTACGCATAGTCTTTTAAATCAGCATGCAAAGATACATAATGATTTAGGATATATAATTTTGATTCTACCATTTATGAATATTGAATTTTAAACTATTTTTATTTTTTGCAGTCTTAACTGTAACCAAATCAAAACACCATGCGAATAAGGTTTCTAATTTCTTCATTTATAATTCTATTTTCTTGTAGCTCAACTGAGAATATTTCTCAAGAACCTGTAGATAACAATACAGATATTTACTTTCCACCAATAAACTCTGATGAATGGGAAACAGTTACTATTTCAGAATTAAATTGGAATGCCTCTGAATTGCAGCCACTTCTAAATTATTTAGAAGAAAAAAACAGCAAGGGTTTTATGATACTTCACAAAGGAAAAATTGTTGTTGAAGAGTATTTCAATGGACATTCTGTATCATCGCCTTGGTATTGGGCCAGTGCCGGAAAAACCTTAACAACAGCAATAACTGGTATTGCTCAATTTGAAAATCTATTAAACCTTGATGATAAAGTTTCGGATTATTTGGGCGAAGGTTGGACGAGTATATCAAGTGATAAAGAGCAATTAATTACTAACAGAAATTTGCTGACCATGACTTCTGGACTAGATGATTTCTCTATAAATATCGCTGTCCAAAATCTAAATTATGTTGCTGATGCTGGCGAACGTTGGGCTTATCATGGTGTTTATGTAAAGCTTCAAGATGTTATTGCCCAAGCGTCTAACCAAGACTGGGACAACTATTTTAGCTCTAAATTAAAAAACAAAATTGGCATGTCGGGTGCGTGGATTCCTATGGGTTTGGCTAACGTCTATTGGAGCAATACGAGAAGCATGGCACGTTTTGGTTTATTAACTTCTGCAAATGGGAAATGGGAAAACGAACAAATTATTCCTGAAACCTATTTACAAGACGCGACAACAACATCTCAAAATTTAAATGAAGCTTATGGCTACATGTGGTGGCTTAACGGAAAATCAACATATATGTTACCACAAACACAGTTTGTTTTTCAAGGAAAATTAATTCCAAATGCTCCAGACGATATGTATTGTGCTTTGGGAAAAAACGACCAGAAAATCTACATCGTACCCAGTAAAGATTTAGTTGTTATTCGAATGGGCAACGCTGCCGATGATGATAATTTTGCCTTGTCTGATTTTGATAATCAACTTTGGGCAAAAATCAATACATTAATCAATTAATTATAGTCTTTCGGTGCGACTCTAGCTTTTGATGCTTGCTCATAAACATAAGCCCACTCAAGCAACTGTTTCTCTCGTAATCGACTAGAAATAAAGGTTAATCCCATTGGTCTTCCATTGTCTTGGTATCCCATTGGCACTGTCAATGCCGGATATTCTGCGACAGCTGCAAAACCAGCGTGATAGTTGTTAATAGATAAAAAACCATCTAGATTGTGAGCTCGCATTGGCTTGTCAAAATACTGTCTTCCATTGGTTTTTAGAGTGTCTTTAATACGCTCTAAAAAAGCAGCATCACCTTTATCGTTGGCAATACCTTTAAACAGATTTTGTCCATAAGGCATCGACGTTAATGAGTCTTTTAAATTGAATGCCATAAAATCTTCAATAGTTCGCATAGCTATGTCCTTATTCGCATAGGCTTCCATATATGCTGGTAAGTCTTTTTTCATATCGAGATTTAATAATCTTAGGAAGTTTGGCAAACCTAGTTTCTCTTCTTCGATTTCAACAATAACGGCACCTTGCTCTTTTAAATCTTCTAAAGCTTTGACATATAAAGAATCCTCTAGTAAACGCTTAGGAGCTCCAAAACGCTTACCATTAATTCTTGCTTTTTTTAAGTCTTCATAATAAAATCCATTATCTAAAAGTGGATTAATAGCTTTAGAATCTGAAGTATCTACTCCAAAAATAGCATCTAACAAAATAGCATTATCCATTACGGTTTTTGTCATTGGACCTGCGGTATCTAAAGTTGAAGAAATTGGTACTACACCAGTACGGCTTACTAAACCAATTGTAGGCTTTAGTCCAACAATAGAATTACTACTCGCTGGCGATAAAATAGAGCCCGAAGTTTCACTACCAATTGCCGCCGCTGCAAAGTTTGCAGAAACGGCAACACCAGAACCAGAACTCGAACCGCCAGTATCTATAATTCTGCGCCCGTAAGGATTTAAAGTTTGTCCGCCAATTGCCGAATAACCGCTTGGGCAATCGCCGCAGAAAAAATAGGCCCATTCGCTCAGATTGGCTTTTCCAAGAATCAACGCACCTTTAGATTTTAATTGTTTGGTTAAAAATGCATCATTCGTTTTGTTATTTTTTAAAGCTGCCGCTCCAGCTGTTGTGACCATGTTCGCAGCATTAATATTATCCTTTAATAGAATTGGCATCCCAAAAATGGGGTGCATACCTTCTTCAAATTCCGTTTCATCAACTTCTTTAGCTTCTTTTATGACATTTGGGTTTATTGAGATAACTGAATTTAATGACAAATCATTTTCTCTGTCAAATTTTCTAATACGGTACAAATAGAATTTTGTGAGTTGCTCGTAATTAAACTTCCCATCAGCAATATGCTTTTGAAGCGTCATCATATCACTTTCTAAAACCATTGGTTTTAGTCGGTTGTAATCGGCTTCTTTAAAGTCCTCCATCTGAGGGTTAATACGCTCCCAGATTTCAGCTTTTGTAATCAACTTTGAGTCTAGAACTTTAAACTCTCTAAAATCTTTGGTTGAAATAGCACTTAAATCGTCATCTGTTTTTGTATTGTCAACTACAGTTTCTGATTCAGTGATTGGTGTGCGTGCTTCATTAGATTTTGAAGCATCTTTACATGAGAAAATAAAAAGCAATAGAAATAAAGAAAGGTACTTAGTCATGGTTCGTATTTTTTATAAAAATACGAAAAAGACCTATCTTTAAAAATAAGTAGCTAGTAACCTAATTTCAGCAAATGAATAAAAGAATTAACGTCTTTTGTTACGAACTCACCTGCTATTGACATATAACGTCCTTCGTTGTTAATTACTACTAATCCATAACAAGAATTAGCTTTTTCAAAAAAAGTCTTTAAAATAAAATCTTCAAAGTCGATATAACTACTTTCTAAGTCTACATAGGCTTTTACTTTTTCAGCATCTGATGAAACGAGGATATTCCTAGTACTTTTTTCTTCGATAGACTCACTAAATTTGGCAATTGCCCTATTTGTCTTACTTAAATTCTTGTAGTTGTCGTAGTGGCATTTATTTTTAGGTTGTCTAAATGATATAACCAAAAAATCTTCTTTATTCCAGCCATAATTTTCTTTTAAAAAGCTTATCGCTTTTTCATCTATTTGACCTTTATTAATCTTTCCTCCATAGGATTCAAAATTTAAAAAGGAAAATGATAATAAGACAAAAACAAGTGTTTTTTTCATAATCTATTTAAAAAACGAATCCACAAATTCATATTTATTAAAGACTTGCAAGTCTTCAATACCTTCGCCAACACCAATGTATTTTACAGGAATTTGAAACTGGTCACTTATACCAATCACAACACCACCTTTTGCAGTACCATCCAATTTGGTAACAGCAAGCGACGTTACTTCCGTTGCCGCGGTGAATTGTTTGGCTTGCTCAAATGCATTTTGACCTGTAGAACCATCTAAAACGAGAAGTACATCGTGTGGTGCATCGCCAACTACTTTTTGCATGACACGTTTAACTTTAGTTAGCTCATTCATTAAGTTGACTTTATTATGTAAACGTCCTGCCGTATCTATAATAATAACATCCGCATCTTGGTTAACTCCAGATTGTAAAGCATCAAACGCAACAGAGGCTGGGTCACTTCCCATTTCTTGACGAATCATTGGTACGTCTACTCTATCTGCCCAAACTTGTAATTGGTCTATCGCTGCAGCTCTAAAGGTATCTGCTGCACCAAGAACCACTTTAAGTCCTTTTTTCTTAAACTGATACGCTAACTTTCCAATGGTCGTTGTCTTGCCAACTCCATTAACACCTACGACCATAAGTACGTAAGGCGTTTTCTTTCCATTTTCTTGTGCTGGTAATTCGGGAATGGTATAATCGATATCTTCACCCGAATTGGTTTCGGATAATAAACCTGCGATTTCTTCCCTTAAAATCTGATTAAGCTCTGATGTACCCAAATATTTATCTTTCGCCACTCTAGCTTCGATACGTTCAATGACTTTAAGTGTTGTATTTACACCAACATCACTGGTGACTAGGATTTCTTCAAGATTATCTAATACATCATCATCGACTTTAGATTTTCCTGCTACAGCCTTGTTAAGTTTGTTGAAAAATGAGGATTTAGATTTCTCTAAACCTTTATCTAGGGTTTCTTTCTTTTCTGAAGAAAATATTTTTTTGAAAAAACTCATGTAAATTAATTTCTTGAAGTGGAACAACAACCTTGCCTTTATTAATGCTCTGCTAAGTTGTCAGATACTGTTCAAATATAGACATAAAAAAACTGCTTTCAAACGAAAGCAGTTTTCTAAAACATTAGTGTCTAATGCTTATTTCTTTGCTAAAAACTCATTGACAAATTCTGGTGCCATTACTGACTCCACAAAAGTGTAAGCACCAGTTTTTGGTGACTTAACCATTTTGATAGCTTTTGTCAAACGTTTTGATCCTGTCTGTAACGACGCTACTGATTTCTTTGCCATGACTTATTATTTTATCTCTTTATGAACTGTCATACGCTTAAGTATTGGATTAAATTTCTTAATCTCCATACGGTCTGGCGTATTCTTTTTGTTTTTTGTAGTAATATATCTAGAAGTCCCTGGTTGTCCGGAAGCTTTGTGCTCTGTGCACTCTAAGATAACTTGTATTCTATTTCCTTTTTTTGCCATTGTAAATTGACTTTAGCGCGAATGCTATTATTTGTAAAATCCTTTTGCTCTAGCTTCTTTAAGTGCAGCAGTGATACCAATTTTATTGATAGTCTTTAATGCAGATGTAGAAACCTTTAATGTTACCCACTTATCCTCTTCTGGAATGTAGAAACGCTTCTTCACTAAGTTTGCATCAAACTTGCGTTTTGTCTTATTCATGGCGTGAGATACATTGTTCCCAACCATTGCTTTTTTCCCAGTAAGTTCACAAACTCTTGACATTGTATTCTTCTTTAGGTATTCGTTATTTTTAAACAGGGTGCAAATTTAGTAAAACTTTACGTTTCAACAAATATAAAGTATTACTTTTTTGAAATTTCTTTTTGAAGCATCTCAAAGGCTTTATTAGTAGCTTTTTTAATAGTCTTTTCGCGTTGATTACTAAACTTAAAAACCTCAGCATATACATGGTCTTTTGAAGCTATGCCTATCCAAACTGTACCAACTTCGGCATCTGCATCTCCTTTTGATGGCCCAGCATTTCCTGTTGTACTTATGGCAAAATCGGTATCGTATAGCTCTAAAACACCTTTTGCCATAGACTTAGCGACTTGCTCACTTACTACCGAATGTGTTTTTATATCCTCTTCAGATACACCAAGAATTCTAGATTTTGACTCCGACGCATAACTTACAACGCTACCTTTAAAATATTTTGAAGCTCCTGCATTTGTAGTAATAGCTTGAGATATACTTCCTCCAGTACAGCTTTCGGCAACAGCTACTGTTTTTCCCATTTTAGTCAATTGCTTTCCTAATAATGCTTCTAAGGACAAATCCTCTTCATAGCCTACAAAGATATCTTCTATTTGAGGTAATAGTAATTCCACCTGCTTTTGCATTTCTGCATTAAGCACGGCTTCATTTGTATACTTACCGGAAAGTCTTAAACGTACGCGTCCTAAATTTGGTAAGTAAGCAAGCTTTATGAAATCTGGAAGATTATCTTCAAATGCCTCAATTCGATTGGCAATAGCACTCTCACCCAAACCGTAAGTCAATAATGTTTTATGAGCGATGTACGGAAATTGAAAACGTTTTTGCAATTTAGGAATCACCTCATTAGTAATCAAAGCTTTCATCTCATAAGGTACGCCTGGAAGTGACACAAATACTTTATCGTTTTTCTCTAACCACATACCTGGCGCCGTACCAAATCTATTTGTTAAGACCATGCTCTTTGATGGCACTAAAGCTTGTTGCCTATTAATATCTGAGATTGGTGTATTGATATATTTTGAAAATAAATGCTCTATATGTTCTAAAACGACATCGTTTTGTACTAAGTTATCATCAAAATATTCGCAAATGGTATGTTTGGTAATATCGTCTTTGGTAGGACCCAAACCGCCAGTAATAATAATGATATCAGCATTCTCTTCAGCCTCTTTTAGGGATTTAAGAATGTGAGCTTTATCATCTTGCACAGAGGTAATCTGGTAGACAGAAACACCAATTTTATTGAGTTCCTTCCCTAGAAAAGCAGAATTTGTATCTATAATTTGGCCAATGAGAATTTCATCGCCAATGGTAATGATTTCAGCATTCATAGTTTACAGACCAAAATCTTGACGCATTTCGTTTACTGTGTTTTCTACAGCAGTCAATAATGCTTCAAGTTGTTGAGTAATATCGTTATCTGTTTGTTCAAACTTACCCCAATCTTGTACTTCGATTAACTGGTCATAAACACCAAGTTCAAACAAGTCTATGGTTGGCTTCATTTTATGTGCTGCTTGATAAGTCTCTTTGTAATCTTTTGCTGGTACAGCCACGCGCAAACGTTCTGCATCTTCAGGGACTTCCTCTAAAAATGCACCTACTAATGCCAGTACGAAATCCTCATCGTTATCGGCTAGTTCTCTTACGCGGTCTAATTTATAATGTTGTGCCATTACTCGATAATCGAGATTAATAATGATTTGAGTTTAGCCTCAAAATCAAAAAGTTATTACTTCACTTTTATTGAAAACAATTCTTCATCTTCTATGAAGCCTTGCAACTGGTCGTTAGCAAAAACTTTGCCAACTCCTGCCGGTGTTCCTGTAAAGATAATATCTCCAATCTTTAAAGTGAAATATTTTGATACATATTCGATAAGCTCATCGACTTTCCAGAGCATGAGTTGTGTATTTCCTGATTGTACAACTTCATCATTCCGTTTTAAACTAAAGTTGATATTATTGATATCCTGAAACTTAGACTTTGGCAACCATTTACCAATTACCGCCGCACCGTCAAAAGCTTTTGCTTTTTCCCACGGCAAACCTTTTGCTTTTAAATCGGCTTGCAGATCTCGTGCTGTAAAATCAATACCTAAACCAACTTCATCATAATATTTATGTGCAAACTTTTTATCGATGTACTTCCCTACTTTATTAATCTTTACCAAAAGTTCTACTTCATGATGCACATCGTTAGAGAACTCAGGAATAAAAAAAGGCTGTTTTTTAAGCAGAATGGATGTATCTGGCTTTAGAAACACAACAGGGTCAGTTGGTTTCTGATTTTCTAATTCTTCAATATGTGCCGTATAATTTCGGCCAATGCAAATAAGTTTCATGTTTAGCTCAACTTGTTATTAAACTGACTTAATTTAATGGCTGTTAATACTTTCTTTGTATATAAAGGGAAATCGGCATTAAGCAACCAACCAAAATAACCTGGTTCTTGTTCTAAAACGTCCAATACTTTTTTGCCTTTATGTTTTCCGAACGAAAAGCATTCTTCGCCCTCTTTATTATAAATGATAAAACCTGCAAAATCAGCAAACTTTTTACGAGAACTGAATTCCGCTAAAAAATTAGCGTTGTTCTCTAAGTTGTCATAACGGTCTAATTGCGCTTTTAACACTTCGTAAGTGGCTTTAGTGTCTGCCTCTGCCGTATGCGCATCATCTAGATTTTTATCGCAGTAAAATTTATACGCAGCACTTAATGTACGTTGTTCCATTTTATGAAATATAGTCTGCACATCTATAGATTGTCTATTTTTCATATCAAAATCTATCTCGGCACGTAATAGTTCTTCTGCTAGCAACGGAATATCAAATCGATTAGAATTAAAACCTCCTAAATCTGAATCTTTAATGATATTATGAATCTCTTTTGCCAATTCTTTAAATGTCGGTGCATCCTTTACATCTTCATCCGAAATACCATGAACTGCTGTTGTCTCAGGTGGAATAGGTATCGTAGGGTTAACACGTTTTGTATAGGTTTCTTCTTTTCCGTTAGGATGTACTTTGAGAATAGAAATTTCTACAATACGGTCTTTAGAAATATTGACACCTGTGGTTTCTAAATCGAAAAAACAAATGGGTTTGCTTAAGTTGAGTTGCATAGTCTGATTTTGTGAACTGCAAAGATATGGAGATTAAAAGTATTCATCTTGACTTTATAAAATTTAAAAGCTAACTTCGTTTAACAATCGATATAGTTCATTATTAACAAACCATATCTAAACGTTGTGCTTCATTATGACAAACCGCTAACCAATGATAAAATTCTTTAGAAAAATTAGACAAAAACTACTCTCTGAAAATAAGTTCAGTAAATATCTAATTTATGCAATCGGAGAAATCGTTCTTGTAGTTATTGGAATTTTGATTGCGCTTCAGATTAATAATTGGAATGAAAACAGAAAAAACGAAAACCAAGGAATTATTCAAAAAAAAGCACTAAAAATTGAATTGGAAAATGATTTAGAAACCTTTAAATCAGACTTAGACTATGTAAAGAAAGAATTGAAAATTAATAAATCGTATGCTAAACGTTTAAGTAGTAAAACTTCTAACTTAGATACACTTGTGAAAATTGTTAGATACGAATTCGATGGTACTTATAACTCATTAAATGAACTCAATAAAACAACGTTTAATTCCTTAGAGTCTACAAGTAAACTTGGTATATTAGGAGATGATTTAGCAAAAAATATACAGAATTATTACAATACTAGAGACAATGGTATAGAAATTCTTTCAAATAATCGGGAGCTTTATTTTAGCTTATTGGAGCTAACTATACCAAAATATCCTACAAACTGGTCTAGTATTCAGGGGCATCTACAAGATATTTATTGGGAAAAGATAAACAAGAATACTCTTTATGGTGACTTTAATGGTCTTTTGACAATGCGAATATTTAATTTGGATGTGAGAAAAAGAGTGGTTGAAGATTTAATTACTAAAACAAATCATTTGCTTAAAGAGCTTTAGTATGTGTAATGAAAAAACAATAAATAACGAAAGCACAACAATGGCTATAAGTAATTGCTTGTTCTTGCCTACTTCTGAAAATCCTCGCGGATTTTCAGTTTGGTGTGTACTTGCAAAGTTAATCGCTAAACCACGCAACTACTCATAGCCTTGACCGTTAAACGACATAAAAAAAGCACAGTAAAAACTGTGCTTTTTTTGTATTTTATTATGAGATGCTCACTTCGGGAGCGCTTCGACAAGCTCAGCATGACACCTCAGTGATCAAAATTATAAGTCTAAATCTCTCTATCCATATCCCAAGACTCTAGATAATCTTTTACGGCTTTTACAAACTGTCCGCCAAGTGCACCATTAACCACGCGGTGGTCGTAAGAATGTGATAAGAACATACGGTAACGGATGCCAATAAAATCGCCTTCAGGAGTTTCAATCACTGCTGGCACTTTACGTATGGCACCTAATGCCAAAATACCTACTTGCGGTTGGTTAATAATTGGCGTTCCCATAATACTACCAAAGGTACCCACATTGGTTACGGTGTATGTTCCGCCTTGGATATCGTCAGGGTTTAGTTTTCCAACGCGTGCACGGTTAGCCAAATCGTTAACCTTTTTAGCCATTCCTAAAAGATTCAACTGGTCTGCATCTTTTATTACAGGAACTATTAGATTTCCGTCTGGTAAAGCTGCTGCCATACCCAAATTAATGTGTTTCTTTTTAATGATACTATCACCTTGTACAGAAATATTCATCATCGGGAAATCACGTAAGGCTTTTGCCACGGCTTCCATAAATATTGGTGTAAAGGTTAAGTTTTCACCTTCACGCTTTTTAAAGCTGTCTTTATGCTTTTTACGCCAGTTCCAAATGTTAGTGACATCTGCTTCTATAAACGATTGCACATGTGCAGAAGTTTGTACAGAATCAACCATATGCTTCGCCACCAATTTGCCCATACGGCTCATCTCAACGATTTCGTCGCTGCCACTAGCTATTGCTGGTGTAGATTTTTCTTTAGAAGGTACTTTTTGTTCAGAAGAGGACCTTTCGACTGCGCTCAAGGTGACATTTTCTTCTATTTTTGACACAGAACTTCTACTTTCTAAATAGGCTTTAATATCATTTTTAGTCACACGGCCATCTTTTCCAGTACCACCAATACTATCAAGCTCCGTTTGAGAAATACCTTCTTGCTTTGCTATGTTTTTTACTAATGGTGAGTAGAAACGTTCTCCTGTAGACTCTATTGGCGCTACAGTTTCTTTGGCAGCGGTAACGGTTTGAGCAACTTCAGCCGCTTCTTTTACAGGCTCAGCTTTTGGAGCTTCAGCAGCAGGTGCTTTTACTTCAACAGTTTCTCCACCTTCAGTTTCTATAACAGCAATGGTTTGCCCAACTTGCACAACATCATCAACATCGAATAATTTTTCGACCAACACACCATCAACTTCACTTGGCACTTCGCTATCTACCTTATCTGTAGCAATCTCTAAAACCGCTTCATCAGCTTCAATAGTTTCGCCAACATCTTTAAGCCACGAGGTTATTGTTGCTTCTGCAACACTCTCTCCCATCTTAGGTAACTTTAGTTCAAACTTTGCCATATCTATAATTTGGTAGTCGTTATTTTATAATCGAATGCAAAATTAATAAAAAAACAGATATTTTACTGATAATACACTAACTATTAATCAAAGTTTAGTATTCTAACAACTCTCCTGTTTTAAGTTATTTTCCGTGTTTCAAAATTAACTAAATTCTCTTTCAACCAATTAGAAAATTTTACATCGGGATTAATAATAATATTTTTTGTAGCTAATTGGGTTATCGATGCGTCATCTATATGGTCAGTGATAAAAACATCAACTGATGTCACAGCTTTAGATTCTAGATACTTTAGAAGATTATTCTTTTTCTGCTCTCGGAGATTTTCAAAATCTGGAGAAAACCCATTTTCAGGAAAATCTGTAGCCAAACAAACATCAAATCCACTGTGCTTAGCAATTAGCTCCGCATAACAACTTGGCGCTGCTGTAGCCAAAATTTTAATATCGAACGAAGCATCTGAAACTTCTTCAAACTCATTTCTATATTCTGACAGCTCAGAAACAAAGGCTTCAAAATCAACTGCCTCATTCCTGATTAGTTTTAAGACTTCATATTTTAATCTTGCATGTGAAATAAGCCGAAGAAATCGAAGTTTCATTAAAACAATGAGATACTTGAGTTTAAATAATCTAAAATCATTGAAATAAAAGCTCAATAAAAACTTTAAAAACTCGTGAAACGTATTGGTATTATAAAGCGTTCCATCTAAATCTACAACCAAGACTTTTTTATTCATGACGCTGAGATTTATAATCTAATGACCAAGGGAAACGTACAAGTGTATTTTTAAGTATATAATAATCTGGAGCAATAATTGATTTCGAATTTGTCCATGAAATAACTGCTGTTTTAATCTCTGAATTCGGAAACCTTTTTTGTAAGGATTGAATAACGGATTTGATGGTTATACCTGAATCTAAAGCATCATCGAGAATTAAAATCGTATTTACGGTTTCAGGTTTAGACTCTATTTTAATCTCTAAATCTGATTGAATTTCTTTTAGCTTTCTATTCAAGTTTCGGCGATGCTCCATACGTCTTAAACCATCTAAAAGCGTGTTTGGCGAAGCTTTTAAAAATTTCTGTAAAAGACTTTTTTTCTTTATGCCTTTTGTTGAATCTCGCTGTAGTTTTACCGTCGTAACTTCAGTATTTTTTGAAGCTGTTTTTTGGTATTCATTCAATACAAATCCACCACCATTTAAAATTCCAACAACAACATCTGGTTGCACGTCAATCTTAGAAAACAACTCTTGGCAACGCTGTTCGAAATCGGCATTATGGAGTGTTATAACCTTCACACTAAAAAAATCTATAATTTTAGTGAAGCTTCAAAAGGCACACGGTCAATAATACTACGTCCAAGCGTAACCTCATCTGCATATTCTAACTCATTACCTGCCGCAATTCCTCTTGCTATAGTAGATGTCGTTACATCGAAATCTTGAATTTGTTTAAAAATATAGAAGTTAGTCGTATCACCTTCCATGGTTGGACTCATAGCAAAAATAAGCTCTTTAATCGCTCCAGACTTAACACGTTCTACCAAGGCTTCGATATTTAAATCTTGTGGTCCAATACCATCCATTGGTGAAATTTTCCCACCCAAAACGTGGTACAAACCTTTAAAAGAACCTGTACTTTCAATAGCCATGACATCGCGGATATCTTCTACAACGCAGATTAACTCTTTTTTGCGCATGGGATTGGTGCAGATTTCGCATAATTCTTGGTCGCTTATGTTGTGGCAAGATTTACAGAAATTAATTTCTTCTCTGACTTTTTGCAAAGCGCCTGCTAATAAAAACGATTGCTCTTTGGGCTGACGCAACAAATGTAAAACCAAACGCAATGCGGTGCGTTTACCAATACCAGGTAGTTGCGACATTTCGTTGACTGCGTTTTCTAATAACTTTGAAGAAAATTCCATGATTGCGAAGTTACTTATTTTTTAAATTTTGAAATGCTATGGATTAGTATTTCTAAAAAGTTTATTTTCGAGGGAATAAATTTTTGATTTTATGTCTCCAACTTCCATCCTACTTCTTATAGCCGCCTATTTTGGTGTATTGGTTTTAATCTCTTATTTCACAGGGAAAGAAGATACCAATGCAGCATTTTTTAAAGCTAATAAATCGGCGCCTTGGTATTTAGTAGCGTTTGGAATGATTGGCGCATCGCTTTCTGGTGTGACGTTTATTTCTGTACCTGGATTAATTGGCGGACAAGAATTTGCCTACATGCAAGGTGTGCTTGGCTTTTTCGTTGGTTATTTTGTTATTGCGTTTGTATTGCTTCCGCTTTATTATCGTCTGAATATCACTTCCATTTATCAATATTTAGAACAGCGTTTTGGTATCGTAAGTTATAAAACGGGTGCTTTTTTCTTTTTATTATCTCGTGTTACTGGTGCTTCTTTCCGCCTATTTTTGGTAGCCTTAGCCATGCAATATATTGTATTTGAACAAATGGGTGTTCCATTTTGGTTAACGGTTGTAATTTCAATTTTACTCATTTGGATTTACACCTTTAAAGGCGGAATTAAAACCATTATCTGGACAGATACCTTACAAACATTGGCCATGTTGACCGCAGTAGGCTTGGCTATTTTCCTAATTAATCAAAAACTAGATTGGTCGTACATAGAATTTTTAAATTCTGAAAGCTTTGCCGAAAAAGGACAGATTTTCTTTTTTGATGATGTGAATTCTAAAGAATATTTCTGGAAGTATTTTCTCGGTGGCATTTTCATCACTATCGCCATGACTGGTCTTGACCAAGATATGATGCAAAAAAATCTGACGTGCAAATCTGAAAAAGATGCCAAAAAAAACATGATTAGTATGTCTGTGCTTTTGGTAATAGTCAACTTTGCTTTTTTATCGTTAGGTGCATTATTGTTTATCTATTCAGAACAGTTTGGAGTCGATATTCCATTAGTTGATGGACGTGTAAGAACCGATCTATTGTTCCCAGAAATTGCTATGAATCAAGGTTTAGGAAAGCCTCTAGCTGTAATTTTTATTATTGGTTTAATTGCTGCAGCTTATTCCAGTGCAGATTCGGCATTAACATCGCTAACAACCTCCTTCTCTGTAGATTTTTTAAATATTGAAAAACGACCTAAAGCTGAACAAAAACCACTACGTAAAAAAGTGCACGTTGGGGTCTCTGTTGTATTAGTTATTGTTGTTATAATTTTTAATTATTTAGATGGAAATGTGGTGAGCAATCTATTTAAATTCGCCACGTTTACTTACGGACCTTTACTTGGTTTATTTGCTTTTGGCATACTAACCAAATTACACATCAAGGATAAGTATGCTTGGATTATTGCTCTGCTTTCTATAGGTATAAGCTTCGCTATTACGCTTTTACCAGAATCTGTCATAGGAAAGTATCAATTTCATTGGGAAATCTTAATCATTAATGGATTTATCACTTTTGTTGGCTTACTGCTTATTTCTACTAAAACGAATATGAAAAGTAAAAAAGAGATTTTAGAAATTCTAAAAGACGATTCAAAAAAAATTGCTTAATACTGATTGGTTCCTAATAAAACTAGAGTACAAGCCACTTCATATTCAATATTATTTTCTGATAATAATTTGTAGAATTCAGGATTTTCTGTTCTTGGATTAAAAATAACGCGCTTTGGATTTAATCCAATAATGTAATCGTAATACTGTGCTTGTCGTGCCGGGTTTAAGTATAATGTAACCGTA
The DNA here is from genome assembly GCF_900129745.1 of Winogradskyella jejuensis. Classification (GTDB taxonomy): domain Bacteria; phylum Bacteroidota; class Bacteroidia; order Flavobacteriales; family Flavobacteriaceae; genus Winogradskyella; species Winogradskyella jejuensis. The sequence continues at coordinate 240,379 of NZ_FQWS01000002.1, read as the reverse complement.
TCAATACCTTCATAATCTAACAATTCTGTATCAATACTAATACCAGCAATTTCACCTTCTCGTAACCCAAAAGCCTTAACCTCATGATTATAATTGACCAATCTATTAATTGCAATATTAGAGTAACGCTCTGGTTTTAAAGAGGCTCCAAGTACCAATGTTTTTTTATTCATTATTGAAATTTGTTAAGAATTGTTAAAAGAAGTAACAAGATACAAAAGTAGTCGTCTATACTTTAACAAACTATCATCAATCAATCGATACGTCACTTTTGCTTAAAAAATGACGTATCACAAAAAACGAACAATCAATGAAACATTACTTAATGTTAATAGCTGTGCTATTTTCTTTCGCAGCTTTTTCTCAACCAAACGCAAATTCTGAAATCAAAGACGGTACTATTTCTGGCCGTGTGCTAGACGCCAATCTTAACGAACCTTTACCTTATGTAAACATCATTATAAAGGATAAAAATCAAAAAGTAATTACAGGAGGAATTACAGATGCTGAAGGTAACTTTGCTATTGCTAAAATCCCTGAAGGAGCTGTAACTGTAGAAATCACTTACATTGGTTATAAAACAGTAAGCAAATCTGTAACCTTAGAAAAAGGAAATTACAAAGTTAATCTTGGCGATGTAAAATTAAGTGAAGATGCCGCAGCTTTAGACGAAGTGGTCGTTGTAGCCGAAGTATCTACAATTCAACAAAAAATTGACCGTAAAGTCGTTACCGTTGGTAAAGACTTAACTACAGCTGGACCAACGGCTTCGGATATTATGAATAATATTCCGTCTGTAAATATGGATGCGCAGACTGGTGCAATTTCGCTACGTGGCAATGCGAATGTACAAGTAATGGTCGATGGTAAATTATCAAATGTACCTGTGGCGCAATTACTAAGACAAATTCCTTCAACTTCAATAAAACAAATTGAATTAATTACGAATCCTTCAGCAAAATACAATCCTGAAGGCATGAGTGGTATCATTAATATCATTTTATATAAAAACGTAAACATCGGTTTTAACGGTAATCTTAATGTTGGTTTAGCTTACCAGATTGAACCGAAATTCAACAGTTCTATTGATGCAAATTATAGAAACGGAAAATTGAATTATTATGGAAGCTATGGTAATAGCTTTTCGGATAATGTCAACGAGGGAATTTTTCAGCAACAACAAACTGGAAACATTCAAACTTTAGATATTTTGAATGAAAATAACTCACATTTATACAAATTTGGTATTGACTATTATCTAAATGAAAAACACACGCTTTCTGTTTTTACCAACCAGAACGTATTTGACGGAAGTGCAATTGTAGACACAGAATTGTTTAATACAGGAAACAATAACGTTCAATTTCAAAGTATTTTAGGCGATAGCGAAAACACAAGTCAGCAATACAATTTTAATTACAAATACGACATTGCAGATGGCCATAATATTGAATTAGAAGTAGACCACAATATATTTGATAGCTCGTCTGAAACTGACAATTTATTTTCGGGCAATGGGCAACGACCGAACTTTGTAGAATTTACAGACAATGGCCGGACGAGAACAACTATAAATTTAGATTACGTGTATCCGTTTTCGGAAAGTGCAAAACTCGAAGCTGGTTTACAAGCGCGTATTTTTGAGAATGATTTAGGCTACAACTCTGATGGTCGAGTAAGAAACATGATGGGTAATTTTGTGCCTACAGAAACAGATTTTACATACTCTAGAGATATTTTTTCTGCCTATGCGAGTTACGGAAAGCAACTCGAAAAATGGTCTTATCAGTTAGGTTTGCGCGCCGAGAGTGTACAAGTAGATGCGTTTGCCGTAGATACTGATTTATCGAATAACACAAGTACTGATTTTCCATTTGAGAACGATTATTTTCAATTGTATCCATCTATCTTTGTGAATTACAAAGCTTCAGAAAAAAATGCCTACCAATTTAGCGTAAGTCGTCGTGTGGATAGACCTGGCGTAGGTGATGTTAATCCTGTTCCTAATTTTAATACTGCATTAATTTCAGAATTTGGAAACCCAGAACTATTACCACAATTTACAAATTCGGCAGAGTTTAATTTTACAAGAAACCTTGAAAAAGGGAGTATTACGGCTGGTGTATTTTATAGAATTATTGAAGATGAAATTAATCAGGTGGTAATTGTTGACCGTTCGGATTTAACATCGGGTCGCGTTATTTTGACTCGTGGAAATTTTGATACAACAAATGCTTACGGTTTTGAAGTGTCTTCAAATTATAAAGTCACCAAATGGTGGAGCTTAAATGCCAGTTTTGATTTGTACAACCAAAAACAAAAAGGTATCGCAGAATCTATTGACCCAACGTTACCAAACCCAACAGAAAACGATATTGTAACATCGGTTACCGAAGTTGATAATTTAATTATGAACTTTAGAGTCTTCAATAATTTTAAAGTTACTAAACGATTATCCTTATCTGCTTTCGGATTTTTTAGAAACAAGGAAACTGGATTAAATTTTGAAGTTGACCCAATTTACTTTCTAAATCTCGGCTTACGATACAGCTTCTTAGAAGACGAAAGAGCTACCTTTAGCTTAAACTTTAACAACGTGTTAGATACGCAAGAAGTAAGCGTATTTAGTGCACGACCAATACCAGCACAAGTTAATTTTGAAGGCGAATTTAAACAAATATTTGCTGGCTTATCTTACCGTTTTGGTGGTGGTAAATACAGAGCAAAATCCAGAAAGAACCGTGATAACGATGAGAAGAATGACGGAGGATTCTTCTAAAATTTTAGAATGAAATAAAAGAAATTTTAATAGCCTTTATTAATAGTTGATGGTTAGTGTTAGTAGGCTATTAAACAGAAAACCCGAAGTAATTTTACTTCGGGTTTTTATTTGGCATACTATTTGAAACCAAAGATGTTGTAATGATAATTAATACTTATCGACTTATCCTATAACTAGTTAGAGTTACAATTATTTGAGTTAGTCTTCAAAATAAAAACCAAAATTAGATATAGTAAAACCCAGAAGCTCCCCAACTTTTGGGTTTTTTGTTAATCTAAAGTTAATAGTGTTAAAGTTTGCAATAAAGTTAAACTTTCAACGTCTATATAAGTGATAAGTTTTTAAGTAATAATCATTATAAACTTGGTTTATAATAAGTGTTAGTTAAGTTTAGTTAATAGCTAAAAAAGCCGAAACAGGGGAGTTTCGGCTTTTTTTATTTGGTTAGTTAATTATTTTGAATGTTTCTGTTTCAGGTAATTGGTATACAACACAAATGTTACCAATATAGACGAAGACATTAATCCTAATAGTAAAATATTCTTGCTTTGAAATAAGGTCTCAGTAAATAAATCTGTAGCCGCCAAAATCAGTAGAATATTCCCTATAAAGCAAAGACTTACAAATATGATAACAATAGTCTTACTCGGATGGGTAAAAAAGTTTTTACTCATCTTACCACTTAATAATCGCACTTCCCCATGTAAATCCACTACCAAACGCAGCTAAAACTACATTGTCTCCTTCTTTAATTCTTCCTTCTTCCCAAGCTTCGGTTAGTGCAATTGGGATAGACGCTGCAGTGGTATTACCGTATCGCATTATATTATTGTAAACTTGGTCATCGCTTAAACCAAATTTCTTTTGGATAAATTGAGAGATACGCAAATTAGCTTGATGCGGTATTAACATATCTATATCTTCTTTCTGAAGTTGATTTTTGGTTAATCCCTCAATAATAGCTTCACTAAAGCGAACTACTGCATGTTTAAACACAAATTGTCCATTCATATATGGATAGTAAGACACATCCTCAGGGTCATTTTCTTCCATAATGGCATCTACCCAACGTCCTGTACTTGGGCCTTCTAGCGCTAATTCTGCTGCATGCTTACCTTCAGAATGTAAATGTGTAGATAAAATACCTTTTGTATTGTCCTCTTCTCTGCTTAAAACAGCTGCTCCTGCTCCATCACCAAAAATTACCGTAACGCCACGACCTCTTGTAGATTTTTCAAGACCACCGGAATGGTTTTCGCTACCTATAACAAGCACATTTTTATACATTCCTGTTTTGATAAACTGGTCGGCAACAGATAATCCGTAAATAAACCCAGAACATTGGTTTCTAATATCTATAGCACCAATAGTATCCATCTCTAAAATTTCTTGCACACGTACACCACCACCTGGGAAATACATATCTGGACTCAACGTTGCAAAGACAATAAAATCAATGTCATCTTTGGTTAGTCCTGCACGCTCAATAGCAATTTTAGCAGCTTTCGCACCCATGATAGATGTTGTGTCTTCGCTTGTTTTTGGGTCTATCCAACGACGCTCTTTTATTCCTGTTCGTTCTTGTATCCACTCATCGCTAGTATCCATAAATGCTTTAAGGTCATTATTAGTCACCACATTTTCTGGAACATATTTTCCTAAACCCGTAATTTTAGAATTGTACATATTTTAATTTTTAAAGGGAACTGCAAATTTAACCATTTAAAGGCTATCGAAGCTTGCATTCGTTATGCATGCATAATAACTGATAATGTTTGCAAACAGTTCTATTTTAACACATCATAAAGAAGCCTAACTATTCATTTTTATTAACTTACCAAGCAACTTTAAGACTAAAAATCAACACACTATGAAAACCATCATTAAATACTTCTTTTTTTTCTTTGTTTGTTTTAACTATGCGCAAACAAGTCTAAATTATCAAACCCCACCTAAGGACATATTAGAATTAGCCGATGTCGATTTAGCGCCTGGTGTTCAAATTGATAGTAAGGGCGAATACATAGTACTTATCTACAGAAATCAGTATAAATCAATTGAGGAATTATCTGAAACAGAAATGCGCCTAGCAGGATTACGTATTAATCCTGTAACCAATATAGGTAGCCGTACCACATTTTATAACAATCTTAAAGTCAAAAAAACGACGGATGATTCGGCAAAACAAGTTATTGGCCTTCCAGAAAATCCAAGATTATCTGGATTTAGCTGGTCGCCAGACGAGTCTATGATTGCATGCTTAAATACTACTAATACAGGTGTCGAAGTTTGGATTCTAGATGTTAAAGCCGCAAAAGCTTCAAAAATTACAGACACCAATGTAAATGCAAATATGGGTAGCACCATTAGCTGGTTTAAAGACAATAAACATCTATTAGTTAAAACACTTCCTTCAGACAGAAAACCATTGATAAATACGTCCATTGCCGTACCAACAGGACCAACAATTTCCGTAAGCGATGGCTCTAAAGCCCAGAACAGAACCTATCAAGATTTATTAAAAACACCTAATGACGAGTTTAATTTTGAGCAATTGGCGCATTCTGAAATTAAAAAGGTATCTATCAATGGAGCCGCTGAAGATTTTTTACCTTCTGCGATGTATCGTGGCATTAGTTTTTCACCAGATGGTAATTATGTAATGATTACAAAAATTAAAAGACCGTTTTCGTATTTAGTGACGTATTCAAGGTTTCCTAATGAAAGTGTTATTTACGACACAAACGGGAATGCAATAAAAACGGTTAACGATGTTCCCCTTGACGAAGTAAGACCAAAAGGTTTTATGGCCACGAGACTTGGTAAACGTAATATGTCGTGGAGAGCCGATAAACCAGCAACGCTTGTCTGGGCGGAAGCGTTAGACCAAGGAGACCCTTCTGTTGATGTCGAGTACAGAGATGCAGTGTACCAAACAGATGCACCTTTTAATGGTAAACCAGAATTACTTTTAAAAACAAAACAACGATTTGCTGGAATAAACTGGGGTAATGATAATGTTGCCATAGCATACGATCGATGGTGGAATACAAGAAATACCAAAACGTATTTGTTTAATCCTTCTGATGCTAGCCAAACTCCTAAAATTATTTCTGACAGAAATTATCAAGATGTTTATAGCAATCCCGGAAGCTTTGTCAATTCAAAAAATGAGTATGGCCGTTATACGTTAGAAATGGATGGCAAAAAGCTTTACTTAATGGGAGATGGTTATACAAAAGACGGTCAATTTCCGTTTGTAGATGAATATGATGTAACATCTAATGAAACCAAGCGATTATACACCTCAACTTACACCGATAAAGTAGAAAATCTCAGTTCTGCAATAGATATGAAAAAAGGTGAAATTCTTGTACGTATTGAGTCGCCTACAGAATATCCAAACTATTATATCAGAAACATCAAAAAGAAAAATAACCTTAAAGCCATAACATCTTTTGATAATCCATTTAAAAGTCTTGAAAAGGTAAACAAACGCGTAATTACCTATAAACGTGATGACGGTTTAGACTTAGACGGTACACTTTACTTACCATTAGACTATGAAGAAGGAAAAAAATATCCTATGATTTTATGGGCATATCCTAGAGAGTATAAAGATAAAGCTAGTGCCTCTCAAAGCACATCTAATGCCAATGAGTTCATATATCCATATTGGGGTTCACCAATTTATTGGGTAACTCGCGGCTATGTGGTTTTAGACGATGCAGCCTTTCCTATTGTTGGTGAAGGTTCTGAAGAACCAAATGATTCGTTTAGAGAACAACTGGTAGCCAACGGTAAAGCAGCTATTGATGCAGTTGACAATTTAGGGTATATCGATAGAGACCGCGTCGCTGTTGGTGGACACAGTTACGGTGCCTTTATGACGGCCAATCTATTGTCGCATTCCAACTTATTTGCCGCAGGTATTGCTCGTAGTGGTGCGTATAACAGAACTTTGACGCCGTTTGGTTTCCAAAGTGAAGAACGCAGTTATTGGGAAGCTCCAGAAATATACTATAGCATGTCTCCTTTTATGCACGCAGACAAAATGAAAACACCACTACTTTTAATACATGGTGTTGCCGATAATAATTCAGGAACATATCCATTACAAAGTGAGCGCTATTTTAATGCCCTAAAAGGATTAGGAGCGCCAGTAAGGCTAGTGATGTTACCTAAAGAAAGTCATGGCTATAGAGCAAAAGAGTCTATTATGCACATGCTTTGGGAGCAAGACCAATGGTTAGACAAACATGTGAAAAACAAGAAAAAAGAGGACAAAAAAATCGAAAATAAACCCTCTAAAGTAAAAGGAAAGTAATTAAAAAAGCCATTCTAGTTGAATGGCTTTTTTATGTCATCTTGTCACTAATCTTCAATTGGCATTTTTGTTGTCTTAGTAGTATCGAATTAATTTGATAACTCAAAACACAAATAATCATGACAAAAGGAAATATTAATGTTTCAGTAGAAAACATCTTCCCTTTAATCAAGAAGTTTTTATATAGTGACCACGAAATTTTTCTTCGTGAGTTAATTAGTAATGCCACCGATGCCACATTAAAATTGAAGCATCTTACTAACATTGGCGAGTCTAAAGTGGAATACGGCAATCCGCAAATCGAAGTTAAGATTGATAAAGATGCCAAAAAATTACACATCATCGACCAAGGTTTAGGTATGACAGCCGAAGAGGTTGAAAAATACATTAACCAAGTAGCGTTTTCTGGTGCTGAAGAGTTCTTAGACAAATACAAAGATTCCGCTAAGGATGCGGGTATTATTGGCCATTTTGGTCTAGGTTTCTATTCTGCATTTATGGTAGCAGATAAGGTTGAGATTATTACCAAATCACACACAGATGCACCTGCCGCACATTGGACCTGCGATAGCTCGCCAGAGTTTACTTTAGAAGAAGACGATAAGACCGAAAGAGGTACAGAAATTATTCTTCATATTGCTGAAGATTCTACAGAATTCTTAGAAGAAAGTAGAATAAGAGAGTTACTATTAAAGTATAACAAGTTTATGCCTGTGCCAATTAAATTTGGTACCAAAACAGAAACACTTCCAAAACCCGAAGGCGCCAAGGAAGATGACCCGGCACCAACAAAAGAAGTAGATAACATTATCAATAATCCAAATCCAGCATGGACTAAACAGCCGGCAGATTTAGAGGCTGATGACTACAAAAACTTCTACCGCGAGTTGTACCCAATGCAATTTGAGGAGCCATTATTCAACATTCATCTTAATGTAGATTACCCGTTTAATCTTACAGGTATTTTGTATTTCCCAAAAATGTCTGCGGATTTACAAATTCAGAAAGATAAAATTCAATTATACCAAAATCAGGTGTTTGTAACCGATAATGTCGAAGGTATTGTACCAGAATTTTTAACCATGCTTCGTGGTGTCATCGACTCTCCAGATATTCCATTAAACGTATCTCGTAGTTACTTACAAGCCGATGGTGCTGTAAAGAAAATTTCGTCTTACATCACACGTAAAGTGGCCGATAAGTTAAAATCCTTATTTAATAATAATCGAGAAGATTTTGAAGCCAAATGGAACGACATTAAAATTGTCATCGAATACGGTATGCTCTCTGAAGAAAAATTCTTCGAAAAAGCAGACGCTTTTGCGCTTTACCCAACAGTAGACGGCAAGTATTATACGTTTGAAGAATTGACAAACGCTATAAAAGCGAAGCAAACCGATAAGGATGACAAAATGGTGATTCTTTATGCTTCAGATAAAGATGCACAACACGCATACATAGAAGCTGCTAAAGAAAAAGATTACGAAGTCTTATTATTAGATTCGCCTATCGTTTCGCACTTAATGCAAAAGCTAGAAACCACTAAGGAAAAGATTTCTTTTGCACGTGTCGATGCAGACCATATTGATAATTTAATTAAGAAAGAAGATACTTCGATTTCAAAATTGTCTGAAGATGAAAAAACAAAACTAGACGAGTTACTAAAAGAAGTTATTCCTTCTGAAAAATTCATGGTACAGTTAGAAGCTATGGATAGTAATGCTTCGCCTTTTATGATTACACAGCCCGAATTTATGCGCCGCATGAAGGAGATGCAACAAACTGGTGGCGGCATGTTTGGTATGGGTAATATGCCAGAAATGTACAACCTTGTGGTTAACACAAATTCTGAGTTGGTTGGTGAAATTTTAAATACCAAAACAAAGAAAAAGCAAGAACGCTTAATTAATCAGAGTTTAGACCTAGCACGCTTATCTCAAGGCTTACTAAAGGGTGAAGAGCTAACAAACTTCATCAAACGAAGCTATGATATGATAAAGTAAGGCGTTGAGAGCTATATTATAACTAAAACCACCTTGTGAAAACTTGGTGGTTTTTTTATTGACTATTTTTTCAGACATTAGTGAAAATTTGAAATTTGAAACTCACCTTAAAAGACCGCATTAATTTTTCTATAGAAGCTATTAAAAAGCACCTCTTTTTAATTCTTGGTGGATTATTGTTTATTAGCATTGGGCTGGTATTAATTTACATAGGTACAATTGTAAATAAAGACCAGCTGTTCTTTTATATATTTGGCGGTGTTTTTATTGCCTTTATCCTGTTTGTTTGGATATACACATTACCATCTAGTTTATTGTTTTATTACGAAAAAGCATTGATAAAAAAGTATGGAAGCTACACAACAGCCATAATAACAAATAAAGAAGTTGAAGACCATTCTCATACAGAAGGGATGGGAAGAAACAGAAGATTCGTAGAGCTTTTTATGTATCTTATAGAATACAAATTTGAATACAACTCTAAAACTTACACAGGTGCTTTTTATCTTAATGAAAAAGCGGTTTTTGATGCTATTGAGCTAAATCAAAGTATCCCTATCCAGTTTTTAAAAACCAATCCAAAAACATCAAAAATCCGTCGACAGAAATTATGTTTAGATTTAGGACTAAATAGAAATATGTGTAATTAGATTTATAAAAAATATTTTCACTAAACAATAGATTTTTAGTAACTTATGTATCTAAAATTCTATTTTGAAAGCTAACAATTCAATAATACAATTACTTTTAAAAGGTCTATCTCTTTCAAAATCTGAAATAGAAATTACAGAACCATTGTTTCAAAAGGTATTTTACGAGAAAGGAGCTTTGCTACTAAGAACTAATGATATAGTAAACTATCAATATTACACATTAGAGGGCTGTTTAAGATCTTTTTATTTGGATAAATATGGCAAAGAACATACGTTACAATTTGCAATTAGAGATTGGTGGATAAGCGATTACACTGGTTTTTTTTCAGATTCTAAAGCCATACTAAATATTGAAGTTATTGAAGATGCTATACTCTATAGAATTAGTAAAGAAAATAAAGAAAGACTATATTCTAAAATTCCAAAAATAGAATCCTTTTTTAGAAAAAAATTAGAAAATGCTTTTGCTGCATTTCAAAAAAGAATTTTAGCAAATATTTCTCAAACAGCCACAGAGCGTTATTTAAACTTCATTAATACTTATCCAGATATTGAAAAAAGTGTAAAGAATTATCATATAGCGTCATATCTAGGCATAACTACTGAAAGCTTAAGTAGAATTAGAAAAGAAATTTCTATGTCGTAGACTTTATTATCATACATCAATTTTCTAAAGTGCTAATTATCATAATTTTGCATTAATATGGAAAATATCCCCCATTTTCCAATTGATTAATAGCTTAAAAAGCGTAACTTTTAATTAGTTACGCTTTTTTAATACGTATTACCTAGAACCGAATACTATCTTTTGGCTATCATGATATAACATTTGATATAAATGAATTGTATTAAATTTACATTAATACTGATAACTTGTACCACTTGTCTAAAAAACATAAACCTGAACAAACAAGATCGAAACTTCATCCAAGGAGTAAACATAGAGAACGTTACGATTTTGACAAATTAATTGAAGTAGCCCCAAGTCTTAATCCGTTTGTTGCAAAGAATAAATATGGTGATTTATCTGTAGATTTCTTCAATCCAAAAGCTGTAAAATCACTTAATGCAGCCTTATTAAAACTATACTACAATATTGAATATTGGAACATCCCAGAACAATACTTATGCCCGCCTATTCCTGGGCGTGTAGATTACATTCACTACATCGCAGATTTACTTGAAGATTCATCTTACAACTCAAGCATCAAAGGCTTGGATATTGGTACTGGTGCTAATTGTATTTATCCACTTTTAGGAAATAAAATTTATGGTTGGCAGTTTATAGCATCAGATATTGATGAAACAGCAGTTAGTTTTGCGAAAGACATCGTCACAAAAAATAGCTTAGAGAATCATATTGCTATTAAATTTCAATCTAATAGTGCAAAAAAGTTAGAAGGCATTCTAAATCCAAATGAGCAGATTACCTTCACGATGTGTAATCCACCTTTCCATGCGTCGGAAGAAGACGCTAAGAAAGCGGCAAGGCGAAAGCTCAGAAACCTAAAAGGAAAACAACAAGAACTAAAACTTAACTTTGGTGGTCAGCATAACGAATTATGGTGCAAAGGTGGTGAAGCACGTTTTATAAAAGACCTCATTTTTGAAAGCAAGCATTTTGGTGAGCAATGTCTTTGGTTTACAACTCTAGTCTCTAAAGCATCTAACCTAAAAAGTATTTACAAGCATCTAAAAACTGTAAGCGCAAAAGCGATTAAAACAATAGATATGGGTCAGGGACAAAAAACAAGTAGAATCGTGGCTTGGACATTTCAAGATTTAACCTAATAAATCTTCCAAAGCTGGACATAGATTAGCGTATTTAAACTGAAATCCTTCTTGCTCTATTTTTTGAGAACTAACACGTTGACTTTCAAACAAAATAATGTGCATTTCTCCTAAAACTAATTTCATTGCAAACTTTGGAATGTTTGGTAAAATCAACGGACGTTTTAAGACTTTTGCAGACAACTTCGTTAATTCTGCATTAGTTACAGAATTTGGTGCCACAGCATTGTAAACACCTGTAAGACCTTCTTTAACAGCGTATAGAAAAAGACTAGCTAAATCTTCTACATGAATCCAACTCTGCCATTGCTCACCACTACCAAAAGCAGCTCCAGCACCTAACTTAATAGGTTTTATAATTTCCGGTAATGCACCTCCATCATTAGATAATACAAGCCCTATCCTTAGCTTACACACATCTATATTAGAATCTTTAAATGCATCTACAGCAGCTTCCCATTGTTCTACAACTTCACCTAAAAACGTATCAGAAATCTTATTAAAATCTTCTTCGTAATAATTGGTTATTGATGACGGATAAACCCCAATAGCACTCGCAGATACAATTTGTTTTACAGGATAATTATTATCGTCAATTGTTTTTTTGAGCAGTGCTGCAGTTTTTGTTCTACTTTCTAAAACTTCTTTTTTGTAAGAATCCGTCCATCTTTTAGAAATTGAGGCACCAACCAAGTTAATAACTGCATCAACACCTTCAAAGCATTTGGTATCGATTTCGCCCTTTTGTGGATTCCAGTAAAAGCCTTTGTAATTATCCTGAGTTTCTAACTTTGATTTTGAAGTGGTTAAATAATTTACGGCAATGCCATCTTCTTGGCAAAGCTTTACAATTTCTTTACCTACCAAACCTGTAGCTCCTGTAATTAAAACCCTCACAATTATTAATTTTAGGCAAAGATACGAGTGCTAAAACTGCAAGAAATGGGATTTAGTTAAGTTTTAACGTTTAATTGCTCTGAGCATATGGCGTTTGTTTGGAGGTCCTTCAAGTCGCTCTACTTCAAAACCCACAGATTGCATAGCACGCCTAACACTTCCTTTAGCAGAATAGGTCACTAATACACTACTGGGTTTCATGGCGTGATACATTAATCTGAAAATATCTTCGGTCCATAAATCTGGTTGAACACGAGCTCCGAAAGCATCAAAATAAACGATATCAAATTTTGAAATAGCAGAAATGTCTTTAAAAAACTTTTCTTCTTTTTTAAGTTGAAAATATTTTGAAACAGTGATGACTTCATCCCACGGAGACGTATGAAGCAGCTCAAATTTGGTTTGATGTTGAGTTGAAATTAAATCGACATAATTCAAAACTTCAATTTCTTCTTGCTTAACTGGGTAGGCTTCTACGCCGACATAACTTATAGTCTTCTTTAATTTTTCGGCTTCAATTAACGTTAAAAATGCATTAAGACCTGTGCCGAAACCTATTTCGAGGATTGAAATTTCTTGATTATTATTATCAAATAAAGAATTATGATGAGATGCTGAATCAAGTTCAGCATGACCGAATTGATTAAAAAAATGAAGCAAACCATGTTTGATAAACACATGATTTGCTTCATTTATAGCACCGTGAACGGAGTGATACTGTTCATTCCAATCCTCAATTTGAATGGTCTTAGAGCCATCTCCTGTGGTGATAATTTTTCGTTTCACTATTGTTTAAGTAAAACGCCATCTGCTTCAAAAGATAGGGTCACTTCTGGCTCTGTAATTTTTGCAATTTCTTCAGGAGTTTCACCAGCGTCTTCAGCATAATGCTTTAAATCTTCTACAGATGTTTCTTTTACAAATGCTTTTCCGTTAATTACAACTTCTCCTGTAGCATCTAGAGGCATAAAAAATCCGTAGTCTTTAAAAGTTACACGGACAATCTTCCCATTGCCCATATCTAACTTCATCCAACATCCTTTTTTAGAACATACTTCAGTAATATTACCTCTAACTTTAGCATTTAAAGTATCACCCACCTTCATAGCATCGTAATACTGCAGCATGCGCTCCGATGTTAAAGCATCTGCATCAGTAATTTTTTCTCCATAGCTGTTGTAAGCTATTTCTTCAGACATTTCTTTAACCTCTATCTCTTGAATTTCTTCTGCTTTTTTAGTATCGTTCTTACATGAAACCACTAACACAGTGATTAGTAGTAGACTTAAAATATTCTTCATTTTTATAGTGTTTTAGTTGTTAATAATTGGTTTAACAAATTTATTAAATTTTAAGGTAATCTTTGGTTTTACAACGAGAATGATTGCGTACTTTTGCAACATCAAATCAATAACAATATATGGCTATAATTCCAACTTACGAAATCGATTTAGTAAAAGCTAAAACTTCTAAAATCAATGATGTAGATTTTAACAATCTCACATTTGGACGAGTTTTTACAGATCATATGTTTGTTTGCGATTTTAAGGATGGTGAATGGCAGAAACCACAGATAATGCCATATCAAGCTATGACTATCGACCCTTCTGCTCGTGTGTTTCATTACGGACAAGCTGTTTTTGAGGGTATGAAAGCCTATAAAGATGAAGATGGAAAGGTATTTTTGTTTAGACCTGACCAAAATTTTGAGCGTATTAATAAGTCTTCTGCTCGTATGGCAATCCCTGAATTTCCTAAGGATTATTTTTTTAAAGGTCTAGAAACCTTACTAAAATTAGACTCTGAATGGATTAAACCTGGCGTTGGTAACTCTTTATATTTAAGACCATTTGTAATTGCTACTGAGCCAGCTATATCGGCTTCTCCTGCAAATGAATATCGTTTTATGATTATCTGCTCGCCAGCAAAAGCTTACTACAATGAGCCTGTACGCGTATTATTTGCAGAGAAGTTTAGTCGTTCTGCCGATGGTGGTGTTGGCTTCGCTAAGGCTGCTGGAAATTACGGCGCTCAATTTTACCCAACGAGTTTAGCACAGAAAAAAGGATTTCAGCAAATTATTTGGACAGACGCTAGTACTCACGATTACCTTGAGGAAGCTGGCACAATGAATATCTTCTTTAGAATTGGAGACAAATTAATTACTGCTCCAAATAATGATAGAATTTTAGATGGAGTTACACGAAAAAGCGTGATACAACTTGCAGAAGATTTAGGTATTGAATGTGAAGTAAGACGCGTAAGTGTAAAAGAAATAAAAGATGCCGCTAAAAATGGAAGTTTAAAAGAAATTTTTGGTGCTGGTACAGCTGCTGTTATTAGCCCCGTATCTGCTTTTGAACACGCTGGTGATGTATTTGAGATTCCTGAAGAAGAGAACTCTTATGCCACCTTATTTAAATCAACATTGCTTAATATACAACATAATCTAGCCGAGGACAAACACGACTGGCGATATGAGGTTAAATAATACAATCAAAAAAAGCAGCCTTGGGCTGCTTTTTTTTATGATTCTAATATAGTCGCAATGTTAGGCTTAAAATAATTTGGTCCTTTAAGGACTTTACCATCTTCCCGATAGATTGGTTCTCCATCTTCTCCTAGTTTACTCATATTACTGCGTTGTATCTCAGCAAAAACCTCTTCTATTTTATGCTGCATTCCATGCTCAATTATTGTTCCGCATAAAATATAAAGCATATCTCCCAAGGCATCTGCAACCTCAACTAAATCATTGTTATTAGCAGCTTCTAAATATTCTTCATTTTCTTCACGCATCAATTTATAACGGAGTTGATTTTTTTCCATACCCAGATGAGCTTTTGGTGTTTCTCTGTATCCAATTTTGAAAGCGGTGTGAAATGCTTTTACAGCATCTATTTTATCTTGCATCTGTCTTTAGTTTTTTAATCTTGTTATCCTTAAATTTGCATTAAAAATAAGAAGATGTTTACGACTGGTCAATTAGTTTTTGGAATATTATTTTTTATCGCTTTTGCTACGGTAATCGTGTTCCAATACCGTAAAGATTTAAAACTTCATAAAAAATACTATAAAGGCACTATTTGGATACTTCTTGCCTTTATCGGTTTTATAGCTATGATTGCTGCGGTAAAGTTTCTGTTCATGTAATAAAAAAGGAGACTTGATTGAGCCTCCTTCTTTAATTTCTATAAAACTATTGTTTAATTTTTTGTAGGTAAAAAACTGTAGTTTTTACTGTATTCTAACATTTGCTCAGGAAATCCTTCTGGTTGAGTAACTTTAATAGCAGTAATTTCACCATTATCATCCATCTCAGGTACTAAAACTGGATTTACGAAACCACTGTAAGGTGCAGATGTAAATTGCTTGTTACGTTCTAAAACTTCTTTATGAATAGCCTGGTCTACTTTAACACCATAACCCTCAACTAAAGCTTCTACAGCAGCGTAATCTCCTTCAGATTTTATTCGTTGTGTTTCGCGTAATAACTGTCCAAAAAGCTCGTGTAATTTATCGTAATCATTGATATTGAAATACGTTTTTCCGTCACGAGTTACTTTCTCAATGACATTATCTGCTTTCCCTTTTTCATAAGCCCAGGCACTTACCCATTGGCGGTTACGCATGTGTGCTTCTTCAACATCATCACCTAAATTTAATCGGATTAATTGCGTCATCAAACCATTACGGATGTATCCATCGTAAGCTGCTTTTCCAACTTTTTGCCAATCGTCTACTAAACCTAATTCTTGTAACTTAGGATTATACAAATAATAAAGACCTACTAAATCTGCACGACCTTCTTCTAAAGTAGATGCGTAATTCTTCAGCGTTTCTTTTGTTTCACCTACACCCGGATTTAATTGTCCTGAGGCATGTCCAATCACTTCATGTAAAGCGGTGTGTAATTTGTCTGCTAGTTGTCCGTATTCTTCTTCTAACTTTAATTCTTCTTCATCGTGAACAAACTCTTTCAATCTGCCTGTACTTCCTGCATTATTGTAAGCATTAATAATATTTCCTAGAGAAACAGACTTACTTCCTACTTCTTTTCTTATCCAGTTGGCATTTGGTAAATTGACTCCAATTGGAGTGCTAGGTGATGCGTCACCAGCTTCGCCAGCAACGGTTACCACTTTATATGTAACACCAACAACACTGTCTTTTTTATGCTCGTCCATTAAAGGAGAATTATCTTCGAACCACTGTGCATTTTCAGACAATACTGCCATTTTTTGAGACATATCAAAATCGTTGATTTGTACAATGTTCTCATAACTTCCGCGGTAACCTAATGGATCGTTATACACTTCAATAAAGCTATTAATGTAATCGACGTTACCTTCTGTAGCCGCTGTCCAAGCCACATTGTAGTCGTCCCAAGTTTGTAAATCGCCCGTTTTGTAATAGTCGATTAATAAACCAAGAGCATTTCCTTGAGCTTCATTTTCGGCAACGGACTTTGCTTTTTCTAACCATTTTACAATCTCATCGATAGCGCTTCCGTAAAGCCCACCAGATTTGTAAACGCGCTCTTTTAATTCGCCATCTTCTTTTACTAGTTGTGAGTTAAGTCCGAAAGACAACGGTCTATCTGGATTAGGTGATTTCTTAGCGGCGTAAAACTTCTCGACATCTTCGTTTGTTACATTAGGTCCGTAAAAATTTACAGCAGATAACGCCACATTATCTACACCTTTTGCCTGGTTTACCTTTTTTAAATCTTCATCATTAAATATAGCGGCATAAGCCATACCATCTAGTTTGGTACCCGTAGCTTTTAATAACTCATTGAAGTATGCTTCATCAAAACCAGGTTTTAATTTATCGTTGGAATAATGATGATGAATACCATTACTAAACCATACGCGCTTTAAATAGACCTCAAACGCTTTCCAATTATCCGATGTTTTATCTCCTGCGTAATTTGTATAAATATTCTCAAGTGCTTTTCTAATGGCTAGGTTATGTCTGTAGTTTTGGTCCCACATTATATCTCTTCCAGCCAAACCTGCTTGTGTTAAGTAATATACCAGCTTCTGCTCCTTTAAAGTTAGATTTTCCCATCCAGGAATTTTATAACGTAAAATTTTAATGTCTGCAAATTGCTCAACGTTATAGCTAAATTCTTTTGCTTCTGGAGTCGCTTCATTTTTATCATCTCCACAAGAAAAGAAAAGTGAAGCTACTAAAGCAATACCCAATATTGATTTTAATTTCATTTTTGATTTAATTTTAGTTGTACACAAATGTAACACTAAAAAGACATACCTTAAAATTGCTATCTTTGATTAATAACTAAAATCAATCCCCTATGAAAGCTTTAAAATACATCATTTTCCTGCTCCTTATCATTGTTATTGGGCTTGCTATCTATATCGCAGTTCAACCTAACTCTTACGAAGTAGAACGAAGCAAAACAATTAAGGCTCCTATATCTGTTGTTTACAATAATGTTATTGATTTTAAAAATTGGGAAGCATGGAATTCATGGAAAGAAGAACATCCCGAAATCGAAATTTCTTTACCTCAAAAAACTAGCGGTGTTGGAGGCTCATATTCTTGGACACAAGACGGCGATATTGGCACTATGAAAACTATTGCTGCAGCTACTAATGATTCTATTGTACAAGAAATGCAATTTTCAGATTTTCCAAAATCTGATGTTGTATGGCATTTTACTGCCAACGATGATGGAAGTACAACTGTAAACTGGAGAATATCCGGAAAAGATTTACCGTTTGGTTTTAAAGCATTTGCAACCCTAATGGGAGGTATGGAAAAACAAATTGGCCCACATTATGAAAGAGGTCTAGAGTTACTAGATGAACAAATTCAGAAAGATATGAAGCGTTATTCTGTCACTTTAGATGGTGTAACTCAGCATAGTGGTGGATTTTATCTTTACAACACCACATCTTGTAAAATGTCTAATTTTAAAGAAAAAATGCAAGAGATGCTTCCTAAAGTAGGTGGCTATGCTATTAGTAATAACATTAGGTTTGCTGGTGCTCCTTTTGTACTCTATCATAAGTGGGATGAAGCAAACGACGCCGTAATGTTTTCATGTGGTGTGCCAACAAGCTCTAAAATAACCACAAACGAACCAGAAATTCTTACGGGAAAGCTAGAATCGTTTAAAGCTGTAAAAGTGACTTTAAAAGGGGATTACGAAAATTTAAAAGAAGCTTGGGAAAAAGGTATGGCTTATATAGCTGAAAACAATCTAGAACTTATTGAAGAAGGTCCTATGTTAGAATCGTATTTAACTGACCCCACAAGTCAACCAAACCCTGCAGATTGGGTCACAGAAATCTTTTTAGCTGTAAAATAAATGAAGCAATTACTATTGGTTTTTGTAGGTGGCGGATTTGGAAGTGCTTTACGCTTCTTGGTTGGAAAATGGCTTAACAGTTCTGAAAACGGTATACCCTATGGTACATTTGCCGCAAATATTATAGGCAGTTTACTTATTGGAATTATACTAGGTCTTGCTGCAAAAAATGAAGGTTTATCAGAGTCTCAAACCTTACTTTTAGCTACAGGTTTTTGCGGTGGCTTTACTACGTTCTCAACTTTTGCTTACGAGAACCATGTATTTCTAAAATCAGGAGATTTTACATCATTTGCACTCTACACAATTGGCAGTTTTGTTGTTGGTTTCTTAGCTGTATTTGGAGGTATGTTTTTGGTGAAGTAGAAACCCATCTAAATCTTCCAAAAGGGAAGACTTTATTATATTTTTTAGTAAAGCAGACATATTACGTTAGTAAGCTTCACCTTCTGTAAGAGCCAAATTTCACTAAACTCCAAAGTATAAAAAGTCCTATAAGTCCTATTGATGCGTAGCCAAAGAAAACACTTACAAGCAACAAAAGACTAATAACTAAAACTACCGATTTAAAAGTCCGATTCGTTTTAGTTAAATTCCTAGATTCTTTATTAGCTAATAATTGATTTATGTAAACTTCGTCAGATTTTTTTAAGTAGTATTTGATTTCTGAAGCATCAAATCCATTTACATTCATTTCTTTTATCATCTCATCTTTAGATAATCCCTTTGCTCTTAATGATACGCTAAAATCGAGTTTATTCACTTTCTATGGAATATTAAAACAAAATAAATCTACTTCTTAAAAGCCTTAACTCCAGCTTCCACTCTTGTATTTAGGTAATTTGCTCTAGGTACAATTGGACAAGAATACTTTTCGTTGTAAGCGCAATACGGATTGTACGCCTCATTAAAATCAATGGTAATTGAATCACCTTTTGGAATAGATAACCCTATGTATCTTCCGCCTGCGTAAGTGGTTTCGCCATTAGTATTATCTAAAAAAGGGAGAAATAAATAGTCTTTGTACTTTTCAGAATTCATATTTTCTTCACCTTGATAGATATTCAATTTATATTCTTTTCCCTTTAAAATGAAAGTCGCTATACCGTAAACTCGTTCTTTAGATAGACGACTTGTTGTTGTTTTCATATTAAACCATTCTGAATCTGGAGTACGCTTTAATGAAGCTTTGACAACATAACTCGAATCGAAAGGGAAGAAATCTAAACCTTCAAACGTTTTTAAATCCTTAGCTTTTAAAGGCGATTTACTAGCATCTTTAAAGTCTGAGTTCATCTTTACTTGCCATGGTGTATCGCCAATTGTAGCAGGTTTTTTTTGAGCACAGCCTGTAAAAGAAACAAATGCTAAGACCAGAAGAATATATCTCATTTATTAATTATTTTAAATCCCAAAAATACAACTTAAACATTTTTTTTATAGCTTTGAGAGCAAATCAACGCAAAACTAAATGAAATTTTCAATTGTAACATGTAATCAAAAGCAGACTTCTAAATATAGAAGGCGGACTTTTTGTGTGTTATAATGTTGATATATTTAACTAACCAAAACCCATTAAAAGTCCGACAACAAACAGTGTCGGACTTTTTATTTATAGGATTATTATAAAATGAAAAAACTTTACACCAATTATATCAACACCTTCAAAGGTTTATCTACTGAAGTTTGGTGGCTCGCGCTTATAACCTTTATAAACAGGTCTGGTACGATGATAATTCCATTTTTATCCTTATATCTCAGAGAAGATATGGAAATAAGCCAAACCAATGTTGGCTGGGTAATGACTTGCTTTGGACTTGGCTCAGTGGCTGGCGCGTGGCTTGGCGGAAAGCTCACAGACAAAATTGGTTATTATAAAGTTATGGTAAGAAGTCTTCTTTCCACAGGTTTTCTATTTATTGGATTACAATTTTTAGACACGTTTGCTCAAATATGTATTGGTATATTTTTGGTAATGACTGTTGCAGATACCTTTAGACCAGCTATGTACGTCGCCATGAGCGTGTATAGCAAACCCGAAAATAAAACACGTTCTGTTACATTAATCCGACTTGCGATTAATTTAGGGTTTTCGGCTGGACCTGCCATTGGCGGACTCATTATTGCAACTATTGGTTACAGTGGTCTGTTTTGGGTAGATGGCATAACGTGTATTCTGGCAACACTTCTTTTAGTGAGCGTTCTTAATCCAAGAAAAGCAAAAGCGGTTGACACTGACGTTAATGAAAATCCTATTTCTGTAAATAAGGACAAACCGTATTGGATTTTCTTTGCGGCTATGGTGCTTTTTGCATTCATTTTTATGCAGTACTTTTCAACTATGCCTCTTTATTACAAGGACATCCATTTATTATCAGAGCCTGAAATTGGATACCTTTTAGGTCTAAATGGACTTATCATTTTCTTAATCGAAATGCCCATTATTGCGTGGTTAGAAAACTCTAATTATACAAAAATTGGTCTCACATTATTTGGATTAGCACTTACCATTTTAAGTCTTTTTGTGCTTAATATTACACCATGGCTCGGTATACTCGTAATCGGTATTGTGCTAATGACTATTGGCGAAATGATTGGTTTCCCAATGTCTAATGCTTTTGCCATGCATCGTTCTAAACGCGGAAAACAAGGCGAATATCTCGCCATGTATGTTATGGCGTTTTCTATTGCAAGCATATTTTCGCATAATGCGGGTTTACAAATGTCAGCCTATTTAGGTTATGAATTTACTTGGTACTTTATGTGCGCGCTTGGAGTTGTAGGCGTTTTACTTTTGGTATATTTAAAACGAATTTTGAAGAAGAACAACGAACTTTATTAATATGAAAAAACTGCTCATAGTCGCCTTAGCTTTTTTTTTAAGCTTAAGCTGTAATGACAAAAAAGAAACAGAACATTCTGAAACAGATAATACTTTTGTAGAAAAACAATTTCCAAAGTTAGAACCAAACAGATATAACGTGGCGTTTCTTATTATGGATGGTACTTATAATACAGAATTAACGGCGCCTTACGACATTTTTCAGCATACGATTTTCAGAGAAAATATCAAAGCTATGAATGTGTTTACGGTTGCGAATACAGACGACCCAATTACGACTTTTGAAGGCATGCGAATTATTCCTGATTACAATTATATTTCTGACAAATTACCAAAGATTGATATTCTTGTTGTGCCAAGCGCCGAGCATCATTTAGACTCAGATTTAGACGATAAAGCGATGATTAACTTTGTGAAAAAAGTTGATAAAGATGCTGAATTTGTAACCTCGCATTGTGATGGCGCTTTTGTTTTAGCTGAAGCTGGCCTATTGGACGAGAAAGTCTCTACAACATTCCCAAGTGATATAGATAAAATGCGTGAGCGTTATTCAAATTTAGATGTTAGAAAGGATATTCTTTTTGTACATGACGGCAAGTATATTACCTCGGTAGGAGGCGCAAAATCTTTTGAAGCTGCGCTTTACCTCTGCGAATATTTATACGGAAAAGAAATCGCTCAGAGTTTAGCTGGTGGTTTAGTCATCGATTGGAATTTAGATAATGTTCCTCACATTGTGGTGGAATAATTTATTTCAAAGGTTTTACCGCGTTATGATTTACCACATGAGATAATACAATCTGTGTTTTGGTTTCTCCATAAACAATCAGCTGGTCAATAAATTTTTCTAAGTGCGATTGGTTTTTTAAAACCACTTCCATCACAATGTTTTCGTTTCCTGTAATACGGTAACAATTAATAACCTCATCATACGTTTTTACCTTCTCTAAAAACGGTTTTAACATGCCCATAAAAGCACGAAGTGTAATAATGGCTTTAAGTTGATATCCCGCAGCAAAAGGTGAAATCAGCGTTTTATATGACTGAATAATTTCGGCATCTTCCATTTTTTTTATACGTTCAGCTACGGCTGGAGAACTCACGCCTATACGCCTTCCTATTTCGACATTTGTCATCCGAGCGTTCTCTTGTAAACACTTCAAAATCTGCCAATTAAGTGAATCTATTTTCATTTAAACTTTTTTACAAAAATTAACACATAAATTAAAGTAAAAATACATAATTACTTTAAATACTAAAGCATAAACTAAGTTTAAGTAATTAAATTCGTGTAAAATTGCTATTTAGGTGAACTATTCTATACCATCACATCTTTCAAATATTCCGCTTTATCAGAAAGCTATGGATATTTTCATTTTATCTCGAAGTATTTCTACATACTTAAGTGATGATTTGTGTATTTTAAATATTGATGGTACGGAGAATAACGATATCTATTTTACTGGAGATATAATTCAGCAATCTTCAAATTTAGCTCCAGAAATTCTTAATGCTGAGCGCGAACGTTTTTCAGATAAAAAGCACAAGCACATTGAGAGTTTAGACCGTTTAACTTACCGTTTGTATAAAAACTGTAAGCGCTTAGAAAATACTAAAAGTAACGGCCGCGATTATTTACCAATTCTTAGAAAAGAACTTAAAAAATTTAGAAAACTACAGCGTCATTGGATGCTGACCCTCTGATTAATCTTTAAGTTTTAAAACTCTAGCATTACTCATATATCCATTTTGGTAATTGGCAATCTTAGAATTAAACTCGTCTGCTATAATTATAGACTGAAACTTATCCATACTTTCCGTCAACCTTAAAATATGATTATAAGAATTATGGCGTCCTAAATAATCAGCATCATCTAATGCAAAAAGTTGAATTTGCCCTAGATGTATTGCATTCTGAAAATAGAGCTTAGTCATAAAAGATGGTGTACCAATAACGATATCTTGTCCGTAATATATGGCAACTTTTTGTTTTTCGAAATCGTAACGCTCGCTTGTAGCGTAAACACGTAAATCTGTATTGGCAGTATATTTTAAAAACTCCTCTTCTAGTTTAAGAACTTTATCTTGATTTTCAACAATGATTAATGCTCTTGGCGAATCTTCAAAGGCTTTTGCTTTTAATTTATTTATCGTATGAATGATAAGTGCTGTAGTCTTTCCGCTTCCTTTCTTGCCGATTATATAGGCATCAGCGCCACTTTTTATAGTCGGCAACGCTTCTTTTTGAAATGGCAAGGGTGCTTCAAAATTTAATTGCTCAAGCGTTTCCTTTAATA
This sequence comes from Winogradskyella jejuensis, assembly GCF_900129745.1. GTDB lineage: Bacteria > Bacteroidota > Bacteroidia > Flavobacteriales > Flavobacteriaceae > Winogradskyella > Winogradskyella jejuensis. The sequence continues at coordinate 216,447 of NZ_FQWS01000002.1, read as the reverse complement.
GTGGATTTAGTTTTTTGAATGACATAGTTAGTTATTTCACCCTTCGACAAGCTCAGGGTAAGCGATTCACACGGCTCTAAATTCTCTTTAAATCTCTTCTAAAAAGACCCTTCGACTAGCTCAGGGTAAGCGATTCGCACAAATTTTGCAAACAAAATTTGGCTCTCTGCTTACATATTTCGTCTATATTGACCGCCAACCTCAAATAAAGCTGAAGTAATCTGCCCTAAAGAACAAACTTTACATACTTCCATTAGGGCTTCAAAAATATTTTGATTGTTCACTGCTTTGTGCTGTAAGTCTTTCAATAATTCTGAAGTGTCTTGCGCTTCATGTAAATTCTTTAAGGTCTGAATTTGAAACTCCTTCTCTTCTTCCGTAGCTCTTATAACCTCAGCAGGTTGTACTGTTGGAGAACCTTTGCTACTTAAGAAAGTGTTTACACCGATTATTGGGAATTCGCCATTATGCTTCAAGGTTTCATAGTACAGACTTTCTTCTTGTATTTTACTACGTTGGTACATGGTTTCCATAGCGCCTAGAACACCACCGCGTTCTGTTATTCTATCGAATTCTAACAGCACAGCTTCTTCAACTAAGTCGGTCAACTCTTCAATAATAAAAGCACCTTGTATTGGGTTTTCATTCTTAGCTAAACCTAATTCCTTATTTATAATTAACTGAATAGCCATGGCACGACGCACTGATTCTTCCGTAGGCGTTGTAATTGCTTCATCATACGCATTTGTGTGTAGCGAATTACAGTTGTCGTAAATAGCATACAACGCTTGTAAAGTTGTACGAATGTCATTAAAATCGATTTCTTGAGCATGTAAACTACGTCCTGAAGTCTGAATGTGATATTTCAACATTTGCGCTCTTGGATTAGCGTTGTATTTATGCTTTAGTGCCTTTGCCCAAATACGTCTTGCTACACGTCCAATTACGGCATATTCTGGGTCAATCCCGTTAGAGAAGAAGAATGATAAGTTTGGTCCAAACTTATTAATATCCATGCCGCGACTTAGGTAATATTCAACATAGGTAAATCCGTTAGAAAGCGTCAATGCCAATTGTGTGATTGGATTTGCACCAGCTTCAGCAATATGATAACCAGAAATAGATACTGAATAAAAATTACGAACAGCATTATCTATAAAATACTCTTGCACATCGCCCATTAAACGCAACGCAAATTCTGTAGAAAAAATACAAGTATTCTGTGCTTGGTCTTCTTTAAGGATATCGGCTTGAACCGTACCTCTAACTTGAGCAATAGTTTTAGCTTTTATATCTGCATATACGCCTGCAGGTAAGACTTGGTCACCAGTAACACCCAATAGCATTAAGCCTAAACCATCGTTACCTTCTGGTAAATCGCCATTATAACTTGGGCGAACTTTACCTTTATAAATTGAAGCAATCTTCTCTTCTACTTCTTTCTCTAAGCCGTTTTCTTTGATGTATATTTCACATTGTTGGTCTATGGCTGCATTCATAAAGAAACCTAACAACATTGGTGCAGGACCATTAATGGTCATACTTACAGAAGTCATTGGGTCAGCCAGGTTGAAACCTGAATACAATTTTTTAGCATCGTCTAGACAACAGATAGATACACCAGCATTTCCAATTTTACCATAAATATCTGGTCTGTAATCTGGGTCGTTTCCGTATAAAGTTACACTATCGAAAGCTGTTGATAAACGCTTTGCAGGTAAACCCATACTTACGTAGTGAAAACGTCTGTTAGTTCGCTCAGGTCCGCCTTCTCCAGCAAACATTCGTGTTGGGTCTTCACCCGTGCGTTTAAATGGATATAAACCTGAAGTATATGGAAATTCACCTGGCACATTTTCTTGCAACGTCCATCTTAAAATATCGCCCCAAGCAGAATACTTTGGAAGTGCTACTTTAGGAATCTGAGTATGAGAAAGTGATTCGGTATGGGTTTCAATTTTTATCTCCTTATCTCTAACTTTAAATGAATAGATTGGATTTTTATAGCGATTTACTTTTTCGTCCCAACCCGTAATTACTTCCCAATTGTATGGGTCGAGATTCATTTTTACGCGGTCGAATTCTTTAATAAGAAGATTTGTAAATTCTTTTTCATTGTCATTCTGAACTTGATTCAGAATCTCATCTTCATTTAAACCTAATTTTCCAATAAAGGACCTTTCGACTGCGCTCAAGGTGACATTCGTCACAGAACAAATCGTTTTATAAATACCGTATAATTTCTGAGCCACTTCAACTTGTGTTAAAGCCGTTTGGTCGTATGTACGATTACTTTCAGCAATTTCAGATAAATAACGTGTACGATTTGGTGGAATCACAAAAATCTTCTCACTCATTTCCTTAGAAATTTCGAAAGTAGATTTTAAATCTGCATCTGTTTTCTCTACAATTTTATCCATTATGGATTTGTAAAGCGTATTCATTCCTGGGTCATTAAATTGTGAAGCAATAGTCCCAAAAACAGGTAAATCATCTTGATGCACATCCCAAAGATTATTGTTACGCATGTATTGCTTCTTTACATCGCGCAACGCGTCTAAGGCACCTCTTTTATCGAATTTATTTATGGCTACTAAATCTGCAAAATCGAGCATATCGATTTTTTCGAGTTGTGTTGCAGCACCAAATTCTGGTGTCATTACATATAAAGCCACATCACTGTGCTCCATAATTTCGGTATCAGACTGACCGATACCAGAAGTTTCGAGAATGATTAAATCATATTCCGCAGCTTTTAAAACTTCAATGGCTTCATTTACGTATTTTGATAATGCCAAGTTAGATTGACGTGTCGCCAAACTTCGCATATAAACTCGTGGCGAGTTAATGGCGTTCATACGAATTCTATCTCCTAAAAGCGCGCCACCTGTTTTTCGTTTTGAAGGGTCAACTGAAACCAAACCAATCGTTTTTTCAGGAAAATCAATGAGGAAACGTCTTACCAATTCATCTACCAAGGAAGATTTACCGGCACCACCAGTTCCTGTTATACCCAATACAGGAGTTTTTGATGTTTTATTTTTTTCTTCAATATATTTCAAAGCATCTTTTGCGACTTCTGGAAAATTTTCAGCTGATGAAATTACACGTGCAATATCTTTAGGATTTTTATTTTGAAGTGTTTTTACTTCACCATTTAAACTATCTCCGATAGCAAAATCAGATTTTTCAACCAAATCATTAATCATGCCTTGAAGACCGAGCTCGCGACCATCGTCTGGTGAATAAATTCGTGTTATCCCATAATCCATTAAGTCTTTGATTTCTTCTGGAAGAATAACTCCGCCGCCACCGCCGAAAATTTTAATATGGCCTGCTCCTTTTTCTTTCAAAAGGTCGTACATGTATTTAAAATACTCATTATGTCCGCCTTGATAAGAAGTCATTGCAATGGCATTAGCATCTTCTTGAATAGCCGTATTAACCACTTCCTCTACGCTTCTATCATGGCCTAAGTGAATAACCTCAACGCCTGTGGATTGTATGATACGGCGCATAATATTTATAGCAGCATCATGTCCATCAAAAAGAGATGCAGCTGTAACTATACGTACTTTGTTTTTTGGCTTATATGGTGCGACTTGTTTCATTCGTAATTGGGTTACTTTTTAGTGGTGCAAATTTACTGAATTTATAAAATTCATCACCTTTTATTAAGAATTGTTTAATGCACAAAAAAGCATAACTATTCAACTTTACAATAAATCAACCTAGGGAGAACAGAAATTTAATTCTAAAAAATTTGTTAAAATTTATCTATTTTCTTACTTTTAAAATTCCATCTTTCAAAAAATCAACTATTTACAAGTTTAAAAGTACCGAAGTTTATCATTCTTACTTTTTAATTAATTAACAAAAACCATTAACCAAAACAATTTATTCATGAAACAAAAACTATTATTAGTCTGCTTTTTGGCAAGTGTAGTATTTAGCTATGCGCAAGACTTACCATCTAACCCTACCCCTGGCAAATGCTATGTGAAATGTATTACAAAGGATACTTTTAAAGAAGTTACAGAAACTTACCAAGCGTCTCCAGAATATACAACTCTAAAGGTTCAGCCAGCAACTTACAAAACAGTTGAAGAGCGTGTATTAGTAAAAGAAGCAAGTAAGAGATACGAATATGTGCCTGCAGTATATGAAACTGTTGAAGTATCTTATGTTAAGAAAGAAGCTGGGTCTAATTTAAGTGTGATTCCTGCAACTTTTGGAACAGATTCTAAGACTTACGAAACGTATCCTAAGACTTCTGGATGGGAATACAAAATTTTAGAAGATTGCCCATCTGTAAATAAAGATGACTGTGTTGCAGCGTGTTTTGTGGAATATCCTGCACAGTTTAGAGAAGTATCTTTTACTACCCTAGCTTCTGACGCAAAGACAACAAGCGACCCAGTAGCTGGTCGTGACGCTACTTACAAAAAGCGTGTTGTAAAAACTCCAGCAAGAGTAAATGAAATTGAAATTCCTGCAGAGTATAAAACCATTACAAGACAAGTTGTAGATACACCAGCAAGAGCTATACCTACTACAGTACCTTCTAGGTCTGAAACTATTACTAGAACTGTACTAGACCAAAAAGGTGGAATCTCTACTTGGGAAGAAGTAGATTGCGAACTTTTAGACCCAAATGTATTACCTGTATTCTATGAGTTAGGTAGTGCCCGTTTAACTGCAGCTTCTAAAAAGACTATAGATAATACATTATTACCATTGATGAAAGACTCTAACGTAAGTGTTGAGATTATGTCTCATACAGACTCTAGAGGTAATGATGACTTTAACCAATCGTTATCACAACAACGTGCAAATTCTGTGGTTAACTATTTAGTATCTAAAGGAATCTCAAGAAGCAGACTTAGTGCAAGAGGTTTTGGAGAAAGCAGATTAACAAACAGATGTTCTAATGGCGTTGATTGTTCTGAAGCACAACACCAGAGAAACAGACGTACAGAGTTTAGAGTATTATCTAACTAAGTAAGCGTTTTTATTGTAATAAAAAAGCACCTTTCTAAGGTGCTTTTTTTGTAATTATATATTGTGGATAATTGACTTTCTCCTTTTTAATCTTAATACCATACTCTTCAAGATTACTTTGCATAAACTCGTAATACTTATAATGTATCTGCCAGTCGTGAATACTATAAATATATTTATCGTTAGATGAAGATATAACAACAGGTATGTCTAAAGCTTTTGATAATTGATACGCCATATCTTTAAGGCTTACATTATCAGCTGAAATATCACTGTCACTAACTAGATACTTAGACGCCATATCTCCCCAATTAATCTGATTAGTATCCCAAAAATTAGGATTTTTAACTTGTAAAGTCATGGCCTCCCCTGATGTTGAACTTTCTGTAACAGACAACCCAAGTTTATTGATAAGCTCAATGTCTATGTTATTATTTGCAACTTTAGATGTCCTTATATAAATAGTATAAACTTTATTTATTGATGGATTAAGTAGAATCTGTTGCTCGTTAATCTTTGAGAGGTAACTCAAAATATGAATTAAACTTCCCTCAAACTTAACATGCGTAGTCCCATATGAAATGGCTAATTCTTCAGATGCATTTTTATTAGCTTTAATTTCTATATCTGATTTTGGTAAGTATTCTTTCTCTTTAGAAACATTTGTTTCAATAACTTTTACGAATTTTGAAAACGATGTTCGTGATTTATTTTCTCTCAAAAAACGAGATATCATATTCCCTTTTAAATCTGCTGGATGTCCTTGCCATAGTTTTTCGCCTTTGGCATTAAATAGTATTCCATTAGGTCTTGAATATATGCCGAATTTTTTAAAGGTATTTTCTTCAAAATCAACAGCAATGGCTAGCTCTGATGGCTTCTTTTTTAGATAAGCTTTCACTTTATCTGCATTCTCATCAGATAATGAAACCACATAAAAATCACTTGGATGTTGCTTCTGAAGAACAGTTAACATCTCCTTGGCAAAAACACAAGGACCGCACCATGTTGCCCAAAAATCAACAAAGTAAAGCTTATTAGAATCTGGATTTGCAATCAAAGATTCTTGGACTACTTCCGAAACTTTAATTTGCGCATTGCTAGTGTTAATGACTATGCAATACAACAATGTGAGTATTGCAATTTTAAAACGTAATCCTTTCATAATCATAATATCTGCTCAGGTATGACAAATACCGTGCTAAAGTTACTATTTATATCAATATATGACCATTACCGAAAAAATAATAGCCTCATAACACAAAGTAAACGTAAGTTTTATGCATATATTTGGTTAGGAAATAATGCCTCAACATAAAAATCTATTATGAAAAAATCTATCGCAATACTATTATGCATATTTATGCTAACATCTTGTGCAGAATTACAACAAGTCGTTAATCAATTACCACAAGGAACCATTAGTAATGCTGACATGGCTTCAGGTCTTAGACAAGCTCTAGACTTTGGTATAGATAAGCAAGTGACTAAGCTCACTCAAAAAGATGGATTTTTTAAAAATGAATTGGTAAAAATATTATTACCAGAAGAATTACAAAAAGTAGATAAAACCTTAAGAGATATTGGACTTGGAAGCTTAGCAGATGAAGGTCTTAAAGTTTTAAATAGAGCAGCCGAAGATGCTGTTAAAGAAGCAACACCAATATTTGTAAACGCTGTAAAAGGAATTACATTTAATGATGCTAAGACTATTTTATTGGGCAATGACGATGCCGCAACACAATACCTAACTGGCAGAACACAAACAGACTTGTACAATAAATTTAAGCCTGTAATAAATAACTCTCTAAGTAAAGTTGGAGCTAACGAAATTTGGGTAAATCTTATTAACAAATACAACAAGTTACCTCTAACTAATGATGTGAATCCTGACTTAACAGATTATGTTACGCAAGAAGCTTTAAAGGGTGTTTATAAAATGATTGCAGTAGAGGAAAAGGAAATAAGAACAAAAGTCTCTTCAAGAACAACAGATTTACTTAAGAAAGTATTTGCACTGCAAGATTAATTTAAATTTTAACTTTCTGTCTTGTAATAAATTAACTATATTTAAAGTAAAATTAGTTAATCTTTATACTCCTAGTTGTCGTGTTGGCATCATCAAAAATCTCAAAAAAGAAACAAAAACTGAAAGAACTCTACTTGCAGTTGGTTGAAGATGCATATAACTTTAGACAAACTGACCATGAGCTAAGTGATATTGCTGAATATCGTGCCATGCAATTGCTCCATCGCATAAACAAATTAAAATTTCTAGAGCGCGATTATTCTTCTTTATCATCTTAATTTTTAATCCTTTCTTTTATACAATCCATCAAAGGCAGTCACAACTTTTTCGCCTTGCTTAGTCTGTGTAATAACTTCCCATAATTGTCTGACTGTACCATCTTCATTATTTGTCCATATGACACGATTTATAAATGAATCACCATCATTATTTACAGCTTCATCAGTCTTTAAAATCATTTGATTCCCTTCTTTATTACCCTTAAGATGCAAGCTTACACCTTGATTGTCTATCCAAACCTGTTCCCATTGTTTCTTCGTTCCGTTATAAAAACTATGGCTCGTTCCTGTATAACCTGGGGAAGCACTCGTCCAATTCTCTTGGAGTACACATTTGTTTTGAATTAATTTTAACTGATTTGTCCCAGCTTTATTCCCGTTAGGTAAAGTGACTTCCCACTCACCTTCCCAAAAGGAAAACTCAGCATGCTTCTCTGTACAACAAGCGCAATTAGTGCTTTGAGCGTTTAATTGAATTGTAAAAGCAACGAAAAGTAGAAGTGTAATATATGATTTCATGTTGATTTAGTTTTCTTAAAGTTATTAAAGGACATTTAATTATCTCCTAATATTAACATAACATTCGAATAATCGAAACTATATAAATTATAACGTAGAAGATTAGTTAGATTTCACATTATGTCAGTTAGTTGAATAAGTCGGTATGCCAGTATCGGCTTTTTTCTTTTCTATAACTGACTAAAATATTGAAATGACCATCTAAGTCGACTTCCATACCAAGAAAAGAGTTCTCCATCAACTAATTGAATATGCTTCTCTGGAAATATAGTTTTTAACTCTTCAATATGCTTATTTTTGAAAGGATAAGGCTCACTAGAGAGCATGATAACATCTGCCTCATTTAACTCAGGATGGTTTAGGCCTATTTCTGCATATCGGGATTCAGAACTAAATACATTACTAAAATTAGCTTCTTTGAGCATAGCATCAATAAAAGTATTTGATGCTGAAATCATCCATGGATTACGCCAAATAAAATATGCAGCTTTTCGCTTTGGTTGATTTACAATTTTATTTTGAAAACGCTCTCGCTCTTCTTTTATATTCGAAATGAGTAAAGTCGCTTTTTCTTCAACCTGAAAGATATGACCATACATTTTAAACAACTCAAAAGCGTTATCCAAGTTATAAATATCACTAATATGTAAGGGAGCAATTCCTTCGAGACTTTCAACTATTTCGAGGCTATTTTCTTCTTTATTACAAAGAATTATATCTGGTTGAAGCGCTTTAATCTTTTCAAGATTAATATTTTTTGTACCACCTACAATCGTCTTTTCTTTTCGTAAATCTGGAGGATGAATACAGAATTTCGTAACACCAACAATAGCATCTCTTAAACCTAAATCAACTAATAATTCGGTTTGAGAAGGCACTAGAGAAACGATACGCTTTGGCGTTTCTTTTAAACTAATTTGTCTATTGAGTTGATCCGTAAATATCATCAGAATATTTACTTAGCAAGTATCGCTTTCATTTCAGATTGTAGAGCCGATGCTTTCTTTGCAGCTGCTTCAGCAAAATCCTCGTTTTTAGAAGCGTAAATAATTCCTCTAGAAGAGTTAATTAGTAATCCTATATCGTCAGTCATTCCATATTTACAGACATCTTGTAAGTTTCCGCCTTGAGCTCCAACGCCAGGAACTAACAAAAAACTATTAGGAATAATCTGTCGTATCTCAGCTAAATATTCAGCCTTCGTAGCACCAACAACATACATCAAATTTTGAGAGTTTTCCCAAGTTTTTGATGTCTCTAAAACTTGTTTGTATAGTTCTTTCCCATCAACGGTCTTAGTCTGAAAATCGAAAGCGCCTTTGTTAGACGTCAAAGCTAAAAGAATTGTATGCTTATCCTTAAAATCTAAAAAAGGCTCTACAGAATCCTTACCCATGTAAGGCGCAACAGTTACACTATCAAACCCTAAATCATCGAAAAATGCTTTGGCATACATACTACTTGTATTACCAATATCACCACGTTTGGCATCTGCAATGGTGTATATTTCAGGGTGATTCTGGTTAAGATATTTAATTGTCTTTTCTAATGCTTGCCAACCTTTGATACCGTAAGCTTCATAAAACGCCGTATTAGGTTTGTAGGCTACACATAAGTGATGGGTGGCATCTATAACGGCTTTATTAAATGCAAAAATTGGGTCTTCAGTTTCTAATAAATGCTTAGGTATTTTATCTAAATCGACATCCAATCCTATACAGAGAAAAGATTGCTTTTTTTTGATTTGAGTTACGAGTTGTTGTGTTGTCATTTTATAAAAAAAGCCTCACAAAGAGGCTTAGTATTTAAATTACATCGTCGTTAGCTTTTAATAACTCGGTATTTTCAGCCAACATTAATTCGTCTATTATTTTTTGGATATCACCATTGATGATATTCTGTAAATCGTAAAGTGTTAATCCTATTCTGTGATCTGTAACACGACCTTGTGGATAATTGTAGGTTCTAATCTTTGCACTACGATCTCCAGAGCTTACCATACTTTTACGTTTCTCAGAATCGGCAGCTTGTTTCTTGGCTAACTCCAGTTCGTATAAACGTGAGCGTAACACTTTTAAAGCTTTTTCAAGGTTTTTGTGCGACGATTTTTGGTCTTGGCAACTTACAATCATACCTGTTGGTTCGTGATGTAATTTAATTGCCGAATAGGTTGTGTTTACCGACTGACCTCCAGGACCTGTTGATGTTGTTCGCTCGATACGTACCTCCGTCATGTCTAACTCTACATCAAATTCTTCGGCTTCTGGCAATACCATAACGGTAGCAGCACTAGTATGCACACGCCCTTGAGTTTCGGTCTGAGGTACACGCTGCACACGGTGTACGCCTGCTTCGAACTTTAAAGTACCGTAAACATCTTCACCTGAGACTTCAAAAATTATTTCTTTAAAACCACCCGAAGTTCCTTCACTTGTACTTACGACATCGACCTTCCAACCTTTATCGCTACAATACTTAGAGTACATCCTGTATAAATCACCAGCAAATATACTTGCTTCATCTCCACCGGTTCCTGCTCTTACTTCGACTACAACATTTTTAGCATCATCTGGGTCTTTAGGTATTAGAAGGAAACGAATTTCTTCTTCTAAAGCTGGTAGACCTTCTTTGGCTTCGTCTAATTGCATCTTGGCCATTTCTACCATTTCGGCATCGGACCCATCTGCGATAATCTCTTTAGCTTCTGCAATATTATCAAGCAATTCTTTGTAAACTTCGCCTTTGTCTACAATCTTTTTAAGGTCTTTGTATTCTTTATTAAGTTGCACATAACGTTTCTGGTCCGATATAATATCGGGTTGTATTATAAGGTCATTTACCTCATCGAAACGTTGCTTAACTATTTGAATTTTTTCTAACATCTATCATCAAAAATTGAGGGTAAAAATACGATAATTATTCAATTTTGCTTAGAGTTTCATGAGGACATATTAACAAGCAAAAATATTTAATCGTAAACTGCGTTAACAAGAGTATATGCATCGTCTCCTAGCTATACTTGCATTTTACAAACCGTTTGTAGTTTGGTCATTTGTGATTAACGCCATAATAGGTTTTTTTAACCCTCATTTAGCGCCAGCACTCATTACCAAATTATTTTTAACGGTTTTTGCGTGGTATTATGTACATGAAACTTCGCAGCGACGAAAATTAACATTCTATAAAAATTTGGGAATATCTCCTGTGAAGCTATTCTCGATACTTTTTTTAATAGACAGTGTGTTAACCATCATATTCCTTACTATTTTTAAGGAATTCACATAAAAACAAAATGATATTTGAATTAGACAATGTAGAACTTTACTTTAAAAACAAACGTATTTTAAACGGTATTTACCTAAAAGCTGAAACTGGAAGAGTCACTGGCATTTTGGGCAGCAACGGCTGTGGAAAATCGAGTTTGCTAGATATTGCTTTCGGAAATCTGAAACCAAAATACAAGTTTATTAGAATTGACAATATCCCTATTCTAAAACCTTTGTACCTCACAAAATTGGTAAAATATTTACCGCAATACAACTTTATACCAAACCATTTTAAACTCCACAAACTATTTGATTTATTTGAAGTTAATTGGGATATATTCATCAAAGATTTTGAAGAATTTGCACCATATAAGATGCAAAAATTCAGCCAGCTATCTGGTGGTGAAAGACGTTGTGTAGAAATTTATATTATTCTGAAGAGTAAAAGTGAAATTGTTTTCCTCGACGAACCTTTTAATGGCATTGCACCGATAATTATAGAACGTATAAAGGCATTGATAACTGAAACTAAGAAAAACAAAATAGTTATTCTTACTGACCATAGATATGAAGACGTCATCGATATGGCAGATGACATTTACCTATTAAAAAATGGTACAACTAAGCTTATTAAAAAACTTAGTGAGTTGGAAGATTATGGGTATTTGAATGAAAGGCAATTTCCTAATTAGGGAATATTAATACTCAAAAATACCGTAATCGCTCTTAATTGTTAATCTCTTTTTGTCCGAAGCCGCTACTCTTCCTACGATTTGCGCATCTACATTAAATGATTTTGAAATCGAAATAATATCTTCAGCAATTTCTGGATTAACATATAATTCCATACGGTGACCACAGTTAAACACTTGATACATTTCTTTCCAATCAGTTTTGGATTGCTCTTGAATCAGCTTAAATAATGGCGGAATAGAGAACATATTGTCTTTAACGATATGTAAATTATTTATAAAATGAAGAATCTTTGTTTGGGCTCCTCCACTGCAATGTACCATACCATGCACATCTTTGCTGTTGTATTTATCTAAAACAGCTTTAATAATTGGCGCATATGTTCTTGTTGGTGATAATACTAATTTACCAGCATCTATAGGTGAATTTTCGACTGTATCTGTTAATCTCGTTTGACCAGAATAGACGAGTTCTTCAGGTACTGCAGCATCAAAACTTTCAGGGAATTTTTTAGTTAAATACTTATGAAAAACATCGTGCCTAGCAGAAGTCAATCCGTTGCTTCCCATGCCACCGTTGTACTCAGTTTCGTAAGTTGCTTGACCAAACGAAGCTAATCCCACAATAACGTCTCCAGCCTTTATGTTAGCATTGTCTATAACTTCACTTCGTTTTATGCGCGCAGTAACAGTAGAATCTACAATTATTGTACGCACTAAATCACCGACATCGGCAGTTTCGCCTCCAGTAGAATGGATTGTCACGCCGTGTGATTTTAAATCCTCTATAAGCTCTTCTGTTCCGTTTATAATTGCTGAAATTACTTCGCCTGGAATCAAATTCTTGTTTCTCCCAATGGTAGAAGACAACATAATATTATCTGTAGCTCCTACGCATAACAAATCGTCAATGTTCATAATAAGCGCATCTTGTGCAATGCCTTTCCACACTGAAACATCTCCGGTTTCTTTCCAATACATGTAAGCCAAAGACGACTTAGTTCCCGCCCCGTCAGCATGCATAATCAAACAATAGTCATCATCGTTAGTCAAATAATCAGGAACTATTTTGCAGAATGCTTTGGGAAATAAACCCTTATCAATATTTTTAATTGCGTTATGCACATCTTCTTTTGATGCTGAAACACCACGCTGCGCATATCTTTTACTTATATCTTGACTCATTGCATATAGAATATGTCACAAAAATAATTTAATAAATGGCTATTTCTAAAATAGAAACAAAAAAAGCATTCAAAATTTGAATGCTTTTTTATGTAGTATATATTATTTATTCAAAGTCTGGCATTTGAGCATTTTCTAAAAATAATTCTCTATCAACACCAACATCCAGAGGATTCGTATCTGTGATTAAAATATTATGCTGAGAAACTCCGTCATTAGACGTGTTGGTAAATATGATTTCTGCTTCATTAGGTGTAAAGCGGCAGTCAAAATCATTTGTTCCAGCTATTTTAGAATCAGATAAATCATCAGTAATCATAGTTATCCTGTTGTAAAGAAAAATTCTAGAATCTAATTGTCTGTAGTTAGCACTTTCAAAACCAGACACATCGTACCAATATAATACTGACTGGTTATCTACTGATATATCTAATCCTCCTGCTGCCCCATTGACACCAGATAAAATATCATCTATTACAACACCTGAATTATCAATAGTGAAAATTGATACATTGTAACCGCTAACATCGTTGGTTTTAATAGCCGTTAAACTTTCGTCAGCACTAATAGAAACTTCTGTGATTAGGCTTCCATCTGTGGTTTGATACACCTCTTGAAGACCTGTACCATCGACATTAATAGAGTACAAACTGTCAAAATTAGGGTATAGTATTCTACCACCATTCTGTGTCCATACGATATCTATCTCCTCTAAATCAAACCCATTAACTGCTACTAAAGATGTTATTTGCTGCTTATTAGAACCGTCAAAGTCCATAGTAAATATGTGTGTTTCTGAACCGTTATTAGACAAGTATGCTATCTTATCTGCAACGGGATTCTGTCTTGGTCTATAACTGTTTATAGTTGAAGATGTTAATTGGAGAACATTACCCTCAGTATCAGTGGAAAAAATAACATTATTACCACCATCCTTTCTTACAAAAACATGTCTATTTTCTGGAGCAATAATCGTCTCAAAAACACTAACCTCACTTTGAATCACGTCTTCGTTTACAGTGTCTTTTGCACCAACCTGCCAGAAATATTTTAGTCCAAATCTCAATCCCGTAATATCTACCATAGTATCATTAACTGTGGAAAAACTTAAAACCTCATCATCAAAATTATTTCTCAATTCGATACTGTAAGTAATATCATCTTCGTCTGGGTCACTACCTGTCCAAACTAATTGTGTATCTAATGGAATATCAATTGCATTATCGGTAGGCGTCACAAGCACGGGAGTTGTTGGAGGTCTATTATTTGCCGTTTCAACATCCATTTCAAAAACCACGTTCACAGTCGCTCCAGTAGTTACCTCTACGCCTTCAAAAGCAGTAAGATAGCCTTCTAATTCTGCTTGCACAGAGTATTGTTCTACAGGAATTTCTTCAATAATAAATTCTCCATTTTCATCCGTAAATACAGTACTAAAGCCAGGATTAGTAGATATTTTAACATTCTCTAAAGGTAGGTTGCTGCCAGATATTACAGCAATACCCGTTAGAGTACCTTTATCAAAATTTTCTATTGGATCTTCACTACAACCTAAAAGAATTGTAGTCAAGCCCATTACAATTATATATTTTATGTATTGATTCATTCTCTCAGTATTAGTTGGTATCACCATTATTAGGATTGTCTTTTTTGGCTTTCTTATTAGCCCTTCTTAACTCTCTTAATTTTCTTCTAGCTTGTTTTTTTGATATACTAGTGTTTTCAAATTCCAACTTATTAGTATTCTTTAGGTTTCTTCTATTAGAATCTCTTAATAATTTTAACTCCTTCTCCTCTAGTTTTCTTAAACGTCTTTTTTGAGTTCTTTCATAAGTTGGAGGAGACAAATAAAAATTAAGACCTAAACCAAATCTAAAATAGTAGTCATCTCTTTTTCCACTGACAAAACCATCTAATTCATCGCTAAAAGTTACGTTGTGTTCTGCAAATAAATTAATGCCAATTTGATCTGATACTAAATACTCGAGACCAGCACCATATTGAAACTTTAAATCAATATCATCCAAGTCATTTCTTCCATTAGCACCCATACCTGAATAAATAAAAGGAGTAAGATTATCATAAGGTAATATTGTAAACTCCGCATTAAAATCTAGAGATGTGAAAGCTTCATTCAAATTTCCTTCATTTCGCAATTTAAACTGGTTAATTGTTGCATTAATATTTAAGTAATCATTAAGGTATCTTTTGTATCCAATGCGTCCGAATATCTCAGGTTTAGAATCTGGCAAATCTCCATCTATTAAAGACGTTCCTGCAGAAAGATTAATAGCAGACTTACCTCTTCGATCCCTATACTGTCTATCGTAAAGCTTTGTTGATTTAGATAAACTTTTCTCCTCATAATATTCCTGAAGCAACTGATTTACAGACTCATCTTCACCTTCCTCAGCAAACCATAATTCATCAGATATTCCCTCTACAATTAAAGAATGTACCGCTTTTTCAACAGCTTCAGTAATTGCCAATTGTACAGGTTCATTTCTGGTAAAACCAGTTTCAGCTTCTAATAATCTCTGAAAGCTTACAAACCTAAAATAACTTGCATCTAAAGACTGAGACAAAATTGTTTTTGACACATAAACAGTTTTTAAAATCTCACCCGTAGATGTAGATACAGCTCTCAAATAAATAGTAACTCTATCTTGCCTATATTCTGTGGAACCGCCAATACCAAAATATCTAGCTCCTAATCCTCCAGTAACAATATTAGTATCGTAGGAGACAATTCCTCCCTCTAATAAAATTCCTGCAAATAACAAAGGTCTTAATCTTTGAGGAGCAGTACCATTTAACTTAGAATATTCTTCTCTAGTAGACTTTATAATTTGTCTTTCATTAAGAAGGTTGTTTAAGTTTTCTCTCTCTGTAGCTATAAACCAATTTGAATCCTCAAGTGCTTTTAATAAAATGGCTGTGGATCCTTGAGTAACTGCAGTACTAAAAGTACTACCATTTTCTGTAGGCTTAAACTGTCCTGTTTGATCTCTAAAATTGTAGACTCCAACAACAACTGGTTGTTGGGGAGTTGGTAATGAGGATAGTAATTTACTTACTCTAGTATCTTCACCTAATCTAGCACGCTCTTGAGTAACAGGCTGATTAAAATAAGTTCCACAACTAAACATAAATATCATTAAATATAATGATATTAGTAGTTTATAATTTTTCATAGAAATATATCTAAAACAAGAAATTATTGGTTACCAGGGATGATAACTTGTGTTTGATCTCCATTAGTAGTATCTAATATGTCTATAACTAATCCTTCTGAGGATTCGAATATTTCTACAACTAAAGAGCCAAAAGAAAAGGTACCTGGCGAAAGAGTACCGCTTGTACCAAATTGTTGAGAAAATAAAGATCTTGATATCTGATTTAACAGCTGATTATTCAAATTCTCTGTAAAAGCTTCAATATCACTTTGTTCATTTCTTGGGTCTGTATTTTCTTCTTGAGTAAAGGAGTTTTGTGCCTGTGCACTACTTAATAAAAACTGATAATTAAATGTATCTCCCCCGAAATTGGGATTAGTAGCTTTATATACCAATTGTTGAGAAAAAGATTCTGATACTCCGAAGACGCTTAATATGGCAATAAAAAAAAGTAGTTTTTTCATGATGTTTGGGTAATTTATTTAATACTGTTTGATATAGTTTTTATTTTTCTCTAAAATAACAAAATATCTTGAAACGTTAATTATAGCAATTTTTGATTGTTGTTCAATAAAATCTCTGGTAGGTTTTACAAAAAATCGATGTACTACCTTATCTCCAACAATTACTTCCATTATTGTATTTCTACCGAAACTAAATCTTTCAACAATTTTCACAATTTCTATACCATTGATTTGTTTAAGTCTGTAGGCTGATGAAAACTCTACATAGAAATCCCTTCCAGGTTTTGTTTTTGTATCTTCAGTTATTATTCCACGAAAACCAGCATAATAATCCTCTCTGGGAGGAGCTTTAAGAACAGTACGTTTTACTTTTTCTTCGTCATTATTAATAACTACAAATCTATCTTTAGCAACTAATTTATCATCAGAATCATAGATTAATAATACTGCAGTAACTTTATCTTTTATTTTGCTGTTAATATTTGTAGTACAAAGAGTTTTCTGTTCGCTTCCTTGCAAAACAAATCGTCCAGATTGTTCGTTACGAGACACGTTTTTGGATTGTGGATTCTCCTTAAAAACATAAGCCACATAACGTAAACTTTTAATTAAATCAGTATTATTAGTTACTGTCGAAGTGATTTTAATTAATTCGGAAATTTCTTCTGTCTTTATTTTAGCAACCACGTCTTTGTTTGTGACTTGAGCAAAAGCGTTATGCCCCAATAACAAACAAAAAAATAGTATAAAGTACTTATTAATTGACAAAGGTGAATTTTTAAAATACTAAAAACTTCGAACTATAACACTTTGATTATTGCCCACTAATTTTAAGGAAATATTATTTGTTTGAGAGTTAACTCCAAATTTTTCAACTGTAAGATTATTACCATTTTGAATAATGTTTAGACCAACATTATCTAGATTTCCAAATGCAAAATTATTAACCCTATTATTATTACCAGACTGAAATATACGTTCAGTAACATTATTGAAACTATTTGTACTAGTAATAACATTTTCATTTCCTGTTTGAATATATTGCATACTCGAAGTTCCATCAGCTAAAGTTTTTGATGTTACACTATTTCGGATACCAATTTGTTGTACAACAACTAAGCTATTGTTATTTCTTGAAGAATTGTTGTTAAATAAAAAATCTCTATTTACTTGATTTTGAACTAAAAAATCGGACACTTGTGCTTCGTAACTAAAGATTTTAGAAACCTTTTTTGTTTTGCTATTATCAATTTCTGCCACTTCTTGAGAAAACCCTAAGGCAGATGTAATAATTGTAAACAGAAATAATAAAATTAATTTATTCATAAAAAGAATCTATGTTTTATATAAAAATAACTAAAAGAAAGGAGATATTCCACTCCTCTCTTTTAGTTTAATTATCTATAGTTTTTCAAAAACATCTTTACGAAGTTTTTGAAGAACTTAATTTGATTTTTCTATAAATCAAATTGAGCAGTAGTAGCTACGTTAGTATCTCCTGTTTGCATGATGTTACTCATGTGACCAGTACCAACTTGTAAAGTATAAGCTTCATTACCAAAACCAAACTGATTAGTAAATGAGTAGTTTGAATCTCCGTACTGCTCAGTAATAGCTAAGTTAAAATTACCGTCTTGGAATGCCCAAGATTCGTTACCATTACCTACTTGGTACTGACCAGAACCATTACCTAAAAATGCACCACCAACTTGTGCAGCAACTGCGAAGTTATCATCACCTATTTGGTATTGCTCAGCATAGTTATTGAAAGAACCAAAAGACTGGTCTATGTAAGCATCATTACCAACACCATCTTGGTATTGAAAAGCTGTGTTATTTCCAGAAATAAATTCTTGCCATACTTGTCCAAAGTTATCAGAACCATATTGCTCCTGAGTAGAAGTATTATCTACACCAGCTTGATCACTTTGAGCTTCATTATTCATACCATCTTGATACTGTGTTGCAGAGTTACCCCAACCGTCTTGGTCAACGTCTGCATAGTTACTAGAACCATATTGATCTTGATCAGAATCGTTCATATTACCTACTTGATTAGCTACAGCTCCATTAGAATCTCCTTCTTGATACTGGTTAGCTGTGTTACCAGGCCCACCTCCAAAGAAATTATCTTGGTATACATCTGCATAGTTACCAGAACCTCTTTGCTTTTGAGTAGAAACGTGATTGTCACCAATTTGGAAAGCATAAGCGTCACTACCATTTACTTGGTTAGCTCCACTACTTTGGTCTTGTGTTGCTGTGTTATCTAAACCTAATTGTACTACATCTGCAAAGTTGTAGTCGTAACGTTGCTTTTGTCTAGATTTATTTCTTTCTCCTTGCTGATAAACATAAGCATCGTTAACTTCAGCATAACCCACACCTTGGTCTACTTTTGCATTGTTTTTAAAACCTCTTTGAGTTACAAATGCCCAGTTATCATCACCGTCTTGCTTAACGTTAGACTTGTTTTTAACACCTTCTTGGTCAACAACAGCAAGGTTAGCAACACCACCAATACCAAAGTTCTTACCATCTTGTTTAACTTTAGATTTGTTTTTGTAACCTACCTGAAGAACATCAGAAGTGTTTATAGCTCCGTTTTGATCAACATCACTGTCGTTTTGTTGAGCGAAGGCTACTCCTCCGCAAAATAATAGTGCCGCTGCACCTAAAATCACTTTTTTCATAATTTAGAAATTTAATTTAATGGATTAATTGTTAAAATTTTATCGCAACAAATTGCTGCATTATATAATGATTCAACCTAATAAAAGGTTAAAATTATATTTTACTCTAAACATTAAAACAAGCAGTAGTGGAGCGACCAAAAAATAAATCAATTCAACTACGGAATTCAATGTTTTAACATTAATGTATTTTTTGGGGGAAGGGATTTTTGGATGAGATTTCGTCTAAAAAATCTAGCCAACGGATTAATTTGTATTTAATTGATTAATAGCTATGTTTAAATTGTTTCATATAAGAAACATACAACATTACAAATCTAATCTATAAAAATTAAATAACGAAAGTCGATTAACGAGTATTTATCGTTTTTCATCGAAAATCATTAAATGAATATAAAATTCATAAATATTAAAGCTTAAAACTTAGAATTATTAATAAATTTTCAACCTTTTTTAATTAATTAAAAATAAAGTAATTACAAATAAATAGTTAGTTAGTCTTCATTTAATCTAAATACATAAAGCTTTACGAAAACCTTATAGTTAATAACTAAAGCTTTGTTGTTGATAATAATTGGCAAAAAATAAAGAAACGAAGTTAATTTTTTAATGTCTGAAAATGAAAAAAAATTATCTTTGGTCTTTCGTTAATTTAACACAACACAACAATGAGCAAATCCAAGTTAGAGTACATTTGGTTAGACGGTTACAAACCGACACAGAACATGAGAAGTAAAACTAAAGTTGAAGAAAACTTTAGTGGAAAACTAGAAGACTGCCCTATATGGTCTTTTGATGGTTCTTCTACAAGACAAGCTGAAGGTGGCTCTTCTGACTGCCTCCTTAAGCCAGTTGCCATATATCCAGACCCAGCTCGTAATAACGGTTATTTAGTAATGACTGAAGTATTAAATGCTGACGGTACTCCTCACGAATCAAACGGTAGAGCTACTATAGACGATGATGATAACGACTTCTGGTTTGGTTTTGAGCAAGAATACTTTATAATGGATAAAGACACACAGCTACCTTTAGGTTTCCCTATCGGTGGATATCCTGGGCCACAAGGTATGTACTACTGCTCTGTAGGAGGAAAAAATACACATGGTAGAGATTTTGTAGAGGAACATGCAGATTTATGTATAGCTGCTGGTTTAAATTTTGAAGGTATAAACCAAGAAGTTGCTTCAGGTCAATGGGAGTTTCAACTATTTGCTAAGGGCGCAAAGAAAGCCGGTGATGAAATTTGGATAGCCCGCTATCTACTTGATAGATTAACAGAACAATATGGCTATTATATTGAGTATCACCCAAAACCTGTTAAAGGAGACTGGAATGGTTCTGGTATGCACGCCAACTTCTCTAACACTACTTTAAGAACATGTGGTTCTCAAGAAACATATGAAAAAATATGTGAAGCGTTTAGACCTGTTGTAAAAGAGCACATGGCCGTTTATGGCGAATTCAACGATGAGCGCTTAACGGGTTTACACGAAACTGCTCATGTAGATGATTTTTCTTATGGTATATCTGACAGAGGTGCATCTATTAGAATCCCGATCATAACAGTAGAAAAAGGCTGGAAAGGCTGGTTAGAAGATAGAAGACCTGCATCTAACGGTGATCCTTATAAAATTGCTGGAAGAATTATTAAAACAGTTAAATCTGCAAATATTTCTTAATAATAAATATTTATACCAAAAAAAGCGTTTCAATTGAAACGCTTTTTTTTTATTCATAACCTATATTATCTAATTGAATGCCAGTATTACAAATACTATGTAAGCAATAAACAATAAAAATCCTTTATACCTATCAATTTTAAAACGTCTACCAAAGAAGACCAACGGAATTAAAATCGCAGCAAAACCAATCATCCAAAAAATATTTGTAGATAAAATCTTTGAAGATTCTACTGTAATTGGCTTTATAATTGCTGTTA
Source organism: Winogradskyella jejuensis (assembly GCF_900129745.1). Taxonomy (GTDB): domain Bacteria; phylum Bacteroidota; class Bacteroidia; order Flavobacteriales; family Flavobacteriaceae; genus Winogradskyella; species Winogradskyella jejuensis. The sequence goes on along the minus strand of NZ_FQWS01000002.1, from coordinate 195,202 downwards.
AACCAAGCACAGAAGCAATATTAAAAATATTAGAACCAATAAGGTTTCCTAAAGAAATCGCTTTTTCTCTTTTTAAAGCAGCAATTACTGAAGCCGCTAATTCTGGAACACTAGTTCCAATAGCAATAACTGTGACTGAAATAGCGTAATCACTAACGCCGATAGATTTTGCAAGACCCTTAGCTCCGTCTACTAACCATTCTGAACCAAAATACAATCCTAAAGCACCTATAATTAACCAAATTATAATCTTAAAATTAGAAACTACAGCTAGTGAGTCGTCTATCCCTTCTAAAATAAGTGCTTTGGTTTTTTTTCTAGAATCATAAATAAGAAATATTAAAAACAGTATTAACACCACAAATAATATAAGTCCCTCAATAGCAGAAAGTATATTGTCATTCTTTAGAAAAAAATACAATCCAAATGACATTAACATAAGCATAGGCCAATTAAGCTTATAGAACTCTCGGTCTACAATCAATGGAGAAATTATTGCCGTAATACCTAAAACCAAGCCAATGTTTGCTATATTAGAGCCAATAACGTTTCCGAGAGCTATATCACTTACACCATCTAATGCTGCTTGAAGACTTACCAATAACTCAGGCGCTGATGTTGCAAAAGACACTACAGTCATTCCTATAACAAGTTTTGATAATTTTAGCTTAAAAGACAACCCTACAGAAGCCCTAACCAAAAAATCTCCGCCAATTACCAAAAGCAATAAGCCAATTAGAATGAGTAGTATATTCATGTAATTTTAGTTTTTTGCGAAGATACCATTTACTACACAAAACAATTTATAAAAATCTATTTAGCTTTAACAATTAGTTAAAATTTGACACTAAATTTTAGTTAAAAATTCGCAATTTTTCTTTGGGTCAAATAAATTTGAAACACAATCAAAAAAATCAATTAAAAATGAAATCGCTAAGAACACTAAAGAAAACAACTCGAAGTCTTCTATTTTATGTAGTAATGCTACTCTCTGTCAGTACTGCAGCTCAAAGTAAATCTAGTTACGAAACCAATGTTGAAGTTACTATCGATAAAAACACAACAGATGAAGACTTTGACGGCATAAAAGCTATGCTTAAAGACCACGATATCGAAGCTCAATTCGATAATATTCAACGAAATGAGAATGAAGAAATCACAGGTATATCTATTAAATTATCTACCTCAACAGGACAACAAACCAGTACATCATTTTCTAGTAATGTACCTATTAGTCCTATGGAATTTGGAAGTAAAAACGGGAATCTATTTGTAGGAAAAAATAGAGAAGGTCTAAATATGTTTGCTTTGTTTAACAACAATAGCTTTTCAATGCCATTTGACACGGATTCAATTTTTAAAAACCGAATGAAAGCATTTAATATGGATGACTTTTTTAATGGTAATTCAAGTTCTTTTTTCTTTAACGGAGATTCTTTAGATATGCAAGAACTTAGAAAAAGACTAGAGAAAAGTTTCAGTTTTGGTTCCAATCCATCTACTAAACGTTTCAGCTTCTTTGACGATGAAAGTAATCAAACAGCAAATTCAAAATACAAATTTGTTGACGACCCAAATAAGGAAACCATAATAGTTATAGACGGTGTAGTTTCTGACTTTAAAACATTAGACCAACTAGCAAAAGAAGATAAATTGAGTGATGTAGATGTTTTAAAACCTAAAACAGCAGTAAGTCTTTATGGCAAAAAAGCGAAAGACGGTGCTATTATTGCCACTACAAAAAACTAAGCTTCAACAAAGAATAAAATACCAAGGCGAGTGTAAGACTCGCCTTTTTTTAGTTTAAAACTAAATTTTTCGTTAAATAACTATAAAAATAGTTTGAAAACTATAAAAATAGTTATAGATTTGAAATGTATTCATCAATTTCATTTATAGAAACATGCAGAAATTAACAAACAAAGAAGAAGAAATAATGCACATCTTGTGGCGTCTTGAAAAAGCATTTGTAAAAGATGTATTAGCAGAAATAAAAGACGATAAGCCACATTACAATACGCTTTCTACCATTATAAGACATCTTGAAGAAAAAGGATATGTCTCTTATAATGCCTACGGTAAAACACACCAATACTATCCTATTATTAAAAAAGAAGATTACAAAGCTAAGTACATGAATACAGCTATAGCTAACTACTTTAACAATTCCTACAAAAATATGGTATCCTTTTTTGCAAAAGAGGAAAAAATTAGCGTAGAAGAACTTAAAGAAATTATTGATATAATCGAAAAGAAAAAGTAAAATGGATTACTTATTAAAATCTAGTGCCCTACTCCTATTAATGCATCTAGGCTATACACTTTTCCTAAAGAAGGAAACTTTTTTTAGTCACAATAGATGGTTCTTATTTTTTGGTATTGTAATAGCTTCTTTGCTACCTCTAGTAGAAATCCCTGTTTATATACCTGTAGAAACAACGGTAAACACTAATATCCCATTTGAGTTAGTATACACACCAACAGAGATAATACAAAACGAAACTTTTGATTGGTTGCAATTGCTCAGCTACATTTACATAATCGGTGTCGTTATTTTCTTAGCACAGTTTATATTTCAATTTGGTTCTTTGTTAGTATTGCTTGTCAAAAATTCTAAAAACAAAGATGGTATTTACACTTATGTTGTTGTAAAAAGTAAGATTTCTCCATTTTCATTTTTCAAATGGATAGTTTACAATCCTAATCTATTTTCAGAAGACGAACTACAACTTATATTAAATCATGAAAAAGTACATGTTCGCCAATGGCATTCATTAGATATCATAATTTCTCGATTAGCATGTGTTGCATTTTGGTTTAATCCTTTAGCTTGGTTATATCATAAGAGTATTCAGCAAAACCTCGAATATATCGCTGATGCGGAAACACAGAGAATATCAGAATCATCAGCAGAATATCAGCAACTTTTACTGAAAACAAGTATAGGAAACGCTAACATCAATCTTACATCAAATTTTTATAATTCATTAATCAAAAAACGAATCGTTATGTTACAAAAACATCAATCAAAATCAATTAATCGCTGGAAGTCATTTCTAGTTCTTCCGTTTTTCTTCATCTTTCTTATGAGTTTTAATACCAAAGAAGTATTTGTAGAAGCCCCAACAAAAACCAATGAAAGTGAAGTTATAGACACTAAAGTTGAAGTGGTTTTTACTAATAAGATGAGTGATGAGAGCCTCGATAAGATGAAAGAGAATCTTAAGAAAGAAAGTGTAGAGATGACTTTAAAGTCTTTAAAGAGAAATTCTGAAGGACTTATAAATAAAATCGATATTAGCTTCGAGTACGATGGCTCTTCTACAAGCTACAAGGCAGACACTAAAGAAGGAATAAAACCATTCCGTTTTGTAAAATTTGAAAACGGTATGGTAATGGTGGGACCTGCAAACATGGAAGTGATAGAGGTTATCGAAGAACCTGAAGTCGAAGAAATTATTGAAATTATAGAAGAACCTGTTATAGAAATTATTGAAGATAAGGAAGAAGAAATTGAAATAGAAGCAGACTCAGTCTATTTCATTAAAACAAAGCCAAAAGCCAAAGCGAGGTATGTCTTTAGAACAAAAGATAGTATTGTTGCTGGAAAACCAAAAACTGCGTACACCTTTAAGTCTAATGGTAATGTTAAGTTTAGTTCAAATAGTTTTACCATCAAAGCGGATTCTATTAATTATAAAAATACTTTCAGAATTCGCAATTCTAAAGGTAAAGACCCGATTTATATTATAAACGGAAAAGTGGCATCTAAAAAGGATTTAAAAAAGATGAATCCAAATAAGATTTCCGAAGTGAATGTAATCAAGGGTGACAAAGCAACTGCATTATATGGCAAAAAAGGGAAAGATGGTGTTGTAGAGATAAAAACTAAAGGGAAAGCTAGTAAGAAGAAGAATGCATGGCAAATCTCTAAAGTTGAAGCAACTGATGTTTTTAAAACTTCTACAAAAGCGGAACTTAATAAATTTTTAAGCACTAATAAAAAACCTTTAATCGTTATTAATGGCGATATATTAGGCAAAATTGATGTGAAAGATTTAGATTATTCGATTATTGAATCTATTTCTATAGTTGACGACAAAACTGCAACAGAAATATACGGTGCTAAAGGAGAAAATGGTATAGTAGTTATAACTACCAACGAAGCCAAAAACAGGTTTGAAAGACTACGTAATAGTAATGAAGACTATAAAGTTCAAATAAATTCTGTGAGGTTTGAAGATGATAACAAGGACAGTAAAATGGTATTACATTATATCACTAAAGACACACAAGATAAACTCATGGATACGCACAAAAAGGAATTAGCAAAAAAAGGTATCACGGTCAAGTATTCAAAATTGAAGCGGAATAAAAACGGAGAAATTGTTAGAATCAAAATTTCTGTAAAAGATAAAGATGGTAATAGTAGTGTTGGTACTTTTAATAATACCAATGGCATTCCAACGGTTAACTTTGGTAAATATGGTGATGATTTAGTAGTAAGCTCAAATCCACTTTAAACTTTATAAAATTCTATACAAAAGCCGGAACATATGTTCAGGCTTTTGTTTTTTACTTTATTACTAAACGTTTGGTTTCAGTTTTAGTATCGTCGTAAAATTTAATCAGATAAATACCCTTCGAGAGATTTAAATCCACAGTATTAGAACTATCTATATTCAAGTCTTGTATTTTTCGACCTTCAATAGAGAGTACTTCAATCTTAGTATTGGCCTCTATACCTTGAAATATAATCTTTCCTTCTGAAGGATTTGGATAAAAAGAAAAGCGATTTGTTTCAGTTTCCTCCACACTTAAAGCGCCGTTATAGACTTGCCCTACCTTATCTCCCCAGATATAATCTACTAAATCTGGCAAATCAATTAAGGGGTTTCTGTTCCGTTGCCACTCGTAAACAACATTATTCCTGTTCATTTCATAGTCATCTGGAGTATCATCTTCGTGCCATTGCAACAACACATCCAAATTTCCCAAAGTACCATCATCGTTGCTATCATTAGAGTTTGGGAAACCACTAACAACATCAAGTCCGTTATATCTTAAGTCTAAAAATAAAACACTACGAGCCACATCACCTCTAAAGCTAATGCCTATTCCATTTGCTGGGTCGACATTTGCAGGACCATTATATTCTCTTAATCCTGAAGTTGTAGAGAAATTGTTACTATAATTTGCATTACTTCTTCGACTATTTTCTGATGCATCCGCAGCTCTCAGAGCATGGGCATCAGAATTTGCATGACGTAACGAGTCTGCATTTGTGGTTATAAAGACATTTATTCCTGTAGCTTCATCATCAAAATCGTCCCAATCATTAAAACCTCCTCTGGATCTAGGAAAGGTATGCTCTCGATTCCACTTCCCGGTACTTATTCCAGAATTTTGCTGATCTAATTTTGAACGTCCCTCTTCAGTATACACCAACCAAACCTGGTTACTATTTTCAGGATTTTGGTCTGCTATTTTTAAAATATTAAAAACATCTGCATAGCTATGTGTTCTTACCTCATTTGGGTCTGCTATAATTACTTGTACAGCATCTCTTAAATCTTGTCCTGACTTTCCATTTAAACTACTGTAATAACTCACAGGTTGTGTACTAGTCACTTGGTCGTAGGTTGGATTTAATGGCGTACCCCAAGCAGCTGTTGTAAAATCGTTATCTACAACACGAACGGTAATAAAGTTATTTGAAGCAACAATTGGCTCAACTAAATCTAGAAACTCAATAACAAGTTCTTCATCGCCTTCATCATTTGGGTCATCTAAAAGAGAGATAAAGGTACTAGCTGTATTCTGACCATTAGGAATTGTAATACTTGTAGAGCCAGAAAAATCTCCTGTTGTAAAAGTTCCATTAGATAAGGAGATATTAAAGGTAACATCAGAAGTTACATTCTGGTCTGCTGTAAATGTTATTTGAAAGCTTTCGCCTTCAATGTATTGCGTTTCTGTTGTAGAAATAGCAATAGCATTAAATATAATTCCAGAACCATCATTTAAAGCTCTTGGCGTAGGTGTGTCAGGTTCAAATGTGTTGTCAGCTCTGCGCTGAAGCGAATTGGTTGTATCAGAACCCTCGAAATACTGAGTGGTTTGACCTAAAGCCATAAGCAAATCATTATCCACAGCACTAACTGAGCCAGTATCGTAGACTAAGGCATCTACAAGATTGAAACTTGTATTAGAAGTTGCTGGCGTACCATCGGGAAAGTTATCAATCGATGTCTGATAAATTGCAACGGCATCAGTCCCGTTTTGAAACAACCCATTTGTTAATAATACTTGCGGAAACGGAGATACATTAAGATTGCCTAAAACCAATAATCCGTTACTATCTGTTGTATATCCGTTTAAATCGAATGCTAAATAGCTTAAGTCATTTCCTGCAGAAGTGTTATTTCCATTAAAAAATACTAGGATGTAACCATCTGTAGAAAAATTTGGAGTAAGTGATTTTAACTCTATAAACTCTTCATCGTCAGTGCTTGGGTCATTTGCATCTAACTCATTTATCACTAAAGTTTGAGACCAACCGTAAAAAGAGGTTAATACAAACAACAAAAACGTAAAATTGCGCATATCTAATTTTTGGCAAAGATACATTTTATAAAGTCGTTTTTATGTTAAAAAATAATGATGAAATAAACTATGATAACTGTCATATTTATTTATTGATTTTAAAATTAAAAAAGATCAAACCTTCAAAAACAGCAGTTTTGAGAGTGAAATTTCCCTTGAGTTTTAAAAACAGTTCTCAAAATCCCCTTCAAATGTTTCAATTAAAAACAATATATACCATATATGATAATAAAATAAAACATAAAATAAGGAATAAAAGTTTTTATTTGAAACTAGATTCATTTTTTTACTTATAATTTCATATTCAAATTCATAGATTTTTAGAAAAGTGTTTGGCAGAAGCTTAATCACCGATATATATTGAAAACTCAATCAAGAAATTGTAGTAAAATATTAACCTTTAAAACATTAAAACCATGCTAACTATTGTCAAAGTAATTGTAGAAATTATATTCTCAATTTAGATTTAAACCAACCAATCAAAAACTTAAATCAATCAAAAAAGCAGAAAAACTTAGCACGTCGCTAAGTTTTCTTTTTTTAGATATCTTTGAATATTAACTTATATCATGAAGAAAGGTCTCTTTAAAGTTTTAGCCAGAGCAAATAAGCTTTTGCTACCATCTTTTACTAAGCAACAACTAGATTTAACTAAAGCTAAGAAATGGCAATTAGCAATTATCGGTTGGAGGGCTTATGTAACTAAGAATTCTTTAGATTAGATTAGAAAATAAAAAAAGCTCATCTGTTTAGATGAGCTTTTTGTGACCTCGACAGATTGACTTCGTCTTGACTGACAAAGCTCCGCTTTGAAAATCAAAATCTTACTAAAACAAAAAAGCAAGCTATTAGTTTTAGCTTGCTTTTGATTTATTCGTGACCTCGACAGGATTCAAACCTGTAACCTTCTGAGCCGTAATCAGATGCGCTATTCAGTTGCGCCACGAGGCCGTTTTTAAGTGGGTGCAAATATAATACATTATTTAAAAAACAACCAAACTATTTATATCAAAAGTTGAATTCACTATTTTTGATATATGGTACATACAGATACTCTTCAATCTTTCGAATATTTATTCGATTCAGTCTTAATAGGTAGTATTGCTAAAGTCGCGACCTTAAAAACGTTTAAAAAAGACGATATCATTATCGATATAGGTCAAAAGCTAAAATTTATTCCCCTATTGATTAAGGGAAATATCAAAATATTACGTGAAGATAAAAATGGTGAAGAACTCTTAATTTATGTATTAGAATCTGGAGATACCTGCGCGATGTCTTTAACTTGCTGCATGTCTAAATCTTCAAGTAAAATTAGAGCTGTAGCCGATGAAGACACTGAAGTAATTATGATACCTATAGAAAACATGCAACTATGGTTTCATACTAATGAAAGTTGGCGAAATTTTATTCTTGAGAGTTACCAAATACGCTTTGACGAGATGTTAGAGACCATTGACACGCTTGCCTTTATGAGAATGGATGAGCGATTATTTAAATATTTAACCGATAAAGTAAAATTAACTGCCTCTACTCAACTAGATATTACCCATCAAGACATCGCTGAAGATTTACACACATCTAGAGTTGTTATTTCTAGATTACTTAAGCAATTAGAAAAAGAAGGGAAGATAGAACTTGGCAGAAACAAAATAGATGTTTTAGAGTTTTAGTAACCTTTGTAACATTGACCTAGATATAGAACTTTATTTTTGTCACAAAAAATAACCTATGGATTACATTTTAGAACCCTGGCCATGGTATGTTTCTGGCCCTTTAATTGCTATTGTCATGTTCTTGCTCTTATATTTTGGAAGAACATTTGGTATGTCTTCTAACCTCCGCACACTTTGCTCTATGGGTGGCGCTGGCAAGCGCGTTGCTTTTTTCGATTTTGATTGGAAAGCCCATAGATGGAATCTCACAGTAGTACTGGGCGCTATTGTTGGTGGTTTTATTGCTCACCATTTGCTTTCTAATCCTACAGATATCGCTTTAAGTCAACAATCCATAACTGCTTTAAACGAATTAGGCTTTAAAAATGCTGGTAAATCTCTGTTACCAGATGAGCTTTTTAGTTGGGAAAATATTTTCTCCATTAAAGGCATGCTAATTTTGATAATTGGCGGGTTTTTAGTTGGTTTTGGTACGCGATATGCTGGCGGCTGTACCTCTGGACATGCAATTACAGGACTTAGTAGTTTACAATTACCATCTTTAGTTGCCGTTATCGGCTTCTTTATCGGTGGTTTAATAATGATTCATTTAATATTTCCAATCTTATTTTAATTATGAGTAAATACATTAAATTTTTTCTGGTTGGTATATTCTTTGGAATTGTATTAGTAAAATCCGAGGCTGTTTCATGGTACCGCATTTTTGAAATGTTTAAGTTTCAATCCTTTCATATGTATGGTATTATTGGCACAGCGATTACCACAGGAATCCTATTGCTATTGATTTCAAAAAAGATGAGCATAAAAACTACTGAAGGTCGTTTGATAAGAGTCCCAAAAAAAGATAGAGGTTTTAAACGATATATTATAGGTGGAAGTATATTTGGACTTGGTTGGGCACTCAGTGGCGCATGCCCTGGACCAATGTATATCCTATTAGGTACTGGCGCATTTTCTATTATTATAGTCATTGCCGCAGCAATTTTTGGAACATACATGTACGGCGTTTTAAAAGATAAACTCCCTCATTAATGGAACATACAGAGATATTAGGATATATAAGTTCTGTAATCGCAGGAATCATCATGGGTTTAATTGGTGGTGGTGGTTCTATCCTAACTGTACCTATTTTAGTATATCTACTTGGCTTTAACCCTATTGTTGGCACCGCATATTCTTTATTTGTAGTTGGCGCCACTTCAACAGTTGGGGCGTTTCAAAGTTTAAAACGTGGTCTTGTTGATTTCAAAGCTGCTTTAATCTTTGCCATTCCATCTATTATTGGCGTTTACTTAACTAGGCGCTACTTGGTTCCTGTTCTACCAGAAGTAATGTTTAATGTTGGAGATTTTGAAGTTACAAGTGGAATTTTCATAATGCTTGTATTTGCTATAGTCATGCTATTTGCAAGTCTATCAATGATATCAAATAAAACAGGTGTTGCTGAAGTCACTGATGAAGTTTTTAAATACAACCCTTACATGGTATTCTTTCTAGGATTAATGACTGGTATAATTAGTGGATTTGTAGGTGCTGGTGGTGGATTCCTTAATATCCCTGTTTTAGTGCTTTTTGTACGATTACCCATGAAAAAAGCCATAGGCACATCTCTTTTTATCATTTCAATAAAATCATTAATTGGCTTTTTAGGCGATTTAAAAACAGTTGAAATCGATTGGAATTTTCTATTAATATTCACAGCACTTTCAATAATTGGAATCATTTTTGGGCTTTACCTCTCGAAATTCATCGACGGAAAAAAACTAAAGAAAGGCTTCGGTTATTTCACCTTAATCATGGGATTTTACATTATTTGGAAAGAGCTTCTATAGCGCTATGTGACAAATGTCACATATTCAATTATATCGTTTTGTAAATTTGTATCACTAAAAAAGAAAAAAATGAAAATAGAACAATTATACACAGGATGCCTTGCACAAGGCGCATATTACATAGAGTCTGAAGGCGAAGTCGCAATTATAGACCCACTTAGAGAAACGCAACAATACATAGATAAGGCTAAAGCCAATAATGCAAAAATCAAATATATTTTTGAAACACATTTTCATGCAGATTTTGTTTCCGGGCATGTAGATTTAGCAAAGAAAACAGGCGCAACAATAGTTTATGGACCTGGCGCAACCACTGATTATGATATACATTCAGCAAAAGATAATGAGGAATTTAAGTTAGGAAAACTAACAATAAAGGTCTTACACACACCAGGACACACCTTAGAATCTTCGACTTATTTATTAATTGACGAAAACGGAAAAGACCATGCTATTTTCTCTGGAGATACTTTATTTCTTGGAGATGTTGGTCGTCCAGATTTAGCGATAAAATCTGATTTAACAAAGGAAGATTTAGCAGGAATGCTCTATGATTCTTTAAGAAACAAAATTATGCCTTTAGCTGATGACGTTATTGTTTATCCTGCGCATGGCGCCGGTTCTGCCTGCGGAAAAAACCTTAGTAAAGAAACAGTGGGTATCTTAGGTGAACAAAAGAAAACGAATTATGCCTTACGAGCAGATATGACGAAGGATGAGTTTGTAAAAGAAGTTCTCGATGGGATTGCACCACCACCGCAGTATTTTGCTAAAAATGCGATGCTAAATAAAACCGGCTATTCTACGTTTGAAGAGGTTCTTCAAAAGGGAGATACACCACTAAATCCTGAAGATTTTGAAGCTTTAGCTAATCATGAGTCTGCTTTGGTTTTAGATGTTCGTCCACAATCTGAATACGTAAAAGGTCACATCCCAAATTCAATTTTTATAGGGCTTAATGGGCAATTTGCACCATGGGTTGGCGCTCTAATAACAGATCTTAAACAGCCTATAATTTTGGTAGTACCTGAAGGAAAAGAGGCCGAAGCAGTTACCAGATTATCTCGCGTTGGCTACGATAATACCTTAGGATATTTAGAAGGCGGTATTGAAGCTTGGCAAAAATCAGGAAAAGATATCGAAACTTTAGAGTCTATATCTGCAGAAGAATTTGCTGAACGCGTAAAAAAAGGAAATATAAATATTCTTGATGTAAGAAAGGATGGCGAATATAATTCGACTCACTTAGAGGACGCTCAGCATTTTGCTCTAGATTATATTAACGACAACATGAATAAAGTAAGCAAAGATAAAACGTATCACATCCATTGTGCTGGTGGTTATCGTTCTGTCATTGCCGCATCGATTCTAAAAGCAAGAGGATTTAATAATCTTGTAGATATTGCTGGCGGTTTTGCAGCCATAAAGAAAACGGATTTACCAACTACAGATTTTGTTTGTCCGTCAACACTCTAATACCATTGAATTATGAAAAAAAACATGAACAACATCGACAAAACAATAAGAATTCTTATTGCTGTAGCAGTAGCACTACTCTACTATTTTAATGTTATAGAAGGAACATTGGCTTATGTTTTAATGGGCGTAGCTATCGTTTTTCTAATTACAAGCTTAATAAGCTTTTGCCCATTGTATAAAATTTTGGGCATTAGTACTTGTAAACTTAAGGCTAAGTAATGGGCTCAACGACGCTGAAAATACAGAATTTAAAATGTGGTGGGTGCGCTAATACTATAGTTACCCAACTTTTAAAAATTGAAGGTATTTCGGGTGTGATTGTGAATAACGAAACCGATGAAGTTTCTCTGAATTTTGAATTGGACACTCAATTAGAAAGTGTCACAAAAAAACTCTCAGACTTAGGCTATCCATTGAAAGGCGAAGCAAATACGCTTCCTAAAAAAGCCAAATCTTTTGTGAGCTGTGCTGTTGGCAGAATGAAGAAGTAAATACTTAATTTCTATGTAATAAAAAATCCCGCAATTGCGGGATTTTTTATTTATACTATCTCTGCACTGAGTCCAGCTTGCAGTAGTTTAGAACATCGAGGTTTTAAATCGTCATAAGCACCAGTCTTAACAGTACACTTTCCTTTGTAATGCACAATTATAGAACACTGCTCTGCTTGTTCTGGTGTATGGTCACAAGCGTAAATCAATGTATCGATTACGTGGTCAAAGGTATTAACATCATCATTAAACAAAACAATTTCATTCTGTTTTACAACTTCTTCTTCAACTAATAACTGTTCTTTTATTTTCTCTTGAAAATCCATGTCTATAACTATTGAGCTAATTTAAAAAATATTCAGTATTAAAACGAGCAAAAAAAACTTATTGACATTTTAAGTATGTTAAAAATTCATTTAAAAAGTAAATGGGTTATTCTCCATTAAGAGAACAACCCATTTATATTGAAAAAAAGTTTTACTTACTAGTTACATGGACCTAGTAGAGTCCAACCACCAGACACACGTTCGTATAAATTACCAAAATAAGTTACTAAAGAACCTATAGGATAATTTACGCCACTTTGCCATTCTGAAACACCATCACATGGACCAGCTGTACTCTCTGGATACATGAATTCTAGAGCAATAATATCATTTCCATTAAACTCTCCATCTTCACTTGTAGAAAAACAGGCTTGCATAACAGATGTTAAATCTCTTCCTGTTGGTGTACCAGGAATATGTACTGCTCCATCAGAACCGCTTCCTTCATTACCTTGAGAAGAAGCTGGACAGCTTAATCTATCAAACCAATCTGAGTGTCTAAACCCTACAGAGTGGCCAATTTCGTGTGTAATAACATGCTCATTTACATTTGTGGAAAACTGCTCAATGTTGTAAATCTGTACAAACTTGTTAGGCTCTCCTGCTGAATTTGGAAAACCAGCCACACCACCTTGAGACTGACTAGCAGGTACATTTATACTATTATCATAGACTACCATATCAGCAGCTTGGAAATTTGTACCAAAAGTCAAATTAAATTGAAGTGTAGTATTCAAATTATTATAGTTATCTACAGCCCATCCTAAAGCTGTTTGAGCTTTTGAGGATAATGCCTGACTGCCGCCAGTATAACCTAAGATATTAATAGTTCGGTTAGCGCCAGTAACTAAGTTAAAAGTGCGATACTGTCTTCCTGTTTCATCAGGATTTAATAAATTATCTAACTCTTCTGGTGTGAATGTAATGTCACTACCAATATAATAGCGTTCTTCGGTCGTACCATCTGGTAAATGAAAATCTCCTACAGAGACTACACCTACATCTATATCTAAAGACTGTATTGAGTTAAGTAGTTCAGCGTCTGTTACAACAGTTCTGTTTTGTAAATCGGTTGTATTGAGAAAAATATCTTCATTTAGGTTTAACAAATCGTCTTCAGCTGTTTTATCTTTCTCACAAGCAGTAAAAACTAAAGCGATTACGGATAATAAAGCTATCCAATTTTTGGCTAAATTTTTCATTTTAAATTTTGGGTTTCGTTAATAAATTGGTTTAAATCGTTTACGTAAAACAAGGCATTGAAATTCTAGAGTGCCAAAATGATTCGGCTCTCAAAAATGTCTATAATCAAATAATATTATTTACTCTAAGTTACGCTGAGAAAACGAAAAAAGTTTACGGAAAAACCACATTTCTTTAACAAAATCTTAACTTTTTAGTTAAAATTTTATGCAGTTCATCGATATGAAACAAAATGATTGAAAAAAGTTAATTATTAAACATCAAAGCAACCCAATTATTCCTCTGAAGTTTGTCTGTAAGCGTTAATGAATGTTGATTACACTCAGCTTCAATTGTAGGTATATCATCTTCATAAAAGCCACTTAAAAATAGTGAACCATTTTTGGTTAAGCATTTGGCATAAGTAGAAATATCTGAGAGTAAAATATTGCGATTAATATTAGCAATGATTATATCGTATGTTTTTCCTTCTAATAGTTTTGCATCACCTTCATAAACTGAAATATGATGACAGTTGTTACGTTCAACATTTTCTAAACTATTGAGATAGCACCAATTATCTATATCTATAGCATCTAGTTTGCTTGCTCCACATTTCTCAGCCAAAATAGCAAGAACTCCTGTACCGCAACCCATATCTAAAACAGACTTACCATTAAAGTCGTTCTTTAGAATATGCTGAATCATCATATGAGTCGTTTCATGATGACCTGTTCCAAAACTCATTTTCGGCTCTATAACTAAATCGTATTTGGTATCTGGAACATCATGAAAAGGCGCACGAACAGTGACCAAATCATCAACAATAATAGGATTGAATTTTTTTTCCCACTCAGCATTCCAGTTGGTTTGTTCTATTTCATTGAATTGGTAGGTGATTTCAAATTCATCGGAGTCTAAAATCTGAATATGCTCAAGAATGTCTTTATGCCATTCTTCTTTTTGTATGTATGCTGTTACGCCAGACTCATTTTCGACAAAACTTTCAAATCCTGCATAGCCTAATTCAGCAATCAAGATTTCTGTTCCTGGCTGAAGCGGTGATACTTTAAAATCGTATCCTATATAGATGATATTAGACATTACTTAAAATGCATTTACAATAGCAAAAAAGTCTTCCGCTTTAAGTGAAGCGCCTCCAATAAGTCCACCATCTACATCTGGCTTCGAGAAAATCTCCTTAGCATTAGCTGGCTTAACACTACCTCCATATAGAATTGAAACTTCATCGGCAACTTCATTACCATATTTTTCGGAAAGTGTTTTACGTATAAAGGCATGCATATCTTGCGCTTGCTCCGGACTTGCAGTTTCCCCAGTGCCAATAGCCCAAACAGGCTCATAAGCTAAAACTATATTTTGAAATGCATCTGCTCCTAAATGAAATAAGGCATTCTTGATTTGGTCACCAACTATATTCTCTTCGTTTCCTGCTTTACGGTCTGCTAATTCTTCACCAAAGCAAAAAATAACTCGCATTCCATTTGATAAAGCTGAATCTACCTTTTTAGCTAAAGACGCATCTGTTTCATTAAAATAAGCACGACGCTCACTATGGCCTAAAATAACGGTTTTAATACCTACACTTTTTAACATCGCTGCACTAACCTCACCTGTATAAGCTCCATTTTCTGCAAAATGCATATTCTGAGCCACAACCTCAATAGTATCTTGCCTTAAAGCCTCAAAAGCATGCCATAAATTTGTAAATGGTGGTGCAATCATAACCTCAGCATTTGAAGTTTGATTCTGCTTTTTTAAATCTGAAATTAGAGCTTGTGTTTGAGACAAGTTGTTATTCATTTTCCAATTGCCTGCAACTATATTTTTTCTCATGATGTGTGATGTATTATTTTCTATTTAGAACTACAAAAATAGGCGTTTAAACGCAAAGTATTAGTGACAAATCTCATAGATTACTAGGATAGCTTTACACGAGGGTCTAGCATAACATAAATAACATCTACAAGGATATTTATTACTATGAAAAGTACAGCTATAACTAAAACAGCTCCCATAATAACTGGCAAATCCAAAGTATTTAAAGCATTTACTATTTCTTTACCCAAACCATTCCAACCAAAAATATATTCTACAAAAACAGCACCTGCTAGCATTGATGCAAACCAACCCGATATAGCCGTAACAACAGGGTTTAAAGCATTTTTTATAGAATGATTTTTTATAATCTGAAATTCGCTCAAGCCTTTGGCTCTTGCAGTACGGATGTAATCTTGACTCATCACTTCTAGTAGAGAATTTCGCATTAGCTGAATAATAACTGCTAATGGACGTATACCTAAAACAATGGCTGGAAGAATCAAATTCTTCCATTTAATATTTACAGTTTCTCCAAAATCATCAAGCTCATAAAGACTGCCCGTCATTTCTAAGTTGGTGTATTTGTGCAATACAAATCCAAACAACCAAGCAAATAAAATAGCGCTAAAAAATGAAGGTATACTCATGCCAAATGTGCTAAACACTTGTATAGCCCTATCTATCCAAGTATCTTTTTTTAGTGCCGAAATGACTCCGAAAATCAACCCTAAAATCATGGCAATTACTATAGCAGAAACTGCTAACACAAATGTATTAGGAAGCGTATCTCCAATGACCTCACTTACTTTTTTACCTTGTTTTGCAAATGAAGCTCTTAAATAAGGTAATTTTATAACCGTGGAAGTATTACCAATAGTGAATAGTTTGGCAGCTGAATATTTATTGGCTTCTAAAAATGTATAATCTTCTGGATTTGTTGAATGAAAAGATAACGGCGATAAATCATTTAAATAATAGAAATACTGTGTACTTAGTGGTTTATCGAAACCATACTTCTTTTTTACGGCTTCAACTTGTTCTGCAGTTTGGTTTTGACCCAACATCATCTTTGCAGGGTCTCCTGGCAAAACTGTAAATAATAAAAATATTACGGTAACCACTCCTATTAAAGTGAGTATGGCATAAAAGACTTTATTTAATAGGTAGTTGAGCAGATTACTGTTTCTTTAATTTCACTTCGATTAAAGAAGTAAAGTTTGTGTTATTTACTTTATTGATAGAATCTAAAACATCACCTTCAAATCTTTCTTTTAAGACTCTAACCTCTTTAATTTTATCTTCATTAAGTGCCTCAACCTCTTCTTTTGTAGAAATTTGATTATCGATTAGATGTAATGTTCCATCATCTTTCTTTTCTTCAATCAGTGGTTCTGATTCTACTTCAACTAACTCTATATCCTCAATATCATTCCAATGTGCTTTATTAAGTACAGTTCCTTTATTTAGGATAATGACTCCTGGATTGGCACGCACAATAGTTTTTACTACTTTTTCGTCACATAAATAGGTCTTAAAATTGAAGTTGTATTTAGTCTTTAGCTGCTGTTTCGCTTCATCTCCAGACGCAGAAAGCCCTATAACTGTGTAGCCTTTCTTAATGGCTTCATCTGTAAAATTTTTCAACTTTAAAAGGCCTTCTTCTTCGGCATTGTAAACATTATACATGGCCACTATGACCAGGTTCTCTTTTTCAAGAAAGTAAGTCGTTAAATCTTCCTCGTTAGACTCTATCGTAAAATCCTGAATAGCTGGAATAAACCCTGGGTCTATTTCTTTAGTTTCAACACCTACGTATTCGCCATTTGGCACATCAGGATAACTTCCGTTGGTCACAAATTCTTTATTCTCTCCATTAACTTTAAATGTCCATGTATATTCGATAATAGGCTTTGGAGCATTTTCTGGTACAGCCATTTCATCAGATAAATTATTTCCAATCTTATACGCTCTAAAATCAATTGCCGGTAAATGCATAAGCACGTGATAGGCAAACCAGAGTGATACAATAAAACTCTGAAGTGCAATAATTGTATTAGGCAACGTTTTAAACAGTGGTTTTATATATTTCTGTCCAAAAAATAAAATGAGTATCAATACCAATAGAACGACATCTTTAGTAAAACTTTCCCAAGGTGTTAGTTTTAGAGCATCCCCAAAGCAACCACAGTCTTTTACCTTATCGAAATAGGCGGAGTAGAATGTTAAAAATGTAAAGAACACTATCATCCCAAGAAGCATCCAAATGGTAAACTTCTTCTTATAGCCAATAAGTAAAAAGACACCCAGCACGACTTCTAAAACCACTACAAACACTGAAATTCCTAGTGAATAGGGCTCTAAAAAAGGAATATTAAGAACATCTGAACTAAAGTATTCTTGTAATTTATATGAAAACCCTAGCGGGTCATTTAGCTTTATAAATCCAGAAATGATGAATAAAACGCCTACACAAATTCTACTTATTTGAACTATATATTTCATAATTATTATTTTCCTTCACCTAAATGAATCATCGCAAATACTGCGTAATTAATCATATCTTGGTAATTGGCATCAATACCTTCACTCACAATAGTTTTACCTGCATTGTCTTCAATTTGCTTAACGCGTAGCAACTTCTGCAAAATTAAATCTGTAAGACTGCTTACGCGCATATCTCTCCAAGCTTCACCATAATCGTGATTCTTATCTAACATTAACTGCTTAGTAATTGCTAAATGCTTATCGTAGAGTTCTGTGGCTTCATCAGTATCCATATCTGGTTGCTCTACAACACCTTTTTCTAGTTGTACCAAAGCCATGATACAATAATTAATAATGCCGATAAACTCACTAACTTCTCCCTCATCAACTTTTCGTACGTCGTTTTGCTGCAAACTTCTAATGCGTTGCGCTTTTATAAAAATTTGGTCGGTTAAAGATGGTAGCCTTAAAATGCGCCATGCACTACCATAATCACTCATTTTGTTGACAAATAAGCTGCGACATTTGGCAACTACAGCGTCATATTGTTTAGAAGTATCTTGCATTAAATTGAATAAAAATTATGCGTAAATTTCGCATAAATAAATCAGAAGTTCAAAGTTTTTGGGATTTGGTTTTTATTAATTGATATTTAGTTAGTTATGACTATAAACTGTAAAGGACAACTCATAGATTTATCGCAACCCAAAGTTATGGGTGTTTTAAATGTAACTCCAGACTCTTTTTACGACGGCGGAAGTTATAAAGATAAAACCCAAATTTTGAATCAGGTTGAAACGATGCTGAGTAACGGTGCTACTTTTATTGATATTGGTGGTTATAGCTCTCGTCCGGGAGCCGATTTTGTAAGTGAAACTGAAGAAATAAATCGTGTTGTACCTGTTGTAGAATTAATACTGAAAGAATTTCCCGAAACCTTAATATCCATTGATACCTTTAGAAGTGAAGTAGCACGACAAACTATTGAAGCAGGTGCTGCCCTGATTAACGACATATCTGCTGGGAAATTAGATGACGACATGATTGAAACTGTTGGCAAACTTCGCGTCCCCTACATTATGATGCACATGCGTGGTAATCCAAAAACCATGCAGCAACAAACAGATTATGAGGATTTGCTAAAAAAGATGATTAGTTATTTTGGAGAGCAAATTGCTTTGGCGCATAAAGCTAAAATAAATGATATTATTATAGACCCAGGTTTTGGTTTTGCAAAAACATTAGAGCAGAATTACCAACTTTTGAATCATTTAAAACTCCTAAAAATTATCGACAAACCTATATTGGCAGGACTTTCTCGTAAATCGATGATTTACAAAACACTAAATACATCTGCAAAAGAAGCACTTAATGGCACTACAGCACTCAACATGATAGCTTTGGAGAATGGTGCTTCACTATTACGTGTTCATGATGTAAAGGAAGCTATGGAATGCGTAACCCTTTTTAATCAGCTAAAATCTAACTAATGCGTTATATTCTCTTACTCCTGTGTCTGTTTTCTTTGAGTTGTTCTAATGAAAAAGTATTACAACTTCCAGAAATTCAGAATGCTAAAATTACCGAAGTCCTAGATGTCTCTCCTGCTTATATATTTTATGACGAAACTCAACCAGACTCTACTGAGTTTAATAGAAAAAACTTGATTAGCACTACAAATTGGTTGGTTAACGTTGATAAGCGTTTAACGCTAAAGCAAGTACTTCCGCATCTCCAATACTTGCAAAACAAACGCCGTAAAGCATCTATGCATAAAAATGAAAATGCCAAAAATTACTTCACTTGTAATGATACCAGCATTAAAAACTTAGGGTTTTTGGAGTTTACGGATGTTGATTATAAGCTAAAAGATGTAGATTTTGATTTATACATTTCAACCAAAAAAGATTCTATTCACTATCAAATAAATGTTGTTTCTAAATCCGAAATAGTTTTGAAGTTAATAAGCACAGAAGTATTAACAATAGTGACAACAATTGAATCCTTTGAAGAAAAACTTAAAAGTGAACTGAAAAAATATCCAATATCTACTAATGCTATCTTTTCAAAAAATCTAACTTTTCAAGATTACATAACTCTTAAATCTAAACTGGCAAAACTAAAATCACTAAGCTTAACAATTGACGATAACGAATTCTTTTATTAAAGTGAATTTGTTAAATTAGCCAAAAACCTACCAATTTGAGCGATATACAACTTTGGGATTTTAGATTTATCGATTTTGTCGATGTTTTCCTAGTTGCTATTCTACTATTTTACATCTACAAACTCGTAAAAGGTACTGTTGCCATCAATATCTTTATTGGTATACTTATTATTTATTTGGTTTGGGTGGTTACAGATTACCTTAACATGCATCTTCTCTATCAAATTGTAGATGGCTTTATGAAGGTTGGTATTATTGCGCTCATTGTAGTCTTTCAACCCGAAATACGCAAGTTTCTACTTATGGTTGGTTCTACTAATCTATCAGGAAAGCGACGCATTTTCAAAAATTTTAAGTTTTTAAATAGCGACACCGAAACCACTAATGATGTTGAGGCCATTGTCAATGCTTGTGTAAAAATGGGCACTACAAATACCGGTGCTTTAATTGTTATAGAGCGAAATAATAATCTCGATTTCTTGACTAACACAGGAGATGAAATGAATATTACGGTATCGCAACCAATTATAGAAAGCATATTTTTCAAAAATAGTCCACTCCATGATGGCGCTATTATTATTGATAACAATGTCGTAAAAGCTACACGTGTTATTTTGCCTGTAAATAATGAAGTTACGATACCAAAACGTTTTGGTTTACGGCACCGTGCTGCACTTGGAATTACCGAAAAAACAGATGCATTGGCACTTGTTGTAAGTGAAGAAACCGGAACAGTATCTTATGTAAAAAATGCTGAATTTGTTATGTACAAAACCAAAGAAGAATTGGTAGACAAAATAAAGAAAGACTTGATTTAATGGAGTGTAAAAATTGCGAAATACCCTTATCTAAAAATCAACGTTACTGTTTTGAATGTGGCGCTAGAGTTATAAAAAACAGACTGACCATGAAAGTCCTTTTTCAGCAGATTAATGCTGAATTTATGTCTGTTGACAACAAACTGCTTAAAACCTTCATTCATTTATTTACCAAGCCAGAAGTAGTCATTAATGGCTATATAGATGGAACACGAAAGAAATACATTAACGTTATTCAGTATTTTGCTATAGCATTAACACTCCTAGGTATTCAGGTGTTTTTTATGAATAACGTTTTTAACGACCCGGAACTTTACACATCAAGTTTCATGGAGTCTTTTTCTAAAATGCCTGGACAAGAAAACAACCCAATGCTAAATATGAAGTCTGATGAGTTTAACAGCTATCAAAGTTTATTTTACACTATTAGTATTCCGTTTTCTGCGTTGGCTACATGGCTTACTTATTGGGTTGTAGGACTAAGACGTTTTAACTTTACTGAACATGTTGTTTTAAATCTATACTATGGTGCACAAGTTGTAATCATATCGGCATTTTTTTATGTAATTCTTTTAGCCTTTGGGATTAATTTTTTCACCTTATCAATATCAATAACGCTTCTAACATTTATTTATCTATTCTATGTTTTAAAACGAGTATTTAATACTTCGTTTTGGAATACTCTAGGGTATTTTGTTTTGATGTTTTTAATGTTTTTTTTGATATTTATTGCATTGATGATGATTATTGGATTAGTTGTCGCAATTATAGTTCTCATCAAAAAAATTAGCTAATACCAATAAGAATGAATTGTAAAAACTGTAAAATAGAATTGATTCCAGACAGTGATTACTGTAATAAATGTGGTGCCCGCGTTATAAGAAATAGATTAACCTTTGGGAATTTGTTTTCTCATTTTTCTGAAGAATTTCTGAATTATGACAATAAGCTTTTACAAACATTCATTTCTTTATTAACTAAGCCTGAAGCTGTAATTAGGTCTTATATTTCTGGTACAAGAAAGAAATATGTCAATGTTATAAGCTATTATGCATTAGCCATAACAATTGCAGGGTTACAATTTTATATTCTTCAAAAATTTTTCCCTGATGCTTTGAATATGGAAGCAATTTCTACAGAGGCAACAGCAGCATCAAATACTGAAGTTCTGAATTTTGTAACTGAATACCAATCCATAGCAATGATTCTCAATGTACCTATATATGCATTGATGTCAATTATCGTTTTTATTGGAGAAAAGAAGTTTAGATACAACTACACAGAACATCTAGTTATATATATGTATTTGTTAGCCCAATTAAGCATTATAGGCTTTTTTATAGTAATCATTAGTGCTATGTGTGGTCTCTCTTTTGGGCAAGTATCATTTATTTCTGGACCGCTGCTATTAATCTATATAGGCTATTCTTTAAAACGAATTTTTAACCTCGATTGGTTAAATTTTATAATGCGTACTTTAATTTTTATCTGTGTTCTTATTGTATTTGGTATCATTGCATCAATAATAATGTTTGGTGTAATGTACTTCAATGGAGACTTCGAGAAAATGGTTGAAGCACAAAGAAAAGCTATTGAAGCTCAAAAAGTTCTAAAAGACACTATTAACTAAACCGCTTCGGCATTCAAAAACTGAACTTCGTAAAGGTTGCGGTAATATCCATCTTCTTTTTGCAATAAAGTTTGATGTGTACCAATTTCTACAACTTGTCCTGCATCCATAACAATAATCTTATCAGCCTGCTGTATTGTAGCTAAGCGATGCGCAATAATTATAGATGTTCTGCCTTCTGTAATTTTGTCCGTAGCATCTTGCATAAGTTGCTCTGAATACGAATCTACTGAAGAGGTGGCTTCATCTAAAATTAATATACTTGGATTAGTCATGTAAGCTCGTAAGAAAGAAATCAGTTGACGCTGACCAGAAGACAGCATAACACCACGCTCCTTTACGTTATAATGATAACCATTAGGTAAACTCGAAATAAAATCATGTATACCTATAGCTTTAGCTGCTTTTACAACATCTTCTTCAGATATATCTGGATTATTAAGCGTAATATTATTAAGAATCGTATCTGCAAATAAAAACACATCTTGTAATACAACAGCTATCTGCTCACGCAAGGAATTCAAAGAAAATTTCTGAATATTTGTGCCATCTATTTCTATGCTTCCAGATTTAATATCGTAAAACCGATTAAGAAGATTTATGATGGTTGATTTTCCTGCTCCTGTTGCTCCAACAATAGCTATGGTTTCACCTGCTTTAATATCTAGAGATACGCCTTTAAGTACTTCTTCACCTTCTACATAAGAAAAACGTACATCATTAAACTTAATATGTCCATTTAAGTGGCCAGCTTCAAGCTCACCTCTGTCATCTATCTGAGATTCTGTATCTAAAACTTTAAACACACGGTCTGCAGCAACCATACCCATTTGCAAGGTATTGAATTTGTTTGCTATTTGATTCAGTGGTCTAAAAAGCATTGGAATGAACATGGTAAATGACACCAAATCCCCAACAGTTGTATCTGGTACCTGGCTCACAATATCATAACCACCCACTAAAATAACCATAGCCATAGTAAGAGAAGATAAAAATTCTGCTATTGGAAAGAATATAGAATTATACCAAACCGTTTTTAACCAGCCTTTTTTATGACGCTCGTTTATTTTGGTGAAGTTCTTATACTCTGTTTTTTCACGTGTAAACAGTTGTAAAATCTTCATTCCCGTGACACGCTCTTGCACAAAAGAATTTAAATTAGATACTTCGGTACGTACATCCTCAAAAGCACGTTTCATGTACTTCTGAAAAATCTTGGTTGCAAAAACAATAAGCGGGAGCGTCACAAAGACAATTAAACTAATCTTCACATTAATATACAGCATCACACCAGCTACAACAGCCATTTTAAGAATATCACTAAAAATCATAAATAAGCCTTGACCAAATATGTCTGCAATGCGCTCCATATCTGTCACTGCTCGCGTAATTAAAACACCTACAGAAGACTTATCATAATAGGTCATTTTAAATTTAAGCATGTGCTTAAACAACTTAACTCTAATGTCTTTTACAACCGACTGCCCTAACCAGCTTGCATAATAAATGAAGAGTAACTGACAAATCACTTCTAAAATCAGAAGCCCAATCATAGCAACGATAAAAGGCATAAATCCTTCAAAAAGTCTAGGCTTAATGTTAGAGTCTATGGCCATTTTAAGTACATAAGGTCTAGCCGCGCTAAAAACAGCTAAACCAATAACGCACATTAAGGATACTATAAAAATAAGTCGATAAGGCCTTATATAATTTAGCAATCGCTTAAATAAGCTAACATCAAATATTTTTTTTTGCTTTTCTGCCATGCTTGTACCGAACTTATTTCGGTATCTTTTTAAATCTATTTCTATTTTTAATTATTCAAATATCTCATCAGGATAAAGAACCTGTGTCAAATATAAACCTTTTGCCGGGACAGAAAATCCTGCTTCTCCCCTATCTTTTGAAGCTATGATACTATGCATATCCTCAACTTCTAACTTATCCAATCCAATATTCACTAAAGTTCCCACAATGGCGCGTACCATATTACGTAAAAAACGGTCGGCACTAATTGTAAAAACAAGCATATCATAATCTTTGTTCCATCGTGCATATTCAATTTTACAATTGTAGGTTTTTACATCCGTATTACTTTTTGAAAAACACTGAAAATCTTCATATTGTAATAAAATTTCTGAAGCAGCATTCATTTTATCTACATCTAGTTTTTGATGCATGTAGTATGCATAGTCATACTGAAAAACATCTTTTTTCAAGGTAATTTTATAATCATAACTTCTTCTAATGGCATGAAAACGCGCATGCGCATCATCGGCTACTTGAAATATAGATTGAATAGCTATATCCTTTGGTAAAAACGAGTTGAGTTTATAAACTAAATTATCAGTGTCTATAATTTCATCGAAATCAAAATGAGCATACATCTGAGAGGCGTGAACGCCAGTATCCGTGCGTCCAGCGCCAGTAATACTCAGTGTTGTATTCAAAAGTTTTGAAAGTGCATCTTGAATGGTTTCTTGTACCGTTACAGCATTTGGCTGAATCTGCCAACCATGGTAAGCGGCGCCATTATATGACAACTGAATAAAATACCTCAAAAACCTTTACTTTTGCTATTAAAAGCCACAAAGATAGTGGTTTTTAATCCTAAAGAAATCTTAAATAAACTGTAAATAGATTTCCGCTTTCATGCAAATAGATACTGAAATAAATCCAGCATAAATGAAAAAAATCCTACTACTCTCCGATACGCATAGCTATATTGACGACACCATATTAAAGCATGTTAAGCAAGCGGATGAAGTTTGGCATGCTGGAGACATAGGAGATTTAGACGTTACAGATGCTATAAAAAAACTAAAACCGCTTAGAGCTGTTTTTGGCAATATAGATAATGCTGAAGCTAGAGCTGAATTCCCAGAACATAACCGTTTTATATGCGAGAGCGTAGATGTTTGGATAACGCATATTGGAGGCTATCCTCCTAATTACAATAACAGAGTACGAGAAGAAATAAGGTTGAATCCGCCTCGTTTATTTATATGCGGGCACTCACATATTCTAAAAGTAATGCCCGATAAAAAACTGAATGTACTACATATGAATCCTGGTGCTGTAGGCAAACATGGATTTCATAAAGTACGCACCATGCTTCGTTTTACTATTGATGGACGAAAAATTGATAATCTTGAAGTCATTGAGTTTCCGAGATAAGAGCCCATCCTAAATCCTTCTCAAAGGGTAGGGCTTTCACTGTTGTCTATAAATAAAAGGTTAAAACTTTGCGCCCGAGTAAGAGTTCCTTTCCTTGAAAAGGCTAGGGTAGGCAAATAAAAAACCCGAAGCTTTCACTTCGGGTCTTTTCGCACTAATACTACTAAGATTTTAGGTGTTTATCGTAATCTATCCACAGATTTTACAAGATCTTCATCCTTTTTAATTGCCTTATTTGCTAAGACTAAAAACACGATAGAAAAAATAGGAAGAATCATCCCAATACCTTTCTCAGAAACCGTAGCTTCTCCAGATAAATTTAGAGATTGATACACGAACACTCCTAGTAAAATAAAGTTTAATATTATATTAAGTCGTCCCAATACAAACTGAGACTTTCTATTTTTATAACTAAATATTGAAATCAAAGATAATAAAGCAGAACCTAAAAACAAGCCTAAATACAAGTAGTTATCTTTCGCAAACACAAGCGTCTGATTCTTATCTGTATACAAATCGAAAACAAATATTAATCCCGCAGAGATTGCAATGGCAACAAGTAAATAAAGGGTTTGTATGCGCTGAATCATAATATTAATTAAAATGAAAGCACAAAATTAGCAGTTTATTTTAAATGATATATTAAATTTTAAATAAAAATTGTATTATTGCAATAGAGATGTAGCAATCAAACCGTTGCATTTCTTTCTTCCGATTAAATTTCTCATTTTCTTTTATTGAATTTCATTAGAAAATTTTAATTAATCAAACCTTATACTATAATACTTTACACACATACTAATGTTCGAAATTTCACAGTTAAAAGCAAAAAAACTGCCTGAATTACAGGAAATTGCTAAACAACTAAAAGTTCCAAAGTACCGTTCTCTAAAAAAATTAGATTTAGTTTATCAAATCTTAGATTATCAGGCTGCAAATCCTAGTGCAGTAAAGGCAGTCGCTAAAGAAGATAATTCTTCATCAAAAGACAACACGCAAAATCAGGGACAACAACGCCAAAAAAGAGAGCGCGTGCAAAAACCTCAGCAAAACAAAGAAGAACAAAAAACTATTGACTTTGCTGAAGACAAAGAAAAAAAGGAAGCGCCTCAAAAACAGCAGCATTCTAAAGATTCTAGAAATGACCAAAAGCATTCTCAAAATAAGGATGATAATCGTCGTAACCAGAATCAAAAAAACGATAATAAGCGTGGTAAAGACAATAGCCACAATAAGGGAAGTCATAACAAAAATCAAAACCAGAATCAGAAAAACAACGGTAATAAGGATAACAGAAACCGTTACCGTGAGCCAGATTTTGAGTTTGATGCAATTATAGAAAGTGAAGGTGTCTTAGACATTATGCAAGACGGCTATGGTTTTTTAAGATCTTCGGATTATAATTATTTAACCTCACCTGATGATATCTATGTATCTCAGTCTCAAATTCGTTTATTTGGGTTAAAAACTGGTGATACCGTTTTAGGACATGTTCGCCCTCCAAAAGAAGGCGAAAAATATTTCCCTTTAATTAAAGTCAGTAAGATTAATGGTCAAAGTCCACAGGTTGTAAGAGACCGCGTTGCTTTTGAGCACTTAACACCACTTTTCCCAAAAGAAAAATTTAATATTGCCGAAAAGCAAAGCACCATTTCTACGCGTATTATGGACTTGTTCTCACCAATTGGTAAAGGACAACGTGGTATGATTGTATCGCAACCTAAAACGGGTAAAACCATGTTATTGAAGGATGTTGCCAACGCTATTGCTGCAAACCATCCAGAAGTTTATCAAATGATTTTATTAATTGATGAACGTCCTGAAGAAGTTACAGATATGCAACGTAATGTTCGTGGTGAAGTTATTGCTTCAACATTCGATAAAGAAGCGCATGAGCATGTAAAAATTGCAAATATTGTTTTAGAAAAAGCAAAACGTCTGGTAGAATGTGGACATGATGTGGTTATCTTACTTGACTCAATAACACGTCTAGCGAGAGCATACAATACGGTACAACCAGCTTCTGGTAAAATTTTATCTGGTGGTGTAGATGCCAATGCTCTTCATAAACCAAAGCGTTTCTTTGGTGCTGCGCGTAATATTGAAAATGGTGGTTCTTTGACTATCATTGCTACAGCATTAACAGAAACAGGATCAAAAATGGATGAAGTTATTTTTGAAGAATTCAAAGGTACTGGTAATATGGAGCTTCAGTTAGATCGTAAGATTGCTAACCGTCGTATTTTCCCAGCAATTGATTTAACGTCGTCTAGTACACGTCGTGATGATTTATTATTAGATGAAACAACGATTCAACGTATGTGGGTGATGCGCAAGTATCTTGCAGATATGAACCCTGTTGAAGCTATGGAGTTTATCAATGATAGATTTAAACAAACACGTAATAATGAAGAGTTTTTAATCTCAATGAATGGTTAAAAACTTCATTTAACAAAATAAAAAAAGGCTTAGAGTAGAAATTCTAAGCCTTTTTTAGTTATTAATTATAACTTATCGTTTTAAAGCAAAATGCGCACTGAATGATTTCATTTCTCCAGTTGTGGGCTCGCTATACTGTAGAGTAAACCAATAATCGCTACTCGGCATTAGATTACCATTATATGTTCCATCCCAACCTGGACTTGTAGGACTTAATTGTTTTAGCAACTTGCCATAACGGTCGTGAATATAAATTACAGCAGTAGGCTGTGTATCAATGCCTTTTACGGTCCAAGTATCATTATTTCCATCTCCATTTGGCGTAAAGAATTTTGGATAATCTATAACTGTGATATCTCTCGATAAAATACCACAACCGTTGACGTCTCTAACATAAACGGTATGCTCTCCACCAGTAACATTCTCAAATTCACCAACCAATTCCCATGGACCATTGTCTAGACTAAATTCATACGTGCTATTACCTGTTGCTGTAGCAATAATCATATTATTACTTGTAAAAGCTAGTGAAGTAACATTAACATCAAATCCATCTGGTATTCCACTTTCAATAACTTCTGCAGAATCAAAATTTTGGCACATCGTAACTGAAGATGTACTTATATCAGTCACCACGACATCATAAGTTCCTCCTTGTGTTGGTGTTAAACTAGAACCTGTTTCTGTTGGTAATACTGTTCCGTTTAGACTCCACTCAAACGTATAATCTGCATCTGATAATCCAGTATCTAAAACAGGTGGAATAGGCACTACAGCCTCATTATTACTCGTTAGACATAATATATACT
Organism: Winogradskyella jejuensis; assembly: GCF_900129745.1. Taxonomy (GTDB): domain Bacteria; phylum Bacteroidota; class Bacteroidia; order Flavobacteriales; family Flavobacteriaceae; genus Winogradskyella; species Winogradskyella jejuensis. The sequence continues at coordinate 166,244 of NZ_FQWS01000002.1, read as the reverse complement.
CATCATCTAAATCGAATATTGGTAATAAGTTAGTTTGAAGGGTTAATTCAGCAACTACAAAACACTCATCAGGTCTAATATTACTACTTACACGTGCATAAATAGTTTGCGGATTTGTTAAGTTCTCGTATAAGAGAGGTAATGGGTCTTCATTATCAAAAGCATCATTAAAACTAAAATGATAACTTATACTAAACTCCGTTGGGTCTTGACCATTTAAAATTATGGGCGACCTTGATGCTAAGTCAAATTGGGTAGAACCATCATTATCTCCTACAACATCACACTCTTCATAAAAATCATCTACTGGATTTGCTCCTTCTTGAACCTCGATATTAAAGCTAATTGTACTCACTGAACAACCTGTAGCATTATTTGTGATAGCTACATAAATAGTCTGAGGATTCATCATATTTTCATAAAGACCAGTAATAGGATTTGCCAAATTATCTGCATCTAACTGATTTTCATGATAAGTAACCGTAAAATCCATTGGGTTTTGCCCATTAAGGATTTCGTCAGTTTTGGATTCTAAATCAAAATCAAAAAGAAAATCAGTGTTATTCTCACATTCAAAGAAATCTGTAACTACTGCACTATCGTCTGGTAATGGATTAGCCGTAAATGTTACTACACTACTATTAGGACAAATATCCGAAACTGAGTATTCTATAGCATAAGTTTCGCCTGGTGTACCGTTTGTAACCTCGCCAGTACTTGTATCAATAATTGCCCCATCAGTCGGTGGAACATTGAAAGTAAATATCCCGCCTGCTAATCCCGTAATGGTAACGACACCACCGTCACAAGTTGGACTCACTGTAAAGCTTGCGTCATCTGCCGTAATCACAGTGAGATTTTGAGTCGAAGCTTGAAAGCAAGTTCCTGCTGTAGTATATTCTATAGTATAAGTTGTCGCTGAAGTAGCATTAGTAACTTCACCGGTTGCAGCATCTATTACAGCACCATCTGTAGGTAGTGGATTAAAAGCAAAAGTTCCTCCTGTATCACCAGTAATAGTTGCCGTACCACCATCACAAGTCGGTGTTACTGTAAAGGTTGGGTCGTCAGCTGTTAGAACTGTTATATCTTGTGTTGATGTATCAGGACATGCACCTGCAGTTGTATACTCTATAGTATACGTTGTAGCTGAAGTACCATTGGTGACTTCTCCTGTTGTGGAATTAATTACTGCACCATCTGTTGGTAGCGGATTAAAAGCAAATGTTCCTCCGGTATCACCAGTAATAGTTACTACACCACCATCACAAGTTGCGGCAACCGTAAAACTTGCATCATCTTGAGTTAAAACAGTCAAATTTTGTGTGGTCATCGTAGGACAAGTACCAGCCGTTAGATATTGCACTGTATAAGTAGTACCAAACGTACCACCTGTCACGTCTCCTGTAACTGCATCAATGACTGCGCCATCTGTTGGGACAGGATTTAAAGAGAAAGTTCCACCAGCAGCTCCCGTAATAGTTGCTACTCCTCCATCACAAGTTGGCGTCATTGTAAAGCTAGAATCATCAGCAGTAATTACTGTAAGATTTTGAGCTTGCGTTTGCGGACAAGTACCCACAGTTGTATATTCTATAGTGTATGTTGTTGCTGAGACACCATTAGTAACTTCACCAGTAGCTGAATCTATAACTGCGCCATCAGTTGGCACAGGATTAAAAGCAAATATTCCGCCAATATCTCCTGTTATTGTTGCGGTACCGCCATCACAGGTTGGTGTCACCGTAAAACTTGGGTCGTCAGCCGTAAGTACAGTAACATCTTGTGTTGAAGATTGAAGGCAAGTTCCTGCAGTTGTATATTCTATTGTATAAGTTGTCGCTGATGTACCGTTAGTCACTTCACCTGTAACTGTATCTATTAATGCTCCATCAGTAGGTACTGGATTAAAAGCAAATGTTCCTCCTGCATCACCAGTAATAGATGCAGTACCACCATCGCAAGTGGCCGTTATAGTAAAACTCGGATTATCTGCTGTAAGAACCGTCACATCTTGTGTAGATGTATCTGGACAAGTTCCTGAAGTCGTATATTCTATTGTGTATGTTGTAGCTGATGTGCCGTTAGTGACTTCCCCTGAGGATGCATCAATTACTGCACCGTCAGTAGGTATAGGATTAAAAGAAAATGTTCCTCCTGCATCGCCTGTAATTGTTGCAGTACCACCATCACAAGTCGGCGTCATTGTAAAACTTGCATCATCTTGTATCGCCACCGTTAAATTCTCTGTACCTACGGTTGGACAAGTACCTGAAGTTGTGTATTCAATCGTATATGTGGAACCTGACAAACCATTAGTAACTTCACCTGTGACTGTATCAATTACCGCACCATCTGTTGGCATAGGGTTAAAAGCAAAGGTTCCTCCTGTAGCACCAGTAATTGTTGCTGTACCTCCATCACAAGTTGGTGTTACTGTAAAACTTGAATCGTCAGCTATAATTACAGTAACATCCTGAGTTGAACTTAATATACATGTTCCAGAAGTTGTATACTCTACAGTATAAGTAGTCCCAGAAATTCCATTAGTTACTTCTCCAGTAGCAGCATCAATTGTAGCGCCATCTGTTGGTACTGGATTAAAAGTAAAAACACCACCTGTATCTCCTGTTATAGTTACTGTTCCACCATCACATGTTGGTGCTATTGTAAAACTTGGGTCTACATCGGACACAAGAGTTGTTAAATTTTGTGTACTTGTTTGTGGACAAATTCCTGCTGTGGTATACTCCACAGTATAGGTAACGGCAGATCCTCCACCAGTAACCTCTCCAGTTGTAGGATTAATTACAGCACCATCAGTTGGTACTGGATTTAAAGCAAAAGTTCCTCCTGGGTCACCAGTTATACTTGCAGTACCTCCACCACAAGCAGGAGTTACCGTAAAGCTAGGATTATCTAAATCAACTACATCTATACAAACCTCTTCAGTATACTCACAACCAAAATCATTAACTGCTCTGTAGGTATAACAATGCTGCCCTAAAGTAGCAGGCTCAACTGTTATAGTATTACCAGTTGTATTTGTAATAGATGGGTCTGTATCCCAAGACTCTGAGACAATTACTGGTGTAAATGATAGCTCAGGCGGAACAATACTTGGATCAAACTCAATATCCCAAGAAAAAATTGTACCATCATCTTGAGAAAAATTATCAGTTACCCTAATTATCCATGTACCATTTAATGGGCTTCCTACTAAATTAGCAAAACTCTCTACAGGCAAATAAGTTCCTGGTTGAAATGTATTTACAGGTGGACTCCCAGCAGTTATTATAGGTGCGGCAGTAAGAGGAACAGCCGCCCCCATAGAAAAACAGTAGTCACTACCGACCCCTGGAACACCATCATCAGCTCCATTTGACTCTCCAACTGACTCTCCAAATGCAAGACTGCTTTGAAATAAATCTGCTTCCTGGCCATTTGGAGAAACTATAGTTATATCTAAATCACCAACATATGAATGCTCCATATTAATACAAATGTTTAAAATCTCTGAAGCATCAGTAAGAACAGCAGAAGAATCAAAACAATCAACTATAGTTTCGGTCTGATATACATCACCACTCCCATCTGGTAAATCGACATTATTATCAAATGGTGGTGTACAGCTGTCTGGTTGCAAAACACCCACTACTTGTCCAGTTATTGTTGTAGACTCACCTATACATATTTGAGTTTGTGCAGCTTCAGTACCTGTAAAATCTGGTTCATTACTAACCTGTATAACTTGGTTGATAAGATTATTGTTTTGACAACCCAAAGGATCTATATCTGTATTTGCATCTCTTACGTTGAGATTAACGATATAAACGCCTGGGTCTGGGTAAGAAAAAGTCGCTGTGGTACCATCTATGGTATTGCCATCTCCCAAATCCCATTGATATGTTGCTCCAGTCCCGTCATCTGAAAACGTAGCACTACCTGTTAATGTAATCTCTTCGTTTGGACAAACTCTTATATAACCGTCTCCATTAGGAGAAGGAGAAGCAGTGTCAATTTGCGAGTTTATTATTTGACAATTAGTAATACACGATATATCAGCAGCCCAACCCGTTGTATTTCCAAATCCATTAGAAACAAATTGAACAGTTATACAACCCGTTGTATTGTCTTGAGTAGCTTGAACAGTATTTGGGCTTGTAGTACCAGTAAAATCCCCAAATGGAGGGGCTGTTTCATCATCACCATTAAAAATAGTCATGATGTCCACACCATCTTCAGTATTAAAAGCTGTAAAGTTCAACCTTACCAAATCTCCTGGTGTGTCAGGACAAATTGTTATAATAATATCTTCATTACTCGAGTAATTTCCTGTACCGCCACCACTATCAAAGAATGTTCCTGTACATTGATTAAATGTACCAGGTTGCATAATTAAATCTTGACTGAATATTATAAATGAATTAAATACAAAAAAGAGGGTAATTATATTCTTCATACTATTGAATTTATAGGTACTGAGACTTTATTACGATATAATAGTTTGTATCATCAACATGATAAATTACACTATTGGTACCGTAAAATTCAAAGTTGAATTTTAATGGATTGAAAGTTTTAGGATTAAAAACTTTATCTCTTTTTAGATTAGAGACAAAACCTGTTTGTAATGGAACATTTGATAATTCAGTATACTCTTTCTCTATCTTAGATGAACTTACATTTTCAATTACCACTCTATTTCTGAGAATATGTTTAATTGCTTTGAGTCTATGAGCATTTTCATAAACAAATTTATTAGCATACTCTCCATAAACCTCATCAATAAAGGAACGTTCTTTGGCAGTTAAAGGGTGACTTAAATTATCTCCATATTTAGCTAAAGGCAAAATCTGCTTTTGAGATTGTCCGTAAATGCTGAGTCCTATACAAACAAAAAGCAGCAGTAAAATTCTCTTAATCATAGCGAGTTCTTAAATAATCTTGGAATTTAATAAAATTTTAACAAACATATAGCCAAATCCACATGCTTATCGATATAATGATATATTTAAGTATATAACAGGTAGACTTGAGAAATTCCTAGCCTTTAAACTAAAAAAGCCTTTGAATGTTTTCAAAGGCTTTTTTCGATAATCATAATTTGAAATTTTATCAACGTTTAAGTGCAAAGTGCGCACTAAAAGTTCTAGTTTCATTATTTGTTGGTTCTGTATATTCTAGAGTAAACCAATAATCGCTGCTTGGCATTCGGTTACCATTAAATGTTCCATCCCATCCTGGACTTGTAGGACTTAGTTGTTTTAAAAGTTTTCCGTAACGATCATATATATAAATAACCGCTGTAGGCTGTGTATTTATCCCTTTAATAGTCCAAGTATCATTATTTCCATCACCATTTGGTGTGAAGAATTTTGGATAATCTATAACTGTAATATCTCTTGACAAAATACCACAACCGTTAACGTCTCTGACGTAGACCGTATGCTCGCCTCCTGTAACATTTTCAAATTCACCAACTAATTCCCAAGGACCATTATCTAGACTAAATTCATAAGTACTGTTACCTGTTGCAGTAGCAATAATCATATTATTACCTGTAAAAGCTTGTGAAGTGACCTCAAGATCAAAAGTATCTGGAAGTCCACTTTCAATAACCAATGCAGAATCAAAATTTTGACACATTGTAACCGTAGATGTAGCGATATCTGTAACTACAACATCATAAACTCCGCCTTGTGTGGGAATTAAACTAGAACCTGTTTCTGTTGGCAATACAATACCATCAAGACTCCACTCAAATGCATAATCTGTATCTGATAAACCTGTATCTAAAACAGGAGGCACATCTACTGTGGCCTCATCATTACTGGATAAACATAATATGTATTCTTCTTCTAAATCAAATATTGGGAGTAAATTAACTTGAAGTGTGACTTCTGCAATATCAAAACACTCATCTGGTCTAATATTATTACTAACGCGAGCATAGATAACCTGAGTATTCACCGTTAAATTTTCATATAATAGTGGTAATCTCTCTGGCAAATTATTGTTAAATGCATCATCAAAATTATCGTAAAAATCAATACTGAATGCCGTTGGGTCTTGACCGTTAAGCACTTCTGCTTCTACCGATGCTAAATCAAATTGAGTGAAGCCATCATTATCTCCAACAACATCGCATTCTTCATATAAAATATCTGTAGCATCTGCGCCTTCTTGAACATCAATATTAAAACTAATAGTACTAATTGAACAACCTGTTGTGTTATTTGTTATCGCTACAAAAATCGGCTGAGGATTACTTATTGTATTTTCGTAAGGACTAGCTAATGGGTTTGTTAGGTTGTCTGCATCTAATTGCGTCTCATGATAAGTCACCGTAAATTCCATAGGGTCTTGACCATTTAGTATTTCATCTGTTTTAGATTCTAAATCAAAACCAAAAACAAAGTCGGTATTGTTTTCGCATTCAAAAAAATCTGTAACTACTGCACTATCATCTGGTAAAGGGTTAACTTGAATATTTAACTCTACAATTGCATAGCAAGTTGTGGTAGTGTTTGTTACTCTTACAAAAATGGTTTCTGATGGGTTTGTATTATTATAAGTTGTAGGAGACGGAATAGAATTATCATTCGCATTTGCACCGGCAAAAGTAGTATGATAGGTTGCATTTACATTTGTATCTCCATTGAATATAAAAGCCTCTCTAATAGTAAGATCAAATTCTTCTGATAAATCACCTACTGTAACATCATCACAAAGAATGATTGGATCTGGATTTAGATTTGGTGTTGGATTTATGGTTCGTAAACGCACGTGCAGTCCTAAACCAACACAGGCATTATCTACATCGCTGTCTACTCTTACATAAATTTCTTGTTCAAATGGTGAAGCATCATTTCTATGATTTGAGATATCTGGAATAGCATTAAGCTCTGCCAGAGCATCAGCTTCAGATTCATAAAATGTAAAGGTTAAGTTTTGACCTGTTGGTAGTCCAGCCTGAGCTCTAATTTGCGCTTCAGCATCACTAAAATCAAAAGTTGTGATACCGTTTGTAATATCTGCATCTGCTACATCAACCACATCGCATTCTTCATATAAAATTTCAATGTTTGCTGGAATCTGAGTTGCAGATACAAATAAGTCTAACTGCGCTACTCTAAAACAAGTATCATTGTTTTCTACCCTAACAAATAAAATATCTGGGTTAGAAGATGGGTCTGTATTGGCGTAAGCTGTTGGGTTTATAATAGCATTAGCTCCACTAACCGCATCAGCAGGATTTATATGATAAGTAAATGTTTCGTTTGCAAAATTTGTAGAAATTAAAACTTCTGCCTCGGTTAAATTAAAGTTTGATATCCCATCTGTATCATCGTCACATTGTAATAATTCTACCATGTTAGTAATTACAGGAAGTGCGTTAACTTCTAAATTTACTTCAACGGTTTCATAACAATCAGTATTATCGTTATTCTCCACACGGGCAATAATTTGAGCGTCGTCTGTATATAAGTTAGTGATTGCTCCTACATTGTTATCTGCATCATTTTGATTTAAATGATACGTCACCGTAAATTGTGTTGGGTCTTGACCATTCAATACAAAACTATCAATATCAGTTGGAGTTAAAGGAAAATCAACAAACCCGTTAGTATCATCTCCATCTGTACTGTCATCGCATAATTCATAGGTGTAAGTCGAAGGTGTTGGTTGTTCAAAGACATCAATAAGGAATTGCGAAATATCATAACACTCTCTATTATCTACGTTTTCTACTCTCACATAAATGATATCATCTTGATAAGCTACAAGATTTGTAAATGTGTTAGGCAATGGATTAGTTGTAGAGCTTGTATTTGAATCTGAAGGGTCTAGATGAAATGAAACTTCAAACTGAAGCGGGTCTTGCGTACCTAAAGCAATTGACCTTAAAGCATCTAAATCAAAATCCCAGAAACCATCATTATTGTCATCACATATTAGTTGTGGAGCTATAGTTTCTGCTGCTGGTTGGTTAAAAACATCTATATCAAAGCTTATAACCTCAAAACAAGCATTTGCATCAGCACTTGTGATATTTTCTATTCTTACCCATATTGTATCTTCATCGTAAGCGACCAAATTTGTAAATGTATTTGGCAAAGGATTTGTAGTAGAGCTTGTATTTGCATCCAACGGGTCTAGATGAAATGAAACCCCGTATACCATTGGGTCTTGTGTTCCTAGTACTATTGGACGCAAGGCATCTAAATCAAAATCCCAAAAACCGTCGTTGTTATCGTCACAAATTAATTGGTTATCAACTGGATTAGCAGCAGGACTATTAAAAACATTAATATCGAAACTTCCGGTACTAGCACAATCTCTATTTATTGTATTCTCAACTCTTATAAAAATAGGCTCTGCGGTGTAAGCTGTAGCATTAGTATAAAGCCCCATTATAGGATTCACACCATTCATTGCATCATTCATTGAGTTATGATAAGTAACATCAACATTTGTTTGAGCACCAATAATTGTAGCATCCAAAATAGTAAAATCAAAATCGAAAAAACCATCGTTATTGGCATCACAAATAAACTGATTATCAACTGTATTAACAGTTGGTAAAGCTGTAACTGTAATTTCAATAACATCTGTATCAGAGCCACCAAGATTATCAGTTATTGTCACCTGATATTCTCCCGCATTAGAAACAGAAATAGAGGATAAACCATCTGTTCCCGGAATTGGGGCAAAACCTGTTCCATCATTAAATTCCCACGCATAATCAACAAAAGTAGGGTCACTACTAGGATTAGCATCTAAGGGAATTGAAGACATGTCACAAATATTCTGATCTGGACCCAATATTCCATTGATATCTATAATGCTACAATCTGTCGAACCACCTCCAGGAGTTCCAAAATTTGTTTGTACTATTTCTATTGCTCCTGGCACACCAGGATTACCAGGCCCATTACCATAATTAGCGATTAATAGTAAATAGAACTCTCCAGATTGCGCACCATTTATAGTTAAGGTTTCTGTTGGTTGTGGAGACCAGCTACAATCTATGATGTTGGAATTATCTAAATCATTTGGATAAAATGTTGGATTTGCTGTATTATCAGGACATCCTGGACAATTGATGTTAATATTATTGCAATTGCCTGTATCCGAAGCAAATGGTCCCCAAGCTATAAAATCTACGTCGATACCTGTACCAGGTCCGTCGTTATTAATTCCGTCATTATTATTATCCTGCCACTGATTTATAGTAAAAGCTAAATCTCCTGTTTGGTCAACTTGTAAAAAGAACCACGATGGTCTAGGAGCATCTCCTAAGCAGCCCACCTGCATGTTAATATTTGTAGTGTTATCTGTATTATTTTCAAAAACATAAGTTCCAGAATTATCCGAACAAATCGGAGCAGCTTGATTACAAGTAATACCTCCAGGTACGCTAAATTGTCCAAAGGACAAATAAGATAAACTTAAAAACAGCAGTAGGAATATATTTTTATTTGGCATTGACAACAAAATTAAGTCTATAAAGTTAATGAAATTGCAGCGAATACCTCCAGTATTGCTAACAAGTTAACGCTACAAAACGGTATTTACTTATATAACAGCTATATTTAAGAAAACCCTAACCTATTTATACTATTTTATTTAGTTATCTTTGCACTCTCATTTTACACACCATATAAATGAAAATAGAAAACGATTTTGATATCGATGCCATTGGCGATGATCATGTAAGTTCTTCGAGTGAAACACCTCTTAGAGACGATGCTTTTACATTAAGTAATTCTGAAAAGATTGACAGCATAAAAGCAGACGTTAAACACATTATGGAAACTCTTGGACTAGACCTTACAGACGATAGTCTTAAAGGCACGCCTAACCGCGTTGCAAAAATGTTTGTCAACGAAATTTTTGCTGGCCTACATCCAGATAATAAACCAAGTGCGTCAACTTTTGACAACAAGTATAAGTACGGCGAAATGTTAGTGGAAAAAAACATTACGGTATATTCTACTTGTGAGCATCACCTACTCCCTATAGTTGGTAAAGCGCATGTAGCATATATATCTAATGGTAGCGTTGTTGGATTATCAAAAATGAACCGTATCGTAGATTACTATGCTAAACGCCCTCAAGTACAGGAACGTTTAACTATCCAAATCGTAAAAGAACTTCAAGACGTTTTAGGCACTAAAGATGTTGCTTGTGTTATAGACGCAAAGCACCTTTGTGTAAACTCTCGTGGTATTAGAGATATTGCTAGTAGCACTGTGACTTCAGAATTTGGTGGAAAATTCAAAACAAAAGAAACACGTCGAGAATTCCTAGATTATATTAAATTAGACACTGAATTCTAAATCTCATTTTAGTTTTCATCGTTTTAAATTCATAACTTAAAGGACATGCATCTTTACGAAAATCAACAGATAAAGATTTACAATTCCCTTTCTGGGGAAAAAGAAGTTTTTCAGCCCATAACCAAAGGCTATGTTGGCATGTATGTGTGTGGACCTACAGTTTACAGCAATGTGCATTTGGGTAACGTAAGGACGTTTATGTCTTTTGACATGATATTTAGATACCTAAAACATCTGGGTTACAAAGTACGTTATGTGCGAAATATTACAGATGCTGGGCACTTAGAAAATGATGCCGATTTAGGTGAAGATAAAATCACAAAAAAAGCCCGTGTAGAAGAAATTGAACCAATGGAGGTTGTACAACGCTATACTGTTGACTTTCATAATGTTTTACGAACGCTTAATTTTCTATCACCTAGTATAGAGCCTACAGCAACGGGTCATATTATAGAACAGATAGAACTTATTCAGACCATAATAGATAATGGATTTGCATACGTGGTCAATGGTTCAGTTTATTTTGATGTCCATAAATACAATGAATCTAACGAGTATGGTATTTTAAGTAAACGTAAGCTCGAAGACCTTATACACAATACCAGAACTTTAGATGGTCAAAGTGATAAGAAAAATCCACAAGATTTTGCACTTTGGAAAAAAGCCGAACCTACGCATATTATGCGTTGGCCAAGTCCTTGGAGCGATGGTTTCCCTGGCTGGCACTTAGAGTGTACTGCAATGAGCACAAAATATTTAGGCGAATTTTTTGACATTCATGGTGGCGGAATGGATCTTAAATTTCCTCATCACGAATGTGAAATTGCACAAAACCAAGCTGCAAAAGGAAAAACACCAGTAAAATATTGGATGCATGCCAATATGCTAGAGCTTAATGGTGCGCGCATGAGTAAATCAACAGGAAACTATATAAATCCTGCTGAATTATTTTCAGGAGAAAATGATAAAATGTCTAAAGGGTTTACACCTGGCGTTATTCGTTTTTTCATGATGCAGGCATCCTACAGAAGTATTTTAGATTTAACCAATGATGGATTATTAGCTGCTGAAAAAGGGTTTAACAGACTCATGGAAGCTCTTGGAAATCTTGAAAATCTAAGAACTAGTGAATCGTCCTCTTTTGATGTTTCTGAATGGAAACAGAAGTGCTACGATGCTATGAATGACGATTTTAATACGCCTATTCTTATAGCTCACCTGTTTGAAGCTGTTAAGTACATCAATCAAGTAAATGATAATAAAGCGAGTATTACTGAAAAAGATTTAGAGCTATTAAAATCGACTTTAAACACCTTTACTTTCGATATACTTGGTTTAGTAAATAGTCAAGCTTCGGATGCAGGAACAGACAAACTCAATGCAGCAGTAGAATTATTAATTAAGCTAAGGAAAGAAGCCAGAATTAACAAAGACTTTGCTTTGTCTGACCAAATTAGAGACGAGTTAGCCCAAGCTGGTATTACATTGAAAGATGGTAGAGATGGGACAACATTTTCTGTTAAGTAAAAGCTTATCCTAAATCCTTTCCAAAGGAAAGGACTTTTAAAACTGTTATGAAAAAAGTTCTGATTGCTCCCTTTCTATTTCTAATTAAGATTTACCAGAAATTTATTTCACCATTAACCCCAGCAACTTGTAGGTACCAACCAACCTGTTCTCACTACGCTAAAGAGGCTTTAGAAGTTCATGGTTTTTTTAAAGGCGGATGGCTAGCTATCAAACGGATTTTTAGTTGTCATCCTTTTGGAGGTAAGGGCTACGACCCTGTTCCACCAAAAGACCTTTAATTAAGTATAAATTCAATTTTCTTTAGTCTCTAAAATCTTATATTTACAGCATAAACAGAAAATTATATGTTCGCTTTAGAAATTGTTTGGGACCCTTTAAAATATCTTGATTTAGGTTTTTTTAAACTTCACTTTTATAGTGTAATGTGGATTGTTGCCTTCGTACTAGGTTTTTTTATTACAAAACGTATCTACAAAAACGAAAATCAATCTGAGGAGTCGCTAGATTCATTATTTATCTATTCGGTTTTAGGAATTATGTTGGGGGCACGTTTGGGGCATGTCATTTTTTACCAACCAGATTTAATTACAGAAGATTTCTTTAGCATTTTTCTCCCTTTTAAATTTAAAGGTGGATTTGAGTTTACTGGATTCCAAGGTTTAGCGAGTCATGGTGCAGCTATAGCGATGATAATCTCTATGTATTTATACAATAAAAAAGTACTTAAGAAAACTGTATTATGGATTCTAGACCGCGTCGTAGTGGCTGTCGCTTTGGGCGCAATGTTTGTACGCTTTGGTAATTTTATCAATTCTGAAATCATAGGAAAATATACAGGTACAGATTTTGGTGTTGTTTTTAAACAACTTGGAGAAACTGCACCAAGACATCCCAGTCAACTCTATGAAGGTTTTGCTTATTTAGTTGTGTTTTTTATTCTATTTTACACCTATTGGAAGACAAAAAAATCGGAACAGCAAGGCTTCTTATTTGGTCTCTTTTTAGTTCTACTTTGGTCTGTTAGATTTGTTGTTGAATATTACAAAGAGCCGCAAAGCGGTGAATATTTGTCTGATGCTATTGGTAATGTTTTAAATAATGGACAAATTTTAAGTATTCCGTTTATTCTTATTGGGCTCTACTTTATGTTTATCTACAAACCAAAGACTAAAATAGACTAATGCTTAAAAAAGTAGTTTTTAGACTCTCATGTATTGCATTGACCAGTATTGCACTAATTGGATGCAACTCTGACTCTAAAAGCAAATCGATATCCAAAGGCATTTCATTTAAAAAGGAAGCTACACTTCAGCTTAAAAAAGCTAGTAACGATTCTGTTATAAAAACCCTTGATATTGAAATTGCTGATGATGAATACCAAACGCAAACAGGTTTGATGTATAGAGATAGTATGGAGGAATTACAAGGCATGCTATTTATTTTTCCTAATGAAGCGCCTCGTAGCTTCTATATGAAAAACACACGTATTCCATTAGATATTATTTACATCTCAGCGGATAGTACTGTTGTAAGTTTTCAAAAAAATGCTAAGCCTTTTGATGAAACTTCTCTCCCATCAAACTACCCTGCTAAATTTGTTTTAGAAATTAATGGTGGACTCTCCGACCAATGGGGAATTAAAGTTGGTGATAAAATTTCGTTTTAAAAATTGTATTAAATACAACTACCATGGTATTGAAACTTTTTAAATATACAACAATACTACTTTTTACTATTCTTGTTTGCACTTCTTTTTCTGGTAAAAAAGACAAATCCTACATTGGTAAATGGAAAGGAAGAGATAAAGGTGATGTTGGTTATTTAACATTAACCAAAGACCGTTATGCCACGTTTGAGTTTGGTGGAGAAATCATGGGTGGCACTTCCTATAATCACAGCGGAATAAATGCGTCTTTAAAATATAAGATAAACACAAAAAAAGACCCTCACGAAATAAACTTTGTGATTTGGGATAAAAAGAAAGCCAAAGAAGTTGGCCGTATGAGAGGTATCTTTAGAATGATTGATAAAGACAAAATGCAAATGGCTATAAACTTTACCGGAAGCAATACTAGACCAACGGATTTCAATTCAGACAGTATTATTTTTTATCGCATATCTGAATAAATATTCTTAAATTAATTAAATAAAAAAAAGACTGCCAATTAGCAGTCTTTTTTTATTTAAGTGCAAGAGAAGAATTAAGCTTCTTCCTCTTCTTCTTTAACTTTCTTCTTTAAAGACTCAGCAGCATCACCTTTCTTAGCTGTATCGTACATCACTGGAGTTGCAATAAACAACGAAGAGTATGTACCTACTAGCACACCAACAATTAATGCAAATAAGAATCCTTTAAGAGAATCTGCACCTAAGAAGAACATGGCTAATAACACCACTAAAGTTGTTAACGATGTATTTAATGTTCTACTTAATGTACTGTTTAATGAAGCGTTGATTGTTTTTCCAAACTCCCAACTTGTGTGCTCATTAAGGTACTCTCTAATTCTATCGAATACTACCACAGTATCATTCAGCGAGTAACCGATTACTGTTAAGATGGCTGCGATAAACGCCTGGTCAATCTCCATACTAAATGGCATAAACTTCCAAGCTAATGAGAAGATACCTAACACGATTAATACATCGTGGAATACCGCCGCAACAGCACCAAGAGAGAATTGCCATCTCTTAAAACGAATTAAGATATATAAGAATACAACTACTAAAGAACCTAGGATTGCCCAGAACGATGATTTCTTAATGTCATCTGCAATCGTTGGACTCACTTTACTGGATAACATCTTACCAATTTTAGCATCTCCAGAACCATCTAAGAATTCTTGGTATGTAATACCATCTGGCAAATATGTTCTCAAAGCTTCATATAATTTAGATTGTACTTCTTCGTCTGCTTCAGTTGAATTATCGTCAACTTTATATTTCGTAGAAATCTTTAACTGATTATCATTACCAATAGTCTTAACCTCAGCACTTCCAAATACTGCTGGGTCATTTAAAGTTTTAGCAACTTCTTCTGTAGATACAGACTGTGCAAAACGCACTTGGTAAGTTCTACCTCCAACAAAATCGATTCCTTCATCTAATTTGTTTGTAAATAATGAAGCAATACCAGCTGTAATTAAAATACCAGAAATCACATAAGCAATCTTACGCTTCCCTAAGAAGTTGATATTAACATTTTGTAAGAATCCTTTAGTAATAGCTGTAGAGAAATCTAACTTTCCTCCACGACCTACATACCAATCGATAAGTAATCTTGTAATAAAGATTGCTGTAAATAACGATGTTAAAATACCAATGATTAACGTAGTTGCGAAACCTTTGATTGGTCCTGTACCAAATACAAATAAGATTAATGCAGTTAAACCAGTTGTAATGTTAGCATCTAAAATTGAAGATAATGCATTAGCAAAACCGTCCTTAATGGCTATTTTCTGGTCTTTCCCTTTTGCTAATTCTTCGCGAATACGCTCAAAGATAAGTACGTTAGCATCTACAGAGATACCAATAGTTAATACGATACCTGCAATACCAGGTAAAGTTAATACAGCTCCTAATCCTGATAACACACCGAAGATTAAAAGAATATTAAATAGTAATGCAATATCTGCAAAACCACCAGCTTTACCGTAGTAAAAAATCATCCATAATAAAACGAATAATAAAGCCAAACCAAATGAGACCATTCCGCTATCGATAGCTTCTTGACCTAAAGATGGCCCAACCTCATCTGCTTGAACGATTTCAGCAGATGCTGGTAATTTACCAGCTCTTAAGACGTTTGCTAAATCCGTTGCTTCTTCTAAAGTAAAAGAGCCTGAAATTTGAGAATTACCTCCAGAAATTGGCCCTGTACTTACACCTGGTGCAGAATACACAGTACTATCTAATACTATCGCAATGTTGCCTCTTGTTTCGTAAGCAACTTTAGTCATTGCTTCCCATATTTTAGCCCCTTTAGCATTCATTTGCATGCTCACCGCTGGTCTATTTAACTGATCATAATCTTGTCTTGCATCAGTGATAACAGCTCCACTTAACTCTGGCTCTCCATCTCTATTACTTTTAAGCGCGTATAACTCTACAAACTCAGAATCTTTATCTGCTGGTTTTCCCCAAGCAAAAAAAGCATAACGCTGTTCCACAGGTAATAAGTCACGATTAGCGTTAAGCTTCTTAAGAATATCATCTTTATCCTTAGCTAAGAACATACCAATAACTGGTCCGCCTTGTCCAATACTTTGTATTCCAAGAGGATTTACATTCTCTCGAACATCTGTAGAATCATTTTCAATCTGTCCTGTCAAGTTTTCAATAACACTAGATGTAGAGTCTACCTCTTCCGTAGCTTCATCTTGCTCAGTGGCATCTTCAGTAGTTTCTGTTTTAGCTTTTTGAGCCTCAACTAATCTTTGGTTAACTTGAAATAAATACCCCGCTAAATCTTGCGTGTTGTAAGTTTCCCAAAACTGTAATTGTGCTGTTTTTGTAATGATATCTACAACACGTTTCTTGTCTTTAGCTCCTGGTAATTCAATTAAAATACGACCGCCATTTCCTAATCGTTGAATATTTGGAGATGTTACACCAAAACCATCGATACGATTACGTAATACCTCGAAAGCTGAGACAATAGACTCATCTACTTTTCTTGTAATGACACTTTTCACCTCGTCATCTGACATATTAAATTTTACGTCGTCACTTAGCGTACGGTTGGCAAAAATATCTGGAGATGCTAATTTTGTATCACCTTTAATTTCATCAAAAGCAGTATAAAAACTCTCTAGATAAGAATCTTGAGAATCTTTCTGTAGCTCTTCTGCTTTTTCTAAGGCTTGATTAAATATTGGGTCTTTACTATTGTTTGCTAGACCCTTTAAGATATCTTTTACAGAAATCTCAATAATGGCGTTAATACCTCCTTTAAGGTCAAGACCTAAATTCATGGCATTATCTTTAACATCGCTATATGTAAATTGCTTTACACCTAGCATGTTATAAACTTCTTGGTTGTTAAGTGAATCTAAATAGCGTAATTCTCCTGCAGCGATTTCACTACTTTCTGTGTACTTAGATTGGGCAAATTGTTTTGCTTCTTTTTCTATTTGATTTGCCTTGAACGTAAATGATAATTGGTAGATACTTACCAATCCAAATAGTAAAGCAAATAACTTTACTAATCCTTTGTTTTGCATTGTTTTTGGTTTTATATCGAACTAATGTCGATAATAGTTAAATTAAAAATTTAAAGAGTATTTCTTCCGATTGTCATGCTGAACTTGTTTCAGCATCTAAATTGTATGGTATGAAATTCTGAACAACACTTCGACTGCGCTCAGTGTGACAGTTCAAAATAACACTATTGTGATGTAATTATGCTAAAGGCCCTGCTCGGACTTCTGGAATGTTATGAGATGTATTGTCTGAAACAAATACTACCTGTCGGTTAGCATTGTAGGCTACTTTTAAATCAAACGTAATTTTCCCTGCTTCCACTAAAACTGGAAACTTAAAAACGTCAGGGTTAAAGGAGCGGTCGCTCTTAAGGTTTACTATTGGCACTTCTTGTGCTTCAAAATCCCAAGAATTAGAAGTTGCTGGCTCAATTTTTAAAACATCAAAATCGAATTTTCTACTTTCTTTTTCACTTGAGTCAGAACTATCACTCAGTGAAATTCCAACAGTTTCCGAAAGTAATTCTTTAATGTTCTTGGCGGCAGATTTGCTATAGTAGGAAATGCGATATAAACCATTATCCGAAGTAATTGTAATCCCATCGACTCCAATTTTTTCCAAAGAAATTGAAATCTCCTCTAAAGATTGTTGCGCTTCAGTATCTGTAAGTTGCTCTTCAAACTGAAGGACAACTTCTTGATTGGCCTTTGGATTTTGGGATTGTTGAACAATACCCATTACCGTAAGACAGAATAGATAACTAAATATGTACCATTTTATTCGCACGCGCCAAATATAAACAAAAAGACCACTTTCCAGTGGTCTTTTTGAAACTTTTTATTCTAAAATTTGATTATTAAAACTCTAATAATCCATTAGTTTTCTGAACACCTTCGGCACTTTCTGCCATGTGTGCTTTTTCAGCATCACTTAAAGGTACATCAACAATTTTTTCGATACCATTTCTACCTAAAATTACAGGCACACCAATACAGAGGTCACTTAATCCATATTCGCCATCTAATAATGTAGAGCATGGGTAAATTTTCTTTTGGTCACAGGCAATAGCTTGTACTAGTCCAGAAACTGCTGCACCTGGTGCATACCAAGCGGATGTTCCTAATAACTTGGTTAGTGTTGCACCACCAACTTTAGTATCTGCAGCGACTTGCTCTAAGCGCTCTTCTGATAAAAATTCCGATACTTTGATTGAGTTACGTGTAGCATGAGATGTTAATGGCACCATACCTTTATCACTATGACCACCAATTACCATGCCGTCAACATCACTAATTGGTGCTTCAAGAGCTTCAGCTAATCTGTACTTAAAACGTGCTGAGTCTAATGCGCCTCCCATACCAATAATTCTATGCTTTGGTAAATCTGTAGTTTTATGAACCAAATACGTCATCGTATCCATTGGGTTACTTACTACAATTAAAATAGTGTTTGGAGAGTGCTCAACTAAACTAGCAGAAACAGACTTAACGATACCTGCATTGATACCTATTAATTCTTCACGTGTCATACCAGGTTTACGAGGAATACCCGATGTAATAACACAAATGTCACTATTTGCAGTTTTAGAATAATCGCTTGTACTTCCAGTTATTTTAGTATCAAAACCATTTAAAGATGCTGTTTGCATCAAATCCATAGCCTTACCTTCTGCATAACCTTCTTTGATGTCTAATAAAACAACTTCAGAAGCAAAATTTTTCATTGCGATATACTCTGCACAACTTGCACCTACGGCACCTGCGCCTACTACAGTAACTTTCATTTTTATATTTTTTTGAGTTATTAAATTTTGAAGTACAAATTTAAGGTTTTAATGAGGAAATTCCATGATTTATATCATACTATCTAAGAAATAAAAAAGAGCTACTAATAGTAGCTCTTTTTTAGTGTTTTAAGATTATATCTTACGCATCAATATTTGCATAAATAGCATTTTTCTCAATAAACTCACGACGTGGCGGCACCTCATCCCCCATTAACATTGAGAAAATACGGTCTGCTTCTACACCGTTTTCAATCTGTACTAGACGCATTGTTCTAAACTCAGGATTCATTGTGGTATCCCAAAGTTGTTCAGCGTTCATCTCTCCGAGACCTTTATATCGCTGAATTTTAGAGCCATCTCCAAAAGTTTCGATAATCTCATCACGCTCTTTATCAGACCAAGCATATTGCTTTTTAGCACCTTTCTTAACTAAATATAAAGGTGGTGTTGCAATATAAATATGGCCATTTTCTACCAACTCTTTCATATATCTAAAGAAGAACGTTAATATAAGTGTTGCAATGTGAGAACCGTCAATATCGGCATCACACATGATTACAATTTTATGATACCTTAATTTAGATAGATTTAATGCGCGAGGGTCTTCTTCTGTTCCAATAGTAACACCTAGTGCTGTAAAGATATTTTTGATTTCTTCATTCTCAAAAACCTTGTGTTGCATGGCTTTTTCAACATTAAGAATTTTACCTCTTAATGGTAAAATAGCTTGGAATGCTCTGTCACGACCTTGTTTAGCGGTTCCACCTGCCGAATCTCCCTCAACAAGGAATACTTCACATTTTGCTGGATCTTGCTCAGAACAATCTGAAAGTTTTCCAGGTAAACCTCCAATGCTCATTACCGTTTTTCGCTGCACCATTTCACGGGCTTTTTGTGCTGCGTGACGCGCTTGAGCTGCCAAAATCACTTTCTGAACAATTATCTTAGCATCGTCAGGATGCTCTTCTAAGTAATCAGTCAACATCTCAGAAACCGCTTGAGATACAGAAGCCGAAACTTCACGATTACCCAATTTAGTTTTTGTTTGCCCTTCAAATTGAGGTTCTGCTACTTTAACAGATACAATAGCAGTAAGACCCTCACGGAAATCGTCTCCTGAAATATCAAACTTTAATTTGTCTAACATTCCAGAACCGTCAGCATATTTTTTTAACGTATGCGTCAATCCACGACGAAAACCAGATAAATGCGTACCACCTTCATGGGTGTTGATATTATTTACATAAGAATGTAAATTTTCTGCATAGGATGTGTTGTAAACCATTGCCACTTCTACAGGTACTCCGTTTTTTTCACCTTCAAAAGCAATAACATCTTTCATTAAAGGTTCGCGATTACCGTCTAAAAACTTAACAAATTCTGTTAATCCATTTTCAGAATGAAATGTTTCACCTTCAAAAGAGCCATCTTCTTTTTTATGACGTCTGTCTACTAAGTGAATAGTAATTCCCTTATTAAGATACGCCAGCTCACGCATACGACTTGCAAGCGTATCGTAGCTATACTCTAAAGTCTGCGTGAATATTGTAGAATCTGGCTTAAACGTGACTGTCGTGCCTCTTTTATCTGTTGTACCAACTTGCTTAACAGGATACATAGCTTTACCACGCTCGTACTCTTGCTCATAAATTTTACCTTCTCTAAAAACTGTGGCCTTAAGATGTTCTGAAAGGGCATTAACACAACTCACACCAACACCGTGTAAACCACCAGAAACCTTATAAGAGTCTTTATCGAACTTACCACCTGCTCCAATTTTGGTCATCACCACTTCAAGGGCAGAAACACCTTCTTTTTTATGTAAATCGACAGGAATTCCACGTCCATCATCCTCAGTGGTTATGGAGTTGTCCTCATTAATGGTCACTGTAATATTATCACAATGCCCAGCTAATGCTTCATCTATAGAGTTATCTACAACCTCGTAAACCAAATGGTGCAAACCTCTTGTTCCTACATCTCCGATGTACATCGAGGGACGCATACGCACGTGCTCCATACCTTCTAAGGCCTGAATACTGTCTGCTGAATAATTGTGCTTGTTAAATTCTTCTTTCTTTTCGCTCATATTATTTTGAAATAAGATTTAGTTCTAAATTTATATACACAAAAAAAGACGCTTTTTGCGCCTCTTTTGAGTACTATCAAAGATAAGAAATATCGAAGCTATTTTAAAGCTTTTTGTTAGTTTTAAGCAATAATTATCAACATTTGTTAATTACCTAAAAGTCGCTTAAATCGCTTTAAAATGACCTTAAATTAAATTTTGAATGTTTTTTATTTTGTCTGAAAATTGAAAATTGAAAAAATCCCGCAGAAGCGAGATTTTTGAATTAAATTAATTAATATTTGTAAAGAATTTCTACTGATATGCTAGTTTAATTAATAGCTATCATCATGCACGTTAGCAATAGCTCTTCCAGATGGTTCATTCATGTTTTTAAAAGCTTCGTCCCATTCTAAAGCTATTGCCGTACTACAAGCCACACTTGCTTCTTGTGGAACGCTTAAAGCCGCTGCATCACTTGGGAAATGCTCTTCAAAAATAGAGCGGTAGTAGAACTCTTCTTTGTTTAATGGTGTGTTTATTGGGAATCTAAACTTAGCATTTGCTAATTGCTCGTCTGTCACTTCTTTATCTACAATTTCTTTCAAGGTATCAATCCAGCTGTAACCAACGCCATCACTAAATTGTTCCTTTTGTCTCCATGCAACGCTTTCTGGTAGCATATCTTCAAAAGCCTTACGGATTACCCATTTTTCCATGCGCTCGCCATTAATCATTTTATCTTTTGGATTGATGCGCATCGCTACATCCATAAATTCTTTGTCCAAAAATGGTACACGACCTTCGATTCCCCAAGCCATTAAACTTTTGTTTGCTCTTAAACAATCGTACATGTGTAATTTGTCTAATTTACGCACAGTTTCTTCATGAAACTCTTGAGCATTTGGTGCTTTATGGAAGTATAAATAGCCTCCAAAAATCTCATCTGCACCTTCACCAGATAACACCATTTTTATTCCCATTGATTTAATAACACGTGCCATTAAATACATTGGTGTCGATGAACGAATGGTAGTAATATCATAAGTTTCGATATTGTATATCACATCTTTTATGGCATCTAATCCTTCTTGAATGGTAAATTTAATTTCGTGATGAACCGTACCAATATGGTCAGCTACTTTTTGAGCAGCTGCTAAATCTGGTGAGCCTTCTAATCCTACAGAGAAACTATGCAATTGTGGCCACCATGCTTTTTCTTTATCGTCTGCCTCGATACGTCTTTCAGAATATTTTTTTGCGATGGCAGAAGTCACTGAAGAATCTAATCCACCTGAAAGCAATACTCCATAAGGCACATCACTCATTAACTGTCTGTGCACGGCATCTTCTAAGGCTTGTTTAACCTCGGCAATACTTGTTTCGTTTTCTTTTACAGCTTCATATTCCGCCCAATCACGCTTGTACCATTTTACCAATTTTCCGTCCGAGCTACTCATGTAATGTCCTGGAGGAAATAATTCAATCTTAGTACAAACACCTTCAAGCGCTTTTAATTCTGAAGCGACGTAAAACGTTCCGTCTTTGTCCCAGCCCATGTATAATGGAATAATTCCCATGTGGTCTCGAGCTATGAAATATTCGTCTTTTTCGACATCATAAATAGCGAAACCGAAAATACCATTCATATCATCAACAAAATCGTGACCTTTTTCTTGGTATAAGGCTAGAATAACTTCACAATCACTTTCAGTTTGAAACTTGTAATCTGGAAATTTAGCACGTAACTCTCTATGGTTATATATTTCACCGTTTGCTGCCAAGATTAATTTTTTATCCGCAGAAAACAAAGGTTGCTTCCCAGAAGCTGGGTCTACAATCGCCAAACGCTCATGCGCCATAATCACTTTTTCATCACTATAAATACCGCTCCAGTCTGGACCACGATGTCTAATAGATTTTGCCATCTCTAAAACCTGAGGTCTTAAATCTTCAGCTTTTTGTTTTATATCGAACGCACATACAATACCGCACATAATCTTTTCTTTTAAATATTATTATGAAGCAAATATGGAATTAAACTTTCATTTATTAAACATAAAAACACTTATTAGTTTCAATATGTAGATAAAAACTATGTAATTAATATAATTTTAAACTTAACTTGATTGATTTTAAACTAATTGCTATCAATCTGTAAATTTTAATACTTTTTTACGACAGATGCCTTTAAATACAACCTAATTTTAGATCTTATTATTTAATAAACCACTTATGAAAAATTTTAGACTACTTACAACCGTTGCTTTTGCTTTTATGATGTTAGTATCATTTAATGCTGAAGCTCAAAAATTTAGAGGCCTAGACAAAAGCCCTATGGATGCTGCCTCAATAGGACGTGGTAACAAACAATTAGCAAAAGTTTACTACAGTAGACCACAACTTAAAGGTAGAACTGTTGGTGAAGACTTAGCGCCTTATGGAAAAGTTTGGAGAACTGGAGCTAATGAAGCTACTCAATTGATATTGAATGTAGATATGAATCTCAACGGAACAAAAATAAAAGCTGGAACATACTCTTTATTCTCTATTCCAGGAGAAAAAGAATGGGAAGTCATTGTTAGTTCTGACCTAAATAACTGGGGAGCTTCTGGATACAAAAAGGAGAATACTGTTGCTAGCATTAAAGTGCCTGTAACTATGGGAGATGAATCTTTAGAAGCATTTTCTATGGCTTTTGAACCTTCTGATGATGGTGTACATTTACATATGGGCTGGGACAAAGTTAGAATTGCAGTGCCTTTTACGAAATAAGAAACATGCTCTTAAAAATAAAAAGCCTTGATTTCTCAAGGCTTTTTATTTATGGTATATTCAAATATTTATGCGTCTGTAGGCTGACTTTCCATTTAGGATTAGCCATAACGTAATCTACAATTTGTGGCATCATTTTGTCGCGTTTAGACCATTCTGGCTGTAAATACAAAATACAATCTTTATTGACTTGTGCTGCTTGTTCTTCAGCAAATCTAAAATCGTCTTTGTTATAGATAATACATTTTAGCTCATGAGCCTTCGCAAATACTTCTTCCGTTGGTAGTTTATTCTTTTTTGGAGATAAACAAATCCAATCCCAATCACCACTTAACTTGTAAGCGCCAGAGGTCTCAATATGCGTTTGTACACCTTTGGCTTTTAATTGTTCTGTTAACGGATTCATATCCCACATCAAAGGCTCACCTCCAGTAACTACAATGGTGTTGCTATACTTTACAGCATTTTCAACAATTTTTTCGGTTTCTGTCGGAGGATGTAATTCGGCTAACCAACTTTCTTTAACGTCACACCAATGGCACCCAACATCACAACCACCAATACGCACAAAATAAGCAGCAGTGCCTTTGTGATAACCTTCACCTTGAATGGTGTAAAATTCTTCCATCAAAGGCAAAAGCAATCCCTTGTCAATCAATTCTTGTCGTTCTCTTCTCGTCATAGCGGACAAAGATAGTTTAAATGTTTAAAGTTGGAAGATAAAATTACTTCGCCGCAATAACATCAATCTCAATGCTTGCTCCACCAGCAAGACCAGCTGCTGCAAAAGTTGTTCGTGCAGGTTTATTAGTAAAGTATTGTGTGTAAACTGAATTGAATGCTTTAAAATCATTAATATCCTTCAAAATAACAGTGCATTTTACCACATTATCTAAAGTCAAATTGTGTTGTTTTAGCACATCTTTGATATTTAAAATCACCTGTTTGGTTTCTACCTCGATGCCGCCTTCAACTAATTTACCAGCTTTATGGTCTTTTCCTATTTGCCCAGTTAAAAAGAGTAAATCTTCAGTTTCTACAGCATCACTAAATGGAACATTAACACGACTTGGCTCGTGAGACTTATGGAAAAGTATTTCGGATTTTGAATCGTTACAAGAAAAATTCAGCATCATAAGAGAGAGACATAAAACATAAATATATTTTGACATGATTTTGATGTTTTTAACTTGATTAAAATTACAGTATTTTTATAAAAATTTTGAGATAATGAGCAACAAAGACACTTTTATTAAACATATAAACGACGGCAATACTTTTAAAGGCGACTACATCACGCTTGGCGCGGCAATGCTTGAAGGCGAAACCATGACTAATGCCTTTGTAAATGTTCCTTTAAAAACCATGAACCGTCACGGTTTAATTGCCGGTGCAACAGGTACAGGAAAAACAAAAACACTTCAGGTTTTAGCCGAAAATTTATCCGAAAAAGGAATCCCTGTATTGCTTATGGATATTAAAGGCGATTTAAGTGGTTTGGCACAACCAAGTCCTGGGCATCCAAAAATTGATGAGCGCCACGAAAAAATCGGATTACCGTTCGATGCTAAAAAATTCCCAGTGGAAATTATGACGCTTTCCGAGCAAGATGGTGTGCGCTTACGTGCTACTATTAGTGAGTTTGGTCCAGTATTAATTTCAAGAATTTTAGATGTTACCGAAACTCAAGCGGGAATTATCTCAGTAATTTTCAAATATTGTGATGACAACCAATTACCACTTTTAGACATTAAAGATTTCAAAAAAATTCTACAATATGCTACAGGCGAAGGCAAAAAGGAATTTGAAGAAGCTTACGGGCGTATTTCCACTGCTTCGACTGGCGCTATCTTGAGAAAGCTTATTGAAATTGAACAACAAGGTGGCGACCTCTTTTTTGGCGAAACGTCTTTTGACACTCAGGATTTACTGCGTATTGATGAGAATGGGCGTGGTTACATTAATATTATTCGTTTGACGGATATACAAGATAAACCGAAATTATTTTCGACATTCATGTTGAGTTTACTGGCCGAAATTTATTCCACATTCCCTGAGCAAGGTGATAGCGGTCGACCAGAATTGATTATGTTTATTGACGAAGCACATTTAATATTTAATGAAGCCTCGGATGCGCTTTTAAATCAGATTGAAAGTATTGTAAAACTCATCCGTAGTAAAGGTGTTGGCTTATATTTTGTGACGCAAAATCCTACTGATGTTCCAGAATCTGTTTTGGGACAATTAGGTTTAAAGGTGCAACATGCGCTAAGAGCATTTACAGCCAAAGACCGAAAAGCCATTAAACTGACTGCACAAAACTATCCGGACACAGACTATTACGATACAGCCGAAGTACTAACTTCTCTCGGGATTGGTGAAGCTCTAGTCTCTGCCTTAAACGAAAAAGGAAAGCCGACGCCATTAGCCGCCACTATGATGCGTGCACCAATGAGCCGAATGGACATTTTAACTGAGTCTGAATTAGGTAAATTACTCTCAGACTCAGAACTAGCAAAAAAATACAATAAGGAGATTGACCGTGAGAGCGCCTACGAAATGCTCAATGAAAAAATAAAGCAAGCTGAGGCTGAAGAAGCTAAAGAAAAGGCTAAAGCAGAAAAAGAAGCACTTAAAAAAGCAGAATCTAAACGAAAAACATCGACAAGCCGAAGACGTTCTTCTAGACAGAATCCTTTACTTAAGGTTTTAACGAGTCCAACAGTAATTAGAAGCGTACTTGGGATTTTGACCAAAATGATGCGATAACATATAAATAATGGCAAAGCGTTTTGCATTTCACTTTATTCTATTTGTTATTATATTCGGTTGTAACGGAAATGCTGAAAAAGAAGATACGCGACAGTTTCTCATTGGTAAAAACTTTGTTGGTTACGTCACAGATTCTACACAAGTAAAAGACTTAAAATTAATTTTTAAAAACGACTCCATTTTTAACTATGAGGAAGACGATAGCTTTATAGGTGGTATAAATCCAATTGGTATTTATTCTAAATCTGGTGCTCTTTTACTTCACATTTTCCCCAACGACGCTCACGATTCAACATCCACTATTAATTATATTCATATTAAAAATTCAATTTATAAGACAGCTATGAATATTTCAGTTAATAGTTATTTTAAAGATATCAAATCAACCTATACTATTTCAGAGATTAAAAATGAAATGAACTATATCGAAGTCTATGTTGATAGTTTAAAATCTATCTTTGCATTTCGTAAATTAGGGTCACTTAAAGATTTTGATTTCGGAACTGAAATTAATCAAAACCAAATCCCAGATTCAACTTCAATTGATTACTATATAAAGTACTTTTAAATAAAGACAAATGTCCAATTCAAAAAAATATACCATTCAAAATTCACCTTTTATAGTTCCAACAAACGATGGTAAAATTATAAAGGAGCATTTTGGTAATGCCACAGACGGAAATACTGAAATTAGTATTGCACATATGATTGCACCTTCAGGTTGGTCTGAGCCTTTTCAAACTCCAGAATTTGATGAATATACCTTCATTATAAAAGGAAAAAAGCAATTTATTATTGACGGTGAAACCGTAATTTTGGAAGCTGGTCAGTCGATAAAAGTAGAAAAGAATACGAGACTACAATACTCAAATCCTTTTACAGAACCTTGCGAATATTTAGCCATATGTCTACCTGCTTTTTCGATAGACTCCGTAAATAGAGAAGCCCAATAGTATGAGTAGTTTTGTTATTAAATCTATTGGAAACGCCCTTAATGCAACGAGTTATATTTCTCCTAAATATGCTTCAAATAAGGCTTTACAACTCTTTGCAACGCCGAGAAAAGGGAGTTATACTGATGCACAAAAAGCTATAATAGAAGACGCTGAGCAAAGCTCTTTTTCTTATAAAAACCTTTCTATATCTGTGTACAATTGGAAAGGTAAAGGCAAAACTCTTTTACTTGCTCATGGCTGGGAGAGCAATGCCTCCAGATGGAATTATCTACTAAACGATTTAAAATCTCAAGACTATAATATTGTAGCACTAGATGCTCCTGCGCACGGAAACTCAGAAGGTAAACAATTTAATGCTGTTTTATATTCAGAATTTATAAATGTGGTTGCTAAAGCTTTTCAGCCAGAAGTTTTTATTGGACATTCTGTAGGCGGAATGGCAAGTATATTCTGTTTGCATAATCACGATTTACCTTCTGTTAAAAAACTTATCACTTTAGGAGCTCCGGCACATTTTACTGGTGTATTTAGCAGATACAAGCAAATGATGGGCTACAACAAGCGTATTTCAAATGGATTAGACAATATTGTATTAGAACGCTTTGGGCAGAAAACAGATTATTTTTCAGCAGCTAATTTTACCAAAAATTTTGAAGTTGAAGGCTTGATTATCCATGATAAAAAAGATAAAATCATCCCATACGAGGATGCTTTATTATTTACCAATCGTTATAAAAAAGGTGAATTGCTCACCACAGTAGGTTTTGGACATGGATTAAAAGACAAATCAATTACGCCAAAGCTAATTGAGTTTATTAATCGCTAATCTTTATTGTACTTTTGCAGCATGTCTGATTACTTAAAACGACTTAATAAATTTCTTAGTGAAGCTGGCTATTGCTCACGTCGCGAAGCTGACCGCCTTATCGATGCGGGACGAGTGACCATTAATGATGCTGTACCAGAAATGGGAACTAAAGTCGCTCCAGAGGATGTTGTAAAAGTTGATGGCGAAATTATTGGTGAACGCAAAAAAGACTTTACCTACTTAGCATTTAACAAACCTGTTGGTATTGTTTGTACTACAGATACGCGTGTTGAGAAAGATAATATCATAGATTTTATAGGATATCACAAACGGATTTTCCCAATTGGAAGATTGGATAAACCAAGTGAAGGGTTAATCTTACTTACCGATGATGGAGATATCGTTAACAAAATTCTTCGTGCTAGTAATAATCACGAAAAAGAATATATAGTTACTGTAGACCGACCTATATCTCAAACATTTATTGAGCGTATGTCTGGAGGCATCTACATAAAAGAACTTGAACAGAAAACAAAGAAATGTAAAGTAAGGCGTATAGATAAATATACCTTTAGCATTATACTTACTCAAGGCTTAAACCGACAAATACGTCGTATGTGCGATTACTTAAATTATGAGGTGCTAACCCTAAAGCGTATCCGCATAATGAATATTGAGCTTGATGTCCCTGTTGGAAAATACCGTGAACTCACTAAAGATGAGTTTAAAAAATTGAGCGATTTGATTAGTGACTCTAAAAAAACTTTTGAAGAAAGAAGAGAAACACCTAGACGCCAGAGACGTTAATTAATTCCTAATTCCACGAAGTTTTGTGTAATGATTTCTAAATTTAGTTGATAATCAATCAATTCAACTAATGAAATCACTTTTATTTTTCGCTTTAACCGTATTTTCTATTTTTAGCTTTTCTCAAAACAATTATTCAGTATCAGACAGCTATCCCTACGGTTTACCTAACCCTGAAGCACCAGAACAAATTAAAGACTTTGATGGTTTAATAGGCAAGTGTAACTGCAAATCTATGACACGAAACCAAAACCAATCTTGGGCAGAACCTGTTGATATGACTTGGGAATGGAAATATATTATGAATGGAATGGCTGTACAAGACGAAACCATAAAATCGGATGGCGGCCACTCCGGAAGCATACGACAGTTTATTGCCGACAGTAGCAAATGGTATGTACACTACTACTCTTCTAACGGACCTACAACAAAACTACCCACATGGGAAGGCACAAAAAAGGAAAATGGAAATATAGTATTGTACAGAGACCAAAAAGCACCCAATGGCATGGAAGGTTTTTATAGATTAACTTTCTATGACATCAGTAATTCTGGATATAAATGGATTGGTGAATGGGTAGATAGAACTGAGAAAATCACTTTTCCTACTTGGAAAATTGAATGCACCCGAGACTCTAAAACAAAGTCAGATTTAGATATTATAAAAGAAAACACCTTAGCCTTTTCTAGAGCCTACATGGATGGAGATATTGACGGTTTAGTGAATATGTATACTGAGGATGGTAAAATTTTTCCAAATAATTTAAATATTCTCTCAGGAAAAACCGAATTAAAAAAATATTGGAACTTGCCAGAGGACACAAAAATCCTTCACCATAAAGTGACTCCTAGTGAAGTGAAGATTGAAAATGACACTGCTTATGATTATGGTTACTACGAAGGGAAGACTTTGACAAAAGACAAAAAAGAAGTGCAATGGCAAGGTAAATACATTATCATATGGAAAAAAGTAAATGGAGATTGGAAAATTTACCTAGATATTTGGAATAACGTAAGAGACTAATCATTAATTTTATAAAATTAATTTTAGTATTCAATATGTCCACGCTTTCTCCTTTTCACCTAGCCATTCCTGTTCATGACTTAGAATTATGTCGTAATTTTTATACGAATACTTTAAACTTTGAGGAAGGTAGAAGTAGTAATCATTGGGTAGATTACAATTTCTTTGGACATCAATTGGTTATTCACCTCAGCGATAAAAAATCTGTAGAAGCACCAACCAACGCTGTCGATGGAAAAGATGTTCCTGTGCCTCATTTTGGTGTGGTTTTGCCTTGGGACAATTTTAATGAGTTTGCAGAACTTTTGAAATCTAGAAATATCAAATTTATAATTGAGCCTTACATAAGGTTTGAAGGCTTGGTAGGGGAACAAGCTACTATGTTTTTTAAAGACCCTGCAGGTAATGCTCTAGAGTTTAAAGCCTTTAAGGATATAAATCAACTATTTGCTAAGTGATTTCTTCCTAGCCTTTTTATTTAAAAAATGAAAGGGCAAATAGATTAAGAGTAAATAAGGAATAACCATCAACTCTACTTCTAAAATATAATAAGGCCATTCATCCAGATAGTCTAGCAAAGATGCTGAGTTAGGTTTACGATTTAGATATGAATAATTTGAGCCTAATATCGCATTTAAAATCATCATAACAATTATGTAACCTTGAAGTATGATGAGAGATTTAAAAACACTAGTAAACTTTGGCCTCATCTTAAGTACTACTGTTGCATAGGCAATAATGGTCAGTAATCCCATATGTACTATCCAATACCTAAAATAATTTGGGTTTGGGAAACCATCGGGAATATCTGGTGTTATAATTCCATGTGTTGTACCCCCAATTATCCAAAAGAATAAGATTTCGTACATCCAATATTTTCTTTTAAAAGTGAAAATAGGAACTACCAAAGCCATAAAACTGCATAAGAATAAAGGCAAATCTGTTCGGAAATTATAATCGCCTTCATAGATTTTGAAAACATGATAAGATATAAGACCCAAAAACACAGTAACTCCAAGGCCTTGAAATACGACAACCTTGTATTTATAGCTTAATTTGTATCTCGAAAAAATTATTAAAACTGTTGCAAAAAGTACAGCAAAGCCTATGGGAAGTAAATGCTCTTTACTCCCAATTCTGACTGAATCTAAGATGAGTGAATACAACACAAAGAGCCAACTATTTGTTAAGTCTATGCTGCTCTCTCGCCAACAACGTGTTTTTTAGCAGCATGGCAATTGTCATTGGACCTACACCACCAGGAACTGGTGTAATAAAGCTCGCTTTTTTACTTACGTTTTCAAAGTCTACATCACCGGTTATGTAATATCCTTTTTCAGAATCATCTGGTACTCGAGTTATCCCTACATCAATAATTACAGCATCGTCTTTAACCATTTCTGCTTTTAAGAACATCGGTACTCCTAAAGCAGAAATTATAATATCTGCTTGTGAGGTAATCTGGGTGATATTTTTAGTATGGCTATGCGTTAAGGTCACTGTAGAATTTCCTGGAAACCCTTTACGTCCCATTAAAATACTCATTGGGCGACCAACAATATGAGAACGACCAATAACAACCGTATGCTTTCCTTTGGTTTCTACACCATAACGGTCTAACAATTCTAAAATACCAAATGGGGTTGCCGGAATAAATGTTGACATATCTAATGCCATTTTTCCAAAGTTTGTTGGGTGAAAACCATCAACATCCTTGTCTGGATGAACTGCCATTAAAACTTTTTGAGTATTTATCTGTGGTGGTAAAGGTAATTGAATAATAAAACCGTCGATATTATCGTCATTGTTTAATTCTTCAATTTTATCTAGAAGTTCAATTTCACTAGTCGTATTAGACATACGTAC
This sequence comes from Winogradskyella jejuensis, assembly GCF_900129745.1. Lineage (GTDB taxonomy): Bacteria > Bacteroidota > Bacteroidia > Flavobacteriales > Flavobacteriaceae > Winogradskyella > Winogradskyella jejuensis. The sequence continues at coordinate 134,307 of NZ_FQWS01000002.1, read as the reverse complement.
CATTGTAGACTCAAAACCAACACGCTCACATGCACGAACTTTACTGCCAACATAAGTTAAACTTGCACCATCGTTACCAACAATTACAGCTGCAAGATGTGGTACTTTTTCACCATCGGCTTTCATTTTATCAACTTCGGCCTGGATTTCGTTTTTTATGTCGTTACTGGTTTTTCTTCCGTCTAAAATTGTCATGTTGTTGTATTGTTGGTTGTTGTTGTAAGTGTTGTATTAGCGTGGCATGTTCTTCATCATTTGCATCATACGCTTTCCGCCACCGCCTTGCATCATCTTCATCATTTTACTCATTTGCGTAAACTGCTTTAATAATTGGTTGACTTCTTGTACTGAGGTACCAGAACCTTTTGCTATTCTTTTTTTACGACTTGCATTCATTAATCCTGGATTAGAACGTTCAGTCGGTGTCATGGAATGTATAATAGCTTCGATGCCTTTAAATGCATCATCATCAATATCTACGTCTTTCATCATTTTTCCAGCACCAGGTATCATCCCAATCAAATCCTTCATGTTACCCATTTTCTTGATTTGTTGAATCTGCTTTAAGAAATCATCAAACCCGAACTGGTTTTTTGCAATCTTCTTCTGAAGCTTTCTCGCTTCCTCTTCGTCAAATTGCTCTTGAGCACGCTCTACAAGAGAAACCACATCTCCCATCCCTAAAATACGGTCTGCCATACGTGAAGGATAGAATACATCAATTGCTTCCATCTTTTCGCCTGTACCAATAAACTTAATTGGCTTATTAACTACAGACTTAATAGAAATCGCCGCACCGCCTCTTGTATCACCATCTAATTTGGTAAGAATAACGCCATCAAAATTTAAGATATCATTGAAAGCCTTAGCCGTATTAACAGCATCTTGACCCGTCATAGAATCTACAACAAACAATGTTTCTTGTGGCTCTATAGCTTTATGGATATTAGATATCTCCGTCATCATAGCTTCATCAACAGCCAAACGACCAGCGGTATCTATGATTACTACATTATGTCCATTAGCTTTTGCATGAGCAATACCAGCTTTTGAAATAGCTACTGGGTCATTATTTCCTCTATCACTAAACACCTCAACGCCTATCTGCTCTCCAACAACATGCAATTGATCTATCGCCGCAGGACGATAAACATCACATGCTACTAATAAAGGTTTTTTTGTTTTTTTGTTTTTAAGATAGTTAGCAAGCTTACCTGAAAAAGTCGTTTTACCAGAACCTTGCAAACCAGACATTAAAATAACACTTGGATTACCAGAAAGGTTAATGCCTTCTGCATCGCCACCCATAAGTTCGGTGAGCTCGTCCTTAACGATTTTAACCATTAACTGTCCTGGCTGAAGTGTTGTTAAAACGTTTTGTCCTAATGCTTTTTCTTTTACTTTATTGGTAAACTCTTTTGCTATCTTAAAGTTAACATCGGCATCTAAAAGCGCTCGTCTTACTTCTTTAAGTGTCTCGGCAACATTTACTTCTGTAATGCTACCATGACCTTTTAAAACGTGTAACGCTTTATCTAACTTATCACTTAAATTATTGAACATAATCTCTATTGGTATTTAACAAGTGGCAAATTTAAGAATTTACAATAGATAAATGAAGTTGTTATTGCTAAATAAACACAAAAAGAGTCGCTGTAAAAGCGACTCTTTTCAAACTACAAACTAAAAGCCTGTAAGCGGTATATTTTTCTTTTTATTCACATACTCTATCTAAAGTCATTTGATCACTATCTCTGTGGAAAATTAATTGTTCTGCCGTACATTCTACAACCGTCCAGTTACCAACAATCGATTGAATATCTGGCGCAGAAATACCATCGAAAAGCACATCAACTCCACCATCATTATTTGTGGATGTAGACCATGTACCTGTTACCGTTTCATCATTTTCAGTATTTGTAATTATTAGCTCTTGACCATCGTTGAAATCTAATCTGTAAGTAATTAAATTATCATCTCCATTAAGCTCTACAACTTTCCACTTACAAGCCATTAAGATACCATCTACATCGCCTTCAGTACACGAGCCTGATGTACAATCTTCTAATTTCAGACTTAGCTCAAATACTTCAAAATCATCTCCTACCTCTACTCTAACGTAAATGGTTTGCGGAGCGCTTGTATTTATAAAAGACTCTGGGTTTGCTATAGGGCTTGCATTAGCTTCTGCATCTGCTAATGATGTATGATAGCTTACTGAATCTGCAAATGGTGTACAGTTGGCATAGGCTAATGTTAAGTTAAATGTTTCATATCCGTCATTACCTTCATCACACAACTCAATCACAGCGTCAAAACTATCGAAGCAGTCAAAAGGATTAGGCTCGCTACAATCTTCTACGATTAACTTAACTGTATAAATTAAATTTTCATCTGGGTTACTAAACAATGCCACTTTTACATACACAGTCTGAGGATTTGTGATATTTGTATAAGCTGTCGCTCCTTCTAAATAATCTGAGTCATTTTGAGCACCTTCTAAACTGGTATGGAATGAAATTATAACTGGTGTTTCATTATTACATGCTGGTACAGCTTCATAGATATTAAATACTGCAAATCCATCACCATTGTCATCACACTTTTCTAACTCTACGCCTTCTTCTGGATAACAATCAAAAGGATTTTCGTCATCAAAACATTCTTGCTCTAAATGAAGCACAACATCTCCCATTACTAGACCAAAGAAACCTTCATCACATTCTGTAACTTCCCATACTCCTGAAAGCACTTCATAATCTCCAGTAAGATTTAATACTAATGTCAATGTGTCTGAATCAACACCAACATTCCAAGTTCCTATTTCAACAAACTCACCACTAGTGTATACTTTTACGTTTCCATCTTCGGTAAATACAAACTTATTATCTAAATCGCCGATAACACTAGAACCAGCAAACCAATAGCATTCAACTAGCTCATCAGTTAAGTCTTCTGCGTCACAATCTAAATCATTTTCGCAATAACGCTCTAATTCTATTTCCAAATCGCCTCTTACAATTTCAATTTCATCTTCATCACAATCTGTAATTAACCACTCTCCACCTAAATCGTCTTGAAAAGCAGAAAGCTCAGTTATAACTAAATAGGTTCCGTTATCAGTCTCTATAACTGTCCAATTTCCAGTAACAGGTTCTGCTAAATCTCCACCATTAATTTCTAAAGTAAAGTCATCGTTAAATGTTGCAATAAGACCATCAAAGTCGTTGAGATTATCATCAAATTTCCAGACACATTCTTTTAATGAAGCTTTAACCTCATCAACATCACAGTTTTCATAATCGTCATCATCACAATCGTCTCCTACAGCTTCTATAGCATTAGACAATTCTTCGTTAGAGTTTACCGTAATTGTTTCTCCATCTGCATACACTAAGGTTACAGGGAAATTTAACGCAACGAGGTTAACTTGGTCATCATCTAAATCTTCTAAAAAGTCATGTAGGGCTTCATTACTTTCTATGGTTACTGTATCTATGATAACAAAATCTGAATTTAAAACTGAAAAGGAAATTGGGTATACAAAATCCACACATTCTATAACATCTGGGTCTTCAATACAGTTTTCCAAAATATTTTCGAGCTGTTCTTGATTTTCGATAACTTGCTCTGTATAATCTGAAGAAATTACAGTTATAGGAAAAACAAATTCAGGAATTTCACCCTCAAATTCCTCTAACAATTCTTCTAATTCTTCTAGACCTTCTTCGTTTTCGATAATAATAGTAATATTACCAACTATAACAGTTACGGGTAACTCTACTGAGAAACAGTCTGAATTATCTATAACATTATCTTCTGAAACGGCATTTGCTGATGTACGGAGCATTAAGTTAGATAAAGCCGAATTAGCAGCGATGGTTTGCTGCTCGTTTGGATTATTTATCTGAATAGCTTCATCTTGACATGAGGCAAAAAAGAGCATTGCGAAACATAGTAAAAAGTAGGATTTAATGTAGGATTTCATGATTATTGGTTTTAGTAATTTCTTATAAAACAACTGAATTTATTTTATTCCTACCCTAAGTACTATTTTTTTTTAAATTTACGACAATTGAAGTGCTTATGACCAATCCAATACACCAGAATAGTTGTGAAGAACATGTGTTTTCTGCGCTCTTTAAAAAGCACTCTAAAAACCTTCATGATTTCTTATATTATAAATTTGGAAGTCAACTCAATCCTAAAGACAAAGTACAAGACGCTTTTATAAAGCTTTGGGACAACTGCGCTAAAGTGCCTCCAGAAAAAGCCAAAAGTTTTTTATTCACTACAGCAAATAACTTAATGCTCAATGCTGTTGCACACCAAAAAGTAGTGCTGAGACATCAGCAAAAACCTCAAAAGAAGAGTACTAATGAATCTCCTGAATTTGTATTGGAAGAAAAACAATACAGTGAGAAGCTTCAAAAAGCACTAGAAAACCTAACCGAAGCGCAACGTGTTGCATTTTTAATGAACCGAGCTGAAGGCAAGCGCTTTAAAGAAATTGCCGAACTTCTAGATATATCGGTTAAGGCTGTTGAAAAACGTATTTATGGGGCATTAAAAAAATTAAGAGAAGATATTGAAGAACTTTAGGTAGGGGATTTTACAACTTATCTGTTATATAGATAGAATATTGAAAATGGAACGCGAAGATTTAATAAAAAAATGGTTGGATTATAATCTTAATCCCGAAGAGCAAAAGGCTTTTGAAGCCCTTGAAGACTACGAACAATTAATAAAACTATCGAAATCTTCAGAGGCATTTAATGCGCCTAGTTATGACTCTGAAGCAGAATATGAGACTGTGTCATCAAAATTGCAGCCTAAAATTTCTAAAAACTGGATACGTCCATTAATGAGAATTGCAGCGGTTTTATTAATTGGGTTCAGTGTGTTTTATTATACCTCTAATCTAAATAGTACAACTTCTACACTCATCGCAGAGCAAGCAACTATCGAATTACCTGACGCCTCCACTGTTGAGCTTAATGCCGTTTCTAATTTATCTTTTAACAAAAGAACTTGGTCAGATAAACGTGAGGTTTCATTAGAAGGTGAAGCCTACTTTAGAGTTGCCAAAGGCTCAAAGTTTGATGTAATTACAAAAGAAGGAAAAGTATCAGTTCTTGGTACAGAATTTAATGTTATACAACGTGACGATTATTTTGAAGTGACTTGCTTTGAAGGTCTCGTCGCAGTTACTTATGATTCTAAATACATAGAGCTGAAACCTACTCAACGTTTTACAGTACATAATGGTGTTATTAGAAATAATGTTGAAAACCAAACAGCTCCTAGCTGGATTAACAACGAAAGCTCATTTTCTAGTTCTGCTCTTGAACTTGTTTTAGAGGAACTTCAGAGACATTATGAAATAACAATTGACGCAAAACAAGTAGACACCAAACAAATATTCACTGGAAGTTTTACTCATAACGATTTAGACTTGGCATTAAAATCAATAACATTACCTTTAGGTATAACCTATACTAAAAATGATGCTGTTATTGTTTTAAAAGGTGAATAGTTTACAAAAATATATTTTACTCCTACTATTAGGTTTATCTACATTTTGCTTTTCTCAAGAGAAGAGTGAACAAAGCCCTTTAGCCGCTATATTAAAACAAGTTGAAAACAAATTTAACGTCAAGTTTTCCTATGCTGACGAGACTATTACATCTGTAAAAATAAAACCACCTAGTAATTCATTTACACTAGAAGAAATACTAAACTATCTAGAACGAAATACTAAACTAAAATTCACGACTTTAAGCTCTAGATTTATTGCTATTGAAAAACAAGACTCTATAGTCAATAAGACTTTTAATCTTCAAAGATTAGATGAAGTTTTCATTCAAAATTACCTTACTAAAGGTTTATCAAGAACAATAGATGGTAAAGTAGAAATATCTCCACAAAAGTTCGGTATTCTTCCTGGACTAAGTGAACCTGATATTTTACAAACCATACAAGCCTTACCAGGCATAAAAAGTGTTGATGAACGCATCTCTAATATTAATATAAGAGGCGGAACCAATGACCAAAATCTTATTCTGTACGAAGGTATTCGGATGTATCAAACTGGTCATTTCTTTGGACTTATATCTGCATTCAGCCCATATCTTATTGAAAATGTAGATGTCACAGTTAATGGCTCAAAAGCTAAATATGGTTCTGGTGTTTCAAGTATTATAAGCATTAGCAACTCCAACGAGATAAGTAAAAAACCTGAATCAGGAGTTGGTTTCAATCTTTTAAGTATTGATGGTTTTTCAAAATTTCAACTATCAAAAAAAACTGAGCTTCAAATTTCTGCACGTCGGTCTTATACAGATGCGCTTATTACCCCAACTTATGATACCTATTTTGAACGCGTTTTTGGCAATTCTAATCTAGGTTCTGGTCAATACCAAAATCCGCAAGCGCAATTACGACAAGACGAACGTTTCTTTTTTTACGACACCAACATTAAATTTTTATACGACATTGATAAAAACTCTAAGATAAGAGCTAATGCCATTGCTATATTTAATCGTTTAGATTATGATGTCAATACAGATAATCAATTATTAACAGCTAGTGAGTTGAGCCAGAAAAGCTATGCGGGTAATATTAGCTATTCTCGAAATTGGTCTCCGTCAATGCGTATGGATGCACAGATTTATTATTCTAACTACGAGCTGTATGGAAATAATATAGTTTCATCTACCACTCAAGAATTAACACAAGATAATGAAGTCCTTGATATAGGAGCCCGAGTAGATTTTCTAAAAACCGTAGACCAAAACTTAAATTTTAATTTTGGCTATCGTTTTAACGAAGTGGGTGTTTCAAACCTCGAAGATGTTACCATACCAACCTTTAGACGATTTATAAAAGAGGTGGTTAGTACACATGCTATATATGGTGAAGCTGAGTTTAAATCTAATTCAAAAAACACCTACGGTAGAATTGGTCTTAGAGGAAATTATCTTGAAGATTTTGGAATGTTACTATTTGAACCACGGTTTAGTTTTTCTCAAAAATTTCTCAATCATTTTAGGTTAGAAGTTTTAGGAGAAGTAAAAAGTCAATCCATCACTCAAATTATAGATTTACAACAAGACTTTTTTGGAGTTGAAAAACGAAGATGGCAACTCTCAAACAATAAGGATGTCCCTGTAGTAAAGAGTAATCAATTTTCAGTTGGACTCAACTACAAACAAAAAGGCTGGCTTATAAGTGCTGAAGGTTACGTTAAAAATGTTATAGGAATTAGCACACGTTCTCAAGGGTTTCAAAATCAATTTCAATTAGTTAATACTTCAGGAAATTATAGCGTTAAAGGCATCGATTTTTTACTTAACAAACAATTTAAAAACCTAAGTACTTGGTTAAGTTATTCTTATAGTAAAAATGATTATGACTTTGAGAGTTTAAATAACGGCGAGGAGTTCCCCAATAATTTTGATATAAGACATGTCGTCAATTTTTCGACAACTTATGAAATCGAAAACCTTAAAATCTCAGCTGGTATTAACTGGAACTCAGGCAAGCCTTACACAGAACCTGCAACCAATCAATTTAATTCGGGTAGTATCGTTTATAATACACCTAATGCTAAAAGGATTCCTGATTATTTAAGAACCGATGTTTCTGCTCGATACGCGTTTCAAGTTGCAGATGATGTTATCGCGGAAGTTGGAGCCTCTGTATGGAATATTCTTGACGACAGAAATATCATTAATAGATTTTACAGTAGGGACGATAATAACGCAATTATCGAAAACAATGAAGTTGCTCTTGGTTTAACTCCAAATTTTAGTTTTAGATTAACGTTTTAATGCTTGAAAATTTTAGTCATCACTATAACATGCGGAAATGTTATTGCAGCCAGAAAAGAAAAAAACACGGCGTAAAATAAATCTTCTTGTTTTACAAGAAAATTTAAAAGAAGAAAGAGTCCTACTACAGATACTATCCAATAAATTGCTGAAGATTTAACATACTCTAAAACAGACCGTTTATTTACTTCTTTAAATAAGTATTTTACTTGGTCCAAAACAGATGGTAAAGAATGCCACAGAACAAAATAAATAGCAAATGCCCAAAGTAGTGATGCCGTTTTAAAAACTATAAAGAAAACAAGAATATTAAATAACTCTCTAATGGGGTTTGTTATACTCTTGTAGAGTATTACAAAACAACTTACAAATACCATTAATGAAGAAATTAAACTTACCATAAGGAAGTTTATGGTTATACTTTCTCCTGTTATCTGGGATATAATTTCTATACTTTCTTGAGCATTAGTATACAACAATAGAAATATTATTGCACACCCATAACTTACATATAATGACTTCTTAATCCATTTATATTGAAATCTTACCTCATGAAAATGTTGCTCTCCAAAATGAAATCCACTAACTAGAATAAACAAAATGAGTGCGATTTTGGGTATTAAAAAAAACATTAACGCTCCAAATAACACTACCATTATATATAAAATGAGCGTTTTGTAATAACTAATACTACTGTTATTGTATACACGCTTAATAATTTTTATATCGTTAGACCCGTGCATTAATCCTACAGTAAGAATAAAGAAACACGCCAAGTATTGCTCTAAACTAGTAGTTAAATAGACCGCTAGCCATAAGCATAGAAAGGTAGAAACGATATTAAAATTTTGTATATTTCTCAAAATGCAGGCTTCAAATTATTGTTTGTTTAAAAATTTTCACAAAATTTTATGTATTATGTGTCTAACCTTTTGTAAATTTACTTAAACAAAATAACTAATTACAAATATTATGAACAATTTATTACTTGCAATCGGAGACGTAAGCAAAATTGCTACTGACGATTATGTAGGCTTTACATTTTTTGTAGGATGTATGGCAATGATGGCGGCCTCAGCCTTTTTCTTTTTATCAATGAATAGTTTTGATAGAAAATGGAGAACCTCAATCTTAGTTTCTGGGTTGATTACCTTTATTGCAGCTGTACACTACTGGTACATGCGTGATTACTGGGCAGCTAATGCTGAGTCACCTACATTCTTCAGATACGTTGATTGGGTATTAACGGTACCATTAATGTGTGTTGAGTTTTACCTCATCTTAAAAGTCGCAGGAGCGAAAAAATCTCTAATGTGGCGATTAATCTTTTTATCAGTTGTTATGTTAGTAACAGGATACTTAGGTGAAGCTGTTTACAGAGACCAAGCTCAGATTTGGGGATTAATCTCTGGTATAGCCTATTTCGTAATTGTTTATGATATTTGGTTAGGACAAGCAAAGAAATTAGCGGTACAAGCAGGTGGTGCAGTACTCAAGGCACACAAAACATTATGTTGGTTTGTACTTGTAGGATGGGCAATTTATCCAATCGGATATATGGCAGGAACTCCAGGTTGGTATGATGGCATCTTTGGCGGTTTAGCTATGGATGTAATTTACAACATCGGTGATGCTATAAACAAAATAGGATTTGGTTTAGTGGTCTATGCTGCTGCAGTAGCATCAAGTTCTACTTCTGAGGCATAGTTAGATTTTATTAGTTAGTAAATCGGTAAGAGACCGCCATAATGGCGGTCTTTTATTTTTTCTAATTGTCTTAAAGTTCTATTTTTAGATATTAAAATCAATCTACAATTCATGCACACCTCTGAACTCCAAAAACTAAAATATCCTATTGGAGAATTTATAAAACCCGAAATAATTACAAAACAACATATTAAAAGTTGGATATCTGATATTGAAAGCTTTCCTGATACTGTTGAAGAGACCACAAAACATCTTAACGAGATAGAGCTCAATTACGCTTACAGGCCAGATGGCTGGACAATAAAACAAGTTGTACATCATTGTGCTGATAGTCATATCAATAGCATTACGAGGTTTAAACTCGCCTTAACTGAAGACTTGCCAACAATTCGCCCATATTTTGAAGACCGCTGGGCAAAACTTATCGATTATTCAGAATCTCTTGAAGCGCCAATTCATATATTAAAAGGTGTACATTATAAACTTGGTGTACTTCTTAGAAGTTTTGATGACAACGATTTGAAAAGAGAGTTTATTCATCCAGAGCACGGCAAACGCTTTTCTTTAGAAGAAACAATCGGCACCTATGCTTGGCATAGCAATCATCATTTAGCACATATAAAACAGGCCTTAAAATATAAGGGTCAATTTTAGCTACATGCGCTCAGGAACATCTATTCCTAAAACGTTGAATGCATTTTTAATAGTTTCGCCAACCTTTTTAGAAAGGAGAACTCTAAACGTTTTTTCAGCTTCAGAATCTGCTCCAAGTATAGATACATTTTGGTAAAACGAATTAAAATCTTTAACCAAATCGTATGTATAGTTTGCAACCAACGCAGGACTATGTTGTTCCGCCGCATTTTGGATGATAGTAGGAAATTGCTCTAGTTGCTTTAGTAATTGCTTCTCTTTTTCATAAAGAGACACTTCGATATTATCTAAGTTTATAATAGCTTCAGAATTAAACTTCCTTAAAATTGATTGAATTCTAGCGTAAGTATACTGAATAAATGGGCCTGTATTACCCTGAAAGTCGATAGATTCTTTTGGGTCGAATAAAATTCGCTTTTTAGGATCTACTTTAAGTATATAATACTTTAAGGCTCCTAGACCAATAACTTTATAGAGTTCTTTTTTCTCAGCTTCTGAGTAGTCATCTAGTTTACCTAATTCTTTAGAAATCTCCTCAGCAGTAGTTGCCATTTCTTCAATTAAATCATCGGCGTCTACAACGGTTCCTTCTCTACTCTTCATTTTTCCACTAGGTAAATCTACCATACCATAACTTAAATGAAATAGGTTTTTAGCCCAATCGAATCCGAGTTTCTTCAAAATTAAAAACAGAACCTTAAAATGGTAATCTTGCTCATTACCTACAGTGTAAACCATGCCACCTACATCTGGATAATCTTTAATTCTCTGGATTGCTGTACCTATATCTTGGGTCATATACACAGCTGTACCATCGCTACGCAAAACGATTTTTTCGTCAAGGCCATCTTCAGTTAAATCGCACCAAACGGAACCATCTTCTTTTTTGAAAAACACTCCAGATTTTAAACCTTCTGCAATAAATTCTTTTCCTAATAAGTACGTTCGGCTTTCGTAGTAATATTTATCAAAGTCTACACCAATATTTTTGTAAGTCGCTTCAAAACCATCATAAACCCAACCATTCATCTTTTTCCAAAGTGCTACAACATCTTCATCACCTGCTTCCCATTTACGTAGCATATCTTGAGCTTCTAAAAGAATAGGAGCATTCTTTTTGGCTTCAGCTTCAGTCTGTCCTTGAGCAATTAAATTTTTTATTTCGGTTTTGTAAGCCTTGTCAAATTCTACATAATAATTTCCAACAAGCTTATCACCTTTTAGATTTTCAGAAGGCACTTCCCCATTACCAAATCTTTCGTATGCCAACATACTTTTACAAATATGTATACCTCTATCGTTAATAATCTGAGTTTTGTAAACTTTTTTGCCCGAAGCTTTTAATATTTCGGCAACACTATAACCAAGCAATACATTTCTAACATGCCCCAAATGTAAAGGCTTATTGGTATTTGGAGAAGAATACTCCACCATGACAGCTTTGTTATCCTTTAAATCAGCATATCCAAAGTCTTCCTTATTTTTTATAGCATCAAGAAAATTAATGTAATGTGAATCATCAATCTCAATATTTAAAAAGCCTTTTACAACATTGAAACCCTTAACCAGAGACACATTATCGACTAAGAACTGCCCAATTTGTTCACCTATAACTACTGGATTTCCTTTCACTACTCTCAACATAGGAAAAACCACAACAGTAATATCCCCAGCAAATTCTTTCCGAGTTGCTTGAAATTCTACAGATTCTAAATTAGCATCAAACAGTTCTGCAACTGCTGCTTTTACATTTAGTTCTAATGTATTTTGAAGACTCATACGTTAGTGTTTTTATCCTTTTTTAATGCCTGCAAAGATAGGCCTTTTATTATTTTATAATAACCGTTGATTGGGTTTAATTATTAGACATTATTTCTGCAAAAAACAGTCATAAAGTTTAACTAAGAATTTGTCTAGACTTTATTAAATTATTATTTTTAAGTATTTATTAATCAGTAGATTACATTAATAGTGCATTTCATCGATAAAAGTGTAATTCTGCCGAAAATTATGCTGTTGGTCGATTGGTCTAATTTTTTTTGATTTTTAACCATCAGTTTGTCTGATTTTTTGGTCGTAAATCTTAAAAATTAGCAAATCTAATTGCATTTAATCATTTTTGGTCTGCTATTAATTAAAACGTCCGAAGCGAAAAGTTGCTGAAGACATCTTTCCTATCCCTCTCAGAAAGTTGGCCAAAACTAAATATAAAACTGTGCGTTGTAGTCACTGCTTTATGAAGCAACTTATTATTTATGCCATCTGCCTGTTTGCTGTTATAAGCTTTGCCCAAAATGCAAAGATAGACAGCCTTACTGTACGTTTAGCATATCAAAACCAAGATTCTACTAAAGTAGAGACATCATTGCTGCTTATCAATGAACTCTACAAAGTAGAAGACTACAAAAAAGCATTACTTTTTATTGCCCAAACTTCTGAGCTCTCTAAGTCTCTTAATTACGATAAAGGTTTAGCGGAAACAAACTACATCAAAGCATTAATTAATAGCGAGCAAGATGATTTAGGTAATGCTGTTAGCAATTTTGAAATAGCCCGTTCGTATTTCTCAACAATAAATGACACACTTGGTATTGCTAAAGTGAACAATAATCTAGGTGTTATAGAAATACAAAGAGGCAACTATAAAAAAGGACTTCAAAACTCACTTTCTGCCATTTCAATATTTGAAGAGAAAGATTTAAAAGACGATTTAAGTAAAGCCTATAATAACTTAGCTGAAGCCTATTTTAATACTGGTAAATTAGACAAAGCACTCCAATACAATAAAAAAGCATTAAGCGTTAGAGAAGAATTGGACGACATGGAAGGCATGAAGTCTTCCCTTAAAAATCTTGGACAAATCTATGCGCTCAATGATGACTATAGACGCTCCATAGATAATTATGAGCGTATGCTTACGCTCTTAGACTCAGACGAAAAAGATATCCGAGGAGCGGTTTTACCGAGTCTTGGAAAATCCTATTTGGCTATTGAGGATTTAGATAAAGCTTCTGACTATTTAAGAGAAGGATTGCGATATAGCAGATTTCAAAAAGATGAATTGGGCATACTCAAATCCTTAAATGCATTTGGGGAACTCAACATTAAAAATAAAAGACTAAAGCTAGCAGAAAATCAACTTCTAGAAGCTTTAAAACTCGCCAAAAAATTAGGTGATGATGAGGAGTTACTCTACAATCTTAAACTCAATACAGATTTAGACTCTAAACGTGGATTTTACGAAGATGCATTTAATTGGCAAAATCAATACTATGCGTTAAAGGACAAACTTGATAAAGAACGTGCAGCAGCAGTAAAAATTCCTGAAACTTCTATAGACGATACTATTGAAGACACGCCTCCATTAATAGAGAAAAAAGAAGCTGTAGAGGCACAAAATGAAGCTTTAGCAACTACCGAACAAGAAGACCAAAAGAAGCAAGATACATTATTAATTTATGGCTTAATAGCAGGATTGGTGTTTATTACAGCATTATTAATATTTAGCTATCTCAAGAGTTCTAAAGATGGAAAAAGCAACAAGAAATTTGCAAAAGAAAACAAGGAATTAGCTCTTAAAAATGCACAGCTCGAAGAAGTGAATCAAGTAAAGGATAAGTTGTTTTCTATTGTATCTCATGATTTAAAAGATTCTATTTCCTCTATAAAAGCGTTTTTAGATTTACTGAAAGATGGAGGTATTAGCAAAGAAGAGTTTAATGAGTTAATTCCTGAATTAAGCGAAAATGCCAACAATGCATCATCGCTATTATTTAACTTACTCAACTGGTCTAAATCGCAAATGCAGAACTTGCAACCAAAGCCAGAGCTTTTTAATATTCAAGAAATCTTTCAGATTAAGATATCACTTATCGAAAAGAAAGTTAATGACAAAGGTATTATTCTTATTGACGAATCTCGCCGTGAGTTTGTTTACGCAGACAGAAGTATGCTCGAAATTGTTATCCAAAATCTAATTACTAATGCTGTAAAGTTTACAGGTAAAGGTGACGTTATCACGGTATCTAACCAAGACTACAATGGTAAGGTTCTAATTTGTGTAGAAGATACAGGTATTGGTATTTCTGAAGAAAATCAGAAAAAATTATTCAACGCTAAAAAGAACTTTACAACCATCGGAACCGAAAACGAAAAAGGTACTGGATTAGGTCTTACCATCTGTAAAGATTTAGTTGAGCTTAATAACGGTCGTATTTGGGTAGAGAGTACTCCAAATATTGGAAGTAAATTCTTTATTGAATTACCAAAAGCCGCACTTTCGGAGTAGATTAAGTCTTAGGTAAAAACACCTCAGCCATCATGCAACGCGCGCTACCACCGCCACAAGTTTCTATGGTTTCTAGAGAACTTGATAAGATTGGACAGTGTTTTTCTATAGCTTTTATTTGCTGAGCTGTTAAACTCTTATGGGCAGCTTCGCTCATCACTAGATAGCGCTGCTTATTTTCGCCTCTTAGTTGTAACATATTCCCTGCAAATTGATGCATTTGTGCTTCGGTAATCGATATGATTTCTTTACCATCTTGCTTTAGATGCTTCACTACATTTTTACGTTCTTTTTTATCATCAATAGTGTCTAAACAAATAACTGCAAAAGTCTCGGCCAAACACATCATAACGTTTGTATGATAAATTGGTAATCGTTTACCTTCCACAGTTTGGTTAGCGGTAAAAACTACAGGAGTATATTCAAAATCTTCGCAGAACTCAATAAACAAATCTTCGTCTGCTCGTGGCGATAAAGCACAATAGGCCTTACTATTTACACGGTCTAAAAGTAAACTTCCCGTACCTTCTAGAAATATACCTTCGTTTTCTGCGGAGGTATAATCTACAATATTTTCAATCTTAAAACCTTCTTGCTCTAATCTTATAAACACTTCGTCTCGGCGCTCTTTTCTTCTATTTTCTGCAAACATAGGATACAATGCCACATCGCCGTTGCTATGAAAACTCACCCAATTGTTAGGGAAAATCGAGTCTGGCGTATCCATTAATTCATCATCATTTTCTACAACAATATTAATCCCAACAGCTCTAAGCTTGTAAACAAACGCATCAAATTCTTCTTGCGCTTTTTTATTAATTTCAGCATTTTTTAAATCTAAATCTTCCTGAAAGTAATTATTTACTGCAGTTTCTTCATTCATCCTAAAATTTACTGGACGAATCATCAAAATAGTATCTGTTGTTTGTTGCATAGATTTGTTTATAAAGTGATGCAAAATTAGTCATTTTTATAATCTGAAATTTGGACTACAGAAAGTTTTTCTGCTTCAAAATGCCTAAGTTTGAAAAACAAGAATGTACATCATGAAAAAACTCCTAATTCTCTTTATAATTATTGTTTCTTGTTCTCAAGAATCAAAAAAAACAGATTTTGATTTCACCACAACTTTCGAAAAAAGTAACGGATTAGAAACAGCTACTTACGAGGAAACCATAGCATACTACTCTGTTCTAGCTGATAACTATAATAATATTAATATTGAAGCTATTGGCGAAACCGATTCTGGAAAGCCACTTCATATCGTTACACTGAGTCCTCGAGGCAATGTCTTTGATTTTGAATCGCTACGAAAGGAGAATCGTATTATGCTTATTAATAATGGCATCCATCCTGGAGAGTCAGACGGTATTGATGCAACAATGCTACTTTTTAGAGATATTGCCAACGGAACAATTGAAGCACCAAAACACACAGTTTTGGTCACCATTCCTATTTATAATGTTGGTGGTAGTTTAAATAGAAATTCTGGTACACGTACGAATCAAAATGGCCCAAAAGAATACGGTTTTAGGGGTAACGCGCGTAATTATGACCTTAATCGAGATTTTATAAAAACAGACACTAAAAATGCAAAAACATTTTCTAAAATTTACCACTTGGTACAACCCGATATTTTTATAGATAATCATGTAAGCAATGGAGCAGATTATCAGTATACTTTGACACATTTGTTTACACAACATAATAAGCTTGGAGGCGTTTTAGGAAGTTATTTGCATACCGAAATGATGCCTCAACTCGAAGAAAAACTTGAAGCTAAACAGTGGGACATAACACCTTACGTTAATGTTTTTAATCGCACACCAGAAAGTGGCTTTTCTCAGTTTAAAGATTCGCCAAGATATTCTACAGGTTATACAACCTTATTCAACACATTAGGAATGATGGTAGAAACACATATGCTAAAACCTTACAAGCAACGTGTAGAAGGCACCTATGAGCTTATGAAAAGTATGGTTGAGATTACTGAAGAGCAAGGTGATAAAATTTCAAACTTAAGAAAGCAGCAAACTAAGACATGGTCCGCTGGAGATACTTATCCTTTAGAGTGGCAGATTGATACATCAAAATATTCAACTTTAAATTTTAAAGGCTTTGAAGGTAACAGAGTAGAAAGTCAACTAACTGGGGCTAAACGTTTGAAATACGACCGCTCTCAACCTTTTGAAAAGGAAGTAAAATATCAAAACTTTTTTAAAGCAACTACTGAAGTTACTATTCCTAAAGTTTACATTATTCCTCAAGGGATGCACCATGTTATTGAGCGTTTAAAGTTGAACAACATTGAAATGACTCCACTTGAAAAAGACAGTCTAGTCTTAGTACAATCTTATAAGATTTCCGATTACAAAACACGCCAATCTCCTTACGAGGGCCATTATTTGCATTATAATACGACAGTAGAAACCTCTGAAACAGAATTAAAATTTATGGCTGGTGATTATTTAGTAAAAACTAACCAAAAAGGAATTCGATATCTTCTTGAAACTCTTGAACCAGAAGCTCCAGACTCATTTTTTAACTGGAATTTCTTTGACACTATTTTACAGCAAAAAGAAGGATTTTCACCATACGTTTGGGAAGATAAAGCACAATTATTATTAAGGCAAAATCCAAGATTACAAATAAAATTCAATCTAAAGAAAAGCTTAGAACCAGATTTTTCAAATAATTGGTATGCCCAGTTAGATTGGCTTCACAAACAATCTGAACATTACGAAAAGGCGCATATGCAGTATCCTATTTATAGAATAATAGAAAATAAAAACTAGACCAGAAGCTTAATATTGGCATAGCTATTCTCCATAGCTTTTTTAATTTTCTTTTCGCTTAACCATTTTACTTTAGTAATACCTTCATTGGTTTGAGGTTTTAGCTTACCATCGTAATCTGTTTTCATTTCAAACCAATACGTAATTTTTATTTTATACCTACCGTTGCGCTTAAAGATATGGTAAGTTGTTGGTAAAGGCCTAGTAATTTCTAAACCACTAACCTTAGTTTCCTCTTCAACTTCTCTAATAGCTGTCTCTTCAATAGATTCTTTTTTCTCGGTTTTTCCTTTTGGTAAATCCCATTTATTATTTCTGTAAATAAATAAAACTTTGCCTTCTCTATTGTATACCTTTCCGCCGCCCGCAATAACATTTGGGAGTTTTTTTAAGAAGTTTTTGAGGAGTTTATGTTCTTTTTTACCAACAAGGTAAACGGATTTTAAATCTGTTCTGTTAAGCATCCTAATCACCTTTGGTAGGTCAACCGATTTTAATAAAAAGACTTTAAAATCCTTTTCTTTATCAACCTCAGTTGTTAAGTAAATAGGTTTATCACCAACAAAAATAGTATGCATAAGTCTGTTTGACTTTTAATTTCTGAATTGTAAATGTATTCTTTTTTACAATACGGTTTTTGAATTAAAATTTATTTTGAATTAAAATTTAACTCACTTCAAATTTCATTAATTTTGTTGCATGATTTTTAACAAAGACATCGCTAAGAAAACCGCTGAGTTATTACTTCAGATTAACGCCATTAAATTACAACCAAAAGACCCTTTTACTTGGGCTTCTGGATGGAAATCTCCCATCTATTGTGATAACCGTATCGTACTATCTTATCCGCAAATAAGAAATTACGTGAGAGAAACTTTAGCAAAACAGATTGAAGAGAAGTATGGCAAACCAGACGTTATTGCTGGGGTAGCTACTGGCGCTATTGGTATAGGTGCACTAGTTGCCGAGTATCTTAACTTACCTTTTGTATATGTAAGACCTGAAGCAAAAAAACATGGAAGACAAAACCAAGTTGAAGGTTACATTGAGAAAGGCCAAAGTGTCGTGGTGGTAGAAGATTTAATTAGTACTGGTAAAAGTAGTCTTAATGCCGTTGAGGCTTTAAAAGCTGCTGAAGTTAATATCAAAGGTATGGTTGCTATTTTCTCCTATGGTTTTGATGTTGCGGAACAAAACTTTAGCAAAGCTGACATTGAACTAAACACTTTAGGAAATTACGAAAACCTCCTAGAACAAGCCCTTGACACCAAATATATTACCCAAGAAGAGCAAGACATTTTAGCACGTTGGAATGCAAATCCTAGCGAATGGAACGCTAATTGATACTCAAAGAAAAAAATAATATTATAAAATGAATTTAGAATCACCTAAAGTGGCTGTTGATAAATCTGCCGAAGATACTTTTAACTTTTTATCTGATGTAAAGAATTTTGAAAAGCTAATGCCAGAAAATATTAGCAAATTTGAAGTTTTGGATACAGACAAATTTTTATTTGCATTAAAAGGAATGCCAGAAATTGTACTAAAAAAGAAAGAAGCTACACCAAATAGTAAAATTGTTTTAGGAGCTGCTGGTGGAAAATTAGACTTTTCTTTAACTGCAGATATCACTGAAATTGAGCCTAATAAAAGTGAAGTAAAACTTAATTTTTCTGGAGAGTTTAATGCTATGATGGCCATGATGATAAAAGGCCCTATCAATAAATTTTTAGAAACTTTGGCTACAAATATGCCAGCTTCAGTTTAGTAGAGAAGCTCTACTTCTTTGAGGTCGTATGCCATGTGCACATCATCCTCAAGAAGCAATTTTAATTTACCATCATCTGTTATACCCTCAATAAAACCAGAAAATATTTGGTTTGTTGGAGTCTTAAAAGTTGATGGTTTTTTTATGCGAAATAACTCAGCTTCATATTCTTTCTTTAATAGGTTTAAATCACCAGACTCAAGCCGCTTAAGGTAATGTTCAATATGCTTCAATATATTATGTAAAACTTCATCTTTACTATAAACAATCCCGGTAATTAAATGTAGTGAAGATGCATTTGGTAAATCGTCAAAAAACTTCTGATTAACATTTAGACCCATACCAATAATAGAACCTTCTAGCGTATTATTCTTTATGACATTTTCTATAAGAATGCCTGCAATTTTCTTGTTTTCTGACAAAATGTCGTTAGGCCATTTTATCTTTATTTTTGGTATTTGCAGTTCTTTTAATGCTTTGGACAGTCCTAGAGCTACAGCCATACTAATACAAAACTGATGAGACACCTTTAAAAAAGAAACATCTTTAAACACACTAAACGTTAGGTTTTTAGACGCTTCCGCTTGCCACTGTGTTCCCATTTGACCTCTACCATTAGTCTGCTCTTCAGCAACAACTACAGTAAAATCTTTAGGCATCTTTTTAAGACTTATAGTCTTTAGGTACGAGTTGGTTGAGTCGATGGCATCAAGTTTGATTATGTACATTAAATCAAAGGAATTATTTTATGGATTTCTTATGAGTATTTGACTTAGCAAGAACTAAAAAAGTAATAACTTTGTATAAATTTAAAACATTTTAATGACGGAAAGAAATAGCAATGCCGACCAGCTCATTACAACGATAATTAGCGGAATCGAAGACGTTAAAGGAAAAGAGATTATACTTTTAGATTTAAGAGAAATAGAAAATACAGTTTGCGATTACTTTATAGTGTGCGAGGGAACTTCTAACACCCAAGTCAATGCCATTGTAAATTCCATCCAAAAACAAGTAAGTAAAACCATTAAAGATAAGCCTTGGCATATTGAAGGTACAGATAATGCCGAGTGGGTTTTAATGGATTACGTTAATGTAGTTGTACACGTTTTTCAGAAGCATATCAGAGAATATTATGATATCGAAAGCTTATGGGGTGATGCAAAAACTACAGAAATAGAAACAAGTTTATAAAACGAAACGCTAAGAATGGCAAAAGAAAATAAGAATTTAAACAAAAAACCTAAAGTAAGTCCATATTGGATATATGGAATAGTTATAGCTATAATTCTAGGACTACAGCTGTTTGGAGGTAGTGCTTTTCAAAGTTCTAAAGAAATAAAAACTTCAGAATTTATCAATTACCTTGAGCAAGGTGATGTAAAAGAAGTGGTTATTATTAGTAACACTAAAACTGCTAGAGTCTATCTTACTGAAGAAGCTCTCAAGAAAGATGTTCACAAAACAGCTCGCTCTAAAGGATTTTTACCGTCAGGTAACATTCCAAACTATACATTAAAGTTTGGTGATTTAGGTAATTTTGAAGACCGTATCGACGAAATCATTACTAAAAACAATCTACCAACTTCTCGTAACGCAGATATAGAGAATAACGCCTTTGGCGATTTTCTAATTTCTCTACTTCCATTTATACTTATCATTGGCGTATGGATTTTCATTATGCGTCGTATGTCTTCTGGTGGCGGTGGCGGTGCTGGTGGACAAATATTTAATATAGGTAAATCTAAAGCAAAACTTTTTGACGAGAAAACTGATACCAAAACATCATTTAAAGATGTTGCTGGTCTTGAAGGTGCAAAAGAAGAAGTGCAAGAAATTGTAGATTTTTTAAAGTTTCCAGAAAAATACACCTCTCTTGGTGGTAAAATCCCCAAAGGAGCCCTACTTGTAGGACCCCCGGGAACAGGTAAAACCTTACTAGCAAAAGCTGTAGCAGGTGAAGCTAAAGTACCTTTCTTCTCTCTATCAGGTTCTGATTTTGTAGAGATGTTTGTAGGTGTTGGAGCATCTCGTGTAAGAGATTTATTTAAACAAGCAAAAGAAAAATCGCCTTCAATTATATTCATTGATGAGATAGACGCTATTGGTCGTGCTAGAGGAAAAAACAATTTTTCTGGCTCTAACGATGAGCGCGAAAATACACTAAACCAACTCTTAACAGAGATGGACGGTTTTGGTACCAATACAAATGTTATTGTATTAGCTGCAACAAACCGTGCAGATGTTTTAGATAGCGCTCTTATGCGTGCTGGACGTTTTGATAGACAGATTTATGTAGACCTACCAGACGTTAGAGAGCGTAAAGAAATATTTGAAGTGCATCTGCGTCCGCTTAAGAAAGAAGAAACCCTAGATGTAGACTTCCTGGCTAAACAGACTCCTGGTTTCTCTGGTGCAGATATTGCAAACGTATGTAACGAGTCTGCTTTAATTGCTGCTCGTAAAGGTAAGAAAGCAGTTAATAAACAAGATTTTTTAGACGCAGTAGACCGTATTGTCGGTGGACTAGAAAAGAAAAATAAAATCATTACACCAGACGAGAAAAAAGCTATTGCTTTTCATGAAGCTGGTCACGCTACAGTAAGTTGGATGCTTGAACATGCAGCACCGCTGGTTAAAGTAACTATTGTTCCTCGTGGGCAATCACTTGGAGCTGCTTGGTATTTACCAGAAGAGCGTCTTATTGTAAGACCAGAACAAATGCTTGACGAAATGTGTGCTACTATGGGTGGACGTGCTGCTGAAAAAGTCATCTTTGATAAAATATCAACAGGAGCATTGAGTGACTTAGAAAAAGTAACAAAACAAGCAAGAGCTATGGTTACTGTTTACGGTCTAAGCGATAAAGTTGGAAATGTGACTTACTACGATTCTTCTGGACAACAAGCTGGTTTTACTAAACCTTATAGTGAAGAAACCGCTGTATTGATTGACAACGAAATTTCTGAAATTATTGAAGAACAATACCAACGTGCGATAAGAATCTTAGAAGAGAATAAAGATAAGCTTACTGAATTGGCTGAAGTTCTATTAGAAAAAGAAGTTATTTTTAAAGACAACCTCGAAAAAATATTTGGAAAACGTCCGTTTGAAAAAACGACTTTAGTTTCTGAAGAAGAAGAATAGACCTTACTCCCATTCGACGAAAAAACTTAAATTAACCCTTAGTTAGTTTAAGTTTTTTTATATTTGGAATAATTGACTAAAGACGCGTATTAATCGTATTTGTAAATGAGTTTATTCAGAAAAATTTTTGGAGGAAAAACCCCCGGTTCCGAAGAAAAAGTTCCTAATGATGAGCGCAGCAAATACATGCCCGAAATCAAGCTTCCTGTAGATGAGCGTTTTACCATAAATTTTAAGGCTAACGGTGGAAAATTCCTCTACTGTGAGAATATTGAAGAGGTATACAATAGCTTCGAAAATATAATTGCCGAAAATAAGTGGGAAGATAAAAAGGTATTCCTCTTAGATGATAGATTAGAAGATTTATTCAAAGGATTTGAGCTTAAAACCACTAAGAAAACTTCAGATAGTAGTTATTTTTTCACCACTTGTGAGCATTTAATTTCTGATGATGGCTCACTTCTAATTTCTTCCAAGCAAATTGCCGAAAAGAAGCTTAAAGAATTACCAGCAAATTTTGTAGTCTATGCTACCACAAGTCAATTGGTTGAAAACATAGGCGAAGGTTTAAAAGGCATTAAAAACAATAACAAATCAAAAATTCCTACAAATATTACGACCATAAAGCATTTTAAAACTAATGAAGATAAAGACTTTTTAACCTACGGAAGTAGTGCTAAGAATTTGTATTTATTGCTATTAGAAGACTTATAAATGAAGGAACTTTTAACCCGTGCCATCTCTGGCCTTCTTTATGTATCACTGCTTATTGTCTCAATGTATTGGCAAAACGCCCTACTTGTTGTACTCTTTGTTTTTGGTTTAGTTTCTTTAGCCGAATTTAATAAACTCATTAAGCTAAAAGCATTTCCATTAACAGCTATAATTTTCACGGCGTTATATTTTGGCTTTTGGTATTGGTGTATGATTCATACATCCAACACTGGCACCAATGAAGCTATACAAATACTACTAGTTATTACCATTTTTGTTAACCTATTTCTAATCAAAGATTTGTTTACAGAAAAGAAGATTCCGTTGTTTGAATCAAAACGCTACATCGCTACAACCTTTTATTTATCTAGTGGTTTTGTTTTTATGCTTCTTATCGCTAATTACCTTAATACATTTACGCCTTTTTTACTGTTAGGTAGTTTTATTTTGGTTTGGGTTAACGATAGTTTTGCATACCTCGTAGGTAAGAATTTTGGACGTCAAAAATTATTCCCAAGTGTGTCTCCTAAGAAAACTGTAGAAGGTTTTTTAGGCGGCTTATTTTTCGCTTGTGTTTCTAGTTATTTTATTGCTACCTACACCGAAACATTAGGTTTTACAAGCTGGCTTATTTTAGCCATTATTGTTAGTGTTTTTGGTACTTTGGGCGATTTAATTGAATCAAAATTTAAGCGTCAAGCTGATGTAAAAGATAGTGGCGTAATAATGCCCGGACATGGAGGTCTGTTAGACCGCTTAGATAGTATTATCTTTGCAGCACCATTTATATATTTATTTCTAAGAATTTTAAGTTATGTTTCATAAAGAAGGCCATAAAATAATACTCATTACGTTAGTTATTGTGGTTACTGCAATTTTTACTATCGATTATTTTGTTTCTTTAGAGTGGTTACGAAAATCACTAATGCTACTCGTTTTGGTGTTTTTTGTGCTTATCCTTCAGTTTTTTAGAAATCCAAAGCGTTTTACAAATCCTAATGAAAAGCAAGCCTTATCGCCAGTTGATGGTAAGGTTGTGGTTATAGAAGAAGTCTTTGAAAAAGAAGTCTTTAAAGACAAGCGTATACAAGTATCTGTATTTATGTCTCCCGTAAATGTACACGTAACGCGTTATCCTATTGCAGGTAAAGTAACCTATAGTAAATACCATCCTGGCAAGTATCTAGTGGCTTGGCATCCAAAAGCTAGCGAAGAGAATGAGCGTACAACTGTTGTTGTAGAGAACGAAGGCTTTGGAAAAGTCTTATACAGGCAAATTGCTGGAGCTTTAGCCAAACGTATTGTCAACTATGCCATAGTAGACGATACTGCAAAACAAGGTGCGGATTCTGGATTTATAAAATTTGGGTCGAGAGTTGATTTATTTTTACCTTTGGATGCAGACATTAAAGTCACTTTAAACCAAAAGGTTAAAGGTGGTGAGTCTGTGATTGCAGAAATGAATGGATAAAAGTGAATTAGATATAGCATTTGAAGATGCCGTAAAACGGATTAACGACCATACGGACCCATTTCCTGCTGACTTTTTATTACGTCTTTATGCTTACTACAAAAAAGCGACTAACGACTACGGCAGACCAAGTAGTAAAAAGCAAATTATTAACGCTTTTAAGACCAATGCCTTATTTCAAGTACAAGACATCTCCCAAGATGAAGCCAAACAACACTATATAGATTTGGTAAATCATTACTTTTTGTACGGGAAGTAAAATAGATTACTCCCTAATCAAGGGCATAGTACTACAACGTAGTAAACCTTCTTGCTTAGCAATCTCCGCATAAGGGACTTCTTCAACCGTAAAACCTTGCTCACGTAACCATGTATTTAAACGTGTAAAATTTTGCTCAGAGATAATCACAGCTTCAGAGATGGAGAAGATATTACTATTCATATCATACATTTCGTCTTTGGTGATTTCAAAGACATTGTCTTTTCCAAAGAAATCAACCAACCATTGGTATTCTTCTTCAACCAAAAAACCGTTTTTATGAATAATAGCTTTATCCTTACCTATTGGCTGAAAACAGCAATCTAAATGCAAAGCGTTTTCTTTTGGGTCGGTATTAGATTTACGCAATTCAAAAGCCTTTACTTTTTTATGCGGAAATAAGTCTTGTATGGCTTTTACTGCATGTATATTGGTACGAGCCGTAATATAATCTGGATAATCCTCGCCTGTATAGGTGCCGATAAAAATATATTCGTTCCAAGGCATTACATCACCACCTTCTACATGGCACTCATCTGGAAGGATAATTCGTTTTTCTTTTGCAACGGTACTCCAAACATACTCTGTAGCCTCAACCTCGAACTTACGGTCGGGTAAAATATTAGCAATTATAATTTTGTCTTCGATAACAAAAGAAATATCGCGAGCAAAAATCTGGTTATAATTCTCTAAAACTTCTGGGCGATAAACTGTAACATCATACTTTTTTAAAACTTCTGCTACAGCTTCCATTTCTTTAACCATGTCTTCCTCTTTGGGATAAGTACCTGCCAATACGTGAAGCCTACTCTTTGGGTCGTAACAGTCTTCCACTTTTGGAGTTGGACCGTTACTCTCAGCAGTTCCTAAAATTACAGCTCTAAGCCTAGAAGTTTCGTTTTGTATGTTGAGTTTCATTAAACTAAATATAGTGATGTTAAGACACAAAAAAGCTCCATAATTTCTTATGAAGCTTGTTTTTGCTTTTTATCTTTTTTCGATTGGCGTAAACGCCCTTAATGTTTCGCCAGTATATAGCTGTCTTGGACGACCAATTGGCTCTTTACGCATGCGCATTTCTTTCCATTGTGCAATCCAGCCTGGTAAGCGACCTAATGCAAACATTACTGTAAACATCTCTACTGGAATACCCATAGCACGATAAATAATACCTGAATAGAAATCTACATTTGGATATAATTTACGATCTACAAAATACTTGTCTTCTAAGGCTTCTTTTTCAAGTCCTTTTGCTATATCTAAGATTGGGTCTTCAACACCTAAATCTCCTAATACTTCGTCTGCAGCTACTTTAATGATTTTAGCTCTTGGGTCAAAGTTCTTGTACACTCGGTGACCAAAGCCCATTAAACGGAAAGGGTCGCTCTTATCTTTTGCTTTAGCCATATATTTCTTTGTATCTCCACCATCTTCTTTAATAGCTTCAAGCATTTCTAACACAGCTTGGTTAGCCCCACCATGTAATGGTCCCCAAAGCGCAGAAATACCCGCAGAAAGCGATACAAATAATCCGGCATGCGATGAACCTGTAATTCTTACTGTAGATGTAGAACAGTTTTGCTCATGGTCTGCGTGTAAGATTAATAATTTATCTAAAGCATTAACTAAAATATCGTTTTGCTCATAGTCTTTGTTCGGGCTCTTAAACATCATTTTAAGAACATTCTCTACATACCCTAAATTATCATCCCCATAATCTAGCGGCAAACCTTGTTTTTTGCGCATAGTCCAAGCTACTAAGACTGGGAATTTCCCTAATATACGGACGATAGCGTTGTACATCTCTTCTTCAGAATCTACGTTTACAGAAGAAGGATTAAAAGCGGTTAACGCACTAGTTAATGAAGATAACACACCCATTGGATGAGCTGACTTAGGAAAAGCGTCAATAATTTTCTTAACGTCATCATCTACAACAGAATGCGACTTGATATCTGCATGAAATTTATCTAACTGCTCTTGGTTTGGTAATTCGCCAAAAATCAACAAATAAGCCACTTCTAAGAAATCTGCCTTTTCTGCTAATTCCTCAATAGAATATCCACGATATCTTAAAATCCCTTTTTCACCATCTAAAAATGTAATAGCACTTTCGCAGCTACCTGTATTTTTATATCCTGGGTCTAATGTAATAACACCTTTTGTAGAACCTCTAAGTGCTTTAACATCAATGGCTACTTCATTTTCTGTTCCGGTAATTAATGGAAACTCGTATTTCTCCCCACCAATTTCTAATATCGCTTTATCTGACATATATCTGTGTGATTTATCTTTATTAAAAGGAATACAAAATTACGAAATCTACATCGATTTCGGAACGGTATTTACAATCGTTTTAACAATTACAGTATTCTTACTTTCTATTGAAAACAAAAGCGATTACCTTAATTCGGTAATCGCTTTATAAAGTGAGTATTAGAAGTATATATTTACTTTACTTTGAACGCATTAGTCTGCGGAAAATAAGCAACTTCATCTAGTTCTTCTTCAATACGAAGTAATTGATTGTATTTTGCCATACGATCACTACGTGATGCTGAACCTGTTTTGATTTGTCCAGTATTTAATGCCACAGCTAAATCTGCAATTGTGTTATCTTCTGTTTCTCCAGAACGGTGAGACATTACAGATGTATAACCAGCATTATGCGCCATGTTTACAGCAGCTATAGTTTCAGTTAACGTACCAATTTGATTAACTTTAATTAGAATAGAATTTGCAATACCTTCAGAAATACCTCTTCCTAAACGCTCAACATTAGTTACAAATAAATCATCACCAACTAACTGAACTTTATCTCCAATTTTGTCCGTTAAGTATTTCCAACCTTCCCAATCGTTTTCGTCCATACCATCTTCAATAGAGATAATTGGGTATTTAGAGGCCAATTCTGCTAAGTAATCGGCTTGTTCTTGGCTTGTTCTTACTTTACCTGATTCGCCTTCAAAAATCGTATAGTCGTATTTACCGTCTTTATAGAATTCTGCCGCAGCACAATCTAAAGCAATCATAACATCATCACCTAAATTATAACCCGCATTAGCTACAGCTTTAGCGATAGTCTCTAAGGCATCTTCTGTACCACCGGCTAAGTTTGGTGCAAATCCACCTTCGTCTCCTACTGCAGTGCTTAAATTACGGTCGTGTAATACTTTTTTAAGATTATGGAAAATCTCAGTTCCCATTTGCATAGCATGCGTAAAATTCTTTGCTTTTACTGGCATTACCATGAACTCTTGAAATGCAATTGGTGCATCACTATGAGAACCACCATTAATGATGTTCATCATCGGAACTGGTAACGTATTGGCAGAAACACCTCCAACATATCTGTATAAAGGCATCCCTAGTTCATTTGCCGCAGCTTTGGCAACCGCGAGTGAAACACCTAAAATAGCATTAGCTCCTAATTTTGATTTATTTGGTGTGCCATCTAAATCAATCATTAATTTATCGATTAGATTTTGTTCGAAAACAGAAACACCTAATAACTCTTGAGCTATTATAGAATTAACATTTTCTACAGCTTTTAAAACACCTTTACCCATATAGTTATCTCCACCGTCTCTTAGCTCAACTGCCTCGTGTTCACCTGTTGATGCTCCAGAAGGTACTGCAGCACGTCCCATAACACCATTTTCTGTTAACACGTCTACTTCTACTGTTGGATTACCTCTTGAATCTAATATCTGTCTTGCGTGAATGTTAATAATAATACTCATTATGATTTTCTTTTTATGATTATAAAATATTGTATTGATTGATGTACTGAAATATGTTCAGTATGACAAACTTGTTTGTCAAATTTACGAAAAAAGCTGCCTGATTTTCTGACAAAAGTCAGTATTGCGATTAATATCTACGAAAATGTTTTCGCAACTAAAAAATGGCAACAGAATATTGATTTTGTTGCCATTCTTTCAAGAATTATTTCTTTAAGTTTTCTATAAACTCATCAAAAAGATAGATGGAGTCGTTTGGTCCTGGACTAGCTTCTGGATGGTACTGAACAGAAAACACATTCTTATCTTTCATCCTAATTCCGGCTACGGTATTATCATTAAGATGTACGTGTGTAATTTCAATATTTGGATGTGCTTCTGTTTCTTCTCTGTTTATAGCAAAACCATGATTCTGAGAAGTGATTTCTCCTTTACCAGTTAATAAGTTTTTTACTGGATGATTAATACCTCTGTGACCATTGTGCATTTTATAAGTTGAAATTCCATTTGCTAATGCTATGACTTGATGCCCTAAACAGATACCGAATAACGGCTTATTCTTGGCTATGATTTGCTTTGCTACATCTTGGGCCTCAACTAAAGGCTCTGGATCACCAGGACCATTAGACAAGAAATAGCCATCAGGATTGAATGCTTCTAGTTCTTCGAACTTTGCGTTGTAAGGAAATACTTTGATGTAAGCATCACGCTGGGCTAGGTTTCGGAGAATATTCTTTTTGATGCCAATATCTAATGCAGCAATTTTATAAGTAGCATTTTCATTTCCATAGAAATAAGGCGCTTTAGTCGAAACTTTAGACGCCAGCTCTAAACCATTCATACTTGGTTGCTCTGCTAATTGTTTTTTTAGACCTTCAACATTATCAACCTCAGTAGAGATGACAGCATTCATAGCGCCATTATCTCTTATGTAGCTTACTAGAGCTCTAGTATCTACATCTGATATGGCCAACGTATTATTCTTTTCAAAAAAATCTTCTAAAGACCTATCTGCTGCAGGACGCGAGTATTCAAAGCTGAAATTTTTACAAATTAAACCTGCAATCTTTACAGAATCTGATTCTACTTCAGAATCTTTTGTACCATAATTACCGATATGTGCATTGGTAGTGACCATTAATTGCCCAAAATAAGATGGGTCGGTAAAAATTTCTTGGTAGCCTGTAGTACCTGTATTAAAACATACTTCTCCAAATGCAGTACCTTCTTTACCAATAGATTTACCATAAAAAATGGTTCCATCTGCAAGTAAGATTAGGGCTTTTTTTCTTTGCTTGTATTTCATTTGTTGTGCTGTGTTGTTAGTTTTATATAGTTTTTCTTTCTATTTCACTTTGACTTCGCTCGGTGCATCGCAAAATTCCAAAAAAAAAGGATAAACTGAAACAGTTTATCCTTTATATTATTTAATGTTTATCAACACTCGATAATCGAGGTTTATAAAATGAAGAAAGCTGTCTAAAAGTAATATCAATATTGAATTTACAATCTATTTGCTTTCTTACTTGCATTTTTATTCTTCTTCGTTAGTAGCCTTAGTTTCTACTGGAGCAGCTGCACCAACTTTTTTACCACCTCTTCTACTTCTACGAGTTGTTTTCTTAGCTGTTTTACCAGCGTTGTAAATCTCGTTGTAATCTACTAACTCAATCATTGCCATATCAGCATTATCACCAAGACGGTTTCCTAATTTGATGATTCTTGTATAACCACCTGGACGGTCACCTACTTTTGCAGCTACATCTCTAAATAATTCTGCAACAGCTTCTTTTTGTCTTAGTTTAGAAAACACAATACGTCTGTTATGCGTTGTATCTTCTTTAGACTTAGTAATCATTGGCTCAACATACTGCTTTAAAGCTTTTGCTTTTGCAACAGTTGTGTTAATACGCTTGTGCTCTATTAAAGAACATGCCATATTAGCTAACATCGCTTTTCTATGCGCTGTCTTACGACCTAAATGATTGAATTTTTTTCCGTGTCTCATGACTTTTGTTTTAAACCTCTATCTTGCTACAACACTCTTTTGAGGAGCAAATTATAAAGGAGTTTATAATTAATCTTTATCTAATTTGTATTTACTTAAATCCATTCCGAAGTTAAGACCTTTAACGTTTACAAGTTCTTCAAGCTCAGTTAAAGACTTCTTACCAAAGTTTCTGAATTTCATTAAATCGTTTTTATTGAAAGACACTAAGTCTCCTAAAGTATCTACTTCTGCAGCTTTTAAACAGTTAAGTGCACGTACAGAAAGATCCATATCAACTAACTTAGTTTTTAATAGCTGTCTCATATGAAGTGATTCTTCATCATAAGTTTCCGTCTGTGCAATTTCGTCCGCCTCTAGAGTGATACGCTCATCAGAGAATAACATGAAGTGGTGGATTAGTATTTTTGCTGCTTCAGTCAATGCATCTTTTGGATGAATTGAACCGTCTGTTTGAATTTCGAAAACTAATTTTTCGTAATCCGTTTTTTGCTCAACACGGAAGTTCTCGATTCCGTATTTTACATTTTTTATAGGTGTGTAAATTGAGTCAGTAAAGATAGTACCTATTGGTGCAGAAGCTTTTTTATTTTCTTCTGCTGGTACATAACCTCTACCTTTTTCAATTGTAATTTCCATGTTAATATTAACCTTTGGATCTAAGTTACAGATAACTAAGTCTGTATTTAATACTTGGAAACCAGAGATAAACTTTTGGAAATCACCTGCAGTAATTTGTTCTTGACCTGAGATAGAAATTGTAACCGTTTCGTTATCAACTTCATCAATCTGACGCTTAAAGTTAACTTGCTTTAAGTTCAAAATCATTTCAGTTACATCTTCGACTACACCAGAAATTGTAGAAAACTCGTGATCTACACCTTCTATTCTTACAGAAGTGATTGCAAAACCTTCTAAAGAAGATAATAATACACGTCTTAAAGCATTACCTACTGTTAAACCATAACCAGGCTCTAATGGTCTGAATTCGAATTTTCCATCGAACTCATTAGAATCTATCATGATTACTTTGTCAGGCTTCTGAAAATTTAATATTGCCATGTTTTTCTTCGTTTTAATTGTTATTTAGTTGCGCGGTCTATAAGTTTGAAGAAGACCTGTAAACCCTTTGGCTAAATACCAATATGATTATTAATTGATTATTTAGAGTAAAGTTCAACGATAAATTGCTCGTTGATTTGCTCAGGAATTTGGATACGTGCTGGTACAGAAACATAAGTACCTTGTTTTGTATCGTTGTTCCAAGTAATCCATTCGTAAACATTGCTAGAATTAGCTAATGAATTTTGAATAGCTTCTAATGATTTTGACTTTTCTCTTACACTTACAACATCACCAGCTTTTAATTGGTAAGAAGGAATGTTTACCTTTTCACCGTTTACTGTTATGTGTCTGTGAGATACTAACTGACGTGCAGCACTACGTGTTGGAGCTATACCCATTCTGTAAACCACGTTATCTAAACGAGACTCACATAATTGTAATAATACTTCACCTGTAATACCTTGTGCAGCTGTTGCTCTTTTGAACATATTTCTGAACTGACGCTCTAAGATTCCGTAAGTGTACTTCGCTTTTTGCTTTTCTGCTAATTGGATTGCGTATTCAGATTTCTTTCCACGACGACGGTTATTTCCGTGCTGTCCTGGAGGATAATTTCTTTTTTCGAAAGCTTTATCGTCTCCGAAAATTGGTTGCCCGAATTTACGAGCGATTTTAGTTTTAGGACCAGTATATCTTGCCATTTCTAATTTGTTTTGAGAGTGATTGTAGAATTAAGGTCTTAAGCTTATCCTTCTAAACCGTCTGCCTCTCGGTGATACTTGTTATTATTTTTCAGTTTGCAAAAATACATAAAATAAACTAACGCCAAACATTTTGACGTTAGTTTATGTATATATTTTTAATCTTCAACAGGTTGGAAAACCTGAACGAAGTTAGATTGTATTATACGCGACGTCTCTTTGGAGGACGACAACCGTTATGTGGTAAAGGCGTAACATCAATAATTTCTGATACTTCGATACCTGCATTGTGTATAGATCTGATAGCAGACTCACGACCGTTACCTGGACCTTTTACATATACTTTTACTTTCTTTAAACCAGCTTCTTTTGCAACTCCCGCAGCATCTTCTGCAGCTAATTGAGCAGCGTAAGGCGTGTTCTTTTTAGAACCTCTAAAACCCATCTTCCCAGCAGATGACCATGATATTACGTCACCTTTTTTGTTTGTTAAAGAAATAATGATATTATTAAAAGATGCTGTTACGTGAGCTTCACCAACTGCATCAACAATTACTTTACGTTTTTTTGTACTTGACTTTGCCATATTTTTTAGTTTCTAGTGTTAGCTTTTAGTTTTGAGAATCCTAAACTTTTACATTTCAAACAGATCCATCTAACCTAATTACTAATGACTACTGTCTTTTATTATTTAGTTACTTTCTTTTTGTTAGCAACCGTTTTTCTTCTACCTTTTCTTGTACGAGAGTTGTTCTTAGTACGTTGACCTCTTAACGGAAGACCAGCTCTGTGACGGATACCTCTGTAACATCCAATATCCATTAAACGCTTAATGTTTAATTGAGTTTCAGAACGTAATTCACCTTCAATCTTGAAAGTTCCTACAGCCTCACGGATAGCTCCGATTTGGTCATCTGTCCAATCTTGTACTTTTGTGCTTTGATCAACTTTAGCAGTTTCTAAAATTTCTTTAGCACGACTTCTACCTATTCCATAGATATAAGTTAAAGAGATCACTCCTCTTTTTTGTTTTGGTATGTCTACACCTGCAATTCTTGCCATATTTGTTTTAGTTTTAGCACTGACGCTTTTTTGTCAGTACGGTTTTTAGTTGTTAGAATCCTAAACCAATCGATTTCGAACAGATTCATTTCAGTCTAATAACTAAACTTTTTAGTGTTTATCCTTGTCTTTGTTTAAACCTAGGGTTCTTTTTGTTAATTACGTAAAGTCTCCCTTTTCTACGTACCAATTTACAATCGGCACTTCTCTTTTTAACTGATGCTCTTACTTTCATCTGTTTTGATTTTTAAATACTATTAGTATCTATAAGTTATACGAGCCTTAGTTAAATCGTAAGGACTCATTTCTAATTTTACTTTATCTCCTGGTAACAACTTAATGTAATGCATACGCATTTTACCAGATATGTGTGCAGTCACAATATGACCATTTTCTAATTCTACACGGAACATAGCATTAGATAATGCTTCTATAATTGTACCGTCTTGCTCTATTGCTGCTTGTTTTGCCATTGTATAAATATTATGCTACTGCTTTTCTATTTTTACCTGATTTCATCAAACCGTCATAGTGCTTGTTCAACAAGTAAGAATTTACCTGTTGCATCGTGTCTATTGCAACTCCAACCATAATTAATAGTGATGTACCTCCAAAGAATAAAGCCCAACCTTGTTGTACGCCCATTAACTTAACTACAAATGCTGGGAACACAGCAATTAATGCTAAGAAAATAGAACCTGGTAAGGTAATTTGAGACATAATTTTGTCTAAATATTCTGAAGTTTCGCTACCTGGACGAATCCCTGGTATAAAACCACCACTACGTTTTAAATCGTCTGCCATTTTGTTCGTAGGAACAGTAATAGCAGTATAGAAATATGTAAATACAATAATTAAAAGTGCAAATACTAAGTTGTACCAAAATCCGAAGATATCAGAAAAGTTAGCTTGCATCCACTGACCTGCGTCAGTATCTTTTAACCAAGATGAACCACCAATTAAACCAGGAACAAACATAATAGCTTGCGCAAAGATGATTGGCATTACACCAGATGCATTAAGTTTTAATGGTAAAAACTGACGTGAACCAAATACGTTTTTCTCAAAACCGCCTGAAGCAGTTCTACGAGCGTATTGTACTTGTACTTTACGTACGGCCATAACTAATAGTACTGATGCTAATATGATTAAAAACCATATTACCAATTCGATTAATATGAGCATAAATCCACCATTACCTTCTGTTCTAGAAGCTGCATTAAGTAAGAACGATTGAGGTAAAGTAGCAATAATACCTACCATAATTAATAATGATATACCATTACCAATACCCTTATCTGTAATCTTCTCTCCTAACCACATTGCGAAAACACAACCCGTAACTAATATTACTATTGATGAAAAGTAGAAGATACCTCCTGTACCTAATAAAAAGGCGCTTGAAGGAATTCCTAAACTTGGCAAACTTACTAGATAACCAGGTGCTTGTACTAAACAAATAGCTATAGTTAACCAACGCGTAATTTGGTTGATTTTTTTACGGCCACTTTCACCTTCTTTTTGAAGCTTCTGTAAATAAGGAATTGCAATTCCCATTAACTGAACTACAATAGAAGCTGAGATATAAGGCATGATACCTAAAGCAAATACAGATGCATTTGCAAAAGCTCCACCTGTGAAGGCATTTAATAAACCTAAAATACCACCATCAGTTGTGTCTTGTAAACCACCTAATTGCGTTGCATCAATACCTGGTAAAACTACTTGCGCTCCAAAACGGTAAACTAATAATAACCCAAGAGTTAAAATTATTCTATCCTTAAGCTCTGTAATTTTCCAGACGTTTTTTAATGTATCTATTATTTTCATTATATATGTCTTATAAAGTTACAGCTTCACCACCAGCAGCCTCAATAGCAGCTTTAGCCGACGCAGTAAATTTATGAGCTTTAACTGTTAATTTTGTTTTTAATTCTCCACGTCCTAAAATTTTAACCAACTCGTTTTTACGAGCCAATCTTAATTCTACTAGTGTATCAAAATCAACAGTATCTTTAATTTTCTTTGCTTCTACTAACTCTTGTAATGTATCCAAGTTTACACCTTGATACTCTACTCTGTTAATGTTAGTAAAACCAAACTTAGGCACACGACGTTGTAATGGCATTTGACCACCTTCAAATCCTAATTTCTTAGAATAACCAGAACGTGACTTAGCCCCTTTATGACCACGTGTTGCAGTTCCACCTTTACCAGAACCTTGACCACGACCAACGCGTTTTCCTTGTCTTTTTACTGAACCTTCTGCAGGTTTTAAATTACTTAAATCCATCTGTTAAGTTATATTTTTTAAGCTTCCTCTACAGAAACTAAATGTTCAACTTTCTTAACCATACCAAGGATATTTGGTGTGGCATCGTGCTCTACAACTTGCCCGATTTTTCTAAGACCTAAAGCTTCTAATGTTAGCTTTTGTCTTTTGCTACGGTTAATTGCACTCTTAACTTTCTTTACTTTAATCTTTGCCATCTTATCCTAATGATTATCCGTTAAATACTTTTTCAAGTGAAATACCTCTTTCTTTAGCAATAGCACCTGCATCTCTTAATTGTAATAAAGCATCAAAAGTTGCTTTTACCACATTATGAGGGTTAGATGATCCTTGAGACTTAGATAATACATCATGTACACCTACGGCTTCAAGAACTGTTCTTACAGCACCACCAGCAATAACTCCTGTACCAGGTGCAGCTGGGATAATGTTTACTCTAGCACCACCAAATTTACCTTTTTGCTCGTGTGGTAAAGTACCTTTAATAATAGGTATTCTTACTAAGTTTTTCTTAGCATCTTCTACTGCTTTTGCAATTGCTGTAGCTACATCTTTAGATTTCCCTAAACCGTGTCCTACAACTCCTGCTTCATCACCAACTACTACAATAGCAGAAAAACCAAATGCTCTACCACCTTTTGTTACTTTAGTAACACGTTGTACGCCTACCAAGCGATCTTTTAAATCTAAACCTCCTGGTTTTACTAGCTCTGCGTTTTTATATTTTTGATACATAATGTCTTAAAATTTAAGTCCTGCTTCTCTAGCACCTTCTGCTAATGATTTTACTCTACCGTGGTATAAGTATCCACCTCTATCGAAAGAGATAGTTTCAACACCAGCTTTTAATGCTCTTTCAGCAATTGCTTTACCAACTAAAGCAGCAACTTCGGTTTTATTACCTTTTGCACCACTTACATCTTTATCTCTTGAAGATGCAGCAGCGATAGTTTTACCAGTCACGTCATCTACGATTTGAGCATAAATTTCTTTATTACTTCTAAAAACAGATAATCTTGGTCTAGCTTCAGTACCAGATACAATCTTACGTATTCTGTTTTTTATCCTTTGTCTTCTTTCGTTCTTTGTTAATGCCATAACCTTACTATTAAGCTGATTTACCTGCTTTTCTTCTGATTTCCTCACCAACAAACTTAACACCTTTACCTTTGTAAGGCTCTGGCTTACGGAAGCCACGGATTTTAGCCGCTACTTGCCCTACCAATTGCTTGTCATGAGACGTTAATTTTACGATTGGATTCTTACCTTTTTCAGAAACTGTTTCAATTTTAACTTCTGGGGCAATATCCATAACTATATTGTGTGAAAAACCTAAAGCTAAGTCTAACTTCTGTCCTTGGTTAGAGGCTCTATAACCTACCCCTACCAATTCTAATTCTTTAGTCCATCCTTTAGACACACCCTCAATCATGTTAGCGATTAAGGCTCTGTACAAACCGTGTTTAGATTTGTGTTCTTTCTTTTCTGAATGACGCTCTAATGTTATTGTAGCATCTTCAATCCTGATATCAACACCTGAAAACTCTTGAGTTAATTCGCCTAACTTACCTTTTGCAGTTACAACGTTATCTTTAACTTCTACAGTTACACCTTCAGGAATTGAAATTGGGTTTTTACCTATTCTTGACATAATATTCCTGTTTTTAGTAAACGTAACATAAAAGCTCTCCACCAACGTTTTCTCTTTGCGCTTGTTTACCTGTCATTACTCCATGAGAAGTAGAAACAATTGCAATACCTAGACCGTTAAGGACTCTTGGCATTTCGTTAGCTCCAGCATACTTACGTAAACCTGGTTTACTGATTCTTTGAATTTTTTTAATTACTGACTCTTTAGTGTCTTTGTTGTACTTAAGGGCAATTTTAATTGAACCTTGAGCAGTAGAGTCATCGAATTTGTAACTTAAAATATATCCTTGGTCGAATAATATTTTGGTTATCTCTTTCTTTAAGTTAGATGCAGGGATTTCTACCACTCTGTGGTTAGCTTTTACTGCATTTCTAACTCTCGTAAGATAATCCGCTATTGGATCTGTATACATAGTTATTAATTTGCGGTAACGGTATTCAGTTTTTAACTCTTAAAAACCAAACCTGAAACCAATTTATAATTCTTTTTAATTACCAGCTTGCCTTTTTAACACCTGGAATTAACCCTCGATTAGCCATTTCTCTGAACATTACACGAGAAATTCCAAATTGTCTCATGTATCCTTTTGGACGTCCAGTAAGCTTACAACGATTATGTTGACGAATTGGAGAAGCGTTTTTTGGTAACTTTTGTAATGCTTCGTAATCTCCAGCTTCTTTTAAAGCTTTACGTTTAGCGGCATACTTAGCTACTGTTTTAGATCGCTTAACCTCGCGGGCTTTCATTGATTCTTTAGCCATAATTAATTCTTTTTAAAAGGTAATCCTAGTTCTGTTAAAAGTGATTTAGCTTCTTTATCTGTCTCTGCGGTAGTCACAAAAGTAATATCCATACCAGAGATTCTATTGATTTTATCAATATCGATTTCTGGGAAGATAATTTGTTCTGTAACTCCTAAGTTATAGTTTCCACGACCATCAAAACCATTAGCCTTGATTCCGTTGAAATCTCTAACTCGTGGCAAAGATGAAGTTACTAATCTGTCTAAAAACTCATACATCTGCTCACCTCTAAGTGTTACCATAGCACCAATTGGCATACCCTTACGTAACTTAAAAGATGCAACATCTTTTTTAGATAAAGTAGGAACAGCTTTTTGTCCAGAAATTTTAGTTAATTCTTCTACTGCATGGTCAACTAATTTTTTATCTGCAACAGCAGCACCAACACCTCTAGATATAACTATCTTAGTAAGCTTAGGTACTTGCATTACATTTTTGTAACCAAATTCTTCTGTAAGAGCAGCGACAACTCTGTCCTTATACTCTTGTTTTAATCTTGCAACGTAAGCCATAACTAAATTACTTCATTAGATTTTTTAGAAAACCTCACTTTATTGTCACCATCCATTTTGTAACCTACTCTAGTAGTTTCACCTTTACTTGTTAGTAAAGATAAGTTTGAAACGTGGATAGCTGCTTCTTTCTCTACGATACCACCTTGAGGACTTTGTGCACTTGGCTTAGTGTGTTTCTTCACCATATTTACACCTTCAACGATGGCTTTATTCTTTTCTTTTAATACTTTAAGGACTTTACCTTCTGAGCCTTTATGGTCTCCAGCAATAACTTGTACAGTATCTCCAGTTTTTATTTTAAGCTTTGTCATTTTTTCTTAATGTATTAAAGCACCTCTGGTGCTAATGATACAATTTTCATGAATTGTTTGTCACGAAGCTCTCTTGCTACTGGTCCAAATACACGTGTACCTCTCATCTCACCTTGTGGGTTTAATAAAACACATGCGTTATCATCAAAACGGATGTATGATCCGTCAGGACGTCTAACCTCTTTAGCCGTACGCACAACAACAGCTGTAGATACAGCTCCTTTTTTAATGTTACCATTTGGTGTAGCAGCTTTTACTGAAACTACAATCTTATCACCAACTGACGCGTAACGTCTTTTTGTACCACCAAGAACACGGATAGTTAATACTTCCTTTGCTCCTGTGTTATCAGCTACTTTTAATCTTGATTCTTGTTGTACCATAATTACTTCGCTCTTTCAATTATTTCTACTAATCTCCAACATTTAGACTTACTTAAAGGTCTTGTTTCCATGATCTTCACAGTATCTCCGATATTGCAGTCGTTTGTTTCGTCATGAGCAACATATTTCTTTGTTTTCAAAACGAATTTACCATACATAGGGTGCTTTACTTTTTTCACCTCAGATACAACAATTGATTTTTGCATCTTGTTACTTGTAACAACTCCTATACGTTCTTTTCTTAAATTTCTTTTTTCCATCTTTCAGCAGAATACAATTATTGATTGTCTCTATTTGTTAACTCAGTCGCTAATCTTGCTACGGTACGTCTTACGTTACGTAACTGGATAGGATTCTCTAACGGAGATATAGCATGAGCCATTTTAAGG
Source organism: Winogradskyella jejuensis (assembly GCF_900129745.1). Classification (GTDB taxonomy): domain Bacteria; phylum Bacteroidota; class Bacteroidia; order Flavobacteriales; family Flavobacteriaceae; genus Winogradskyella; species Winogradskyella jejuensis. The sequence goes on along the minus strand of NZ_FQWS01000002.1, from coordinate 94,748 downwards.
TCTGTATAACTCTTCTTAGTTTCACCAAGTTTTTCTTGTAACTCAGCTGTAGATAGCTGTTTAATTTCTGATTGCTTCATAATATTTTTTATTAAGCTTCGTAATCTCTAGCTATGATAAACTTAGTTTTTACTGGAAGTTTTTGTGCTGCTAAACGTAATGCTTCTTGTGCTACGTCTAATGGTACACCACTTACTTCAAATAAAACGCGACCTGGTTTTACAACTGCTGCCCAATATTCTACAGCACCTTTACCTTTACCCATACGTACTTCAAGAGGTTTCTTTGTGATAGGCTTGTCTGGAAATATTTTAATCCATAACGACCCTTCTCTCTTCATGTAACGAGTAGCGGCAATACGCGCTGCTTCTATTTGACGTGCAGTAATGAACGATGAATCTAGGGATTTGATACCGAAAGTTCCATTTGATAACAAATGACCTCTTCCAGAGTTACCCTTCATGCGTCCTTTTTGCTGCTTACGAAATTTTGTTCTTTTAGGCTGTAACATTTTCTTTTCTTTACTTTAAAAAATTACTTTCTACGACGTTGGTTTCCGCCTTTTTTGGCACCGCCACGTCCACCTTTTCCTTTTTGTTTAGAAAGGCCTACTAATGGAGAAAGTTCTCTTTTTCCATAAACTTCACCTTTCATAATCCAAACTTTTACACCTAAACGACCGTAAGTCGTGTGTGCTTCAACTAAAGCGTAATCGATATCTGCTCTAAAGGTAGATAATGGAATACGACCTTCTTTGTAGTGCTCAGAACGTGCCATTTCAGCTCCGTTAAGACGACCACTAATTTGAATTTTGATTCCTTCTGCATTCATACGCATTGCCGCAGCAATAGCCATCTTAATTGCACGTCTATATGAAATTCTACTTTCAATCTGACGAGCAACAGAAGCTCCTACTAGATACGCATCTAACTCAGGTCTCTTAATTTCAAAGATGTTCAACTGAACTTCTTTACCAGTAATTTTTTTAAGCTCTTCTTTTAACTTGTCTACCTCTTGACCGCCTTTACCGATAATAATACCAGGTCTTGCAGTAGTGATAGTAACGGTTACAAGCTTAAGCGTACGCTCAATAATCACTCTTGACACACTTGCCTTAGATAAACGAGCGTGAACATACTTTCTAATCTTATCGTCTTCGGCTAACTTATCTCCATAGTCATTACCACCGTACCAGTTAGATTCCCATCCTCTGATAATACCTAAACGATTTCCGATTGGATTTGTCTTTTGTCCCATATCTCTATCTTAGCTTTGTGTTTTGTTTAATGAATCTACCACAACTGTTACATGGTTAGATCTTTTTCTAATTCTATGTGCTCTTCCTTGAGGTGCAGGACGTAGTCTCTTCAACATTGTACCACCATCTACTCTAATTTCTTTTACAAATAAATTAGCTTCCTCAATATCTGCATCTTCATTTTTAGCTTGCCAGTTTGCAATAGCAGACAATAACAACTTCTCTAAACGACGAGATGCTTCTTTTTGGCTAAATCTAAGAATCTGCAGCGCTTTATCAGCCTTTTCACCTCTTACTAAATCTGCAACTAAGCGCATCTTGCGTGGAGATGTAGGACAGTTATTTAGCTTAGCGAAAGCAACTTGCTTCTTCTCAGCCTTAATGGCTTCTGCCATTTGTTTTTTACGACTTCCCATGATTCTTATTTTTTACCTTTATTTTTAGCACCAGCGTGACCACGGAATGATCTTGTTGGTGAAAATTCTCCTAACTTATGACCTACCATGTTCTCAGTAACATATACTGGAACGAATTGACGACCATTATGTACAGCTATAGTTTGACCAACGAAATCTGGAGAAATCATAGATGCTCTAGACCAAGTTTTGATAACTGTCTTTTTGTTTGAAGCTACATTTTCTGCAACTTTCTTTTCTAACTTATAATGGATGTAAGGTCCTTTTTTTAATGAACGTGCCATACTACTTTCTTAATTATTTCTTTCTACGTTCTACAATGTACTTATTACTCGCTTTAGTCTTAGAACGTGTTCTATAACCTTTAGCAGGAATACCGTTTCTTGATCTTGGGTGACCTCCTGAAGACTTACCTTCACCACCACCCATTGGGTGATCAACTGGATTCATTACTACTGGTCTTGTCCTTGGACGTCTACCTAACCATCTGCTTCTACCAGCTTTACCTGACACTAACAATTGATGGTCTGAGTTAGAAATAACACCTATAGTTGCCATACAATTAGCAAGAATCATTCTTGTTTCACCAGATGGTAACTTAACGGTAGCAAATTTCCCATCTCTTGCCATCAACTGAGCAAATGCACCAGCACTACGGGCCATTACAGCACCTTGACCAGGACGTAACTCTATACAAGAGATAATTGTTCCTAATGGTATTTCACTCAATGGCATTGCGTTCCCTATTTCAGGAGCTACTCCGTTTTGACCAGATACAATATTTTGCCCTACTTGTAAACCATTCTGAGCGATAACGTAACGCTTCTCACCATCTTGGTAATTAAGTAATGCAATAAATGCTGTTCTGTTTGGATCGTACTCAATTGACTTAACTTCTGCTGGAATTCCAGTTTTGTTACGCTTGAAATCGATGATACGATACTTTTTCTTATGACCACCACCTATATAGCGCATAGTCATTTTTCCTTGACTGTTTCTACCACCAGACCTTTTTTTCGGAGCAAGCAAGCTTTTCTCCGGCTTATCAGTAGTTATGGCGTCAAATCCATTTACTACTCTAAATCGCTGGGCTGATGTAATCGGTTTTAATTTTCTTACTGACATTGATGTCTAATTACATGTTAGCGTATAAATCTATTGTTTCACCTTCCGCCAGTTGTACAATTGCTTTTTTAACAGCATTTGTTTTACCATGTTGAATACCCGTTTTTGTGTAACGAGTTCTTCTATCTGGACGGACATTTATTGTACGAACTTTTTCAACAGAAACGCCATAAGCTGCTTCAACAGCTTTTTTGATTTCTACCTTGTTCGCCTTTGTATTCACTTCGAACGCATACGCGTTAAGCACCTCGCTTTGCATGGTGGCTTTTTCAGTGATTATCGGTTTTATTAAGATACTCATTGGTGTTCTATTTATTTAAATTCGATTCAATTCCTTCTAATGCACCTTCTAATAGAACAACTTTATTAGCGTTCATTATCTTGTAAGTGCTTAATTCTGAAGAAGTTACAACTTCAGAGCGTTTTAAATTGCGCGACGACAAATATACATTATTATTTGAGTCACCCAATACAAACAGTGTTTTTTTGTTTTCTACCTCTAAGGCTTTCAATACATTAACAAAATTCTTTGTCTTTGGTGTGTCGAAGTTAAAGTCCTCTAACACAACTATTGACTTGTCATTTGCTTTGATTGATAAGGCCGATTTACGTGCTAAACGCTTAACATTTTTGTTAAGTTTAAACCCGTAATTTCTTGGTCTTGGACCAAACATACGTCCACCACCTTTAAATACACCAGACTTAATAGAACCTGCACGTGCTGTACCTGTTCCTTTTTGTTTTTTAATCTTACGTGTACTCCCAGTAATTTCTGCACGTTCTTTAGCTTTGTGCGTTCCTTGTCTTTGGTTAGCCAAGTATTGCTTTACATCTAAATATACAGCGTGATTATTTGGTTCAATAGCGAATACGTCTTTAGAAAGCTCAGCTTTTCTACCCGTATCTTTTCCGTTTACATCTAAAACTGCTACCTTCATTACTTCTGAATAATTACATAAGAGTTTTTGTGTCCTGGAACACAACCTTTAACTACAAGTAAGTTCTTTTCCGGAACTACTTTGTAAACTCTTAAATTTTGAACTTTTACTGTTTCTCCACCCATTCTTCCGGCCATCTTCATTCCTTTGAATACTCTCGCAGGATAAGAAGCTGCACCAATAGAACCAGGAGCTCTTAAACGGTTGTGTTGACCATGCGTTGCTTGACCTACACCTCCAAAATTGTGACGCTTTACAACACCTTGAAAACCTTTACCTTTTGAAGTACCTGCTATATCAACAAATTCTCCTTCGATAAAGTGCTCTACTGTGATTGCATCACCTAACTTGTACTCCGCATCAAAACCTTTGAACTCAGCAACTTTGCGCTTTACAGAAGTACCCGCTTTTTTAGCATGACCTAGGTCTGCTTTAGTAGCGCTTTTTTCTGTCGCGTCATCGAAACCTAGTTGAAGCGCACTGTAACCGTCCACTTCTTCAGTTCTGACTTGGGTAACGATACATGGCCCAGCTTCGATAACAGTACATGGAATGTTTTTTCCATTCTCGTCGAAGATGCTGGTCATACCGATTTTTTTTCCAATTAACCCAGACATATTTATTATTTATTTAATTATTAATTCTTGTTTAAACTCAAGGCTGAAAATACGTTTCAGCCTTGAATTGTATTTTTTCCGTTTTTCCATCGCTCGCAGCTCAGGACATGTTTAGTTCAAATTACACTTTGATTTCAACTTCAACTCCACTTGGTAATTCAAGCTTCATTAATGCATCAATCGTCTTAGAAGATGAAGAGTAAATATCTAATAATCTCTTGTAAGAACTTAATTGAAATTGTTCTCTAGACTTCTTGTTTACGTGCGGTGAACGTAACACAGTGAAAATTTTCTTGTGCGTTGGTAATGGGATTGGACCCGTTACAACAGCACCTGTACTTTTTACTGTTTTTACAATCTTATCAGCAGACTTGTCAACTAAATTATGATCGTAAGACTTTAATTTTATTCTAATTTTCTGACTCATTTTCTTTTAGTTTTAAGCTTAAGCTTCTACGCCTTTTGCTGCTTTGATTACTTCTTCTGATATATTTGATGGAGTCTCAGCATAGTGAGAGAATTCCATAGTTGATGTTGCTCTACCTGAAGATAATGTTCTTAATGTAGTTACATAGCCAAACATTTCAGACAATGGCACTGTAGCTTTTACAGTTTTAGCACCAGCTCTATCACCCATGTCACTCACTTGGCCACGACGACGGTTTAAGTCACCTACGATATCACCCATGTTTTCTTCTGGAGTGATAACTTCAAGCTTCATGATTGGCTCCATAATTACGGCTTTAGCAGCTTTAGCGGCATTCTTAAATCCTAATTTAGCAGCTAATTCGAACGATAACTGATCAGAATCTACATCATGGTAAGAACCATCCTTTAATGTAACTTTCATCGCATCAACTTCGTAACCTGCTAATGGACCATTAACCATTGCCATTTTGAATCCTTTTTCAATAGAAGGGATAAATTCTTTAGGAACGTTACCACCTTTAATCTCAGATACAAACTCTAAACCTACTTTTCCTTCTTCAGCTGGCTCAACCGTGAATACGATATCAGCAAACTTACCACGACCACCAGATTGTTTTTTATAAACCTCTCTGTGATCAGCAGCTTGAGTAATAGCTTCTTTGTACTCTACTTGTGGTTGACCTTGGTTAACCTCAACTTTGAACTCACGCTTTAAACGATCTACAATGATATCTAAGTGAAGCTCACCCATACCAGAGATAATAGTCTGGCCTGATGCCTCATCAGTACGTACTGTAAATGTTGGATCTTCTTCAGCAAGTTTTGATAAAGCCATACCTAATTTATCAACATCTGCCTTAGTCTTAGGCTCAACCGCGATACCAATTACTGGATCTGGGAAGTCCATAGATTCTAATACGATAGGATGCTTTTCATCAGACATAGTATCACCAGTCTTGATATCTTTAAATCCAACTGCCGCTCCAATGTCACCTGCCTCGATATATTCGATAGCGTTTTGTTTGTTAGAGTGCATTTGGTAGATACGAGAGATACGCTCTTTTTTACCTGAACGGTTATTAAGAATGTATGAACCTGCATCTAAACGACCAGAATAAGCTCTAAAGAATGCTAAACGACCTACAAAAGGGTCTGTAGCAATTTTAAATGCTAATGCTGAAAATGGCTCTTTTACATCTGGCTTACGAATCTCTTCTTGATCAGTGTTAGGATTTATACCTGCAATACCTTCCTTATCCACAGGAGAAGGTAAATAACGACACACAGCATCTAATAAGAACTGTACACCTTTATTTTTGAATGCAGAACCACATATCATAGGAATGATAGACATATCCATTACAGCAGCTCTAAGCGCAGCATGCACTTCGTCTTCTGTGATAGAATCTTCATCTTCCATATACTTTTCTAACAGATTCTCATCATAAGCAGCAACCTCTTCAATAAGCTTACCTCTTAATTCTGCAGCCTCTTCTTTTAATTCTTCAGGAATATCAATAACATCAAATGTTGCTCCTTGTGTTTCGTCATGCCAAACAATGGCACGGTTCTTTACTAAATCAACGATACCTTTAAAATCTATCTCGTCACCAATGTTCATTACAATTGGCACTGCATTAGACCCTAACATATCTTTTACCTGTTGACATACGTTCATAAAGTTAGAGCCTTGACGGTCCATTTTATTTACGAAACCAATACGTGGCACTTTGTAGTTATCTGCAAGTCTCCAGTTAGTTTCAGATTGTGGCTCAACACCATCAACCGCACTAAATAAGAATACTAAACCATCTAATACACGCAAAGAACGGTTTACCTCAACCGTAAAATCAACGTGACCAGGAGTATCTATAATATTAAAATGATATCCTTTAGTTTCGTTAGTAGGCTGACCATTCTCCAACGGGAAGTTCCATGTACAAGTTGTAGCAGCAGAAGTAATTGTAATACCTCTTTCTTGCTCTTGCTCCATCCAGTCCATTGTTGCTGCACCATCATGAACCTCACCAATTTTATGAGAAACACCTGTATAATAAAGGATACGCTCTGTAGTGGTAGTTTTTCCAGCATCAATATGTGCCGCAATACCTATATTTCTTGTAAATTTTAAATCTCTTGCCATTTCTTATTAAAATCTAAAGTGTGAGAATGCTTTGTTTGCTTCTGCCATCTTGTGAGTATCAACTCTTTTCTTAACAGCAGCACCTTCTTCTTTAGCAGCCGCTAAAATCTCTGAAGCTAAACGTTGTGCCATAGATTTCTCGTTTCTTTTACGAGCGTAACCTATTAACCACTTCATTGCAGTAGAAACTTTACGGTCTGGACGAATTTGCATTGGAATTTGAAATGTTGCACCACCTACTCTACGGCTACGTACTTCTACGTGAGGCATAACGTTAGATAAAGCATCTTTCCATAGCTCTAATGCTGTTTTTTCGTCATCTGTTTTCTTTTCTTCTACGATATCAATTGCATCGTAAAACACTTTAAACGCCACAGACTTCTTACCATCCCACATCATGTTGTTTACAAAACGTGTTACCAACTGGTCATTAAACCTTGGGTCTGGTAAAAGCGGTCTTTTTTTCGCTTGTCTTTTTCTCATGTCTTCTTCTTAAAGTTTTAAATTACTTCTTAGGGCGTTTTGCACCATACTTAGATCTACGTTGAGTCCTTCCAGCAACACCTGCTGTATCTAAGGCACCACGAACGATGTGATATCTAACACCTGGCAAATCTTTTACCCTTCCACCTCTAACCAATACTATCGAGTGCTCTTGTAAATTGTGACCTTCTCCACCGATGTATGCATTAACCTCGTTTCCGTTTGTTAAACGAACCCTTGCTACCTTACGCATTGCTGAGTTTGGTTTCTTAGGTGTCGTTGTATAAACACGAGTACATACACCACGTCTTTGAGGACACGAATCTAAAGCAGCCGATTTACTCTTCTTGGTTATTTTGGCTCTTCCTTTTCGTACTAATTGTGAAATTGTTGGCATATATTTCTATATAAATTTTTGTTAACCCTCTCTTTTGAGGGCTGCAAAGGTAGAAATATATATTTATTATTCAAATAGTTGACAATTAATTTTGCGAAGAAAATTTAATACTCAATATAACACTATACATTTAACTGTATTTTTACGTTGTCTAACTAAACTATTCACCTTACAAATTTTATGAAGAAACAGTTTTTGTTTGTTTTACTCATTATAGGATTTATATTCAATCCGTTTTGTTACGCGCAAAATTTAGTTCTAAAAATTAATGGTGAATCTGAATTGGCTACAAAAGAAATAGATTCTATTGGTTATACCAAAAGCTTCCCTAACTATTTAGAGCTCGAAACCGAAGTATCTTCAATTAAAAACAAACTTATTAGAAGAGGTTTTATTGACACTAAGATTGAAAAAATTGAAAAGCAAAACGATACACTATTTTATGCATACCTATATATAGGTGTAAAATTAAATACTGTCAGGATTTCTTTTGATTCAGATTTTGACGCAGAGCTTCTCGGCGTCATTGACGTGAAAGTTGAATCTAATTATTTTGAAGTTACTATTGAAAACCTAGAAAACACATTAAAGCTTCTAAATAAAAGAATAGCAGAACAAGGCGACCCATTTTCTACATTACAACTACAAAACATCCGAAAAGAAAATACCGATTTAATCACAGCGGATTTATTCACTAAAACCAACCAAAAAAGACGTATTGATAAAATTGTAGTAAAAGGCTACGAGAAATTTCCAAAATCATATCTCAAACGATTTTTAAAGCTTAAGACTGGTCAGTCTTTTAACCTTGAAGAGATAAAAGCAAAAACTGAAGAATTTCAAAATTTAAGGTTTGCAAAAGAAATAAAAGCTCCTGAGGTTTTATTTACAAACGACTCTACTATTCTCTATCTATATACTGAAAAAACAAAGAGTAATAATTTTGATGGTTATCTAGGCTTTGGAACTAACGAGAACACAAACCGAATAGACTTTGATGGTTATGTTGATTTGAGATTAATTAACAACTTGAATTATGGGGAGTCTTTGAGACTTTTTTACAAAAGTGATGAGATAGACCAGCAAACATTTGATGTAAAACTTAATGCTCCTTATTTATTTGGTTCTCCAATAGGTTTAGACATTAACTTAAACATCTTTAGAAAAGATTCCACCTTCTCAACCACAAGACAGCAAGTTCGACTTAATTATCAAATAAATCCAAATCACAGATTAAGTGCTGGCATTGGCAGCACTATTTCGAGCGACTTACTTAATACAAGCTCTACATTAATCGAAGATTATAACTCAAACTATTATCAATTAGGATACAACTACATTAAACCTCAATATTACGACCCTCTTTTTCCGATTAATTTTTGGCTAGACATTAGCACCAACTTTGGAAACAGGACTCAAAACGGAAATGAGATTCAACAAAACGCTTACACTATTGAAACTTATAAAATCTTTAATCTCAATAAAAGAAATAGCTTCTTTTTAAGACTTACTGGAGCAAGCCTTAACTCGGATAATTATTTAGATAATGAGCTCTATCGTTTTGGAGGTATAAACTCTATCAGAGGGTTCGAAGAAAACAGCTTGGTCGCCAATTTATTTGGAGTCATAAATACAGAATATAGGTATCGATTAAGCAATACAATATATGTGCATTCAGTTATTGATGCTGCTTATTTTGAAAATGACCTAATAAACACAAAGAACAAGCTATTTGGTTTTGGATTTGGTCTTGGCTTATTAACCAAAGCAGGGTTATTCAAACTAAACTATTCTAGCGGTAAAACTGAGAATGTACCTTTTAAATTATCCGATTCTAAAATTCATGTGAGTTTAACTACTTCGTTTTAACATATCAATTCTTCCTGCACTGGATTATAAATCTAAAAAAATCATTAGGTTTGCAAAAAAATGCTAGCTGATATGAAGAAACGACTACTCATACTTTTTATTTTCACAGCCTACTTCTCAACATCACAAAACACAATAGGTACAATATCTGTTACCCCAGATGTGTATGAAGGCTACACTTTGTTTTCTACTCATCAAAAAGCATTTTTAATTAGTAATTGTGGTGAGGTTGTGAATTCTTGGAACAGTTCTTATCTCCCTGGAAACTCTGTTTATCTTTTACCAAATGGCAATCTCTTAAGAACAGGAAGATTTGTACAAGGAACTAATCCTGTGACCCTGCCAGGAAATGGAGGCATAATAGAATTATTTGATTGGGATGGAAATCTAATTTGGTCTTACATTGATAGTTCAGACGCATCAAGACAACATCATGATGTTTTTCCGATGCCAAATGGTAATATATTGATATTATCAGCAACAGTAATGACTCAAGCTGAAGCTATACAAGCTGGTAGAGACTCAGGCTTACTAGATGATGGTGAATTATATAACGAAAGAATATATGAGGTCGAGCCTGTTGGTATTGGCGGACCAAGTAGTGGCTATTCAGCTAACGTGGTATGGGAATGGAATGTAAAAGACCATTTGATTCAAGGCTTGGATAACACAAAAGATAATTTCGGTGTCGTTGCTGATAATCCTGGAAAAGTTGATGTCAACTTTTTAAATGGATGGCCTGCAGAAAATAATTGGCTTCATATCAATGCCATACAGTATGATGCAGAATTTGACCAAATTGTAATAAGTACGCGAAGATTGAGTGAAATTTGGGTAATAGATCATAACACTACGACTTCTGAAGCTGCTGGTCCTGCTGGTGATATTTTATACAGATGGGGAAACCCTCAAGCTTACGACCAAGGCACAGCTGGTGATAGAAAATTATTTGGACAACACACGCCTTATTATATTCCTACTGGATTACCAAATCAGAGAAAAATAATGCTTTTTAATAATGGATTAGATAGAACACCTCTGTATTCTGAAGTATTAATGATTGATCCTCCTGTAGACAATTTAGGAAATTACACTTATACTGCAGGAACAGCATATGGCCCAAATGATGCTTTTTTTAGATATCCTGAGACTGCTCCCACTTCAGATTCCGAGTTTTATTCAGCTATTGTAAGTAGCGGCAGACAATTACCAAATGGTAACATTCTTATTTGCGAAGGAAGAGAAGGGTTCTTTTTTGAAATTGACAGTAGCAATAATATTGTTTGGGAATATGCATCTCCTGTAAGTAATGGAGATGGCACAGTTTATGACCAAGGCGACCCAATACCACCTACAAATTTTGCTTTTAGAGCAACTAAATACAGTACATCTTACAGTGCTTTTGATGGTAGAGATTTATCACCTGGCCCTCCAATTGAAAACAATCCAGATATAACAGCCTGTCAAGCAGCTCTAGACTCTGATACATTTGAATTCGTTGACTTTAGTGTTTACCCAAATCCAACTCAAGATTACCTAAACATTAATTCAACTAATACAATTGACAAAATAGAAATCTACAATATTACGGGTAGCAAAATATTAGAGCCTACAAGTGAGAGTTCTATAAACTTATCTTCTCTAGATAAGGGTGTTTATTTTGTAAAAGTTTATAGTCAAGGAAAATCGATTAGCAAAAAGATATTGAAAAACTAACACTACTAATTTAAAAACAGAAGAACCACCTTGTTTACAGGGTGGTTTTTTTATTTTTGCAATATGAAAAACGAAACAACCATATTTGGATTACGCGCTATTATTGAAGCCGTCAACTCAGGAGAACAAATCGATAAGGTTTTTTTACAGAAAGGACTAAGAGGTGAATTATTCAACGAGTTAGAACAGGTATTGAGACAAGCAAAAATAAATAGCTCTTATGTGCCTGTGGAAAAACTTAATCGTTTATCTAAAGGAAACCACCAAGGCGCAGTAGCACAAATATCTCCTGTGGCTTTTCATGATATAGAAGATTTAGTAATGTCGGTAATTGAATCTGGAAAAACCCCTCTATTCCTTCTATTAGACCAACTAAGTGATGTTAGAAATTTTGGCGCTATTGTTCGTACTGCTGAATGTACAGGCGTTTCAGGGATTATAATTCAGAAAAAAGGTGGTGCTCCTATTAATGGAGATGCCATTAAAACAAGTGCTGGTGCGGTTTTTAAAATTCCTATTTGTAAAGTTGACCACATTAAAGATGCCGTTTTTCATATGCAAGCCTCAGGTATTAAAGTTATAGCAGCTACAGAAAAAGCAAAAAGCTTAATCTACGATGTAGATTTAAAAACACCTTGCGCCATTATCATGGGCTCTGAAGGTCGAGGTATAAATCCTTCCGTCTTGAAGGCTGTAGATGAGCATGCGAAATTACCCATTCTTGGAGAAATTGAATCTTTAAATGTTTCGGTTGCTTGTGGTGCTTTTTTATACGAAGCTGTAAGACAAAGAGTGTAGCAGTTACTCTTCAGATTCTTTATAGATATAATTGATTTCTCTTTGGGTAGTACTTTCGTCTTCATTTTCATCTTCTGGTAAAATTTCAATAAAATTTCCATCCTCATCAAAATGCTTCATGAAGGGGTCATCTTCTTCATTATAAGCTTCCGTTTCCCATAGATATTTTTCAGGCTTAGCGACTTTGCTCTTAAAGAATAAAGCCAACAAAAAACCAGTTATCAAACCACCTAAGTGTCCTTCCCAAGACATCCCATCTTTTATAGGAAACACATACCAAATCATACTTCCATATAAAAAGATAATAATTAGAGATAATGCTATTAATCTATAATGCTTAGCAATAATTCCTTTAAAAAAAATAAAACTTACCAGCATGTAAATGACACCACTTGCTCCGATATGGTTTCCAGATTTACCTATGACCCATGTGAGTAATCCAGAAATTAACATCCCAAAAAACAATACACGCCAAGCTATTTTATTATAGAAATAAAACAACGCCATTGAGAGTATTAGCAAAGGAATAGAATTGTTGTATAAATGACTTAAGCCAGAATGAAGAAACGGGCTTGTAAATATCCCTAAAAGCCCTTCTATCTTTTGAGGATAAATACCAAAATACCTAATCCCTGAATCAATCCTAACTTGATACCAAAAGACCAACCAAATCGAAAACACAAGCAATAGAGGAAATACTATTACTGAGTTTGAATATCTAAACTGTTGCTGCGCCATGTTCAAATTTAGGAGTTACATTTCAAATTTAGAGCCAAGTATTTATTTTATGAAATATTGTCACGCTGATTTAGTAATTTTAGAGCATGAATACACCACTAGCTGAACGTCTTCGCCCAAAAACATTGAATGATTATATAAGTCAGACACATTTAGTCGGAAAAGATGGCCCACTCTATCAACAAATAAAAAGCGGTGTTTTACCCTCTCTAATTTTATGGGGACCTCCAGGTATTGGAAAAACTACCTTAGCTAATATTATTGCTAATGAATCTGAACGTCCTTTCTTTAAACTTAGTGCTATAAATTCTGGAGTAAAGGACATAAGAGATGTTATAGACAAAGCTAAAAAAAGTGGCGGTTTATTTACGGCCAAAAACCCCATTCTCTTCATAGATGAGATTCATAGATTTAGCAAATCTCAACAAGATTCATTACTCGAAGCTGTAGAAAAAGGCTGGGTGACATTAATTGGAGCAACAACAGAAAATCCTAGTTTTGAGGTAATTCCCGCACTGCTATCACGTTGCCAAGTCTATATTTTAAATTCATTTAGCAAAGAAGATTTAGAACAACTCTTGCATCGAGCGATGAAAGAAGATGAAACTCTTTCAAAAAAGAAAATTAAACTAAAAGAAACCGAACAACTCTTGCGTCTATCTGGAGGTGACGCTAGAAAACTATTAAATATTTTTGAACTTATAGTTGCTTCCTTTGTAGATGACAAAATCATTATTACAAATGACGTGGTTTTAAATCAAGTACAGAATAACACGGCTCGATATGACAAAACTGGAGAACAGCATTACGATATTATTTCGGCTTTTATAAAATCAATTAGAGGTAGCGACCCTAATGCGGCTGTATATTATTTAGCTCGAATGATTGAAGGTGGTGAAGATGTAAAATTTATTGCTAGACGCTTACTAATTTTAGCAAGTGAAGATATAGGTAATGCCAACCCTACAGCTTTAGTCATTGCTAATAACACATTTCAAGCTGTGTCAGTAATTGGCAATCCAGAATCTAGAATAATTCTCAGTCAATGCGCTACATATCTTGCATGTTCTCCTAAAAGCAATGCTGCATATGAAGCAATAAAAAAAGCCCAACATCTCGTTAGAGAAACAGGAGACTTATCTGTACCACTTTCCATAAGAAATGCACCCACAAAATTGATGAAAGATATTGGTTACGGAGACAATTACAAATATGCACATAGCTACGAAAACAACTTTGCTGACCACGAGTTTTTACCTGAAGAAATAAAAAAGACGCAACTTTACAGCCCAGGTAATAACCCTAGAGAAAACGCACAACGTCAATTTTTAAAACAACTATGGAAAGACAAGTACGGCTACTAAAACTTGATATTCAGTGCTTTTTTGGTATCGTTTTCTGAATAAAACCAAATATCTCCTTCTCTAAAAACTATAGCATCTTTACCTTTAACTGTATATACATTTGGTGCAGCAGTTTTTATAATAACCATAACTACTTTTGGAGAAGCATCTACTAACTGAAACCCATTATCTAGAGGTTGAGCATATAGCACATCTGATAAATTTTTAGGCTTAGAACTTTCTAATGTTTCGGTTTTAGTAACCTCCATTTTTTGCTTCTCTTTCTGTTTTATTTCAGAAGACTTTTTTTCTGCTTCCTCTTTAGTTTTAGCATCAGCAAGAGCTTTCTGCTTTTTTAGATTTTCGACTTCTTTCTTTAAACGCTCTACTTCAGCTTTAGCTTGTTCGGCTTCTTTGTTATCTTCTTTAATGCTTTCTACTTTAGAAATCACTTTTGCTTTAGAACCTACATAATCAGAAGGATTATATTTGTATTGTAAGAACTCAATACTTTTAAAAGCTTCTTTAATAGCAACAGGATACGCTTTGTTATATTCCTTTATTTTGGTTGAACCTTCTTGAGATAGTAAAACTTGACTACCTCGACAATCTTTCAATTCTATCTGTACTTTATTCCTCAAAAGACCAGACAATTTTATAACATCTGCATATAAGGCTAAACACCTATCATTGAACAATTCTTTTGGAAGTTCTTCTTCGTCAAAATAAACCTCAAAACCTTCTTTTTTAAACAAGTAACGTAGTAGCGTACTTGTTCTGTAAGTATCTTTTCCTTTTAAGAAATCAAACTGCAACGGTACAACGACATATTTGTAGTCGTTGATACTAGATTGCGCAAATGATGATATTGCTATAAAAAGAACTAAAACGGTGATGACTATTTTTTTTGACATTTCTATAATTTTAATCGGGTAAATATAAGTATTGTGCTTCAATAGACTATTAAAGAAAATCTTTAAGCTCAATCAAATTTGTTATTCTTTTATAGTTTTCTTGGTTATTAGAATTGCTATAATCAAAATAAACCGATTGCATCCCAATGTTAATGGCACCTTGCACATCTGCCTCTATATTATCTCCAATCATTAAACTGTGTTCTGGTTTGGCATTCGCCATTTCTAAAGCAAAATTAAATATTCTCGGATTTGGCTTTTTTACACCTACCATTTCTGAGTTTGTAACTGTCTTGAAATATTGTCTAAGATTTGAAGCTTTGAGTTTTTTCTCTTGCGCTTCTTCAAATCCATTAGTTATTATATGCAACTCATAACTATCCTGTAAATATTCTAAAACATGATGCGTATGTTCAAACACATGATTAAAAGTTGTTAGGTAATTGATGTAGTCTTCAGAGAGATGATGTATCAATTCATCAGAAACATCTACTCTAATTTCATCAAAAGCATCTTTTAATCTTCCGTACCGCAACTCAGACTTGGTTACCTTTTCTTCTCTGTAAAGTTTCCAATACTTAAAATTTATAGGCTCATAAGAATTCAGAAATACATCTAACTCGACATTCACCTTATGAATATCAAAAATCTTACCAAATGTCAATCCTGAGTTTTTATCAAAATCCCATAAGGTGTGGTCTAAATCAAAGAAAATGTGTTTTATGTTGTTATGCATTTGCAGAATTTAATACTAAGTTAAAAAGCTCTCTAAATCCGTTCCATTTTTCATCATTACCCAAAGAATAGTTATGAAAAACAGGACTAAATGTGCCATCTACCTTTTTAATATTTGAAATAAAACGTTCGAGATGCTGTTCTTTATCAAGTTGTGACTCATATTTTAACAATGCAAAATCCATACAGTGGTATGTATGTACTTGTAATGGTGTTTGCACTTCGTAATCTAAATCGTAAAACAAAAAAGGAGTACATGTACCAGCCCTAAAACCTAGTTCGTTCACATAGCCCATAGTATGTTCCTGAGGTATTTCAAGCTCTACTGCGTTACGATAAGTAAAAGGTAAATTTAGTTTAGAATGCGAATTCCTTATAGCCAATAAGTTTACATTGGTAACTTGCTCCAACTTTTGCTTTTCTTTTTTTAATATTTCAAAATCATCTAAGGCAAAGTAAGAGGCTTTGAGTCCTATATTGCAATAATCTCCAATAGATTTTATGAGAGATATAAAGCCCCGTTTATTTATGCTTATATTTTTATCATATGTTGAATAGTCTCCTATTAAAAAGAATACGTGAAACTTAAATTCGATACTTTTTTGTCTATTTATAAGCCAATTAAAGGTATCAAAAGGGTCTTTCTGAAAACCTAGTAAAACAGACGAACGCTCATAAAATTGCTTAAACTTAAATCTAAAAATGTCTCCAAAAATTCCCCCAATAGTCCGGAGCAAACCTTTGTACCGATACTTGTATGCACTAGGTATATCTATTATTGGAGCTATCTTATATTCTCGCTTTGGAAATTGATAATCTGAAAAGCGTTCTTTTAGAATATCCCTGAGTTTATAAGCCCAAATATCTACTACAGGCTCATCTAAAAATCCTTCTTTTTTGGCCAAACTTTCTGATGCTAAAAATCGTCCATAATCATCATTTACATGAGGCAAATACTCTTCATATCTGCTCAAAAGATAAAATGAAGCTGCAAAAATATCATACGGCAAATCGCTTCGCTCTCCCGTCGCAAAAAAGCCTTTGGTGTCGTCCCATTGATTAACACTAATGTCTAAATCCGATAAGCCTTGCTCAAAAAGTAAGCTATGACTTCTTACAAAAATCTCATTACTTAAAGGCTGCTTTGTATAAGACATTTTTATAGAGTCGTGAGCAATAAAATCTTCAATTTTTGAAGTAAAAGCCACCTCTATTCCTAGTATGCGCTTGCATAAATGCTTGAACGTATAAGTTAAACGTGGTGTGATTTTATGAGTGTATACTAATAGCATTACGGCATCATTTCTTTATCAGCAAAGCTAAAATATGCAGTTTCGGTTATAATCAAATGATCTAAAACTTTAATATCTAGACTCAATGCCGCAGCACTTAGCTTTTTAGTAATTAGACGGTCTGCCTCACTTGGTTTTAATGTCCCTGAAGGATGATTATGGCACAAAACTAGAGCTACTGCTCCAACTTCTAAGGCATGTTTAAGTACCAAACGTACATCTACCATTGTCCCGGTAATACCACCTTTGCTCAATTGTTGCTTTTGTAAAACTTTATTAGAATTATTAAGGTAAAGTATCCAAAATTCTTCATGAGGCAATTCACCAATAATAGGTTGCATGATATCATACACATCTCGACTACTTGTTATTTTTTCTTGCTTTAACGCTTCTTCTAATTTTCGTCGACGCCCTAATTCTAATGCCGCAGCAATAGTAATTGCCTTTGCTTCACCAATACCTTTAAATTCTTGTAATTGCTTTAAGGACAGTTTGCCTAAAGCGTTTAAGTTATTTCCTGCACTTGCCAAAATTCGTTTACTTAAATCTACCGCACTTTCATCTCGGCTACCAGAGCCAATAAGTATAGCTACTAGTTCTGCATCGCTTAGTGAAGACTTACCTTTATCTCTTAATTTTTCTCTAGGCTGATCGTCTTGCGACCATTGCTTTATAGAAAATGAATTTGAAGATTCTGACATGCTCTAAAGATAAAAAATTGTAAATTCCGATGTCAATTTAAATCAATTAATTCTACTCAACATGAAATCATTTTTTGAAGATGGTGTTTATGAGGAAATCTCAACACGAATAAACAGTCTAAGCGAAGATACAAAAGCAAAGTGGGGAAAGATGAATCCAGGGCAGATGCTTCATCATTGCCAGATGCCATTGAACATTATTTTAGAAAAAGAGGATTACGGTGTAAAACCAAATTGGTTAATTAATCTTTTGTTTAAAAAATCAATGTATAGCGATAAGCCGTGGCGAAAAAATATGCCAACTGCCCCAGGTTTTAAAATTACGGAAGACAAGAATTTTGAAGCTGAGAAAACAGAAATTATTTCCCTTATTAATGAATTAAATGCGCAGCGCGAAAGAAAAGATTGGCAACCGCATCCTGCATTTGGAAAACTTACCAAAGACCAATGGGGCAAAATGCAATACAAACATTTAGACCATCATTTAAGACAGTTTGGCGTATAATGAAGTATCCACCAAAACATCACCAAGATAATGACATCAATCACATGATTGAGGTCATTAAAACCTATCCGTTGGCGACTGTAATATCAGTAAAAGATAATCAACCGCTAATAACATATTTACCATTAGTTTACGAAAAAGACAAACTCATTGGGCATATCGATATTTACAATCCACAAGCTCAATTGCTAAAAGACAATAATGATGTAACTATTTTATTCTCCGGACCAGAATGTTACATTTCCCCTAGTGTTTACACAACCACTCAGCTACCTACTTGGAACTACATTAAAGTACATCTTAAGGGTAAAGTAAAAGGTATAGAAAGTAAAGCTGCTTTAAAACAGTCATTAATTACTATGACCGAGTTCTTAGAAGCTCCAGACCACAAATACGTTTTAGAACCAGACAATCCTAGGTTAGACAGAAATTTAAACTATATTGAAATGTTTGAAATTGACATCACCCATTGGGAAGGCAAATTTAAACTCTCACAAGACAAAAACCCTAAAGATATAAGAGCTGCTAGAGCAGAATTAATGAGAGCCAATCAAGAAAGCATAGAGCAATTTTTGGATAAAGTGTTTTAAAAGTAAACCGAATTTTTAGTCTTTAATGAAATCAAATCTATTTAAATATCTCATTATACTGTTTATAGTTATTTCATGTAAAAAAGAAAAATGGAATTCAGTCAATATTCATTCAACAAGCAATGATTCAGTTACTAAGAGCACTAAAGTGTACTACGAAAATAAATACTTAATTTATGGTGCAAAAAAACGCAGAGAAACCATTCTAGATTCAATGACTTTCAAACAAGCACCAGGGAAATTCACTCTTGGTATTATTGAAAACAATAATCCCTTAAATAAGTTAATAGTCTTCTATGACACAGACACTTTAAAAATTGCAAAATTGAATAACAATAACTTATACAAATATTGTCTCCTTAACGAAATTAAATCTATGAGGAAAGACAGTACTATATTAAAATGCTCAATCGATGATTATTATGAAGATATATTCGGTGAATATTACGAAAAGTATATCAATTATAGTTTTACAACTAATAACAGCGATACTATTGCATTTCAAAAAAGTATTTACTCAAAAGTAAATGGCAAGCTAGTAACATTTCATTTTCTTACTGAAACGGAAGAAAAATTCTTTGAGCTACAGGAAATGTTTGAAGAGTTTGCTAATCAAGTTGAAAATTAAGACTTCAAACATTTCCTTTTTATAATAATTATTAAAAATGTTTTTCAACTCCTCGAAGGGTAGAAACCTTGAAGGCATATAATATAATTGAGACCCAACGTAGATTGCGTTTTTGCATTTCCAGAGTCACCCTCATTTACGGATTTACCATTACTTTTTTGACCGAGCTTCACTGGCGAAAGTCCAGGTCCAGTCCCAGGCGATACCGGAACACGACCTCTTAAATCTGGTAAAGCAAAAGTCGTACGGCCATCACCACCATAATAAGTACCTAGTAAAGAAAATAAAGCTGAATTCGACGATATAGACAACAGCTGACCTTCACAAAGTGCCCAACCTCTTGGTGCAAAATTTCCTGCAAAGAGTCTTATTTCACCTAACATAGCGTCTTGAGCAGAGGCTTCATTTGTATAACTCAATGAAGTAAATAGAATAGCGATTAATAGTAGTTTTTTCATTTTTAAAAGATTTAGAATTCTCCTAAATATACAAATATGGTAAGTCTCTTAAAAAACCATATTAAAAACATAATCGAATTCTTCACAGAATGACAAAATAGCTTCATATCTAGAACATTAAAAAGTTCTAAAATTATATCTTTGAAAACCATTAGACATCCAAAGTATGCAAGACCAAAATATCCAGAATTATATAAAAGGCGTATTAAAAAATATGCCCTCAGATTGGCTGAATTTAACCACGCATAGGTTAGATATCTACAATGAAAAATTGGCAAAAACCGATTTTATTAATCAATTCGAAATATTGTTCAATAACAATAACTCTGAAGCATCAGCACTCAAAACGCTACCAACAGCTTACGACTATATTAGATTAGGTCACCCATTGTCTTCTATTTTTGAATGGGCCATTTCCAAAATTCATAATGTCCACCCAAGTCATGTGATTAGTTTTTTGTCTCTAGCTATGCCAATTCTCGCTGTGCTTAGAAAGAACTTGCTGGAACATAAAAATACGCTAATCACTTACCAAAAAGAGCTACCAGATAACTTTAATACTGAAATTATAAAACGCGTTTACGGTTATAATTTTGAAATAAAACAAATAGAGAACATAGATGCTATACCTGAATTTAATGGCAGCATTATTTATGTTTCTAGTGAAGATGCAATCAGTGCAAATCATCTCAACCCAAATATTGATTTTTATATAAATCTTTATGAAGATTTAGGCAGCGTTATTTTAATTAATGGCGAACAAAACAAAAACTACGTTTCGGAAATTCAGCATGTGAGACGTAGGGAAAGCATTGCCATGACGCCACAAAATACCTTGGTTGCTTTGAATGCTTTAGTTGAAAATTCTACTATAAAAAGGCCAAACAATAATCGCGAAGCGAATAAAAAACGTGTTTTAGAGTCTATCAAAACCATCACTGCAACAACAGGACAACCTTTAGTTGGTTCAAGCGGATTGTCTATACAATATGCGATTATGATGGGATTGATTGACGATGCGCAACAAAACCACCGAGGCAAAGCCATAAAATTTATTGTACCAACAAATTGCTATGGCGGTACAAACGACCAAGCTAGACGTGTTGTGGCATGTAATGAAAATGTAGAAATTGTTGACCTAGAAGTCGATGGAGATAACGATATGGTAAGCAGCCTAAAAATGGTTTTAGATGCTATTGCCAAACAAGATGCCATACCATATATCATTGCAGAAATTCCGACGAACCCAAGAGTTGAAGTTCCGGACTTAGAGGAGTTAAAAGCGGTCTTGGCTAAAGACCGAAAAACAGACTCTGGCGCTAAAGCTATTTCATCTGTTTTTATTTTAGACCAAACCTTCTGCCCAAATATTCAGTTTTTAAAAGACGGCGAAATCTTAGCATCTGGTAAAGCATTATCGTATGCTAGTGGCTCCAAGTTTCCAAGTGGTGGAAAATGCACCGCTGGTTATTGCGTGGGCAATAAAAATTCTGAACAACTTATGGAGAAAATTGCCATTCATTTGTCACTTTGCGATAATGAAGCTACCGATTTTCAGTATGAGGTTTTGGCAGAACAAATGCCATCAATGAATCAAAGAATTGATGATGCATACAAGAATACACGCGAATTTGTAGACTATATAAGTGAAAAACTTCCTGAAGCCAAAATCAATTTTGTGAGTGAAGAACTCGCTGCACGTGGTTTTACACCATCTGTTTTTTCTTTAGACTTACCTACAAAAGGAGATACAGAAGAAGAAAGAGAAGCTTACAAACGACAACTTAATCACAAACTCATCAATATGATGATTACCAAAATCCCTAATGAAAGTAAATACTGTGTAAGCTATGGACAATTAAAAGGCTGTTATTGGACGATTCCTGCAACCTCAACACAAGGTACCACCAAAGAAGGTGATAAAGATTACATTGCTCGTGTGGCACTTTCTGGTCATATGGATTTAAAACGTCACAAAGCGGTATTTCAAGAATTTATTGATAACATATAATAACGTCAGTTCGAGTGATTTCGAGACAAGAGAAATTGTATCGAGAACTAAAGTCAAAGCAAAATTCTATTCTCTATACAAACTTTACTCATTAGCAATCGTAAAATTCACTCGAATTGACGAATTTCACTATATAAAAATAATTAATGGATATTATAGACTGGATACAAGATTGGTTTGCTAATAATTGTGATGGCACTTGGGAAAAAAACGAAATTATTCAAATTACCAACATAGACAACCCTGGTTGGGAAGTCGAAATTGATATCTCTAAAACCTCAATCTCAAATCTTGAAGTAAAATGGATATTAAATGAAAACAGAAAACAAGATTGGTACGGCGTAAAAATTGAAAACCAAAAATTCACGGCTGCAGGTGATATTAAAAAACTGCCTTTTTTACTTAACTTGTTTAGAGATATGATTGAGAAAGTAGAGCATCAATAAGGTTTACCTATCAAATAGATGCTCTAAAATTCGTAACTTACTACCAAGCAATTAATTTACTTTTTCAGCATCATTATGAAAGACCTTAAGAAAGAAGATATCAACCAAGATGTATTTGATTTGTATGACGATTATGCGCATAACAAATTAAACCGCAAACAATTTATTGAAAAACTAGGCATCTATGCCGTTGGTGGCTTAACCGTATCATCCTTGCTCAGTTTTATGTCTCCTAATTATGTGGACGCTTTACTTGTAAAACCAGATGACCCAACTTTAGATTCTGATTACATCACTTACGATTCTCCAAAAGGAGGCGGAACAATAAAAGGTTTGTTATCTAAGCCAAAAGGCGCTAAAAAATTACCAGGTGTTATTGTTGTTCACGAAAACCGAGGACTTAATCCATACATTGAAGATGTAGGGAGACGCACCGCTAAAGAAGGCTTTATAAGTTTAGCTCCAGACGCCTTATCACCTTTGGGTGGTTATCCTGGAAATGATGACGATGGTAGAGCCATGCAAAAAAAACGTGACCGAAACGAAATGCTCGAAGATTTTATCGCCGCGTATCATCATTTGAAAAATCACGAAAATTGCACAGGCAAGGTTGGCGTTGTAGGTTTTTGTTTTGGTGGCTATATTTCTAATATGATGGCCGTACGCTTACCAGACTTAGGAGCTGCAGTGCCTTATTACGGTAGACAACCTGAAGCTGAAGATGCTAAAAAAATTAAAGCTCCTCTACTCCTCCAATATGGTGAGTTAGACAAACGTGTTAATGCGGGTTGGCCAGCGTTTGAAGAAGTTTTGAAAGCAAATAATATAGAACATACGGCTTATATTTATCCAGAGGTCAACCACGGTTTTCACAACAATACAACACCACGTTACGACAAAGAAGCTGCGAATTTATCTTGGGAACGTACTATTGCTTTTTTTAAGAAGCATTTGAAATAATGACAAAACATTAAAACAACCCTTTCACCTCATCAAAATCCAAACCTCCATAATTACCTGAACTCATTAACAATAAGGCTTTATTTTCAAAATTCTGTGAGAATAAAAAGTCTTTAAAATCTTGTGGATTGGTATAAATAATTAAATCATCACGCTCAAAAGCATCCGCAATTTGTTGGTGTGAGACTTCCTCAAGTTTTTTAATTTCTACGGCATGCGGTGAGTAAAACACGACAGCTTTGTCGGCAGTGTCTAATGCGCCTTTGTATTCTTTTAAAAACTCTGCATTAAGGCTAGAATAAGTATGTAATTCTAAACAAGCCAGTAATTCTTTGTCTTTGTATTGTACTTTTACAGCTTCGGTTGTGGCTTTTACTTTACTTGGCGAATGCGCAAAATCTTTATAAGCTACAGCTGTTTTAGATTCGGCTATTTTTTCTAAACGTTTACTCGCGCCTTTAAAGGTAGAAATGGCTTCGTAAAAATCATCTTCATCAATGCCCATATGCTGGCAAATCCATTTGGCGCCAGCTAAATTATTAAGGTTATGTGCACCAAAAACTTCAATTGGCATTGGACCTTCGGGAGTTTCTAAAAGTGTTTCGCCATCTTCAACAGTGTACTCAGGCGTTTGGTAAGGTAATTTTCGTATTTGATTTTCAGACGCTTGAACAACACGTTTTACTTCTGCATCTTCTTCATTATAATTTATGCTTCCGCCACGCACTATGCTATCTACAAAGATGCTAAACTGCTCCACATAATTTTCATAAGTTGGAAATACGTTAATATGGTCCCAAGCAATACCACTTAACAAGGCAATATTGGGTTTGTACAAATGAAATTTTGGTCGTCTATCTATTGGCGAACTTAAATACTCGTCACCTTCTAAAACAATAAAATCGTTATCCTCGGTGAGTTTTACCATGACATCAAAACCTTCCAATTGCGCACCAACCATATAATCTACATCTCTATCGTGGTAATGCATCACATGCAAAATCATAGAGGTTATGGTTGTCTTTCCGTGACTTCCTCCAATAACCACTCGCGTTTTGTCTTTGGATTGCTCGTACAAAAATTCGGGATAACTATAAATTTTTAAGCCTAATTCTTGTGCTTTTAGCAGCTCAGGATTATCAGCTTTGGCATGCATGCCGAGTACAATGGCATCTAAATCTGAGGTGATTTTTTCTGGAAACCAGCCAAACTCTTCAGGCAGTAAATATTTAGCTTCTAATCGAGATTTTGAAGGGTCGAAAATAGTATCGTCACTTCCTGTGACTTTGTATCCTTTATTATGAAGAGCGATGGCCAAATTGTGCATTGCAGCGCCACCAATAGCTATAAAATGTACATTCATAGTTCAAATATAAAACTTAGACTTTAGAGATGAGAAAAAAAACAGAATCAATAAACAGTTTTATATCCTAAATAGTTTTAAAAACTAAACGAACGTTCTTGTTTTTTCATTTTAAAATCTAGAAATATTCCAAAACAGATTACTAATAAAGCTACAGAAATTACTCCTATTTTGATACTATAATCTATTTTACTTTGAACACTAAAACCAACCGCAAAAGCTAATGCGAAACTAGCTGCCCAAGTTGTATAATAACCATTTGGAACGAAACGTAATTTATCTTTTAAATACCTCTTAAATTTAGTAAGTTTCTTTTTGAACATTTCATTACTAAACGACGGTATTTTTTCAAGCTCTAAATATTTTATATAACTTTCTATACCTTCTATCTGCTGAGGAGTTAAATCCTTCTCTTTTAACTTTTCCAAAAGTTCTATAAATGTTTCAAACGTTTTGATTTCTGATTTTTTATTGGTTTTTGAAAGCTGCTTTTTTAGAAAAACAATAGTAGCTCTCATATCGTTTGTTTCAACAATTAAATCTGAACCAATTAAATCAGCTAATTCAACATCTAAAGCGATTGCTATTCTTTTAATCGTTTCACCTGTTGGTTCTGATTCATTATTTTCAATTCTTTGAATTGTCCGCAAGCTGACTCTTGATTCATCAGCTAAATATTCTTGAGACATCCCACGAAGAGCTCTTAATTCTCTTAAGTTTTTTGCCAAATCTTTTGTTTTCATTTTGAATCTTATTTTTTGTTTCAGCAAATGTATATCTTAGACATATCTGGTTGTTACGTCAAGTTAACGTCATCTTTACGTCAATTATTTAAAGCTCAGGGTTAACTGCTAAACTATTAAATAGCTTTGCCTTGGTATTAAAAAACTTATTCTGAATTTCGATAGCCTTCAATTGCCCTTCGATAAGTTTGGACTCACGAGAATTCACTAAAAACAAAGAGCTTTCTCCTAATTGAAACTTACGCTCTTCGGCAATCAGCATTTGCTGATAATCTGTAACCATTTGAACGGTAATTTCGTTTTGAGTCACATAAGAATCCAACTCTTGTTTTAAACCATTAATCTTATTCTGAAGATTAACACGAGTGGCATCGATTTCAAACTCTGTGTCTCTTAATTTAATTTTTGCCAATTTTAAATCGCCTCTTTCCTTTCTTAAAAACAAAGGCATACTTACATTAAGTCCTCCTTTGTATTCAGCAGTATTAAAAGAACGACCTATATCTGGTGTTTCGGTTAAGAAATTGTATTCCAAATCAACTCTCGGCAACAACATATTTGCTTTGAGACGTTTTTCTACATTTAGGCTTTGACGTTTGTAGTCTAATGATAAGAGTTTTGGGTGCTCATCGATGATGACTTCAACATTTCGTAATTGATTTATATCGAAAGTAGCATCAACAATAGGCTCTGTATCTACATCTGGAATTACATTAGGCTGCAATTCTACGGGTATGTTATTATCTAACCACAAAAAGGTTGATAATTCTAATGAAGCCTTAAGCATTTTTATACGTGCTTGCTCTAAACTCAGCTTTCGATTATTCAATGCAATTCTGGCTTCTGTTGCATCTATTTGTGCGTTTTCACCCAATTCCACACCTCTTAAAATACCTCGATAGCGCAACTCGGCATTGGTCAGAAAGTTTTCAAAAAGCCTGAGCTCATTATAAGCCATTAGCCACTTAAAGTACACTTTAGAAGCTTCGAATAAGATGTTGTTGACATAGATATCTCTATCTGC
The DNA here is from genome assembly GCF_900129745.1 of Winogradskyella jejuensis. Classification (GTDB taxonomy): domain Bacteria; phylum Bacteroidota; class Bacteroidia; order Flavobacteriales; family Flavobacteriaceae; genus Winogradskyella; species Winogradskyella jejuensis. Next base: position 68,108 of record NZ_FQWS01000002.1, on the reverse strand, counting down.
CTTAGCTTGCTCTCTAAATAACCGCGCTTGTTTTAATGATGCCATTCTATCATTGATGAGTAATCCACGTGCAATAGGCACGGAAACTCCTGCAGAATACAAGCCATCTTCTGGCACAAAAGCTTCAGGATTTAAGAAATCTCCCGAATTTTCTTCAAAATTTGCTTTAAGCTCGATACCAAACCAAGTAGGTATTTTAAAGGTACCATTCAATTTATCGAAATACTCTGTGCCTTTAAACTTCTTTCTATCGTAATCTACATCAATCTTAGGGTCAAAAGCGCCACGAGATTTCATAAGCTTGGCTTGACTTTCGTCAATAACTAACTCAGCCTGCTTAACGATAGGATGAAATTTCTTGACATAACCCAAATATTCATCAAAACGTAAAATATTGGCTAGGCTATCTGACTGAGCATGCCCAACAAAACAGAAACCGACTAAAATGAGTACTATAAGATATCGCATCTGCTATTTCTTTTTAGTGTTTTTTGCCGTATCTATAGGCTGATAATAATTTGGTGGAAAACCATTAAGCTGCCTCCATAACTCAAACCAAATTGGCACATCTTCTAACAACGCCATTGTAAATGCACCCGAACCTGGACGCACATCTTTTGGCCAAGCATGGTCTTCTGGGTCAGGCTTGAGTAGAACTCTAAATTTTCCGTTTGGACTAATAAAACGCTCTACAGCTACAACCTCAGCACCATAAGTTCCGTAAGACACATTAGGCCATCCACTAAAAATTATTGCAGGCCATCCATCGAATTGCACACGTACTTTTTCACCTTTATGAATTAATGGTAAATCTATAGGCTCTACAAAAGTCTCTACAGCTAAGTCAACATTTTCTGGGATAATACCTACTAGCTCTTCGCCTTCTTTGAAAGTTTGCCCAATACCACCACGAAGCGCAGTTTGTATGTATCCATCATAGGGCGCAGTAACATATAGTAATCCATTTCGTATGGTATAGTTTGAGACTTCATTTTCTAATTTTTGCACTTGGGCTTCTGTGTCTAATTGATTAGATAATGCTGAAAATTTTTCACTCTCGGCTTTAGAAATCTTGTCTGCATATTCTGCCTGAATGCGGGCAATATCTAACCTTGCATTAATCACTTCGTTTTTACTAACTAAAAGTTTAGCTTCTTGAGAGGTTTCTTTTGCCTGAGTTTCTTGCAACTTAACTCTTGCGTCTTCTACACGTTTTAATGCCGTAAATCCATCTTGATATAATGAATCTGCTCGGTTATATTTTGTTTGCGCAATGCTTAGATTGGTTCTTGCGGCTACCAAATCTATACTATCAGCTTTTACTTTTTGAAGCGCTTGTAAAATTTTATTCTCAGCCATTTCTAGCTTTAGCTTCCTTTCTCTTACAAGTGCACCAATTCTAACATTTTGCGCTTTTACCTTTCCTTGATAAGACTCAACAGAAAAAGATTTTGCTTGTCTTTGCTTTTCTGTTCGCTGTACAAGATTAGGATCGAAATACTCACTTTTGATTTCGGCAATTTTCATAATGGTATCACCTTTCTTTACCTGATCACCTTCGCGCACATACCATTGTTGTATACTTCCAGGAATTGGGGATTGTATGGTCTGTGGACGCTGCTCTGGCGTAAGTGACGTTACTTTACCTCGACCCGAAATATTTTGAGTCCACGGTAAAAAAAGTATAATAAAACAAACGATAGCAAATCCTCCTAAAAATCGTCTCCAATACTTGTAATAATCTTTATTAAATACATGACTTGCAGATTTGAAGTGACTTAAATCTACATCTTTATTTAATGGGTTACGAGAAATGTTTAACATAATACTTTTATTTAAACGATTTGACCTTTACTTAGGTTTAAGATTTGAGTACAGCTATCTGACCACTCTGGATTAAAACTTACAACAATTAAAGACCAAGGATGGCTTGCATCTGTGAGGTATTTGATAATTCGTTTTGTCTCTTGCGCTTCAAAATGCTCTAGAGGTTCTTCTAAAATCATCATATTAGGTTTTTTAAGAATCGCTCTTGCTAACATGATTTTTTTGGTAACTGTAAACGGAATCTGTCGTCCTTCTGGATAAATCACGGTATTTAAACCTAATTCTGTTTCCTTTAAGAAATCAACTAAACCGACAATAGATAAAATTTCTTCTATTTTCTGTTGGGTTATTGACTCGTCTCCAAGAGTTAAGTTCTCTCTAATACTGCCTTCAAAAGGTGTCTCATCACTTAACACCAATCCTAAATGTGCTCTGTAACTATTTAATTTTAGATTGTTAACAGCTGTATCATTCAAGAAAATACGACCTGTAGTTGGTCTAAAGATTCCAGAAAGTATTCTAATTAGTGTGGATTTTCCTGAGCCACTCTCACCTTTTACTAAAATTCTACTTTTAGAATTAATTTTTAATGACACATCATTAAGAATTGGCAAACTTCTGTCTGGTACAACATAGGATACTTTTTCTAACTCTATATTAAAATCTTTATCGACTCTGACTTCTTCACCATCTTGAGATTCGATTTTTTTATCTACTACCTGACCCATCTTCTCTAAAGAGGTTAGTACATCATAAAAAGATTCTAAACCTAGAATCAATTTTTCTACTGACCCGATGACTAAAAGAATAATAATTTCTGCCGCGACAAACTGTCCAATATTCATTTCTTGATTAAGCACAAGTAAACCACCAATTAGTAAAAGTCCAGCAGTAACTAAAACCTTGAACCCAATCATTTGGATAAATTGAATAATTAATATCTTAAAGTGACTTTCTCGCGCTATTAAATAATCTTCGACTAGCTTATCATTTTTGTCAATGGCCAAAGATGTTTTACCTGATATTTTAAAGCTCATGATAGCTCTAGCCACTTCTTGAATCCAATGGGCTACGATATATTTTTTCTTAGACTCCTTTAAACTCGTGTCCATACCACGTTGGATTGTATATTTAAATACAATATATATGAGCGCTATAAGCAATACACCAAATGCTATAAAAAACGGATGGTAAAATGACAGTAAAACAAGCGCAAATACAATTTGTAGCACAGCCGTTGGTACGTCTATCAACAGTTTTGCCAAACCCTTTTGCACTGTGAGCACATCAAAAAATCGATTTGCTAACTCCGGCGGATAGTAGTTATGTAGCTCATCCATCCTAATTTTTGGAAAACGATAGGTGAACTCAAAAGATGCTCGCATGAACAAACGCTGTTGAATAGTCTCAATTATACGCATTTGCATAAGTTGCAAAATTCCAACAAAAGCTACACCAATAGTCACTAAACTAACAAGTACTATCCATGATGTACTTACTTGGGCACCTTGGATTAAGTTTATAATAGCCTGAATTCCTAGAGGCAGGGTTAAGCCTATTAATCCAGAGAAAACAGCATAGTATATCACTTGAAATAAATCTTTTTTTTCAAGCTTAAGTAACCCAATGAAACGTTGCCATGGGGTTAAAAGTGGTTTTTCTTGAAGCATATCTTATTTTGGTTTAATAGCGTTAATCGTTAAATCTTGAAAGAATTTAGTTGGTGTAACTTTTTCGCTACAATCAGTAATAGATTTAAAATGGTCTTTAAGAAAATGTTGATGTAAAGCGCCTTCTACTATAGTACTAGAAATACTAGACGCAAATTTATACTCAGGATTAATATTCAAAATCATATCTCTAAGTCTCGTAATTAAACGCTTATAGACTTCAAAATAGCCTTCTTTGTTTTCGCTATCAACTTCTTTTGTTAGATAGGATTTAGAATACTCATTAATGATGATTTGATTAAGCTTTACCTCATTAACATGAGAGAAATCGTAATCCTCTTTAATCGTTTGCGTTACTATTTCTATAGCTTTAAGCAATCGCTCTTCAGGATTAGGAATGTTAGACGTGGAAAACACTAATTGATATTCTATCCAAGCCCAATACCATGATGTTAAGTATAGTAGTAGCTTATGTTTACTTTCAAAATATCGGTATATAGAACTCTCGTTAGAGCCAATTTTAGTTCCCAATTTTTTAAATGTAAAATTATCGAAACCAATCTCATCAATTAACAATATACTATGTTCTATAATGCGCTTTCCTAAATCCGAAGACTCAGGGTCTTTCAGAAATATCTTCTCTGGCACTGAAATCTTAATACTGGAGAGTAAATTTTTCATCATTAATTATTTAAAACGCGAATTTAATAGTAATACTATCACCTTTGCGAATAATTAACAAATGTTTAAGTATTATTACTATTAACCTAAACAAGACGACCTAAAATGAAAAAAAAATATTATTTTGAAATTGCAGCTTTTTCCTTTAAAGCTTGCTTAAAGTCAGAACGAAGAGAAAGCGCTCTATCTATATAATTTAGCGCTTTTTTTGAGTTTTTTTTATGCTTGTAAATCTGTGCCAAACGATAGTAAGCCCATTCTAATGGCACGCCATCTGCTGAAGTATAATTTTTTATGTATTGAAGCAAACATTGCTCTCCTTTATCTAGTTGAATATTATAATCTGCAGAAACTTTACCTAATTGATAATGCAGTGCATTACGTTTGTGCTTATCCTGAGAAGCCTCTATAGTCTCGATAGCTTTTTCAGGCTCATTCTGTGATTCGTATAGATTGGTTAGCTTTTCGTAGCAGGTTACAGAACCACCAACCTTTACTGCCATTTTATAATACTTTTCGGCGAGTTCTGGCTCGTCATCATACTCATAGATATAGCCTTTGGCAAGATATCCATCAACTTTTGACAACGCCTCAAGCTCATTAGCATACTTCAAAGATTTCTTTTTACTTCCACCTACAATTCCAGGCAAGGTCATGTAAAGTTCAACTAATGCCCAACGTGTATCAATGTGTTTAGGGTCTAACTCCGCAGCTTTTAAAAAAGAAGATTTTATGTCGCCAATACTACCAAGAGCTCTGAGCTTGCTCATAGTCAAAGCTTTCATCCCTAAAGCGCCTCCATATTTATAATGATAGTTAGCATTATTAGTTTCTAAGTCTTTGAGTAATTCATAGTGCTCAATAGCTTCGTCCCATTTTTTTTGATAGCCGTATGCATCAGCAAGCAACTCTATAGCTTCTTTATCTGATGGATGTTCCAAAACATAATCCATCATTAATCTCTGAGCTTTTACATACTGCTTTTGAGCTATATAATTAGAAGCGTCTTCTTTAGGTGTTTGCCCTAAAAGAAGACATGGGAAGCTTAAAAAAAGAAAAATGTATCTCATTTGAACTGCTAAAATACAATTTGAAGTATAAATTTAAAGTCGGAAATATTTTAAATTTCTTACACACCAATTCCCTCATAAAATTGCTAACTTCACTCAAGCAAAACTAAAAGTGACGCATTGTGTCTTTTTTGGAATACCTTTTGAAGGTATTTTGCTGTAAAATTAATTAATATGAAATACCATATAATTGCCTTGATATTCATTTGTTTTTCTTCATTTTCAACAGCTCAGAACACTAATTACGATTCTGATTGGGCTGCTGTAGAGAAGTTAGAAACTGAAGGCTTAACCAAATCGGCTTCTGAAGCTGTAGATAATATATTTAAAAAAGCAAAGTCAGAAAAGAATAGTATTCAAATTGTAAAATCTTTATTGTACCAAAGCAAGTATTTGCAAATCCTTGAAGAAGATTCACAACTTAAAATTATTGAAAATTTTAAAACCGAAATTGAATCTCAAGATGTTGTAACAAAACATATCCTAGAAAATTTATTGGCAAAACTCTACTGGCAATACTACCAAAACAATCGTTATAAATTTTACAACCGTTCTAAAACATCTGAGAAAGTCGCTGACGATTTTAGAACTTGGGACTTAGAAACACTATTTGCCGAAGTTCATCACTATTACCAACGTTCTTTGCAAAGTGGATTGGTGCTTCAACAAGAACCTTTAGAAAAATACAAAGCCTTGTTAAACGAGGTAGAAAACTCTAAAACTTACAGACCGACGCTATTCGATTTTTTAAGCCATAATGCTCTAGAATTTTACAAGAGTAGTGAAAACGGCATCACGCAACCGGCTTATAAATTCACTATCAAAAATCCTGAGTTAATCTCGAAGGGCGATGTATTTATGGGACTAAACATCACTTCTAAAGATTCTGTAAATCTTCAGCTGAATGCTCTAAAAATTTATCAAAACCTTTTACGATTTCATCAAAAAGACAAAAACTCTAAAGCATTTATTTCGGCAAATATCGAAAGACTCAACTTTGTAAAACAAAACGCCACTTTTGAAGCTGTTGAATCAGAACTTATCAAAACACTTAATGAGGAATTACAACCTATAAGCAACACTAAAAACTCAGGTTTATACAGTTTTGAGCTCGCAGCTCTTTTAAGCAATCAAGCTAGAAAATACAATGCATATTCTAATGAAGACAGAGAACAATTCAGATGGAAAAACAAAGAAGCAATAGCGATTTGCGATGCTATCATTTCTAAATTTCCAGAAAGTGATGGGGCAAAAAAATGTGCCGTTTTAAAAGAACAGATTTTAACTCCCAATCTGAGTTTAAAGACGGAGAAATATATTCCTATTAATCAGCCTTCACTAGTTTTAGTGAATTACAAGAATCTTCAAGGTTTAGATTTCAAAATTTACAAAGTTAATTCGTCGCAACTCGATAAATTGAATAGGCAATACAGACCAGAAGAAAAATCAAAATTCCTCAAAAGATTAAAGATTCATAAATCTTTTTCAAGTCAACTAAAAGACGAAAACGATTATCAAAATCACAGCACAGAAATTGTGCTTCCTAACTTAGAAAATGGCATTTATATCATTTCGGCGCATACAAATTCAGATGTTTTTGCGACTACAGATATTCAGGTCACCAACATGGCTCTTGTAGAAACACAGGAGAATGACAAAGTGAGTTACCAAATTATTAATCGTAATAACGGCAGGCCTATTGTTGACGCCAGAGTAAAGTTGGTGTATTCTGCTTCATACGACAGAAACGATAGAAGAGAAAAGAAATTCACTACAGACCAACAAGGTCGATTTGTCTTCGACAAGAATAACAATCGCTATTACGATGTGGTAACAACCATCACCAAAGGCAACGAAAAAGCAATCTTTGGCGAATCTTACATTAACAGAGCTTACAAACAACAAAAGAATACAAAACCAAATTACAGAACGTACATTATTACAGATAGAAGTATTTATAGACCTGGACAAACCGTATATTTTAAAGGCATTTCTACTGTAACCCAAGATAAAAAAACAGTAGTTGTTCCAAATGAGACTATAACAGCAACTTTGCATGATGTTAATGGCGAACAATTAAGCGAACTCCAATTTACAACCAATGAGTACGGGTCTTTTCATGGCGAATTTATTTTACCAAATAGTGGATTAACAGGCGATTTTTCCATAAGAACAAATTCTGAAGTATTAGGCTTTGCATCGCAGTACTTCTCAGTAGAAGAATACAAACGCCCAAAGTTTGAAACCCAATTTTTACCAGTCACTGAAACCTATAAGGTGAATGACAGTGTAACAATAAAAGGAAACGCCATTGCTTTTGCAGGAAGTAACATTACGGATGCCAAAGTGGTGTATCGCGTAAAACGAAATGTACAGTTTCCTAGTTGGTATTATTGGAGACGACCGAGTTATAATTCCAGCGAACAAGAAATCACATTTGGAGAAACAAAAACGGATGCAAAAGGTGAATTTGAAATTACCTTTAAAGCATTACCAGACGAAAAGGCATCTAAAGAAAATCTACCTGTTTTTACATACGAAATTACTGCTGATGTCATAGACATTAATGGCGAAACAAGAAGTGCGTCTACAACCGTTCGTGTGGGCTATCATGCCTTAACAGCAAATATTAATGCACCTCAACGTATTGATAAGTCTAAAAAAACGACTGAAATCAGTATCAACACCACAAATCTTAATGGTGAGTTTATACCAGCTAAAGGTTTAATAAAAGTTTATAAGCTTAAACACCCTGATGCAGTTTTAAGACCACGACCTTGGCAAACACCAGATTATAAAGTTTTGAATGAATCTGAATTTAAAAAACTATTTCCGCATTGGGCTTATGATAACGAGAGCCAAATACAAAACTGGGACAAAGGAAAAGCAGTTTTTGAAACGGATTTTGATACCGAAAAATCGAAAGAAATCACCCTAAAGCGCACCAAAAATTGGGAATCTGGCACTTATCTTATCACACTAGAAAGCAAAGACAAGTTTGGTCAAGATGTGAAAGACCAGGTCTATACATTTCTATTTAGTGACTCGGACAAAACTGTTGCTGACAATAATTTATTTGACGCTAGTTTAGATAAAGCCGAATACCAACCTAACGAAAATGCTAAGCTTACCTTTGGCACTTCTGCTAAAGCTATTACGGTAACCATAGACATTGAAAAAAACGGAAGCATTACCGAAACCCAAATTCATAATCTTAGCGATTCTAAGCAAAGCATAGCATTACCAATTATTAATGCAGACTTAGGTGGTTTTGTGGTACATTATAGTTTCTCTGCATTTAATTATTTTAGGTCAGGTTCAGTTTTTGTAAAAGTACCTTATCCTAAAACGGACTTACAAATTGAAACCAGCACCTTTAGAGACAAACTTCAACCAGGACAGGATGAAACTTGGCAGTTTAAAATCAAAGGACCAAAAGGCGATAAGGTCGCTGCTGAGGTTTTAGCCAGTATGTATGACGCTTCTCTAGATGAGTTTACGCCCAACAATTGGAGCTTTTCGCCTATTAATAATCCCAACTATTATTCTAGACTAAATAAGAACAGTTATAGAAGCTATAACATTGCCAATTTTAGAAATACCAATTACTTTAAAGTCACAAAGAGTTACACCTATCAAGGTTTTGATAGTTGGAATTGGTTTGGGTTTTATTTTGGAAGAGATGACATTCGTATTAGAGGCTATGCATCAACTCAAAGAAAATCAAAAAATAATCTTGATGAACTAATTTTTGTTGAAGAACTTGCGGAAGCAGCTGTTGCACCTCAATACATGAAAGAGTCTAAGTTTGCAAATAATGATGATTTAAATGACCCAGAATATCAATTTATTTCAGACAAAGTAAAATTAGTTCCCGGAGATTCAACTATCGTGGGAGCTGCATATATGAAAATTTATGGCGTGCCAACCAATCAAATCCAAATCCGCAAAAATTTTAAAGAAACGGCGTTTTTCTTTCCTCAATTGCAAACGGACAAAGATGGCAATGTAAGTTTTAATTTTAAAGCTCCAGAAGCCTTAACCAAGTGGAAATTACAACTTTTAGCACATACCAAAACTCTAGAAAGTTCGGTAGCGCAATTTGAAGCAGTTACCCAAAAAGAGTTGATGGTCTTGCCAAATGTACCCCGTTTTTTTCGCCAAGGTGATGCCATTACGATTAGCACTAAGATTGCAAATCTTACAGATAAAGAATTGAGTGGAACTGCAAGTCTCATACTTGAAGATGCAATAACTGGAAAAGACATAACATCAGACTTGCTCAGTTCTTCCCCTTTGGGGAAGTTAGATGGGGCTAACTTTTCAGTCGATGCCAAAGGAAATGCTAATGCAAGTTGGTCTTTAACTATTCCTGATAACATTCAAGCAATACAATATAAAATCATCGCACAAACTGAAAATTTTAGCGACGGGGAGCAAAATGTCTTACCCGTTTTAACCAATAGAATGTTGGTGACTGAGAGTTTACCGATGTGGGTGCGTTCAAATCAGACTAAAACATTCACTTTAGATAAGTTGGCGAATAATTCGTCTACAACATTAAAAAACCACAAGCTCACGTTAGAAATCACCTCAAATCCTGCGTGGTATGCCGTGCAAGCTTTGCCGTATTTAATGGAATATCCATACGATTGTAATGAGCAAACATTTAGTCGCTATTACGCTAATGCATTGGCACAACATGTTGTTAACTCTAATCCTAGAATAGAAGCAGTTTTTAACCAATGGAAGACTACTGATTCTGATACTTTGATTTCAAACTTAGAAAAAAACCAAGAGCTAAAATCTTTATTAATAGAAGAAACACCTTGGTTACGGGATGCACAATCTGAAACAGAGCAGAAAAAACGCATTGCCTTATTATTCGATTTAAACAAAATGAATAACGAGCTACAAGGCGCATTACGAAAACTAAAAAACAATCAGTATAATTCTGGTGCTTGGCCTTGGTTTAATGGCGGCAGAGATAACAGATATATTACACAGCATATAGTTTCTGGTTTTGGACATCTAAAGCATATTGGAGTCATTTCAAATTCTGACCAAGATGAAATGATAAAAAAGGCTATTAAATATTTAGATCAAGAATTCGTCAAAGAATATAAAGACCTTAAAAAGTACAGTTCTAAAGTAGATTTAAACAAAGACCATTTATCGTACACGCAATTGCATTATTTATATGTCCGCAGCTTTTATCCTGAAATTAAAGCTTCAAAAGAAGTCTCTAAAATTATGGAGTATTACAATGGGCAAATTCAAAAATACTGGCTAAAACGTTCGCTTTATGCCAAAGGTTTAATGGCGTTGGTTTCTCATAGAAATCAAAATGAAAAAACAGCCTCTAAAATCTTAAAATCTTTGGAAGAAAATTCAATTACATCCCAAGAATTAGGCATGTACTGGAAAGAAAACACAGCATCATGGTATTGGCACCAAGCACCAATAGAAACACAAGCCTTATTGATTGAAGCGTTTTCTGAAATTCAAAACGATGTAGAAACTATTGACAACCTGAAAATTTGGCTACTTAAAAACAAGCAAACCAATAAATGGGAAACCACTAAAGCAACTACAGAAGCGGTTTATGCTTTATTATTACAAGGAAGCGATTGGTTAAGTGTTGAGGATACTATTGAAGTCAAGGTAGGAAATGAAACTATTTCACCCTCTAAATTAGAGAACGTAAAAGTTGAAGCCGGTACAGGCTACTACAAAACTAGCTGGAATGGTTCTGAAATTAAACCAGAGCAATCTAAAGTCACGCTTTCTAAAAAAGGAGATGGCATTGCTTGGGGTGCGCTTTATTGGCAATATTTTGAGGATTTGGATAAAATCACACCTGCTGAAACACCGCTTAAACTGAAGAAAAAAATATTCCTAAAAACCAATACTGACCGTGGTGAAGAAATCACAGAAATTACTAAAGACACCAAACTCAATGTTGGCGATTTAGTAAAAGTCCGTATAGAATTACGTAGTGACCGCGATATGGAATTCCTTCATCTTAAAGATATGCGTGCTGCAGGTTTTGAGGCTATCAATGTGTTATCACAATACAAATGGCAAGACGGCTTAGGCTATTATGAAAGTACAAAAGACGCCGCAACCAACTTCTTTATCGATTATTTACCAAAAGGCGTTTACGTTTTTGAGTACGATTTGCGTGTTAATAATGCTGGAGATATGAGTAATGGAATTACCTCAATTCAATCGATGTATGCGCCGGAGTTTAGCAGTCATTCTGAAGGCATAAGAGTAACTGTAGAATAGTATTTGTTAGTTTGTCAGCACGTTACCGACGAAAGCTGAGTAATACAAAAAAATAGATTTTGTAAATTATATAATACTAACTAATTAAATTTTACAATTATGAATTCAAAAGTTTTTACCGTTCTTAGACTACTGCTTAGTGTATTTATCCTTGTATTTGGTGTAAATAAGTTTGCTAACTTCTTACCAATGCCAGAATTAAACCCAGAAGCTGGTGCTTACTTTGGAGCTTTATCAAGTTCTAAAACTCTTGCTCTTGTAGGTATTATTGAAATCGTTGCAGGATTAGCTCTATTGCTAAATAAGTTTGGTGCTTTACTAGCCCTAATACTCATGAGCATTTCAGTTAATGCTGTTTTATTTCATGCTGTGTTAGACCCAGCAGGAATTGCCGGAGCTGCAGTTTTATTAATTCTTAACATTGCAGTTTTGTATGGTTATAAAGATAAATACAAACCCTTGTTGAATTAAAAAATAAAATGTCACATTGAGCTTGTCGAAATGTTTTGTCATATTGGATAAATCACATCGGTTTCGACAGGCTCAACCTGACGTTTAGTTGAAATGTCAATTACTTAATCCGTTTACTAATCATAGCTAACTGTCCCATGTGATTAGCTTGATGTTCCATCACATGATACCATGCCCAGTGATTTGTCATTCCGTTGTTATTTTTTGCAAACCATTTATCGTCTTTAGTTTTCAAAAGTTCTTTCGTTTTTGCTCTAACTTCATCGTAAATTTCTAAATAATAAGATATAGGCTTTCCAACAAACTCCTTACGAGCTTTATCACCAAGACTTAAGGCAGTTCCCCATTTGGCTTCTTCTTCTTTATTAAATTGTCTGCCTTCAAAAGTGTACACCTGATAATATTTCTCTGTTGCTGCTAAATGATAAATCATGGCACCAGGTGTATTGGCATTTTCATCAAGTAGAAAATCAGTTGCGTTTTGGTCCATATTTCTAACAATACGTGTGACTCTTTCTTTTAAGCCATCGAGCATCGACACCATATTACCAATATTTTGAGTGTAGCCTTTTGGTGGTTTTACATCGTATTGTGCATTAGAAAATGAGAAGATAGCAATGCATAAGATTGCTAGTGTGTGTCTTAAAGATTTCATTTGATTGTTGATTTTGTTACCTAAATGTAATAGGTAGATGCTCTAATACAAGCCCACTTAACAACACCTTAACGAAACTTATTTTTGCTTTGGAGGAAATTTACTAAAGACTTTTTCTATTAATTTATCGAAACTTTCCTCGCGTTTTTCTGGAGTGTTTCCAAGATTAGATTGTGTCGTCACGGCTTGCCAAAATGTTCCATTTTTAGAGTCGTCAACAAATTCAATTTTTATTTCACGCATAGCTCTATTGCCTCCAACAGGAATACCAATAGAGACGCCACCTCCAACATTACGACCAGTTCCGCCAATCCCAACACCAACATTACTATTAGAGTTATTGGTGACTTCTGCGGTTGATATATCGATATTAAAACTAGGCGTTTCTGACTTTGTATATCCCAAAAGCTTCATTTTAGCATCTATAGAATTCATTATACGGTTTAAATCTAATTGACTTAATCCAGATTGCATATCGGTAAAATAGTTATAGGTCTTGTACTCTGAAAAATTTGTGTTTTTATCGTAGTCGTAGTCTACATAAGCTCCGCAGGAAGTGAATAATGCGAAAACTAAAAAATAACGTATTAGCTTCATCTTTTTCTTTTAAAGATACTAAATTTTGAAGCTGAAGAATAAATTTTAACGCTTTACAAATGCGTATAATTAGGAATTAAGCATCTTCCAAAGCTTATCCTTTAACTCCTGAATACCTTGGTGTGCTACTGAAGACATAAACATATAATCAATATTTAAATCCTTGTCTAACTCTACTTTCATTTCAGCTTTTAACTCCTCATCCAATAAATCAGATTTAGATACTAAAAGAAAACGTTCCTTGTCTAACATTTCAGGATTATAACGTCTTAATTCGTCTAAAAGAACTTCGTACTGTTTTACTATATCATCAGCATCTGCAGGTACTAAAAACAGTAAAATTGAATTACGCTCTATATGTCTTAAGAAGTAATAACCCAAACCTTTTCCTTCTGCAGCACCTTCTATAATTCCAGGAATATCAGCCATAACAAAAGACTTAAACTCACGATATTTTACAATACCTAAATTAGGTTTTAAGGTCGTAAACTCATAATCTGCAATCTTAGGTTTTGCAGACGTCATTACTGATAATAATGTAGACTTTCCTGCATTTGGAAAACCAACTAAACCAACATCTGCTAAAACTTTTAGCTCAAGAGTAATGTGTTTTTCTTCTAAAGGAATCCCTGGTTGCGCATAACGAGGTGTTTGATTTGTTGAGCTCTTAAAATGCCAGTTTCCTCTACCACCTTTGCCTCCTTTTGCTATAATTTTTTCTTGACCATTTTCTGTGATTTCAAAAAGTATCTCGTTACTTTCTGTATCTCTAACAACAGTTCCAAGTGGAACGTCTAGATATTCATCTTGACCATCAGCACCCGTACTTCTTGCAGAACTTCCATGCTCACCATGACCGGCTCTAATATGTCTTTTGAACTTAAGATGCAGTAGTGTCCAGAGGTTTTCGTTACCACGAATAATAACATGTCCACCACGTCCTCCATCACCACCATCAGGTCCGCCTTTGGCGTTATATTTTTCGCGATTTAAGTGCGAAGAGCCTTTTCCTCCGTTTCCAGAAGAGACGTGCATTTTTACGTAGTCAACAAAATTTCCTTCAGTCATATTTGATGTTTAGTTGTACTGTTAAGTCGTTTTATTTTATGGAGTTGTGATTTCAATAATGAATATTGACTTTACAACTTAACAACAAGCAACTCTCATTTAGAGCTTATCTAAAACTTCACTCAACCGTTCAGTAATAGTTTCTATACTTCCAACACCATCTACTCCAAAATATTTATCTTGAGCAGAATAGTAATCCTTAAGTATTGCCGTTTTACTGTAATATTCTTTAATTCGGTTTCTAATAATACTTTCATCAGCATCATCTGGCCTACCACTTGTTTTACCTCTTTCTAACAGGCGACCTACAAGTACCTCATCATCAACCTCTAGAGCAACCATAGCATTTATTTGAGAATCTTTAGAGTTCATTAATACATCCAATGCTTCAGCTTGAGCGTTTGTTCTAGGAAAACCATCAAAAATAAATCCTTTGGCATCAGCATTTTTTTCTACTTCTGCATTAAGCATATCTATAGTCACCTCATCTGGAACTAACTCGCCTTTATCCATGTAAGATTTCGCCAAAGTGCCGAGGGCGGTTTCGTTTTTAATATTATATCTAAACACATCTCCAGTAGAAATATGCACCAAATTGTATTTGTCTTTTAAGAAATTTGCTTGTGTACCTTTGCCTGCTCCTGGAGGACCAAATAATACAATATTAGTCATATGTTGTGTAGTTTTAAGTTGATATACAGCTGGCAAATCTCTTCCTAAACCATTATAATCTAAGCCGTAACCGACAATAAATTTGTTAGGAATCTCTAAACCAACATAATGTAATTTAAAGTCTTTTTTGTAAGCTTCTGGCTTGTAAAACAAAGTCGCGATAATGAGTTGTTTTACGTTTTCATTTTTAAAAATACGATGAACTTCTTCGAGCGTGTTTCCAGAATCAATAATATCTTCGAGAATAACAACCGTTCTGTCTGTTAAGTCTTGAGTTAAACCAATTAGACGTTGAATATCTTCAGTAGACTTCACGCCATCATAAGATGCTAGCTTTATAAAAGTAACCTCACAAGGATGAGGATACTTTTTCACAAAATCACTAACAAACATAAAAGACCCGTTGAGAATACCAACAAAAATGGGCATTTCGTCCTTTAAATCTACTGCAATAGCATCTACCATTTGCTGTACAGCATCTTGTATTTTCTCCTCGGAAATAAAGGGTTTAAAATATAAATCTTGAAGCTTAACGAGCATGTTATTATTTTGAAAGTGCAAAGATAATCAATAGATTGAGGATTGACTATTTTTGGTTTCCTATTTTGGAATATTCTTCTATAATTAGTGTATTTTTGTTAGCAAATTATGTTGAACGTAAAAAAGATTTCTGCTCTCGCGGAACGTGAATATGAGCTATTTTTCATCAAACTTTAAACTCGGTATATTGGGTGGCGGCCAATTGGGCAAAATGATGCTTTATGTCACCAGAAAATTTGATACTACAACAAAAGTTATTGATTCTAGCCAAGATGCACCAGCGCGATTAGCTTGTGATGAATTTATTCAAGGTGATATTTTAGATTATGATACCGTTTTAGATTTTGGACGTTCGGTGGATGTCTTAACTTTTGAAATTGAAAATGTAAACGTTGATGCTCTTGAACAACTAGAGCACGAAGGCAAAAAGGTGTTTCCTTCCTCGAAAACGCTGAGAATCATTCAGAATAAAGCCACACAAAAATTGTTTTATACCGACCATAACATTCCAACAGCACCATTTTCACGTTTTGCCTATGTTTCAGAAATAGAAGATGCCATAACCAATGGTGGATTAGAATTACCATTTGTTTGGAAAAGCGCGCGTTTTGGTTATGACGGTCAAGGCGTAAAAGTCGTTCGCTCATTTTCGGATGTAAAACAATTACCAAAAGGCGAATGTATTGCTGAAGACCTCATTCCGTTTAAAAATGAATTATCTGTAATTGTGTCTCGAAACGTATCTGGAGAGATTAAAACGTATCCTACGGTTGAAATGGAATTTCACCCTGAAGCCAATCAAGTAGAATATGTATTGTGTCCTGCCCGATTACCAAAAGAGATAACGGATAAAGCAGAGCGCTTGGCATTGAAGGTCTCAGAAGCATTTCAGCATGTTGGCCTGTTGGCCGTTGAAATGTTCTTAACTAAAGATGACGAAATTTTGGTGAATGAAGTGGCCCCAAGACCACACAATTCTGGTCACCAAAGTATCGAAGGTAGCTTTACCTGCCAATTCGAGCAGCACATAAGAGCCATTTTAGATTTACCATTGGGCAATACCGAGAGTAAAGTTGCGAGCGTTATGGTAAACCTTGTTGGTGCAGAAAATCATACAGGTGATGTGGTTTACAAAAATATTGAAACTATTATGGCTATGGATGGTGTAACACCGCACATTTATGGAAAAAAACAAACCAGGCCGTTCCGTAAAATGGGACATGTAACCATTGTAGATAAAGACATAAACAAAGCGCGCTCAATAGCGCAAAGCGTTAAGGAAACTATAGAAGTAATAAGCAAATAATTATGAGTAAAGTAGGCGTAATCATGGGTAGCAAGAGTGACTTACCAGTCATGCAAGATGCTGTAGATATTTTAAAAGGTTTTGATATTGAAGTCGAAGTCGATATTGTATCGGCACATCGTACACCAGAAAAATTATTCGACTATGGAAAAAATGCTCACGAGCGTGGCATAAAAGTAATTATTGCTGGCGCTGGTGGTGCAGCGCATTTACCTGGTATGATAGCCTCATTATCGCCACTTCCTGTAATTGGTGTTCCAGTTAAAAGTAGCAATTCTATTGATGGCTGGGATTCGGTGTTGTCTATTTTGCAAATGCCTGGTGGCGTACCTGTAGCAACCGTTGCCCTTAATGGTGCAAAAAATGCTGGAATTTTAGCAGCACAGATTTTAGGTTCTAGCGACAAATGCGTTTTAGATAAAGTTTTAGTCTATAAAGAAGGCTTAAAAGCTAAGGTTATTGAATCTGCTAAGGATTTGAAGTAAGAGACTTTTTATCTTGTCCGTTCGAGCGCAGTCGAGAACTCTGGACTCATTCTATACTAAAAAAGGTATCGACTTACCAGAAGCGTCGGGAAGACCAGGCAGACATCTTAGTTATTAAACATGAAATCATACTACATTTACATAATAAAATGTTCTGATGGTTTGTTGTACACAGGTTTCACAAATGACATTAGTAGACGATTTAAAGAACATGAACAAGGCCTAAACAAATCTTGCTTTACCTATAAAAGAAGACCGTTGCATTTAATATTTCATCAAGAGTTCAATGATGTAAACCAGGCCATCTATTTTGAAAAGAAAATTAAAAAATGGAGCGCTAATAAGAAATTAGCTTTAGCAAATGGTGACTTTGATATGTTGCAGATATTATCGGAATGTCGGAACTTTACAAATTCAAAATTTAGACCAACAGATGAAGAAATTTTAAATGCTTTAAAATCTCTTGATAATTAAAAAATATTATTTCGATAATTTTTAATTGAAAATAATGATATTAATCTGTCTGCTCGAGCGCAGTCGAGAGCTATTGAACATTAAAACACTTAAAGGTCTCGACTGCGCTAGACCAGACAAACAGACAACCTTCTATTTATGACAATCCTAAATAAACCCTTTAATACACCATACAATACTGCACCATTTTCATCAATTAAGACTGAAGATTTTATGCCGGCCTTTACAACGGCAATAGAAAAAGCAAGAGCAGAAATTGATGCTGTTGTGAATAATTCTGAAGCACCTTCATTCGAAAACACGATTGAAGCGTTAGATTATTCAGGTGAAGAATTAGACCGAATTTCAAGTATCTTTTTCAATCTAAATTCCGCTGAAACTAATGACGAGATTCAGAAGATTGCTCAAGAAGTTTCGCCATTATTATCAGAATTTAGTAATGATATTACACTGAATGAAGATTTATTTAAGCGCGTTAAGGCGGTTTATGATTCAAAATCTGATTTAAAATTAACAACCGAACAAAGCACACTTCTCGATAAAAAATACAAGAGCTTTTCTAGAAACGGCGCTAATCTTTCTGAAGATAAGAAAGGAAGACTTCGCGAAATTGACAAACAATTAAGTCAGCTAAAACTCAAGTTTGGCGAAAATATTCTTGCTGAAACCAACAAGTTTGAACTATTGATTACTGATGAATCGGATTTATCTGGTTTGCCTGATGGTGCAAAAGAAGCTGCAAAACAATTGGCAGAAAGTAAAGACAAAGATGGTTGGCTCATTACTTTAGATTACCCAAGCTATATTCCGTTTATGACGTATGCGGATAATCGCGAATTAAGGGAGAAGCTTTCAAAAGCATTTGGGAGCAAAGGGTTTAAAGGTGATGAACTTGATAATCAAAACAACGTCTTAGAGATTGCAAAACTCAGAAATGAGCGTGCCCAACTTTTAGGCTACAAAACGCATGCGCATTTTGTATTAGAAGAGCGTATGGCAGAGTCACCAAATAAGGTTCAAAAATTCTTAAATGAATTATTAGAAAAAGCGAAACCAGCTGCGGAAGAGGAATTCAAAATATTAGAGAACTTCGCAAAAGAATTAGACACTTCGACTGCGCTCAGTGCAAGTGACCAACTGCAGAAGTGGGATTCGGCTTATTATTCTGAAAAGTTGAAGCAGAAATTATTCAGTTTGGATGACGAACAATTGAAACCTTACTTCAAACTAGAAAATGTTATAGATGGAGCGTTCACAGTTGCTGAAAAATTATTCGGGTTACGTTTTGAAGAAATTAACACCATAGACAAATACCACGAAGATGTGTTGACCTATACAGTTGTTGACTCTGATGGCGAATTGGTTTCCATTTTTTATGCCGATTTTTTCCCGAGAGCAGGAAAACGAAATGGTGCTTGGATGACGTCTTTTAAACCCCAGTACATCAAAGATGGACAAAATCATCGTCCGCATGTATCTATTGTTTGCAATTTTACAAAGCCTACAAATAGCAAACCTTCACTCCTGACCTTTAATGAGGTGACTACATTATTTCACGAATTTGGTCACGCACTTCACGGCATGTTAGCCAACACAACCTACCCAAGTTTATCAGGTACAAGTGTACATTGGGATTTTGTGGAATTACCAAGTCAGATTTTAGAAAACTGGTGCTACGAAGAAGAAACATTGAAGCTTTTTGCTACACATTACGAAACTGGTGAGGTCATTCCGATGGAATTGATAGAAAAAATAAAAGCTTCGGCAACCTTTCAAGAAGGTATGCAAACCTTACGTCAATTGAGTTTTGGATTGTTAGATATGGCTTGGCATTCGCATGAAAATCCTTCGGAAATTACTTCTGTAAAAGATTTTGAAGAAAAAGCTTTCGGTGACACCAACTTATATCCTGACGTAAAAGAAAACTGCATGAGTACAGCCTTTGCACATATCTTTCAAGGCGGCTATTCATCTGGGTATTACAGTTACAAATGGGCCGAAGTTTTAGATGCCGATGCTTTTGAATACTTTAAAGAAGAAGGTATTTTTAATAAAACAGTTGCGCAAAAATTTCAGGCTTATGTATTATCCCAAGGTGGCACAGAAAACCCAATGACCTTGTACAAAAAGTTTAGAGGACAAGAGCCTAAGCCAGAAGCGTTGTTGAGACGTGCTGGGTTGATAAAGTAAATTCACTAGACTCTATTCAATTCTTTTGTATGACAAAATAAACTTTCAATAATTATTGAAAGTTTAAAAATTATTGTATATTTGCCTTATGGAATATCAAGAGGCAAAAGATAAATTTATAAGTACTTGGGGAAGCCTAGGAACGCTATGGGGCATAAATAAAGCCATGGCACAAATACAAGCCTTGCTTTTTATATCTACAAAACCATTGTCTATGGAAGACATCATGGAAGACCTTAAAATCTCTCGAGGTAACACAAGTATGAATTTAAGACAACTTATGGATTGGGGCATTGTAACTAAAGTCTTAGTCTCTGGGGAACGAAAAGAATTTTTTACTACTGAAAAAGACGTACAAGAATTAGCTAGAGTTATTGCAAAAGAGCGCAGCCGAAGAGAGATTAAACCCGTAATAAAAGTTTTAGACGAAGTCTCCTCTATTAAAGACGACGGCACTGAAAAAACGAAAGAATTGATTAAACAAACTAAAGCTTTGCATAATTTAACGCAGGACGCAGACGCGATGATAAATAAACTTATGGACCAAAAACAAAATTGGCTGACGAAATCTGTTTTTAAACTCATAAAATAGATTTCTATTTTTTTAAACTTAACTTTCAATATTTTCTGAAAGTTTTAAACATATGAAATTATGAACAAACTATTTAAAATTAATCTCGTCCTTTTTTCGATTACTGCAGCACTCTATCTCATAGTTTATCTCGGTATGCTATTTAGCATGGTACTCGGAGCGGCTCAAATACTAATGAGTCTTGTAATACTTTATTACTTCAAAACGCTAAGCAAAACGACAAAAATACTTTTTGCTTTTTACTTAATCCTAGCAGCTTCGGTTTTATCACTTGTCTATTTGAATAGCGTTTTTGATAATGTCTTATTATACTTTGGTCTACCAATGCTAACTGCACTATTCCACCTTTACATCACATACAGAATAAAAATTGAAAGATGAACTACAACCTCATCACATATTGCATCTACTTGCCTATTATCATTTTTATAATGGTAAAAATCGGTTGGTTGTTTTATAAAAATGGAGAAGTGTTTTTACTTAATCTTTTTCAGAACAATTCTGAGCTTGTAAAAAGCATAAATAATCTCCTTTTAATAGGCTATTATCTAACCAATATAGGATACGCCATCATTACAATCGCCTATTGGGAATATGTCGATTCAGCAATTGAAATGCTTAACTCATTATCGCATACCATCGGAAAAATAATACTGCTACTAGCTTTAATGCATTACAACAACATATTCTGGCTAAAGCATCTAAATAAATCGAAACTCTTAAATCAATAAATTATGGAAAATTCAAAAATTATCATCGGCTACATCATCTATCTACCAATTGTTATTTGTCTTACCATCTACATTTCTAAAATGCTCTTTAAAAACGGTAGACTCTTTATGATAGATATTTTTAAAGGAAAAGAAGATATTGCACTAGCAACTAACAAACTTTTTGAAATTGGTTTTTACCTTATCAATATTGGGTTTGCATTGTATATCATGAAAATCTACGGTTACAGCTCAAATTACCAAATGAGCAATCAAACACTCATGGAAATTCTAAGTAAAAAGATTGGAGGCTTCACTATTTATTTGGGCATAATGTTATTCCTCAATCTATTCTTATTCTTTAGAGGAAGAAAAAAATCTAGACGCTTTACAACAAAAACCACCAAAGTTCTATAGTTATGGAAACAATTGTAATAGCAGGAGGAACAGGGTTTTTGGGTCAGTTTTTAGAAACCTATTTTCAAGATAAAGGATATACAATCAAAATCTTGACTCGAAAACCTGTAAAGAAAAACCACATCTTCTGGGATGGCAATAATCTTGGAAACTGGACTAAAGATTTAGAAAACACTTTTGCGCTTATAAATCTTGCCGGAAAATCTGTGGATTGTAGATATACTGAAGAAAACAGGAAACGTATACATGATTCAAGAATAGACTCAACCAATGTCCTTGGTTTAGCTATAAATTTATGTGAAAATCCACCCAAATATTGGTTCAATTCTTCCACAGCAACAATATATAAAGACTCATATCAAAAAGAGATGACTGAAGAAAACGGAGATATTGGTGATGATTTTTCAATGAATATTGCAAAGTCATGGGAACAAGCATTTAATTCTATTACCAACCCAAAAACCAAAAAGATAATTATGAGAACGTCAATTGTTTTTGGGAAAAAAGGTGGCGCTTTTATACCATTAAAGCGATTAGCTCAATTTGGATTAGGCGGAAAACAATGGCATGGTAATCAAAAAGTAAGTTGGATTCATGAGCTAGATTTTGCGAGAGCTATTGATTTTATTATGACCAATGATTTAGATGGTACTTTTAATATCGTAGCTCCAAAGCCTACTAATAATAAAACGTTAATGAAAACCATTAGAAAAGCTTTGAAAATTCCTTTTGGTCTTTCACACCCAAAATGGTTATTAGAGTTTGGCGCAAAACTCATTGGTACAGAAACAGAATTAGTTTTAAAAAGCCGAAATGTAATTCCAGAACGACTAAGTGCATATGGTTTCAAATTTAAATACATTACTATCGGAGATACGATAAGAGCAATCAGTAGTTAGATATAAAATTCTCATTTTTTTACGCTATTTTTGAATTTGAAATTTATGTCCTAAACAATGGCAGAACATACTATAAATCCTAACAATTGGATTAAACTCTACTCCGATTATCTTTTCAATTACACCATAACCCGTGTTAGCGAAAGAGAAATTGCGCAAGATTTAGTTCAAGAAACCTTCTTGGCAGGATTAAAATCTATGGCAAACTTTAAGGGTGAAGCCAGTGAACGTACTTGGTTAATCGCTATTTTAAAGCGGAAAATTATAGACCACTACCGTAAAATAAATTCTAATAAAGGTAAAGCTGAAGTCCGCATGGCTTACAATAGTGATGCAGAGACTGAAGGCGATTGGCTTGAAGAACGTGTTGCTGACCCTTTTGATAAAACTGCGGAAGATACTATTGAAAACACTGAACTTGGAGTTGCTATACACAACTGTCTAGGTAAATTACCAGAAAAGCAAGCGAAGGTTTTTAAGATGAAAACTTTATTAAATTATGAAACTGAAGCCATTTGTAATGAATTAGACATTACAGCGTCTAACCTTTGGGTAATTATCCATAGAGCTAGAACAGCTATGGCGAGTTGCATGGAAGAAAATTGGTTTTAATATTATGAATAAACTAAAATTAGAATGTCACGAAGCAAATCACATTTGTGACAAAAATCAATATAAAGAAGCAACGTTAAGAGAGAAAATCATCTTAACATTTCATCTATTGTACTGTAGGGCGTGCAGAAAATATACATCTAGAAACACAAAGCTTACAAAGCTTGTTAAAAACCCTAAAGTTGAAACTTTAGACACTTCTGCAAAAGACAAATTACAGCAAGCTCTCGAAGCCGAACTAAGTAAACAGCAATAATGCAAAAAGCCAAAAAACTGGTATAGCTTCTACCCAAAAAGCACTATAATACTTAGATTGCTGTTTTGAAGCAAACATTAAAAACAAAAAAGTAATAGATAGCAAAATAAGAGTTGAAAGAACCGAACCGCTATCGAGTTCATCCTTAAAAAACTCAAGTATCAAAAAAACCAAAAGCAATAGCAAGCCTATTATTTTGGTTTTTTTTATGCCTATTTTTTGGGGTATGGTCGCTAGTTTCAAACTATCGTATTTTAAATCTCTAATCTCAAAAGGCAACATTAACACAATAACCAAAAAGAAACGTTGAAACAGTGTAAGTACAACATCGCTATTAATCTCATACTGTGCATTAATAAGTGGAATTAAAACCGTTACCAAACTCCAAACTAAAGCTATAATATAAACTTTGATACCACCTACTTGGCGTAAGTTTTGTTGCTCATCAAACAAATATTTCTTTGGTATAAATGGAATGGCATATAAAAAAGTAACAATGCCTAAAGCAAAAATAAGCACCAAGACATCAAAATTTAAATGTAATACGTAGTAACACATCAAAATAAAAGCAATTGCAGAGAATACTTGTATTGCTTTTAGCCAGCTTGCCAAACGCCGATGATGAAATTTTGCCAAGCCAAAATACTTTACAAAATTGTAAGCTGTAATTGTTGCATAAAACACAAAATAGAGTGCATTTTCATCATAAGCCAAATCAAAACTTAGCAAGGTTATCCAAGTCATTGCATATACCGCTAAAGCTACATGAATACTACTATTAGTGTAGAAGTTAAAAATGGTCTTAAACACCTTCATGATGTAAAAATAACCAAAGTGTTAATAACACTAGTTTTCGGTTAAAAACTTTAGTATTCCTTAACTAAAAAAAAGGGCATATTCCGTATTTTTGCATATCAAAAAAATTAGCTACTTAAAAGAATGGACACAACATCTTTTGCATTAAGACACATTGGCCCAAGTCCTCAGGAACAAAAAGCCATGCTAAACACTATTGGTGTTACAAGTATTGAACAATTGGTATCAGAAACGGTACCTGCTGATATTCGTCTTAAAAATGATTTAAACTTGGACACTGCAATGAGTGAGCAGGAGTACTTAAATCATATTTATGAGTTATCACTTCTCAACAAAGTATATAAATCTTATATAGGGTTGGGATATCATCCTGCTAATTTACCAGCAGTTATTCAACGTAACATTTTAGAAAATCCGGGTTGGTATACAGCATATACGCCTTACCAAGCAGAAATTGCCCAAGGACGTCTCGAAGCTTTGCTTAATTACCAGACAATGGTCATTGACCTTACTGGTATGGAAATGGCAAACGCTTCACTTCTTGATGAAAGTACTGCGGCTGCTGAAGCAATGAGTTTACTTTTTGCAGTTAGAGAACGTGATCAAAAGAAAGCGGGAATCAACAAGTTTTTTGTTTCTGATGCTATTTTACCTCAAACACTTTCACTTTTAGAAACTAGAGCAATTCCTATTGGTGTAGAATTAGTAATTGGTAATGCTGAAGATTTCAAATTTACTGAGGATTTCTTTGGTGCTTTGCTACAATACCCTGGGAAAGACGGACAGATTTCTGATATTAAATCATTTATAGAAAAAGCAAATGAAGCCCAAATTAAAGTTGCTGTAGCTGCTGATATTTTAAGCTTAGTAAAACTAGAAGCACCAGGTAAATTTGGAGCTGATGTTGTTGTTGGCACAACACAACGTTTTGGTATTCCAATGGGTTATGGTGGTCCTCATGCGGCATTTTTTGCAACAAAAGAAGCCTATAAAAGAGATGTGCCTGGACGCATTATTGGTGTAACTCGAGATGTAAACGGAAATCGTGCATTACGTATGGCTTTACAAACTCGTGAGCAACATATCAAGAGAGATAAAGCCACATCAAACATTTGCACCGCACAAGTATTATTAGCAGTTATGGCTGGTATGTATGCTGTATACCACGGCCCAAAAGGCTTAGAATTCATTGCTAATAAAGTTAATAATTCTACGGCGACGTTAGCTGAAGCTTTGACTAAATTGGGTCTAGAACAAACTAATAGTCATTATTTTGACACGCTTCAAATAAAGACTGATGCTTCAAAAGTGAAAACTGAAGCTGAGAAACATGAAGTAAATTTCTATTATCCTGATGCTAATACAGTAACGATTTCTTTAAACGAAACGACTTCGATTTCAGATTTAAATCAAATCGTTTCTATTTTTGAGGCTGTAACAGGAAAATCAACAGACAAAATTTTATCACTCTCTGAAGTAGAAACAATTCAAAATGAATTAAAGAGAACATCAGAATTTTTAACTTTTGATGTATTTAACTCTTATCATTCTGAAACTGAATTAATGCGTTACATTAAACGCTTGGAGCGAAAAGATTTGGCATTAAATCATTCTATGATTTCATTGGGCTCTTGTACAATGAAGCTTAACGCGGCATCAGAAATGTTACCTCTAAGCTGGAGCAGCTGGGGAAATATACACCCTTTTGCACCTATAGAACAAGCTAAAGGCTATACAACTATGCTTGAAGCATTAGAAAAGCAACTAAATGAAGTTACAGGTTTTGCAGGAACATCACTACAGCCAAATTCTGGTGCTCAAGGTGAATTTGCTGGTTTAATGGTCATAAGAGCTTATCACCATTCTCGTGGAGACCATCATAGAAATATTTGCTTAATTCCTTCTTCTGCCCATGGTACAAATCCTGCTAGTGCAGTTATGGCCGGGATGAAAGTTGTAGTGACTAAAGCTTCAGACGATGGTAATATCGATGTTGAGGATTTAAGAGAAAAAGCAGAATTACATAAAGACAACTTAGCTGCTCTTATGGTAACTTACCCTTCAACTCATGGTGTTTACGAATCTGCAATTAAAGAAATTACTCAAATTATCCATGATAACGGAGGCCAAGTCTACATGGACGGTGCTAATATGAATGCGCAAGTAGGTTTAACAAATCCAGGGAATATTGGTGCTGATGTTTGTCACCTTAACTTACACAAAACCTTTGCTATTCCGCACGGCGGTGGTGGACCAGGTGTAGGACCTATTTGCGTTGCGGAGCAACTAGTGCCTTTTCTACCTTCAAATCCTATTATTGCTACTGGAGGCGACCAAGCCATAACTGCAATTTCTGCAGCACCTTTTGGTTCGGCTTTGGCATGTATCATTTCTTATGGTTACATCAAGATGTTAGGAGCTAAGGGCTTAAAACAAGCTACTGAGGTTGCTATTCTAAATGCTAATTACATTAAAGAGCGTCTTGAAGGCTATTACCCTACTCTATATACTGGTGAAAATGGACGCGCAGCCCACGAAATGATTATTGATTGTCGCGATTTTAAAGCTAATGGCATTGAAGTTGTTGATATTGCCAAGCGTTTGATGGACTACGGTTTTCATGCACCAACAGTATCTTTCCCTGTTGCAGGAACTATGATGATTGAGCCAACAGAAAGTGAAAGCAAAGCCGAAATGGACCGTTTTTGTGATGCCATGATTTCTATTAGAGAAGAAATAGACACGGTTACTAAAGATGAGCCAAACAATATGCTTAAAAACGCACCTCATACAATGGCAATGTTAACTTCAGACGAATGGGACTTACCATATTCTAGAGAAAAAGCAGCATTTCCATTAGAGTTTGTTACTGATAATAAGTTCTGGCCTACCGTTAGACGAGTTGATGAGGCTTATGGAGACAGAAACTTAATCTGTAGCTGCGCTCCAATTGAAGCCTATGCAGAAGTTTAATTATCAAAATACTGATTTAAAAAGCATCCTCAAAAGGATGCTTTTTTTATGGTTTTTACAGAAAAATTGCAAAATATTAAGAATATCAAAAAAATAATTCGATTTAGGGTTTAAAATCTCTGTAATTCAATTTATTAGTTAGTTTAGTTGATTAGTTTTAATAAGACAAAAAGAAATATGGCCATAAAAATAACAGGAACAGGAAGTTTTATACCACAAAGTATTGAACGTAATGAGGATTTTCACGAGCATCAATTCTTAAATACTGACGGTTCGAGAATTGACTATTCTAATGAAGTTATTGTAGAAAAATTTAAAGCTATTACGGGTATTGTTGAGCGTCGTTATGCAGATGAGCAATTAACCTCATCAGATTTAGGTTTCCTTGCCGCGCAAAAAGCCATTGATGATGCAGATATAGACATGGAAACCATAGACTACATTATATGTGCTCACAATTTTGGAGATGTAAAACATAATACTGTTCAGAGCGATATTTTACCTTGTTTAGCCTCTCGTATAAAACACCGTCTTCGCATTAAAAATCCTAAATGTGTTGCTTACGATATTTTATTTGGATGCCCAGGTTGGGTAGAAGGTGTTATCCAAGCCCAAGCCTTTATTAAAGCAGGTATGGCAAAACGCTGTTTAGTAATCGGTTCTGAAACTTTATCGCGTGTTGTTGATAAACACGATAGAGATTCTATGATATATTCTGATGGTGCTGGAGCAACTATCATTGAAGCCACAGACGGGGACGATGGAATTTTAGCACACGAAACCGCATCCTTTACTTACGAAGAAGCTTATTACTTATTCTTCGGAAAATCTAACAACAAAGAAGATGTTTCCGATACACGTTACATAAAAATGCACGGTCGCAAAATTTACGAGTTTGCATTGACCAATGTGGCTCAAGCTATGAAAGATTGCTTGGATAAAAGTGGTATTGATATCTCTGAAGTAAAGAAAGTACTCATCCATCAAGCCAATGAAAAAATGGATGAAGCAATCATCAAACGTTTTTACAGACTCTACAAATCTAAAGCTCCGGAAGGGATAATGCCAATGAGTATTCATAAGTTAGGAAATAGCTCTGTGGCTACCGTTCCTACATTATTTGACTTAATAAGAAATAATAAATTAGATAATCACAAGATTAATAAAGGTGATGTTATTATTTTTGCAAGTGTAGGCGCCGGCATGCACATTAATGCTATCGTTTACAGATACTAATTCGTCAAAAAAATCAATCATTTTTTAAGGTTGAAAAAACGTCCCGCTCTTGTGGGTAATACTTATGTACAAATATTTTCCGCATAAACGCTATAAGCACACGTTAGAATTTTTAGAAACACATATTTCGAAGTCTGAATCTATTTTAGACTTAGGTGTTGAAAATCCTTTTACAAAAATCATGAAAGAACATGATTACAAAGTTGAAAACACAATAGGTGAAGATTTAGATTTAGACACCTCAACAATAGAAAATTCTGATGCTACTGTGGTAACTGCCTTCGAAATATTTGAACATTTACTCTCTCCTTTTACGGTTTTAAAATCTATTAAAGCAGATAAGTTAGTAGCAAGCATACCTATGCGTTTATGGTTTTCGGCAGCTTACAGAAGCAAAACAGATATGTGGGACAGACATTATCACGAATTTGAAGACTGGCAGTTCGATTGGCTTTTACAAAAAGCAGGTTGGGAAATAAAGGCAACAAAAAAGTGGACAAACCCAACTAAAAAAATTGGAATTAGACCTCTACTTAGATGGTTTACACCACGTTATTATATTGTATATGCTGTAAGAAATTCCAAAGACTAAATTCTATTATCCAATCTTGTTTATGTAGATTTGGAATTTGAACATTGATATTTGGAATTCTACATCGTCATACCTGCGCACAACGAAGCTGATTTTATTGGCCTCACTCTTGAGTCGCTTGTAAATCAATCATATCTACCCAAAAAAATTGTTGTAGTTAATGACAACTCAACTGACTCTACAGCAGAAATAGTTGAAAGCTTTTCCAAAAAATACAGTTGGATTACATTACTAAACACCTCATCTACTGATGCTCATATCCCAGGAGCAAAAGTTATTAATGCATTCTACAAAGGCTTCAATACACTAGACGAGGACTATGATATCATTTGTAAGTTTGATGCAGATATTATTTTACCTACAAATTATCTCGAAAGACTTTCAGAATTATTTTCTGATAATAATACCGGAATTGCTGGCGGACTCGCATACATTGAAAAAAACGGAGCATGGGTTTATGAAAATATATCGAACAAAAATCATGTTCGAGGACCTTTCAAAGCTTACAGAAAAGCATGCTTTAAAGCTATTGGTGGATTAAAACACTCTATTGGTTGGGACACAGTTGACACCTTATTGGCTAAGTATCATGGTTGGGAAGTAAAAACTGATGCTAATCTAAAAGTAAAACATCTAAAACCTACTGGAAACACCTATAATTCATCTTCAAGATTTCTACAAGGTGAAGCGCTTTACAAAATGCGTTATGGTATTGTAATCACACTCATATCTGCATTAAAAATGGCTTTCAAAAAAAGAAGCTTCAGTACGTTCTTTAACTATATTATTGGCTATTTTAAAGGAAAAGAACGAATAATAACCAAAGATCAAGGTAAATTTATCCGTAAGATTAGGTGGAAAGGAATTTTAGAAAAATCGTCTTAATCCATAACAAACCCCAAAGGCAAACCTGTTGCACCATTAGGGAAACTTATCCCTAAAAGTGCAGAAATCGTTGGCGCAATATCGGGAATTACTGTTTTTTGTAGTGTTTCACCTTGTTTTATACCTTTTCCAAAGAATATTAGTGGTACATGCGTATCGAAGTTAAGGCCGCTGCCATGCGTCGAACCTGTTCGTCCGTAAGGTATATGTGCAATATCATCGACTACAATGACATCTCCAGAGCGTTTTTGATTAAAGCCATTTTGCAGCAAAGCTTCTATCCCAGTTGTGAAATTTGTAGAATTCATTGTTGTAGCTGTATATACCTTTGCGATATTTGGATAACTGATTTGCTCATCAACCAAATCTTGTTCTAGTTCATGAAGGTTTAAATTCAATTCTTTAATCTTTTCCTTGTTAAAGAATATCTGATTATTACTGACATTTTCAACAACATCTTTTGTCCCATATTTTTCTTCGAGGAAGGCTACAAATTTTTCTTTCCTAGAATTAAAATCTAAATACCCTGCTGGGATTTTTACAGACTGTAAATACGCTGGAACATTTACTGCACCGTGGTCTGCTGTTAAAAAAACGGTGTATTCTCCCTCTCCTACTTGTGCATCTAAAAACTGAAAAAAGCGCTCTAAGTCTTTGTCTAATCGAATATAAGTATCTTCGATTTCTTTTGAGTTAACTCCAAAATTATGACCTACATAATCCGTAGAAGAAAAACTTAACGTCAATACATCTGTGACTTCATCAAGACCCAAGTTTTCACCTTTTACAGCGGCTATGGCAAAATCTGTCGTTAAACTATTGCCGTAAGCTGTTGCTTTTAAAATATCAAAACCGCCGTTTTCATCTTTCAATTTTGCCAAATCGTATGGGAACGTTGCTTTTTCTTTTCCTTTAAAACCAGCTTCAAAATTGTTATCATCGCTTCCACTTTCGGTATACGAATCGATATTATAATACGTGTCCCATGTTTTTAAATACGATTCAGCCGCGTCGGAATTATTAAATTCATTTACCCAATTAGGCAAATTAGTTCTGTAAAACGAACTTGTAATCCATAAGCCTTCATCCTTTCCATGAAACCAGTACGCGCCATCTGCTGTATGACCCGCAGGTAAAATAGCACCTCTATCTTTTATAGCCACACCAATAGTTTTTCCACGCATTTGCGTAAATAGCCTATTTTCGTCTGCAAAAGTTGTTGTGAGCATTCTATGCGGAGACATCTGTCCTGCTTTATTCTCTGTTCCAATGGATTCTACGCCGTCATCTCCAGCACAGTAAACGATTTTCTTTTGTTCTTTATCATACCAATTATTAGATATTATTCCATGATATTTTGGCGTAGTTCCTGTGAACACAGAAGCATGACCTGGCCCAGTATAGGTTGGCACATAGTTAAAATGATTATTCTTACAATTAAAACCTTCGTTTATCATACGTATAAAACCACCTTTTCCGAACTTTGATTGAAATCGCGTTAGATAATCATAACGCATTTGGTCAACAACAATACCAACGATTAGCTTTGGATTAGTCGTCTCAATTTTTGGATTACTAGATAATGACGCCTTTGCTGTTTCTTGCGCATTACAAGAAAACAAGACTAAACAGATTAAAATTTTAATGGTAAGAAATTTGATTTTCATATCTATTTTAATTGAAGTACAAAAATAAAATATTCTAATGCATCTAAATTTAATAAATCATTAATTAACGCTGATATTTTTATAATTTAGCGGTAATTCTACTTTCATGAAGTACCTACACAATATTGGTGTTTATTTTTTGATGATTAAAGATATGTTTCGCAAACCAACTAAATGGTCTGTGATGCGTACATTGATACTTAAAGATATCGACGACCTTATCATTAATTCGCTTGGTATCGTAGCCTTTATTTCGTTCTTTGTTGGTGGTGTGGTTGCTATCCAGACCTCTTTAAATATTTCTAATCCGCTTATCCCAAAATATCTCGTTGGTTTTGCAACGCGACAATCCATAATTTTAGAGTTTGCTCCAACATTTATTTCAATAATCATGGCTGGTAAAGTAGGCTCATTTATTACATCTAGCATAGGAACCATGCGTGTTACAGAACAAATAGACGCACTAGAAGTTATGGGTATTAATGCTTTAAATTACCTGGTTTTTCCAAAATTTATAGCCTTGTCCTTGTACCCTTTTATAATATCTATAGCCATGTTTTTAGGTGTTCTTGGCGGATTAGCGGCTTGTGTTTATGGTGGGTACGGGACGTTTGAAGACTATATTCAAGGTATACAAACAGATTTTATACCGTTTCATATTGTTTATGCATTTATCAAAACCCTTGTATTTGCGATTTTATTGGCTACCATACCATCTTTTTATGGTTATTATATGAAAGGTGGCGCCCTTGAAGTAGGTAAAGCAAGCACAACCTCTTTTGTTTGGACCAGTGTTGTTATTATTTTGGCAAATTACTTTTTAACCAGTTTACTTTTAGGCTAATGATAGAGGTTAAAGACTTACATAAATCGTTTGGTGAAGCTCATATCCTAAAAGGTATAAGTACAAATTTTGAAAAAGGAAAAACAAATCTAATTATCGGGCAAAGTGGCTCTGGAAAAACAGTTTTTTTGAAGTGCCTTTTAGGACTTTTTGACTATGAGAAAGGAAGTATAGCATATGAAGGCCGTATAATTAGTGAAATGAAACCCGATGAGAAAGGCAACTTACGAGCTGAAATAGGTATGGTTTTTCAAGGCAGTGCCTTATTTGATTCCATGACCATTGCTGAAAATGTTATGTTTCCACTACGGATGTTTACCAAACAAAGTAAAAGTGAAATGGAAGACCGCGTTGATTTTGTTTTAAAGCGTGTAAATCTTCCTGATGCGCATCACAAAATGCCTAGCGAAGCTTCAGGAGGTATGCAAAAACGTGTAGCGATTGCTCGTGCTATTGTGAATAATCCCAAATACTTATTCTGTGATGAACCGAACTCGGGCTTAGACCCAAAAACAGCAATTGTTATAGATAATCTAATCCAAGAAATTACTGATGAATACCAGATGACTACTGTCATTAATTCTCACGACATGAATTCTGTAATGGAGATTGGCGAAAAAATTGTATTCCTAAAAGATGGCCTAAAAGAATGGGAAGGCTCTAAAGACACCATTTTTAAAACAGATAATAAAGCCGTAACAGACTTCGTATATTCATCTAACTTATTTAAAAAAGTTAGACGAATGTATATTGAAGAAAATCAGTAACTACTCTCTCTTAATCTTTATCTTATCTGTTTTTAAAACACCTTCTAACCAAGAGAATAATTCCTTTTCTCGTACAAGAACCAAACTATCACTAAGCGAAGATTTCCAAGAAATATTAACAACATTTAATGTGTCTATTTTTATAAAATCTTTAGACTCTAACATCTTGCCATAGCTAAAATATTCTAAATCAATAAACCTAATTTTAGCATCTTTTGCCAACGTAGAAAAGGGAATGTCCTCTTTACTGGTTTTTGCTTCAAGCTGCTGATTTAAGCCTGTAATATTCTCTTTAAGTTCTTCTATTTGCTTTTGTAATCCTGAGATAATATTATCCTTTTCGTCTAAGTCTGTTATGGCTCTATCGTAGGCATCAGAAAGCTTATCAAAACTTCTATTTTTGTTACCAATAACATCTAAATCAAAATCGCTTATATATTCGTAATTCTTCAATTCATTTCGTAAATCTGTTTCTGTGGCAAGCGAAATTTCATCATTAAAATAAAGCTTTATGGTTTTGTTTTCGAAATCAGGAATATCTTTTTGAAACCATAAATCCGGATTAGAGCTCACCTCTTTTTCCATAAACTGATCGTAATCTACCTCTTGGCGCTTTTCTTTTACTAAATCGACAAATTTAATAGTAGGCCAAATCATAACCAGAATAGCCACTAAAGATGCTAATTGAGAGATACGTTTTCTTTTCTTAGAATTAGCATATCTAAGCATTGGGAAACGCAATATTTTTAAAACTAAAAACGTAGCTAAGGCAATGAAAATAGTATTAATGGTAAACAAATACATAGCACCCACAAAAGATGGCCAATCATTGGCTAATCCGTAACCTGCTACACATAATGGTGGCATTAAGGCCGTGGCAATAGCAACACCAAAAATTACCGAAGCTATAGTGCCTTTTTTTGTTCTTGCAATTATAAGCGCTAATCCACCAAAGAAAGCTATTAAAACATCTCTTATGTCTGGTTTTGTACGTGCAAATATTTCGTTATTACCTAAATCTGCTGTTGGAAAAAATTTAAAAAACAAAAATGCGGTCAACAAACTCAGCACTATCATTACGGCTAAATTTATCAGCGACTTTTTTAGCGTATCTATATCGTTAATAGCAATAGACATACCTACACCCAATATTGGTCCCATTAAAGGCGAAATTAACATGGCACCAATAACAACAGCAGTAGAATCGGCATTAAGTCCCACCGATGCTACAAAGATTGAACAAATTAAAATCCAAGCTGTCGCTCCTTTAAACGGAATATCATTTTTTATTGCGGTTATTGTAGCATCTCTATCAGTATCGTCTCTAAAATCCAATAATTCACTTAAAAAGTTAGACATACTGGCAAAAAGACCTTTAGCATCCTGCCTTACAGCTTCCTTTTTTTCCTCGACCGCTTTTTCTTTGTCGACTTGTTTTTTTTCTTCTTCTTCAGAAAAATTAAATTTATTCTCTTCGCTCATAAATTAACCGTATTGCTCTCCAAATTTATCCTTTACAGATTGGAGTACCTTTTTGATATCTTGCTCTTTTGCTTTAGGAAAGATAAGTAAAACTTCGTCTTTGTCTACAATAATATAATCTTCTAGCCCATCCACAACGACGATTTTATCGTTTTTAGTTCTAATCATGTTTCCTGATGCCTCTGTAGTTAACGTTTTGGCATTAACGACCGCGTTACCAGAACCATCTTTTTCTAATTTATCGTATAAACTGCCCCAAGTTCCTAAATCGTTCCAATCGAAAGTGGCAGGAATAACATAGACATTATTACTTTTCTCCATGATTGCATAATCCACAGAAATATTCTCGGCTTTACCATAGTTATCTCTTATAAAATCGTCTTCAAACTCTGTATTATAAACAGGCATGCCTTTTTCAAAAAGTTGAAAAAGCGCTGGTTGATTCTTTCTAAATGCGTTGATGACAGTAGCTGCACTCCACATAAAAATTCCGGCATTCCATAGAAAATTACCTTGACTTAAAAACAATTTTGCCGTTTCGTAATCTGGTTTTTCTCTGAATTGATTAACCGATTTGATATTTGACTCTGAAGATTTATCGTATTCTATATAACCATACCCAGTATTTGGGAATGTAGGCGTTATACCTAATGTCATTAAAGCATCACTAGTCTCGCAGAAATCGAAAGCTTGTCTTACATTTTCACTAAAAGCATTTTCGTCTTCTATCCAATGATCACTAGGCGCAACAATCATTACTGCATCTGGATTTTCTTTTTGGATTTTAAGTGATGCGTACAATATACATGGCGCAGTGTTTCGCATTGCAGGTTCTAAAACAACTTGACGTTTAGTAACGCTAGGTAATTGCTCAAAGACCAAATCATTATAACGCTCGTTGGTAAGTATAAATATATTCTCTTCTGGTATTAGTTGCGCTAAACGATTAAACGTTTTTTGGATTAAGGTATCACCAGTACCCAACATATCATGAAATTGCTTTGGAAAATCTTGTGTGCTCACTGGCCAAAACCTTGAACCAACTCCACCGGCCATTAATATGGCATAATAATTTTTGTTTTTCATATCTAACATTAAGACCTTTCGACTGCACTCAAGGTGACAAACTATTCTAAAACCTCCACTTCGGCATTTGGATTAAACAAATATAACTTTCCTGAGCTTATCTCTAAACACTCGTAGCGTTTTCTGCGCTTTGCACCTTTTCTAAATATACGTCCGTTGTAAAGCTTAAATGTTACACCTTGCGGAATTTCGAAAACATAGGTTTTATCCTGATTTTCATCGTAACGTTTTAAAGCTAATGCTAAATTCTCATCAGTATCACTTGACGCCTTAGGATTTTTAAAATGCTTTGCAAGTAGTGGTAATAAATCGATTGGAAATATTTCGGGCCTTAAAAACGGCAACATTAAATGCTGAAACGTTAATTTCCATTCTTTTCCATGAGGCTTGATAAATCTACCATGTTTTTGATAAGCTTCTAAATGCGCAATTTCATGAATTAACGTTATTAAAAATCGATAAGAATTCAGATTAGAATTTACAGTAATTTGATGCTTTCCGTTTGGTAGTTTTCTGTAATCACCATGTCTTGTTTTGCGTTCGCCTTTAACTTTGATTACTAAATTATCTGCACTTATTAAGTCCTGAATTTGGGCTTTTGCTTCGTGCGGAATAAAGTTTAAAACGGTTTTTTGCATTCAACAAAAATAACTAAACCAGACAATTAAGTTGTGTAGTTAAAATAATAGTTTGTTAATTAGCTATCTTTATTTTTGAAAAACTAAAAGCACCTAATGTTCGAAAATTACCCAAAGAAAAGACCTCCATTATCAGAGAAAATTCAGGATATATATGACGAACAGTATAAATCTAATAGAGATGGTAGTACACCTGCTTCTGGTTTAGCACAAAAGATGGAACGATGGCTTCATCAGAAAGTTTGTTCTGATGTCGGTAGAGTACATAATAAAAAAACTCTTGAAATAGGTGCCGGCACATTGAATCAACTTGAATATGAAGAATCTAATCATTATGATATTATTGAACCTTTCAAAAAACTTTATTATAAGTCGCTTTACTTAGAAAAAATTAAAAATATTTATAGTGACATTGACGAAATAGACCTTTCTAACAAATACGATAGGATTACTTCTATTGCTACATTTGAGCATATTACAGATTTACCAAAAGTTGTAGCAAAATCCTGTTTGTTATTAAAGCCTAAAGGCAGTTTGAGAACTAGTATACCCAACGAGGGCACATTTTTATGGACGCTTGGCTGGAAACTAACAACAGGTATAGAGTTTAGATTAAAGCATGGTTTAGATTATGGCAACTTGATGCGGCATGAACATGTAAACAATGCACGAGAGATAGATGAGATTTTGAACTATTTTTACGAGAATAATACATGTTCGGTTTTTGGCTTAAGCAAGGGAATTGGTTTCTACAGGTTCTATGAGAGTAAAAACCCTAATAGAGATAGAGCAGAAAATTACCTAAAGACATTACAAGAATGACTGTAAAGACTAAAAGACTAAAAGCTTCTCTACTATTTTTTTGCTTCGCTTTTATAGTTTGCCTTGGGTTAAACTATCAAATCTTCTACGATTATGCCTTTCTTGATACTAACGAACTTATTTATACGGCGAGTAGAAATAACGATTTCCATAATATCTTTATTGAAAATGGGAGACCTTTATTAGGTTGGTGGTCAGAGTATTTATACGGGCACGTTTTTACTAAGATTTCGGACTTAAAATGGGCACGTTTTTTTACGCTCCTCATCTGCGTTTTGTTTTCTACTCAAGTTTTTAGATTCCTACTCAACATTGGTCTTAAGATATACGAATCAGCTATATTCTCAATTTTAATATTAGCCCTACCTAGTTTTACCGTTTACTATGGCTGGAGTGCTACGGCTCAAATTCCCTTACTACTGATTGTTAATTTCTATGCTGGTGAATTGTTGCTTAGAGCTTTAACTAAGAGAAAGGTTATATCCTTGGATACTATAATTGCGGCTCTTATTGTATTAGTTTCACTATTCATGTATCAATCAGTAGTAATGATGTTTATAGTACCTTTTTTAATTACTACAATTAAAACGAACAACTACAATGTAAAAAGATGGTGGTACATTATCATATTTACATTGTTCTGCTTTATAGTTTACTATATGTCTTTTAAAATTATTGCTGAACTTAATAATCTAGAAACAGCAAACCGAACTGCCCTTAACATTCTAGATATTCCTAAAAAAGTTATTAAATTTTATCTCTTTGAACTTAGTATTTTATTGAAGAACAGTGGCTTTCTTATCATCTCAATTATTTCACTTTTACTCGGATTAATTGGTTCTATTGGCTTTGTCTATCGTCAAAGTATTGATAGTAAATCATTACTTTTTACTATAAGTTTTATTCTTGCCTTACCATTTAGTTATGCACCTAATATATTATCAGGACAGGATTACTTCTCACTAAGAACCATAGCTACAACAGCGGTTATTGTACTTTTCTATCAGTTTTGGTTTTTAAGATACCTGAGTATAAAATATTTAAAGCTGAAAAAAGTATTGCTACTATTACCAATCGTCTTTTTATTTTTTAGCATGTATAATCAGAGTAATTATGTTGCTGGCCTGCAACATAAAGAATACAATGTTGTAAAAAACGTATTTCATAATGTAGATATTAAAAACAAATCAGAAATTGTGATAATTATTCCCGAATACGGATTTTTACAAAAACATGGGTATTTAAAAAATGGTTTTTCTGATGAGTTTGGTAATCTATCCTCAGTAAAAGAATGGTCTTCACCTCATCTTTTCGCACAAATAAAATGGGAACAACTAGATACTAATGATAATACTATTTCTCCTTTTCCTCCTGAGAATGTAATAATACAAACCAAGGATACGCTTCAAGAAAGAAATGATTTAAAAGTGATTAATCTAATCGAATATTTTCACAAGGCTTTTGAATAAGCTTTTAAAATATGGTATCTAATTGGTAAACTTAGAACATCAAAAAACATTCTAAAAGACGAAGAAAATAGATTGATGGTAGATATTGTATTACCTTCAAACTGAACAGGTATTCGCTTTATTCTTAGATTATATTTGTAGCACAAATAAATGGTTTCTACATCAAAAGCAAACCCGCTTATCTTTAGTTTAGAAAAAATATTGTCTGCTGTCTGAGCGGTAAATCCCTTTAAACCACATTGCGTATCACCTACCTTATCTATCACAAACTTTGTAATAAAAAACGTAAAGATTTTGCTAGAAATAGTTCTAAAAAAACTACTCTTTACTCTGTATTTTGAAGCTTTCTCTACTCGACTACCAATACAAACATCAAAATTCTTAGAATCTAAATGTTCTAGGGTTTCATTAATTTTTTTAAAACCATAAGGTATATCTGCATCGGTGAAGACTTTATATTTTCCTTTTGCTCGGAGCATTCCTTGTTTTACCGCATGTCCTTTTCCTTTATTTGATGGATATGAGATTAGAGCAAGACAATCACTGTTGCTTATATTCTTTTTTAAAAGAAGTTCCGTATTATCTGTACTACCATCATTGACCAAAATTACTTCTATAAGATAGTCTTGTTCTATCATCCAATCTTTAAGTCGCTGTATACTATCTTCAATAAAAACACCAGCATTATAAATAGGAATGACTAAACTTAACTTTGGTTGCAATTTATAGTGAGTTTATTTCTTAAAGCTATTGAAACTATTTACTTATAGCTACCATTTTAGAGTTATCATTTACTCGCAGTACGTAAAGCCCAACAACAGCATTGCTTAACTTTATTCTTGTAACTCTAGTATCCTCGTTATAGTCACGTTCCGAAAGTTCAATTTTTCGTCCTCTTATGTCGAAGATAGCAATATTGTCAGTTTCTAAAGTCTCTGAAATAAAGAATTGCTGATTATCTGAAGGATTCGGATAAATCTTTTGATTAGTTATATCTATTTCGGTGTCAACTATATTTGACTCAAAATAAGGTACAGCAAATTCAAACGTATCATCTGCAACTTTTTGACCAATAAAGCGTCCAGGAATATCATCCGCTGGCGGATGAATTCCACCCCAAATTCTAGATAAACTTGTTTGGTCAGATGCATCTCTATACGTTGCCCATTGCAAGACAACATCTACAGATGGTCCTTTTTCAAAAACGAGGAATTCGTCTTTTTTAGCAACAAACTCACCTACACCACCAGGAAAAAACGGACTTCCTGTAATTTTGGTTAAAATTTCTGAAGCCGCTCTAGAATAAGTTGAATGACCTGAGACATAACCTGCAAAAGGCGGCGTAACAAATGTTGGTCTTTGGTATGGATACCAATCTTCTGCCAATATCCAACCGACACCTGCTGTATCTGTTGCTGGGTCGTTTATAAAGTCGTGACCTCTCCATGTATACAACTTTACCTTACCAATATTTTGTCCAAAAAAACCTGCTAATGGATCACCTGCCTCAACCAATTCAATATATCCAGGAATCAGTTTGAAACCTGACACACTGTAATTTGGAAGACTTTCGTCAGAACTTTGACCTTGTTCATCTCCCATATAACGGATGGCAGAAATGGGTCTTATATAGTCGTACCAACCTTTAACACTCCATGCTGCAATAGCTGCATCGTGCATACCACCGCCTAAAATAAAGTACGCTTTCACATCCCATTCTAATCCATCTAAAACATCACCTTCACCTTGAAAACGTTTTTCTAATTGTGGATGATCATTAACATAGTTTAATATAGAAAACCAATGTCCTGGAGGTGTTTCAGAATCTGGACCATCTGCCCAAAACTCAGCTAAAACTCTTGCATAATCTGCTCTCGGAACTATATTAGGTTCATAAGCAGAAGATGTAGTTGGATTTAAGGAGTGCCCTGTACCTATATCTCCACCATCAGTAAAATTATAAAATGATGGATACTGTGAAAAATCGGTAGGAAAATCTGCAATATCTGTATTACCTATGGCACCTGGCGAAATGTCTATCATCACACCATCTGTTGGGTCTAAATGAGATTGCCATACCGAAACCATGGAAAATCCCCATTTGTATTGTTCGCTTTCTTCATCTTCTACTGTCGTATTGATTTTTGGCGGCGCTTGAGGATCATGGAAAACACGATAATTATTGCCATCTCTATTATAAACCGTTACGTCCTCTTCTTTAAGAGCAAAACCTTTTACATTACCCCATTCTGGACTTAAAAATTCTGGTACGTTTCCTTCTACAACATTACCACCCTGATCTATAAATGTATCTAAACCAAGAGGTTGCCAGCGATTAGGGTCTACTACAGGCGGATTGTTATCAATCTCTAAATTATAAGCCTGGTTAATTGGCTGATAGTATGCGTTATCGTACCCTGTGCTTTCTCTAGAACCATCTTGCTGACCATAATCTATAATTATTTGTGCTACATAATTACCCAGTGCGGCCGCGTTACCAAATTCGTATAATACTGAAGTAAACGTTGTTTCGTAACCTAATTTATCCATCAATAAATCGATACGCTCTTGGTTAGCTTCAGCGCCAGGAGAATTTTGAAAACGGTATGACAGCAAACGGTACATTGCATAACTAATGGCCTCTCTTACGGATTCTTCATTTGAATTTATTGGAATAAAATCTTCAAGCTCACTTGAAAATCCATTAACCTCATTTCCTATTAAATAGGGTCTTGCTTGCTCGTCATAAATTGCCCAAATATCATACATAGCAACACTGGTATGAAACAAATTCCTAGCGTGTACCGTTGGCCTAGCAAAATCGCCTCTAATAGCATCAAGAAGCGCTTCATTCCAAAGTCTAGCAATGGAAATGTTTTCTGGTAAATCTGTAGCGTTTAATTCAACACTAACAGAAATTTCTTGACTAGAGCATTGTTCATCGGATTCTACTACTGAAACTCTTCCTTCAGCTTCTAATTCCCAATGTACTGTAATAGTATCGGTGCCCTGTCCACTTAGTATCTCACCTCCAGAAACGCTCCAAACCGCTGTTGAATTTGCTCCTAAAGTATAAGAATATGTTTGTGTTGAATAAAATGCTGCGCTAGTTGCTCCAACAATTGTTTGAGCATCTAGATATGTACAGCTACCATCTTCTAATGTAGCCTCTGGATTATAAGAACAAGAAACTGGGTCAGTACAACCGTATATTTTCTGACTTGGCTCTATATCTAAAACTTCGATTCCTTGTCCTTCAATAGCTTTCATTGTTACATCGGCACTAAGGTTAGAATATGTTTCTACCAAACCTGATGGCCAACGTATTTCTATTTCTGAAATTTCTGTGATATCATCTAATCCAAAATGAAGCGGCATTAAACTCTGACTCAAAAAGCCAACACCAGATTTATATCTTATTAGTGTGCCATCTGCTGTAGTTAACTTTACAATTGTACCAACCGCATCTCTATTAGATGTTGTTCCTTGAAGTTCTAACTTAAACCAATGTAAGGTTGGACTAACATCATCAAAATCTAAAGTTCTATTTTCGTATAAGAAAGATGGCCCTTCATTATTTGTAACATACAAATCTATATCACCATCATTATCATAATCCCAATCAATGGCCTCAACACTTACGGTTTGTGTATCGAGGTTTAATTCTTGTGAGGCATCTTCAAAATTATTTTGTCCTTGGGCATGTAAATTTCTAAAGTAGAAATTGGGCTCAGTACTTCTGTTTTCAAACTCGTACCCATTAACAACATATAAATCTTCGTCACCGTCTAAGTCGAAATCTGAAAAGCGTGTTCCCCATGCCCAAAGTGTATTTCCTAAACCAAAAGCATCCGCATTTTCAGTAAATGTATTATCTCCATTGTTTGTTAACAGGAAGTTATTATCAATTGCTGTTATAAATAAATCAAAGTACCCGTCTTTATTGTAATCTCCTATGGTAATGCCCATATCGTCTCCCATGGTATCTACTCCAAAAGTTTGAGCTTGGTTAGAAAACGAAGTTCCGCTATTGTTTATATACAAATCATTAGGTTCGTCGAAATCATTTGAAATATAAAGGTCCATAAAACCATCTTCGTTAAAATCGAATGGTAGTGCTACATAACTTGCTAATCCATTTGTGGCTTGAATCCC
The DNA here is from genome assembly GCF_900129745.1 of Winogradskyella jejuensis. Classification (GTDB taxonomy): domain Bacteria; phylum Bacteroidota; class Bacteroidia; order Flavobacteriales; family Flavobacteriaceae; genus Winogradskyella; species Winogradskyella jejuensis. Next base: position 25,193 of record NZ_FQWS01000002.1, on the reverse strand, counting down.
TGTAGATGCTGTAATATCTGTAAATGTATTATTACCATTGTTTCTGAATAACTGATTGCTATCGCATTCATCCCAATCGCTTACATAGATATCTAAGAATCCGTCATTATTGTAATCGAACCAAGTTGCGCCAGTATTTCTACAATCGTTTAAAGAATCAAAACCAGCAATAGAAGTAAGATTTACAAAAGTACCGTTACCCAAATTTCGCCATAGCTGTACTTTAAAAGAATAGGTTAGAAACAAATCTGGAAAGCCATCATTATTATAGTCACCCCACGATGCTCCACTTTTCTGACCCTCTAAACCAAACCAATCTGGGCCACCTTCGCCTTCAGAAAGTAAATTTGTTAATCCAGCAGACTCCGTAACATCCGTAAAAGAACCATCATTATTATTTCTAAATAAACGGCTTAATGTTTTTGGACTATCTGGATTATCATTAGCTCTAGCGACTACAAAAATATCAAGGTCGTTGTCGCCATCATAATCTGCAACAGCCACACCATTATTTTCTTCAAGAATTCCTAGACCAGCAATATCTTCTACTCTATCAAAAGTTTGACTTGATAAATTTTGGATTGAAAAACCCAAAACCATAAGAATAAGAGGGAAGTTTTTGAGTATTTTTCTTAACATAAATTTCTTTTTTGCTAATATAAAAATTACTCTTAATTTTCTGTTAATAAGAGAGGTAGATTTAACATGCTAACAAACGTCTTATCGGCTATTTTAGACAGTTCGTCATTATAATCATGAGCAGTGTAAGCAAATACTTTAAAACCTCCTTTTTTTGCTGCTTCAACTCCTGTTAAACTATCTTCAATTACCAAACATTCTTCTGGTAAAAAACCCATTGTTTTTGCCGCTAATAAAAATATATCTGGCTTTGGTTTCCATTTTTGAATTGTGTAACAACTAAATATCTTTCCACCAAAATAAGGCAGTAATCCTGTTAAGCCAAGATTAAGTATAATCTTCTTTTCTGGACCACTTGAAGCTACACAAAAAGGTATGTCTAAATTTTGAATTACACTCTTAATACCTTCAATCGGTTTTATCTGCTTTTCGAATGCTTCATAAGAACGCTTTCGGTATTCAGAAACAAAATCATCAGTAAGATTTCTATTTGTTATTGAAGAAATATGCTTAATACAATCATAGATTGAGTTTCCTTTAAAATATTTGAATGCGTATTCTATATCGATTGAGGCTCCTAATTCATTAGCCATATCAACCAAAACTTGATTACCAATCGGCTCACTATCTACAAGTACACCATCACAATCAAAAATAATACACTTGTACTTACTCATCTATGGGGTAGAATTGGAAACTTGAAGCACTTTTCCATTATAGAATTTATTCCCGTTCAACGAAAAGTCTAAAACATACTCTGCCATTTCCAAGGCAGTAGTTGGTGCTTGATAGCCCGGAAATGCCTCTTCTAACATTTCAGTTTGTACGGCACCAAGGGCCAATACATTAAATTGAGGTCCAGTTTCTTTATACTCTTCTGCCAATAACTCGGTTAAGGTAATTACCGCGCCTTTGCTAGAACTGTAAGCGGCTAAACCAGGAAACTTCATACTTCCTTGAATACCTCCCATTGAGCTAATGGTTAAGATATGACCGTTCTGTTTCATGAATGGCAAAACTATTCTTGTCATTTCCGAAACACCAAAAACATTTGTTTGGTAGACTTTGGCAAAATCCGAAATAGTGGTCTCTGCAAAAGGTTTGTTTAAAAGCATTCCTGCATTATTTATAAGAATGTCTACATGCTGCCATTCATTATTTATAAAAGTTTCAACCTTTTTGTAATCGTCTTCATTAGATAAATCAAAAGAAAAAGATGTGACATTTTTTAGACTTAGGTTATCAACAGGCTCATTATTTCTCGATAAAGCTAATACCTTATGCCCTAGTTTCGAAAATAATTTCACCAATTCAAACCCAATACCACGACTTGTACCTGTTATAATAATATGCTTACTCTTCATTAAGTAAAATTTCTTTAGTTGGGGTATTTATAAGGATTTCAATTCCTGACATGGCTTTATTTATAAAGCTAGACATAAACTCGTAATTCATTTTATCAGCCTCATCACCAACTTTGTGGTAATGGTCGAAATTAGTTAAATCACAAGACGAAATGGTATGACTTGGCACATTAAACTCTTGAAAAAACGCATAGTTATCTGAACGCATAAATAAACTATACTTTTTTGAGACATCAGAGAATCCTATAACATTACTACCTTGATACTCATTAAATTTTGAAGCAAAATTTGACCTATCGAATCCGGTTAGAAATACATCATAATCGCGTCCTTTAAAAGGTACGCCAAGCATTTCAAAATTAAGCATCGTATATAAGTCTATATTTTTTGCTTTTAACTTTTTGGCTAAATCTGCCGAACCTCTTAAGTCCATCTCTTCAGCAGAGAATAATGCAAAAATTACACTACGCTTATTATTCTTTTTATCTGCTAAATATTTAGCGATACTCATTACAGTTGCCGTACCTGTAGCATTATCGTTTGCTCCATTGGCTATAGAATCGTTTTCAACTTTTCTTCCAAATCCTATATGATCGTAATGCGCTCCGATGACAACAAATTCATTTTTTAATTTATCGTCATTACCTTCAAGATAGCCTACTACATTATAGCCTGTAATACTATCTTCAGCTCTACTCTTAAATTTAAATTCGTCTTTAAAATTTTCAAAGTAAGGCCTCACACCATATGATTTCAATTCCTTTTGAATGTAATCTGCCGCAGCATCAATACCATATGTGCCTGTATTTCTCCCTTTTAATTCGTCAGACGCTAGATAACTTACAATAGTTTTAACTTCTTCTGTTGTTATTGTTAGTCCTTGTTTCTCTTCCTTTTGTGCTTTACAATTTAAGGCTAGGAAAGGAACTATTAAGATGAGTAGTATTTTTTTCATGTTGAATTTATTTAATGACTAAAGATAAAAAAACCTGACTCGAAATAAATTCAAATCAGGTCAATTATTAATATTATTTAAAACTAATCTATTGGAAATGATAATCCAAGTGCAACTGCGCCAGAAAACTGTTTTTCTTGAGGCTGAAAATAATAGGTTAAACCTAAATCGACTCCATGATTTTTACCAAGTTCTAAACCCAACGCAACTGGAATATGATAAGCTAATCCCGATTTATCTACAACATCAAAAGCAGTGATTGTAGTAAACTTACCTACTGAAGCCCCAACACCTAATTCGATATACGGTGCCACGTAAGGAATTGGTGCCCTCAACCTAAATTTACCACCTAAAAAAACAGCGGTAGTTTCGGCTAATTCTGGAGAAGGATTTCCGTTTATATCTTCTCCATTAGAATTTGTTGTAATAAACCCAAAATATGGTTTGAGTTCAAACCAAGATTTTACGGTAAGAACATATTCACCTTGAATAAAAAAACCTGTACTTGATACATCGTCTACACTATTATATGGAGCAGTAAGTCCTAAACCAATTTGTGCGTTGATACTTCTTTCTTTGATAAATTGTGCTTGAATTGCATTTGCAAAACCAACAAACACAAACAAAAAAATTATTTTTTTTAGCATAAAATACAAGAAATTAGACCAACATTGTAACAGGATTCTCAATATATCCTTTTAATGTCTGAAGGAACTGAGCTCCTGTAGCACCATCAACCGTTCTATGGTCGCAAGCTAAAGTTAACTTCATAGTATTACCTGGCACAACAACACCATCTTTAACCACTGGTTTTTGTACAATTGCACCTACTGATAAAATTGCTGAATTAGGCTGATTAATAATGGAAGTAAAACTCTCGATACCAAACATTCCTAAATTAGAAATCGTGAATGTGCTACCTTCCATTTCATCAAGAGTCAATTTCTTATCTCTTGCTCTACGCGCATAGTCTTTAACCGCTGCTCCAATTTGTGGTAAACTCTGTTCATTTGCAAAACGCACTACTGGCACAACCAATCCATCTGGTACCGCTACTGCAACACCGATATGAACATGATTGTTCATGCGCATTTTATCATCAAACCACTGAGAATTAACTTGTGGATGCTGACGTAAGGCTAAGGCACATGCCTTTACAATCATATCGTTAAAGGAAACTTTTGTGTCTGGTAATGAGTTGTATTGTGTACGGAAAGCAATAGCATTATCCATATCGAACTCAACACTTAAATAATAATGAGGTGCGGTGAATTTAGACTTTGCTAAATTCTTTGCAATGGCCTTACGCATATTACTGTTTGCAACCTCATCGAAATCTTCTTGTCCTGTAGGTACAAATTTAGCAACTGGAGCAGAAGACGTGGCAGCTGCTGCTGGCGTAAAGTTTTCTATATCTCTTTTTACAATTCTACCATTTTCTCCAGAACCTTTTACCTGACTAAGATTTATACCTTTTTCTTCAGCCATTTTTTTAGCTAATGGCGAGGCAAATACACGTCCATTTGAAGTTGAGTTAGAAACTGGTTCAGAAGCTTTTGGAGTTTCTTTTTTAGTTTCAACTGCTTTTGGTGCTTCAACTTTTTTCTCTTCTTTCTTAGGCTCAGACTTTGCTTCAGTGCTACCTACTTTAAAGTTTTTAGCTACTCCCGAAACATCAGTCCCTGCTGGACCAATAATGGCTAAAAGTGAATCTACCTTTGCTGAATCACCTTCTTGTAAACCAACATGTAGTAACGTTCCTGAGTTAAAAGATTCAAACTCCATAGTAGCCTTATCTGTTTCGATTTCGGCTAAAATGTCGCCTTCTTCAACCTCGTCACCAACTTGTTTCAGCCATGTCGCAACCGTACCTTCTTCCATAGTGTCGCTAAGACGTGGCATTGTTACCACAACTACACCTTCAGGTAATTCATTAGCCTCTTCAGAGTTATCAGATGTTGTTTCTTTTGTGTCGTCAGAATTAGAAGAATCATCTTGAGTTGTATCTTCAGATTTAGGCTCTGAAGCATTTCCATTTAAAAGACCCGAAATATCTTCGCCTTCCTCACCAATAATAGCTAAAAGCTCATCGACTTTTGTAGTTTCTCCTTCTTGAACTCCAATGTGAAGTAGGGTTCCTTCGTGAAAAGACTCAAACTCCATTGTAGCTTTATCTGTTTCGATTTCAGCTAAAATATCACCTTCCTCTACTTTATCTCCAACTTGTTTTAGCCATGTCGCAACGGTACCTTCTTCCATGGTATCGCTCAATCTTGGCATATTAATTACTTCTGCCATAGCTTATAATTTATGTTGTATAAATGGATAATCTTCTTGCTCGTAAACTGAATCGTACATCACACTTTTATCTGGATAAGGTGACTCTTCTGCGAACTTCTCACATTCTGCGACTAAGTCTTTAACACGCTTATCGATAACTTTAATATCTTCTTCTGAAGCATATTTCTTTTCAAGAATTATATCTTTTACTTGCTTTATCGGATCAATTTTTTTGTACTCTTCAACCTCATCCTTAGTTCTGTAATGTTGTGCATCAGACATGGAGTGTCCTCTATAACGGTAGGTTTTTACCTCCAAAAATGTTGGTCCTCCACCATTACGTGCTCTAGAAATTGCTTCGTCAAAGGCTTCAGCAACTTTGACTGGGTTCATACCATCAACTGGTCCACAAGGCATTTCGTAACCTAACCCCAATTTCCAGATATCTGTATGGTTTGCTGTACGTTCTACTGACGTCCCCATAGCGTAACCGTTATTCTCACAAACGAAAACTACAGGTAAGTTCCATAGCATAGCTAGGTTAAATGTTTCATGAAGCGATCCTTGTCTGGCAGCACCATCTCCAAAGCAACATAGTGTTACTGCATCACTGTCGTGGTATTTATCTCCAAAAGCAATACCAGCTCCTAAAGGAATTTGGCCTCCTACTATACCATGACCTCCGTAAAAACGATGTTCTTTAGAAAATATATGCATCGAACCTCCTAAACCTTGAGATGTTCCTGTAGCTTTACCGTATAGTTCTGCCATTACACGTTTTGGGTCAACACCCATACCAATTGGCTGGACGTGATTACGGTAAGCCGTAATCATTTTATCTTTTGTTAAATCCATTGCATGTAATGCTCCGGCTAAAACAGCTTCTTGTCCATTATATAAATGAAGAAAACCTCTTACTTTTTGTTGTATGTATACTGCAGCTAGTTTGTCTTCAAACTTTCGCCAAAACAACATGTCCTCATACCATTTTAGGTAAACTTCCTTTGTTACTTTTTCCATCTATTTAATTTATAAAAATGAATTATCCGCTTTAACGTTATAGCAGAATAGCAAAAATAATATTTCTAAGAATAACCTTAAAGAACAATCTCGTAAAAAATCAATGAATTGACGCTAATTTTTTTACGAAAACGTTACAGTACTGAACTTTCGAAAACCAATGGCAGTAAATTGGCTAATGATTTTGATTTTACGACTTTTCCTTTTGCTCCCATAAAGTAAATCTCTATTGGTAAATCTTGTTTTACCTCATATTCTGCTATAGCTTGCCTACAAGCTCCGCATGGAGGAATGGGTTGCAATGTTAACTGATTCTGAGAAGAGGCAGTTAATGCCATTTTTAGCATTTTTGCTTTTGGGTATTTTGCACCAGCATAATATATAGCAGTACGCTCAGCACAGAGCCCTGATGGGTAGGATGCATTTTCTTGATTACTTCCTGAAATTATTTCACCATTATCTAGTAATATTGCAGCACCTACATCAAATTTAGAATATGGAGAATATGCTTTATCACGAGCCTTTACGGCTTCTTTCATTAAGTTTTGAATATCCTGAGAAGTATCTTCTATGGCATCGTAAATCTCAAGAGTTGTTTCAATTTTAACTTCTTTCATTACAAACTATTTTAGACAAAAAAACTACTGCTGTAGGCAATAGTTCTTTGTGTATAGGATTACAATTTACGATTAATATTCGGTATACTCACCATCTCCAAAATTAAAGGTTAGCGAGAATCGTAATGTGTTTTCTAATGGACTTTGTACTCTTGAGGCTGAGAATAAGTACGATAAATCTAATTGTATAGTTGTGTACTTAAATCCTGCTCCTAAAGCAAAAAACTGACGTGCTCCTTTTTCTTCAGATTCGTTAAAATAACCTGCACGCAGCGCAAACGAATTGTTATATGTATACTCTGCGCCGAGAGACCAAGTAAACTCTTGAAGTTCTTCACTGAAACCACCTGGTGCATCACCAAAAGATTGAAAAACTCCAGACAAGAAACTTACATCATTATCTTGACCTGCAATGATTACATTCTCAGCAGAAGCATCCATTTGTTCTTGGGTTTGTGTATCTCCATCAGCAGGATTAAAAACACCGTCTCCATTAGCATCTGTAAAAACAATACGCTCTCCTCTCTGTGGAGGCGTTGGCACTAAGTATTTAGAGACTTCAGCAGTTAAAGCTAGTTTACTATTTTGGTCAAAAATAAAATCGAAACCACCTCCAAGTCTTAAGTTTGTTGGCTGAAAGACATCTTGCCCACCATCATCATAACTAAACTTTGGTCCTAAGTTTTGCAACGCAAAACCTAAACGCCAACGACCATTAAAGTCGTTGTAAGCATTTTCTTCACTCTGATAGTATCCTGTAATATCAGCACCAAAAGAACTTCCAGGATTAGCATTTGGATCAACCTGACCTATACGCAAAGCCGATCTAAAATAACGTAAACCAACTGCCATAGAAAATTGATCATTCAGCTTTAAAGCATAAGCTAAGTCCACAGCATATTCATTTGGCTTTACCGCAACACCTGGATCATTTGCATCTTGAGTTAATACAATTTCACCTAAACTAAAATACTTAACACTAGCTGAAACAGCGCTATAATCACTTAACCTATTAAAATAAGTTAGATAACTAATTGAAATATCGTTTACCAGTCGTGTTAAATAAGGTGTGAAACTAACACCCACACCTGATTTGGTTTCAGAAAACGCATATTTTGCGGGGTTATATTGCTGTGAAAAACCATCTACTGATGTTGCTACACCCATATCTCCTAAAGCAGCAGATCTTGCATCTGGTGATACAAGCATAAAGGGAACACCTGTAGTAATTACTCGGCTATCGTTTTCATTTGGTATAATCTGAGTTGTATTTTGGCTAAATGCGCTATTTGCTATAACAACTAATATTAAAAGAAGTGTTTTTTTCATATTTCATTGAGTCTTGACGCTATACAATACGTCAAATAGTGTTGACAAATATAATTTAATATTATAGTATTACAAGTTTTTGAATTTTTTCAATCTGTTTATTTAAACGTTGAGATTTTACTTTTAGTTTATAGATATACGTTCCTTTTCCGATTTTGTCTCCAAAATCGTCTCTCCCATCCCAAACTATATCTCGAGACAAGGTGCTTGTAGACTTACCAGAAGTATTAGTTTGTCCGTTTATGGTCTTAACCAATTTTCCTGAAATGGTAAATATTTGAACAGAAATATCTAGCACATCACTGCTATTGTGATTAAACCAAAACTCTGTGTAATCTACAAATGGATTTGGATAGTTAAGCACATTGTTAATGACTAACTCTTCATTATTATTGAAAACCTCAAACTGAATTTCTGATGTTGATGAATTATTATAAACGTCCCAAGCTTTAACCGTTAGCGTATGTAATCCAGGTTCTAAATCTCTAAATCCAAAAGTCACAGTACCGTTAGTAAAATCATCAAGACTAGCTTCGTAATAATCATTAAGTACAAAAGGGTTTGTTTCGTCACCGTCTAAAATTGCCGTAATATCGTGACCGATACCACTTGCGGTATTAATACCATTATCATCTTGTAATTTAACTAACAAAGTTGGCGATTCATTTGTAATACCTCCAGACACAAAATTCTCGTCATTCATAAACAAGTTGATAAGTGGACCAATATTATCCTCTTCCGCATTTTCATTAATCCCTCCAACTTGTATGTCAAAGCTATGACCTGTTTGATCCTCAAGTGCATTATTTCGTTTTGCATAAAAACTTACTTTACCCTGACCAATTGGAATACCAACATCTCTTGGAACCACAAAATTAAAATCGAATTGTCCGTTTTCTACGGTAGCTTGCCCTTTAAAAAGTATTTCACCAAGAGTGGTAAAATCTAAGACTATTAAACCACTAGCATCAGAAGTGTTATCATTAGCTAAAGTACTCCTCTGAATCTCTTTATCAAATACGGTTGCTGTTAACACACCATCATAATCGCTTATTAGATTTCCATTGACATCAACAACTTCACCAGACATTTTAACGCGGCCTAAGGCTTGTAAAACATCTGTAGTCTGGGTTATTGGTACATCATTAATATGTGTTAACCTTATACTTGGTCTTGGGATTGCTAATTTCATTGCAGGATCTCCAATAAAGTGGACTAAACGTTTTTGAAAACTTCCAGCAATCTGAGGGTCTAATTTAGTTAATCTTAAAGCTTCTGCCATAGAAGGATAATCGTTAGAACCGTATGCAAATAGGTAATCTTCTAAAACTTCGTTATAATTTGTACCAACAGTAACAAAAATTTGACGTGTAGTTGTAATCAAGCCTATAGCTCCGCCTCTTGTATTCCAATACGTAAACTCCCCAGCTGTTTGCAAATCAGGATTGTCGTATTTAGTATATTCACATGTTACTGTTACAAAACAATTAAAACGACAATTGTTGTTTATGCTTTGCGAGTCATTAATATCAAAAATTCTTTCATCGGCTAATCCCAATTCTCCTCCATGACCAAAATAATTTACAAGCAAAACTCCAACATCAATAGCATTTTTGATTGCATCGTTAACCTCTGGATACCTATCACCTCCTGATGATGATAATTGCTGAAATGAATCTGAATGTACTTTTATAGAATTCAGAAAGGGCTTCTGAGCTTTTACATCTGTAGCAACATCATCAGTAGTTTGCTGTAGTATGCGCTCAAAAGGTTCATCAACATCATCAGAAACTAAAAGTATATTATTTCTCCAACTCCCATAAGATTCTTGTGCATAATACGCTTCAATTTTATCTACTATTTCTTTTGCGCGTTGTGGGCTATCAGCTAGCATTCTTCCAACAGCAATATCTAACCTATTAGAGGTAGCTAATGTTCCTTCATTATCATCCATTAAACCATAAAAATCATCAGAAATCAAAGAACCAGTAACACTAAAACTATTGAGAGAAAACCACGAAGGCACAAAATTGGTATTATTTCTAAGACGATCTTTGTAATCGTAGGAGGCATCTCCAAAAAGGCCAACATATTTTACACGCCTATCAGGGGCACTTGCATTATTATATACATAACGCACAAAATTTCTGATTGCTGCAATATCTTGATTTCCAGAGCTAAACTCGTTGTAAATTTGCTGAAGTGTAACAACCTTTACTGCTATATTATTTTGCAGCCTATTAATTGCTGCTAAACGTTCTGCTTGGGCTAAAAATAATTGAGGCGTTATTAGTAGGTAATCTACATCTTGAAACTGTCCTTGGTCATCACTTAACACAGTTCCTTTTAGATTTTGATTACTAATTTGAGTGATGGCATCTCTTTGTGGCTCTAAAAAATCGGAATTTGAAAAAGCCACATAATCTCTAACTTCTCCAGCATTAGTTTTAAAACTTAGATTTGAATCTTGATTACCGTTTTCAACAAACTGAATATTGAATATATCTGTAACATCCCAAATCTGTTGCACATTTGAAGCATTACTTATATTATACTGAACCACACCAGAACTAGACCCTACAGAATTGTTTTTAAAAAACAATTGTTCATTTGCATATTGCAATTGTCTTGTAGCTACTATATTAATGTAATCAAGATAAGTCGACGCTACAGGATTACCGCCATTATTATATTCTAAGCCAATATCTAAAGTTTCTCCTGAAACCGTCACGGCATCATTAAAAAAAGCTCCTGTAGCAAAAATAAAACTATCAGGATTTATTGCTGGCAAATTCACATTAGAAACAGCACCATTAATATTTACAGCCATAGAACTTGGTAATTCTGAAACAGACCCAAAGGCTAAACTAATATTTACCGGTACAGATGTATCTATATTAGGTATCTCAAAACTATAGCTTCGTTGAGTTTCAACATCAAAACGGTCACCAAACCATTGTCTTCCTAGTTTTACAAGATTAAACTCATCGACTTCATAAAAATCATAATCTTGAAATGTGTCTACTATTAAATCTGGCGCTTGGTCAGGTTGAGGAATTTCAGAAATACGCTTTCCATTTCCGCCACTAATATTTACATAGTAATAAGTCTTATCGGTGTATAAATTTAAATTTGTGTTTTGCTCTTGATTAAAACCTTGTGGTCCTTTAGCATAAAAAAGAATATAATCTTGGTCGTCAAAACTACCATCAGCTTCACCAACAAAATGAATTGCATTCTCAGTTAAATCTATTAAGTTATTCTGAGAATTTAAATATGGTAACATCTCGCCACCGTTTCCGTAAATCTTAACGGTTCTTGGGTCAACTGAATTTACATTAACCCCTAATTGACTCAAAAAACTTTTAGATAAGCGATGTACTCCTGTTGTATCTACATAAAATCGGTACCATTCACCCGAAGCTAAAACAGAATTACTTATTGTATTAAATCGTGAGGCACTACTTGAAGCTCTATTAGCGCTACCCAAACTATAATTAAGGGTAAAACTCATTACCTTTTTATAGGAGTTTCCCTCTTTTACAATAGGATTAAACTGAAAATACACGGAATGCTTTCCTCTAGCTTCGGTATTAACAAGTTTATAATCTAAGTTAGACTTTATAGTTGTAAGTTCTAAATCTTTTAATTCAGAACGAGAGATTGGATTGTAAACAACGTTAGAAAGGTTAACTGAAGTTTCATTAACTAAGCCACTCTCTTTCCATTCTGAATAATAAGTTAAACCAGACTCTACATTGTAACTAAAATGGTTTTCATCAAAAGAAGGTACAACTACTTTTGCGTAACCAGCTTCTAGATTTTTATCACCATTCCAATTAATGGTAAATTGCTTTTGCTGGGCAAACGAAAAAAAACAAATAAATAGTAATGTAATCGTAAAGCTCTTTTTCATGGTAAATAAACGTACAAGTTTATGCCTTATTATGAGGTGACAATTTTTATTTCAAAAGTACAACAATAATTTATTTTGACTACCGTTATTGTTTAGTGAAATCAGCGGTTGAAACGACAAAATATCCGTTGTAATGAACAAAAAACAGGATGAAATGCATATTTTTTTACACTTTATCGGTAAAAAATGTTGTTTGTTTGTCTTTAATTGCTATATTGCACGTCCAATTTAAAAGAACTTACTTAATCGACAGTTATGAGAAACGTCATGAATTTTAAATTATTAGCAGCTACAGCCCTAATAGTTACTGCTTTTAGTTGTAAACGCTCATCCAACTCCAGTAATGTAGATAGCGCTACTGGTTGGGCTATTAATGACAAGCAAGGTGGATTTCAATACAACACCAAGTTTAAAGAACAAGAGACTCCTCCAGGAACAGTATTTATTGAAGGTGGTACCTTTACCATGGGTAAAGTACAAGACGACCCAATGCACGACTGGAATAACTCTCCATCTCAACAGCACGTTCAATCTTATTATATGGACGAATCAGAGGTTACAAATGCTAACTACTTAATGTATTTAGATTATTTAAAGAGTGTTTATCCTCCTGAAGATCCAAGTTATGCAAACATATACAAAGGTGCACTACCTGATACTTTGGTATGGAGAAACCGCCTTGGATACAATGAAATGATGACTGAAAACTATCTTCGCCATCCTGCTTACGGAAATTATCCTGTAGTTGGTGTAAGTTGGATTCAAGCTGTTGAATATGCGAGTTGGAGAACGGATAGAGTTTCAGAGATGACTTTACAAAAAGCTGGTTACTTAGAAAGAGATTCTCAGTTTACAGCTACAGCTGGAAGTACATTTAATACTGATACCTATATCAACGCGCCTACTAAAACTTATGGAGGTAATGATTCTATCATTAATCCAGTAAAGTCTAGGAGACGTATGCAAGTTAATGCTCAAGGTGATACTATTAATGTATATGCAAAAAGAGAATCCGGACTAATTGGTCCTAAATATAGACTTCCAACAGAAGTTGAGTGGGAATATGCTGCCCTAGGCATGAGCGAATTAAGAAGCTACAATATCTATAGAGGTCGTAAGAAATATCCATGGGATGGACAATACACTAGATCAGGAAAGCGTGCGAAACGTGGCGATCAGTTAGCTAACTTTAAGCAAAGTAAAGGTGATTATGGTGGAATTGCTGGATGGTCTGATGACGGTGCAGATATTACACAAGAAGTAAAATATTACGAACCAAACGATTACGGTCTATATGATATGGCTGGAAATGTAGCGGAATGGGTAGCTGACGTATACAGGCCAATAGTAGATGACGAGTTTAATGACTTTAACTACTATAGAGGTAATACCTATTTTAAAAATGCTATTAATGATGATGGGAGTGTAAAAATTGTTGAAGAAACAGTTTATGACACATTAAGTAACGGTAGAATTGTTGCTCGTAATTTACCAGGAGAAATTGAGAGAATTCCTGTGGATGGCGAAGACACTTACTTAAGAACAAACTTCGACAGAAGCGATAACAGAAACTATAGAGACGGTGACCAAAAATCATCTAGATACTATAGAGATAATTTTGAAGATGACGAAGATGGAAAATTTGATACACGTAAAATGTATAACTCTCCCAAGCACAATATTGAAAGAGATTCAGCTAGTGGAAAACTTTTAAAAGAATACGATAAGTCAGACAGAAGAACTTCTCTTATCAATGATGAGGCAAGAGTTATCAAAGGTGGGTCTTGGAGAGATAGATCTTACTGGATTGATCCTGCACAACGTAGATACTTCCCACAAGATATGGCAACAGACTATATCGGGTTTAGATGCGCAGTATCTCGCGTTGGTTCTAAATCTAAAACAAATAAGAAAAAACGTAACTAATAACGTTATTAAATTATATCAAAAAGTCCTAACAATACGTTAGGACTTTTTTATTTTTATAATATGAATATAAAAGCTTTATACACCCTTTTTACCAAATACAAATCGGTTTGTACAGACACTCGTAAACTTAAAGAAAACGACATCTATTTTGCCTTGAGAGGCGAAAACTTTGACGGTAATAAATTTGCTGAAAAAGCTCTGAAACAAGGTGCAAGTTTCTGTGTTATTGATGATAAATCATTAGAAAACGTATCAAATAAATTCGTTTTAGTAAACGACACTCTTGCAGCATTACAACAGCTCGCCAACTATCATAGAAGAACTTTTAGCTTTCCTATTATAGCGTTAACTGGTAGCAACGGAAAAACAACAACAAAAGAGTTGATTAATTGTGTACTCTCATCAAAATATAGAGTAAAAGCCACCAAAGGTAATCTCAATAACCATATTGGCGTTCCATTAACCCTCTTAAGTTTTGATAAAAGTTTAGATTTCGGAATAGTAGAGATGGGCGCTAATCATCAAAAAGAAATAGAATTTTTAGCTTCAATCGCCGAACCAGATTATGGCTTAATTACCAACTTTGGTAAAGCACATTTAGAAGGCTTTGGAGGAGTTGAGGGTGTTATTAAAGGCAAGTCTGAATTATATACATATCTAAAAGAAAACAATAAAACTATTTTCTTAAATACTGATGACGCTACACAAATAAAACAAATTGGTGATTATTCAAAAGTTCTGACTTTTGGGACGAAATCTACAAATGATTGCACTGTTAAATTTGTAGACGCTAATCCTTTTGTGAGTCTATCTTATGACGACACATTAATAAACAGTCAATTGATAGGTGAATATAACTTTACAAATATTGCTGTGTCAATAGCCATAGGAAAACACTTTGATGTTGAAACCAATACTATAAAAACAGCCATTGAAACATACGTTCCGGACAATAATAGATCAGAAATTCGAGAGATTAGTGGTAATAATATTATTCTTGATGCCTATAACGCTAATCCAACGAGTATGATAGCAGCACTAAAAAACTTTAAACAATTAGATGCTGATAAAAAATATTTGTTCTTAGGTGATATGTTTGAGCTTGGCGATTCAGCTAAAGAAGAACATCAAAGTATTGTAGATTTGGCTGAGAGGTATTTTGATGAAAACATCATTTTAGTAGGAGAGAATTTTTATAAGACGAAAACAAAAGCTTCAACTTATAAATTTTCATCTTTTGAGGACTTAAAATTAGAGTTTAAAGCCCAAAAGATTACTAACACTACTATACTAATCAAAGGCTCTAGAGGCATGGCACTAGAGCGGATTTTAGATGTCTTATAACTAAAAACGTCCAAACAAAAGTTTGAACGTTTGGACTGATGTGGGTCATACTGGATTCGAACCAGTGACTTCTACCCTGTCAAGGTAACACTCTAAACCAACTGAGTTAATGACCCTAATCTATAAAACCAAAAAAGTCCACATTTCTGTAGACTTTTGTGGGCGCGAAGGGATTCGAACCCCTGACCCCTTGGGTGTAAACCAAGTGCTCTGAACCAACTGAGCTACGCGCCCGATAATTGGATTGCAAATATAGACTAGTTTTTAAAATCTCAAAAGAATTTCAATAAAAAATTACAATATTTCTGCAACAACAAATGTGCTGCCACCAACATAGATAACATCATTTTCTGAAGCGCTACGCTTTGCCTCTAATAATGCTTGATTAACAGACTTATAACTTCTGTTTTTTAGACCTTTATTATTGAAGGCTTTTGCTAATTCTTCAATATTTAACCCACGTTGAATATTTGGTTTTGCCAAATAATACTCTGCTTCTTTAGGGAGTAAAGACATAATATCACCCAGATTCTTATCGTTTACAACACCAAAAACAATATGCAGCTTCTCAAACGATTCGTTTTGCAACTGCTTCATAACATAAGATAAGCCTTCTTTGTTATGCGCAGTATCGCAGATAATTTTAGGGCTTTGACTTAAAACTTGCCACCTGCCCATTAAACCCGTATTTTTTACAACATTTAATAATCCTTCTTTTAAGTCCTTTTCTGAAATGGTATATCTTTTAGTTTTCAAAATTTCAACAGCTTGTATTACTGTCTTTATATTCTGATTTTGATACGTTCCTTTTAAATCACTTTCTAAGACTTTATCAATAGTTTGGTCGGCAAAATAGATTTCAGATTTTGTTTCTTTGGCTTTAGTATTGAAAACCGGAACCGTTTCTGGATGCGTTTCTCCAACGACTACAGGAATATTGGTCTTAATGATACCTGCTTTTTCTAAGGCTATTTCAGGCAACGTATTACCCAAAAATTGAACATGATCCATTCCTATATTAGTAATTACAGAAAGTTCTGGTGTAATGATATTGGTAGAATCTAACCTTCCGCCTAAACCCACTTCAATAATAGCGATATCTACTTTGGACTTTACAAAATAATCGAACGCCAAACCTACTGTCATTTCAAAAAAGGAAAGCGAGTTTGTCTCAAAGAAAGACTTGTGCTTTCTAACAAAACCCATTACAAATTGCTTAGAGATTTCTTTCCCATTAATTTTAATTCGCTCTCTGTAATCTTTAAGATGTGGTGATGTATACAAGCCTACTTTATAACCCGCTTCTTGAAGAATTGAAGCCAGCATATGACTAGTTGAACCTTTTCCATTTGTTCCTCCGACATGTATGGACTTAAACTTGCGCTCAGGATTATTGAGATAACTGGCTAGTAAATGAGTATTTGATAAATCTTTTTTATAAGCTGATTTACCTTGATTCTGGTACATAGGTAGTTGGTTGAATAACCAATCTACGGTCTCTTTGTAATTCATTTATTGACTGACATCAAAATTGATACTCACAAAACCAACTTGTTTAGCTGGCGCATTGGCATCAGCTGGCCATTTGTGAGATAAGGCTATTTTTTTTGCTGGAGCTAACAAGCAAGGATGCGTGTTAGTAGAACCTTTTGCTCCTGGTGTAGCGGAAGTTACTTTTCCACTTTTGTCTACCTCTATACGAACAATAACTAAACCATACTCATTACAATCTTGTTTAAAGATTTTCTTACTTGGTCTTCCTCGACCACTTAAGCCGTATCCTACTCCACCTTTTCCTGGCCCGGAGCCGCCAAAATAGCTTGGTGCATAAGGATTGCCGTCTAGTTGGCCTTTATTCCCAGGCTTGCCGTCTGGGCCTTCACCTCCATTATCATTTCCTTTGGAGTTCTTTACACCTCCAATAAGGTTATCAAGTTTTTTACGTTTTTCAGCTTCTTCTCTCTTTTTTCGTTCTTCAGCCTCACGTCTTAAGCGTTCTGCTCTTTCAGCTTCTGCCTTAGCTTTAGCCTCAGCCTGCTGTTTCTTTTTTATAGCAATCGCCTCTTCTGTTTCTTGAGTTAAAAGGTCTTCTGTTTTAGGTTGAGAGGTTTGAGGTTTAACTTCCTCCTGTTTGATATTTTGCTCTTCTGATTTTTTTGGAATATCTGCTTGCTTAGGCTTACTTAATGGCTTATTACCACTACCAAAATCGTTAGTACCGAAGTTTACAGCAACACCATACTCTTCTGGCGGATCCATATATTGTGGCCCGACAACAAAAATGAGCAACATTAATATTAAGATTATTAATGCAGTAATCTTTGCAGAATTTTTCTCGTGTTTAGTTTTTAAATACTTCATTAAAGCACTTTGTTAGCTATACAACGTGAAAAGTTACAGTGATATTATTGTGCTTTAAACCTTATTGGTATTGAATATGGCACTTTTACTGGCTTTCCTTGCTGTAAAGCAGGTTTAATATTTGGCAACAAACCTATAACTCGTTTAGTTTCTGCTACAAGGTCTGGATGAGCTGCTATAACCCTAACTCCAATAATCTTGCCAGTTTCATTTATGTCAAAACGAATTTTAATAGATTGATTTCCTGTAAAACCTAAATTTTCAGCTAAATCAGAATCAAATTGATTTGTGAAAAATGTACTGATTTTCTGATTCATACAGGTTTTTCTATCTGCATTATTTTTCCCTTCACAACCTGGATAAACTGGACCTTCCTGACTTAATTTAAAGCCAGCGGCATCACTTCCTCCACTTTTATTTTTCTGTGCGGCGGCCGCTGAAGCTGCAGCTTTTCGGTCTGCTTCTGCTTTTGCTGCTTTCGCAGCAGCTGCTCTATCTGCTTTTTCCTTAGCTTCTCTTGCGGCTTTAGCTTTAGCAAGACGCTCTGCTTTAGTTTTTGCCGCAGCCAACTTTTCAGCCTCTAACTTCTCCTTTGCTTTTTTTTCTGCTTCTGCTTTTGCTTTAGCTTCTTCGGCTTCTTTAATCCTAAGAGCCTCTTTCTCTTGTTGCGCCAATAACTCTTCAGCAGCTTTTTGCTCTGCTGCTTCTAATTTGGCAGCTTCTTCTTTAGCAGCCTCTTCCGCTGCTTCTTGTTCAGCTAATTTTTGAGCATCTTCTTCGGCATTATCTTCAACTTCCTCTTCAGGTATTTCCTCTTCAACAATATCATCAATTTGCTCTTCTGGAGTAACGTCTTCTTGGTTGTCTTCAACAACATCTTCAGATTTAGAAGGATTATCTATAGCAGCGTTGTCATTAACTACGCTTGGTTCTCCAAAGTTGATGGCTACACCATATTCTTCTGGAATTTCTTTGTAGGGAGGACCAACCACAAAAAATAACAATGCCACAATAAGGACTGTTAAACTTGTAATTTTGGCTGAATTACGCTCATGTTTGGTATTGAGGTATTTCATAGTTGGTTTGGGGTTTTATAAAATCTGCTAATTGGATTTTACCGCTAGCGTAGATTTTATTTTATTCCTGTTGGCTATATCCATAATAAAAACCACATGCTTTAAATCTACATCTTGGTCTGACCTTATGGTAATTGTTGGTGAGTCTGAACTTCCAACTTTATCGAGTACAGCAGCTTCTAATTGGTCTTTAGATACCTGCTTTAAGTCTACAAAGTATTGTAGCTGCTTATTAACACTTACTGATACATTTTTAGTTTGCGTGGTCTTACTAGAAGATTTTGGCAGCAATAAATCTATGGCTTCTGCCGAAACTAGTGTAGAGGCAATCATAAAAAAGATGAGCAACAAGAATACAATGTCAGTCATTGAGGACATATTAAATTCCGGTGTTACTTTATTTCTTCCGCGTAAATTCATATTAAATAGGCTCGTTTAAAAGATCTAAGAACTCTAAAGAGTTGGCCTCCATTTGATAAACCACTTTATTGGTTTTAACTACTAAATGGTTGTATGCTATATACGCAATAATACCTACAATTAGACCACCTACTGTTGTCGTCATAGCTGTATAAAGACCGTCTGCTAAGGTTTTTATATCTATTGAACCTCCAGAATTAGCAATTTCGAATATAGATAAAATCATCCCGATTACTGTTCCTAAGAACCCTATCATTGGTGCTGCTCCAGAAATTGTAGCTAACACACTAACGTTTTTTTCTAAACCATAAATCTCAAGTCGACCTGCATTTTCTATAGCTGTATTTATATCGTCTAGAGGTTTTCCTATTCTTGAAATCCCTTTACTAATTAACCTAGATACAGGAGAATTTGCTGTAGAACATAAGTTTTGTGCTGAATCAATCTTTCCATCACTGACATAATCTCTAATTTGATTCATGAAGTTTGAATCTACTTTGGAGGCTTCTTTAATAGCAAAAATTCTTTCAAAATAAATGTAAATAGCAGCAATAAATAAAATACCAAGGATGGCAATAATTATAATACCCGCAGTACCACCAGTAGTAATTAACTCTATTATGGATAACGTTTTTTCTACTGATTCTCCTTCAACTAAAGCTTCTGCATCTTGTAAAGTTGTGTTTAACATACTCGTTTGTTTGATTTAATATTTTGTTATAACGTAAAAAATAGAATTAACGTGTGCTTAGAACAAAGTTCTTGTAACCATAAATGCTGCTGCTCCAGCTATAAAGCCTAAAAGCGCTAACCAAGAAATCTTTTTAAGATACCAAAAGAAGTCAATTTTTTCCATTCCCATGGCCACAACTCCAGCTGCAGAACCAATAATAAGCATACTACCTCCAGTTCCTGCCGAATATGCGATAAAATGCCATAATTCATTATCTAAAGGCTCAGAGAACATTCCTAAACTTGCTGCCACGAGTGGTACATTGTCAATTACTGCTGAACCTACTCCTAAAAGAAGAACAACTAAATCTGAAACTCCTTCACCATGCATTTCTGTCCCCATCATAGGCATTGTATCTTGAAGTGTATTAGCAAAACCAAACAAAATACCTAAAGACTCTAATGCAGCTACAGCCATTAAAATTCCTAAGAAAAACAAAATACTCGGCATTTCGATTCTTGATAGTGAACGATGAACAGGACTATGGTGGTCGTGTGTAAATGCCTCACCTTGTTCAACTTGAGTCATGGTAAATCTAGAGCTCGTGTAAATCTCAGCAAATATGGCTACAATACCTAAAGCTAACATCATACCTACGTATGGAGGTAAATGTGTTATAACTTTAAAGAAAGGTACAGAAACTATAGCTCCTAATCCTAAGAATAACATTGTGGAGCTAAATCTATGTTTTGGCTTATCGTCATCATCTTGTAACTCTAAATCTCCTTTAAAAGGTTTTAAGAAAGATGCTATTACAGTTGGCACTACCATACATAATATCGATGGTATAAATAAATACATAAATAATTTACCTGTAGACACTTTATTACCAATCCAAAGCATGGTTGTTGTTACATCTCCTATAGGTGACCATGCACCTCCTGCATTTGCAGCAATAATAATTAATCCAGCATACCAAATACGAATATCTCTATCTTTAACTATTTTTTGAAGTATAGAAATTAAAACAATCGTTGCTGTTAGGTTATCAATAATTGCAGATAACACAAAAGCTAATATGGAGAACAACCAAAGCAATTTCTTTCGGCTTTTGAAATTAACTGCTGATTTTATAGTAGAAAAACCATCAAAATAATCTATAATCTCAACTATAGTCATGGCTCCGAGTAAGAAAACAAGTATCTCTGCTGTTTTACCCAAATGGTGAAGCAATGTTTCTTCCATTAAATGCATTTTTTCTTCATGCGGAAGCAGGCCAAAGTTGTCCATTAAGGTATGTTTTGCAGAATCAAACCACTGTGGAAAAGCGTCAATACCTAAAGATATCAAAGCCCAACTGATAGCCATCATTACCAGTGCTGGTATAAGCTTATCTATTTTAATGGTGTGTTCTAGAGTAATGGCTAGATAGCCAAAAACAAATACTAATACTATAATGGTTTCCATAGGTTTTATATTAATTGTTTAAGTGCAATTTCGAAAGCAGTTGCACTAATTCCTGTTTTATTGTTATTATTTTTATATAAGTCTTGAAGTGCTTTTTTTATAACTTCTGAAGTGTCTTCAAAAATAGCATCATCAGTCATTTGAACTTTGCGCTCCATAAAATAAGCAAAAACTCTTGCCATTCCACAATTTGAAATAAAATCTGGAATCAAGCTTACTTTATTATCCGTGTATTCCATTATCGGACCAAAGAAAATTTCCTTGTCTGCAAAAGGTACATTTGCTCCGCAAGAAACAACTTCTAAACCGCTATCGATTAATTGGTCAATTTGATTTTGCGTAATTAAACGTGATGCCGCACAAGGGGCAAAAACTTCAGCCTCTAAAGACCATATTTTTTCATTCATTTCTTCAAATGAAATCAGATTCTTATTGCCAAGCGTATTTCTGTTTTTGGATAAATACATATCTCGTACTTCCTCAAATGAAAAACCATCTTCGTTAATCAATCCGCCAACGCGGTCAATAATTCCAACAATTTTAGCACCCATTTGAGCTAGATAAAATGCTGCCGCAGCTCCGACGTTTCCGAACCCTTGAACAATAGCGCGTTTTCCTACGATACTTTCGTTATGGATATCATAAAAATGTTTTGCAGCTTCTGCAACTCCAAAACCAGTAATCATATCTGCCACAGTGTACTTTTTTGAAACGTCTGGTGAGTATTTTGGGTTTTCTATCACCTTAATAACACCGTGTCGTAACTGCCCTATTCTGTTAATCTTATCTGCAGCTGTTGGCTTAAAATGTCCTTCGAAAACGCCTTCTTGTGGATGCCAAACACCACTCTCTTCAGTGATAGGAATCACCTCATGAATTTCATCTACGTTAAGATCTCCTCCTGTTCCGTAATAACTTTTAAGTAAGGGTGACACTGCTGCGTACCAACGTTCTAAAACGCCTTTTTTACGTGGGTCTTGTGGATTGAAATTAATTCCAGATTTTGCACCTCCAATATTTGGTCCAGATACTGTAAACTTCACTTCCATTGTTTTTGCTAAGGAGAGTACTTCGTTCATATCCAAACCTTCACGCATGCGCGTTCCTCCACCTGCGGCACCACCACGAAGCGAATTTATAACCGTCCAACCTTCTGCTTCAGTCTCTGGGTCATTCCAGTGAAAAACGATTTCTGGAGCTTTGTTTTCGTAAGTATTGAGTAAATCTTTGATTAAAGACATTAGTTAGTTTTAGTGATTAACAAATATAAAAAACTCTAAATGCATAATGTAAATTATACATTAATTTTAGGATGAAATATTACACCTGAAGAATGGTCTTTTTTTGCTCCAGTTACACTCTTTAAGCAATTAATTTCGTTTCTGTCTTTTAATACGCCTAACAAACCAAAAATTAAAGCCTCTTTATATTCAATAATAGCTTTATCTGGAATTATTATTTCAGCCTCAGAAAGTGCTTTAATACGTTCAATTAAAAATAAATTGTATGCACCACCTCCAGTAATTAATACTTTTGAATTAGGATTATCAAGATATTTTGAAATCTGAATTGCCGCATGTTCTACAAAAGTCCTTAATAGGTCTTTAGTCTTAATATCAAATCTTTCTATTAAAGGCATTACTTCTTGTTGAACCCATTCTAATCCTAAAGACTTAGGAGGATTCAAGTTATAAAATGGTAAAGCATTTAGGTTTTTTAATAATTCAGAATTTATAAGTCCTGATTTTGAAATTTTCCCCTTATCATCGTATTCAATACCTATAGATGAAACAAAATAGTTGAGTACTATATTAACAGGACAAATATCGAAAGCTATTCGTTCTCTATTCTTATCGAAAGAAATATTAGCAAACCCACCTAGATTGACGCAGAAGTCGTATTCTGAAAATAATAGTTTATCACCAATAGGCACTAATGGCGCACCTTGACCTCCCAAATTAACATCTTGAACTCTAAAGTCGCATATAACTTTTTTACCAATCTTATCAGCTAATATCTGTTGATTTCCTATCTGGCAAGTGTAACCATCTTCTGGATTATGTAATGCTGTATGTCCATG
This sequence comes from Winogradskyella jejuensis, assembly GCF_900129745.1. Classification (GTDB taxonomy): domain Bacteria; phylum Bacteroidota; class Bacteroidia; order Flavobacteriales; family Flavobacteriaceae; genus Winogradskyella; species Winogradskyella jejuensis. Next base: position 1,723 of record NZ_FQWS01000002.1, on the reverse strand, counting down.
AGATGCAACAAAATCAATATCTCTTATATCCCTTTTTATTATGAACTCTGAAATTTTTTCAGCTAAATAAACCGAATATTCATCATCGATAGTTTTTAATTCATCTTTGGAATACTGGGTTAGAGTTTTAAGTTTTTCGTACCATATCCTTGGATATTTTACAGTTTCAAAATCTAAGATTTCGAACTGCAACTGACCAAAAAATAAAAACTTAGCATATAATAAATCGATACCATCTAGAGATGTACCAGACATAACAGAAACAACATTATAGCTTTTTGTTAACATATAAGTAAAATTAAGATTATCCATTGAAAATACCACAACAAAGCATTATCTTTGCATGGAATTTTTAAGAAATCAATAATAAACAACTTATATGGACTTTAGCTTAACAGAAGAGCATTTAATGATACGCGATGCTGCTCGCGATTTTGCACAAACAGAATTACTTCCTGGTGTTATAGAACGTGATGATAAACAGACTTTTCCGCAAGAATTAGTTCGTAAAATGGGCGAGCTAGGCTTTATGGGTATTATGGTTGACCCAAAATATGGTGGAAGCGGAATGGATACCATTTCATACGTTTTAATCATGGAAGAATTATCTAAAATTGACGCTTCTGCATCGGTTATGGTTTCTGTAAATAACTCTTTAGTTTGTTACGGTCTTGAAGCTTATGGTACTGAAGAGCAGAAACAAAAATACTTAACCAAATTGGCTACAGGTGAGCAAATTGGTGCGTTTTGTCTAAGTGAACCAGAAGCAGGTAGCGATGCAACTTCTCAAGCTACTACAGCTATTGATAAAGGTGACCATTATGTTATTAATGGTACAAAAAACTGGATTACTAATGGTGGACGCTCTGACGTTTACTTAGTAATTGCACAAACAGATCGCGAAAAAGGACACCGAGGTATCAACGCTTTTATTGTTGAAAAAGGAATGCCTGGTTTTGATATTGGACCAAAAGAAGATAAGTTAGGAATTCGTGGAAGTGATACGCACACATTACAATTTAATGACGTGAAAGTGCCAAAAGAAAATAGAATAGGTGAAGATGGATTTGGTTTTAAATTCGCCATGAAAACCTTATCTGGTGGACGCATTGGTATCGCCGCACAAGCCTTAGGGATTGCATCTGGTGCTTACGAATTAGCTTTAAAATATTCTAAAGAGCGTAAAGCGTTTGGTACAGAAATTTGTAACCACCAAGCTATTGCCTTTAAATTGGCAGATATGTACACAGAAATTGAAGCAGCACGTATGTTAGTAATGAAAGCAGCTTGGCAAAAAGACAAAGGCGAGAATTATGATATGGCTAGTGCAATGGCTAAACTATATGCTAGTAAAGTTGCTATGGAACAAACTGTTGAAGCTGTACAGATTCACGGTGGGAACGGTTTTGTGAAAGAATACCACGTAGAACGTTTAATGCGTGATGCAAAAATTACTCAAATATACGAAGGCACTTCTGAAATTCAGAAAATTGTAATTTCAAGAGGGGTTATAAAAGGATAATCTACCTTTTAAAATATTGTGAAGGCTCATCAAATAAATTGATGGGCTTTTTTTATGGCTTCATACTCTAAAAATTAATTAGTAGTATTAAAATTTAATTCTCACCTTATTCAAGGGTATCCAAACGATTATGATTAGTTTATTTGGAGAGAATCGTAAGTGAGAGCCTTCTTTTGTTTTTATTAATTATAATAAAATACT
>NZ_FQWS01000006.1 GCF_900129745.1 Winogradskyella jejuensis | reverse complement strand
ATTCAGTCAGCTTTTCTACTTCATTAATGAATTCCGTGTAATCTTTCCAGTATTTTTCGTCTTTTGCGGTATCCATTTTTCAGCTTGCGTACAACGTGTTTGTGTATGGCTTGTTGCGGAAAATCAGTATGATTTTCCGATTAAGGAAACAAGATAGCAAATTGCGCAAGAATTTCCGAGTAGGAAATTCACAAGCAATGAGCTATACACGGTGTTGGTATTAGTTTTTTATTCTTTTTGTTAGAAGTTCAATTTCCAATTCAGAGTTTATTCTCTTTTTGAAATGTTCATTTAACCAAAATTCGGCTGAATTCAAATCACCTTTTTGTTTATGCAAAAAAGCCAGTATATATTCAGATGAGATTATTCTCTGTCCGATTTCAAATACAGGATTTTTTACATCATAAAGAAGTCCATTAATATTTTCTTCCAATGTTGATTTTCCTTCGAACCAACTTTTAATCTTCGGAACGTTATTAAAAAGAACTCGTTCTAAACTATCTCGGAATTTTTGCTCATTAATCGTACTTATTCTGTCGGGATTAATTGGCTTGTTTTTCTCAAAACTTTCCTGCCAGCCTTCTAAACGTTTGAAATAAATGATTTTTGTTGATTTCTCTGTTCGATGATTTACAAGCTTTTTTCCAGAAATTGTAGGAACGTAATCAAAGCAGTTACCAAACGAAAATGAACCTCCGAATCCTTTTAAAACATTGTATTCAACTACGTGTTTTATTCCCTCATTGTTGAAGTCACTAAACCAAATATATTTTCCATTCCAGTTTTTAAGTCCGATTTTGGATAACCTTGGTGAGACTACTTCTTGAAAAATTTCCAATCTTTTGTCCAGAAGAACTTCATCCAAATTCTCAACATCATCATAGAACTCATCTATGGCTTTTTGTCTGTCGATTATGTTCTTTATTTTGTCAAAAATGTTCATTCTTCAAATTAATGCCAACGGTCTAGGCTATGAGTAGTTGCGTGGTTTAGTACGAAACTTTGCAAGTACACACCAAGCTGAAAATCCGCGAGGATTTTCAGAAGTAGGCGAGAACAAGCAATTACTTATAGCCAATGTTGGGTGCAGTTATTTTATGTTCAAATATTTTCCAAATTTCTGGAAAGTCCTTCTCCAAACTTTCTTCTTCCCACTGTTTTCCAGTCAGTTTTTGTTTTTTAACTCTTACAGGCGACATTAATTCACCTGTTTTATTTTCATAAACGTTTTCGGCAAGCGAGAACATTTCTTCGAGTTGTGGGTCTTCGTCAAAATGTTTTTTCAATTCCGAAACTTTTAAGTTTTTAACATCCTCGAATGCTTCTTGTCCTTTTGAGATAACCCAAGCTTTGAAGTAGTCAAAAGCATCATCTCCACAACCACGTCTTACTATGTAAGCCAAAGCCCAAATTTCCCAACGATTTAATTCGTTGTATTTGCTTAAAAAAGTCCTTTCAAATCGTTTTATTTCAGTTGGTTTAAACTCCTCTAATTGATTTGATAAATTTTCTATGAAGTCAAATTTGTCTTCTGACTTTTCTCGATTTAGTTTTATTAACTCCCAAAACACATTTTCGTCAATCTTTCTTTTGTCGGTTGTCCTTTTTGGTTTAGGTTTTTCTAATTTGTCAACTGTTTTTATTAACTCATTAGTTTTTTGAATTTCTTGTTCAGCTCCAAGTTCGACAAGTCCTTGTTTGAATCTGTATAAACCTTCTAAAGTTAATTTTTGGCATTCAAAAGTTTTTTTACTCCCATCCCAATATTCTGTCTTTCTGCCAAACTCTTTGTTCCAATCCCATAAACTTGAAAAACGATGTCTTAATATTCCTTTCCAAAACTTGATAAATTCCTTTTCCAGTTTGTTTTCGATTAAATGCTTTTCGAGTGGTTCAAAGAACTCGTCCCATTGTCCAGAGTCCCAATTCTCGTGTATGAATGCAATCAGTTCGGAATATCTGTTGTCTTTTATCCAAATATCTCTTAAGTCCGCAAAAGTTTTCTCGTAATGTTGGTCAGGAAGATTGATTTTCTTTCTCCATTCATTCAAGTCTCCAGATTCGTCTAAAAATTTTCCGTAACTCAATTTCGTTCTGTTTTAATTGCACCCAACGTGTTTGTATATGGTTTGTTGCGTGGTTTAGCACGTAATTTAGCAAATAAAAACCGAATAGAAAATCCGCGAGGATTTTCGTAAGTAGGCAAGAACTAGCAATAAATTATATACGTTGTTAGCACCAGTTTTTATAGGTGTTTTTAAATTCGGTCAACATATCATAAGGCACGTCATAAACTGAAAAACTGACTTCCTTTCCTTTTCTTTCTATATTATGATATACTTTAATTGCGTTAGTTTTAGTCTTATTATTTCCAACAAACATTTCCATGTTTTCAATTGAATTTGTTAGTTCTTCTTTCTGAAAAGAATAAATATTCTTCTGTAATTCCATAATGTAATGAGATAACTCATTTATCAATGGAATTAGATTTAATTCAGTATCTGAATCTTTCATTTCTTTTAGTTCGTCGTGAACTCTTTTTCCAAATAGTTTTTTTTCTTTTAACAAGAGGTCTAAATCAACTAATAATTTTATCGAGTGTTCGCTTATTTCAGGGTTTTTATGATTGAAATTAATTCCTATGTTTATTACTTCTAACGCAAATCCCAAGTGTACAGAATAATTCCTCAATTTGTATAGAAAACGATAAGCAAATGATTTATCGTAAATCTCATTTGTGAGTAGAATAAATGATTCTTGAGCTTTGACTCCATGATTCCTTTTTGTAAATGCTTTTGCATTATCAACAAAAAAAATAAATGACATTAGCACGTTTAGAATCAGTTTATTTGCATACATCACAAAGTGAATGTCATTAGCAATTCTTACATCCATTTTATATGCTGGCACATTAGTCCATTTATCAATAAAATCGAAATAATCTTTTAGATTAAGTTGTAAATTTTTGAAAACAACAAATTGAGTATATGATTTTTTTAGTACATCACAATCTGCTCTCAATAGGTCATAACTTTCTTGACTTATAGTTTTAAATGGTTCAAAAGAATTATTCTCGAATGTGGCTAATCTTATCAAAAGTTTCTATTGATTTAAATTATATAAATCTGATTTAGTAATTACAAAATTCAGATTAAGCTTTTTGGTTAGATTTTCAACCATATTTTTAAACCAATCATCTGCAAAAGGTGCAACTACAATCTCGTTAATCAATTCAGATAAATTTATGTCAATATGTTTGTGTGTTAATGGTTCTCTTGGGATTCCATTTTTTATAGCGTGTGGAATTGGTAAATCAACATGATAAAGTCTTAATTCTTTTTCGTGTTCAAAACTTATTCTTTTGTAATTAAATTGATTAACACTTCCGCCTCTTCCTCCAAGTATCTGTCTATTTTGACTTTCAAACATCAATTCGTGAAAAGTAACTTTGTCAAAATCTCTGTAGTAAACTTTACTTATGTTTACATCGTCTTCGGAATCTTTTAAACTTTCGATTATATTTCCAACGGTTGATTTTATTGCTATTCCATTTTTAGTATTTAGGAATATTTTCCACATTGCATCAGATTGATTTTCATTAATGTGCCAACAATTCAAAAAGTAATATTGTTTAGTGATGTGTTGGTCATCAAACATGTTTTTTGTGGTTTCGTAATCTTTTAATCGAAAGATTCCTTCAAATGGGTCTTCGAAATTATCAGACCTACAAAAGAATAATTTACCACTTGTAATAAGGTCAACAAATTTTTCAAAATCCAGATACCTCCAAACTGTTAGTTCTTTTTCAGGTGTATGAAATGAATGGTGTTCTTTGTACATGCTGGGTTTTTCAAATTGGTGCTAACGGTCTAGGCTATGAGTAGTTGCGTGGTTTAGCACTTAACCTTGCAAGCACACACCAAACTGAAAATCCGCTAGGATTTTCAGAAGTAGGCGAGAACAAGCAATTACTTATAGCCATTGTTACCTGCTGGCTTTTTTATCTATTGTTATCTGTCCAAGTAATTCAGTTCCTTCCTGATTGAAAAAGAAAGTTGTTGAATCCTTTGGGTTTTCTTTATTCGAAATATGCAAACTTAACAGTTCGTATTTCGAGTCATATTTTTTAGTGTTATTGGTCAATTCCTCAAGTCCAATTACAGTTACATAATCAGAACTTGATTCAATCAAAGAATTATAAATTCGCAGATTCAATTCGATGCTTTGTGAACCAATACTTTTTCTTAATTCATTCTGTGCGCTATATTTTTCTATTGTTGATTTAATTAAAGGAAGATTTACTCTTTCGTCAATATATAAATCTTCTCTATCCAAATACATCTGAAGCAATTTTTTAAAAAGGTCAGTATCAGATTTCAAATCCGTTCCCTTGTATTCATCTGTATTTCTTGTAACTTTTAATTTGTTGAGTTTTATTCCACGCCTTTTGGTCTCCAAATCAGCTTTGTAAATACAGTTGTCAGTCCAACTTCTGGCAAAGAATAAAGAATCATTATGAATGAATATATTCCATTTTTCATCCATATTTCCTGCAAAAATTCCTCTGTCTAAAAACTCAAACTCTTTTTGTGATAAGTCAATATCCAATTCAGTCTCTGCATATTTATTAGAGAATGATTCGGCTATTTTTATTTTTCTTTCGGGTTTCATTTTTCAGCTTGCAGGTAACGTGTTCGTGTATGGTTTCGTTGCGAATTTCAGCTGGAGCTTTTTAGCTTCAGATGAGCCGTTTACGGCGAAAATTCGCAGTGAGGAAAAAGCGAAAGCTGTGCTTTCAAATTTTTCCACTAACGAAATATACAAATTGTAGGATAAAATCTTCCTCTTAACCAACTAGAGCAATGAACTATACACGTTGTTACCTGCTGGCTTTTCTAATTTTTCATTCACGATATATTCTATTTTACCAGTCCCGATTGTTGTCGCACCTTCCCTAAATTCAAACTCCATTCCTTCTATCAAAGTATGCGCAAAATAGTCTGGCGATAAAATCTTTATTTTCGCTTTTACATTCTCACCTGGATTTACCAATTCTTTATTAATGAAAGTTTGTTGCCCGGAAGTCTGCATTTCGTCAAAATCAAATTTAACTTGTGGTCTATATCCTGATTTTGCAGGTGTTTTTCGTCCACCATCTTCAGTTGCTAAATATTGAAGTTCGGCAATAAAGTCCACCTTGTTAAATTCTTTGTTGTAATGATTGAGAATATTGGCTGTGATTTTATCGAAGTCCGATTCGTTGCAAAATCTTGTTGAAATGCTCATTAGTTCAGCAATTGAACTTCCTGCTTCTAATTGCCAAGTGTTTTGTCCGTTGAATTTTTTCGTATTTAACTTCTCAATGGTCAGAGGCTTTCCGAAAAAGGTTTTAAATTCTTTTATAAAATCCGAAATAAGAGTTTGATTCAAAGTTGGCCAATCGTTCATTGCATTTAAAAATAATTTAGCAATGTCCTTAACCTTGTGATTTTCTGTGTCAAGGTCAACTAAACTCCAAAGAGTGTCATATGTTTCTATTTTGTTGTCCACTTAGTTTTGTGCTTGCAGGTAACGGTCTCGGCTATGATTTCGTTGCGGAGAACGTCCGAAGGACTTTTCCGTATGAAATCCAGCCGTTTTACTTGTTTAAGGGTTTCAAGTTAGTCAGAATATAGCAATGAATTATAGCCCTTGTTGGCATTAGTTATTTCATTCCAATATTGATTATCACATCTCCAAGTCCTGTTAAAGTTGTATCAGATTTTTTTGGATGATGATTCTTTGTCTGGTCAAAAGTGGCTGCGAAATTAACATCTACAAGTCCGCTATTGAAAATTCCATCATTTACAGGCCCAATAACATATTTTCCGTCGTATTTATTTTTAAGCTCTTCTAAGTCATAATAAAACATACTCTTTATAATATGTGCACATTTTAAATAAGTCCGATAGTCTATTTCTTCTGTAATAACCGCGGCGAATAATTTTCCTATAATTTCCGGTTTGCCATCACTTTCTAATCGCTCTAGTAATTCAAATATCATTTCCCCCACACTACTTTGATATTTTTTCGAATCATTGATCTCGTCAATTTTTTTAATCCGTTGTACTTGAGGAATATGGTGAAGCTCGAATAGGAATTTGTAGATTTTTTTTGCCGAAAGATATTTGTTTATCGAATTCCCGAATTTCACAGCTCCAATAAGTGACCCAACCAAAGGTAAATCCCTCAAAACTCCGTCGTCCATAATTCCATCCACTGCAACTTCTGCAAATTCTTTGGATAAAGATGGTAATTCCGAATCCTTTATTACCAATTCAAATTTTTTATTTGGATTTTCTGGCTTTTTCATAATTAATGCCAACGGTTTTGGCTATGGTTTCGTTACGGAATGGTACGCGAGTATCATTCCGCCGTAACCATAAATTTAGCAAAAAGGCTTGAAATTCCGAT
>NZ_FQWS01000005.1 GCF_900129745.1 Winogradskyella jejuensis | reverse complement strand
ATAGAGTTGATACTGCTAGATTGTCTTTGGTCAAGTCCAGAGGCATCATCACGACCAATACCAGCGATATCAAAATTGAATCCTGCACTAGCAGATACATCCCAAATGACAGAGCCGTCACTATCAACGTAATCTAAGTTACCTTCTTCAATGACTCCAGCGGTGATAGTAGGTTCTAAAGTGATACCGTATTTAATGGCTAAGTAAGATTGTATTCTATTACGTTCTTGAGTAGCATCAGCATCGTCTTTACGCGCTCTATAGGTAATGACCTCGGCAATACGTCCATCAAAACTTCCTTGGAAATATTGACTTCTTCCTAGCCAGTATCTTGTATTGTTAACAGCTGCAAAATCACTCACATCTGAAGTAACTGTTCCTATTTGATTAGCGTTCATATAGATTTCCATATCACTATCAGAAGCATTATGTCTCGTATTCATGATATGAACTCGGTTGTAGTTTATTGCTGTGTTGGTAACGCCTCTACCGTATCCATTTCCGGCAGCATTACTAGTCCCTATGGCATAACCAAAATTTTCGTTTGTAAAACGTTGAGAATAGTTGCCATAGCCAAATCCTGTAACATCCTCATCAAAAGTATTTCCAGTAGGGTCAGTACTTGTAAATGTATCTAGAGGTAAAATAGCTGTTGAAATGACAGGATCGGGAATAACTACCATAAAAATATCATCACTATTAAAACCGCCAGTACCTTGTAAAACTTTATCTCTAGGGTCGATATATGTCATGTCAGATCCTGCAGTAGTTGGATCATTTTCAAAATCTATGACAGGATTAAAATTGATATTTCGGGCTGTGCTATTTCTGTAAATTGGTTCTAGACCTGTGGCCTTAGTCCTAGCATCATTTCCACGTCCGTTATCTATCCAAGCTGTAACTAAACTCCCGTCCGTTCCAACTGTGGTACCATCAAATCTATCGGCTCTAAGCCATAAATCTAAATCATTAGTTACACCACCTGGACCAATTGTAGGATTAGAATAAGTAACACCAGTAATACTTATGTTATCAATATAGACCATATCGGTTGCATCACTAGCTGCTGAACGCACTCTAAATCTGGAATTAGAAGAAAATGTATAATCAGTACTCTGAAGGGTAACAGTTTTGTTATAAAAAATTGTGCTATTGTTAATGTCGAAATCACCTCTAACATCTGAGGCACCTTCTACATCACCTGCTTCAAATATTTTTGCAATTGTCCAAGTAGTACCATCATCATCACTATACTCAACATAGAATAATTCGTCTTGCTCAAAATTTATTGCTGTAAAATAGAAATCGAAATCTACTTTATCATAGGATGTAATATCCATGCTAGGAGAACAGAAAGAAGATGCATTTCCTGAATTACTTCTTATCATTAAACTGTAGTCGTTATCAAATGAATTTGTTGGGTTATTAATCCTGGAGGCATCTGTACCCCCAGAAGCCCATCCATTGGTCCCAGTTTCAAAACTTTCTGTATACGGAAGGGTAAGTGTTGAGGCGCTACATGTTGAAACAACAGCGCCTGTTGTTACTGAAATATCATCTATTGCCATATCACTAGTAAAATCCGCACCTGTAAGTCCACTAAATCTTATTTGAATTACTTGTCCAGTATAGGCGTCTAGAACAACGGTTGCCTGTTCCCAAGCTTGAGCATTGCTAGTTTGTACTTCACCACTGATTGACCATTCAGGAGTACCAAATGTGCTACCTCCATCGGTACTAACTTCCACATCTAAAGTTCCCATATTTGTACCATACATATGATAGTAAAAGGATAGAGAAGCAGACGTTTCTGATGTTAAATCTATGCAAGGACTAATTAAATTAAATTCTGAATTAAAGTTAGGATTACTACCTTCTGTAAATACGTAGAAACTACCTTCGTGTGCTGCACTTGGTCCTGTATTATTGGATGGAGTTCCTCCAGATTGTCTTGTCCAATCTCTATCGTCGTTAGTGGTGTCTTGACTCCAGTCTCCTAATCCTGTTTCAAAACCTTCATTGTAAGGAAATGACGCTATAGTTGTAGAGCAACTAGAACTTGTTAAATTCGATAAATCTACAATTTGTATTTCATGACTCATCGTATTATTATTTCTGTGTGCCCAGTGGGCTGCTTCTGAGCTTGATTTAAGATAATAATTTCTCCAGCCTCTGCCATATGCCTGACCACCACCACTACTTATTGAAGAGCCAACAATAAGAGCTTGATTTACATCTGTTAAGCCGGCAGAAGAAATATTTATTGTAGACTCATCAGCCGCGTTTTGCGTATCTGTAAATCTAGTTACCGTTAGATTTGTATTGTGGAGTACGTGAACAAATTGTCTGTTTGTTCCATTAGAGTCATGATTTGCATCAAAGGTCCAGTCAACAGTTTGGTTGCTTCCGCCAGGTTGAAATAGCGGCCAGTTATCTGCAATGGCATCATTTACACCATTTGCATTGTTATCACCTCGATGCTGCCCAAAGATTATGGCTTCAGACCAATCGTTTATACTTGTAGCAGTCCCACTTCCATCTGCATTATTTCTTAATGTTATAGTAGCAGTATCACTAGCGGAATTGCCAGAGTCACCGTGTAAAACAGTCCAGTTACTACCTGTAAATTCCACTAAGGTGATATTAATAATGACGTTATTTGTATTGCTGCCTTTTTCTACCCGCAACGTTGTATTGTTTTCTAAGTAAGCAATAGCAGTAGAAGAGTCTGCTCCTTGAGTCGCTACATTTGTTCTAATACCTGTAATAAAAGGAATACAATTCTGTGAGTTACTAATGCCTGAAAGTCCTACAGTGGTTGAGTTTGTGCCTCCATTTAAATTAACGGCATATCTTCCTCTGACAATCATTTCGTTAGGCCCACCTGCTGGACCAATATATTCCCATATTGAAGAATTAATCCTAGTATTTAAAGTGTTATTCTGTTTATAATAAGTTAAAGAATTAGTGGCTGTTAAAGCTCTAGCTGCAGAAAGATCAATAGCATTTGCATTACTTGTTAATCCAGATTGTCCTGCACTAACTCTTCTGTTATTGTTTGCGAGTACAAAGGCATTAGTTAATGAAGATACTGGAGTAATACTAGTATTAACAAAACCATTGTTTGTTACGTTATCTTCAATGTGTTGTGTTAAAAAATCACTTTGGCTGTTTACTTTGCAAGTGAATAGGATAATTGTAGATAGAATTATAACCCTAACTACATAAGGTAAAAATATTTTCATAAAGCGGTTATGTTTATAGTTTTGGGACTATATTACCGTACAAACATAGTACATTTACTCCATGAAAAGCAAAAAAAATCGATTAAATGCAAAATATAATTTTATGTAATTGAATTTCAATTAATTAAAAATTAAAAAAGCAGTGATTTATATTGAATCACTGCTTTTTTTTAATCATTTTTTTTGTTTAATACTTAATTAAACGCGTACTATACACACTATTAGAGGTAGTATTTATCATTCTAATTATGTAAGGTGCAATTTCTAATTGACTCAAACCATTTAGATTAATCGTATTATTAGTAACACTTTTTACTTCATTAAATACTCTTCTTCCATTTAAATCATAAATAATGATATTAAACGTATCGCCAGATAGCTTTGTTGGAACTTTAATAGTTAAACTATCTTTAAATGGATTAGGAGTTATGCTAAAGATTTCAAACTTGTCATCATCAATATCGAGTGTTGAGTCTTCTACAGTAACCGTAGCATTACACATTGAAGAATTGCCATTAACATCTGTAACTGTAAATGTCACTACATTATCCCCTATATCCGCAGATGTAAATGAAGTCTGAGATAAAGATATAGAAGCTACACCGCAATTATCACTTGATCCATTATCAATATCATTTGCTGTAATTGTTGCATTTCCTGTGCCATCAAGTTGAGTTGTTATGTCTTGAGTTACGCAAACAGGGTTTATGTTATCATTCACGACAATATTCTGAGTTTGTGTGGAAGTATTTCCATTCCCATCATCAAAGGTCCATGTTACGGTAGTTGTACCTTGCGTAGAGCTGGTTAAGCTATCCGTAGTTGTACCAGTAATTGTTCCACCACAGTTGTCTGTAGCGGTAGGCGCACTACCCGTAATAGTTGCCGAACACTCACCCGTAGCATCAGGAAGTGAAGCCGCATCCGGAACAGGTGCTGTGTTATCATTCACGACAATATTCTGAGTTTGTGTGGAAGTATTTCCATTCCCATCATCAAAGATCCATGTTACGGTAGTAGTACCTTGCGTAGAGCTGGTTAAGCTATCAGTAGTTGTACCAGTAATCGTTCCACCACAGTTGTCTGTAGCGGTAGGCGCACTACCCGTAATAGTTGCCGAACACTCACCCGTAGCATCAGGAAGCGAAGCCGCATCCGGAACAGGAGCCGTATTATCATTCACGACAATATTCTGAGTTTGTGTGGAAGTATTTCCATTCCCATCATCAAAGGTCCATGTTACGGTAGTTGTACCTTGCGTAGAGCTGGTTAAGCTATCCGTAGTTGTACCAGTAATCGTTCCACCACAGTTGTCTGTAGCGGTAGGCGCACTACCCGTAATAGTTGCCGAACACTCACCCGTAGCATCAGGAAGCGAAGCCGCATCCGGAACAGGAGCAAGGTTGTCAACTACAGTTACAGTAGCTGTCCCTGTATCAGAACCATTATCATCAGTAACTGTTAAAGTAACTGTATTAGCTCCAAGATTTGCGCAGGTAAATGAAGTGATATCTGTATCGAAAGTTAGTGTTCCAGTACCTGTACTTCCATTGTTAACAGCATCTTCAGCAATAGTTGCATTACCAGCTGCATCTAGATTTACAGATATATTTTGAGTAATTATTGTTGGGCCAGATGCCGCTACATCTGATGTGATGTTAATATAGTCAATAGCCATATCTGTTCTAAAAGGCGCATTTTGAGGAACACCTCCACTTGTATCTGGAGGAGTTGTGCCTTTGAAACGCAGCTTTATAATTTGATTGTCGTATGCAGATAAACTAACATTTCTCTCTAGCCATGGATCAGTTTGATTAGCTTGTTGTTGGCCATTAAGTGTATCAATGCTTGTCCAGGTTGTTCCAAAATCAGTACTAGCTTCAACTTCTAATGTACCCATATCAGAACCATGCATATGATAACGGAAAGAAAAACTTCCATTTTCACGACCAGTTAAATCTATACAGGGACTTTCAAAAAACACAATACTACCTGGTCCAGGATTTTGATTTAAAGAACCTTCAACATACATGTAGAAATTATTTGATGCCTGACCAGTTGGATTACCAGGGTTAAACCCGCCGTTAGGACCTGTGCCACCAGAACCTGTTCCGTTAGCGTCTCGAGTCCAAATACCATCATCATTTGTTGGTTGTTCCCATAAGCCTTCACCAGTTTCAAAATCTTCTGTGTAAGGATAAGTTGTTATATTATTTGCGCAAGGGTCTAATGTTGTGAAAATCTCCGATACAGAAAATGCGGATGTGGTTGTATTACATCTTGTAGCTACTTGAACTTCATACTCAGTATTAAAATCTAAACTAGAAATTGATTGAGTATTTCCTGAAATATCAGTTACCGTTGTCCAAGTTGTAGTTCCTGTTTCTCTATATCTTATGTCATAAGTTGCGGATGGAATGGCATCCCAAGATAAATCAGCAGTGGTTAAACCAATGTTACTTACCGCTAAATTAGTAGGAGGATTACTATCGTCACAAGGTATATTAACTCTTGTAATTGAAAAATTATCTATAAAAAAGCCACTATAATCTGTAGAATAGTTTTCTCTTGCTAAATTGTCATCATCAGTTCTAAATCTAAAACGGATTTGTAAATCTGTTGCATCTACTAAAAATGAATTATGTTCTGGGTCTATAATTATTTGTTCTAAAACCCATTTATTCATTTGATCACCATCATATACTAAACCTCCACTATTCGATGACTGAAAACCATAACTATCTTTGTCTCCGTGAGCATTATTGGTGTTTGTTTGAGATTCTGGTTTGTTATATTTTCCGCATAATGTTGTCCAAGATGAGCTACCATTTGCTCGACCTTGTATTTCAACAAAATCCCAGTTTCTTTCTAAATCCCAACGAGTAAAAAATTCTATGTATGTTCTTCCGGCACCAGTTATATCATAGGTAGAACCAGAATTTAGAGTTAATGTACTGTTAATATTATTTGAGTAAAATTGACTAGTAGCTTCATTATTTGTTCCGGCTTTTATTGAGCTTGCGCCATCATAAGGGTTACTGGTAGAAGTTGTCCATTGACCACCAGTTAAACTCCAATTAGTTAAGTTATTACCAGAGTCACTGAATAATATATTTGGTTGATAAAACTTTTCAAATATCACATCATAAATTATCTGACCTATTCCGTTACTTAATTGTACGCGATATTCTATTTTATCGTTAGCTTGAATTCCTCCATCTAAAACCATTGAGGCAGAAATATTTTGCTGCTCTAAAATATCTAAGGTTACTGTAGATGGTGATATAATAGATACTATATTAGATGATATAGGTGTAAATGTTAATGTAAAATCTCCAGTCTCATTCACTACATTATCGTGAGTTTGTCCTAAACGTTCAATACCGAAATCTAAATTTGAGGTCGTGGTATTAATGCTACTCTTGGTTAAATCATGTAGCCTTGCGTAACGTCCACCATGATATGCATTCATTAAATTAATACGCATTGCTCTTTTTGCAATAGGTACAAGAGATGTAGGATTTGGCCAAAAACCACTTCCTGTTGGACCTGATTCATTTCCATGTTCTGGTGTAGTAGCTAAAATATTCTTACCTGAGCCAATTGAAGGCCCTATATATGGACCACTTGTATGGTCAGGGTGATCATTTCGAGCATTACTTGTAGAATTTCCTCCATCTGGAGCACCACCTAGCATCCAATCGTCTGCAATACCATTTGCAGGTGTGAAGATTGTAGCACCAGACACATAACGATTATACTTCGTCATATCTTCATGCCACTTATGCATTTCATCTTCTCTGCCTGAAACCGCTGTTGGTATTCCTCCATAAGGATGTGGTATTCCGTTAGCAAAAGTGTGATGCATTAAAGCAGTTTCAAAATCTTTAGCTAGTACAAAGTCTCTCAATATTCTAGATTCTGGTTCAGAAAAAGGTGAAGGACCTCGATAAGTACCAGAAGAAAAGCCAACTTGGTCATCAGAAGAACCAGAAGGGTCACCATCTGCACCCCAGAAATAATCAAAATTTCTATTTAAATCAACTCCACGAGCATTATTAGAAGAGTTAGTACTCGTATTATCTTCTGAGCTTGTTCTTAAGTTTTTACGTTGTAAACCACCACCGTTTGGAGCAATAATTTCATTCCAACGTAATCCATCAGGATTAACCACAGGTATAAAGTACATCTCATTATTATCAACTAATTCTTTTATTGCAGAGTCTGTGTCATAGTTTTCCAATAAGTACCACATGTAAAATAGGTTACTCATTAAACTGGCTATTTCACGAGAATGAATCATTGAAGTATAAAGGATTTCAGGTTCATTAGGCTCATCCATATCAGGGTTGTCAGAAATCCTTACATAATATACTGTTTGACCTCCAAATTGCTGAGATGCATTACCATAAGTATTTCCACGCGTAGTTTCTCCGCTTGGAGAAACATCCATTTTTACTGAAACTAAATTTGGATATAAAGCACGCATTTGATCTAACTCAGCTTCAACTTGACTTAAAGTTAAACATCCTCCAAAAGAGTTGGGTGCTGGGTTTGGATTTAAATTAAAGTTTACAGGTGTTGCCCAATCTACTTCATCACATTCCTCGTACTGCAAATAACTATCAATCGCCGTACTCACTACTGATCTTGAGTTGTTTGTAGAAGCTTCAGAATTTCTTCTAGAAATAGTTTTATTATGCTCATCTCTAAGTTCTCTTTGAGCTTGTCCAATATTGGCAGTAATGCGCTCATCATAAAATTTAGTCATATCTTCTATGACCACATTATATGAAATACCTTTTTGTTTTAGGCGTCCCAATATTGATTCTGGTATTTCTACTTGAATAGAATTCTCATAAAAAACTGCTCCACATCTTAAATCCACTCCTTGTTCTAGTAGTGTATTTATAGTTGTTTGAGAAGCACTATTAATAATTACACGTTTGTGTAAATCTTGAGAGTTAGCGGTTTGTGCTAAGGCAAAAAATGCCAATAGAATAGCAAGGGTAATTCTTTTCATTAGATTTGGGTTAATTAGAATTCTCAACAAATATAGAATAATATTTGAAAAAACATCGATAAAAAGCAAAAAAAATAGATTAAGTGTGTTTTTTAATGATTAGCTTTTAGTTTTAGTACTTTAATTTAAAAAGAAAACTAATAATTTAATAGCTATTGATATAATCGTAATTATTGATAACAAAAAAACCAGTACAAATTTGTACTGGTTTTTATAGTAGCGAGACCGAGATTTGAACTCGGGACCTCCGGGTTATGAATTCTACTTCAGAACACAAGTTAACCAAAAAATAGGGCCTCACGGATGCTAAAAGTTAATTTCGTGTTCCAAAACGTGTTCAGTTTTGTGTTCACTTATTAATAAGATTAAATCTATGAAATTTTTGTTATTAAAGTAGGTATAACAATCAAAAAATTATTAAATTAGCTAACGCCTTCCTAAACGTGCTGTGTATCGGTCTCGGCTATGATTTCGTTGTGGAATCATCCGCAGGGTTATTCCGCCGAAATCCAACCGTTTGATTTATAATTTTATTTTGGTGTGGCACAAAACCAAAATGAATTATAGCCATTGTTACCTGCTGGCTTTTTTTATTGGTCTTATTTTCTTTTCAGATATTGACATTACTATACTTTTCGGTTGAGAATTTTTTTCGGTCAATTCATTATTCAACTTTTCAGAAATTCCAACTGCTTCCCAAATCATATTTTTTATTTCCTGTTTTGGGAAAAATTGGAAGTCCTTTACCGAAATGTGCCGAATTAATTTTCCTCTTCCGTTCAGTTTAATACTTGTTTTTGATAATTCCGCTCCACGATTAAATCCGAAATTTACGTGTCCAGAATAAACTGCAACGTGGCAAAAAGCATCTTTTAGTTTTTCCGATTTCGAGTATGCCATCGCAACTGCATTATAATTGTCCCAAATCAATTCGTTAGATTCTGGAACCAAATCCGTTACGAAATTCCGCAATTCCATTGTCAAATTTTGGATACGCTCGTCATAGGGTTCCAAAAATATTTTAAGTTGTGGATTCGGTTTCATTGGTTATTTATTTTTCAGGTCCAAATGCAATTGCATCAATTTCAAGTAAGAATTCTGGATTTATACGTTCCATTTTATACATCATTGTTGACGTTAGTCTTTTCAATTACTGATTGTTCAATTTCAATTATTGATTTAAATACTATTGCTTGAGTTTTGTTCATCTCCTCAAAGTTAGATTCTGTTGCAAAGCCAATGATATTAAATCCTCCACTTAAAGCGGCTTGTATTCCATCTAAAGAGTCTTCAATAACAACGCATTCTTGAGGTTTGAACCCCATTTTGTTCGCAGCGTGGATAAATATTCCGGGTTCTGGTTTCCAGCTTTGGATGTCGTACGAACTGAAAATGTTTCCCCCAAAATATTTTAAAAGGTTTGTGGTTTTTAAATTTTCGATTATTTTTTCTCTAGGGCCACTTGAAGCAACACAAATCGGAATATTGATTTTTTTAATAAATTCCGTAATCCCTTTTATTGGACGAAGCTCCTTTTTGAAAGTTTCATAAGTTAAATTACGATATTCTTTGACAAAGTTTTTAGGCAATTCTTCGTTAATCAATTCTTCAATTTTGTCTAAACTTGCTTTCAGTGAGCCTCCATTATAATTATCGATTACTTTTTTAAATTCATTGGATATCCCAAACGGTTTTATCAATTCAAGCATAATTTTATTTGACAAAGACAGGCTATCGACCAGTACTCCATCACAATCGAAAATTATGCAATTGTATTTCATAATGTTTATTTTTTCCAAGCTTGCAGGTAACGGTTTTGGCTATGGTTTCGTTACGGAATGGTACGCGAGTATCATTCCGCCGTAACAATAAATTTAGCAAAAAGGCTCGAAATTCCGATTAGGAATTTCAGCCGTAATGAACTATACACGTTGTTGGCAATAGTTATTTATTCAGTTCATTTATCCAATTGACAAGATATTGTTTAAATAAAAAGTCAACGTCGTAAATTTCATTT
>NZ_FQWS01000004.1 GCF_900129745.1 Winogradskyella jejuensis | reverse complement strand
CAGCCATTTCCGAACTATTTTTAAAATAGTCAGATTCACATTCGATACAAACTGTTTTTTCTTGATTCATCGGTTTTTTCAAATGCACTACAACGTGTTTGTGTATGATGACGTTGCGTGTTTAAGCACTAAATTCAGCAAATAAATCACTGATAGAAAGTCCGAGAGGACTTTCGTAAGTAGGCTATAACCAGCAATGAATTATACACGTTGTTGTATGGCGTTATTTATCATTCTTTTCTATTTCCAACCATTCTTCATAGGTCACTACCAAACTTCCTTTTTCGGGTCGATATTTCCCTGGTAATTTTCCGATAAATTCCAAATAATGACCGTCAGGATCCGAAAAGTAAATTGCTATAGCTGGAATATTTACAAATACCATAGGTCTTTCGGAATCATCAGTTAAGAAATTCCAAAATCTTATTTTATGGGATTTCAGAAAGTCAATAGATTCGTTTAAAATCCAATCCCAGTCACATTCAAACGCAAAATGTCTTAAATCAATTTCTTCTTTTGGTTTTTCCCAAAGTCCTAACATTGCTTGTCTCGGTTTTTCTCCAATCCAAAATAAAGCAGCTCTTCTTTCCTTTTCAAAAAGATATTGTTCAAGTCCTAAAACATTCGTGTAAAAATCTATTGAGTGTTCAAGATTTTCAACAAATAAATGGGTTTCAAATAGTCCTTTAATCATTTCTCACCCGTTTTTTTAATGACATACAACGTGTTCGTGTATGGTTTCGTTGCGATAAGCACTAAGATAGCAAATAGGAGAGAAACCTTTGTTCAGCAGCTAGGATTTTCCGAGTAGGAAAATCAGAGCAATGAACTATACACGTTGTTGTGCACTGTTTTTATTCAGATACTCTTTTGCGTCTCTTAAATTCAATTCCGTTTCGTCAACTCCACGTCCAGTTCTATTCTTGTTAAATGCTGGTTCATCAAGTCGGTCAAGAGCGACCAATATTTGAAAAACCGCAATTCCATTTTCGTTTTCCAATTCAGCCCGCAACCATTTCTTAAATTCCGAGATTAAATTTTGATTTCCAATTTTTGATAAACTCCAATATCCACTAACGCGTTCTTCCTCATTTTTATAAATTCCAGAGTTCAATCCGTCAACAATAATTTTCTCCAATTCAGTCGGTTTGAATTTAGTCAATTTCGATTCTGCAATTATTCTTTTTTCATATTCCGAGTGAGAATTTCCGTTCGCTTTTTCAAAGATAAAAGCAGTTTCTGTAAACTGTTCGTTGGTTAATTTTTCAGTCATTAATTTTAGTCATCGATGAAATCCCAAGGAATTTCTTTTTTAAAAATCTGAATGTATTCTTCCATTAATTCAAGAGAAATATTTTCTTTAAAAATTCGAATTGTTCTCGTTTTTTCCGTGTCATCTCTAAAAATTTCCGCAACCAATTCATCATTCCGATAGATTTCAACTCCAATTCCGTCACGTTCGTTAACGTCACTTGCAATAATGACTCTATCTTTATTTTCTTTCATTTACGATTTTTCTGAAATTGTGCACAACGGTTTTGGCTATGGTTTCGTTACGGAATGGTACGCGAGTATCATTCCGCCGTAACCATAAATTTAGCAAAAAGGCTTGAAATTCCGATTAGGAATTTCAGCCGTAATGAACTATAGCCGTTGTTAGCTACAGTAATTTTTTCATTCATTAGATTCAATATCTAATCCTGGTGGTGGCGGTGGAATTGTTTCATTAAATCCAATTCCGTAAAATTTAGTTGTTTCTCTAGGTGGTGGTGGAACAGTAAACCTAGGCCTTTGTACCATTTCAGCCAAGTCTTCCATACTGCTTAATCTTTTTTCAATTTCACTCAATGAATTCAGAATTAGTTTTGATTCAGGTGAAATTTCTTTGCTCTCGCCTAAAGAGGCAGACTTAATGCTTAAAAGAGAGACTAAAGAATTTACATCTTCTATTTCGTTTTTTGTAGTTGAATAAATTATCTCAGTAAGCTTCTTTATGTCCTCTTGAACCGAGTCAACTCTTAGAGTTTCGTCGTATTCAAAATCCCGAAAACCTTGAATGTCAAATATTCTTTTGGTTTTTGAATCTTTTATTAATACCACAGGTTTGTCAAAAGCCTGCCTTATTCCTAGTTCATAAAGTACATTAGGATTTTGAGAGCTTAAATCACAGATGACCATATCAGATTCTATGATTCTTCTTACCACATCGATTGCTATATAATTCGTTTTTTTGACATCATCCGCTCTTAAAGGTTCATAATTTGCTTGCTCGCAAGCTGGTTTAATAAGATGCTGATAAACTCTACTAAAATGCCCTTCGGGATAATCTACATTATCACTTATTGGCATAATCACAAAACAAGATTTCTTTTTACTCATATTATTGTCTTATTGTAGCTAACGGTCTCGGCTATGAGTAGTTGCGTGATTTAGCACTTAACTTTGCAAGTACACACCAAGCTGAAAATCCACGAGGATTTTCAGAAGTAGGCGAGGACAAGCAATTACTTATAGCCATTGTTAGCCACAGTATTTTATTTTTCTTTTTTCTTAACTATATCGATTCCATTTTCTTCAATGAATAATTTTAATTTAAAATCTAATGTATGATTATTCGTAATTTGAGAACTAGCTTCATTTAATAGATAATTAATTGTTTCTTCACTTGAATCAGACATTTCTGAATATTTTTCTTCTATATCAATATCTATTCTTAAATAATTATTCTCCAGACCAGAAGACTTGAAAATAGTGGATATTTGTTGATGGGCTATTTTCGCTGGACCACCAGTTGATATATCAATAATTGGTTTTATCCATTTAATCCTTCCCCACTTTTTTGAAGTAGAACTTTTAAGCATTTTATTACTTCTACCAGTTCCAAGTGATAATATCGATATGTCATCAAGTTTTAGACGTTTGTCGTTTATTTTATAGTGTTTATAATCAGAATTACCCAAAACTTCTATTAAAGCACCGATTGCCGGATTATTCATTACTACTCCACCATCAACACAAATGATATTTTCACTATCGTAGTTGAAATTATGTGATTCAAAATATGTTGGTGCTGCTGAAGTTGCTCTGCATATTTCAACCAGTTTAGAATTTTTGTCGGGAAACATACTAGCTTCTCTGGTAGTGAAAAAAATTGGTTTGTTTCTATGAATATTATAAGATGTTATAAAAACGTGTCTCAAACAACTTGTAATTCTATTATCATCAAAATATTCGTCTAAGACAGATATTAAATTTTTTATTTTAAATTGAGGTCTAAACCATTTTGATATACCATTAATACCACTTTTTAAAAGATTGTGTTTTGGAAATATCTCAGAACCTCTTTCTTTGTAAATAGCCTCAATTTCATCCAAAGTATATTTTCTAGTATCAACTTCGATAGAGTTATAGTCCTGCATAGTCAATGCGCAGGCAAGTAATCCTCCTGTTGAAGTACCAGCAATTAAATCAAACGATTTGTGAATAGGCTCTCCTGTAATGCTTTCAATTTGCTTTATTACTTGAAGAGGAATTATACCTCTCAAACCTCCTCCATCAATGCTTAATATTTTAAATTTTTTATTTTTTACACCTTCCATTTATTGCTTGTAGACAGAATCAATAAAATCAATTAAAATATCGTATACTGTAATTTCATTTAATTGTTTTATTTCAATTTCTTTTCCAGAACTTCCATTCTCTTTGATTTTTGTGGTAATCTTTATTTTACCTGTGATTTCATTTCCTTCAAAAGATAAGGAAGGAAAGTGTCTCGTATTATCTAAAAAAAATTGATGTCTTCTATTACTTTCAGCAATTAATTGTACCATCACGTAGTATCTAGAGTGATTTACGCTATATGGGTCTTCAAAAAACAGTCTTAAAGATTCATTTGTAATCTCAAATAATTCTGAATTAATTTCATTAATTGCATTTTTTAGAACTCGATGAGTAAATCTGTCAAAATATTCATCAAAATGTTTAAGAATTTCGATTTTATGACTTCTATCTTGAAGCATTTTCGTCAATCTTTCTCTTTGTTTATCGTTCATATTATTTCTTCTTATTGTAAGTGTGTGTACATATTGTGGCTAACGGTCTCGGCTATGATTTCGTTGCGGAAAATCCGTTAGGATTTTTCAGTCTAGAAATCCAGCCGCATAAAAATAGGAATTTTCAGGTTAAAGGAGAGGTAGCTATAAATTATAGCCATTGTTAGGCTCAGTAATTTATTCTTTAAATTGCTCAAGTAATGCCAAACTACGAACCAGGGCTATCATATTACGGTTATTATTGGTCTCATCCTTGCTTGCACTAAAAAATGCAATAATTAATCTTTTTGAAGGGGATATGTAAAGACCCTGACCTCCAAAGCCTTCTTTAAAGAAGTCACCGTCTTCAAAAATCACATCCCAATGATAGCTCTGAAAATCTGCGCCTTGTCCTTCATAATAATGTTTCCTCAAATGCTGATCTGTTCCTCCTTCAGATCTAAATAATGCTCTATCTCCGGTATGAATTTGATTTAAATATCGTGCCGATGTTATTTTTGTAGTAGCGTCATCTGTAAAGGCCAGTCCATATCTGGCAAGATCTCTTAGGCGCATTAACATTAAACCGTAACTTCCGGCTACACCAGTACTGGATAGCGTTACCCTTGCATCATCTTCAGCTCCGATTCTTGTCCATATATAGTCCTGAACCAACTCATGAAAAGGTTTGGAAGAAACTCTTTCAGCAATGGTAGTCAGAATAACAGAATTGGCGGAAGTATAATCGAAGGTTTGCCCAGCGGATTCAATTTGTCCTGAATTAGCCAATAATTCAATTAAGCTTTCTTCAAATCCAGGATTTGGCTCTGTATAAACCGCAGAATGCTGAAGTAATTTATAAAAACAATGGTTTGGGTCAGTATAGGATCCCTCATCGCTTTCTCTGCAGTTGATTCCTGAGGTCATCCTTAACAAATTTTCAATAGTTACATTTGCCAATGGCTTATCCTTAAACTCTGTAATATGCTTCCCAATCGGATCTTGTTCGTTAAGTTTTCCTTCATCTGCCAAATGTGCTATTACGGTTCCTAAAAATGTTTTACTCACAGAACCAAGAAAATGCTTGTCAGAAGGTTCCATTTCGGGATACCCTTCATAAACCACTTGTCCTTTGTGAAGAACAATTACACCATTAACTTGTTTTTCATCGCAAATTTGGTCAAGTGATGTTTCCTTTTCAAAGAAGGCACTGGTGAGAATCTCTTGACCGAGGGTTTGACTTATATTTTCTGGAAGCTTTATTGTTTTTGTATTTCCTTTTTCTATCAGAACAGTAGGAATATAGTTTTCCATATGGCTAAATACCTCTGTTATTTGAGGTCCTCTTCCAATAAGCGATTCAGGAACCGTAAAGATTATTTTATGGTCTTTTGATGTGGGAATTTTTCTTGATTCTACAGCTAATGCAATTTTTTCTTCTAATGTGAGTTCTTTGACTTGTTTTTTGCATCCAACGAATAGAAGCAAACTGAGAGTGATAAGTACCTTTAACGACAGTTTGTTGGTTATCATATTTAATTGCGTTTTTATTGAGCCTAACGGTTTTGGCTATGGTTTCGTTACGGAATGGTACGCGAGTATCATTCCGCCGTAACCAT
Source organism: Winogradskyella jejuensis (assembly GCF_900129745.1). GTDB lineage: Bacteria > Bacteroidota > Bacteroidia > Flavobacteriales > Flavobacteriaceae > Winogradskyella > Winogradskyella jejuensis. Next base: position 7,798 of record NZ_FQWS01000004.1, on the reverse strand, counting down.
AAATATAGCAAAAAGGCTCGAAATTCCGATTAGGAATTTCAGCCGTAATGAACTATAGCCGTTGTTGTAGGGTGTTTTTTAATATTCTTTTTACAAGTCCAAATTCATTTTTATGTGAAAATAAAAACCTTTCAGAATAAGCAACTTGAAGCCAATTCAAGTTTTCAATATTCTCTGGTTCACATTTTAAATTCGGCATAGTCTTTTTCTCATAACCATTTTTAGAAAAGAACTTTTCACAGAACAAACTGATAGTCAATGATGGTGAAATTGGTAAATAAATCTCAATTCCGTAGCTGTCAAGTCCCAAGGTTCCTCTAATTTCGCTTCTATCAGTAGTGTTTTGTAAAGTAACAGGGTTATCTGAAATTATAAATTCGTCGTCGCTCTCACTTAACATCCATACTTTATTCATAAGAAATTCATAGAATTTAGTTGACTGTTCCAGCATTGAAAACCAGATTTTTTTATGGTCAATTTTTGGAATACTAATATTAGCCTTGTCTTTCAATTGTTCGGACAAATTGTTCATTGATATTTCGGTTTGAAATAGTTGCCCTTTTGTTCTTAAATTTTGAAGTGTAATGAAAAAAGACAAATTTCTTCTTTCGTCTTCTGTAAGATTTTCGATACTCCGAGTTTTTATTATTCTTTCAATAATCGGTGCAGAAATGTCTTCGGCGTTTTGTAGCGCATATTCGTAACTTCCAATTCTACTTTTTTTGAATTGGTCATAGAAGTATTCTTCACTTGCTACTTTTTTTATTGCACGTTCCTTTATTTGATTCCGAACGTTATATTTTTCGTTCTTGTCAAAAGCCCAAATAAATTTCTGTCCACTACTTGAAAAATTTCTTAACAAGAATTGCGGAACGTAATGTTGATTTTTGACGTGATTATTCATTCGGTTTTAAATACCCTACAACGGTTTTGTGTATGATTTCGTTGCGTGTTTCAGCAACTAAATTAGCAAATACAAACCGAATAGAAAATCCGCGAGGATTTTCGTAAGTAGGCGAGTACTAGCAATGAATTATACACGTTGTTGGCAACTGGCTTTTATTCAGTTTACATATCACCTTCACCTGCTGGTACTATAACAAATCCATATTCAACATCATCAGGAACATTATATTTCTCCCAATATTCGCCTCCAATTCCAGCTAATTCGCCTTTTTTGTCATCGACCTCAAGTCCAGTATCTCCGAAATAAATTTTAGGTCCAATGTCAAACAAAAGGGAATCTGTATCAACAAATTCGAATATTTTCTCATCATTCGGTTTCAAGGTAAATTTATCTTTAATACTCACAGTTTTGTCAGTTTCATTCCGTAAAAAGATTTTATAAGTTGTACCCTTTTTTTCATATTCGGCTGGGATTATATATGTTTCATCTCCTTTTTCAATGATTTCATTTCCGTGTTTATCTTTATATCTATTCTCGTTTTTACAACCAAATAAAAATGATAAAATTCCCATAATCAATATTATTGTTTTTAGCTTCATTTTTTCAGATTTCCGTCGTCGTCAATAAATTTAAATTGATGTGTTTTGTCTAAAATCAGACCTCCAATATTCTTAAATGTTCCGAACTGTCCTCTCCAATCTTCGAAGTCAGATTCTTTATTAGTATCCCAACGAATTAAACCATAAAAATCAGGTTTATCCAATTCAGACTTGACCACAACTCCGAACTCTCCATTTAGAGAAACTTTCATTCCAATTTTAAAACTGTCGTTCATCTTTCAGCTTGTTGCCAACGTGTTTGTGTATGGTTTCGTTACGGAATGACACGCAGTGTTATTCCGACGTAGACCGAAAGATAGCAAACACAAATGGAATTTCCGATAGGAAATTCCGCCGTAATGAATTATACACGTTGTTGGCAATAGTGTTTTTATTTTCGGTCAAAATGGCCATCCATTTATCATTTTATAATTCGTTTTCGGTTCAAACTCGATTCCGATTTCTTTTTTCGGATTCCATTGTTGGTCTATAAATTCCGCTGGATTTTCAGTAATGTCAGTCCAATTAGTGTCCGGGAAAACATAAAGTGTCCAATGGTCAGAATCCCAGGTTCCGTACAGTTTTTCATTCGGCAAGTAGAGTAGGATGTATTCAGGGTCATAATGTTCGCATCGGTCGGTCAAATTGATTGCAGGAATTTCGTAGTAAGATTTTCCGCTAACATTTCCCTCAATCCATACCTTTCCAAGTTCCAATTTGTCAAAGTCAATAATTCCTACAAAGTCAGGTTCCACAGTTTTGTGGTCGTAAGTCAATTCCGATTTTGTTTTTAGAAACTCAGTCAAGTCTTTCGGTAAATCCATATTTTGTCCAAATATTGAGAAGGCAATTAAATAAACTAAAATTATGATTCCTTTACGCATTTCCGACATTATTGCCAACGTATATGTGTATGATTTAGTTGCGATCTTAAAGACTTGCTCGAGTTTAGCTTTTGCCGAATCAGCCGACGCAGGAGGTAGGCAAAAACAGCGTTGGCAGGAGCAAGGCTATTGCAATCTAAATCAAGTTTTTATGATTAGTAATAAAAGTAAGAATTTTTCTTTGTCTTAAACAGCTTGAGCAATTAATTATACACATTGTTAGCTTTTAGTGCTTATTTATTTATTTCGTTTTTGTTCATTCTTTTCTAGTCATTTGTAATTCCTATGACCTTCATTAAAATGAATGATAAAAGTAAAAGTGATATTATGAATAAAAGAGTGAATAACAGGTAAAATCCTAGTTCAAAAAAATACGAGCGAGGTTTAATCTTTTGTAAATAAAACTTTGATTTCATAAATCTATAGTTGTGTAAATAACCAATAAAAAATACATAAGCAAAAAAGATAAAAATGAAAATATATCCTTTCAGATTACTAGATGTATTTATTATTGAGGCTCTTAATTCTGATGTCACTAATTTTTGTTTTTAAATTTTCAGTTTATTGTCATTCCGTAAACTTACTCAAATTCCGATGTTGTTTTTCCAGTTATAATTACACAAACAAGCTAAAAAATCAGCCGTAATTCAATTCAAAGTTTGAGTGAGCAATTCCTAATTTGCTTTTCATTCCACATTTGGGTGATAATTCCGAAAATTTTGAAATTCCGTACATAGTTTTTCTATTTTATCTACCTTAAAATTCTAAAAAAAATCGAAAAAAATATAATAGGCTTTTTTCAAACCGCAAACTTGCTCCAGCATTAAAGCTAACGGTTTTGTATATGGTTTGTTGCGTGTTTAAGCACCTAATTCAGCAAATAAAAACCGAATAGAAAGTCCGCGAGGACTTTCGTAAATAGGCTAGAATTAGCAATAAATTATATACGGTGTTAGGCAACGTTTTTCTTTTTATTTTTCAATTCGTATTTCACAATATCAGCTAAAATCCCAATTCTGTTATGCACTCTATCATAAGAATGAGAGCCTTTTACAATAAGAGCAATTAGTCTATAATTTTCAATCATATCTTCATCATAACCAAGCATCGAAATTTTTATTGAATCTTTTTTTGCTGAATTAAAAGATGATAATTTTTCATCTATTCTTTCCAACGTTTGAATTAATTCAAGAGTGTTTTTTGTAAAATCAATAAACTTAAAACCAGCTAGCAATAAGAAAAGTTTTAGTATACGTTTATTAAACTTGAATGACGAATCTAATTTTGATTTGCCAATATGGTTTATCGCCTCTATAACGTTAATAACATTTTTTTCTGCACTCGGTTCTAAATATGGATTGTGTTTTTCAACGTAGCTCATAATTTTTTTATCAGTAGAACCAAGATTAATTTTATTCTCAAATACTCCAATTATACTGTAGAAAATTTTATCAAACTCTCGTCTTGAATTATTAAAATTGATATTTTCTAAAAACGTTTTTTTATAAATTATTTTCTCACTATAAATGTGTAAATCACTCTCTGGAATAGTTTTTATAATTTCTCCAGCTTTAAGTCTTTCTTGATTTTGAACGAATCTGAAATATTCGGAAACCTGTTTTGTTGTTGCGTTTGAAATAAAAGTCATTGATAGTGGGTAATTCCGGAAGTCATCCTTAAGACTTTCTGGGAAATCATTAAACTTAAGACTATTTGGTTTGTTTTCATTGTATCTTTTTAGAATTCGATAAGCTATCTTATTAGTTGAACTTTCTTCTTTGTAATAGTCTATGTTTTCAGCTATAATTTTCCTTGAAATTTCCTTGTTAACAGAGTATTTGTTATTAAAAAATTCAAACAATGAAGTAAGTCTTTGTTGGCCATCGACAACTTCACTTTTCGAATTGTTTTGATTCGGCTTTTCTAAATTTCTAATAATGATATTTCCAATGGGATAGTTTTTAGAAACACTAAATATTAGTTTGTCTTTAAATTCTGAATTCCAGATAAACCCTCGCTGATAATCAGGTTGTAAATCCAATCCATTCCTTGTTTTATTCTTTATGTTATTAATAACCGTAGTAAGTGGAAGAGTAGAAGGATTGAAGTTAATCTTGTTTTTTGATGAAAATGACATATAATTATTTTTTAAATACTCTGCTAAAGTAATCAAAAAAAATAGAATCTACACCAAAAAGTGTTAAAAAACGTAAAATACGAATAGAATCTAATTATTTTATTGGTTTTTCAAATGTTGCCTAACGGTTTTGTGTATGGTTAGTTGCGTGTTTAAGCAACTAATTTAGCAAACATTCACGAGCCAGAGGAATTTCCGATAGGAAATTCCGAGTAGACCTGAACCAAGCAATTAATTATACACGTTGTTGGCAATAGTTATTTTATTTTTCCGTGTGTTAGTTTTATATCTTTAATTTCGTAAACATTGGTTTTAAAACATTCCAATTTTTCAGGATTGAAAATTGCGATGTTATAACCTTCCGAATTCAAAGAACTTTGGTATTCCACACCATCAAATCCTAAAGATTTAATAAATTCCGATATATATTGAGTAGGAATATAATCTAAAAGTTTGTCACGTTTTCTAATTGGCAAGGAAAGTTCTTTTTGCAGTGTTTGAATGAAAGGAATATAGATTAAATAGTTTTCTATTTCCTCTATTTCTGACCAATAAATTGGGTCGTCTTTTGGGTTTCGAAGATTTAATATTTTGATATCTTCGGTAAGTTTGAATTCGCCAACTGTAACATAGTCAAATAGTGAAGCTCTTGTCTCGTACATTGACGTCTCAAGACTATCAGCAACATATAAGTATGAAATTCCTTTTGGGTTCGCTCTTCCGCTTGATGCAAGTTCGATTGGTGGATTCCCCATCTTTTCACAAGGGAAACCATTTTTATCTGAAACTCGACATCTATAGAAAATCCTTCCTTTTTTGATATTTCTGTAAAAACTTTCGTGTAGAAAAAATGTTTCTAACTTTTTTAAATCAATTGTATTTTGAATGTGGTAGCGATTTACGAATTTTATCTCTTCCTTAAATTCATTCCATACATTATGAATATTATCTGCTTGTGTTTCTAGAAATGGTCTACGTTTTAAAGATACATTACTGTTGAATATTTGTTGGAAAGTTTCGATTTCATCTTCAAAAATAGCTTTCAATAGTTCAATAGGACTTTGAACAATTTCACTAATTACATTAAAATCTTCTTTTAATGATTTCGAAATTTGCGAATCCGAATTTTCATCTGGAACATAAAGAGAAAGTATGTTTCTAAAAAAAGGTGATAACTCTCTAGCTGAATAAATAGAAGTGTTTACTGTGCTACAAAAATCACAAGTTCCAGTTCTGTCATCACCATTTATAATACTAATTAGATATGAACTAGTAAAGCATTTAACACAACAATTCATAATTAAATATTGTTGATTACTAATTCAATGTGATTCATTATGGATAGTTTTTTCAATGTACCTAAACCTGGAAAATGACCTCTTTGTTGTAAGTCTCTAAACACATTTATAGCGGAAGTATTTAGATTATTCTGGTCGCACCAAATAACTAATTTGTTAATCGCTTCTGAAAATTTTCCACCTATATCTGATACATCTTCATTTGAATCAGACACAAAATGTTTTACTTTAATTCTGTCGTTATCTAAATAACTTAAATGAATGGCAACCGCTCTTGGTAAGAATCCAGATTCCGAATAGTTGTCTCCAATTGTTAGGAAATCTGAAAAACCTACAAAGCCGTCTTGTTGATAAAACCTATACTCATTCGAAAAATCACTCTCTTGGTTTAAATAGTCCGCATTTCTTGATAACTCTTCAAAGTAGTCGTCAAGACTTACCAAAGTCGCTGGTTCAAATTCACGATAGTATCTTCTACTCGTTTTTGAAAAGTAAATTAAGTTGTATGTGACATTTAATTCATTATGCAATAATTCAATATTCTGATTGCTTATTTCAGTTTTATGAATTAAAGTTATTCCGTTGTAGTCTAATTCTAACCCATTCAAAAAATCAATTACAGACTGAATATTTCTTTCTGTTTTTGGGTGAATAATAACTGCTAATTGATAGTTAGTATAGTCATTTGGAACAGAAGAACTAATTATTTCGATTATCTCGTCGTATTGATTCTTTAAGTCACCAACTCTTGGGTTAATGATAATGTTGAAATTAGCATTTCTGTTAGCTAATTCACCAAGTGTTGTACTCAAAGTACTTGACGATTTGACTGGCTCAATTACAGGTGAAATTTTATCTAAATCATCTGGAAATAGAGTGCATAATTCTCTTAACGCAATTAACTCAAATTGCTTACCTCTTAAATACGGGAAATACATATTTTGCTATTTTTATTTAGAAATGAGTTTAATTCCTCATATTCATTTTTGGAAAAATCCAATGTATAACAAATATGTTTTAAGCTTTCAGGAATAGATTCTTCTTTGATTTTAGTTGGATTAGAAATATTTCTTAATTTAAGCTTACTTATTACCAATTTTTGAAATATTGAGACTTCAATTTTTTTAGCAAGATTTAAACATTCTCTAAAAATCAAAGTATTAGAAACTTTAGGTATAAAATTGAAATGCTCTTCGATTAAATCAAGATATTCTTGTTTTCTTAAAGTCTTAAACAATGTCTCGTGATTAAAAGTTGATGAATTATTTTCAGCCTCTCTTACAGTTTTTAAGGCATTTCTTGAAGTTAATTCAATAATCCCAATTGTAGAATTTGCATAAAGCTCAATTAATTTATTAATGTGTTTTGAACTTGTAACTATGTATACTTTATCTGCAAATTTGCAATAATCTAAAACTTGCTTATCTAATTTTTCAAGATTATCAAGTTCCGTTTTTATTTCATAAACTCTCGCTTCTCCGTTTAATAAAACAAAATCAGCAATAGACTTGCCAATGTTGAATTCGTTCAATGCAATTGTATTTTTTAAACTATACTTTTTTAGAAGTAATTTGTTTGTAAGTATATTTTTATAGACGTACTCGTTTTTATAATTTTTTAAGAGTGATTTGTAAATAAAATTGATTGCATCTAGGTTGGTTGTAGAATTTGTAACTGTAGTATATTTTTTTATTTTGTAAAACGTTGAGTAACAGTCGCCTTGTCGCACAATCTTTTTAAAATTAGATGGCGAAATGATTTGTGATAAACTACGAATTTTACTTATATCAGTTGCTATTTCCATTCAAAAGCAAAGTTACAAAATTTAAATTATTGTTTTTTAATTCCAAGTGTTACTTCAGAGTGAGCCATAATTATTGCCAACGGTTTTGGCTATGGTTTCGTTACGGAATGGTACGCGAGTATCATTCCGCCGTAACCATAAATTTAGCAAAAAGGCTTGAAATTCCGAT
>NZ_FQWS01000003.1 GCF_900129745.1 Winogradskyella jejuensis | reverse complement strand
AGTATTTTATTATAATTAATAAAAACAAAAGAAGGCTCTCACTTACGATTCTCTCCAAATAAACTAATCATAATCGTTTGGATACCCTTGAATAAAGTAAAGATAGCTCCGACACAAAAGAGAATACCTAGAATTAACAATGGAATATAAAGTGGTTTATCATCGTTTGAAAAGGCAATATGAACTACTGTAGGTCCGGCGAACATTAACAATAAACAAATAAGCATAATTCGTATACCTTTTGATAAAACTTCCTTATCTGTTCTTTTAGTTTCTTCCATATTTACTTTGTTTTAAAACGTTTCTAACGTTACCATATTTATCTAAAAGCTGTTTAGCTTCAGTTTTTGATATGTTGAGCTCATCCATGAGCATTTGCATTCCGCGATTTACTAATTTGTGATTACTCAATTGCATGTCTACCATTTTGTTTCCTTTTACTTTACCCAACTGAATCATAGTTGTAGTGGTAATCATATTGAGAACAAGTTTTTGGGCAGTACCAGCTTTCATTCTTGAACTACCAGTAACAAACTCTGGACCTACTATAACTTCTATTGGATATTTTGCCGTAGTTGATATTGGACTATTATGATTACAAACAACACATCCGGTAGTAATGCTATTCTCATTACATTTTTTAAGTCCATGAAGTACATATGGTGTTGTGCCAGAAGCTGCAATACCAATAACAATATCTTCTTTTGAAATGTTGTAAGCTTTTAAATCATTCCAGCACTGTTCTGTAGAATCTTCTGCAAATTCTACAGCCTTTCTTATTGCTGTATCCCCACCAGCAATTAATCCTATAACTAAATCGTGAGATACTCCAAAAGTTGGAGGACATTCGGATGCATCTAAAATTCCAAGTCTTCCACTAGTTCCAGCACCAACATAAAAGATACGACCTCCAGCTTTAAGTTTTGAAACAGTTTGTTCTATAAGTGTTTCTATTTGTGTTAGCGCTTTTTCAACAGCTAATGGAACAGATTTATCTTCTGTATTAATATTTGTGATGACCTCTCGAATGGACATTTTTTCGAGGTCATTATAGTGAGATTCTTTTTCTGTTGTTTTTTCAAAATTCATTTTATAAAAATAATGAATTTGTTCGCGTTAGGGATAATAGTGGAAATCCTTTTGCTTTTTAAAAGCAAAAGATTGTTGTGAATAGCCCGACCCGATTTATCGAGGTAACGCCATAATAATTCTACTACTGTATTGTATAAATAACCTCATCGACTTCTGATAGCCTGAAATAGCCAAATGGGAAATTATCTGCATTAGTTTGATTAACACAATTACCACGTACTGTTGCTGGCTGTGTCTCGAAAGGTCCACCGCTTTCTTCACTTCCTTGTTGTAAAAGAATAAACATAAAATTATAGAAGCGCTCTGTAATACCATAATTTCGAATGGTAACTACATCTCCCGGCTCTAATTCTTCTTCTGTATAAAACCCGAAAATTTGGTTACCATCAGTGAATCGGTCTTCATAAACCTCTAGGGTTGGGATTACGGGTATATCACTAATAAATTCAAAGAAATAATAATTTTCTATGTTGGCAGGGTCAGTGTAGAATGCTTTAAGTTCTATATCTTCTCCTAAAAATCCGCCATCATCTTTTTGTTCAATAAAATCTATAGGTGCTACAGATTTTAGTGTTTCAGTAGCTGTATATAATTCGTTATTATAAAAAACAGAAAGCGTGTAAACTCCATCGATTAAAGGTATAAAAGTGTTGTTTTGATAAACGCCAGAACTTCCATCTTCTTCAAAATTAAAGATGTTACCGTTAGTGTCTGAAATTGATACAATAGCTCCGTTTGCGGGTTGAATATTGTCTTCGAAAAAAGGAGCTGTTAATGATAAACGGATGCTCTGTTCGTTTCCTAAGGTATTTTTAAACCAATTGATGCCTGCATCTATAACAAGGCGTGTTTGTCCTTCATTTAAATCTACTTCGATAACATCCTCACACGATATTGTGGTGATTACTATTAAGAATATGGCTATAATTTTTTTCATCTTAAAACTGGAAATTATAGGTTACTGCTGGAACAATTCCGAAAATGGCTAACCGCGTGGCTTCGTTTCTACCTGTCATTCTATTTTCGCGAAAGGTAATGTTAGTGGCATTTCTTCGGTTATATAAATTGTATAAACTAAAGACCCATTGTCCTTTGAATTTTTTATCTGAATTTGGTTTTGCGTTATAATTTAACGATAAGTCTAGTCTATTGTAATCAGTCAATCGACTAGAATTTCTTGCTTCGTATACAGGAATTGTAATTCCGTTGAACTGATATTGACCGTTAGGAAATGTAGCAGGAATACCTGTTTGATATAAAAAATTGCTATTGATTGTCCATTTGTCATTTAATTCATAAGACCCTGTAAGTGTAATGTCATGTGTTTTATCCCAAGGCGTATTATACCATTGTCCATTGTTAATTCCTGTTTCAAAAGGAGTTCTTCCTGGAGTACGTTGTTCGGACTTGGATAGTGTGTAAGCTAGCCAACCTTTGAAACGACCTTCGTTTTTTCTTAATAGTATTTCTAAACCATATGCTCGTGCTTCGCCATTTAAAATTACTTGTTCTATGGCATCATTAGCTATTAAGTTAGCACCATCTATGTAATCTATACGGTTGTCAATAGTTTTGTAAAAGCTTTCAACTTCTAATGAATATAAATTATCATTAAAACTTTTGAAGTAACCTACAGCAAATTGGTCGAGTATCTGAGGTTTTATAAATTGCCCGCTTGGCGTCCATACATCTAGCGGTGTAGGAGAACTAGTATTAGATAGCAAATGTAAATACTGAGACATGCGATTGTAGCTTGCTTTTACCGAAGACGACTCATTTAATTGATAAGCGAGTGAAGCACGTGGCTCAATATTGGCAAAGGATTCTAAAACATTACTTCTACTAAATGACTCTGTACCGATAGGCTCGGCTTTTTCATAAACCTGTAATTGTTGATTGAAGAGAACAGGATTGTTATTCTCGTAAATATTTATTTCATCTTGACCTAATCTATAAAATGTACTTAAACGCGCGCCATATGCCAGCGAGAGCTTGTCGGATATTTTATGCTCGGCATCGATGTATACAGCGTTTTCAAAAGCATATTTATCGATGAGTTTATCTGGATTTATTCCTGAATTCTCATCAATTGGAGAAATTTCTCCAGGATTGAATTTGTAATAAATACTGTTAAGTCCGTACTCTAGTTTAAACCTGTCACTGATATAATGTTTAAAATCGTATTTAAGGTTGAAATTTCTAATACCTGATTCCCAATCAAATCCAACAAAATCAAGAGTTAAGCCATAGAAATAATCGGAGTATATTAATGATAGATTTGAAAACAACTTCTCTGAATATAAGTGATTCCACCTAAAATTTAATACCGTATTTCCATAGGTATTTGTAAAACTATCTCCTAAAGCAAATACATCTCTACCAAAATAGCCAGATAGATAAATGCTATTTTTTTCATTTAATCGATAACTGAGTTTAGTATTTAAATCATAGAAATATGCGATATTGTCTAAATCGAAAAGTGGTAAAAATAGATGTGCGTAACTACTTCTACCTCCAAAAAGAAAAGAACCTTTTCCTTTTTTGATAGGTCCTTCTGCCAGAAGTCTACTAGATACCAATCCTATACCACCATTGAGATGAAACTCTTCATTATTTCCTTCTTTCTGATAAATATCTAAAACCGAGGAGACACGACCACCATATTTTGCAGGTATTCCACCTTTGTAGAGTTTAATATCTTTTATAGCATCTGGGTTAAACACCGAAAAGAAACCAAATAAATGAGATGAATTAAAAATCGTTGCCTCATCAAGAAGAATTAAGTTTTGGTCTGCAGAGCCACCACGGACGTTAAACCCCGAAGAACCTTCACCAGCATTTGTAACTCCTGGTAAAAGCGTGATAGACTTTATAATATCTACTTCTCCTAAAATAACAGGCATTTGCTTGATTGTTTTTATAGATAAGCTATTTACGCTCATTTGAGGTTTACGAATGTTGAGTTTTTCAACATCTTCGGTGATAATAATTTCGTCTAGGCTTTCGGCAGATTCCTCAAGTTTAAAGTTTAGAGTTGTGTTCTTATTTAGTTCAACAGTCTGCGTTAAGGTCTTAAAGCCTAAGTAACTAATTTGGACATTATAGGTGCCTTCTTCTAAAGTAATGGAGTAGAAACCATATTCGTTTGTAACGGTTCCGTTTCTAAGTTCTGGTATAATAATGTTAACACCAATTAGTGTTTCTGTAGTTTTATTATCAGTAATAATTCCACTGAGTGTAAACTTGTTTTGAGCTGAAATTAGAGAAAAGGAGGTAAGTAAAATCAATAAAAATCCAAGTAGGAACTTTCTCATTAGCTTCTTTTTATGTAAAAATAAAAAAGCCTCATTTGAGATGAGGCTTTTTTAACTTAAGTTTAATTGAGTATGGCGTTCAGCGTTTTACTAGGTCGCATGGCATTACTCGTGAGTACTTCGTTTGGATAATAATAACCGTCAATATTAACAGAAGCGCCTTGAATGGTATTTAATTCTTCTAAAATATCAGTTTCTTTTGCCTGAAGATTTTTGAATACTTCAGAAAATTCGTGCTTTAAATCAGCATCTTTATTTTGATTAGCTAAAGCTTCAGCCCAGTATAATGCAAGATAAAAGTGACTGCCACGGTTATCTAATTCGTTAACCTTGCGAGATGGCCCTTTTTTGTTTTGTAACAATTTCTCTGTAGCGTTATCTAATGCTTCACCAAGAACTCTAGCTTTTTCATTATTTGTAAAATCTGCATAATGGTCTAATGATACTGCCAGTGCTAAGAATTCACCTAGAGAATCCCAACGTAAGTGATTTTCTGTAACAAATTGCTGAACGTGCTTAGGTGCAGAACCGCCAGCACCAGTTTCAAATAATCCACCACCATTCATTAATGGAACTATAGATAACATTTTTGCACTAGTTCCTAATTCTAAAATAGGGAAAAGGTCTGTTAAGTAATCACGTAACACATTTCCTGTTACAGAGATAGTATCTTCACCAGCTCTTACACGTTCTAAAGTAAATTTAGTAGCTTCAACAGGTGCTAAAATTCTTATATCTAAACCTTCAGTATCATGATTTGGAAGGTATTTGTTTACTTTTTTAATCAATTCGGCATCATGTGCTCTATTTTGGTCTAACCAAAAAACGGCAGGTGTCTGCGAAGATCTTGCTCTAGTTACGGCAAGTTTTACCCAGTCTTTAACTGGCGCATCTTTAGTTTGACACATTCTCCAAATATCTCCGGCTTCAACTTCATGAGATGTTAATACTGTACCATTAGCATCAATAACTTCAACTTTTCCTTCAGCTGCTATTTCAAATGTTTTATCGTGAGAACCGTATTCTTCAGCTTTTTGGGCCATAAGACCTACATTAGGAACTGTACCCATAGTCGTTGGGTCAAAAGCACCATGTTCTTTACAGAAATCTATCGTTGCAATATAAACACCAGCATAACTACTGTCTGGAATAACGGCTTTGGTATCTTGTTGGTTTCCTTCTGCATTCCACATTTGTCCTGAAGTACGAATCATTGCTGGCATCGAAGCATCAATAATCACGTCACTTGGTACATGAAGATTCGTAATTCCTTTATCAGAATTAACCATGGCCAAATCCGGTCCGTTTTCTATATTGACTTTAATATCTGCTTCAATTTCTTGACGCTTATTTTCTGGTAATTCTTCTAGTTTTTCAATTAGGTTACCAAAACCGTTATTAACGTCAACACCAATTTCTTCAAAAGTATTGCTGTGTTTTTCGAATAAAGGTTTGAAGAATGCTCTCACTGCATGACCAAAAATAATTGGGTCAGAAACTTTCATCATTGTCGCTTTCATGTGTAATGAAAACAGGACACCTTCGTCTTTAGCATCTTTAACTTGTGCTTCAAGGAAAGAAATTAATGCTTTTTTACTCATGCGAGTTGCATCAATAATTTCACCTTCTAGTAAAGCTAAATTATCTTTTAATATTGTTTGCGTTCCGTTTGTAGCAGTATGTACAATTTTTACCGAAGTTGCACTTTCTATAGTCACAGACTTCTCGTTATGTGCAAAATCTCCAGCACTCATTGTAGCAACATGCGTTTTTGAGTCTGACGACCAAGCTCCCATACGATGAGGGTTTTTCTTAGCATAATTCTTAACGGCTTTAGGTGCACGTCTGTCTGAATTCCCTTCTCTAAGTACAGGATTTACAGCAGACCCTTTTATTTTGTCGTAACGCGATTTTATAGTTTTTTCCTCATCTGTTTCAGGCTCATCTGGGTAATCTGGTAAAGCATAACCTTTAGCTTGTAATTCCTCAATGGCATTTGTTAACTGTGGAATTGACGCACTGATATTTGGTAGTTTAATGACGTTGGCTTCTGGCTGTTTTACCAAATCTCCTAATTCTGCTAAGGCATCAGAAACTTTTTGTTCATCTGTTAGATAATCTGGGAAAGCAGATAATATTCTGGCAGCTAGAGATATATCTTTAGTTTCTATATTAACATTAGATGATTTTGTAAACGCTTTTACGATTGGTAAAAATGAGCGCGTTGCTAAAGCAGGTGCTTCATCTGTAAGCGTGTAGAAAATTGTAGAAGTTTTTGTCATGTCTTATGTATGCTATAAAGTGGATTCAAGGCTTTTTTAAAGCCGTGCAAATATACAAAATTCAATGCTTTGGATGAAGCTTGAAGCTAATGGAATTATGAAATTAAGATTTAATTATTAATCCCGTAGAATGCGATAAACTGTTTTGAAAAATTTTGTTGTTTATTAAAGAAAGGTTCATTCTTATGAGTGTTATAAATAGGGAGATTCTGAAACAAGTTCAGAATGACAAAATTGAGACCTTTGTTAAAAACAAAAAGCCATATCATTCAGTAAAACTGATGTGACATGGCTTTTTTAGAAACTTACTTTACATGACCTATTTAGTTTTCACTAACTCAGCTGATGGGCAGAACCCTCATCTTTTTCGGTTCAAGTTGTTCAGTTTCCATGAAATGCTTCCTAACTTTCAATATGCATTGACCTGTTTTTCCACATTTCGAGAGATTTCTTAGTTCGCTTTATCATTAACCCTTACTTTCATAATGGCAATGTTTATACGTCCTGTTTCTACTTTTCGTTAATTGACTGAGCAATAACTACTTTTCAAAACCAATCCTTAAAATAAAATCTAACCGAAATTACACTTTACTTTAATTTAGTTGTTTCTTAAATCTGCATACACAGCTTAATCCGCAACTGAAAAAATCTCAATAAACAAAGAACGTATCTTCGTTAACAATTTAACATTAATCTGAAATTAAATTCAAAAACAAACTAGGTTTGTTGTTAATTGTTTAGCTAAAGTATGTTTTAGATTTAAAATTCCAAATTTTTTAACGATGTAGATATCCACAATTTATAAACCGCACTTATTAACAAAAGTTAATAACGAAAAAAGCCTTGAAAAATCAAGGCTTTTAAATATTGTTGGTAAAAGAATTAAAGGCTTATTTTCTAACCTCTTTAATTCTAGCTTTTTTACCTGTAAGACCTCTAAAGTAGAAGATACGAGCTCTACGTACTTTACCTCTCTTATTAACTTCGATTTTTTGTAAAGCTGGTAAGTTAACTGGGAAAATACGCTCTACACCAATAGTACCAGACATTTTACGGATAGTAAATGTTTCAGAAGTTCCACTTCCTTTACGTTGTAATACTACACCTCTAAAGAACTGCGTACGTGTTTTGTTACCTTCTTTAATTTCGTAGTATACTGTGATTGTATCACCAGCACTAAACTCAGGTAAATCTTTTCTTGTTACAAACTCGTCTTGTACAAATTTTACTAAAGACTCCATGTTATTTTGTTTATAATAGTTAATTCAAACCAACATTCACGATTCTCGCCAGAGGTTAATCCAAAATTGGGTGCAAAGATAATTAAAAAGTGTAAAGTATATAATGAAAAGTGATAAATTTTGAGTAGGCAGTAGGCTGTTTGTTTAATTGTGTGATTTATATTTTTCAATCGTTAATCGTCATTAAGAAGGTCTGGTCGGCGTTCTTTGGTACGTTGGTAAGCTTGCTCTTCACGCCATTTTTCTATTTCGCCAAAATTACCACTGAATAGTACTTCTGGGACTTTCATGCCATCGTACTCTCTTGGTCTTGTGTATATTGGAGGCGCTAGCAAATTATCTTGAAAGCTATCTGTTAATGCAGAAGTTTCGTTGCCTAAAACACCTGGAATTAAACGTATTACCGCATCGCAAAGTACCGCAGCACCTAGCTCTCCACCAGAAAGCACATAATCGCCAATAGAAATCTCTCGAGTTATAAACTTATCTCTAACGCGTTGGTCTACACCTTTGTAATGCCCACAAAGAATAATAATGTTTTCTTTTAAGGATACTTGGTTGGCTATACTTTGATTAAGGCGCTCACCATCTGGTGTCATATAAATAATCTCGTCGTAATTACGTTGAGCCTGTAAACCTGTGATACATTTATCAATAGGCTCTATCATCATCACCATCCCCGCACCGCCACCAAACTGATAGTCGTCTACAGATTTGTAATTGTCTGTAGTGTAATCTCTAAGATTATGAAAATGCACTTCTACTAAGCCTGCTTTTATAGCACGTTTGAGTATAGAGGCCTCAAAAGGACTTTTTAATAGTTCTGGTAAAACGGTGATAATGTCTATACGCATTTTGCAAAGATGCGATTAATCTTGGAAATTGGGAAATTGGTTTTGGAGATTGTCGTTTAACGGTTTTGTGTATGATTTCGTTGCGTGTTTCAGCAACTAAATTAGTAAACTAAAACGAACCAGAGGAAATTCCGAAGGAATTTCCAAATAGGCTAGTACTAGCAATGAATTATACACGGTGTTGGCTCTTCGTAATTATACTCTTAATGTTATTATTATTATTATTATTCAAGAAAACTAATGGTTTCCTTAAAAAGTTCTTTTAAATATTGAATATTTTGCATTCCTTCTCCTATTTTCAAAGAAAGAATATTGTTTATTTTTAAATTTAGATTTTTCGGACATTTTTCTTTCATTTGAATAGTCTTAATTGCTGATTTATCATTAATTGGATAGGTCTCATTAATTGCAAAGATTATATTTAAAATACTTTTAATGGCTCTTGTTAAACAACCTGTTGTGTGATACATATTGTTTTCATTAAAGAACAATTCTGCGTGTGAAATTGTAAACTCAACAGACCTTATAGATTCCGTTATTATCGTTTTTTTTAATTTATTTGGATATACCTCCACTTTTTCTTTAAGGCTTTTCAAAATTCCACTTTTGTCATAAAGTACTATGCAATTTTTTGTCTCTGCCAAATATGTAATCGAAGAAAAGCCATAAGGTGGTTTTTGCTCAAAGTCATTTTCCCATTTCCCATTTTTCGAATCGCTAATTGTAGCTATTAATTGTTCAATATTCTTGTAGATAAAATCTAATTTACCATATTTGGTTTCTATCCAAGCTCCGCCATTGACCCATTTTCCCCAATCATAAAAATTTGTAACCGTGGGTTTGTGAATTGAATATTTATTTGCGATTTGCTTTATAGAATCTATATTGAAAGGTGCATTTTCAGAATAATAAAGACCAATATCTATATCAGATTTTTCTGTTGCATTGCCTGTAGAATAAGAACCTCCTAAAACTACAGCTTCTATATTTTCAATTCTTCTTAAATCAGCTATTATTTGATTAAGCAATTCCTCTTTTTCAATTGATAATTCCATTTTTATTAAAATTTGCAGGATTTTGCTGTTATGAGCGCCAACTTAAAGATATGGTTCGCTAATAATGAATTATATCGATTGTTAAACGAAGTTAGTTGAAAATAGCTACAATGTCAACCTATATTATTAATACAAAAAGTACCTTGTTTAAGGTCTTGCATTTAAGGCGTCACTATATCTATAGATGCCAAAACCCTTAATATTTAAGAATTCTTTATTTATAATATCTGCACTAGTGTCATACTCGTTGCTCCATTCTACAAATGCATCTTCAAATTCGTTATCCATACCAGTTGTTGAAAAGTAATCCCAAATTTCTGGTGAGGGAGAGGATTGAAACACATTGAATAGAATAACAATATTTACTTCTTTGTTAAGTTCCATTCCAGCTTGCGCTAACAAATTCAGCTTATTAACTATAGAGTTTTCTAATGTAGAGCTAGATAGTAACCATGCGTCATTATGGTAATTGGTTAAGAAAATTTCATCATGATGCATCACTAATTCTTTAGCTATAGCTAGACTTGGTGGTAATCCTGGGTCTTTAATCTTACCAATATAAAATTGACGAGTAACACCTGCATTAAGTGGCGTCGTTTCACCAGGTGGCGGCGTAAATTTTAAATCATTGACTTTATCAATCCAAGGTGCATAGTTATCAGCAAAATTCATACTGCCGTTCCAGAATTCAATTTCGCTCACTATACCATCGGGTCTATTGTCTTTACGCCCGTCGTGATAGCCTTCGATTTCTGTAAAAGAATCACCAAAACCCGCAGAGACAAAAGATACTCTTAAGTATGGTATCTGGTTATGGGCTTTGTCTACAAAAGTGCGCAAATCATTGTCTAGTCCATCTCCAAGAGCGGATCCAATATTATATAGATATATATCTGTAAAATCGTTAACGTCTACCCAAGCCAACAAATCATCCTCGAGTGCGCTGTTTCCTAGAATACCAGCAGTATAAAAATCATTGATGTATATACCGCGATGTTCTGCTAGAAGACCTATGGAAATAGTATCGTCATCATCATCACAGGAAAACAACAAAACAGTAGTTAATAATAAGTATCTTGAAAACTTTAAACTAAGAGCTTTTATATTTTTAGTCATAATTACTAATTAAAAATCCATATTACAATATACTAAAAAGCAGCTAATTGTTTGATTTTCAGTTTTTAAATGGTTTTTGATACATGAAGAAGATAAATTATTAAAGAGTAAATCTTAGTTTTAGCGTTTAAATTATCATCAAAATATTAATTCAATAATTCACCTAGTAGCATATGGCAAACACATCAAAAAGGATTCGAGTTGGTCTTGTGATTATGGCTTTGTTAGCTATATTAACTGGTCTATATCCTGCAATCTTTGCTTTTATGCCTTCTTCTAGAGGTCTTTTCTCTAGTAAACCAGAGGTACTTTTGCAGAGCTCTTGGTATATTCCTTTGTTTATGGTTCATATTGGTTTTGGAGCTGTAGCTATATTGTCAGGTAGTACCCAGTTTTTTGAGAAACTACGTCTTAAAAGATTGAGCCTTCATCGTATGCTAGGAAAAATATATGTTGCTTCAGTAATCCCTAGTGGCTTAGCTGGACTTGTTGTAGGATTTTATGCTACAGGAGCTTGGTATTCTAAGGCTGGCTTTGTTGGTTTAGCTTTAGGTTGGTTATTAACTACAACTGTTGCATACATTACAATACGTAAAGGTAATATTAAGCTTCATCGTGTTTGGATGATGCGTAGCTATGCCTTTTGTTTTGCCTTTGTGACTTTTAGAATATATTTAGGTTTAGCAACCGCTATGAATCTTCCGTTTAGTGATTTTTATTCTTACCTCTCTTTTTTGTGTTGGGTGCCTAATATAATTTTTATAGAATGGAGAATTAAACAATTACAGTGATTCTTTATTTTTAGACTAAAAGAAATGCAGATTATATTTAGATAAAAAAAATCCGTAAATGATATGAAATCAAATTACGGATTGTTATTTATAATTTTTGTAGGCTATTACGCCTTATTCTTATTGATTTCGTCCTGAAGTTGTCGTCTTACTTTTTGCTCGCGTTCTAGAGCTACACGTCGGTGTTCTTCAAATTCAGTCTCAACTTCCTCTAATTTTTGCTTGGCTTCTTTTGTAGCAGAATTACTGCCTTTAAAGCGAACAATAAACAGTAACGTTAGTGCTAAAAGTCCCGCAATGATGCTCCATAATAAAATATTGTAACCACTTTTACTCATTTGAATACCAAATAAAGACATGCTGTCTTTTTCAGCATTTGTGTTTGTCAATTCAGTTTGCGTATTAGATAAGCTACCTTTTAAGTTCTCAATTTCTTTAGCTTGCTGTTCAACAATAACTTTGGTGTCTGTAATAACTTTATTTTTTTGTTTTAAAGTATCAGCAACACTTGCCTTAAGTTCTGTTAGCCAATGGTACTGTACGTTTTTGTAAACCTTTCCATTACCGCGATAGGTGTAAGATTTTGATATCACGTATTCAAACTGGTCGTCAACTGACCCCTCGTTACGTTTGAGTTCAGTCTCTTCGTTTGTAGCTACTTGAGCATTTAAAAATTGGAAAAAGATAAAAGAAAATAGGAGTAGCGTTTTGGTTAAGTATTTCATTTTAATTACGGTTAGGTTTAAGACTTCCACAAGATAGGAATTTTAACAGTATTATGTATTTATATAAACAAATAGCCTCACAAATTTGCAAGGCTATTGATATACGTTTTAAAACGTTATTTTGGATTACACTATTAATAATAAGTATAACGTCTTACTTTAGATATGTATTTTGCTAAACGAATGACTTGATGACTGTAACCATACTCATTATCATACCAGATGTATAACACGGCATTTTTGCCATCTTCTCTAACAATCGTCGCTTTACTGTCATAGATTGAAGGTGCTGAACTTCCAACGATATCGCTAGACACAAGCTCGTCACTCATTTCGTATTTAATTTGCTCAACCAAATCACCTTCAAGTGCATATTTTTTCATTATAGCGTTCATTGCTTCAACAGAAGTTTCACGCTCAAGTTCTAAATTCAAAATTGCTAAAGAACCATTTGGTACAGGAACTCTAATAGCATTTGAGGTTAGTTTTCCTTCTAAAGCAGGAAGTGCTTTACTTACTGCTTTTCCAGCACCTGTTTCTGTAATTACCATATTTAATCCCGCTGCACGACCTCTTCTGTATTTATGATGATAATTATCTACCAAGTTTTGGTCGTTAGTGTATGCATGTATAGTTTCTAAATGTCCAGATTTTACACCATAAGAATCTTCAACAGCTTTAAGGATTGGAGTTATAGCATTTGTTGTACAAGAAGCCGCAGAGAAAATTTTCACTTTATCAGGATTGTTTTCTAGGTGGTTAACACCATGAACAATATTTGGAATTCCTTTTCCTGGAGCCGTTAATAAAACTTTATCTACACCTTTAGCTTTTAGATGTCTGCTTAGTGCTTCTTTATCTCTAAACGCACCTGTATTGTCAATAACTAAAGCATTACTGATACCATATTTAGTATAGTCGATATCATCTGGAGCATTTGCCGAAATGACATTTACAGTTGTGCCGTTAATAATCAATGCTTCGTTTTTAGCGTCAATAGTTACAGTGCCAGAAAAATCACCATGAACAGAATCGTTCTTTAATAATGAGGCTCTTTTTTCTAAAACGGTAGCATCAATAGCACCACGAGTAACAATGGCTCTTAAGCGCATCTGACTTCCTTTGCCTGTTTTAGTCATCAATTCTCTCGCGACTAAACGACCAATACGACCAAAACCATAAAGGATAATATCTTTTGGTTCTATACCATTATTATTTTCGGCACCTCTAAGTTTTTCAGCAACAAAACTTAATGCATTGCTAAATTTTTCATCTTCTAAATGGTACTCATAAGTTAACTTACCAATATCTAGTTTTGCAGGAGGTAAGTCTAGTTGATGAATGGCTTTTGCAATCTCTACAGAATCGAAAATAGAAATTGGTTTTTGAACAAACTCGCCAGCGTACTCATGTAAGTTAATAATATCGCTTACCGTTCTGTCGATTAGAGAATTTCTAAAAAGAACAAGTTCGATTGATTTATCGTACCATAAATCATTTAGAATTTTAATGAATTCTACTGTTGCACGGCGTCTATCCGCTTGAAAGGCTAATTCATTTTCGTAAGTGTCGTTAAAAGGCATTGTGTTGTGTGTTTTGTTTTAGTTCGTCTGAAAGCTTTTGGTTTGTTAGTACGGCTTTCAAAATTTTCGGCAAAAATACTATATTTCAAACGTTTTCGTAGCGTATTTTTATAAAAATAAAAACCCTTCAAAATTTGTAATCTCGAAGGGTTAATTTTACTGATATTTTGGTGTAATTTATCTGAAAATTATTTCTTTTCGTTTCAGATTTCCATCTAAATATTCAAGTTTATTAAGATATTTGGTAAAATCTTCACCGTATTCTTTCTTCAGATTGTTTATATCGTCTACACTTTTAATTTCTATATCGTTAATTGCAGTTATAACATAGTTTCTTCTGAGACCTACTTTATTATATAGCCACGCATTTTTATTTTCTAAGATTAAAGCACCACCTTCGGAAAGTTGCGGATATTCCTTTTTAGCTCTTTCTGGAATATCTCTAAACTGCATATCCATAAACTCAACATAAAGATCTTCTCTTTTAGTAAGTGTAACAGGAATGGTTTTTATATTTCCGTCTCTTAAAACTTCAACATTAACAACGTCATTTGGGCTTTTGGTCTTTAAGTATCCACTTAAGTCAGAAAATTTATTAATCTCTACATTATCGAGTTTTCTTATAATATCTCCTTTTGAGATTCCGGCCAAATCAGCACCAGATTTATTTTCAATTCCGCTAACATAAAAACCTTCTGTAATATCAACGTCTAACTCTTCAGCCGCCTCACTGTTTAAAGCTAGTCCTGTAACTCCAAGAATACCGTCTTGTACATCACCAAACTCCATAATATCTTCTACGATTTTTCGAGCAATATTACTTGGTACAGCAAAAGAGTAACCGACATAAGAACCTGTTTGCGAGGTTATAGCGGTATTAATACCAACTAACTCTCCATTAACATTTACTAAAGCACCACCTGAGTTTCCTGGATTTACAGCGGCATCTGTTTGTATAAAGGATTGCCCTCCAGAAAGGTCTCTAGATTTTGCACTAATAATACCAGCCGTAACTGTAGAGGTAAGATTAAACGGGTTACCTACAGCAAGAACCCATTCGCCAATTTGGGTTGCGTCTGAGTCACCAAACAGTACTACAGGCAATTGGTCATCAGTTTCAATTTTTAAAAGTGCAATGTCATTCTTTGGGTCAGTACCTATTAACTCAGCCATAAATGTTCTATTGTCATTAAGTGTTACAGATAACTCTGCAGCACCTTTAATAACATGATTATTGGTAATGATATATCCATCTGGTGAAATAATAACTCCAGAGCCAGCGCCTGCCAATTGTTTACGTTCTATGGTACGCCCACTAAATATATCTCCCCAAGTTTGTGGACCTCTATTAATCTGTGTATTCTTAACATGCACAACAGCATCAATAGTTTTGTTGGCTGCAGATACTAAATCCGGACGCTCCGTATTGGTTAATAACGTATTAGAATTAGAGGTTGGTACGTAGATTGGTAGTTGTGATGTGTTGCTATTTTCAACAACTTGTGTTTGCTCTTTTTCAACAAATAGTTTATAGCCTCCTAAGGTTAGTAGACCACCTAATGCCGAAACGCATACTAATGTCAAAATCTTCTTCATTCTTTTCAGTTTTAAGTTTACTATTTAACGTTTAAAATTATTTAATTATTGAATTTCAAATTCAACTTTAACGACGATTTAACACCGCAGTTTAAGGCGTTTTATTGTTATATTTGTCCATCATTATGAAAGGACATTTTTACAAATATCAAGGCACAGGCAATGACTTTGTTGTTATAGATAATAGGTCGTTAGAATTCGATAAATCTAACAGCAAAAATATTGCCAAATTGTGTAACCGCCGTTTTGGCATTGGTGCCGACGGACTTATCCTCTTGGAAAAACACGCTACTCTAGATTTTAAGATGGTATATTTTAATGCAGATGGTAATGAAAGCAGTATGTGTGGTAACGGCGGACGTTGTATCGTTGCTTTTGCAAAATTCCTTGGGGTTATTGGAAATGAGACTACTTTTGAAGCCATAGATGGGGTCCATAAAGCTGAAATAGATGATGATGTTGTAAAATTGCAGATGCAAGATGTGTCTATTATTCAGACTTTTGAGAATCATCAGTTTTTAGATACTGGTTCTCCACATCATGTTGAACTGGTTGAAAATTTAATAGATTTTGATGTAAAGGCGAATGGCGCAAAAATTAGATATGGTAAACCTTATGATGAAGAAGGAAGTAATGTAAATTTTGTTAAACAAATTTCTTCAGACAAATTTGCAGTAAGAACCTATGAGCGCGGCGTGGAAGACGAAACTTTGTCATGTGGAACGGGTGTAACTGCTGTAGCTTTAGCCATGCATAAAAGTGGAAAAACGACATCTAATAAAGTGATATTAGAAACCCAAGGTGGAGATTTGAGTATTACTTTTAAGGAAAATAATGAAGTCTATACTAATATTTGGCTTATTGGACCCGCAACTCAGGTTTTTAAAGGTGAAGTAGAATGGTAACTCTTAAAGGCGAACATATTTATTTGCGTGCTTTAGAGCCAGAGGACTTGGAGTTTGTCTATAAAGTAGAAAATGATGAGAGTATTTGGCATTTAAGTCATACGCAGACACCATATTCACGATTTTTAGTCAAGCAATATCTAGAAAATGCACATCAAGATATTTATGAGGCAAAACAATTACGATTGGTGATTTCGAGTTATGATAACGAAACTCTCGGTTTGATAGATTTGTTTGATTTCGATTTTAAGAATAAGCGTGCAGGTATTGGTATTGTCATTACAGATGAAGCAAGTAGAGGTAAAGGATTGGGGAGTGAAGCTTTGTCATTATTAATTAATTATAGTTTTACGCAATTGCAACTACATCAGTTGTTTTGCAATATTTCTGAAACAAATAAGGTGAGTCTAAAGCTTTTTGAAAGTAAAGGGTTTGAAAAAGTTGGGCTTAAAAGAGATTGGAATTTTACTAATAAAGGATTCAAAAACGAATACCTTCTACAACTTATAAATAATTAAAATGTATATAAAAAAGATACTTTGGGCTATTGCCTTGATTGGTTTGTTAGTTTTCGCATTTTTCGCGTATTACATTTATGGGGCTATGTTTAGCCCTAATACAAAATTTAGTGAGACCGAAGCTTACATCTATATTTCTAAAGAAGATTCTTACCTAGATGTAAGAAAACAACTTGAACCTTTATTAGAAGATATTGATGGTTTTGATGCACTTGCAAAGCAAAAAAAATACATTTCTAATATAAAACCGGGCAAATACCAAATTAAAAAAGGAATGAATAATAACGATATTATTAATTCTATCCGAAGTGGAAACATTGCTGTAAAGCTTTCGTTTAACAACCAAAATTCTCTTGAAGCTTTAGCTGGTCGTGTTGCTGCCCAGATTGATGCTGATAGCGTAAGCTTATTAAAGGCAATGAAAGATGAAGACTTCTTAAAGAGTGCCAATTTAAAAGAAGAAACGGCATTAGGTATGTACTTGCCAAATAGCTATGAGGTCTTTTGGAATACATCAGCAGAAGGATTTGTAAAGCGCATGAAAACAGAGTATGATAAGTTTTGGAACGCTGACCGAATGGCAAAAGCTAAGGCTTTAAATTTCTCAAGAGATGAGGTAATGGCGTTGGCATCTATTGTTTATGAAGAGTCAAAACAAAAATCGGAACAACCTCGTGTTGCTGGAGTTTATATAAATCGTTTAAAACTAGGTATGCCGCTTCAGGCCGACCCAACATTAAAATTTGCAGCCTATAAGTTGCCAAAATATGCTAATACGGTTATAAAACGCGTGCTTAATGTGCACAAAGAAATAGATTCGCCATATAATACTTATAAATATGCAGGACTTCCTCCTGGGTTAATTGCAATGCCAGATTTATCAGCTATTGATGCGGTTTTAAATTACGAAAAACACAACTATTTATATTTTGCAGCTGACCCTAAAAGACCTGGTTTTCATAGGTTTGCGAAGTCACTAAGTCAGCATAACAATAATGCTAGAGCCTATCATCAATATTTAGATAAACAAGGGATAAAAAAGTAGTTTGAAGTCTATTTATCTTTCCATACTAGTCATTTTATCTTTTGTTTCAGTAGCAACGTCTCAATCTAAATTCAATCAGTTTTTAAAACCTAGTGATTCTCTTAACAAGCCAAGGCGAAATGCTATTGCTATGTCTCAAGCTGCCCTTGGTAGTTTAACTCTTGTAGCATTAGATCAATTATGGTATGCTGATTTTGAACGTTCAAAATTCAGAACTACTAATGATAATAGTCAATGGCTTCAGATGGATAAGTTAGGACACGTTTATTCAGGTTACCAATTGAGTAGAGTAGGAGCAGAAACTCTTAACTGGGCTGGAGTTACCAAAAAAGACCAGTTAATATATGGTTCAGCTCTAGGATTAGGTTTTTTAACAGCTGTTGAGGTTTTTGATGGTTTTTCACAAGAATGGGGCTTTTCTTGGGGAGATATGCTAGCTAATGCTGGAGGTACAGGATTATACGTCGGACAAGAGCTTCTCTGGGATGAACAGCGTATAGCATTAAAATATTCATTCAGTAGAACTGAGTTTGCGCCACAAAATCCGGATAAGTTAGGCGCTGGACTTTCTGAAGAGTTCTTAAAAGATTATAATGGGCAAACGTATTGGCTGAGTTTTAATATTAATTCATTTTTAAAAACGGAGTTTATTCCTAATTGGTTAAACTTTGCTGTAGGTTATGGTGCCAATGGAATGCTGACAGGAAAGGACGATACAATTCTATTTCCTAATCAAGATAGATACCGACAATTTTACCTCAGTTTGGATATCGATTTAACCCGAATACAAACAAATTCTAACTTCCTTAAAACACTTTTTAGCGTTTTTAACACCATAAAAGTGCCAATGCCTACTTTGGAGTTTAACGGAAAAAATGGCGTAAAAGCCCATTATATTTACTTTTAGTCGAGTTTAATCTATTGATTTTCAGTGTTAATTACTTTTTCGTATCTTTGCAGCCGAATTTTTATATGGCTCAATTTTTGATTTAGCTTTGAATAAAATTTAGGTTATGAACACTAAAATAGTATCTAACGTTATAATTCCTTTTGCAGTTTGTTTGCTAATTGCATTAGCAATTTACCCTACGACTATTCTTAATCCAGAACAGTACTCTACTGATGGTATCGATTTAAAGTTTGATGCTCCAAAGAAGATTGCTATGGTTGAGAAAAAGGAGGAGACAAAAGACCAACCTGTTTTTACACCATATTTAGGTAAATCTTTTGAGGCTTTTAAAGAAGCTTTAGCATTTAAAGAGTCTCAAGGAAATTATTTTACAGTCAACACTTTTGGGTATTTAGGTAAATACCAATTCGGTAAAGAGACTCTAAAAATGATAGGTATTTACAATCCTACATATTTCTTAAACACTCCAGAACTTCAAGAAAAAGCATTTATTGCTAACGCAAAGCGTAACAAATGGATTTTGAGAAAGGATATCAAACGTTTTGTAGGTAAAAAGATTGGTGGTGTAAAAATTACTGAGTCTGGTATTTTGGCAGCGGCACATTTAGCTGGTGCTGGAAGCGTTAAAAAATATCTAAGAAGTTATGGTGCAAATAATTTTGCCGATGGTTATGGTACTACGGTAAGATATTATTTAAAACGCTTTTCAGGCTACGATACTTCCTTTATTACTCCAGAAAAAAGAGCAAAAGTTTCTATTTAATCTTTCTGAATAATAAACATGGCAGGGCGCTTGTGCAAGTCTTCTGTGTTATTCTTCCAATCTTTTGCAGGCTTAGTTTTTATAAACTCTGTTGGTAATGTTAAATCACAGGCTACGCATATCCTAGTACTTGGATGTAACGTTGTTGCTAAGTCATTTAACATTTGGTTGTTTCTATATGGAGTTTCTATGAATAACTGTGATTGATTCAATTCGTAAGAACGTTTTTCTAAGGCTTTAATCTTTTGTTTTCGCTCTTGTTTATCTATTGGTAGATAGCCGTTGAATGCAAAGCTCTGTCCATTCATACCAGAACTCATAAGGGCTAATAATATCGAAGATGGGCCAACTAGAGGCACTACTTTAATATCCATTTGGTGAGCAATACTTACAATATCTGCTCCTGGGTCAGCAATAGCTGGGCATCCAGCTTCTGAGATAATTCCCATGGATGTTCCATTCAAGCAAGGCTCTAAAAACGAATTTAACTCACTTTCTTGAGTATACTTGTTTAATACCTTCAAACGAAGGCTAGGTTGCGATTTATTTGGCACAACACGTTTGATAAAACGTCTTGCTGTTTTTTCGTTTTCTACGATATAATCATCAAGTTGTTCAATGATTTTTTTAATTGAAAGTGGTAAAACTTCCAGTGGTGGATTGTCGCCTAAGCGTGTAGGGATTAGGTAAAGTTTGCCTTTTTCATTCATACTTCAAAGATAATTAAATGAATGATTTAATTCTGAAGTTTACTAGCTATCACATCACAAGCTTCATCTAACATTTGGTAAACATTTTCAAAACCTTCGTCACCGCCGTAATAAGGGTCAGGAACTTCAGAATTAGAATTTGAAGAAAGCTCATTTAGAATGAGTTTCACTTTTC
The DNA here is from genome assembly GCF_900129745.1 of Winogradskyella jejuensis. Lineage (GTDB taxonomy): Bacteria > Bacteroidota > Bacteroidia > Flavobacteriales > Flavobacteriaceae > Winogradskyella > Winogradskyella jejuensis. The sequence continues at coordinate 68,812 of NZ_FQWS01000003.1, read as the reverse complement.
TCTGGTCATCTTCAGTTTTAGCAAGTCTTAAAATGTTTCTATAGTTGGATTCGTCCATAGCATAGATAAAATCGAAGTTGTCAAAGTCTACTTCAGAAAATTGCCTAGCACGTTGTGTGCTGATGTCTATGCCTTTTGATTTTGCAACTGCTATTGAACGATGGTCTGGTTTTTCCCCTGTATGATAACTTGCTGTACCAGCAGAATCGACATAAAAGTCTTCTTTTGGTAATTTGGACTCCAAGATTCCATGGGCCAAAGGAGAACGACAAATATTGCCTAAGCAAACCATTAAAATTTTGGTTTTAGATGGCTTGACCGACATAAAATATTGTGATTAAAGTGTTAGCTTTTTAGATAAATCCTCAACGTACTTTCTAAATTGCTTGTCTGTAGACGATAAGTTGTCTACTGTTTTGCAAGCATGAAGTACTGTAGCATGATCACGTTGTCCTATTTGAGAACCAATGCTAGCTAAAGAGGCCTTAGTGTATTTTTTTGCAAAGAACATTGCTAACTGTCTTGCTTGTACAATATGGCGTTTTCTTGTTTTAGATTGTAGTGTACTTACGTCCATCTGGAAATAATCTGAAACTACTTTCTGAATGTAATCTATAGAAACTTCGCGTTTGGTGTTTTTTACAAACTTCTCAACGATGTCTTTCGCTAAATTAATTGTGATTTCCTTTTTGTTGAAAGAAGATTGCGCAATTAATGAAATGATAGCGCCTTCAAGTTCTCTGACATTAGATTTAATATGTTTTGCAACATACTCAATAATCTCATCAGGCATTTCAACACCATCACGATACAACTTGTTTTCTAAAATAGATACTCTGGTTTCAAAATCAGGACTTTGTAGTTCTGCAGATAGTCCCCATTTGAAACGCGATAATAAGCGTTGCTCAATATCTTGCATATCTACAGGAGCTTTATCACTAGTTAAAATAACCTGCTTCCCGTTTTGGTGTAAATGATTAAAAATATGAAAGAAAACATCTTGAGTTCCAGATTTACCAGAGAAAAATTGTGCATCATCTATAATGAGCACATCTATAATTTGGTAAAAATGAATAAAATCGTTTCTATTATTCTTTTTTACAGAATCAATATACTGCTGTGTAAACTTTTCTGCAGAAATATATAAAACCGTTTTCTCTGGATACTTGTCCTTTATATCAACACCAATAGCGTGTGCTAAGTGTGTTTTTCCTAAACCAACACCACCAAAAATAAGTAGTGGGTTAAAAGAAGTTCCGCCAGGTTTGTTTGCTACGGCTATGGCAGCATTACGTGCTAAACGGTTAGAATCTCCTTCTAAGAAGTTCTCAAAGGTGTAATTAGGGTTTAGTTGAGATTCAATCTTAACGTTTCTAATTCCAGGGATAACAAAAGGATTCTTTAATTCAGGATTTTTGTTGTTAAAAGGAACATCAACCTCTTGAGACTTTACGGCTGTTCTGTTTGAGCTAGGAATACGTTCTGTAAATGGTTGTCTGTTACCATACGTGTTTTCCATTTTTATAACGTAAACTAGTTTGGCATCTTCACCAAGCTCTTTGGTCAAAGCAACTTTCAGGATTTTTACATAATGCTCTTCTAGCCACTCGTAAAAGAATTTACTAGGAACTTGAATGCTTAAAGCGTTGTTGGTTAATTTAACAGCTACAATAGGTTCGAACCAAGTCTTATATGCTTGAGGTTGAATATTATCTTTTATAAAAGAGAGACAATTGCCCCAGACCGATTGAGCCGTTACATCCATACTTTATATTAAGTTTTGTCAGTTAGTTAGTTGATTGAGTAAAAAAAAAGAGACATTGAAATTCTCTTGGTTAGTTTTTTACACCAGACAAATATGTGAACAAAAAAGTTAAAAAAAAAATGAAATTGATTAGAATTTTCAGAATTTTTTTCTCATGTTTTATCCAACGATTAAAGGTACACTTTTTTTGTTAAACAACACATTTATAGATATGCATAAAAACGAAACACAAATAAGGGTGCGTTATGGAGAGACAGACCAAATGGGCGTTGTATACCACGCTAATTATGCATCTTATTTTGAAGTCGGTAGGACAGAGTGGCTAAGACAGTACGGAATTACCTACAAATCTATGGAAGATGACGGGATTATGTTGCCTGTTATTTCATTAGAAATTAAGTATAAAAATTCTGCGCGGTATGATGATTTACTCACAATTAAAACTTCAATAAAAAATATACCTAAGGCACGTATAGAATTTGATTATGAATTAGTTAACGAAAAGGGCGATTTGTTGGCTATTGGAAATACAGTTTTGGTATTTATAGATATGAAAAGAAATCTACCAACACGATGCCCTGAATATCTATTGGAAAAATTGAAAGAAAGTACGTTATAGTTTTTTAATTCCTACTTCGTGAAGAGTATCTATAATATCATTTAGGTTTTTGGCATTTCCTTTTCTTACAGAGATGTCTAGTTTACAATGCATTTCTAATTTCTGCTCAGTAATTTCTGCATTTTGTTCCTTTAAAATACGCATAACACGGCTCATATGTTTGTAATCGAATTTTAGTTGAAATTCTACATCAATCGTTTTTTCTATGATTTTAGAGTTTTCTAAAGCCATTTGCGCACCTGTACGATAAGCGTTTATTAATCCACCAACCCCAAGTTTAAAACCTCCAAAATATCTAACAACAACAATTAGAATATTTGTGACTTCAAAAGATTGTATTTGTCCGTAAATAGGCATCCCTGCAGAATTACTTGGTTCACCATCATCATTAGCCCTATATTTAACTTGCTCTGTACCTAATTGGTAAGCGTAGCACCAATGCCGAGCTGCATAATGTTGCTTCTTTAATTTTTCTAGTATCGATTTTATGTCGTCCTCTGTTTTTACAGGATATGCATAACCATAAAACTTACTGTTTTTATCTTTGAATAAAGCCTCTTCTGAGGGCTTAACAATAGTTTTGTAAGTATCTTTATTTTCCATTACGCAAGTGTAATCAAAACAATTGAAATCAAAGCTAAGGCAATCCCCGACCAATTTCTTTTGGAGATTTGCTCTTTAAAAACTAAGAGGCCAACCAAGGTAGAAATGGCAACAATGGCAACATTGTTTATAGTGAAAAGTGCCGAACTCTCAAGGCCGTCAATTCGCAAAGCCTTGAGCAGGAAAAAAATTGAAGAATAATTGACCAAGCCTAGGGTAATACCTAAAGGTAAGCTTCTAAGCTTAAAGCTTTTTTTCAACCTTATGGATTTGTATATGAGTAGAAAGCTGCCGACAATAAATGCAAAGCAAAAAATAAATGCTGAGAACAAAGGAATGCTGTCATCTGGAGCAAAATAGTTTATCGATGTATCAATAATGCCCGAGCCAAAAAACAAAATGATTGGAGGTATTAACGATGCATGTGATGCTTTAGCCTCTTTAGCTTTAACGGAAGTTAAATAAACGGCTATTAATGCTAATAGAATTCCTGTAATTTTTTTAAACCCTACACTTTCTTTAAATACCCAAACACCAAATATTACGGGGATAATAACACTCATTTTACTTGCTACAGAAGCCACAGATAAGCCATTTTTTTGTGCAGTAATAGCCATAACATTAAATATGACAATAAATAAGAAGCCGAGGCATATTGCTGGAATAAACCAGTTAGAAGTCATTACTTCTGAAAAGTTTACAGGCTGAGAGTTATGAATAAATCCACAACAGCAAGCCGTGATATAATTCACTACAATGGCTTGAAGTGTATCAACTTTATGTTTGTTAAATAATTTGAAGAGAACAAATATCCCTGTTGAAGATAGTATGCTGAGTGCTAAGTATATCAAAAGAGTTGATTTTTGATGTTAAATAGGTTAATGACATCTTCTTTAGTTTCATCGATATTCCATACGCGAAACCCTAATTCTTCTGCCGCATCTATATTTTCTTTGGTGTCATCAATAAAAAGACACTCGTTGGCTTTTAGGTTGTTTTCTTTTAAAACAAATTCAAAAATATCTGTATTGGGTTTTCTTAAGTTAATTTCTTGTGACAAGTAGAATTGATTAAAACACTTTTTAAAGTCTTCGTAGAATGATACATTTTGTTTTATAAAATCAATATGCAAGTCATTGGTGTTACTTAGTAGAAGTAAATTATACTTATTTTCTCTGGCTAATTCTTGAGCAAATTTTAGTCTATAGGTTGGGAAGTCTTTTATAATATAATTCCAAGCTTGAATGATTTGTGTTTTTTCTAATTTCGGGAATTTTGATTTATAAAAGTCTAAAAAATCAGAAGTTGATATAGCTCCAATTTCATACTTAATGTTTGTTTGAAGCATATCTTCATCAAAAACTTGCATATCAAAAAGCTTAAGCGCATTATCCATAGCGCCTTGCTTGTCTAAGTTGATAAAAACATCTCCAAAATCAAATATTAAGGTTTTAATCATTTGTGTAAATCTTTAAGGTGTCATTTAAAAACTGTTCTTCAGATATCAAATTTCCTTTTAACTGCGGCGCTTTTATTCCATCTTTAAATTCAGTATCCCCAATAAAAACTCGAGCTTCATCCCATAGATTCTCATTTATAAAAGTTTGAAGTGTTTTTGCGCCACCTTCAATAATAATTGAGTTGATGTTTCTATCGAATAGCAAACCACAAATTTCCTTTGCAATTGGTTTTTCAAAATCGATATTGGTTTCAGATAGAATAAGCGTTTCCGCCTTATCGTCAAAAACTGAAAAATTCTTGTCTAATTTCAAGCGTCTATCCAAAACAATTCGTAAAGGATTTTCACCTTTCCAATCTCTAACTGTTAAGCTGGGGTTGTCTTGCAAAACAGTATTTGTTCCAACTAGAATAGCTTGTTCTTCAGCTCGCCATTCATGAACTAATTGTCTGGAATATTGGTTTGTTATCCAAACGGGCTTTTGTTTGTTTTTAGATTTTGGGGCTATAAAACCGTCTTTAGTTTCTGCCCATTTTAAAATAATATAAGGACGTTTTTTGTTGTGAAATGTAAAAAAACGTTTGTGATGTTCTTTGCACTGTCTTTCTAGAACACCTACTGTAACCTCGCATCCTGCTTCTTTAAGTTTAGCGATACCTTTTCCAGCCACTTGTGGATTGTCATCAATGCACCCAATAACAACTCGTGGGATTTTGTGTTTAACAATTAAATCGCTACATGGTGGTGTTTTACCTTGATGGCTGCATGGCTCTAGGGTCACATAAAGCGTACTGATTTTAAGTAGGTCTTTGTTCTTTATAGCATTAATAGCATTAACTTCTGCATGAGGTCCACCGTAAGGGCTTGTATAACCTTCTGCTATTATTTTGTTATCGTTAACGATAACAGCGCCTACCATGGGGTTTGGACGAGTAGTGCCTAATCCATTTTTGGCAATTTGCAAACAGCGTGTTATGTAGCGTTCGTCTAAATTCAAGCTTAAAGTTTAATTTTTACATCTTGTGTTTTATCAACGAAATAAGATGATGAGTATCCAAAAACTTTATAATCTATTTCGCCTTTGTACTGCACTTTAAGACGTTGAGAGATAAGACTACCCAATAGACCGCCGATACTCTTTTTATCAACTATACTATCCGTAGCAACAGTAACCGTGAGCGGTATAGTAAAACTTTTTTTAGAGGGTACGTCAAAACTTTTAGTTTCAAATCTAGCAACTTCCGTATCGTTTATTAATACGCTTAAATCATCAGTTTTTAGTGTACCTCCAACATCATTTGGGTTTAAAAATTTGGCATCAGCACTAAGGGTAATTGTTTTAATATTAGAGTCTAAAACCTTAATATTTTCAACACCAAGAAACTCTGGTTTTTCAGTAACAGTACAGTTAAAAAGCAGTGAAAAAAATGCTGAAATCAAGATAAATCTTTTCATTAATAGGATATTTTTATTCTGTATCTTCATGCTTTCAAATTTTCAACACGATAATTACTAATTAGGTGGGTAAAGATACTATTGTTATTCGAGAAATTGAGCCTCGAGATAATCCAAAAATAGCCAAAGCTATTCGAAGTGTTTTAATTGAGTTTGGTGTGCCAAAAGTGGGTACAGCTTATGAGGACAAGGCTTTAGATTGTATGTACGAAACTTATGATGAGTCTCAAAAGATATATTTTGTAGTTGTTCAGGGAGATGAAGTACTTGGAGGTGCAGGAATTTCTCCTTTAGATAATTACGAAGGAAACATTTGCGAACTCCAAAAGATGTATTTTATGCCAGAAGCTAGAGGTAAAGGTATTGGTAGCCAAATGATGGCAAAATGTTTAGAATTTGCAAAGCAAGCAGGTTTTGATAAGTGTTACCTAGAAACCATGCCCTATATGGACGATGCACGTAAACTCTACCGCAAAGTAGGATTTAAATCTATAGATGCGCCTATGGGCGATACCGGACATTATTCTTGCTCAGTTTGGATGCTAAAAGATTTGTAATTTTGAAAGCACTCGACTTAAAACAAATATTTCACAAAGAACTAGATGTCATTTACGGAAAAGAAGAGGTTGCCAGTTTCTTTTTTTTATGCCTCGAACAGTATTGCGATGTCCCCAGAATTCAATTGTCTTTAGAGCCAGAATTTTCAATTTCAAAATCTAAAACTGAAGCATTTTTCAATACACTAGATGATTTAAAACAGCAAAAACCTATTCAATATATTTTTGGAGAAACAGAGTTTTTTGGTTTAAAATTCAAAGTCACAGAAGACGTTTTAATACCTCGTCAAGAAACAGAGGAGTTGGTGGGCTTAATCCTTCAAGATTACAAAACGGTTACTTCAATCCATTTCGATGCCTCGGGAGAGAAGTCTCTCAAAATCTTAGACATAGGAACTGGCAGTGGATGCATTGCTATTTCGTTAGCAAAACATCTGCCACAATCTGAAGTTTATGCTTTGGATGTGAGCCATAAAGCTTTGGGTATTGCTAAGCAAAATGCAGAAACTAATAATGTGAGTATTCATTTTATAGAAGCTAATATTTTAGATAGTGGTAATTGGAATTTAGTATTTCAGGATTTAGAGTTCGATGTCATAGTGTCCAATCCGCCATACGTTCGACATCTTGAAAAGAAAGAAATTCAACCGAATGTATTAGATAACGAACCACATTTAGCACTATTTGTTGAGGATGATAATCCGTTAGTGTTTTACAAAGTAATAAGAGAATTTGCAGTTAATAATTTGAAAGAAAAAGGGCAGCTCTATTTTGAAATCAATCAGTATCTTGGAGACGAAACAAAGCAGTTGTTAACAGATTCCCAATTTTCAGATATTGAATTAATAAAAGATTTAAACGGTAACCATAGAATACTTAAAGGTACAAAGACATAAGATGAAAAGTATAGCAGTTTTTTGCGGTAGTAGTAGCGGTAATGATGAGTTTATTATAGACCAAGCCAAACGTTTGGGAAAGATATTTGTTGAGCGAGATATAGCTTTGGTTTATGGTGCTTCCAAGATTGGTATCATGGGAACAGTTGCCAAAGCGGTTGTAGATGGACAAGGTAAAACTATAGGTGTCATCCCAGAGTTTTTACGTACTAAGGAGATAGTCAACACAGCTTTAACTGAGCTTATCGTCACTCAAAACATGCACGACCGTAAAGTGATTATGTACGATAAAAGTGATGGTTTTATAATTATTCCAGGAGGATTTGGTACTATGGATGAGTTTTTCGAAATCACCACTTGGGGACAGTTAGGATTGCATACAAAACCCATTGGTATTTTAAATAGTAACGGTTATTACGATGCTTTAATCCAGCAATGTATTGTCATGGTAGAGAAAGGTTTCTTGAAGCAAGAAAACTTAGATGCTGTTGTAATAGATACTACAATAGAAGGCTTGCTAGAAAAGATGGAAAATTATGTGCCACTTCCAGCACCAAAATGGTTGAATAAAGAAAGGCTTTAGGAATCAGATTTTTGATTAAATAAATGAACACAAAACAAAAAATAGAAGCATTACGCGACGAGTTACGTCAGCACAACTATAACTATTACATACTCGATAATCCCACAATATCAGATTACGAGTTCGATATCAAGCTAAAAGAACTTCAAGCTTTAGAAGATAAGCATCCAGAATTTTATGATGAAAATTCACCAACACTAAGGGTAGGTGGTGCAATTACTAAAAACTTCAACACAGTTGTTCATGATTTCAGGATGTATTCTTTAGACAATTCTTATTCTAAGGAAGACCTTCTTGATTGGGAAAAAAGAATTAAAAAATTGGTCGATGGACAAGTGCAATACACATGTGAGCTTAAGTACGATGGCGCTTCTATGAACCTAACTTATGAAAACGGAAAACTTATCAGAGCCGTGACACGTGGTGATGGAGTTCAAGGAGATGAGGTGACGGCTAATGTAAAGACAATAAAGACGGTTCCTTTACAGCTAAGAGGAGATTTTCCTGAACGTTTTGATATTCGTGGCGAAATTATTTTACCAATCGATGGATTCTTGAAAATGAATGAAGAGCGTATAGCAAATGATGAAGAACCATACAGAAACCCTAGAAACACAGCATCTGGTAGTTTAAAATTGCAAGATAGTGCTGAGGTCGCAAAACGACCACTAGAATGTTTGTTGTATAGTATAAAAGGAAATAATCTAAATATCTCTACTCAGTTTGAAGGTCTGCAAAAAGCTAGAGAATGGGGTTTTAAAGTTCCTAAGGAGGCAAAACTAGTCAACACCATTGATGAGGTACTGGCATTTGTAAATTATTGGGATACGCATCGTCATGATTTACCTTATGAGATTGATGGTATTGTTATTAAAGTAAACAACTTATATCAGCAAGATGAATTGGGATTTACGGCTAAAGCACCACGCTGGGCCATGGCTTACAAATTTAAAGCAGAACAGGTTTCAACACGACTCAACGAAATCACCTATCAGGTGGGGCGCACAGGTGCAATTACCCCTGTTGCAAATTTAGAACCTGTGCAATTAGCAGGTACAATAGTAAAACGTGCATCCTTACACAATGCAGACCAAATTGAAAAATTAGATATTAGAGTAGGTGATGAAGTTTTTGTAGAAAAAGGAGGAGAGATAATACCCAAGATTATAGCTGTAGATTTGTCTAAGCGTCCTGAAAGCTCTCTAGTCACAAAATACATTTCTAGATGTCCAGAATGCTATACAGAGTTAATTCGTCCAGAAGGAGAAGCTAAGCATTATTGCCCTAATTATAATGCATGTCCGCCTCAGGTCATCGGGCGTATTCAACATTACATTTCTCGCAAGGCTATGGATATTGAAGGTTTAGGTGGTGAAACCGTAGCGCTTTTAGTTACTAATGGATTAGTTACAGATTATTCAGATTTATACGAACTGAAGGTTGAAGATGTTTTACCATTAGAACGCATGGCACAAAAAAGTGCTGAGAATTTAGTCAATGGAATTGAAGCCTCTAAGCAAATTCCTTTTGAACGTGTACTTTTTGCACTGGGGATTCGTTACGTCGGAGAAACTGTGGCAAAAAAGCTAGCTAAGCATTACAAATCTATTGATAATCTCAAGATGGCATCTATTCTTGATTTAGTAGGTGTAGATGAAATTGGTGAGCGTATCGCAGAGAGTGTTGTTGAGTTTTTCTCCTCCGAAGAGAATATTAGAATAGTAGAACGCTTAAGAGCCTTTGGTGTTCAACTCGAAATTTCAGCAGAAAAGTTAGCAAACCAAACCAATAAACTTAACGGTAACTCATTTGTGGTTTCAGGAGTTTTTGAAACAGTTTCTAGGACCGAACTCAAAAAACTTATAGAAGATAATGGAGGTAAAGTATCATCGTCAATTTCTTCTAAAACCAGTTATCTAGTTGCTGGAGATAAAATGGGACCAAGTAAGCGTACAAAAGCTGAAGATTTAAAGATTCCTATTATAAGTGAAGCTGAATTTTTGAATATGATTAGCTAATAGATATTAGTAATTCCGTCATATTTTTCTTAACAAACATAGTAATATATCGATAAAATGCATTTTTACTCGTTTAATTACATTTTTTGTTGTATGTTTATCCCCAGCTATTAATGTGAGAGAATATGATTATCAATAGATTACTCAAAATTATACTTGTAATACTAAGTATTGCTTTTATAATTTTGGAGGTTTTAAAAGTGCAGATTTATGGCGATGTCATAAGTGCGTCTCTATTAGTTTTACTTACAATATTATATATGCGCAGTAAACTTAGCAAGCGCCCATATTTACTGTTTTTCCTTATTACTTTTACAATCTCAGAAGTACTAGGGTTAGTGTCTAATTTTGTCGTTTTATATGAAGATTCTGTTGACTATTTATATTATGTAAGTAACTATTTATATATGTTGTCATACATATTCTTAATATTAAGATGCACCTCTACTATGGTTTTCAAAAGGGTATTAAAGCAATTTCCTGTGACGTTAATTATACTTGTTATTTTAGGAATATTTTGTGTCACTTTAATAACGGAAACTGCGCAAACACAGCTTAGTACTTCAGAATATATTACAGAATTTTTGTATAATGTGGTTGTTATGACTTTGCTTTCAGTTGCTCTAGTTAATTATATGGATAAAGGTGACAACAAGTCAATGCTATTCTTTATTGGAACTATGTTTATCTTCTTTTCAGAAATGCTGCAGCTAGCGTATTATTATATTGCAAATATGACACATTTAGCTGCAATATATTCTATTTTTTTAGTACTAGCGTTTACTTTCTTTTATTTACAGTCTCAGCTTAAACATCAAAAAATAACTGAATATAATTTATCTAGATAAAGGGCTTAAAGCTTAAATAAACTAGACTATAATTGTAGCGCCTTCTGCTTTTTTTTCTTTACCTGTTTCTAAATAAAAGTCTACTTGTCCAAGATAGAGCCCATAACAGCCAACTTGGTTAACTAGTACATTTTTGCCTTCACTATTTTTTTCAACGGTTGGTTTCGGTAAAAACGTATGTGTGTGTCCACCTATTATTAAGTCAATATCTTTTGTTTGCCTTGCCAAAATTAAATCTGAAATTTTATCTGGATTTTTCTTGTAGTAATATCCAAGGTGAGATAAGCATATAACCAAATCACATTGCTCATCTTCTTTAAGAATTCTCGACATGTCTTGAGCTATCTCAACAGGATAGTTATATACCGTTTCTTTATAATGTTTTTTTCCAACTAAGCCATCGAGTTCTATTCCTAAGCCAAAAACTCCAATTTTCACACCGTCCTTTAAAAATGTTTTGTAAGGCTTTACATGAGTATCTAAAACCGTATTTGTAAAATCATAATTTGCAGAAACAAAGTCGAAATTAGCATTTGGGAGTTGTGCATATAAGCCATCAATTCCGTTGTCAAAATCGTGATTTCCTATGGTTGCCAAATCGTATTTAAGCATGCTCATGAGTTTAAATTCTAGTTCACCTCCATAGTAGTTGAAATATGGTGTGCCTTGAAATATATCTCCTGCATCCAACAATAGTGTATTTGGATTATCCTTTCTTATAGATTCTACTAAAGACGCACGTCTAGCCACACCACCTTTATTAGCGTTTCGGCCATCGTTTGGCCCAAACGGGTCTATATGGCTATGCACATCATTGGTGTGTAAAATGGTAATGCGTTTTGCGGTTTGAGAACTAAAAGAAGATAGGGTTAATCCACCTAAACCAATTAAAGTTCCAGCTGCAGTAGTTTGTTGTATAAAAGTTCTGCGTTTCATTTTAGTTGTCTTTTAATTGAATAAATCTATCATCAATAGTTGGTTGAAGCGTGTCTATCTTTTTGAAATAATCAATAAGTAGATTTCTAATTTTATATTCCAAATCGTAATGCGTACCATCTTCAGACCTCAAAAAACTCATACTATCACCACCATTGTATAAATAATCACTAGTTGCCACATAATAGGTTTTGTCGTAATCTATTTCAGTGTTATTGATTAAGGCTTCATTAATACTAAAATCTGGATTAAGACTCAATTTTAAACCCGAAATTGGATGTGCACGCCTTCTGCTTGCTAAGAAGCTTAGTAGATCTTTTGTCTGTTGTCCTTTTAACGGTGTCACTACGACAACATTATCAAAGGGCATAACTTCATAAGCCGTTCTGCTAGTTATATTCCCTTTAGAGATTATAGACCGAATACCACCGTGATTGAGTAACACGATATTAATGTTGTTACCAGTACGACTATTAAAAATAGGATTAGATAATTCTAAAACAGCATCTGCCATAAAATTACCAATGGCAGTATTGTATTCGCCATCATTTTTTGTATAAGTCTCAGCAGCATAGGCTAAAGTACTATCAAGGTCTCTATTTACCCTTTCTCTATAGGGTTTTATATAGGCTTCAATATCAGGGTTGGTTTCAAGGCTGTCGTTTATGTCTAGGCGTTTACCTTCAATTTTTGTCGTTGAATGTTCTTGTTTACAGGAAGTTGTGAGTAGTACTGCTGCAAACAAAAAAAGAAGTTTAATTTTCATCTAATAACTTATCATTAGTTAACAATAAAGTGATAGCACTTTTGTTAAATTTGCACAAAGGCTAAAGATAGATGATTTTAAAAGCATTTAAGGAAAAATCAAATCAAAAATTTGTTGATAAAACGTTATCCAATCGTAATGTAATAGCTAAATTAAAAAAGGCAGAGTCTATTGGAGTGCTTCTAAATTACTCAGAATATTGTGATTATGATGTTATAAATTCCTTTTTAGACAAACTAGATATTACGTCGGCTAAACGAAAAATTTTCACGTATATATCTGATAAGAATACAGAGCATAGCCAATGGGATAATGTCTTTACAGCTAAAGATTTTGGATGGAAAGGCAAGTTGAAAAACTCAGATTTGAAGAATTTTACAGAAACAAATTTTGATGTTTTAATTTGCTATTTTTTGGCTAATGATAACGAATTGAAGCAAATTGCAGCCATGTCTAGCGCAGATTTAAAAGTAGGAATTTCTAATACAGACGAACGTTTGTATGATTTAATCATAGATGTGGACACTAAAAACTTTGATGTTTTTAAAACCGAATTAAAAAAATATTTAACCATTTTAAATAAAATATAATGAGCAAGTTTGTAGGTACAGGAGTAGCTTTAATAACACCATTTAAAGAAGATTTGTCTATTGATTTTGAAGCCTTAACTAAGTTAGTAGAGTATAATATCTCAAACGGAATTGAATATCTCGTTATTAGCGGTACAACGGGAGAAAGTGTTACTATAACACGTGAAGAAAAGAAAGCTATAACTGCTCATATTATTAAGGTTAACAATGGTAGATTACCCTTAGTGCTTGGTATTGGAGGTAATAATACTCAAGCAGTGATTGAGGAAATCAATTCAACAGATTTGTCAGACATAGATGCTATTCTTTCTGTATCACCATATTATAGCAAACCAACTCAAGAAGGTTTATATCAACATTTCAAAGCAGTTTCAGGAGCATCACCAGTACCAATTATTGTTTACAATGTGCCTGGAAGAACTTCGAAAAACATGTTGCCTGAGACAACCTTACGTTTAGCTCGTGATTTCGACAATATTATTGCGGTAAAAGAAGCTAGTAATGATATAGGACAATACATGCAATTACTTAGAGGCAAGCCTCAAGATTTCCACATTATATCTGGAGATGATGATTTAGCTCTGGCTGTAGCTTTAGCAGGAGGTTCTGGGGTTATCTCTGTAATAGGGCAGGCGTTACCAAAAGAATTTTCTGGTATGATTAGAGATGGAATTGCTAGTAATTCTAAAAATGCTTACCAAACTCACTTCGATTTAATGTCTATTATTAGTCTCATTTTTTCTGAAAATAATCCAGCAGGAATAAAAGCTGTTTTAGAGGCAATTGGTATTAGCAAATCTTTTGTAAGATTACCACTTGTAGAAGCAACGTCAGAGTTAAAGAAATCCATACAAAATGAACTAAATAGACTAGGTAAACGTTAAACTTCTCGTAAAGTGCTTTAATGGTATTTTTAAGCATGTATTTTAGCTCAAATATTTGTTTTAAAATCCGTTATTAATCCCTACTTTTGCACACTGTTTTAAATTTATGAAGAAACTAGTTTACATTTTATTATCTGTTTTGGTGTTGAACTCATGTAGTGACTTTCAGAAGGTTATGAAGTCAGAAGACATAGCTCTAAAATATAAAACAGGTGAAGACCTTTTTAACGAAGGTAAATACAAAAAGGCTAATCGCTTATTTGAGCAGATTGTACCAAAATACAGAGGTAAACCTCAAGCCGAAAAGTTAATGTACATGCACTCCATGTGTTTTTATAAACTTGAGCAGTATTATTTGTCATCTTATAGATTTGAGCAATTTGTAAATTCTTATCCAAATAGTGAAAAAGCTGAAGAAGCCGCTTTTTTATCAGCAAAAAGCTATTATGAAGAGTCTCCAATCTATTCAAAAGATAAAGAAGAAACAGTAAAAGCTATTGAGAAAATACAGCTTTTTGTAAACTCTTATCCAGATTCTAAGTACCTTTCAGAGGCTAATGAATTGGTAAAAGAACTTGATTTTAAACTAGAAAAAAAGGCTTTTGAAATAGCCAAGCAGTATAACCGCATTTATGATTATAAAGCATCTATAAAGTCATTTAATAATTTTTTATTAGATTTCCCAGGAACAACATTAAGAGAAGATGCGTTATATTACAAGTTTAATTCAGAATATAATTTAGCTGTATTAAGTATTAAAGAGTTAAAGCAAGAACGTATAGCCATTGCTTTAGCAGACTATAACGCTTTATTGAAAGCCTTTCCGAATACAAAGTATTTAGATGAGGCGAATGATTTAAAGGAACAATTAGAAAAAGAAAAAACAAACGAGAGTAAAAGTTAATCACTATACAAATGGATTTAAAGAAGACAGACGCGCCTACTACGACGCTAACGTACAACAGAAATGAGATAGATGCTCCAACAGACAACATCTACGAAGCAATTTCTGTTATTGCAAAACGTGCAGAGCAAATTAATACTGACATCAGAAGAGAGTTAGTAGATAAACTTGAAGAGTTTGCAACTTATAACGATAGTTTAGAAGAAATCTTTGAGAACAAAGAGCAGATTGAGGTATCTAAATTTTACGAAAAATTACCTAAGCCACATGCGTTAGCAGTAAAAGAGTGGTTAGAGGATAAGATTTACCACAGAAATACTGAGGAAGATACTCAGGAATAAAACTCTAAATGTCTATTCTTAAAGACAAAAATATTTTACTTGGTGTCACTGCAGGAATTGCAGCATACAAAACAGCACACCTCGTAAGACAATTCATAAAAGCAGGTGCCAACATTAAAGTAGTGATGACACCTGCTTCTAAGGATTTTATAACGCCACTTACCCTTTCAACACTTTCAAAAAACCCAGTTCATTCTTCATTTGTTAATGAAGACGATGATAACGCTGTATGGAATAATCATGTAGAACTCGGTCTTTGGGCAGATTTATTTGTTATCGCTCCAGCGACTGCAAATACCTTATCTAAAATGGCTAATGGTACTTGCGATAATTTACTTTTAGCGACTTATCTCTCTGCAAAATGTCCAGTCTATTTTGCGCCAGCAATGGATTTGGATATGTACAAACACGAGTCTACTAAAAACTCTTTTGATAAGCTTAAGTCTTTCGGAAACATTATGATTCCTGCTACTAGTGGTGAACTAGCTAGTGGTTTAGTAGGTGAGGGTCGTATGGCAGAGCCCGAAGATATCGTTGCTTTTATTGAAGCCGATATATTGGATAAGCTTCCGCTTAGAGGTAAAAAGATTTTGATTACTGCAGGCCCAACTTATGAAGCTATAGACCCAGTAAGGTTTATTGGCAATCATTCTAGCGGAAAAATGGGTTTTGAGATTGCTAAAGCAGCGGCTAATCTTGGCGCTGAGGTAATTTTAGTCACTGGTCCTACACACGAATCAGTTTCACATTCGTTGATTAATACTGTGCCAGTAGTTAGTGCACAAGAGATGTATGATGCTGTGCATAACTATTTCTCCTCTTCTGATATTGCAATTATGTCTGCTGCTGTTGCAGATTACAGGCCTAAAGAAATTGCTAATCAGAAAATAAAAAAGGCAGAATCATCGTTTAAAGTAGAGTTAGAAAAAACAAAGGATATTCTAAAATCTCTTGGAGAGCAGAAAGCACACCAGTTTCTTGTAGGTTTTGCTTTAGAGACCAATAATGAGTTAGAGCACGCTAAGGGAAAGTTGAAGAAAAAGAATTTAGATTTGATTGTTCTTAATTCATTAAGAGACAAAGGAGCTGGTTTTGGTGTATCAACAAATAAAGTTACATTTATAACCAAATCTAACGAGGTTATAGCAAACGAATTAAAGTCAAAGGCAGATGTTGCTAAAGACTTAATGCAACAAATACTAAAGCAGATAAATGCGTAAACATTTTTTTATACTCTTTCTTTTAATTTCTACACTAGGAATAGCTCAAGAATTAAACTGTGTTGTTACAGTTGTCGCTCAACAAACTGGTAACGATAATAATGTAGTTTTTAAAACACTTGAGCGTCAACTCACTGAGTTTATAAATAATACCCAATGGACAAATAAGAAGTTTAAAGTCCAAGAACGTATTAACTGTAGCATGGTTATTAATGTTCAGAATTATAACAATGATGCGTTTTCAGCAACGCTACAAATACAATCTTCAAGACCAGTTTTTGGTTCTACATATAGTACACCTGTATACACGTTTAATGATAGAGAGTTTCAGTTTCAGTATTTAGAGTTTCAAAATTTAGTATTTAATCCTAACCAATTTGAATCTAATTTAATT
This sequence comes from Winogradskyella jejuensis, assembly GCF_900129745.1. Classification (GTDB taxonomy): domain Bacteria; phylum Bacteroidota; class Bacteroidia; order Flavobacteriales; family Flavobacteriaceae; genus Winogradskyella; species Winogradskyella jejuensis. Next base: position 51,974 of record NZ_FQWS01000003.1, on the reverse strand, counting down.
TCTGTACTATCATTTCATATTTATATGATTTTAGGTATGGATGCCGATACGTTTGCGCCTAATGGTGGTGATGAATATTACAGACAAGCACAAACTATTGTAAACTATTCTGCAGGCTCTGGTGGACCAGGTTGGAAGCTAGAAGATGGCTTACAATCTCGTTTTGCTTTAATAGATAATATATTATCTCCTACATACAAAGAATTTAGAAGTGCGATGTACTCCTATCACAGAGATGGTATGGATTTAATGCACAAAAACCTAAATGAAGGTAAGAAAGAGATTTCTACATCTGTACTAGAATTACAGAAGATGCATTCTAGAAGACCAAATTCTTTTTTAATGCGCGTGTTTTTTGACTCTAAAGCCAATGAAGTTGCTAGTATTTTTAGCGGAGGACCTCAAATCGGTATCACTAGTTTAGTCAATGCACTTAATAAAATTGCACCTATTCACGCTTCTAAGTGGAAAAAGATAAAATTCTAAATTTTACGTTTTCATTTTCATTTTCTAAATCTCAAAGTGTAGCTTTGTAGATATTAAAACGTAGTTTTTTGTTAACCTCTTTAAGCATATCTAATTTTGCATTAATTGATGCGCTTGACATCAATTTTAACAGTGGTTTTTCCATTATCACGGGAGAGACAGGCGCTGGTAAATCTATTCTTCTTGGAGGTTTGTCTTTGGTCTTGGGGAAACGTGCAGACTCAAGTCAGATAAAAGATAAGTCTAAGAAATGTGTTATTGAAGCTATTTTCGATATAGCCAATTACGATTTAAAGACTGTTTTTGCTAATGATGATTTAGATTATGACCCGCAAACTATAATACGACGAGAGATATTGCCTTCGGGTAAGTCTAGAGCTTTCGTAAACGATACACCTGTAACACTAGATAGCTTAAATCGTTTGAGTGCACATCTTTTAGATATTCATTCTCAACACCAAACACTTCAGTTAGTTGATGATGCATTTCAGTTTAAAGTAATAGACGCTTTAGCTAAAAATGAATCCTTATTAAGTAGTTACAAATCTGAATTATCTAATTACAAAAGTTTGCAAAAGCAACTTCAGCAATTACAAGAAGAATTAATTGAAGCGAAGAAAGAGTACGACTATAATGTTTTTCTTCTTAACGAATTAGAAGAAGCCCAATTAAAAGAAGGTGAGTTAGAGGAATTGGAGTCTACTTATGAGCAATTGAGTAACGTAGAATCTATAAATGAAGTTATTAGTTACTCAAAAGCCATATTAGAAGCCGAAGATTTAGGTGTCATAGAACGATTAAATGATATTAAAAGACAGTTGTCTAGCATTAGCGCTTTTGGAAAGCAATATGCTCAGATAGAGTCTCGTATCGAGAGCGCAACTATCGAGTTAGACGATATCTTAGTTGAACTAGATAACTTAGAAGGTCAGTTATCTTCAGATCCGCAAGAATTAGATGAGGTGAATACCAAACTGCAAATCATTAATAATTTGCTTCAAAAACATTCGGTTTCTGAGATTGTAGAATTATTAGAAATAAAAGAGAACCTTTCAAAAAAAGTAGATGCTTCAGAAAATTTGGATTCTGATATTTCTGAAATCAAGCAAAACATAGAAAATTCTGAGATTAAACTTAATGATATAGCCTTAGAGCTAAGTAATAATAGGGAGCAGGCAATTCCGGGATTTGTGTCAAATCTCGAATCAATTTTAGCACAATTGGGTATGCCAAATGCCAAGTTTGATATAAGACTTGATGCTGAACAAGATTTTAAATACAACGGTAAGGATAACCTTCAATTTTTATTTAGAGCTAATAAAGGTGGCGAATTTACAGACTTAAAGAAATCTGCATCTGGCGGAGAATTATCTCGTATAATGCTAGCCGTAAAGTCAATTTTGGCAAATTATGTAAAGTTGCCAACACTAATGTTCGATGAGATAGATACTGGTGTTTCAGGTGAGATTTCTGATAAGATGGGTAATATCATGAAGCAAATGAGTAAAAATATGCAGGTCTTTTCTATTACACATTTACCGCAAATTGCTTCAAAAGGAAATTGGCATTATAAGGTTTTTAAAACCGATAAAAATGAAGTCACTCAAACGAATATGAAGTTACTCACCCAAGACGAACGAATTGTAGAATTAGCTCAAATGTTGGGAGGTTCAAATGTTACAGAATCTGCTATTGCACATGCTAAGCAGTTATTGAATTAATAGTATATTTGAAAATTATAAAAACGATATAAACCAACATAATCAATTATGTCACATAACTTATTAAAAGGAAAAAAAGGAATCATTTTTGGAGCATTAGATCCAAATTCTATTGCTTGGAAAACAGCAGAACGTGTTCATGAAGAAGGAGGAGAATTTGTGCTTACCAACGCACCAATTGCTATGCGTATGGGACAAATTAATGATTTAGCAGAAAAGACAGGTTCTCAAATTATACCTGCTGATGCAACCTCAGAAGAAGATTTACAAAATCTAGTAGAGAAATCTATGGAAATTCTTGGAGGAAAAATTGATTTTGTTTTGCATTCTATAGGAATGTCGGTTAATGTGCGTAAAGGAAGAGCTTACACAGACCAAAAATACGATTGGACACAAAAGGGAACAGATGTTTCAGCAATGTCTTTTCATAAAGTGATGCAGACCTTATACAAGGCTGATGCTATGAATGAGTGGGGTAGTATTGTAGCTCTTACTTATATGGCTGCACAACGTGTTTTTCCAGATTATAACGATATGGCGGATAATAAAGCCTATTTGGAAAGTATTGCGCGTAGTTTTGGATACTTTTTTGGTAGAGATAAAAAAGTTCGTGTTAATACCATTTCTCAATCACCAACACCGACAACTGCAGGGCAAGGTGTAAAAGGTTTTGATGGATTTATTTCTTATGCGGAAAAAATGTCACCTCTAGGCAATGCAACTGCGTTAGACTGTGCAAATTATACAATTACTTTATTTAGCGATTTAACTAAGCGTGTAACTTTGCAAAACTTGTACAACGACGGCGGATTCAGTAATATGGGTGTGAGTGATGCGGTAATGGATGCTTTTGTGGAGAAAGAATAGTTTTCAAAAATTTATATTATGAAAAACCGTTGTAGTTATTACAATGGTTTTTTTATTATTTTTAGAGCCAACCAACGTTATTTTTTATGTTAAAGACATTGTCTTTTTCTCTTAGTATAGCCTTTTTTTGTAGTGTTGCTTATGGGCAAGTTCTATACGAAGATAGAGCATCCGTACTAGGGATATTATCTAATACAGGTACTACTGTTTTTGGTGGTTCTGGTGTAAGTTTTGTTGATTATAACAATGATGGTTTTGACGATATTACATTGGCAACTGGCGATAACACACCGGTAAGATTCTATAAAAACCTTGACGGGACGTTCTTTACGGAAGAAAACTTACTACCAGTAACAGGTAACTACAATTACAAAACTAGAAGTATTACGTGGGTAGATTATGACAATGATGGAGATAAAGATTTATTTCTAACAAGTGATACAGATGGCAACAGACTATTTAATAAACAATCTACAGGATTAGTTGATGTTACATTATTTGCTGGTTTTCCAATTGACAATATACACACGTATGGTGCTTCATGGGGCGATATAGACAATGATGGCTGCCTTGATGTATATCTATCAAACAGAATAGGAGGAACATCAATTACTAATTATTTTTTTAAGAATAATTGCGATGGGACTTTCTCAAATCTTACTGACGTTGTTGGTTTAACAAACGAACCCGCACTTACATTTTGTTCTGCTTTTTTTGATTTTAATAATGATGGGTATCAAGATTTGTATGTCGCAAACGACAAGTTTAAACCTAATTATTTATACAAGAACAATGGCGATGGAACATTTACCGATGTTAGCGCATCTTCTGGTACTGGAATTGTTGTAGACGCTATGTCCGTCACAGTAGATGACTATAATAATGATGGTTATTTTGATGTTTTTATTACTAACACACCAAACTCCATAAGCACACCAACACTTGGTAGTGTATTATTAAAAAATAATGGAGATGAGACATTTACGGATGTTTCAATAAGCACAGGAGTAAGTTTAGATAGTTTTTCTTGGGGCTCAAGTTTTTTAGACTCTGAAAATGATGGCGATTTAGATATCTACGTGAATTGTCAGTACACATCATCAGATGCATTAGATTCATATGCCTTTTTTAAGAATGATGCCTATACTTTTTCTCAGCCTACAAACGTAGGTTTCACTACTAATGACCATAAAAGTTATTCTTGTGCAATTGGGGATTATAATAATGATGGAAAACTTGATATCATAAGTAATAATGATGACAATACTTTGCCGTCTTTATGGACAGATACATCTGTTTTTAATACTAATAATTATTTGTCAATAGCGCTTGAAGGTAATATGAGTAACAAAGACGGTATAGGATCAATTATAGAAATATCTATTGGAGGAAATAAACAATATAGAACTGTTCTTGGAGGTGAAGGTTACATGGCTCAGAATTCATTAACAGCTCATTTTGGAGTTGGAGGAGCAACGACTATAGATTCTGTTAAAGTAAAATGGTTAAGTGGATTAGAAGACATATTGTATAATGTAAGTGTCAATCAAAAACTTTCTATAGTTGAAGGAACTGCATTGTCTACAACTGATTTTGATGCAGTATCGTCACTTAATTATTATCCAAACCCTGCAAAAGACTTTTTAAAGCTAGAATCAAGTCAAGAGATAGAGCGTATAATTATTTTTGATGCTTTAGGTAAGCAAGTCTTGCAAGATTTTCCTATGGATAAAGAATTTGATATTGAATTATCAATTCTTCGGCGAGGACATTATTTTATGAGAGTCTTTCAGAAGAGTGATGTAAAAACAATTAAAGTAGTAAAGCTATAATTGCCTAAATTTGTGTTTTAATCTTTTCATGAGACATTTACTCTTTATTTTATTTGGATTTTGCTGTAATATAGTTACTGCTCAAATTGATTTTCAGAATCAAGCAAGTACGTTAGGATTTAATTCTCATACTGGACCTACTATTTTTGGTGGTTCAGGAGTTAGTTTTGTGGATTATAATGGTGATGGTTTTGATGACATAACATTGACAAGAACAGATAATTCCACGGTTTCATTTTATAAAAATATTGACGGTGTTTTTTTTCAATTAGAAGATTTGCTACCATCATCTGGGAATTATGAATACAGAACAAGAAACGCAACTTGGATTGATTATGATAACGATGGCGATAAAGACTTATTTCTAACAAGTGATACGGATGGGAATAGATTGTTTCAGAATCAAAGTGGCTCCTTAGTAGATGTTACAATACAGGCAGGTCTTCCAACAGATAACGTATTCACCTTTGGCGCTTCATGGGGAGATTTTAATAATGATGGCTGTCTCGACGTGTATCTCTCTAACAGGAGTTTAGGCACCTTAATCACTAATTATTTATTTATGAATAATTGTGATGGGACATTTACCGATGCTACAAACTCATCTGGTGTTTCTGCTGGTTCTGTTTGGTCATTTTGTTCTGCTTTTTTTGATTTTAATAATGATGGATATCAAGACATATATATAGCTAATGATAAAACAACTCCAAATTATCTATTTAAAAATAATGGTGACGGTACTTTTAGTGATGTAAGTGTAGCTTCAGGTACCGATATTGTTGTTGGAGCCATGAGTGTAACCGTTGATGATTATGATTCTGATGGGTATTTTGACATATTTGTTACTAATTCACCAAATGGAGCTGGATACGATGCTCCAGGAACTGTTCTTCTTAAGAATAATGGTGATGAAACTTTTTCTAACGTTACTACCTCGACACAAACAAGTTTAGTTACGTTTAGTTGGGGATCTAATTTCTTAGATGCTGATAATGATGGAGATTTAGATTTATATATTAATTCTCAATACACCTCTTCAGATAGCTTTCCCTCTTATGGGTTTTATATAAATAATAATCTAGGTAGTTTTTCTTTATCAAATTCTTCAGGATTTACAACTAATGATTATAATAGTTACTCATCTGCAATAGGCGATTATAATAATGATGGGAAGTTAGAAATTATAAGTAATAATGGTAATAGTCAAAACCCCTCTTTTTGGGAAAATATGGACTTTTCTACAAATAATTACTTATCAATAGCGCTTGAAGGTAATATGAGTAACAAAGACGGTATAGGCTCAATTATAGAAATATCTATTGGAGGAAGCAAGCAATATAGAACGCTCCTTGGTGGTGAAAGTTATATGGCTCAAAACTCATTCACAGAACATTTTGGCGTAGGTACAGCTACTACAGTTGATTATGTTAAGGTAAAATGGTTGAGTGGATTAGAAGACATATTATATAATGTGAGTGTCAATCAAAAACTTTCAGTAGTTGAAGGAACTGCATTATCTACATATGATTTTGATGATGTATCCTTATCGTATTATCCTAATCCAGTTAAAAATACCTTAACAATCAATGCGCAACAAAATGTTGAAAATATTACAATGTATAATATGCTAGGTCAAGAAGTAATAAGATCATTTCCAAATTCTGTTGATACAGAAGTAGATATGTCTAGCTTATTTCCCGGTACATATTTTGTTAAAGTATCTATCCAAGGTAATACTAAAACAATAAGAGTTATAAAGCAATAAACTAAATTTTATTAAAACAAAAGCCGCCTGAAAAGGCGGTTTTTTTTATGCACAATACTTACATTTGTGTATGGAGCAATTAAGCTATTCATTTATAATTCCTGTATTTAATAGACCTAATGAGATTGAAGAGCTTTTAGAAAGTTTTTCAAATCTTGCAGGAAATTTTAAATACGAAATTGTCATTGTAGAAGATGGCTCGTCTCAAACTTCAGAGGCAGTAGTAAATACGTATAAGTCAAAGCTTAATATTTCATACTATTTTAAAGCCAATTCTGGTCCGGGAGATTCTCGTAATTATGGAATGCAAAAAGCTAAAGGCAATTATTTTATTATTTTAGATTCAGACGTTATACTACCTTCAGAATATTTGGTTGAGGTTGATATTTTTCTTAAGGCTTCTTTTTTTCATTGTTTTGGTGGTCCTGATGCTGCACACCAATCTTTCAGTAGGCTTCAAAAGGCCATTAACTTTGCAATGACTTCTTTTTTTACAACAGGAGGAATACGTGGAGGAGATGATAGCCAAAAAGACTTTCAACCACGAAGTTTTAATTTAGGACTTTCCAAAGAAGCTTTTGAAGCTAGTAAGGGATTTGGAAAAATTCATCCCGGAGAAGACCCAGATTTAGTATTACGCTTATGGGATTTAGATTATAAAACAACACTTATAAAAAAGGCGTTTGTTTATCATAAGAGAAGAATATCATGGCAAAAGTTTTATAAGCAAGTCAATAAGTTTGGAATGGTAAGGCCTATATTAAATAAGTGGCATCCAAATTCAAAGAAAATCACATACTGGTTTCCTTCCTTATTTATCATTGGTTTCTTGTTTGCTTTAATTGCAGCTTTTCTCGGTATATATTATCCCTTAATTATTTACGCTACTTATTTCTTGGTAATATTTATAAGCGCACTTATCTCAACTAAAAGTTTAAATATAGCTTTAATGTCTTTAATTGCGGTTTGTATTCAGTTTTATGGATACGGAACAGGTTTTTTACATTCTACACTAAAACTATGGTCAACAAATAAGAAAGCTGAAAGTATTTTTCCTAATTTGTTTTTTAAATGAAAAAACAAGTCCTAAACATCGGTTTTATAAAGTTTAAGAAGCGAAACGTTAAGCTGTTTGGTTTTTTTTTAATTGCTGCATTTTTCTTCCTGATGTTATCAAAACTCTCACAGACTTACACCCAAGAAATAAACTTAGATGTTGAACTTTATAATTTAGAGGATGAAATTGTTGTTTTAAATGATACACTGTATAACGGAAAAGTAACGGTATCTGCAAAAGGTTTTAATCTACTACAATACATTTTTAGTAACTCAAAGAAAATTAAGATTGATGCTCAACAGGAAGCCTTTAAAAGTAAAAAACAAATTTTATGGGATTTACGGAGTAATAGATATCAGTTAAAGGAAGTTCTTGGAAATACTCTAGAAATCCTAAGTGTTAGTCCAGATACGATAAAGTTTGATTACGATGTCTTGTCTTACAAAATGGTGCCTATACAACTGGTTAAAGATGTAACATATGCCTCAGGTTATGACGTGGTTAATACTATAAGATTATCTCAAGATTCAGTAAAAATTATTGGTTCAAAACAAGCGATAGATACTATTAATTATGTGACAACTAAAGCTGTAGTTCTTAAGGATGTTAAGTCAGACATACTTAAATCTACTGGATTTGTTACTAACAATACCAGTATTGATATAGTGCCAAAACAAGTAGATGTTAATGGTGAAGTGAAACGTTTTACTGAAGGAAAGATTTCTATACCCGTAAAATTAATAAATGCTCCAATTGGCAAAACCGTCAATTTTTTTCCAAAGCAAGTAGATTTAGTATATTATGTAGATATAGATAGTTTTAAAGGGATTAAACCCGAGGATTTTCAAGTAGTATGCGACTTTAGTAACTTCAAAAATTCGAATACTAAAAGTTTTGATTTAGAAATCTCTAAGGCTCCAAAACAAGTAAAAAGAAGTCGATTACTTCAGGATAAAATAGAATTTGTCTTATCAGAATGAACCATAATTCAGAGAATATAGTTATTGTAGGTATTACTGGTGGCATAGGCAGCGGTAAAACAACAGTTTCTAAATTTTTTAAAGCGCTTAATGTTCCGGTTTATCATGCAGATGTAGAAGCGAAGGTTTTAATGAATCGTTCTAAAGTCATCAAAAGAAAACTAATCAAACTCTTTGGTGAGCAAGCTTATTTAGAGGACAAACTCAATCGGCCATATTTGCGAGAGCAAATATTTAAGGATAAATCTCTACTTGAAAAAATGAACGGTATCGTTCACCCAAAAGTAGGTGCTCACTTTAAACGATGGATTAAAAAACAAGACTCGCCATATATTCTTAAAGAGGTAGCTATAATTTTTGAAAATAACTTGGAGCATCAGTACGATTATATTATTACTGTTGTTGCAGACCAAGAAGAGCGTATAAAGCGAGTTATGAAACGTGATAATATTTCAAAATCTTCGGTACTTTCAATAATAAAAAATCAACTATCTGATAAAGAAAAGATTGAAAAATCTGATTTTGTAATCCATAACAATGATTTAGAAGATACTAAATCTCAAGTTTATATTATTCATAAACAGTTGATTTCCAAGATTAAATAAGTCAAATTTTAACATTTGTGTTAATGTAAGGTTAAACACAATTTGGGCTAAATGTTAAAATGTTAAATTTGACTCGATGAACAAAAAGCTTTTCGTGTTATTGGTGGTGTTAATGAGCTTATCGCTTATTGGTATTATTTTCGTTCAATCATTTTTTATTAATAAAAGTTTAGAAAACGAACGTCAGCAGTTTTCACTAAATGTAAAACGTGCTTTGAGTTTTGTATCTAAGCAAATTGATGATTATGAGTATCGTAATTATTTAGATAAGTTACAACCATATTTAAATAATAACAGATTACCAGATTCAACAGCCGTACAGCGTTTATTTGTAGCTTTTGATGACGAACAAAATGACCAAACTATAGTCCACCAAAACATAGTTTTAGAAGAGCGTTACAGAATACCATCTTTGTTCTTTGAAATTGATGCAGACAGTACAGATTTTAGTAAATATACTAATGAAAGAATTACTGAAGTTTATAAAAAGTCCTCGTTAGACAAAGGCTCTTTAGAGCGTGTGTCGCAGATTAAAGAAATTGACGATATGAATGATGAAGCAAAAAGTTTTCTCTATCGTGATTCTTTTAAAGATTTAATAAGCTCTATTGATTACCCCATATATAAAAGAGTAAGTCCAGAGTTGATTGAAACTTTTATCGACAAAAACTTGAAAAACGAAGGTGTAGAGATAGATTTTGAATACGCTATTTACGACGACGATTTATCTACTAAAATTAGGACTGAAAATTTTGAAAAAACAACAAATTCCTACGGAGTACCTGTTTTTTTAGATAACAACGATGAGAGTTCTTTTGATTTATGGGTAGATTTCCCAGAAAGAAATAAATTTCTTTTATCGACAATCCTTTGGATGATTGTGCTGTCTATAATCTTTACAAGCGTTATTATCATTGCCTACACAAGTGCCATATATCAATTAATAAAACAGCGTCAAATTTCACAGATTAAAACGGATTTTATTAATAACATGACGCACGAGTTTAAAACACCAATCGCAACAATTAATCTAGCATTAGATTCAATAAGGAATCCCAAGATTATTGATGATAAGGAGAAAGTATTGCGATACTTAGGTATGATAAAAGACGAGAATAAACGTATGCATGCTCAAGTAGAGAATGTACTAAGAATATCTAAGCTCGAAAAAAATGAGCTTAATATTAGTAAGGAACGTCTAAAGCTTCACGACTTAGTTGAAGATGCAGTAACGCATGTGCAGCTCATAGTTGAGGATAGAAAAGGATATATAAAACTGCATCTTGGTGCCGCAAAGTCATCAGTATTAGCAAACGAAACACATTTTACAAATGTGATTGTAAATATTTTAGATAACGCTATAAAATATTCTGATAAAGCACCAAAAATTGATGTTTACACAGAAAATATAGCAAATAATGTGTTGCTAAAAATATCAGACCAAGGCAACGGTATGTCTAAACAAGTTCAGAAACGTGTGTTCGAAAAATTTTACAGAGAACATACAGGTAATGTGCACAATGTAAAAGGTCACGGCTTAGGCTTGGCTTACGTAAAACGAATAATAGATGACCATCAAGGTCACATATCAGTAGAAAGTGAAAAAGGAAAGGGTAGCACCTTTATAATTAGGCTACCATTAATATCATAATATTATGGAAGAACAAAATAAGAAAATACTTTTAGTAGAAGACGATCCAAATTTTGGAACAGTACTCAAAGATTATTTAATCATGAACGATTTTGATGTTGTTCATGCTAAAAACGGTATGGAAGGTTTTGAGAAATTTAAAAAGGACGACTACGACCTTTGTATTCTTGATGTTATGATGCCTTACAAAGACGGATTTACTTTAGCTAAAGAAATTAGAGAGAAAAACACAGACGTTCCTATTGTCTTCTTAACGGCTAAAGCAATGAAGGAAGATGTTCTTAAGGGATACAAAGTAGGAGCAGATGACTATCTTAACAAACCTTTTGATAGCGAAGTTCTTCTCATGAAAATTAAAGCTATCATGCAGCGTAAAGCTACAGATAGTGTAGCAGATAGCAAGCAGTTTGAATTTGTTATTGGTAAATTCCACTTAAACTCAAAGTTACGTTTCTTATCTTTTGATGGAGGTGACCCAGAAAAATTATCTCCGAAAGAGAATGAATTACTAAGATTATTGGCGCTTCATGAAAATGATTTAATGCCAAGAGAATTGGCCTTAACAAAGATTTGGAGAGATGATAATTACTTTACATCTCGAAGTATGGATGTTTATATTGCAAAACTTCGTAAGTATTTAAAACCAGACCCAAATGTTGAAATTCTCAATATTCATGGTGAAGGATTTAGATTAGTAATCAACAAATAGAATAACCATATATATTTAAAAAGCCAGCTAATTAGCTGGCTTTTTTGTTTCAATATGATTAATTACTTTTTCTAAATCAGTTTTATAGTCGAACCAAGTAATCGTCTCATCTTTTCTATACCATGTTAATTGCCGTTTGGCAAAACGTCTTGTGTTCTTTTTTATTTCAGAAATGGCAAAATCCATAGTCAATTCCCCATCAAAATAGTTAAATAACTCTTTATAGCCCACCGTATTTAAAGCGTTTAGATGTCTATAGGGAATTAAAGATTCTACTTCTTTTATCAATCCATTTTCAACCATAATACCTACACGCTTATTTATTCGCTCGTAAATAATTTCTCTATCCGCTATAATCCCAATTTGTATGGTTTTAAAAGAGCGTGAAGGTTTTTTCTTGTTTAAGAAACTAGAATAGGGTTTGCCGGTTCCGATACATATTTCTAAAGCTCTAATTAGCCGTTGCGGATTATCAATAGCTATAGTTTTATATGCCTTTTCGTCTAGCTGTTTTAATTGAATTTGGAGTGGTTCTATACCTTTAGATTCTAACTTAGAAATAAGTTCTTCTCTGATATGTTTTGGTAGATTTGGGAATTCGTCTAATCCATTGATAACAGCATTACTGTATAAACCTGAGCCTCCAACCATAACAACGATATCATAAGATTGAAATAGAAAGTTTAGCTTTGCTATGGCATCTTTTTCAAACTGTCCTACGTTGTAGGGCTCTTTAATTGAAATATGCTGGATGAAATGGTGTTTAGCAGCCTTAAGTTCATCTTTTGAGGGTACAGCAGTTCCTATAGACATTTCTTTGAAAAACTGTCTGGAATCAGAAGAAATGATTTCAGTATTAAAATGGTTTGCAAGTTCTATACTAAGGGCAGTTTTACCGATACCAGTTGGTCCTACGATAGAAATAAGTGTTTTATTCATGATGAAGGACTTCCCCACATTTATAACAAAATTCAGCACCGTCGATGTGCTTTTCAGCCAAACAAGATGAGCAGCTTTGTGTATTTAAAGGTACAATCTTAAGTTCAGGATTGTCTTTGTCCGTAACTTCTTTAGATTTATTATGAGTCTTATTTGATGCCTTTGCATATTCAGCAGACACAATTCCGGTAGGGACGGCTATTATTCCATAACCTAAGACCATAATTATAGTGGTGATAAATTGTCCTAGCGGCGTCTGTGGGGCAATATCACCAAATCCAACTGTCGTTAAAGTAACGATACACCAATACACACTTTTAGGAATATTTGTAAAACCATTGGCTTCGCCTTCAACTAAATACATAATGGTTCCAAACACTACGGAAGATACCATAACTGCAAATAAAAAGACTAAAATCTTAATTCGACTTGCAATAATAGAATCCTTAAGTTGATTCGAAGCACCTAAATATCTAGCTAACTTTAATATTCTAAAAACTCTGAGTAATCGGAGTGCTCTTAAGGTTATTAACGCTTGTGCTCCTCCTGCAAAAAAGAATGCTAGATACATAGGAATTGTAGATAAGAAGTCTATAATTCCGAAAAAACTAAAAACATATCTTAATGGCTTTTTTACACTAATAAGTCTTAAAATATATTCTATACTAAAAAGAATGGTTATTATCCATTCTCCAATGTAAAGCGTATTGTGATACTTCTCGTCAATTGAGTTAACACTCTCTAGCATAACTAAAATTATGCTTAGGATAATTAATATGAGTAAGAAGACATCAAATAATTTACCAGAAGGTGTATCAGCTTCGTAAATGATTTCATGAAGTTTTGTACGCCAATTATGTTTATTTGTTGCTTCCACGATTTAAAAGTACAAAAAGAAAAAGTTTCGAGTCAAAAAAATTAGAAGGATATAATTTTCAATCTTTTTTTATACCGTCTTACATAGCTTTGAATGATGTGCTGATTATCTCTGTTGTTGGTCATTGGTGTTATTAAAGATAATAGAACGTCTTTATTATTAATTTGATGATTTAAATCAAAAAATCCAAGACCTTTAAAAACACCATCTTCAACCACTACAACGCTTTTTTCGTCAATGTACCTACCTCTGTCAATAATCAACATGTTTTTATTTTCGTAGGAATGAAGTTCTACTAAAGCATTAACTTTTGTGTTGTATGAATCAACGGGTTCTTCTAAAACACAAGCGCCGTGGCATTCTTTTACCTCATACTTAAAACAACTTGTATTAGTCTTGTAAAGTCCTAGCAGTTTTTCGCATAATTCATACTGTTCAGAAATATTTTGCATAAAGCTTTTAGCACTTTGTCTGTTAGAAAAGGTGGTTATTGAGCGTTCTTCTCTAGTGGCTTTATCTATTCTTAGATTAATGTAGCCGTTTGTATCTTTAAACTGATATAGTGCATGCGTAAAAATAGTTTTTCGAAGTGCTCTATTGAGAATAGGTTTGTTTTTCTTGATTTCCTCACTTTCTTTTAACAGGGCTACAAGCTCACTTCCAGTTCTTTCATAAGTGACGCTATGAACTAAAGTTTGAATCTTCTTTGATTTAGAATTTGTACCCGTAAAGTGCTGTGTAATGCGTTTCTTTATATTATTGCTCTTTCCGATGTAGATGATTTCACCTATCTCATTATGAATGTAATAGACACCGGTTTCGGTTGGAAGTTCCTCTATAATTGCCCTTAGATTTGAAGCAATTTTAGACTTTTGTTCTGTTTTTACAGATTGTTTTATTATTTGCTTTTTAAGGTCTTTATTTAGGAGCATCTTAAAGAGCTTAACAGTCGCTGTTGCATCTCCATCAGCACGGTGTCTATCACTAATAGCTATACCTAAAGAACGCGTTAGTTTACCTAAACTGTAAGATGGCATATCTGGAATCAACTGTTTGGAAAGCTCAACAGTGCAGAGGGTTTGTCTTTTAAAAGGAAAACCAAGTCGTTTAAATTCTGTTTTTAGAATACGGTAATCGAATGACGAATTATGGGCAACTATTATACAATCATCTGTAATTTCTACAATCCGTTTTGCTACCTCATAGAACTTTGGTGCATTTCGTAGCATTTTGGAATTAATTCCTGTAAGATTGACTACAAAAGGTTGGATTTCGCGTTCTGGATTTATAAGACTTATAAATTGGTCAACAATTTCGTGACCATCGTACTTATATATAGCAATCTCGGTAATGCCTTCTTCATTGAACTTTCCACCAGTGGTTTCTATGTCTAGTATTGCGTAAATGTTGTCTTTAGTAATTTTTTATTAAAGATGAAATATAGGTGTATTTACACTAAATATCAAGAGCTGTTAATTGTAATTTCTAGCACCAAAAATACTGCTGCCAATACGCACCATATTACTACCGCAGTCAATAGCCAATTGGTAATCGCCGCTCATGCCCATGGATAGAATTGAAAGTTCGAAGTTTTTAGTTTTCAATTTTTTAAAATCATTATAATTAGATTTTAAGAATTCAAACTCTTCTTTGACTTGTATCATGTCATCTGTAAATGTAGCCATTCCCATAAGGCCAACTACTTTAATATTCTTAAATTCTGAGAACAATTGCGATTCTATTATAGATTTTGCATCTGTTATAGAAAGACCAAATTTACTATCTTCTTTAGCAATTTTTATTTGAAGTAAGCAATTAATTACGCGATTATGCTTTTGAGCTTGCTTATTAATTTCTTTGAGAAGTTTCAAACTATCTACGCCATGAATTAAATCTACAAACTCCGCCATATACTTTACCTTATTGGTCTGGACATGTCCAATCATGTGCCATTGAATATCCTTTGGCATAGTTTCCCATTTTTCTGCCATTTCTTGGATTTTATTTTCGCCAAAAACACGCTGACCAGCATCATAAGCTTCCATTAAATCACTGACAGGTTTGGTTTTAGAAACGGCAACAAGAATTACGTGTTTTGGAAGTTGGGATTTAATATTTTGAATGTTATTTTTAATACTCATGCTATATGTTTAAAACTCATAAATAGTAACACCACTTCTTAGTTTTGGCTCTATATAGGTACTTTTTGGCGGCATAGTTAGTCCTTCATCTGCAATGGCTTTCATCTGCTGTATTGTAGCAGGAACCATACCAAAACCTACTTTAAACGCATTGCTGTCCACAAGACTTTTAAGATTAACGATATCTTTTTTTCCACTGAGATAATCAATACGAGTATCGTTACGTAAATCGTTAATTCCTAAAATAGGACTTAATATGGTATCGTATAAGAGTTGTGCATCTAAATCATCTAATGATGTGTTAAATTCATAATTATTTTTTCGTAAATACAACGAATAAAATTCACCATCTAAGTACATGCTAAAATGATGTGCTTTTGAGGGTTTGTAAGGCATTATTCCTCTATTCTCTATGCGATAAATAGTATCTAATTGGATTAAAAATTCTTCCTTAGATAAGCCGTTTAAATCTTTAACAACTCGGTAAAACTCATGAAGCTTTAATTCGGATTCAGGGATTAAAAAACTCATAAAGTAATTATAAGTCTCTTCTCCATTATGGCTTTTATTCTCCGTTTTCAATTCGTTACATAATAAAGCTGAAGATGCTGAACGGTGGTGTCCGTCTGCAATATAAAGCGTGTCCATATTTTCAAATGCATCTGAAATAATCTTTACATCGTTAATATTATTTATTTCCCAGAGGTAATGTGTATCTCTATAAGTAGTAGTAAATTCAAATTCCGAACGTTGCTTTTGAATTTCTGTAATTATAGAAGTGATTTTATCATTATCCGGATAGGTGAGTAGTACAGGTTCCGCATTAAACCCTACTGTTTTTAGATAATCTTTAAATACAATCTCACGACTTTCAATCGTGTCTTCGTGTTTTTTTATAACATCATTTTTGTAATCTTCAACACTAGCAGCAGCGATGATACCATTAAATACTTGATGATCTCTATCTACAATTCTGTAGATGTAAAACGAAGGCAATTCATCTTTAACAAAAACGCCATCTTCCTTAAATTCCGAATAGCGGTTTTTTACCAATTGGTAACGTTCCTTACCAGATATCTCTTTATCGTATTTATAACCAGGATTAACAATATGCAAAAACGAATACGGATTATAATCTAATCTCGCCTCTCGCTCTGCTTGAGTATAACTTTGATAGGAACGCGATGCCACAAGACTAACTTTATCTCTTGTAGGGCGTACCGCTTTAAAAGGAAGAACTTTTGCCATGTTTTTGAATTACTTCAAAAATTGCTTCGCTACTTTTTCAGCCTTTCTGCTTTCAGAATAATCGTAGAAACCTTCTCCAGATTTTACACCTAATTTTCCAGCCATAACCATATTGACTAATAGTGGACAAGGTGCGTATTTAGGATTTTTAAAACCATCGTACATTACATTCAATATAGAAAGACATACGTCAAGACCAATAAAATCTGCTAATTGCAGTGGTCCCATAGGATGCGCCATTCCCAATTTCATTACGGTGTCTATTTCTGTTACACCTGCAACGCCGTTGTATAAAGTTTCAATAGCTTCGTTTAGCATTGGCATTAAAATACGATTGGCTACAAAACCAGGATAGTCGTTTACTTCTGTTGGTATTTTACCTAAAGTTTTTGACAATTCCATAATGGTATTAGTAACCTCGTCGCTAGTATTGTATCCACGTATGATTTCTACCAATTTCATAATTGGAACAGGGTTCATAAAGTGCATTCCAATAACCATTTCTGGTCGTGATGTCACAGCACCAATCTGCGTAATAGATATAGAAGATGTATTTGTTGCTAGTATTGTATCATCTGGACAAGCTTCATCTAATTCTCGGAAAATCTTAAGTTTTAAATCTAAGTTTTCTGTAGCAGCTTCAACCACCAAGCTAGCATATTCAACACCTTCAGTAATATTTGTAAAAGTGGTTATGTTTCCTAATGTTTCTGCCTTATCTGCTTCAGTGATTTTTTCTTTAGCTACCATGCGGTCTAAATTTTTCGCAATAGTATCCATGCCTCTTTTAAGAGAAGCTTCACTAATATCTATTAATTGTACTTTAAAACCAGATTGTGCAAAAGTATGGGCAATTCCGTTACCCATTGTTCCTGCTCCGATGATTGCTACGTTTTTCATAATAAAAAGCCCATCCTAACCTTCCCAGAGGGAAGGAATTCTTACTCGGGCGTGTAAGAATTTATTTATAATTTATTAAACTCTTTTAGCTCAACGCTTTAGTTCCCTTCCTTTGGAAGGGTTAGGGAAGGCTATTAAAACTGATTGATAATCATATTTGCTACGCGTAATGCTTCAGTACCATCATGAAGCGTTACAATAGGTTTTGTATTGTTATTGATTGCATCTGCAAATGTTTCTAACTCATCTAAAATGGCATTATTGTTAGAGATTTCAGGGTTATCAAAATAGATTTGTTTTTTTACACCTTCTGCATTTTGAAGAATCATATCAAAATCTCCAGGATTTTCTGGAGCGTCTTTCATTTTTACTACCTCACATTTCTTTTCTAAGAAATCTACAGATATATATGCATCTTTTTGAAAGAACCTCGTCTTACGCATGTTTTTTAGGGAAATACGGCTGGCAGTAAGATTAGCAACACATCCGTTCTTAAACTCAATTCGTGCATTGGCAATATCTGGAGTTTCAGAAACTACAGATACGCCGCTAGCCGAAATATGTTTTACTGGAGAATCTACAACACTTAGAATAATATCAATATCATGTATCATTAAATCCAAAACTACAGGCACGTCTGTTCCACGAGGATTAAACTCTGCTAAACGATGCGTTTCTATAAACATAGGATTTTTTATCTGGTCTTTTACACCAATAAAAGCTGGGTTAAAACGCTCTACATGACCGACTTGCCCTTTTACGCCATGTTCTGCAACTAAAGTTCGGATAGTTTCAGCTTCTTCAACAGTGTTAGTTATTGGTTTTTCAATAAAAATATGTTTCCCTTTGGAGATGGCTTTTTTAGCACAATCGTAATGACTTAGCGTAGGCGTTACGATATCTACAACATCTACGGCATCAATTAGTGCATCGATTGTATCGAAGTATTTGTATCCAAATTCTTCAACAACTTTTTTAGCATTTTCAGGATTGGCATCGTAAAAGCCAACAAGGTTATATTTATGAGATTGATTAAGTAGTCTTAGATGAATTTTTCCAAGGTGACCAGCACCAAGTACACCAGCATTTAGCATGTTTTTCAGTTTTTAACAAAAATAATCGTTTTCATTGAAAAATATGAAAATGAGTCTATAAAAAACTATTAATTATATAATGGTTTGAAGATTAAAATTATGTTGGAATTTGCTTTTGGTTGAATTATTTTAGCTGCAACTAAACTACAATTTTGAAAGATACATTTAAGCATAAAGGTATGCGCCAACAATTGGTTGAAATTCTAAAGAAAAAAGGAATTAAAGACCAAAATGTTTTAGCCGCTATAAATAAAATACCGAGACACTTGTTTATGGATTCGGGCTTTATAGACCATGCGTATCAAGATAAAGCGTTTCCTATTGCTGCAGACCAAACCATTTCTCAGCCATACACAGTGGCGTTTCAGTCTGAATTAATGCAAGTGAAGCGAGGCGATAAAGTTTTAGAAATAGGAACGGGTAGTGGTTACCAAACTGCTGTACTTTTAGAGCTAGGTGCAAAAGTGTATAGTATAGAGCGTCAGCAAGAGCTATTTAAAAAGACCTCTAAATTTTTGCCTAAGATTGGTTACCGTGCTAAGAAATTGATTTTTGGTGATGGTTACAAGGGGCTTGAAGAAGAAGCGCCTTTTAAAAGTATTATTGTCACCGCAGGTGCGCCTTTTGTACCTAATCCATTATTATCTCAATTAGAAATTGGAGGACGTTTAGTTATACCAGTAGGTGAGGATATACAAATAATGACCCTTTTCATTAGAAAAGGGCCAAAAGAATTTGAAAAGCATGAACTTGGTGAGTTTCGCTTTGTGCCGCTTTTAGAGGATAAGAATTAGTTTTTAAAATTCTCATCTACTTCTCCTTTGTTTTTGATGTATAATCCAATTGTTCTGCTTATTCCTATAATTAAAAAGCTGATAATTAAGTGCCACCAAAAACTTTTAGAGTTAATTTTTAAAATAAAAACGTATGTCCAATATGCAATTATTGGAAAGTAGGTTATAAAATTTCCTAAAATCTTTTTATCCATCAATTTATTCAGTTGCATTAATAAAAGCCTTTTTTCCACCAACAACAGGAAGGGTAATCGATGTTTTATCTAATTTAATATTCAATTCTGTTCCAGGCTTAGGGTGTAACGTAAATTCTGGGTCGCTACTAAAAATCATTAATGCAATTTGTTGTCCTTTTCTAATGATTTGGTCTTCTGGTTGCAAATCGAAGTTTACCGTGTAGAATTTACCAGGTTTTAAAGCTTCTTCATTAGTTAATGATTTGTAATTTTTAGGGTCTGCCCAACTGCGTGTGATTAAGTCATTGGTAATTTTACCATTTTCTAAAGGTAAAGACAATAAATACACAGAGAGATTAGCAGCCGATTTATTGCTAGAAAGCGTTACCCTCACTTTTGGTACTCCAGAAATATGTATATCCTCTTTCAGAGGAGAAGTGACATAGAGTAAGCGGTTTTGGGTGGTTTCGGCTTTAGCTAAATCTTTCCAATTAAAACTAACGTCGTCAATTAACGTTTCTGTCGCTTTGTTTCCTTTAGACGTTGTTAAGCCGCCTACTTTATTTCCACCTGAAGTTAAATTTAAAGTCACATCTTCAGCTTCAGGATTCGGATAATCTTTATATGCCGTTGGCTCATCTCGTCTATCATCTTCTCTTACTATATACGCTTTGTTTTCTTCAGTTTCTATACCATTATCAATACCATGTAAGTATTTTGTAAACCATTTATTCATCATAGAAACAGGTGGTGGCCCACCATGACCGTTTTGATGGTAATAAATCGCCGTTGGTAAGCCCATTTCTTTAGCTTTCATGTAGATACGGTAGCTGTGTTCTGGCATAACATTCCAATCGTTAAAACCGTGAGACATAAGCATAGCTGCTTTCATGTTTTTCATTTTTGGTAAATAATCACGATTGTACCAAAAATCATTCATGTCACCAGTTTGTCGGTCCATACCATTCATCATTTCCGTATCTCGCACGGTTTTGTTGTTGTAGGCGCGTTTGTCTTCATCTCCACTATGCACAAAATCGTAAAGTACATCGATATCTTCACCTAGATATCCGCCTGGAGAGCGTACCAAGCCATTTGAGCGGTAGTAGTGATAGTATGATGTATTCGGTGCAATTGGAATTATCACTTCTAAACCGTCTACACCAGTTGTTGCAGCCGCAAGAGGTAAAGTACCGTTGTATGAAGTTCCTGTCATTCCAACTTTACCAGTTGACCAATAGGCTTTTATTTCTTCGGTTCCGTTACGTTCTGTATAGCCTTTTCTCTTTCCAGTTAGCCATTGAATAACTGCCTTTGGAGCTAATTCTTCATTAAGTCCGCCAATAGTTGGTGCGCCATCGGAAAGTCCTGTTCCAGGTGAAGAAGAGTGTACTACGATATAACCTCTTGGTACCCATTTGTTGATATGTGAGTTTGAAATAATTGGGCGTTTTCCACGACGCTTTACTTCTGGATGAAAGCGTTCTTCTCCAATTTCTCCAAGTTCGTGTTTTACATTCCACATAGTTCCTGGAGCATCTGCAGCAACTCCGGCAAAATATGGGCTTGTTACATAGATAACAGGAAGTTGTAAACCTTCGGTTTCGGTTTGGTTAGGTCGTGTTACCGACACATGCATGCGGTCTAACTCGCCATCACCATCGGTGTCAAATTCGGTTTCTACCCATAAATCATGGCGTAACCAATCATTGGGATTGCTAAAGGCTTCAACGATTTGGGCCTCACCATCTTTAAAAACGGGTTTAGCTTTTTCTTGAGAAATAGATATAAATGAAACTGAAATGGCTAAAAGGAATAATGCTTTTGCCGAAAATGAATTGCGCATAAATACTAATTTGTGTTTTGAATGCTAAATATAAGTACTAAATTACAGATGTTAAATGACTTTAGGATTTTGTTATGCTGTTGAGTTGTTAAGGTGTTTAGTTGTGGAGACGCTGAGATATTAAGTTTTTTGTGATAAATAATAAATTTCAGTTTAAGTCATGTCGATACGCAGTCAGACATCACATCTTGAAAATCAAAATTATGTGATTTCTCCTATCGTCGAAATGACTAAAATTAAAAATTTAGTTTTTATTTAAATATTTAAAAGGAATCGGTGATGCTTCAGATTCTTGCATCCAGTATATGTTAATAATCCACCAGCGATTACCATCGTTAAGTAACTGAATGCTGTTAATACCTCGCATAAAAGGTTTAGTTTCACTTTTGCTTTTAAACGATTCGTAGGTACTAAATACTTGAGTGATGTTACCAAACGTATCTGTTTTTCTGCTAAGTTCTACCTCATGAAATCCATTTTCGAATAACCATTTCCCAGAAGTTTTTATGTAATCATCTGGTGTCATATAACGGGCAATAGTTTCGCCTTCTTTATTTTTTCCAGTAGGAATTAATTTCGCATTTGGGTGAAATAAATATTTGAATAATTCCCAATTGCGCTCAACACCTTTATCTCCAGAAATAACACTGTATAAGGTCTCGATTGTGCTATCTAGTGTTGCTACGTTTTTTGAGTAGTCAGGAGTTTCTGTTTCTTGGGAAAAGCTAAAAGCAAAAGCAAATAAAAATAAGACTGATAAGTGTTTCATTGTTTTGATTTTAAAATTTAAATGTTATGAATTCGACCTTTTAATTTTCTTCTATTGAAATCACTAACTCTAGTCTGGTCTTGCTTCTTAATTATACCGTAGGCAATAACAGGAATGAGCAAAAACCCACCAATTACATAAATGACATAATGATTTCTGCTTCCAGTGAAAATAGGATTAATAATGAAGAATAGTATAGGAGTACCTAAAAGAAAAATCAATCCAGCTCCGATTTGAGCAAGCTTAGATTCTTTGGTATATAGTTCATCCACATGAAAATTAGTTTCAGCATTACAATTTTTGCATTTAAGGATTCTGCTTTCTCCATCTCTCATAGCGAACTCAACTCTAGTATTCGTATTTGTAGAATAAGCAACCTCAGTTTCACATTTTTGACACTTTCCGTAAACTTTCATTCAAAATAAAATTTATACTTATAGTTAGAAAAATTTGAGTCCAAACACAAACGCATCACCTTGATAGCCGTTTTGGTAAGACCTAATATAATCAAATCGTAAAAAACGCCATTTGCCCCAACCTATATTATCAAGTCCTATTGAAAATTCTTGATATGGTTTGTTATCTGGAGTTGCTAGGTTATGCGCACCAACAACAAGGTTAAAGTTCAATTTATTCAATAGCGGAATTTTACCTAGGATAAAGCCATTAAAATCGTGTTCTGCATGCATTTCTAAGTAGCTATCGTTTGTGCTTAAGTCATAATATCCAAGATTATTAAAGACATTGGTGTAGCTTCCACGACGGCTAAAGTTTATTTGATTTCCATTAAAATGTTGAAAATCCATAAAGGCAATATCATCTGCATTAAAAAACTTTCCGCCTCTAATGTTATATCCAAAGCGCCCTTTATTTCCTATTGCAAACGATTGATAGAGGCGTGCTTTGATTTGATCAAAGTTGTAGTCGCTGTTTGTAGCACCAAATCCTTTTTCGTAACCTAAAACAAGTGTTGGGTATTTGTTATTAGAAATATTGAATTTACTATCTGGATAGCTTAAGTAATTCTGACCAAAATTGATTCTTGCTGAAAGATTAAACTTAAAGATATTATGATTTTCAAAAGGTGCAATACCAAATGCTGTATCATTTAACGGATTATTGCTTGTGTATGGTTTGTCACTATCTGGATAAAAAGTTTGGTCTGTAGTATTAAAAAGGGCATTTCGTCTTTCGTAGCTTAAATTTGAATTGATTCTAAAACCGTTGAATAACTCCTCAGAATAACCAGCTTGTATGAATTGACGTTCGTATAACTTCATATAATTTTCGTTGAACCCAAGTGAAGCAACGGTGTTTTCCGCATTAGAAATGGGGTTTGAAGGATTAAATTGGTTCACTGTAACTCCACCAGCTAGACTTACAAATGCACGGCTAACATTATTAAATTTGTAAGTTAAAACACCCGTAGCTCTTAATCTGTAGTCCGAAAAACCATAATTGAAATTTGCCGTTGCAGAGAAGTAGCGTCTAAATTCGTCATAGCTTTTTCTGTAAAAAACATTGGCATTTGCATTCCAACCTTGAACTGTATTAAAAGAGGACTCCGTAATTGGGATGTCAAAACCAAAGCTATAATCTTTATGAGAGTTTTGGTAGGTATACCCCAATAGGTTACCAAGCTTAAATTTATTCCGAACTCTATCTACAGAGTCTAGGTATGGTTTCGATTCTTTTACAAGCTGTATACTATCTTTTTTTATGTAATCTTTAGTTTCTTCGCTGGTTAGTGGTACTGGTCTAATGGTGTTCCAGAATAAGGAATCCTTTTTATTGGCTTCACTTTCAAAAGCTACCAATTCGCGTCCAAAATCTTTCTTGGTGAGAGGTAAATTAAATTCGTAATTACTGTAAACCGCTGTAAACCGTCCATCACCTTTAATACCAAACAAGCCATAACTAAAGTCAATACTTTGAGAAATTAGAGCCCAAATATCATCAGCCTCAGAATACGAAAAATTTTGTTTTAGTGTAATGATATCTGCAACAGGAATACGAGCTTGCTCACCTGTGATATCTAACTCTAAAGCGTATAAGGTCCATTGGTCTTCGACTATATATATGTAACCTGAAAAAATAGGGTCGTTCTCGCGCTTAGGCGTTACTTTTATTTTATTAATAAGGTTGCCGCGGTCATCATAGAAAACACCATCTAGATTGTAACGGTAGTATCCAAAGGCATTATTAGCAATAGGTGAGATAATTTCGTTACCCAAAGAAATAGTGTTGTTGTATAAGTTGAAATCTACATCTTGCGCATTATTGAAGCTAAAGCCATTATTATCGCCACTTACTTTAGACGCGGTTATCTTTTCTTTAAGACGGTCTGGTCTTAAATATTGAATCTTTGAAATAGTTTCGGATAAATAAAGAATACCACTACGCGTAGAATCTAAACCTTCAATTTCTACCTCTTGTCCAAAAAATTTCTCAGGCGCATCTTTTATTCGCATTAAACCACGGGAATAGAAATCTGCTTTAAAACTTTCTATCTTTTCAAGATTTTCTTTTCGTTTTGCAATGACTTGACGCATAATGATATTTGCTGGATTTTCTTCAGCATTAATAACCACTTCATCTAGAGATACGTTTTCTTCTTCTAGCGTAATATTTAGAGTAAAAGGTAATTCCGTAACATCTACTGTCTTTTTAACGGTTTTATAACCCAAATACTGAAACACTAGATTATAGCTTTTTTTTTCAGTAACATTTAGCTCGTAATAACCGGCATCATTGGTGGTTGTCCCTTTGTAGGTGTTTTCTATAAATACATTTACAAACGGAAGCGCTTGGTTTTTGTTATCAGTTATGTTCCCTTTGATTTGCGGGAAGGCTATTAATGAAATAAAAAAAAATAGAATTGAAAGTAGAGATTTTTGCATATTTTTTAATTGGTGGTTTGTTAGTATAGACGTACAGTTTGTAAAAATAGTTGCCTATGGTCAACCAAACATAGCTGAATTCTCTTCCAGGTAACGTTAGAAATTTCCTAAAGTTATCGGAAATTTTTCTTAATACGGTCTAGATTTCGCTTGTTGTCACGGTCTTTTATAGTCTCGCGCTTGTCGTAGAGTTTTTTACCTTTAGCTAGAGCGATGTCTAGTTTTGCAAGTCCTTTTTCATTTATAAACAAGCGTAACGGAATAATGGCATTTCCTTTAACGTTGACTTCGCGCTCTAATTTTTTAAGCTCGCGTTTGTTGAGTAATAGTTTTCGCTCCGCTTTGGGTTTGTGATTGTAGTAGTTCCCAAAAGCGTATTCTTCAATGGTCATATTAACCACGAAGAGTTCACCCTGCTCATTAAATTCACAAAAACTCTCAGCAATAGAAGCTTTACTGGCGCGGATAGATTTTATTTCCGTTCCTGTTAAAACAATTCCAGCAATATATTTATCCAGTATCTCGTACTGGAATTTTGCTTTTTTGTTGAGTATGTTAATCTTCTGTTGCATTAGGGACAAATTTAGTTTTAAAAGTTATAAGTGAAAAGTTATAATTAAAAAGTTTATTGCGTTTAATTATGTAATCATATCCCTAATTTTACGACTACAAAATTCAAATTTTGAAAATGAAATATTTACAGATTCTATTAATACTTGTATTGTTTTTTAACTGTAAGAATGAAAACTCTAAAGCTGAAACGGAAACTTTGACGGCTAATGAAATAATTGACAAATCAATTGAAGTTGCTGGAGGAGGGAAGTTTGATTCTTCGACGATTAAGTTTGTATTTAGAGACCATAGGTATACTGCTATACGGACTAAAGGAAAGTTTCGTTACACACGTTTTAAAGTTGATGAAAACAAAGATTCTATTTTAGATATTTTAAAGAACGAAGGTTTTAGGCGTTACACTAATATGAAACAAGTAAGAGTTTCTGACTCTATGATTGTGAAATATACAGCTTCAGTAAACTCCGTGCATTACTTCTCTGTTTTACCTCATGGCTTAAACGATAAAGCCGTTAATAAAAAGTTACTAGGCGAGGAGCAAATCAAAGAGAATAACTATTACAAAATTGAAGTAACGTTTAACCAAGAAGGTGGTGGCGAAGATTACGAAGATGTTTTTATCTATTGGATAAATAAATCGACTTTTAAACCAGATTATTTAGCGTATTCATACAATGAAGACGATGGTATAGGCATGCGTTTTCGTGAAGCTTTTAACGAGCGTTACGTCAATGGTTTGCGCTTTGTAGATTATAACAATTACAAGAGTGAAAATCCAGAAACTAAGCTCGAAGATTTAGCAAATGCTTTAGAAAGTAATCAACTAAAACTACTTTCCAAAATTGAATTAGAAAATGTTGAGGTTGATTTAATCGACTTGTAAAAGCATTGATGATTTGTCTCCGCTGGTAACGGTAACTATGTATAGACCGCCATTATTATCATCAGCCATCATATCGTATTTTTTATCGCCTAATAAACCATTTGCAAACATGGGTGTAGTATTGCTATGACCAACTATTAATACTTTTTTTCCTTTAGTATCTTTCATAAATTGTTTCATGTCTATATTGCGTGGGTCATAAAATTGTAATTCTAAACCAAGAGACTTTGCAGTTGGTAATGCGGTTTCTTTAGTGCGATTATAGTCTGTAGAATATACAGCATCAAACTTTACATCTTTAAGGACAGTAGCCCAATTTTCAGCACGTTTTAAACCTTTTTCTGTTAAATGAGGATTTCGGTTAGTTTTATCAGAGCGGTCTTTTTCCGAATGACGGATAAGGTAATAGGTGGTTGCAGTATCTTCTTTATATTCTTTTAAATACGGACCTTCCCAAATTACTTGTTCAATCATCCACTTACCATCATCTTTAGACAATAATATATAATCTATGCCCCAAGCTCCAGTGACTCTAGCAGCTGCAATATGATTAGCGATTTCTAAAACTTTAACACCGCGCATTTCTGTTTCGGTACGCGTCATACCTTGTTCTTTTATGCGTTGTGCTAAAGCTAAAGCCTTATTATAAGGCAACTCTTGGTAATAGTTGTAGTCTCCAGTTTCTTTGTCCTTTAAGTACCCAAACTTGTATAGTCTTGGTTTTAGAGCAGCTTTTAATTTAAGGGTGTCACCTTGGTAAAAGCCGTCTATGTAGTTATTTAAGGTAACTTCTATCTGAGCTTTATCTGATAAATCTTGGCTAAAGCTTATAAATGTGAATAGTAATAATAGAGAAGTAAAGATTGATTTCATGGTTATATTGAATGAAAGATTCCTTCAAATATAGTTTAGAAATTTTATGTGGAATTAAAAGCTTTGTTAAAAACGAGACTTAAGCGAGTTCTAAAGCAATTTCAATCATTTGCTTAAAGGTCGTTTCTCGCTCCTTGCTTGTAGTTCGTTCTCCAGAAACTAAAGAATCTGAAATGGTAAGAATCGCTAGAGCATTTACATTATGTTTGGCAGCAACAGTATAAAGTCCTGCGGCTTCCATTTCAACACAAAGTACACCAAATTTCGACCATTTTTTGTAGGACTCAATATCATCTTCGTAGAACTCATCCGATGATAGTACATTACCAGCTTTAATGGGAATATTTTTGTTTTTTGCAGCTTCAACAGCTTTTATAAATAAGCCAAAATCTGCCGTTGGGGCATAATCAGCACCACCAAAACGTAATTCATTTACTCCAGAAGTAGAAGATGCAGCCATGGCTAAAACAACGTCTCTCAGTTTTACATCTTTCTGATAAGAACCAGCGCTACCTACACGTATTAGGTTTTTCACACCAAACTCAGTAATTAATTCATTGGCATAGATAGAAATACTTGGTACTCCCATTCCAGTTCCCATCGTAGAAACGCGCTTTCCATTATAAGTTCCTGTATAGCCATACATGCCTCTAACTTCGTTGAAGCATACAGGATTTTCAAAAAAAGTTTCAGCTATCCATTTAGCTCTTAATGGGTCTCCTGGTAGTAAAATAGTTTCTGCGATATCACCCTTTTGGGCACCGATGTGTACACTCATAGGATAAAGTTAAACAAAGAATTGAAATACTTAGTAAGTAGAAGAAGAAACTTGGCCACTCATCATAGCAACACCAGCAGAAGCGCCAATACGGTCTACGCCAGCTTCGATATATTTAAGAGCTGTTTCTCGGTCTCTAATTCCGCCAGATGCTTTTATTTGTGCCTTACCTTTTAATGTCTTTTTTATGATTTTTACAGCCGTAAGTGTCGCGCCACTTTTAGAGAAACCAGTAGATGTTTTTACAAAATCTGCATTGGCATCTAAGCATATTTCACACGCTTTTACAATTTCGTTTTTAGAAAGTTCACTTATCTCAAGGATGACTTTTAATGGGATATTTCCGATGGCATTTTTTACTTCACTAATATCTTTTAAAACAGCAACATAGTTTCTACTTTTTAAGTAGCCAAGATTTATAACCATATCTATCTCTGTGGCGCCATCTTTGATAGCTTGTCTCGCTTCATAGACTTTCGCTGGAGTTGATGATGCTCCTAGTGGAAAACCGACTACCGTACAGATATTGACAGGTGTTTCTTTTAGAGCTTGTTTGGCTATAGCCACATAGCTGCTATTAACGCATACTGAATAGAAGTTGTAGGTTATGGCTTCATTACAAAGTTTTATGATTTCACGTTCGTTAGCCGTAGGCTTCAATAAGGTGTGGTCTATGTAAGTGTTTAATTCCATTGATTAGATTGAAAAATTATAACCCCCAAAAAATTGAGAGAAAATGTCTACAGGAAAATACCTGCTCTTAAAGTTGAATGGAATTAATTAGCTCGACAAAGTTAATAGTTTATCCGATAAAATGAAATTTTTGAAACGCTTTAACAGTGCATTTCGTCGAATATTTCTAAGATTTTAATCTTCGTATGTGGAATTTATCTTTTTATTCTACTGCCTCAACTGTATAACCTGCTTTCCGTAATAAATTAATTACTCCGTTTTTTCCTGCTAAATGCCCTGCACCAACACCAAAAAATGTTGGTTTTTCTTTAGCATACTCACCAATTTTTGGAATCCAATTTTTATTACGGTCATCTAAAAGTTTGTCTTGATATTTTGAAACCGAACCATAGTTTTCATCATTCATCATATCAACCATTGCGGTTATGTTTTCTTCTTTGTATACTTTCATCATTTTGGCGAACATACTTTTGTCATAAGCCAAATCATCTTTAGCAGAACGTACCAAGTCTTTAGCTTGTTCTTCATATGGGATTTCATCAAAAATATAAAGTTGGTCTTCAACAGTCTCTAAACCTTTAATCTCTTCGCCTTGCGCTTTGGCAACTTTCATGAGTTCTTCCTCAAAGGACATCATCGGGCAATCCATTAGCTTAGGATATAAAGCAGCTGTAAGAAAAAAAGGCTTCATAGTTTGCATCATAGTCACCGATACGCCCATATGCTTTTGTAACATAGCGTCAATAGCTTTGTAATCTTCTTCAGAAACTAAGTCTTTTAGTGTTTGTCCATCTTTCATATAGACACTTTGTAGCATTTTAGACTGTAAATCTCCTTCGTCCATATCTAGTTCAAGAACAATTTGTGAAGTTTCATCTAATGCTTTTTTTACATCAGACTCTAGAGTGGCATCACATGTAATATGAATTGTGCCGAAGAGATATGATGGGCTTTCAAGTCCATTTCCAGAGATTTTCCATAAGGTAGAATTTTCTAGTTGTTGCGCATTTGAAGTGAAAATAGATAAAAACGTAAGTAATAGCGTAGAGCAAAAAGCTTTAAAAAATTTCATAGCGTGTAGTAAATTTGTTTTGTTGATATGTAACAATTAGATTCAACTTGTTACAAATTATGCGGAGTATTCTAAAATAAAAAGGCAACGCTACTTTGTTTGGACGTCTCAAACGTATTTTGCGTTGCCTTAAATTGCCTGCCGCTAAGCAGACCAACCAATCAATATAAAGACTGTTTAGCGGCTATTTTGTTACACTAGAATTTAAATTTCTTCAATTACCAAATCCCCTTGATTTCGGAAGACTAACTGACCATCAAATTCATCTAAAAGGATAATACTGTTTGTACTTACCTTGCCAGCTAGGATTTCTTTACTCAATAGATTTAAGACTTCTTTCTGAATGACTCGTTTTACAGGTCTAGCACCGTATTCTGGATTGTACCCTTTATTGGCTAGATAGGTCTTTGCTTCTTGCGTCGCATCAAACGTAATGCCTTGTTGGGCAATCATTTTGGTTACCGATTTTAATTGTAAGTCAACAATACTAATGATGTTTTCTTTAGATAAAGGCGTAAACATTATAGTATCATCAATACGGTTTAAAAACTCAGGTCTTACCGTCTGTTTTAGTAAACCAAGTACATCAACCTTTGCGGCTTCCATCGCTGATGGAATATCTTCTGTAGCATTAAAGCGCTCTTGAATAATATGACTTCCCATGTTTGAGGTCATAATAATAATCGTGTTTTTAAAATCTGCCACACGTCCTTTGTTATCCGTTAGGCGACCTTCGTCTAAAACTTGCAACAAAATATTAAAGGTATCTGGGTGCGCCTTTTCAATCTCATCTAATAAGACTACAGAATAAGGTTTTCTACGAACAGCTTCAGTTAATTGTCCACCTTCATCGTAACCCACATAGCCTGGAGGCGCTCCAACCAATCGACTTACTGCATGGCGTTCTTGATATTCGCTCATGTCTATTCGTGTCATAGCATTTTCGTCATCAAACAGATACTCTGCTAACGCTTTTGCTAATTCTGTTTTACCAACACCGGTTGTTCCTAAAAAGAGGAAAGTACCAATTGGTTTTTGTGGATTTTGCAATCCTGCACGTGAGCGTCTTACCGCATCACTGACGGCTTCAATAGCTTCCTCTTGACCGACAACACGTTTATGCAATTGGTCTTCTAATTTTAAGAGTTTTTCGCGCTCACTTTGTATCATTTTAGTCACAGGAATACCTGTCCATTTTGCTACAACATCTGCAATATCTTCGTAAGTGACTTCCTCTTTAATCAAAGCTGTTTCTTGCTGTGCGGCGAGTTGCTTCTGAAATTCTTCAAGCTGCTCCGTAGCCTCTTTAATTTTCCCGTAACGGATTTCAGCAACTTTACCATAATCGCCGTCACGCTCAGCACGCTCAGCCTCAAGCTTATAATTCTCAATATCTTGTTTTATATTCTGAACATTTTCTACAACCTCTTTTTCGTTTTTCCATTTGGCGTTAAGTTCGTTGCGTTCTTCTTTAAGATTTGCCAATTCAGCTTTTAAAGATTTCAATTTACTTTCATCCTTTTCACGCTTAATCGCTTCATGCTCAATTTCAAGCTGCATGATTTTACGATCCAAAACATCAAGTTCTTCTGGTTTAGAGTTGATTTCCATGCGTAATTTAGAGGCTGCTTCGTCCATTAGGTCAATAGCCTTATCTGGTAAGAACCTATTGGTTATATAACGATTAGATAATTCCACTGCGCCAATAATTGCTTCGTCTTTAATACGCACTTTGTGATGCGTCTCGTATTTTTCTTTGATACCTCTTAGAATAGAAATTGCGCTCTCGGTATCTGGCTCATTTACCTGTACTTTCTGAAAACGACGCTCCAGGGCTTTATCTTGCTCGAAATATTTTTGGTATTCATCTAATGTGGTTGCACCAATGGCACGTAGTTCTCCACGAGCCAAAGCAGGTTTTAGAATGTTTGCTGCATCCATAGCGCCTTGTCCGCCACCAGCACCAACGAGCGTATGGATTTCGTCAATAAATAAAACGATATCACCATCACTTGTAGTAACTTCTTTTATAACTGCCTTCAGACGCTCTTCAAATTCACCTTTATATTTTGCGCCAGCAATTAAAGCACCCATATCTAAGGCAAATATTTGCTTATCCTTTAAATTTTCTGGTACATCACCATCAATAATTCGGTGTGCTAAACCTTCTGCGATAGCGGTTTTACCTGTGCCAGGCTCACCAACCAAAATTGGATTGTTTTTTGTACGTCTCGATAAAATTTGTAGTATTCGTCTAATCTCTTCATCACGACCAATAACGGGGTCCAACTTTCCGTCTTGAGCTAATTGGTTGAGGTTCTTCGCGTACTTATTTAAAGAATTGTAAGTCTCTTCTTGACTTTGAGAGGTAACTCTATCGCCTTTACGCAATTCTTCGATAGCTGAATTTAACGCCTTTTCAGAAACGCCTTGGTCTTTAAGAACCTGAGCTATTTTACTTTTAGATTTAAAAATGGCCAAGACTAAATGCTCTACAGACACAAAATCATCATTCATTTTTTTAGCGATGATTGATGCTTCGTTGACTGTTTTTCCTGCTTCTCTAGAAAGCATGATATCTGTTCCACTAACTTTAGGGTAGCTTTCTAAGTCTTTATCAAGAATTTGTTCTAGCAACCCAACATTAACGTTTAGTTTCTTTAATAGAAATGGCAATACATTCTCATCGACATTGAGAATGCCTTTAAAAATGTGCTCATTTTCTATCTGCTGATGACCATAACTCTGCGCAATTTGTTGCGCTTGTTGTATAGCCTCTTGAGATTTAATGGTATAATTATTAAAATTCATAGTTATATTTTTTATGTCAATTGTTGTCGACGTTTTTCTTTTTCTGTTAGGTATATTTCAATTATCTTACCAACACATTAAAAACGACAAAATGTCTTAAAACCCTTGATTTACAATGACTTTTTGTCTGTTTGTAAGTCGAGATTTATTTTTCGACTCAATTGAAAAAGAAAAACATATATGGGACTATTTAATAAATTATTTAACTCTTCATCTGAGTCTAAGGAAGAGAAAGCCTTGCCCTGGCAAGCCTTAACTACGGTTAGTCAATTAGATGAAATAGAAAAGCGCTCCTTGGGTAAAACCCAATTGATTTTTAAGCACTCTACGCGTTGTGGTATTAGTAGAATGGTGATGAATCAGTTTGTGTCTATATACGATTTAGATTTAAACGCCGATTTGTACTATTTGGATTTATTAAATTACCGAGAAGTCTCTAACGAAACGGGTTATAAATTTCAAGTCTTACACCAGTCGCCACAATTGTTAGTTATTAGAAATGGTGTTGCTGTTGCTCATGCCTCTCATGGTGGGATTAATGAGTTGGAATTGGGGAAGTTTGTTTAATAAGTCTTTGATAGTTTGAATATCAACAGAATTGATTTATTAAAATTAAAAATATAACTTCGCTTGACTACTGATATAGTTCATTAAAACGAACCATATCGTTAAGTTGGCAGTAATAATCCATGACATGAAAACAAGGTTTCTATATATCATATTACTCTTGGGAGTTGTTTCTTGTCAAAAAGAGATGGAAACGCAAGTCGCCAATCCTTCGCCACGTTTTGAAAAAATTAATTATTTCAAATATCCAATAAACTTCGATACCGTTCCATTTAAGTATAGATTAACCTATTATTTTGACAATGGCAAACCACACAGATGGTTAGAATCGGATTCTCTTGGATTAGTCATGACAGATTATATCTACGAATATGACGATAACTGGACACAGATAGGTGCTCGATATCGGGAGGAAGGCGCTTCTGAATTTTCAATTGAAAAAGTAAGATTTGAGAATGACAGCACAATGGTTACCGAATGGATTGATTCTATTGGTAAGGTCTATTATACAATGAAAGATAATCTGAACAAACAAAAGAAAACATACAGGGCTGAATTTATCGGAGATAAAACCCATGGTTATGATTCCACATTTTACACAAAAGAGGGCTTTGAAAAGAGAATATTTTTCACAAACACAAAAGGAAAAATTTTTAACGATAGACGGTTTATTTACGATTCTTTAAATAAGTACAACAATTGGGTCGAAAGAAAGAAAATAATGGAAGATACCATCAGAGAAATTCAATTTAGAGAGGTCTACTATGATAATCGGTTTGTCTCAGATGAGGGAAAGTATTATGAAGGCATTTTATCTACTGGAGAATTATCAGAGAATGTGATTAGTTTTTCAAAAGACCAATCGGTTATGTTCCTTACCAGAACTTCAGATTGGACAAACCAATCTGCCTTTATAGCTCATTTAAAGAATGGATTATTAACAGAAACGGTTCAAATAAATGAATTGGATTCAATTTATAATGGAGCTATTTCACCCAGTGGAAATAAAATAATCTATAGTGTTAGAAAAGATAATCAAGAAGACATATATCTCATTGAAAAAACAGATGATAAGTGGACCAAAAAAATAAATTTATCAGAGTCATCAGGAATAGAGGGCGGATATTTCTATTGGCTAACTGAATCAAAAATTTATTTCCAATCTACATTAAATGAAGGAGATATTGTGCGAGCAAAACTTGAAAATAACACCTTGAGTATCGAAGATTACCTAACAAATTTGAACACGGAAAAAGGAACAGAGTTTAGTCCATATGTAGATTCAAATATGCGCTATATAATATTTACAAGATATATAGAAGGTGATACATCTAACCAAGGTTTTTTTATAAGTTACAACGAGAATAATTTTGACAAACCTAAATGGAGTATACCAAGTAAATTAACAATGTTGCCTTATGGATGGAGTGCCTACGTCACAAATAGTACTAATCAATTTCTATATACTGATGGAGATGATATATACAGTGTTCCAATGGAAAAATTGAAATTGAATATTAAGAATTAAAATTTCTACTGCCAACAACGTGTATAATCCATAGCTACCTCCTACTTCAAAGAATATTTACTACTTTTAATTCGTACTGATTCCTTACTCGGAAATTCTAACGAATTTCCCGCAACGGAATCATACACCAACCGTTAAGCGTAACTCCAAAACTCCTACCTAAAATCAATAGTACAACTCTTAGAATTTCCAAACCATTTTACACGATTTTTAGAGGCTGTTTTATAGATGTAATCGCGTATTAATCTTGGAATAAAACCTAAAAGAGCGGCGACGCGTTTCCACTTTGGGATTTTAGAAATAATCTTTAGAAAACCATCTGAGTGTGTCTTCACACCAGTAGCATCTATCAAAATCACAGTATCTAAACGTTCTGTAGGGAATCCGTGTTGGTGTAATAATTGCTGCCCATAAACCGACTGAAAGGCTACAAACTGAAACAAATCCTCTGGTGCAAACTTGAGTAGCCAACCCACAACGCCGTTGCAGAGATTACATTCGCCATCAAAAATAATTAGATCTTTTTTTGTTTGATTAGTCATAACGATTTGATTTTGATTTATGTAGACGTAGCTATGTTGAGTAACTTTCAATTTAGGTTGTTTTTTAAAGCTTTTTTATGATAATTGTTAGGGCAAAAGCAGACTTAAAATCGTATATTTAGGTATAGAAGTTTAACCCAAAACACAAAATGATATGACTGTAAATTTTGAATATGTAAATGTGGATGTTAGTGAAACACTTTCACAATTCACAAGAGAACGATTAGATAAATTGAGTAATAAATATGAGTTTTTAATATCTGCACAAGTCTATTTTAAACAAGATGAGAAAGACCATGAAGCTGGTAAAATTTGTAATATTGAATTGAGTTTACCTGGACCACGAATTTTTGCAAAATCAAACGAGCGTGAGTATGAGTTGGCAGTCACTGAAACTATAAACGACCTCAAACGCCAACTTGATAAACGAAAAGAAACTTATAAAGTTTATTAGATATTTATAAAAGCCTGAGTAACTACTCGGGCTTTTTTATCTATGATGGTAAGGCTCGTTTCGTAATATGGTAAAGCCACGATACAACTGCTCTATAAAAAACAAACGTACCATTTGATGCGAGAAGGTCATTTTAGAGAGTCCTAATTTGCCATTAGCACGTTGATAAACCGCATCAGAAAAACCGTACGGACCACCAATAACAAATACAAGTTGTTTAATGCCTGAGTTAAGGTGCTTTTGCAGATAGTTGCTAAAGCCCACAGAATCCATTTGCTTCCCATTTTCATCAAGAAGAATTACAACATCAGAAGTTTGTGTTTTTCCTAAAATAAGTTCACCTTCTTTGTCTTTCTGCTGTGCTTCAGATAGGTGTTTCGCCTTTTTAATATCCGGAATAATTTCCAATTGAAATTTTATATAAAACCCCAAACGTTTCTGGTAGTCTTCAATTAAGGTTTGAAGCTGTTTATTGTCGGTTTTGCCAATGGCGATGAGTTTTATTTGCATTCTCAAATTTACGAATTACAATTTACGATTTATGATTTCTTAGAACTATGCCATAGATAAATCGTAAATCTAAAAATCGCATATCGTAAATCAATTTGCTATTTTTACGATAAATATTCCTACTAATGATTTCAAAAGAACAATTCAATAAAGAAATAGAGCTCATAATTGCTAATGCTATTCGTGAAGATGTTGGAGATGGAGACCACAGTTCGCTAGCTTGTATTCCTGCATCAGCTCGAGGTAAAGCAAAGCTTTTGGTTAAAGACGAAGGCATAATAGCTGGTATTGAATTTGCAAAACAAGTGTTTGCTTATGTAGATGCAGATATGAAAGTGGAGACCTTAATTGAAGATGGTTCTAAGGTTAAATATGGTGACATTGCTTTTTACGTTGAAGGTGCTTCCCAATCTATTTTAAAAGCTGAGCGATTAGTCCTTAATGCTATGCAGCGTATGAGTGCTATAGCTACAAAAACAAAAGTGTTTGTGGATTTGTTAGAAGGCACAGGAACACAAATCTTAGACACACGTAAAACCACTCCAGGTATTAGAGCACTCGAAAAATGGGCAGTGAAAATAGGTGGTGGTACTAATCATAGGTTTGCATTATATGATATGATTATGCTCAAAGACAATCACATTGATTTTGCGGGTAGTGTGAGTAAAGCCATTAACAAAACCAAAGACTATTTAAAGGAAACAGGACGTGATTTAAAAATCATTGTAGAAGCAAGAAACCTAGAGGAAATCCAAGAAATTTTAGATTGTGGTGGTGTTTATAGAATTCTTATAGATAACTTTAATTACGAAGATACACGTAAAGCTGTAAAACTTATTGGTGATAAATGTCTTACAGAATCTTCTGGAGGAATTAATGAAAAAACAGTAAGACATTATGCCGAATGTGGAGTAGATTATATTTCTTCTGGGGCTTTAACGCATTCGGTTTATAATATGGATTTAAGTCTTAAGGCCGTATAAATCGTAAATCTTATTTATGTCAAGTTCAATAGAAGAAAGACTCAAAAAAATACCCATAGTTTGCTCTCTGGTTACATTTAGCCAAAAGATTAAGCTTCCGGGATTTGAAGGTTTGTCTTTGTACGACTTGTTAGAGCTCTATGGTTTGGGAATTGTTAAAGGTACATTAACAACTCGTGCCAGTGCTATTGCGTTTAGTTTTTTTACGTCGATATTTCCATTTTTACTGTTTGTAGTTATACTTATTCCCGTAATTCCTATTGATGGTTTTGATGTAGAATTTTCTAAATTTTTAGAATCTTTTTTACCAGCACAAACCTCGGACTTTTTTATGTCTACTATTTTTGAAAACTTAGAAGGTAATAGTCAGGCAGGCTTATTATCATCTGTTTTTTTATTATCCATGTTTTTAATGGCCAATGGTGTTAATGCCGTGTTTTCAGGATTTGAAAACTCTTATCATGAGCAATTAACACGAAATATATTTCAGCAATATTTATATGCGCTAGGTATAGCTCTAATTTTAGCGTTTTTGGTTTTGTTTACTGTAGCTGTTTTCATTTACACCCAAGTATATGTTATTGTGCCATTAAATGAGGCTTTCGGTGCAGAAGAAGCAACTAATAAACAATGGATTTTGGTTGCAAAATATCTCTTTTTTGTTGTCATGGTTTATATAGCAACTGCCACTTTGTATTATTTTGGAACAAAAGAAGGAAGACAAACACGATTTTTCTCAATTGGAGCGTTATTAACCACGTTACTCATTATATTAAACTCTTATTTATTTGGTATTTACATTGATAATTTTTCGAAATACAATGAGCTTTATGGGTCTATTGGAGCACTCTTAATTTTATTATTGTATTTGTGGTTAAATGCCAATATCTTGTTACTAGGTTATGAGCTTAACGCAACCTTGCGAAGGCTTCATAAATTAAATACTATTGAAGAATGAAAAGCGGTTTACTCATAGTGTTTTTATTCAGTTTGTTACATCTAAATGCGCAATCTATTTTGGGTAAATGGAAAACCATTGATGATGAGACAGGTGAAGAAAAATCTATAGTAAATATTTATCAAAAAGATGGGAGAATTTATGGTGATATAATTGAATTAGTCAATAATAAAAACCCTAATCCACTTTGTGATTTATGTAGAGGCAAAAATAAAAACGAACCTATTATAGGAATGACCATTATAAATTATATGAAGAAAGAAGAAGATATTTATGAAGGTGGAACAATATTAAATCCAAGCAACGGAAAGGTGTATAAATGTAGATTAAAGTTAGAAACACCTAATAAATTACAGGTTAGAGGTTACGTTGCCTTCTTTTATAAAACACAATACTGGAAACGCGTTAACTAATGACAGATTTTGTCGATGTTATATTGCCAATCCCTCTTCAAAAAGCCTTTACGTATTATATTACTGAAGCCGAAGCTACTTTTCTAAAACCAGGAATGCGTGTTGCTGTCCCTTTTGGTAAAAGCAAAATATATACAGCTCTAGTTTACAAAACTCATAAAACGCCTCCAACGGCTTATGAAGCTAAAACTATTCATCAGATTCTGGATGAAAAGCCATTAGTAACAGAGCAGCAATTGCAACATTGGCAATGGATTTCTAGTTATTATATGTGCAGCCTAGGCGAAGTTATGCGTGCAGCAATGCCAAATGCTTTTATCCTTGAAAGTGAAACCATAATTTCTAGAAATGAAACTGCTGAAATTTCAGACTCTGAATTAAAAGATGATGAGTTTTTAATTTATGAAGCCTTGCACCATCAATCGTCTTTAAAGATTGACGATGTCATATCTATTTTAGACCGAAAACGAGTCTTACCAATTATAAATTCGCTAGTAGAAAAAGGAGTAGTTCAGCTTCAAGAAGAAATTTATCAAAAATATACACCCAAGTTGGTCCGTTATGTTCGGCTACATTCAACTTTTAAGTCCGAAGTAAAACTTCAAGAATTGTTAGAAGATTTAAGTCGTGCTAAAAAGCAACGTGAAGTGGTACTGAGTTTATTTCAGCTCGAAGTACGGTCTAAAAAACCAATAAAAGTTTCAGATTTAGCAACACATAGTGGTGCTTCTTCCGCTATTATAAAGGCATTGATTGATAAAGATATTCTTGAAGAATATCATATCCAAATCGATAGAGTCTCATTTGATGAAGAAACTACAGATGATTCAAAAGAGCTTAACGAATTTCAGACAAAAGCGTTGAGTGAGATTAAATTACAGTTCAGTGAGAAATCAGTTCTGCTTTTACATGGCGTTACGTCTTCAGGAAAAACAGAACTCTACATTAAGCTTATTGAGGAGCAACTTGCTACAGGTAAGCAAGTCCTATATCTCCTTCCAGAAATAGCTTTGACCACTCAATTGGTATCACGTTTACAAAACTATTTTGGAGAAAAAGTGGCAGTTTTTCATTCGAGATACTCAGGTAATGAGCGTGTAGAAGCTTGGAATAATATTCTTAATAGTTCTGAAAAAGCACAAATCATCATAGGAGCAAGGTCTGCCTTATTATTACCGTTTCAGAATTTAGGTTTTATTATTGTAGATGAAGAGCATGAGCAATCTTATAAGCAGTTTGATCCAGCACCGCGGTATCATGCTCGTGATGCAGCAATAGTTTTGGCTAATATGTTTGGAGCAAAAACGCTTTTAGGAACAGCTACACCAAGTTTAGAGACGTATTACAATGCATCAGAAGGTAAATATGGTTTAGTGGAACTGAGCCAGCGCTATAATGATGTGTTGATGCCAGATATCGAGCTCGTAGATTTGGCAGACAAGTACAAGAGAAAACGCATGAAAGGTCATTTTAGTGACCGATTAATTGAAGAAATGACTGAAGCCTTAGTAGAAGGCTTTCAAGTGATTTTATTTCAGAATCGAAGAGGCTTTTCTCCAATTATAGAATGCACTACTTGTGGGCATTCACCGCAATGTCCAAATTGTGATGTCAGTTTAACGTATCATCAATACCGTGACCAATTGCGCTGCCATTATTGTGGGTATAATTCTGCGATGCTAAAGAGTTGTCAAGCTTGTGGAAATGTAACCTTAGATACTAAAGGCTTCGGAACAGAGCAGATAGAGGGAGAGGTTAAAACATTATTTCCTGATAACACTGTCGCTCGAATGGATTTAGATACCACTCGAGGTAAATACGGTTTCGAAAAATTAATCACTCGGTTTGAACAGAAAGAAATAGACATCCTAGTTGGTACGCAGATGTTGACTAAAGGTTTAGATTTTAGATATGTAAAATTGGTTGGGATTCTCAATGCAGATAACTTACTTAACTTTCCAGATTTTAGAGCTCATGAGCGTAGTTATCAATTAATGGCTCAAGTATCTGGAAGAGCAGGACGTACTGATGTTAGAGGAAAGGTTTTGATTCAGACTTACAATCCGCATCATAATATTTTGCAGCAGGTATCTACAAATTCTTATTACGACATGTATAAGGAACAGTTGAATGATAGATTTAACTATAAGTATCCGCCGATTTTTAGATTGATAAAAATAACGCTGAAGCATAAAGATTACAATCGTGTGAATTTAGCAGCAGATTGGTACGCCAAATCTTTAAGGCAGTTGTTCAAGGCTCACGTTTTAGGTCCTGAGTTTCCGCCAGTATCTCGAATTAGAAATCAGTATCACAAGAATATACTCATTAAGATTCCTCAAAAACAATCCTTACCAAAAACAAAAGAAGCTATTAGTAAAATACATAATAGCTTCATGAGTATAAAAGACTTTAGGTCTGTGAGAGTAGTAATTAATGTAGATAATTACTAGGCTTATCTTCACATATTATTAAGCGCGTCAACTAGTTGTGTTTTTTTGTTTCGGCTTAAGGGTATCTCGTAAGCACCAACTTCAACATTTTTGCTGTTAAAGCGGTCTATTTTATCTAGATTTACAATATAAGATTTATGAATTCTTAAGAATTTACCTTCAGGTAATTCTTTTTCAAAGGCTTTCATTGTGGATAAAACAACTAAGCTGTTTTCTTCAGTAACTACTTTTACGTAATCACCAAGGGCTTCAATCCATTTAATATCTTTGATATAAACTTTACGCTTTTTAAGGTTACTCTTCACGAAGATATGTTCGCCTTCAGTTTCGTTAAAGTCTAGTTTAAGTTTATGTTGTTCTATGGCTTTTTCTACAGCTTGATTAAAACGCTCTTTTGTAATTGGTTTCTGTAAATAGTCTGTGGCATCGTAGTTAAATGCTTTAAAGGCATATTCGGTTTTACCAGTGACAAAAATAATTTGGGGTTTATTATTTAAGACATCTAGAAGTTCGAAACCATTAAGAACAGGCATTTCTATATCAAGGAAGATTAAATCTACTTTTTTAGTATTTAATCCGTTTTTAGTTTCTAATGCACTACTGTATTCAGCAACGAGATTTAGGGACTCGTGATTTTCTATGAGTTTTACGATAGATAATCGCTGGATAGCAGAGTCATCAACAACCACACAGTTTAAAGTCATAACATTCAATTTTTAGGTTAAGCTTCGACAATAGTACAAAAAATTCGGACAAATACCAAAAATCATCGATTAAATGCAAAATTTATGAAAATTTATTCAAATCAGAAGTCTGCTAAAAATTAGCTATAAATCCTTGGTACACTTTTAAATAATGTGTATTTTTGCACCCGTTTTAACAATAAACAAACAAATTATTATGAATCATTATGAAACTGTTTTCATCTTAAATCCCGTTTTATCTGATGACCAGATAAAGGAAACAGTAAAGAAATACGAAGACTTTCTTGTTTCTAAAGGAGCTAAGATGATTGCCAAAGA
Source organism: Winogradskyella jejuensis (assembly GCF_900129745.1). Lineage (GTDB taxonomy): Bacteria > Bacteroidota > Bacteroidia > Flavobacteriales > Flavobacteriaceae > Winogradskyella > Winogradskyella jejuensis. The sequence goes on along the minus strand of NZ_FQWS01000003.1, from coordinate 9,504 downwards.
AGATTGGGGCTTAAAAAAGTTGGCTTACCCAATCCAAAACAAAAAGAGTGGTTTTTATCACTTATTTGAGTACACTGTAGCTGGTGAGGCTATCGAACCTTTAGAGTTAGAGTTTAGACGTGATGAGCGTTTTATGCGTTACTTAACTGTAAAATTAGACAAGCACGCTGTGGCTTGGGCTGAGAGAAGAAGAGAAAGAAACAAACAAAAAGCTTAATTATGGCATCTATAGATCAACAAGCAAAAGGAAAAAAAGATGGAGAGATTAGATATCTTACTCCACTAAATATAGAGACTTCAAAAAATAAGAAGTATTGCCGTTTCAAAAAGTCTGGTATTAAGTATGTAGATTACAAAGATCCAGATTTCTTATTAAAGTTTGTAAACGAGCAAGGAAAATTATTACCAAGACGTTTAACAGGAACTTCTTTAAAATACCAAAGAAAAGTATCTGTAGCGGTAAAAAGAGCAAGACACTTGGCTTTAATGCCATATGTAGCTGATTTATTAAAATAAATATATCATAACAATGGAACTTATATTAAAACAAGACGTTGAGAATTTAGGATTTAAAGACGATATTGTAACAGTTAAGAACGGTTATGGTAGAAACTTTTTAATTCCTCAAGGGCAAGCAATTTTAGCAACTGCTTCTGCAAAGAAAGTATTAGCTGAAAACTTAAAGCAACGTGCCTTTAAAGAGCAAAAATTAATTGACGACGCTAAGAAAGTAGCTGAAGCATTAGCAAATTTAGAAGTAAAGATAGCTTCTAAAGTTGGTGCTGGAGACAAGTTATTTGGTTCTGTAAACAACATTGATGTTGCAGATGCATTACAAAAAGCTGGTCATAGTATTGAGAAGAAATTTATCAATGTTATAGGTGGTAACGTTAAGCGTTTAGGAAAATACGATGCGGTTGTTAGATTGCATAGAGAAGTAGTTGTAGATTTACCATTCGAGGTAGTTGCAGAAGCTTAATCTCAATTTTCAAAATTTTAAAAACCGTTTAGTTCATCCTAGACGGTTTTTTTATTCATATTAAAATTAAATTCTATGCGGTTTATTTACCTTTTTGTAATTGGCATTCTTTTTTTAGGATGTAAGACTGAAAAGAAAGAAACACAATCAAAAGATTCTGTTTTATTAGAAACGTTTCGTTACTCAAATAACCAAGCACCGCAAATAAGTGTGCATCGTGGAGGAAAGGCTATCAAGAAGTATCCTGAAAATTGTTTGGAGACCATACAGTATGTCAATAATCAAATGAAGGCTATATACGAGATAGATGTAGCAAAAACTAAAGATGGAAAGCTGGTGCTTTTACACGATAATTCTATTGATAGAACAACAACAGGAACAGGACTAGTAAAAAACAAAACCTACAGCGAGCTAAAGGCATTTAATTTAGTTGACGACTTTGGAAATGAAACTCAATTCAAAATTCCTTTATTCAAGGATGTTTTGGATTGGAGTAAAACGAATAATGTAGTGCTTAGTGTTGATATTAAGCGAAGTGTACCACAAAGCGAAGTAATAGAAGCAATAAAAGCGGCAAATGCAGAAGATGTATGTATCATTATTACTTACGATTTGTCACAAGCAAAATCTGCGTATGAAACTGCTCCAGATATGTTACTATCCGTATCTGCACGAAACGAACTTGAACTCAATGCACTTTTAGCTTCTGATATCCCTACAAAAAATATGATTGCTTTCACAGGAACACGATTATCAAATAAATCGTTATTTGACAAGCTGCATGAGAATGATATTCTAACAATGCTTGGGACTTTAGGTAACTTAGATAAACGTGCCGAAGTTCGTGGTGATGAGATTTATAAACAATGGTTACAGTTGGGTGCAGATATGCTTGCAACAGATAGACCATTTGCTGTAGCTGAGGTTTTAAAGAAATAAAAATGAAATACACAAGACTTACAAAAGAGCAGTTTGAAGAACTGTATCAAGAGTTTATCAATTTTTTAGCCACCCAATCTATTTCCGCAGATGAGTGGGAAGATATCAAAAAGAACAAACCTGAAACTGCTGAACAAGAATTAGATGTCTTTAGTGATTTGGTATGGTTAGGAGTATTAAGTAAGGTGAAGTATATAGAACATATTTCTCCACAGCAGATTCATTTATTTAAGTGTAGAGAAAAGGATATGCATCTTATAGCATTGAAGATTAATAACGATGCTGTAGATTTTACTACTAAAGAAGGTTTTGAGTGGTTGAGAAACAATTTACTATCTGATAGTGTTGAATTTTTTAATGCAAAAAAAGACTATTCAGAAGATAAGCACATGGATATCTTTAAACTGATTCAACAAGGTGGAAATATTACCAAAGGTGAATTGTTTCAGTATTTTGAAAAGCTAATAGGGCAGAAATAAGTGTAAAGCAATTAGTATTAAGTTAAAAGTAATAAGTGTAGAATGTTTGGTATTTAACTACTTTACACTAATCACTTAATACTAAAGCTTACTCGTAGCGCAGAGACTCTATAGGGTCTAATTTAGCGGCTTTTGTTGCAGGATATACTCCAGATATTACAGCTACAATAAAGGCAATAGCCACACCCCAAAACATAGCAAACCAAGGTGTTGAAAATTGAAGTTCAAAAACGGTTGCTAATAACCAACCAATAGAAATTCCGAGTATTATACCTAATACAGCACCCAATTGACCAATAACAACGGTTTCAATAAAAAACTGAACGGCTATAGTTTTGCTCTTAGCTCCTAAAGCTTTTCTAACTCCAATTTCACGTGTTCGCTCACTAACAGATACTAACATTATGTTCATTAAGGCAATGGTAGAGCCAAAAATGGTGATGATACTTATAATCCATGCAGCAATGTAGAGATAGCTAGAAATATTACTTATTCTATTTATTAAGTCTTCGCTACGTTCTAGACCAAAATCATTTTCTTCAACAGGGTTAAGTCCTCTTACATTTCTAAATGTTAAAACGGCATCATCTTGTGCGCCTTCTAGCATATCTTTTTTGTCAACTTTAATGCTTAGGTTGTAGTTGATAAAAGGATTGGTAAAAATTGAACGCGCTTTTTGGATGGGCAGAATAACCCTTAAATCTTGGTTGTTTCCAAAGGTGGCGCCTTTTTCTTTTAGATGGCCAATAACTTTAAATTTTGAGCCTCTAACACTAATGGTTTGTCCAACAGGATTAACATCTTTAAACAGGGCTTTAACCAAATCACTACCAATCACACAAACCGCATTGTTGTTTGTAATATCAAAAACATTAAAACCACGACCACCTTCAACTTCTAAACCAGAATTCTCTAAAAAATGTTCGTTTGCACCAAGAACTCTAACTTCAGGGTCTGTTTTATCAGAATCTGTTTTTATTTCAGCGGCTCTTGTACCTATAAAAGAGACCGATGTCTTTGTAAACGGAAAATCATAACTATCCTGAAAATCTTTTACATTTCTATACGTAATAACAGGGTTTACTTTCTGACGCTCTCTACTACTTTGGCGTTGGGTATTAAACTCGTAGCGTTGTATATTAAATGTATTTGCACCCATCGATGAAAAGTCACTAGAAATGGTGTTTTCCAAAGCAGATACACCACTTAAAATTCCAACAAGTGCCATAATACCAATGCCAATAATCACAACAGTAAGTATCGTTCTAAGAAGTTGCCCTTTTATAGAACCTAGGGCTATTTTTATATTTTCTTTAAAAAGAGAAACTTTCATTTTTTAGCTTAAGAGTTTGCGTCGGTTTGCTATAAGACTACCAAACGCCAATAAAGTTACTACAAATTTGAAATTACTTGGCTTTGCCTCTAAAAATTATAATATTTTTGTGACAAATTAAGATTAACGAAACGACCTTCTGCCTTTGCAGAAAATAGATATGGCACAAAAACCAAGCATACCAAAAGGAACTAGAGATTTTAATTCTGAAACTGTAGCAAAACGTAACTATATTTTTGATACGATTAAGTCTCAGTTTCAAGTTTATGGATTTCAACCTATAGAAACCCCAAGTTTTGAGAATTCTGAAACTTTAATGGGGAAATATGGTGATGAAGGCGACCGCTTGATTTTTAAAGTATTGAATACAGGAAATTTTCTTTTTGAGAAGAATACTATTGAAATGCCAGAATCTCTTAATGCTTTGAGAATAAAATCCTTAGATGATTTAAGTAATTCTGAAAAGATAGAACTTAATAAGTTTTCAAGCCGAATATCTGGAAAAGCCCTTCGTTATGACTTAACTGTACCTTTTGCACGTTATGTAGTACAACACCAAAATGAGATTGAGTTTCCGTTTAAGCGTTACCAAATTCAACCAGTTTGGCGAGCAGACCGTCCGCAAAAAGGACGATTCAGGGAATTTTACCAATGTGATGCAGATGTTATTGGCAGTACGTCTTTATTTCAAGAGGTTGAGTTTATTCAGCTTTACGATGCAGTTTTTTCGGCTTTAAATTTAAAAGGCACCACGATTAAGATCAATAATCGTAAAATTTTATCTGGTATTGCTGAGGTTATCGGTGCTCAAGATAAACTCATAGATTTTACAGTGGCTCTTGACAAACTCGATAAAATAGGCGAGGAGAAGGTCAGGGAAGAAATGCTTGGCAAAGGAATTTCTCAAGACGGCATAGATAAGCTTCAACCTTTATTTACACTTTCGGGTGATTTTGGTTCTCAAATCGAAAGTTTAAAATCTATTTTAAGCACTTCGGAAGTTGGAATAAAAGGAATTGAAGAATTAGAGTTTATAAATACAGCGATTTCTTCATTAGAATTAAAAACAGCAAAACTCCAACTAGATGTTACACTTGCTCGCGGATTAAATTATTACACAGGCGCTATTTTTGAAGTCTCAGCACCAGAAGGTGTAAGCATGGGCTCGATTGGTGGCGGTGGTCGTTACGATGACCTTACAGGTATTTTTGGTCTAAAAAACATGAGTGGCGTTGGTATTAGCTTTGGCTTAGACCGTATTTACTTAGTGTTAGAAGAACTCAATTTATTCCCAGAATCTGTAAAGGAAAACACTAAAGTATTATTCATCAATTTTGGAGAAGAAGAGGCAATGTCTTCTCTGAAAGCTGTCACTGCACTGAGAAATGAAGGTATTAAAGCAGAATTGTATCCAGATTGGATAACCTCTGGAAAGCAGATGAAAAAGCAAATGAATTACGCTAATAAACGTGAAATTCCGTTTGTGGTTTTAGTAGGCGAAGAGGAATTAAAATCTAATAGTTTTACATTAAAGAATATGGCTTCTGGAGAACAAGAAGCAGTTAGTCTTAACGATTTAATTTCTAAATTAAAATAAAAAAGACTGCCACAAAGTGACAGTCTTTTTAAATATTCTATTCACTAAATGAATTAGTTTTTCACACCTGGTAGATTATTAGGACGCTTAGTTTGCCAATTAAATTTATCGGCTTTCTTTGCTACTGGCGCTACTTCATCAAGCGTATTTGCATCATAAACAATTCCGTTTTTTACAACATGCGTTAACGTATTTGTGTTACGTAAATTGTCTAATGGATTTTTATCCATAATCAAGATATCAGCAATTTTTCCTGTTTCAATACTGCCTAAATCTTTATCTAAGCCTAAAGCCTCAGTTCCTTTTATAGTTGCTATTTTTAAAGCATCCATGTTACTCATTCCTCCGCTTGCAACTGCCCAAAGTTCCCAATGAAAGCCTAAACCTTGTAATTGGCCATGACTTCCAACACCACCAATACCATCGGCTTCAATAAGATCTTTCATAAATTCCGCATGCTTCTGAAATACATGTTCTTCATCCATAAACCAACCTGGACGTCTTCTAGATTTCTGAGCTAATTCTGCATAAGGTGTAAAATATTGTAGTTTTTTGTCACTGTAAGGATTTTCTCTTGAGTAGAAATAATTTTCAGCCCAAGGACCACCGTAAGACACCAATAAGGTTGGCGTAACCGCCATCTGAGATTCTGCTACAGTTTTAATGACATCATCGTAGATTGGATAAATAGGGAAGGAGTGCTCGTGCCCAGGATAACCGTCGATAAGGTTTACCATATTTTGCTTAAAGTCTAATCCGCCTTCTGTTGTAGGCATTAATTCTAGTTCTTTACAAGCTTTAATTACCCATTGACGTTGTTGACGATTACCAACCAAATACATTTTTATGGTCTTGGTATTGTAGTATTCGCTGTATTGCTTTAATACATCCTTTGCATGGTCGTAGTTTTCGATGTTATAAGCCCAAAAACCAACTCCTGGACCTGTACTGTAAACTCTTGGTCCATGCATCATACCAGCATCTACCATATCAGAATACGTTAATACATCTGTAGTCGCCGTTTGTGGGTCTCTTGTGGTTGTTACACCGTAAGCGAGATTTGCAGAATATATCCAAATCTGATTTTTATGTACACCCCAATTTGGCCACATGTGCGCGTGAGTATCAACGAAACCAGGTGTTATTGTTTTTCCGCTAACATCAATCACTTTTGCATCGTTTGGAACGGTAAAACTCCCTGAAGTACCAACATTTACAATTCTGTTATTTTCAATTAAAACATCTCCATTTTCGATTACTTCATTACCATTCATAGTAATGATACGTCCACCTTTAAGAAGTGTTTTTCCATTTGGAATAGAGCGAGCATATTTTACAACAACTTTATATTCATCGGCTTTAAACTGAGGTTCATCTTTTTTCTTTTTATCTTCTTTTTTATCAGTTTTAGTTGAATCTTTTGATTTTTCGGCTTCTTTTAGTTCTTTTTCTTTCTTTTTTGCCAATTTTAGGCTGTCTGCAAAAGCTTTTCCTTTTTCTAAATCATAAATGAAGTGACTAGCACCTAAAGACCAATGCACTTTTTTACTGTCTGAAGCCCATGCAGGAAACTCTCCACCCATGATTGTTAATTTATTCGCAGGAAAAGCAGCTCCTTCAGCTTTAGCTAAGGAAATAGAAGGTGTTGTTCCAATTTTTGGAATGATAACCGTGTAGACATCGTTATTAATCTTGGTTAACGCGTGGGTGCCATCTGGCGAAATTTTTATCACAGCTGGTCTTGATGCTGTGTTATTTTCGCGCCATCCTTCTTCGTGAGTTGGCATTGCGGCATGTACATCATGCTCAATTCCGAATACATCTGAAGAACCATAAGTTTTAATTCCTGTTAACTTAAGATGTTCTTTTTCGTCTGTGCCATCCCATCTTATAGAAATTAGACCTTTACCACCATGATTAAGATATACTCTGTCGTTAATTTTTGTGAAATGTGGTGTATTTCTTCCCTTTGTCTTGTCTATAATATCGATGCTTCCGCCATCAGCAGATATCCAGGCCAATTCATCTGAAGCTCCAGCAGCAAAAGGGCCAATAGCATCATCGTAAGACTGTGCAGAGCCTTTTATAAAAGCTATTTTGTTGGATTGATATGACCATGCTGGAGTTGTGTAAATCCCAGCTTGTTGTGTTAGTTGTGTTAATTTTCCACCAGTCGCGTTGACTTTGTAAAGATGTCCACCACCATTTTCCCAAGTCGTGAATGCTATTTGCTTGCCATCTGGTGACCAAGTTGGCTGTGCTTCTGTAAAATTATGTTTTGTTAATCGTTTTGGAGTTCCATCAGGAAGACTCATGACGTATAAACGGTTTAATGCTGTAAATGCAATTTTTGAACCATCGGGTGAAGGAACGGCATCACGAATTTGTGTCACAATACCTTCCGAGCTATCATCAATGGGATATTTAAAAGAGACTCTTGGTCCCATATCTAAATCCAAATCAACCTGAAATGGAATTTCTTTTGCTTCATTATTCTGAATAGAAATTGAATATATTTTCCCGCCATAAGAAGCAATTAAATTTTTACTATCTGGTGTAAATGACATTGCTGGAAGCACTCCTAACGGCGCAATAGATTCTTGTTCATCCCTTTGAACAGGATATGCTAACCAACGTTCATCACCAGTTTTTAAGTTTCGGAGCACCAATCCAGTATGCTCTTCAAAACGGCTACCATAAACCATATAATTACCATCATTAGAAAATGTAGGGGTAAAAGCTGAGCCATATCTTGATGTAATAGTTTCCGTATCACCGTCTTCACGATCGTAACTTACAATTTGGTATTGTGGCAGTTGTGCGTTGTAATTCCATGCGCCACGACGAGATGAAAAGTAAATATGATTTCCGTCTGCACTAAAAGCAGGGTCAATGAGTTTTTGAGTTTTATTTTTTGAAAGGAGTTCAGCACCAGAACCACCATCTTTATGTAAAATGAATGGTTTAATATTTCGCCTTCCTCGTGTACCAACAATATAATCGCCATCAGGACTCCAATCTGCAGCTACATGGTATTTGTTTTTGTCTTTAGTGAGTTGTTTTTGTTCTTTGGTTTCTAAGTCCATAGTCCAGACGTTGTCCGAACCGCTTTTATCTGAAATGAAAACAATAGATTTCCCGTCAGGGCTATATCTTGGATGAACATCGTATGGCATACCTTCTGTAATGCGAGTGGCTGTTCCTCCAGAAATAGGTATGGTATATAAATCGCCCATTATATCAAAAATGATAGTTTTTCCGTCAGGATGAACATCTACAGATATCCATGTACCGTTATCGGTGGAGAATTTTATTTTGCGTTCTGGTTCGAGAGGTAATTCTTTTGTTGCCTTTTTTGTAGAATCAGCTTCTTTCTTATCAGCTTCTTGGGCATTGATTTGAAATCCCAATATAAGAACGATTACAAGTAGTGATTTTGCTAAGATGTTGGTTTTCATTTTATAAATTGATTAGTTCGGAATTTAAAAACCCTAAAATAATCAATTATTGGTTGTAAAAGGAATCAAAAAATAGTTGTAATAAAAACAAAAGAGGTCATCTGATAAGACAACCTCTTTGAGTTGGATAAATTAAATAAAGAACTTTAGTTAATCAATATTTTTTTAGATACCGAACCGCTTACAGTATTTAATTTAATGATATAAGGACCAGAACTTAATTTCCCAACGTTGTATTCTGTTTGATTTCCAGATTTAATATTTTTAATATCAACGACATGTTGACCTAAGATGTTAAAGATTTGTATATCTGTAACATGTAAATTGTGTGGATTAATTAGTACCACTTTATCTGTATTATTGGCGTATAATACATCTAATTTATCTTGATTGATGATGTTATCGTCACTACCAAGACTTTCCGCATTAGGGTTGTAGAATACAATTTCGAAACGATTATCGTAATACCCAGCGTTTAAGAAGAACTCATAATCCCCTTTTTTGAAGTCGTGGTAATAGTCTAGTTCCTTGTCGTGAAGAAACATTTCACTACTTGGGTCTATGTTTACAGCTTCATCAATTTTAATGATATTGTTTCCATCATCAGCTGTATAAACTATGAGCGGATAGCTAGTTTCCTCATCCATACTGTTAGATGCTTGTATAACATAGAAATTATTATCGTTATTAATAGCCCAGAACATATCATCATCTTTGTA
>NZ_FQWS01000001.1 GCF_900129745.1 Winogradskyella jejuensis | reverse complement strand
GACTTTATTTTTTAACCCCAATTCAATACCTTTTTAAGAACTCCACAAAACAACTTTTCGCCGTTTCGAGCGTGCAAATATAAAACCCTTTTTTATTCCCACAACTACTTTCCTAAATTAATTTCTAATCTATTTTTTTAAAATCCATAAATAACTTGTTTACAGGGAGTAATGGACGTATTTTTTTTTTACGTTCGGGATAGAGTCTTTGTTGGAGTTCTCCAGATGTTTACCATCTGGAAGCGACTGATGATAGCCCGGTCTAGACTTGGTCTAGAAACGCCCTGCTACAAAAAGAAATTCCAAACAAGACCAAAACGTACTGTGAAGTCTCGGTATGGATAATTGGGTGCGGAGAAATAGTCTGTACCTGTAAAGGATGAATTGAAGTGTTCTGCCTTTAGATAAATACGTGTTTGTCTGACTTTTGCGTTAATAAAGAAATCTAGTCTTGGAAAACCTCCTATTTTGGTTTGGTTTTGCGTGTAGAATTCTGCTAGTAACGGGTCATATCCGTTTGCATTATACTCTGAGAAATAGTTAAAGATTATTCCTGTTTGAAACTTAAGGGCTTTTTTAAAAACTTCGTCTGTATAATAGAGTGTATTCCGTGTTATAAATGCTGGTACGTTGAATACATCATCATCACTAGTGACATTTTGATACATTATTGTGTTGTCTAAAGCAAATTTACCTAAGCGCAACTCTTTTTGGACTTTTACTCGCAAATACTGTATTGATTTACTGTACTGCGTTGGTTTTATAACTTTAACATCGTTCTGAACAGATTCTAAATTAAAATAGGTGTAGTTATCTATATTTGAAACATCGACACTAGCATTGACATACTTCTCTGATTCAATACCAAATGACAATTGTTGAGATTTAACAGTATCAAAACTATCTTGATTATCCCAATTATAGTTTGTGTAATCACTTTGATATAGCAGATGATTATAGTTTGGCAACCTATTATTAATATTTAAGCCTCCAACTATGTTTAAATCTTCGGAAAATTGATAGGCTACTTTTGCGTCTAGGAAATTACCTTTTATTTTATCGGATAGATTTGCTCCAACACTTCCATTTAGATTAAACCTTCCTATTTTGTTTTTATATGCTCCAAGAAAGCCAAAGAAATCTTCTTTGATTCTGTTAGTTATAGTTTGATTATTTAACGATACCAAACTGTTATACCCATAATTGATATTGGTATAATTAATTTTGAAAGATATATTACCGAGTAATTTATTACGAAACGACAAACCTAAATCTGAATAAAAGTCTTCTAAAGTAACTTTGTCCTGAATTACATTATTAAATGATGTGCCAAAAAAGGAGTTGTCTGCTGATGTTTGGTTATACTCGTAAAACTTATCTTGAAATGAAACCGTGTTATTTATTGACAGCTTATTATCTGTTAAGCTATCCTTCTTTGAAATAATATCATAAGAATGTTCTAGATGAAAGCGTTTACCCTCGAGATTATTTTCAGCATTTTGAAAATTGGGGTCAAATACTGAACGGTCTTGAATCTCTTCTTCGTCATTAATGAATCGCTGTACATCATCCTCTGTTAACCCTCCATTTTCTTGATTTAGTAAATCTTGCATCGCTATATGTCCTCGCATCTTATAGCGACCATTTCTGGTTTGGTAATTAGTTGTGAATCTAAAATTACCTGTGCTGGTTAAGGCATTTTGGTAATTTCCTAAAGACCTAAGCCCCTTGTATGCTATTGAGAAATTAAACCGTTTTGAGGTATTTACTGTAAAAAATGCATCTAATGTTTGTCCTTGAGAGAACACTGTTTTGTAATACAACTCTGTTAATGGTGTAGGTACATGGTAATAATTAATATCATCAACTTCCATATAATTAAAATGTCTTGCTTGAGCAGAAAACAAAGGCATAATATTTCTTGAAGAATTATCAAAACTTAGCGAATTATAAGTTTGACCTGTGTTTGCAAATTGTATACGATTAAAGTTGTCTTTCCTTAGGTAATTATACTTGTACTCCTTTTTTATTGTGAGTGTTGTATCAACGTAAGTTGTATCGCTGTCTTTTGAAATGATTTTGTAGGCATAAATAGTTGCTACACTAGCTTTATTTGATTTTATTGGATTGTTAGTTTTGACCCTAGAAGTATCAGTTAAAATTTTAGTCTTTGGTTTGGGTTTCACCTGGGCTTGAATACAAAAACAAGTGAAAAAAAATAAAGGCGCTAGAAGATATTTATTCATTAAAACTTATAACTATTTAAGTCAGTAAAGTTAAACAAATATAATAAAGGGTATAAAAAAAGCGACTCTTAAAAGAGTCGCTTTTAAATATAATATCGTTAATCGCTTATGGATTAACACAGAAATCAGTTGATTCAGATGCTCCAAAACTAGCTCCCGATGCATGGTTAATAATAGAACAGTCTACACTGTAGCTACCATTACCATATGCACAACATATACCATCTCCAAAAGAATCAAAGATTGTAAATGTGTAACAACCGTCAGCTAGATTAACAGTAGCTCCTGTAGAGCCACCACTTGCTACAACCATATCATCAGCATCTGTTATCTCCCAAGATGTTTCACCAGGATAATTATCAGGGTTGATAGTAACAACAACATCGTTACAAACAATTTCTCTAAAATAAACAATTGAAACAGTTTCTCTAAAGGCAAATGTACCATCTGGCGCATCTATTGAGAATACCAAATTCTTAATATCACCATCCATACCACCTATATTAGCGAAAGTAAAATCAATTGCTAAAGTACCAACATATTCATTTGCTGGAATATTGATACTTCCTATAGAGTACTCAGAAGATGTACCAGGCGTAGTTGCATCAGCATCTACAGTAACACCAATTGTTCTATCAGTAGGCGATGTAGTTGTACTACTTACGGGTATCTCTAAAGTTAAATCCTCAAGAGGAACTTGGATGTTAAAAGAGGTCTGCTCAAAGGCTACAGAAGTTTTGCCTCCATCAAAAAATATTTGTTCGTTATCACAACTACTAAGAGTCCCGATGCAGAATAATAATGCTATTAGTTTATATAAATTTTTCATAATGAATTGTTGTATTAATTAATATCCAGGATTTTGCTGTTCTCCAATCGCTGGATTAGCATTAATCTCTGAAAGAGGGATTGGCAGTGTAAACCTGAAATCGTTAGCAGCTAACGTACAAGCTCCGCTTTGTCTGTTACAATCTGTTAAATCTCTATCAATACCTCTGTTACCAGCAACACCTAATCTTTTTAAATCACGATAGCGATGACCTTCAAATAAAAATTCAACTCTACGTTCATCAAGGATAGCACCATAAGCTTCTTGTGCTGAATTGTAGACAGGTAAAGGCTGTGAAGAACCAAATCTTGCATCTCTTAATTGCTTAATCAATTGAGCTGCACCAGCTAAATCATTATTAGCACCAACTCTTGCCTCAGCTGCAATGAGTAACATCTCTGCAGATCTAAACACTTTTAAATCATTCATCAGAGGCTGATTTTCAGAACCAGGATACTTTGCAGGAATGATTTTGTCAGTAGCAAATGAATTTGGATTAGTCATGTAATTTGGATCTATAGTACTAGCTGGCGAAACATTAATATCAAATCTTACATCATTTGGATCTAACATATTGAAAACCTTTCTATCCATTTCAAAGTAAGAATCTGATAGAATGTCTGCGAAAGTATAAACAGCACCTGGCCATCCACCTGCATTAACAGAACCTGTTGCACCTTGTCTATCGAAAGGTCCATTTCTTACACGTTGTAGTTTAAAAATTATTCCTTCATCAGAGTTGTCTAAGAACATATCTCTATGAGCAGTCCTATCTGCTATTGGATAGCTTGCTAATAAATTATTCGCTAGTGTTAAAGCTTCTCCGTATTGTCCTCTTGTTGCAAGTGTACGCGCTTTTAAAGCTCTTACAACATCAATAGAAATTCTGTCCGTAGAAGTCGCAGGACCTAATAAACCTTCCGCAGCAGCTATGTCGCTGTTAATGTAATCCCAACCTTCACCTACGGTGTTTCTTAATGGCTGAAATGTTAAAGGCGGTACAAAGTCTACCACAGGTATTCCAAGAGAAGCATCATTTCTTACATCTACAGAATACATGTTAAGTAATTCGAAATTTGCGTAAGCTCTGATAGTATGAATTTCACCTAATAGTTGGTTAAATCTTGCTTGATCTGCCGGATCAACTTCAATCACTTGTGCTGCTTCTAACAAAACAGTAGCTCTATTATTTTGAGAAAGATTTCTAATCCAAAAGTTACTTGATGCAGCAGAAGTAGGATTTAGTACAAAATCATACAAAGCAAAACCTTGTCCACCAGTACCAGCACCTATAGATATCTCATCACAAAAATTTGATGATAATGCAATCTCTGGTGTAATATCAAAACCAAATGTATTAGGAATACCTCCGTTTCTCGAGTACAACCCAAACAAACCAGCTTCTAAATCGTCAACAGTCCTAAAAGCGTTTACTGGATCTAATAACCCAACCTGTCTTATGTCTATAGCATCGTTACAGTTTACTAATAAAACTGCCACAAGACTCATAATTAAATATTTAATTTTTTTCATCATATTATTTTTTTTATTAAAAGCCTAACTCTAACCCTACAGAGAACGTTGCTGGTGTTGGATACTCAGCACCACCGTTATCACGAGTTTCTACATCAAAACCTCTCCATTTTGTGAAAGTTATAGCATTTTCAGCATTAAAGAAAACTCTAGCTTTAGTAAAACCAGTACCTTCCAAAATGTCTTGATTAAAATTGTAACCAAAACTAGCAAAACGTAACCTTAAATAATCACCACTGTATAAGAAGTTATCATCGATAGCGGTAAAAGAGTTTCTGTTAAATGCAGTTGGTGAAGGTATATCTGTAATATCACCTGGCTGAGTCCATTCTCTTAATATATCAGCCGATAATTGAAAAGAACCTGTATTATCAACATCAACAAAACCAGCATAATCAGAATCGAATCTATCAACTCCTAGGACATAGTTCCATTGTGTCGTTAAGAAAAATCCTTTATAATCAAGATTAAATGTAACACCACCATTCCAGTCTGGCAGAATATTTTTCCCTGTCCAAACCTGATCATCAGTTGTTGGTGTTTCAGTAACATTATCATTAGCATCTAAATATAAAAGATTACCATTTGCTGGATTAACGCCAACGTATCTAATTAAAAAATACTCTCCCAAAGGACCACCTACTCTTCCTGTGCCAGGCAATTCATCTACTGGTAAATCTATTAATTCATTTACGTTGTAGTTACCAACAACACCAACAGACATAGAAAAATCTCCTGGTTGGTTAGCCCTAAAAATATCGTAATCTAATTGGAAATCAACACCTCTGTTTTCTAATTCACCGATATTAGCGAATTGTTGAGTAAAACCAGTTGTAGCAGATAAGTTAATTGATTGGAATAAATCTGTTGTATTACGTTTGTAATAATCTACAGAACCACGAAGTCTATTGTTCCACACTCCAAAATCAACACCAATATTTAGTTGAGCAATAGTCTCCCACTTTAAGTCTCTATTACCGACTTGCTCTAGAAATATAGCTTGGTTACTAATATAACCAGTATCTGTAGTAAATAAATCCAATGTCTCGGCAAAAGCAGAGAAAGGCCCCGCACCAGTAATATCCTGATTACCCGCGGTACCATAAGACGCTCTTAATTTTAAGTTGTTAAAAACAGAACCGTCCATAAATGCTTCATTAGATATATTCCAACGACCTGCTACAGACCAGAATGTAGCCCATCTGTTCGAATCAGCAAAGCGATAAGATGCGTCTCTACGAACTGTAGCAGCAAAACCGTACTTTGAATCATAATCATAATCCAATGAACCAAAATATGAGAATAAACCTGCATCACGTTTTGTTGCAAAAACATCATCAACAAATATATCGTCATTTGGTCCATCATCGATAAAACCAGCTCCATCGCCTGGTGCAAATGTTAACACATTTAAACCTCTAGATAAAAAGCCAAAGAATCTCCTATGAGCCTTAAAATATTCCGTGTAAGCACCTAAATTTATTGTATGCTTACCAAAAGTATCATTATAATTTAAAGAAGTAACCTGATTATATGTAAACACTCTATCAGTGTCTTGCGTTATACGCTCGTTATTTCCACCAAAAATCTGTGCATTAATGGAGTTTGGAAACTGACCAAAGGTCAAAACTTCGTTCTGGTAATCCATAGAAGCAACAACGTTAGCACTCAAGTAGTCAGTAAATTTGTAATTAGCATTAACACTAGCCACAATTTTAACTTCTTCTTCGAAACGAGTAAACTCTTGAAGTCTATCAATTAAGAAGAATGGTGTATCAACTACACTTGGCGCCGCAATAACACCTGGTTTAGCTATACCAAACTGATCTGGAGTATTGTAAGGAAAAGATAATAAAGAACCTAATACGTAGTTTCTATTTACAGCACCTGAACCTATGTTGTTTGGCTCATCACTTTTAGAGTAGTTCATAGACAAATTTAAACCATAGTTAAACTTATCATTACTACTCTTACCCGTAACATTACTTCTTACATTGAATCTAGTAAGGTTACTCTGCACTAAGATACCTTGAGTATCAGAAAAACCAATAGAAGTAAACTGAGTAGAATTTTCACCACCACTAGATAATGATACTGTGTGATTCTGAGTTACAGCTGTTCTGAAGAAATAATCAAACCAATCAAAGTTTGGAGCAGCAGCAATTTCTGCATCTGTCATTGGCACTTGGTTTTCAGGAATAGCAGGAAACCCAGGTGTTAAAAAATCACGCACTGGTCTAAAACCTTTATTAGCTGTTGCACCAGCTCCAGCTCCTCTACCTTTATCTCTTTCATAAGTCAACAACTGTTGTGAGTTCATAAGATTGTAATCATTACCTTGGATTGCACTGTAAGACACAAAACCATTGTAATTAACTTTTAGACCCTGATTATAACTTCCTTGACGGGTTTTAATAACAATAACTCCATTTGCACCTCTATTACCATAAATAGCAGTTGCACCAGCATCCTTTAACACATCAATAGATGCAATTTCCTGTGGATTCAATGAACGGAAATTATCTTCATCCACTGGAGCACCATCAATAATAAATAAAGGTTCGGTATTACCATTAATCGAGCCAACACCACGAAGTTGCACTAAAGAGTTCCCTCCAGGCTGACCAGTACTTGTTGTTATATTCAAACCTGGCACTTGACCAGATAGTGTTTGAACAAAACTCGCATTCGGTCTGTTTTCAATAGTCTCACTTGACACTCTAACAGAAGATACACTAGATTTAGTTTTGGTAGTTGTACTGTAACCAGTAATAACTACTTCATCAAGAGAAGCTACATCATCTGCCATTGATAAATCTATGACACTAGCAGCTCCAACTGTTTTTTCGGTAGTTTTCATACTAACGAATGAGAAGACAAGAATATCTCCTGCTTTTGCTTTGATAGAATACTTCCCATCAAAGTCTGTTTGCGTACCTCTTGCGGTACCTTTAACAATCACATTAACTCCTGGCAACGGTAAACCGTCCGAAGCTGCTGTAACTGTACCCGTAATGTCTTTCTCTTGTCCAAAAGAAAGCTGCATTACAAACGCCATAAAAAGCGTTAATAACCATGTTAACTTTAATTTCATAAAACAATTATTTGAGTTAGTCTTCCGCAAACATCATAATAAAATATTAAAAATGCAAGGGAATAGCATAAAAAAATGTTAAAGGAAGACCTATAAAACTTAATAATACATCAATATTCAATTTATTCATTTGCATTATCGAAATATTCCATATGGAAATATTGATATTTTAATAATTGAATGTATTTTTCTACCCTTATAATTATGACTTTAATAAATACATTTTCTAACAACAAATTTGAATGTGGTACAGACGAGGCTGGGAGAGGATGCCTAGCTGGTCCTGTTACCGCAGCGGCAGTAATTTTAGATACTAATTTTAAGAATTCAATACTTAATGATTCTAAACAACTCTCCGAAAAGAAACGAATGCTTCTTAAACCGATTGTTGAATCCAAAGCAATTACTTTTGGGGTAGCACATATATATGAACAAGAGATTGACACCATTAATATATTGAATGCATCTATAAAAGCCATGCACAAATCAATAAGCAAGCTTGATATTAAACCAGGCTTTATTATTGTAGACGGAAACAAATTCAAACCATATATTGATATACCACACCAAACCATTATTAAAGGCGATAGTAAATATCTTAGCATAGCAGCAGCCTCTATTTTAGCAAAAACGTATCGTGATTTATATATGGAGACAATCCACAAAGAGTTCCCCATGTACAATTGGAAAAAAAATAAAGGTTACCCAACAAAAGAGCATCGAGCTGCAATAAAAAAGTATGGTGTCACAAAATACCATCGTAAATCCTTTAGATTGCTTCCTGAACAATATCAATTAGATTTATGAGTCTTATATATTTGCAAAAATTAATCCTGGGATGAAAAATCTTTTTCCTTATATATTTTTAACCTTCATTTTTTCTTCTTGTTCTGGCCGCTATGAGACCAAAACGGAAGTTTCTGATTTATTTCCTCAATCTTGTGAAATTATAATTAAAATAAACGCTCTTAACAATCTCTCAAAATCAACTCACAAAGAACTTCTGCTTGATGATTTAAAAAATGATTCTCTATTAAAAAGCTTACAATCTTTAAATTTTGGAGAATCTCAATATATAGGTATAGTTGATAATGCTTCGGTTTTTTTTACTGAAAAATCAAAAGACTTAATTTTAAAAGATTCCACATTAGATATTGAAACTACCAAACTCCCAAAAAGCGAAATCTATAAGACCGTCTTTAATAAAGATACTATTTACCTTAAAGTAATTGACAGTTTCTTTATGGGCTCAAAAAATCTATCAGCGCTCAGAAAAATTAAAAAACAAAAAAACACAGAACTAAGAAACCTACTAAACGCTTCTAACCCTAAGGCAGCTATTACAATAATCAACAAAAAGAAAAACAACTTACTATTAAGTGAAGTAGATTCTATCTATCATAATTCAAATGACTTAATTGATATTAATTTTGATGCAAGAAGTATCTACATCAATGGAACAACTAAAGGAAAAGACAGTTTATTTTATTTAGATACATTCAAAAACACTAAGCCTCAAGAATTTAATATTGCTAAAATAATTCCTGCTAATATTAAATCAATAGAGCGCATTGCTTTTGATGATTTTTCTGTATTTAGGGATAACCTTCAAACGATACATAAAACCTCTTTTGATTCTATTCCTAACTTTCTTAATTATGTTAATGAGATTGCACAAATCGATTTATCAAATTCTGAAAGTGCAATAGCAATAAATACTCTTGACATAGAATTGATAACAGATGAATTAGGTCTAGACAACAAAGCAGAAGACTACAAAGGTGTTTCTATTTTCAGATTTCAAAACCAAACTGTTTTTAGCGAATACTTTAAACCATTTATAGAAGTTGACAAAGTCTCTTACTTTTTTATAACCGAAAATTTTGTTGTCTTTTCGGACAAATTAGAAACACTGAAAAATATTATTTCAAGTAAGCTGAATAATCAAGTTTTTTCTAGTTCTGAAAAGTATGAGACTCTCAGTGAAAATTTAGTTGATGAGTCTTCATATCTTATTTATAAAAATGAAGAAACTCTATCACATTTTCTAAATACAAACACAACGGATTACAACGCAAACATCGTACAATACACATACGATAATGACTTTGCGCATATTAATGGTGTGTTTTCAAAATTTAAAAAACAAGCAGCCGCAAAAACTGTAACAGAAGATTTTACAGTAAACCTATCTTCAGAAATATTATTACAACCGCAAACAGTTAAAAATCATAGAAATAAGACCAACGAAATCGTTGTTCAAGACATTAACAACAGACTTTACTTAATTTCTAATAGCGGAAAAATACTTTGGAAAAAGCAACTTAACGGACCTGTCTTGGGTGAAATAAAACAGATTGATATTTATAGAAACAACAGACTACAACTTGCTTTTGCAACACCAAACAACGTCTATGTCATTGATAGGAATGGGAAAGATGTAGGCCCATTTCCTTTGAAGTTTAGTGATAAAATCACGCAACCGCTTTCAGTTTTTGATTACGACAATCAAAAGAATTATAGACTACTCGTAACACAGGACAAATCTCTTTTAATGTATGACACAAAGGCTAAACGCGTTGGTGGTTTTAAATACAACGGTGCTAAAGAAAGCATAAGTTCTCAACCAAAACATTTCAGAATTAGCAGCAAAGATTATATTGTATTCTCTCAAGGCAGTAAATTAGAAATTCTTAATCGTCAAGGAAAAGAACGCATCAGCACAAAAGGAAGTATTGATTTTTCAAGCAACGAAATTTATGATTATCAAAATAAATTTACTACACTAACAAAAAGAGGAGAGCTTGCTCAAGTTGACACCAAAGGACAAATAAATCTCAAAAATTTAGGCTTAAACGCAGATACGGAGATAACAACTACAAACAAAACGCTTGTAGCTTTGACCGAGAACAAACTAAAAATAAAAAGTAGAGTTCTAGACTTAGATTACGGAAATTATACAACTCCAAAAATCTTTTATTTACAAGACAAAATTTACATCACGACCACAGATTTACAAACAAAGAAAGTCTATGTTTTTGATAGCCAAGCTAAACTTTTACCTAACTTTCCCGTTTACGGAACATCCACAGCGGTTATAGATAATCTAGACAATAAACGTAATCCCGAACTCATTACATTAGGTGACAGCAGTACTATTATTGTTTACAAAATGAACTAATTTTTTCGACTAGCTGTATTTTTTATTTTATATTTTTGAGTTATTACCACATTTAGACAACTATTAATCAATCAGTTAAAATGAAAATACAGACATCTTTACATCAGATTTTAATTTTATTTTGCTCACTATTTTTTTTAGGAAACTATACAGAAGCCCAAACAAAAAAATTAAAACGCCCTAAAAATAGAGTAGGGATTTCTAGTGTTGACAATTTTGTACAAGAGTCATTTGACTTATATGACAAGGTTTACAAATACGACAGCTATGTACAGTCTGGCAAACCCCTTGAAGATGAGGATATTGATGTTCTTGAAGATGCCCTAGAGGACGTAACTCGCCTTAGTGAGAGTGCACCAGATATTATTGGTGATTTAGATGGTGTTGGAGTACTTAAACAGGGTAAAGCAACATTACAAGTAAATAGAGCAAAAAAGGCTTTAAAATACTGTATTAAAACAGCAAAAGAGCTTTTATTAGGTCAACGAAAACCAAAAGATAAAGAAGACAGAGAAGAAAAGGATGATAATTCTAATAGTGATAAAGAACAAGATGATAATAAAGACGTAAAAAATGAATCGGAGGACAAAAAAGAACCGTTGGATGTTTCTGATGGATTAGAAGCCTACAGTAAATATGATTTTGTCCCTGGAGATAAAGTACTATTTTTTGATGATTTCTCCCAGGATTTTATTGGAGATTTTCCATCTAAATGGAACACCAATGGTTCTGGAGAAATCATAAGAACAAACAAAGTAGAAGGCAATTGGTTTGAGCTAAAATCTGGATATGGTATTTATTACATCCCAGACATAAACACGCTCCCTGAAGATTATACAATTGAGTTCGATATATTAGCCTTCGGACTTTCCCAAAACACTTCGTCGACATCCAGATTAGAGATAATTTTAAGTGATAATGACGAATTTTATGAGGGTAAAGAGCATCATGCGAAAGCCTCCTTACCATTTGGTCAGTTTGGAGCATTTGATATTAAAACAAACAACTATTTCAATAGAACTGGCGGAAAAATAAACTCATCTATTAAAGCAGACATCAGAAAAGCTGTTAAAAATCAGCCCCATATATCCATATCTGTAACAAAAAAGCGATATAGACTCTGGGTTAATGAAACTAAATATGTAGACATCCCTAGATTTATAGAAGTGGCTAATGCTTTAAACTTTGTGAAATTCCATATTAATGGCTTTAAAGATGGAGAGGAACGTATTTTTATAAGAAATCTAAAAATCGCTGAAGGAGGTGTCGACTTAAGAAGAAAATTAATTTCTGAAGGAAAAGTATCAACTAACGGAATTTTATTCGACTCTGGTTCTGCAAATCTTCAACCACAATCGCTTGGAATTATTAGACAAATATCTCAAGTTTTGACTCAAGATGAGAGTATAAAACTTAAAATTGTTGGGCACACAGACTCTGATGGGTCTGATGAGGCTAACCTAAAATTATCCAAAGCTAGATCGGAGGCAGTTAAAGACGCATTAATAAACATATATAAAATTTCTGAAGACCGTTTGTCTACAGAGGGAAAAGGAGAAGCAGAACCTGTTGCAGATAATAATACCACAAATGGGAAATCGCAAAACAGACGTGTAGAATTTATAAAGACTTGATAATACAATACTTTAAAATTTGAGTCATCTTTTTAAAGTTTTCATACATCATTTTGTACTATTGCAATTCGTAAATTTAAATACGAATTGCACCTATGATAAAACGCCAAAAAGCTTCAATAAAAGACTTGATAATCCATAAAGTTGGAAACAAATTTAATGCTACCAAAAATGCGTTTTCAGATGCAACAGTTCATTTTGATGAAGCTACTTATCAGCTTATTTTACCCTACTTATTAAAACCATTTGTTAGTGTTGCTGAAACCTATCGTTTTAATCACCATTCAGACGTAAACCTCAATGAAATTAACACATACTCTAAGCAACTATTTTCAGAAGAGGGTGATTTTTTAGATATCTCTAAGCACATAGTCACGCATCTTTTTGAACAAAGTAATTCGGCTCAAATAAAAACTGGAGATGTAATAGTTTGCCATTTTGAAAATATTCAATACCAAGACTATTTTACTGACGCCATTGGCATATTTAAAATTGAAAATAAAACAGAATTTTTTCAGACGTATTTAGAGCAAAATAGCTACGATATTTTAGTACAAAAAGGCATACAAGCAAAAAAAGTAGATAAAGGGTGTTTAATTCTTAATACTTCAGATATGGAGGGCAAAATTGTGCTAAGCGTAGACAACAATAATTACGATACGCAATATTGGATTAAGAGCTTTCTGAACATAAAATATCCTGACGATAGTAACCAACACACCAAAAACTACATTGAGCTTTGTCGCGAATTTTCCAAGGAAGTTTTACAGCCTAATTTTGGAGGTCAAGAGCAAAGTAATTTCTTAGCAAAAACAGTTGATTTCTTTAAAGAAAATGAAATTGTAAATGTTAAGACGTTTAAAGAAGAAATCTTTGAAACTGAAGACCAAATAAAACAATTTGAAGACTACAAAAAAACCTACGAAGCTGAGAATAGTGTTCTTATAAGAAATCAATTTGATGTCTCTGAGATTGCCCTAAAAAAGCAAAAACAAAAAATTAAAACAGAGATAAAGCTGGATACAAATATTCAAATAAAACTGGACGTGGATGCTCCTGATGCTTCTGCTGAGTATTTAGAGCGCGGTTATGATGAGGATAAAAAAATGTATTTTTACAAGGTGTTTTTTAATGCAGAAGGCTAACTACATCTTAGATTATCCCAAAAATACGCTTCTTAACTATTTTGTTTTTTTTAACATCTATAAATTAACTACTTTCATATTCTGTAATTAATTCATTATTAACACTTATGAATCCTTCATTGAGATATCTCTTAATATTACTTGTCTGTAGTTTTCAAACTATTGCTTTATGTCAATCAAACAATAATTTTCTAAAAGAAATAGACGCTAAAAAAACTCAGATGATTATAACGCTTAATAATGGAAATTCTTATAGAGGTATGGGATACATTGTTGACAATGATATTTACTTCACAAGGATTGGGGATAAACACACAAAAATCTACAACGATAAAGATGTCACATCTTTAGACATGAGAGAAAATGGTAAAATTGTCCATTTCGATTATAGATACCTAAGAAAAGGGAAACAAAGAAAAAGACTTTTAAGGCTTGTAAGCTCTGGAAAAATTGATGTTTACTTAATATCTAATACTACAAAAAAAGGCAATAAAAATACCTCACTATCTACAGCAGAAGTGCAAAATATAATCCCTTTGAGGATAAGAAACAGATATGGTTATAAAGACAAAACGTTTAATCCCTATTTGTTTTTTGACACTGAACTCTATTATATTGGAAACGGAAGAAATGACATCGTAAGTCAACTAAATTTAAACAAATACCTATTTGAGAAAAAATACAAAGATTTTACTACCAATCACTTTGTGAATTGTCCAGAACTCGTTGAGCGAATGAAAGACGATTTTAAACACAAAGAAGACATAGTATTAGCAATAGATTTTTACAATAATTCTTGTAACTAAAATAGAAATTTATACCAGCTTTGCTTCAAAAAGAATTTTAAAGTGCTTTAAAATTTTAGATTTAACTTCTGTTTCGTCAACCTTTTCATTTCCCAATTCTACGTTAAGTGAAGTCACAGCCTTACCTCTAATGCCGCAAGGAATAATATTATCAAAATAACCTAAATCAGCATTTACGTTTAAGGCAAAACCGTGCATTGTTACCCAACGACTTGCTCTCACGCCCATGGCACAAATCTTTCGTGCAAAAGGTGTGCCCACATCAAGCCAAACTCCTGTTTCGCCTGGACTGCGCCCGCACTCCAATCCATATTCTGCTAACGTTAGGATAATACATTCCTCTAGAAAACGAAGATACTTGTGTATATCTGTAAAAAAATTATCTAAGTCTAAAATGGGGTAACCCACAATTTGTCCGGGACCGTGGTAAGTAATATCACCTCCTCGATTGATTTTATAGAACGTTGCACCTTTTTCTCTTAACTGTTCCTCAGAAAGCAAAAGATTAGACAGGTCTCCACTCTTACCTAAAGTGTAAACATGAGGATGCTCTACAAAGAGAAAATGATTATCTGTTTCTAAGCCAGCATCTTCTCTTCTGTTCTTTATTTTGGTATCTAAAATAGCTTTAAAAAGTTGCTCTTGATAATCCCAAGTTTCTTTGAAATCTTTAGAACCTAAATCTTCAAATTTTATGGTTTTATTCATAAAAAGTAACGTCTACATCAAGTAATTCAGGATTTTTTATATAATCCATCCAACTAGCAACATAGGTAACTGTTTTTCCACCATTAGAAATTTCAGCACCTTCAACGCTAACGGATTTTACTTTTTTAGGGAATACTAACTTTACGGTGTATTTAGAAGCTTCAAAATACTTTAAGAACTCTTTACTCATTTCATCAACCTCTTCACTTAAAAGACTATTTAGCTCATCTATTTGTTCTTCAGTTTTTTCAGCTACTGTAGTTTTTCGGCTGAAGCCCTTAGCTGTCATATTGTAATCTACCTTATTATTTCCACCTTCTAGAGCACCTAATGGTGACTGATTTTTCATCATGTCTACTTGGTCGGCTTGCTGATTTATACTCTGCGCTTTTTTAATTTTTTCTTGAATTCCCTTTAAGTCTTCTATAGACTTAAACTTCATCCCAATACCCATATTCATTTCGCCAGAGTCTTCATCCATTTTCATGGTCATGTACATATCCTTAATGGCTTCGAAAGTTGCTTGTTTATCTTCTGGTAAAGCAGCAATACTATCTTTATAAGTCTCCATCATGTCAGCAAAAATCATAGTCGTATCCATAACTTTCCCCTTTTCTTTATTCTCTGTATCACCGCCCATTGCCTTCATTTGAGCCATCATTTCTCCCATGTCAAAAGTGGAAATAAATTCACCCGAACCGTCTTGGTTAAACACAATAGTTTCGGTAACATCACAGCTTGTTAGAAAGCTTAAAAAAGATAGAATTACAATAAGTTTTTTCATAGTGTATCGATATTTAACATTACAAAGATAGCCTTAAATAAGAAAAGCCCAACATTATATTTCTGTTGGGCTTTCAATTTAATTATCTAGAAAAATTACGCTTCCACATCATAGAAAAATTGCTCTCTCCAGATTTTGCCATCTTTCACTTGGTAAACGGCAAGTTCATTCATCTGAGACCGATAACCGCTTGGTTTGTGTGTGGTATCCATCCAAAATCTTACGGTAAAATGATTATCGGCCACCAGAGGTTCTGATACTTTTGTACCATGTACCTCAAAATTTTCTTCCCACCATTGACCCTTTTTCTGTATGCCTTCAAAACCATGAACTTCTTTCATTGGCTCTTGCATTTCTACACTAGTAATATTTGGGCTGTATAATTCTTCGTAAGCCTTTGCTTCTTGGCCATTCCGACAATAGCTTACCAATTTGTCGGCGATTTCTTGAGTAGTCATAAATTATTGATTTAATTAAAATTTAGATATGTAATTTAATCATTTTCTTATTTAATTTTCAGGATTATTAAGAATTACTAATGCCGCAATAACACCTGGTACCCAGCCGCAAAGCCAAAGTAAAAAAACGATTAATATAGACCCACAACCTTTACCTATGACGGATAAAGGTGGAAAAATAATTGCGAGAAGGACTCTCCAGAAACTCATAATTTTATTTTTTGATTTGATGTAATGGTATGACGTAAATTCTACAATATTGTTACAAACCGACAATCGCTGTGTTTCTAAAAAAATGATTAGATTCGTTTTATGAGAATTAGTCTTGTCATTCTTTTTCTATTTGTTTGTTCCGTTTGCAAAGCACAATATTCTTTCTCAGGATATGTAGATGCCGAGGAATGGCAAAGTACAGTCTATTTATCCTTGGTAGAAGATTATAGAAAAATAGATGGTGTATATTCTGAGCAAATTATTGCCAAGACTATTGCCGATGCTGATGGCTATTTTAAATTTACTGGGAATATGCTAGACGAAGCAAACCGCATCTACAGAATCCATGTAGATAAATGTTCCGAAAATCTTCAAGATTCTAATCATTTCAACGGACATTGTAGCGATAGCAAAGCGCTGATTTTTATTGCAAATAACAACGACAATTTAGAACTTCCTTTTTCTTTTGATAACGAGGTCTTTTGCAATATCATTTCTACTAATCCAAAGGCCAATGCTTTTGTAAAAATTGATTCTTTAAAACAAGATATGAAGTTTGCCTATGGTGAATTTAGAAGTGAAACCAACCGAAAATTAAACAACAGAAAATGGTTTAAAACGCTTCAAGACTTTGGAAAATCTCTAAATGAACCACTAGCTGAGCTCTATATTTATGCTTATTTATCTGATAGAACAAGTGATTTGCATAATTATTATGTCGAAGATTTATCTAAAAACAACTACTATGATGATTTAAAGACAAAGCTTCTACTTGCCTACCCAGAGTCTACTTACACTAAACAATATACAAATGAATTGGCTTCAGACAAGTTTATGATTTCCACTTCTGATAAAACTAACTCTAGCATGTATTGGAGGTATTTGCTTTACGCTATTTTAGGTTTGTCTTTAGTAGGAAATATTTATTTTATTTTACAGAAACGCAACGCCAAAAAACAATCTAAGCAACGCTTAAAGGACAAATTATCCAAACAAGAGCGTGTTGTTTTAGACTTATTGCTTCAAGATAAAACCAACAAAGATATCGCCGAAACACTTTTTCTAAGTGTTAGCACAGTAAAAACGCACACTAACAACATTTACAAAAAGCTTAATGTACAATCTCGAGAAGATGCTAAAAGTCTATTTTTTAGTTAGTTAAAAAATTACAACCTGGTACTAGTACCGATTTCCAACCTTCAATTTTACAGAACAGTCTTTCATTTTTTGATTTTTGAGACCTAATCACTCAAAATCTAAATTATGAAACAACTATGTACAATTGCATTTTTAATGCTCTGCCTTTATTCTTGTAAATCACAAAAACTAAATGCCGAATTTCAACCCGAAGGCAAAGCACCTTACCTACTCGGTAAAATAGATAAATCGGGATTTGAGAACGAAACCTACAGCAAGTGGTTTAATACCAATTACGAAAACTACAATCCAAACGCACAAATTATTGAAGTGCTCAAACAAAATCTAAACGACTATAAAATTAAACTTTTTATGGGCACATGGTGTGGCGACAGTAAACGCGAAGTACCCAAATTTTTCAAGATTTTAGAAGCCGCAGATTACCCAATGAAACAGCTAACTTCAGTTGCTTTGAGCCGCGAAAAAGAAACTTATAAAGAAAGTCCACAGCATGAAGAAGCTGGACTTAACATTGTGCGCGTACCTACTTTTATCTTCTTTAAAAACGGTAAAGAAGTCAATAGAATAATTGAGCGACCAATTGAAACTTTAGAAAAAGATATTTTAAAAATCATTACGTCAAACGATTATAAACCAAATTATTTTGGTGTTAAACGAAAACCAAAAACCACCAAGAAATAGTAGACTCTAAATTGATTCTAAAAGTTAAGCCCTAATTTTTGTAAATAGTGTAATTTTGCACTTTTAAAACACAAAAAATGCAGCTTTCAGAACAAGAATTAGTAAGACGCGAAAAATTAGCAAAATTAAGAGCACTAGATATTAATCCATATCCGGCAGATTTATACCCGGTAAATCACACTTCAAAACAAATTAAAAAAGATTTTAGTGAAGGTAAACAGGTTATTATTGCTGGTCGTTTAATGTCTCGCCGTATTCAAGGAAAAGCCTCTTTTGCCGAGTTACAAGATTCTGAAGGTCGTATTCAAGTGTATTTTAATCGTGATGAAATCTGTACTGGTGAGGACAAAACACTATACAACGATGTTTACAAAAAGCTTTTAGATATTGGCGATTTTATTGGTATCGAAGGCGAATTATTTACAACTCAAGTTGGTGAAAAAACAGTTTTGGTAAAAAACTTTAAACTGTTAAGCAAAGCTTTAAAACCATTGCCTCTACCAAAGCAAGATGCTGAAGGGAACACGTACGATAAGTTCAACGACCCAGAGATGCGTTACCGTCAGCGTTACGCAGATTTAGCGGTAAACCCGCATGTAAAAGAAGTTTTTGTAAAGCGTACAAAGCTATTTAACGCAATGCGAAACTTCTTCAATGATGCTGGTTATTTTGAAGTTGAAACGCCAATCTTGCAACCAATTCCAGGTGGTGCAGCAGCACGTCCATTTATCACGCATCACAATAGCCTGGACATTCCGTTGTACATGCGTATTGCTAATGAGCTGTATTTAAAACGCTTGATTGTTGGTGGATTTGATGGTGTTTATGAGTTTTCTAAAAATTTCCGTAACGAAGGCATGGACCGCACACACAATCCAGAATTTACGGCTATGGAAATCTATGTAGCTTACAAAGATTACAACTGGATGATGGATTTCTGCGAGAAATTATTAGAGCATTGTGCCATCGCTGTAAATGGAACAACTGAAGCTACTTTCGGAGAGCACAAAGTCGACTTTAAAGCACCGTATAAGCGCATAACGATGCGCGATTCTATATTAGAATTTACAGGTTTTGACATCAATAATAAATCCGAAGACGAGATTCGTCAAGCGTGTAAAGATATGGGTATAGAAGTGGATGCAACCATGGGTAAAGGGAAGCTCATTGATGAAATTTTTGGTGAAAAATGCGAAGGTAATTACATACAACCAACGTTTATCACAGACTACCCAAAAGAGATGAGTCCACTTTGCAAAGAACACCGTGAAAATCCTGAATTAACAGAACGTTTTGAGCTCATGGTTTGTGGTAAAGAAATAGCAAACGCATACTCAGAACTTAATGACCCAATTGACCAACGTGAGCGTTTTGAACACCAACTAGAATTAGCTAAAAAAGGTGACGACGAAGCAACAGGAACTATTGATTACGACTTCTTAAGAGCTTTAGAATACGGAATGCCACCAACATCTGGTATGGGTATTGGTATGGACCGATTAATTATGTTCTTAACCAACAACCAAAGTATTCAAGAAGTGTTATTCTTTCCGCAGATGAAACCAGAGAAAAAAGCTGTAGAAATGAATGATAACGAAAAAGCAATTTTCGAGATTTTGAAATCTGAAAACCGAATGGATTTAAACGATTTAAAATCTAAATCAGGACTTAGCAATAAAGCTTGGGATAAAGGGATTAAAGGTCTAGGAAAGCTTGGTGTCACTAAAGTTGAAAAGACTGACGACGGCTTATTTGTTGAGCTAGTCTAAAAATATATATTACTCTCTATACTTAAAAGCACATCTTAAATTTAAGATGTGCTTTTTTATTGACTCTAAATAAAAACGCGTTAAATAAATACTAAATAACGCTTTTACACATAGAGAAACCACTCTCAATATGTATTTTCATGCGAAATTTTAAAACCCAACTTATTGTGAAACACTTAAAAATCAAACTTCTATTTGTAGCTTGTGCTTTAATGGTGTTCTCTTGTGACACCGCAAAAAAGGCAAGTAAATCAAAAAAGGGAAGTGCTGCTACAACTGCTAAAGCACCCGCAAAAAAGCCTAAAAAAGGGGCAATTCAACCTTACAGCAAAGTCATAACTAAAGAGGCTAAAACTGACGAAGGCCTTTTCGATGTTCATAAAATCGACGATAAATTCTTTTACGAAATACCAGACTCTCTTTTCGAAAGAGAAATGCTAATGGTAACACGTATTGCTAAAACTGCTAACGGTATTGGTTTTGGAGGCGGAAAACAGAACACCCAAGTTTTACGTTGGCAAAAGAAAGACAAAAAAGTCTTACTAAGAGTGGTTTCTCATCAAGTTGTCGCAGCGGACTCACTTCCAGTACATGAAGCTGTAGTTAACTCTAATTTTGAGCCAATTTTATACACCTTTCCTATTAAAGCATTCAGTAAAGATTCTACAAAGACGGTTATAGATGTAACACCAATGTTTGAAAAAGATGTAAAGGCATTAGGTTTTCCACAAAGCAGACGTCAATCTTACAGAATAACTAGATTAGATTCTGAAAAGTCTTTCATTGAGTCATTGAAAAGTTACCCTCAAAATATTGAAGCACGTCATGTAAAAACATATGCAGCTGGACGTCCTCCTTCAAATTCTAGCACAGGAACCATTTCTTTAGAGATTAATAACTCAATGATTCTATTACCAAAAGTTCCAATGAAGCGTCGTATGTTCGATCAGCGCGTAGGATGGTTTGGTAGAGGTCAAACAGATTATGGTTTAGATGCTCAAGAAAGTAAAACAGTACGTTATTTAGACCGTTGGAGACTAGAGGTTAAAGATGAAGACATAGAAAAATTTAAGCGTGGTGAATTGGTAGAACCAAAAAAACCGATTGTTTACTACATAGACAGAGCCACGCCAGAACAATGGCGCAAGTACATAAAACAAGGTATTGAAGATTGGCAAGTGGCTTTTGAAGCTGCTGGATTTAAAAACGCAATTATAGCAAAAGACCCTCCAAGTGTTGAAGAAGACCCAGAATGGTCACCAGAGGATGTTCGCTATTCTGTGGTTCGTTATTTGGCGTCTCCAATACCTAACGCAAATGGACCTCACGTGAGTGATCCGCGTTCAGGAGAAATTTTAGAGAGTGATATCAACTGGTATCACAATGTAATGACCTTATTACGTAACTGGTTCTTTGTGCAAACAGCAGCAATTAACCCAGATGCTCGTGGTGTAGCCTTTAAAGACGAAGTTATGGGACGTTTAATCCGTTTTGTATCTGCTCACGAGGTTGGACACACATTAGGTTTACCACATAATATGGGAAGTAGTGTTGCTTATCCTGTTGAAAAGTTACGTGACCCAGCGTTTACTCAGAAATACGGTACGGCTCCATCTATTATGGATTATGCGCGTTTTAATTACGTAGCACAACCTGGTGACGAAGGTGTTGCCTTAATGCCAAACATTGGACCTTACGATAAGTATGCAATAATGTGGGGTTATAAACCAATCTTAGATGCAGAAACTGCAGAGGACGAAAAGAAAACGTTAGATAGCTGGATTTTAGAAAAAGCTGGCGATCCAATGTACCGTTTTGGAAGACAGCAATTTGGTGTTATAGACCCAAGCTCACAAACTGAAGATTTAGGAGATGATGCGGTTTTAGCAAGTGAGTACGGTATTAAAAATCTTAAGCGCATCGTACCAAACCTAATCGAATGGACTGCAGAAGATGGCAAAAACTATGATGATTTAGAAACGATGTACGGCCAAGTTTTAGGGCAGTTTAATCGTTACATGGGACACGTTGCAGCTAATATTGGTGGTGTTTACGAATACTATAAAACATATGACCAAGAAGGTGCTGTGTATACACATGTTGCAGACGACCATCAGAAAAAAGCAATGCAATTTTTACAAGACCAATTATTTACAACGCCAGATTGGATGTTAGATAACAATATCTTTAATAAAATTGAAAGTGCTGGACATATAGAGCGTGTAAGAGGTATCCAAACACGCACATTGAATAATATGATGGATTTTGGAAGAATGCAACGTCTTTTAGAAAACGAATCTATAAATGGTGATAGTGCTTATGGACTATACGACATGATGAAAGGTTTGCGTCGTGGTTTATTTAGCGAGTTACGTACTGGTAAGAAAATAGACATTTACAGACGTAATCTTCAACGTGCATATATTGAGCGTATGGAATATATTATGAAAAATGAACAACCAGCTGTTCCTGCTCAATTTAGACGTTTCTTTGGTGGTACTTCAGTAGATGTGAGCCAATCGGATATTAGAGCTGTTGTAAGAGCAGAGTTAAAATCGCTTCGTTCTCAGTTAAGAAACGCTCGTGGTGCTGACTCTATGAGTAGAATACATATTGCAGATGCTCTAGAACGCGTAAATAATATCTTAGACCCAAAATAACCTAAGAACAACATATTATTTTTAAAAAAGCTCCAAACTAAGTTTGGGGCTTTTTTATTTGGATATTTAAATCAAATGTTATTTTTGCGCATGCAAAAAATTCTACGTAGTCTTTTATTAGTTATTCCAATTATAGCTATTTCTCAATCTAAAGACAGTTTATTTATAAAAAATGGTATAGATAATCCTAACATGCAAACAACGCATCATTTCGGAATTTTTAGCTCACGTATTCAACAAAACTTTAAAAGAGAATCGCTTAATAAAACAAGAATCTCTTTTAATTACGCTAGTGGTAATAATTTTCAGCCTTTTGTAGAAACACATTTACCAAGAGACCCTGCTGTTAGAGAAGAGTTAAGTCAAGTAATATGGTTTCAAAGACGTTTCGATTTTATTGACCAAGAGACAACACCTGCTGACTACTATAATATTGTTATTGATGCAGTGATTAAAGAATTTAGGATAGACCTTACATTTCCTATTGCAAAAAAACATGAGTTAGGGATAAATCTAAGGTCTTATTTAATTACTGATGGGAGCTATCCATTTTCATTTTTCACTAGCGATGAAACTATAGAATGGTTTCATAGCAATATTGCTGGAGGCGAAGACCCTTTTGGAAGGCGTTTTTATGGTTTAAACGAAGTAAACTTTAGTTACACTGACAGAAACGGAAACACACTTCGGCTAGATAAAAATGATTTTTTTATAGGAGGATTGGAAATTAATCATCATTACTACCCTACTTTTGAATTCAACAAAACACGAAACTTATACTTTAATTTCGGAAGTCATATAGGTATAAATATGTCAAAATTTAATCCTTCTGTAGACATAGGAATTTCAGCAAATGCATTGAAGCAAATTAAGTTCAAAAATAAAAATGAACTTGACATTGCTGCAGGAGCTAGCCTTTTAAGGAAAAATATAATAGATTTTGATGAAGTTATAGATTTAGGCAACAATTCATTTATTGCTAGCCTTGAAGCTGATGTTGAATATACTAAATATACACAAAAAGGTAACTACAACGCTTTTGGCCTAAATTACCAGATTCAATCACGTTACAACAAAAAAGAAGAAACAGAATAT
Source organism: Winogradskyella jejuensis (assembly GCF_900129745.1). Lineage (GTDB taxonomy): Bacteria > Bacteroidota > Bacteroidia > Flavobacteriales > Flavobacteriaceae > Winogradskyella > Winogradskyella jejuensis. The sequence continues at coordinate 1,638,586 of NZ_FQWS01000001.1, read as the reverse complement.
TATAGATTATTAGGGGATTTTAGTGCTATAAATGCCGGATGGCATAACGGTGTTACACGTTTATATGTCCCACTCTCTAATTGGTCTATTATATACACCTATGGACGTAAAAACTTCAAACTATCTTTGTATGTGAAGCAAGATTTTTCGGTTAATAATGCTCCAGATATTCAAACGGGAATTAATATTAGTGCTCCTCTTACTAAGGATTAAAAGTCGTTATTTTAAAACTCTATTAATAGCCTTGTGATACTCTTCAAACTCAACGAGATTGTTATGATTTCCTCCTTTGACAGTAATATAGTCTAGATTTCTAATATCTAATTTACGAAGCTTGATTGAAGAATCATATGGCACAACAGCATCATCTGTCCCATGAATAATTGTTATTGGGCAATCTGCTTTTGGTAAAAACTGATATGTTGGAAACTTGTACTTCAATAAATGTTTAACGGGAAAAATGGGAAACCTACTTTTGGCTACATCTTCAATACTATAATATGGTGTCTCAAGGATTAATTGCTTCGGGTTATTTTCCGCAGCTAAATAAGATGCTATTCCCGTGCCTAAAGAGCGTCCGTAGAGTGTTATTTCATCTTCAGTATAGTGGTTCAAGAGATAATTATAACAAAACTGAGCATCTGTGTAGAATGCAGCTTCACTTAATTCACCTATACTCTTACCGTAAGTTCTATAATCCATAACCAAAACATCATAGCTCTTCTCAACAAAGTATTCTGTAATTGTTCCCCAACGACTCAAATCGCCTGCATTACCATGAAAATACAAGATAACACCCTTGGGATTTTCTGTTTTAAAGTGTAGTGCATTTATTAAGGCATTTTCTTCAGTTTTAAAAAACAATTCTTCATAAGAGTGACCAAACTGAAACTCATAATTTTGCTCTAGTTTAGTAGGAAAGAACATTAACTTTTCTTGAAAAAAATATAGGGCTGCTCCAATCATGAGATACAACGCTAAAAGAACATATAGTGTTCTTTTAAGCCTTCTTTTTAGTCTTTTTTGCACTATGGATAACGTTAATACTTGTGGTTTCTAAATCAATTGTTTTTGGCTCTCTATTTAAGATATCATCAAGCATTTTGTGATAGGATTCAAAATTATTTAGGTTTTTATGTCCACCACCTATAACAGTGTGTAGTTTAGTTAACTTGGCATTTATCTGAGATAATTTTACACTCGACTTATATGGTATTAACTTATCATGTGTGCCATGAATAATGTGTATAGGACATTGGACATATTTTAACCATTTATAAGTCGGCAACGGATACTTAAGCAAAATTGATAAGGGCATAAAAGGCATGTAACGTCCCGTGACTTTGGTTAAACTGTAGTAAGGCGCATCAAGAATAAGCATTTTGGGGTTGTTCATAGACGCAAGCTTTGTAGCAAAGCCAGAGCCTAGAGAGCGTCCATAAAGTATTATTCTGTCTTCAGTGGTTTTCTCCTTCACTTTATTATAAACCACTTGTAAATCGCGTTTTATAGCTTTTTGAGAGCGCTTTCCTGTGCTTTTTCCAAACCCTCGATAATCTACCATCAATACATTATAACCATGCCTTGTAAAATCTACAGCAAACTTTCCCCAACCTTTTATACTCTTTGAATTTCCTTTAAGATAGATAACTACACCTTTACTTTCGCCTTTTGGAAAAAACCGAAGACCATTAATTATAGCACCATCTCGCGTCTCTAAATTATATTCTTTGGTTTCTTGATTCTCGTAATCGAACTGAAAGTCTTTTGGAAGCTTTTCAGGCTTAAACAACACATAATCCTGGATGTAATATAACGCAATACTTATGGCGATATAAATTCCCAAAATTAATAAGATGGTTGAAACCCAGTACTGCATCTAATCTAAAGCGGTTTAAACACTAATATACTAAATATCAATCTAAACTGAGTAACTAGAATCTTCCATAATCTACAATTATGACCTAAAACCGTTAATTGTTAAATCTTGTGTTAAAAAAAGTGTTACTTTTAAACGCTTTGAAATTTTTAAAGTCCAAAAAGAGAATTTAAAACTTGAGAAGATAGGTTCTATCTAAATCTCAATCAATTAAAAAACAATAAAATCTAAAACCATGAAAAAATTATTAATTCTAGCGTTAAGTCTTTGCACATTTTTAGGCTTTGCACAACAGAACAATCCAGAAAAGAAAAAAGCGCTAATGGAGCGTTTAACCAAAAGCAGGACACCACAAGAACGTGCCGAAATTCAAGCTAAGCAGTTAACCTTAAAACTTGATTTAAGCGAACAACAGCAAACACAAGTGCTAGACATACTAACATCTCACTATGCTGAAGGAGAGGGTAAAATAGATGCAAATAAAAAGAATAGAAAAGAAATGAGTGATGATGACCGTCACAAAATGCAAACTGAACGGCTTGATGCACAAATTGCGCTTAAAGCTAAAATGAAAGACATTTTAAATGATGAGCAGTATGCCAAATATTCTCAGATGATGGAACGCCAAATGAAAAGACGTGGAGGCCCAGGAATGAAAGGAAAGAGAAATTAATTAATAGTTCTAGAAACAAAAAAGAGCGCTAATTGCGCTCTTTTTTAATTCATAAACTTTTTGCAAACTTTTCGACAGCCGAAATAGTTTCATCTAAGTCTTTATACGATAATGCATCTGTGATAAACCAGGTTTCAAATGCACTAGGTGCAATATAAATTCCTTGATTAAGCATGCTATGAAAAAAAGCTTTAAAGGTATCGTTATTTCCATTTGCAGCTGTTTCAAAATCATAAACGGGGTCTTTATGAAAATGAACAGATATCATACTACCAACTCTATTAATCGTATGTTCAACATTGTAGCGAGAAAGTACTTTTGCCATACCTTTCTGTAGATAAGCAGTTTTTTCTTCTAGTCGTTTAAACAATCCTTCATCAGAATTAATAGCTTTTAACATAGCCAATCCTGCAGCCATTGCAAGTGGATTTCCACTAAGTGTTCCTGCTTGATAAACTGGTCCATTAGGGGCGAGATAGTCCATAATTTCGTTTCTAGCAGCAAAAGCACCAACAGGCAATCCGCCACCAATAACTTTCCCAAAACAAACAATATCTGCATTGACATTATATAATTCTTGTGCAGCACCTTTAGCTAAACGAAAGCCAGTCATAACCTCATCAAAAATGAGTAAAATCCCATTCGTATCACACAAGTTTCGTAGTCCTTCTAAAAATCCTTCTTGTGGCGGAATACATCCCATATTTCCAGCGACTGGTTCAATAATTATAGCCGCGATTTCATCAGGATTGGCTGCAATGAGCTCTTCAACATTTAAAAGATTATTGTAACCTGCTAGTAAAGTATCTTTAGCAGTACCTTGTGTAACACCAGGACTATTTGGTGTTCCAAAAGTAGCGCCACCACTTCCGGCTGCAATTAAAAAAGCATCACTATGCCCATGATAACAACCAGAAAACTTAATAATCTTGTCTCTTTTTGTAAATCCACGAGCCAAACGAATGGCACTCATACATGCTTCTGTACCAGAATTTACAAAACGAATTTTATCAATATTAGGCACCATAGAAACAGCTAATTGTGCAATTTCAGTTTCTAAGGCGGTGGGCATCCCAAAAGACGTCCCGGATTCAGCTTTGGCTTTAACAGCTTCTACAACTGGCTCAAAAGCATGCCCCAACAACATCGGACCCCAAGAATTTATATAATCTATATATCTATTTCCATCTTCATCATACACGTATGCTCCTTTGGCCGATTTTGCAAAAATAGGAGTACCTCCAACACCTTTAAAGGCTCGCACAGGTGAGTTTACACCACCAGGAATTACGCTTTGCGCTTCTTTAAAAAGCGCGCTACTTCTTTGATATAACATAAGTTAAACTTAGTTTATTTTTAAAATTTGTCCTATCGACAAATTGTTTGATTTTAAATTATTCTTTCTCTTTATTTCTTCAACGGGAATACCGTATTTTCTACTCAATGAATACAATGTATCTCCTTTCACTATTGTATGCATAACCTCTTTAGCTACCTTAATTGGCTCACCAAAATCTTGAGATTTATCTAAAACTTGAGCGTCATATTTATACAACTCATAACGTTCAATAAGACTTATTAATTTTTCTGGATATTTCCTATCTGTAGCATAGCCTGCAGCTCGCAAACCTCTAGCCCAACCTTTATAGTCATCAGGTTTTAGATTGAATAAGCCTGCATAGCGCTTTCTTCCGACTAAAAAATCTGAATGGTCTTTATAAGAAGTAGAAGCTTCTTTATATTTTCTAAAACATTCTTGAGAGCGATCATCATCGTGATAGATTTTTTCGCCTTTCCATCCATGACATTTTATTCCAAAATGGTTATTTGCTTCTTTTGCTAAACGCCCATTTCCTGAGCCAGACTCTAAAATCCCTTGTGCTAAAGTTATACTTGCCGGAATTTTTGAAGTACGCATTTCTGACATAGCGATAGCAGAATAGGTATCAATATAAACATCGACTGAAGTTCGTTTTCTTGATGACTTAGTCACAGGAGCAGTTGGTTTTTCCTCAACAGGCTTATCCTTAATAATAACCTCTTCTGTTTTAGTTTTAGATTTTTCCTTTTTAGTAACTACACCTTTTTTAGAGCCGCACGAAACCACTAAAAGTGAAAGAATTATAATGAATAATCTTAATTTCATTTATATGTTTATTAAAGGCATGGACTTAGATTTTAATCGCTGGTTCATACCAGCTATGCCTTGAAGCCCTCCGGTATGGATAGCTAATATTTTTGCATTTTCTTCAAACTGCCCTTTAGAAATCATGTCCAAAAGTCCAAAGATCATTTTGCCGGTATAAACAGGGTCTAATAACACCTTGAATTCTGATTTAAAATCATTAATGAACGTTATTAGTTGCTCATTTATTTTTGCATAACCTCCAAAGTGATAATTAGTAATTAAATCCCAATTATTTTGCTTTGCAAATTTACGAATTTCATCCTGTAAAAAATCACCTTTCAGTGCAGGAAAACCTAATATCTTTTGATGATTTTTTGAAGCATTTATCAATCCCGAAATAGTTCCGCCAGTACCAACACAAGTACAGATATAGTCAAAATGAGAGGTTTCTTCATTCAAAATTTCCTCACAACCTTTTATAGCCAAATCATTTGTTCCGCCTTCGGGTACCAAATAAAACGCTCCAAATTCATTCCTTAATTCTTCAAGAAAAGATTCTGAATTCTTGTTTCTGTAAGCTTTACGCGATACAAAATAAAACTGCATACCTTGTTCTTGAGCAAATTTTAAAGTAGGATTAGCTACTATTTGAGATTGTAATTCCTCTCCTCTAATTACACCAGCAGACTTAAATCCATTACTATTTGCCGCATAAGCCGTCGCAGCTATATGATTTGAAAAAGCACCACCAAAAGTCAAAATCGTATCTTGATTTTGCTTTTTTGCCTCAAGTAAATTATACTTTAGTTTTCTAAATTTATTCCCCGAAATAAAAGGATGCAATAAATCTTCGCGCTTAATAAAAAGCTGAATATTTTTATCGTTTTTAATATGAATTTGCTCTATTGGAGATTGCATTTCGGTTTCAAAAATAGTTTATAAAATTCCAAAATGGTCGCTTTTTTAAAAACTTAGAATCTTGCTCATTAATATAAGCTTCTCTTTCAAAAGAAATAGACCTGTAGGTTTGTTGCCAATCCTTAAGTTTCGCATATCTAATTATAAATTCAATAAAATATAACAGATAAAAAGGAATAATTAAAAGCTCAAGCTGCTGTCTTAAATGAATTTTTTCGTGATTGACTAAGATTTTATTAAACAACAATTCTTTTCGCTTTAAAACTATAAACGGAAACAGAGTCAAACCAAAATAACCCTTTGGAACAATGTATTTTGAAACTATTATCATAGATATCTTCTTTCAAAAATCAATCCAAAATAAGCTATCTTTGTGTTATATGAAAAAATACGTCCCAATCGAAGATGGTGATTACTATTTAACGCCAGAAGGCTATCGCTGTTTTACAGAACAATACCATCTTAAACGCGGTTATTGTTGCGAAAGCGGCTGTAGACATTGCCCTTACGGATTTAATAAAGACAAACAAAAAACAAAATAATGCAAGCTACGCAAATGTCATTTGCTGAACAGATTTTAGAAGGAATTCCCTCTGAATTACCTCAGCCAAAACCTTATGACCCTTCTATAAATCACGCACCAATACGTAAGGATATTTTATCAAAGGAAGAAAAAAAATTAGCACTTCAGAATGCATTACGATACTTCGACAAAAAACATCATAAAGTCTTAGTTGAAGAATATAAAACCGAGCTCGAAACTTATGGTCGAATTTACATGTACAGATTTAGACCAGACTACAAAATGTACGCTCGACCGATTGATGAATATCTTGCAAAATCAAAACAGGCGGCAGCAATAATGCTCATGATTCAGAATAATCTAGATTATGCCGTAGCGCAACATCCACATGAGTTGATTACCTATGGTGGAAACGGTGGTGTGTTTTCTAACTGGGCGCAATATAGGCTAACCATGAAGTACTTAGCCGAAATGACTGATGAGCAAACACTGGTTATGTATTCTGGGCACCCAATGGGCCTATTCCCTAGCCATAAAGAAGCGCCTCGTGTTGTAGTGACCAATGGGATGATGATTCCTAATTATTCACAACCTGATGATTGGGAAAAATTTAATGCGCTTGGGGTTACGCAATACGGTCAAATGACTGCAGGTAGCTATATGTACATTGGCCCTCAAGGCATTGTCCACGGTACCACAATTACAGTTTTAAATGGCTTTAGAAAAATAGGAAAATCAACTAAAGGCAATCTTTTTGTTACATCTGGTTTAGGCGGGATGTCTGGGGCACAACCAAAAGCAGGAAATATAGCGGGATGTATTACAGTTTGTGCTGAAGTAAATCCAAAAATAACACAGGTGCGCTTAGACCAAGGCTGGATAGATGAAAAAATCACGGATTTAGATAAGCTTGTTTATCGAGTAAATAAAGCAAAAGCTGATAAAGAAACTATTTCTATCGCTTATTTAGGTAATGTGGTTGACGTTTGGGAGAAATTTGATGAAGAAAATATCCATGTAGACTTAGGGAGTGACCAAACATCACTTCATAACCCATGGGCCGGAGGCTATTATCCCGTTGATTTATCTTTCGAAGAGGCTAATATTATGATGGCCGAAAAGCCTGAATTATTTAAGAAAAAAGTTCAGGAAAGCTTAAGAAGACATGCTGAAGCCATTAATAAACATACCGCAAAAGGCACCTATTTCTTTGATTATGGCAACGCCTTTTTATTAGAAGCATCACGTGCTGGTGCTGACATTATGAACAAAAATCCAACGCTAGGTCGGGAATTTAGATACTCGAGCTACGTCCAAGATATCATGGGACCAATGTGTTTCGATTATGGATTTGGACCTTTCCGTTGGGTTTGTGCTTCTGGAAAACCTGAAGACTTACAAAAAACCGATGAAATTGCTTGCAAAGTACTTGAGGATTTGATGAAAGTAGCTCCTGCTGAAATTCAACAACAAATGGCGGATAATATTCAGTGGATTAAAGGTGCTCAAGAGAACAAATTAGTTGTAGGCTCACAGGCAAGAATTCTCTACGCTGATGCTGAAGGCCGTATGAAAATTGCTAAAGCCTTCAATAATGCTATTGAAAAAGGCGAAATTGGCTATGTAATTCTAGGGCGAGACCATCATGACGTTTCTGGAACAGATTCACCATATAGAGAAACTAGCAATATTTATGACGGCTCAAGATTCACAGCAGATATGGCTATACACAATGTAATTGGCGATAGTTTTAGAGGCGCAACTTGGGTAAGTATACATAATGGTGGTGGTGTTGGTTGGGGCGAAGTGATAAATGGAGGTTTTGGTATGGTTCTTGATGGTACTAAAGAAGCATCTAAACGTCTGAAACAGATGTTATTTTGGGATGTAAACAATGGTATTTCAAGGCGAAGTTGGGCTAGAAATAAAGGCGCCATTTTCGCTATAAAACGCGCCATGGAAAGTGAACCTAACTTGAAAGTGACTTTACCAAATATGGTTGATGATAAATTATTAAACGGACTCGAACTCAAATAAATTAAGCTATGAAAACAATTTTAAAACTTTTACCGCTGGCATTCATTGCCATTATATTGACTTCATGTAGCTCTGTACGTGTCGCTTCAGATTACGATAAAGAGACTGAATTTAACAATTACAAAACCTTTGCTTTTTTTAAACCTGGTATAGACAAAGCAGAGATTAGTGATATTGACAAACGCAGAATTCTTAGAGCTATAGAATCCGAACTTATGGCTAAAGGGATGACAAAATCCGAAAATCCAGATATGCTTGTTAGTATATTTACAAAATCAAACCAACGTGTGGATATTTACAATAATGCCTGGGGTGTTGGTGCCTGGGGCTGGGGTGGATTTGGACGTTGGGGCTGGGGACCTGGATGGGGTGCTTGGGGACCTGGTTTTGGCTGGGGCGGAAATAATGTTTCTACCAGAACAGAAGGTATACTTTTTGTAGATTTTATTGATGCTAATAAAAAGCAACTCATCTGGCAAGGTTCCGGAACTGGTTACTTAGTTACAAGAAATGTTGAAAAGAAAGAAGCCCGAATAAATGAATTTGTCTCTGAAATGATGACAAAATATCCACCAGAGAAAGATACTAAATAGAAGAATTTCAATTTTACATAAAGAAGAGTATTCATTTCTGAATGCTCTTTTTTTTCCCAAACTTAAAAAATGTGATGTTTTATAAAAGTGTATCTTTGCCCACTTTTAAGGCAAAGCATTATGATTTTAGGTCAAACCACTCGAAAAAATTTTACACAAAACCCAAAGAATGATATTCTTTCAGGATTAACCGTTGCATTAGCATTGGTACCTGAAGCTGTAGCATTTGCATTCGTTGCCGGTGTAGATCCATTAGTTGGTCTTTACGGGGCATTTATGATGGGTATCGTTACTGCTCTTTTTGGTGGACGTCCAGGAATGATATCTGGAGCAACTGGAGCCATGGCTGTTGTTATGGTTCACCTTATAAGTAAAGGAAACGAAGTAGGTTTAGCTTTAGAAACGCCTATTGATAATCTAGGATTACAGTGGCTATTTATAACACTATTATTTGTTGGTGGTATTCAGATATTAGCTGGTGTTTTTAAACTCGGAAAGTTTGTAAGATTAATTCCTCATCCCGTAATGATGGGCTTTGTTAATGGATTAGCAATCGTAATTTTCTTATCGCAATTAGGACTTTTTAAAGAAACTGTTAATGGCGAAAAAGTATTTATGACTGGTGTTGCGCTTTGGACCATGCTTGGATTAATAGCATTAACAATGGCTATTATGTACGGTTTACCAAAATTAACTAAAAAGATTCCTGCAGCCTTAACAGCAATAATTATCGTTGCAGCAATAACAATTCTAGGGAAATTAGATGTGAGCACCGTTGGCTCTTTTATTAGAGACGGCGGAGGCGAAGGATTACAAGGCGGTTTGCCTACATTTCAAGACCAAATATTTGGATTATTCTCTACCCTTCAAGGTCATTGGGATTTAATTCTTTCTACCGCTTTTATTTTAGCTGCTGTTGGTTTAATAGAGTCGTTAATGACGCTTAATCTTGTTGATGAAATAACAGAAACTCGTGGAAATGGAAACCGAGAGTGTATTGCTCAAGGTGGCGCGAACATATTAAATGGATTATTTGGCGGAATGGGTGGTTGTGCTATGATTGGCCAGTCTATTATCAATGTAGACTCTGGAGGACGCGGACGATTATCTGGTGCAGTAGCTGCTATTGCACTACTGTGCTTTGTATTATTTGGTGCACCTTTAATAGAACAAATCCCAATTGCCGCGCTTGTTGGCGTTATGTTTATGGTCGTAATCGGAACATTTGCCTGGTCCAGTTTCAGAATTATTAGAAAAATTCCGCTATCCGATGCTATAGTTTTAATTGCTGTTTCTGCGATTACTGTTTGGAAAGATTTAGCTGTTGCTGTGATTGCAGGTGTAATTATTTCGGCATTGGTATTTGCCTGGAAAAATGCAACGATGATTCGCGCTAGAAAACGCATTCAGGCAGATGGCACAAAGACTTATGAAATTTGGGGGCCTTTATTTTTTGGCTCTATTCAGAATTTCAATTCAAAATTTGATGTAAAAAATGACCCAGATAACGTTGAAATCGATTTTGTTGAATCTCGCGTCAGTGACCACTCGGCTATGGAAGCTATTTTCAATTTGGTTAATAAATATGAAGCTGCCGGTAAAGACATAAAGCTTAAGCATTTAAGTACAGACTGTAAAAACTTGATGTACAAAGCAAGTCCGAAATTCAAAGAAGTTATTGTTGAAGATATTGACGACCCGAGGTATCATTTAGCTGCTGACCCTGAAAAATTTACCAAACCACTTTCAGAATACAACATATAAAACATTTTTTTGCTGGTTATTAACTTAAGCCTTAGCCTTTTACACTAATCTATATGTTTTTTCTAAATTAACAGTAAAAATAACTGATTATCAATTAATTAGACTACCTTGCTGCTTTAATTTAATATATTTTAATATGAGTACTGGTACAGTAAAATTTTTTAATGACTCTAAAGGTTTTGGATTCATAACAGAAGAAGGACAAGAGAAAGAGCATTTTGTACACGTTTCTGGTTTAGTCGATGAGATTAGAGAAGGAGATAATGTAGAATTCGATTTAGCCGAAGGAAAAAAAGGGTTAAACGCAGTTAATGTAAAAGTTATATAATTATATACCTTACAATCTTTTTAAAGACAGAGCCTATCGTAATTACGATAGGCTTTTTTATTTACATCTGTACATTTTTATCTTCAGGAAACTGAGTCGGAATATCATCAGGATTTTCGTCTAACATCTCTCGTAAATTAATCTCTATACTTCTAGAAATTGTAGAAATGGGAACATCGTTTGGATTGCCTTCAAAAGGGTTTTCGCCAACTCTTGCCATCCGCTCCATAGTATGAAACGCCCAAGATACCACAGCGCAAAACGGTACTGCTACCCAGATGAAATATTTACCAACTAAATAAAAGCTATCAACCATAGATTCTCCTATATCTGCAAATTCTGGTATTAAGCCAAATGGCAATAAAATAGCGAATACTCTTGTGAGGTAGAGCGATAAACTTGCATACTGTCGTGGATAAGGAAAATTCTTTATTCGTTCAGATTTACCTTGATGTGTGAACAAAGTTTCTAAAACATTTTCCAACTCTAAGAAAGCAAATTCCCAAATTAATCCAACTTCTTTTAATTTGCGTATATGTGCAGATTGAAGATAAAGTAAAGCTGTTTGTTTATTAGATTTACTCATTACGTAATGCCGTTCTTCATCCGATAAATAACATTTAAGATTATCGTCTAACGAAGAGACTTCTTCTGGAATATGAATCATATTCCGCCATTCCCTATTGGTTCTAGACGTATGCTGTGTTTCCCAAGATTTTCTAGTTCGCATAGCATATCTTAAAGCAGTCATCCATGCAATGTGCCTGTATATTAAAATCTTTTTTTCTTTTTTAAGTTCTTCTTTGGATACTGGATTTTCTCTATGGTCATTAGTTACCATATCTTGCACCTTCATGCCCCAAGTTCTCGATGTATTTACTATAGCTCCCCAAATCATTCGGGCTTCCCAAATACGACCATATGCTGAATTGTTTTGAAAACCCACCAAAAATGCAACCGCAGTACCAATTAAAGCTACTGGAGTCCATGGAACATTTAAAAAAGTAAATCCAAATACCTTGTAAAGAACAGTGATGATTCCTGCATAGAGCAGATAGATTAAGGTTTCTCCTCTAGTCCATAAGACCATGTCTTTGACCGAGTATCTTTTTTTGGTAAGCATTTAATTGCGTTTAGTTGAACCTAAGATACAGAAAATCTTACACCAAACTAATTCGATTAATAATCAAGAAGCTCTTCAATTTTAGCTTTCACTTTTTCAGTTGACGGAATCATGGTTTGCTCTAGAGTTGAATTTAAAGGAATTGCAGGCATGTTCTCACTCCCAATAGTCATAACGGGCGCATCTAAATATTTAAAACATTCTTCTTGAATTTTTCCAGCTAAAGCTCTTGCAAAACTGTTGTTTGAAGGCTCCTCTGTGACTACTAAACACTTGCCTGTTTTTTTGACCGATTTCATTACAGTATCTTCATCCAAAGGATAGAGCGTTCGTAAATCAATGACTTCAATTTGATCTTGCATTCCTAATTCTTCTGAAGCATTCATTGCCCAATGCACACCCATTCCGTAAGTGACTATAGTCAGCGTCTCAACCGATTCTTGTTTCCAAATTTCTTGAAGCACCCAAGCCTTTCCGAATGGTAAAATATAATCTTCACTTGGCTCGACAGAAGTTGCGCCTTGAGTTCCAGGCACCTTAGACCAATACAAACCTTTGTGTTCTAAAATCACAACTGGGTTTGGGTCGTGATAAGCGGCTTTCATCAACCCTTTTAAATCAGCCCCATTACTCGGATAAGCAATTTTAATTCCACGAATGTTAGTTATTACACTTTCCACAGAAGATGAATGATAAGGACCGCCACTACCATAAGCGCCGATAGGAACGCGAAGTATCATACTCACTGGCCATTTTCCATTAGACAAGTAACAACTGCGGCTTACTTCTGTAAAGAGCTGATTGAGTCCTGGCCAAATATAGTCTGCAAACTGGACCTCAACAATTGGCTTTAAGCCAACCGCAGACATACCTACTGTTGAACCCACAATAAAGGCTTCTTGGATTGGAGTATTAAAGACTCTGTCGTCTCCGAACTTCTGAGCTAATGTCGCAGCTTCCCTAAATACGCCGCCAAGTCTTCCGCCAACATCTTGCCCGTACAATAAACACTCTTTGTGTTCTCTCATGAGTTCTTCAACTGCAAACAAGGCACAATCAACCATCACTACTTTATCTGCGCCTTCGGGAGAACGTGTTCCTTTTTCTTCAGTGATTGGAGTTGGCACAAAATCGTTAGTAAATAAATCTTCTGGTTTTGGGTCTTCAGCCTTCAATGCTTTTTGAAAATCTGAAGCCACTTTCTCTTTTGCTTTATTCTCAATCTCATCGACTTCCTTTTCTGTAAAACCATTATCCAAAAGTTGCTGTCTTAATACCGGATAAGGGTCACGCGAACGCGCTTCGTCTAAATCATCTCGGTACCATTCCATACGTACACCTGATGTGTGGTGATTTAATAACGGAACTTTAGCATGAACCAAAAACGGACGACGCTCTTTTCGGATAGTCGCAATGACTTTTTCAATAGCTTCGTAGCTTTCAATAAAGTTAGCGCCGTCTATACTAATAGCTTCTAAACCATGAAATCCTGCTGCATATTCTGCTGCGTTTTGCGCTCTGGTTTCGGCTTCATTTGCAGAAATATCCCATCCATTATCCTGTACTAAATACAGGATTGGCATTTGCTTTAATGCTGCCATTTGAAACGCTTCGGCTATTTCACCTTCGGTGACTGAGGCATCTCCTAAAGAGCATACTGAAATTGGATTCTCAATAGACGAATCATTCAGACCTTGTAATTCTTTATATTGCATTCCCATAGCAACACCTGTTGCCGGAATCGCCTGCATTCCTGTTGCTGAAGATTGATGTGGAATTTTTGGTTTATCATCATCTTTTAAACTTGGATGCGAATAGTAGGTTCTACCACCAGAAAATGGATCATCCTTTTTAGCTAAAAGCTGCAGCATTAAATCATAAGGCTCTAAACCAAATGACAATAACATCGCATCATCTCTATAATAAGGAAATGCATAATCTTGAGGTAATAATTGTATGCCTATAGCCACTTGAATAGCCTCATGACCTCTAGAAGTTGCATGTACGTATTTTGAAACTTGCTTGAAATTCTCTTCATACAACTCAGCCATAGCCTTAGCGGTGCAGAGTTTAGAAAATCCTTTTTTAAGTATATCTTTTTTCATCTAAGCGAATTGCTTTCTTGTTTTAACCATCCAACCAAATCTATCTTCGAGTTGTCCTGTTTTGATTGCATTTAATGTATCGTTAACTTCCAGTCCTACAGGACTTTCGTCTGAAACATGAATTGTTTCGCCTTTTAGTCCAATCTCTTGAATGTAGGCTATGCCAACGGCTGTTCCTGTTCCGAAAGCTTCTTCGAGTGTTCCGTTTTTGGAAGCTTCAATAATTTCGTCGATAGTAATTTTTCGTTCTGTAACTGAATAATTCATCGCACGAAGCATATCTATAACACTAGCTCGAGTAATACCATGTAGCACGGAACCATCTAATTCTGGTGTAATAAATTCACCATTGATTTTAAAGAAAATATTCATAGTCCCAACTTCCTGAATATATTTATGCTCCACTGCATCTAACCACAAGACTTGATCATATCCTTTGGCTTTTGCCAGTTCCGTAGGTCTAATTGCTGCGGCATAATTTCCAGCTGCCTTTGCTTCTCCTGTTCCGCCATGAGCTGCCCTAATATATTGCTTCTCTGCCCAAAGTTTAATACGCTTACTAAAAAATGGACCTGCAGGTGAAGCCATAATAATAAACTTATAGTGGGTGGCTGCACGCATGCCTATAAAAGGCTCATCGGCATACATAAATGGTCTTAAGTATAACGCACTGCCTTGCTGTGGCGGAATCCAATTATGCTCTAAACTCACTAACTCTTTTAATCCCTGAACAAATAAATCTTCCGGTACGTGAGGCATGCCCATACGGTCAGCACTTTTGTTTAATCGAGATGCATTTTGAGCAGGTCTAAACAACATTGGCTCGCCATCTGCGTCTTTGTAGGCTTTCATACCTTCAAAAATAGCTTGGCCATAATGTAATGCCATTGCTGCAGGATGCGTTGGAATAGGCTTTAGAGGTTCAATTCTTGGGTTAGTCCATTCTCCATTTTCATAGTCACAGATAAACATGTGGTCTGTGAAAGTGGTTCCTAAAGGGATGTTGTTGAAATCTAAGTCGTCGACTTGCGATTTTTCAACTTTTGTAATTGATATGTTGTAGTTCATAATCTTTTGTTTTATAGTTCATTTTGTCTTGAAACAAAACGAACCAAAAATTCAAGTTGAAATAAGGAATTTTTCAATCTTGTTTCACAGATTGAAAACCAAAAATAAAATCTAAATTCAGTCCAAGGCTTCCTGAATTCTTAACGATTTGATTTTTATATTCGGCATTTCAACATTTATTTCAATGCTTCGCATTGATTATATCTAAAAGCGAAGCGGTCTAATCTCTATATTCTAGATGTCTCTATTAATATCAAACTGTTCAAAATAATCTGCCACGCGACGTACAAAACTTCCGCCCAAGAAGCCATCAACTACGCGATGGTCGAATGACAGCGACAGATACATCATGCTTCTAATCGCGATTTCATCACCGCTTTCCGTCTCAATGACTTCAGGACGTTTTTTTATGATGCCAAGTGCGAGTATGGCGACTTCTGGCTGATTAATGATAGGTGTTCCCATAACACTGCCAAAGGTTCCTACGTTAGAAATTGTAAACGTACTTCCCTTAATATCATCTCCACCAAGTTTATTATCTCTTGCCTTTGCAGCCAATTCATTAACGTTAGAAGCTAAAACCTTTAAATCTTTTGTGTCCGCATTTTTGACCACAGGAACGATAAGATTTCCACTAGGTAATGCCGTTGCCATACCAATGTTTATATCCTCTTTTACAATAATATTATTACCATCAACCGAAGCATTAATATTCGGAAAGTCTTTTATTGCTTTTGCAACTGCTTCGACAAATAATGGTGTAAAGGTTAAACGCTCACCGTACTTTTCTTGAAAGGCTTTTTTATTAGCATTACGCCAATTCACCATGTTAGTCATGTCCGCCTCAACATAAGCAGTTACGTGTGGCGACGTATGCTTGGAATAAACCATGTGGTCTGCAATCATCTGACGCATGCGATCCATCTCAATGATTTTACCTTTGCCTTTGTCGAAAGATAATTGTGGAATTCTATACGCCGTTGAGTCTTGTTGAACAGGTTGCGCAAATTTGTACGGTCTTCCATCTTCGATATATCGAAACAAATCGCTTTTGCGTAATCGCCCCTCATTTCCTGTTGCAGGAATTCGCGCTAGTTCTTCAAAACTGATATGATGTTCTTTGGCTATGGAAATGATTAATGGTGAAAAAAAAGAAGCCCCATCTGTCTTCCCCAAAGGGGAAGAAAAACTCGGTACTGAATATTGTGGAGCAGATTGGTTTTTATTTTTATTCCTTAATTTTTCTTTTTGTGGTACTTCGACTGCGCTCAGTGTGAAATTTTCTTTCGATTTAAGGTTCGAGTTCGAATTCAATTTCTTCTCTTCAGAAACTTCTAAAATTGCTATAACCTCGCCAACTGGAACAACATCCTTTGGCGCAAACAACGTTTTCACTAATGTTCCTGAAGCTGGAGCTGGAACTTCGTTATCAACTTTATCTGTGGCAACTTCTAATAAAATATCACCTTCATCAAAAGAGTCGCCCTCGTTGACCAACCAATTAATAATGGTTCCTTCGGTGATGCTTTCACCCATTTTGGGCATTTTTAAATCAAACTTTTCCAATAGAAAATATTTATATTTTTTAAAGTATTAAATATAAATACAAACACCTTTTTAAGATGTTAAAAACTTTTAAATTATAATTAAACAGAATTATATTCTTAAAATAGATATTAAATAAGAATTTTATACTTTTACAATAGTAAAAACAATAAAATATTCTATTTTTTTTCTGATGGCGTACACTTTAGACCATATCGACACACAAATATTAGCAATGCTTCAAAACAATAGTAACCGCACTACAAAAAGCATTGCAGACGAACTTGGAATGACCACATCTCCTATTTTTGAACGCATTAAAAAACTTGAAAAAGAAGGCTACATTAAAAAATATGTGGCTGTTTTAGATAATAAAAAAATAGGCTTAAAACTTACTGTTTTTATCGGAATCACGCTTCAAGGCCATACCAGAAGTTATCTTGAAAAGTTTGTTACAGAAATCAATAACTTTCCAGAAATTGTAGAATGTCATCGGGTAAGCGGTAACTTTGATTATTTATTGAAGCTTGTCGTTGAAGATATTGAAGCTTATGAGCATTTTATAATTTCAAAATTGACATTACTTCCCTACTTAGGCAATGTGCAAAGTTTGATTACACTATCTACAGGGAAAGAAACCAATGAGATTGATTTGAGTAGAGTCTAAGTTTTAAGAAATTTTCCATTTTCAAAATTCAAGGGAGAAATAAAAACTATATCATCAAAATATAAATCAAAGTCGATTAAAGATTTTAACTGTATAATTTCATTTTTACTCAAACCATATCCAACATTGTCAATAAGTGCCAGCCACCAAACTTTATATTCTGATTTGTAATTTTCAACTTTTGCTGTTTTTTCAGGGATAATGATTTTTAAACTTTCGACGATATCCGAAACTATAAATCCAAAATCATTTAAATCCGAATACATTCCGAAATTATAAATTTTACCAAGCCACTTTTCAGATGGGATGAAGTCTAGGGTTAAACTTTCATTAATAATATATTTTTTTGACTCACCTATTTCTTCTAGATGAGTTTCTAATACATCGTTAATTCTTTTCTTGATATCCTTGTTATACTTTATTGGTCTAATATAACTAACACTTACAAAAGATGAAATATTTGTTATTTTTTCTGTTTTGAAATTTTCAATTTGATTTAAAATCTTGGGAAAAAAATTAAAGGCTACTTTTTCCAAAGGTTCATTATTATAGAATCTATTTAGCCTTCTGACCTCAACAGCTATTTTACCATCCAAAACAAAATCTGGTGTCCTATTACCTTTAGGCTCGAATTTAATGTCATCATATCCTATAAACTCAAAAAAGTCTTTTGCAATATTTTCCTCGTGTTTCAAACTTTAATCATTTCTTAAAAGCTTCACGTAAAGTCTTGTACGCTTCTTCCTGAGTCGGTAAATCTTTAGCCACTTCTCGAAGTGGCTCAACTTCTTTTAAAGACTCATGACAATCCGTTGGTAATTGCTGATAAAGTTCCGTGCCTTTTGTTTTCCAAGCTATCATTTCATCAGAAACTTGCTTAATTACTTTTGCAGGATTTCCGACGACCAAGCTTCGTTTAGGAATTATAGTTTCGGCCTTTACAAATGCCATTGCACCTACAATAGATTCATCGCCTATTTCGGCATCATCCATAATCACAGCATTCATACCAATTAAACAATTCCTCCCCAAATTCGCACCATGTATAATGGCACCATGGCCAACATGAGCACTTTCTTTTAGGGTAATTGACTTACCAGGAAACATATGCACGGTACAGTTTTCTTGTACATTGACACCATCTTCTAAAATAATTTGCCCCCAATCACCACGAATAGCAGCTCCTGGGCCTATATAACAGTTTTTACCAATGATAACGTTACCTGTCACAGCCGCCAAAGGATGCACAAAACTAGATTCATGAACGACCGGTGTGAAGCCTTTAAATGAATAAATCATTTTTTATTTAAATTCTTTTAATTTCTCTTTTGTAAAATCCGATAAGACTAATCGACCACTAGTTGCTGCACGTTCTGCCAATAGTTCATCCCAATCATCTGTGCCCTTCCAGAATACTTTTTTCATTTCTAGCATGGCCTCGGTGTTATAAGTGCATAAATGTTCAGCTGTTTTCTTAACCGCTTCATCTAGTGCTTCTGTACTTTCAAAAACATGTGTAAATAAGCCTTTTTGTTTTGCCCATTCTGCGGGATAAAATGAATTGGCATCAATTGCAATTTGTGACATTGCGCTTAATCCTATCTTACGCTCAATAGCTGGGCCAACGACAAAAGGTCCAATACCAATATTGAGTTCACTCAACTTTATAGCGGCAAATTTAGTAGCCATACAGTAATCCGTTGAGGCCGCAAGACCCACACCTCCGCCAACGGTTTTACCTTGAATACGTCCAATAATAAATTTGGGACATTTACGCATGGCATTGATGACATTGGCAAAACCTGAAAAGAATACTTTTCCTGTCGCCGCATCATTAATGTTAATCAACTCATTAAAGCTTGCTCCAGCACAAAAGGTACGGTCACCTCCGCTTTTAAGAACGATTACTTTAATGGCATCGTTTTTCCCAGCTTCTGTAATTGTATTTGCTAATTCAGTTAAAACATCTCCAGGAAGTGAGTTGTGCGCAGGATGAAAAAATTCGATATATCCTACTTCGTTTTCTATGGTTTGTTTTACGTATGGTTGTTGCTCTGCCATAATTATATTAATCCAAATTGTTCAAAATGATGATTTAAATGCTTACGCTCTAATAAATACCACTCGTATCTATTTAATTCTCCAAATACCATGTTACGTAACGTGGCATCTGGATTTTCTTTGAAGTATTCTAAATATTTCTCACGTTGTGACTTAAACTTTCCGATTGCCGTTGCTAAATTTTCATATTTTAAATCATCAAGCGTGTCCTTTTCCAGTAATGGAAATTGACTGTTTTTTGGGAATTTATCATAATTCCAAAGACTGTTTTTCACCTTTTCTAAAATCTTTTCTGGTGTTGAAATTTCAAAATCTTGAATTTCGCCAGCCGCAATTTTATAGGTGTATTCCAAATGCTCAATCATGTGTTGTGGTCTCATGATTCCCCATTTTGGCTTTGTATCCTCAGAAAGTTTTGATAAACATTCATCTATCATTTCATCTGTCATCTCCACGAAAGTTTCTTGCTTTTTCTCAACCATAGTTAATATGGTTGCTACTGCAACTAGCGGACTATCCTTATCTGTTTTTTGACTTTTTGGTCGATTTTCAAAATTAGCATCAAACACCTCAACGTGCCATTTTACGATGCCACTCGGATGTTCGGCAGAAGCTACATCTCTATCTACTTTTTCTTTACACGTTAAGCGTACATTAATGGTGTCATTATGATATAATGGTCGTAAAAAACGGATACTATCTAAACCGTAATTAGCCGCAACTGGCCCTTTGTTAGGATATACAAATAAGCCCGCCGCTGCAGATATAATGAAATAACCGTGAGCAGTTCTTTTCTCGAAAATACTTCCATCTAAAGACGTAATGTCGGTATGTGCGTAGAAATGGTCCCACGTTAGATTGGCGAAATTCATGATATCCGTATCCGTAATTGTACGGTTATGGGTTTTAAGTGACATACCTGGATGGATGTCTTCCCAGTGGTATTTGAATGGATGCTGTTCGGCTACGGTATATTTTGCATTTTGCTGATAAATACCCGTAATCTCCGTAATTGTTGTTGGCGAACCTTGAATGGCTGTACGCTGCAAATAATGTTTGATGCCGCGCATGCCGCCCATTTCTTCGCCACCGCCTGCACGTCCTGGTCCACCATGTACCAAATAAGGTAACGGTGAACCGTGACCTGTACTTTCTTTGGCACTTTCTCTATTTAATACTAAAATACGTCCATGATGAGATGCTGCATTTACCACATACTCTTTAGCAATTTTATCGTCATTAGTCGCAATTGAAGACACTAATGAACCTTTACCCATTTGAGCCAATGTAATCGCTTCATCTAAATTTTTATAAGGCATAATGGTACTTACTGGACCAAAGGCTTCACGCTCGTGAATGATTGAATTTTGAAATGGATGGTCTGCTCGTAATACGATTGGACTTATAAAAGCGCCTTTTTTGGCATCTGCTCCTATCGTCTCAATTTTATCTAAATCACCATAAACAATTTGAGCTTCTTTAGCTAAATCATTTACTGAATCTTTGACAGCCTGAACTTGCTGTTTACTTACCAGAGAACCCATTCTAACTTCTTTGAGTCTTGGGTCCCCAATAGTGACCTTGTCTAGTGCTTTGCCTAAAGCCATTTGAACATCTTCAACTAAATTCTCTGGAACAATAATCCGCCTTATCGCTGTACATTTTTGTCCAGCTTTAACCGTCATTTCTTTACGGACCTCTTTGATAAACAGGTCGAATTCTGGTGTTCCAGGAACAGCATCTTCTCCTAAAATAGAAGCGTTTAATGAATCCGCTTCCATGGTGAATGGCACAGATTCTTGAATCAATCGTGGATGTGCCTTTAGCAATCGGCCTGTTTGCGCCGAACCTGTAAAGGTCACTACATCTTGAGATTCTACGGTATCCAAAATAGTCTTAACTGTTCCATTGATTATCTGTAGTGCACCTTCAGGTAAAATACCAGAATCAATTATTGTTCTAGCTACGGCCTCTGCTAAATAGGATGATGAAGGCGCTGGTAATACCACTGCTGGAACACCTGCCATCCAATTAACAGCACACTTTTCTAACATTCCCCAAACCGGGAAATTAAACGCATTAATATGCACTGCTACTCCTTTTTTAGGTACCATGATATGATGTGCCATAAAGCGTCCGCCACGAGATAAATCAATGGGATCTCCTTCCACATGGTAAGACTGATTAGGAAATAGCTTTCTTAAAGATGCATTGGCGAATAAGTTTCCGAACCCTCCTTCGATATCTATCCAACTATCGACTTTGGTGGCTCCTGTTCTATAGCTTAATTCATAAAACGCATCTTTTCGTTTTGTGAGGTATAATGCTAATTTTTTAAGCATATTCCCACGCTCTTGAAACGTCATTTTACGAAGTACTTCGCCTCCTTTAGTTCTTCCGTAATTAAGAATTTCGGGGATATCTAAGCCTTCGACAGCGACGCTTGTGAATGCTTCACCTGTAACCGCGTCAAGGATTGGCGTTCCTTCTTCTTTTCCTGTTGTCCAGTATCCTTGGACGTAATGTTGTATTTTTTCCATAATTAAACGCGTTCAATTATCGCAGCATAACCTTGACCAACGCCAATGCACATGGTAATTAATGCATATCTCTTCTTCTGTTCTTGTAATTCCAAGGCTGCGGAATAGGCTATTCTTGCTCCTGTCACTCCTAAAGGATGACCAATTGCAATTGAACCTCCATTTGGATTTAATCTTGGGTCATCATCTGCCAATCCCCAAGCTCTTGTGCAAGCCAAAGCCTGCGCCGCAAAAGCTTCATTAAGCTCAATAACATCCATATTGTTCATGGTCAATCCTGCTTTTTCTAATGCTTTGTTTGAGGCTTTAACTGGACCAATTCCCATGATTCTTGGTTCTACTCCAACCACTGCAGAACTTACAATTCGTGCTAATGGCTTTAAACTATATTTTTTCACTGCATCTTCAGATGCAATTATTGTCGCCGCAGCTCCATCGTTTAATCCAGAAGAATTCCCTGCAGTAACACTTCCACCTTCTTTTTTGAATGCTGGACGAAGTTTTCCTAATACTTCAAGTGAGGTATTTGGTTTTACAAATTCGTCTTTCGAAAACTGAATTGGGTCTTTTTTACGTTGCTGAATTTCTACCGTTACAATCTCCTTTGCTAAACGTCCATTTTCTTGTGCTTTGGATGCTTTCATCTGGCTCCAATAGGCAAACTTGTCTTGGTCTTCTCTTGAAATATTATACTTCTCCACTAAGTTTTCAGCAGTATTTCCCATACCATCGGTTCCATACATCTCATGCATTTTCGGATTGATAAAACGCCATCCAAAAGTAGAATCATATAGTTTAGAATCTCCTCCATATGCTGAACTTGGTTTTGCCATAACATACGGTCCGCGCGTCATATTCTCCACACCACCTGAAATAAAAATATCACCATCTCCTGCTTTTATAGCGCGATTGGCATGAATGATTGCTGATAATCCTGAACTACATAGACGGTTTACAGTTTCTCCTGGCACCGTAAATGGCAATCCTGCCAATAATGATGACATACGTGCTACGTTACGATTATCTTCACCGGCTTGATTAGCGCAACCCATAATCACATCGTCATAGGCATCTTTTGGGATGTTTGGATTTCGCTTCACAACTTCTGCAATCACCAATGCTCCCAAATCGTCTGTGCGAACTGCAGATAAGGTGCCTTTGTAATTTCCTATTGGAGTTCTTATGCCGTCTATGATATATGCTTCTTTCATTTCTTGTTTTATTGTTCCCAATCTTTTTGTGTTCTATATACGACACCTTTAAAAAGCGCCACTAATTCTTCACCTCTTTTGACTTCAATGATATTGAAGCCGAGTTTATTATTTACTTTTTCAATTACAGATTCCGCCACCAACTCATCACCTTCATTTAATGCTTCGATATGGTTAATACTAGTTTCAATGGAAACTGCATATTTACCATGTGTATTTGCGGCAAAACCAAACGCTGTATCTGCTAACGCATAGCTTATTCCGCCATGAGCTTTGTTCATACTGTTAAGCATATCCTTTCTTATGGTCATACCAAGTTTACAACGCCCGATTTCACATTCTAAAATCTCAATACCCAACCATTGGCTAAAGGCATCTTGTGATAGCATTTTATATGGAATTTCTTCGTCTTTCAATTAAAAGAATGTTTTATGTTCTCTATTCATTTTACGCAATAACGGACTGCATCGGTATCTATCTTCATGATAGTCGTTATATAATGCGTCTAATTCTGAAACGCACCAATCGATTCCTTTTTCGTCTGCCCAAGCTAATAAGCCTTTAGGGTAATTCACGCCCTTGGTCATAGCATTATCAATATCTTGAGCTGAGGCAATATTTAAAAATAGTGCATCTGCAGCTTCGTTGATGAGCATGACTAAAACACGGTCGAAAATTTTTTCAGCTAGTACTTCATCTTTTACAGGGCTGGGTTTCGTTGCGTTTTCTGAATAATCATAATATCCCTTTCCAGACTTTCTTCCTAAATAACCTGCTTCTGCAAAACGCTTTTGGGTAAATGATGGTTTATATCTTGGGTCAAAATAGAAAGCGGTAAACACAGTTTCAGTAACCGTATAATTGACATCGTTACCAATAAAATCCATGAGCTCAAATGGTCCCATTCTGAATTTTCCGATGGTTTTCATTGCATAATCAATAGTAGCAAAGTCGGCAATTCCTTCTTCATAAATCCGAAGTGCTTCACCGTAGAATGGTCTTGCCACTCTATTGACTATAAAACCAGGTGTATCCTTAGCTACGGCTACTACTTTTTTCCAATCGGAAATGATTTGTACAGATTTATCAAGAACCTCTTTCGATGTTTGAATAGCTGGAATCACCTCAACCAGTTTCATTAAGGGTGCCGGGTTAAAAAAATGAATACCAATGCAACGTTCTGGCTTTTGTAAGGAGGCTGCTATTGAAGCTATTGACAAACTAGAGGTATTTGAAGCTATGATACATTTATCAGAAACATAAGTTTCGAGCTCTGAAAAGACTTTCTTTTTTATGTCGAGATTTTCGATAATCGCTTCAATTGTTAAGTTAGAATCTGATAAGTCTTTCAGAGTGTTTACATAACTAATATTAGATTGAATCTTATTCTTTTCACCTGCATCAATTCGACCTTTTTCAATCAAACGATTTAATATTTTTTCTAATGCAACTTTAGCCTTATCTAAAGCAGCTTGATTGGTATCGTATAATTTCACTTGACAACCAGCAGTAGCAGCAACTTGCGCAATACCACTTCCCATGGTTCCAGAACCTATAATTCCTACGTTCATAGTTTTTTATTAAAATGGTAGATTTTTGACATCTACATTTCCGCCAGACAAGATAATGCCTATTTTTTTGTTTTTGAATTCTTGCTTGTTTTTTAGAAGCGCCGCAAATGGAACGGCGCATGATGGCTCAATTATAATCTTCATTCGTTCCCAAATGAGCTGCATTGCATTAATGATTTCATCTTCTTCTACTCTAATAATCTTGTCTACGTATTTTTGAATAATTGGAAAATTACGGTCTCCTAAATGCGTACGCAAACCATCGGCAACCGTATGGAAACTATTATTGGTTTCTATTTTACCAGAAAACAAAGAACGATACGCATCATCTGCTTCCATTGGTTCGCCTCCAATCACTTTACAATTATCAGAAAAATAATGTGCCGCTAATGCAGTACCTGCGATGAGTCCACCACCACCAACTGGTGTGAGAATCACGTCCAAATTTGGATGCTCGTCTAATAGTTCCATCGCAGCTGTGCTATTGCCATAAATCACCTCATCTTGGTTAGATGGGTGTAAAAAGGAAGCTCCTTTTTCTTCTTTAATCCTGTTTGCTGTAGCTTCTCTCGCTTGAGGTGTAGATTCGCATTCTATAATTTCACCTTGATATGTTTTTACACCATCTTTTTTAACTTGTGGTGCGTTTTCTGGCATTACAATATAAGCCTTAACATTTAATTTTTGAGCCGCTAAAGAAACCGCTTGAGCAAAATTTCCTGAAGAATGTGTAACTACGCCTCGTTGTCTTTCTTCTTTAGATAAAGACAAAATCGCATTGGCTGCACCACGCATTTTAAAAGCTCCCATTTTTTGAAAGTTCTCACATTTAAATACAATATCGGCTCCAACCATTTCATTTATTAGGCTCGAGCTTAGCACAGGTGTTTTGTGAATAAATGGCTTTATTCTATTGTGAACTTCTATTAGGGTTTCTTTGTTCAATTAATTCCCTTTAAAGTTTGGCTTACGTTTTTCTATAAATGCAGATACGCCTTCTGCATAATCTTCACTTCCTGCTGCTTCAATTTGATTTTTAGATTCTAAAGCCAGTTGCTCTGTGAGATTATTGGTAAGTGATTTATTGAATGTCTTTTTTATAAGTCCGAGAGCGATAGTTGGTAAATTTGCCATTTTAGCAGCAATACTATCTATAGTATTTGAGAATTCTTCCGAAGATACATATTTATAAATCATACCTATACGTTCGGCTTCTTCTGCTGATACTTTATCGCCTAGCATAGCCAAAGCCGAAGCCTTCTGAAAACCAATTAAACGTGGCAGAAAGAAGGTTCCTGCACTATCGGGTATTAGTCCAATTAAGCTAAATGCTTGTATAAAACTGGCTTTTTCATCTGCAATGACCACATCACAAGCCAATGCAATATTTGCACCCGCGCCAGCAGCAACACCGTTAACTGCTGCGATAATTGGTTTTTCAATATTACGGATTCGAGAAATTATAGGATTATAATGTTCTTCTAGTATTTTTTTGAAACCAGGATTAAGTTCTGGATTTGTAACTTCTTTTAAATCTTGACCAGCACAGAAAGCTTTTCCATTTCCTGTTAAAACAATAGCTCTAACGTCTTCGTTAGTTTCGCAATCGTCGAGAATTCCTTGAAGACTTAGAGCCATTTCACGATTAAAGCTATTAAACACTTCTGGTCGATTTAATGTTATGGTTGCTATTTTATTTTCAACCTTAAGAAGGATTGAGCTCATATTTGTTTTTCTTTAAAACACCCTTAAAGTACCCTCAAGAGGACAATCTAAGGATTTAGAATAAGTTACTTCAAACATTTAAAATAATCAAAAGGCTCTTGGCAATCATCACACTGAAATTGTGCTTTACACGCTGTTGAACCAAATTGACTTACTAGTTTCGTATTAGTGGACTTACACTGCGGACATTTTACAATACGCTTTCCATTCAATAGTACATCTTTATCAGCTTCAGCATCTAAAGGTGCGGCGATTCCGTAATTTTCTAAGGCTTTGCGTCCTCTTGGTGTAATCCAATCGGTTGTCCAAGCTGGGTGTAAAATCAAATCAACTTCAGCATTATAACCCGCTTCTTTCAATGCTTTTTTTATATCATCTCCAATCACGTCCATTGCAGGACAACCACTATAGGTTGGTGTTATTTCAACTTTAACAACATTATCAATGATAACCGCAGAACGCACAACGCCCATATCCATTATGGAAAGGACTGGTATTTCTGGGTCTGAGACTTTCTCTAAAATTGATAAAAGAATAGTATCGATATTTTGTTCTGTTGTTGTCATATTATTGAGACTCTTCGACTAGCTCAGAGTGCCATTTTGATTCATTTTGTTATTTAATTTTGAAATGAGATTCTGAGACAAGTTCAGAATGACAAATCAAAGATTTCTTACCATTCCATATTTGGATAAGCACGTTGCATGTATTGTAAATCAGTAAGTAAATAGCCCATATGCTCTGTATGAACACCTTCTTTTCCTCCCTTTTGAAAGTACTTTAAGTCAGGAACTTTTAAGGTTGCCTCTTCTAAAAGCTCGCTTACATTTTTATAATACGCTTCTTTAAGCTTAGTTACGTCTACTCCAATTCCTTCTGCCACCATTGCTTTATCTGCTTCAGTCTGATGAAATAATTCGTCAGTGTATGTCCATAGGTCGTCAATTGCATTTTGCATTTTTTGATGACTTTCCTCAGTACCATCTCCTAATCGTTTTACCCAATCCGAAGAAAAACGCTCATGATAACTTACTTCTTTTATACATTTATTGGCAATTGCAGAAAGTGTTAAGTCTGTACTTTTTTGCAATTCTCTTAGAAATGCTAAATGATAAACATCGAATAAAAATTGACGACCTATCGTATATGCAAAATCAGTATTTGGTTGTTCTGCTAACAGTACATTCTTGTATTCGCGTTCCTTACGAAGCATGGCGATATCGTCTTCTGTTCTTCCATCACCAGCAATCTTACTCGCATATTGAAAATAACTGCGCACTTGTCCAAACAAATCTAATGAGATATTAGTACACGCGATGTCTGTCTCTAAACTTGGTCCATGCCCACAAAGCTCTCCCATTCTTTGTCCAAGAATTAAGCTGTTGTCTGCAATACCTAATATGTAATTGTATAAGTTTTCGTTTTTCATCACATGTGTTTTACGTCGTCTGGTAAATCATAAAATGTTGGATGACGATATACCTTATCTTGAGCAGGCTCAAATAACTCTCCGTTGTTCTCTGGATTTGAGGCAGTTATGTGTTTGGATTCTACAACCCAGATACTCACACCTTCATTACGTCTCGTATATACATCACGTGCATTTTCTAACGCCATTTCAGAGTCTGCAGCGTGTAAACTACCACAATGTCTGTGTTCTAATCCATTTTTACTTCTAACGAAGATTTCCCAAAGGGGCCAATTTTTAGTTGACATAATATTTAGTTTTAAACCGCTTGTTTCTCTTTCCTTGCTTGTTTTTTCTCTGCATGAGCCATAGCGGCATCTCTAACCCATTCACCACGTTCCCAGGCACCTACTCTAGCTTTCATTCGTTCTTTGTTCATTGGACCGTGACCTTTGACTACTTGCCAAAATTCATCCCAATTAATTTCACCAAAATCATAACTTTGACGCTCCTCGTTCCATTTTAAATCTGGGTCCGGAATTGTTAAACCTAAAATATCTGCTTGCGGCACAGTCTGGTCTATAAATTGTTGGCGCAACTCATCGTTAGTTTTGCGCTTCAATTTCCACTTCATAGACTGCTCCGTATGTACAGATTTATCATCTGTTGGTCCAAGCATCATTAAACTTGGCCACCACCAGCGATTTAAAGCATCCTGCGCCATTTCTTTTTGTTCTGGTGTACCGTTCGCTAATTTTAGCATGATTTCGAAACCTTGTCTTTGGTGAAAACTTTCTTCTTTACATACGCGAATCATAGCTCTTGCATATGGTCCGTAAGACGTATTACATAATGGCACTTGATTGATGATGGCTGCGCCATCAACCAACCAACCTATAGCACCCATATCTGCCCAAGTTAATGTTGGATAATTAAATATACTTGAATACTTTGCCTTACCGGTGTGTAACTGCTCATACATTTCTTCACGAGAAATTCCTAAAGTTTCTGTTGCTGAATACAAGTACAATCCATGACCAGCTTCGTCTTGAACCTTAGCTAACAATGCTACTTTTCGTCTTAGCGATGGTGCTCTTGTTATCCAATTGCCTTCTGGTAGCATTCCTACAATTTCAGAATGCGCGTGCTGAGACATTTGCCTAATATGCGTCTGACGATACTTTTCTGGCATCCAATCTTTTGGTTCAATTTTTTCGTCACGAGCAATCTTTTCATCAAATTGACGCTCTAAACTTCTAATTTGTTCTTCACTCATAGTTTTAGCTTTTAGCTGTTGGCTTTAGGCCACAAGCGAGTTAATTTTTCTTTTTCAATTTTATTTTCTAGACATCAAAATCTACAACTACTTTATCGGTTGTTGGTACCGCTTGACAGCTAAGCACCAGATTTTGACTGACTTCTTTTTCATCTAAGGCATAGTTGATTTTCATTTCAACAGCGCCCTCTTTCACTTCGCATTTACAGGTACTACAAACACCACCTTTACAAGCAAATGGCAAATCGGCACCAGCATTTAATGCCGCATCCAGAATATTATCAAACTCTTTTGTCATGGTGAATAAAAATTCTTTTCCACCATCTACAATTACCACTTCTGTCCCTTCAACATCTTGTTTCGCTAAGCGCTCAGCACGCTTTATATCTTCTTCTGAAAGTCCGGTTACAAATAACTCGTAATGCACTAATTCTTTTGGCAAACCAGCATCAATTAAATACTGACTTACATACTTTACCATCTGCTCTGGGCCGCATAAAAATACCTCATTTGTATCTGGCATATCTATAAAAGTACTTGTAAGCACTTTCATTTTTTCGTCATCAAAACGCCCATTGAATAATTCAATATCTCGACGTTCTTTAGTTAAGAAATAGTAAATTTCTAATCTTCCAAAATAGGTGTTTCGTAGTTGTTCTAGTTCTTCTTTAAAGATAATAGATTTTGCTGTCTTATTAACATAGAACAATTTACAAGTAGAATTTGGCTCTGAAGCTAAATGTGTTTTTATCATTGACAAAACTGGAGTAATACCACTACCCGCAGCAAAAAACAAATAATTTTTCGCTTCTTTTGGATTAACTTTTACCCCAAAAGCGCCGCTTGGCGCCATAACTTCTAGTGTTTCACCTTGCTTAAGCTCTTCGTTGATGTAAGTGGAGAATTTACCACCTGGAATCTGCTTGACAGCAACTTGCCATTTTTTGTCAATAGGACTTGAACATAAAGAGTATGACCTTCTTAAATCTTCACCTTTAATATTGGCTTTTAATGTAAGATGCTGCCCTTGTTGAAAGTCAAAATCGTTTTGCAATTCTGCAGGCACATTAAAAGTGATAACCGATGTATCTTCGGTTTCCTTGTAAATATCCTTAATCTCTAATTTATGAAATTCTACCATTTTAAATTCAAATACAAAACTAACAACTGTTAGTTTACGATACAAAGTTAATAAATAATATTCTTAACTAGATGTTAATTCCTTTAATGAGAATTTGAGCTAAAGATGCCGATAATTCTTTAGGGTTCACATTGCCTTTTTTTGGTATCCATAAGTATAATGACCGAAGAGTCGACAACATTGAAAACATTAGTACATCTGGCTTTACTGCCTTAATTTCTTTATTGGCTATACCAGACTCGATGATAGTTCTATAATTATTCTCGTAATCTTGTCGTAGTTTTAAGTAGTAGTCTAACTTACTTTCAAGATGCATCCAGTCGGAGTTTAGTGCTGCTAGACCATCTGTATTTTCGATGGCAATTTTAACATGCAAATCTATAATCTGTTCTAACTTCTTAATGCTATTAGAATCTGCTTCAATTATTTTATGCATTCCTGCTGTAAAATCTTCAGCTATAGCTAAAACAATTTCTTGTAAGATAGCTTGCTTGGATGAAATATGATTGTAAAGACTCGCTGCTTTAATTCCCATTTCAGTTGCCAAATCACGCATAGTTACAGCACTATACCCTTTGTTTTTAAATAATCGAGCTGCCACTCTAAGTATTTCTTCTTTTCGGGTTTCTTTTTGCATTAACAATAGAGAATGAATGTGTTATTTGGTAAGTTATTACTTTAAAACTTGACTCTAAAACAATAATTTTACGTTTAGTACAAATATACGCATGAACAAGAATTTTGAAACCAACCCTTTAATTGAAAGATTGCCTCCGCATCTGAAGCAGTTTATTAAACCTCAAAATTACAATGACTATACCCCAATTAACCAAGCTGTCTGGCGTTTTGTTATGCGAAAAAATATTTCGTACTTAGGTAAAGTTGCCCATGAATCTTATCTCAAAGGTTTAGATTTAACTGGAATTTCTATCGATAAAATTCCGAGCATGTATGGCATGAACCGCATTCTAAAAGAAATAGGATGGGCTGCAGTTGCAGTAGATGGTTTTATTCCGCCAAACGCTTTTATGGAGTTTCAGGCTTATAAAGTTTTGGTGATTGCCTCAGATATTCGTCAGCTCGAAAATATTGAGTACACACCAGCACCAGATATCATCCATGAAGCCGCCGGACATGCGCCAATTATTGCCAATCCCGACTACGCTGAATACCTCAGGCGCTTTGGGGAAATAGGAGCCAAAGCCATTTTATCGTCTCATGATAATGACATGTACGAAGCTGTGCGAAGGCTCTCAATATTAAAAGAAGCTAAAGACTCTAAGCAAGAAGATATTGATAAGGCAGAAGCGGAAGTCAATAGACTTCAAAATAAAAAAGTACCATTATCTGAAATGGCACAAATACGAAATCTACATTGGTGGACTGTCGAATATGGATTAATTGGTAATACAGATAAGCCAAGACTTTATGGTGCTGGTTTACTGTCTTCTATAGGCGAAAGTAAATGGTGTTTATCGGACGAAGTAAAGAAAATCCCCTATTCTATAAAAGCCGCGGAAACTGAGTTTGATATTACGAAACCTCAACCTCAGCTTTTTGTGACACCAGATTTCTCTTACTTAATGCAAGTGCTTGATGAGTTTAGCAATACTATGGCGCTTAGAAAAGGTGGTTGGCGCGGATTGAATAAATTGATTGACTCCAAAAAAATCGGCACTATTGAGCTTAATACAGGTTTACAAATTTCTGGTGTGTTTACACGAATGATTAGAGATGAAGACAACAACGTTGTGTTCTTTAAAACCGAAGGACCAACAGCATTGGCAAATCGTGAAAAAGAACTCATTGGCCATGGCACAGAAACGCATCCTAACGGATTTAGTTCACCTATTGGAAAATTAAAAGGGATTAATTTGGCTATTGAAGATATGGGACCTCGTGATTTAAAAGCCTATAACTTTTATGATAACAAACGTATTGCATTTGAATACGAAAGTGGTATAACTGTTGAAGGTTTAAATATTACAGGAATTAGAAATCTACAAGGAAAATTGATATTAATTCAGTTTGAAGATTGTACCGTAAAATACAAAGACGAGGTGTTATTTTCGCCAAAAGACGGCACTTTTGATTTAGCTGTTGGCTCCTCTATTGTTTCGGCTTATGCTGGAAGCGCAGATTACCGTTCTTTCGAGAATTTGTATCATGTTTCTGAAAATACTACGGTTAAACCTGAAACGGATGAAACTAAACGTCAGCTTGAAAAATTATATCAAAGCGTAAGAGATTTAAGAAATAATGATACTATTTCTGAAGATAATATAAAATCTATTTTTTCTTTATTAAAGTCAAATCACAAACCGGATTGGTTATTAAGCTTAGAACTTTTAGAACTTTCTGATAAATTTGATTTTTCTTCTTTAAAAACTGAACTTTTAGGTTATTTAGAGCAACAAAAAAATGAACAACCTAATATTGCTCACCTCGTTGCAGACGGAATAGAAATTATAAACGAAAACTAAAACATCATGGGACTATTCAGTTTTTTGTTCGGAAAAAAAAGTAACAACATTCAAACCTACTTAGAAAAGGAAGCTGTGATTTTGGATGTACGCACGCAAAAAGAATACGATGCTAATCATATAGATAATGCAATTCACATTCCGGTTTCTGAATTAAAGAGCAGAATCGGAGAAGTTAAGGCATTAAATAAACACGTTATTGCGCATTGTGCAAGTGGAATTCGTTCGGCGCAGGCCGTTCAAATTTTAAAAGCAAATGGTATTGAAGCTATAAATGGCGGTGGTATTTCTGCCATGCGTAAAGCATTAGAGTAATAACTTTTCGAAATCGTCTTGAGCGTTTAGTCGTTCGCCCTTATACTCTAATTTCCACCCTAAAGAATTAGCAAGAATATAAAATTTGGATAACTCGCTAAGCAGTCTATTTTGTGCATTGGTAACCAAGGACGACTCTTCTATTTTTTTCATTAAATCGTCGTTAATAGTTTTTTTAATGTCGTTATAGTCTTCTGCTTCAAAAGGATTTAAAAAATCTGCCTGAATGTCGTAATACTGTAAATCTGGATTTATAAAAATTTCGTAATCTGGAATTGATAGAATCTGAAGTGTTTTAGTAGCTTCATCTAACTTATATTCTAACTTCTTTAAATCGTAGGAGACATTTACTTTAGCATTAACAACCACTAATGCTTTTTTCTCTGCAGTGAGAAATTCTCCAAAAATTTCTTTTGAATTTTCATAATTAAATACCTCTGAGAAATTGCCTTCTGTAACTACGAGCTTACTCACATTTTTTAGTTGCTCTTGAATAACGTCCGAAGTATTATTAACAACAACTCTAGGCTGATACGTGCATTGCTTATACACCATTAAAACGGTTATGGTAAGAATGATTCCGAAAAGAAACTTTTTCATATATCAATTTGAATAATTGATAGAAATATAACTTTTTAATTTTTATTTAAACGATAAATTAAAGCAGATTAACTAAAAAAGAGTACTATACATCATAAAAATTTATCATTCAGATTAAAAGAATATAGTTTTACTCTCTTTTGACGAAAGTAATAGATTAATATTAAGTCAATACTTAAAAAAACTTCTTGTTTAACTTAAAAATTATACTGCCTTTTCTATTCTTATCGATCATAGTTTATGGTCAAAAATCTACATTGATACAAAATGTGAATTTTAGAGCAAAAGAACTTAAACATTACTTAAACAAAGCTGAAGACAGTCTTATTCTCGAGGGAGAACGAACTATTTATAAAGTAAATATTTTCAATAAAGACTATGATGAAACTATAAAGGTAAAAGACAAAAAAATAGAAATACCTCTTTATGACCTAGATATTGGCAGATATGTGATAGAGGCAGTTCTTCTTGATAAGCGCATAATTATCGTTCTGTTTCGTAATGAGCCTTTAATTGATATCAATACGCATATAACTGAAATAACATCGGTAGAAAAAGATACTAGTAGTGTTTTTGTCTTTGAAGAAGATAAAGAAACAACTAGCATAAACGAAACAGAATATGATAAAATTGACAAAGAAGAAAGAAAAAATAATAAGCACTTTGATTCTATAAGCATAAGTGAATTGCTTAATTACAAAAGGCCTATTGCAAAAAAAACATTTAAAAAGAGAAAAGAAAAAAAACGCACATATAATTACTGGGTGTATTACGAGATTAATAGTGGTCACTACTCAAAAATAATAAGAAAAATGGCTACTAAAAAAGAGATTGACCGTATGATAGAAAGAAACCAATTGGATGTAAAAACCTTAAAAGGTCAATCCAACATTTTAAAAATATGGGAAATATACAACAGCTCTATGTTTTTAAAACACAAAGAATTAGATAAAAATTTTATTAACACTAAATCTCCATATTTTAATGTAATACCTTACTATACTACAGAAAGTTATGGTTTTGGCACAAAACCACAAGCAAATTAGTTAGTTTTTTTCAACTCTAATTTTTCAGCAAAATAATCGCAAAAATCTTTCATGGTTGCTGTCATCTTATCATCTTGCGTTGCTCGCATAAATGTATCACTCATTGTCACAAGCGTTTGATGAAAAAACTGCTTCATCTCATCTACGGGCATATCTTTTGTCCATAAATCTATACGAAGCGTCTCTTGAGCATTACTATCCCAAACCGATAACATCACGGCTTTTGCTTCTTCGTTTTTTACGCCACCGTCTTGAGCAGACCAAGTTAATTTTTCTGGCACTCGGTTTTCGTCAAGCTCTACATTAAGCTCTATTTTAGATTTCATCGTTTTACTCATTTATCGCTTTGGTTTGTATTTAGAATCTTTAAAAATTTCGTCACTATCAGTTCGCATTAAAGATATTACATCTTTTTCCGTTCGCTTTGCATAAGCTCTAACAATTTGCCAACCTATGTATTGCCCTAATCGCCCAGGACTTTCGTTATCTATATCCAAATAGAATTTTGAAAAGGGTGCAGGAACTGTAAATCTGCCTAAAAGTTTTGGGTCAGTACTAAACAAGGTTTCTTTCTCCACAAAATAACTCCATATCTGAGCTTCGTTCTCAGTCGCCCATTTTATATCTTCTTCAGAATATCCTATTTTTTCAGCATCAGAAAATTCAGGAATCATAATATCTTTAAAGTAAAGTAACTTACCATGATAAATCATTTCATCGAGAAATGTCTTTCTCTGATTTTGGTAAGCATAGCGCATCGCATACTTATTGGCTATATCTGGGATTATTTGAGATGGCGTCATATTCTCCGCAAAATATAGAGGTATGTTTTGGTAAAACTCATGATTTTCACCTAAGTAATTCACTAAGTTAATTATGAGTAAATTACCTTCAAAAATAAGTTTGGTTCTATAATCTACATAATCGGCAGCTGTAATCACCATAGGTATCTCAACCGCATTGTCATAGTATTTTAAATGCTGAAAGAAGTGTTTTAAACCTTGAGCATGACTTTCAAAATCACCATAATTTTTATCTGCTTCTGTAAATATCTGTTTCTGCAAATCGCTATTAAGTTGCTCCAACCAAACAGAATCTATTTCCTTAGGAAGCAAAAAAGGAAAAACTTCTTTTACAGACTCTAATTCATCCTTATCTGTAGTACTCGCTAATATTTTATCAAAGCGTTCGATAGTGAAATCGACTTCAACTTTTGAGATTTCATTTTCAACTTTACTTTCATCTTCACACGAGAAAAAAAGTAATGCAACCACAAATAATAAATGAATATGTTTGATTTTCATTCTTAAAAATATTTCGGTTATTTTTGTTTGCAAAGGTACACTTCTTACCCTAAAATCTGAGTAATATGCAAACAGAAAAAGTTATAGATTATATTGTTAATTGGCTTAAAGATTATGCTACTAACGCTAAAGTAAATGGTTTTGTTGTGGGTATTTCTGGCGGAATAGACTCTGCCGTAACATCTACGCTTTGTGCTAAAACAGGTTTAGATGTTTTATGTATAGAAATGCCAATTCATCAAGCACCAAGCCATGTATCTAGAGCTCAAGAACATATAAATCAATTAAAAAACCGTTTTCCAAACGTAAGTGATACACGTGTAGATTTAACACCCGTTTTTGAAGAGTTTAAAACTGAAGTTAGTCTAGATGGAAAACAAGCCACTGTTGATATGGCACTAGCTAACACCAGGGCTCGCTTAAGAATGACGACTCTGTACTATCATGCCGGATTGTTGGGTCTTTTAGTTGCAGGCACAGGCAACAAAGTAGAAGATTTTGGCGTAGGATTCTATACCAAATACGGTGATGGTGGTGTAGACTTGAGCCCTATTGCAGATTTACTGAAATCTGAAGTCTATGCTATAGGCGAAGCTCTTAAGGTACCAGAGTCTATTATGAAAGCCGCTCCTAGTGATGGCCTTTTTGGTGATGCCAGAAGTGATGAGGATCAAATTGGTGCTTCTTATCCCGAACTTGAATGGGCCATGCAAATGGATGAAGAAGGAAAAACAGAAGCTGACTTTGAAGGACGCCAAAAAGAAGTATTTTCAATCTATTTGCGTTACAATAGATCAAACAAACACAAGATGATACCTATTCCAATTTGCGAAATTCCTAAAAATATTATTTAATTTTTATAGATTATTTATTTTTTGTTAAAAATACTTACATTTTTAAAGATATTTAGCAATATTTCTGTATTTTTGTTTAATAAGCTAATTAATTCAGTAATCCACCCGGATTAAACATTCTAATTTTATTAAACTATGCAATCATGATAAAGATTTTATTGGTTGATAGCCATCCTGTTGTGCGTGAGGGTTTGAAATATATTTTTAACCAAAATACTGACTATCAAATTGTAGGAGATTTAGGTAGTGGAATTGAAATTTTCGAATTTATAAGAAAAAATCATGTGGACATGATTATTTCTGAAATTGATTTACCTGAACTTAATGGAATTACTGCCTTACGTGCCATAAAAAAGGA
The DNA here is from genome assembly GCF_900129745.1 of Winogradskyella jejuensis. Lineage (GTDB taxonomy): Bacteria > Bacteroidota > Bacteroidia > Flavobacteriales > Flavobacteriaceae > Winogradskyella > Winogradskyella jejuensis. Next base: position 1,601,342 of record NZ_FQWS01000001.1, on the reverse strand, counting down.
GCATAAAGCCATTAAAATCATAATGTTTAGCCACCAACCTGAGGAAATATATGCTATAAGTACGCTTAAAGCAGGGGCTTCAGGTTATTTATCCAAAAACTCACATCCAACCGAGATTATTAAAGCTGTAAATAAAGTGAGAAGTGGTGAAGTATACCTGAGTGAAAAAATGGATAAGCATTACAAATACACTGATGCATCCAAAAGCAGAACACGCCTCTTTAAACGTTTATCAACACGAGAAGTAGAAGTTCTCAAACTTCTATCTATAGGCAGAAAAAACAAACACATTGCTGACGAACTTGACATTAACGAAAAAACTGTAAGCACCTATAAAGCGCGCTTATTCAAAAAACTTAATGTAAATAATGTTATTGACTTGGTGCATCAAGCAAAACATCACGATTTGGCTTAATTAGCCTCCAACAACTTTACCCAACTTTCTTGAAAGTAGCATTTTAAGACCTAAATAATCCTTTACATCTTCCATAAGGGATTTTGTGTCTATTTCTTTATTCAAAGTTTCTTCTTTAAAAGCAGCCACTTTTTGATCAATTAAAAAACAGCGTAAACTTAAAATAGTTTGACTCACCAATTGTGGAATCATGTGTTCTTTAGATTTTGGAATAATATTGTTTCTTGCCCAATCATCTAAACTATACTTTTCATTATCCATAATAATACTTGTCACTAAAGGTGCCATTGATGGATCTAAATTATTAATGAAATCCTTAGTAGAAAAGGCATCATTTTGATTAAGATTATCTATTATAGAGTAGTACAAGGTTTTAAAATGCATATCACTAAACTGCATTTCGTCTTCTTGCAAATCGAGATAAATTTTTTCAAAAACACGAGCCTCTTGTACCACAGGTTCCAAAACTAAATCACCAGAAACTTCATCCTCTTTAAGTACTAAATCTTCAAACTTTTCGGTTTTATTACCATAGAGTAATAAGATTTCTATAATTTTTCGTTCTAACTCGTATTGGATATTAATCTTTGCAACTGGTTTAGGTTCTGCCTTTACAACATTAAATGTTTTTTGTTCTTGTTTGTACTTCTTATTAGCATCTTGAGATTCTTTTTTATTTATCTGTGCTAATGTGCTAAATAAAACAGACTCACTAATATCCATAATGCGTGCACACTCTTGGATATAGACCTCCTTTTTAATCTGGTCAGGAATTTTAGCAATACTATTTACAATATCACGTATGGTTTCTGCTTTCTTTATAGGGTCGTTTTTAGTGTCTTCAAATAAAAGCGAAGCCTTAAACTGAATAAAATCCTTAGAATTTTCAGCTAAATAATCTTGTACTTCTTGAAGCGTATTATTTTTTGAAAAACTGTCCGGATCTTCACCATCAGGAAATGTACATACACGCACATTCATACCTTGCTCTAAGATTAAATCAATCCCACGAATAGAAGCACGCATACCAGCAGCATCACCATCAAAAAGCACAGTAATATTACTCGTTAAACGTTTAATCAAGCGTATTTGCTCTGATGTTAAAGCCGTACCCGATGAGGACACCACATTTGTAATACCGCGTTGGTAAAACTGAATCACATCCGTGTAACCTTCAACCAAGTAGCAATTATCTTCTTTGGCAATGGTTTGTTTGGCAAAGTACAAACCGTACAACACTTTACTCTTATGGTAAATTTCACTTTCAGGAGAATTGAGATACTTTGCCGCCTTTTTATCGTTACCTAAGATACGTCCTCCAAAACCTAGAACGCGACCACTCATACTATGTATAGGGAACATCACGCGTCCTTTAAATCTATCAAAATGCTTGTCTGGTTTAACGATGGTGAGTCCTGTACCTTCTAAAAACTCAATTTTGTAACCGTTTTTTAAAGCTTCGTCTGTAAAGACTTGCCACTCATCTAAGGCGTAACCTAATTGAAACTTTTTTATAGTCTCCTCTGTAAAACCACGCTCCTTAAAATAACTCAGCCCAATAGCCTTGCCTTTTTCGGTTTTGTGTAAGGTTTTCTGAAAATATTCGTTTGCATACTCACTGACCAAATACAGACTCTCACGTGTATCAGCTTTTGCTTTTTCTTCGTCCGTACGCTCAGTTTCCTCAATCTCAATATTGTACTTTTTGGCCAAGTACTTTATAGCTTCAGGATAGGTAAAATGCTCGTGTTCCATTAAAAAAGTCACAGCATTACCGCCTTTACCTGTAGAGAAATCTTTCCAAATTTGTTTTACGGGAGACACCATAAAACTCGGTGTGCGTTCCTCACTAAAAGGGCTTAAACCTTTGAAGTTACTTCCAGATTTTTTTAGCTGTACAAAATCACCGATAACCTCCTCTACACGAGCGGTCTCAAAAACTTGGGCTATGGAATTTTGTGAAATCAAACTTGAAAATTTATTAAGATGGTAAATTTAAGAAACAATACCGAAGTATAAATTTAATGTTTAAAAGTTATTTGACTTTCTATCGAAAAAAAACGAACTTCGTTATCGACTGATATAAATCATTAAAACGATTTCATATCATTAAGGTTGCAATGCATTAGAACCAATCAAAATAATGAGACAAATTTTAACGATACTTCTTCTACTAATTCTTCTAATCTCTTGCAAAAATGAGGGTAAAAAAACAAAAAGTATTTCATCACATCAAACCGAAAAACTGAATAAAAAAGTAGATGAGTACTTCTCGGCTCTTAATAAAATTGGAAAATTCAACGGAGTTGTATTTGCTTTTAAAAATGATACAATAATTATTCATAAAGCATACAATTTAAATCAAGATAAAAACAGTACAACTTACGTGACAAAAGAAAGTCAATTTGATATTCATTCTGTTTCCAAGTTAATGGCTCATTACTTGATTGAAAAATTTGAGATTGATGGAAAAATCGAAAAAAGTGAATCAATCAAAAAGTTCATTCCAGACTTTCCTAACGGCGACAAAATAACCATAGAAATGTTGCTCAACCACACATCAGGACTTCCAAGAAGTTTAGAGAGTGTTAAAGAAGATGAAATCAACTTGTCATCAGAACAGATAATCGAGTACGCCAAAAAGCAAAAACTACTATTCGAGCCTGGAACAGAAAAACAATATTCTAATGTGGCTTATGAACTTGTTTATTTTGTCATTCAAGAAGTTTCTAACAAAACTTTTGCCCAATGTTTGGCAAACGAAGTGTTCCAACCTTTGGGAATGAAAAATTCAGGAGCACATTTCTATCTTAAAGAGAATAACTTAAAAAAATTAGCAAAAAACCACGAAAAAGATGATGGTCAAATTATGCAGGTGGATAATGTTTTATCAGATGAATTGAAAACTGCGAGAATATTTTCAACTGCCTCAGACCTTAACAAATTTTTAAACCATATAAAAAATGAGCCTTTTGCATCGCTATTACAAAACGAATCAGGTGTAATTGAGAAAAGTGGAGGTTCGGACGGAATAAGAGTTGAGATATATACAAATCTTGAATATAATTACAATTTCATTTTTTTAGCTAATTATGAAGAAGTTCCTTTTCAGAAAACAGTTGAAGATTTTTCTAAAATATTGGAAAACCTACCATATGATGTTCCGAAAGAGTTGAATAGAAAATCTATCAAACTACCCGCCGACATTTTAAAGAGATATGTGGGAACGTATTCATTTGCAGATATGGGTAATTTGGAATTGACTTTTAAAGTAGAGAATGAAAATTTGGTAGTTTATCAAGATGGAGAGCAGATAGCCACCTTAAAAGCTGAATCAGAGAATACTTTCTTTGACGACCCTAAAGAACCCGAATCGTTTGAGTTTGTTAATAATGAAAATGGTAGTTTCAATGTTCAAATGGGTTGGAAAGGAGTTAAATTGAAAGGAATTAGGAAATAACTTTAGAAAATCACGTATAGCTCATTACGGCTGAATTACTTCTAGGATTCCTAACCTTTTATTAAATTTATTATAATAAGAACAAAAGCTGACACTAAAAATTTAATGAGTGATTACAGAAAGAAACTTGACGCAGTTCGTAATATCGTTTACTCTAACGATACTCAAATAAGTTCTGTAATTAGAATTAAGAATTACATAGAAAATCATTTTGAGACAGATTTAAATTTAGACGTCTTATCCCAGACCGAGTTAATTTCTAAATATCATTTACTTAGACTTTTCAAAAAATATTATGGGCAGACGCCAAGACAATATCTAATTGATAAACGACTAGAAAAATCTAAAAATCTCCTTACAAATGGCATTTCAGTTACCGAAACTTGTTATGCTGTTGGCTTTGAGAGTATAGGCTCGTTTAGCTCTTTATTTAAAAGAAAAATTGGTAAATCTCCATTGCAATTTCAGAAAGAGCAATTTTCAAGAAATAAATTAGATTAAAAATTCTGAAATTGAAATCTCAAAAATTAATCAAAAATGAAAGTAACGCTAATTAGTATTCCCGTAAGAGACCAAGAGAAAGCATTAAAGTTCTACACCGAAAAATTAGGCTTCTTAAAAAAGAAAGATTCACCACTAGGTGGCGGAAACAGATGGTTGACCTTGGTATCACCAGAATGGCAAGACGGCCCAGAGTTATTATTGGAGCCAGCACCAAACCATTTTGAGCCATGCAAAGTTTTTCAAGATGCGTTGATGGAAGCTGGTTATCCTTACACACAGTTTGATACGGATGATGTGCAAAAAGATTACGACAGACTTGTAGAACTTGATGTAGAATTCAGCGTAAAACCTACTGAGATGGGAACAGTAAAAATTGCTGTTTTTAATGACACATGTGGTAACAACATTCAATTGGTAGAAACGCTATAACTAAACATTTTTGTAAAAGTGTAATAAAAAAAGCCTTAATCTAACTCAAGATTAAGGCTTTTTAAACTCAAAATATTGATTGATTTAGTCTAGGTCCCAACGTAGGCCCAGAGAAATATTATTCTGGTCAAAAGCTTGGTCTTTAAACAATGGACTTAAATCGTACTTAGCATAGATAGACCAATCTCCCCAACCAATATATCCACTAAGACCATAGACAAAGTTAGAGGCATTAAAATTACGTTTCTGCTTGTCTTTTACGCGGTCACCTTCTGCGTCTTCATAAACCAATTTTTGCATAGAGCCTAATCTTACACCTCCGTACCCACCGATTCCAACTCTAAAATGGTCATCAGTAAAGTAACGGATTCTGTTACCATAGTCCTTCTTTTCAGATGGACCAAACTCTAAGTGTACAGGAAATACGAGATTAGTAACTCTAAATTTAGCATTCTTAAGGTCTAATGGAAAATCTTGCAGCGTGGTTTGGTCTCCGTTTTCTACAAAATATTGGTTGTTTTTTATATCAAACTTATTCCACTGAAAAGAAAACCCATAATTCAATCTCGCAAAATTAGATGCTGCAAATAAGCGTGTTTGCCAAGCCCAGCCTAACTCTACAAAACCAGAACCTCCTAATTTGTATGGTGTATTATCTAAATTCTGCCCATCTCCAATAGCATTATTAAATCCAATAGCAAAAACCATTCTATTACTGGTGCGGATATCATATTTTGGTGGTTTCCTCTTACCAGATTTAATAGATATACCAAACTCTGCTTTGTCTTTACCATCGATTAAAAAACCAACAAATGATGTGCTGTCTTCATCCAAATTTTCGGCATAAGGATTACGTTTTACGAGCTCTATCTTTTTATCGATAATCGCTAATCGGTCTTCGATATTAGCTGCGCGCTTTTTTGCAGCTTCTTTCTTTAATTTTTCTGCTTCATCGGCTGTGATTTCGTCGTTATCTAGTCGGTTGTTAATCGCCTCGATTTCGGCTTTAAGATATTCACGCTCTTGTATTTTTACATCCTCTTTAAGACGCTCTAAGTTCTTTATCTTTTGAAGCTTTAAGGCGCTGATGGTATCTTTTTTAACATCAGTTTGTTCTGTTTCTTGAGCACTTACACTGCTTACAAATAAGCATAGGAAGAGTGCTACAACGTATTTTGATAGTGTTGTCATTGTTCGTTTAATTTAATTAATGATTTAGGTTTCTGCTCGTTTTTTGATTGATGAGTTCAGTTAATCGTTACGCTTGGCGACTCTTGTTTTCACTTCTTCGTAACCGCCTTTTAAGGTTTTGTAAATCCGAGTTCTAAAAGATTCTCCCATTGCCTCTTCAACGTCTTGAAGTAGCGCTTCCGCATTAACAACATTGGTTTTCTTTTTTATGGTTTTGTCCATAAATAATTCTCGGTTTGCCACCTTTAAAAGCGAATCGATTTGTTGGTCTGTAACTGTATTTTTGTTTTCAGATTTTGAGTCTTGTAATACTGCAATTACCGAATTGAATTCTACTTCAGGTGTGTGTAATAAATCGTCAACAGAACTTTTTTTCAATTCTAACTTATCAAGCTCTGGTAATTTTTGTTTTTCAACTTTAGCCACTGCTCTATTCTCTTTTTTATCAGCAGGCTTCTGTACTAGTTGATTTTGTTTTCTCTGTTCTTCTACTGTTATGCGTGGTTGTAATTTCTCTTTTTTAGGTGTCTCTGTATCGTCTTCTACTTCTTCATTTTTCTCACTAACTACTAATTGATTTTCTTGGTTTGCATTCTCATTTTTTAGTATAGCATCTTCTGCTTTTGGTGAAATCACGTCTTTAATCTCCTCTTTTACAATGATTTCATCTACTGTGCTTTCCGTACCATTGTTAAAATAACTTACCGATACAAAAACTAAAGCGGCTATACTTGCTGCAATACCAAACCACCAAAATGATAGTTTTTTATTGCGCTTTTCTTCGGCATCTAACTGCTGAGAAAGCTTAGACCAAGCCTCTGCAGATGGCGTAAGCGTACGCTGCTCTAACTTGTCTTTTATTTGTTCTTCAAATTTAATTGGTGCCATAACCGGTCTTATTTAAATCTTTTATTTTTTGCTGAAGCAATTGTCTTGCTTTGTATAATTGCGATTTTGATGTGCCTTCAGAAATCTTAAGCATCTCCGCAATTTCATAATGTTTATATCCCTCAATGGCGTACATAACAAACACCATTTTGTAACCTTCTGGCAAACTATCTATCAGTCTTTGAATCTCCGCAACTTCGATATTAGAATTAATACTGTCTGTAGAGTTTTGTTTAAAATCTACTTCCTCTACAGGGAATTCTAGTTGCTTTTTGCTTCGTAAATACGCTATGGCTTCTCTAACCATAATGCGTCGTATCCAACCTTCAAAACTGCCTTCATTTTTAAAACTCCTGAGATGTTTAAAGACTTTGAAGAATCCGTTAAGCATAACTTCTTCGGCCTGGTGAACATCTTTAACATAATAGCGACATACGCTCAACATTTTTGGCGCGTGCAACTCGTACAATACATGCTGTGCCTCACGATTATTCTTCGCGGCTTTTGCTATGAGTTTGTCCTCGTTATTATGAAGTTGAATGACTTTCATTCTCGTTTTACAATGATGGTTTGCACTTCTATTTATAAAGACGCAAATGGTTGGCTTTTGGTTGCCTGAAGGTTGAAAAATATTTGAGCACTTCTTATAATTATTCTCGAAACATCAATAAAATCAATACTTTCAAGATAATAAAAAATTATTTTTTTCTTTCGATGACGTAGTTCACCATTAAGGTTAATGAGGCTTTAAATTCGGATTTGGGATAAGCGCCTAATAGTGTTAAGGCTTCTTTTTGAAACTCTACCATTTTGCTTTCTGCATAATCTAAACCTCCTTTTTCAATGACAAAAGCAATCACTTCTTTGACTCGCTTCTTGTCTTTGTTGTGGTTTTTTACAGAATTAATAAGCCAAGCCTTTTCCTTTTTTGAAGAATTGTTGAGCGCATAAATTAACGGAAGCGTCATTTTTTGTTCCTTAATATCTATACCTGTCGGCTTTCCAATTTTAGTCTCGCCATAATCGAACAAATCGTCTTTAATCTGAAACGCCATACCGATTAGCTCACCGAACTTTCGCATGTTTTCGACTTCAGGGCTATTAGGCTTTACAGATGCTGCCCCAAGACTACAACAGGCTGCGATAAGTGTTGCTGTTTTCTGGCGGATAATTTCGTAATACACATCTTCAGTAATATCTAGCTGACGTGCTTTTTCAATTTGAAGTAATTCGCCTTCACTCATTTCTCTAACAGCGACTGAAATGATTTTGAGTAAATCGAAATCGTTATTATCAATAGAAAGCAGTAAACCTTTTGATAGTAAATAATCACCAATAAGTACAGCAATTTTGTTTTTCCAAAGCGCATTTATTGAGAAGAAACCACGACGGCGGTTACTATCGTCTACCACATCATCATGTACCAAAGTGGCTGTATGAATCAACTCAATAACCGAAGCGCCTCGGTAGGTCCTCTCGCTAACTTCGCCATTGTTCATCATCTTAGCCACCAAAAACACAAACATAGGTCGCATTTGTTTACCCTTGCGATTAACAATGTAATGGGTAATACGATTAAGAAGCGCTACCTTACTCGACATAGCAAGTCGAAACTTTTTCTCGAAAAGTTCCATTTCGTATGCGATGGGTTGTTTTATTTGTTCGGTTATTTTCAACTAAAAAATTTATATGACAAACCTACTAAAAAGCTTGTAAAGATAAATAAGTCAAAAATTAAACTATTATTAATTAATTCTCACAAATACTAATAAATCTATTATTAATTAACATATTATTTAAAATAATTCGTTTTTAAACCTATTTAAAATACACTTAATCGATTGCTTTAACAAAATACAATAAAAAGTATACCTGCTTTATATATTTAATGCCTTAATTAATTAATTCACAAGCTTATGAAAAAAATTACATTAACTCTAGCATTAATCATTTCCTCAGGATTAATGTTTGGACAAGTTGTCTTATCAGAGGATTTTGAATCCAGCTCATCTATACCCTCTGGTTGGTCAAATAATGATATCGCCTCTGCTGGCGACTCATGGATTATTGAGTCTACCGGTGATGCTGCCCTTGTTGCTGCTGGTAATGGCATTGTTTACACTTTGGGAGCTGCTGGTAATTACGCAGCTTTTGATAGTGACGGCACTAGTGATAATGGCTTAGCTGAAAATGTAGCATTAGAAAGCCCAACATTCGACGCCTCATCATTAACACAAGTTACAATTCAATACAATCATGCATTTGCAGGAAACTTTGGAGGCTCGGGATTTGTTGAAGTTTCTTCTGATGGTGGTTCTAATTGGACAACAGTAACTACGTATACTGAAGACGGATATATTGGTGGTACAGTTTCAACAGACATAACTCTTCAACTTGCTGGACAAGCTAACGCTAAAGTTAGGTTTCGTTGGACTGGCAACTTTTCAGTAGCATGGTATATTGATAACATTTCTGTTTTTCAATGTACAGAAACTTCTGCTCCAGCATGTCCAGTTACGATATCTCCAACTCAAAATCAAATGAATACACCTACAACTGCTGCTACTGATGGCTCTAGACAAGTAGAGTTATCATGGAATTCTTCTGCTACTGCAGTTGATTATAACATTATTTTTGATGGTACTGACTTGGGCACTACATCAAGCACATCAATAAATATCTTTGGTTTAAATTTTAACACAACATACACATATGAGATTAGAGCTAATAACTGTTTTGGTCAATCGACAGGCTGTAATGTAATTACATTTACTACTGACTCCTGTACTGAAACTTCTGCACCAGCTTGTCCAGTCACAATATCTCCGACTCAAAATCAAATGAACACACCAACAACAGAAGCTACTGACGGGTCAAGACAAGTAGAATTGTCTTGGAACGCCTCTGCTACTGCTGTAGATTATAATATTATCTTTGATGGAAATGATTTAGGAACAACTGCTGGCACATCTGTAAATATATTTGGCTTAGATTATAATACAACATATACATATGAAATACTAGCCAATAATTGCTTTGGACAATCAACTACATGTACTACAATAACTTTCACAACTGAAACTACACTTGGAACTCAGGAAAATGAATTGTTAAATGTGAGCGTATCACCAAATCCAACAAAAGATATATTAAATATTAACACATCATTACAAATAGACAAAGTAGATGTATTTAATTTATTAGGCAGAAGAGTAATATCCTATGAAAAAGAGTCTATTTACAATAATTCGATTAATATCTCTTCAATACCCGCAGGTATCTACTTAGTTAATATTTTATCGGATAATTCAACTAAGACTATAAAAATTATTAAGGAATAATATTTAGACACTTTCAAATAAAAAAGCTCCAAACATGGAGCTTTTTTATTTACGTTTTATTTGCTAATTGTCCGCAGGCGGCATCAATATCTTTCCCACGACTTCTTCTTACTGTAACAGTGATGTTATTCTTTTCCAGAATATCAACATACATATCTATGGCTTTGGAATTAGCTTGTTGAAATATTCCATCATCAATAGGATTATACTCAATAAGATTGACTTTACTGGGCGCAAATTTGCAAAACTCAACGAGCGCATCTACATCTTTTCGCTTATCATTTATTCCATCCCAAACGACATACTCGTACGTAATTCTGTTTTTTGTTTTGGCATACCAATACTCTAGAGCGTCTCTCAAACTAGCTAAAGGAAACGTTGCATTAAAAGGCATAATAGATGTACGCACTTCGTCTATTGCGGAGTGTAAAGAAACAGCTAGTTTGAATTTTACACCATCATCCGCCATTTTTTTAATCATCTTTGGCACTCCTGAAGTAGATACCACAATACGTTTTGGTGACATACCTAAGCCTTCATCAGATGTTATTTTGTCAATGGCTTTGAGGACATTATTATAGTTCATCAACGGCTCTCCCATACCCATAAACACAATATTACTTAAAGGACGGTCATGATACAATCGGCTCTCATTATCTATAGCGACAACTTGGTCATAAATTTCGTCTGGATTAAGATTACGCATACGCTTTAGCCGAGCTGTTGCACAAAACTTACAATCTAAACTACAACCTACCTGAGAAGAAACACAAGCCGTTGTACGTGTAGCTGTTGGGATTAAAACCGACTCTACAATTAAATCATCATGCAAACGTACTGCATTTTTAATGGTACCATCTTCACTACGTTGCATTTGATTTACGCGAATATGGTTTATCACAAAACTATCCTCGAGCATCTGACGTGTCTTTAAAGATATATTGGTCATATCCTCAAAACTGTGTGCCGACTTTTGCCACAACCATTCGTACACTTGATTACCTCGAAAGGCTTTATCTCCGTTTTCTTCAAAAAAATTTCGGAGTTGCTCTTTGGTTAATGCACGTATGTCTTTTTTCTTAATCTCCATTTAATTGCAAAAGTAATGAAAAGCAAAAAAGCATAATACTAAAAAAGCCTCTCTTCACTTTTATTTGAACCCAGTGATATGAGAGGCTTTTAAAATTTATTGAATACTTCTTAGATGATTAGCATCGCGTCACCGTAAGAGTAGAATTTGTATTTTTCTTTGATAGCTTCAGCATAAGCTTCTTTCATAAAATCATGACCTGCAAAAGCCGAAATCATCATTAATAATGTAGATTTTGGTGTATGAAAATTAGTAATCATACAATTAGCAATGCTAAAATCATAAGGTGGAAAAATAAACTTATTAGTCCAACCTGTATATGGGTTTAAGGTTCCGCTTGAAGAGACAGAACTTTCTATAGTACGCATAGATGTAGTACCCACAGCACAGATGCGCTTTTTGTTTGCAATGCCGTTATTAATGATATCCGCAGCTGCTTGTTTAATTTCTATCTCTTCACTATCCATTTTGTGCTTAGATAAATCTTCTACCTCAACGGGGTTAAAAGTTCCTAAACCAACATGTAATGTCACCTCAGCTCTTTCTACTCCTTTAATCTCAAGACGTTTTAATAAGTGCTTAGAGAAATGAAGTCCTGCTGTTGGTGCCGCAACTGCTCCTTCTTTTGCAGCATATATGGTTTGATAACGCTCCTCATCTTCTGGCTCTACCTCTCTTTTGATATACTTTGGAAGCGGTGTTTCACCAAGTTCAGTTAATTTATTTCTGAAGTCGTTATAACTCCCATCATATAAAAAACGAAGCGTACGGCCACGAGAAGTCGTGTTATCGATAACCTCTGCTACTAAAGTTTCGTCATCTCCAAAGTACAATTTATTACCAATTCTAATTTTACGCGCAGGATCTACTAAAACATCCCAAAGACGTTGATCTTGGTTTAATTCTCTTAACAAGAAGACTTCGATACGTGCACCTGTTTTCTCTTTGTTACCATAAAGTCTTGCAGGGAATACCTTAGTATTATTTAAAATCATAACATCACCTTCATCAAAATAATCGATAACGTCTTTAAACATTTTATGCTCGATTGTTTGATTAGCTCTATCCAAAACCATTAAGCGTGACTCATCTCTATGCTCTGCTGGATGCTCTGCTAATAATTCTTCAGGAAGGTCAAAGTTGAAGTGTGATAATTTCATAGGTATAATATATTTTTACAAGGCGCAAATATACAATCTCGACATAGGGGTTGTCAAGTAAACTTGGAATTATTTAAAATTAATTGATTTGAAAACCTACTTTCTTTAAATCGTTCCAAAAATCTGGATAAGACTTTGAAACCACATCAGCATCTTTGATAGTTATCGAAGTCTTTAGAGCCAATGGCGCAAAAGCCATAGCCATACGATGATCGTTATAGGTTTCTATTTGTACATCATCAATAATTGAAGTGGCTCTGTAAAGAGTTAGCGTGTCATTAGTAACTTCAATCTTAGCTCCAAGCTTGGTTAATTCAGCTTTTAACGCTTCTAGTCTATCTGTTTCTTTTATTTTTAAAGTGTGAAGCCCCGTCAACTGGCATTGTAAACCTAAGCCAAACGAAGAAACTGCAATAGTCTGCGCAATATCTGGTGCATTACTTAAATCTAAATTGGTTAATGAATCACTATTGACCGATGACGTCTTTTTAATAACAATTGAATTGTTTTTAAATTCTGTTTCGACTCCAAATTTTGTATAAATCTCTGCCAATATAGAATCTCCTTGAAGTGAATCTTTTTTGTAAGAAGACAAAGTAACTTGTGTACCAACATTACTCAAAGCCACAATACTGTAAAAATAAGACGCCGAAGACCAATCTGACTCCACAACCAAAGTGTTTGGCTTTACTTCTTTAGTAGGACTTACATTAATAACATTGGCTTTGAATGAATTTTCGACTCCAATCTGGTCAAGTAAACTTAAGGTCATTTTGATATAAGGCACCGAAGTGATTTTTCCATCAAGTGTTAGTTCTAAACCATTTTCTAAGGTTGGTGCTATGAGTAACAATGCAGAGATATACTGACTACTCACACTAGCTTTTAAAGACACTTTACTCTTTGTGATTTTTCTGCCTTTAATTTTTAAAGGCGGAAAACCTTCATTCTCTAAATAAGAAATATCTGCGCCCAAAGTCGTTAATGCGTCCACCAATATACCTATTGGTCGTTCTTTCATTCGCTTTGAACCTGTAAGCACAACTTCTCTTCCTTCTTTTGAAGAAAAGTAAGCAGTTAAAAAGCGCATGGCTGTACCTGCATGATGAATATCTACCGTATTTTCTATTGATGCTAATGCCCTTTGCATTAACTGGGAATCATCTGAATTGGATAGGTTTTTAATTTGTAACTGCGGATAAAGTGCTTGTAATATCAATAATCGATTTGCTTCACTTTTTGAACCTGTAATCTGTATTGATGATTGACGATTGACGATTGACGATTTTTGAATTGAAATATCCATTTTTTAGGGCTAATAATTGGCAAATCTACTTCAATTTCTCGTTATTGTGATGCCTATCGTGGTCTCGTTGTGCTTTTTTATCCATCTTTTTATCAAATGCAGCTTGTAAGTCTATCCCAGTTTGATTTGCTAAACAAAGCACAACAAAAACCACATCTGCTAGTTCTTCTCCTAAGTCTTTGTCTTTATCACTTTCTTTTTCGCTTTGCTCGCCATAGCGCCTAGCTATAATACGTGCGACTTCCCCAACTTCTTCGGTAAGTTGTGCCAAGTTAGTAAGCTCATTAAAATACCGAACACCGTGTTCTTTTATCCAACTGTCTACTGCTTTTTGAGCATTTTCTATATCCATCTTATTCTTTATTTTTTGAATCAATAATTATCGTAACAGGACCGTAATTAATCAACATCACTTTCATATCTGCACCAAACTCTCCTGATTGAATTGGTTTTTTAACGAAAGTCTTAAGTGTATTTTTAAAGCTTTCGTATAGTGGAATCGCTATATCTGGGTTAGCTGCCTTAATATAGCTAGGACGATTCCCTTTTTTTGTACTCGCATGAAGTGTAAATTGACTTACAACAATAACATCACCGCCAATTTCAGTAATGCTTTTATTCATTACACCATTTTCGTCTGGGAAAATTCGTAATCCAGAAATCTTACGACACAGCCATTCAATATCTTCTTGTGTATCGGCATCCTCAATACCAACTAAAACAAGTAGGCCTGTTTTAATAGATGCTATAACATTTTCACTAATTATTACTGATGCTTCGGAAACACGTTGTATCACAACTCTCATAGTCTAATTTTCTTCCCAATTATCAGTTCTGTAATGCTCATCTTCTCCTTCTAAAATTTGAAGATAACTTCTGTATCTAGAATAAGAAACCTCATCGTTTTCTAAAGCTTCTTTAACTGCGCATTTTGGCTCTTTTAAATGCAAACAATTATTGAATTTACAATCTTGCTTTAACTCAAAAAACTCAGGAAAATAATCACCAACTTCTTCTTTTTCCATATCAACCACTCCAAAACCTTTGATACCTGGAGTATCGATAATTTTTGCATCAAAACTTAAATCGAACATTTCTGCAAAAGTCGTTGTGTGTTGTCCTTGCATATGTTGGTTAGATATAGCTTTAGTTTTTAAGTCTAGTGAAGGTTCAATAGCATTAACTAAGGTTGATTTCCCCACTCCAGAATGTCCTGCAAACATGCTAGTCTTTCCTTCCATTAATGTTTTTACCTTATCAACATTTTTTCCTGTTGCTGCAGAAATTCCAATACATTCGTAACCTATTTTTCTGTAGATACTCGCTAAGTATTTAACTTCAAGTAGAGTTTCCTCATCATAAGCATCAATTTTATTAAAAAGCAATACTGTTTTTATACTATAAGCCTCGGCAGTTACTAAAAAACGGTCAATAAAACTTGAGAATGTCGGTGGATTATTAATAGTAACTAACAAAAAAACTTGGTCAACATTAGACGCTATTATATGCGTTTGCTTAGAAAGGTTTACCGATTTACGAACAATGTAGTTTTTACGTTCTTCAATGCGCTTAATAACTCCTGTTTCGGTATTATTTTTAGTTTCTACATCGAACTCAACCACATCTCCTACAGCAATAGGATTTGTACTTTTAATACCCTGTATACGAAACTTCCCCTTAATACGACATTCGTAGAATTTCCCATTAGGTGTCTTTACGGTGTACCAACTTCCTGTTGATTTGTATACGGTTCCTATCATTAATTACAAAGAAACAACATTTACCAAAAACCGTAATCATATATTAATTGTATATTCAATGAAAATAATTTTAATATCATTTACTATGAAAAAAATAGTGTTGCTGCTTTCAATTGCATGCTTTTCTTTGATTGAAGTTTATTCTCAAGTAGAATATAAAGTAATTACAAGTGTAGAATCAATCGTTCCCAATGGTTTAGGGCGTTCTCGATTATTATCTTCTAATGAACAAAGAGATTATAATGAATTTACATCAGAAAGGTCCAGTGATAAAAAGGAGGATGAAAGAAACAAATCTAAACGAGGTGACATCAGGGTAAAAGATTTTGAAGAAACTAAGCTCTTAAACTTCTATAATCTTGGCGGGATTAGATTTCAAAATATAGTTGCCAATGACGCTGTGATAAGCTCTAAACTTACAGCAATGGCAGAAGATGGCTGGGAACTTATGTTTGTTACAAGTGCTGTAGAAAGTGATGCTGGTACAAACGACGGCCAAGGTATATTTGTAACCAGATATATATTTAAAAGAAACAAGTAAGTCTTACTTAAATATAAAAAATGCTCGCTGACTTCGATAAGCCATTTGATAGCGAGCATATTTGCTTTAACACTAATTATTAATAATCTTTTCTTGATGATTAATAGACTCTTGGTGAATGGCTTTAAAGACTCTTAGAATAAACTCCTCGCTAAGGTTCTTTTCTTCGCCTTGAAGAATCATTTTACCCAAAATCTCATTCCATCGTTTAGATTGTAATACCGAAACATTGTGGTCTTTCTTCAATTGCCCTATATCATCTGCAATGTTCATACGTTTCCCTAACATTTCAATAAGTTGATGGTCAACCACATCTATCTGGGTACGCAAGGTGTTTATCTTATTTTTAAACTCTGCAGCCTCACCCACTTCTTTACGTATACGTAAGTCTTCTGTGTATTTTATAAGTGTTTCTGGTGTGATTTGTTGTGCTGCATCACTCCATGCTTTATCTGGATTGTGATGTGTTTCTATCATTAAACCATCGTAATTTAAGTCTAAAGCAGTCTGGCTTAATTCAAAAATAATATCTCTTCGACCCGCAATATGGGATGGGTCTAAAATCAATGGTAAATCTGGAAAGCGATTTTGTAAATCTACAGCAACTTGCCATTCTGGATTGTTACGGTATCTTGTTTTTTCGTATGTTGAGAAACCTCTATGAATCACCCCTAAATTCTTAACATCCGCAGTGTAAAAACGCTCTACGGCGCCTAACCATAATGCCAAATCTGGATTTACTGGATTTTTTATCAAAACAGGTTTGTCTGTTCCTTTAAGTGCATCGGCAATATCTTGAACGATAAATGGACTGACGGTTGTTCTGGCTCCAATCCATAAAATATCAATATCATGCTTTAAAGCTAATTCTACATGATTGGCATTAGCTACCTCAGTAGTGGTAAGCATTCCTGTTTCTTCTTTGGCGCGCTGCATCCATTTAAGTCCAAGAGCACCTACACCTTCAAAGTTTCCTGGTCGTGTTCTTGGTTTCCAAATACCTGCTCTAAATACTGTAGCATCACTATCTTTTAATTGATGTGCTATTTTTAAGACTTGCTCTTCTGTTTCAGCACTACATGGACCAGCGATAACCAATGGATGGTCTAATCCAAAGGCATCTAACCAGTTTCTAAGTTCTTTTTTATTTTCCATAGTTTTTCTTTTCCTTTTCTATTTAATTCCGTTAAGAATTTGCTTTATATAATTTGTCGATTCCATTTCTTGATAGACCGATTGAAAATCGTCTTTTTCCATCAAGCTTTTAAAATGTTTTAAATTGTTAATATATTCGTCCAAGGTTTCAATAACATTGGTTTTATTCTGCTTAAAAATTGGTGTCCACATTGCTGGTGAACTTTTTGCTAAACGCACCGTACTCTCAAAACCACTACCAGCCATATCAAAAATATCGCGCTCGTTTTTTTCTTTTTCAATGACAGTTTTACCTAGCATAAACGAACTAATATGCGATAAATGAGAGACATAAGCAATGTGCTTGTCGTGGGCTTTTGGATTCATGTAACGAATTCGCATTCCTAAGTCTGAAAAAAGTGCTAGAGCTTTCTCTTGAAGCTTAAAGGCTGTTTCTTCTACTTCGCAAATGATGTTCGTTTTATTTTGAAACAAACCTTTTATTGCCGCACTTGGTCCCGAAAATTCTGTACCAGCAATTGGGTGCACTGCTAGATAATTTCTACGATTAGGATGATTTTTTACCTTCAGACATATATCTTCTTTTGTTGAGCCTACATCAAAAACAATTGTATTTCCCGCAACGTTATCTAATACTTCTGGAAGTAACACTAATGTAGCATCAACAGGAATGGCAATGATAACCAAATCTACTTTAGATAACTGATTTATCGATATTTCAGCATCAATAACTCCAAGACTAATCGCTTCTTCTAGGTGTTCTTTATTTGAATCTATACCATAAATAGTTACATCAGGAAACTTATTCTTTATATCTAAAGCAAAACTTCCGCCAATTAATCCAACTCCAATGACTACAACATTTTTCATCCTACTTAACTCGTGCTATTGCTTCTTTAATAATTTCTTCTTCTTCACAAATTGAAAACCGCACGTAACCTTCACCATTTGTTCCAAATACTGTCCCAGGAGCTATAAATATGCTATGTTCTTTTAATGCTAAATCTGTAAATTCTTCACTCTTTACATGTTCTGGTAATTTTGCCCAGACGAATAAACCTGCGGCATCTTCATTATATGTGCAATTGAGAGCTTCAGCTAATTCCCAAACCAATTGGCGTCTTTTACGATAGATACTGTTTAAACTCTCAAACCACATTTCTGAACTCTTTAGTGCTTCTACCGCTCCCTTCTGAATGCCGTAGAACATTCCTGAATCCATATTACTTTTCACTTTTAAAACAGCATTAACAAAATCGTAGTTACCTACAACCATTCCTGCTCGCCAGCCTGCCATATTAAAGGTTTTACTAATTGAATTTAGTTCTAAACAAACATCTTTGGCTTGCCTGTATTGCAAAATACTTTTTGGCTTATCGTTTAGTATAAAACTGTATGGATTGTCATTGACTATGAGAATATCATGGCGTTTACCAAAAGCAATAATATCGTCATAAAATTTATGAGGTGCATTAGTACCAGTTGGCATATTTGGGTAATTAATCCACATTAGCTTTACCTTACTTAAGTCCATACGCTCTAAAGCGATAAAATCTGGAAGCCAATTATTAGCTTCTTTCAAATCGTAATACAATGGCTCTGCTTGTAGCAACTTTGTAACACTAGAATACGTAGGATAACCAGGGTTGGGAATTAACACTCCATCACCAGGGTTTAAAAAAGCCATAGAAATATGCATCACGCCTTCTTTGCTTCCCATAAGTGGTAAAACTTCTGTCTTGGCACTTAGGTTAACATTGTAGTGTGACTTATAAAATTCTGCTACAGCATCTCTAAACTCAGGAGTACCTTGGTAACTTTGATATTTATGAGCACCGGCATGGTTAAGACTTTCCTCTAAAGCCATTATTGCTTTTAGTGGTGGATCTAAATCTGGACTACCTATACCTAAATTGATGATTGGCTTGCCTTGAGACTTTAAAAAAGCCACCTCCTTTAATTTCTTTGAGAAGTAATATTCCTCAACGTGTTTTAGTCGGTCTGCTACTTCTATCATGATTTTGCGTTTTTATATTCGCCTAAAATTTTAAAATTTTCTGCCATAATATTTACAATAGACTTTGCTTTATCAAAATCTGAATATACATCAAAGGTAACATCTATAAAAAAAGCATATTTCCAAGGTGTATTAATTTTTGGTAAAGACTGAATTTTGGTAAGGTTGAGTTTGCAATCGCTCAGCACATTAAGTATGGCTGCTAAACTTCCTCTTTTATGGTCAAGTTCAAACTTGAGAGAAGCTTTATTAATCTCACTTTCTAACGTATCACTATCTCTTTTTACAATTACAAAACGGGTTTCATTATGCTTAATAGTCTGAATGCTCTTTTGTAAAATGTCTAGCTCATATAATTTTGAAGCCGTCTCACTCGCAATTGCCGCAATGCCTTGGAGTTGTCTTTCTGAAATTTGTTTAGCTACATCTGCCGTATCCTTAGCTTCTACCAACTTAATTTCAGGGTAAGATTTAAAAAATTCTTTGCACTGTAACAGAGCCATAGGATGCGAATGTACTTCCTTAATCTCCTCAATAGATTGATTTGGCAAAGCCATGAGATGATGCTGAATATCTAAATAATACTCTCCTACAATCATTAAATCGTTGACATCTATTAATGCGTAATTAGGAATTATTGAGCCTGCAATAGAATTCTCTAAAGCCATAACGGCTGCCTCAGTTTTTCCGTTTATAAGACTATCTACCAACACATCAAAAGTCATACATTCTTCAAAACACTGAGGATTATTAAAATAGTTTTCAGCAACGCTATGGTGGAATGATCCTTTTATGCCTTGTATGGCTATGTTAAAAACTGATTTCAAAATTCTATTTTCAATTTATGGTAAAAAAAAATCTCGATTTTCATCGAGACTTTTTAATTTAAATGTTTTAAATATTAAATACTAAGCCTCGCTTCTTTTGCTAAAAAAGTAGTAAAACCAGTTGTAATATGTTGCGTTTGTATTCATTGTTTATTATAACATTGGCTAAAGTAACTAATTATTTAAAAAAACAAAATTGTTGAAATACTTTTTTGCAGCTTACGTTTTCTCTTTTAATACTTATTTTTACTAAAATATTTTTAGATGTCGATAGAAGTAAAAGATATTACCAAATTATATGGCGAACAGAAAGCCTTAAATTCCATTTCTTTTTCAGTAAATTCTGCAGAAATTGTTGGATTTCTTGGTCCTAATGGCGCAGGGAAATCTACAATGATGAAAATACTAACGACTTATATCAACCCTTCGGAAGGTGAAGCAAAAGTCAATGGTCATGACATCGATAAAAACAAAAAAGAAGTACAACAATCTGTCGGTTATTTACCCGAACACAATCCGCTATATACCGATTTGTATGTTAGAGAATATCTAAAATTTAATGCAGATGTTTATAACGTGAAAAAAAAGCGGATTGAAGCGGTTATAGAAATGACAGGACTTACACCCGAAGCTCATAAAAAAATAGGGCAGCTTTCTAAAGGTTACAAACAACGTGTTGGTCTAGCGAATGCACTTTTGCACAACCCAGACGTTTTAATATTAGACGAACCTACTACTGGATTAGACCCAAACCAATTGGTAGACATTAGAAACCTTATAAAAACAATAGGTAAGGAGAAAACTGTATTTCTATCCACGCACATTATGCAAGAGGTTGAAGCCATGTGCGACCGCGTGATTATTATTAATAAGGGAGAAATTGTTGCTGATAAATATCTTGACGATTTACGAGATGGACAAGAGCAAATCGTGGTTGTAGAGTTTGATTATCGTGTGGAAGACACGTTTTTATTAAAGTTGCCAAAAGTAAAATCTGTAAAAAATACGCACGACTTTACTTATGAAATCACATTTTCAACAACCGAAGATATGCGCTCTTATGTATTTGATTTTGCGCATGATAATGAATTAAAAATACTTCAGCTTAATCAGAAAAATGCGAGTTTGGAAAGCTTATTTAGAGAGTTGACTAGTTAAAAATCAGCCTTCCATTAAACACTTCTTGTACATCAACCATTGGCGGTTGAGTAAAAGAAATTACATTTCCAGTGGAAAGAATTTGACCCGTCAAAGATTGTTGCGGATTTACTAGCATATCATTAGTACCCCGATGAAAAATTGTTATGTTTTGTGCTATGAGGTTCTCACCTTCAAAACGACCATTACCACCTACAAAATTAATATTTACATTTTCAGCATTTCCAGACAGATAGAAAAATGATATATTATTTGAGGTGATTTGCAAATCTTCAACATCTAATTCTAATCTAAAATCTCCGATAGGAAAACTGTTTGAGTCAAAAAAGTCTTCTGAAACTAAATCTAAATTATCAAAACTAAGTATACCCTCAGATTTAATTTCAAATTGTGTAGAGCATCTAATCTCGTTTAAATTTGGTGCAGTTACATATATTTTAGTAATTCCAAAATCACGTACATAGTTACATGAGTTATTATCCGTTAGTATCAGTTGATTCCCTATAACTTCAGCTGTCACATCATTAATCAAATTATCTCCTGTTTCTATAACTACGTTTTGTGGCCCTTCTTTTATAATAAGTTCTATATCGCGATTTACAAGAATACGTTCAAAATTACTTACAGTCACTTCTTCTTGAATGATGTTCCCAGCTGTTTGAAAACAATCTGAAACACTCTCACTATTGCAAGCAAAAAGAATAAAGCAACAACATATATATATTATTTTTTTCATAATCTAATTCCTACCCCAAGCTCTACAGCTTCGGCTCTTGCACCGTGCGATTTTAAGGTTATTGCTGCAAACCACTTTTCTCCAAAATAACGCTTCAACCCTGCTCTAAAATAAACTCGCGTTTCAAAATTAAAAGGATAATAAACGTAATATCCTAACTGAGCTTCTACGGAAAAATTATTTATGAATAATTCATGACCAGCAAAAACCCCAACGCGTTTATAGTCTTCATCTCCTGTAACACCGTTATTAAGTAATGCTGTGCTCTCGTAACGGATTAGTTCTTTCAAAAAGTTTGAAAAAAACACATCTACGCCTAACTGTAAAGCACTTTTGTGAGTTAAACGTTTGTCTGCATATGCGGATATAATATAAAATGGATATTGACCACTACCTACAACATCACTCTGATTAATTCCTGTTCTAAAAGCAAAATTAAACTTTGTCCACTCCGTAAACTTTTCTGTGTCTTCTTTTTCTATATACTCATCATCACTTTCATCAACATTATAAGTGAGACCAAGATTTAATGCTACCGTATTAATACTTGTGTTTGGCGCTTTGACATTAGCATTAGAGTAGTGAATAAAAGACAAACCTGCTTGAAGCCCAAATCGGTCTAACAAACGCTCTTTTTTATAGTTAAGCATCAAATAAGTACTACTTAACAATCGAGAGCCAAAAGCAATGTTTTTGGGGTTCTCAATTTTGTCATAAGGATTTGAGGTATGCGCTAGGCCTTGCCCAATTCTGAGCATTAAGTTGCGCTTTAAAAAGTAGAAATTATAATGTGCATAAAGACCAAAGTTGTTGCCTAACGCTTCACTTTTTAAATCTTGATAGATAAATGAAGCTCCATAATCTGGATAATTATAGCGTTGCTCCCAAGCCTCTTTACCAAAGGTTTTCTTGTTCCAACTGAGAATAACCCCATCTGGTCGACCAGATATTAAACCAAGAATATCATTATTATGTAACGCTATATTTCCTTTAAAATAATTAACATCTAAATAGGAATCTGTTGGCTTATCTTGGGCTATACCAAACCCTGAGACTAGACATAAAAACCCTATTAATATTTTGCGCATCAAATTGAATTAAAGTCGCAAATGTAAACAAAAATGAGGGCTTATTTTAATGGTTTAATTACTAAAACAATAGATAAGCTGAAGTAAAGGAAATGCTTGTCAGTAAAAACATCTGGAAAGCAAATCTAAATTCAGATTTGTATTTTTCTAATCTTTTCATCTTATTAATTTTTTACAAAATTGAAGATGAAAGTTATCTTAATAGTTAAATGAATAAGAAGCTAATATTAAATCTAGAAAATCGCAGAAGCCACTTTTTTAATATTGCTACTTCTCCCCATAGAATAGTAATGCAAAACAGGTATCCCTGCTTCCTGAAGCTCTTTGGATTGCGCAATACACCACTCAATACCAACTTCTCTTACTTGCTCATTGTCTTTGCATTTTACAATCTCAATCACTAATTCCTCTGGTAAATCTACATAAAAACGATGCGGAATTAAGTTGAGTTGTTTTTTAGTAGCTATAGGTTTTAAACCAGGAATTATTGGCACTTCAATTCCTGCCTTTCTACACTTATCTACAAACTCAAAATACTTTTTATTGTCAAAAAACATTTGAGTAACGATGTACTCGGCTCCATTTTTTATTTTCTTTTTCAAAAAATGAATATCACTATCTAAACTTGGGGCTTCCATGTGCTTTTCAGGATAGCCGCTAACACCAATACAAAAATTAGTTGGTGATGTATTCTTTAATTCTTCATCTAAATAGATGGCATTATTTAATTCGGAGATTTGAGAAACCAATTCACTTGCATAACTATGTCCTTCTTTTTCTGGTGTGAAATAGGTTTCTGTTTTTACGGCATCTCCACGTAAAGCCATAACATTATCTATACCTAAAAAATCTAAATCAATTAAAAAATTCTCGGTATCCTCTTTTGTAAAACCGCCGCACAAAATATGTGGTATCGCATCCACACCATACTTATTTTGGATAGCCGCACAAATACCAACTGTGCCTGGACGTTTTTTTACGACTTGTTTTTTGAGTAACCCATTCCCCACATCTTTAAACGTATACTCTTCTCTATGATAGGTGACGTCAATAAAAGGAGGATTAAACTCCATTAACGGGTCTATATTATCGAAAATAGATTGAATGTTCTGTCCCTTTAAAGGTGGTAAGATTTCAAATGAAAATTGTGTATTACCGTTAGCATTCTTTATATGTTCTGTTACTTTCATAGTTATGTTTTTGAAGTCTTCTTCTAATTATCTGCCAAATTTGGGCTTAACCATTTTTCGGCCTCATCAATACTAATTTGTCTTCGGGTTGCGTAATCTTCTAATTGATCTTTAGTGATTTTTCCTAATCCAAAATATTTGGCTTTTTTATTCCCAAAGTAATATCCACTCACGCTTGCTGCAGGCCACATGGCTAAACTTTCTGTTAGCTTTACACCAATAGTTTCTTCAACTTTTAGCAAGTCCCAAATTGTATTCTTTTCGAGATGGTCTGGACAAGCTGGATAGCCTGGAGCCGGACGAATGCCTTTATAAGCTTCTTTTATCAATTCTTCATTAGATAAATCTTCTGAAGCGGCATATCCCCAATGCTTTGTACGCACTTCCTTATGAAGATACTCGGCAAAAGCTTCAGCTAGTCGGTCGGCAAGCGCCTTTATCATTATAGAATTATAATCATCGTTATTTTCCTCAAACTCCTTTGCCAATTCTGCTGTACCAAAACCTGTTGTAACGCAAAATGCACCTATATAGTCTTGTTTTCCTGTTTCTTTTGGGGCTATGAAATCTGCTAAGGCGTGATTTGGAACACCTTCTCGCTTTTTGAGTTGCTGGCGGAGTGTTAGGAATTTTAGGGTGTCTTTGTCTTCGACTGCACTCAGACCGACAGAAACCTCAATATCATCATCATTAATTGTATTTGCCGGAAACAATCCAAAAATGGCTTTCGCTTTTAGTAATTTCTCCTTAAAGATTCTTTCTAAAAGAACTTTAGCATCTTTGAATAATTCTGAAGCTTGCTCTCCAACGATATTATCCTTCAAAATATCTGGAAACTTTCCATGTAAATCCCAACTTCTAAAAAATGGGGACCAATCGATAAAGTCTTCTAGTCTTGTAATATCAAAATCTTCAATGACTTGAATTCCTAATTCGTTTGGCTTTACGATTTCGGTCTCATCCCAATTGATTTGATATTTGTTTTTACGAGCATCTACAATAGACAAATATTCCTTTCGTTTTCCACGAGTTAAAAAATGCTCTCTAAACTTATCGTATTCCTCTCTGATTTGTTCTTTATAAATCTTACTATCCTGCTGTAATAAATTACCAACTACTGTTACTGCTCTTGATGCATCATTGATATGTACCACCGTATTATTGTAATTAGGTGCAATTTTTACTGAGGTGTGTGCTTTTGATGTTGTAGCTCCACCAATGATTAAAGGAATGTCTAAATTCTCTTTTTCCATAGCTTTAGACACATAGACCATTTCATCTAAAGATGGTGTTATAAGCCCACTTAAACCAATAATATCAACATTTTCTTGCTTTGCGGTTTCAATAATTTTTTCTGGCGGAACCATAACGCCCAAGTCAATAATTTCGTAATTGTTACAACCCAAAACCACACTCACAATATTTTTCCCGATATCGTGTACATCTCCTTTAACAGTTGCCATTAATATTTTACCTGCAAATTCCGCCTTTCCATCTTTTTCTGCTTCAATAAAAGGTTGTAGATATGCCACCGCTTTTTTCATAACTCGAGCAGACTTTACTACTTGAGGTAAGAACATCTTTCCGCTTCCAAAAAGATCTCCAACGACATTCATTCCTGCCATTAAGTTGCCTTCAATAACCTCGATAGGTTTTGAAGCTTGCTGTCTTGCTTCTTCAACATCTTCAACTATAAAAGCATCAATCCCTTTCACCAAACTATGCGTAATTCTATCTTGAAGTGAAGCACTACGCCATTCTAAAACTTTAGTTTCGTCTTCTTTCTTTTGACCTTTGACCGTTTCTGCAAAATCTAAAAGGCGCTCTGTGGCATCTTCTCTTTTATTAAAAAGTACATCTTCTACATGCTCTAATAAGTCTTTGGGGATTTCGTCATAAACCTCCAAAAGTGTTGGATTAACTATCCCTAAATTCATACCATGTTGAATCGCATGATATAAGAATGCTGAATTAATTGCTTCTCTAACAACAGTATTCCCTCTAAACGAGAATGATACGTTACTTACACCTCCAGAGACATTAGCATAAGGTAGATTTTCACGAATCCATTTTGTAGCATTGAAGAAATCGAGTGCATTCAGTTTATGTTCTTCCATACCTGTAGCGACTGGAAAAATATTTGGGTCGAAAATGATATCTTGAGGCGGAAAATTGACAATCTCTGTGAGTATTCTATAAGAACGTTCACAAATTTCAATTCTACGCTCGTAGGTATCAGCCTGTCCCACTTCATCAAATGCCATAACAATTACTGCAGCACCGTAACGTTTTACAAGTTTTGCTTGGCGCATAAATTCAGCTTCGCCTTCTTTAAGACTGATAGAATTCACCACACATTTTCCTTGTGCAACTTGCAAACCAGCTTCGATAATTTCCCATTTAGAACTATCTATCATAATAGGCACTCGCGCTATATCTGGCTCAGACGCAATAAGGTTTAAGAATTTTACCATGGCATACTTTCCGTCAAGCATACCTTCGTCCATATTTACATCTATAATTTGTGCACCACCTTCAACTTGGTCACGAGCAACATCGATTGCTTCGCTATATTTTTCTTCTTTTATTAGTCGAAGAAATTTTCGAGAGCCTGTTACATTAGTACGTTCACCAACATTGATAAAATTAGACTCTGGCGTAACCACTAATGGCTCAAGACCTGAAAGCGTTAAATATTTATTCTTTTTACTCATATAGCATCTTAAGCTGTTACAGAAATTGTTCTTGGTTTGTAATTCTTTGCTACTTCTGCAATGGCATTAATGTGTTCTGGATTGGTCCCACAACAACCTCCAATAATATTTATTAGTCCATCCTTAAGGTAATCTTCTATGTAAGTCTGCATCTCTTTTGGAGATTGGTCGTACTCACCAAAAGCATTTGGCAAACCTGCATTAGGATGAGCTGATGTAAAGAATTCTGTTTTGTTAGATAATCTCTGCAAGTATGGCTTCAGCTGTTCTGCTCCAAGGGCACAATTAAATCCAACAGTGAGTAATGGAATATGCGAAACAGATGTCAAAAATGCTTCAACCGTTTGCCCTGATAAAGTACGCCCTGAAGCATCTGTTATTGTTCCCGAAACCATAACTGGAATTGAAATATTTCGGTCTTCCTTTACTTCTTCAATAGCAAATAATGCAGCTTTAGCATTTAAGGTATCGAATATCGTTTCTACTAACAGTAAATCCACACCACCATCAATCAACGCTTCAACTTGCTGTTTGTAAGCGACTCTTAATTCTTCAAATGTTACAGCACGATATTCAGGTCTATTTACATCTGGAGACATACTCGCTGTTCTGTTTGTTGGCCCAATACTTCCAGCCACAAATCGAGGTTTTTTTGGATTTAGCTTTGTAAATTCTTCAGCTACCTGTTTTGCAATTTTAGCAGACTCATAATTTAGCTCATAAACTAAATCTTCCATATTATAATCTGCCATAGCTATCGTAGTGCCAGAAAAGGTATTGGTTTCTACAATATCCGCGCCAGCTTCGAAATACTTTTTGTGCACTTCAGCAATGGCTTCAGGTTGAGTTAATGACAGTAAATCATTATTGCCTTTTAACGGCGATGGATAGTCTTTAAAACGTTCTCCTCGGAAGTCTTCTTCCGTAAAATTATACCGTTGCAACATTGTACCCATGGCACCATCTAACACTAAAATTCTTTTTCGTATTTCTTCTTCTATTTTGCTCATTCTTCTTTTACGCTAAAAATGAAAACAGACTCTCGACTTTAATGTAGAAGACGAGAGTCGTCTTTTCACGGAAAATCAACATTACAATATTGAATTCCCTCTAAAAAATTAAACCTAAAGTCAATTAAGCCTCAACAGAGACAACTCTAAAATTTATGTTATAAAGAAATAATTACAATTACAGATGGGTAATTGTATTTGGGTTATCTATCTAGAATTACGAGAAATGATTCGTAACTTCTAGTAGAATTTAGCACCTTCTTAGTAAGTCTAAGGGTTGCTAAGGTTTCAGCGGGTCTAATCCCTCCACCTTTCTTGATAACATTCAATAAAGTTTTGAACTTTGATAGAACAAATATTCATCTTAAAACATTTAAAAACAAATATTTTTAAGAAAATTTGATATTAAAGAATTAAAATCTCTAGCGTTTTAAGAATTATAGCTTTTTAATTTGCTAGAAATGTGTAATTTTGCACCTGATAAAAATAGAGGAATGATTTGACTGATTGCAACCTCTGGAAAAAAATGCTAAAGACAGTGTTATACTTCCTGCTTAATTACGTCAAATCTTAAGATAAAATAATAAAATTATGGCGTATTTATTTACTTCAGAAAGTGTTTCTGAAGGACACCCAGACAAAGTAGCAGACCAAATCAGTGATGCTTTAATTGATAATTTTTTAGCTTTTGATAAAAGCTCTAAAGTGGCTTGCGAAACACTTGTTACAACAGGGCAAGTTGTTTTAGCTGGAGAGGTAAAATCTGACACTTACTTAGATGTACAACAAATTGCTAGAGATGTCATTAATAAAATTGGCTATACTAAAAGTGAGTATATGTTTGATGGGAGTTCTTGCGGCGTTTTATCTGCTATACACGAACAGTCTCCAGACATCAATCAAGGTGTAGAACGCGCCAAGCCTGAAGATCAAGGTGCAGGTGACCAAGGAATGATGTTCGGTTATGCCACTGACGAAACCGAAAACTATATGCCTTTGGCTTTAGAGCTTTCGCACAGGTTATTGAAAGAATTGGCAGAATTACGTCGCGAAAATAAAGACATTACCTATTTGCGTCCTGATGCTAAATCTCAAGTGACTATCGAGTACAGCGATGATAATGTGCCACAACGTATTGATGCGATTGTTTTATCGACACAGCATGACGATTTTGATGAAAGCGAGCAAGTTATGCTTGATAAAATTAAGTCGGATATCATCACTATTTTAATTCCGCGTGTGGTTGCTAAATTACCTGCTCACATTCAAAAATTATTTACAGATGATATTACGTATCACATCAACCCTACTGGAATTTTTGTTATTGGCGGGCCACACGGTGATACAGGCTTAACAGGTCGTAAGATTATTGTAGATACTTATGGCGGAAAAGGTGCTCATGGTGGCGGTGCTTTCTCAGGAAAAGACCCGAGTAAAGTAGACCGTTCAGGAGCTTATGCCACTAGACATATTGCTAAAAATTTAGTTGCAGCAGGTTTATGTAAAGAAGTTTTAGTACAAGTAAGTTATGCTATTGGTGTTGCAAAACCAACGAGTATTAATGTTGAAACTTACGGAACAGCAACCGTTGATAAAACCGATGGCGAAATCAGTAAAATAGTAGAATCTATTTTTGATATGCGTCCTTATTTTATTGAGCAACGCTTAAAATTAAGAACACCTATTTATTCTGAAACCGCAGCTTACGGCCATATGGGACGTACTCCAGAAGTTAAGACACTAACGTTTAAAAACCCAATGGGACAAGAGGTTACTGAAACTGTTGAAACCTTTACATGGGAAAAATTAGACTATGTGGATAAGGTGAAAGAAGCTTTTGGTTTGTAATTGAAGCTACTTTTAATCAATAATAAAAAAAGCCTTCTCACTTGAGAAGGCTTTTTTGTTTTAGTTTGTACCACCATCACGGTTAGGTGAACGCGGCTCTGGCCAAGTACGTTGTTCTCCAGTTCTTGGATTTATAGGTAATACAATCTGTTCTCTAGAAGTTTTCTCAGCGTCTTCGGATGCCATATATGCTAAAATTGCTGTAAGAATAGCATTGTTTCTTACATCATCGAAAACAATCTTATCGTAGGTATCTCTATTGGTATGCCATGTGTAATTCCAGTACGACCAGTTTAACGCACTTAAATTGAATGCTGGCGCACCTTTTGCTAAAAAAGAAGCATAGTCAGATCCACCACCACCTGGAAGTCCCGGAAATGTAGTTTCGATATGCTCTGTAATATCATTAGGAACAGCATATAACCAGCGTGATAAATAATCGTAAGAATTTAAAAATCCACCGCCAGAAATACGTACTACACGACCTGTACCATTATCTTGATTGAATAACGCTTGTAATCCGTCTACAACTTCTGGATGGTCTTCAACAAATGCTCTAGAACCATTTAAACCTTGTTCCTCACTGCCCCAATGTCCTGCAATTATAGTACGTTTAGGGTTTGGATAAAACTTTTTTAATAGGCGCATAGCTTCCATCATAACTAAAGTCCCCGTACCATTGTCTGTTGCCCCAGTAGCGCCATCCCAAGAATCGAAATGAGCAGAAAGAATTATATATTCCTCCGGTTTTTCAGAACCTTTAATTTCTGCAATAGTATTAAATGTAGGTACACGTCCTAATTCTTTAGACTCTGCCACAATTTTCAGTTTTGGTGTATGTCCAGATTCTGCTAAGCGGTATAACATGGTATAATCCTCCAATTCTAAATCTACAGTTGGAATTTTCTTGGTACGCGCACTAAATATCTTGTTGACACCAAATCCTCTAGACCAATAGCTTGCAACTATTCCTGCAGCTCCTGCATTTTCTAACACTGGAATAATTGAACGTGTATTATAACCAGTCTTACGAATATTTTCTCGCCACGCTTTTGTTTGGGCATCTCTTTTGTCTTTCATTTTTTGAAAAGATTCTTCCGTTGCAAACTCTTCCCAGTTATAATCTGGACGACCAGTAGGTTGCTTCATTGATATTAAAACCAGCTTACCTTTTACGTTAGGTAGCCATTTTTGAAATGAAATAGAGTCCTTGATATTCTCTGGTAGTACAATAACCTCTGCTGTAACACCTTTAGAACCTGTACTAGGATTCCAAGCCAATTGTGTTCCTCTAAGCGATTGTACTCGCGGCTCTATCATGTCTATATGCGTAATACCACGCTCCCATCCTCGCCACTCGCCCCATTTTTCCTTTTTAGCATTTATTCCCCAAGATTTATATTTTTCAATAGCCCAATTATGCGCATTGAGCATTTGTGGTGTACCTACCAATCTAGGTCCAACAACATCCATGAGTTCATGACCAATATTTTCTAATTGAGAATTTTCATTAGCTTCTTTTACAATAGCTTCAATGATTGGGTCTTTATCTTGAGCAATTAGATTAGAGAAGCTGAGTGCGAAGACAAGAATAAATAAGCCTATAATACGTTTCATAAATTTTAATGCTTTAAAGAGTTAAAGCAACAAATTACAATAATTGCGTCACATCTAAAATCTATAAAAGTTAAAAGCCTATCATACTATGCGTACAATAGGCTTTTAAGACTATTTATATACTAATATTACAATGTATAAATAGCTCTAAATGTTATAAAACGTGGTTGAAGAAAAGTCGCAGAATTAGTTACAAATACATTGTTTGCCCCATTATTAATTCTAGCATCAATATTGAGAATATTGTTTGCTCTAATTTCATATTCCCATTTTGCATCTCTGTCTTTTCTGTAACCCAAACGTGCACTCCATGTCGTAAAAGATTCTGACCTCCCATTAAAATTTTGATTGTTATACTCATAATCTGTGACAAAAGTTACAGAATCCCATATGTAAGCATCAAAACGAACTGACGGCCTATTGGTTATAATCTCAGTACTTGTATTACCTTGATTATTAGTTGTTACAGAATAGGTGTATCTCAACCTTACATTAGGTGCTTCTCTAAAATTTGTACGGAATTCTGGTGTATAACTTTGATTGAAAGATTCGTTAACACCTCTCACATCATTAATAAACTGATTATTTAGACTATAGTTAAATGAAGCCCTACCGCCTATACGAATTTTACCAAAGCGCTTATTCCATAAGCCAAATGCGGTTAGACTTTCGTCAGCAAATTGTGAATTAAAAAATGTGTTTGTTCTAATGACATTTTCTAGGTTTGTACGATTACGAATTTGGTCTTCCCTTTTAGAATAACTAACTCTGGCTACAACCTGAGTATTATTAAACAAATTAAAACTTCTATAAAACAAACTAACATTTTGACTTAGTCCATTAAGTAATTCTGAATTACCGAATGATAAATTTGTTGGGCTATTATTTAAAAGTAAACCTTCGGCTATATTTGTTACGTCTGTAAATTGATTAGACATACGGTAGTTAAGGGTTAAACTTTCGGATTTTTTAAATTGTACTCTAGCTTCAAAATCGGGTAACACTCTAAAGAAATTATCTTCAAATTTAACACCAAATTGCTCATTTTGATTACCATAGGCATGAAATGAAACTCCTGGTCTAAACGTAAATTTACCTACTCTTACATTATAACGTACGCCTGCATAAATATCACTGAAATTATATTGCGTGTCATTCTCTGCTCTTAAAAGGTTGCCATCGCCGTCATCAAGACTTGGTGTGGGATTTAGAGTATTTCCGTTTTCTAAAAACTGGAAAATATTAGAATTAAAATCTTGACGACTTAGAATGGTTCCGAAGGTAAAATTTAAGTTGCTTTTTGGATTAAGTATATTATAATAATCAACTTTAGCATCTAATTGATTGGTTTTGACCAATTGATTTTGTCCTAAATTGTAAAAATCTAAACTTTGGTCTAATCCGATACCCACTGCTGTATCGTCATAAGCATCATTATCACTTGCTGGGTCATTATTTAAAACAGCATTTAAAAAAGGGTCTTCGTTACGCAATAAATGTGCTGCCTCTAGGGCGAAGATGTTATTCTCATCTAAGGTATAATAGTAGTTTAAGTTTTGATTAATGCTAAATGGAGTTACCTCTGCTAATTGCGATGTTTCACCTATCACAGAAGAAAACTCAGATTGTCTCTCAATGTCTTTTGACAAACGTCCTAAAATATCGTAATCTAGTTGATTATTTGGATTTGGTTTATAACTAGCACTTAATTTTGCCAAACCTTGATCAGAAGCTTCTTTACCTGTACTTACAGTTTCTTCATCTAATTGTCCTGCACCAGCGTCCAAAAATCGTCTAAATGTTTCCTCTCTTGTATTTAATCTGGTGGTATTGTAAATTATAAAACCACTTAAATCTAGAGCTGGGTTTGGTGAATAACTAAAGTTGGTTGCTAATAACTTTGACTCAACGCGTTGCGCATTTGCAACGCTAGTTAAACCTTGTAATCCGTTATTTCCTAAATCTATACTGGTACCACTATCACGACTCGGTGCT
This sequence comes from Winogradskyella jejuensis, assembly GCF_900129745.1. Taxonomy (GTDB): domain Bacteria; phylum Bacteroidota; class Bacteroidia; order Flavobacteriales; family Flavobacteriaceae; genus Winogradskyella; species Winogradskyella jejuensis. Next base: position 1,567,902 of record NZ_FQWS01000001.1, on the reverse strand, counting down.
CTAAAACCTCCTCCAAAATTACGCACTTCTCTATTGGTTAAGGCTGGTTCACCAATATTATTCATATCACCAATAACATTGACACTATACTTTGGACTATAGTAAAATAGTTTTGGTTGCACTAAATACAATTCGTCATTTGGTGATGGTGCAGTACCAGCACCCACGGTAATATCTCCAAACCAAAAGTTTTCTTTTCCCTCTTTTAGTTTAATATTAATCGCTACATTATTTTGATTATTGGTAACACTTCGTAATTGTCCTACCTCAGAAAAGTTTCTTAATACCTCTATTTTATCTACTGCGTTAGATGGTATATTTTGAGTTGCAAGTTTTGTGTCCCCATCAAAAAAATCCTTTCCGTTTACGGTGATTTTCTGCACGGGATTTCCTTCAACTTCCAATTGACCATTTTCGTTAACTTCTACGCCAGGTAGCTTTTCTAATACATCACCAAGTTTTCGTTCTGTACCATTTTTAAAGGAATCTGCATTATAGACAATAGTATCTCCTTTTATAGTAACAGGCATTTCGTAAGTTAATTCTACAGCATCAAGAGCATTGTCTAATTGCATCACAAAATCCTTTTTAATATCTGCTTCCTTAGTTTCGAGAATAAAATCAATAGTCTTCATACCAATGTATGTAACCTGCACTTTGTATTTACCTTTTTTACCTAAGGACAATCGATATTCTCCTTTAGCATCAGTAATACCATAGGATTCTAAAGCTTTAGTCTCTTGGTTAATTGCAATTACATTGGCTAACTCTAAGGGCTGACCTATACTGTCTTTAACTACTCCTGAGAGTTTAACTTGCGAATAGGAGCTTAGTGCTACTACAAACGCTAGTAGCGTGAATATTTTTTTCATTTTGAATGATGTGTTATAAAATTGGTTAGTTATACAGAAATGGTTAATTTCTTCTTCCTCCTCGTCTTCCTCGCCAGTTATCTCTCATTTCTTGCATCTTCTTTGTGGTAATTTCTGTGTATTCTTCTTGTGTTACAACTTCTCCTTTTTCAGGTTTCTTAATATTATCTTTTTCCTTAGGGTTCATTATAATTTTTGTACAAAGGATTGTGGTACGGTCTGCGTTAACTTCTAAAATAAGACCTGGCAAACCCCAATAATCATCTGGACCTTGGTTTATAGGAATTTGAGGTGTGTACCATGCCACGACTTCAATAGTTTTTGGAATCTCAACTTCGTCCATTGGGTCTCCAGATTTATCTGCTTTGGTTGAATCCTTTTCCTTCTTTGTAGCTTCTGGTTGGCGACGTCTCATGCTTCTCCAATCTAATCCCGTAACAGGCTTAGTTGCAGTAGCTTTAAAAACAGTATAATTACCGATTTGCTTGGTTTCAGAACCCATTTTCCATTCTAAGTTTTTAAGCTCGTCTTTTATGAGAAACTGCTTACCAAAAAACTCTTGGTCTTGGATAAGTTCTTTGTCTTTTACATTCTTGTATTTTGGACCACCTGTAAAACTACTAGCAAATCCTCCCCATCCTCCTCCTGAGCCTTGTGCCTCAAGACGTTCCTCTTCTTTGTATATGGATTCCTCTTTATTGAAGGTTAGGATATATTCTTTTTCAAGAAAGCTTTTCATTCTTTCTTGCCAGCGTTTCATTTGTTCGGGACTAACTTGTCTGTTTCCACCGCCAAACTGACTCATATCAATGGTTGTTTTTGTTTGGTAGTATGCCTTACCTTGAAAAGCTTGACCAAAAGAGAAAGAACTTGCTAGTATTGCTATTGCAAATGCTAAAGTTTTAAGTAGAGATGATTTCATTTGTTTTCTGTTTAAACTTAATGTTACAACATTAAGACTTGTGAAATAACAAAAAGTTAAACCGCGCTTTGTTAAACTTAAGTTAAACAAATTAACCTCTTCGACGCCCACTACGATTGTTTCTAAAATCTTTCATCTTATCAATAACTGTAGCTTGGTAATCTTCTTTATTGATTTCCTCACCTCTTTTAGGCGCTTCAATCTCAATGGTTTCTTTAGGATTAATTACAATCTTGGAACACAACATCGTATTATTATCTGCACTGACTTCTAAAATCAAACCTGGTAAACCCCAATATTCAGAAGGACCATGACTTACAGGGATTTGTGGTGTATACCACGCTTCTACTTGTGTCATCTTTATCTCTGATTCTTTTACCGCTCCAGTAGAATCAACTTGTAGTTCTTGTCTTCTTAACTTATCCCATGAAAAATTGTACCATGATAATTCATCTGACGGAACAAGTGCCATAGCTTTAAAACAAGTGTAATTCCCAATCTGTTTGGTTTCTGAACCCAATTGCCAATCTATCTTTTGTAATTTGTCCTTTACCAAAAACTTCTTACCATAAAACTCTTGACTCTGTACCAAAGCATTATCTTTTACGTTTTTATAAGAATCGCCTTGAGCAAAGTTTTTCCCCCAAGAATCTGTTGCACCAGACATAGCGTCTAACTTTTCATCTTCTTTAAAAAAAGATTCTGTTTTGTTAAAACTTAAGACATAGGTTTTTTCTAAGCGATTTTTCATCCGCGCCATAACCTGTTTTTTTTGTGCCTCGCTGAGCCTAGCTCCCCATCTTCCTAAATCCATTGTAGATTTTGAAAAGTAATACGCTTTGCCTTGAAATTCTTGTGCTTTACTTTGAAGTGAAACACTAAAAATTAGAGTTAAAATGCTAAGTTTTAATAAAATCGATTTCATGATGATGGTCTAAAATTGTTATTGTGTTTAACAAATCTAAGCAATCATTAAACATAATGATTCTGTTTATCAAAACATTAACACTAGTTATTTAGCCTCCAATCCTTAATTCAATGGCTTCGCCACCGCGATTTCCCTTTCTTGGCTTAAAGCGTTCTAGCATCTCTTTACGTTTTTTCTCCATGATTTTATCGTAACCTTCTTGGTCTATCTCTTTCCCTTTAGTTGGCTCAGAAATTTCAATCTTCTTTTCGGGATTCAAAATAATCTTAGTGCAAACTATTTGTTGCTTATCCGTGCTAACTTCTAATATTAGCCCTGGTAATCCATAATAATTTCCTGGGCCGTTATTAACAGGAATTTGTGGTGTATACCAAGCGGTAACGATTTGAGTTTCTTTTACAGTTTCAATATCTCTCTCGTCTTTTTCGTTATCACTACTGCTAAAACTTGTACTATTGTCTACTTCAATCTCTCTAGAGAATGTAGCTTTAAAGCATTGGTACTCTCCGATATATTTAGTTTCAGATTCTAATTTCCACTCAATAGGTTTCAACTCATCTTTTACTAAAAATATTTTACCGTAGACGTCTTTTTGGTCTGTGTAACGCTTGTCTTTTGTATTCTTATACAAGATGTCACCGCCTCCACCATCGCCTATAACCATAACTTGAATATCTCCACCACCTACTTGTGGTGGCGCTAAAGACTCATCTTCTTTGTAAACAGACGCTTCTTTATCAAAATTTAAAGTAAATGTTTTCTGAAATTGTTTTCTCAACATGGCTTGCATTTGCTTATGCAGCTCATCATTGACTTTGGTACTGTCTATTTTAATATCTATAGCACGACTTGTTTTGTAAACTGCTTTTCCTTGAAAATCCTGAGCTTGAGCACTGGTAAAGACCAGTGCTAAACTCAAGAATAAAACTCTAATAACTGTTTTCATTTTATGATGATTTTACTCTTTTGATTTGTAATATTTAATTGCTGCTTTTCTAAGTTTTTTAATGTTCTTAAGAAACTCTTTTTTGTCGTTAGTGTTTCCCTTTATTTCATAGCTCATGCTAGACTTTACGCCATTAGACATGGTCTTTCCATTACATTTTATTTTAAAACTCAATTCTTCACCTTTTTCGGTAATATCTAATAGTTCTTCAAAATCTTTGATTGAAAACGTAGATTCAATGTCTTCTGCAGAATCAACTTCAACGCTTATACTTACGTTTTCAATTTTAACGTCATCTAGCTTAACCTTACCATTCAAATCTTTTGATTGTGCAAAGATTGCTGTTGCCATAAATAATGTAATCAATGTAATTAAATTTTTCATTTTGTATTTGTTTTTTGATTAGTACACTACAAATATGTTAACTTATTCTCTACATTAGAGTTAACCAACGTTAACGTGTGTTAAGCGATTAGTCTACTTTAAGAATATGGTCTACTTTTGAAGCATGAATGATAAACGTTATAGATATATATTGTATGCAATTACACTAGTAATACTTGCCACCATAAGCATACAAATTTATTGGAATTACAAAAACTACCTTACTAATAAGCAACAGTTGATTAATGATGTGCAGGTAAGTTTGGATAAGGCCGTAGACGACTATTATGCTAATTTAGCTAAAGAAACTCGTGTGGGCTTCTCATTTGCTGAGACTTCTACAGATGACATATTTGATGATAATAGTGCCTTTACTAAAATCCTAAAGAATATAGATGAGAAAAATGGTAAGATTAAACCCATTGACACCATTGACACAAGTGAAATAAAAAGCCTATCCGTATTTAGAGGATTTAGTGCAGATTCTATGATGAAGGCTCATAATGAAGAACATAATCCAATCTCCCTGGATTCTTTGAAAGGCACTATAAGAGATTTGAAGTTGACTCAACCTTCTATTAATGCCTCTGAAATTCAATTATTATCCACAAAAATATTTATATCTATTAGTAATGACTCTTTAGATGTAAGAGAGGTTAACAAACTACTTATAGAGGATTTTGAAAGAAAAAAGATTGAACTTGACCACCATTTGGCTTATTTTGAAAAGGTGCCAGATAGTGCTACACAAGCTCGATTTGCAAAAATGAAAAAAAATCTGCCTAAAAATGAATTTGACAATTATGACCTTCAGATTGAATCTAAATCCTCATTTTTACCAGAGGGCAGTCTTCTTAAACTAAACTTTGCTAACGAAACTTTAAATGTTCTAAAACGTAGTTTTAGCGGAATATTAATATCAACATTTTTAGTTCTAGCTGTTATAAGTTGCTTATTCTATTTATTAAAGATTATCAAGAATCAAAAACAACTGGCAGAGGTTAAAAACGACCTCATTAGCAACATTACTCACGAGTTTAAAACACCTATAGCTACTATTGGTGTAGCTCTTGAAGGCATTAGTAACTTTAATGTTATAGAAGACAAAGAGAAAACCAAGAAGTATATTGATATGTCTTCTAGTCAACTATCTAAACTAAATGTTATGGTTGAAAAACTTTTAGAAACCGCAACTTTAGACAGTGAGAGTCTTGAACTTAACAAAGAGCATATAGATATTGTAGCACTTTTAACTTCACTTTGCAGCAGGTATCAAGCGCAATATACAGACAAAACTATTCAAACAAGTTTTAAGGTCGAGAGCTTGATAGCTAATGTAGATATTTTTCATTTTGAAAATGCATTAAACAACATTTTAGATAATGCTATAAAATATGGTGGGGATATCATTACCGTAGACTTAATACCAAATACAAATAGCTTTAATATCAATATTTCTGATAATGGCACGAGCTTAACAAAGGCAAGCAAAGAGCGTATCTTTGAAAAATTTTATCGTGTTCCTAAAGGCAATAAGCATGATGTAAAAGGCTTTGGCATTGGTTTGTTTTACACCAAAAGTATTATAGAAAAACATGAAGGCTCCATTCAATTAGACCTTAACAATAAACTCACCACGTTTAAAATTGAACTTCCTAATGGCTAATCCCACAAAAATATTACTTGCGGAAGACGAAGCCGCACTAGGACAAATTATTAAAGAAAGTCTTGAAACCCGAGATTTTGAAGTCTTGCTTTGTGAAGATGGAGAGAAAGCTTTTAAAACCTATAAATCAGAGTCTCCAGAACTTTTAGTTCTAGACGTTATGATGCCAAAAAAAGATGGTTTTACGTTAGCAAAAGATATTCGTAAGATTGACGATACCATTCCAATTATATTTTTAACTGCTAAATCACAAACTCAGGATGTAGTTGAAGGTTTTACGATTGGTGGCAACGATTATTTAAAAAAGCCCTTTAGTATGGAAGAGCTTATTGTTAGGATTCACAATCTTATTGGTAGAGCAAAACTTCAGAAAACAGCAGAGATTATTGCTCTTGGAGACTTCACTTTCGATTTTCCGAAACAGCTACTAAGCTATAAAACAGAAGCTCCTATTCAACTTACCCATCGTGAGGCACATTTACTTTTTCATTTGATAAAAAATAAAAACGCAGTTCTTGACCGCTCACTTATTTTAAACAAGCTTTGGGGTACAGATGATTTTTTCTCTGCTAGAAGTATGGATGTGTTTATCTCCAAACTTAGAAAGAAACTAAAACAAGACGAAAGCATTCAGATTCTTAATGTACGTGGTTTTGGTTATAAGTTGACGGATTAACTTATTTTAAAATTGATTATGTTGTCAGATTGAGCGCAGTCGAAATCTAATAGAAGTAACAATTAAAAAAAATCTTATCTGTTTTAACGAGATGCTGAAACGAGTTCAGCATGACAAGAAAGAATTAATGGCACAATTTTCGTACTTTTCGGTTTGGTATGAAACAGTTTCTATTTTCAATATTTTGTCTTGCATTTTTTGTTGGGTTTACTCAAAATGAAGTCGCGCTTAAGTTTCAAGATGAAATAACATTAAAAGCTGATAAAGTTTATGGAGTAGATACCTTCGGGACTTTGTATTATTCTGATGAAAACGAAAGTTTCTATAAAAAAACGGCTGATACAACTATTAGCTATGCCAACTTTCAACTCGGAAAAATAAGCTCTGCAAATGCATTTAATCCTTTAAAAATAAATCTTTTTTATCATGATTTTAATACCGTGGTAATTTTAGACAATCGTTTGGCAGAGATTACCAAAGTAGACTTCAACACAACTTCAGAGTACAAAAATGTAAGTCTAGTTTCTACTGGTTATGATAATACCTTGTGGTTGTTTAATCAAGACTTACAACTACTGGAATTGTACGACTATCTCAATAACAAAACACGCATAAAAACGGTACCTATCCAGTCTCAGGCTTTGGATTTAAAAAGCGATTATAACTATTGCTATCTACTTACAGAAAAGTATCTGTACATCTACAGTTATTTTGGTAGCCTCATCCATAAGATTGAAAATAAAGGCTATACCGAAATGGCTTTTAGCAAAGCAAATTTGGTGTTAAAAGCTGATAATGAATTGTTTCTTTTACAAAAAAATACGACAGAGTTAGTACCACTTAGTGGTTTAGATTTGTTAATAAATCAGTTTTTGGTAACCAATGAAACCTTGTATATTTACAACGACGAAAAGCTACGTCGCTACCAACTAAAATCACAATAAATTATGCATGTTGCTATTGCGGGAAATATAGGCGCAGGAAAAACTACGCTCACAAAATTACTAGCTAAACACTATAAGTGGGAAGCACAACTCGAAGATGTTGTAGACAATCCTTATCTGGATGATTTTTACAACCAAATGGAGCGTTGGAGTTTTAATCTACAGGTCTATTTTTTGAATAGTAGATTTCGCCAAGTGAATCAAATTCAGCAAAGTGGTAAGAGTATTATACAAGATAGAACCATCTATGAAGATGCCTTTATTTTTGCTCCCAACTTGCATGCCATGGGCCTTATGACAAATCGCGATTTTGAGAATTACTCTTCTCTTTTTGAGCTTATGGAATCTTTTGTGAAGGGTCCAGACCTTTTAATTTATCTACGAAGTAGTATTCAAAATTTAGTAGCACAAATTCACAAGCGTGGTCGTGATTACGAAAACTCTATCAGCATTGATTACCTAAGTCGTCTTAATGAGCGCTACGAAGCATGGATTAGCAAATACAATAAAGGAAACTTACTTATTATAGATGTAGACAATTTAGATTTTGTTGCTAATCCTGAAGATTTAGGAGGCATTATCAATAAAATTGATGCAGAAATAAATGGTTTATTTTAATTTCCAAAAGCTCTAGGCTAATTTATAATATTACATCTCTATAAATCCATGTGCTTTTGCATGCATGATAGCTTCGGAACTATTATCTACAATTAAAACTGGAAGCTCTTTATAATCTTTAAAAAGATTTTTGATGCGTTTCATACGCTTTTTATGCTCTACACTTCTGAGGTAGATAGCCGCTATTCTGTTTGGAAATTTCTCTACGACATCGAGATAAATATAAGCGTCTTTTTCGCCACAATCTCCAATGAGGATAAACTTTAAATCAGGATAAGTTTTTAGAATATTAAAAACTTCATGATACTTATGAGCGAGCTCTAATTTTGGTGTTTTATCAAAAGGGGTACGAAAATCTCTAAGCAAGATTGGCCCTTTTGGAAAAGCGTTTGACTTGAGAAAAAACTCTAAATAACGGTACAAATTCCAAGGGCTATTACTCACATAAAAAATAGGATTAACAGTGTCATGCAACAACTCATAAAACTCTGCTGTGCCCTCTAAGGCCTTTCTTTTTAGAGGTGTTTTAAAAAAAGTATTGACCACAACTTTCCATTTTAATCTGGAGGTTACTCCGGTATGTAAAATTGTATCGTCAATATCACTAATAACTCCAAACTTGGCTTCTTGTGATGGCACTAACATTTGCCCTTTAAACAAATTGTCTTGTTGTATGTGTCGTTTTAGAGAGTTGTCATTGTACTTTACCTTGTAAGATAACCAACCTTCAGCATCCGTTTTAAAATCTAGCTCTGTTGATACATCATAAAGATAATACCCTTCAGCATCTGTTTTTAAATGGAATTCATTTCCTTCGACACTAATTTGAATAGCTGTGTTTCTAATTTCATCAGTTTCAAATCGTTTCCATGAATTTACAAGTAAATTAAACCATCCTTTTTTAGATAAATCGATGTCTTCATCTTCTAAAGCTCGACCACGCAGGTACAGATGCTTTGATGTGCCATAAGTTAAGAATGGGATAATTTGAAGGGGATCTCTTTTCAGCATATTCCAAATATAAAAAAACCACGACAAAGCGTGGTTTAAGTTTATTTAAAAACATTTCGTTTTATTTAAGCTTATTCTCGATAAATTCAGCAAATGCCGAACAGTCTAACTAACGATTCTAGCTTAATTTTTTTGAGATTTTGCGTAAGCTTCAGCTTGCTTAGTTACCTCATCTAAATTACCTTTAAATGTTTTTTCTTTCACTAATGTTTCTCCATCACCAATAGTGGTTTTAGTAATTACTTTAGCCGTAGCGGTGCCGTCTAAAGTTCTATCCCCTTGTGTTTCTACAGAGATTTCTTTAATGACTTCGACATTTTGATTTGTTGCAACGGCAGTTTCAGAATGGCCTCCTAAAATTGGTGCTATTACCAATCCAATCAAGCAAGTTAATTTAATTAAGATGTTCATCGATGGCCCTGACGTATCTTTAAAAGGATCTCCAACTGTATCTCCAGTTACAGCAGCTTTATGAGCGTCAGAACCTTTATAGGTCATCACACCATTAATTTCTACTCCAGCCTCGAAAGATTTTTTAGCATTATCCCATGCACCTCCAGCATTGTTTTGAAAAATCGCCCAAAGTACACCACTTACAGATACACCTGCCATGTAACCACCAAGCATTTCAGCGACTAATTTATGATTATCTGGATAGATTAAAAGACCTATTAAAACAATAACAATTGGGAAACCAATAGTTAAAATCCCAGGTAACAACATTTGCTTTAAAGATGCTTTTGTAGATATATCTACACACTTGTCGTATTCTGGTGTTCCTGTGCCTTCCATAATTCCAGGAATTTCTCTGAATTGACGACGTACTTCTTCTACCATTTCCATAGCTGCTTTTCCAACAGAACTCATAGCTAAGGCTGAAAACACAACCGGCACCATACCTCCAACAAAAAGCATAGATAAAACTGGTGCTTTAAAGATGTTAATTCCATCTATATCTGTAAACGTCACATAAGCTGCAAATAATGCTAGAGCTGTTAATGCTGCTGAAGCAATAGCAAAACCTTTACCTGTTGCAGCAGTAGTGTTTCCAACAGAATCTAAAATATCAGTACGCTCTCTTACGATAGGCTCTTGTTCACTCATTTCAGCAATACCACCTGCATTATCCGCAATAGGACCAAATGCATCAATAGCTAATTGCATCGCTGTTGTTGCCATCATTGCAGATGCAGCCATAGCTACACCGTAGAATCCTGCAAATGCATAAGACGCCCAAATCGCAGCAGCAAATAATAATACAGAACTAAATGTAGAAATCATCCCTGTTGCTAAACCAGCAATAATGTTAGTTGCAGCTCCTGTACTTGATTGTTGTACAATATTTAGAATTGGTTTTTTACCTAAACCTGTATAGTATTCAGTAAAAGAAGATATCGCACCTCCTACAACAAGACCAACTAAGGTAGCATAGAATACGCGCAGTGATGAAATTTCCTTTAAGCCTTCGCCAAAGAATTCCATTTTCATGGTTTCTGGTAACATCCAAGTTACTAAACCAAAACATGCTACAGCTACTAAACCAATGGATGTCCAGTTACCAATATTTAAAGCCTTTTGTACTTGCGCTTCTTTGGCGTCGTTAGATGAAATCTTCACTAAGAACGTTCCAATAATAGAAATGATAATACCTGCTCCAGCAATTGCCATTGGTAATAAAATAGTTCCTATACCACCAAAAGCATCTTCGATAGCACCGCCCATATCTTTAATGATATAGTTCCCTAATACCATAGCTGCTAAGACGGTTGCAACATAAGACCCAAATAAATCGGCTCCCATACCCGCAACATCACCTACGTTATCTCCAACGTTATCTGCAATTGTAGCAGGGTTACGTGGGTCATCCTCAGGAATACCAGCTTCAACCTTACCAACCAAATCGGCACCAACATCAGCTGCTTTTGTATAAATACCACCACCTACACGAGCAAAAAGCGCAATAGACTCCGCTCCAAGAGAGAAACCAGCAAGTGTTTCTAGAACTAAAGTCATGTCTGTAGTATTTGTCCATTCTCCACCCATAAACATTTGGTAGAAAATGATAAAAAACGCTGTTAAACCTAGTACTGCTAAACCTGCAACACCAAGACCCATTACTGTACCACCACCAAAAGAAATATTTAATGCTTTTGGCAAACTTGTTTTAGCTGCTTGCGTAGTACGTACATTAGTCTTGGTTGCAATGCGCATACCGATATTTCCAGCAACTGCTGAAAACACAGCACCGATAATGAAAGCCACAATAATCAAGTAGCTTGTAGACTCAACAACCGTAGCTACTCCAGCTAAAGCTATACTCGCCCCAATCACAAAAAAGGTTAATAATTTGTATTCCGCTTTTAAGAATGCTAAAGCGCCCACGTATATGTGGTCTGATATCTCTTTCATTTTACCGTCTCCAGCATCTTGTTTCATAATTGAAGAACGCTTAATCAACATGTAGATTAAACCAAGAATTGCCAAAACAATTGGCATGTAAATCATGTAGGATTCCATATAATAATTTTAATTAGTTTGATTTGTTATTTAGCTGCGCTAAAGTAAGAAAATGATATAGAATAGAAAAGCCCTTTTGCTATGCAAACAAAAGGGCTTATATATTAGTTGTAATTACACTAATTATATCGTAAAATTTCCATTGGCTTTGTGCTCGCTATTCTCGTAACGGTCTACACATTTATTGAAAATATCGTAGGCTTCTTTGGCATCTCCCCATCCACCAACATCAACTTTTTTCTTTTCTAGGTCTTTATATACTTGAAAAAAGTGTGTGATTTCTTTTTTACGATGCGGATTTAAATCCGAAATATCTTTGTAAGAATTCCAGATTGGGTCTGTAACCGGCACACAAATTAACTTTTCATCTGGTCCTTTCTCGTCAGCCATATGAAAAACACCGATTGGCTTTACCTCAACAACACACATTGGAAAAGTTGGCTCATGTCCTAAAACTAAGACATCTAATGGGTCACCATCTAGCGCTAAAGTCTCTGGAATAAACCCATAATCTCCAGGATACATCATAGAAGAAAACAACATACGATCAAAGCGTATTTTGTTTAACTCAAAATCGTATTCGTATTTATTTCTACTTCCTTTTGGTATTTCTATTAATACATCAAAGGTTAACTTGCCTGTCTTTGTCATAATCATCTCTTTTAAAAAGGGGTGCAAAGATACGCTATTGTTTGAGTATTGCAAGGATTGATTTTGATTTATCCATATATAATTTAAGTAATAAAAAACACTCGTTATATTTTATTAAAATATTGATTAATTGAAAATTAGAAGTTTGAAGTTGAGTTGTAAAATAAATTATATTTACAATATAGATTGAGTGAAAAAACAACTAATTCTAATTTTTTTCTTTCATAAGATTTCATGCATAATCAGTTGGCAAACATTCTTAATATTTAAAATGGCAGATATTACAATTTTACCTTTAGCATTGACTGTTATGCTTGGACCTCAAATATTAGTAGGCATGTTACTTATTACTAGAAAAGACCCTATTAAAAGTTCATTGACTTATATTGTGTCTTTAATATCTACTTTGATTTTAACCACTTATATTTTCTACTGGCTCACTTCTGTAACAGATTTTCATAAGATTACAATAAGTAATAGACCTGTAATAAAATATTTATTGATTGCATTACTTATATTTCTTATTGTTCGCTCAATAGTAAATCGAAATCAAATTACTGAACCTCCTAAATGGATGCAAGGAATTACAACGGCATCCTTAGGAAAAATTTTTTTAATTGGTTTAGGTCTTATAGCTTTTATGCCAACAGACATTGCAATAGCTTTTACTGTAGGGAATTTTTTAAATGATAACTCAAACCACTTTTTAGAAGCGTTGCCTTTTTTTGTGGCTGTTGTTTTTATATCATTTATACCTTTACTAATCTATTTTTTAATAGGGAAAAAAGGTCATAAATATCTAGAAAATGTAAATGATTGGTTAAATACGCATGGCTATATCATAAACATAATAGTGCTCTCTTTTTTTATATTTTTATTATTATAAATAAAAATGTATTTTAAAAAGAACATACTCTACCAACAAAACAAAAAATTACCAATATGAAAAAACTCAATATCTTAATTCTTGTATTAGTAATCCTAGGATGCAAAGAAAATCAAACATTTGATACAAATCTTCTTAATCCAGAAGTTATTGACCACAATGTGCCTAATAAAACAGAGCCATATGCTGACCAAGAGATTTTAAAAAATTTAGCACCTATAAGAGCAAGGTTCGATAATTATGCAATTACTAAAGAAAGTGAATTTATTAACAACAGAATGACATCTTTTGGAAAGCAGATGCCAAAGACCATTTACGAACCTGTAAAAGATAAAGCCTTTTTAATGTCTGGTTGGCAACTGACTTCAACTCTAATTGTAGTTGGAGATAATGGACTTATAGTTGTAGATCCTGGAGAAAGTGATGAAGCTTCCGAAAGAATATTAAACGATTTTAGAAAAGAAACCAATATTCAATTTCCTGTAAAGGCTGTAGTATATACTCATAGACATCCTGATCACTCATTCGGATCTGCTGGAATGGGAGTGACTCAAGAACAAGTGGATAATGGAGATGTAAAAATATTTGCTCATTATCAATTTATGGACTATTTGGCTAATGATGCAAGTGTTGTTGGATCAATTTTAACGGAGCGAACAGCTTATGGAGGAGCTTCCTATTTAGGGCAAAATGAAAAGGGCCTTGTACATGCTGGTTTAGGTCCAACTTTTGCTGGTGGAAAAATTTCTTTCTATCGTCCTACCGATATTGTAAAAGATAAATTACAAACTGAAGTAGCTGGAGTAAAGATGGTTTTATTTGAAGCTTACGGTGATGCTGAAGATGAAATAGACGTTTTTTTTCCAGATTTAAAACATGTCCATGGTTCTGAGACGATTCAAGGAGAATCATTTCCAAATCTCTACACATTAAGAGGAACTAAATATCGTGATTTGGTAAAGTGGTATAAAGGCGTAGACAATTTATTAGATTATGCCAAGCAGAGCGACAGCTACAGCCATTCGCACATGCGCTCTTGGGTTGGAAATGATTTTATTGTAGAACGAATCCAGAATTACAGAGATGCTATTCAATTTACCCACGACCAATCCATTTTTCATATGAATCAAGGAGCTACAAGAGAAGAACTAGTAAACTTAGTCTCGCTTCCAGAAAACCTAAAAAAAGACCCTTGGCTACAAGAATTTTATGGGAGTGTAGAGCATGTTGTAAGAAACGTCTACAATGGTTATTTGGGTTGGTATTCTGGTGATGCAACCGAGTTAGCAGCTCCATCTTTTAAAAGAAAAGCCGAGCTTTATATTTCTGCTATGGGCGGAAGAGACAACATTTTAAAAATAGCCAATGAAGCAATTGAAGCTAAAGATTATGGTTGGGCAATGGAAATAACCACACATCTTGTACGCTCAAATCCTGAAGATCAGGAAGCAAGAGATTTAAAGGGAAAAGCAATGCAAGCTTGGGGTTATGACCAAGCCAATATTTATTATAGAAATTTCGCATTATCTGGAGCTAAAGAACTTGATGGCACCTTAGATAAATCTGGTGCATTTGATTTTGCAAATCCTGTGATAATTGAGCAATTCGGAATAGGAACAATATTAGAAAACTTGAGAGTGAAAATTGACGCATCTAAAGCTGTAAATGCCGATTTTAAAATAGGTTTTAAAATTACAGACCGAAATGAACAATATGGATTTCATGTACGAAACGGAATTTCAGCATTTTACAACTACGTTCCTGATAATTCTAATTTGGTAATAAGTATACCAAGCACTGTGGTTTATGACTTTGTATTAGGTAAAGGTCGAGTAATTGATGCTATAAACTCAGGTAAAGGTAAAGCAGAAGGTGATTTGAGTCAATTAGAAACATTTATGAATTACTTTGATTTTAGTAAGCCAAACATCAATCTTTCTTCTAGATAATAGTAGTTTTTGTTATCTCATTAATATCAATTTGCGTAAAATGTAAAAAAAGTAAGATTTGAAAATACCGTTATATTTAGTTCTTATTTGTTTTTGTTTACAAGGATTTAGTCAACAAGAATTTTTTAGTGAGGCTATTTTAAAAAACACTATAATTTCTAAAAAAACTTGGAAATTTAATCTAATTAGCAATTACAAACATGCTTATCAAAATAGTAAATGGCGAAGGTTTGGATTAGATTTTGACTTTAATAAAAAGCTAAATTCAAATTAGACGATTTCTGGCGGAATTGCTAATAATTATCGGTTTGATAAAGAGTTGGGTGATTTTTATGAATTAAGACCAAAAATCGGCATTGAATATAAAATTTCAATTTTTGAAAATGTAATTCTTAAACAAAGACTATTAGGAGAATGGAGAAATTTCTTTCTCGCCAATCATAATCATTATTTAAGGTCACGGTATAATATAGAATTAAATTATGATTTTAAAAACAATAGTAATAGCCAAAAATACTGGGGTTTAATTTCTTCTTTTGAATGGTATTTTTTGAAGGATTCATTATCGCAAGAACGCTATTCAAACTCAAGAGAATTTTCTTTTTTTTTGTTTTAAAAAAATTAGAAAAATTTCAAATTATGATTGGATATATAAGAGAAGTATTTCTTTCGGATAGTAAAAGTTTCGGTTTAACAGGCAATACTATTTCATTACGCATGATTTTATGATTAGAAAAGCATAATTATAATTGGAAAACAACTTTAATCAATATCTTAAAATCTTTAAAAAACCTTTCTATCTCCTTTTCTTTTTTGGCTTAAATTTTGCTTTATTCTTACGCTGATTAAATGGTATCGCGTCATCAAACGTATGCTTTGCAGGTTTTGCTTTTTTGTTTTTTCGCCATTTGTCATCAACTGGCAACAACACGTTGAGTAAATCCTTACGATTGAGTTTATTTAGGGTTTTTCGTATCCAATCTTTGTTTTCCTTCTTGTACCAAAAGAAAAAACGATGCTGCTCGTCTTTTTCTTTCTTAGTTTTTGGTGTTTTCGTTGGCTTTAAAGTATATGGATGATAACCACTATAATATATCACCGTAGCAACCGTCATTGGCGTTGGCGTAAAACCTTGTACTTGCTCTAACTGAAAGCCCATGTCTTTAGTTTCGGCAGCCAAGTTTGCCATATCTTCTACTTCGCACGCTGGATGATTTGATATAAAATAAGGTATGAGTTGAAGATTCAAACCTTTCTTGATGTTTATCTTATCAAAACGTTCTTTAAACTTATGGAAATACGAGAATGATGGCTTACGCATCAGCTTTAAAACTGGGTCGCTAGTATGTTCTGGCGCTACTTTGAGTCGGCCAGACACATGCTTGGTCATGACCTCTTCGGTATAATCGTCTAACTCTTTAGCATCTGCGTTTTTGTTAAATTCAGGAACCAACATATCGTGTCTAATTCCGCTACCTATAAAAGATTTTTTAACTTTTGGATGCTTATCTACTGCTTGGTAAAGTTCAGTTAATGGTTTATGAGACGTATCGAGATTACTACAAATCACTGGCGAAATACAAGATGGCGCCACGCATTTATCACAGATAGATTGCACCTTACCTTTCATCTGGTACATATTGGCACTTGGTCCACCAATGTCGCTTAAATAACCTTTAAAATCAGGCATATTCGCCACTTTATCCACTTCACGAAGTATGGATTCTTTACTTCTACTGGCAATAAATTTGCCTTGATGCGCCGATATGGTACAAAAACTACAACCACCAAAACATCCACGGTGAATATTTATTGAGGTTTTAATCATTTCAAACGCCGGAATTGGTCCACGTTTATTGTATTTAGGATGCGGTAGTCGTGTGTATGGTAAATCGAAAGAGGCATCAATTTCTTTTTCCGTCATGGTTGGATATGGCGGATTAATCATCAATGTTTTGTTGCCTACTTTCTGAAAAATACGTCGAGCTTTGAGTTTATTTGACTCTTGCTCTATGATTTTAAAATTTGAAGCAAACTTCTTTTTGTCTTTTAGACAAGTTTCATGAGATTCAATCTCTACATCTTCCCAGTTAGAATTCTTAGGAATAGATTCATCCTTATCTATTAAAACCGCTGTTTGCTCAATCGTTTTCAAACTTGAAAACGGAACGCCTTTTTGCAGCAAACGCACCACTTCTCTCAGTGGCTGCTCGCCCATACCGTATACCAACATATCTGCTTTAGACGATTCTAAAATAGTTGGCATAAGCTTATCACTCCAATAATCGTAATGTGTTACACGACGCAGCGAAGCCTCGATACCGCCAATTAAAATAGGTGTATCTGGGAATTTTTCCTTTAAAATATTTGAATAAACCGTAGTTGCGTAATCGGGTCTAAAACCTATATCGCCATTTGGTGTGTACGCATCTTTATCACGACGTTTTTTGCTCGCAGTATAATTGCTGACCATAGGGTCCATACAACCGCCAGTAACACCAAAAAATAAACTTGGCACACCTAATTTTGTAAAGTCCTGAAGATTATCTGTAACACTCGGTTGTGGCACAATAGCCACCTTTAAGCCTAAACTTTCTAAAATACGACCGATAACCGCAGGACCAAAAGAAGGATGGTCTACGTAGGCATCACCGCTAAAAAGAATAACATCTAATTCTTCCCAACCTCGGATTTTCACCTCTTTTCGGGTAGTAGGCAACCAACTAGATAGTCTTAATTCTTCTTGCATAGCTTTACAAAAATACGCTATTTATGCTTAAAATGAATGTGACAAAAATCTGACTAAAAAACTAGAGCCTTACAATTAAAGCATTTTTAAGGTATTGATTTCTTGAGTAGTAAGATGTTTCCAGTGTCCTCTTGGAATATCTTTTTTGGTGAGGTGACCAATCGCCACACAGTCTATTTTTACCAAATCGTAATTAAGTGTATCAAAAATAGTACGCAAAATGGTATTCCCAGTATTCTTGATTTTTATCCCGATTTTGTTTTTAGATTCGCCTTCGATATAGCTAATCTCTTCAACAGTAATTAGCTTTCCTTCAACTTTAAAACCGTCTTGAATTTTCTTTAAATCCTCGTATTTCAGATTTTTATCTAATTCAATTTGAAATAAACGCGCCACACCATTTTTAGAATTGGTGAACTTTTTTACAATCTCATCATCATTTGTAAATAACAGCAATCCCAAAGAATTTCTACCTAAACGCCCAATAGGCTTTATACGTGCAGACGTGGCATTTTCTACCAAATCCATCACTGTACGCCCTTTACCTTCTGCAGTAGTCGTTGCAAAACCTTTTGGTTTATTAAGTAATACGTAAGTTTTTGGTTCTGGATTAATTCGACGACCATCAAAGCGTACATCATCAGTCGGTTTTACCTTGTAACCCATTTCTGTAATTACAGAACCGTTTACCGTTACAAGACCAATAGAAATATTCTCATCAGCTTCACGACGTGAACACATGCCTGAGTTGGCAATGTATTTATTTAAACGAATCTCGTCTGAATTGGACGTTGTTTTAGGTGCAGCCTTCTTTTTTTTAGGCGCATATCTTTGCTTAGAAAATGGTTTCTTTCCTTCACCAGAATATTGCTTTCCGTCTCTCTTGCCTTTACCTTTTTTATCTTGCTGTTTTGACATGCTTAAAATTTTTGCAAAGGTAATACAATAGTTAACATTAACTACTTAATTTCCACAGTAGTTTGACGCTCAGTATTCACTGTTAATTTTGTGACATCTGGTCGTGAATAATGTCCAACAACATCAAAGTTTTGACGCTCCTCTAATACGCGATTAAAATCTATTTTTTGAAATATTAAACCCTCTTTGCGAATAACTGGCTCCACAATCCATTCTCCATCTGGTCCAGCTATGCAGCTTCCGCCATTAGCCAAAGTATCAGGTGCGTTTTTTACTATCTCGTCATAATATGGCGTGCTTTCAGGAAAGTCTGATTTTACCATTAAACTCGAAACCGAAACCACGAAAGAGCGTGATTCTCGAGCGATAAAACGTGTAATATCTTTGGTATTATGGTCACTTCCTGGCCAAACGGCGATATGGAGATTTTCACCTTGACCATACAATGCTGTTCTTGGAAGTGGCATCCAATTTTCCCAGCAATTTAGCCCACCAACTGTAAACGCTTTTAATGGATGCACCTTTAAACCGTTTCCATCGCCTGGCGCCCAAGTTAGACGTTCATCGTATGTTGGTTGTAATTTTCTGTGTACCGATTCTATACTACCTTTTGGATTTATGTAAACTAATGATGCATAAATACTATGTCCACCGCGATCTTCAGGACGTTCCATAATGCCCAAATAAATCGCAATATTATGTTCTTTTGCCAATTTACAAACCGAATATAATTCGCCTTTCTCAATACAGATAGAATTGCTTACATAATGTGCATGTAACTTTTTATTGACGTCTGTGTTCCATTCCGCTCCACCAGTTAAGGCCAACCAAAATGGATAACCCGGTAATAATGCTTCTCCAAAAACAATAAGTTCGGCATTTTCTTTTGCGGCATCTTCAATCGATTGTTCAATTTTTTGAAGTGTTGCTGATTTATTTAACCAAACTGGAGCGATTTGCGCCATCGCTATTTTTAGAGTCGTATTCATTTTTAGAGTCGGTTTAAAACAAGGTTTATATTTATGAGTACAATTGAAAAAACACCCGCCACAATTATAAACTTCAAAATATTATGAAGCCATAAGTAATGTGTTTTGTTGTTGGATTTCCAAAGTAGTAGTAGGAAAACAAATAATAAAATTACACTCGCGTAGAAGAAATAATACATCTGTCCTATTTCAAAATAAAAGACAAGTATCATTGCTGTAATACAGGTAATTATTAAAGCTCCTGTCAATAAATATTTTGAAATTTTTTCGCCGTAAACTACGGGTACAGTTCTGTAGTTTAAAGCTAAATCGCCTTTAATATTTTCCAAATCTTTTGTCAATTCTCGCATTGAAATCAATAGGAATAAAAACAAGGCGTGGACGAAAACGACCAGTTCAAAATTTCTGTAGTAAATGAATATAGCAAAGAAAGGCGTAACCGTTAATATAGCTGAAACTAGATTACCCGTAATTGGCATTTTCTTTAACTTATGTGAATAAAACCAAATAGCAAAAATATAAAGTGCAAAGAAAATTACAGCTCTGAAGGACACATAACTCGCAAAGATGACTGCCAAGAAATTCAACGTAAAATAAATAGACAACTTGGTATTTTGACTCACCAATCTATCTAACATACTTTTGTTAGGGCGATTGATTAAATCTTTCTCAGAATCGTAAAAATTATTGATGATATATCCTGAAGCTATTGCAGCTGAAGACGCTAAAACTAGCATCAGCAAGTTGACATCAAACAGTACATCTCTAAGTTGAAAGTGAGGTGCGAAAATGTATATAGAAGCTAAATATTGAGCAATAACTACAATTAGAATGTTGTACCCGCGGACCACAGAAAAGAGACTAAAAACCTTTAAGAAAATATGTTTTTGTTGTCTCGATAGCATGAGTTAGTAAAAAGAGTGAAATGATACTGAAACAAGTTCAGTATGACTGCTCAGAAGTTATAAACCACTTCCAGTTTCTGGCCTTTAAGTGCTTCTTTGGCTATATCTATATTCTCTGTAAAACCAAGGATATATCCGCCACCGCCAGAACCGCATAGTTTTAAATAATAGTCGTTAGTTTCGATACCTTTTTTCCACAGTTCGTGAAACTGTTTTGGTATCATTGGTTTAAAGTTATTAAACACCACCTTAGACAGCTGTTTTGTGTTTTTGAATAGTGATTTAATATCACCTTTTAAGAAATCATCTACACAAGCATCGGTGTGTTTGATGAATTGCTCCTTAAGCATACTGCGGAAACCTTCATTCTTCATATTCTCCATAAAGATGCTCACCATTGGTGCTGTTTCGCCAACAATTCCACTATCTAATAAAAAGACAGCACCTTTACCTTCTGCTTTTTGTGAAGGAATTCCTGTAGCTTCGATATTGTCTTTAGAATTAATTAAAATCGGAAGGCTTAAATAACTGTTTAAAGGATCTAAGCCGGAAGATTTTCCGTGAAAAAACGATTCCATAGCAGAGAAAATAGACTTCAGTTTTAATAATTTTTCTCTTGTTAAATTTTCAAGAACTGTAATTTTGTCTGAAGCATATTTATCATAAATCGCCGCTACTAATGCACCACTACTTCCAACGCCGTAACCTTGCGGTATTGATGAGTCGAAATACATACCTGAATCTACATCAGCTTGTAACTTATCGAAATCGAAACTCACCAAATCTGTATCCAATCCTTTTAGATAAGTAGCAAATCGTTTTAAGCTTTCGTTAGATTTCTTGGCTTCTTCAGAAGGATTTTCATCTAACTTAAGTGCGCCGTTATAGAAGTTGTAAGGAATAGATAAACCTTTAGAATCTTTAATTATTCCGTATTCACCGAATAATAAAATTTTGGAATAAAACAGGGGACCTTTCATAGCTATCAATCAATTGGAATTTAAACTAGTTTTTTAGCACCTTTTCCAACTGTATCACAAATATAGTGACCATTTTGGCAATACGCAACCAACTCTGTCTTAATGAATTCATAAACTTTATCGGCCTCTGCCTTTGGAAATAAGACATGTACATTGGCTCCTGCGTCTAAAGTGAAACAAATATTAGACCCCGTTTCTGCTCTAAATTTCCATATTTTATTGATGATTTGAAGCGTATTTGGCTTCATTAAAATAAAATACGGCATACTCGTCATCATCATAGCATGCAGCGTTAAGGCTTCGCTTTCCACGATTTCTATGAATCGTTTAAAATTTCCTGAAATGAGCACATCTTTTAATTCTGAAAGATTTTCGTGCGCTTGTTCAAAACGTTTTTCGGCAAACGGATGACCAAACATGAGCTTGTGACCAACAGTACTACTTACCTGCTTTTCGCCTTTATCTACAAGTAAGATGGCGTCTTGATAGTCGCGAAAATTGGAATGAGTGTCTTCCGTAAATCGCACACCGAATAAATCTGAACTTTCTGTTGACTCATTATTTCCCCAAACTACCAATTCGCCTTCAATACTTCTGCAAGCACTTCCTGAGCCCAAACGC
Source organism: Winogradskyella jejuensis (assembly GCF_900129745.1). Classification (GTDB taxonomy): domain Bacteria; phylum Bacteroidota; class Bacteroidia; order Flavobacteriales; family Flavobacteriaceae; genus Winogradskyella; species Winogradskyella jejuensis. The sequence goes on along the minus strand of NZ_FQWS01000001.1, from coordinate 1,545,770 downwards.
GCTAAAAAGGATGCTTTTTGGCTAAAATAGTCTTCCGAATGGTCTGAATGGTCTGTTCTTAAATCTTCTTCAATACTCATTAAACAAAGTGCCAAAGCACTCATTCCTGAAGCGGAAGACGCAATACCAGAACTATGAGGGAAAGTATTTGATGTTTCAATCGTGAAATGATAGTCTCTCAAAAACGGAACATATGTTTGAATACGCTCAAAAAAGGTTTGAATTTTTGGTTTGAAGGCTTCATTATTTTCGCCTTCAAAAATTACATTAAAACTGAAATCATTGCCTTCTTTTTTCTGATAAGACAACGTTGTAATGGTCTTGCAATTACTTAAGGTAAAACTGATTGAAGGATTTTCAGGGATTTGATTTTCGCGCTTACCCCAATATTTCACTAAGGCAATATTACTTGGCGATTCCCATTTTACTTTTCCGCTTTCAACTTTGGTTTTATAGTCTTTAAGAATAAAATCTTGCTCTGTCATTCGTTTAAATTCTGATGCAAAAATAGGTAAATTCTAGAGCTTAGTTTCTGCTTCTTTTGCTATTGCTAATAATTTTAGCATGGTTTTATGATTTCTAGCTGTAGCATTCACTTTTAGCCTTCGTTCAAAGAAGTTGGAGTTGAATTTTGTGCGTCCGTAACCATTAGTGCTAAAGAAATAAATACACTTTTCAGTGATGTAAACTTTCTCGCCACTGTATTCTAAATTTGAAACTTCGTCAAATCCTTCAGCATTTGGAGCAGCATCCAACATCATAAAATAGCTTTTCTCTTTTTCTTCAATTTGAAATGGACAAAAATCGAAAATGGCTTTTAATTCAGCATACGTTTTTACCAAAACGGTAACTTCAAAACCAAAATGATTTAAGATAATTTCTTCTACATGAAGCTTTATGTCTTCAGAATTTAAAGTAGATTGTAAAACCACATTTCCGCTTTGAATGTAAGTTTGCACATTGGCATAACCAGAATTTGCAAGTAATTCTCGTAACTCAGCCATTGGCACTTTTCTATGACCACCAACATTGATACCTCTAAGTAAAACAACAAAAACACTCATGTCAATTTTGTTTATTTCTCAGTTCTTGTCTTCGCATTGGCATGCTATCTACGAGGTTAAAAATCACATTGGACTCAATAACTTCAGTTGAAGAAAATTTCTTTCCACCATCTAAACCAAATAAACTAATGCTGAAGTTTTCTGAGGTTTCTTCACGATTAAACATTTTTGGTTTTGATTTTGAATCGTAGTAGACACAGAATTTATTTATGCATCTGTAGATTACCAATTTTCTGTCTCTTAATTCTTTTAATTGGCTTTCAAAACGATGAAATTGAGCATCAATAGTATCGCGGGCAGCTTCATTACCAGAAATAATGATAACGCGCTCTTTCCAGAGATGCGCATTAGTGTCTTGAGCAAAAAGACAACTAGAAAAAAGGAGCGTTAATACAACATATTTCATAGTCAGCTATTAATTGATTGAGAAACAATATAAGCACTTGTCCACGCATTTTGAAAATTAAATCCACCAGTAACCGCATCTACATTAATAACTTCCCCAGCAAAGAACAGATTAGGAATACGTCTACTCTCAAAGGTTTTGAAGTTAATTTCTTTTAAATCTACGCCGCCAGCTGTGACAAATTCTTCTTTAAATGTACTTTTACCAGTGACTTGAAAAATAGCATTGGTCAGCTGCTCAGCCAAAGCTTCTAACTGTGTTTTATTTAAATCTGCCCAGCGTGAATCTTCATTAATATTTGCAGCTAAAACCAACTTTTTCCAAAGGCGTTTTGGTAAATCGAATTGTGGTGAATTATAAACCAATTTCTTCGCCAAATCTAGCTTTACTGCCTTCAAACTATCTATACAATCATCTGTGTCTTGCTGAATAAAATTGATACTAATTTTAAAGTTATAATTCAGTTTAGCTAATTCTACAGCACCAAAAGCAGAGAGTTTTAAAATAGCTGGCGCACTCATACCAACGTGTGTAATTAAAAGTGGTCCATCAGATTCTAAATTAGCACCAATAACTTTTACGGTAACGTTTTTTGCTACAACACCAGGAATATCTTTGATGCGCTCATCCTTAATATCAAAAGTAAATAATGATGGCACTGGCGGAACAATAGTATGCCCTAAGTCTGAGAGTAAATTCCATATTTTTGGATTGCTTCCTGTGGCGATGATTAGTTTTTGGCAACTTAAATTACCTTCGGTGGTTTCTAATTGAAAATCATTTTCATTCACATGAATAGATTTTACAGAATGGTTATACAACACCTCAACACCATGTTTCTTTGCTTCAAACAAAAAGCAATCTATAATAGTTTGAGATGAATTTGAAACTGGAAACATTCGGCCATCCTCTTCAATCTTCAACTCTATTCCACGCTCTTCAAACCAAGCGATGGTGTCACCCGTCATAAATGTATGAAAAGGTCCAAGTAATTCTTTTTCGCCTCTTGGATAGTTGTGCACGAGTTCTGAAGGAATAAACTCAGCATGCGTGACATTACAACGACCACCACCAGAAATTTTCACTTTTTGTAAGCCTGTTTTTCCGCGCTCGAGAATAGCAATAGATTTATCCGGATGCTGCTCGGCGATATTTATAGCTGTAAAAAAACCTGCAGCGCCACCACCAACCACAATAATATCGTAAGTATGTTGTTGTTCTTTCAAATCGCTGTAAATTTAAGCCTAAATAATTAAGTACCTATGCGCAAATTACTTTTCATTTTAATACTTCCTTTTTTTAGTTGCGACACTGGAAACCTCAAAGTTATTGCCGATTTACCTTTAGAACTCAACGAAGTTTCTGGCATTGCTCCAGACACCAAAAACAATCTTATTTGGATGGTTAATGACAGTGGAAATGCGCCAATCTTGTATGGCTTAGATTATAAAGGAACCATTAAAAAATCAATTACTATTGAAGAAAAAAATAGAGATTGGGAAGATTTAACTGCGGACAAAAGAGGTAATATTTACATTGGTAATTTTGGAAATAACGATAACGACAGCAAAGGACTTTCTATTTACAAAATAAAAGCTTCAGACTTAGCTTCTGAAAAAACTGCAATTAAACCCGAAATTATTTCGTTTACCTATCCTGAACAGAAAAAATTTCCTCCGAAAAAGAAGGACCGCCATTTTGACTGTGAGGCATTTTTCTTTTTGGAGAACAATCTTTATCTCTTTACTAAAAGTCGCTCGCTTAAGGAAAAAGGAAAAACAAATTTATACCTGCTTCCTTCTAAAGCTGGCACCTACAAAGCTAAATTGTTAGACACCTTTAACACTTGCAACGAATCTGAATGTTGGGTAACCTCAGCAGATATTAATGATAATGGCGATATGCTTGCGCTTTTGACCGAAAATTCGGTTTACATTTTTAATGAATTAAATAAAACTTCTTTTTTTAAGTCTGAGTACAAACGTTATAAATTTGACTACAACTCTCAAAAGGAAAGTGTGGCTTTTAAAAACGACAGCACACTCTATATTGCCGATGAATATTTAGGTGTTGATGGTGGTAATTTGTATGAGTTTACAATTGAATAACCATTAAAAGCCAAAACCTAACCTAAAGGCTAATCGCAAACCATCATCGCTACTGAAAGCAGAAAGATTTCCTGTAATCATACTGTAAGCGCTAAAAAACAAACCACCTCCAACAGAAGTGTTCCATTGGTTTTGATTAAAAGTCGTACTTAGTGTTCTATTATCATCTACCCATATGCGTCCGTAATCAAACCCGCCATAAAACCCGATATTAAACGGAAGAAAGTTAGATGATTTTCGTCTTAAATTAAAACGTAAATCTGTACTCTGAACAAATGAGCGTTTACCAGCAAAACGTTCTCTTCTGTAACCTCTAAGACTTTCTGTATCCCCAAGGGTTGCTGCTTGAAAAAATTCAAAATTATCACCAAAATTTAGTTGGCTTCGGAGTTTTGTTGCTAAAACTACCGTACCGCGATTGGTCAATTTGTAATCAAATCCTAATTCTGGGATTAGATAACTAAACCCTTTGGAAGTACTCACATTATTCTTAAAACCTGTTTCCAACGAGAACAACATACCTAAAGTTGGGAAGTTCTCATTGTCTTTAACATCATATACAAACTTTGCGAAGGCTCCATAGAAGTCTTGCTTATCAAAAACTTGGTCGTTAGCTGCAGTTATAGATTCTAAAAATCGCCCTGACGTACGCTCAACTTCGTTAGATTCATAAGTAGCTCCCACTTGAAACATTGAACCATATTGTGATTTCCATACTAGAGATGGCGCAACTGATAGTGTTCTAATTTTTACACGATTGAAATCTAAATCTATATTATCATTATCTGGTTCTAAGTTTGGTGTACTGTTTCCAAAGCCAAAAAAGTTTCGAGCAAAATTAGGACTCGTAAATTTGGCATCTATCTTTAAATTAGATGACCCTACAACATTTGCGAACTCTCCAGAATACGCAAAATCAAAACCACTAGTGGCAAAAAAGTAACCTCCAGTAATGGTATGACGTGAAGAAAAAGGATTACGCTCAAAAGCATAATTTGTAAATGTACTTGCAAAACCCAAACTAAAGCCATCATCTGGATTAAACCCAATAGCAGGCAAGGTCTGTAACGTATTGTTTTTTAGCTTTTTATAATTATAAACATTAGTTTCGTAATCATCAGTGAGCTTTTTTGTGCCCTTATTAGTAACTATGGTATTCTTTTTGGATTTGTAATCGTAGAATTTAATTTTCTTTCCGTTTTGAATATCATAGACATCGTTATTTTGCCCACCGATAAGTCTAATTTTTATAAGGCGGTCGCCATCGCCATGCACATGAAACACGTCATCGTCGTCTAAGGCATAAACCCATATTTCCTTAGTTTCATCCTTACTATATGTACGCTCGTGAAAGATGTCTGCCTTCTTATCATCTTTAATTCTGTACGCTGTTATTTTGGTTTTTCCTTCTGGCAGTCTTTCAATATCAAACCAATCATCCTTGTTTGTTCCTTTGATTACCGAATATCTATTAATAACATCGTAATACCTGTCTGAAATATTTTGAAGATTTTTTCGTCTCGCTTTTAATAATCTTTTAATTTCTTCGGCATCGTTATCTCTTACTTCTGGAGGAAAATTTAAAAATGCTTTTTCGATGACCTCATCTGTAATATTATCTTGAATGTATTTTACTTGGGCATCCCAGACTGATTTATCTGATTGCTGAATTAATTCCATATCCAGCGGATAGGGCTCCACATTGATACGTCTTACATTTTTAAGTTCTTCGTCGTATTCTCGAAGCAATCCAGCAGTCGGAATGAGATTAACGGCAGCAGTAAGCAAAAATCCATCACTCATTTTAGAAAATGCTTGGTCTCTGTCTCTTGGTAATGGTCGATACACTTTTTTTCCGTTCTCTTTAAATTCTATCCAACGCCATTGGTCTTGATGCCTATCCCAATCGCCAATGAGCATGTCGAATAACCGTGCCTTTATGTACGAGGCTTCGTCTATAACAATATCTTCATCTTTATGACGCTTTTTTATCATATCTCTAGTATCCTCTAGCTCGTTTTGGAAACCAAAACTGGCTTTGTCGTCGTGCCCTTCAGAGGTATGTTCTTCAATCATATACAACTCATCACCAAAATCGTTATTAAATCCAGCCAAAGCCTTTTGCTTAGGCACATAATATAAAACCGGATTTGTATGGTATACGCCTATGGCATCTGCTAAATCTCCCACAACAAATGGCGCATAAGGGTGTGCTCCGGTAAATACATCTAACAATAACGATTCGGCAAAACCGCCATCTAGCTTATCGTCTATGTATTTATCCTTAAAAACAATGGCTTGCAGGTATTGAGATGCTTGTTTTTTTAAAGCTCTCATTACATATTGTCGCCCTTGCTTATCTTCTAAACGTAAAGATTTAGATTGATTTCCTCCACCTTTTCTTACAGGGATAACACCACCAAAAAGCGTATCTAAGTTAACAGTAGGTGCTTTAACTTTTGTTCCAAATTGTTTTCTATATCTGTCACCCCATAAAAACTTATGAAATCCAGATTTTTCTACTTCTTCATCTGTATAAATCGACGCTGTTTTTTGTTGAGGAAACGTATCTGGATATTGGGTTAAGTCAATATCTCTATTGGGTTTTAGCACTTGTGTTTGAAATACAACATCTTCATTTTCTGCTTCGTAAAAACGCACAAATGACGAGCCGTCTTTAAACACATCTAATCTAGCATAGCCATTGGCGCCATAAGCAAATTGTCCATTGCCAATTAGACGTGTTGCACTTTTTTTAGAGCCAGAACCACTAATTATCTGTGGTAGATTATTGTTAACGATATACTGAAGATTATGCTCGTGCCCAGAAACAAAAATAGCTTTATCGTTTTGTCGTGCTAGACTAACCACTCGTTTTTTAAGCTCATTGTACATCTTGTTTTGCAAGTCTACATTGATGATACCTCCTGTTTTTTTTGCTAAGTTTTTAAGAGTGCCAATAACAGGGACAGGTTTTAAGTTGCTTTTTAGCGAATATTGCCCGCCATGAGAACCGTTATTAAACATTGGATGGTGCAAAGCGATTATCGTTGTTTTCCCTCTAGCTTTCTTTATTTCGCTTCCTAATTCTTCTAAAAAATCTGCACGTGTTTTAATTTCACAATCATCATTTATGGTCGGATGATTATCCCAATTGGTAATATACCAATGCGAATCTATTATAATCAACACAATATCGTCTGAAATCTCTATATCTTCGATTGGGCATCCATCTTCTGGCAAAAAGGTGTTTTTGCCAAGCTCATCCTCAACAAATTTCTCTTGTCTTTTTAAGCCTTTCACTTTGCTATACCAATCGTGATTACCAGGAATAAAAATTGGTCGTCCTTTAAAATCTTTTGCTATTTCTGTCTGAACCTTAATTCGATGTTCTGATAATTCCTCTTTCTTTTTATTTTTAGAATTAAACCCGACTGGATAGATATTGTCACCTAAGAAAATTGCTGTACTATTTTCATCTGCCTTGCTTAAGGCCTTACCAAAATCTACGATAGCTTTATCGGTTTCTCCAAGTTCTGAATTTCCGGCATCGCCTAACAAATAAAACGTATGCAAAATTTCCTTGTTAACAGGAAAAAACATTTCTTTTGATGTTTCCTTTTGTAGATTAAAGGTTGCACAACTGCTAAGCAATATTAATATTAGAACTGATAAGAATGAGGTGTTATATTGCTTCATTTATTTATAGTGTTTTTTGCATCTCGAAGATACTACATTTTTAAATTCATTTTTCCCACAAACTATCTGCAAACAGATGTTTACAATCCAAAAAGTTATTATTGAGTTTAAAATTTGCCATATTGGCTAGCTGTTTAATTTCTAACAAGTCATACTTTTTTGAAAGCTCAGTCCAAATAAGCTCATTATATCCAAAATCGAAGGTCTTATTGAGTTTTTTGATAGTAACTTTTTGATTTCTTAAACTCACAATATAACTTTTCACCTCGCCTGTATCCGGATTATAATGACAATAAAAATCGAAGTCATCGATTTTAAAATCAGCATCTAACTCTCTATTGATTCTTAATAAAAGATTGAGATTAAAGCGTTTGGTAATACCATGTTTATCGTAATATGCATTATGGATGATAATAGGATTCTTCTTTAAATCCATACCAATAAGAAGTTTATCTCCATTTTTCATATTCTCGTTAAAAAGCTCCAGCAGTTCTACTGCTCTTTCTTGTTTATAGTTGCCGATATTTGAGCCTAAAAAAAGCAATAAACTTGGGTAATTACTTTCTTTATTCACCTTTAGAATTTCGAAATAATCTCCAACTTTAGGTCTTATATTTAAACTTGGTAGTCTCTGTTTAAGACGATTAGTTAAAATATCGATAGCCTCCTGAGAAATATCTATTGGCACATATTTAAAGTCTATATTTTGATTGACTAAATACTCTAAAAGCTTGAACGTTTTAAAACCATCTCCTGCTCCCAACTCTATGATATTAAATGGTTCTGAAAACTTTAATGCATCTATAATTTGTTTAGATTGCATTGAAAGAATTTCGAATTCTGAATCGGTGAGATAATACTCTGGCATATTCATTATCTCTTGAAATATGCGACTTCCGTTATCGTCGTAAAAATATTTTGAAGACAAGTACTTTTTTTCTGCTGTGAGTCCTGAAAGTACGTCTTTTGCAAATGTATCTGTCATTCTATTTGGCGAGTCTTATCCCAGAGAATTGCCATCTGGTTTCTGGCGTAAAAAAGTTTCGGTAAGTTGGTCTGGAGTGGTCTTTTGGAGTTGCAATAGATGCACCACGCATAACCATAGTATTAACCATGAATTTACCGTTATATTCGCCGATGGCTCCTTCGGCTTTTTGATATTTTGGATATGGTAAATATGCACTATTTGTCCACTCCCAAAGCTGACCGTAATTGAGTTGCTTTGATGCAACTTCCCACTCAAACTCGGTTGGCAGACGCATTTCTTTCCATTCTGCAAATGCCCAGGCTTCGTAGAAACTTATGTGACTTACAGGTAAACCTTTATTTAAATCTTTGAGCCCTTTTAGAGTATATTGTTTGTAGCCTTGTTCTGTTCTATGCCAATACATTGGTGCTTGTATGTTATTATTTTGCACCCAATCCCAACCATCAGCATGCCATAGATTAAAATTGCTGTAACCACCAGCTTCAATAAATTCTAGATATTCACCATTGGTGACCAAGGATTTTGAAATTTCACAATTGTGTATATAAACCTTATGTAATCCCTGTTCATTATCAAAACAAAAATCTTTTCCTTTGTGACCTATCTCATATAGACCTTCTTTGATGGTTAAATAATCGTGAGTTGTTTCAGGTTTTAATTCTACAGTTGTATCTAAAACAGGAAATGCGGGTTGATTTCCAAAAATGTATTTAATATCATACATCAAAAGCTCTTGATGTTGTTGTTCATGCTGTAAACCAATTTCGACTAAATCTAAAATACCTTGGTCTACATCGTTTGATAAAAACTCAGATAAATGATGATTGATGTATGTTCTATATTTATAAACTTCATCGGTAGTAGGACGCGTCATATTACCTCTATTAACACGCAAAATTCGTTCGCCAACATTATTATAGTAACTATTAAAATAAAAAGCAAAGTCTTCGCTAAATAAGGTATAGTCTTCCTTATAAACCGAAAGCACAAATTGCTCAAAAAACCAGGTAGTGTGTCCCAAATGCCATTTTGGTGGCGATACAAATGCTACAGGCTGCACTGAAAAATCATCCTTCTGAAGCGAACTACATATAGCTTCGGTATGCTTTCTAATTTCTAAAAATTTTTTTTTTATGGTTGGTTGGCTTGTTAATACTTCCACAGGTTATTACTCTAATATCGTTGTGTCAAAAATTACTTCGCTAGCAATAGTTTTGTGGACTGGGCAGCGCGAGGCAATCTCTTTTAATCTTTCTTTTTGCTGGTCATCTAAGTTACCAACAAATTTCAATTTCTTACTTATATGGTCTAAATATTTTGGTTTATCAACTTCAATCTTTAGGTCATCACTGTGTTTCCGAGAATGAGATATGTACACAAAGACTTCTTTTAAATCCCACTTTTTTCGTTCTGCATATAGTTTTAAGGTCATTACCGTACAAGCTGCTAACGCTGCATTGAGATATTCGTAGGGTGAAGGTCCAAAATCAGCACCGCCAATACTCGCTGGCTCATCAGCAATCATTGTATGATTTTTGGTTTGTATAGAGGTAGTAAAATTATCTTCTACTATGTTGAGATACCCAACAAGTTGTTCGCCCTGAGTGTCTAACATTCTATTTTCAACTTTAGGAAAATAACGTTTTGCCCAAGTGCCAATGACTTCTCCCGCATATTGGCTATCCTTTTCTTGAGTTAGTAAATGGTCGGCATTATCTAGAGATACAAAACTCTTTGGATGAAAAGCACTGTCGTATATCTTTTTTGCATTCTCTACAGCAACAATTGTATCAAATGGTGAATGCATGACCAATATGGGTTTTCGCATTTCTCTTACTACAGATGGTAAATCTGTATTATCAAAAGCTTCAACAAAGCCTTGATTGATTTTAAACGGTCTTCCTCCAATATTTATTTCTACTTCACCTTTTTCTTTTACAGCTTCGATACCGTGCGAAAAATGATGCTTTACATGTGCTACATCAGCTGGTGCTCCTATTGTTGCCACAGCTTTGACTTCTTCTATTTGAGACGCTGCTACTAATACGGCTGCACCTCCAAGAGAATGACCAACCAATAAACTTGGCGCTTCAAAATGTTGAGTTATGTAACTGTGCACATCGACTAAATCTTCTACATTAGCCGAGAAATGACTATCCGCAAACTCGCCTTCACTTCTTCCTAATCCCGTAAAATCGAACCTTACAACTGCAAAACCATCTTGAGTTAGTGCTCTACTTATGTGGCGCACCGCACTTAAACTGCTGCTACATGTAAAGCAATGGGCAAAAATAGCGTAGTAATTAGGCTTCTGATTAGCTGGCAATTCTAATTGCGCATTAAGAAGTAAGCCTTTTCTGTTTTCTATCTTAAGTTTTTTACTTTTCATATTATTTAGATTATTCTTCAACAGTTACGCCTCGCCAAAAAGCTACTCTATTCTTTATACCTTTTGCAAGCTCAGAAACTTCAGGATAAAACCATGCTGCGTCTTTATTTTCTTTGCCTTCCACATTTAATGTATAATAAGATGCAGTACCTTTCCAAGGGCAAACGGTGTGCGTATCACTTGGCTTAAAATAATGTGACTTTATACTGTTGTGAGGAAAATAATGGTTACCCTCTATGATAACGGTATCGTTACTTTCTGCTATAATTGTATTGTTCCAGATGGCCTTCATGGTGTTTATGTGTTGGTTACTAATCAGATTTTATAGTCGTAAATATTGAAAGATGCTTTCTAAATTCTTTGAAATTTATCAAGTTAGCGTAATGCGGTATTTTTTGCTCATAAATAATTCTTAAATTCGTGAATAATTCTTTTTTATGGAAACACTAATAAAAGACGCTGAGAGCTTTGTAACTCACTACTTAAACGATAATCTAGATGCCAAATTTGTGTATCATAATCTTGCGCATACACAACGCGTAGTGAGCAAAGCTAAAGAACTATCTGAAGACGGTGACTTGTCAGATAACGAAAAACAACAGCTTCTTCTAGCCGCGTGGTTTCACGACACTGGGTTTACCAAAACCATCAAAGGACACGAAGATGAAAGTGTAAAAATTGCTACGGAATTTTTAAAATCTAAGTCTGTTTCTGAAGATGATATTGAAGCTGTTTCTAAAATAATAATGGCTACTGAGATGCCATACGAGCCAAAAACAAGACTCGAAGGTCTTATCAGAGATGCTGATTCTGCACACATATCGAGTAAAAACTATGATAATTACGCCTCATTACTAAGAAAGGAATGGGAATTAACTCTTAACAAAAAAGTCTCTAAATCTGAATGGATAGAAGAGAATATTAAGTTTTTAACTAACCATACGTTCTACTCTGCATTAGCAACTAGTAAATGGGAAAGTAGAAAGGGAAAAAACTTAGCCAATCTTATACAAAGCCAGAATAAAATTAAGGAGAGTACCGAGAAATTAAAGCAGAAAAAAGCAGAATTAAAATTTAAAAAAGAAAAGCTTGAATTACCTGACCGCGGCATAGAAACCATGTTTAGGGTTGCCTTAAAAAATCATATTACTTTAAGTGATATTGCAGACACTAAGGCTAACATTTTACTCTCTGTAAATGCTATTATCATTTCTGTAGCGCTATCTAATTTATTACCAAAACTAGACAACCCATCAAATACCTATTTAATTTATCCTACCTTAATTTTTATGGTATCAACAGTAGCTTCTATTATATTATCGGTTATGGCTACTAGACCTAATGTGACTAAAGGAGAATTTTCTAAAGAAGATGTAGCGAACAAAAAAGTGAATTTATTGTTTTTTGGAAACTTTCATCAAATGAAACTCGATGAGTTTGAATGGGCAATGCAAGAGATGATGAAAGACAAAGATTATCTATACGGTTCCTTAACCAAAGATTTATATTTTTTAGGCTTAGTATTAAATAGAAAGTACAACCTGTTACGCACTACTTATACTGTTTTTATTGTAGGCTTAGTTGTTAGTGTTATAGCATTTGCTGTATCGTTTGCGATGGCAGAAACAGGTCTTTAAGAGCTTATTTCTTTCATTAAATCATCATAAGTGTAGTAAGACTTGTCATTATCACTTCTGTGATACAATACACTTACGCGTATAGCTTTAAGACCAGTGACAGCTTGTAAGTCTTCTAGCTCAACTATCTCTACATCTGTATCTAGATAATTCTTAGACTGCAAAAATCTAACGTATCTTAAGTACTCTCTTTCGTCTTCTTTCTGAGAGTACACTATTGTTATTTTGCCTTTTTGAGTTACGCGCTCGTTAGTCCCTTTTATAAAAGCTTTGTCTACTCGTTTCTTTACAATCTCGTATCTGGCGTTGTATGTTCCATCAACATCAAACTGCTTTTCATCCATTCTAAAACTAATAGATAATGGTTGACTAAACACTAAAATCATGGACGCCACATCTAATTGCACAGGGAATTTAGATTGGATTTGCATCTGATAATAAGTATTCTCCATTTCGCACATAACCTGCATCTGCCAAAGCCTTAAATTGTAAAGATAGATAGGATTAAAACTATCTTCTTTTGTAATAGACTCTCCTATATACATGTTATGCTCTACACCATCAGTTTTGTAACGCTCAAAGTAGTGCGGATACATGGCTTGAGCTTCAACCTGCTTTTGGTCTAACAGCGATGCCATTTCTCTATTAATTGTAGAAATAGTGTCATCATATTGTTTACGGTAATGATAAATAGCGTTAGTTTGCCCGTCTATAGAATTGAAATACTCATCGATTTTAACTTTTAAAGTTTCAATGGTAAGTAAGTGTTTTAGGATAGGCTCAATCTCTTCTTTTATGAAGCCTGAAATACGCTGCTCGCTATCCACTTGAAAGTTTGTTTTTAAATCTTTCAAATACTTTTCAATTTGAAAGGTATATTGCTCATATATAGGAAGATTCTCCAACTTACAAGCTTCTAAAACTATATCTTTTATCTGATTCAACTGAAGCGTTAAATCTTTTTGTGTTGCTGTATTTCTTGCCTCTGATGAGCCTTTAATATCAATCTGTCCATAAAGCGGATACACGCCATCAAAAGCAATTTTATTAAAGTTAGGCTCTAAACCGTTAAGTTGATCTTTAATAAAGTTACGCGCTTCTTTTTCAAAACGCCAATGTACGCTGGTATGTATAGACGTACATTCTTGCTGAATTATAGCTTCAATAAGATTTTCTTCTTCACTTTTGCTGCGCTCTACTGCCGATATAATAAATGGCATTACATCTATAAGTTTGTTGGCATTGATGCTATTAAGAACTTTAGATTGTTCAGAAACAATCTCCAAGATTCCCATCAAACCATCATCATTAGCAATAGGTGCAAATATGGCACTCTGTATACCTTGCGAATGTAAAACTTTTATGTGTGGGGCGCAGGATTTTCCACTTTCATATATTTTGTTTACATCAGATATAGAGAAGTACTTATTCTCCTTCAATAACCTATTGTAAGACCAGTTACATAGAGCATCTGTACATTGAGCAGTTTCTAATTTGTCAAGTAAATAACTGCTCATACCTACGCCGTAGACACGCTCAAAAGTATCTTCGTCTTTATTGTAAATCGAGAAACCGACTTTTATGTCTTTAAGCCCAAGTAAAGATCTAAAGATTTCATGGAAGTCTTCCATAAAATTTTCGTCTTTACGCTTATCTTCTCCAATAAGCGTAGACTTGATGTTTGATATAGACTGATCGTCAGTAACATCAAAAATGTTGGATATGATAAAGCCTTTAAAATCATAACTACTTGGGGGAAATTTAGATTTCCATAATTCTATGTTCTCAAAATTATCCAGAAGCTCATCATAGTCTTCTTGAGTAATTTTTGGTGTATCTTTTTTTGGAATTATTTCTATAAAATCTGCATTGTACAAAATCTTGTAATAACGCATTATCCCATTAGCATCAGGGATTTCATAAAAGAAAGGGCGCTTAAAATTAAGATTAAACCCATAACAGAAGTTTAATATTATTGTACATGCTATGATGTAAGTCTGGTCCTCTGGCATATTTTTGATTTGTAAATCAAAATCTTTCCCAGCTGTTTTTAGTATGCTTTTAAAACGCTCTGAGGCATTGAATATAAAGTTATGAAAAGGTATAGTCGCTGTTTTGATTTCGTTATTAGTCAACAACGGGCTAAAGGAATCTTGTAGAATTCCTTCTATCTCAGTCTCATATTGCTTAAACAAATTGGTATCACTAAAACCATCTCTTAATACAGGATTATCATCAGCGATTTTGAGCACTCGCTTAGCATTTGCAGCAATAAAATGATTGTCTGCATTAATAAGTCTTTCGTATTGAGCAAGCAGTTTATTAAAACTGACTTTCATTACAAAAGGTGATTCTATATTATCGTTAATGTCCAAAGCGTAAATCTTATCTAGAAGCAAAGTTACAAATATTTAAAATAGTCGTTTTACATAAGACTATCTTACAATCAATTTGTTACGGACTTTGTACGATTTATTTTTTTATTAAAGAGATTGCAAAACCGCCACCTTCAGCTAGATTAATTTTTAAAGTTGAAGATGCATCAATATCCAATATTTCAATTTGAATATCTAACGGATTTTTATCCCAATGTGCATCTGTTCCATCTTTATAAATACGAACCTCGTAGTCTTCGTTTTTATCTAAAAAACTAAAATCTATATCAATATCCCTGGCATTTTCGTCTGTAATTCCGCCAACAAACCAATTGCCAGTATCTTTTTCTTTTCGAGCTATCGTCACATAATCGCCAACAACACCATTTAAAACTTTGGTGTCGCTCCAATCTACACCAACATCTTTTATAAATTGAAGTGGCTCTGGATTTGCTTCGTAATGCTCAACTAAATCTGCAGCCATTTGTATTGGACTATAAATCAAAACATACAAGGCTAATTGCTGAGCTAGAGTTGTATTAACTTGATTTTGTGTCTTATACTCATTGAATTTAATATTGAAAATACCAGGCGTAAAATCTATCGGTCCGGCTAACATCCTAGTGAATGCAATAATTGGCAAATGCTCTGGCGGATTGCCGCCGTCTTCTGCCCACGCATTAAACTCTTGACCTCGCAAACCTTCTCTAGAAATAATATTTGGGTAAGTTCTGCGAAGTCCTGTAGCCTTTATAGGCTCATGCGCGTTCACGGCAACTTCATATTTTGCTGCTTTAATCGCTGCATTATTATATTGGTTGACCATGTATTGTCCGTGATGGTATTCGCCTTTTGGTAGAATCTTACCAACATAACCCGATTTAACAGCGTGCATTCCATATTTCTGCATAAGCGCATATGCCGTATCTTGTTGTTTTTCGTAGGTTTCAGTTGCCGCAGAAGTTTCGTGATGCATTATAATCTCAACGCCTTTTTCCTTAGCATATCTGGTAACCTCATCCAAATCATAGTCTGGATAAGGTGTTACAAAATCGAAAACACCTTCGCGGTCTTCAAAACCAATCCAACGTTCCCAACCTGTATTCCATCCTTCGACTAAAACGCCACCAATATTATTCTTAGCAGAAAAATCTATAAAACGCTTTACATTTTCTGTTGTTGCGCCATGGCGTCCATGAGCTTTTCCTGTATCTGTCCATTGGCCATCAACCATTTCCATGCCGTAATCCCAAGACGATTTACCTAGATGCATTTCCCACCAAACACCTGTATATTTCATTGGCTTAAACCAAGAGACATCACCTAACTTGTTTGGCTCATTAAGGTTAACAATGAGGTTAGACGCTATTAATTCTGGTGCATTATCTGTAATTTGAATGGTACGCCAAGGTGTATTGAAGGGTAATTGTCGTTTTACTTTGTAATCGGTATTTTCAGAGCCAACTAGGTGGCTTTTTAAACTTAAATTCTCTGTGTCAACTTTTAGAGTCATCCCAGAGTAATCCACCAAAGCTGCTTCATGAAAGCTTAAATGCACACCTTCATTACCCACCATTGTTACAGGCGTATTTACGGCATTCTCGGGGATATACGTTTGAGCTAAATTGACGTGCTCTGCGTATTGAGGCGCATCAATTTCTGATAATTTTGTTGTACTGTATAAGTGCTCGTAAATATCCCAATCGCCAGGAATCCAAAAGGTCATGTAGTCTTCTGTAAGATTGAATTGAGTTTCTTCCTCTTTAATTAAAACTTCATCCCATCCGTCTTGTTCTGGAAACTCGTATCTAAAGCCAATACCGTCATCGTAAACTTTAAAGGTTAATGCAATTTTTCGGTTTGGCGCTACAGTTTCTTCAAGTTGAATAGTAAGATATCTGTAATTATTCTCAACTTTTCCTTGTTCGCCCCATGGCATTTCCCAGGTTTCATTGAAGCTATTCACGCTAGCGCTAATGACTTTTAGGTTGTCTTTTATTGGTTTTGCATCAATGAAATCAAATCCTAAATAAGACGTATCTACAACTGTTTTATTATTGAATTGTACATGATAAAATGGTTGACCTAGTTTATCTAATTCAAGCTCAACAGCTATTTTACCATTTGGTGATTCAACTTTTAATTTTGCTGAATTATCATTTCTCAAATTACAGGAGAAACACAATAAAGCAATTAATGCTATGGAAAAGGCTTGTAGTTTCATCGTTATTTCTCTTCTAATAATACGATATCGAATGGGGAATCTACAGTAACAGCACCGTTTTCAACTTTCATCTCTTTACCCGAATAAAAATCTTTCAAATTAGTACCGTCTTCAAATATCGAAGACACTTTAATTGATTTTTCACCTTTAGAAAGGTTAATTCCTGCTATAATTTTATCATTTTCTCTTACACGAGAGAAAATCAATCCGTTATCATCAGATATTAATTGATGCTTCCCAGCACCAACCGCTGGGTGTGTTGCTGTAAACTGCCCTAACTTTTGCCAATGGGTTAAAATCTTTTGAGTTTCAGGATTATTTGTTGCTTTATCCCAATCCATTAACGAGCGTAAATTGGCATCTCCTGTAGCGCCATCAACAATAAGCTCTCTGGCAATTTCGTCACCATAGTACACTTGAGATGCCCCTAGAGTTAAGAAAAGTAAGGTTGCTGTTTCGTATGGTTTTTCGCGAGTTTTATCAAATGGTTGTCCGTCGTCATGAGATGACATGTAATTAAGTACGCTGTAGCCTTTTAATTCATTTTGAAGGATATCATCATACTTTTTAAATACATCATTTGCAGGCATTTGTTTGGCGTTCCATTTAAATTCAAAATTTATTTGACTCGAAAACTTATCGTCGTAAAAGTTCACTTTTTTATCTCCAAAATCGAATAGTTTTCCGCCACTAATCCCATAGTTATAAATTTCGCCTACCAAATAAAAGTTTGTATCATCTAAAACCTTCTCAGGATTATTAGCTTTGTATTGTGCAAACGCATAATCACACTCGGTTTTAAATTCTTGCCACACGTATGGCTCCGTATGTTTTACTGTATCACAACGGTAACCATCAATTCCAAAGTCGGTAATGTAATCCGTTAACCATTTCATGATGTAAAAACGCGGCGCACGAGGATGACCTGTGCGCTCAAAAAAGGCATCAAGTTCTTTTACCTCTTGCTCATAGCGCCCTTCGGCTTTCCATTTAGCTACAAGTTGTGGCGGTAATTCTACATTTTCGTTACTATCAGTTCTTATGTCTGGAAGATTTTTAACGAGCGTACACGATGTGGTGTTTTCGTAATTTGTGTACTCGCATTGTGGCTCTGTACGTACCCAATCGCCTGGCCAAACAGGGTCTTTTTCGGTGACTGGTCCTGTGTGATTAATTACAGCATCTAAAACAACGCGTATACCTTTGCTATGCGCGGCATCCACCAATGCTTTTAAATCTTCTCGAGTTCCTAAATTAGCATCGATAGCCGTCCAGTCTTTTGTCCAATACCCATGAAAGCCATAACTTTTTCCGGTACCTTCATCTGTGCTGCCGTGAATTTGCTCTACAATCGGTGTCATCCAAATGGCATTAATACCCAAGTCTGTAAAATAGCCTTCGTTAATTTTTTGAGTAACACCTTTTAAGTCGCCACCTTTATATCCGCGTAAAACCGCGGCATCATCTTGTCTTCCGTACATTAAATCGTTAGACGTATCAGCGTTATTAAAACGGTCGGTTAACAGAAAATAGATGTTAGCTGCTTCCCAAGGAAACACATTTTCACTTACTGTTTCTGTCTCAGATTTTGCTGTTAAAGCTTCAGACTTATTTGATTCTGTTTTTGAATTATTGCAACTAAATGCTGTAATGGCAACTATAACCAGGATTAATTTTTTCATTTATTTACTATTTTATTTTTAATATAAACGATTCTAAAGGCTTAATATCTATGCGTACTGAAGCCTTTCCGTTTTCGACTTTTAATTTTGAAGCATAATTACCGTACAATTGGTCTTCCACTTCATACAAACCATCAGTTAATTTTAATTTTGAAATTAAATCTTCTGGTAATTGCAAGTCAAAACCATAGGTGTTTTCATCATTAAAATTTGAGACAATAATCAGTTTTTCTTCATCGGACCAACGCACAAAACTCAACACCTTGTCATTATACCACTCAGTATGCTGCCGGTTATACAAATGAATATCGTAATACTCGCCCATTAGCGCTGAGCTATTAATCGTAAAGTTGAGTAGTCTTTTGTAGAAATCTCGTAACTCTAACTCCTCTTTTGTAGATTGTCCGCCATCAAAATTTTTATCATTTACCCAACGCACTAGACTTGGCACACTTCCATAATCGAAAATCGAAGTTCGGGTTGGGTCGCCAAAACCTAAATCTTCTGCGCCTGGCTCTCCAAATTCTTGACCAAAATAAACCATCGTAGGCGCTGTTGTTGCTGTTGCAGAAACCACCATAGCAGGCTTTCCTTTTTCAGCATTGCCGGCAAAATCTGGGCTCGCAATACGTTGCTCGTCATGGTTTTCTAAAAAATGA
Source organism: Winogradskyella jejuensis (assembly GCF_900129745.1). Lineage (GTDB taxonomy): Bacteria > Bacteroidota > Bacteroidia > Flavobacteriales > Flavobacteriaceae > Winogradskyella > Winogradskyella jejuensis. The sequence goes on along the minus strand of NZ_FQWS01000001.1, from coordinate 1,526,539 downwards.
AGCATGTGATGCTCAATATCTGATAAGTCCTCAAAAATTGGCGGAATATTATCTGTTTTACCATGCCCTTGCATAACGTGTTTCAAAGTGTCATACAATTGAACTTTATCGTACAAATAGTCCATCTTTCCTTTTTTGATATAATCACGATATAAACTTGGATTGTAAACTTCTGCCAATAAAAAGGCATCTGGATTTTTCATTTTAATAGCTGAGTTCATATAGCTCCAAAACTCAACGGGTACCATCTCCGCCATATCAAATCGGAAACCATCAACACCTTTAGCGGTCCAATACAACGCGATATCTTTGAATTTTATCCAAGAATGCGGCACATTTTTATTACTCCAAAATTCAAAATGTTTTCTGTAGCCTTCATTATCATAACCTTCGGGAAGTTCATCAAAATCCTTTTTTCCATCTGGCGAAACGCCATAATTGACCTTCACCGTTTCGTACCAATCATACATATCGGGTTGTGATGCCCTAGAACCATTACCTGTCCATTTTGCAGGCACTTCTTCAAACTTACCATCTGCTAAAGGATGATTTTCACCTCCTAAAGGTTGATATCCATTTTTCCACTCGGGTACTTTAAACGCTTCACCGGGATTGTAATAAAAGTTGTTGTTAACATGATACGCAACGGATGTATCGTCTTCAGCTCCAAAATCTGTAGAAGCATCTGGATTTGTAATACTTTTATAGTTTCGTGCAACATGATTAGGTACAATATCTATAATTACTTTAAGACCAGCATTGTGCGAACGTTCTACTAAAGCTTCAAATTCTTCAAGTCGATTTTCAACATTTTCAGCCAAATCTGGATTAACATTGTAATAATCTTTAACGGCATAAGGCGAGCCTGCACGACCTTTTACAATATCTGGGTCGTCGTTAGAAATACCATATTTAGTGTAATCTGTGATGACATCATGATGCGGTACACCTGTATACCAAATATGAGTAACACCTAAATCCTTTATCTCTTTTAATGCCTTTTCGGTAAAATCGTTAAACTTCCCAACGCCATTTTCTTCAATAGTTCCCCAAGGTTTGTTTGTTGTGTTTGTGTTTCCGAAGAGTCTTGTAAATACTTGATAAACGACTTCTTTTTTCTTCATATTTGTTTTGATATCTTCAACGTTAGTTTTTGACAGAGATGCCTCTTCAGTTTCATTTTTACAGCTGTAAAAACCTATTAAAATTATAGTAGCTATAATTACTTTATGTTTTTTCATTCTTGAATTATTTATTCAACTTTATTCTAATTTCTTTTTCTTTCGACGTATCCCAAACAACATCTAAGGTTAAGGTTTTATATTCTGAATTGTATTTACCTTCAAGCTTTTTGCCATCAATTTTAATTCGCTTTGGCTGTTTCTGAATATTATGAATTGTTAGCGAAATCTGTTTTGCTTCTGAATTATAATTGTCTCCTATCTCAGCTTCAAATTCGATGTTTAGCCAAGCCCCTTTTTGCTCAGCTTCAAATTCTAAAAGTTCATGCATTCCTTTTTCAATTGCATTTGCTGTTTTTCCATCATCGAAATAAAACTCACGTTCTGATTCTTTTACAGATGCGTCATGATAATACTGAAGTTGAAACGTATTAGCATCGTAGTCTTCCGTAGATTGCATGGTCTTAGCTAATGGTATAAAAGCACCAGCACGCACATAAGTTGGGATATATGCAGGATGTAACTCTATGGCTTTGGTTTGTCCGCCTTCAATAATTTCATCAGTTTCTATATTAAACCAATTAGCAGTTTTTGGAAAATAAACCTCTTGCGTTTTTAGTCCTGCTTCCAAAACAGGAGACACCAAAATATCTTGTCCCCATAAATAGGTTTTGGAGTATGTGTATAATTCTATATTCTCTGGCTCTTCGAAGAACAGCGGGCGCATTAACGGTGTTCCTTCAATATGATTTAAAGCCATTAAATGATAATTGTAAGGCAATAATCTATAGCGCATTTCTATGGCAAAAGAGGCTAAACGCTTTGCTTTTTCGCTTCTGTAAATTGGCTCACTAGGCACATCTTCTTGTGCATGAGGTCTAAAAATTGGTTGAAAAACGCCGTATTGTAACCAACGCGCATATAGCTCGTCGTCTAAGTTTGCTCCAGCAAAACCACCTAAATCGCTGTGCATATAAGCTAGACCTTGTAGTCCCATTTGTAAGGCAATTTCAGGTTGACTTTGCAATCCACCCCAAGTACGATTAACATCGCCAGACCAAGGCACCATGCCGTAGCGTTGTGAACCCGAATATCCTGCACGCATTAAAATGAATGGACGTTGGTTAGGGAAATCTCTTTTATAACCTTCATATACCAATCTAGCCCAATCGTGACCATAAATATTATGAACTTCCGCGGCAGTGCCCGTATGATGCTGTACCCAATTTGGATGTACTTCTGGTTCGCCTAAATCACCCCAAACACCAGCAACGCTCTTATCTGCTAAACCTTTATAAATATCCCAAAACCAAGCTTCGCCTTCTGGTTTGTAAATATCGATGATACCTGTGTTACCAAAGTAAAAATCGTAACGTGCAGGATTACCAATGGAGTCCTTGGCTAAAATATCTTTCTGTACAGCTTTGTCCCATTTTTTGGATGTGGTTAATACAAAAGGCTCTGTAATAGGAATAGTTTTTACGCCTTGTGTTTTAAGTCGTGCTATCATGCCTTCAAAATCTGGGAAGGAATCTCTAAATACTTCCAAATTACCCATTGTGCCTTTTATGTCTTTACCAAACCAATACAAATCTAAGATTATAGCGTCTACAGGAATTTTCTCTTCTTTAAACTTGGCTATCGTTGCTTCGACTTCTTTTTGGGAATGGTAGCCAAATCGGCTTGAGAAATTACCTAAAGCCCAACGTGGCAACATGGGCTGTTTTCCTGTTAAGTTGGTGTAGTTTTCGATGATGTCGTACCAAGAATTTCCAGCTATGATTTGATAAGTTTTACGTCCAGAAACTGTTTCGTAAGTTAGTGTATTATCCTTTTTGCTGTCTAAATCTAGATAGCCAATTGGTGCGTTATCGAAATGAATCATATATTGATTAGACGATGCTACAATAGGCATGGTGAAATTCATCAATTTAGATTCGGTTTCGTAGCCGTAATGTGCTCTGTTGAAAAGTGGTAAACGGTGTCCACGACGATTCATCCCCAAAGCGCGTGCGCCGCCACCATACAACACTTCGTCTGGCGTGAGATTGAATTCTATTTTTTCGGTTTCATCGGCGATGATATTGCCTTTAACCATTTCCATGGGTTGATGAGCACTTTTGTAATAGCCTCGTTTTTCGGAGATGATTGGTTTACCTTGATAAGAATAGGAAACCTGAAATGGTTCGGTTATTACATTTACTGAGAGCGATTTGCTCGAATATGAAATGACGTTACCAACATACTTGTATTTTGCATCAATATTTTGCGGCTTTAAAACCACAGCATGAGAGTTTAGATTCTGATTTTCTCCATTCGGTATAAATGTTGTTTCTAAAATATCTTCAGAATAAAACTGAAACATATATTTACCGTCGTTAGTAGTTACCGAAAACACGCCATTTTCTTCATTATGGGATTGATAAACGCGGTTTGGGTTTTGGGTAAAGCCAAAGTGAAATAGTAAAAGAGCTAAAAGTGTATATATTGATTTCTTCATAAGAACGATGAGATGCTGAATTAAATTCAGCATGACAAAAAAATTAAATTACTTCCCTAAAAGGAATACGAATGGTTGGTTTAAACGTTGGTTCCAAGAATGCTCTGAGTGGTTTGTACCTTCAAAAAACAAATTTTTAGAATCGGTATCTGTGTACCCTTTTTCCTTTAAAATGTCATCTACATTTGGCGCATACTTCGGATAATATTGGTCTAAGGTTTTATTGCCATAATCGAAATACAACTTATGTGTTCCTGCTTCTGGTAGATTTTTTTTCATATAATCAAAAATAGCTACAGGATGCGGATTATTTGGTGATGGCATTGCACCTGGCCAATGCGTTGAAAGACAGCCAGCACCGCCAAAAACATCTGGATATTCTGATACCGCATACATAGACATTAAGCCGCCCATACTTGAACCCGCAACAAATGTGTTTTCTTTATTGGTCAATACAGAAAACTGTTTGTCTATTACTGGTTTTAATTCATCAACGATAAAACTTAAATACTCATCGCCCTTAAAATTGACATTAAAGTTACTTTCCTTTGCTATAGTTATTAATGAATCTCTAACCTTAGTTGGCATAAAATCCATTGCTTTTTCTGGGTATAAATCTTGCCAGCGTATTTGTGGAATGTTGTGGACACCTACTACAATAAAATCTTTAACTTCTCCACTATTCATCAATTTTGTCGCCCATTCGTCTACCATCCATTCTTGTTTATTCCATGTAGTCGTAGCATCAAATAAGTTTTGCCCGTCATGCATGTACAGCACGGCATATTTTTTATCCGCAGTATAGTTTTCTGGCAACCAAACATCAACTGGCCTTAGCTTTATATTTTCTGAAGGAAATGCTTCAACACGAAGTAAAGTACCGCCAGCTAAAACTGCGTTTTCAAGTTTTTTAAATTCTATGTTGTCTTGTGCATTGACACTTATCGCAAAAAATAAAAATGTAAAAATGTAGATGATGTATTTCATATTTTGTTCTAAATTATGTGATACTGAAACAACACTTCGACTTCGCTCAGTGTGACAGTTCAGCATGACGCTTTAATTTTTAATTCATTTTAGTGGTTAAAAGCGTTACACCTTTTTCCTTTAGCTCCATAACATCGCCCCAAAGTTGAGACTCTCCTGTTATTACATTTGTTAGCGTTTTTCCTTTTAAACCCATTTCAGATTGATAATTAAGGTCTATCGTAATTGGCTTTTCGTTTTTATTTAGGATTAAAACAACGGTCTCATCGCCTAGAGTTCTATACAAAAAGTATGTTCCTACAAAAGGTGCAAAATGAATTGTTTTACCATCATGAATGGCTTTACTATTTTTTCTAAAATTGAATAATTTGGTAATAAACGCTTGCATATCCTTTTGGTCCTCCGTTAAACCTTCGCCAGTAAATGCATTTACCGTATCGCCTTGCCAACCACCTGGAAAATCAGTACGAATTAAACCGTGGTCTCCTGGAATTTCAAAATCATCCATTAAGATTTCTGTTCCGTAGTACATTTGAATGATACGCGGCATAACAGCATACGTTGCCATAGCCATTTTTGTATTGGTTACGTCGCCATCCATTTGTGTAAAAATGCGACTCATATCATGATTGCCTTCAAAAATCATAATGTCTTTTGGATTAGCATAATGAAAATCATTAGCTAAACCTTCGTAGATTTTAACCAAGCCTTTATCCCAAGACTCTTCTTCTTTAATGGCTTCAACCACTTTTTGCTGCATGGCAAAATCCATAGTTGACTTTAGGTTAGAATCGTAACCATCGTTATTTTTTGCGCCTTCTTGCCAATAGCCAATAAGTAACGGATTATAGCTCCATTCTTCACCAACAATACTAAAATTAGGATACTCGGTCATTATCGCGCCTGCCCAATCGCTCATAAACTGTTTGTCTGGGTAAGGATACGTGTCTTGACGGATACCTCCTAACTGAGCCGTTTCAATCCACCAAATACTATTTTGAATAATGTATCTTGCCATAAACGGATTACGCTGATTCAAGTCTGGCATGGTTGCCACAAACCAACCTTGGTTATTTCCTTTTCTATCCGCTTCGGAGGCATAAATATCTTGATTAGTTGTACGTCTATGGTTTGAATATGTTGTGAAGGAATTTCCCCAGTTTTCTCTATTTTCTTCAAAATTTTGTTGAAGATTTAACCAGTCTTTAAATGGTAAATCCTTCATCCACCAATGGTACAAGCCGCAATGATTTGCTACTTGGTCCATAATGAGTTTCATGCCATTTTCTTGTAGTTTTTTAGACAATAACTGATACTCTTCGTTGGTTCCAAAACGCGGGTCTATTTGGTATAAATCTGTGATGGCATATCCATGATATGACCCTTGCTGCATATCATTTGTTAAAAGAGGCTGAGGCCAAATTGCTGTAAATCCAAGATTTTTAATGTAATCTATATGCTGAATAACTCCTGAAATATCGCCGCCGTGTCTGGCGTAGCTATTTGTTCTATCAACAGTACGCTCTAAAAGTTCTGGCTGTCCTTCGATACCTGAAGGTGAATCGTTAGCCACATTGCCATTTGCAAAACGGTCTGGTGTGATAAGGTAAATAGCATCACTGCTATTAAAACCTACATAATCCTCAGATGGCCTTAATCGTTCTTTTAACTCGTATGTTGCTACTAAGGTTTTAGCATTTTCGTTTTCAAATTTTATATTGAATTTCCCCGAACTCGCTTTTGAAATATCTAAATCAATAAACAAATAGTTATTACTGTTATCGCCTGTTGAAACTTTTTCTATGGTTACGCCTTCGTACGAAATACTTGGTGAAAAATCAGCAATATTATCGTGATGAATCATTAACTGAAGACTATCACTTTTAAAACCAGTCCACCAATGTGGCGGCTCTACACGTTCTATATCGTTTTGGTCTACAACTTCAGTTTGGTTTTCAATAGTTTCTTCGGTCTTGTTTTCCTTACATGACACACATATTAACAGCGACAAAAACACTATGATTAGAAAGTGAGAATTAGATGATTTCATAAGAAGTTGTATTAAAAAAGCCTCACAAGAATTTCTTGTAAGGCTTATAATTATTTACACTGTAACTAAGCTGTTAGCTGTAATTGTAATTGGTTTTCCGTTGACCAATATATCTAGGTCATGGCCGCCTTCTAACTCAAAGTGGGTATGTCCTTTACAAGCATTAACTCTAAGTATTTGGTTTCTAAAATTCACTTTAAAGGAATACGCTTCCCATTGCTCAGGAATTTTAGGTTCAAAAGACAAGGTATCATTTATAATACGCATACCACCAAAACCTTCAACAATACTCATCCAAGTTCCTGCCATAGACGTAATGTGCAATCCTTCTTCTACTTCGTGATTGTAATCGTCTAAATCTAAACGAGACGTTCTTAAATAAAACTCGTATGCTTGGTCCATACGACCAAGTTTAGCCGCTTGAATACTATGTACACAAGGGGATAATGAGCTTTCGTGAACTGTAAAAGGTTCATAAAAATCGAAATGACGTTCTAACTCTTCATCGGTAAAATGGTCTTCGAAGAAATAGAAACCTTGTAAGGTATCCGCCTGCTTTATATATGGTGAACGTAAAATTCTATCCCATGACCATTTTTGATTAATTGGTCTTTCAGATTTTGGTAAATCTGAAACGGTAATTAACTCTTTGTCCAAGAAACCATCTTGCTGTAAATAGATATTTCGTTCTTCATCAAAAGGAAAATACATATTGCCAGCAACGGCTTTCCATTTTGACAATTCGTCTTCGGTAAGATTAACTTTAGACATTACTCGGTTATAATCTGAAGCATATTCAGACTTCACTTTATCAATATTTTGCATTGCATAATCAATACACCATTTTGCGATGTAGTTTGTGTACCAATTGTTATTGATATTGTTTTCATATTCATTTGGTCCTGTAACTCCAAGAATTACATATTTGTTTTTCGCCGTTGAGAAATTGGCGCGTTGCTGCCAGAAACGTGCAATACCTATTAGGACTTCAAGACCTTTTTCAGGGATATAACTGTAATCTCCTGTATATCTGTGGTAATTAAAAATAGCGAATGCAATAGCTCCGTTTCGGTGTATTTCTTCAAACGTAATTTCCCACTCGTTATGGCATTCTTCACCATTCATAGTTACCATTGGGTATAAAGCTGCTCCGTTAGTGAAACCTAGCTTTTCTGCATTTTCTATGGCTTTATCTAAATGCTCATAGCGATATTCTAATAAACTTTTAGCAACGCTTTGGTCTTTTGTTGCCATATAAAACGGAATACAATAGGCTTCTGTATCCCAATAGGTGCTTCCGCCGTATTTCTCACCTGTAAATCCTTTTGGACCGATATTTAATCTTGCGTCTTTTCCTAAATAAGTTTGATTTAACTGAAAGATATTAAAACGAATACCTTGCTGTGCTTCAACATCGCCTTCTATAGTAATGTCAGACATGTTCCAGATATTTGCCCAAGCTTGTTTTTGTTGTTCTAAAAGCGCATTAAAACCTAAGTCTGAAACATGACCAAGCGTCTTTTTTGCAACATCTACTAGTTGGTTTCTATCGTGATTTCTATCTGAATTGTAACCACCATATTTGGTAATTGTAAATGTATCTCCTTTAGCGACTTCTTGATTATAGCTAAACGAAATCATATCTTTAAAAGCATCTACATCTGGTTTAGCTTCAATAGGTTTATTATTTAAAGCTAATTCTGTTTTCATATAAGTACAGACGTAAAAGTCTGTTTTCATTGTACGAGAGACTATGAATGCTTGATTGTCTTCAAAATCTATACTTAATACATCCCAAAACTTATCGTCCCAATTAGAATCTTCATTAGTAATTCCATTATCTAAATATGGTGAGTAATCTATGCGTGCATCGCTATTAACGGGAGTAATGCTATATTCAATAGCTCCAATTTCGTCAATATTTAAACTCAAGAAACGTTTGGTGTTAACCTTAACGGTAATATCATTTTTGAGCGTCGCCGTAAAGCTACGAGACAGCCAACCTTCTTTCATATTCAACTCTCTTCGGAAGTCTTCAACAGATTTGCATTCAGCGAGGTCTAATTGCTCACCATTAACGTGAACATTAATACCAATCCAATTAGGAGCGTTAAGTACTTTTGCAAAATACTCAGGGTAACCATTTTTCCACCAACCTACTCTTGTTTTATCTGGGTAATATACACCAGCCACATAACTTCCTTGAAATGTAGCTCCTGAATAATGTTCCTCAAAATTGGCACGTTGCCCCATAGCTCCATTTCCCAAACTCATTAAGCTTTCCGATGATTTTACTCGGGTAGCATCAAAACCTTCTTCTATGATTGACCAAGGATTTGGTTGTATATAAATATTATTCATTGTCTTAATTATAATATCAGTGATTAACTGATTTTAATTGATTTTTTTAGTCACATTACCAGAAATAATAGCCTCAACAAACTCTTGAGACATTTCTGTAAAATCTTTAAATATGTAATCTGCTTCGTGCAGTACATCTTTTTCTCCAATACCAATAGATATCATATTGGCTGTATTTGCAGCTTGCACACCAGCAACGGAGTCTTCGAAAACCACACAATCCTGTGGTTGCATATCTAATAGTTTTGCTCCTATTAGAAAGACCTCTGGGTCTGGTTTTGCTTTTGTAACATCGTTACCGTCTACAATAGCATTAAACTTTTCTAGCAAACTCACTTTTTCTAAAATGGGTCTTGCATTCTTACTTGCTGAGCCTAATGCCACAGCTTGATGTTTCGCTTCTAAAAAGTCTAATACTTTAGAAACATCCGGAAGAATTTCTGAAGCATCCATTTTACTAATGTACCCTAGATACTCTTCGTTCTTTTTTGCCATTAAAGATGTAAACTCCTCTTTACTAAGGGTTTTTCCGCCCCATTCTAATATTTTTTCGAGAGAACGAACACGGCTTACGCCTTTAAGTTGTTCGTTTTCTTCATGAGTAAAATCTATACCTAATCCATTAGCAAGTTTTCGCCATGCAAGGAAATGGTATTTTGCAGTGTCTACAATGACACCATCAAGGTCGAATATGAATCCTTTTTTATTCATTAATTTCTACTATGACTTTATCATTAACTGTAAGTGATAATAAACCTGCTAATATCATTGATGCTCCACCAATAAGTAATGCATATACGGGTTGATTATCGAAAAATGTCGACACTAAAAACCCTAAAATGGATGCGGCTACTAATTGAGGTATAACAATGAAAAAGTTAAAAACTCCCATATAATATCCCATTTTTGAAGCTGGCAAAGCACCAGACAGCATAGCATATGGTACTGACAAAATACTTGCCCAAGCAATACCGACACCTATCATGGGCAACCACTCTACAGTAAACGTTGTAGGATTAGTTATAAAGTAAATTGACATCAAACCTAAACCACCAGCAACTAAGGCAATAAAGTGAGTAAACTTTCTACTAGTCTTTTTGGCTAATAATGGCAATAGAAAAGCTACAGCAGCTGCTATAATATTATAGTTGGCAAACATTTCACCAACTTGATTAGCTCCTGTGTTGTATGCCACAGAGGTAGCATCAGTAGTTTTGTATATGTGCTCGGTTACAGCGCTCGTAGTATATATCCACATTGAAAACAATGAAAACCATGAAAAAAATTGAACCCAAGCCAATTGTTTCATGACCTTAGGCATGAACTGAAAATCATTGACAATAGTTACAAAACCGTTATTGTAATTCTTACCTTTTTGCATGATTCCAGATATCATTAAAACAATTCCTCCTAATAATATCAGTCCAACTGTGAGCACATATAAGTCTTTTTTCAGACTAAAATAATAAACGCCATACGTAGCTACTATCCCAACAATAAAAGTCACAATACCTTTAATAAAGTGCGACTTTCCATTAGACACAAACCATGATTCTGGACGGTCCTCTTTTACATAACTATTATCTTTGGCTTCTTGTTCCTCAAAAACCTTCATCTCCTCTGGGGAATATTCTTTAGAGCGTATTACAGTCCATAAAACTGCTATTAAAAAAGCTGCGCCACCAATATAGAATGAGTATTTAACAGAATCTGGTATTACACCTTCTGGTGCTGTATTTGCAACTCCAAAATAGGTAAGTATGTTGGGAAGTTTAGAAGCCACATAAGCACCAATTCCTATAAAGAAACTTTGCATAGCAAAGCCTTTAGTCCTTTGACTTTCTGGCAAATTATCTCCAACGAATGCCCTAAACGGCTCCATAGAAACATTAATAGAAGCATCCATAATCCATAACATTCCTGCAGCGAACCAAAGTACTGGAGAATTTGGCATTACAAATAAAGCTAATGAAGCTAATATAGCTCCAACAAGAAAATATGGACGTCTACGACCAAGCTTGGGATGCCATGTACGATCACTAAAATATCCGATGATAGGCTGAACGATTAAACCCGTTAAAGGTGCTGCAACCCAAAGAATGGGAATATCTTCTACTTCAGCTCCTAAAGTTTGGAAAATACGACTGACATTAGCATTTTGTAGGGCAAAACCCATTTGAATTCCTAGGAAACCAAAACTCATGTTCCAAATTTCCCAAAAACCTAAAGTGCGCTTCTTCATTAATAGTATGTCTTAAATTAATACTATTCTGATAAGCTTATCTTATCAAAACTTTTCGTTTGAGAAGTGAAAATATTAGTTTTGATATGGCTACAAAGGTAGCAAAGAATATGAAACAGCCAAATACATTAACATTACTTGGTTGATTCGCGCTCGATAAGTTCAGATGCTATTATCTGAGTTTGATAGGTTTCATCCTCATGGTCATTTTCTAACTTATCTATCAAAAGACCTGCGGCTTTTTCGCCCATAAGTTGTGCATGTTGACTTACTGTAGAAAGGCTTGGTGTAGAATGCTTTGACAGAACACCATCCGTAAAACCAATAACTTGAATATCATCTGGAACACGAAAACCCAATCGCCCAGCTACACGCATAGCAGTTAGCGCATATAATTCATTTACTGCAAAAATTCCATCAATTTTTGAGTTGGATTTGAATAATTGCTCAATTTCTTTCTCCAGTGCATCTAGGTTTACCTCGTAGTCTACGTTGTCATCTAATTTAAGAATAAGCTCTGCTTTTAAATCTTGACCATGAGTTTTTAGGGCTTCTAAATACCCTTGTGTTCTTAACCTACCAACACTAACATAGTCTTTGGTAGTAATGAGAGCTATATGTTTACATTCATTCTTTATAAGTTTTTCTACAGCATTTTTAGCACCTTCAAAATCATCAACAATAACTTTATCACATTGAATCTCATTTACTACTCTATCAAACATTACAATAGGCATTCCCTGATTTATTGTCTCATTAAAGTGATGATAGTCTTGAAGCTGTAAGGTCTCTTTTGATAATGAGATGATAAATCCGTCAATACTCCCGTTGGCTAACATCTCCATATTAATAACTTCTTTTGCAAAAGATTCATTAGATAGACCAATAATTACATTGTATCCACGCTGATTAGCGACGAGCTCAACACCTCGAATTACTTTTGAAAAGAAATGATGGACAATTTCAGGGATTATAATACCAATAGTATTGGTTTTCCTGTTTTTTAGACTTAAAGCTATATTATTGGGCTTGTAATTATATAGTTTTGCAAAAGCCTGAACTTTCTGTTTGGTATCCTCACTAATTTCAACGCTATTTCTTAGTGCCTTTGAAACTGTTGATATTGAAACATCAAGCTCTTTAGCAATCTGTTTTAGGGTGACTTTTCTTTTCATCAATTTTAATTTAAAACTTTAAAATTTATTAGGATCGAGCTTATAAATTCTTTTCCTTAGAATACAAACATCGTAATTTAACATTCATCCTTTTGCGAAATCCGTATTTTTTTGCGAAATTATAGACTTTGTTAATGTTTCTTAAAAAGTTTTTAACACGAAAACGTTTTCGTGACGGAAGTCATGTTTTTTAACACATACGACACTCTAAATTTACATAAATTTAACCCGAGAAGTGAAAATATGGTTAAAATTAACTAAAGCAATTAACTTAAAAATAATTTATGAAAACATTTTTAAATGCCATTTTGTTATGTCTTTTTCTAGTACCTGCAACACTATTTGCACAAACTACTATTACAGGAACAATAACGGATGGATCTAACTCAATGCCATTACCTGGAGTAAATGTCATTATTAAGGGAACAACCACAGGTACTTCCTCAGATTTTGATGGTAAATATTCTATTGAAGTAAACAATGGAGACGTTCTGGTTTTTTCTTATGTTGGTTTTGTTAACCAAGAAATAGTTTACAATGGCCAATCAACTATCGACGTTGTGATGCAAGAAGACGCAGCACAACTAGATGAGATTGTACTTATAGGTTATGGGTCTGTAAAGAAAGAAGACGCAACAGGTTCTGTAGATGTGGTTTCTACCAAAGATTTTAATAGAGGATCTATTGTCTCAACGGATCAACTATTGAACGGTAAAGCCGCTGGTGTAAGAATTACTAATAATGGTGGTTCTCCTGATTCTGCTCCAAACATCAGAATACGTGGTGGTTCATCCCTTAATGCACAGAATAATCCTTTAATTGTAATTGACGGTGTACCGATTGGAAATGATAATCCTGCGGGTGTATCTAACCCATTAACATTAGTAAACCCTAATGACGTTGAGAGTTTTTCTATTTTAAAAGATGCTTCCGCTACAGCTATATATGGATCTCGAGCCTCTAATGGTGTCATTATCATTACCACAAAAAAAGGTACATCTAGTGGTGTAAAATTTAATTACTCTACAGATTACACAATTAGTTCTGCTGGCGACGGTCTAGATGTCATGAATGGTGAAGAGTATACACGCTTTATACAACAATTTCATCCTGGTAGAGCAGGACAATTAGGTGTTCCAACTGGAAGTGTAAATGCTAATCAGCCTGTATCTCAAACTTTAAATGGAAGAGATATTTATAATACTGATTGGAGAGATGCTATATTAAGAACTGCTAACAGTTTTAATCATAATTTTAGTGCGAGAGCAAATTTATTTGATAAGATTCCATTTAGAGCATCTGTAGGTTTAAGTAGAGCAGAAGGTATAGTAATAAATGACAATTACGAAAGAGTAACTTTATCTGCAAAACTAACTCCAACACTCTTAAATGATAATCTGAAGATAGATTTTAATGCTAAAACTATTTTTGCATTTAAAAATGCTATTGATGCTGGTGGAGCTATAGGAGAAGCCTTATCTTTTGACCCAACAAAACCAGTATATGACTTTTCTTCAAATAACAGATTTGGAGGCTATTACTTAACAACGTTTGATGACGTTGCTGACCCTACTAACTTCCCTAATCAAGGATTTAGAAGAATAATTCAGGCAAACCCTCTTGCTAGATTAGAGCAAAGAGAGCGTCCTGAAAATGTTAGAAGATTTTTGGGGAATATAGAATTTGATTACACAATGCCTTTCTTACCAGAATTAAATGCTGTTGTTAATTTTGGTTTAGATGCTTCTGATGCTAATATCTTAGAAAGGTTTGCTAATAACGCATTTGAAACATATAGGTTTGATGCTACTAATAATGACTTAAATTCTATTGACACTAACTTTTTATTTAATCCTGGTGTCAATTTTGAAGAAAATCAAAGGATTACCAACACAACGTTTGATGCTTATCTACAATACAAGAAGATTTTCGACTCAGGCTTTATTAACAATTTTGATGTTCAAACTGGTTACTCATATCAAAATTTTAAAAATGATGGATACCAAAGACGTTCTCAGTACAATTTGAATACAGGTGTTAGAGAACCTTTTTTCAATCTTGCTAACCCAAATAATAGATACTTAAATGTTCTTAACCTTCAATCTTACTTCGTTAGAGGAAATCTTAGCTTGGGCGACCGTTATTTGTTAACAGCTTCCTTCAGAGCAGATGGGTCTTCACTTTTTACAGAAGACAACCGTTGGGGCTATTTCCCTGCTGCTGCTCTTGCTTGGCAAATACATGAAGAATCATTTCTTAAAGATTCAGAATTTGTTAATGACTTAAAATTAAGAGTTAGTTGGGGAGAAACGGGACAACAAGACATTACAGGATCTGTTGGATTCTACCCGTCAATTCCATTGTTCTTAGCAGGTGATGCTAATAGTCAGTATTTGCCAAATTCGTCTTTATACTCCGCACAGCCATTTAATCCAGATTTAACCTGGGAAAAAACAACCACTTACAATTTAGGTTTAGATTTCTCATTCTTTAGTAATAGGTTAGTAACGGGTACTTTTGATATTTATAAAAGAAATACAACTGATTTATTAGCTACAACACCTGTACCTCCAGGACAAGCACTTACCAACGCTTTTATTGATAATGTGGGAGAGACTGAAAGTGAAGGTTTTGAACTTAATCTAAACGTAAATCCTATAACTACAGACAATTTTAACTTGAGTGTTAATACTAATTTATCTTACAACAAAACCGAAGTTACTAATCTTAATGGCCTAACCGAAATCAATGCTGGCGGTAGTTTAAGAGGTACTGGTAGTGATTTATTTAGACATGCTGTAGGTCAACAAGCAGGAAGTGCCTATGTTTTTAGACAAGTCTATGACTCGGCAGGAAATCCTATACCAAATGCATTTGTAGATTTAAATGGAGATAATATTATAGACGATAATGATCGCTACTATAAGCAAATTGCTCCCAACTGGACTTTTGGTTTTGGTATTAACTTTAATTACAAGAATTGGGATTTTAGTTCAGGATTCAGAGGACAAGTTGGAGGTAATGTCTATAATTTAGCACAATTAAACCTAGGCTTTACAGAAAGTGCCGTACTGTCTAGTCAAAATAACCTAACCAATGTTCTCAACTTCTTCGATGGTTCAGCTAATCCAGTAATTTCTGATGTTAATGGTAATATCCAATTCTCAGATTTCTATTTAGAAGATGCCTCTTTTTTAAGATGTGATAATATTGCATTAGGATATAGATTTGATAATTTAATTAAAAATGGCTCAGTACGTGTTTACGGTGCTGTTCAAAATCCATTTATAATAACTGATTATTCTGGACAAGATCCTGAAAATTTTGGTGGTATTGATGGTAATTTTTATCCAAGACCTACAGCTTATACTTTAGGACTTAACTTTGACTTTTAAAAAAAATGACTATGAAAAAAAACAGAATTTTAATTTTACTATGCGTCATTTTGCTAGGGATAAACTCCTGTAGCGATGACCTTGAGACAGCTCCGATTGTTGAGTTGTCACTTGAAGAATTACTTGCGTCAGATCCTAACGCAGTTGAAGGATTAGTCTCAAGACTATACGCTTCATTTGCGTTAACAGGACCTAGTGGACCTGCTAGTTCGGATATTGTAAGCCCAGATGCTGGTGAAGGGGCTTTTTTAAGAGCTATTATTAACTTACAAGACTTTACAGCCGATGGTATGAAGAATAGATGGGGTGATGACGGTCTTGACCAATTAACAACTACTTCTAATTGGGATAGAAATAACAAGTTTTTTAGATTGTTTTACGACAGAGCTTATTTTACAATTCCACAATGTAATAACTTCTTGCAAGTTTTACAGACCGCGGATTTTCCTGATGAAGAGAATATTGTAGCCGAAACCCGTTTTTTAAGAGCCCTTGCTTATTACAATATTATTGATGTTTTTGGTAAAGGTGTACTTGCTACAGACGAAAACTTCGGACAATCAGAATTATTACCAGAATCATCTCGTCAAGAATTATTTGATTACGTTGAGTCAGAATTATTGGCAATTGAGCCAGTAATAAGAACAACCAGTAATTATGGAAGAGCAAATCGATATGTAGTTGATATGTTGTTAACTAAGCTGTATCTAAATGCCGAAGTTTACACAGGAACGCCTAGATGGGATGATGCTGCTATATATGTTAACAAAGTAATCAATGAAGGCGGCTACTCTCTTGATGATAATTTTATTAGATTATTCTCAGCTGACAATGACGCATCCCCTGAAATCATATTTCCGTTAATAGCAGAGTCCCTTACAAGTCAAAGCTTTGGTAATACAACTTACCTCGTAAATGGAAATCTAAGTGCTGATACAATGCCTCTTTCTCAATTTGGTGCAGCTCAGGGTTGGACAGGCCATAGAGCGACTGAAGCTTGGTATGGATTATTTGGTAACAGTGCTGCTGAATTAGAAGCTTCAAATGATATGAGAGCTAGTTTATTTTGGACTGATGGTCATAATTACACAATGACTGACTATAGAACATGGACAGATGGTTTTCCTTCTATAAAATTCAGAAACACTTTCTCTGACGGAAGTGGTAACCCTGTAGATTTTTCTGCAACAGACTTTCCTTTCTACAGGTTAGCTGACGCTTATTTAATTTATGCTGAGTTAGCGTTAAGAGGAGCTGCTAACACAACCATGGCAGATGCACTTAGTTATGTTAATCAAGTAAGAACTAGGTCTTTTGCAGATCCGATTGGTATGGGAGAACTAACTTTAGATCTTATTATAGACGAAAGAGGTAGAGAATTAAACTTAGAAGGTCACAGAAGATCTGATTTAATTCGTTTTAATATGTTTACAGGAGGAAGCTATTTGTGGCCTTGGAAAGGAGGTTCACCTAATGGAACTGCTATATCTGATGATTACAAACTCTTTCCTATACCTGTAACAGCTATACAGTCTAATCCTAACTTAACTCAAAATCCTGGTTTCTAATAACACTAAAATAACACAAAATGAAAAAAATAAAATTTATACTATTAACCTTTATTGCTGTATTATCTTTTACAGCATGTGAAGAAGATAATGAATTAGAATTTGTTGCTCAAGAGGCTCAAGATTTAGTTTTTACTAATTCATTTCAAGCAGAATATATTCTAATCCCGCAAGCGGCAAATAATTTAGCCGAACGTTTCACATGGAGCAATGCAGACTTTGATGTACCAACTAATATCACTTATCAATTACAAAAATCTATAACAGGAGATTTTTCAGACGCAGAAGTTGTAGGGGCAACTTCGGGTAACGAAATAGCTATTACAATTGGCGAAATGCTTTCTTTTGCTGAAGAAGCTGGTCTTGATGCTGACCCATCAACTACTGATATACCTAACACTGGCGCAATTAACTTTAGACTTCGTGCAGTTGTTGGTGACAACGGACTAGAAAGCTTCTCTCCAGCTTCAGCATTAACAGTGGTACTACCAGAAGATTCAGGCTCTGCACCAGCTGTATGTGATTTTGATCAATATTTTATGGTTGGAGCAGGAGTCAAATTTGCAGGATGGGACTGGGGTACTCCACAGGCTGCATTATGCTCTGGTACAAATGTTTATACTGTTAATGTTGATTTAATTAATAATGTAGATGGAGATGGCAACTTTAGATTCTTTACAACAGATAACGATTGGGGCTCTGGAATAAATTATCCTGGATTTATAGACCAAGGTTATACTATAGACCCAATGTTCGAAGATGCTATGGATGGTGACAATAACTTTTTATTTACAGGACCGTCAGGAAAGTATTTCTTAACAATTGATGCTAATAATCTTACAATTACTTTGGATAGCCCTACTCCTCAAGGAGAATGTGACTTAGACCAATATTGGGCAGTTGGTGCTGGACTTACTGATGCTGGTTGGGATTGGGCTACACCAGTACAATTAATGTGCGAAGGTGATGGTGTATATGCTGGTTGGGTTAATTATACAACCGATGGCGATGCTAATTTTAGATTCTTTACTGTTAATAACGACTGGGGTAGTGGAGAAAACTATCCTTCATTTGCGGATGCAGGGTATACTATTGATTCTAAATTAGAAAATGCAGAAGATGGAGACTTGAATTTTAGATTTGTTGGAGAGTCTGGTCAGTATTATACAACCATTGATACTGTTAATCTAACTATTACATTAGAATAATAGTTGAAGTATTAGAACTAATTATGTAATATAATTGAATTCAGAAAAGGCTATGATAATCATAGCCTTTTCTTTTAAAAAATTGAAAATGAAAAAATTGTTACTTCTAATTGTACTACTATCTGCTTCAACCCTATCAAGCTTTGGACAAACCTTTACATGGTCTCCAGAATTTTTTGAAGAAACAGATACTAACGTTACTTTAACTATTTCTGGGTTCAATCCAGTTACGGAATGGAGTGTATCCGACATCTATTTATGGGCTTGGCATATCACCGATGATGGTACTCAGATAAACAACCCTACAGCTACTGGAACAGACTTTAGTAATTCTCCTGAAACTGCAAAATTTACCAACAATGGCGACGGTACGTATTCTTTTAACTTTGGCATACCAACCGATTTTTTTAGCAATACTGATATTGCAACAATAGGTTTCCTTATAAAATCTCAAGATGGGAGTAATCAAAGTGGCGATAACTTCAAAGATTTAGGAATTAGTAATATAGTATTCATCAATCCTTCTCAGACACCTGTTTTACTTAACTCAGGGGATGATTTATTTATTCAGACGGAAGTCGAATACGAAGGAAATACCCAATTTGGGGTAACATATGATATTTCTTTTACTGGAACTTCTGATAACACAAATCTCAGCGGAAATTGTGGCTTCCCTAGATGCTCGGACACTATAACAAATATTACAAGTGGAGGCATAGTAACCTTTACTGGAAATCTATCGGGAGCTAATGATGATATTAGTGTAGTTGACAGTTTTCAAGTTATTGTAAGTCCTACTGTTATTGAAGAAGCTCTACCAGCAGGTCTAGTCGATGGGATTAATTACTATGCTACTGACGCAACTAAAGCTACATTAGTTCTTACCGCACCTAATAAAGATTTTGTAGAAGTGGCTGGTAGTTTTAATAATTACCAACCTCAGTCATCTGATGTTATGAAACGGGATCCTGTTACTGGTAAATATTGGTTAGAGATTACAGGACTTACCTCAGGACAAATTGAAACTTATCAATATTGGGTTTACGACACCACTCCTATTAGTGGCTCTCCAGTATTAGTTAAAGCTGCAGATCCTTATTCGACGCTTGTATTATCTCCATTTGATGACCCATTTATTCCTGCCTCAAGCTATCCTAGTCTCCCTACATATCCAACTGGACAAGAACGCGAAGTAACAGTTTTACAAACAGGACAAACACCTTACAATTGGGTTGTGACGAACTTTGACAAACCAAAAGAAGAAGACCTTATTGTATATGAATTATTAGTTAGAGATTTTGATGCTAACAGAAATTACCAAGATGTAATAGACAGGATAGATTATTTCAAAAATCTTGGAGTCAATGCTATTGAATTAATGCCAGTTATGGAGTTTGAAGGTAATGAAAGTTGGGGTTACAATACAGCCTTTCACATGGCACTAGATAAATTTTATGGCACACCAGAAAAATTTAAGGAATTAGTTGATGTTTGTCATCAAAATGGAATTGCCGTTATCTTAGATATTGCTTTTAATCATGCTTTTGGTCGTAATCCTCTCGTCCGTATGTGGATGGATGATCCAGACGGCGACGGTTGGGGTGGCCCATCAACAGAAAACCCTTACTTTAACATTTTTCCTACGCATTCTTTTAATGTTGGTAGTGATTTTGATCATAGTAATACATTAACTAGAGATTACGTTAAGCAAGTTACTGCCTACTGGATAGAAGAATACAAAATAGATGGATACCGTTGGGATTTAACAAAAGGCTTTACACAAAACTGCGGAAATGGCACTTTTGATGGTGATTTTGGTTGTACGCAAAACTACCAGCAAGACCGAATAGACGTTTTAAAAGAATATATCGACCATCTGTGGGCAATTGACCCAGACCACTATTCAATTTTTGAGCATTTAGGTTCTGATAATGAAGAAAAAGAATGGGCAAATTACCGTCTTGATGAAGGTAAAGGTGTTATGATGTGGGGTAAAATGACTGGTCCTTACAACGAGCTTACTATGGGACAGGATTTAAATAAGGATATAAGACGCATGGGACATAAAGATAGAACTGGTTTTAATGGTCCAAGAGTTATCGGATACCCTGAAAGTCATGACGAAGAGCGTTTAATGTATAACAACATTATCAACGGTAAAAATTTTGGTGGTTATAATGTCACTGACCTTAATACAGCACTTTCTAGAATGTCTGCCTTAGGTGCAGTTTCTGTAATGGTTCCAGGACCAAAGATGATATGGCACTTTGGCGAATTAGGAATGGAAAACTCAATATTTACTTGTACAAATGGAACGGTAAATACAGAAGGTGATGCCGCTCCTGGTGATTGTAAATTAGATACAAAACCGCAACCTCAATGGACTAATAACTGGTTGTCTGATGCATTGCGCTCGCAAATCTATAGTGATTGGGCACGCTTAAATGCTCTTAAAACCACTGAAGATGTTTTTGAAGGCGATTATACTATTTTCTCGAATTCTGCAGATTTTACTCCTTCAATCCGAGTATTTGATACAAGCCTCCCAAACACGCAACTTAATGATGTTTTTATTATCGCTAATTTCGATGTTGTATCTCAAAATATAGATCCAGGATTTACAGCTGGAGTTACGACTTGGTATGATTTAATGGACGAAACCGGCGCAACTACTGTGCCTGGTTCTACAACTTCTATAACTGTGCCTGCTGGACAATTTAGAATCTTTGGCAACCAATCGGTAGCTGCATTAAGTACTAATGATGTATCATTTAATACGTTTAATATTTATCCTAATCCAGCGAATACATCATTTCAAATAAACTCAAATATATCTGATGTAGAAATTTATGATTTATCAGGCAAGTTAATAAAATGGTATAAAGGTTATTTTAATAGCTCAGATTCGTTCGACATTTCTAGTTTAAAAACTGGCGTTTATATTTTAAGAGCGAAAAATGAAAGTAACCAAATAAGCACTTCAAAACTTATTAAACTTTAATGTCAAGTTCATATAGTAGAAAAAGGCTTCTCAAATGAGAAGCTTTTTTGTTTGTGCGCGTAGGGAGACTCCCTTCGACTGCGCTCAGGGTAAACTTCTCGTCTGATATGATTACAAATCTTCTAAAAAAAAGAGCCAACTCTATAA
This sequence comes from Winogradskyella jejuensis, assembly GCF_900129745.1. Classification (GTDB taxonomy): domain Bacteria; phylum Bacteroidota; class Bacteroidia; order Flavobacteriales; family Flavobacteriaceae; genus Winogradskyella; species Winogradskyella jejuensis. Next base: position 1,504,724 of record NZ_FQWS01000001.1, on the reverse strand, counting down.
GTCAGCTCTTTTTTATTGTGCGGGCGGGGAGACTCGAACTCCCACACCTCGCGGCACTAGATCCTAAGTCTAGCGTGTCTACCAATTCCACCACGCCCGCAATAAGACCGATTATGTTTAAAATCGGGATGCAAATATAAACAATGTTTTCAATAATCAAATAGCTTTAAAACAATAAATAGTCCTTTAGCTTTTCTTATTTTTGTTAGACACACAAATTATAAATTATGTCTGGTATTCAATCTTATATTTCTTCAAATAAACAACGCTTTATAGACGAGCTCATCGAGCTTTTAAAAATCCCGTCTATTAGTGCAGATTCTGCATACGAAAAGCAAACGATTCAAACTGCAGAAGTTATCAAGACCAGTCTAGAAAAAGCAGGTTGCGATCATGTAGAAATTTGCGAAACCGATGGTTTTCCTATTGTTTATGGCGATAAAATTATAGACCCAAAATTACCAACCGTATTAGTTTACGGACATTACGATGTACAACCGCCAGATCCATTAGATTTGTGGCACTCACCGCCTTTTGAACCTGTAATTAAAAATACAGATTTACACCCTGAAGGTGCCATTTTTGCTCGAGGTGCTTGCGATGATAAAGGCCAAATGTACATGCACGTAAAAGCCTTAGAATATATGACGTCTCATGGCGAGTTACCCTGTAACGTTAAGTTTATGATTGAAGGCGAAGAAGAAGTTGGCAGTGTTAATCTCTCGCATTTTGTAAAAGCAAATCGTGAAAAATTAAAGAACGATGTTATCCTTATTTCCGATACAGGGATGATTGCCAAGGACGTTCCATCGATTACAACTGGGCTCCGTGGCTTAAGCTATGTCGAAGTTGAAGTTACCGGACCAAACCGCGATTTACATTCTGGTTTGTATGGTGGCGCTGTGGCAAATCCGATTAATGTTTTAACGAAGATGATTGCCTCACTCCATGACGAAAATAATCATATAACTATCCCAGGATTTTACGATAAAGTAGAAAATCTATCTGACGCTGAACGTGCCGAAATGGCAAAAGCGCCATTCTCTTTAGAAGACTACAAAAAAGCCTTGGACATCGATGCTGTTTATGGCGAAGAAGGTTACACTACAAACGAACGAAATTCTATTAGACCAACTCTAGATGTCAACGGAATTTGGGGTGGTTACACTGGCGAAGGGGCAAAAACAGTCATCGCTAGTAAAGCCTTTGCAAAAATCTCAATGCGCTTAGTACCTAACCAAGATTGGGAAGAAATCACCCAACTATTCAAAATACATTTCGAGAGCATCGCTCCTGCTGGTGTGCGCGTAAAAGTATCGCCTCATCACGGCGGTCAAGGTTATGTAACACCTATAGATAGCATTGGCTACAAAGCTGCAGCAAAAGCCTATGAACAAACATTCGGAAAAACACCCATACCGCAACGTAGCGGAGGAAGCATACCAATTGTATCTCTATTTGAGCAAGAATTAAAAAGCAAAACTATACTAATGGGATTTGGTTTAGATAGTGATGCAATCCATTCGCCAAACGAGCATTTTGGTATTTGGAATTACTTAAAAGGTATCGAAACCATTCCTTATTTTTATAAATACTTTACAGAGTTAAAACAATAAATGCTATTAAGTCAATCGTATAGAGAAGTTTGGTCATTAAGAAGTAAACTAATTTTTAGGTTTATTTTCTCATACTTTCTACTCTATATTCTATTGATGTTTACCAGTAGTTTGTTTAAAACGCCTTTTAAATGGATTGGTAAGTCGCTGCTAGGGTTTTCTTATGACTTTGATGTAAGTGGTTATGGCAGTGGAGATAATACCTATGCTTACATTACGCTATTTGTCAATTTTGTTCTAGCAGTAATTATAACTTTTTCATGGTCAGTACTAAAACCTAACAGAAAGGAATACAATAAAGCCTTTTATTGGTTCTTAGTTGTGCTTAGAGTTTTTATAATACTAGCTATGCTTTTATATGGATTTGTAAAAGTCTTTCAAATCCAGTTTCAACCACCATCATTTGTAAAATTACTTCAGCCCTTAGGTGAGTTTTCGCCAATGGGACTAGCCTGGACGTATATGGGATATTCTAAAGGTTTTGGGATGTTTGCTGGCCTAATGGAAATCCTTGGAGGTGTCCTCCTTATATGGAGACGCACAGCTACACTTGGTGCTTTTATTGTCATTGGTGTGATGACGCAGGTAGCTATGATGAACTTGATGTTCGATATACCTGTTAAGCTATTTTCAATTCATTTAATATTGATGGCAAGCATCATTTTTATGACAGATATTAAACGGTTTTTATCCGTTTTTATAAAAAATAAAAGTACCGAAGCGTATGATTTTTACCATCCTGAAACTTCGAAAAGTTATCATAAAACTATTTCTATTATAAAGAAAATAATACTTCCTATTCTTCTTATTGCCGGGTGTGTATTAGGTTATTTAGGGCAGCTAAATATTAGTGACCAAAATCATAGACCTGCACTCTATGGGATTTGGGAAACTAAAACCTTTATAAAAAATAATGACACAATTCCGCCATTGACTACAGATTCTCATCGTTGGCGCTATCTATTAATTGAACGGAAAGGCAAAGCTGTTGTAAAGACTATGACCGATAAGCTGGTAAGACACACTTTTGAAACAGATACCACTGAAAATAAAATTTCTATTTACAGTCAATACAGCATCAAAGACAGTCTTAATTTTGAGTTTGATTTGCCCAAACCTAATCTTCTTAAATTATGGGGTAAAATTGAAAGTGATAGCATTTTTGTAACCTTAGAGAAAAAGGATTTAAACGAATTCCCTTTACATTCGCGTGGATTTAATTGGATAAACGAACGCCCTTACAACAAATAGTATCCTACTTATTGCTTCACAAACTTATAAGTACTATCTCCTAGGTTAGATTTGATGTTTACAAAATAAACGCCGCTAGAAAAACTAGAGACATCTAATTTTGACCTATCGGAGTTCAAATTCATCTTTTTAACCAATTTCCCTTCAATATTATAGAACTCCAGTTCTAGTGTTTCAGATAAATTAGATACTATATATAATTCTGAAACGACTGGATTAGGAAAAACTCTGAATGTATTTCGATTAAATTTATCATTAGATAGCACTCTTACAATATCGGCTTTTGTGGCCGTGTAAGCCGCAACAAGCTTCACCATCTCATAATAATAGGGAATATCTAAAGTCGCAAGTCTATCAGTTGCCATATGATAAAAAGGTGTTTGGTCATTTGTTATCCAAGATTCACCAACTAGAACCGCGCCATAACCTTCATCCCAAAACGGTTTATGGTCACTTGCTGGTGTTCCAGGCTGTACGACGATAGGATTCAAATTGGGCGCATACGTTGGTTGTAGTGCTAACAAATCGTCTTTAATGGCCCCAGATTCAACGGTATTGTTTAAATCTATATCAAAATTATTATCATTTGCTGTTTGATTTTGATAACCCATCATATCCATGTTTACAACAGCGACAATATTATCGCCATTAGCACTGGCTTGTTCAGCATAAAAATTAGACCCGCGGAGTCCATTTTCTTCCTGATCCCAAAGGGCATAAACAATAGTATTCTCGGTTTCGTATTGAGATAAAATTCTTGCGATTTCTAATACTGCTGATGTTCCAGTGGCGTTATCATCTGCACAAAACTCTGCAACAGAATCGTAATGCGCACAAATGAGATAGATGTTATTTGGTGTTACTGTACCTGTTTGAGTCGCTATAATATTTCGTCCAATTCCAGCACCGGCATTAAAACTTTGGTCGTTTATACTAATGTTGCTTAAGGCTTCAAAATGGTCTTTTATATACTCTGCAGCCAAATCGTTATTGCTTTGTATTCTTGTAGTTATAGTAGCCAATGTGCCATTTATTAAAGAAGACGTTTCTCCGGATAATTCGGCAACTTTTCGCTCTAAACTATCTTGCCTTATGGCATTGACAACATCCTGAACAAATTGTGCATTGGCAAATAAGGTCGAAAAAATTACGGCAAATAAAGTGATGTAAAATCGTTTCATAACTAATGATTTGGGTTCATTATTTTTCAAATATAAGAATTCAAAAACGAAAATATTTTGACTCTACACTTGTAGAATTAAATTTTATTTCTACATTTGTAGAAGTTAATCTGAAAATATAGAACATGCAACTCTCAAAAACCGAAGAACAACTTATGCAATATCTCTGGAAGTTAAACAAAGCCTTTATGAAAGATTTGTTGGACAGTTATCCAGAACCAAAACCTGCAAACACTACAGTAGCTACGCTATTAAAGCGTATGACAGATAAAGGGTTTGTAGATTATAATACCTTTGGGAAGTCTCGCGAATATTATCCTTTAATTAAAAAAGAAGACTATTTCTCTAAGCATGTAAACGGGTTAATAAAGAACTTTTTTAATGACAGTGCCTCACAATTTGCTTCGTTTTTTACCACTAAAACAGACTTATCGAAGTCTGAATTAGAAGATTTAAAAAAGTTGATTGATAACGAAATAAAGAAAAAGTAATCATGGAAATCTATCTTTTAAAATCAACAGCCATCCTAGCTATATTTTGGGTGCTCTATGTTTTGTTTTTAGAAAAAGAAAACATGCATCGTTTTAAGCGCTTTTATTTGCTAACCTCAGTAGTTGCTGCATTTTGTATTCCACTTTTAAGTATAACACAATATGTTTATGTAGAGCCTATTAATGGTCTAAACTTTAGCAATGCTGCTATACCTTTCTCTATAAATGAATCATTAGAAATTATTGAAACACCATTTTGGACGCTAGAACGCATCCTTTGGTCAGTCTATATTCTAGGCGTAGCTATATTCAGTTTAAGGTTTATTAAAAACCTGTTCAGCATTGTAAAAACCATAAACACTAACGAAAAACAAAAACAATCGTCTATTACGTTTGTACTACTTAAAACACTGATAAATCCGCATACGTTTTTCAATTTTATTTTTCTGAATAAATTGAAATTCCAGAAAAACGAAGTCCCAAAAGAAGTTCTTCTTCACGAAGAAGTGCATGCCAAACAAAAGCATAGTTTAGACATTTTGTTTATAGAGTTAATGCAGATTGTATTTTGGTTTCAGCCTTTTATTTGGCTCTATAAAAAACGTATAAAACTCAATCACGAATTTTTAGCAGACCAAGCCGTTATAGACAAAGGCTTTGAACCTGCTAATTATCAAAACACCTTATTATCCTATTCATCACATCAAGACTATAGCCTTGCAAATGCTATAGATTATTCATCCATCAAAAAACGATTTACAGTTATGAAAACACGAACATCACAAAAAAGAAAGTGGCTAATTGGCCTATTAGTTCTACCCGTTTTAGGGGTTTTATTTTACGGCTTTAGCGAACGTAAAATTGTTGAAGTTCCTTTACAAAATGAAATTTCAGAAATAAATACTTCAGTCCTTGAAAAGGAACATACAGCCCGAAGTATTAGCATCAAGGTTTTAGGCAATAACAACTATGAAGTAGATGGAATTAAGACCGACAAAACCTCTTTCGTTGAAACGGTGAATACATTGCACCAAGATATCTCAGCTACGGTTCGAAATAAAATTATGAATGTACACGTGACATTTGCAGGTGAGGAAACAAATAAAGAAGTTTGGTTTATATACAACGCTTTAAAAGATTACGGATTTCATCGTTTAGTAACTAAAAATCAAGAGGTCATTAAGAGTAAAGGAAATACACCTTTCTTGGATAATAAAAAATCCGAAAAACAACAAAAACTACCTACAGCTAAAGAAATAGCAGAATATAACGCTTGGGCAAAAAAGATAAATGCCAAAAGCACAGTTTTTTCTACAGGTGAGAAACTACTTCCTCCTGTAAACGAACAAAATTTAATCAAATATGCTGGCATCCACAATAGAATGTCTGCGGCACAAAAGCGAAACGCCGAAAAAATGCCATTTCCAGGATTTGAATATGTTAAGGGTACTGAAGCCTCAATTTCTGTCTCGCCGAATGCTGAACAACAAAATCCAGCAACTGCAAAAGAAGTTGCAGAATATAACGCGTGGGCAAAAAAGCTAAAAGAAGAAACGTTAATAGCTCAAAAAAATGAGCAAAATGGTAAACCTGCAGAATACCCAATTGTAAAGCAAAAAGACTTAATGAAATATCAAGGGATATACAGTAGAATGACAGATAAGCAAAAAGCTGAGTCGGCTCCACACCCTGTTTCGGATAAAGCATTGAAAGCTATAAAATTTCCTCCGCCTCCACCTCCAGTAAAGCAACAAAACCCACCAACAGCAAAAGAAGTTGCAGACTACAATGCTTGGACTAAAAAATTGAGTGCTCAAATTAGTAAAGCTGAGACTAATAAAAAAGCACCTTACCCTATCATTAAGCAAAAAGACATAGCGCGTTACAAATCTATTTATAGTCGTATGACGGATAAGCAAAAAAAGGATGCTGAAGTATTTCCAAATTTTCCGCCGCCACCGCCACCGCCACCACCATTTCAAGTCAAACAATACAAAAACGGCAAAAAGAAAACGCTTAATCAAATTATAAAAGAGACACCAAAAAATGCAAAGTCTGGCTATGAGGTTTTAGACAATGGTGAGTCGCACTACTTCATCATTTATGGCGGCAAAAAAACCTACTACAATAAAGATGGTTTCATAACTGATGATAAAGGAAACGTTTTGCCACCGCCTCCTCCACCGCCACCAGTTATGAAGAAAAATGAATAAACCTATAATCTTAGTACCAAAGAAAGCCTCTTCCACGAGGCTTTTTTCGATTAAAACTGTAACAAAACCAAACTTTTAGCGTTCTTATAGTTTATCAATCTAATCGAACCAAGTTATGCTAAAACAATTTTTTATTATCTGCTCTGGCGCAGACACCGATATACTTAAAGACTGTTCCATAGGCGAACAAAACAAATATGCTGGGATAGGTGCTACTGTTTTTTTTACGGCGCTTATGGCTACTATAGCAGCGAGTTACGCGCTTTACACCGTTTTTGACACACTCTATTCAGCCATATTTTTCGGGATTATTTGGGGCTTGCTCATTTTTAATCTAGACCGTTATATTGTTTCTACCATTAAAAAACGAGATAATGTTATAGATGAAATTCTTCAGGCGACACCTCGAATTTTATTAGCTGTGATTATTGCTGTTGTTATATCTAAGCCTTTAGAACTAAAGATTTTCGAAAAAGAAATCAATCAGGTACTTCTAGAGCAAAAAAACGATTTAACCTTAGCCAATCAAAATCAGATTGCACAACAGTTTACACCTAAGATTACTGAATTACAAAATACTATTACCGGACTTCAAACGGAGATTGATACTAAAGAGGCAGAAGTGAATACACTTTACGACACTTACATTTCTGAAGCTGAAGGTACAGCAGGCACCCAACTCTTGGGAAAAGGGCCTGTTTATAAAGAAAAACGTGAGAAACACGATGCTGCACTTGCCGAATTACAACAACTAAAAACAGATAACAAAGCCAAAATTGAAGCTCTACAGACTGAGATTGCTGACCTACAAACTACACAAAAAACAAACGTTGCAGATTCGCAACCCATCATTGATAATTTTGATGGTTTAATGGCGCGTGTTAATGCGCTAGGTGAATTGCCATGGTTACCATCGTTTTTTATATTTATGCTATTTTTAGCTATAGAAACTTCGCCAATTTTTGCTAAACTATTATCTCCTAAAGGCGAATTCGATTACCGTCTCCAAGACCAAGAAACTACAATTAAGACTTGGACCATGCAAAAGGTTAATGAGCGTAAACTGTTACTTAAAACAGACAATGACATTAATAATAAGGTTTATAACGACATTGCCGATGAAGAAGAGGTGATTAGCTATAAGCACAAAAAAGCGCGAGAACTAATGCAGCTACAGGCTGATGCTTTTTTTAAAAATCAGAAAGAGGCGCTTTAAAATTTAGTTACTACTTTTAGGTTGAATAAAACCCAACCTCATGAAAAAGTATGTTATAGCCCTAGGATTAGCCCTTATTACTTACGCTTGTATTAGTGTTAGAGCCGATGTTGGAGATGTCACTGTTGTCGAAGAAACAGATTACAATACAGCAAAAACTGCCATTCTAAAAGTCATGGATGACCAACAAAACGCGTGGAACCAAGGCGACCTCAAAGGCTTTATGCAAGGGTATTGGAAAAGTGATTCGCTTAAATTTTATGGTAGTAATGGACTTACCAAAGGTTGGCAAAACACATTAGATAATTACAAACGTGGTTACCCTACAAAAGCGGAAACCGGAACGTTAAACTTTATAATTAATGATGTTTCGCAAATTGATGGAAACAATTACTGGGTTATGGGAGAGTACCATCTAAAACGAGAGGTTGGTGATGCAGATGGTGTCTTTATCATCATTTTTAAAATGATTAATGGCGAATGGAAGATTGTGGCGGATATGAGTTGTTAGAAGAATTAGATTATTAGATTTCTAGACTTTTAGAAGTCTATCAATTATCTGTTTATCTTCAAATAATGAACCTCAAAATCAACTGGTTTATGCACTATCGTCGTAGATACCGGATATTTTTTTAGAAGCCGTTCTGGTCTTATTGGGCGTTTTTCAAAACCACCACCACAATTAGGACATACTTGCTTTAGCTTTTCTACACAATCGGCACAATACGTACATTCAAACGTACAGATATAAGCATCTTGAGCATCAAAAGGCAAACGCTTATTACAGTTCTCGCAAGTAGGTCTAATTTCTAGCATTATAGTTTCTTTACGTACTTCGTGATTATCACAATGTGCTGTCCATCGACTTTACCTTCAATATATTCTGAATTTTCTCTATCGAGCCTAATATTTCTAACAGCTGTACCTTGTTTAGCAACCATACTAGAACCTTTCACCTTTAAATCTTTTACCAACACCACAGAGTCGCCAGTATCTAAGACAACACCATTTACATCGCGATGAATAACCTGGTTTTCGTCAGCCTCTCCATCTCCAGCGGCTTTAGCCAATTCAAGTGTTTCATCTTCTAAATACATCATAGCTAACATATCTTCTGCCCAAGATTCATTTACACGATTAAGCATACGCCAAGCCACAATCTTTACAGCATCGTGCTCGCTCCACATACTATCGTTAAGACAGCGCCAATGGTTAGGGTCAATCTTCTCAGAGTCTTCCATTTGCTCTATGCAATTATTACAGGCGTAAATTGCTTTTTCTTTTGCATTGGGAATATCGTAAACCGACAGATGTTCTGTTGCACTACACAACTCGCATTGATTATTGCTACGCTGTTTTAAGTCTTTTGCTGAAGTCATATAACTAATAGAAGCTTCAAAGATAATTTTAATATGATTATAAGGCGAAAATCTTAAAATTTTCTATCCGGATGAAACGCCTCAATTGGCATGGAATATTTCTCTTTCTTAATTATCTCAGTAACTAATTTTCCTGTTGCTGGTCCCAAACTCCAACCCATCATAGCATGGCCAGTAGCTATAGTTAAATTTTCGCATTTTGAAGATTTACCAATATATGGCAAACCGTCTGGTGAACATGGTCTTAAACCGCATTTGGCATTATCAATAGCTTCCGAGTTAATAGTTATATTTGGGTAATAATCCTTAGCTGCTTTTGCAATGGCTTTAACACGCACAGGATTTATATTATGATTTATTCCAGCAATTTCCATAGTCCCTGCGAAGCGCGTAAAACCATCCATAGGTGTAACGGCAACTTTAGCTTCACATAGAATTGAAGGTATTTTAATTCCAGTATCTTTTTCAACATTTATTGAATAGCCTTTTCCTGCTTGAAGTGGGATTTTAATATCTAGTTTTTTAGATAGATTTTGGCTCCAGCTTCCAGCAGCCATCACAACCTCATCAGCTTCTAGCTCTTGATTATTTGTAATAATTTTGCTTATTGAATTCGCATTTACCTCTATATCAACTAAGGTTTCATTTTCAAAAAACGTGACACCAACGGATTTTAAATGACTCAACATATCCCGCATAAAATTATTAGGTGTCATGTGCGCATCAGAATGAAAATAAACGGCGCCTTTGATATCTAAATCTACATCTGGCTCTAGTTTTTTGACTTCTGAAACTGAAAGATTTTCAACTTTGAGACCTTCTTGTATGCCACGTTGCCCAACTTGCCATTCTTCCTCTCCGACCTTTTCGGACTTATAGCACATTAATAATCCCTTGCGTACGTAATGAAACTTAAAATCTCCCGAATCTTTTAAATCCTCATAAAGTCTTCGGCTTAATAAATTTAGGTCTTTAATTACTGGTATTGCTTTTTCGACTTTTGCCTTTGTTGAAGAGGATTTGAAAGCCCAAGCCCATTTTAAAAAATCGACATCAAGCCTAGGTTTTACATAAAAAGGACTCGCCGAATTAAACATCCATTTTATGCCTTTTGTAATAATTCCTGGTTGTGCTAATGGAATAAAATGACTTGGTGTAATGTATCCGGCATTAACGTACGATGCTCCTGACGAAAAATTTGATTTATCGATTACCGTGACACTACAGCCTTCTTTTTGAAGATAATATGCAGAACATAATCCTATGATTCCGCCACCAATAATAATTACTTGTTTAGACATATTTATATCACTTGAAAACCATGGGCATATGGGTCATCCTCGTCATCAATAGTAATGGTATTATGCCCATAAATTTTTGCCCAACCTTGAATACTTGGAATTATTGCTTTTTTATCACCTAGACTAGTAACCTCTTCAACACGTCCGATAAATTTACTTCCTATAAAACTTTCGTGAATAAAAGGTTCTCCAACCTTTAATTGACCTTTGGCGAAAAGTTGTGCCAAACGTGCTGATGTTCCTGTTCCACAAGGACTTCTGTCTATGGCTTTATCGCCATAAAATACGGCATTTCTTCCATGAGAGTTTTTGTCTAAAGGTGTGCCTGTCCATAATAGATGTGAAACATCTCTAATGGTTTTATTTTCTGGATGAATAAAATAGTTAGGATACTTCTCGTTAATAAGTGGTCTGAGTTTTTGAGAAAATCCAATAATTTCGCTTGCTGTATAATCTTGAATACCTGAAAAATTTTCCTGCGGGTCTATAATCGCATAAAAATTACCACCGTAAGCCACGTCGAATTTAAGCTTACCCAAAGTTGGACAGTCTACAGATAATCCTTCTGCTGCCAAATAACTTTTTACGTTCGTTAGTTTTACCCAATCTACTTTTTCACCGGTTTGTTGGTATTCGATTTCTACCAAACCTGCCGGTGCTTCCATTCTTATCTTTCCTGGCGTTTTTGGTGTAATTAAACCTTCTTCAATAGCAATTGTAATGGTGCCAATAGTACCATGACCACACATTGGCAAACAACCCGAAGTTTCTATAAATAGAATGGCAAAATCATTTTCTGGATTGTGCGGTGGATATAAAATACTGCCACTCATCATGTCATGACCACGAGGCTCGAACATCAAGCCTTTACGAATCCAATCGTATTCTTTTAAAAAATGTTGACGCTTCTCACTCATTGTATCACCAACAAGCTCTGGACCTCCACTTTTAACCACTCTAACCGGATTTCCGCAGGTATGCGCATCTATACAAACAAAAGTATTTTTAGCCATTTACTCAATCGCTGCTTTAGTTTGACTATTATTTACCAATCTAGAAATTCCTAAAGGATTTTCATTTTTTAATTCGTCTGGAAGTAATTCATTTGGCCAATCTTGATAACTAAACGGTCTTACCCATCGTTTTATAGAATGGATACCAACAGCGGTAAAACGACTGTCCGTTGAAGATGGATACGGACCGCCATGTACCATTGACGGACAAACCTCAACTCCTGTAGGAACGCCGTTATAGATGATACGTCCAACTCTGTTTTGTAAAGCAGAAATAACTCCTGAATACTCTGAAGCTTCATCTGAATCTGCTATTAACGTACCTGTGAGTTGTCCTTCTAAATTAGAAATAACGGCTTCTAATTGGTCAACGTCATCACACTGTACAACCATAGAAAATGGCCCAAAAACTTCTTGATGCAATATTGGATTTTTTAAAAATGTTCCGCCATCTACTGTTACGACTGCCTGACTAGCATAATTAGGTTTTGTATCTGAATTAAGATTAGCCGTAATTGCAGTATCGGTCTGAGACATTACTTTTTCTTTTTTAGTTTGATAAGCCTCATGAATATTAGGATGCAGCATACAGGTTGGCTCTTTTTCTAATATGGCATTGGATAAACTTGACACAAAATCAGAAAGCGACTGACTTTTAATACCAAGAATGAGACCTGGATTTGTACAAAACTGTCCTGTTCCCAAAGTGATAGAATTAGCATAAGTTTCTGCAAGTGCTTCACTTCGGTTATTAAGTGCTGCTGGCAGTATTACGACAGGGTTTATACTTCCCATTTCTGCAAAAACAGGTATAGGTTCTTCACGCTGAGCTGCTAAATCATATAAAGCTCGACCACCTTTTATACTTCCTGTAAAACCAACAGCCTTTACTTGTGGATGTTTTACAAGTTGCGCGCCAACGTCAATACCACTGCTATTAATATTAGAAAACACCCCGTTTGGCATACCAGTGGCCTCAGCTGCTTTAATAATAGCACTTGCTACCAATTCTCCTGTTCCTGCATGCATTGGATGGGATTTTACGATTACTGGACAGCCAGAAGCCAATGCTGCGGCTGTATCGCCACCAGCAGTTGAATAGGCTAATGGAAAATTACTTGCTCCAAAGACCACGACTGGTCCTAGAGGCACTAATAGTTTTCGGAGGTCTGGTTTTGGCATGGGTTCTCTATTGGGCTGCGCTGTATCGATAGATGCTTCTACCCAAGAACCTTCTTCTACCAAATCGGCAAAACTTCTTAGTTGACCTACGGTTCTTCCTCTTTCACCTTTTGCTCTTCCTTCTGGGAGACCTGTTTCAGAACAATACGTCTTAATTAAAGTATCATCTAATGCTAGAATTTCATCAGCAATAGCTCTTAAAAACTTTGCTTTTTTCTCACCAGAAACCGCTTTATAAGTTTCAAATGCTTCTGTAGCTAATTGGGTTGCTTCATTAATTTCACTTATCGTTGCCTCGGTATAAATAGGTTCATTTTCAATATTTAATTCTGGATTAAACGTTTTATACGTTTTACTTCCTTTTGCTGATAGCTTTGAGCCTATATAGTTTTTTCCTGTAATCATATTTACTAATTTTTAATATTTGGATATTTGAAAACATCAAGATATTAAGTCCAGAACTTCAAGCCTTTCTTTTGCCAGAATATATCTAGCGCGGACATCATCAATTTGCTTTTGAGTTAATTTCTTACCAAAGGTACGCAGTCCTCCAGCAATATCGTTATGATGTATTCCCATAGCAAGCTTAAGATATTCCATCAACAGCGGCTGAGCATCTAGATAAGACAAGGAATTTAAAGCCTGCGAAATTTTGTTTGCTTTATCCCATTCTCCGTTTGAAATATACTCTTGCATTGTAACACTTGCTTTTGGGAAAATAACGCCTACACCTGTAATTCCGCCACAAGCTCCAGCAAGTCCTGCATGCACAGTAACTGTATCTACTCCTGCCAAAATCTTTAAATCTTTGTTTTCTAACATCAACGTTTCAATAATTGAAACATCGATGGTCGATATTTTAAGCGCAGTTACCTTAGGAAGAACAGAAAGCCTTAAAAGGAGGTCTGTTGATAGCGGATGATAACCTGCAGCATCAGGATTGTTATAAGGCATAATTGTTACACCAACATCATTTGCAGTTGCTTCAGAAAGTGCATAATACTCATACATTTCTTTATCAGAAGGAATCGCCTTCGTTTTTGGTGGCATGACCATAACTGTATCAACGCCAACTTTTGCAAGTCCTTTTACGATTTTGGCAAGTTGTTCTTTAGTTTCTGCTGCAGCTCCACTGATTAAAGGAACATTATATTCTTTAGAAACCTCAGAAAGTGCTTCCAATAAAGACAGACGCTGTTTTGTGCTCAAGTAACTATTCTCACCTAACGTACCAGAACCAACAAGTCCGCTCATTCTGCTACCACCATTTCCTTGAGTTTTTAAAACATCTGCTGCCTGTTTCTGTGTTGTACCAAAGTCAATCTCAAGAGCACCAGATTTTGACTCTTTTAACCATGTAAATACTGCAGGCATTACACCATCCCATTTAGAACTCATAATATTTATTTTTTGAGTAGTGAAACTAAGCAATTTCTTAATTGCATTTACTTATCTTAAAAATAAGTATAGTTATGTCGAAAGACATAAGACAGCTACTGTATTCGTGTTCTATCCTTCTTTGGTAATTTCTGAACTATCAGGTCGTAAGAGTGGTCAATCAACGATGCAATTAGTTTTGTAGGCACATCACTATTTACGTAAACGGAATTCCATTGTTGCTTATGCATATGGTAACCTGGCTGAACACCATCATATTCCGCACGAAGTTCTTGCGCATAATCTGGATTGCACTTAAGGTTTATAAACGGATTTCCCTCTTCCCATTTTTTTAATGACGCCAAGGCAAACATTTTGTTGCAGACTTTAAATACGAGCGTATCTTCATCAAACGGAAAATGCTCAGTGACTTCCTTTTTATTCACGCAATAGTCTCGGAATTGCTCGATGTTCATTCTAAAAGTTTTTTATCTTCAGTTTCAATCTTTAATGCTGAATAATCCAGCTTCCAACCAATAGTTTCTACAATAGACTCTATAAGTTGAATGGCTTCTAGAGCTTCACCTCTAGCTACATTAAACAAACCACTCTCTGGTATTTTTTCTTGTATATGGGCTTTAGCTTGCACATGTAAGTCTGTTAAATCTGAAGCTTCAAATTTGTTAAACATACCGTCTTTTTTGTCGTAATAATTAATGTTGGTTTCGATAGACAATACCTCTGGTTGAGGAAAGTGGGTAAGCACTACGCGTTTTGAGTTCGCATCAGCATTCATTTTAAGTTTACTTAAATCAAACCCAACATGCGCTTTAGCATTGATGACGACTAGTGCCTTTTTCTTACTAGAAATCAATTTCAGAAATTTTTCCTTTACATCTTCGTAATGGTAAATATCCGCAAAATCGCCTTCGACCGTAATGAACTTACAAACGCGCTTTATCTTATCTAAAAGAATGATAGACTGCTCGTTTGTTTTCTTTGTACTTCGCCATTGTTTTATTAGTGTCACTATGCCTAGAGTGACTAATATACTTATGATTATGATGAAAAATGTTTCCATTTATAGATTTTAATATAGCTACCGAATCAACTCTCCGAAAGCGCTTCGACAAGCTCAGCGCGACAATCGGAAATAAATTTACTCTAAAATTTTATATAAAACTGGACGACTTGGTGACGCATCATTTTCAAATGGAGCAATTTGAAGATTAAGCATATAAGTCCCGTCTTCTATTTTGTTTGGCACATAAATAAATTCTGTAATTGTTGCATCTAATCGGAGTTCGCCAGATGTATTCCAAAAAGCATTGTGCCCTCTAAGTTCACCTCCATCTCTTTCTCTATCTATGCTTGGCAAATCTATAAGTAGATGCTTAATCCCTTTTTTTACTAGTAACTTAATAGCATCTTCTGTAAAATAGACCCAATTTGTATTAGAATATTGCATGGTCTTTTTGTCTTTCATATTTGGCAATGTCCTAACAATTAAGGCGTCTCGTTTTTTATTACCAATAGCAAATTGCAATTGTTTTGCCGAAATAATGTGGTCTTTCATTAGTTTTTCTGGTGCTACACTAATAACTTCAGCTAGAAAAAAAGACGATTTAAACACTTTGGTAATCGGATACGGTTTTTCTGTAATATGCCCAACCGTTTCGGTATGTGTGCCGTGAGCATGCGGATTAAACGTTATTGTATTAAAATTAACCGAAGCGCCTTCAGCAACGCTAATTGCTTCATTATCATAAACTTCTGCTTCAATCTTTGGAGGACCGATATACCAAGCGTTGACGTTTTTTACGCCGTGACGTATGGGGATAGAAATATCTAAGGGTTTGGATAAATCTATATTTAATTTTCTAGAATTGTATTGTATTGTTGCTATCAAGATTAATTCAGTTTAAATAATTCAGAAGAAATTCCATCGCTTAAAAACATACCTTTTTTCGTGGTTTTTAAATGATTATTTTCAATATACAACAATTGTTGTTGAATAAAAATTTCAGCATATTTCAAAAGATGATCTTTGTAGCTTTCACCAAATTCAGTTTCGACTTTCTCGATGGAGACTCCAAACATGGTTCTAAGACCTGTCATTACATACTCGTTATAACGGTCTGTTTTGGTTAAATTTTCAATCTCAATTGGTAAAATACCTTCTTCGATTGACTTAATGTATTTGCTATTGTTTCTAATATTCCAACCGCGTTGGCTACCATTAAACGAATGTGCCGAAGGACCAATGCCTATGTACGGTTTACCTTGCCAATAGGCTGTATTGTTTTTACTAAAATAGCCTTCCTTACCAAAATTTGACAACTCGTAATGCACAAAGCCTTTAGTCTCTAATTTGTCTTTTAAAATATTGAATTGCGCATGCGCCAACTCATCATCCACATCATCAATTATACCTTTTTCTATAAACGATGCTAATGCAGTTTTAGGCTCAACCGTTAATGCATAACTACTGATATGTGGTATGCCGAAACTTAATGCTGTTTCTATATTTTGAAGCCATTTTTCGTTAGTTGAATTTTGAATGCCATAAATCAAATCTACCGAAATGTTATCGAAGTGGCGAGTCGCCACAGACAAGCATGCTTTTGATTCTTCGGCGTTGTGGGCGCGATTCATAAGCTTCAAGTCGTCTTCAAAAAAAGATTGAATACCAATGCTTAATCGATTAATAGGACTTTCTGAAAGTTCAATTATTTTATCTTTAGACAAATCATCTGGATTAGCTTCTAAAGTAATCTCTGGGTTATCGGAAGTGTTGTAATTCTTGTATACACTCTCAATCAAAAATCTTAACTCATCAATCGTCAATACAGATGGTGTACCGCCACCAAAATAAATGGTTTCAACTACCTCATTTTTAAATTCATCTTTACGCAATTCAATTTCCTTAGCTAAAGCCTTGACCATATCATCTCTCTTTTTAAGAGATGTCGAAAAATGAAAATCGCAATAATGACAGGCTTGCTTGCAGAATGGGATATGGATGTAGATGCCAACTGCTTCATCTAACTCTACAGCCTCTCCTAACCTCTCCGAAGGAGAGGAACTCATACTTTTGCTTTGCCTACTTTTCTTAGAATCCAAATTATTCATCTGATTGTTCTAAAATCTGAGAAGAATCTTCTTCAATGTCATTACTCTGTTTTTTTAGAATAGCTTTTAAAAGACAAATTGAAAAAATTATCTCAATTAAAATAAAAGCGTAATAATTATATTTTAAATCTTCAAAAGGCAGAACGAAACTCTTGTGTTCTTCATCAGTTAGAATCTCAATTTGACGAATTCCTTTTCTAAAGTATTTCTCATGAAGAATTTTACAATATTTCAATTTTAATCTTTTTGAACATTTATTTCCTTCGAATGTAAATCTTAAAAACTCACTATCATGTCTGCCGTGATAATCACAATCTGGAAATTTTGTAACTAAGACTTTTACTTTTTCACCATTTCTTAAAATATTGAATCTCTCTGAAATTATAAATTTATAGAGTATAAAGACCCCAACTATCAAAATTAAATAGAGCAGAATAGACGACTTCTTAGACATTTATTTACTTCTTAACTCGTCCTTCATTCTGCTTTACAAAACTCGACCAACCCGTATAACTTTTTCCTATTTGAACACGACCTTGGTTATAAAAATGGCAAACCGCAGCTGCTAAACCATCTGTAGAATCGAGATTTTTTGGCAACTCTTTTAAGTTTAGTAAACTCTGAAGCATTTTTGCAACTTGCTCTTTAGTCGCATTACCATTACCCGTAATGGCCATTTTAATTTTTTTAGGTGAATATTCAGTAATTGGCACCTCACGAGACAAACCCGCGGCCATCGCTACACCTTGAGCACGACCAAGTTTTAGCATACTTTGCACATTCTTTCCAAAGAAAGGTGCTTCAATAGCAATTTCATCTGGGTGATGCGTATCAATAAGTTCTACCGTGCGTTCAAAAATGAGTTTTAACTTAAGATAATGGTCGTCGTATTTTTTAAGTTGTAATTCATTGAGCTGTAAAAACTCCATCTTCTTTCCAACCACTTTTATGAGTCCAAAACCCATTATGGTTGTTCCTGGGTCAATCCCTAAAATTATTTTTTCTGTCGCCATAAATTATTCGCAATAATAACAGCCACTCAAAGCAATTGACACTCCAAAAGACACATTAAAAACACTTCCGTTAAACGCTCCTAATCCATTAATTTCCGGATTGTAATCGTCTAAACTTGTAAAACCGTAGATGTAAGATATATCGGTAAATAAATTCACTTTTCTATTAATTGAATAATGCACCTCAAACCCTAAATTAAAATTGAGATAAGACTGCTTATTTTCATCTAAAGTACCCAATGGTTTTACCATAGAAAAACCAGGTCCTGCGTGAGCCACTAGTTGCATAGGCTGCGGCAGAAAGTTCAGCGACTCAGAAGGATTATAAACCAATTGTGCATTTATTCTACTATAATTAACTTTAAATTCAGGATTATCACTTTCGCTCTTAAAACGATTAAACCCATAGTCTAGTTTTGCACCAAGCGTTCTGCTAAACATACGCTGAACACCTAAGTTTACAGTAGGCAAATTTAAAGTCTGTGCTGAGAAACCATCTACAAATCCACCTTTGGATGGCGAATTAAGCCCCAAAGAAATTTGAGCTGACCACGTGCTAATTTCTTTTCTTTGCGCAAACACATTGAAAGAACTTAATAAAAAGAGTAGAGCTAAGCTGTATTTTGCAAACTTAAAACGCATAGTGTAATATTTTGGTTTAATTTGTATTGTGCTAGGAAGCCTTCCATACAAAACTAAGCAATTCTTTATTGCAATAATTAAACTAAGTATAATAGTTGGCGCGTCTTATTACATCTATAACAGACTACTAAAAAACAACAATCTTAATTTTACAGAATTCACTTCGTTTTTAATCAAAAACAACGTTTTTTCAGCCAAAAACATCTTTTTTCTACTGATTTTGAGTGTTTTTAATTGGTTTTTTGAAGTCTTAAAATGGAAAAATTTGGTGGAAACAATCAAGAAAATATCATTTTTTGAGGCCTTAGAACAAAGCCTTGGTGGTTTAACCGCATCATTAATTACACCAAACCGTATTGGCGATTATGGCGCCAAAGCCATTTACTTTGCAAAACAATACAGAAAACGGGTTGTACTGCTCAACCTTATTGCTAACGTTAATCAAATGGCAGTAACAACCATAATTGGGATTATTGGGCTCATACTCTTTTATAATAATTATGATTTGGAGTTGAAGTTTTACAAAGCCTCAAGGCTAGTTCTCATTATAATTGCTGTGGGTGTATTTACTGCATTTGGGTTACAACAATCTAGATTTAAGATTAAAGGGTTTTCTATAGAGCGAATTATAGATTTTGTAAAACACCTTCCGCAAAGAATTCACACTACAACGTTTATCTTATCTGTGATTCGTTATGCAATTTTCTCGTTTCAGTTTTATTTTTTGTTGCAGATTTTTGGAGTTAACATTGACTACAAAACCGCTATGATTGCTATTAGTAGCATGTATTTTTTAAGTTCAATTGTACCATCACTTGCTGTATTTGATGTTTTAATAAAAACGAGTGCTGCAGTATTTCTGTTTAGCTATTTAGGAATTGACGAATTAACCATACTTTCAATTTCGACATTAATGTGGTTACTCAATTTTGTGCTTCCAAGTATTTTTGGAAGTTACTTTGTCCTAAATTTTAGACTCCCAAAAGTTCAAGATTAATGCTATTAATTATTTGTTTCATCATTGTTTTCATCTACCTCATAGTAATAGGGTGGCTGAATTATGGTTTTGATAAAGTTGAAGATTTTAAACTGCAAGATTTAGAGCCTAAAACTAAATTTTCGGTAGTGATTCCGTTTAGGAATGAAGCTGAAAATTTACCGTATTTATTGAATTCAATTAAAGCATTGAATTATCCTAATTCGCATTTTGAAGTCATTTTGGTAGATGATGAATCTGAGGATGATTGGGAATCAGTTCTCGATACATTCCGACGAAAAAGTCGGAATAATCGAACTGACAATATTAGAGTTGTTTCAAATATTAGAACTTCAAACGCTCCAAAGAAAGATGCCATTACCTCTGCCATACAAATTGCAAAGCATAATTGGATTGTTACTACCGATGCAGATTGTATTTTACCAAAATATTGGCTTGATACTTTAGATGAGTTTATTCAAACCAAAAACACGGTTGCAATAGCAGGTCCTGTAAAATTTTCAGGGTTATCTTCTTTTTTTAATCGGTTTCAAACAATAGATACACTTAGTTTACAAGGCGCAACTATTGGTGGCTTTGGGATTAAAAAGCCCTTTATGTGCAATGGTGCAAATTTTACTTATAAAAAATCAGTTTTTGATACTGTTGATGGATTTAAAGGCAATGAGTCCTCAGCTAGCGGAGATGATGTGTTTCTGCTTCAAAAATTAATAGAAACGTATAAAGAAGAGATTCACTTTTTAAAATCTGAAAAAGCTATTGTCTCAACTAAAGTTTCTGAAAACTTAACGAGTTATATTCAACAAAGATTACGATGGGTTTCAAAATCCACCAGATATACCTCATGGTTTCCAAAACTTTTAGGACTCTTAATATTTCTGACTAACCTAATTATTGTAGCATTAATTCCTTTATACCTAACAGCATTTTTAGCCTTAAAAACAGTAATACTATTATTCCTTGTTAAGTTTGGTATAGACTTGCTTATCATTTTTAAAACAGCGCGTTTTTATAAACAAGAACCTGTATTACTATCTTATGTTTTTGTGAGTTTACTGCATCCGTTTATGACGGCATATATTGCTTTACGCTTTCCGTTTTCTAAATACAAATGGAAAGGACGCTCTTTTAAAAACTAGAGATTTCCAGATATTTTTGGTAGCTTTAACAAAAGTCCCAAACTGAAAACTACTAAACCATGAAAAAAATACTTATTATCTGCTTAGTTTTTGCTTGCATTTCTTTAGGATATGCGCAAAACACCTACACCATAAATGGCGAAAATCTTGAACTCACATCTGTTGTAGAAGGTGATGTTGATTTGTTTTACACAATTAACAATCGTAAATACCGCTATTTTTTAAGAACAAAAGACGACACCTTTTTTGAACTTAAAAATGAAAAGGGAAACGACGGTGACTATACAAGAGATTATATTGCGATATTAAAAAAAGAAGCTTCTAAGAGTACACTTTCTGTTGATAAAGTGAAACTCACAACTGGGAGTTTAAAACGTTACATTGACTCTCACAACAAGAATGTAAACGTAGACTATAATGTTACAAACAATAACCTAAAAGTTAATTTCAGGTTAGGTCTATTAGCTGGTATAACCAATCACCCTCTGGTGGAAGGATTGACTGATAATGACTCTCATCTGCAAATTGCATCAGAATTAGAAATATATGGTAATACGGACAATCCGTTACATTCTGGATTATTACAATTAAGACAAACAATCGGTTCTAGTGGAGATTATAAAAGCACTGAACTCTCTCTTGGCTATCGTATAAGACCAATTAGAACAGAAAAATTCAATCTTTTTGTACAAACTAGATTTGCATCATTAGTCTTTTCTTCCATTGATGTAACGACAGTAATTGGCGGTGATGTTATTACTACAGAGCCGAGGAACGAGACCGAATTTGAAGTTCCGTTTATTTTTGGAATCGGAGCAGATTTTAAAGTCTCTAACAATGGCTACATTACTTTTCTTTACGACCGCTTTTATGCTCTTGGTTTAGATAGTAGAGATGACTTCCCGATGGATTTTATGATAGGTTACAAACTAAAGCTATAATAACAAATGAGTATTAGAAATTCTAGAACCTCTAATCCTATTTTTAATGATTATTTCTGGGACGATGGACGAGATTCATCAAAAAAAATGACCGTTTTCGGCATTTTTATCAAATCCTTTTTGGGCATCTTAGTCATTGCCGCTATTACAACCTACATTTGGAAATTAAGTACCGAAGGATGGGACACAGGTTGGTTTACACTAGGAGGTATGCTCGGTGCAGCAATAATTAGTATCATCATTTCTTTTAGGACGCAATGGGCTGGGTTTTTAGTTCCGCTTTATATTATAGCCAAAGGGTTTTTTCTTGGTGGTTTTTCGGCCTATGCGCATAAGCATTTTCCAGAATTACCTTATCAAGCTATTGGCGTAACTATAATTACATTTTTTGTCATGCTTTTGCTCTACCAAACACGAATTATAGTCGTGACCAAACAAGTAAGAAGTGTTATTATTACTGCCACAGTAAGTATTATGGTGGTGTATTTAGTCTCTTGGATTCTTGGTTTTTTTGGAATTAGAAGTTTTATTTGGGGAATATCTTGGTGGGCTATTGGTTTTAATGTTATTGCTGCTTTAGTTGCCTCTTTTGCACTACTTCTAGACTTTGATTATATAGAGCGTTATAAAAATCGTGCGCCAAAACAAAAAGAATGGTTAGCGACTTGGGGACTTTTAGCTACATTAATATGGCTATATGTTGAAGCCTTACGCTTGCTTCAAAAGTTTGCTATAAAGTTTAGATAAATTCTACTATTTAATTGAGACAACTACAGGGAGAATAAACTCTGTTGTTACATTCTGGCTTCTTTTTACTGCAGGAAATATTTTTGGTAATGACGCAATACTCCCTCTTAACAAGGTGTCAATTTCAGGAATAATTTCTTGAGTTTCTGGCTTTGTTTTAATATCTAGAATAGAAATTTCGCCAAGGTTATCAATCTTAAGTTTTATGGCTATAGTGTCTTCCACATCTTGAGAGACCACAATACTTTGCTTTGAGAGGTAATCATTTACGTGATTTAAAATAGTACTTTCAAAACACTGCTTGCGAGCCTGCTTTTCTGAAACAGAGTCACAAACTGTAAAGCTAGGATACTCATCTACCGATTTCCAATCTATAGTTTCTAACTCTTGCGAAACAATATCTTCAGTTTTGACTTTTTTATTTTCAAAATAGTCACAAGAAACTAGAAGAATAAAAACACAAACAACTAATCGTTTCATTTATAAAATTGTGAAACCGAAAAGTACAATATTTAGTAATAACATGCTAGACCGCCTGTTTTAAAGTACTAACATTAATTCTTATCCATAAAGACCTCTTCTTTTAACTCTTTTAGTCGTGCTTCTGCATATCTTGCTAAGACGTGGTCACTATGATTTTTTATAAAATCCTCGTAGAGTTTTATAACTGCTTTTCTGTCTGCATAATATTCATCCTTGGTTCGAACAATAGCAAATTTTGCAAAAATATCCTTCGAATCTTCTTTTACAGCTTTTTGAAAAGCTGAAATAGCGGCTTCATACTTTTTCTGAAAATTATAAATTCTACCTAGTTTAACGTATTCATCATTTAGTGGTTTGTCTTGCAGTTTTAATGATTTACTTATATATTCTTCCGCCTTTTTATAGTCTTTCAATTCTTCATAATAGGTACCTATAACATACATAGAGGTTGCATCATACGGATTGTAGTCTAGCACTTTTTTTCGATGAAAAATGGCCTGCTCGTAATCGTAGTTTTTAGCATAACATATACTCAGCTTTTCATGAATAAACTCAGAGGTTTCACCTAAATCTAGTAATTTATTAAACCAGATAATAGCCTCTTTTATGTAATCTTGATGATAGTAATTTTGTGCTTTAAGACTTATTAACTCAAGATTCTCGGTATAACTCTCTAACCCTTTATCGATATACTTATGGGACGCTTGGTGCTTACGTTTCATGAGATAATACTTAGCAATTTTGAAAATGGCTTTCTGATGTGTTTGGTCTAACTGATAAGCCGAGAGGTAACGATTTAGAAATGTAGAATCCTTTAACTTTTCTAATACTACACCTTTTTGATAGTGATAGTTCGGATTTTTATAATCGACATAGATAAGTTCTTCAAATAAATTTGAAGCTTCTACATATTTTTTTGAGCGGGATAATAGCTTTGCGTATTCAAACTTAATAAGAGCGTCTTTAGGATTGGCTTCAACGCCTTTTTTATAATTTTCTAATGCTTTTCCATTATTGCCAATAGCGAGATATGTTTTGGCTATTTTATCATAAACTTCAACTTGATTTGTGTGCTTCTTGTAAGCCTTTATGGCTTTTGAATAGTTACCGTTGGCATACAAACTGTCTCCAAGCTGTAATGCCGAAGACTGAGCTTCGGCATTGAATTGTATAAATAAAATTAGAATTGTGAGTCTTTTAAGCATTTAGTTTTTCGTGGTTTTTGGTGCAACTTGAAACATTATTGGCAAGGAATATAATACATCTACTTTTTGACCTTCTTGTTCTCCAGGAATAAATGCTGGTAAATCATTAACCACTCGAACTGCCTCTTCTTCTAATCGCGGATGTACTGCTCTTGCAAAAGCCGAATGCACTTTACCGTCTGTACCTATTTTAAAACCTACTTTAATACGTTGTCTACCTACTAATCCAAGCTTTGATGCTATATCCATATTAAAATTTTTGTTCACAAACTTTGCAACCGATTGGCTGGTGCACTTCTTTTTTTCCTCTGCTTTTTCAAGATTTTGGCATTCGATAGATACAGGTGCTTTGTCTATAACAGAGTATGCAACACCACTGCCTACGACATCGTCATAGTCTAAAACTTTTTTTTCTGGATTTGGGTTTAGTGCCGGATTAATTGGAGTATTATTTACCTGGAAAAGTATAGGCAAACTGTACGGCACAACCACAGGCTTTCCTTTTTGTGTTCCCGGAATAAATTGCGGTAGCATGGCAATTACACGTTTAGCTTCTTCTTCTAATCTTGGATGTGGTGCTCTTGCTGCAATAGAACTGACATCACCTTCTTTATTTATTTTAAAGAATACCGAAATGCGTTGTCTACCCACCAAACCTAATTTAGTTGCCAAATCTGTATTAAAATTTTTATTTACAAAACTTGCTATGGTTTTGGATGTACATTTTTTTCGGTCTTTAGATGGTAAGTCCTTGCACTCTTCAAAAGTTGGTATATTTTCTACAATGGCATAAGGTACCTCAACAGTTTCAGTAGCATCGGTAACTATAGGTTTATTAACTACGTTATCTACAGAAACGACTTCATCATTTTCTTTGTGAAATGTCATTCGTTGTGTTTGATTACCGTCAGAAATTAATAGTTCATCCCAATAACTGTCTTTATTTATTAATTCTATTTTTTCTGCCATTCGTTCTTTTTCGGCATCATCTAGATTTTTTGCATCTTTTACATAAAGTCTTAATGTACTTTCGTCATTTAAAGTCTCCCACTTACGCCCATAATCTTCTGTTTTGGTTCTTTCCACATATTCAGCATAAGTTTTATAATCATCCTTAAGCTGCTTTAATGCTTCTTTATCACTTTTTGTAGCTGTTTTTTCTAGAATTTTTTTCTCAATTTTATCAATAAACATAACTCTATTCAAAGCACTCAGTCTAGCATATTCATCTAAAGACATTCTAAATTTACTAATGTCAAAATTTATTAGATTCATAACTTTTGAAATACCATCTGATTTCTCAATAGCTTTCATTTGCTTGTAATACTTATCTATTAATTCTTTCTCTGAAATCTCTTGTACTTCAATAACTTCTGTAATCGTTTTACTTTCTGGTTCCTGAGCTTTTACCTCAGCAGAGGTATAAATAAGCATCCCAAATACTATTGGAATAAGCAAAGTGTATTTTACCAACGCTATTTGCTTTGATTTTGATTTTTGTAACATAGCTATTCGTTTTTTGATTAATGATGATTTAAAAAATGTGTTTGTAAAGGATAGATTATTTGTTTCAAAAACTTGATTAAGCAGATCTTGATAATAGGATTTCTTACCGCTTTGTTTTACGGCAATGTCATCTGCAATATATTCGTGTAACGCCTTTATTCTATTTTGGTACATGTACACTAATGGATTAAACCAAAGTAGAATTCGCATAAACTCGAAGACTAATAAATCGATACTGTGCAGTTGTTTAACATGTACTAACTCGTGTTTTAATATTGTAGGCTGCTCGTCTTCAGAAAGTTTTTCGCCTAAAAAAATGGTGTTGAAAAATGAAAATGCAGCGGAACTTTTGAGCAGTTTTACAATAAGTACATTACCTCGCCATCGTTTTGGATTGTTAGACTTTAACCAATACAACTTCATAAATTTGAAAAGAAAAAGTAGTGTTGCGAAAATCGCCCCTGAATAAAATACAATTTGCCAGACAGGTATGCTAGGTTCATCCACGATAATACCCGTTTGCAAGGCTATTTGAGTATCTAAATCTGTCGGCTGACTAATATTGCCAATAATAACTTCTGGCAATACTACTACAAACTCTTCTGGAACAACAGCTTTCATGGTTTCTAACTTTATAAAAGGAAGCACAAAAGAAAGTATTGCCGTACCCAACAAATAAACTCTGTTGTAATTAAAAAACGTTTCGCGTTTTAAAAACAAATCGTAAACTAATAGAAATATAACCTGAAACGCTACTATTTGTAATAAATAATGTAACATATTAGTCTGGTTTATTAATTTCTTTGAGTAGAGCTTCAATATCGTTAACATCGACATCGTTCTTTTTTACAAAAAACGATACCATACTTTTAAAAGAGCCTTGAAAATAATTATCTACCAACTTGTTTATAGACTGGTTGCTATAAACCTCTTTATCTACGATTGGGAAGTAAACATGTCCTTTTCCCTGTTTCTCATAATCTACAAATCCTTTAGATTCTAAAATTCTAACAATTGTAGATACTGTATTATATGCTGGTTTTGGCTCTGGCAACATGTCTATAATAGACTTTACATTGGCTTTTTTTAATTGCCATAACGTTTGCATAATCTCTTCCTCTGCTTTTGTTAATTGCTTCATTATAACCAAGTGCTTAGTTGAATTAATGGTGCTAATATAACTAATATTTTAGTTTTAACTAATTTTTTAGTTTTAAAAATGTAACTTTTAACACTAATCAGCGTCCTATCTAGTGAATTTTTGAATGAGATATATGGAAATTGTTCTAATTATATGTGGACTACTATTAATGCTATTAGGTTTAGCTGGTAGTTTTTTACCTGTTCTACCAGGTCCTTTAACTAGTTGGTTAGGCTTATTGGTATTGAGTTATGCGGATGGCGTAACCATAAGTACAGCTTTTCTAGTCGTAACATTTATAATTGCACTAATCATCTTTATACTAGATTATATTATACCCATAGCTGGCACAAAACGCTTTGGCGGAAGTAAGTCTGGGATGATAGGCACTTCACTGGGTTTAGTCGTAGGGCTTTTTTCACCTATACCTTTCGGGATTGTAATTGGTCCTTTTGTTGGTGCTTTAATTGGTGAGCTGATGCATAAAAATGACGTCAATAGAGCTACTAAAGCTGCTTTTGGTTCGTTTATAGGCTTTGTAAGCTCTACCTTTTTGAAGTTTATTATAGCTGTGGTGTATTTAGGTCTTTTTATATCCAAAGTGATACATCACTCAGGAAGCTGGATATAAAAAAACCTAGCAGTTAATCATCGGTCGATTCACTACTAGGTTTTAAAGCTATTAATTCAACAATGTTTAAGAGGGATTAATTAATTCATGTTGACAGTGTAAATGTAAAGAAGCTTTTTGTCTTTTTGCTACGGAAAAACCGTAGACTTGATGCGGAAAAACCGTAGTTTACATTAATGACAATACTTCTGAGTGTTTTTTTGAAGGTAAAAAACCGTACTTTTTTTTAAATAAATCCTTTTTCCTTAGCCATTGCTAATAAAGTTTCGTCTTTTCCATCCTCAACAGAAAATAGAAGCTTCAATTGTTTCTTACGTTTTTCAATGGCGCTCATAGATAACGAAATGTGGTCTAAGAGACTTTTTGTCTTAATCCCTTGAGAAAGTAAGTACAATATTTTTCGGTTTATATCATCTACATAAATTTCGCTAGTCAAAGTCTGCTTTACGTAATTATGCACTGTACTACTGTAGTATGGTGGTGATTTTAGAATATGCTGAAATGCATCTGCCAATTCCATAGATGTTAAATCACTCTTTATTAAAAAGCCATCTGGATTAATCTCTCTTATGATATTGTGTATCCTAAAGGACTCATTAAACATGGTAAGAATTATAATTTTGGAATCTGGCAACATAGATTTAGCCAATTTTGCTAAATCTTCTCCTGAGGTATACTTACCATCTTGAGATGGTGGAAGACTAATATCGAAAAAACAAAGATCATAATGCACATCCTTTGCTGCTCTATTAATCATAATTTCTGCCATATCACAGTTATTAGCCGTATCTATAGACAGCTCTTGGTCTTCGGCTTTGGTTGCCATGAGAACGTTCATATACCCTTCTATAATTATAGGGTGATCGTCCACCATTAAAATTTTGAGTTTTTGCATTATTGGTTAGTAGGTTAATTAAATTTTGTAGGGGATTTTAACTTTTACAGAAGTGCCTTTTCCTAATTGAGATCTGTATGAAATTTTTCCATCAATATCAGAAACACGGGATGCCATATTTTTAAGTCCAATACCTTTTTTTGATTTAGAAGTATCGAAACCTTTACCGTCATCTACAATGTAGATATTTATCTCATCTTTCTTTCTTAAAATATCAATTTTAACATGTTTAGCTTCTGCATGCTTATAGATATTTTGCATGGACTCTTGTAAAATTCTGTAAATATTTATTTTGGTTTTGTTAGGCACAAACTCCCAACTAAAATCATCTGTATAATTAAAACTATAAGTTAATCCGTAGGCCTTTGTTTGGTTTTCTATAAGTTCTGAAACGATATCCATAAATCCAGAACCCGACACAAAATCCGTATTCATTTCGTGAGATATTTTTCGGATATCGTCTTCTATAGTTTTTAGCTGACCGATGTAATTAGCTCTATTCATCATAGCCTCTTTACCTTCTGAGAAATTAAGACTGTCTAGACTTAATCTGGCACCAAAAAGTCGACCGAGAACTCCATCATGAAGTTCTTTAGATACCCTTATCTTTTCTTGAGCACGAGCTTCTTCTACTTTATCTTGTTGACCAAGCATAAGATTATAAATCTCTTCGTTTGCCTTTTGTTGTTCTTGTACTAATCTTAATTCTTTATTTTTAGCACGCTGAGATAATATAATATAAACTAGAGTCCCTGTTAGTAAAAGACCAGCTGAGAGAAGTAATAAATAAAAGTTCTCTTTTGATATTTGTTCATTCTGAGCTTCAATTTGGTCGGTGTCAAATTTTACACGAGCAAACTTATTACTAACTAATCGCTCTTCTTTTTGAAGACTGTCCTGAAGCCTAATATGTTGTCTTAAATAGTCCTTTCCTTTTTCATCTTCATATAAATAAGAAAGCTCCAATAAAGCACCCATTTTATATTCGTTATTAGAGACTTCGTTAGATTTTTTTAAGGTTTCGTTGCCATACTTTCTTGCTAAATCAAGCTTATTATGTTTTAAATATAATCGTGTTAGTTCTAAGGAGGCAGCCATAATGCCATTCTGATAATCGATATCTACACATGATTGATAAGCTTCTTTCAGAAAACTTTCAGTTTGGCTAAATTTGTAATCTCCAGATTCTAACTTCGTTTTTGCAATATTTATTAATAAAGTAGGGTAAAAGTCTAGTTCCTCTTCTTGGTATTTTGGTTTTAATTCCAAAAGACTTTGATATAATTCTAAAGCTCTTTCGTACTCACCAAATGTTCGATAAGCATTTGCTTTATTATTAATAGAAGCTATTTCGTAAAGAAACCCGTCTTCCATTTCTTTAGAAAATGAAATTGATTTATCGTGATATTCAAGAGTCTTTTCTTTATTAAGTGTATTCTCCGAGATAAAGCCTAATATATTGTAAAGACTCCAGTAGGTTTCAAGTACTTGCTCAGATTTTGGAAGTAGATTTAAAATTTTAATTGCACTAATTGCATCTTCTTCAGCTCCATTATATGCTTTTTCTTCTTGTTGAATATCTGCTAACGCGAGTAGTATTTCTGCCTTTTCAATATTTATACTATTACCCTTAAAATAATCAAGTGCTTTTGAATAATAATAATAAGAATTATCGTTCTGCTCTATATACAAATAATATGAACCCAGATTTTTGCCTGCAACTCTTATTGCAGAGGAATCATTTAATTCTGAAGCTAATTCTAAATTTTCTTTATTTATATTTACAAAAGAGTCATAATTCTCATTTAAAAAAAACATTAGAGCCAATTGCCTTTGCACCCTAAGCTGTATTGAATCAACATCAAATCTGTCTGCGTATTTTTTAGCTTCTATTGCGAACTTCAGCCTGTCTTTAACGTCAAGATTATCATCTTTAGTCAACCAATAATTTTTATTTATTGAGTCGAGTATTTCTTTATCTTGAGCATAAAATTGGTTCTTGAATAAAACAATTAGAATTAAAGAAATAAAGAGAAATTTTTTCAAATAATTTGGTGTTTATTCAAAAATATATAAAAAAGGATATAGTTTCATATAAATAAACGAGAAAAGCCCTTCTCCAATTAAGGAAAGGACTATTTTGAAATTATAAGATTGGATAAATTACCCTGCAGCCTGTAGCTTTCTCTTTTTCTTTCCTAAAACTAATTTATTAGAATTATACTCTTTGTAAGTGTTAGTCTCATCTTGCACAGCGTTATCCTTAGATACAACTGATACAGTTAATACAACAACAGCAATTAAAAGCAGGGAGATTTTTAAAGCTTTCATAAGTTTCTTATTTAGTTTATTACGTTTTAGTTTTTAATAGCGTACTAAATAAGAAAAGCCTTTACGTACATGTAAAAGCGTCAATGGATTAATATAGATTCTTGATAAGTGATTTAGGGCTTTATCAAAGAGGACAACAAATGAAAGGAAAAATTGGCTTCAATAGTCATTTAATCGATTAAATGTATTATTTTATCGATTAAGCGCTTTATTTCTTTTGAAAAACAGTCATAAAACAAAAAAGCATTCCGATTTTCTAAACAGAAAAAAGGAAAGCTTCTCATTGGTAATTTCCTAATTTTCTTAGGAATCTTACAACTACTCTAGGATTTCTCCTAGAACAACACAACACTTTTATTGCCAAAAAAAGCTCTAATCTCTTAGAGCTTGGGCAATTTTGCGGTCTGGACGGGACTCGAACCCGCGACCCCCTGCGTGACAGGCAGATATTCTAACCAACTGAACTACCAGACCGTTGCTTAATTGCGAGGGCAAATATACACTGCATTTTTAATTCCGCAAATAAAAAAAGAAAAAATATCACTTTATTTAAGCAAATTTTTGCCGCTCAATCATATATGTAGTTAAAATACTATCAAAGCCCTTATTAATATCGGCTTCAACGTATTTAATACGGTATTGTCCGCAACGTAATTTCAAGTTTTTAAAATATGTTTTTACGCTTGTTTCGTAGTTCTCTTTAATCGTATCTGGGTATAAATCTATGGTTTCTCCAGTTTCTACATCTACAAATCGTTTTGGTCTATTATCAAAATTAAAAGTTAGTTCCTTTTCTTTATCAAACACATGAAAAACCACGACTTCATGCTTATTATGTTTTAAGTGTCTAAGCGCTTCGAAAATCTTTTCATCTTCTTCCGAAGTTTGAAACATATCTGTAAATACAAAAATCAACGAGCGACGATGAATTTTCTCTGCAATCTGATGTAAATACTTATAGGTTTCTGTAGTTTTAGTTTCTTTTTTATTGATTGCCGCTTCGCTTAACTTACCTAATAACATTTGATGATGACGCTCACTCCCTTTCTCTGGTGCATAAAAATCGTAACCATCGCTATATAAACTTAAGCCGACTGCATCTCGCTGTTTTTTTAAGATATTCATTAAGGATGCCGCAGCTAAAGCTGAGAAGGAAATTTTATTCAAATTATCTATTGTGGAACCTGCTGACTCAGGGTAATGCATTGACGCACTACTGTCTACAATAAGATGACAGCGGAGATTTGTTTCTTCGTCATAACGCTTTGTATACAATCTATCGGTTTTAGCATAGAGCTTCCAATCGATATGCTTTGTACTTTCGCCTTGATTGTAAATTTTGTGTTCAGCAAACTCTGCAGAAAATCCATGAAACGGACTTTTATGCATACCCGCAATGAAACCTTCAACCACTTGTTTGGCTAACAATTCAAGGTTTTTAAAACCACCTGCTTTATTTAATTCTTTTCTTAAATCCATGAGTTACCGAAACTAAAAAAGGTTTGCCATACAGACAAACCTTTTATCAATTCTTTTAGAGTATTGAGTTTACAATAAAGCGTCTAAGGCTTCAGCATAAGCATTCTTTGGTGCAACACCTACTTGGCGACCAACAACTTCTCCATCTTTAAAAACTAAAACTGTTGGAATATTCCTTACACCATATTTTGCAGCAAACTCTTGGTTAGCATCTACATCTACCTTACCAACAACAGCTTTTCCGTCGTATTCATTGCTTATCTCATCAATGATTGGTCCAACCATACGACAAGGTCCGCACCATGCTGCCCAAAAATCTACCATTACTGGCTTGTCGCTATTTAATACTTGCTCTTCAAAAGTTGCATCTGTTATTTCTAATGCCATAATATTTAGTTTAATTGTATTCTACTTTAATTTGATATACAAAATTAGTCAAAAATTCTGCCAAACCTTACAATCATAGTATTTGATTTGGCTATGATTATATTGTTTTGAATTATTATTATTCGATATCAATTCAACTTATATTTAATGTCACTATCCGTCAACGTATTCAATAACTCTTGCGAAATTTTCACCTTTTGCTTTCGGCTTGGCATATTCAACTTTATTTTGTCTTCACTATCGTATACTATAAAGCTGAGTTGATTATTTCCATTATGCATTCTAAAAAGACTCTCAAGTTCACTGACTGTGTTTTCCTTTAAATCTCGAATGTCTAACTGTATAGATAATTTTTTAGCATAAGTATCCATAACATCGTGTAATAACTGAAAGTTATTAAACTGAATACGCGGCTCTCCTTTTTTACCCGTTTCTCTATTGACCCAACCTTCTTTCACAAAAGCTTGTACATGCACAAAAGAATTTTGAACTAAAAAATGACGAAACTTTAAGTAATCTTCGCCAAAAATCCGAAACTCAAAACTATCTGAATAATCTTCAATCGTAAACATTGCCCAACCTTTACCTTGTTTGCTTATTCGGTGTTGCACTTCGGTGACTACGCCGCCAAACTTTATATTTTGATTAATCATTTTATCCAAATCATTAAAATCTGCGATAACACCGTTGCAAAAACTTTTCATTTCAATTTTAAAATCATCTAAAGGATGTCCTGAAATATATATCCCAACGACTTCTTTTTCACGAGATAATTTTTCCATTGTTCCCCAATCTTCACATGGTGGAACTTGTGGCTCAGCAATCTCAACACCACTAGCCTCACCAAACAAACTTACTTGTGCAGAGTTTTCGTTTTCTTGATGTTTAGCACCGTATTTCATAGCTTTCTCAAGGAATGTAATGCCATCTCCATCATGAGCGAAATATTGTGCGCGGTGTGTATCTTCAAAACAATCGAAACCGCCAGCATTTGCTAAACCTTCAAAAGATTTTTTATTAGCTGCTCTTAAATCTATACGCTTTGCCAAATCGAAGATAGATTTGTAATTACCATCTTTTTTTCGATTTTCGACAATGGTTTTAACGGCGCCATGACCAACACCTTTTATGGCACCCATACCAAAGCGCACAGCATTATCTTTATTTACTGAGAATTTATAATAACTCTCATTAACACTAGGCCCAAGTACCGGCAAACGCATACGCTTACACTCTTCCATAAAGAAGGTAACAGACTTGATATCATTCATGTTATTACTCAAAACCGCTGCCATATATTCTGCAGGATAATGTGCTTTTAGATACGCCGTTTGGTAGGCAATCCAAGCATAACATGTGGAGTGCGACTTGTTAAAAGCATAACTCGCAAAAGCTTCCCAATCTTTCCAGATTTTTTCTAGCTTTTTCTCATCCATGCCTTTGGCTGCAGCTTGCGAAATAAATTTTGGTTTCATCTTATCCAAAACCGCTTTCTGCTTTTTACCCATGGCTTTACGAAGAACATCCGCTTCACCTTTGGTAAAATCTGCCAATTTTTGAGACAACAACATCACTTGCTCTTGGTAAACCGTAATTCCGTAAGTTTCTTTTAAGTATTCTTCAGTTTCTGGTAAATCGTAGATAATATCTTCTTCACCATGTTTACGGCGAATAAAACTTGGAATGTATTCCATTGGACCTGGACGATACAAGGCATTCATTGCAATTAAATCATCAAAAACTGTTGGTTTAAGATGCTTCATATGTTTTTGCATTCCAGGCGATTCGTACTGAAAAATCCCAACCGTTTCACCACGTTGGAAAAGCGCATAAGTCTCTTCATCATCTAACGGAAAATTTTCTGGGTCGAGTGTAATCCCATGCTTTGCCTTAACGATTTTTACCGTGTCTTTGATAAGCGTCAAGGTTTTTAATCCCAAAAAATCCATTTTTAATAATCCGGCACTTTCCACGACTGAGTTATCAAATTGCGTAACGTATAAATCGGAATCTTTGGCTGTGGCGACCGGAACGTAATTAGTAATATCTCCAGGCGTTATAATAACACCGCAGGCATGAATTCCTGTATTTCTTACGGAGCCTTCTAAAACTCTTGCTTGATTAACGGTTTCGGCCTGTAAATCTTCGCCATCGGATATGTTAAGCAATTGGTTAACCTTATCTAATTCCTCTGCACGGAATTTACTAGCCAGTTCCTTTTCACTTTTCCCAAAAATCTTACCTAGCTTAGACATATTAGGAATTAGCTTGGCTATATGGTCGGCTTCGTTAAGCGGTAAATCTAACACGCGCGCTGTATCTCTAATCGAGGATTTTGCAGCCATTGTTCCGTAAGTGATAATCTGAGCCACTTGATTAGCACCATATTTATCAATGACATATTGCATAACGCGGCCACGACCTTCATCATCAAAATCGATATCAATATCTGGCATACTTACACGATCTGGATTTAAGAAACGCTCAAAAAGTAAGTCGTACTTAATCGGGTCTATATTGGTTATCCAAAGGCAATACGCGACTACAGAACCTGCTGCCGAACCACGACCTGGACCAACGGAAACGTCCATATTACGAGCTTCACGAATAAAATCTTCTACAATTAAGAAATATCCTGGATAACCTGTGTTTTCAATAACAGAAAGTTCAAAATCGAGACGTTCTTTTATTTCGTCTGTAATTTCTCCATAACGTTTTTTTGCACCTTCGTAAGTTAGGTGTTTTAGATAGGCGTTTTCACCTCGTTTTCCGCCATCGGCTTTGTCTTCATCAAATTCAAATTCATCTGGAATATCAAAAGCAGGAAGCAATACGTCTCGTGCCAACTCATAAGCTTCAACCTTATCGATGACTTCTTCAATATTCACAATAGCTTCAGGAATATCTCTGAATAACGCCTTCATTTCTTCCGAAGACTTGAAATAATATTCTTGATTTGGCAAACCGTAACGGTAACCACGACCACGGCCAATTGGTGTTGCTTGTTTTTCGCCATCTTTTACGCAGAGTAAAATATCGTGTGCATTGGCGTTTTCTTGTTCTACGTAATAGGTATTATTCGTGGCGACGAGCTTTACATTGTACTTTTGCGCAAACTGAATTAATACAGGATTAACACGATTTTCATCTTCTTGATTGTGGCGCATTAATTCGATATACAAATCGTTTTTAAAGGTATCTTTCCACCAAATTAACGCCTCTTCAGCTTGCTTTTCTCCAACATTTAAAACCTTGCTCGGCACTTCGCCATAAAGGTTTCCTGTTAAGCAAATTAAATCTTCTTTGTATTGCTCAATAAGCTTTTTATCAATTCTTGGCACGTAGTAAAAGCCATTAGTAAAAGCTGCAGAAGAAAGTTTTGCTAAATTGTGATAGCCATTTTTATTTTTAGCTAATAATACGATTTGGTAACCATTGTCTTTTCGGGTTTTGTCTTCGTGATTTTCGCAAACAAAAAACTCGCAACCAATAATTGGTTTTATAATTCTACATTTCTTTTCCTCATCATTTTCTTCGGCTTCAGCGTGCTGTGCCTTTACGCTCTTGTTGTGCGCAGAAATAGCACTTACAAAATGAAAAGCTCCCATCATATTTCCATGGTCTGTAAGCGCCACAGCAGGCATGTTTTCCTTTGCTGCCGCAGCAACCAAATCCTTGATACTTATTGTAGACTGAAGAATTGAAAATTGCGAATGATTGTGCAGATGGACAAACTCTGCTTCAGCTAATTTTGAAGCAGCTTCTTTGTTAGTCCCTGTTGGAATGACTCCCGTTTGCTCCTTTTGAAGTCTCGCATTAATTTTTGCACTTTCTCGCTTAAGATTAACATGATTTAAGCCAATACCTTCAATTTTTGAAGGATTTACTTGTCCAAATTCTTCAAAATAATCGGGCTGAACACCGAGTTGCTCTTTAGTATATTCTCTTCGTCTTAATAGTTCTAAAAAACAACGTGTTGTTGCTTCAACATCGGCAGTAGCATTATGAGCTTCTGCAAAAGGTTGGTTAAATAAATACTCATGAAGCTCAGTAAGTGTCGGTAATTTAAACTTTCCGCCACGACCTCCAGGAATCTGACATAACGCAGCTGTATGCTCTGTACAGGTATCTAAAACAGGTAATTCTTGCAATGGATTAGCAACATCTCCACGCACATATTCAGCACCCATAACATTAACATCGAAACCTACATTTTGTCCAACAATAAATTTTGTTTTAGACATGGCAACATTAAACTTCTCTAAAACCTCAGCTAGAGAAACACCTTGCTCTTCCGCTAACTCCGTAGAAATACCGTGAATTTTTTCGGCATCATAAGGAATGTTAAAACCATCTGGCTTTATTAGATAGTCTTGATGCTCAATACAATTACCCATGGCATCATGTAACTGCCAAGCAATTTGTATAGCGCGTGGCCAATTGTCTACGTCTGTAATTGGTGCATCCCAACGCTTGGGTAAACCTGTAGTTTCGGTATCAAAAATTAAATACATGCCTGTCTATTTAACTGAAAAATTATACGCTATCTTTTTTAAAAAGTAGTCTATAAAAATAAGGAGAATTAAAGGGTATATGCAACCAAAGTTATAAACAGTTGTAAACAAAAAAAGCCACGTTTTCACGTGGCCTTTAGTTATTATTAATTAAGTATTATGACAACACTTCTTCATATAGTTTTACACTTTTAATAGCAGATTCAATTGCGTTTCTTTGCTCACGCAATAGATTTACTAACCTAGTTGGGAAGCTCGTATCGGTGATTAATTCATTATACTCATCTAGGCTTGCTTTTTCTCCTCTAATAGCTTCTTCCAGAATGGTTTCTTCATTATCAGATGAGAATGTTGCCTTTAGCGACATCCAATTTCTATGAATCGTTCCTTTAAAACTTCCTGAGTCTTCTGGTAATTCGCCATATGTTAAAATTTCAGTTCTTAATTGACGTGCAAAACGACTTCTTTCTTCTGCTCTGTTGCTAAAAAAGTTTTTTAAGTTTACATTATCCACTTCTTTCATGGCTTTGATGTATCCTTTTTCTGCATCATAGTTTTTAATTAGTAATTCGTTTAACTTGTCGGAAATAATTTTTTCGTACTTCATTTTATCTTTTATCATTTTAAAAATTCAATAATTTATTTTAAGATGCTTATTGTTTCACATCACAAAAATAGTATAACAGGTAGAGGTCAAAAAACAAAATATTTTAACAAGTCTTAGCATTAAAACACTTGATTTAACAGGGTTTAACAAAAAATGCCGCTACTTGGTAACGGCATTTTTATAACATTAAATGTTATTATTAATTCTGTAAATAATCTGGCGTACCGTCCATGTCTGTATCTACAGCATCATCCGGATTACCATCTCCGTTAGGATCAGGGTTTTCGTCTATTGTCAATATACCATCTCCATCATCGTCAGTATCTAAATAATCGAACAATGAATCTCCGTCCGTATTTTGAGATGCTGTTGGCGCTTCAAAAATGGTAAATATGCCATCTCCATCATCATCAACATCTAGATAATTTGGGATACCGTCTCCATCTAAATCTCCCCTTTCAATGGCCGTAGGAACAAAATCTCCATCATCGTCATCATCTAAATAATTTGGAATACCATCCATATCCGTATCGTCATTGTCAAGATTTCCATCCATATTTATGTCCTCAAACGAATTTGGACGTCCATCTCCATCACTATCCTCACAATCAATATTATCTAACATCATTTGTAAAGACCCATCAACATCAACACACGATGAGACTTGCACTTCTAATGCTTGTTGATATTGCAAGCACAAATCCACATCTGGTGCTGGTTCAAAAGCCATTATCTCAGTCTGTAAATCGTTAATTGCTGCAGAAGCCAAATCACATGTTGAGCCGCCTGTAGTTTCTAAAATATTTTCGCGTATTGGGACTTGAAAAAAAACACCATCAATAAAGTTTACAGAATTAAGACCATCTACAGTAAATGCATTGAATCTAAATTCTCCTGTTACTGTATTTGTAACAGAATT
This sequence comes from Winogradskyella jejuensis, assembly GCF_900129745.1. Taxonomy (GTDB): domain Bacteria; phylum Bacteroidota; class Bacteroidia; order Flavobacteriales; family Flavobacteriaceae; genus Winogradskyella; species Winogradskyella jejuensis. Next base: position 1,465,795 of record NZ_FQWS01000001.1, on the reverse strand, counting down.
CAATTCCGTAATCTCTATAAGTCCATCTGAAGGAAAAACTTGTACTGAAGAATCAGGTGCATTTAAAGTAGAATAAGTGATTAAATCAGCTCCTCTAAATCTTGCTTCACTTTGATTATTATTACCCAAAGGATACTGACCCACATCAGTACGTGTTGTGAATAAAAGCAATATTTCACTTCCTCTTTGTGCCCTTACTATTAAACCTCCATCTTTTGTAGAAGCCGTATGTACAGTTGCCCTCCAAGCTTGCCCTTCAAAATTACCTTGAACCGCAGGGTTACTAAATTCTATTTCCTCAGCGCAACCATAAAAGAGCGCTATTATTAATATAAGAAAGATATTTTTATTCATCTTATTTTCTTTAATCAGCAGTTTTTATAACGTATAATAGCTGTCAAAAGTATATTATTTTTTCGATATATCTTTACCTAAGATAAAAGCTTGAAAATTAAAAAAATATACTATCTTTGCGCCCTCATTAATAACAGAGGTCGAGAACCTCAACTAATTAATTATTATGCCTGTAAAAATTAGATTACAAAGACACGGGAAAAAAGGAAAACCTTTTTACTGGATTGTTGCGGCTGATGCTCGCGCAAAAAGAGATGGTAAATACCTTGAGAAATTAGGTATTTACAACCCAAACGTTAACCCTGCACAAATAGAACTTGATGTTGATGGTGCTGTACAATGGTTAAACAATGGGGCACAACCAACAGATACAGCGAGAGCTATTTTATCTTACAAAGGTGCTTTGTTAAAGAAGCATTTAGCTGGTGGTGTTACTAAAGGTGCTTTAACTGAAGAGCAAGCTGAAGCTAAATTCAACGCTTGGTTAGAAGAAAAAGCTGCTAAAGTACAAGCTAAAGCTGATGGCTTATCAAAAGCTGATGCGGATGCTAAAGCTAAAGCATTAGAAGCTGAAAAAGCGGTTAACGAGGCACGTATTGCTGCTGCAACTCCTGTTGTAGAAGAAGAAGTTGCTGAGGAAACTGAAGCTTCAAACGAAGAAGAATAAAAAATTAATTTTTATACTTTTAAACCCAGACATTTTGTGTCTGGGTTTTTTATTTCAAATCATGAAAAAAGACGATTGTTTTTATTTAGGAAAAATAGTAAAGAAGTATAGCTTTAAAGGTGAACTTTTAGCTAAACTAGATACGGATGAACCTGATTTATACGATAATTTAGATGCTATTTTTATAGACCTAAGAGGGAATCTCGTCCCATTTTTCATTGAAGCATCTCAATTGCATAAATCTGACTTATTACGATTAAAATTTGAAGATGTAGACACTGAAGCCGATGCTGATGCACTTTTAAAATCTGACCTATATCTTCCCTTAGAGCTACTCCCAAAACTAGAAGGTAACAAGTTCTACTTTCATGAAATCATTGGCTTTACAATGAAAGATGAAAATTTTGGTTTAGTTGGAAAAATAGTTGGTGTTAATGACACAACTTCTCAAGCATTGTTTGAAGTGGATAGACAAGGTGTCGAAATCCTAGTACCAATGAATGACGAATTTATCGTTAAAATAGATAGAGACAACAAAACGGTAATTGTTAATACACCTCAAGGATTGATAGATTTATACCTTTCCCAATAATGAGTTCCGCTCCTTTTAAGTTTAAACAGTTTGAAATAAAACAAGATTGCTGCGCCATGAAAATTGGCACAGACAGTGTTTTACTCGGCGCATGGGCTTCTGTAGAGCATCACCCTTTTGCTATACTAGACATTGGCGCGGGTACTGGTATATTATCGCTAATGTTAGCACAACGCACAAACGCTCAACTTATTGAAGCCATAGAAATAGATACAAATGCTTACGAGCAATGTACCGATAATTTTGAAAATTCGCCCTGGAGCGACCGCCTTTTTTGTTATCACGCCTCGCTTTTAGAATATACAGAGGAAGTCGATGATAAATACGACTCCATCGTTTGCAATCCACCTTTTTATTCCGAAGATTACAAAACTGAAAACGCTTCACGAGATTTAGCTAGATTTCAAGACGCCATGCCTTTTGAGCATTTGGTTTATGCTGTTTCAAAACTATTGTCAGAAAATGGTTTGTTCTCAGTTGTTATTCCCTTTAATGAAGAAAAACGTTTTATTGAACTCGCATCAAAATTCAATTTATTCCCTTCCCGAATACTTCATGTAAAAGGCGATTCGCACTCTAATATAAAACGAAGTCTGATTGAGTTTTCATTTCAAAAAAGAGAGCTATCCATTTCAGAATTAATTATTGAAAATGGAAGACACAACTACACTGAAGATTACATTAATCTTACCAAAGATTTCTACTTGAAAATGTAATAGTTTGGTTGTTCACTGAAAACGTTTTCGTTACTTTTGTTTCATTAAAAATGTGATACCAATGAAACCTGATTTATTCGAAGCTCCAGATTATTATAATATTGACGATTTACTTTCAGAAGAACATAAATTAGTGCGTGACGCAGCTCGTGATTGGGTAAAACGTGACGTTTCACCTATAATAGAAGACGCTGCGCAAAAAGCAGAATTTCCTAAATCTATCATTGGCGGATTAGCAGAAATTGGTGCTTTTGGCCCTTACATTCCAGAAGAATATGGCGGTGCAGGTTTAGACCAAATATCGTACGGTTTAATCATGCAAGAGATAGAGCGTGGCGATTCTGGCGTAAGAAGTACAGCATCGGTACAATCATCCTTGGTCATGTATCCTATTTGGAAATATGGCACTGAAGAACAACGCCAAAAATATTTACCAAAATTAGCTAGTGGCGAATGGATGGGAAGTTTTGGGTTAACGGAGCCAGACCACGGAAGTAATCCTGGTGGCATGACCACAAACTTTAAAGATATGGGAGACCATTATGTGCTAAATGGTGCTAAACTTTGGATTAGTAATTCGCCGTTTTGTAATGTTGCGGTGGTGTGGGCAAAAAATGAAGAAGGACGCATTCATGGACTCATTGTAGAGCGTGGTATGGAAGGTTTCTCCACACCAGAAACGCATAACAAATGGTCCTTAAGAGCATCAGCTACTGGAGAGTTGATTTTCCAAGATGTAAAAGTTCCAAAAGAAAATTTATTACCAAACAAATCTGGTTTAGGAGCACCACTTGGTTGCTTAGATTCTGCACGTTATGGTATTGCTTGGGGTGCAATTGGTGCCGCTATGGATTGTTATGACACAGCTTTGAGATATTCTAAAGAACGCATACAGTTTGGCAAGCCAATCGGCGCATTTCAGCTTCAACAGAAGAAATTGGCTGAGATGATTACAGAAATTACCAAAGCACAATTATTAGCTTTCCGTTTAGGTCAATTGAAAAACGAAGACAGAGCAACATCTGCTCAGATTTCTATGGCAAAACGCAATAACGTAGATATGGCTATTAAAATAGCTCGTGAGGCTAGACAAATGTTAGGCGGCATGGGCATTACAGGAGAATATCCTATTATGCGTCATATGATGAATTTAGAAAGCGTGATTACATACGAAGGTACACATGACATTCATTTATTAATTACTGGTCTAGACATTACTGGATTTAATGCTTTTAAATAAGTTGCTGGGCTTCAGTTGGCAACTAACCTAAGCTTATAATATAAATGCTTCCTTAATCACAGGAAGCATTTTTTATTTAAATTTACTTTATGTTTTCAGCAAGAAAAAGATTAGACAAGGCTTACAAAAATGCTGCTCGTATTCCGTTTAATGATTCGAGTAAATTTATTCTATTTAGCGATTGTCATCGTGGCGATAATAGCTTTGCTGACGATTTTGCAAACAACAGAAACATCTACTTTCATGCCCTGAAGCATTATTATAATGAAGGTTTTAATTATGCTGAATTAGGAGATGGTGACGAGCTTTGGGAAAATTTATCCTTTAGTTCTTTGCTATATGCACATAAGAATGTATACATGCTTATGAAGCAGTTTCATGATGAAGGCAGACTACATATGATATGGGGAAATCATGATATGGTTTATCGTAATGAAAGTTATGTTAAAAAACACCTCAACACCTATTTTGACCCAAAAACGGGAGAAAACAAAGATTTATTTTGTGATATTAAGTATCATGAAGGTATCGTCTTAGAACATTCTGAAACTAAGCAAGAATTATTTCTATGTCACGGCCATCAAGCCGATTGGTGGAATTATTTATTTTGGAAAGTGAGCCGTTTCATGGTACGTATTCTATGGAAACCTTTAAACGTTATGGGCATTGCTGACCCTACTAGCCCAGCGAAAAATTATAAAGAACTCATTAAAGTAGAGCGCAGAACCAAAAAGTGGATTACAGAAAATGACAACCTAATTACTATAGCTGGACATACCCACAGACCACGTTTTCCTGAACCTGGTGATATTGCTTTTTTTAATGATGGGAGTTGTGTGCACCCAAGAAGTATTACAGGCCTTGAAATTGAAAACGGCGCTATTTCACTCATAAAATGGCAAATCGCCACAGCCGATGATGGCACTCTAAAAATTGTAAGAATCTTATTGGAGGGACCGACGAAATTAATTGATTACAGAACTGAATAATTAACTCTCTGGAGCCAACTCTACTTCTAAGCCTTCAAGATCTGGAGTAATATGGATTTGGCAACCCAAACGACTATTATCTTTTACATAGAATGCTTCAGAAAGCATAGCTTCTTCGTCGTCTTGCATTTCTGGAAGCTCGTGATTTGATTTTACATAACACTGACAAGATGCACACATCGCCATGCCTCCACATACACCAATAGTACCTTCTGGAGCTAACTCATATGAACGCACAACTTCCATTAGGTTCATAGCCATATCCGTTGGTGCTTCAATTTGATGGGTTACACCATCACGGTCGATAATTGTTATCGTTACATCATTCTTATCCACTAGTCGATTGTTTTGACAACAGCCTTTGGTGCTTCTTTACGTGTCCCATCAAAACCATCTACACCACTCACGGTTGTATATTTTAGAACATATCGCTTTCCTGGATTTATGATTTTGTAAGCTGCTTGACACATTAACGTAGCTTCGTGAAAACCACAAAGAATCAACTTTAATTTTCCGGGATAGATGTTTCCATCACCTATGGCAAAAATCCCAGGAATATTGGTTTGATAATCTAAAGCATTATTTACTTTAATGGCGTTTTTCTCAATCTCTAACCCCCAATTAGCAATTGGACCTAGCTTTGGAGACAAGCCAAACAAAGGAATAAAATGGTCAGTTTTAAGATTGAAAGGCGCTTCATCTTTTTTAGTCACCTCAACGCTTTCAACTTTTCCATTACCGTTAATAGCAGTAATCTCAGCAGGTGTGATTAAATTAATTTTACCTGCATCTTTTAATTCTTGCACTTTATCTACAGAATCTAAATGCCCTCTAAATTCATTACGACGGTGTACCAATGTAACATTTGAAGCTACATCAGCCAAAAAGATACTCCAATCTAATGCAGAATCACCTCCTCCAGCAATAACGACGTCTTTTCCACGGTACATCTCTGGCTCTTTAATCATGTACTCTACACCTTTGTCTTCGTAATCTGTAATGTTATCTAACAATGGTTTACGAGGCTCAAAACTTCCTAAGCCACTAGCAATAGCTACGACAGGTGCTTTGTGCTGAGTACCTTTATTTGTGGTTACAATAAACGACCCATCTTCTTGCTTATCTATAGTTTCAGCACGCTCTCCTAAAGTAAAACCTGGCTCAAACTGCTTACACTGCTCCATGAGCTTGTCCGTTAAATCTCCAGCAAGAATTTCGGGATAAGCAGGAATATCGTAAATAGGTTTCTTTGGATATATCTCAGAACATTGTCCGCCTGGTTGAGGTAAAGCATCAATTAAATGACATTTTAATTTTAGTAAACCCGCTTCAAAAACGGCAAAAAGCCCAGTTGGGCCAGCACCGATAATAATTATATCTGTTGTAATCATTGACTTCTAATATTGAAAGCAAAACTAAACTAACGCTTCATAATAGAAAGTGACAAAAGTCACTTTACTATTCCACATTAATCACTTTTTCTATTTGAGGTGCATACTTTTTAATGGTCATTTCTACACCAGACTTCAGTGTCATTTGATTGACGCTGCAAGAGGTACAAGCACCTTGAAGTTGTACTTTTACTAATTTATCGTCTTCTATTGACAGTAAAGAAATATCGCCTCCATCACTCTGAAGGAACGGACGAATTTCGTCTAGCGCCTTCTCAACATTTAACTTTAATTCTTCTGAACTCATTTATTTCTTTTTTACAGCAGAACATCCTGCCATTGTTGTAATCTTTATTGCTTCTGTTTCTGGTAAATTCTCATTTCTGTAAACAACTTGCTCTACCACATTTTTAGTGATTGTTTCAAAAGCTTCTTCTATTGGAGTTGCTGTTTGCAACGCTGCTGGACGACCGACATCGCCAGCTTCTCTAATACTTTGTACAATTGGCACTTCTCCTAAAAACGGCACTTCTAAATCTTCAGCCAAATGCTTTGCACCTTCTTGTCCAAAAATATAATACTTATTCGTTGGCAACTCTTCAGGGGTAAAATACGCCATGTTTTCAACTATTCCTAAAACTGGGACATTGATGCTGTCTTGCTGAAACATAGCCACACCTTTTTTTGCATCTGCCAATGCAACGTTCTGAGGTGTACTCACCACAACTGCACCAGTAATAGGTAAGGCTTGCATAATACTTAAGTGAATATCACCTGTTCCAGGTGGTAAATCCAGTAATAGGAAATCTAAGTCACCCCAAGCAGCATCAAAAATCATTTGATTTAAAGCTTTACTTGCCATTGGTCCGCGCCAGATTACGGCTTGGTCTGGCTTTGTAAAGAAACCTATTGATAGGACTTTTACGCCATAATTTTCTACGGGTTTCATTTTTGATTTTCCATCTACATTCACTGAAAGTGGGCGCTCATTAGCAACATCGAACATGATTGGAATAGAAGGCCCGTAAATATCAGCATCTAAAACACCAACTTTAAATCCCATCTTGGCTAAAGTCACTGCTAAGTTTGCAGTTACTGTTGACTTACCTACACCACCTTTTCCTGAAGCAACAGCAACAATGTTTGAAATTCCAGGAATTGGTTTTCCTTTTATCTCATTTTTTGGTTGTGGCGTAGCAGGTGCTTCCACTTTTATATTAACCTTAATCTTTGCTTTTTCGTAAACCTCGCGGTGAATGGTTTGCAATATTTCCACTTCAGTCTTTTTACGAGCTTGTAGACTAGGATTTTTAATGGTTATATCTACAATAACTTCGTCTGCAAATGTTACGACATTTGTTACTGCTCCACTATCAACCATATTCTGTCCTTCACCAGGAACTGTAATGGTTTTTAGCGCATTGAGTATCTCTTGTTTATTTAATTTCAATGTTTATCTAGATTAATTCTAAATGCAAAGATACTGCTAAAAGTTTATATTTTTCGTTAAGAAAATTGAAAAGAACAATGAGTGAATACAGTTTATAAATATGCTAACCTAACTCTTTTGAAGGGTCCCAAAAAATGGCTTCAAAATTCTGAATCTGATTATCGACTACTTTAATGCCTTCGCTTTCTAAAAGTTGTTGCATTAGGTTAGTTCCTTCAAAATGATGCTTTCCTGTGAGTAGACCTTTTCTATTTACCACACGATGGGCTGGCACATCTTTACCAAACGAGCTATTCATTGCATAACCTACAATACGTGCACTTCTAGTAGCTCCTAAGTATTTTGCAATAGCCCCATAACTCGTTGCTCGCCCATAAGGAATTCGTTTTGCAACTTCGTAAACACACTCGAAAAAACTCTCAGTTTCAGGCTTCATTTTATATCTCTCTCAAAATATTTATAAAGGTAATTAAGGCCACTAAACCTGTTACACTGCCAATGATGTAATTCATATTCTTCTGAGAGGTAAATGCTTTGTCTTTTATCTTATCAAAAAAGAAAATATAGACATACAACATTACAAAAGTTCCCATTGCAGCACCAGTGACGTATGTGATAATACTCACGCGCTCAAAATCCATGACACCAAAAGATGCCAAAGTAATTGTCATGTAGGCCTGATAAGGAATAGGAAACACATTTAGCGCCGACATAAACATACCGTAGAAAAACCGACTTTTTTTACTTCGAATATCATCTTCATCAACTGGATTGGCTTCTTCTTTTTGTTTTGAGGCTAAAACCAGAAAATAAATGGTAATTAAAACAAAAATAACAAAGGCTACACGCTGAAGAATCTCAACAACATCTGGTCGATTACTTAAATATCTAGAAAAAATTGCAGCTATATATGTTTGAATAAAAACGACTAAACATACACCAGTAGAAAACATAACACCTCGTCCTGCACCCTCTTTAAGACTAATTTTAGCTGCTGTCATATTTAATAATCCAGGAGGAATGACACCAATTAAAGCCACAAAAAGGCCTAAAAAAAAGACAATAGTGATGCTCAAGATTTAGTTAATTTGAAATCTAATATACGTAATTGCTTTGTCTTGTTCTAAATATTGGTTCTCGTAAAATGTTTGTATCTCTGTAACTTCTTCTGGACTACCTTCAAGTTTATAAACATTATGATTAGCATATAAGACCTTATGACCAGCGCCGTGGAGTAGCCCTAAAGTATACCCATGCATAAATTCACTATCTGTTTTTAGATGCATTATTCCATCTGGTTTGAGTACTCTTTTATAGTGTTCTAAAAACTGCAAATTAGTCATCCTATGCTTCGTCCGCTTATATTTTATTTGTGGGTCTGGGAAGGTTATCCAAATCTCATCTACTTCATTTTCAGCAAAGGCATACTCAATTAATTCAATCTGGGTTCTCATAAATTTGGCGTTTGGCATACTGTCCTCTAAGGCCGTTTTTGCGCCTCTCCAAAAACGAGCACCTTTAATATCTATACCAACAAAATTTTTATGAGGATAACGTTTTGCTAACCCAACTGTGTATTCGCCCTTACCGCAACCTAATTCTAAAACGATTGGATTATCGTTTTTAAAGACCGTTGTATTCCAATTGCCTTTGAGTTTATAATTTCCATCTGTTAACTCTTCTCTTTTAGGCTGAAATACATTCTCGAAGGTTTCGTTTTCTTTAAAACGTTTTAATTTGTTTTTACTTCCCACAATTATTTAATATTTCGGCAAAATTAAGGAAACATTTTAGGTTTATCTTTGTTAAGATGAAACGAATTTTAGTTGCGCCATTACATTGGGGGTTAGGGCATGCCACACGCTGTATTCCTATAATAAAAGCACTCCTACAGAATGATTTTGAACCTATTATTGCTTCTGACGGCGGTGCTTTAGAATTATTAAAAAAAGAGTTCCCAAAACTCAAAGCTTTTGAATTACCTTCTTACAACATTACGTATCCTAAAAACGGGAATAGTTTTAAATGGAAGTTTTTAAAGTCCTTGCCTCATATTTTAAAAACCATAAAACTTGAAAGAGCAATAATTAACAAGCTTGTTAAAGCTGAACATATTGATGGTATTATTTCAGACAATCGTTTTGGTGTAAGACATGATGATATTCCGTCTGTCTATATAACGCATCAACTCAATGTGCTGAGCGGAAAAACGACTTGGTTTAGTAGCAAATGGCATCAAAAAATCGTAAAAAAGTTTGATGAATGTTGGGTGCCGGATTTTGAATATGAGCCTAATTTTAGCGGCCAACTGGGACATCTTAAACAAAAGTTAGGACATTTAAAATACATTGGTCCTTTGAGTCGCTTTAAAAAGGAAGCCATTGAAAAAACTATTGATACACTTGTTATTCTTTCTGGTCCAGAACCACAGCGCACAAAACTTGAGAAGAAATTACTAGTGCTTCTTAAAGACCGAAAAAAAAAGGTGCTATTTATAAGAGGAATTGTTGAATCTCAGCAAAAAATTACAAAACTAGGTAATATAGAGTTGTATAATTATATGACAAGTGATGAACTTGAAGACGCCATAAACTCTAGTGAATTAGTTATATCACGCTCAGGTTACACCACCATTATGGATTTAGCCAAACTAGAAAAGAAAGCTGTTTTTATACCTACACCTGGTCAGTTTGAGCAGATTTATCTTGCCAAAGAACTGGCAAAAAACCTCGTGATTCCATATGTGTCTCAAGAGAAAATGACACAACACAACTTACAGTTTGACAATTTGTATTCTGGCTTTACAACCCTTGATTATGAAACAAATTATAAGAAGTTATTTAGCCTTTTCTAAAGTAAAAGAGAACTCACTCCCAACACCGGGTTCACTCTCTACGTAGATTTTTTCGTTATGGGCTTCAATAATATGCTTTACGATAGAAAGTCCTAATCCAGAACCGCCTTCTTTACGAGAACCACTTTTGTCTACACGGTAAAAACGCTCAAATAATCTACTTAAATGTTCGTTTGCAATACCTTCTCCGTTGTCAGTCACTCGAACAATAACTTTGTTTTTAATTAAATTTTCGATACTCACCTCTGTTGTTCCTCTTTCTAGTCCATACTTAATAGAGTTAACAATAAGGTTACTTAATATTTGTTGAATACGCTCCTTATCTGCATGAACAAAAATTGGGGTTATATAATCCGTGTCAAAAGTGAGTGTAATTTTCTTTTTAGCAGATTTCATTTCAAAAAGGTCAAACACATTCTGAACCAGCTCTACGATATCAAAAGTTTCGTAATTGAGACTTAAATCACCAACTTCGAGCTTGGTAATCATGTCTAAATCCTTCAAAATGTAAGTAAGTCTTTCAACGCCTTTACTGGCACGTGTAAGATATTTTTTTCGGATTTTTTCATCATCCATAGCTCCATCGAGAAGGGTCTCAATATAACCTTGAACTGTAAAAAGAGGTGTTTTTAACTCATGAGATACATTTCCTAAAAACTCTTTCCGGTACTCTTCACGCACCTTTAAGGTTTCAATTTCTATCTTCTTATCTCTTGCATATTTATCAATTTCTTCGGTCAGCGTTTTCATATCCGTTGTTATGGGTTGCTGTCTCAAATTTGTTGATTCTAAGAGTGTGAGGTCGTCATAGATTTTTTTGACTCTACGATATATAAAATTCTCTACGCGATATTGAATAACTGCGAAACATACCACATAACATGCGAAAGGAAAAATTAAAAATTCCCAATCTAATTCATGAAAAAAATGCAGGAATAAGGCCATAAAAACCGAAGCTACTATAGTAACATAGGCTGCAGTTTTAAAAGCGAATTTATAAGATTTCTTAAGGGACTTTTGCATTAGTCTACAAACTTGTAACCAACACCTTTAACTGTTTTAAAAGATTTATCTCCAATTTTTTCTCGGAGCTTACGAATGTGTACATCGATAGTCCTACCGCCAACAACAACCTCATTACCCCAGACTTTATCCAAAATCTCCTCGCGCTTAAAAACTTTACCTGGTTTGGTTGCCAATAAAGATAACAATTCAAACTCTTTTCTAGGTAATATTATTTCTTCTCCTTTGTTAGTGATTTTGTATTCTTCTCTATTGATTATTAAATCTCCTATTTTGGTGATAGCGTCCGAAGGATTATCTGATTCTTTTAAACGTCTTAAAAGTGCTTTGACTTTACTCACCAACACTTTAGGTTTTATGGGTTTGGTAATATAATCGTCTGCCCCAGCGTCAAAACCCGCAACTTGAGAATAGTCTTCACCTCTAGCTGTTAAAAACGTAATTACCGTATTACTCAAGTCTGAAATTTCTCTGAGCTTCTCACAAGCTTCGATACCATCCATTTCTGGCATCATTACATCCAGAATTATAAGATGAGGTTTGTGCTTTTTTGCTTTTTCAATGGCTTCAAGACCATTTTTGGCTGTAGTTACTTGGTAACCCTCAGAAGACAAATTGTAACCCACAATTTCTAAAATGTCGGCCTCATCATCAACGAGTAAAATTTTAATATCTCTCTTTTTCAAAATAAAGTAGAATTATAACTTACGGTAAATATAATTATAACTCCTAAATAAAATTTACTGATAACAAATTGGTAACAATTACCTAACATTTGTCGAAGATTATTACATTTTGTCGAAGAAAAAAATTCGAAATTTAAATAATTGTAAAATGATGTCTTAAATGCTCGCTATCATTTACTTAAAGTGAATATTCTTTTTATATTTGAGACTCTTTAAACTATAATTAATTAATTATGAAAAAACTTTACTTTTTACTTATTACTTTTTTAATTTCTGCTACCTCTTTTGGTCAGGTAATAAACGAAGTTGATGCTGATACTCCTGGTACAGACACAGCTGAATTTGTTGAGATTTTGTGGACACCCAACACTTCGCTTGATGGTCTAGTAGTTGTATTTTTTAATGGTAGTGATGATGCCAGTTATTTATCTTATGATTTAGACGGATTTTCTACCGACGCTAATGGTTTCTTTATTTTAGGAAATACAGCAATAATATCTGCAGGTGATTTAGAAATTCCTCCAGGAGGATCTGGCGCGATACAAAATGGAGCTGATGCTGTAGCTTTAATTAGTGGTAATGCATCTGACTTTCCAAATGACACTCCTATATCTCCTCTTCCAATGGGAACATCAATATTAAGTGGTGTTGTTTACGACACAAACGATGGAGATGACACTGCATTGCTTGCTGCTATAGGAGGTATTCAATACAATGAAGATGAAAACATGTCTAAAGACACTCAGTCTGTTCAAAGGAATATGGACGGAACTTACACCGTAAAAAACATAACTTTTAGAGCTTCTAATGATGCTGCAGTATGCGAATTATCTATCGGTGCTGTAAATGCTGTGTGTGATAACATTACTTCAGGTACGGATACATATACAGCTACTATTGCATTTACAGGTGGAGGTACTTCAACTTACACAGTAACTGCAGATTCTGGAACTATTGATTTATCAATGGGTAATCCTTCTACAGATGCTTCTGGTACAATTACAGTTAATGGTGTAAATGAAGGCATTGATGTTATTGTAACCATTCAAGATGGTGGATTATGCGATATAGACACTACTGTGAGTGCTGTAGACTGTATCCCAGCACTTACACTACCTATATCAGAAGATTTTACATATGCAGATGGTCCGTTAGTTAGCAATCCAAATTGGTCTAACTTCTCTGGTACAGTTGAAGACTTACAAATAGTATCTGGACAAGCTTTAGTACAACATGGAAGTCCTAGTGAAGACGCTAGTATTGCATTTACTCCTGTAGCAGGAGACATCTATTTTGGTATTGATTTTACTGTACAAGACCCAGGAGCTGTTATTTCTGGAGGTGACTATGAATATTTTGCTTTCTTCAAAGACGATTCTTTTGGCTTTAGTGGTAGATTAAGTATTGCTGAAGCTAATACTCCTGGTAATGATTTCACAGTTGGTATTGCAACAGACAGCAGCACTGAAGACGCTATTTGGGGAACTGACTTTTCTTTTGGAACCACATACAGAGCAATTGTAAGATACAATCAAACTACAAATATTTCAGAGCTTTGGATTGATGCTGCATCTGATACTGATACTTCTATCTTAGGTGCTGATTTAGATGATGCTAATGCTCGAACAATTTCTGAATTTGGATTAAGACAGTCTGATTCTTCACAAAATGAAGGAGTTTTAGTTGACAATCTTCTTATTGGTCAAACTTTTGCACAAGTACTTTCAGCGGATGACAACTTCCAGATAAGAGAATTCTCTATCTTCCCTAACCCAACAAATACTGGCGAGGTAAACATTTCTTCAGTAAATGCTTCTCAGATAACAGTTGCTGTGTTTGATATATTAGGTAAGCAAGTTAAAAACGAAACTATTTCTAACAATAGATTAGACGTTTCTAACTTAAAGTCTGGTATTTATTTATTAAGATTAACTCAAGATGGTGCAACAAGCACTAAGAAATTAGTGATTAGATAAGCATAAAGATTTTTTAAGTCTAAAAAGCGCTACCCATTGGTAGCGCTTTTTGTTTTGCTTAATTTTACAACATGATAGAAACGGACAGAATTTTCAATATAAATTCAGAAAAAGAATTTAAAGATTTGGCCTTGGAGGTTTTTAGATTTCAGTTTGAACATAATTCGGTCTATCGTTCGTTTTGCGACTTGTTATTTAAGCATCCTTCCGATATAAAAGCCATTGAAGATATCCCGTTTTTACCCATTCAATTTTTTAAATCACATGAGGTTTTAAGCTCAAGAAATCCTATCGAAAAAACCTTTACAAGTTCTGGTACAACAGGAAGTACAACAAGTAAACATCATGTTACAGACTTAAGCATATATAAAACGAGTTTTAGAAAAGGCTTCACCCACTTCTATGGCAATATAGAAGATTATGTTGTTTTGGCCTTATTACCTTCTTATTTAGAACGTGACGGGTCTTCTTTAATATATATGGCAGAAGATTTAATTAAAAACTCTAAACAGCCTGAAAGTGGTTTCTATTTAAATAATTTAGATGAATTAGCTAAAACGCTTCTTCAACTTGAAGAACGAAAACAAAAGGTTTTGCTTATTGGGGTTTCATTTGCTTTATTAGATTTGGCTGAAAACTTTGACTTCAATCTAAAACACACCATAGTTATGGAAACTGGAGGCATGAAGGGTCGAAGAAAAGAAATGATTCGCACAGAGTTACATGCTATCTTAAAAAGAGGTTTTGGAGTTAATCATATTCATAGCGAGTACGGCATGACCGAATTATTAAGCCAAGGGTACTCAAAAGGAAAAGGAGTTTTTGAATGTCCGCCTTGGATGAAAGTTTTAACACGTGATACGGAAGATGCGCTTAGCATACAGAACAAAGGAAAATCTGGTGGATTAAATATCATTGATTTAGCAAATATTAATTCTTGCGCCTTTATTGCAACCCAAGACTTAGGTAAAGTTTATGATGATAATTCTTTTGAAGTTATTGGGCGTTTTGACAATTCTGATATTCGTGGTTGCAATCTTATGGTTTTGTAAGACTCCACAACTCTTTTCGACATAGTATCTATAACTAATGACACTATGAAACTCACACTTTTAATTTTCTTAATTAGTATTACCAGCATTAATGCGCAATCTATAGACTACAATATAAAAAAAGGCTATGTGGCAGAAGGTTATGATGTAGTCGAATATTTTAACAATAAAGCCATTGAAGGTGATAAAAATTTTACCACTACGTACGATAATGTAAAGTATAAGTTTGCCTCGCAGAAAAATTTAGATGCATTTTTAAAAGCTCCTGAAAACTATATTCCGCAATATGGTGGCTATTGCGCTTATGCCGTAGCTGTAGATTCTAAAAAAGTAGGTGTTGACCCAGAAACCTTTGAAATAAGAGATGGAAAGCTTTATTTATTCTACAATTCTTGGGGAATAAATACTCTAAAAAAATGGAAAAAAAATAATGTGAAAGGTTTACAGAAAAAAGCCGACCAAAATTGGGAGGCTATTAAAAATTAATTTTTGAAAAAGAAAAATTAATAATAGTTGAAAGTTGATTGATTGGTTGGAAATGCTCGGAGGCTTCTCCGGGCATTTTTGTTTTACACTACCTTGATGATATATGTATTACGCTTCCCTTTGTTAAGGATAACATACTTACCATTAATCAAATCGTCTGAAGAGATAATATAGTCTTCTTTAACTTTCTCTTTATTAACAGATACAGAGTTTTCTTTAAGTGCGCGACGTGCTTCTCCATTAGAACTTAAAAATTCCGTTTTTGCAGCGAGAGCAGCAATCATATCTAAACCAGCATCAAAATCTGCTTTAGTAATTTCGGCTTGAGGCACACCTTCAAACACATCTAAAAACGTTTTTTCGTCTATAGTTGCGATATCTGTTTTAAAGGTTTTACTAAATAAAACATTAGACGCTTTTTCTGCATTTTTAAAATCTTCTTCAGAATGCACCATTGTTGTAATCTCTTGTGCTAATCGCTTTTGAAGTCCTCTTAAATGTGGTGCTTCTTTGTGAGTTTCTACAATTGAAGCAATATCATCTTGCTCTAAAAATGTGAAGATTTTAATATATTTCTCTGCATCTTCATCACTAGAGTTTAACCAATATTGGTAAAACTTATATGGTGATGTACGCTTAGCATCTAACCAAACATTACCGCCTTCGGACTTACCAAATTTAGAACCATCACTCTTTGTAATCAATGGACAAGTTATCGCAAATCCTTTACCATTACCAATACGACGAATTAATTCTGTTCCAGTAGTAATGTTGCCCCATTGGTCACTTCCGCCCATCTGTATAGTACAATTATCCGTTCTATATAGATGTAAAAAATCATAGCCTTGTACCAATTGGTAGGTGAATTCGGTAAAACTCATTCCGTCACTGGACGATTCTCCAGAGATTCTATTCTTCACAGAATCTTTTGCCATCATGTAGTTTACGGTAATGTGCTTACCTACATCACGGATAAATTCTAGGAATGAAAATTCCTTCATCCAATCGTAGTTATTCACCAATTTTGCAGCATTAGGAGCATCACTTTCAAAATCTAAAAAATGAGCTAGCTGTGCTTTTATGGCTTCTTGGTTATGACGTAGTGTCGCTTCGTCTAATAAATTACGTTCGCTAGACTTTCCTGATGGGTCACCAATCATACCTGTTGCTCCACCCACCAAGGCCACTGGCTGATGACCGCAGCGTTGGTAATGCGCCAATAACATTATTGGTACTAAGTTTCCTATGTGTAAAGAATCTGCTGTTGGATCAAAACCTACATAAGCACTTCGCATGGCTTCACTTAAGTGCTCTTCTACACCAGGCATACTGTCGTGTAGCATACCTCTCCATTTTAACTCTTCAACAAAATTCTTTCCCATTGGGTATTAATATCTAAAATTAGTTTGGCAAAGATATGTTTCCACTTTAAAACACAAAAGACAAATGTAAAAAACACTACCTTCGTTACTATGATTTTAGTTACCGGCGGAACTGGCTTGGTTGGTTCTCATTTACTTTATAAACTCATTTCTAAAGGCGAAAAGGTGAAAGCTATTTATCGTCGTGCCCATAAACTAGAAAAAGTAAAGCATGTGTTTTCTTATTATTCTGAAGATTGGGAAACACTCTACAATAACATAGAATGGCTAGAAGCTGACATTACTGATGTACCTAAACTACAAGACGCTTTTAAAGACATCTCTTTTGTTTACCATTGCGCTGCCTTTATATCTTTTGAACCCGACAAATACAAAACGCTCAGAAAAATAAATATTGAAGGGACTGCAAATATTGTAAACTTGTCTATCTCTAATAAAGTTGAAAAGCTCTGTTATGTGAGTTCTATTGCTGCTATTGGACATAACAATAATCCTGAAACTTTAATCACCGAAACAACACCATGGAATCCCGAAGAAGACAATAGTGTATATGCAATTACCAAATATGGCGCTGAGCTTGAAGTTTGGCGTGGTTCTCAAGAAGGACTTGACGTTGTAATCGTAAATCCTGGTATAATATTAGGCCCTGGCTTTTGGAGAAGTGGCGGAAGTGGAAGCTTGTTTAATCAGATTTATAAAGGATTAAATTTTTACACCAAAGGTGGATCGAGTTATATCGATGTTTTAGATGTTACAAACATCATAATTAATCTCATGGAAAGCTCCATAAAAAATGAAGGTTACATTTTAATTGCAGAAAATCTATTGTTTAAAGATTTTAATGAAAAAGCAGCTAAGGCTCTTGGGGTTTCTAAAAAGCAAAAGCTAGTTCAACCTTGGCAATTAGAAATTCTATGGCGATTAGATTGGCTAAAGCATAAGTTATTTGGAAAACGAAGACAATTATCTAAACAACTTGCAAATACACTAACTTCTGTTACAAAACACGATAATTCTAAAATAAAAGCTGCTTTGAATTACAATTTTATAGCCATTGAAAAATCCATAAAAGATGTTTCTAATTTGTATTTGAAGGATTTAAAACTTTAGTCTTTGCCTATTTCCTTAACTCTAGATGGAGGGTCAATCAATTTTTCTTTTGTTTTATTAGCTTGACGTAATTTTCTTAAAGAATCTTTTTGACGTTTTTTCTCCTCCTGTTCTTCTTTTTCTATAGCCTTATATTTTTCTTTTTCTGCTGATAACCTAGATTTTATAGTCTCTATCATAGCCTTATAAACCTCAACATCATGCGCATAATAGTCGTTACTCTGGGCAAATTGTAAACTATCTATATTATGCTTTTTTAGAATGTATTGCTCGGGGTTTAATCCTATCTTTTCAAATTTAGTTCTACTTATTCCTTTTGCTGAACTTACAATAAACATATCGTAGAGCACATCTGTCATTTTATCTTCAGCAATCAGATTATCCGGCTTATCAGGCTTTAACTTTGGCTCACAACTCAATAGCGACAGTATTGCTAGTATTAAAAAAAATAGGTGTCTCATTATTATCTATCAAAAGTCAAGCGCTTTCCTGCTTTAACATCTAAAACTTTAAAATTATTGTATGCTAGATGACCATTTACAAACGTATGTGTAATTCTACTTTTAAAGGTATTACCTTCAAAAGGAGACCAACCACATTTATATAAAATATTTTCCTTGTTTACGGTCCAAGGACTATTTAAATCTGCAATAACTAAATCGGCATAATAGCCTTCCTTAATATAGCCTCGTTTTTCAACATTGAAAAGTATTGCCGGATTATGTGCTGCTTTTTGAACTATCTGTTCTAAAGATATTTTACCCTTGTGATAGGCTTCTAATAATGCCACAAAAGCATGCTGCACCAAAGGTCCACCTGAAGGGGCACTTGTATATGAATTGTCTTTTTCTTCGATAGTATGTGGCGCGTGATCTGTTGCTATAACATCTATACGACCATCTAGTAGCGCTTTCCAAAGTCCATCTCTATCTTCAGCTGTTTTTACAGCAGGATTCCATTTAATACGACTTCCTTTTGTTTTGTAATCTTCGTCTGTAAACCATAGGTGATGAATGCAAACTTCAGCTGTGATTTTTTTATCCTTTAAAGGAATTTTATTCGTAAATAATTCGGTCTCCTTAGCAGTAGATAAGTGAAATACATGAAGTCTTGCTCCTGTTTTTTTAGCCAACTCTATAGCTTTTGATGAAGACAAATAGCAAGCTTCTTCACTACGTATTACAGGATGTAATTCCATTGGAATATCATCTCCATATTGCTCTTTATATTTTGCTAAGTTTTTTCTAATCGTTGCTTCATCCTCGCAATGCACAGAAATAACCATATCTGTACTAGAAAATATTTTCTCCAAAACCTCAGGGTCATCCACTAACATATTCCCTGTAGATGAACCCAAAAAAAGTTTCAATCCTGCTACAGATTTTGGGTCAACTTTTAAAATTTCACCAAGGTTATCGTTAGTACCTCCAAACATAAACGAATAGTTAGCATAAGACGATTTTGCGGCGATGGCAAATTTTTCATCTAACTTTTTAACTGTTGTTGTCTGCGGATTGGTATTGGGCATCTCTATAAAAGATGTAATTCCTCCTGCAATAGCAGCTTTAGATTCAGTTTCTATAGTTGCTTTATGTGTAAGGCCAGGTTCTCTAAAATGTACTTGATCATCAATCATACCAGGAAATACGTAATTTCCTTCAGCATCAATAACCTTGACATCAGCGGATTTAACGCTAATAGAAGTATCTACTTCTTTAATAATCTCGTTTTCGATGAGAATATCGCCTTCAAAAATTGAACCTTCGTTTACAATTTTGGCATTTTTTATAAGGGTTTGATTGCTCATATTTATTTTTTGAATAAACTATTCCATTTAAGACTAATAACACCAAAAATAGCTTCTGAAATTATACCTCCAGACATTTTGGATTTTCCTCTAATTCGGTCTGTAAAGATAATGGGAATCTCAACAATTTTAAAGCCTTTTTTAAAAGCCTTAAACTTCATCTCTATCTGAAACGCATAGCCTATAAACTTTATTTCATCAAGGTTTATAGTCTCTAATACTTTTCGCTTGTAGCAAATAAAACCCGCAGTTGGATCTTGTACGCGCATACCAGTTATTAACTTTACATATAGCGAAGCACCGTAGGACAATAAAATTCGAGTAAGCGGCCAATTGACCACATTGACACCTTTGATATATCGTGACCCAATAACCACATCTGCATCGGTAGAACTAACCTTATCGTATAGTCTTAATAAATCCTTCGGAGCGTGAGAAAAGTCAGCATCCATTTCAAAAATATATTGATATTGGTTCTGCAAACACCACTTAAAACCTTCAATATAAGCTGTACCTAGACCATTTTTCCCTGACCTAGACAAAAGATGTAATCTATCTTGAAAAATAGGCTGCAACTCTCTTACGATAGTTGCTGTTCCGTCTGGAGAATTATCATCAACTACAAGAACATGAACATTAGTAGACAAGGCAAATACAGCCTCTAATATGGCTTGTATATTCTCTTTTTCGTTATAAGTTGGTATGATGACAATAGCATCTGTCATAGATGACTCGTTTTGGCAAATGTAAGGTTTTGCTCCATAATCTCGTTTATTAATTGCATATGGAATATGTAATTATTTTTAAACATTTCTTTATACTTTAGCCTTATGCTCAGAGAATATATAACTCAAGACATTTACGTTGGTCTTATATTAGTAAGCTTGATACTTGTGGTATCTGCAAAACAGCTTTTTAATGCAAGATTTATAGATTTTGTTTCTGTTATATGGAATGATAAATATCTAAAACTCTACACCAGAGAACGAAAAGGACTAGATACATTCTCTTTATTACTATCTCTAAACTTTGTGTTTTCTGCTGGTATTTTTATCTATATAGCCTATCTAGCGTTAAGTGATACGCCTGCTAATGGAAATAAACTCATGTATGTTTGTTTTGGTTTTATAGCTGCTCTTATGCTTTTAAAAATTGGCATAGAACGCTTTGTGGGTTATATTTTTAACTTTTCAGAATTTTCTAAGTTTTATATCTTTCAGAAAACTACTTACAAAAACATATCTGCCGTAGTTTTAATCCTATTTAACATCTTGTTATTATTCAGTAACTTAGATGAAAAGGTTGTGATTTATTTAGGTTTAACCCTTTTATTTTTAATTAATCTCATTGGATTTATTAGATTTTTGAAAGTCTATCAAAAAGCTCTTCTTTCTCATACTTTCTATTTTTTATTGTATCTTTGCGCTCTCGAAATTGGACCTTATGTTATTTTGTACAAGGTAATTAAGGATTATTTCGGTTAAAAAAGCGTTTAGTATATGAAAGTGAAAACAATATTGGTTTCGCAACCAGAGCCTAAAATTGAAAACTCTCCGTATTTCGACTTACAAGAGCGCCAGAAGGTAAAAGTAGATTTTAGACCATTTATTCATGTTGAAGGTGTTGAAGCAAAAGACATCAGACAGCAAAAAATTGACCTCACTAAGTTTACCGCAATTATCCTAACAAGTAGAAACTCTGTAGACCACTTTTTTAGAGTTGCGGAAGAAATGCGTTTTAAAGTGCCAGACACTATGAAATATTTCTGCCAGTCTGAAGCTGTTGCTTACTACTTACAAAAATATGTTGTTTACAGAAAACGTAAAATATATGTTGGTAAGCGCACTTTTGAGGAATTATCTCCTCTTATTAAGAAGTATAAAGACGAAACATTTTTACTACCAACAACGGATAAAGTAAAACCTATAATTCCTGAAACATTAGATAAACTAGGTGTAAACTGGAGACAAGCAACATTTTACAAAACGGTAATTAGTGATTTATCAGATTTAGCTAATGTTTATTACGATATTCTAGTGTTTTTTAGCCCATCTGGTATTGAGTCTTTATTTCATAATTTTCCAGACTTCAAACAAAACGACACTCGTATTGCAGTTTTTGGAAACACAACAATTAAAGCCGTTGAAGAAAAAGGATTACGTGTAGATATTGCTGCACCAACGCCTGAAACACCTTCTATGACTATGGCTTTAAAGAAATACATAACAGAAGCTAATAAAGGAAAATAGTTTCTTATTTATTGAAATATTAAATGAAAAAAAGCGATTCACAAATGAATCGCTTTTTTATTTCTCTTTATCGAATTCTAATAACCATAACGTTGAGGACCTCCACGTCTGATTTCCTCAGAAGCGTAAGATTCAAATTGTTTGAAATTCTCTCTAAACGAATTCGCTAATTTGAATGCCATATCGTAGTAAGCTTTGTCATCATTCCAAGTTGCTCTTGGACTTAATAAGCCAGAAGGTACTCCTGGACACTCTCGAGGCTGTGCCACTCCAAATACAGAATGGATATGGTAATCGTCATAATTGTAAAGACCTAAATCACCATTTAGGACTGCAGTAATCATTGCTCGCGTATATTTAAGCTTCATACGAGAACCGACACCGTAAGGACCGCCACTCCAGCCTGTGTTTATAAGCCATACATTTACACCAGCTTCAGTCATTTTTTTACTTAACATCTCAGCATACTTTGTAGGATGCAAAGGCATAAAAGGCGCTCCAAAACATGCAGAAAATGACGGTTGAGGTTCCTTAACACCTGCTTCTGTACCAGCAACTTTTGCAGTATAACCTGATATAAAATGGTAAGCTGCTTGTGCTGGCGTGAGCTTAGATATTGGAGGTAATACACCAAAGGCATCTGCGGTTAAAAAGAAGATATTTTTTGGGTTAGATGCGTAAGATGGTACTTTTATATTATCTATATGATAAATAGGATAACTTACACGTGTGTTTTGTGTTATGCTACTATCCATATAGTCTACTTCTCCGTTTTTTTTAAAAATTACATTCTCTAAAATTGCACCAGGCTTTACAGCTCTAAAAATATCTGGCTCTTTTTCTTCAGAAAGGTCAATCACTTTTGCATAGCAACCACCTTCAAAATTAAAGATAGAGTTTTCCGAAGTCCATCCATGCTCGTCATCTCCAATTAATTTACGATTAGGATCAGTAGAGAGTGTTGTTTTTCCTGTTCCAGATAAACCAAAGAAAATTGCTGTTTCACCGTCTTCACTAACATTGGCAGAGCAGTGCATTGGTAAGACGTTTTTCTCTACGGGTAATATAAAATTGAGTGCCGTGAAAATACCTTTTTTCATTTCGCCTGTGTAAGCAGACCCCGCAACTAAAGCTATTTTTTTAGTAAAATTAAGAATAGAAAAGTTTCCTTGACGTAAACCGTGCTCCTCTGGTTGTGGACATGCATATCCTGGAGCACAAAGAACCAACCATTCTTCATTAAAATTTTCAAGCTCCTCTTCCGTAGGTCTTAAAAACATATTGTAAACAAACATATTTGACCAAGGGTATTCAGTCACCGTTCTAACATTCATTTTGTACTTTGGGTCAGCACAAACATATCCATCACGGACAAAAAGTTCTTTATTACTTAAATAATTTTCAATTTCCTTCTGAAGAAAATCAAAATTCTCTGGAGATATAGCTTTGTTTGATGGTCCCCACCAAATTTTATCTTTGGTATAATCGTCTTTAACTAAGAAACGATCTTCAGGTGAACGTCCTGTAAATTTTCCAGTATTAATAGCCAAAGTACCATTGTTTGTTTCTTTTCCCATCCCCTTTTGCAAGGTGATTTCTTGTAATGTTTCTGGCGCTAACTGATAGTTAATTTTAGCATTTTTAATACCATACTTTTCTAACGAAATCGTTTTCGTAGATTGGTCTGAATTTACCATATTTTTTATGTTGTGTTATCCGGCAAAAATAAAACTTTATTTTAGAATATAGTGTCGCAAAAATGTTAATCCGTTTTAGTTTTTAAGATATTAATCAACATTAAAAGCCAAGCCATAATGAGTAAAAAACCACCAACTGGCGTAATAAAAGCTATAGATTTAAAATCAAAACTGGTAAGGCTATTAGTTGCCAAACCATAGATAGAAAACGAAAAGAAAATGACTCCTAACAAGACTAATACTAAAACCCAAGTCTTTGCTTTATCAGTAATAAAAGAGGTACTACCTAATAGCAACAGAAAAAATGCATGATACATTTGGTAGCGCACGCCTGTTTCAAACGATTTTATAGCCTTTTCGTCTACCAATTTTTCTAAACCATGTGCTGCAAAAGCACCAAGAATTATGGCTAAAATTCCTAAAATAGCACCAGTAATCAATAGTTTTTTGTTCATAATTAAAGTTATTTTTTAATGCTAAATCGTTTGAGTATTTATTACATTCGTGTTTAACAAAATTAGTCATATAAAGCCATTATGCGAAAGATTTTAATCATCGGAGCTGGGAAATCTTCCTCTTATCTTATAAAATATCTATTAGACAAGTCGACATCCGATAATCTACATATTACCATTGGAGACCTTAATTTGGAAAATGCCAAAAAACTTGTTGGTAATCACTCAAATGCATCTGTTGTGTATTTAGATGTTTTTGATGCGGACTCTAGAACTGCGGCTATAAAGAAGGCTGATATTGTTGTCTCAATGCTACCTGCGCGTTTTCATATCGAAGCTGCTAAAGACTGTATCGCTTACAAAAAGCATATGGTTACGGCTTCTTATGTTAGCGAAGAAATGAAAGCTTTGGATGAAGAAGCAAAAGCCAACAGCCTAGTTTTCATGAACGAAATCGGTGTTGACCCTGGTATTGACCACATGAGTGCAATGCAAGTGATTGACCGCATACGAGACAATGGTGGAAAAATGATTTTGTTTGAGTCGTTTACTGGCGGTCTAGTTGCTCCAGAAAGCGATAACAACCTTTGGAATTACAAGTTTACCTGGAATCCGCGCAATGTAGTGACTGCAGGACAAGGCGGCGCTGCCAAATTTTTGCAGGAGAATCAGTTTAAATACATTCCGTATAACAGACTCTTTAGACGAACAGAGTTTTTAGATATAGATAATTACGGACGTTTTGAAGCTTATGCCAATAGAGATTCTTTAAAATACCAACATGTTTACGGACTTGACTCTATTAAAACATTGTATCGTGGCACCATGCGACGCGTAGGTTTTAGCCGTGCATGGAATGTCTTTGTACAACTGGGTATGACAGATGATAGTTATACCATAGATGATAGTGAAAACATGAGCTATCGTGATTTTGTGAATGCCTTTTTGCCATACAGCCCTACAGATTCAGTAGAATTGAAGTTTAGACATGCGCTTAAAATAGACCAAGATGATATTGTTTGGGATAAATTTTTGGAGTTAGATATTTTTAGTGGCACAAAAATGGTTGAGCTTAAAAAAGCTACACCTGCTCAAATTCTACAAAAAATATTAATGGACAGCTGGACGCTAAACAACGACGACAAAGATATGATAGTGATGTATCATAAATTTGGTTATGAACTTAACGGAAAGCAACATCAAATTGACGCGACAATGGTAGTTGTAGGCGAAGACCAAACCTATACGGCTATGGCAAAAACTGTTGGTTTACCTGTGGCTATGGCAACATTAGACATACTCAACGGAAAAATAAAAACTCCTGGTGTGCAAATACCAATTACAAAAGAAGTCTACAATCCAATTCTTGAAGAGCTTACCGAATATGGTATTGCGTTCACAGAAAAGGAAGTTGAATATTTAGGCTATAATCCATTAAACATCTGAACTAAGGTTACATATTCTGATTCTTTTAGTACTTTTAGCTTTCAATCTTAAAGCAAATAAAAGATGAAGATTAACGATAAAGGTATTTTTATTGATGGTATTGATAAAAAGATACTTCGCGCGCTTATGGAAGATGCGCGTACACCTATATTAGAAATAGCCAGAAATGTTGGCATCTCTGGTGCTGCAATTCATCAACGTCTTCGTAAACTTGAAAAATCGGGACTTTTAGCAGGGTCAAAATTTATTGTAAATCCAAAAGTTTTGGGATATACTACTATGGCTTTTGTTGGTGTTTACTTAGATAAGGCTGTGAGTAATCCTGAAGCCGTAAAGCAACTAAAACGTATTCCTGAGGTTATAGAATGTCATTACACTACAGGACATTGGAGTATATTCATTAAAATTCTTGCAAAAGATAATGAACATTTAATGTATGTTTTAAATACTCAAATACAGAGTATAAGTGGCGTTTCTAGAACTGAAACTTTTATTTCGTTACAGCAACAGATTGATAGACAGATAAAGATTTAATTCATCCTATCTTTCCCTTTTCGATTTTCAAAATGCTCTTGAAACCACTCGGGCTGATCTATGTCATGGTCGTAAATATAATCTGCGATTTGTTCGATAGTTTTTTCGGAATAATTGGCTTTTGGCATAACACCAAAACGTCTCACGGCTCCAAACATTTTAGCGTCTTGCTTATTAGGATTTTCAACCCAAGCTTTCATCGCTGCTATGAATTCTTGTTTTGACGTTTCAGAATTTATATAATGCTTTTTTACAGCAATCATCGGAGGCGCTAATCTAGAATCATGACTTGCAGATGGACTATGGCAAACATTACAATTCTTTTCCATAAGAACTTTTCCAGGATGCTCTGTTTTTTTACCATAGCTTACATCAGATAAATTATTAGAATTATTACAACTAAATACTCCTAAAAGAAAGACTAAAGAGATAAGAAAATTTTTCATGACTGATTTGGATTTAATTGAACATTAAATATCCGAAATCATCAACAATTATAATGTGACAATTGTCACACTAGAAGGTTATTTCAATAAAAAAAGCTCTGAAAATTCAGAGCCTTTTCTTTTAATACTTTCAAAGCTTAATCTCTAGATAAAAAGATATTTAGGATATACCAGAACAGTAACATTACTGAAGCAAAAATACCCAATGCAGCACCTACGTATTGGTCTCCAGAATATTCATATTTTACTTTAGAAGTTTGGTATAAAATTGCAGCACCAGCAAATACGACCATACCTACAGAAAACCATAACCCTAAATTAAACCCGAAAAGACTCCCGGCTACAATAAGACCTATAGCTATAAAACTACCGATGACTAATCCTGTTTTTAAAAATGAAAAATTCTTCTGCGTCATAAATACAACCGCTGTTAATCCTCCAAATAAACAAAGCGTTACTACTGAAGCCTGAACTAACATATTTTCGCCACCTGAATATGCATAAGCCATGTAAATCAATGGTAAAAAAATTATTGCTTCAAGAAGCACGTACAATCCTAAACCGAGATATTGGGTTTGCTGAGATTCGTGATGTGCTAATTTATCTGCCATGGTGCTACCAACCCAAAATAAACCTAACACAATAAGCCATGAAAAGTTGTTGGCGAACATGAGGTTGATTAGGCTGACTACAGTCTCTTCGAAATAACCTATAAATACGTATTCTAAAAAGGCAAATGCTAATAACGCTAGAGCGACATGCGTGTATGTTTTTCTGTAAAATGCTGCTTTTTCAGTGTCTTCTAATTGCCCAACAAGAAGTGGACCTTGGATTTGGTTTTCCATTTGTTATATTAATTGATTAATCATTAATGTTATAAATTTAAAAGTTTAAATGACACTGACAAAAAAAGCTCTGATTTCTCAGAGCCATTTCCATTTATCTAAATAACGTTTAATCTCTTCCTCCAAATACTTGTAGAGCCCAATACAATAGAGAAGCTAAAGCTCCAATTGCAGCAACTAGATAAGTGCGAGCTGCCCATTTCAATGCATCTTCAGCTCCCTCGTATTCTTGTTGTGTAACCATATTTTTAGTTTTTAACCAAGCTAATGCGCGATTGCTAGCATCGTATTCCACTGGTAATGTTATAAAACTAAAAAGTGTAGCAAAACCCATAAAAACTAATCCCGCGACAGCAACCCAGTAACCTAATCCTACACCTGCTGCTGCACCTAATATTAATCCGCCAATAACAAGCCATTGACTCATCCCAGAAGTTACACTAACAATAGGCACTAATTGAGAACGCATTTGTAAAGCTCCATAAGCTGTGGCATGTTGTACTGCATGACCTACTTCGTGTGCTGCAACTGCCGCCGCCGCTGCATTACGCTGATTATACACAGCTTCGCTAAGATTAACTGTCTTATTTTTTGGGTTGTAATGGTCCGTTAATTGTCCACTTACCGATATGACTTCAACATCGTAAATGCCATTATCTGCCAACATCTTTTCTGCAATCTCTCGACCTGACATTCCATTTTGAAGCTGACGTTTTGAATAATACGCAAATTTTTGCTTTAGCTTACTGCTAACTAACCAACTAACTAAAGCTATGGCACCGATTAAAATATAATATCCTAACATAATTTTTCTTTTTTTACTTTTTAAAATTACAATATTGTAAGCAAAAAGTACGCCAAATCTGTGTTAAGAAATTTTGTCAGTATACGTCATCACATAGCTTCTATTGACCAATTGAAAGCCTCAGCGATTTCTTCATAAACAATTTTACCATCTACTATGTTCAAGCCTTTTTCTAAGGTTTTATCTATCTTACAAGCATCCTCCCAACCCAGATTTGCAAGTTTCAAAACATATGGTAATGTAACGTTAGTTAATGCCAATGTAGACGTGTAAGGTACGGCACCTGGCATATTAGCAACACAATAATGCACCACATCATCAATGATGTAGGTTGGGTCTTCGTGAGTAGTTGCCTTAGTTGTTTCAAAACATCCACCTTGGTCTACGGCAACATCGACAATTACAGTTCCAGGACGCATCTCTTTTAACATATCCTTTGTAATCAATTTTGGTGCTTTAGCACCTTTAATCAATACACCACCAATAATTAAATCGTGGTCTTTAATTCGCTTTCTAATATTGTATTCGCTAGAGAATTCTGTAACAACATGGTTTGGCATAACATCATTTACGTAGCGTAGTTGCTTCATGTTTATGTCCATAATGGTCACATGCGCACCCAAACCTGCCGCCATTTTAGCTGCTTGTATACCAACAGTTCCTGCTCCTAAAACCAAAACTTTCCCTGGCGGAACTCCTGGAACACCTCCAAGTAACACACCTCTCCCTTTAATTGGTTTTTCCAAATATTTTGCACCTTGCTGAATTGCCATTCGTCCAGCAACTTCAGACATTGGCGTTAACAATGGCAATGACCCATCCTTGTCTTCAACAGTTTCGTATGCAATACAAACTGCTTTACTCTTCAGCATGGCTTTAGTTAACGGCTCGCTTGATGCAAAATGAAAATAGGTAAACACCACATGATGCGGTTTTATTAAAGAATACTCCTTCTCTATGGGTTCTTTTACCTTTACAATCATCTCGCTGAAAGCATAGACCTCTTCAATAGTATCTAGAATAATTGCACCGACGTCTTTGTAGTCTTGGTCAAAAAAACCACTACCAAATCCAGCGTCTTTTTGTACAAATACGGTATGATTTTTACGTGTTAACTCGAAAACGCCTGCAGGTGTCATACCCACGCGGTTTTCATTGTTTTTGATTTCTTTTGGAACTCCAATTTTCATTCTCTAAGTTGTGTTGAGATTAGTAATTGGACTTGAATTTAAATTTAAATTCTGAAACGAATAGCTCTAAAAATGAGATATTTAAAATAATTACGAATATGATAATTTGAAGCTCAAATACTATTAAATCAATAAAAAGTGCTGAAAATTAATCTATGGCTTTACTCAACTTAACTACTTTTTCGTTTTCAAAAGTCACTAGTAAATACTGTGGTTCAGAATCGAAAAAACTAGGTGGTTTACCTAAGTCATAAACAAAAAAATCTCCTTCAGAAATTAAATTTTTATCTGGTTCTCCTAAAATTGAAATAACCTCTGTTTTGGTTTTACCTACAAGGAACTTATTCTCAAGAATATCATCCAACATTTCGTAGCGTTTTTCTGGAGTAGTATGCCAGATTTCTTGATTGAAACGTTCTTCGAAAAACCAAATTAGAGATGTACTAATAACAAAAGCTAAAAAGAACGTGAATCCAATTTGGTCTTTTCTTTTTAGCCTTAGTTTCATAAGCTTATCCTACAATATTTACAATCTTACCAGGAACAACAATCACTTTTTTAGGTGTTCTACCTTGTAATTGTTCTTGCGTTTTTTCGTGAGCTAAAACCGTTTTCTCAATCACTTCTTTACTCATATCCAAAGGCAACTCAAGTGTAAAACGCATTTTACCATTAAACGAA
This sequence comes from Winogradskyella jejuensis, assembly GCF_900129745.1. Taxonomy (GTDB): domain Bacteria; phylum Bacteroidota; class Bacteroidia; order Flavobacteriales; family Flavobacteriaceae; genus Winogradskyella; species Winogradskyella jejuensis. The sequence goes on along the minus strand of NZ_FQWS01000001.1, from coordinate 1,435,672 downwards.
ATTGGATAATTTTTAGCGCTTTCTACCAAATATTTTTCTTCAAATTTTGGGAAAGGTGCTGTTGAAATGGATTCTGCATTACCCAATTTAGACCATAATTCTTCCGCGATATGAGGCGCATAAGGTGAAATTAGAATCAATAATGGTTCTAAAATGTCGCGGCTTGTACACTTTTGAGCTGTTAACTCATTAACGGCAATCATAAAGGTTGAAACTGACGTATTGAAAGAGAAATTCTCAATATCCTCTTCTACTTTTTTGATGGTTTTATGAAGCGTCTTTAAAGCAGCCCCATCCGACTTCCCAAAAGGGGAAGAGTCCACATAAAAACTGCCGTTTTCGCCTTGATGGTATAACTTCCAAAGTTTCTTTAAGAAATTATGCACGCCTGTGATTCCCGCAGTATTCCAAGGTTTGTATTGCTCTAATGGTCCAAGGAACATTTCGTAAAGTCTTAAACTGTCTGCACCGTAATCTTCGCAAATACTGTCTGGATTGACAACATTGTATTTGGATTTTGACATTTTTTCGACGTCACGACCTACTTTGTAAATATCATTTTCTTCAACAATCACATTGCATTCTTCACCTATAAAAATAGCATCAGCATACTCATTCCTCCAGTTTCTAAAACCCTGAATATTTAACTCATCTGAAGAATTAACTAAAGAGACGTCAACATGTAAATCATTAAATATTATTCCTGTTATTTTGGGAATCGAAGCTTCCTTGTCATTTTTATCAGAAAAATATTGTTGCACAACCTCTTTGACGAAATCTTCTTCCTTTTCAGAGTCCAAACATATCTTATCATAAACAGATTTTGAAACAAAAATATTAGTAGGCTTCAAAAATTCTTTTTCTAATACTACTGGTATAACATTATACACGAAAGCACTTGTTCCCAATATCATACCTTGGTTAATCAGCTTTTTAAATGGCTCATCCACGCCAACAAAACCTCTATCCTTTAAAAACTTTACCCAAAAACGTGAGTACAATAAATGACCTGTCGCGTGCTCACTTCCGCCAATATATAAATCGACATTTCCCCAGTACTTAAGCGCATCTTCACTAGCAAAAGATTCGCCTCGATTTTCTGCTTCTTCCATGTAACGGAAAAAATACCACGAGCTTCCTGCCCAACCTGGCATAGTGTTTAACTCTAATGGGAAAATGGTTTTATTATCAATCTTTTCGTTTGAAACTACAGCATTACTTTCCGTACACCAAGCCCAAACATCGGCGCGACCTAATGGTGGTTCGCCTTCTTCGGTTGGTAGATATTTCTCGACTTCTGGTAAGGTTAATGGCAAATGTTTGGCATCAATCATTTGCGGCATACCATTGACGTAATACACCGGGAATGGCTCGCCCCAATAACGCTGACGACTAAAAACCGCATCACGCAAACGGTAATTGGTTTTACCTTCGCCTTGACCGATTTGCTCTAATTCGAAAATAGCGCGCTTTGTTGCTTTCTTGTAGTTCATCCCGTTTAGGAAATCGCTATTGGTAATTTTTACATTGTCTTTAGAAGCAAAGGCTTCTTCAGAAATGTCAACACCATCAAAAATATTTGGAATTTCGATATTGAAGTGCTTCGCGAAATCGTAATCGCGCTGATCACCACAAGGTACTGCCATAACTGCGCCTGTTCCGTAGCTAGCTAACACGTAATCGCCAATCCAAATTGGAATTGGTTCTTTTGTAAACGGATGTTCCGCATAAGCTCCGGTAAACACACCAGAAATGGTTTTTACGTCTGCCATACGCTCACGTTCGCTACGTTTTGCTGTGGCTTCAACATAAGCTTCAACCTCAGCTTTTTGCTCTGCTGTTGTAATTTGTGATACGAGTTCGTGTTCTGGCGCGAGTGTCATGAATGACACTCCGAAAATGGTGTCTGGACGTGTTGTGAAAACCTCTACAGTTTCGTCATGTGATTTGACATTGAATGTTACTGATGCTCCAACGGATTTTCCAATCCAGTTACGTTGACTTTCTTTCAAAGAATCTGTCCAATCAATCGTATCTAAACCTTGAAGTAAACGTTCTGCATAAGCAGAAATTCGCATACTCCATTGGGTCATTTTTTTTCGAACTACTGGATGTCCACCACGCTCCGACACACCGTTGACGATTTCGTCATTAGCTAAAACGGTTCCTAAAGCTGGGCACCAATTTACTTCGGTCTCCGCCAAATAGGTAAGTCTATATTTTAAAAGAATTTCTTGTTGCTTTTCAGAGGAGTAGCCTTTCCAATCTTCAGCTGTAAAGGCTTCAATATTATCATCGCAAGCCGCATTAATGTTTGCGTTTCCTTCAGCATTAAAAATTTCGATTAGTGTATCAATCGATTCAGCTTTATTGGTCTCATTATTAAACCACGACTCGAATAACTGAATGAAAATCCACTGCGTCCATTTGTAGTATTCAGGATTAGAGGTACGTACCTCACGACTCCAATCAAAAGAAAAACCAATTTGGTCTAACTGACGACGGTAAGTTTTTATGTTTTCTTCTGTAGTAATTCTTGGGTGTTGACCAGTCTGAATGGCATACTGTTCCGCAGGCAAACCAAAACTATCGTAACCTTGCGGATGCAATACGTTAAATCCTTTATGGCGCTTATAACGTGCATAAATATCACTGGCAATATAACCTAACGGATGCCCAACATGTAAACCTGCACCACTTGGATAAGGGAACATATCTAGCACATAATATTTTGGCTTATCGCTAGCGTTAGACGCTTTAAACGTTTCATTTTTGGCCCAGTACTCTTGCCACTTCTTTTCAATTTGATTAAAATCGTATCGCATTGCAGTATCTTCCTTGAAATAAGCCGCAAATTTAGGGCTATTACAACACAATTAAAAACTAAACGTTGTAATACTCAGCATAACAGATTTCTTTTTTATTTTTACCCTAATTAATTATCCATTTATGGCCTCATCTTTTGACAACTATCAAAAACGAAAACTCATCTCTTCTTACATCTCTGTAGTGATTAGTATTGCTTTGGTTTTGTTTATCTTGGGATGTCTTGGGCTGCTGGTAATTAACTCCAAAAAAGTGGCAGACCATTTTAGAGAACAGGTAGTCATAACCATTTATTTAAATGATACTGCTAAAGATGTTGAAGTAAAACAACTCGAAAAAAGCTTAATCATGGCCGACTATTCTAAAAAAGCGGTCTATGTTTCCAAAGAAGAAGCTGCCGAATTAATGAAAGCGGATACAGGCGAAGATTTTATGGACTTCTTGGGTTATAATCCTTTGAAAAATTCGATTGATGTTTACTTAAAAGCTGAGTTTGTAACCACTGAAAAACTCACTGAAATTTCGGAATCAATTTCCGATAAGAGCTTTGTAGAAGAAATACGCTACGATAATGACCTTGTTGAATTGATGAATGACAACGTAAAGAAAATCTCGCTTTGGGTATTAATTATCAGCGGGCTCTTTACCTTAATTGCGGTGTTGTTAATTAATAGTTCTATACGATTAGCGGTGTATTCTAAACGTTTTATTATTAAAACCATGCAAATGGTTGGAGCAACTAAACGTTTTATCCGCCGACCTTTTGTTTGGCAAAGTGTAAAACTAGGCATTATCGGCGCTGTGATTGCATTAATAGGCATGGCGGTTATACTTTATTACCTTGACATTACATTTTTAGAGCTTCGCCTACTCGAAAACACTCTTCTTATCGCTGCACTTTTTGTTGGAATATTTCTACTAGGTATTCTTATTACTTGGCTAAGCACGTTTATTGCGACGCAACGTTTCTTAAATTTAAAGACGGACCAGCTCTACTATTAACAATTATTACAGCAAGTTTAACAGCATTTTACCATTTTTATTACAATAACGGAATAGAACTTGAGTTATACTTACACCAAAACCCTAACATAAGCTAATGACATAACTATACGCCAACCAAAGAGAAGTTTAACTTAAAAATCTTTGATTATGAATCGTATTGTATTTGTAGGTTTATGCCTTGTAGGGATTATGGTTTTTGTGTTTGCAAATGCAGACCAAGATTTGAAAGAACAGCCTAAAACTAAGATAGCTAAAGAACACTATCAAGGCGAGTTCAATTAGACTTTAAAGTCATAACTACAGTAAATGCTCAATATTGACTAAAAATTTCAATGTTGAGCATTTATTTTTTTGATGACCTTAACAATACAATCACAAATAATATGTTTACTTTGCAATACCTATAACACGAATCATGGGCGAACAAAAACGAAAGCAAACATCTAAATCCAATTTTATTTTCGGTAAGAAAAACTACAAATGGCTATTTATCGGTTTAGCCTTTATTGCTGTTGGTTTTATCTTAATGGCCGGTGGCGGTAGTGATGACCCTAACGTTTTTGACGAATCTATTTTTCACTGGAGACGTATCCGTTTAGCACCGACTTTAGTGCTTATTGGTTTTGGTATTCAGGTGTATGCTATTCTTTTAAATCCGGATAAGGAAGAAAATTCCAAAGATTAAATTTTTAATTTCCAAAATACATACCTTTAAATTCAGTTATTGATGGATTGCTTTTTTCTTGGAATTTGCAACCCGATAGTTGATATTTGCCAACATGGAAATAATCGATGCCATTGTATTAGGAATTATTCAAGGGTTAACCGAGTTTTTACCTGTCTCATCTAGTGGACATTTAGAATTAGGAAAAGCTATTTTAGGTGATAATTCTATCCCAAAAGAAAGTTTATTATTTACCGTTGTATTGCATTTTGCAACAGCATTAAGTACAATTGTTGTTTTTAGAAAAGACATCTTATCGCTACTCAAAGGCATCTTTAAATTTCAATGGAATGAAGATTTACAGTTTGCTGTAAAAATTGCCATTTCAATGATTCCTGCAGTCATTGTTGGTTTGTTTTTTGAAGAACAATTAGAAGCCCTTTTCGGTGGAAATATTCTACTCGTCGGTTGTATGCTTATTATTACAGCGTTACTTCTCTTTATGGCAGATAAAGCAAAAGACACACAGAAAAAAGTAAGTTTTAGTAATGCTTTTGTCATTGGTATTTCTCAAGCGATTGCGATGTTACCAGGAATTTCGAGGTCTGGCGCAACGATTTCCACTTCGGTATTATTAGGAAACGATAAAACCAAAGCTGCTCGATTTTCGTTTTTAATGGTCGTGCCATTAATATTCGGAAAAATTGCAAAAGACATTTTGGGAGGCGAGCTCACTTACGACTCAACCAACTTTACACCATTGGCCATTGGTTTTGTCGCTGCATTTATCGCCGGGCTTTTTGCTTGCACTTGGATGATTGCTTTAGTAAAGAAAAGTAAGTTGTCTTATTTCGCGATTTATTGCGTTATTGTTGGGTTGATTGCCATCTGTTTTTCATTATTCTTTAGTTAATATGAAGACAGAAGAAGACTTTAAAAACGGACAAGTTTTATTAATAGATAAACCACTAACGTGGACGTCTTTTCAAGCTGTAAATAAACTGCGTTGGGCGATTAGAAAAGCCTACAACATTAAAAAAATAAAGGTTGGTCATGCCGGAACTTTAGACCCTTTAGCTACTGGTTTGTTAGTGATTTGTACGGGTAAAATGACAAAGCAAATCAACACCTTTCAAGGTCAAGAAAAAGAATACACGGGTACTTTTGTATTAGGAAGCACAACACCTTCATATGATCTTGAAACTGAAATCAACGCCACCTTTCCTACAGAACATATTACCGATGCTTTAATTCATAAAACTACCGAACAATTTACAGGCGTAATCAATCAATTTCCACCCGTATTTTCTGCGATAAAAAAAGACGGAAAACGCTTGTATGAATTTGCTCGTGCTGGTGAAGACGTCGAGATAAAATCACGTCAAGTCGAAATTACAGAATTTGAAATTACTGCAATTCGTGGATTGGAATTAGATTTTAGGGTCGTTTGCAGCAAAGGCACTTATATACGTTCTTTAGCGTACGATTTTGGAAAAGCGTTAAACTCTGGCGCACACCTTTCCGTTTTACGACGTACGCGTATTGGAGATTTTAAAGTTACAGATGGCTTAACACCCGAAGAATTTATTGCTACGATTCCTTTAGAAGGATAAAGGTTAACCTAATCGTCACCCTGAACTTGTTTCAGGGTCACATTAAGTGATTCTATTTAAATCAATAAATTATGTGATGCTCAAACACACTTCGACTGCGCTCAGTGGGACAGTTTAGCATGACGAAACAGAAATATATAAACCTTTTCATGCTTATAAACGTATATCATTTAGGTACAATTTTTGCTCTAAACAACTAAATGCAAAACATAGATAAATATAAGGCTGGACTCATCACTTTCCTCTTAACAGGAATTGTGGTGTTTTCGTTGTTTAGTTTTCATTTAACTAAGACACCAAAACTCATTGCCGAAACTATCTATGAGGTTGAGGCGAAAACTGAAGAAGAAATTCAGCAAGAAGAAGAGCAAATCGAAGATTTAAAATCGCCAACGACTAACAAAGCTTTTAATGAGGATGAAGAGTTTAAAAAACTCATGAAGAATTTTAAAACTGTTAGTTCAGACGATTTTGAAAAAACGACGAAAGCGTTAGAGGAAAGTAACTCTGAAAAAGAAGTTGAAACCGAAACTAATTCTAGTTTTGAAGCGAATAAAGCCTATGCTCTAAAACAGAAAGAGACAGAATCCTACAAGAAACTTCAAGATTTACTAAATAAAAAACAGAATGGAATTGCAGAACATGCCTCTGGTGGCAGTACACTAACCTATTCTCTAAAAGACCGTAGACTTCTTAATTATAACACGCCGAGATACCTGTGCGAGCGTTCAGGGAAGATAGTCGTAAACATTAAAGTTAATGGGCAAGGACAAGTTACCGAAGCTTATATTAATGGCGCCTCAAATAGTGGTAATGAATGCCTTACTGAACATGCTTTAGAATATGCAAAATCGGTACGATTTAACAACTCAAACCGTACGGACCAATTGGGTTCCATTACTTTTTATTTTAAAGGGAAATAATTTTTCTTAGGCTAATAAATCTACTAAATCCTCAATTGTCGATTGCCCTTTGTCTTTGTTATACCAACGTTGCAAGTCTTCTTTAAATTCTGGAGTTAAGCCACCATGTTCAGCTTTGTAATCATTAACCATATTAGTAGCAACAGAAGGTCTAGGACCAAATGTATTTTCTACTTCTCCAGTTTGGTTATCTATCATAATTAACTTCGGAATTGCTTTGCCGCCATTGGTTAAAAATGCATTCATTAATCCGTCGTTTTCATCACGTAAAACCACCTTATAATCAATGTTATCATTCAATTCAGCAATCTTATTAATTACAGGCATAATATGTGCTGCATCGCCACACCAACTTTCGGTAATAACTAGCCAAGTTACTTTTCTTTCAAAATTATGAACCTTTGTTTTAGCCTCTTCAGAAACTTTTACAGTCTTGTCCCAACGCTTCATGCGTCGGTCATTAAGCATCGTATAATTAACTAATGCTTCTGTTTTTTCAGTGCCTGTTGTAGAGTTATTTGCGGTTAATTCTTCAACTAAGTCTCTGTAAGCTTTATAAGACATACTCTTACCTAAGCTTTCTGAAATTATATCTTTTATCATTTTATCTTCTAAAGTTTCCATATTACAAAATTAATGTTCTATTGCCTAAAATTGTGCAACAGTTGTTACATTAGTAGTGTAATATCAAGAAACTTACATTATGAAGATTTTAGAGGTTACTAAAGGCATTATCATCATTCTATTCTTTGTGCTATTAGCAGGTGTTTACCTGAAATTATTTAAGAACAGGATGATTACCGAAAGCATAACCTTATTTGATTTGAGGCATGTTTTAGTTGGAATATATGTTGTTATAAAACTTATTGAATACGGTATTAAAAAAAGAGGAAGATAATGGAGAAACACAGATGCGGCTGGTGTGTTGGAGACCCACTTTATGAAGCTTATCATGATTTAGAATGGGGTGTGCCAGTTTACGCAGATGACCAATTATTTGAGTTTCTGATTCTTGAAACTTTTCAAGCTGGATTAAGTTGGATAACTATTCTTCGAAAGCGTGAAAACTTTAGGAAAGCTTTTGATTTTTTCGATTATAAAAAAATCGCCAACTACGATGACGATAAAATCGCAGATTTGCTTAGTGATTCTGGAATAATTAGAAATAAACTTAAAGTAAATGCTACTGTTAGTAATGCCAAAGCCTTTATGAAAGTGCAAGACGAATTTGGCTCATTCTCTAAATACATCTGGGGATTTGTTGATGGGAAACCGATTAAAAATAAGTTCAAAAATTATAAAGATGCCCCTGCAAATACACCGCTCAGCGATAAAATAAGTAAGGACTTAAAAAAACGAGGTTTTAAGTTTGTAGGTTCTACCGTAATTTATGCCCATATGCAAGCCACAGGAATGGTAAATGACCATGAGGTGTCTTGTTTTAGATACAATGAAGTATAAACTATAAGAACCTTAAAAATTCTTTTCGAGAAATATAGGTTCCGCCGAGACTTTCTAAATGATTGGTGTGAAGCTGACAATCAATCAATTTGTAGTTAGAATTTTGTACAAAATGGATAAAACCATATTTACTTGCGTTGCTCACTTTTGTAAACATAGATTCTCCACAAAACACACCGTTACCTACATCAACTCCGTAAAGTCCACCAACCAAGACTTTATCTTGCCAAACCTCAACTGAAATAGCATAACCCAACTCATGAAGCTTTGTATAGGCTTCTATCATATTATCTGTAATCCATGTGCCATTTTGCCCTTCTCTATAAGCCTCAGAACAATTGGTAATTACTGAACGAAAATCTTTATTCTTAGTGACCTTGAATCTCTTCTTTTTAAAAAGAGGTTTCATACTTTTTGAGACTTTAAGCTCTTCTGGAAAAATAACAAAACGCGGGTCTGGAGACCACCAGAGAATAGGTTCTTCTTGTTCAAACCAAGGGAAAATTCCAGAATTATAGGCATGAAGTATACGTTCAGGATTTAAATCTCCTCCTATAGCAAGTAACCCATCTGCTGATGCTTCGGATACTCTTGGGAACTCTATTTTATCATTTAAAAAGTACAAATCTTTATTAACTACAACGTTGTAGTATGCTTTAGTAGTGTTAAATCAGGCGATTAGCTTTGGTAAATTAGCTTTTTTTCTCATATTTGAAGTAACCTTTATGTTACGAATTTTGTTCATCATTGCTTTTTTTTGAGTTTGTTCGTAAAGGTTAAACCTAAAACCACAATATTAAGTCCTGATTTTATCAGGACTTTTTTATTAATAAAAAACCCATTCAACAGAATGGGTTTTATTTTATCTATACTCTTTAAATTGACTAGAAAGGCAAATCGTCATGCTCTTCTGTGTTTAAATCTGTAGCAGGCTCAAAAGCAGCAGCTGGCACCACTGGTGGCATGTCTGCTGGTGCAGCTTCAGATTGCACAGCCTCTATACGCCAACCTTGAATGGAGTTAAAATACTTAACCTCTCCTTGTGGATTTGTCCACTCACGACCTCTAAGATTAATATTTACTTTTACCTGTTGTCCTACTTGATAGTTGTTTAATAAGTCTGTTTTGTCTTGAACAAACTCTACCATTATGTGCTGTGGGTATTGCTCTTCTGTGGTTACTACAAGCTCGCGCTTTCTAAATCCATTACTACCAAAGGTTTGTGTCTCTCCAATCACTTTGATTCTTCCTTGTACTTCCATGTTGTAATTTATTGATATTATTTAGTTTTTTCTTTTGCTAGTAGCATTAATAATGCTTTTTCAGCTTCATTCTTTTCTATTAAATCTTTTGCTTTTTTATGAATAAAATTTTCAAAATCATTAACGTGCGAAATATTAGCGAACTCCTCCGAGGTTCTTAGATAATTTTCTACTTCAGAATCACTTGGAAAGGCTGCTAAATTACCTAAAATTCCTAAATCATTACCCGATAATACAGAACTTTTTATCACCGATTTAGGCAATTTATCAACACCTATTCCTAATGTTGTTAGTGGTTTTGGTATTTCAAAAAATCCATCTTTGGCTCGACTGTAATAACTGCCTCCTGCTCTTGCTACTAAATCTAGCTTTTTTTGATTGACACTTCCGTTTTCATCCAAAATAGCTTCGGACATGTGAATTTTTAAAGCCTCACAAATAATTAAGTTTCCTGCACCACCTTCTGTACCCAGTTTTACAATTTCATTGACTTTACATTCAATCTGTATTGGAGATTCAGCCACTCTAAATGGTTTAACCAAATCTGATTTCAACATGGTTAATCCCGCTTTTTCAAACTCATTAACGCCCTCAGGATACTCTGTACTACTCAACGACATCTGCTGTACGATATCGTAATTAACCGTATTAATGACCACTTCTTTGACCTCTTCAACATTTTCCAAAGTATGCTTTGTAGTATTATCTCTAACACGACGCGCAGGAGAAAATATGAGAATAGGTGGATTAGCACTAAACACATTAAAAAAACTAAAGGGCGATAGATTAGGGTTACCGTCTTTATCAATAGTACTCGCAAATGCAATTGGCCTAGGCGCCACAGCACTTAGCAAATATCCATGTAATTTAGCTGTTGTTAGGTCTTTGGGTTGGTAAGAAACCATGTAAAAGTTGTTTTCATCAAATATAATGATAATGCTAAGGATATAAAATGAATTCTATAGCCTTTAAGAACAATAAATTTTACATAATTACATTATATTTAGAACCATTAACTAGCTCATAAATGCGTCTATTTCTTAACAGAAATGTAATCCGATGGATTATTATCATTTCATCATTTGTAATTGTTTCCTTAATTCTTTGGAACACTTATGTGTTTTTTCAGCATTTTAAATCTGAAGAACGCGCCAAAATGAAAAGCTGGACTTTTGCCTATTCTGAATTTGCAAAAGCGGCACTTGATAATTCTGAAAATTTAGATGATTTTGAAGTTAATCTTGTAGCTGAGTATATAGTTTTAGATTCCACCTTAAATACTCCAATGCTACTTATAGATAATGATAAAAATATTATCAGTTATAGAAATATTTTTGGAAAACCAAGGCTCTCTGAAAAAACTGAAATAGCAAAAGTTTTTAACGATAGTATAGACGACACTTATGTTGAAACAAATAAAGATTTTCTTATTTCAAAATTTGAAAAAGAAAATCAACCCTTAATTATGGAAGATTTAGGGCACACACTCTATTATGGGAACTCATCATTAATTAATCGTCTAAAATATTATCCTCTCGCTTTATTGCTAATTATTTTTCTATTCGCAGCAGTTGTGTATTTCTTTTATAAAAGCTCAAGAACAGCTGAGCAAAATAAACTCTGGACCGGAATGGCTAAAGAGACAGCCCATCAAATAGGAACACCTTTATCTTCACTAGTCGGTTGGACAGAAATACTAAAATCTGAAAACGTTAATCCAGATTACATAAAAGAAATGGAAAAGGATGTAGACCGTCTTAAAACCATTACCGAGCGTTTTAGTAAAATAGGCTCTGTCCCTGAGCTAAAATCAAGTGATATTGTTTCTGAAACAAAAGAGTCTTTTGCTTACCTACAATCTAGAACATCGAAGCTTATTGATTTTAATATTGAAATACCCGAAAAAGTAATCAAAGTAAAATTTAATGAGCAGCTTTATAGCTGGACTATAGAAAATTTAGTGAAAAATGCCATCGATGCCATGAAAGGAAAAGGTGAGCTTAACCTTAGTCTAAAAGAAAATGACAAACAAGTGTTGATACAAATATCTGATACCGGAAAAGGTATCCCTAAAAGTCAATGGCAAACTGTTTTTCAACCAGGTTATACTACAAAAAAGCGTGGTTGGGGACTTGGATTATCTTTAGCTAAACGCATTATTGAAGATTATCATAATGGCAAAATAAAAGTTATTCAATCCGAACTGAACAAAGGCACTACTTTTCAAATCGCTCTAAAAAAACATGTTTAAAACTAGAGTTATGAAAGCTTCAAATTATTTTACATTAAAAGAATTTCAACTAAACAATAACTGCCCCGAGTGTTACAGTAACGAAGGCCTGCAACTTACCTTTAAACAAAGAATGACGGAGAACATCTTTTTTAAAGCTATTACAAGTGATACTTCTAACGAAATGCATTGTAAGAACTGTAATACTACAATTTACCCTGTACGTTGGGATGATGATATAGAACGTGTTGTGGCTTACCACGAACGTGCTATTGTACCTAAGAAAAGTTCTTGGAAACTTAAACCATTTGGCTATGTATTTATAGCAATAGACATATTACTATTTATAGTCATAGCGCTTGTAATGCTTGGTATTATTAAGCTCTAGTCAAATGTGCAGCAATAGAAGCCGCTAATGCTTCAAACTCCTCTTTTGATAGCTTTTGTTTTGAGACAAATCTAGCATCTTCCATAGTATGTAATGGAATTAAATGTACATGTACATGTGGCACTTCTAAACCAATAACAGACATCCCTATTCGCTCGCATGGCACTGCTTTTTCTAATGCTTTTGCAACTCTACGTGAAAATGCCATAAGCCCCATATATGTAGATTCATCAAGGTCAAAAATTTTATTGACCTCTTTTTTTGGAATGCACAATGTATGACCCTTACTATTTGGATTTATATCTAAAAAGGCATAAAAATCTTCGGTCTCAGCTATTTTATAGGAAGGTAGTTCGCCATTAATAATTTTTGTGAAAATTGATGCCATAATTAAGGGGATTAGGTATGTAAATATAAAAAGATTCCTGCTTAAGAAGATAGACAGGAATCTTAAAAATTATAATTTGTAATGCGTTTTATCTAGAAATCTCTAAGATATCAAACTTCATAATTCCGCTCGGCACCTGTATTTCGGCAACATCTCCAACAGATTTACCTAATAACCCTTTACCAATTGGTGAGTTTACAGAAATTTTTCCTGACGCTAAATCCGCTTCACTCTCTGCGACCAAGGTATAGGTCATTTCCATACCGTTAGTTTGGTTTTTAATCTTCACTTTAGATAATGCCAAAACTTTTGATGTGTCTAGTTGAGATTCATCTATAACGCGAGCATTAGCTAAGGTTTCTTCCATCTTAGAAATTTTCATTTCTAACATTCCTTGCGCTTCTTTTGCTGCATCATATTCAGCATTTTCACTCAAATCGCCTTTATCTCTAGCTTCGGCAATAGCTTGTGACGCTTTAGGTCGCTCAACATCTTTCAAATGATTTAACTCGTCTCTTAATTTTTTTAATCCTTCTGCGGTATAATATGATACTTTACTCATCTTTTATTCGTTTTTAGGTAGCAATCCGTTGGTTGCTATATTCAAAATATCCCGAAACGAATTCGGGACTTAATGAAAAAATCCCGCTTTCACGAGATAACTATACAAATATATAAAATATTTATCTGATGTGTTAATTTGTGTAAATTGCGACAAAAGAAAATTACTGCTATGAAAAACAAATTATTGGTACTTCTATGCTTAGCTATACTAGGTTGTAGCCGAAATGATAATATTAATAATTGTAACTTTTTACTTAATGTTGGGGTTAATACATCTATTAATCTTAACCTACCCCAATTTAGTCAACTTATAAATACTGGTAATTCTGTAAGACTAGAAGGACAGGGTAATGGTGGTCTAATTATTACTAGGGTTAACAGCTCTACAATTAGAGCTTGGGACGCAGCAGACCCTAACCACACTTTTGAAAATTGCTCTATATTAACCATCAATGGCATTAATGCTGTCTGCGGATGTGCAGATGCTAATGAGTATAGCCTTATTACGGGTCAGGTATTAAATGGAACTAATCAACCCTGCACACTAAAAGAATACAGGGTTGAATTTGTAGGTAATAACCAATATGTAATTTCTAATTAGAAGTTAAGTGTAACTCCTAAAAGAAAGTTTGTTCCTGCTTGAGGATAAAATCCGCCACCTTCTACAGTTGTTACTGTTCCTGGGTTTGAAAAATCATCATCAAACGTGTAGTAATATCCATTTGATACATATTTTTCGTTGAAAATATTATTTACCAAACCTGTTAATATAATAGAATCGAAAACCGATTTTGTTTTAATGGTATAATTGATGTTGAAATCATTAGTTAGGTAACTATCTAATCTTGAAAATTCCGATTCGGTATTACTTAAAAATTGCTCACCAACATATTTGGTCAGTAAAGACATCTGTAAATTTTCGTTTGGTTGAAAAACTAAAGCATTAGCTGCAACCAATTCTGGTGAAAATGAAATATCAGTTGACCCTAAATTAACAATAGCGCCATCTCTAGACACAATAGTTTCCTTGTTTTTATTAGTACTAAATGTTGCGTTTGGTTGAATTGTAAATTTTGAAGTCACCGGAATTACCGCTTCTAATTCTAAACCTAAACGGTAACTCTCACCGCTATTTGTTCTAATAGGGAAGCCTGAATTATCTAACTGACCAGATAAAACCAATTGCTCATTGTACAACATGTAGTACATATTAGCATTGAAACGCAGTTTGTTTGATGTATGTCTCCAACCCAATTCAAAATCGTTTAATTGTTCTGGTTTTACATTATTATCGTTTTCAAAGTCTGAACGGTTTGGTTCTCTATTTGCCCTAGCATATGAGAAATAGAAGCTGTTTTTATCATTCAAATCGTAAGTAATTCCAGCTTTTGGGTTAAAAAATGTAAATTTTTTGTCCACCTCAAAAACATCTAAATCTGAGTTAAGCCCTTCGGTAACATACTTTACATTTCGCACTTGTAAATCACCATATAAACTCAATTTATCATTCAATCTATAATTAGCTTTTGCAAAAACGTTGAAATCTGTTTTTTCTGAATTTCCTTCGTAATAACGTTCTTCAAAATCAATTTGATTTGCGTACTCTGCCCAAATAACTTCACCAAAATGTTCACCTTCATAACGGCTGTAAGACGCACCAAAAAATGCATTTAAGTTATCGGCTTTGTAATTTGCACTTGCATTAACTACATAAAAATTGTTATCTAACCAACGTCTACGGATATAGTCCATAGAATCTATGGTTTCCCCATCTACTGTAATAGGATTTAGACCTAGGAAATCAAACGTCGCATCTCCTGAAAAATAGATGTTTGAGTATAAATAATTATCTACATATTCCTCAAAGAAACCACGGCCGTATGTGTAGTTTAATGCCACGTTTGTTGACCATTGGCTGTTGTAACGTTGATTCCAGTGCAGTTGGTAATGATCTTGACTGTAATCATCGACTTGATTGTTATGGTAGCCTTCAAAATTGCCTTGGTCATCAAATTTAATTCCCGCAATATTGAATTGTCTGTTTTCATCAATGTTAGGGTTGAAACCAATAGCCTCAACTGTAGCTGCTTCAAATCCATACCATGATTGATATGTCACCTCATTACCAGCAAAAGTAATAGCTTTAATCAAGGTATTGTCATCTACGTAAGACCCTTGAAGAAAATACGATTTTAAGTTTGAAGATGCTCGATCTATAAAACCATCGGACTGAATGTTTGATAAACGGCCAGCAACTTCAAAATGCTTATTTAGTAAACCTGTACTAAATTTCACCGTGTGTTTTCTTGTTCCAAAGCTCCCGAAAGAATTAGCAATTTGTCCATTAGCTTCTTTAGAAACCGCATCTGTTAATACATTAATACTTGCTCCAAAGGCACCAGAACCATTAGTTGATGTACCAACACCACGTTGCAATTGTAGACTTTCTACTGAAGACGAAAAGTCTCCCAGATTAACCCAAAACGTACCTAAAGATTCCGCATCGTTATACGGAATACCATTAATAGTAACATTAGTCGATTGACTACTTACACCACGAACTCTAACACCAGTATAACCAATACCCGCACCAGCATCTGTTGTGGTTACCACAGATGGTAAAAAGTTAAGTAACACAGGAATATCCTGTCCTAAATTACGTTTTGCCAATTCTTTTTTGTCTACGTTAGAGTGCGTAATTGGCGATTTTGCGTCCACACGGACGGCTTTTACCAAAACCTCATCTAATTTTTCGGGTTTAGTTGAATCTTTTACTTTTTCTTGTTCTTTTTCTTGCCCAAAAGCAGAACATAAGCCTAATACAATAAGTACTACTGTAAGTTTTTGCCGCTTAAATTGCGACAAATTTTTGAATAAAAATTTAGTTTCGCTTATATTATTTTGAAAGACGAAACTGAATCTAGACCATAATAGATGGTTAAAAGATTTAAGTTTAAGAATACTAGATTTCATACGACTATAGCGTTTTATAATCGAATAAAAAGAGGTAATTATTCTTTATTAATAATTAAATTTCGAACGTTTAACTAGTGATCTTAAACTAAAAATTGATTTCATCTTGAATGGTGTGATAGAAAATTTTCTATCAAAATATTCAGAAGTGAAACCAACATTGATAACCTAATTGCACTCGCTAAAAATGTCTACTAGACATTTTCTTTACGCTCGCTTCCTAAACAGCATTACCTGTTCTAGGTTCAATGGGTATGATCTCAGCCACTTATTGGCACCCCTTTTTTGAGAACGGTGCAAAGATAATATGGATTTACGGTTTTAAGAGTAAGATTTTAAGATTTTTTAATCAATCTTTGGCGGTTTTCGGTTTGCCTTTTTTTCTGAAGTTTTTCGCTTGTTTTGAAGTCTTTTACGCTTAACGGCTTTCGGGATTTTAGTTAGCAATCTATCTTTTTCTTCCTTTAAACCTTCTGTAATAAGTTCGGTAAAACGTTTGGTAACGATAGTTTTATTTTTAAGCTGACTTCGGGTTTCGCCACAGCTTAAAATTAAAATACCATCTTTAGTTAATCTGTTATTGAAGTAGTCTTGAAGTCTAAGTTTTTCTTCTTCTGTAAAAAAAGTAGTGTTTTTCAAATTGAAATACAATTCCACTTTTGTAGCCACTTTATTGACGTTTTGTCCGCCACTTCCAGAGCTTCGAACAGCTCTGTAATTAACTTCTTTGAGTAATTCTGAAAACTCCATCTTAGCTTAATTGGTGCGATGGTTTCAGCAAATCATTTACCGTTTTCACTGGGTTGAAGGTTAAAATAGGAACTTCAACAAAAATAGTATTCCAATACGCCATACTTCCGTTCCAAAGTCCAGGTAATTCAAGCGCTTTAATGTCTTTACCAACCTTTGTTTTCATGGTAATAAAGCCTGCTTTTTCGTTGACAAATTGTTGTAAATCAAAGGTATTTCCTTCAAAATCTTTTATAGAACACACAATGTCAACCGGATTAAAATGTGTCGCATTTGCCATAATACGTTTTTGCTCTTTATCCTTTTTATTCACTTGAGCAGATTCTACAATTTGAAGTGATAAACGACCAGATTCATCTTTCACCCAAAAAGGTCCGCCACCTGGTTCGCCTTCATTTTGCACCATTCCGCAAACCCGAATTGGCCTGTTTAAGGCTTCCATAAGATATTCGACTTTATATTTATGAGAATATCTCTCAAACTCTTCAGAAATTGAATAGTTGAGCTTGTTTGAAATAAATTCGCCAACTTCGTTTAGTTGCGCTTCAGTAACCTCTTCATTTTTTAATAGCTGAATATATTGAAATACCTGCGCTTTGGACTGAAGTAAAATTGCAGCCAACACTTTTTTATATTTGGCAACTTCGGCTTTATAATGCTTTACAACGACGTTATCAATATTGCTGATAAATATTAAATCAGCGTCAATTTCGTTCAGATTTTTCAACAATGCACCATGACCTGAAGGTCTAAAATACAGACTCCCATCTTCGTTTCTAAACGGTTCATTTTTAGTAGTCAACGCAATAGTATCTGTTGATTGGTGCTGGTACGAAAAGGATATCTCATAAGGAAAACCAGTTATAGCTTCAACCCGTTCTTCGATACGCCTAAACTCCTCGGTAAATTTGTCTTTATGCTTTTCGGAAATAGTGAAATGGACTCTTAGTGGTGTTTTTCGAGAGCCGTAAAATGCCATCTCGAACAAATGCTCTTCAAAAGCTGTGGAAATATCGTTGTTGTATTTATGAAAAGGAAACAATCCCTTTGGGAAACTGCCAAAATTTAATTGGTCTTCTTCAAGCATTGCCTTTACAAACTCGTACGCTTTCTGGTTTGGATTTAGACTTTTGTAATCAATACCATTATTGTGTATCTGTTCCAAAACGCGCTCGTAAAATGGAAACTTTTCTAAGGCAATTAAAAATAATGGTAAATCTTTTAAACCATTGCGATTGATGTAGGCGTTTAGAGACTGAAGTACCGGATTGTATTCTTTTAAAAATTCAAACAGAAACTTAAACATCCGTGTTGCTGCGCCAGACGCGGGCACGAATTTTACGATAGAAATATCATCTTTTTTTGAATCGAAATATTTAATGAACTCATCGACTTGCTCGTAAGTAGGGGCCAAAATACCTTCGCCAACTGTTGCCGCTGCACAAATATCTGAGTAGTTAACACCGTCTTTAAACTGCTGAATTTGATTCTTAACTTGTGCAAGAGTCAGGTTATGGTTTTCTATTTGTTTTATGTCGTTTTCTGAAAACTTCAATCTGTTATTTTTAATAATTCATCAATATGAAAAATCGCTTTTTCTAAGCGTTCATTCTTTCCGCCTTTGAGCAAAACGTAAGGTCTTTCATTTTGTTTTAAAGCATTTTCAAATGCCTTAAACATTCGCTCTCTTTCATTAGGCTTGTCTCTTAAATCATCAGCCTCCCAAGGCGTATCAATATAAGTTAAAAAATATAAGTCATACTGATTTTGGATAGCGTATTTATCTAAAATTGGATCGCAACTTCCTTGGTAATATACCTCGCTATAAACTTTAGTTTCTAACAAATCGGTATCACAAATTAAGACTTTATTAGCTTTTTGGCTCAATTCATTTTCTAATTTCATTTGTCCAATAGCAATTGGCACTAAATCTTTTGGCTCACAGGTTTTTTGTTCTCTATCCCATTTTTCTTGAAGATAGTCTCGCGCAAATTCGGGTACCCAAAGTGTGTTGTAGTGTTCGGCTAGTTGTCTAGAAAGCGTAGTTTTTCCTGTAGATTCTGGTCCGAATAATACAATTTTTATGCAATTGCTTTTTTGCTGTCTAAGTTCTTCTTCCATGCGAGATAGCCAAAAATGGCAATAATTGTAAAGCCCAAATATTGAAAGCTCGTAAATGTAAAACCTTTATAAAAATACAAAGGAACAGAAATGATATCTCCTATTATCCAAAATATCCAATTTTCTAATTTTCGTCTTGCCATGAGCCACATACCGACAAAGAAAATGGCTGTTGTAACAGTATCGACATAAGCAACCCAACCATTCCACTTATCAAAGGTTTTATAGACTAAAAAGACAAAAATTAAAGTGGCTATAAAAATAAGAGCGCTTATTTTCTTTTCCTTTAATGTGGTTATAGAAATTGGTGTGACATGACTATCATCAACCTTTCGTGTCCAGATATACCAACCGTAAACACTCATTATAAAGTAATAGGCGTTTATCATCATATCGCCTAAAAGTTCCCATTTTAATAATAGATAAACAAAAATGAGAGTGCTTATCATTCCTGTTGGAAATACCCAAATCTTATTTTGTTTTGAAAACCAAACTGAGAGAAATCCAAAAACTACAGCAGTGATTTCTAAAACGATATCAATCGTCGAATAGTCTAAATATTGCCCGAAAAAGAAATTAAAAATCTGGCTCATAATCACTTCTATCGGTTTTTACCAATTTCATTTGCAAAACGGCAATATCCACGTCTGTAAATGCTTTTTCAATTTCAGTTTGAAGAAAAGGCATCACTTTATTATAATCACCATAAACTTGTGTACTTAGGGGATTTTCTAAAACCGTAAATTCTGAATTCCGAAGCGCTTTTATAAATGCAATAATATGCGGTTCGTAATCGTCTTTTAGTGGCGTAAATGTGAGTTCTATAGATATTTTCATCTTATACTTTTATTTCCTCGAAGAAACTTTCATCTTCCTCAAAAGCTGTTCCTATGACTACCAAATCTGCTCCAGAATTGTATGCCAAATCTAAGGCTTCTTTGGTTCTAATTCCGCCACCAACAATTAGCGGGATTTCTAATCTTTTTTTGACTTCTGAAATAGCTTTAAAATTTACAGGCTCTTTTGCGCCACTTCCGGCTTCGAGATATATTAATTTTTGTCCTAAATATTCGCCTGCTTTTGCGGTGTTTATTATGATTTCAATGTCTTGCTTTGGTATTGGTTTTGTTTGGCTTACGCGTTCAACCGAAGTTTCTTTTCCGTTTTCAATTAAAATATATCCTGTTGGGATGACTTCCAATCCAGACCTAAATAACTTCGGCACAGCTTCGACGTGTTTTCCTATTAAATAATCTGGATTCCGACCTGATATTAAAGACAAAAACAAAATACCATCGGCTTTGTCTGTGATTTGTGTTACATCTCCAGGAAATAAAATTACTGGTAATTTGGTATGCTTTTTTAGTTCAAGAACAACGTTTTCTGTTTCATTTTCTTCAACCGTGCTTCCACCAACAAAAATATGAGTCGCTATGGATTTATTGATTTTTTGAGCGAATTTGCCCAAATTTTCAATCTTCACTTTATCTGGGTCGATTAAAATGGCTAATTGTTTCTTTTTCTGTTTTGCAGCTGACTTTATGTTGTGATAAATCGCACTCATCAGCCTAAAACATATGCACAAGTAAAACCTTCGAACTCTAAATAATACGAATTGTATCTGTATTTTCGTCCATCATAATCAATCCAACACACCGTTTCATCATCTTCAAACGTAAACGGAATCACCAAAAAATGTTCTCTAAACAACATGCCAGGTGTAGCGAACAATTTATAGAGCGATTCTTTTATTCCCCAAATTACGGTTAGTTTTCGCACATAATCTTCAGCTTCTGGTTTTAGATAATTAAACTCATAATCCACAAATTTCTTAGCGATGATAGCTATCTTTTCCCGTTGTTTTTCAATATCGATACCAACTTCAGCATCACTTACAATCACTCCCGAAAATGTAAAGCTGTGTGTAATGGATATATGCTTTCCGTCTTTAAGATGTGGCTTTCCATATTCATCGTAAAACAAATCTTGGTCGGTATATCCAAATTCGCGAAGCAAATGACGTACACTTAAAAATCCACGTTGGTGCAACTCGCTTTTCATGCCTAATACACGCTCCAAACTGTTTGGTTTAAGGTCAAGAGGCCTCATTAAATCATCATAAGATTCTTCAATCTTCCAAATTTTAACAGTAGTTTGTGTGTTAACGCTAATGGATTTATACAGCGGCATTTAGTATTATAAATGTTATTGATTATCTTTGCACCGCCTAAGGCAGGATGATTAATTTTGAAAGGCGAATTTAACCAATTTTAAGTTCGTTTCCCAACGTTATCATTCCATATAAACACAAGAAAAAATAAAAAATGAGTACAAAGACTATTGCTTACGTTCCAAACAAAGTAAAAGACATGTCGTTAGCGGCTTGGGGAAGAAAAGAAATTGAATTAGCCGAAGCAGAAATGCCAGGTTTAATGAGTTTACGCGAAGAGTATAAAAACGAGCAACCGTTAAAAGGTGCACGTATTGCTGGATGTTTACACATGACCATCCAAACTGCTGTATTAATCGAAACATTACAAGCCCTTGGTGCAGAAGTCACTTGGAGTTCTTGTAACATCTTCTCTACACAAGACCAAGCAGCTGCTGCTATTGCTGCTGCCGGAACTGCTGTTTATGCTTGGAAAGATATGACAGAAGAAGAGTTTGATTGGTGTATTGAGCAAACGTTATTCTTTGGTGAAGACCGCAAACCATTAAATATGATTTTGGATGATGGTGGCGATTTAACTAACATGGTTTTAGACAAGTATCCTCACTTAGCTGATGGCATCAAAGGACTTTCTGAAGAGACAACAACAGGTGTTCACCGTTTATACGAGCGTGTTAAAAACGGAACATTACCAATGCCTGCAATCAATGTTAACGATTCAGTGACGAAGTCTAAATTTGATAATAAATACGGCTGTAAAGAATCTGCAGTAGACGCCATTCGTCGTGCGACGGACGTTATGTTAGCTGGTAAGCGTGTAACAGTTTGTGGTTACGGAGATGTTGGTAAAGGTACTGCTGCTTCTTTTAAAGGTGCAGGTTCTATCGTTACGGTAACTGAAATTGACCCAATTTGTGCGTTACAAGCAGCAATGGATGGTTTTGAAGTTAAGCGTTTAGAAACAGTTGTTGGAAATTCTGATATTGTAATCACTACGACAGGAAACAAAGATATTGTACGTGCTGAGCACTTCCAAGCTATGAAAGATAAAACTATCGTTTGTAACATCGGTCACTTTGATAACGAAATCCAGATGGCTTGGTTAAACGATAACTACGGTGATACAAAAAACACGATTAAGCCGCAAGTAGATAAATATACTGTTGATGGAAAAGACATCATTGTATTAGCAGAAGGTCGTTTAGTAAACTTAGGTTGTGCAACTGGTCACCCAAGTTTTGTAATGAGTAACTCATTTACAAACCAAACTTTAGCACAAATCGAACTTTGGAACAACAGTGAAGCTTACGGAAACGAAGTGTACATGTTACCAAAGCACTTAGACGAAAAAGTAGCAAAATTACACTTAGAAAAGATTGGTGTGGAGCTAACAGAGCTTAAATCTGACCAAGCTGAATATATTGGTGTAACTGTTGAAGGGCCATACAAGCCAGAACATTACCGTTACTAAAACTATCAATTTGTCATGCTGTCCTGAAACGTCGGGAGATTCAGCATCTCATGCTACAAAATCCCAAGCAGCAATGTTTGGGATTTTTTTATTTACCTTTCCTAAAATATATCTAATGACACCACAAAATAAACTTTCCGACTATATAAAAACCTTAGAGTCTTATATTCCGCAACACGAATTTACGAATCCAAAAGTCTCAGAATCTACGGTGGGTTGGCAAATAGACCATAGTCTAAAAGTGATAAATAATGTGTGCTTAGCCATGCAATCCTCTGACCCAAACACCTACAAAAAAAATATAACACTTGTTGGAAGATTTTTACTAACCCTTGGAAAATTCCCACGTGGAAAAGCCAAAGCTCCAAAACACGTTAGACCACCAGAAGTTATAGAAAAAGCGGACCTTATTAACCAAGTTGCTAACGCCAAAAAAAATATTGAAACTATTAATTCTTTACCCCAAAACGCTTATTTTAAGCACCCAATGTTTGGACATATCAACAAAAAACGTGTGACTCGATTTTTAGAAATACATACTAAGCATCATCTAAAAATTATTAGTGATATGACAAATAAATAATCTAAACCTTACTTCTTCGGATGTACTAATTTCATTTCCTCTATTAAGTGTTTTGCACCAGCATATTTATCTATAATAAACAAGACATAACGTAAATCCACCATTATATTTCGGCAAATTTCTGGGTCGTAATAAATATCACTCATGGTGCCTTCCCAAACGCGATCAAAATTTAAACCGACTAAATTACCTTCAGCATCAATGGCCGGACTACCAGAGTTTCCTCCAGTCGTATGATTGGTTCCTAAAAAGCAAATAGGTAATTTTCCATTTTTGTCTGCATATGGTCCATAATCTTTATCTTCGTATAAATCTCTCAGTTTTTGTGGCACATCAAACTCGTAATCGCCTGGTACATATTTCTCCATAACACCATCTAAATAGGTTACAGGATTATAATAAACAGCATCTCTAGGCGCATAACCATTTACTTTACCATAAGTAACCCTTAGCGTGCTGTTAGCATCTGGGAAATACCGTTCTTCAGGAAGCACTTCCATCAAGGCTTTCATGTATTTGGTTTGCAATGCATTAATTTGGGTATTAATTCGCTGAAATTCTGGCTCTAAATTGGTATAAAACTCTAAAACAAGAGGTTTAGCGTATTGGTAAGCCGCATCGTCATTTAATTTTTGTAAGACAGTTTTAGAGTCTCCTTCTAATAATTTTAGTGCGCTTTCTAAATTTACAAAAGCTGTATTATCATAAATAGAAGCATCAAAATTAGAGCTATATAGCGGCATTACAGCTTCGAAAACACCTTTGTCTACAGCAGAATTATAGTTTTTATGAATTCCTTTTAATTGATTTACCATTGACATTCTTGCCTTTTCAAAAGCTTCTTCGCCTCTATTCGCCGTATTTTCCATTTGAACTAATCGGAACATCATTTGCATTAGCTCGTTAGAGCGTAAAAAGACCTCCACAAAATTGTTACGCTTTACATTTACTGTCTCAAACTCTTTGTAAAGCTTCTCAAATTCTGGTAAAATATTTCCGTATGCTGCTTCTTTTCCTTGGTCCGTTAGAGCCTTAACAAACTCTTTTTCGAACTGTCTTTTTATTTCTACAGCACCACTTTTTTCAATCCCTTGATTTTCTCCTATCCATTTCTTCCAGGCATTGGCGATACGCGCTTGTTTTGATGCATATTGAATGCGTATTTGGTCATCGGCTTTCATACTGGCATCAATAACTTTTAGAGCAGCTTCTCTAATTGCAATGTTAGACGGATTTAGCTTTTGCGTAATCTGCTCTACAGCTACAGCAGGAAGATATTCGTTTGTACGTCCAGGAAAACCAAAAACCATCGTAAAATCACCTTCTTCAACACCATCCAAAGAAACTGGTAAAAAATGCTTAGGCGTGTAAGGCACATTGTCCTTACTGTATTTTGCAGGTCTATTATTCTTATCGGCATAAATCCTAAATAGAGAGAAGTCTCCCGTATGTCTTGGCCAAACCCAATTGTCGGTGTCACTACCAAATTTACCAATACTACTCGGTGGCGCTCCTACTAAACGTACATCTTCAAAACGTTCGGTAATAAATAAATAATATTGATTGCCCTTATAAAACGGACGAATCTTAAAATCTTGCCATTCTTCTTTAACTATATTTTTTTCAACAGCATTTCTATTCTTATCGATTTGCGATTGTTTTTCGCGAGGACTCATCGCATCTGAAACATTCTTAAGCATTGCATCTGTAACGTCCTCAATTCTAACAATAAACTCTACAAAAAGCCCTTCATTTGGAATTTCTTCTTCAAAATTCATAGCCCAAAAACCATCTTTTAAATAATCGTTTTCTAAAGATGAATGGGACTGAATCTGACTAAAACCGCAGTGATGATTGGTAAGTAAGAGCCCTTTAGGAGAAATTACTTCGCTTGTACAACCACCGTTAAAATGACCAATAGCATCTTTTAAGCTAGAATTGTTAACGTCGTAAATATCTTTGGCTGTAAGTTTACTTCCTAAACTTTGCATTTCGCTTTCATTCATTCCCTCTAAGAGCGAAGGAATCCACATACCACCTTGTTGTGCCGAAACTTGAAAAACAAGAAATAAAATAATGACTTTTAAAATACGCATAATCTCTACTATTTTTAATTACAGTAAAGATAAAAAAGGATAGGCTTTTGCCAACTCGAAATATCGGATTTTAAAGTATCTTTATTCTTATGAATTTTACCTCCAAACTCCCAGACGTCGGCACCACCATTTTTACGATAATGAGCGCATTGGCAAATCAGCATAATGCCATTAATTTATCTCAAGGTTTCCCAAATTACGCAAGTGACCAAAAGTTGATTGATTTGGTCAACAACGCTATGAATAGTGGCTACAACCAATATGCGCCTATGGCTGGGAATTTAGATTTGCGGCTCGCCATTGCCAATAAATACCAAAGGTTGTACAACAGCACCTATCATCCTGAAAAAGAAATCACAGTAACTGCTGGAGCGACCCAAGCCATTTATTGTATTGTATCTGCTTTTGTAAGACCAAATAATGAAGTTATTGTCTTTAAACCTGCTTACGATTGCTACGAACCTGCGGTTGAAGTTAATGGTGGAAAAGTAATTCCTATCCAATTGTCTGCTCCAGATTACAAACCTGATTGGAATAAGGTCGCCTCAAAACTATCGTCTAAAACAAAGATGATTTTGATTAATTCACCTCACAATCCAAGCGGAACCATTTGGTCTAAAGATGATATGCTTCAACTTCAAAGACTAACCGAAGGCACAGATATTATCGTATTAAGTGACGAGGTTTACGAGCATATTGTTTTTGACGGCGAGCAGCATCAAAGTGCATGCTTATTTCAAGGTTTAAAACAACGTAGTTTTATTACGGCATCTTTCGGGAAAACATTTCATAACACAGGTTGGAAAATTGGCTACACTTGCGCTCCAGAATATTTAATGCAAGAATTTAGAAAAGTGCATCAATTCAATGTGTTTTCGGTGCACCATCCATCGCAAAAAGGCATTGCCGATTATATGGAAGATGCCAACACCTATTTGGGTCTAAATCAATTTTTTCAGCAAAAAAGAGATTTGTTTCTAAGTTTGATAAAAGATTCAAAATTCAAGTTTACACCTTCAAAAGGTACCTATTTTCAAGTGTTGGATTATTCAGACATTACTGATGAAAATGATGTAGATTTTGCCAAGCGATTAACAACAGAATTCGGTATTGCTTGTATTCCGCTATCGGTATTTAATCTCAATCAAAAAGATGATAAAGTGTTACGCTTTTGCTTTGCTAAAACGGACGAAACCCTTTTAAAAGCTTCAGAAATCCTTAACAAAATTTAGAAAACGTTTAACGCTGCTTTTTTGCAATTTGGTAATCTTGAAATTATATTAAAGATAAAACCACATTATGACAATTAGAAATTTTAAACAACTAGCAAGCTTATTCATTATTTTATCAATTTTGTTGTCCTGCGGCGGTACACAAAAAGTAATTATGGACTCTGGAAAAGTCTATTCGATTAAAAATGACGACTTTTTTATAGGTGAAAAAAACGTTACTGAAGAGTTAACATCTCAACAAAAAAGTGATATTAAAAGCGTTTTACAAGACCGTTTACAAGCAGAAGAACAGCGTGCAGAGGAACTTGAAAATTTGAATAACCAAATTAAAAGTCTAAAAGACCAAATAAAGACTTTAGAAGACAAGGTCGAAACCATCCAAGATAAAAAACGAAATCTTGAAAAAGCTAGAGAAGCTTATATTGATGCTAAAATGGCTTTGATAACTAAAGAACGTGAATTTGAAAAACTGAAGAAAAACGGGAATCTTTCAGACAAAGACAAAATTGATTACGAAAAAGACATCTTAAAACTAAGAGAAAAGGTGATTGAAACAAAAAAACAACTAGAAGCTATACGTTAATTAAATGCTTTGGTTAAAGTTTGCATAAACTCACCAACTTTTGAAGGTTCTAACCAGCGTGTCACTACGACGACGTTGGTTTTTTTGTCTATAATTATAAAGTTTCCGCCAAAACCTGCAGCGTAATAAATATCTTCTGAAACGTTTTCCCAGTGACGTGGTCCTTTTTTGTTTAGCCACCACATGTAACCATAATTTACATTAGGTTTTGATGGTTTAATGGCACGTTTAATCCAATTTTCACTTATAATTTGCTCGTTTTTCCATTTGCCGTTATTCAAAAACAATAAGCCAAAACGTGCCATATCTTCTGCCGAAATAAATAATCCAGCACCAGAATGTCCTCCGCCAGTAACTGATTTCATTTTAAGCCCGTCTATGGTTGTCCATGCATTATCGTAACCGAACCAGCGCCAAGTCGTTGAAGCCCCAATCTTATCCATAACCTCATCTTTTAGCACTTGTGGTAAAGGTTTGCGCCACACTTGTAATGCCGAATATGCCAGTACATTTACACGTACATCATTATATTCCATATGTGTCCCTGGTTCTTTATATTTTCTGTTTTTCCAATCGTCCAAATCGCCTTCTCTTGGTGGTCGGTCTGCCCAATCTTTTCCGCCCCAGATTTCGCCAGACCAATCGCTATTCTGTTGTAATAAATGCTGCCAAGTAATTTTTGAATTATGTTCACCTGCAAATGTGCCATCCCAAACATAGTCTTTTACAAAATCAGTTTCGTCTTTAATTAAACCTTCATCTACAGCCAAGCCAGTTACCGTAGAGAGAAAACTCTTGGTAACACTAAAGGTCATATCCACTCGTTTAGTATCGCCCCATTTTGCAATAAGATAACCATCTTTTAGAATGAGTCCTGCTGGTCCACCACGTTTTTTTGTAGGCCCCAAAATCTCATGAAATGGCTCACGAGCGAAACCCTTTAAAATGGCAATGCGCAAATCTCTAGAGCCAGAATATTCGTTAGCTTCTGCAAATTCTACTGCATCATTCAACCATTCGGAATCAACCTTTACATCTGCTGGCGATTTTGTTTCCCAAGTTGCATTTCGTTCTGGGAAATATTGTATTTGAGCCGTAAGGTGAGAGAATGACGTAAGTAGAACGAATATAAAACAAGCACGTGTTAGAAACATATTACAATTGGCGTTAATTAATTTTATAAGCATCGTAAATTTACTAATTTTAAATCATGGAAGTCTATTGTGGACGTTTGACGAAAAAGAGCAATTATAACTAACGAAGTAAATCTTATAAAACAGATTTTTCAAGAATTCAATTAGATGAAAACTGAACTTAAAGTTGCACTCATACAAACCGATTTAGTTTGGGAAAATCCAACTGCAAATCGCGAGCAATTACAACATGAAATTAATGATATTTCGGAACAAGTTGACCTTATTGTTTTACCTGAAATGTTTACTTCTGGTTTTACGATGAATGCTTCAGAAGTTGCCGAAACTATGGATGGTGAAACCATCGCCTGGCTTAAAGAATTAGCGAAGAAAAAAAAGGCTGCTATTGTTGGGAGTCTAGTGATTTCAGAAAACAGCAACTATTATAATCGTTTAATTTTTATTCATCCAAATGGAAAAATAGATAGTTACGATAAGCGCCACACATTTACACTTGCTGGAGAACATAAAGTTTACACCTCAGGAACTTCAAAAACCATAATCAATTATAAAGGTTTTAAAATTCGGCCTTTAATTTGTTACGATTTGCGTTTTCCTGTTTGGGCGAGGAATACAGAAGGTTACGATGTATTGCTTTACGTTGCTAACTGGCCAAAACCACGTATAAATGCTTGGGATGCATTGCTAAAAGCGCGAGCTATTGAAAATATGAGCTATTGCATTGGTGTTAACAGAATTGGTAAAGATGATAGCGGACATGATTACCCAGGTCATTCGGCTTGCTATGATGTTTTGGGTGAAAAGTTGACTGATTTTAATCCTAATGAAAGTGGTATAAAAATCGTGACTTCAGATAAAAACCATATCGACTATTACCGAAATAAACTCAATTTTTTGAACGACAGAGACTCCTTTACTCTTCAATAAGGGTAAATGTAACTACGAAGTCAAAATTCGCACGCACATTAGTATCTTCTAAATTCGGATAGTAACTTATTCGTTCTGGCTGAATTTTTCTAAGGTAATTCCCTGTATCAAACTTTCTATTCTTGTTTTCATCAAAAATAACACGTAGTTGGTATTGCCTCGGGTCAATATCACTAAAATCTACTACAGGATATTCATCTGCATATCGTTCATAAAGAACCTTTCCATTATCATCCGTTAGCTGAACAATAACAGGGAGTTTAGCATTAACTAAATTAACGCGTATATTGCCGTAATCGGCTTTTTTTCGAGTAGAGAAACTAAAGTTGAGCGTATCATTAACTTCGCCATAAAAATCTGTAATAGCAGATGGTAAAAGCTCCATTTTATACTTTTGAGATTCCTCCAAATCAACTTTAAATTTATAACGATTGTAAATTTCATCTAGCTCTATTTTATAGGGTACTTTTAACGAGTCGTTATCTATAAGTTTAATTTTTGTAGTGTCAATTTTACTGAAAGGCGTAGTAGCTTCGAGTGTAAATACATCATTAAAACCTAAAGTTCCTGCTCTTAGTGGTGTAACGACTAGAGAGTCTTCTTCGCCTTTTCTAAACTTGTACTTAAATGTCTCTGTAAACGATTCACTCTTTACTAAAAATGAAGCAGAATCTATTTCCACTTTTGGCTTGTACCAATAATATAAACTATCCGTTTCTTTGTCTCTGGTGAGCTTATATTCTAGATTTTTTATAGAATCTGATTGAATTTCTATGTCTACAGTTTCTAAATTTCCTTCAAATGGAAACATAATACGCTGCTCAGCAACTTGACTTGGTTTAAACACTTTAAAGTCTGGCTCTTCTTTAAACAACTTAATATTATATGTAGAATCTGTAGGCACAGTAATTGTACCTTCATAAAATCCTATTTTATCCGTTTTTGACTGGAATGTAAAATTCCCATTTTCGTCTTTAAGTGCAACAATTTTATAGGTTCCAGCTTTGATATTTTCAATGCTAAACATGGTTAAACTATCTAGAGTATTAGTAATAAATTTCGGCTTTTGCTTAAATATAATTGAATCTGTATAACTCGTATCTGCCTCGTAAAGCATTACCGAAATAAATGGGTCTGCACTTCTACTCTCGGCATCAAAAACAGCGCCCTTTACAGACAAAGAATCTATCGTATCTCCTGTTGAAAACACATACCTGTAGTACTGATACGGGTTCTCTTCGTTATTATCTACTATACTATTTCCAAAATTAAAAGCATAAGTGGTATTAGGCTTTAAGGTATCTTTAATCTTAATCTTTATGTACCTGCTCGCTGTTCCCAATGGTGTAATTACTGGTGGGGTCTCCATTGGTGGAGAAATAATCAATTGCTTCTGTAAATCTTTGATTTTTACATACTCATTAAAGTAAATTCTAATTTCTTCAGCATTAAAATTAGTCGAAAAATTCGCTGGAGATTCACTAGTAATTTCTGGTGGTGTTTCATCCTTTGGTCCGCCATCTGGTCTACCTCTACTGGCGCAGCCTACTACAAAAAGAATAGACACTGCAATTGCAAGAAATACCTTTAAGGATTTTGAAAACATAAACTTGAAAAATTTAAGCAAATTAACAACTTAATTCTATCAATAACGAAACATCATTCTCTAAATTGTTGTGAAAATAGCGAATCTTAAAGAAGATAATTCACAAAACTATTCAGCAACTGCCATGGTTGCCACACTTATCTTTACCTCTGGAATTGTTTTAAGGAGTGTTGCACAAGCTTCTATAGTTGCGCCGGTGGTTATAACATCGTCTACAAGCAAAATATGCTTACGCTCTAACCCACTGAAATCTCCATTATCAAAACGTTTCTCAGCATCATCAAAGCGTGTAATTCTATCTTTAAAAACTTGTGTTTTAGTAAGCTCTACTTTTAATAAGCCATGTTCTCTATAATCGGTTTCTAATGCTTTGGCAATAGCCACACCAAATTTTGTTACCTGATTGTAACCACGCTCTCTAAGTTTGTTTTTGTGAATTGGGACTGGTATCACTACATCAATATTTTTATAATCTTCTACAGACTTTAATTCGGCGCCGAGCCAATTACCGAAAAATTCACCGATATGTTCATGTCCTCGATATTTTAGATTATGTAGTAATTCTTGTACTAATCCTTTTTTTGAAAAATGAAGTAACGCGGTAGCACTTTCTAACTGAACACGACCATAAAGCATCTTTTTTATGGCATCATTAGCTTCAAAATGAAAATTGGTTACAGGCAAATCGTGTCTACAAGAAACACATATCACTTTCTCGTTGTCACTGAGTGGCGTTTTGCACGCTTCACAAATTTGTGGAAAGAAGAGATTGATTAAGTTTTGAAACACGTTGAATAATTATAAGTCTTTCGCTTTTCAACTTAAATGTAATACATAATTTTTAAGTGACTATAAATTAGAAAAAAGAGACATTAATTGTGGCGGTTTTTTATTTTTGCAGCATGGCAAATAACGATGATCAATTTAAGAAGGTAATCTCTCATGCTAAGGAGTACGGTTATGTATTTCAGAGTAGTGAAGTTTACGACGGTTTAAGTGCGGTTTATGATTACGCACAAAACGGTGTAGAGTTAAAGAAAAATATACGCGACTATTGGTGGAAAGCCATGGTGCAAATGAATGAAAATATTGTAGGTATTGATGCTGCAATTTTTATGCATCCTACTACTTGGAAAGCGTCTGGTCACGTCGATGCGTTTAATGACCCTTTAATTGATAATAAAGATTCTAAAAAACGTTACCGTGCCGATGTTTTAATCGAAGACTACTGCGCTAAGATTGAAGCAAAGATTGAAAAAGAAGTTAAAAAAGCTGAAAAACGCTTTGGAGACGCTTTTAATAAAGACGAATTCATCTCAACCAACGGCCGTGTTTTAGGCTACCAAGAAAAGATAAATACTATTTTGTCTCGAATGGGTAAATCTTTAGAAAACGAGGATTTAGCTGATGTAAAAGCACTCATCGAAGAACTTGAAATTGCTGACCCACTTTCTGGAAGTAAAAACTGGACAGACGTAAAGCAGTTTAACCTTATGTTTGGCACCAAACTCGGTGCATCAGCAGATTCTGCTATGGACTTGTACCTAAGACCAGAGACGGCACAAGGTATATTTGTTAACTTCTTAAATGTGCAAAAAACGGGGCGCATGAAGATTCCGTTTGGTATTGCACAAACCGGAAAAGCTTTTAGAAACGAGATTGTAGCACGCCAGTTTATCTTTAGAATGCGTGAGTTTGAACAGATGGAAATGCAGTTTTTTATAAAACCGGGTACGCAAACTGAATGGTTTAAATATTGGAAAGAACACCGCTTGAAATGGCATTTGTCACTCGGATTAGGTGAAGACAACTACCGTTTTCATGACCATGAAAAATTAGCACACTATGCAGATGCAGCTACTGATATAGAATTTAAATTCCCATTTGGGTTTAAAGAATTAGAAGGTATACACTCTCGTACTGATTTTGATTTAAAACAACACGAAGAGCATTCTGGAAAGAAATTACAGTATTTTGACCATGAAGTTAATGAGAGTTACACACCTTACGTATTAGAAACTTCTATTGGTCTCGATCGCATGTTTTTGGCTGTATTCTCGAACTCACTTGTTGAAGAAGAATTAGAAAATAATACGACGCGTACAGTTCTTAAATTACCAGCAGTTTTAGCACCAGTTAAAGCAGCTATTTTACCACTCGTAAGAAAAGATGAGGCTTTAGTTAAACTCTCTAAAGAAATAATTGAAGACTTAAAATGGGACTTTAGCGTCGCTTATGACGAGAAAGATGCTGTAGGTCGTCGTTACCGCAGACAAGATGCTAATGGAACACCATTTTGTATTACGGTTGATGGCGAAAGTTTAGAAGACAATACCGTAACCATACGTCATAGAGACACTATGGAGCAGCAACGTGTTAAGATTGAAGACCTAAAATCCATCATAAAAAAAGAAGTGGATGTTAAGGAATGGTTGATGAGAATGTAATCTGACAACTAATTAAATAAAAGCCAACTCAATGAGTTGGCTTTTTTATTTAAGAGATACTTTCTAAAACCGATACCCTATCCTTAGATGCAAATTAACTGCGACATCGTCTTCATCGAACAAAATAACATTATCCTTTTTAAAATAGCGAACATATCCAATACCAAAACCAGCTTCATAATTAAAGTGCTTTCCTACATGTCGTCTAATTCCATACGTGGGAATTATAGATAAATCGCCAATGAGATTAATATTGTCATTATTATTAATAACAAACCAATCTGGATGATACGTCGTTTTTATTGAGATAAAATTACCCGAATTGCCATCTATTCGTTTATTTCTATCAACACGTCTATCGAAGTTGTAATACCAACGAGGTTCAAGTGTAATTGCTGCTACAAATGCCAAACCAAAATCATTTGGCCCATTACTTAAAATACCCGCATCTAAACCTAACTCGGTTCTTAATGCAAACTGGTTAGACAGCTTAGATTCATTATGAGCCCAAATACCTAAGAATCCCGTTTGTATTCCGAAAACAGATTTTTCTACGCTTGCAGATTGCGAATTAGACCATAAAAAGATTGAACAAAAGGTGATGCTAAGAAGTATTTTTTTCATTTTTTAATAGTGATTGAAATTAGTTGTTTCTTACATCTAGAATCACACCACAAAGATGTAAAGTTTTAGAAAAGATTGCGTATGATTTCTGACTTTTTAAAAATAAGCCTTTAACTGTACGGTACCTGTATGTATAGTCTTCGACGTTTCAGTTTTTCGCCCAAAATAATTAAAGTTTAGGTCTAAAAACTTAGTTAACTTTTTCTGAGCAATCAAGCTCCACGTAAAATTTCGTCCGGGTTGTAAACCTTCTAAAATCTGAAATGCCACTGGCGTATTAGCACTGCCATTATAATCATTCTGAAAGTAGTTGAACTCTCCTGTCAATGCCACTTTTTGTGCATTATTATAAGTGAAAGAAAATCCATAATTATTTTGGCTCAACTCTTCAGAATTTCCAATGGTATTTATCTTATTCGTGAATTGATAAAACACATCAAACTGTGCGTTTTCATTAAAAATGTAGGACAACTTTGGTTGAAATTGGGTTTCATCAATATTAAAGTTTCTAGTTGCAAAACTTTCATTAAAGCTCTCAGAATTACTAATGCTCCATTCGGTATTTAGCAACCAACTTTTAGCAAACTTGTGATTAAAATTCACTTGATGACTTCGTAATCTGTTCTGCTGTGCTCCAATAGATAGCAAGGTTTGATTCTTATTGGTTAAAAACGTGTAAGACGTGGTGTAACGTTGCTTACCACGATTATAAAATAAGACGTTTCGTAGACTAAAATTCAGCCCTAAACGATTTGGGTCGTTATCGTTATCGTCATTTAAAGCTTCAAACGGATTAAGATTAAAATCACTTCCATTACGCCTCAACTTATTATCGACCAAAAACGAGGTTTGGTTGTAAAAATGTGACCAAAACTTCTTCGATTTATTTTCTGACACATTCCAAGGTTGTGGATTAAAAGTCACGGTTTGACTAAAACGATTTTGATGCGTTTGGACAAACACTTGATTAGGTAGCAATACTCGAATATAATTACCCTGGTCCGCAAATTGTGCTGTTTCAAATTCACCCAATTCTTGGATGCCGTTTTCGTTATAATCTATCCAAGTAAAGTTCCCTTGACCAGCTTCAACCTCAACAAAAGTGAAATCTTGTTGTGGTAAGGTTCCTGAATTGGTTTCGTAACTGGTATTCAGCAACAACACGTTTTTAAACAAACGCTGGTTGTAGTTTAATCGGCTATTTAAAGATTGCTCATCTTCAACTAAATTGTCTTCAGCTTTCAAGTTTCTGTAATTAACAAATAGTTGAAGACTCGAGGTTTTACTTTGGATTAATCTAGACTTTAAGTAATAGGTGTTTGATGTATTAACACGCTGTAATTGGCCATCTCTTAGACTATCGTTAACGCGGTTGATGTAACCCAACTCTACAAATAATTTTGTACTATCCCCAACACCTGCAAAGGCTTCATAAGAGGTGAATTTTTGACTTAAAGCCGTAAGGTTTCCTGTTACTTTTTCGGTTTGTTCGTTGTCTTCTAAAGCTACTTTAACGCCCGCCCATTTATTACCTTTTCCGTAAACTACCCGATTAAAAGAACGTGTAAATTTAGACTCATTGACCGTAGAATTACTCGTCAATGCACTCGATTTTGAAAAAATAGTGAAGTTCCCCAATCGAAAATCGGCGTTGAGATTATGACGATTTCCATTAAAGTTTTCAGAATAATTAAGATGCTCAAAAGTATAGGCGGCTCTCCCTTTTTTATGATGAAATACTTGCACTCCAGAATTAAATAATAACTGATTTCCTAAACTCACATTGCCTTGATTGGCTTGAGAATTATCTAAATTCCAATCACGCGCAAATTCAGGTCGGTACAAACGTTGGACCGTTCTAAAGTTATCTTGAAGATAATCCACATCTGCAAGTGCTGAAACATTCCAAGTGCTATCTTTTTTAATAATTTTTTGTTGAAATTTTAACTTCCCCGCAAAACCATCATTGTTACTGTCGTCAATTCCAGAAAATAAGTTTAAATCGTTTTTACTTCCAGATAATTCGAAAAAGACATTTGTCTTTTCTGTTGGAATATAGGTTCCGTTAAGCGTCGCTATCTGTAGACGCTCTGGTGCAATTAACTGAATAATTGGCTCAAAATTCCCTTGAGGAATTCCTGCTATTGGCGGCACATATTCGTAAATATTAGCAATGGTACTATCGTTGCTCAACACATAGTTCCCTTGGTTGTCTCCAACCAAAGTGAAACGTACACTAAATAATTGGTCGTTTGAATCGTTAGAAAACACAAAAATTTCTTCTGCGCCTATCATTTCTTTTCGGTAGAGAATTCTATTTTCTGAAAACGTTTCCTCAACGGCAGATGGTGCTGTCATTAAACTCATATCGTCACCTGCATTTGCCAAAATTTGAACTTGCTCCGTAGATAAATTTTGCTGCAGGGGTTGATTTTTAGCATCACTTTCAGAATATACAGAGAGGTTCATTTTTAGCTTTTCACTTTCGTATTTACCACCTCCATAAACTGTAAATCGTGAATAATTACGCTCGCTAAATTGGTAATCGACCGTGATTCGCATTTCGGAAGTTATCGGAAATGTAGAGTTGAAAATAATTTCGCCTGCATTATAATCGATGATGTAATCTTTATTCTCACCACGTTCTAAAGGTACTCCGTTGACATAAACAGTTTCACTTCCAGAGACCACAAGAACAAACAATTCGCCATTTTGCCCTCGTAATTTATAAGGGCCTTGATTGCCTTCTTGAGCCGTAAACTGACTTGTGGTAAACTGCCCACGCACCAAAGCTCCTGATGCAAAAACAGATGTTTTTTCACTCAAATTTGCATTAACAAAAAGTCCTTGCACACGCTTACTAAATCCATTAAAATAGCTCGTGTTATTCATCAAATCGATATCTCCTGCTCTTATACGCCAATCTTTACTAAATATTTCAATAAAAATCTGATCAAACTCATCCAAACGCTGCGAAAATCCACTTTCCTGTAACGGAATATTGGCATCCTGTATAGATGCTCTTAAAGATACTTTTTCACTTAATTTACCTGAAATCTGCAAATCTAATTCACTATTCAAAACTGAGTTTTGATTGTTTCCAATCGTGACACCACGAGAAATGCTTCCAGATGTGGTTAAACCATCAAAAGGCGTAAAATTGGTATTCCGTTTTGTATTTTGAAATTGATAGAGTTTCTGCCTCGCCTCTGTATTTTGCACAATGATATTATCATCTAATTGGCTATAGATTTTGGTTATAAAATCTGGGTAACGTAAATATTCTACGATGATGGTATCAATAGCTTGAGGTGTTTTAAATCGTAAAACAGATTTAGAAAAATCTATTGAATATAATGTAGAATCGATAACTTCTCCTGTCTTAGATTTTACCTTAAAAAGACTAGGGTTGATGCTTACAGAATCGATTTTTATAGAATCCTTTACAGCTATTCTTTTTGTGCGATAGTTACTCGATTTGCTCTGACCGAAGGCAGTAAATGAAAGCAGAACACAAAAAAAAGTAATTATAATTCGCATATAGAAAACTAACGCCTTTATTTAAGACATATTTCACAATAAAAAGCATTGTAAAAGTACAGTATTATTTATTTTTGGCTAAATGAGAATTATGTCTCCTCGAGCGCAGTCGAGAGGTTTTTAATATTATTTCAATTTAATAGTTCTCGACTGCGCTCGAACAGACAGTATTTATGTTTAAAACTTAAAATGAGACTTCCGCTTTTGCGGAAGATAAATATGAAAATAGCATCATACAATGTCAATGGCATACGTGCCGCTTTAAAAAAAGGATTTATTGATTGGCTAGTAGCTACAGACCCTGATGTCATTTGCTTACAAGAAATAAAAGCCCAAGAAGATCAAATAGATTTAAGTCTTTTTAAAGACGCTGGCTATGAGTTCAACTATTGGTTCAGCGCACAGAAAAAAGGCTATAGTGGTGTCGCTATTTTGAGTAAAACTCAACCAAACCATGTAGAATTTGGAACTGGTATAGAATCTATGGATTTTGAAGGGCGTAACATCCGTGCGGACTTTGACAATGTATCTGTTATGAGCTTGTATTTACCATCCGGCACGAACGATGCGCGTTTGAGTCACAAATTTGAATACATGGATATGTTTCAAAATTATATTAACGAATTGCGAAAAGATATTCCAAACTTGGTGATTTGTGGCGATTATAATATTTGTCATCAAGAAATCGATATTCACAATCCAAAAATGAAAGGTGTTTCGGGGTTTTTACCAGAAGAACGCGAGTGGTTAGGAAACTTTATACAGAGCGGATTAATAGATAGTTTTAGATATTTAAATCCTGAATTGCAAAAATTTTCGTGGTGGAGTTATCGTGCCAATGCGAGGGCTAACAATAAGGGTTGGCGTTTGGATTATGCGCTAGCTACAGAACCTTTACAAGAAAATCTAAAACGCAGCGTTATACTTACCGAAGCAGTACATAGCGACCATTGTCCGATTATGTTGGAATTAGAAGTTTAATATAGTAGATTTAAACGTAACTTAATTTTCTCATCAAATGAAATACAAAATATTAATTTTCATTTCTGTTATTTTATTTTCCTCTCAGGTTAGTTTAAGCCAAGTAAACAAGGATTTTCAATTTAGTTCGGAAGATTTAATTGGGATATGGTCTCAAAAATTAAATTTAAAAACAAAAGAAATATCCTATGAAAAAAGGACGACAGACAAAACTCAGAATTACGGTTTACGTATCCAATTATTAGAAAATGGTGAATATAAAAGTCGTTATTCAGCAAAATGTGGTAATGACAGAAGTCAAGAAAAATTAAATAATAATGGAAGATGGACTCTAAAAAATGACGAGCTGACTATAGTTATTTCGTCACCTGAAAGTAGAAAAGGTATGGTAATTAAAAAAAGAGTGAAAAAACAATCTGATAAAATTACTCTCGTTCAAATCACAACAAATTAAATCAACCCAAATAACAAAATCAATGCTAAAAAAAATCTCAATCTTAGCCTTAAGTCTAATTCTATTTTCATCGTGTGTGTCTAAAAAAATTTACACCGATTTAGAAGACAAATATGCCGATTTAAAAAAAGAACATCGTCAATTGTCTGACGAAAATCAATCACTTTCTGATGCCAAAACAAAGCTTGAGAATGATTTAGAAAAATTGCAAAAGGCATACGAAGATGCTATTACTGAACGTGACCAATTAACCACAGAATTAGCAGCAACAAAAACCAATCTCGAAAACTTAAAAGCGTCTTACAACGCTTTAGAAGAGCAGAGTTCTGCTTCAATCGCTGCAAATTCTAAAAAGAACAGAGAACTTTTAGCACAACTCGAAGCTAAAGAGCAAGCCTTAGCAGCAGAAAGTGACCGCCTAAATCAGCTTCAAAAGGAATTAGAAAATCGTTCTAAACGCGTGGCAGAATTAGAAAATGTCATTGCTTCGAAAGATGCAGCAATGACCAAACTAAAAGATGCTATCTCTAAAGCTTTAACCAATTTCGAAGGTAAAGGTTTAACGGTAGAGCAACGCGATGGAAAAGTGTATATTTCTATGGAAAACAAACTCCTTTTTAATTCAGGTAGTTGGTCTGTTGGGACTGAAGGACGTAAGGCTGTGCAACAATTAGGAAGTGTTTTAGCAGAAAATCCAGACATTGCGGTTTTAATCGAAGGGCATACAGACAACGTACCGTACAAAGGCAACGCGCAATTAAGTGGCAACTGGGACTTATCAACCAAACGTGCAACAGCTATTGTAAATATTTTACGTGAAAATGCTTCTATAAACCCTGAAAATTTAACAGCTGCAGGTCGCGGCGAATATGCGCCAATAGCTTCTAATGACACTGCTGAAGGTCGCGCAAAAAATCGAAGAATCGAAGTGATACTTACGCCAAAGTTAGATGAGATTTCAAAATTGTTGAATGAGATATAAACAAACCATTTTGTCATTCTGAACTTGATTCAGAATCTTTTCTACTGAAGATTAACATACATTTAGACCTTTCAAGTTTTACTAACCTGAAAGGTCTTCTTATTTTTGCTAATTGTTAATGTCGGGTTGAGCGCAGTCGAAACCTAAATGAGATAGTTATTAATGAAATCCTGAAACAAGTTCAGGGTGACAAATTAAAATTTGCCATGAAATACACCAACCTACCACATACGGACATAAAAGTTAGTAAAATATGCCTTGGCACAATGACTTGGGGAAACCAAAACACCCAAGACGAAGGTTTCGCACAAATGGATTTAGCCTTAGATAAAGGCGTTAACTTTTTTGATTGTGCCGAATTATATCCTGTGCCTGCAACAGCCGAAACTTATGCCGAAACCGAGCGTATTATTGGTAATTGGTTTACGAAAACGGGTAATAGAGACAAGGTTGTTTTAGCAACAAAAATAGCTGGCCCAGGCGATTACACCGCGCATATAAGAACTACAGGATTTAGTAAAGAAGCGCTAAACGAGGCCGTTGAAAATAGCTTAAAACGATTACAAACCGATTACATTGATTTGTACCAATTGCATTGGCCAGAACGACAAACAAACACCTTTGGCGTTAGAGATTATAAGCCAAATCCTAATGACCAATGGGAAGATAATTTTAATGAAATCCTTCATAATTTAGATAAAATTGTAAAGTCCGGAAAGGTAAGACAAATTGGAATTTCAAATGAAAAGGCCTGGGGAACCATGCGGTATCTCGAAGAATCTAAGCGGCATAATTTACCAAGACCAATTACAATACAAAATGCGTATTCGTTATTATGCAGACCGTTTGAAGGTGATTTAGCAGAAATTGCACACCGAGAGAATATTGGTCTGTTGGCCTATTCGCCAATGGCATTTGGTGTACTATCTGGTAAATACATTAAAGGAAATGCGGCAGATAATGCACGTTTAAAATTATTCCCGCGTTTTGCAAGATACAGCAGCAACCAAGCTACCGAAGCGACAAAACGCTATTTAAAAATTGCGGAGGACAACGATATATCTTTAGCACAAATGGCCTTGGCTTTTGTAAACGAGCGTCCATTTTTAACTAGCAATATTATTGGCGCAACCAACTTAGAACAACTAGAGGAAAACATTGACAGCATCAATATTTCATTAAGTGATGATGTAATGAAAGCGATTAATGAGGTGCATGCAGAGATTCCAAATCCTGCTCCATAAACATCATATTTCAAATTAAAAACATAATAAATCCGAAGCAAAAAACTTCGGATTTTTTGGTTAATATACATCTCATTCATTCGTAATCATTAATTTGTTTTCGTAGTTTTATAGACTTCAAAATTCAAAAAAATGTCCGACCAAAAACGACTCTTTCTCGTAGATGCTTACGCACTTATTTTTCGTGGCTACTACGCTTTTATAAAAAATCCAAGAATCAACTCTAAAGGTGAAGACACTTCAGCAATTATGGGGTTCATGAATTCTCTTTTAGATGTTATAAAACGTGAGAGACCAGACCATTTAGCCGTGTGTTTTGATAAAGGTGGAAGTGCTGACCGTGTAGAAATGTATGAGGAATACAAAGCCAATCGGGATGAAACGCCTGAAGGTATACGAACTGCAATTCCTCATATCCATAATATCCTTAAAGCCATGCATATTCCTATAATGGTTAAAGAAGGTTTTGAAGCAGATGATGTTATTGGTACACTTTCGCGACAAGCCGAAAAAGAAGGCTATAAAGTTTTTATGGTAACACCAGATAAGGATTTTGCACAACTGGTAACAGATAATATTTTTATGTATCGTCCTGTTTTTGGCGGTGGTTACGAAACTTGGGGCATACCCGAAGTTCAGAAAAAATTTGAAGTCGAAAGTCCTTTGCAGGTTATTGACTTTTTAGGTATGATGGGAGACTCATCCGATAATATTCCTGGATTACCTGGAGTTGGAGAAAAAACAGCAAAGAAGTTCATCCAACAATTTGGAAGCATGGAAGGTCTTTTAGCAAATACCGACCAGCTAAAAGGTAAAATGAAAGAAAAGGTTGAGGCCAATGGCGAATTAGGTTTACTCTCTAAAAAGTTAGCCACAATTATGCTCGATGTTCCTGTTGAGTTTGATGCTAAAGATTTTGAACTTGACCACCCTGATGTAGAAAAAGTAAAAGAAATCTTTCAGGAATTAGAATTTAGACGACTCACGGATAATTTTCTAAAGACATTTTCTGAAGAAGCTTCTACTCCTTCAGAAAATATAGAAAAAACTGAAGCTAATTCAGATTCTAAACCAACGCCAAAAGAACAAAAATCTGCAGGCGCAGGTCAATTTTCATTATTTGGTGGAGACAATTCATCGCCAACAGAAACTGTTTCAGAATACACTAGAAAAACCGCAGAGACAACATCACATTTTTACCAAAGTATTGCGCCTG
Source organism: Winogradskyella jejuensis (assembly GCF_900129745.1). Classification (GTDB taxonomy): domain Bacteria; phylum Bacteroidota; class Bacteroidia; order Flavobacteriales; family Flavobacteriaceae; genus Winogradskyella; species Winogradskyella jejuensis. Next base: position 1,393,194 of record NZ_FQWS01000001.1, on the reverse strand, counting down.
GGATGGCCACCAAACTCTTCGTGAAAAACTTATTAAATCAGACTTCAGTATGTTTTGATACAGAAACTACTGGATTAAATCCATTAACTGCAGAACTGGTTGGCATTGCATTTTCCTGGGAGGCTGGAAAAGGATTCTATATTCCTTTTCCTGAAGACAAAGACGAAGCTCAATTGCTTATCGAAGAATTACGCCCATTTTTTGAAAACGAAGACATCGAAAAAATTGGTCAGAACTTAAAATACGATATCAAGGTTTTAGCCAAATATAATATTGAAGTCAAAGGCAAATTATTCGATACCATGTTGGCGCATTATTTAATTAACCCCGACATGCGTCACAATATGGACGTGCTAGCAGAAACGTATCTTAACTATACACCAATTTCTATAACTGAACTCATTGGAAAAAAAGGAAAGAACCAACTCTCCATGCGCGATGTTCCGTTAGAAAAACAAACCGAATATGCTGTAGAAGATGCTGATATTACGCTACAACTAAAAGAACATTTTGAAAAAGAATTAGTCGAAGCTAACATTCAAAAATTATTTGATAATATCGAAGTCCCGCTGTTGCGCGTGTTGGCCGATATGGAATTGGAAGGTATTAATCTCGATAAGGAGTTTCTAAATTCCCTTTCTGAAGATTTGACTAATGACATTGCCTCATTAGAAATCCGAATTTTTGAAGCTGCTGGAGAAGAATTTAATATTGGTTCACCTAAGCAATTGGGTGTGATTCTGTTTGAAAAATTAAAGCTAGTTGACAAGCCAAAAAAGACCAAGACAGGTCAATATTCAACAGCAGAAGATGTGCTAAGTTACTTGGCAAAAGACCATCAAATTATTCAAGATATATTAGACTATCGTGGGCTTACAAAATTAAAGAGCACCTACGTTGATGCCTTACCTGCGCAAGTGGAAGAAAATACTGGCCGCGTACACACCGATTATATGCAAACCGTTGCGGCAACGGGGCGTTTGAGTAGTAACAATCCTAATCTTCAGAATATCCCAATCCGAACTGAGCGTGGACGCCAAGTCCGTAAAGCCTTTGTACCGCGGGATGAAAATTACACTCTTTTAGCTGCAGATTACTCGCAAATAGAACTACGAATTATTGCGGCCTTAAGTGAAGAAGAAACCATGATTGAAGCTTTTAAGAATGGTGAAGATATACATGCCTCAACAGCTTCAAAGGTATTTAATGTTCCTATTTCTGAAGTCACTCGTGAGCAACGAAGCAATGCCAAAACCGTTAATTTTGGAATTATCTATGGCGTTTCAGCATTTGGATTAAGTAACCAAACCAACCTCACCCGTTCTGAATCTAAAGAATTAATTGACACCTATTACGCCACATACCCAAAGCTTAGAAACTACATACAAGATCAGGTAGATTTTGCGAGAGATAATGGTTATGTACAAACAGTTTTAGGACGCCGTCGTTATTTAAAAGACATTAATTCTCGAAACGCTGTAGTCCGTGGAGCGGCAGAACGCAATGCTGTAAACGCGCCAATACAAGGAAGCGCTGCCGATATTATTAAAATTGCGATGATAAACATTCATCAAAAATTAAAGGAAGGCAATTACAAATCGAAGATGCTACTTCAAGTGCATGATGAATTGGTTTTTGACATCTACAAACCCGAATTAGAAGCTATGAAATCCCTCATTAAAACCGAAATGGAAAACGCCTACAAACTTTCTGTTCCGTTAGATGTCGATTTAGATATTGGTGATAATTGGTTAGAGGCGCATTAAAAGGTCATTTTTTTGAAGTAGCTTTGCATCCAATTTTATGAGCATTATTTCAAAAGACATATCAAAAGCTGTAGCCATTTTAAATGCTGAAGAATTAGTAGCTATACCAACCGAAACGGTTTATGGTTTGGCAGGTAATATTTTTAGCGAAAAGGCCATCAATTCTATTTTTGCAACCAAACAACGTCCGTTGTTTAATCCGCTGATTGTTCATATTCCTTCGGTAGAATACCTAAATGAAATTGTTGAGTACATTCCTAAGAAAGCCCAATTATTAGCTGATGCTTTTTGGCCAGGGCCAATTACTCTAGTTCTAAAAAAGAAGTCAATAATCCCTGATTTAATTACTGCTGGGAAAGATACCGTTGCGGTACGTATACCAAATCATCCAACGACATTAGAGTTATTGAAATCTTTAGATTTCCCGCTTGCTGCACCGAGTGCAAATCCATTTAGTAGCATTAGTCCTACTTCTGCAGAGCATGTAAACACCTATTTTAAAGACAAAATTAAAATGGTATTAGATGGTGGTCCTTGCACAAGCGGTATTGAATCTACCATTATAGGTTTTGAAAACGATGAACCCATAGTCTATCGTTTAGGCTCTACCTCTATTGAAGCAATTGAAGATGTGGTAGGAAAAGTAGAAGTAAAAAACAAAAAAGAAATAGCACCAGATGCGCCCGGAATGTTAGAGCGTCATTATGCTCCTAAAACTAAAACAATATTAACTGATAATATTGAAGAATCGTTAACACAATATAAAGGTAAAGATATTGGTGTAATAAGCTTTAAAAGCGTGATTAAAGCTGATGAAATTATAATTCAAAAGGCACTCTCAGAATCTGGCGATTTAGTTGAAGCAGCTTCCAAGCTTTATGATGCATTACATCAGTTAGATAAAATGCAACTCGATGTAATTATCGCTGAAAAATTCCCAGATTATGGATTGGGTAAATCTATAAATGACCGTTTAGAACGTGCTACCAAATAAACCTGTACAATTCTTATTTCAAAAGCGTTGATTTTCAGCTTAAAAAAACATGAGCTAAGGTTTGTCAATCCAATAAGTTATCGTAAATTTGCAAACTCTTTTTCGGAAGAGTAATGTTTAATCAATTGTGCCAAAGTGGTGCAAATAAATCAAATTAGTGTGGATACATTAAGCTACAAAACAGTTTCTGCTAACAAAGCTACCGTTAATAAGGAGTGGGTTTTAGTTGATGCTGAAGGACAAACTTTAGGTCGCTTAGCTTCAAAAGTAGCAATACTTTTAAGAGGTAAGCACAAACCTAACTTTACGCCACACGTTGATTGCGGTGATAACGTAATTGTTATTAATGCAGAAAAAATCAACTTAACTGGTAACAAGTGGACAGATAAAAGTTACATCCGTCATACAGGTTATCCAGGTGGACAAAGAAGCCTGACAGCTACTGAAATGTTTGAGAAAGACCCAACCAGATTAGTAGAGAAGTCAGTAAAAGGAATGTTACCTAAAAACAAATTAGGTGCTGTTCTTTTTAGAAACTTAACAGTTGTTGCTGGTACTGAGCACGCTCACGAAGCGCAGAAGCCAAAGACAATTAATTTAAAAGAATTTAACTAATGGAAGTAATTCACAAAATTGGCCGTAGAAAGACGGCTGTTGCCCGTGTGTACGTTGCCAAAGGAAAAGGTAACATCACGGTGAACAAAAAAGACATGGCGGATTATTTTACTACTGCAACATTGCAGTATAAAGTAAACCAACCTTTAGCTATGACTAACAATGATGGCAACTTTGATATTACTGTTAACGTATATGGAGGTGGCATCACCGGCCAGGCGGAAGCTATACGTTTAGCATTATCTCGTGCAATGTGTGAGCTTAATGCTGAAAACAGAGCAATATTAAAGCCAGAAGGTCTATTAACTAGAGATCCAAGAATGGTAGAGCGTAAGAAATTCGGTCAGAAGAAAGCACGTAAGAAATTCCAGTTCTCGAAACGTTAATATCCAAACAACTCTTAATTCAGAATCTGTTTATTCAGATTCTGAATTATTTTATTTTATTGAAATCGCTGAATATTTCAGCAAAATTAAAAACCAGTTATTGTTGCTCATGACGGTAAACGTCAGAGTTTAGTTTAGCATCTAAATGCTAGAGGCCTTATAAAACAAGCCACTTTAGCATTGCTAATTCAACAGAACGTAAACTATTACAAAATGGAAAAAGTAGAAGTAAAAGAATTACTTGAAGCAGGTGTACACTTTGGTCACCTAACACGTAAGTGGGACCCAAACATGGCTCCTTACATCTATATGGAGCGTAACGGCATCCATATTATCAACCTTTACAAAACTGCAGCTAAGATTAACGAAACTGCAGAAGCAATGAAAAAAATCGCTGCTTCTGGAAAGAAAATCTTATTCGTAGCTACAAAAAAACAAGCAAAAGACATCGTTGCTGACAAAGCTGGTGCTGTAAACCAGCCATACATTACAGAAAGATGGCCTGGTGGAATGTTAACTAATTTCGTAACTATCCGTAAAGCTGTTAAGAAAATGGCTTCTATTGATAGAATGAAGAAGGATGGTACATTCAACTCTTTATCTAAAAAAGAGCGTTTACAAGTAGACCGTCAACGTGCAAAATTAGAGAAAAACTTAGGTTCTATCTCTGACATGACACGTTTACCAGGTGCTTTATTCGTTGTAGATATCAAGCGTGAGCACATTGCTATTAAAGAAGCACAAAAATTAAATATTCCAATTTTTGCTATGGTAGATACTAACTCTGACCCGCGTCAGGTGGATTACGTTATCCCAGCAAATGATGATGCTTCTAAGTCTATTGACAAAGTCTTATCTATTGTTACTTCTGCTGTAGCAGATGGTTTAAACGAGAGAAAAGCTGAAAAATCAGATAAAGATGCAGCAGCGGCTGCTCCAGCTCCAAAAGCTGAAGCTAAAAAAGCGGCTCCAGTTGCAGCTCAAGAAGAAGAATAAATAAAGAATTACACAATATTTAAAAGTCGTTTAATTTCTTTTCCAAACCGAAAACAATTAAGCGGCTTTTTCAAATTTTAATATACTATGGAAAACACAGTAAAAATTACAGCAGCAGAAGTAAACAAGCTAAGACAAGCAACTGGTGCAGGTATGATGGATTGTAAAAAAGCACTAGTAGAAGCTGGTGGTGATTTTGATAAAGCAATCGAAGTTTTACGTAAAAAAGGTCAAAAAGTTGCTGCAAAAAGAGCAGACAGAGAGTCTTCTGAAGGTGCTGCAGTAGCAAAAATTAACTCTGACCAAACTAAAGGTATTGCTTTAGTATTAGGTTGTGAGACTGACTTCGTAGGAAAAAACGAAAACTTCTTAAAGTTAGCTAGTGAATTAGGTGATATTGCTTTAAACTACAATAACAAAGAAGATTTCTTAGCTGCTGATTTCGGCGGAATGACTGTTGCAGAAAAATTAGTTGAGCAAACTGGTGTAATTGGTGAAAAATTAGACATCAACGCATTTGAAGTTATAGAAGCAGCTTATGTTGGTGCTTACGTTCATATTAATAAAATTGCGGCTATTGTTGGATTCTCATCTGTTGTAGATAATATCGGAACTTTAGCAAAGGATGTTGCTATGCAAGTTGCATCAATGGGTGCTACTACTTTGTCTTACAAAGATTTTGACCCAGCTTATGTAGCTTCAGAAACTGAAGCTCGTATTGCTGCTATCGAAAAAGACAACATAGAGCTAGGGCGTTTAGGTAAAACATTAAAGAATGTACCTAAGTATATCTCTATGTCTCAATTAACTGAAGACGTTTTAGCTGGAGCGGAAGAAGCTGCAAAAGCAGAATTAAAAGCTGAAGGTAAGCCAGAGCAAATCTGGGATAGAATTTTACCTGGTAAAATGGAGCGTTTTATCTCTGACAACACAACTTTAGACAAAGAGCAGTGTTTATTAGACCAAAACTTCATTAAAGACGAAAAGAAAACTGTTGCTCAATACGTAGCTACTTATGGTGAAGTAGAAGTAACAGGATTTAAACGTGCAACTGTAGGATAATTTATTCCCTATATTAAATATTCAAAAAGCCTTCGGTATCCCGAGGGCTTTTTTATTGAATTACTTTAATGATTTGGGAATAATTTTTCACTTTTAAACCTAGCAATAATTGTTTAGCTTTGCCTAACTTTCAAAATAAATGATGAATTGAGCCGCATAAAGATTTTAGAATTTAGTAAAAATCATAAATTGGTGAAAAACATTAGACTTTACAGAAAAATAGAAATGACCTAATGAAATTCAAAAGAATACTACTTAAACTATCTGGAGAGGCCTTAATGGGTAATCGCCAATATGGCATCGACCCAGTTCGCCTATCGGAATATGCAGATGATATAAAAACTATTACGGACAAAGGCGTGCAAGTTGCTATAGTCATTGGTGGTGGAAACATTTTTAGAGGTGTTGCTGGTGCGAGTAACGGCATGGACCGTGTACAAGGCGATCACATGGGAATGTTAGCTACGGTAATTAATGGTTTAGCTCTACAGAGTGCTCTAGAAGATGCTGGTATTCCTACGCGATTGCAGTCGGCTGTAAAGATTAATGAGGTAGCTGAGCCTTTTATTCGTCGTAAAGCAATGCGTCATTTAGAAAAAGGGCGGGTTGTAATTTTTGGAGGCGGCACAGGTAATCCTTATTTTACTACAGACTCAGCAGCTGTTTTAAGAGCTATTGAAATTGAAGCAGACGTCATTTTAAAAGGAACTCGCGTAGATGGCATATATAATGCTGACCCTGAGAAGGATTCTGAAGCTGTGAAATTTGACCATATTACTTTTGACGATGTTCTAAGAAAAGGTTTAAAAGTAATGGATACCACAGCCTTTACGCTGAGTCAAGAAAATGAATTACCAATTATCGTTTTTGATATGAACAAAAAAGGTAATTTGCTTAAGGTAGTTTCTGGAGAAAACATTGGTACTGAAGTCAACTTGTAAATGTTTGGCTTAAATTTTGATAAACGTCAATTAAATTTATATAACATGGACGAAGACATTCAATTTATAATAGATACAGCAAACGAAGCAATGGATGCTGCTATTAAACATTTAGAAAAGCAATTGGTTAACATTAGAGCAGGTAAAGCCAGCCCAGCAATGTTAGGTAGTGTTATGGTAGACTATTATGGCTCTCAAACACCTCTAAATCAAGTTGCAAATGTTAATACGCCTGATGGACGTACAATTACCGTACAGCCTTGGGAAAAATCTATGCTACAAGAAATTGAACGTGGTATAATGTTGGCTAATCTTGGATTTAATCCAATGAATAATGGCGAAACTATTATCATTAATGTCCCACCTTTGACAGAAGAGCGTAGAAAAGATTTAGCAAAACAAGCAAAAGCTGAAGCAGAAGATGCCAAAGTAGGTATCCGTAACGCACGTAAAGATGCTAATAACGATATTAAAAAAACAGATGTTTCTGAAGATTTACAAAAAAATGCAGAAATAGATGTACAAGAACTAACTGATAAATACGTTAGTAAGGTAGACCATATACTTGGAGTAAAAGAAAAGGAGATTATGACCGTGTAGGATTACTACCAAGCTCCCTCTTTTAATCCATTAACTACAAACCCTTAAGATGTTAAAGCGCTTTTTTGCACTAATTTTGTTATGCATTTCATTTTGTGCTTTAGCTCAAATAGACCCTGAAAATAATTCTGAAGAACAGGCGAAAGAAAAAACGAAAGACTCTTTAAAAAAAAGGGTCTTTCTAGAGAATATTGGGTTGGGATATCTCCCAACAAAGTATTTTAATTTTGACCTTAGATATTTAGTGAAGTTTAATCAGTTTGAAGGTTTTAGAACTGGTCTTGGCGGTATTACCAACGATGGATTTTCAGAAAAATTTAGAGTTAATGGTTATCTTGTTTATGGCTTCAGAGATAAAGACTCTAAATACAGTATTGGAGGTGGTTTTAGGGTTAATGAGCAAACAGATACCTGGGTAAACCTTACTTATACTGATGATCTTCAGGAAACTGGAAGTTCAAAATTTTTGACTGACAAGCGTTTCTTCTCTTTTTTTGAACCTAGATTGCTCAACATTGACTTATTCCACCGTCACATCACAAAATCCGTTTCACTTCAGCATAGAGTTACCAATCATTTACTGTCTGAAACAGAATTTGCAGTAAGTCGTGTAAACCCAACATATAATTACAATTTCTTGTATAATGGAGATACATTTAACACCTTTAATCTCTCTACAGCAAAACTTAGTTTGCAATGGAGCCCCTTTAGTAAATTTGAAATTATAGATAGGCGCGTAGAAGAAAAAATAGATGGGTATCCCAAATTTACTGCGCAAGTCACGCAGAGTATCTCTCGCCTTTTTAATAGCGATTTTAATTTTACTAAACTCGATTTTAGAACAATTCAGCAAATAGACCACGGTAATCAATCTTTAACAAGATTAACGCTTGTAGGCGGTCTTTCTTCAGGTGAGACTCCTATAACACATCTTTATCACGCCTACCCTAATAACATTAGAAAAGAAACCATAATGCAGCGTTTTTCTGTTGCTGGACTAAACAGTTTCGAAACGATGTTTTTTAATGAATTTTTTAGTGACCGTTTTGCTACATTTCAATTTAAACATTATTTAAAACCTTTTAATGTATCAAGACGCTTTAGACCACAAATGGTCTTAATCTCTAGATATGCACTAGGAAACATGCGCAGTATTGACCAACATCAAGGAATAAGTTTTGGAACATTAGACAAATTGTATTCAGAATCTGGCTTTGAAATTAACAAATTGATCTTTGGGTTTGGATTAAGTTTTGCCTACAGATATGGCGGCTATCATTTACCTATTTTAGAAGATAATTTTGCCTTTAAATTTACGTTTAATCTATCGTTATAATTATACATTAATCTTTAGTTTCCGCCACTGAATATTCCAGAGTTTTATAACCTATTTTTCCATCTTCAGTTATAGCTTCAATAACAACAATGAAATCTCCTGAATCATCAGAGTGACTGAAACTAATATTTTTAGGTTCTCCGCTTTTATTTACAACATTTGGATTCCAATAAATAGTAGAACGAAAATCGGGCTCAAAGAAACTTCTTGCAGTAGCATTTGTATAATCCGGAACGTAAAATTCTTTCTCTATTGTAAATGCTTCTATCGTTTGCACATTTAATGTCTTATCTATATCTAAAGCACCAAAAAGTCCTTTGCCAGCCTTTGTATAGATGGATATAATACTGGCTTGAAATTCACCGTAAGGATATGTTCCATAAATAGTTGCGTAAAGTTGTCTTGCTCTAAAAGGATTGTCAATAATTTCAAAACTGGTAACCTCCTTTGGGTCTATTCTTTGAATTAACAAATAATTATCAGGAGTAACTGCTACGCCGTCTACTAAAACCATATTTACGTGTCCTTTACCGCCATTTGTAGTTTCTGCATAATAATTTCGAAGGGCATCTCTTCTTATAAAAACCTTATCGTGAAAACCAATTAAATTACTATATAATCCTGTTGAATATTTATTAGTCTTTTCATTAATCTCTTTTCCATCGATAATAACATCTGGCTTACCATATTTATCAAACACCTCTTTTCTTTTTGGTGTCATTTTGTAGGCATCTACAATAACTTCATCTAATTGATTGACCCCTTTAATATCTGTAAAATATTTATTCTCGATACTTTTTTTAATTTCATTAACTGCTACTATTTCTTTTATTAAACTATCTTTTTCTTCTTCAAAATTTTTAACCTCATTAAAAATAAAATTTGGTTTCAACTTTTCGTTTTTTGTTAACGATATTTTATAGTCTTTGCTCTCTTTTTCAGTAATTCCATAAGGTTTTATTATTAACTTTCGTTCGCCACCATACAAATCACCAATTTGAAAATTAAAATTACTTGGCACATCAACATTTCCTGCGTAGACGGATGAGTCATCTCCAAAAGTCATTAGTACGATATCAAGATTATTACGTTTAGCTTTTACGCTCTTTTTATTAATTACACCTCTTAATTGTAGCCCACTTTCCATAGTATACTGTATCTTTTTAGGTGATTCGCTGTATTTATAATTTCTCCAGCCTTGAGTTAACAATAAGTCATCTATATTTAAATCTGAGTTTTCATTAAAGTAAGCTGAAGCTTCCTCTATTTCTCCTTTTATATCAGAACTCAATAAAAAATAAGTTAGAATATTTTCTTTACTGGCTTCAAATTTGCCATACAAATTCTTGTCTAGAACCAACACAGAGCTGTTTGCTTGTACTATAGAATCTCTATGGTTTTTAGTTTTTAAAACAATGTCTATATTTTCTCGTTTAGAAATTTTATTTATCGCAATTTTTGCATCTAGACTTAATCTATAAGATTTACGATTATTAAAATAAAGGCGTTCAGCAATAGGTTTAGAGGATTGACTAAGTAGTTTAATCTCTAAAACGCCCTCTGGAAAAAGAATTTTTGGAAGTGTAAAAATATACCTACCATCAATTAAATTAGCTTTTTCTTCAAAATAAATTTTTCCTCTAAGGGCTACCGAAAGTTTTATTTCGGCATTTAACTCCGTATTGTGTTTTATTGTTGCAACAATAAAATCTTTTCTCGAAGTCATAGAAAGTAAATATCCTTGGGAATAAGTTTTAGGCAACGGATAAACAAAAGTCTTTTCATAGTTTTGGAGTTTGGCTTGATAGACTTCAGAGCTAGAAATGGGAGGCAAAACAAAACTTCCTAAACCTAGTCTATTGCTTTTAAACTTAGCAATAATATTACCTTTCTCGTCAATTATTTCACCTTGAGCAGCAAAACCTTTACCATTGATACTTGTGGATTTAAAGCCTATTTTATTTTCAAGATTTGCAATGAGTTTTCCTCCTTCAGGAAAAAACTTTAAGATTATTGAATCGTTTTTTGTCTGTCTATTTTTTGTTACTTCGATGTCATTTTTCAGTCTATTCTTTTCCCGAATTTTTGTTTCCGCGAAAATAGAAATCGTTTTTTTTGTAATGAAATTATTATCAAAGTTTTTATTCCATTCTGTGTAAGCTCTAACTTGATAAGTGCCACTTTTATAACCTCTTTCTAAATCAAAATACCCATTACCTATACCATTTGCGACTTTAATAATCTTAGATTCAACAATTTCATTGTCAGAATTTATTAAATCAACATATAAAACACCACTCGAAAATTTAGTACTATGTGTTGCTGTATTTACTAAAATTGCTTTAAACCAAACCGTTTTATTTGTAGTGTAAATCTTATGGTCTAACTGAAGATATATCTTTTCTGCTAACGCAGTTTTATTGAAATCTTTTTTGTTTTGAGCAAAAGACAACTCATTAAAAAAAAGTAAAATCAACAACGAAATTCTAAAATTTATACTCATATTTAACTAGACAAAATCAATTGTTATTAATGAAATAAAAGTTACGTATTTGTATAATTCGAGCTTTATAAGGTATTGTTAAATGTTTATTACTTACAGCAAATATTTAACTTAGTCTTATTGTATTAATAAACTATAAAATTCATAATGTTTACCCACGTTTTTTCTACCTTTGCGGCTCATTGAAAAATGCATGTTTAAACTTTTAACAACAGGCTTTTGGGAAACTGTCGCGCGATTAATTCTGCGTAACAAAATTGCTATTCTCATTACTGTGATTTTGTATACTATCTTTTTTAGTATGCAATGGAAACACATGCGTTTTACCTATACTGAAGCCAACCTGTTACCAGACGAGCACGAAGTAAATCTTACTTACAATAACTTCCTTGATATTTTTGGTGAAGAAGGCAATCTTATTATACTTGGTGTAAAAGACTCCACGCTATTTAATGTAGATAAATTTAATGCTTGGAATCAACTTTCTGAAGACTTTAAAGCTTATGACGAAGTTGAAACAGTACTCTCCATAAAAGACTTACAAAAACTTGTAAAAAACACAAAAGAAGAGAGGTTTGATTTAGAACCTTTTATCAAAGATTCTATATCTTCTGTAAAACAGATAGACAAACTTCAGGAAGAGCTTTTTAAAAAATATCCTTTTTACGACAACTTTTTATTTAATAAAGACACAAAAACGATTCGCACAGCTATTTACCTCAAAAAAGAGATTGTAAATACACCTCTACGAAAAGACTTTGTTATAAAAACGCTCAAAGAAAAAATTGATGCTTTTGAAGTTGAAACTAATCTAGATGTTCGCATCTCAGGAATGCCATATATAAGAACACTCAACTCTCAGAACATTGTTGATGAGATTAGTCTTTTTATTGGGGCTGCACTCGCCGTAACTTCTCTTATTTTCTTTTTATTCTTTAGGTCTTTTAGAGCCACGTTTATCTCTCTAATTGTTGTATGTATTGGTGTTATGTGGACCTTTGGCATACTTGGCCTTTTAAAATATGAGATAACGGTTTTAACGGCCCTAATTCCGCCTTTAATTATTGTTATTGGTATACCTAATTGTATTTTCCTTATTAACAAATATCAGCACGAAGTCCGCTTACATGGCAACAAGGTTAAGTCTTTACAGCGCGTTATCACCAAGGTAGGTAATGCTACATTAATGACTAACGTTACCACGGCTTCGGGTTTTGCAACATTCATATTAACAGAGAGTCAATTATTAAAAGAGTTTGGTATTGTTGCTTCACTAAGTATACTTGCCATATTTATACTTTGTCTGTTAATTATCCCAATACTTTATACATTTTTACCTTATCCAAAACCTCGACACCTGGAGCATCTTAATAAAAGATGGATTAATGGCTTTGTAGATTGGATGGAGCGTATGGTAAAGCATAAAAAAATTACAATTTATGTCACGGCGCTCATTTTATTAATCGCTAGTCTTTTGGGAATTAATAAGATTGTTATTTCAGGGAGTCTTATTGAAGACATGCCTAAAAAAACAGAATTTTTTAATGACATTCGTTTTTTTGAATCTGAGTTTAATGGTATTATGCCATTAGAAATTATGGTAGATACAAAGCGCAAAAAAGGCGTCATGAAATTGGCGACTATAAAGCGCATGAATGAACTCGAAGAACTTATTGATGAGATTCCTGAACTCTCGAGACCAATTTCTGTAGTGAGTTTGGTGAAATATGCCAAGCAAGCCTATACCAATGGAAACCCTAAGTATTATCAGCTTCCAACTAGTCAAGAAAACCTATTTATTAGTTCTTATGTTAAGAAATCCTCTTCAGACTTAGATTTATTAAAAAACTTTGTTGATAGTACTGGTCAGTATGCCCGTATAACTACATTTATGAAGGACATTGGTACTGATAAAATGCAACGTATTGAGGAAGACCTTCAGAATAAAATAAACAAAGTTTTTCCTAAAGAACGTTACGAAGTCACTATTACGGGTAAGGCCTTAGTCTTTCAAAAAGGAACCAAATATTTAGTCCGCAACCTAGTAATATCTTTAACATTAGCTATTTTTCTTATATCCATTTTTATGGCATATATGTTTAGGTCTGTAAGAATGATTGTGGTATCGTTAATACCTAACTTATTACCATTATTGGTAACCGCAGGTATGATGGGTTATCTAGGTGTACCCATAAAACCGTCTACAATCTTAGTGTTTAGCATTGCCTTTGGTATTTCGGTAGATGATACCATTCATTTTTTAGCAAAATACAGACAAGAACTTCAAGCCAATCATTGGAAGATTAGAAAATCGGTTTACGCAGCTCTCAGAGAAACTGGCGTAAGTATGTTTTATACATCAATTGTTTTGTTTTTTGGGTTCTCTGTGTTTACTATTTCAAGTTTTGGAGGTACAGTAGCTTTAGGCGGATTAGTTTCTGCAACGCTATTATTTGCAATGTTATCAAATTTATTATTATTGCCTTCGCTTTTACTTTCTCTAGAACGAAGTATAGCCAATAAGGAAGTATTAAAAGAACCTTCGATAAATATTATTCCAGAGGATAAAACCGATGAAAAAGAATAACATTTTATTGACCTTAATTAAGATTTAAATAAATTAAAAATGAATACTAAATCCGTTTCAGAATTATTAGAGCAAGATGTCACACTGCAACAAGTCAGTGTAAAAGGCTGGGTACGTACCTTTAGAGCTAATCGTTTTATTGCTCTAAATGACGGTTCTACTATAAATAATATTCAATGTGTTGTTGATTTTGAGAATTTTGATGAAGCACTTTTAAAACGAATCACAACAGGTGCGGCAATTCATATAGAAGGCGAATTAGTAGAAAGCCAAGGTAAAGGGCAAAACGTTGAAATCGTAGTCTCTTCGATTGAAGTCTTAGGTGATTCTGACCCTGAAACCTATCCTATTCAACCAAAAAAGCACACATTTGAATTTTTACGAGAAAATGCACATTTGCGTACACGTACAAATACATTTAGTGCTGTAATGCGAATAAAATCTACATTATCTTTTGCCGTCCACAAGTATTTTACTGAGAATGGATTTTATAATATGCATACACCTATGATTACAGGAAGTGATGCTGAAGGTGCAGGAGAAATGTTTAGGATTACCACCTTAGACGCAAAAAATCCTCCCTTAGATGAAAATGGAGATGTCGATTTTAAGCAAGATTTCTTTGGAAAAGAAGCCAATCTTACGGTTTCTGGGCAATTAGAAGCAGAAACTTATGCTATGTCTCTTGGCAAAGTCTATACCTTTGGCCCAACATTTAGAGCTGAAAACTCTAACACATCACGACATTTAGCAGAGTTTTGGATGATTGAGCCAGAAGTAGCGTTTATGGATTTGGCAGGTAATATGGATTTAGCCGAAGACTTCATTAAATCAGTAATTAGCTATGTTTTAGAACACAATCAAGAAGATTTAAAATTCTTAGATGAGCGCTTATTTAATGAAGAAAAATCTAAGCCTCAAACAGAACGTAGCGAAATGCGTTTAATAGAAAAACTAAAGTTTGTTACCGATAATAACTTTAAGCGTGTTAGTTACACCGAAGCCATAGATATTCTTAGGAATTCAAAGCCAAATAAGAAGAAAAAATTTAAATATCTCATTAATGAATGGGGTGCAGATTTACAATCTGAACATGAGCGTTTTCTAGTTGAAAAACACTTTAAGTGCCCTGTAATTTTATTTGATTATCCAGCGAATATTAAAGCCTTCTACATGCGTTTGAATGATGATGAAAAAACGGTAAGAGCCATGGATGTACTTTTCCCTGGCATTGGCGAAATTATTGGTGGCTCACAACGTGAGGAACGTTTAGATGTTCTAAAACAAAAAATGGCTGCTTTAGATATTCCAGAGGAAGAATTATGGTGGTATTTAGACTTACGCAAGTATGGCACAGCAGTACATTCTGGTTTTGGATTAGGTTTCGAGCGTCTTGTTATGTTTGCAACAGGAATGAGTAATATTAGAGATGTGATTCCTTATCCACGGACACCTCAAAATGCAGAATTTTAAAAAAGATTTAAAATTTTCAGAAAACAATCTAAGAACGGTATAGTTTTAGATTGTTTTTTTATTTTTAACTAAATCCTGTACCAACCAATGTTAAAACAGTATCTACAATTTAAGTTATCACAGAAGCTATCTCCTCAGCAAATTCAACTTATGAAGTTGATTCAGCTGCCAACGCAAGCTTTTGAACAACGCTTAAAGCAAGAGTTGGAAGAAAACCCTGCTTTGGATACAGGAAAGGAAAGTGATGCTAAGGATAACGAGTATGATGAGTTTGATAACTCTCAAGACGATTATAATGACAGTGAGACTATAGATGCTGGAGACATCAATGTTGATGAATATCTCAGTGATGACGAAATTCCTGATTACAGAACACACGCCAACAACTATAGCGCTGACGATGACGAGAAATCTGTACCTTATGCTGCTGGAACGTCTTTCACACAACACTTAACCAATCAATTAAACACCTTTAGACTAAACGACCAAGAATACGAAATAGCACAGTTTCTAGTAGGTAGTGTAGACGAGAGTGGTTATATACGTAGATCTTTATCTGATATTACAGATGATTTGGCATTCACTCAAAATGTATACACCACAGAAGAAGAGGTTGAGAAAGTTCTAGGTATTGTTCATCAACTTGATCCTGCTGGTGTAGGTGCGCGAAATCTTCAAGAATGTTTGAGTATTCAATTACATAGAAAAGAGCAGCATCCTGATGTAGAATTGGCAACAAAAATTATAGATAAAGCTTTTGAACAGTTTACCAAAAAGCATTACAAAAAACTACTTCAAAAATTCAGTATAACTGAAGACCAACTTAAAGATGCTATTGAAGAAATTGAAGGGCTTAACCCAAAACCTGGAGGTTCTTACTCTGGAAACAACCGTATGGTGGAACACGTGGTGCCAGATTTTGCCATAAAAATTATTGATGGTGAATTAGAATTAACGCTAAATGGCAGAAATGCACCAGAGCTGCATGTATCCCGTACCTATAATAACATGCTTAAAGGTTATAAAGAGTCTAAAGAAAAATCAAAATCTCAGAA
Organism: Winogradskyella jejuensis; assembly: GCF_900129745.1. Taxonomy (GTDB): domain Bacteria; phylum Bacteroidota; class Bacteroidia; order Flavobacteriales; family Flavobacteriaceae; genus Winogradskyella; species Winogradskyella jejuensis. The sequence continues at coordinate 1,376,880 of NZ_FQWS01000001.1, read as the reverse complement.
AGACGCTGTATTATTCATAAAGCAAAAACTGGATGCAGCGAAGTGGTTTATAGAAGCTGTAAAGCAACGCCAACAAACACTTTTTGTGACTATGAGTGCCATTATGCACTATCAAAAAGATTATTTTTTATCTGGTGATGAACGCATGCTAAAACCAATGATTCTTAAGGATATCGCAGACGAGATAGATATGGACGTTTCTACGGTTTCTCGTGTGGCAAATAGCAAATATGTAGATACACCTTACGGAACAAAACTGATTAAAGAGTTTTTCTCCGAGTCTATGACTAATGACCAAGGTGAAGAAGTATCTACACGAGAAATTAAAAAAATACTTGAGACTGTTATTGAAGAAGAAGATAAGAAGAAGCCACTCACTGACGATAAACTTGCAGGTATCTTAAAAGAAAAAGGGTATCCAATTGCAAGACGGACTGTTGCAAAATATAGAGAGCAATTAGACATTCCTGTAGCGCGATTACGTAAAAAAATATAGTAACCTACGCATCATGGATTTCATCTTAAAAAGTATATCTTACGTCCTACATCCCTTGATAATGCCATTATTAGGTGTATTATTTTACTTTTCTAAGACACCTCGTTTTATTCCTGACCCAATACAGCACGCTAAGATATTTTCTACAGTATTGCTCACAATAATACTTCCGTTATTGGTCTACTATTTATTAAGAACTTTAAATAAAGTAGAGAGCATCTACCTTAAATCTACAAACGAGCGAAAGCTTCCATTATTAATCAATTCAGTTATTATAAGCTTGATTATTACGAGAGTTTTCACCTCTAATGAAATTGTAGAATTATACTATTTTTTTGTTGGGATATTGGCTTCAACTTTGGCTTGTTTTGCATTAGCAATTTTCAAAGTAAAAGCTAGTATTCATATGCTAGCTGCTAGTGGTTTTTTTATGTTTGCGGTTGCTTTAGGAATTCATTTTAAAATAAATATTAACGGTACTATTGCTTTAATGATGATTTTACTTGGTGCCATTGCAACTTCTCGTCTTCACCTAAAAGCTCATACGTATCCTGAATTAATTATTGGGAGTTTAACCGGATTAATACCGCAGTTACTACTCTTAAAATGGTGGTTATAGAATATAGAACATAACACCTACGCGTACGGCTTTGGTATCTATAGATGCTCCATTTAAGCTAGCCGTATCTTTAAAAATAGGATTTAAGCCATAATACAACTGAAAATTCCACGTCCCATAACCGGCACTCAGCGTTAAACCATATTGAAGTCTATTGAAAACATCTAGATTAGACAGTTTCGTGTTTATTGCATCGCTTTTTAACTTGGTAGAATTATATACTAAGTAACTCAATTTAAAACCTGGGTAAATACGCCAGAATTTATAATCTGTGGCATTAGACGTTCGCCATCTAAGTTCAAAAGGCACATCTATTAGATACGTTGTGAATTTATTTTTACTCACATTTCCCAAAGAAGCGTCAGTAAGTGCAAAGTTGACTCCGCTTACATCTTCAGTGATAACCAAATTCTGATTATAGGAATTTGTAGAAATACCTAAACCAAGTCCTATTGACCAATTTCTTTTCTCGTTAAAAGGCATGTCTCTGATAAAACCTGCATGAAATCCTGTAGAAAAATCGGTTTGATTTACACCACTTGGATTATCTGAAAGTATATTATAAGTTATTGAAGCATAAAACTGATCTTCTCTGTATCTGTCATCTACCTCAACTGACAAGCTATCTTGAGAAAAAGACAGAGTAACAAAAAGAAAAATAAACAAATTAACATACAATCTCATATTGTAAATCTATAAAATTTAAGTTAGCACCAGGCATAAAAAAAGCGCTATGATAAAATCATAACGCTTTTTATAAAATTAAGATATATTATTCTTCTTTTTTCTGACCTGTTACGTACATAATCTTAAGGGCATTTGCCTCTCTAAGTTCTTGTTTTACGTCAGAAACAATACCTGCATTAGTGTTTTCGTCTACTTTTAAACCAACAACTACTCTGTCTTTTAATTCTTCAGGAAGTGTTGCTATGTATTCAAAAACTGCAGGTTGAATGGCATCTAAATTAACAAAAGCATCATTAATCTGAATACGTCCTTCTGTACCTAAATTTTTATACTGCTCGCTTGGCTTACCAGCATAAATAAACATAGTTCTGTCTTTTTTTAGCTTCTCAATCTCTGTAGCATTAGGAAGCACATTTTCTACCATTGTAGAGTTATCTCTCATTACGGTTGCAACCATAAAAAAGAATAATAACATAAATACAATGTCTGGTAAAGATGCCGTCGATATCGCCGGTAAATCACCACCTTTTTTCTTCTTAAACTTAGACATACTAATTAACTTTTATCTGGTTCAGCTTCTGAGAGTTTCATAGGATACATATCCTTTATTCTCTGGATGTTAGCATTTAGCTTTTCATCCTTGTTAAACTGATTCTTTTCTTTCTCTTCTAACATAGAAGCGAAAGAACGGTTGAAAATACGTTGTGCTTCTCTTTCTCTTAAGAAATTGTAGGCTGCTACTAACTCGTTCTGTACTTCAATGTAACGTCCATAAGTCGTTTCACGGTCGTGCTTTAGAGTAATAATTGCCTTATCTGGATGATCAGAAGACTCTGGGTCTTTCTTCCCTCTACAGTAATCACAAGATTCTCCTTCGGGATTAACACCTCCACCATTATCTAAAAACTCAATCGCTGCTTGTCTTAAGTCTTTGATATCCATTTCTTCTTCTTCAACCAAGAGACGGTCGTCTCTGTTCACCAAAATAGTAAACAAGTTCTTTTGTTTAATAATTGGTGGTTCTGTTTGAGAATCATCGATTGGAGGTAAACTTCTTAAGATACCTTTATCTTTCTCAATAGTTGTAGTTACTAAGAAAAATATCAATAGTAAGAAAGCAATGTCAGCCATTGAACCGGCATTAACCTCTGGTGCTGCTCTTTTTGCCATAGTTTACTATTTATTTACTTAATACTTTTTTAACTCCTGAGAAAATCATTGCTAATGCAGCAACAACTATTAATATGTAGAATGCTGTCAATCCAGCTCCTACCATATGAGATTGACCTTCTGTAGCAATACCCTCTTGTAATTTATATTGTAATGGGTCTCCACCAGATACAACATAAGAGATAACTAAAATTGCTGCAAAAGCACCTACTCCAATTAATGTGTTCTTAAGGCCTGCTGTGTTTGTAAATAAATTTTTAATTACAAAAAATACAACAAAAGCCAATACTAATCCTAAAATTACATAGGCTATGTATGCCATAGGATCTACTAAACCAGCTTTTTCGCCGCTCTTGATTGCTTCATCTCCTGCAGAAATAATTCTGACAAGAAAAACAATACCAAGAACTCCAAGAAGAGCTGCTACTATTTTTAATATTTTGTGCATAATACTATGTTCTTATTTTTTGTGTCTTACTAATAAATCCATCAATGTGATAGATGAGTCTTCCATATCGTTTACAATACTATCAATCTTAGCGATGATATAGTTGTAAAATATCTGAAGAATAATAGCCACAATAAGACCAAATACTGTTGTTAAAAGTGCTACTTTAATACCACCTGCTACTAAAGAAGGTTGCATATCACCAGCAGCTTCAATTTTATCAAAGGCTTGAATCATACCAATTACCGTACCCATGAAACCAAGCATTGGTGCAAGAGCGATAAATAATGATATCCAAGATACATTCTTTTCTAATTGACCCATTTGTACACCACCATAAGCTACAACAGCTTTTTCAGCAGCATCAATATCCTCGTCAGCTCTGTCTAAACCTTGGTAGAAGATAGAAGCTACAGGCCCTTTTGTATTTCTACAAACTTCCTTAGCTGCTTCAATACCACCAGATGCAAGAGCGTCCTCAACATTTTGAGTTAATTTCTTACTATTAGTTGTAGAAAGGTTTAAAAAGATAATTCTTTCAATAGCAATTGCTAAACCAAGAATTAAACATAACAAAACGATTCCCATAAACCCAGGACCACCTTCAATAAATCTCTTTTTTAATTCTTGATGAAACCCTAAATCTTCAGTCTCTGCTGTGTCATCTTGGGCTACATTTGCAACAGTTGTTGTTGCTGCTGCTACTGTTGTTGTTGCATTTGCATTAACAGTTCCGATAACCATTAAACATGTAATGGCTAGGATAGAAAATAATCTTTTCATTGTCTTGAATCTTAATTTTATTAGTTAAAGTGTTAAAGATAAAAAAAATATGTAACTATTTAAGCAAAACATCAGCAGAGAGGAAGGGATTCGAACCCTCGAAACGCTTTTGGCGTTTACACACTTTCCAGGCGTGCGCCTTCGACCACTCGGCCACCTCTCTGTAAGTTTCTTAAAATTACAGAACGCCAAATAACGAAAAAAACTTTAAACACTAAAATTTGCTGCGTTAATTTTACGACATTTCCCCACGTAAAGACGTCTCGAAAATAGATTGAAAATCTAAAGGACTAATTTTCTGACCAATAAGGTACATGAGTTTGGTAATTGCTGCTTCGGTAGTGATATCTTTTCCAGATATAACACCTATTTTTTTTAGCTGGGAACTCGTTTCGTACTGACCCATACGTACACTGCCGCCAGCACATTGAGATACATTAATAATGTTTACACCACGTTTTATTGCTTTTTCTAATAAATCTACAAACCACTTTTCTGTTGTAGCATTTCCTGCGCCATAGGTTTCAATAACAAGTCCTTTAATTAACTTACTGGTTAAAACAGCCTCTAAAATAGGCTTAGCAATTCCAGGAAACAATTTTAAAACAGCCACGTTAGTGTCCATATTTTTATTCACCTTTAATTCCTGACCTAAATTAGGTTTTAATAAGGCTTCTTTGTTTACTTTAAGATGTACACCTGATTCAGCGATATGAGGAAAGTTTAAAGACTCAAACGCTTCAAAATGCTCTGCATTAATTTTTGTTGTACGGTTTCCTCTATACAATTTATATTCAAAATAGAGGCCTACTTCTCTAATAACTGGAACTTCATTCTCATGTAGTGATGCTAATTGGATTGAAGTGATTAGATTCTCCTTGGCATCTGTTCTTAAATCTCCTATTGGTAATTGAGACCCGGTAAATATTACTGGTTTTGCCAAATTCTCTAGCATAAAACTTAAGGCTGAAGCAGAATAGCTCATCGTATCACTGCCATGCAACACCACAAAACCATCAAAAGTCTTGTAGTTATCTTTTATAATATCTGCAATATCGCACCAATATCTGGTATTCATGTTAGAGGAATCTATTGGTGTTTCAAAAGAAACCGTTTCAATATTACAATCTAGTAAGCGTAACTCTGGTATTTGCTTTAGAAGGTTATTAAAATCGAAAGCCTTCAGAGCACATGTATCGGAATCTCTTACCATACCAATGGTTCCGCCTGTATATATTAAAAGAATGTTTGGTTTGCTCATATTTAAATACCAAAAATGGCTTTAGAATTTTCTGTTGTTATTTTGGCTATTTCTTCCTCAGAAATACCATATAATTCTGAAAGCTTTTCTACGACCTTAATTATATAAGAACTTTCGTTTCGTTTTCCTCTGTAAGGTTTAGGCGCTAAGTAAGGCGAGTCGGTTTCTAAAACTATGTGTTTTAAATCTATTTGATTGATAAACTGGTCTATCTTTCCATTTTTAAAGGTTACTACACCGCCGATGCCTAATTTCATATTATAGGATATGGCTTGTTTTGCCTGCTCTATAGTTCCTGTGAAGCAATGAAATATCCCGAATAAATCGTCACTCTTTTCTTCTTCTAAAACTTGAAAAATTTCATCAAAAGCTTCTCTGCAATGTATAACAATAGGAAGTTTATACTTCTTTGCTAAGTTAATCTGGTGTTTAAAAGCTTCTATCTGGATAGGCAAGGTACTTTTATCCCAATACAAATCAATTCCTATTTCGCCGACAGCATAAAAACTTCGTTTTTTGAATTGCGCTTCGACATGTGCTAATTCTTCCTTGTAGTTTTCCTTAACAGACGTAGGATGTAAACCCATCATTAAAAACACCTCATCGGGGAAATCAGCTTCTAGCTTGTACATAGATTCTGTATAGCTAGAATCGATTGCTGGGATAAAAAAGCGTTTTATATTGGCATCCTTTGCTCTGGCTATCATAATATGCCTGTCTTCGTCAAAGGATTCGCTATATAAATGTGTATGCGTGTCTGTTATAACCATGATGCAAAAATACACATCTTTTTAGTCTAACTTATTAATTAGTTTTTGCGCTTTTTTGTATGTATCTGCATCTTCAGAAATTTCTCTAAGTAACAAAAGACAAGCTTCATCATCATTTTGTTTTAGTTTACTTAAAGCTGCATACCACACTGCTTCATATTTATAAGCTGATTGTCCAGAAGCAATTTCACTAAGCATAGCATCTGCTTCGTTAAACTTATCTTGTTCTATTTGGCTAATGGCTTTGTAAAGTTTTACTTCAATATTTTCAGTATTAGTTTTAAGAATTTGGGTAAAATAGTTTTCAGCAGCTTCAAAATCCCTATTATTAAAAGCATTTTGTGCTTTAGAAACTACATCTTCTGTGTTTCCTCTGACGGTTAAACTAATTGCATCATGATTTGAATAATCATAGTAATCTGGACCTGAGAACGTATTAAAAATAAATAGCCCTAAAAATACAGCTACTGATGCTGCTATGGCTAATTGACTTATTCTAAATGTTCTTGATGCTTTTGTAGGTTGAGTTTGTTTCTTCTCCTTTTCAAAATAGTTTTGAGAAATTGATTTGAGATTAGTTTCAAACTCTTTTGAAGCGTGACCATCATCTAAGCTACGCTCTAAAAACCCAGACAATTCTCTGTAAGTTTCAAAAGCCTCTTTAAAATCTTCGTCTGTGCTTAACTTTTCTTCAAAAGCAAAAAGGTCTTCTTGAGATAAAGATTGAGACAAGTAGTTATCGAACGCTATGTAATTTTCTTCTTTCATTATAACTTAAGCTGGTTAAACTTGGGCGATTTACGCACCATTTCGGTTAATTTACCAATGCATAAGGATTTTTTCTTTCTGGCATAAGCGTACGTTACGCCCAAACTTTCGGCAACTTCTTCCATAGATTTTATCTTAAAAGTTGCTTTAAGCAAATCCTTACAAGCATCACCTAATTGTTTAAACATCTCGGAAAATAAAGCTTGTTTCTCTCCAAAAAGTTCGGTTGCAAAGGCTAATTCTTGTGCATTATCACTTATAGATACTGTGGACTCATTAATTGTTACCTCTTTATTGTAATTTTTTTTGAGATAGTTTAACCACTTACGTTTACATAGCAGAAAGAAATAGGCGTCAAAAGGACATGTAAGTTGGAGATTTTTTTGACTTGCCTGATTATATATGGTAATAATTACATCTTGCACAATGTCTTGTGCTTCATCAGCACTTCCGCTATTCTGCTTTATATAGTTAACCACTTTGGGCACATACTTATCGTAGATAGATTGTATTACAAACGAATTGTTTTGTAACAATCCGGTGATGTACTTCTGGTCCTCATGAATTTTTTTTTCGCCCACTAAGCCTTGTATTTTCTACTAATTTAAAAAAACTTTAAACAAATAGGGTAACAATTTCAAGAGCATGCTGATATAAGGTTGTAACAAGAAAATTAATTCATTAAAAATTAGAAATCATGAAACAATCAATTTTAATTATTAGTACGGTAGTATTATCAGTCTTAAATATTAATGCTACAACTTTAGAAACAACTTCTGCTAAAGGAATTGTTGAAACAGAAATTACAGAAAGCCACATCACTAAAATTTATGAGTGGTCTGTAAAAACAGTATCAGGTAAAAGCTCTGGAACATCATCTAGCCTTGAAGACGCAAAAGAGATGATTGCACTTTTTAGCCGTAACGAAGCTGTCCTTGAAAAAAAGATTACAAGCTATTACATATTAAAATCTGAAGCAAAAAATGCAGATAATAGAACCTATTACTGGGAAGTAAAATCTACTAACGGTAATGCCAAAGGATTCTCTTCTTCTGAGAACAAAGCGAGAGAGATAATAGACTTAGTATCTAAAGGAGAAATCATCAGCTATAAAATCATTACTAGCGAAAAAAGAAAATAAAAATTAAAAAACAGGGTAACAAAACAATTACCCTGTTGATATAAAAATGTAAAACACTAAAAACTAGAAATTATGAAAACTTTAAAATCAATTTTCAAAACCTTATTAATCGCAGCAATCACATTTACAAGTTGTGAAACTTCAGACGACAGAGATAACGACTGCGATGGTGTCGTATGCAATCCAGCCTCAGCTGCGGAATTTCAAAATCTTAAAGAAAACGCTCGTGAAGCTTTAAAACAAGATTTTCAACTTACTGTTGAAGACGGAATTACAACGCTAACAACAGCAAACGGTGTAAGCGTAAGTATTAATGGGGCATGTTTAACCGTAAACGGAAACCCTGCTACAGGAGTGATAGATGTAGAGCTTATTGAAATTTTTGACAAAGCCACAATGCTAAAAACTAATAGAACAACATTAGGAACAACAGTTGGAGGCGATAAAGCTATGCTTTTAACTGGTGGTGAGTTTTTAATTGAAGCTTTTCAAAATGGAAACGAAGTTGTAACTAACTGTCCATTAGAATTACAAATACCATCTAACCTTACTGGAGGTACTGACCCAGCAATGGAGCTTTGGACAGGAAGAGTAGATGAAAACGATAATATTACTTGGGACGAAATGGAAGGTGGTCCTCAAGGTATGGGAGGTGAAGTGTTTAACGAAGGTGGACAATACTATGCATTCTTTAACGATTTTGGATGGAGTAATGTAGACCGTTTTTACAACGACCCAAGACCAAAAACTACAATCTTAGTTGCTCCTCCTGCTGGATACGACAACACAAATAGCGCCGTGTATATTTCATATGACGGTGAGGAAACAGGACTTGCTAATATGGATGTTTACGATAGTGGATTAGGATTATTTAGTGAGCATTATGGTCAAATTCCAATAGGATTAGAGTGTCACGTTATTTTTGCAGCACCAAATGATACTGGGGGATGGGTATATCATATTCAATCGGTGACTATTGCAGCTAATGACCAGATTACTTTTAATGCTGGCGACTTAATCTCGGCAACAGATGCTGAATTAACAAGCGCCATAAATGCCCTACCATAATTCTTAATCTGTGAAAGCGGTGACTTTGTCACCGCTTTTTTTATATCTTTAAATACAATCAACTCAATATAACTATGAAAACTAATGCTTTTGTCTTTGGCTTTCTTTTAAGTTTTCTAACGGTGTTTTCTCAACAAAACACCGCTACTGATTCTATAAAACCAAGAGTAGCTTCAATAAATTATAAAACTGCGGGAGATAGTTTATCTTTTACAGCAGATACACCACCATTAGAGCAAATAGCTGGTGCTCCAAAAGCATTTTACACGTACTACTGGGAATTTGGAGATGGCAACTACAGTAAAGAAAAAAATCCTAAGCATATCTACAAAGACAAAGGTGACTATGAAGTGAAGCTATGGGTTACTAATAATTACGATACAGGGAAACCACCAGTAACTAGGCCAAAAAAGATTAATGTTGCAAAAACTGATGACGATTTTCAAGCGCAAGCATCAATGACCGAAGACTTTACTCTACAACGCAATAGAGAACCTGTACCAGACCAAGACATGGTTTTAATAATGAGTTATAAAAATGAAAACGATTATCTATCAGACGGAAGACTTTACCTCTTTTATAATGAACAAAAATATGCCGCGGATAATTTTGAATTGATTGACACGCGTACCCATCATGGCGAACAAGATTTTATTAATAATGACGTTGTTTACAATAATCCAAAAGACGATTTTGAAGGCACTTTGTTAGCTTCAACGGAGAATAATTCTCTAACCTACTACCAAAAACAGCAAGACTCTACTAAAAAAACTGATTTACCAAAAACACTTAAAGAATCGAATGACTACTACAAAAACTCTAAAGTATTAGAGTTTAAAAACATGGAGCCCAAAGAGGAGCGTAATGTCTTTTTCACACTTAAAACCACTCCAGAAATGCTTAAAGACACTAGCGCTATTATTTCTGTTCGTGGTGTTTATGTCCCAGATTCTAATTTCAGTAACCATACTGTAAAAGAAATGGAAATGGAAATAGTAACGTCTCATGACCCTAACAAAATGTCGAGCAATGGTACATTTTTAAATTATAGATTAGTCCGTTTTAAAACTTTGAAATATAAAATTAAGTTTCAGAATAATGGCGAAGGCCCAGCACGTAAAATACGCCTAGAAACAGACATACCAGAGATGCTAGATAAGCAAACCATTGAAGTCATTGACATGTATCCTAAGGTTAAAATTTGCCCTAAACAAGAGGTTCAGTATAGTTGTCTAGACACTACGTTTACAGACAAGCAAGCTATCTTTACATTCAAGAATATTTACTTACCTGGCAGTGAGCAAAAAAATGTAAAAGAATACGACTCTACAAAAGGTTTTGTGAAGTATAAAATTAAATTCTCTAAAGACTTTCATAAGAAAAAAACCAGAAGTAGAACTGCTATAATTTTTGATAAAAACGAACCTATAATCACCAATTATTCTACAACTCGGTTTTTACCCGGTATTTCAATTGGTGCAAAGGCAGGTTACAATTATTTCCCAGATTTAAAAGACTCTAAGAGCTACTTTGTAGGCGCAACTGTTTCTCCTTACAAATCCTACAGATGGTACTGGCAAGTAGAGCTTTTAAATAGCTTTCATAATTATGATTCTGAGACTACAGTTACTGAAGAGATTATAGGAGGCGCTCAAGGTTTTGAGCAGTTACAGCGTACAACGGCTTCGTCTAGTTTTCAGAATATCGATTGGGAAGTTCCTATTTTGGTTAGATACAATATTAATAACTACATAGGATTAGGCGCGGGTCTCAACAACATGATAACTCTCAGTGAAAAAAGAGATGAATCACTTTTAATAGAACGTTTTGAAGGTACAAATCCACTAGCACCAATCATAGAAACTCTAAACACATCCTCCGAGTTTACAGATTCTTTTACTAATCTCAGGACTGGTTTTTTAGTTGAAGTTACAGGAGGTTTTGCCAGAATTGGGCCTAGCTTTGGAGCGCGTTATGTCTTTAGCTTCAAGGATAATTTTAATTATCTTCAATTGTACGGTATTTGGAAGTTTTAAATTCTTTTAAAGTTTAAATGAAACATCCATGACTAAATTTTAGTCACTTATAGAGATGATTATTTAGGATGTTCCATGTGACCATAAAGAACAATAAAAATAAACTCATGAAAAACCTCTTCTTTCTTCTTTTTGTTTTAAGCATATCGCTTTGCTTTTCTCAAACTTTAGAGGAGGATATTTACGCATCTACAGAACAATTTTATAGTGAGCCAAATCTCAAAAACTTACAAATTCTAAATACTGAAATTAAAATATATGAACCTCAATTAAAGACAGAAGACGAGTATTTTGCCTTCATCAATCTTATTGTAAATAAAGCCTTTTACTTAAGCGAGAATAATTATCTAAAACAAGCTATTTCAGCTTACGAAAAGGCGCACCAACTTTACACGAAAAACAAAGTGTATAGTTATGATATTGTTGAGTATTGTTTGATTCCACTCGGTATTCTTTACCACAAAACCAATGCTTACATCAAAGCAGAAAACATTACCAAGCATTACATTTCTCTCGCAAAACAGCAAGATAACAAGACACAACAAATTTCAGGTAGTATTAACCTTGCCAAGCTATATCAATCTTTAAACAAGCATAAAAGTGTTATATCTATAGTTGATAAAACTCTAGAATTCGATGGTATCTCTAAATCACAGTTGCAACGTCTTCATTCTATAAAACAAACAAGTCTTCTTTTAATGAAGACTAACCAAGATACCCTTTTGTTAGATGGTGATATTGTTTTCAATACTAGAGATAATCTTGAATCTTTAGAACAAAATTATCAACTTGCTAAAGAAAAAGAGGACTACAAAAAGGCTTATAGTTACTTCAATCAGATAAAAAATAAGCATCTTAAGAATAAACTAACGTCTAAAAGAGAGTTTGCAAGACTAAGTTTTGAAGAAGCGCAACTACTATATCTTTTAAACGAACCCAATAAAGCACTAAATGAATTAAAAAACACACTTGCTATTCTTGTTCCTGGTTTTAAAACTAACCAATCGCTAAACGAAACAGACTTGTATCCAGAAAATACGTTTATAGATGTGTTTGATTTATTAGCTGCTATTGAGCAAAACCCCACTAAAAAACTATTGAATTACAATCTTAGTTTTTATGTTGCTTCTCTTTTGGATAAGGAAACAACCAACGAAGAAAGCTACTTTATTAAGGCAAGGGCTAACAAAAATAGAAGTGAAAAGTGTATCGATATTTTATACCAGCTTTACGAAAATAAAAAATCCACTTCAATCATAGAACAAGCTATAAACTTTGCCGAACGAAACAAAGTTTCTTATCTGAAAAACAATTCTATTAGAAAGGAGCTTCTAGAAAAATATAGCAATAATGACACTTTGCTTGTAAAAGAAAATCAACTATTAAAAGAGCAAAAACTTTTAATAAATCGATTACTGAATTTTTCAACAAACCAGAGTTACCTCAAAAAACAAGATAGTATTAGGTCTCGATTGATAGAGATAAGTACCACTTTAAAATCACTTAAAGAAACCATCGATAAAAAGTATGCTATTCGTACTACGGAAATCATTACTCTTGAGTCTATAACGTCTAAATTACAAAAATCAAAGACTGGGATTGTAGAATATTTCTATGGCAAAAATGCTATCTACCAATTTGTGTTCACGAAGAAAGATTATGCATTTAATAAAATACCTATCGATGCAACCAGAACTCAAGAAATAGTTGATTTTATAGGGTATTTCAATGATGCTTCAAAAATAACTAATGATATACAAGCCTTTACAAAAGATGCGTATTCCATTTATCGCTTACTGAATTTTGAAGCCATAAATAGTATTGACAAAGCAGTAGTAATACCCGACGGATTTATCAATTTTATTCCTTTTGAAACTTTATTAACTGAAAAAACAGCAACTACTGCATTTTCTAAAATGCCTTTTGTCATCAAAAATCAAGCTTTGGCTTATAACTCTAGCCTGTTGTTTTATTTAAGAAACGAAACTGAGAGAGTCGATGATAATTTACTTGGTGTTTTTCCAGTTTTTAAAAACTCAAATCAAGAACTTATTTACACTATCGATGAAGCTGAAGCTATAGAAAAACAAATCCCGTCTAAACTTTTGATGCATCAGTTTGCAACTAAGAAAAACTTTATAAATCAGGCTAAAGATTATTCGATTTTACATATTTCAACCCATGCGTCTTCTGGTGATTTTTTTAAGCCTGCTACATTATCATTTTCAGATGGAGACTTATCTCTAAATAATCTTTATGCTCTAAATCTTAAGCCCAATTTAGTTGTTTTGAGCGCTTGCGAGACAGGTGTTGGTAAACTTCTAAAAGGAGAAGGCGTTATGAGTGTGGCTAGTGGGTTTCAATATGCTGGAGCTGAAAATATTTTGTTCTCTTTATGGCAGATTAACGATTTAAGCACCTCGAAAATAATAACCGAATTCTATAATCATTTTAGTGAGGGAAAATCAGCCATATTCTCCAATAAGCAATCTAAAATAGACTATCTAAATAATGAAACTATTAGCAATGCAAAAAAATCGCCATACTATTGGGGCGCTTTTATTTTCTATGGAGATTTACAAGAATTAAAATCTTCACAGCAACATAATTATTTGTTAGTTTTTGGTGTATTAGCAGTATTAATAATTCTATTTTTAGCCTTTAAATTCTATGATAGAAATGCAAGACACACTTAGAGATTTTTTAACCTTAAAAGGTTATTCTAAAATAAAGCTGAAACTTACTAAGACCAATCATTTTGAAATAAAGGCAGAAATCAATGGCGTAAAAGGTCGTTTTATATTAGATACAGGAGCATCGAGTAGTTGCATGGGATTTGAAGCTATTGAAGAATTTAAACTCAAAGTTGTGGATTCTGAAATTAAGGCCGTTGGTGCAGGAGCGTCAAACATGGAGACTAAGCTCTCCAAATCAAATTCTATAAAAATTGGAAAATGGAGAAAAAATAGAATGTCTATTGTTTTGTTTGACCTTAATCACGTAAACCAAGGATTATTAAATCATAATGCTGATATAGTTAATGGTATTATAGGTGCTGATGTTCTTAAAAAAGGAAAAGGTATTATTGACTATGACAAAAAGTACCTTTATCTGAAGCTCTAAAATATCACTTTTTTAACAATTTTTATTCAACTATCTGTTTTTCAACGTTTTAAAAAAATGAAAAAAAATGAAAAACACGTAGTTTTACGGATATAGGTTTCAATAATTATTCTGAAATTTACAACTGCTAACATCAGCAATATATTGTTGCAGAGTAATTATTTGAGTTTTGAAAAATAACAACAGTAAAATATTTGTGTTACTACTTATTGTAAGTACTGTTGCTATAATTACAGCTAATATCTCTGTGATTTTTTTTAGTTAATTAGTTTAGTTAGCTTTTAGATATAAAGGGTATCTAAAAATTTTAAAAGCGCAATTTGGGGGAATTGCGCTTTTTTTGTTTTAGATTTTGCTCATAAAAAATCCCCTATTTCTAGGGGATTTTATTTATTTATTAATGAAAAGAAATCTTATAATTCCAAAGCCTTCTTAACATCATTATTCATTAATAATTCAATAGGGTTTTCTAAAGCCTCTTTTACAGCTACTAAGAAGCCTACCGATTCTTTACCGTCAATAATTCTATGATCATAAGATAGAGCTACGTACATAATTGGCCTTATTACAACCTCTCCATTAACAGCTACAGGACGCTCAACAATGTTGTGCATCCCTAAAATTCCACTTTGTGGTGGATTAATAATTGGCGTAGATAACATGCTGCCAAATACACCTCCGTTTGAAATGGTGAAGGTTCCTCCTGTCATTTCATCAACTGTAATTTTACCATCTCTAGCTCTTAAAGCCAAACGCTTAACCTCTGACTCCACACCACGGAAAGATAAATTTTCAGCATTTCTTATCACAGGCACCATTAATCCTTTTGGACCAGAAACAGCAATACTTACATCAACAAAATCGTAAGAAATCATTTCTTTACCATCAATCATAGAATTAACGGCAGGATACAATTTTAAAGCACGTACTACAGCTAAAGTAAAGAAACTCATAAACCCAAGACTTACACCATGCTTAGCTTTAAAGTCTTCTTTGTATTGCTTACGTAAGTCAAAAATTGGAGACATATCAACTTCGTTAAACGTAGTTAACATGGCCGTTGTATTTTTTGCTTCAACTAAACGTTCAGCTACTTTACGTCGTAACATAGACATCTTGCTTCTAGATGTTCCTCTGTTTCCTCCAGAAGGTGTTCCCATAGATGGCACAGCATTAACCGCATCATCCTTAGTAATTCTTCCATCACGACCAGAACCTGAAACAGATTTTGCGTCTATGCCTTTCTCGTCAAGTATTTTTTTAGCTGCTGGGCTCGGAGTTCCTGTAGCATATGTTTTAGCTTCTGATGCAGCAGGCTTTGGGTCTTCTTTTTTAGGCGCCTCTTTCTTTTCAGTCTTTGGCGTATCATCAGAACCTCCTTCTGGCTTATCTGCGCTTGTATCTATTAAACATACAACAGCGCCGACGACTACGGCATCACCTTCTTCGTATCTATTCCCATCAGCGTCTGCAAGTGTTATAATTCCACTAGCTTCTGCTGGTAACTCTAGAGTTGCTTTGTCACTATCTACCTCAGCAATGGCTTGGTCTTTTTCTACATAATCTCCATCTTGCACTAACCATTCTGCAATTTCGACTTCTGTAATTGATTCGCCTGGCGAAGGCACTTTCATTTCTAAAATCATCGTTTTTTATTTATTTAAGCTCTGATTTGAGTATTATTTTATTTTGTTATTTTTTCTGATTGTCTTTCGATTTGTCAAAAACAAAGTCGATGACTTCTTGATGACGTATCTTAGACCTCACCGAGCTTCCTGCTGCTGGTGCTCCGTATGGCCTTCTGCTTGCTGCTCTCCACGTTTTTGCTTCTTCTAAGTGCATTAGCATATGGCTGTAAGCACCCATGTTACGAGGCTCTTCTTGTGCCCAAACTACATCATCGGCATTTTTATATTTCTCTAAAATAGCTTTAATATCATCGACTGGTAATGGGAATAATTGCTCTATTCTAACGAGTGCCACATCATTTCTTCCCAGCTTCTCTTGCTCTTCTAATAAATCGTAATAGAATTTACCCGTAACAAAAACTAAAGTTTTTACTTTACTTGCTTTTGCATTAGCATCATCAATTAACATTTGGAAGCTACCGTTAGCAAACTCATCTACAGTTGAAACTACTTTTGGGTGACGCAACAAACTCTTAGGTGTAAAAACAACTAAAGGCTTTCTGTAATTTGCCTTCATTTGTCGACGCAACAGATGAAACATATTTGCTGGTGTTGTACAATCTGCAACATACATATTATCCTTAGCACATACCTGCAGGTAACGCTCCATACGCCCAGAAGAATGCTCTGCACCTTGACCTTCATAGCCATGAGGCAACAACATTACTAAGCCATTTTGAGTTTTCCATTTATCTTCTCCAGAGGAAATATACTGGTCTATCATTATCTGTGCGCCATTGCTAAAATCTCCAAATTGTGCTTCCCAAATGGTCAGTGTATTTGGACTAGCCATAGCATAACCATAATCAAAACCTACAACACCATATTCTGATAACAATGAATTGTAAATATTGAATTGCCCTTGGTCTTTAGAAACGTTTTTGAGTAAGATGATTTCTTCTTCGCTATCTTCTACTTTTACTACAGCATGTCTATGAGAGAAGGTACCACGCTCTACATCTTGACCTGAAATACGAACATTAAACCCTTCTGACAACAGAGAACCATAAGCTAAATGCTCAGCCATAGCCCAGTCTAATCTGTTTTCATCGAACATGGTTTGACGAGACTCTACCAAACGCTGAATTTTACGAATAAACTTCTTGTCTTCAGGCAAATTTGAAATCGTCTTAGTGATATCTTTCAGTACATCCTTAGATACTTTGGTATCTACTGATTTTATCATTTCTTTTTCATCTACGCGAACAAAATCTTTCCACTGTTCTTGCATAAATGGTGAAATCTTAGTCTTTTCAATCTTACGAGAATCAACTAATTTTTCTTCAAGCTGGTCTTTATAGTCTGTTTCTATTTTCTTAACGTGACCTTCATCAATGACACCTTCAGCTATTAATCGGTCAGCATAAATATCTCTAGGATTCTTTTGTTTTGATATGGCCTTATAAAGTAAAGGTTGTGTAAACTTTGGTTCATCACCTTCGTTATGACCATACTTTCTGTAGCCTAATAAATCTATAAAAACATCACGTTTAAACTGCATTCTAAAATCTAGAGCAAATATTGTAGCATGAACAACAGCTTCTGCATCGTCTGCATTAACATGAAGCACTGGAGACAACGTAACCTTACCCACATCTGTACAATACGTACTCGATCGGCCATCTAGATAGTTCGTGGTAAATCCTATTTGATTATTAACTACAATATGAACCGTACCATTGGTTTTGTAACCGTCTAGTTGTGCCATTTGTACAACTTCGTAGACTAAGCCTTGCCCAGAGATTGCAGCATCTCCATGAACTACTATTGGCAGTACTTGCGAAGGGTCTTCTATCTCTTTTCTATCTTGTTTAGCACGCGAAATACCCTCAACAACCGCGCCTACAGTTTCTAAATGTGAAGGGTTTGGTGCTATACTTAAATTTATCTTTTTTCCTGTATCTGTCTCACGGTCACTTGTCCAGCCTAAATGATACTTTACATCACCATCAAAGACTTTTTCTTCATAATCCTTACCATCAAACTCACTAAAGATATCTTTTGCAGACTTGCCAAAAATATTAGTTAATGTACTTAAACGTCCACGGTGAGCCATCCCCATTACAAACTCCTTAACACCATAGTTTGCTGCTTTTTCTATCATAGCATCAAGCGCAGGAATTAAAGACTCGTTTCCTTCAAGAGAGAAACGTTTTTGCCCAACATATTTGGTATGTAAAAATGTTTCGAATGAAACTGCTTCGTTTAGCTTTCTTAGAATATTCTTCTTTTCGTCTGCAGAAAATTTGGGATGATTGTCATTGATATTCAACTTTTTCTGAATCCAATCAATCTCTTCTGGTTGACGAATATACATATACTCAATACCAATGGAATCGCAGTAAATGCTTTCTAAATGGTCAATAATATTTTGAAGTGTCGCAGAACCTAAACCAATAATTTCTCCAGCAGAAAACTTGGTTTGCAAATCGTTTTGAGATAACCCAAAATTTTCAATTTCTAATGTTGGAGCATATTTACGTCTGGCTCTTACAGGATTAGTTTTTGTAAATAAGTGTCCTCTACTTCTATATCCATCAATAAGTTTTACAACTTGAAATTCTTTTTGAACCTGCTCAGGAATTTGCGTAGAAACACCTTCTACAATTTCGCCTTCCAAACCATAAGTCTCTGCACCAAAATCGTACCCTTGAAAAAAGGCTCGCCAACTTGGCTCTACGGAGTCAGGATTTTTAAGATATTGGTCGTATAAATCAGCGAAATATGCTGTATGTGCTGCGTTAAGAAAGGAATATTTATCCATTTGTTTTTTTGAGACGTTTTCGTTTCAATAAAATTTAAGCAAAAGTACAACTTTTCATGTTTTCATTAACACTTTTAGTATATTTATAACCATTACTCAAAAAATTGTTCTAATGAAGTCACTTCTGCTATCCGCTGCTTTTGTTCTATTGAGTTTTTTTAGCTTTTCGCAAGACAACCAAAATTCTAGTTTTTGGAATAATGTACGGTTTGGTGGAGGTGTTGGATTAAATTTTGGTAACGGTTTTTTTAGCGGAACACTAGCTCCCCAAGCCATTTATGATTTTAATCCCTACTTTTCTGCTGGTGTAGGATTAACAGGAAGCTATAGTAGTCAGCGAGATGTATTCAATTCTACTATTTTAGGTGGAAGCCTTATTGCACTGACTAATCCTTATCCCGAGGTACAGATTTCTGCTGAGTTTGAGCAGGTTAATGTTAACACAGATTTTGACTCTCAATTCTCAGGACAAAATAGAGATAACTTTTGGGCCAATGCCTTATTTCTTGGCGTTGGCTACCGAGCAGGTAATGTTGTTTTTGGCATAAGATACGATGTACTTTACGACGAAGACGAAAGCATATATGCGGATCCTTGGTTGCCTTTTGTTAGGTTTTGGTTTTAATCTATTTTTAAAGTTTCTTAATTAGATATTTAATCAAATCCGTTGTAGTAACTATACCTACAAGTTTACCGTTTTCTACAACAGGTAGCGCATGGAATTCCTTTTCTCCAAGAATTCTTGAAACTTCTTTTATAGTTGCATAAGGCGGAACACTTACAACATTTTTAGCCATAACTTGTTCTATTGTAAACATATTGTAAACCACGGTATCAATATCACTTTCATACTCATCTACAGCATCTGCAAAACTTATTCTTAGCAAATCCGTATAGCTAAGTATTCCAATAATAGCTTTTTCCTTTACTACTGGAATATGCCTAATCTTATGCCTCTTAAATAGCATCTCAGCAGTCTCTAAATCGTCTTTATGGCTCAACGTAATGACATCTTTAGTCATTATCGTAGAAATTGGCACACCTCTTTCCATACTTTTAGTTTTTAATTAGTCTACTAAAATTAGACTAATCTCTAATCATAAATTATGACAAACGTCAGTATTAAAGAATTAAAGGTGACGCTTAGCTGATAGATATCATATTTTCTTTTTTACTATTAAAGTAACTTGGTAATAGTTAAAACAAAGATTATGGAAACGACTTCAACACCATTTAATGCAACTATATTAAACGAAAAAACTAAATCTTGGCTAAGTGATTTGTTGTTTATTAAAGACGAACACAAATTTTTGTTAGATGCTACTAACGAAACCACATTAGAGATTACAAATGATGATACTCAAATAGAACGTGAAGAAATTATAGATGCAATAAACAGGTCTGAAAAGCGTAATTGCATGCTAATTAATACTGTAGAAAACCATCTAGAGTGCTTAGATAACTGCATTTTAGATAGCACATCTAAAACTAAAGAAGAATTTGTAGATAAGCATCTTTTATTACAGGCTAAAGTCACTAAGAATATTGCAACCTTTAAACGCTTAAAAAAACAGCTTTTTGAAATTATAAAGAAAGCCAAAAAGCACGAAAAATTAGAGTATCTACTTGATAGCAAACTGTCTTTACTTAACTGAATTTAGCTCTATACCAAACTTTTTGCCATTCGCGTTGGAGAATTAAAAATGTAATATCTTCTGAAAGCTTAATAGCATCACTCCCGTCTAGTGTTTTTACTTTGGCTTCAGCAACATCTACAATGTAAAGGAAATTAAGATACTCATTAAATTTGTTTTGAATCAGATTATAAACTTCTTCTTGCAAAATAAGTTTTAGACTTGTAGGGAGTACCTCATCGTCAAATTGTAAATCTACATTAGCATACAATAAATCTTTGTTAAGCTGAATGATAAGCTTTTTATAGAGTTTTAATCCATTTGCTTCTTCAACTAAAGCTTCGAAAGTCGATGGTAGTTGCATTAAACGTTGCGTGTCATTAAACCTAAGCCAAATTGCTTAAGGATTTGCTTTTTCTCTTCATCTACGTTCATCATTTTTAATAAAGAAAATGCCTTTTCGGTATACTGCTCTACAGCCTCCTTAGTTGCTGCTTTGGCCCCTGTACTTGTAAAAATTTGTTTGACTTGATCTACTTTTTCAGAAGATTCGTCAGGCTGCGCAGAAAACCAATCTAGGAGTTTTTCCTTGTCTTCTTCCGAGGCAAATTCTAAAGCTTTGAGGTATAAATACGTTTTTTTATTTTCTATAATATCACCACCTACCTGTTTACCAAAAGTTTCTGGATTTCCAAAGGCATCTAAATAATCGTCTTGTAATTGAAAAGCAATACCTAAATATCGCCCAAAGTCGTAAATCGCATTTTGATTTTCTTCGGAGGTTTCTGCAACAATAGCTCCCATTTTCATAGCGCCACCTACTAAAACGGCCGTTTTGTACTCTATCATTTTTAAATACTCGTCAATGGTAACATCATTTCTAGTTTCAAAATCCACATCGTATTGCTGCCCTTCACAAACTTCAGTGGCCGTTTTGCTAAATAACTTTGCTAATGCTTGGAAGGTTTCTGGCTTATAGTTTTCGAATAACTGATACGCCATAATCAGCATCACATCACCAGAGAGAATTCCTGTATTAACATCCCACTTTTCGTGCACGGTTTGTTGGCCTCTTCGAATTGGCGCATCATCCATAATATCGTCATGGACGAGAGAAAAGTTATGAAAAACCTCGACACTTAGTGCGGCATCCAAAGCCTTGTGGTAATCTTCACCAAAACAATCACACGCCATTAAAGTTAAGACAGGACGTAATCGCTTTCCGCCAAGATTAAGTATGTAATTAACGGGGTCGTAAAGGTTTTTAGGCTCTCGCTCGACTATGTATGTTTCTAAATAGTCTACAAAGGCAGATTGGTAAGTCTTAATGTTATTCATAATACAAAAATACAGCTTTCGGCATATTTAAACTCAACATCACGAATGTTAAAAAATCATTAAAACTTTGGAAACTTTTTTTGTTCTTAAAGTTTCCTAGCTTATTTTTGCTGTCTAATTATGAGAGAAAAAATTATACATAAAGCATCTGAGCTCTTTTTAACACTTGGTTTTAAAAGTGTTACCATGGACGATATTGCTACTGAAATGGGCATCTCTAAAAAGACTATTTATGTTCATTTCAGTAACAAGACAAAACTTGTCGAAGCCGTAACCTTTACGCTATTCGAAAATATCTGCGATGGTATCGATTGTATTTGCGATACATCATCTAATCCTATTAATGAGTTGTACGATATTAAAATGTATGTGATGCAACATCTAAAAAACGAACAAGCATCACCTCAATTTCAACTTAAAAAATATTACCCACAGATTTACGAGAATCTAAAAGGAAAACAATTCGATAAAATGCACGACTCCGTCTCAGAAAGTTTGCAAAAAGGCATTGACTCTGGCATGTTTAGACCAAATATAGATGTAGAGTTTATCTCACGACTTTATTTTAACGGAATGACAGGAATAAAAGACGAATCGATTTTCCCAAAGAGTAAATTTAATATGGAATATCTCATGGAAAACTTTCTAGAATACCATCTCAGAGCTATTGTAACCGAAAAAGGGTTCGAGATTTTAAATCAATTTATCAACAAAACACAATCAAAACACTAATGAAACATATAATTATCTGTTTTCTAATCTTATCAAGTTTTCTTGGCTTTTCTCAGGATATTCCGAGTAGTTTTAGCTTACAAGAAGCCATTGATTATGCCTTAGAAAATAATAGAACTGCAAAAAATGCAGAGCGTGATATTACTGCGGCGAAGAAACAAAAATGGGAAACTACAGCAACTGGGCTCCCGCAATTAGATGCTTCCATAAACTACCAAAACTTCTTAAAACAGCAGGTTTCGGTGGTGCCAGCAGAATTTTTTGGCGGGAATCCAGGAGAATTTGCAGAGGTTATTTTTGGAACTAAACAAAATGCCGTGGCTACCGCAACTTTAAATCAGTTGTTGTTTGATGGCTCTTACTTGGTAGGCTTACAATCTGCCAAAGTATTCTTAGATATTTCTGAAAACGCCAAAGTAAAAACAGATTTAGAAGTCCGAAAAGCTGTAATTAACGCTTATGGTAATGTGTTACTGGCAGAAGAAAGTATTGCTATATTAAAACGAAATATCGAAGTACTTAAAAAGAATTTATACGAAACCACTAAAATTTACGAAAACGGTCTCGGTGAAGAAGAAAGTGTAGAGCAACTACAAATTACACTTTCTAACGTAGAGAGTAATTTAAAAAATACTGAACGATTAAAAGACATAGCATACCAAATGCTAAACATTACTTTGGGTATTGAGTTTAATTCAACCATTCAGCTAACCGATACTCTAGAAACCCTCACTGTGCAAAATATCTCATTAGAAGCATTAGAAAGTGAAAGTAATGTTGAAGCTACTATTGACTATAAAATTGCGGCTAACGATAAGCGCTCTAAAGAATTACTTCTTAAGCTAGAAAAAAGCAAAGCATTACCAACACTTAGCGCATTTTTAAATGGGGGATACAATAGCTTTTCAGACGATTTTGTTTTCCTAGACAGCAATAACCGTTGGTTTGGATTCTCTGCTGTTGGTGTTAATCTTAATCTTCCCATCTTTAGTTCTGGTAAACGTAGTGCAGCAACACAGCGTGCAAAAATTAATCTAGAAAAATCTACAGATTTACTCACAGAAACGGAACAGCGATTAAATCTTCAGATAGAAACAGCCAAAAGTAATTATAGGTTTGCCGTAGAAGATTATGCTAACAAAAAACAAAATCTGGCTTTAGCAGAACGGATAGAACAAAAAAATCAGACCAAATTTTTTGAAGGTGTTGGCTCTAGTTTTGAGCTAAGACAAGCACAAACACAATTATACTCAGCACAACAAGAGTTTTTACAAACTATGCTGGACGTTATTAATTCTAAAGCAGAGCTAGAAACTATTACTAACCAAACATCAAAATTTTAAATTCCTTTAAAATGAAAAACATAATTAAACTAATCATTTTGTCACTGTTATTTGCATCTTGTGGTGGTGATAAAAAACAAAGCATAGAAGACATTTTAGCAACAGGAGATGTCAAAGCTATACAAACCAGAAAAGACAATTTAATTGCACAACAACAGGAATTATCAAAAAAAATAAAACAACTGGATGACAGTTTAAAAGTACTTAATCCAGAACGCAACGTACCGTTAGTTACAACAATTACTGCTAAAACTGAAAAATTTAATCACTATCTCGAATTACAAGGAAGTGTAGAGACTAAACAAAATTTGGTGTTGACTCCAGAAATGGGTGGCATTCTTAAACAAGTTTTTGTAAAAGAAGGTGACAATGTTTCTAAAGGTCAGATTCTTGCCAGAATTGATGATGGTGGTTTAGCACAGCAAAAAGCACAATTACAGATTCAGTCAGATTTAGCTAAAACAACTTTCGAAAGACAAAAACGTCTTTGGGAACAAAAAATTGGTAGTGAAATTCAATATCTAAGTGCTAAGTCGAGTTATGAAGCCTTAGAAGAATCTGTAAACCAGATTAATCAACAATTAGCAAAAACTGCTGTAAGAGCACCGTTTTCTGGTGTTATCGATGATGTAATTACAGAACAAGGTAGTGTTGTTGCTCCTGGACAAACACCTTTAATGCGACTTGTAAATCTTTCTGATATGTATATTACTACAGACATACCGGAATCTTACATCACGACAATTACAGAAGGAAAAAAGGTCGAAGTTACATTTCCAATTTTAGGGAAAACCCTTGATACAAAAGTGAGACAAACAGGTAACTTTATTAATCCTGCAAACAGAACGTTTAAGGTAGAAATTGCTGTACCAAACAAAGACAAAAACATCAAACCGAATCTTACAGCACGTCTAAAAATAAATGATTACACAAGTGAAGACGCCATTTTAATTCCACAAGGAATTATTTCAGAGAATGCAAATGGTGAGCAATACATCTATGTGTTAGAAACAAAGGATGATATATCTTCCGCTAAACAGGTAATTATCGAAACAGGAAAAACGCAGGGTGACGTCATTGAAGTTTTAAATGGTTTAAGTGCTGGAGATAAAATTATTGATGAAGGTGCTCGTAGTGTAAAAAATGGACAAGCAGTAAGAGAGGTAGAACCTAAAGTATAATTAAGCGTATCTCGTCCTTAAAACAAAAAAACAGTCTCATGACCAATAAAAAGAAAATAAAAAAAATAGTAGATAAAGAATTTGGCTTATCTACTTGGGCTATTAACAATAAAACCACCATGTATGTGGCTATTATTCTTATTCTCTTCTTAGGTGGAAAAGCTTATTTTGATATGCCGCGAGAGAATTTCCCAGAAATTCAAGAAACTAAAATTTATGTGAGCTCGCTTTTCCCTGGAAATACCGCTGAGGATATCGAGAAACTCATTACAGACCCACTAGAAGACAAACTTAAAAACGTAAGTAATGTCGTTGAAATAACATCAACATCTCAAGAAGATTACTCTATGATTGTTGTTGAGTTTGATGATGATGTCGATGTAGAATCCGCCAAACAAAAAGTAAAAGACGAAATAGATACGGAAACCTCTAGTGAAGACTGGCCTACCTTTAATGGCGCCAAAGTAGAGCCTAATGTTTTTGAATTAAGTATGTCTGAGGAAATCCCAATTCTAAATATTAATATTTCAGGAAATTATCCTGTTGAACGGCTTAAAGAATTTGGGGAATACCTTGAAGATGAAATTGAAGATTTAGCGGAAATAAAAAAAGTAGACATCCGAGGCGCGCAAACCAAAGAGGTTGAAGTTGCTGTAGATGTTTACAAAATGATGGCTTCTAAAGTAAACTTCAACGATGTTACAGGCGCCATTGCCAATGGTAATATGACGATGTCAGCAGGTAATTTTATCACAAGCGGACAGCGAAGAACAATTCGTATAATAGGCGAAATAGACGAACCATCAGACTTAAAAAACTTTGTAGTTAAGTCCGAAAATAATAATCCTATTTACTTAAAAGATATTGCAACGATAAGTTTTAAACCAAAGGATAAAACGACTTACGCTCGTGAGTATAATCCTGAAACTGGTAAAGGCGAAGAAGTGGTAATGTTAGACGTTAAAAAACGTTCTGGAAAAAACATGGTAGCAGCCGCAGAGAAAATTTCAGAAATAGTTAAAAAAGCAAAATCAGATGTTTTTCCTCCAGATTTAAGGGTTACAACAACCAATGACCAATCTTCTAAAACTATAGGACAAGTAGATGATTTAGTAAATAATATCATCTTCGGTATTTTCCTTGTGGTTACCGTATTAATGTTCTTTTTAGGATTTAAAAATGCGTTGTTTGTTGGCTTCGCTATCCCAATGTCTATGTTTATGTCTTTAATGATTCTAAACGCTTTAGGATATACTATGAATACCATGATTTTATTTGGATTAATCATGGGATTAGGTATGCTTGTTGATAATGGTATTGTGGTTGTAGAAAATGTCTATCGCTTAATGGACGAAGAAGGCTTAACACGTGTTGAAGCCGCAAAAAAAGGGATTAGCGAAATTGCATTCCCAATAATTATTTCTACAGCAACCACAATCGCCGCCTTTATTCCTCTGGGTCTATGGCCAGGGCTAATGGGACAGTTTATGATTTATTTTCCCATTACCTTATCCGTTGTTCTAGGGTCGTCTTTAGTCGTAGCAATTTTCTTCAACTCGGTGCTCGTATCTCAGTTTATGACTACGGAAGACAAAGAGATGCCCTTGAAGCAAATTATTCGTATCTCTGGAATTCTAGTAGGTTTTGGTGTGCTTATACTTATTTTTGGGGGCTCATACAGAGGTTTAGGTTCAGTAATGATTTTCACAGCCATATTACTCTGGTTTTACCGTTTAGTATTACGCGATGCAGCCAATTGGTTTCAGACTAAGGCATTGGTACGATTAGAGAATTTCTACGAAAAAACCCTTTCTACCTCGTTAAAAGGATGGAAACCTCAACTAATCGCTTTTGGAAGTCTAATCTTGCTATTCATAGCTTTTGGAGGATTTGGTGCTTCAGTAGCTACTCAGCGTACAAAAATTGAATTTTTTCCAGATAACAAGCCAAACCAAATTATCGTTTATATCGAATACCCTGAAGGTACAGATATCGAAAAAACCAATAAAATCACTAAAGAAGTTGAAGCCAAAGTTTATAGCATTTTATATGCTGATGAATATATAAAAGATGGTGAAAATTTCTTGGTAGAAAGCTCAGTCGCACAAGTAGGTGAAGGTGCAGGAAATCCGCAAACCGATGGTGGTTCTGCCGCAGAAATGCCGCACAAAGGAAAAATCACGGCATCCATGCGTGAGTATAAATACCGTAATGGCAAGGATAGTGAAGTGCTTCGTCAAAAAGTACAAGAAGCATTAACCGATGTGTATCCAGGCGTTTTAATCTCTGTAGAAAAAGATGCAAATGGACCACCAGTAGGACCTCCGATTAACATCGAAATCGAAGGCGATGATTACGACGAATTAATTTCTATTGCAGAACGCATGCGTCGTTTTATAAATTCAAAAAATATTGCAGCTATAGACGAGCTTAAAATAGATGTTAACAAAGACAAACCAGCTATGCAAGTTCTTGTTGACCGTGAAAAGGCAGGTGAGTTAGGCGTTAGCACAGGACAAGTTGGCCAACAATTACGAAACTCTTTATTTGGAGCAAAAGCAGGTATTTACAAAGAAGATGGCGACGACTATGACAT
Source organism: Winogradskyella jejuensis (assembly GCF_900129745.1). Lineage (GTDB taxonomy): Bacteria > Bacteroidota > Bacteroidia > Flavobacteriales > Flavobacteriaceae > Winogradskyella > Winogradskyella jejuensis. Next base: position 1,349,234 of record NZ_FQWS01000001.1, on the reverse strand, counting down.
CTATGTACGCTTTAATGAAGATTTAAGATACAATACAAGTGCGTTATTTAATCAGAAAATCATATTTAGAGACATGGCTTCTGGTCAAGTTCGTGAAATACCGGTTTCTGCAGTTGCAAATCAAAAGAACAATTCTGGATTTAGCGCCATAAAACACAGAGATACCAAACGTGTGGTTACGGTATATTCGGCCTTAGCACCTGGCTATGTAGATGCACAAGCTGTGGTGACACGTATCCAAGATGAAATGAAAAGTTTTGATAATTTACCAGATAATATAAAAATTGATTACACAGGGCAAATTGAAGAACAAAACAAAGAACAGGCCTTTTTAATGGGTGCTTTTTTCTCAGGTTTATTTTTAATTTTCCTTATTCTCATATTCCAATTTAATTCAGTTTCAAAACCAGCGATTATCATGATTGCTATTTTCTTGAGTCTAATTGGCGTATTTGGCGGTATTGTGATTACAGGCGCATCTTTCGTAATCCTAATGACCATGATGGGTATTATATCCTTAGCGGGAATTGTGGTAAATAACGGTGTTGTTCTGCTTGACTACGCACAATTACTTATTGATAGAAAAAAGAACGAACTCGATTTAGATATTACTGAATATTTGCCAAAAGAAGAACTATTAAAACAAATCATTAAAGCTGGTAAAGCACGTTTAAGACCTGTATTGTTAACCGCTATTACCACCATTTTGGGGTTAATCCCACTAGCAATAGGTCTAAATATTAACTTCTTTAGCTTATTTAGCGATTTTGACCCAAATATATATTTTGGTGGAGATAACGTAATTTTCTGGGGGCCATTAGCTTGGACAGTTATTTATGGGTTATTTATAGCTACATTTTTAACGTTGATTGTTGTACCTGTATTATTTTATTTAGCAACACGACTAAAAATGCGATTAAATACAAAACCGAGCACAACTCAAAATGTTTTAGAACGCGAAGGTGAAACGGTTGCTGCGTAGATTACAGATTTAAATAGTCTTTAAAAGCCTCAATAATGTTGAGGCTTTTTTATTTGATAATCTTAGAAATGGCTTAAATTTGCAACTTCATTCGCCATAACTTTAGCGACAGCGAATCAAATTAAATAATTATGTACAGAAGTCATACTTGTGGCGAGTTAAAAGCCACGCATACAAATACAGAAGTCACTCTGAGCGGTTGGGTTCAAGGTGTTAGAGATAAAGGATTTATGGTTTACGTCGATTTACGTGACCGTTATGGCATTACCCAATTGTATTTTGACGAAGAGCAAACGGCAGCAGCTATTTTAGAACGTGCTCAAAAATTAGGCCGTGAGTTTGTTATTCAAGTTAAGGGAAAAGTCCAAGAGCGGGCTTCTAAAAATCCGAATATTCCAACTGGAGAAGTTGAAGTTTTAGTTACAGAATTAACTGTACTAAACAGCTCAATTGTTCCGCCGTTTACAATCGAAGATAAAACCGATGGTGGCGACGATTTACGTATGAAATACCGTTACCTCGATATTCGTCGTAATCCAGTAAAAGAGAGCTTAATCTTTAGACATAAAGTTGCGCAAGCGGTTAGAAATTATTTATCTAACCAAGATTTTATTGAAGTAGAAACACCTTATCTTATAAAATCGACACCAGAAGGTGCTCGAGATTTTGTTGTGCCTTCTCGCATGAATGAAGGTCAGTTTTATGCGCTTCCGCAATCGCCTCAAACTTTCAAGCAATTGTTGATGGTTGGTGGAATGGATAAATATTTTCAGATTGTAAAGTGTTTTAGAGACGAAGATTTACGTGCTGACAGACAGCCAGAATTTACACAGATAGATTGCGAAATGGCCTTTGTTGAGCAAGAAGATATTTTAAATACGTTTGAAGGTTTAACACGTCACCTGCTGAAAGAAATTAACGGAGTCGAAGTCGATAAATTTCCAAGAATGCTTTACGATGATGCCATGCGTTTATACGGAAATGACAAACCAGACATTCGTTTTGGGATGGAATTTGGCGAGCTAAACGCTGTAGCACAACATAAAGATTTTAACGTATTTAATTCGGCAGAATTGGTTGTTGGTATTGCTGTTCCTGGCGGAAATGCATACACAAGAAAGGAAATAGATAAACTGATTGATTGGGTAAAACGTCCACAAGTTGGAGCACTCGGTATGGTTTACTGTCGTTGTAATGATGATGGCACATTTAAATCTTCAGTAGATAAGTTTTACGACCAAAACGATTTAGAAAAATGGGCAGAAGTGACTGGTGCAAAAGCTGGTGATTTAATCTGTGTGCTTTCTGGCGAAACCAACAAAGTACGTGCACAATTAAGTGCGTTACGTATGGAACTAGCTGAACGTCTCGGTTTACGTAAGCCTGATGAATTTGCACCGCTTTGGGTTATGGATTTCCCACTTTTAGAATGGGACGAAGATACAGAGCGTTACCACGCCATGCACCATCCGTTCACCTCACCAAAACCAGGTCAATTAGAGTTATTAGACACAAAGCCAGGCGAAGTAAAAGCCAATGCTTATGATTTGGTTTTAAACGGAAACGAAATCGGTGGTGGTTCTATCAGAATTCACGATAAATCAACACAAGCTATTATGCTAAAGCTCCTCGGATTCTCTGAAGAAGAAGCGCGAGCACAATTTGGTTTCTTAATGAATGCATTTGAATATGGTGCGCCACCGCATGGTGGTATTGCTTTTGGACTAGATAGATTGGTTGCCATTCTTGGGGGACAGGAAACCATTAGAGATTTTATTGCGTTCCCAAAAAACAATTCAGGTCGAGACGTTATGATTGATGCGCCTGCACCAATAGACGATGAGCAACTCACAGAATTAAGTTTAAAACTTAACTTGAAATCTTAAATTATTAAATCCTGCAAAGCAGGATTTTTTATTAGATTTAGATAATGAAACTATACAACTTTAAATATTTTCTAAATTTTTATTCAGCACTCACGCTGTTATGTTTGTCACTTCTTTGTTGTAAAAAAAATACAGTACCATCAGATATTTATCAAAAAATAGACAACTCAGTAGAATATATAAATCCAGAAACAGCTTTAGGTAATAAAGATTTTAAAACTTGTAATGACAATATTATTTTCAACTACTATAATCCACAATCTGCTTCGTATAGTGGAGGAAAAAATAATCTAAGAGACTATATATTATCTAACTATAACTCTGATAAGTATTCAGATTCAGGATATTTAAATATTTTATTTGTTATCAACTGTAAAGGCGAAGCTGGTCGCTATAAAGTATATGAAAACAATTTAGACCTAGAACCTCAAAAATTCAATCCACAGCTAAAAACAGAACTTCTGAATTTAACAATGAAGTTAAAAAAATGGAATCCAAACGTTATTCGTGGAGAATACGTTGATTCCTCAATGTATATATCTTACAGAATAGAAAATGGAGAAATTACTGAAATACTACCTTAGTTTTGCTCTAGTCTTACATTGCATTTCATGCAGTGATAAAGCCGCAGAGTCTTCTTCAGCAAACAGAGAAAAAGCAGAAAAAATATATGCTGAAGCAATAAAATATTACCAAGGTACAGCTGAGTTTCAGAATGGAATAATTGACGCTATCAAAGTAGACCCAACGTACGACGAAGCCATAAGGGAATTATCTATAGGCTACTTAAAACGAGGTATCCCTCATGAATGGAAAAAAAGACTTGATATAGCCGTTGAACTCAATCCAACAATTTGGCAAGGCTATCGCGGTTACAATTATTTGTGGTTTTACAGAGATTATAAAAAAGCTATTCAGGATTTTAATGCGACAGACACTTTAACTCCAAACTTTATTGATGCTCCACAAGGCCACAGTGTAGACTACTGGCGCGGCATTGCCTATTTAGGCCTCAAAGACTATGAGAATTCATTAAGTTTTTTCAATAAATTTATTGATACCGAAACTAAAGAATGGGGAGAAGATATTGTTGAAGTTACAGGCTTTTTATACCGAGGCATTGTTTTGTACGAAACCAATCAGCATGAAAAAGCGCTCATAGATTTTGATAAAGTTTTAAAATACAATCGTGGGCAATCCGCAGATGCCAAATATTACAAAGCTTTAATTCTTAAAGAAACAAACAAAGACGAAGCCAAGCGACTAATAAACGATGCCATTTCAGATTTTAACAACGGCTATTTTAACCAACGCCCTTATGTTGAAACTATGAGGCAAATTTATATTGAAGATTTAGAGAAGTTAAGGAAAGAGCTTAATTAAATCCTGGTTTTGCAGGATTTTTTGTTAGATTTAAACTATGCCAACGAAGTCCACTTTTTTTAGACGCCTACTTATTTGGAGGTACAAACATATCTCCGAAAAAAACTTCGTGTTTTTACTGGCCTTAGTCATTGGATTACTTTCAGGTTTGGTCGCGGTGACTATAAAAAATATCACCTTTGCTATTGAGGCTATTTTTGAAAAAGGCATTATCCTATCAGAAAATAGCATCTATTTTATATTACCTGTTATTGGATTGTTTTTGGTCTATTTGTTTGTAAAATATGTATCTAAAAAACCTAGCGAACATGCTATACCATCCATACTTTTTTCGTTGTCTAAACGAAATGGATTAATTAGCAGACGTAAAATTTATTTACCACTAATCACAGCACCTTTAACGGTAGGTTTTGGAGGTTCGGTTGGGTTACTTGGTCCTGCAATAGCTTCAGCATCGGCAATTAGTTCTAGTTTAGGTCAGTTGCTTCATATCGATAGAAAAACACGAAGTTTACTTATTGGTTGTGCTTCGGCTGGTGCTATTGCTTCCATCTTTAAATCTCCTATTGCCGCCATTATTTTTGCCATAGAAGTCTTTAGTTTAGACCTAACATTCGCGTCACTTTTACCGCTTTTAATTGCTTCAGTATCATCCGTAATTACCTCTTACTTTTTCTTGGGCGATAGTGTTCTTTTTGATTTTACAGTTTCAGAAAAATTTCAAATTAAAGACACACTTTTTTATATCCTTTTAGGAATAGGAACAGGCGTTGCTTCTATTTATTTTACAAAAATTTATTTTGGAGTGACTTCCATCTTTAATCGTTTTAAATCTGCCAGACAAAAACTGATTGTTGGTGGTTTAGCTATTGGTGTGATGCTTTATTTTATTCCACCGCTTTACGGTGAAGGTTTTGGTTTTATAAACGATTTAATGTTAGGTAACGATAAGCAAGCGATTGGCGCCTCTCTTTTTGACAATTATTTAGATAACATTTGGGTTGTGATTGGACTGCTTTTTGGCATTACCGTTTTTAAAGCTATTGCCATGACCACAACTTTTGCCGCTGGCGGAACTGGCGGAATTATTATCCCAACCTTAGTCATGGGAAGCTCTTTAGGAAACTTAGTCGCCAAAATAATTAATAATTGCGGTTTAGGCTTTTCGGTTTCCGAAGCAAACTTCACTCTTATTGGTATGGCAGGACTGATTGCTGGTGTATTACATGCGCCTTTGACAGCAATCTTTTTAATTGCTGAAATTACTGGTGGTTATCAACTCTTTGTGCCTTTGATGATTACGGCTTCTATGTCTTTTATTATTAACAAAAATGCTTTAGACCATACCATCTACACAAAAGAATTATTAGAGAAAGGCGCGTTATTGACCCAAGACAAGGACAAAAGTGTATTGACGTTAATGAACTTAGATGCTGTTATAGAAAAGAACTTTATAGTTCTAAATCCTGAAATGACTCTTGGAGATATGCTTAAAAATGGTGTGGCTAAATCTAGTCGGAATTTATTTCCTGTAACGGATAATGAGAATAATTTTATGGGTATAATTCTACTAGACGATATTAGAACAGTCATGTTTGACCAATCGCTTTACGACTCTACAACTGTGGAAACTTTTATGCATCGCCCGCCTGAATTTATTATCTATGAAAAAGATTCGATGCAAGATGTAATGAAAAAATTTCAGGAATCTGGTGCGTGGAATCTTCCTGTAATTAAGGACGAAAAGTATTTTGGCTTTGTTTCAAAATCTAAACTACTAACGGCATACCGAAAGGAATTGATTAATTTTACATCTTGATATGAGACTCATCAAAATTATAACCTTTATCGCTTTTATTGCTTCATTTGTGAGTGTCATTTGTGGCTTTACAATGGATGTAGATTATTCTCAAAAACTCATAGGTTTTGGTGTCATGGGTGTTTTCTTTGTGGTTTTTCCGCTATTCTCTTACTACCGCTGGAAAGATAAAGACCCTAAAGACTATATGATTACAAAAGATAGTCTAGACAAAATGCGTGAAAATCAAAAACGCGGTAAATATTAAGAAAATGTAACTTTTTGAAATAAAATGCTTTATTCCCTTGAGGTAATGTTTTTAACTGTACCTTTGTGCTTTAATTTTTTATTTTTATTTATAATGACTGGAACAGTTAAATTTTTTAATGATTCAAAAGGATTTGGATTCATTACAAACGAAGAAACAGGAAAAGACATCTTCGTACACGTATCAAACCTTAATGGATTAGAACTTCGCGAAGGCGATAACGTAGAGTACACAGAAGAAGAAGGACGCAAAGGAATGGTTGCTGCAAACGTAAGCATTCTTTAAGAATAAGATATACTTTATTAGTTTCAACGCTCAACCTATGGTTGGGCGTTTTTTTTGCTTTTAATTTAAATTCCGTTTCTCAATAAAGAAGCGTTTCATGAGTTCTGATGCTTCTTGCTCTAAAATTCCACCTATTACTTTTGTTTTTGGGTGCAACTGTGTTCCCATTGCTTTAAAACCACGCTGCTCATCAGACGCTCCATAAACAATCTTAGAAATCTGACTCCAGTACAAAGCCCCTGCACACATTTGACAGGGTTCTAAGGTCACATATAACGTACAACCTTTAAGATATTTTCCTCCCAAAAAGTTAGCCGCAGCTGTAATGGCTTGCATTTCGGCATGTGCTGTCACATCATTTAATAACTCAGTGAGATTATGAGAACGGGCAATAATTTTATCGTTAATAACTACAACAGCACCAACAGGAATTTCACCTTTTTCAAAAGCAGCTTCGGCTTCCTGAAGTGCTTTTTTCATAAAGTATGTATCATCGAAAGGGTTTATCATATTAGTAAAAATAAAAAATAAGTTATTCTATTCTAACCGAGTTATAATTAAAAATAATAGATTCTTAAATAATCCCGAAGCTTCGGGACATAATGACAAAACTTATAGTCATTTATTGTAGCTTTGCTTTGTGCAAAAACAACTCTTAGACCATATCAATCTCCCAAAAGATTTAAGACAATTATCGCAAGATGATTTATTACAACTTGCCAAGGAGTTACGTGAGTTTATAATCAACATTGTAGCTACAAAAGAAGGGCATTTGGGTGCTAGTTTAGGTGTGGTTGAATTAACCATAGCACTGCATTATGTATTTAATACACCTGAGGATTTATTGATTTGGGATGTAGGTCACCAAGCCTACGGACATAAAATATTGACTGGGCGAAAAGAAATTTTTGACACCAATAGGCAACTCGGTGGCATTAGTGGTTTTCCAAAACGTGACGAGAGCGTATATGATACTTTTGGTGTTGGACACTCTTCTACATCAATTTCTGCAGCTCTTGGAATGGCTATTGCTTCTAAAGTATTGGGCGACTTAGAAAAACAACACATCGCGGTTATTGGTGATGCTTCCATTGCAAGCGGCATGGCCTTTGAAGGCTTAAACCATGCTGGTGTTACAGATGCTAACTTACTTGTTATTTTGAATGATAATGCTATTGGTATCGACCCAAGTGTTGGTGCCTTAAAACAGTATCTAACCAACGTAAAAAAAGGAACCGAAAAGCAAGACAATATTTTTGAAGCCTTGAATTTTGACTACTCTGGACCTATTGATGGACATGACTTACCCAAATTGATTTCAGAATTAAGACGATTAAAATCAGTAAAAGGTCCAAAATTTCTACATGTAATCACTACAAAAGGGAAAGGTCTAAAACAAGCTGAAGAAAATCAAGTAAAATACCACGCTCCGGGAAAATTTGATGCGGAAACTGGGGAATTAATTGCTAAATCTGGCTTGAGCGAACCTCCAAAATTTCAGGATGTTTTTGGTGAAACTATAGTAGAATTAGCAAAAGAGAATGAAAAAATCGTTGGGATTACACCCGCTATGCCAACAGGTAGTTCTCTCAAATATATGATGGAAGCAATTCCAGAGCGTGCATTTGATGTCGGTATTGCTGAGCAGCATGCTGTAACATTAGCTGCTGGAATGGCAACACAGGGACTTATTCCGTTTTGTAATATCTATTCTACATTTTTACAGCGCGCTTACGATCAAGTGATTCATGATGTAGCGACACAAAATTTGCCTGTTATTTTTTGTTTAGACCGTGCTGGTTTAGTTGGTGAGGATGGTGCTACACATCATGGCGTTTTTGATTTGGCGTATTTACGTTGCATCCCAAATTTGATGATTTTTGCGCCTAGAAATGCTATTGAACTTCGAAATATAATGTATACCGTTCAACAAGGCATTAACTTTCCTATTGCTATACGTTACCCGAGAGGTCGATGTAAACTTTTAGATTGGAAACTTCCTTTTGAAACGATTAAAATAGGCAAAGGTGTTTGTTTAAAAGAAGGGAAAAATATTGCTATTCTATCAGTTGGAACAACATCTAACACTGTGATTAATGTATTACAAAACAATACAGAATTTGAAACCGTTGGACATTACGATATGCGTTTTGTAAAACCTCTTGATGAAGATTTACTTAACACTTTGTTCAAAAAATATAAGGTGATAATAAGCATAGAAGATGGGACTATTATTGGTGGTTTTGGAAGTGCTATCTTAGAATTTGCTAATGCTAACAACTATAAAACTAAAGTTGAAATATTAGGTATTAAAGACAAATTTACAGAGCACGGTACTGTAGGCGAGTTGAAGGAGATAAATCAAATTGATGAAACAAGCCTAAAGAAAAAATTGAAAGAGCTATTCTTTAGCCTTAAAATCTAGTGTAGCGAAACTGTCACTATTCTGTTGATTAGGTTTTGCATTAACTTCTGAAGCGTCAACACTTGATTTATTTGAATTATGAGATAAATCATCTATTATTAATAGGCACGCCACAACAGCAAAAAAGACTACAAAAGCACTAAGTACATTATTTTTCATAAGTCATGGTAGATTTGGGGTTCTAACAAGTCAAATTAAAGCACTATATCGTTAAAAAACAAATTTTATCGATGAAATACATAATAATATTTTATATACACTGATTATCAATGCTTTATTAAATTGTATTTCCATTAATTCTGTGGTATAAGAGCATTGCATTAGAGTCTGACAGCTTAGAAATGTATAAACAAACCGCCATAATATTATCATACAACGATGTGTTTGAAAGACTTACAGTCTCTGGTAGCACTTTTAAAACCAATTTATCATAACTAGACAAATGACCATTGTATACATTACCAGCTGCCTTTACAAAGACCGAAAGAAGACCATCTAGCACCTTATAACCTGCAATCTCTTTATTTACGACCTCAGAGGATTGATATACATTTTTTATACTAATATTAATAATATCTTTTATTTGCGCTTTATAACTACTCACATCCAAAAGTCCTGTCTCAAACTCGCCAGCTAGAATGGCTTCTTCATTACTCATAAAAATCGAGACCGCTTCGTTAATTAGTGTTCCTATAGCTAATGCTCTAAGGTAACTTACACGGTCTTGTGTTGTTTTTAACGCGTTATATTTTTTGGTATTTATAGTGTCTTTTACAAGCTTAATTAAATACTCTAGAGCGTACTCTTCCTCAATTAATCCTAGATTAATACCATCTTCAAAATCTATTATGGTGTAGCAAATATCATCCGCAGCTTCAACTAAATACGCTAATGGATGCCTAGCGTAGGCATTATTTTTATCGTCTCTAACGGAAAGACCTAACTCCTTTGCAATTGCAGTAAAAGTAGCTTCCTCACTTTGAAAAAACCCATATTTTTTATCTGCTATATGAGGTGTTGGCTTCTTTGGTAATGAGGCCTTAGGGTATTTCATAAATGCTCCAAGAGTGGCATGGCTTAATCGTAATCCTCCTTCACGCCCTTCTCTACTTTCAGTAAGAATTTTAAAACCATTAGCGTTACCCTCAAAATCACATAAATCTTGATATTGCTTATCTGTAAGCTGACTTTTAAAATGTTTACCTTCTCCTTCACTAAAATAGGCCCCAATTGCTTTTTCTCCTGAATGTCCAAAAGGCGGATTTCCAATATCGTGAGCTAAGGCAGCTGCGGCAACAATGGCACCAAAATCATTGATTTGATACCCATGAATATTTTGAAGATGTGGATGTTTTTCTAGTAACAATCGTCCAACTTGTCGTCCTAATGAACGCCCTACAACACTAACTTCTAAGCTGTGAGTTAATCGGGTATGGACAAAATCTGTCTTAGATAATGGTACAACTTGTGTTTTGTCTTGAAGGCTTCTAAATTCCGAAGAAAAAATAATACGGTCGTAATCTACTTCGAAGCCCAAACGCGTTTCATCCTGCTCTTTTCTAAGTCTTTTATTTACATCGCCATAGCGCTTTAATGAGAGTAGTTGTTCCCAATTCATCGTTCTTGTTTTTTACTGAAGCAATATAGATAAATTGCAAAAGAACCTATTAGCTTTTAGACTAAAAGTAATCCCCTTTTTAATGTTAATAAATTGTTGCCTAAAGCAGTTACCTCTTAATATTAAGCTAACTATTGTATAACCTTTTTATTACTAATCATTAATTTTTGATTAACCTCAAAACTCGAAAGTAGCGCTTTCTTTGCATCATCAATTTAGAAAAAAACTGATGAGACATATTACTATACTTTTTACAATCCTTTTAACCGCTATTTCTTTTGGCCAAGACACTGGTGCTGTTGCAGGTAAGTTAACAGATAAAGACTTTAATAATGAGCCTTTGCCTTTTGCCAACATACTGATAAAAGGAACTACTACTGGAACAACTTCTGATATCGATGGTAAATACATTATCGAAAATTTAAGTCCTGGAACATACACAGTGATTTTTAGTTTCGTAGGATACGAAACTATAGAGCGCCAAGCCGTAATCGTAGCCGGTGAAACCACTACAATAGATGTTATTATGGGCGCAAGTGCTGCAACACTAGACCAAGTAGTTATTAAAACAACTGCTAAAAAAGAGACTGAAACAGCACTCCTTTTAGATCAGAAAAGAGCAACCACTATTAAACAAAGTATTGGGGCACAAGAGCTTTCTCGAAAAGGCGTAAGTGATGCCGCAGGAGCTGTTACTAAAATATCTGGTATTTCTAAGCAAGAAGGTGGCGGTAACGTTTATGTTCGTGGTCTTGGTGACCGCTATTTAAATACAACTTATAATGGTCTTACGCTTCCAGCTAACAACATTGAAAAGAAAAATATGGACCTTAACCTATTCTCTTCTGATGTTATTCAAAATGTTGGAGTAAGTAAAACTTATGCTGCCAATTTTTATGGAGATTTTGCTGCAGGAAATGTAGATATTGTGGCTAAGGAACATACTGGAGATTTTTTCTTAGATGTTAATCTAGGTTCAAACTTTAACTCAAATGCCATTGGCAAAAACTTTGTAAAAAGTGAAGGCACAGGTTATTTTGGTTTTTATAACAGATACCGTAATAATCCATATGCTGTAATTTTATCACATGGTGTAGACCCTCAAGGCATTGACGGTTCTTTGGGAGTAGAAGGAAATTTTTCTGCTGGTGATTCTTGGGAAATTGGTGAAGAATCTCGTTTAAGCGTGTTTACAACAGCTGCTTTTGGTAGTAGTTTTGAATATAGAAGAGGGCAATTTGCTAATGTTACCGCTGCGGCAAACACCATCTTTCAGGATGCTGAAGAGTTCGAGTTTACTCGTAATACAACAGCAATGGCTAATGTCGTATACCGAATCAATAACAATCATAAAGTAAAATTCAATTCTTTATTTATTAACGACGCCACAGACGAGATAGGACGTTTTGGTATCGATGGTCGTGGTTATAACCGTAATACAATTGCCGATAATGATGACTTTGGATTCTTTACACAGAATGTACAGTTTGAGCAGGATATGATTTTTGTAAATCAAATTCTAGGAACAAGTACAATTAACGAAAAACTAAATCTAGATTATGGATTAGGTTATAACAAAGTATTAGCGCGTCAACCAGACCGTAAACGTATTGCTTTAGAACGTTTTGAAAACACTCTAGATAACGACCCATCTACAAATGCTATTTTCTACAGAAATGTTGAATTTGATAATCAGCGATATTTTCAGAATATAGAAGATGGAGAATTTAATGCACGTATTAATTTAAGCTACGAACAATCTGAAAATTTGAAGTTTAACTTTGGTTACAATGGCCGTACTAAAGAGCGTACGTTTGACAACCAACGTTATGGTTATGACATTATTAATCCGCTTACTGAGATTAGTGATGTTAACAACTTCGATGCTTTCTTTTCAATAGAAAACCAAGGCGTATTATATAATACAAGTGTATTCCGTCCTTTAGATCCAGCTAATGGTTTAGGAAGAGAAAACTTACCTGGACAATTAGAAAACACCTATAAAGGTAACCTTAATGTGCATGCATTATATACTGATGCTGTATACAAGTTAGGTGAAAAATGGACATTTGTTCCTGGATTACGTGTTGAGCAATTTAATCAAGAAATCAGTTACGATGTAATTAATCTTTCTTTTAATAATCCTGGCAGTAACAAAGCTAGCGAAACGTTTTTCCTTCCTAGTTTAAATGTAAAATATGCACTAACAGAAAATCAGAATCTTCGTTTTTCTGCAAGTAGAACAGTCTCTAACCCTGAGTTTAAAGAAGTGGCTCCGTTTGTATACGAGAATGTAACTGATCGTATTGGAGGTAATCCAGACCTTTTAAATGATCCTGCATTTTCTACTATCGTAAATTTAGATTTAAAGTACGAATGGTTTATTAATAGTGGAGAGATACTTTCTTTAGGACTTTTTAATAAAACAATTAATGACCCTGTAAACTTAGTCTCAGCAAATGATGCTACAGGAACGCAACGTTTCTTTAGAACAGGAGACCGTGCTGATGTTTTTGGAATTGAACTTGAAGCAAGAAAAAGACTTATTAAAGATGAAGATGAAAATAGCGTCTTATCCGCAGGAATGAATATTACGTATACATCTACAACACAAGATTTAAAGACTGTTTCTGGAACATTTAACACTAATTTCAATAGAGATTCTGACGAGCTTCAAGGCGCTTCACCATTACTTATAAATGCTGATGTAAGTTATAGCCCAACTTTTGGAGAATACAAGCCTGTTGCAAACCTGGTATTTTCTTATTTCTCAGACCGTATCGATGCTTTAGGTTCTGGTCAGTTAGGAAATATCATAGAAAAAGGAGTTCCTACACTAGATTTTGTATGGAAAAATACGATTAACAAGAACTTTGAGATTAATGCAAGTGTAAAAAACATATTAGACCCTACAATACAGCGTGTACGTGAAAATGTGTCTTTTGACCCAACGCTAGCAAATGACTTAGGGATAAATCCTAACCTTTCTGAATTTGCCTTATCTAGTTACAAAAGAGGTATTAACGCAAGCATTCAATTCAAGTATAAATTCTAACCAAACAATTAAAAAACGAACGTTAAATTAATTCAAACAAAATGAAAGCAAACAAATTTCTATTAGGACTTTTAGCAGCTGCAACACTTTTTGTTGTTGGTTGTGCAGCAGATGACACAGCAGACGTAACAATTAACCAAGGTAATGGAGGAACTCCAACTAATCCTTCAGACTTAGTAATTGGCGGGACACTAACTCAAAACCTTACACTTACCACAGGAACTGAGTATGATTTAACTAGCGCTCTTATTGTCCCTGAAGGTATAACACTAACCATAGAACCAGGAGTAGTTGTTAGAGCTACCACAGGTTCTGATGTATATGTTGCTGTACAGCAAGGAGGAGTTATTATGGCAGAAGGTACATCTTCTAATCCTATTGTATTTACTTCTAATTCTGCAACACCAAATCCAGGTGATTGGGGTGGTCTTATCGTCTTAGGTCGTGCTCCTATAAACTCTGTAGTTGGTGGAGATGCCACTTCTACTTCAGAAATTGGAGGTTTACCTTATGGTGGAAATATTACTAACGATAATTCTGGAATTATAAGATATGTACGTATAGAGTATTCTGGTGGTGCTGCGGATGCTGCTTCAGAAAATAACGGATTCTCTTTTTACGGTGTTGGAAACGGAACAACTATAGATTTTATTCAAGCATTTGAAGGTGCTGACGATGGTGTAGAATTTTTCGGCGGAACAGTTAACGCGTCTCACATCTCTGTGGTCGGCGCTCAAGATGACTCTGTAGATTGGACTGAAGGATTTACTGGTACACTTACAGATGTATACATAGAACATAGACAATCTCATGACAAAGGTATAGAAGGAGATGGTTTTAATACTGATATTGGAAACAACTCTAGCCCTATTTTTTGGAGTGCTCCTACAATAAACAACATAACTATAAATGGATTAGGTTCTAGTAATGGTAATGAAGCCATCCGCTTAAGAGCAGGAACTCGTGCTACATTTAACAATGTTCTGATAGAAGGATTTGAAGAAGGATACGATTTAGATGATGAGGAAACTGGAACCGGCGTTCTTGCTAATGAAACTACTGTTACTGATATAACATTTGATGACGTAATAACTACACTAAAAAATGATACCAATGCAGCTTTTGATGCAAGTTCATTTTTTAGCGGCGTTGGTACAGGAACTGGAGCAGATTATAATTCTTGGAACTCTGGTTGGACAAGAAACTAATAGAAAGAAGAGAGAAGATTTATCTAATCTCAAAACTATACTAAAAAAAGAGCAGCTTAGACAGCTGCTCTTTTTTTTTATTACTTATTCAGATTGTTATTTATTTGAAGCGACTGTTGTTTTGTTTGTCCACTCGCTTACCTTGGCAATTCTGTTTTTAGAATAATCTACTTCTTTAAGTACATCTCCACTCCAGTAAAACCATTTACCCACTTTCTGACCGTTATCATACTTAGCCGAAGTGATTTTGTTTCCTTCTTGGCAATAGCTGTACCAATCGCCGTGTAACTTGCCTTCTTTTGTGTAAAACCCTGTTTGACTTATCTGACCATTATCATGGTAATAAACAACTTCTATAAGCTCTTTTTCTTTATTAAACTTTAAAGTTCTATCCTCTTGTGCGTAAGTAAAACCTACACAAAACATTAGTAAAACAATGACTATCCTTTTCATATCAATCTGGGTTTATTAATTATTATGTAACAAACATAACATTTTTTTTACGTTTAAACAACAATTGCGTAACATTAAATTAACATTAGGATTTTAAATATTTGATTTTCAAATTATTAATTATTTTAAGATTGCATATTTAGACTTTATAAAGCTTTATCTATACTTAAATAATTACTGTATAAAATGGATAATCTTTACATTAGAGGTCTAACAATTTACCCATGAAATCTAGATTTATTTTTGTCATCTTAATATCATCTTTAATCTGCCCGTATTCATTGAGTCAGACTAAAAATGAAAAAGAGCAGCGAATTAAAATTTCAAAATTTCCAGAAGCAGTTCAGAATGTTATTGGTGACTTACCCAAAAACTGTAAGCGACTTAAATTTTATAAAGAAACCGATGGAGATAAGAAAAGTTATGAGGTAAAATTTAAATATCTAAAACACTATTACAGCATTGAATTTTCGGAAGATGGTCTGCTGGAGGATGTCGAGGTTATTACTAAATTTAATAAGATTGATGATTCTATAAAGCATCAAATTAAAGCGTATTATAATCAATCTTTTAAAAAGCATAAGTTTATAAAAATTCAAAAACAGTATGTGTACAATAGTCGTTTAAATACCAATACATTTATAAACAATACTATAAAACAACCTAATACAACTTCTGCTAATTATGAAATCATAGCCGAAGTAACAACAGACAAAAAAAGAGATATTAGAGAATTTACTTTTAACAGTAAAGGCAAATTTTTAAGCTCAAGAATTCTAAATCCAACATCTTACGAGCATGTCTTATATTAGAATTCTGACTATTCTTAGCAGTCTCTTTTTGGGGCTAAATTTGTTCTCTCAAAATAGTTTTGAAACTTTAGGTGAAACTGGTTTTGCCTTAAATCATAAAATTTCAGACGCTTATAAAATTAATTTTTCTGCGCGTTCGCGCTACTATCTATATCAAGATGATAGTTTCAGTTTTCAAAATCGGCAATTAGATATAGTACACTTTTCAACTCTTAATTTAGACTACAACCATAGCTTGAGCTTAGGCATTCAATACCGTTTTAGAGAATCTTTTGATGGCGGAGCTAATGAGCTAAGGCTCACTCAGCAATTTAACTACACCAAAACTAATCAAGCTTTACGCTTTGGTCATAGAGTTAGATTTGAACAACGAATTTTTGACCAATTAACTATTTTGCGCTCTCGCTATCGTCTTGCTTTAGATTTTCCTTTAAATGGCGAAAAATTAGATATTGGCGAAAGCTATTTGGTCACCTCTATGGAAGTTTTACTAAGTAACAGCAGAAAGATAGCACCAGAATTAGACCATAGAACCACTGGCCAAATTGGATGGCTTATTAGTGAGAAATCAAAAATTCAATTTGGGTTAGAATATCGTTTTGAAGCTTTAAATATAAAGGCAGAGGAAAAGCTATTTATCCTTACGTCTTTTATTTTAAAAGTCTAAACCAATATGTTTCACAGGAGTTATTAATTAAAAATTATTTGACCGATATTGCAGGCTGTATTTATGAGCAGTTTTACTTAATTTAGATGTCCTAAAATAACGTTTAGATAACGTTGAGTTCAAAATAATTAAGGTATTTTGCATACAATTTTTTAGTATCCGTTTACATGGAAAACCTTTACCTATACATGCTAGCAGCTCTAGCATTTTTAGCAATAGCAGATTTAGTAGTTGGTGTTAGTAATGACGCCGTTAATTTTTTAAATTCTGCTATAGGTTCTAAAGCCGTTTCTTTTAAAACCATTATGATTGTTGCCAGTATTGGTGTTGCCGTAGGTGCAATGACATCTAGTGGTATGATGGAAGTTGCCAGAAAAGGTATTTTTAATCCTGGAGAGTTTATGTTCGACGAAATTATGGTCATTTTTATGGCTGTAATGCTTACAGACATTCTGCTTCTAGATTTCTTCAATACGTTAGGTCTGCCAACATCTACAACCGTTTCTATTGTTTTTGAGCTTTTGGGCGCATCGGTAGCTGTAGCTTTAATTAAAATATATGCTGATGGCAGTGGACAAAACATAACAGATTTAACCAACTACATCAACAATTCTAAAGCCATAGAAATTATCCTTGGGATACTCCTTTCTGTAGTGGTCGCCTTTACCATTGGTGCCATTATTCAGTATGTATCAAGGATATTGTTATCTTTTAAATTTGAAGAAAAACCCATCTGGTATAGTGCTATTTTTAGTGGTTTTGCAGTGACTTCAATCATGTATTTCATTATCGTTAAAGGTCTTAAGAATGCTACATTTATGCCACTTTCGATTAAAGAATTCTTGAGTACAAATCCAGTTGCATTTATAAGTATTAATTTTTTAGTGTTTACCCTATTATCCTATTTAGCTGTAAAAATATTTAATGCTAAAATTTATACTATAATCATTGTTATAGGAACTTTTGCACTAGCGGTTGCCTTTGCAGGAAACGACCTAGTTAACTTTATTGGTGTGCCAATTGCCGCATGGAATTCTTACGAAGTCTGGTCAGCCAGTGGTATTGAAGCTTCAAAATATGGAATGATAGCTTTAGGCGAACCTGTACAAACTGAACCTTATTTATTACTTATTGCTGGGTTGATAATGGTACTTACTTTATGGTTTTCTAGTAAAGCTAAAGCCGTCGTAAAAACTTCTGTTGACTTAGCAAGACAGGATGAAGGTAAAGAGCGTTTTAATCCTAACTTTTTATCTAGAAACATTGTAAGATTAACCATTGGATTATCTAATAGTATCAATAGCATATTACTAGAATCTTACCGCAAATGGACGGACAAGCAATTTATTAAACCTGTTCCTGTAGTTAGCGCGCAAGATGCTCCTGCCTTTGATTTAGTGAGAGCTGCAGTAAATCTAATGGTAGCTAGTGTATTGATATCTATTGCTACTTCGATGAAATTACCGTTATCCACTACTTACGTTACCTTCATGGTAACAATGGGTACGTCTTTAGCTGACCGTGCATGGGGAAGCGAAAGTGCCGTATATAGAGTTGCTGGAGTACTAAACGTTATTGGCGGGTGGTTCTTTACAGCCTTTAGCGCATTTGTTGCCGCATCCATAATGGCTATTATTTTATTCTACGGAAAAGGCTATGCTTTAACAGCTCTAATTGTTGTAGCGATAATGCTTTTAGCTAAAAATTATTTATCACACCGAAAAAAATCACAAGTTCTCAAAGAAGAAGACGAACTTCAAAAATCTGAAAGTAGTTCCACTCAAGGCGTAATTCATGAAAGTGCTGCCACTATTGCAAAGGTTGTAAAACGTGGTAATCGTATTTATACTTCTGCTATTAATGGTTTAGCTACGCAGAATTTAGCTTTGCTAAAAACAAGTAAAAAACAAATTCTAAAGCTATCTACTGAAGTCGATGAGTTAAGAGATAACATCTTTTATTTTATAAAAAACCTTGAAGAACCTAGTCTCTCTGCTAGTAATTTTTACATCAATATTTTAGGGTATTTGCAAGACATAACGCAATCTTTAGAGTACATCTCTAAGGTCAGTCATAAGCACGTTAACAATAACCACAAGAAATTGAAGTTTAGCCAGATTAAGGAGCTTAAGGATTTAGACGAGCAATTAGAAACCCTATTTGCAGAAATGCAAAGTGCATTTGAGTCGCGTTCTTTTGAAGAAATTGGTGCTATATTAAACAACAAATCCCAAATGTTTAATGTGGTAAAAGAAAAAATCCAAAAGCAAGTAGAGCGTACAAGGAATGAGGAATCTAGTCCTAAAAACACAACGCTATATTTTGGTTTACTTCTTGAAACTAAAGATTTGTTAACCGCTACAATGAATCTACTAGAAGAGTACTTTAACTCTCATGATAGTTCTGTTGAACCTGCCACAATTTCTACAGAAGACTAAAAGGTTTTAAGTAAGGTGTATTTCCTTTTGTATATTTGGATTACACACAAAACTTAAAATACTATGAAGTCATTATATGCCCTATTAATTGCTGTATTATTTTTCAGCTATCTTGATGCGCAAAACCTTACCGGACAACAACTTCTTGACAAAGCCATTTCTTATCACGACCCTAACGGCAATTGGCCAACATTCTCAGGAAATTTTAAAGTCACTATGACTACACCAAATCAAAGTGCCCGTGTTAGCGATATTAATATTAATCTACCTTCAGAATTCTTTAGTGTAACCGCTGTTAGAAATGAAAACAGCCAAACCTATACCGTTGGAAAAGACAATTGCTCGTTGTTTTATAACGAAACTGAATTAGATGAGGCTGCTGCCAAAGAGAAGAAAATGTCTTGTGAGCGTGCCAATATGTATAAAAACTACTATACTTATTTGTACGGTTTACCAATTAAGTTAAAGGATGACGGTACAAACATTGACCCAACAGTAGAACGCAAAACCTTTAAAGGTAAAGACTATTTGGTATTAAAAGTCACTTACGATGCCGAAGTTGGCTCTGATGTTTGGTACTTCTATTTCAATCCAAAAACTTATGCTATGGAAGTCTATCAGTTTTATAAAACAGACGATAATGGCAAGGTAAAACCTGACTCAGGTGAATACATTTTACTTACCGAAGAGGAAACCGTAAACGGCATTAAAATGCCAAAAGTACGCGCTTGGTATTACAACAAAGATGATAAGTATTTGGGAACCGATACTTTGGGGAATTAAAAATTGAGCTTAAAATCAGATCTTTTTGCCTGAATATATACAGTATTTGATTTCAATATTAATTCGTAGGATTTTAAATTATTACTTTCCATAAATTGATTAAAATCTAATTCATAAATCCCATTTAATTTTTCATTTTTGAAATTATATAACTCTATATAATTGGAATCATTTTTTTCAAAACTTTTATACTTTCCATAGTATTGCTCTTTTGGATAATTAAGGGTGATAATAATTTTTGACCTTTTTAATTGTAGAGTTGCTCCATGAGTAAAATAATAATTTGAATCATTATCAATGTCAAAAGGATAATGGCATTTTCCATCATTGTACTCCTCTATAATCCAATTGGTGTTTTTTTGATTAAAAGGCTCTTTGTAAAACAATGTTATGGCAATCATCAACAAAAAAATTATTAAGAAGAACCATTGTAACTTTTTCATGCTTGTTTTATAAATTATATCAAAAAAGCATCTCATTTCTGAGATGCTTTTTATAACACTTAATTTAAAATACTAAGACCCACACATTAAGCAATCATCACCTTCTGCTTCTTTAGCTTGAGCAATTAATGCTTTCATCTCCTCTGCCGTCATTGGTTCTGCTTCTGGAGTCTCGGTTTTTCCAGCAAATTTTGCCGCAGTTTTTGCGGCTTTTTGCTTTTGTTGTTCTACAACTGCAGCGTCAGCAACTTTTATAGATTCTGATGCTACATTTTGTGCAACAGGCTCTTTCTTCACTTCTCTTGTCACTGTAAATTTCTTAGCATCTACAGCAGCCTTTGTACGCAGGTAGTACATTCCTGTTTTTAGGCCGCTTTTCCATGCGTAGAAGTGCATAGATGTCAGCTTTGCCATGGTCGCTCCTTCCATAAATAAGTTTAAAGATTGCGATTGGTCAATGAAGTAACCACGCTGACGAGACATATCTATAATGTCTTTCATACTCATTTCGTAAACCGTCTTGTACAATTCCTTAATGTCTTCTGGTATACCATCTATATTTTGGATAGAACCATTAGCTCTCATGATTTCGTTCTTTAAGCCATCATTCCAAAGACCTAATTCTACAAGGTCTTCTAACAGGTGTTTGTTTACTACGATAAACTCACCAGATAATACACGACGTGTATAAATGTTAGAGGTGTATGGCTCAAAACATTCGTTATTTCCTAAGATTTGAGATGTAGATGCTGTTGGCATTGGCGCTACTAATAAGGAGTTACGTACACCATGCTTTTTCACTTGCTTACGTAGTTTTTCCCAATCCCAACGACCGCTTAATTCTTCATCTTTAATATTCCATAAGTTATGCTGAAAAAGTCCTTGGCTTATTGGCGAACCTTCGTAAGTTTCGTAAGGGCCATCTGCTTTTGCCTCTTCCATAGATGCTGTAACAGCTGCGAAATAAAGCGTTTCAAAAATGTCTTGATTTAAGGCTTTAGCTTCATCACTTGTAAATGGCATACGCAATTTAATAAATGCATCTGCTAATCCTTGTACTCCTAAACCTACTGGTCTGTGACGGAAGTTAGAATTCTCCGCTTCCTTAACCGGATAGTAATTTCTATCGATAACACGGTTTAAGTTCTTTGTGACACGCTTTGTGATACGGAATAATTCTTTATGATCAAACTCTCCGTTCTTTACAAACATTGGTAAGGCAATAGATGCTAAGTTACATACCGCAACCTCATCTGGAGATGTGTACTCCATAATCTCCGTACATAAGTTAGACGACTTAATTGTCCCTAAATTCTTCTGGTTAGATTTACGGTTAGCAGCATCTTTATATAACATGTACGGCGTACCTGTTTCAATCTGAGATTCTAAGATTTTCTCCCAAAGCTCACGGGCCTTAATCGCTTTACGACCTTTACCTTCAGCTTCGTATTTTGTATATAATGCTTCAAATTCTTCAGAATGTACATCTGATAAACCTGGGCATTCGTTAGGGCACATTAACGTCCACTCTGCATTTTCTTGAACACGCTTCATAAATAAATCTGGCATCCACATCGCATAGAATAAATCACGTGCACGTAATTCTTCAGCACCATGGTTTTTCTTTAAATCTAAGAAGCTCATGATATCTGCATGCCAAGGCTCAATGTACATTGCAAAACTTCCTTTACGCTTTCCGCCACCTTGGTCTACGTAACGTGCTGTATCGTTAAATACTTTTAGCATCGGTACAATTCCGTTAGATGTACCGTTGGTACCAGCTATATAACTTCCTGTAGCTCTAATGTTATGTATAGATAATCCTATCCCACCAGCTGATTGAGAAATCTTAGCTGTTTGTTTTAGTGTATCGTAAATACCATCAATACTATCGTCTTTCATTGTTAACAAGAAACAAGAAGACATCTGAGGTTTTGGCGTACCAGAATTAAATAATGTTGGCGTGGCGTGTGTAAAATATTTTTTGGACATTAACTCATACGTCTCAACAGCGGCATCTAAATCATTTAAATGAATACCAATTGAAACACGCATAAGCATATGCTGTGGACGCTCAGCAATCTTACCATTTAATTTTAAAAGGTAAGAACGCTCTAATGTTTTAAACCCAAAGTAATCGTAACCAAAATCACGGTTATAGATAATGGTAGAGTCTAAGCGGTCTTTATTTTCCATAATGACGTTATAAACTTCATCAGATAATAAAGGTGCTTTTTTACTCGTACGTGGATTAACGTACGTGTATAAATCTTCCATGACTTCACTAAACGTCTTCTTTGTGTTTTTGTGTAAGTTAGAAACAGAAATACGTGCTGCCAAACGTGCATAATCTGGGTGAGCTGTTGTCATTGTCGCTGCAATCTCAGCCGCCAAATTATCTAGCTCACTTGTAGTTACACCATCGTAAAGTCCTTCGATAACACGCATCGCTACTTTTAATGGATCTACAAGCTCGTTTAAGCCATAGCATAATTTACGGACTCTCGCCGTAATTTTGTCGAACATGATTTGTTCTTTTCTTCCGTCTCTTTTGATTACAAACATAGGTTACACTTTTAGTTTTAGTTTTTCTGAAAACGCCAGTTCAGAAAAAGGGTTAGTTAGTTATTCTAATTCCATAATTACCTGATAAAAAGACAGATAACTGTGGTAGTTCAATGATTAATTTTGAAATTAGGTAATACAAATCCTGTAAGGGATTGTAGATTATCTAAAAAATAGTTTTTTTATTGAAAGACTCGATACTAAAAATCGAAATCCATATTGTACTTGTCCTCTTCGACTTCTTTGTTAAGTACTCCTGCTTTTTGGTAATCACCAACTCGTTTTTCGAAGAAGTTAGTTTTTCCTTGAAGCGATATCATATCCATAAAATCAAATGGATTTGGTGTATTATACACTTTTTCGCAGCCTAAATCTGCAAGAAGTCCGTCTGTTACAAACTCTAAGTACTGCGACATTAGATTAGCATTCATACCTATTAAACTAACAGGAAGAGATTCTGTAATAAACTCTCTTTCGATATCAAGGGCATCGACTAGGATTTCTTTAATACGTTCTTTTGGCACTTTATTAACCAAGTGGTGCTCGTGTAAGTGAACCGCAAAATCGCAGTGCATACCTTCGTCTCTTGAAATTAGCTCGTTAGAGAATGTTAATCCAGGCATTAATCCACGCTTTTTTAACCAGAAAATAGAACAGAACGACCCAGAAAAGAAGATACCTTCTACGGCTGCAAAAGCAATTAAACGTTCTGCAAAGCTTGGAGATTCAATCCACTTTAATGCCCATTCCGCTTTTTTCTTAATAGCAGGGAAATTTTCAATAGCTTTAAAAAGTTTATCTTTTTCGGTCTCGTCTTTTACGTAAGTGTCTATTAATAAAGAATAAGTCTCACTATGAATATTTTCCATCATAATTTGGAAGCCATAGAAAAACTTAGCTTCTGTATACTGAACTTCATTCACAAAGTTTTCAGCTAAATTTTCATTTACAATACCATCACTTGCTGCAAAAAATGCTAAGATGTGTTTTATAAAATAACGCTCATCGTCATTTAATTTATCTGACCAATCTGTAATGTCTTGGTGCAAATCAATTTCTTCAGCAGTCCAAATACTAGCTTCAGATTTTTTGTACCATTCCCACAAATCGTGGTGTTGAATTGGAAATATTACAAATCTATCCTTGTTCTCTTGTAAAATGGGCTCTACTGCTTGCGACATTGTTCTTAAATTTTTGAGTTGTGTTAAATTATTTTTTCGAGTGACTTGGGACTAACAAATATGACAAAATCATTTACTTATTTTTTGCTTTTTGCCGAAAGCTTTTCAACAAGTTTTTAACAAAGAGAAAATTCTGTCAAAATTGAATAGATTTCCGAAAAAAGTATTTAAAATATTGATTTTCAGTAATTTAAATAAATTTTGTTTATTCATAATTTGTAAGAATATACTTATTAAAAAATCGCTAAACAAGTGTGAAAATGGGCAATTATTAGAATAGAAAATAAATCCATAAGATGAACAAAAAATGTTTACAACTTTGAATAAATTATACTTTGATTTTAGGCGTAAAAGTCAATTACCCTTGAATACTTGAAAATTATTTGTTGAATCTTGATTTTGCAACCGTTTCTAACTCGGCATACCAATCTTCACCAAATTTTCTAATGAGTGCTTCTTTTACAAACTTATAAATAGGCATTTGCAATTCTTTTCCTAGTGAACAGGCGTCATCACAAATTTCCCATTTGTCGTAGTTAACCGCAGAAAACTCAGAGTACTCTTTTACTCTTATAGGATAGAGGTGGCAGGATACGGGTTTTTTCCAATCTACTTCACCTTGATTGTAGGCTTCTTCTATACCACAAAGCGCTGTTTTCTTTTCATCAAAAATAACATAAGCACAATCTGCTCCATTAATTAAAGGTGTTTCTAAATCGCCAAAAGCAGTGGTTATGGATGTTCCTTGTTTTTCTATAGCTTCGATACCTTCTTTTCGCAAAAAGGGTTTTAATTTAGGATAGACATTTTCAAGAATTTTAGCTTCGTTTTTATCGAGAGGTGCACCTGCATCTCCGTCAATACAACAAGCGCCTTTACATGCAGAAAGATTGCAGACAAAGTCTTTTTCAATGATGTCTTCTGATACTATAGTTTTTCCTAACTGAAACATGTGGCAAAAATAACTAAACTTATTGTCTATTTTATTAGATTATTCAGTGAAACTCCATATTAACTTTACAAAAATTTAATGTTGTAAATCAGCTTTTTAGTTGCAACTTTGCGCCGATTTTATAAATCTTCATAATTTATTTAGATATGGAATTCAATATCAAACAGATATTTACAGCTTTTATGGTACTATTTGCCGTTATAGATATTATCGGTAATATTCCTATTATTATAGACTTACGAAAAAAAGTAGGGCATATTCAGAGTGAAAAGGCCTCAGTAATTGCTGGTATCATCATGATTATATTTCTATTTGTTGGTGAACGGCTTCTGAGATTTATTGGTGTGGATGTTAATTCTTTTGCTGTAGCTGGTGCTTTTATCTTATTTTTTATTGCTTTAGAAATGATTCTAGGCATAACACTGTATAGAGAAGAGGAAAGCAACGCTATAACAGCCTCAGTTTTTCCGCTTGCATTTCCTTTAATTGCTGGCCCAGGAAGTTTAACAACCTTATTATCTCTTCGTGCTGAATTTGATATACAAAATATCATCTTCGCCGTTATTATTAACGTATTGGTGATTTATGTCGTTTTAAAAACATCATCAAAAATTGAACGTTTAATAGGTCCAAACGGCATTAGAATTATAAGAAAAGTTTTTGGCGTAATTTTGTTAGCCATAGCTGTAAAATTATTTACAGCAAATATTAAAGCCTTATTAATATAAAAGATTATGAAAGCATTTACCCTTATTGCTACCATTGTAGCTATTGCACTAGTAATATTCAATGCTACAAAACTAAATTTTGACGCACTCTTAGAAGGTGAAAGCGCAACAGCTGTTATGACCATTATAGCTGGACTCTGTGCCATTCTATTACTTCAAATTTTTAGAGTTTCAAAAAAAATAGAGAAACTGAATAAGCGTAAATCATGATGTATGATACTCTGATTATTGGCGGTGGTGCCGCAGGTTTATCTTGCGCATTGGTTTTAGGCTCAGCAAAACTAAAACCTTTTGCTGAAGATAAGCGTATAGGTATTATTACTCATCAAAAAACCTCGCATTTACAAACAGCACTTTTTAATAACGTCTTAGGTCTTAGTCCAGGAACTCTTGGAAAAGATATATTAGAAAGCGGCAAGCAACAACTCAAAGATTTATACCCTCATGTAGAACAAATAGAAAAAGAAAAGGTAAAATCTATTTCAAAATCTAACGAAGGTTTTCTTGTTGAAACTAATAAGAATAGCTACCAGACAAAAATTGCTGTTATTGCCGTTGGCTACACTAATCTTTTAACCATCAAAGGCTTAGAACATTATGTGGAACCGCACCCAAAAGCCAATATTGAAAAAGATAGAATTTGGCTTAGAAATAAAGACCATGTTATTGAAAATGGACTTTTTGTGGCAGGCACTTTGGCCGGTGGGCGTAGTCAGTTTGCTATTGCTAGTGGAAGTGGAGCTCAAGTAGCTACTGATATCTTAACACTTTGGAATAACAGTAAACACACCAAAATACACGATAAGGTTTCTAGTTAGCCTCTCTTTCTGCTTCTTGGCTCAGGAGAATCACTTCATCTATCATAATATCACTTTTGTTGATGACTTCTTCAAAAGCGTTATCGTCGTAAAGCTGTCTCGCTAGAGTGGCTTTGATGAGTCTTTGTATAACATCATTAAAAGCTACAAAGCTAATTTTAGTGCCTTCTAACCTATTAACATAGTCTTGAAAACGCACAACAACATCATCACTAACCGAGAAATTATCTATAAAATCTCTTTTGGAAACGCCATCGTAAATTGCTCTATTCTTATCTAATTCTTCAAAAACAAAGTATCCAAAATGTCCTGAACGTCTGAGGTAGTTAATGGTTTCGTTATCAAAAGAGCGGTCGATAGGCACAAAGACATCTGGAACAATACCACCACCACCGTAAACTACTTTTCCGTTTGGTGTTGTAAACTTTAAAGAGTCGTCTATTACAATATTCTCAGAATCCATAAGTTCCCCACTACTCAATCGCTTGTAGTAATCTCTGTAATACGCTTTACTTTTTCCATTGTCGTATGGTCGTTGTATTGAGCGTCCTGTTGGCGTGTAATACCTAGACACCGTAAGGCGCACTGCACTACCATCTCCGAGGGCCATTTCGCGCTGTACAAGTCCTTTACCGTAAGAACGCCTCCCTACAATTGTTCCTTTATCATTGTCTTGGAGCGCTCCTGCAATGACTTCACTCGCTGAAGCAGAACTTTCGTTTACAAGAATATAAACTTCACCTTCTTCAAAATCACCTCTGCTAGTAGCGTAAGCATTTTCACGTCTTCCTTTTTTATTTTTGGTGAAGAAAATTAATTTATCATGCTCAAGAAATTCGTCTGCTATTTGTTCTGCAATGCCCAAAAAACCACCTGGATTGTCTCTTAAATCTAACGCGAGTTTTGTTGCGCCTTGGTCTTGTAGTTTATCTAAAGCAGATTTAAATTCTTTATAGGTAGATTCTGCAAAGCGATTCATTTTTATATAGCCCAAATTATCTGTAAGCATATAATAGGCCTCAACACTTTTTATTGGAATGCTGTTTCGTTTCACACTAATATCTAAATACTCTTTGGTTTGTGGGCGATACACTTTGAGCTTTACTTTAGTGCCTTTTTTTCCTTTGAGCTTTTTCCCTATTTCTTCGGTATTGAATTTATTACCATAAATAGTATCTCCATCCGCTAGGAGGATTCTGTCACCTCCTTTAATGCCAGCTCTTTTACTAGGACCGCCTTCTGTAGGGCGTATTACAGCAAGAGTGTCTTTGTAAGGGTAATAGTTGATACCTATACCTACAAAATCGCCTCTCATGTTTTCTGTTACACGTTCTAAATCTTTTTTTGGAATGTATATAGAGTGTGGGTCTAGATTATCCAAAATTCCATTTACAGTAACATCAACTATGCTGTCTGTATTAACTTCTTCGACATATTCATAGTCGATATAATCTATCAGCCTGTTAAGTTTATCTTTTTTGCTATTAGTTGTAAAGAGACGGTCAGAAGTGTCTGTGAAATTTAGTTTACCTCCAATGAAGACACCAATAGCTATTGCTATCCCAGTAATTAACGGTATGTATTTCTTGGTATTGGACATTTATGCTTCTATGGCTTCTATTAAATCTAGCTGAACACCTGCTTTTTCTAAGAATTTTAAACCTGAATTATCTTTATACGCTTCAGAATAAACAACTCTAACAAAACCAGCCTGATGGATGAGCTTGCTACATTCTTTGCATGGCGAAAGTGTAATATAAAGCGTAGCTCCTTTACAGGATTGTGTTGAAGAAGCCACCTTTAGAATAGCGTTAGCCTCTGCATGTAAAACATACCATTTTGTGTAACCTTCATCATCCTCGCAATAGTTTTCAAAACCAGTAGGTGTACCGTTATAACCATCAGAAATTATCATTCTGCCTTTTACAATTATAGCTCCGACTTGTTTGCGTTTACAATGGGACAGTTTTCCCCACTCTTTTGCCATGCGCAAATAGGCTTTATCATATCTTAATTGTTTTGCTTCTTCAGCCATATATTAAAAAATGTAAGTAATTAACGAATATAATGGCTTCGTATTTTATAAGCAATGGCTCGTCGTTAAAGTTTTACCAAACTTTAACTGAATTAAAAGATGTTATTTTCTATTAAAATAGGTATGACTAAACCTATGACAATTGAGGAAAGTACCATAACCCAATCGCGTTTAGAAAACCTAAAAATAGTTTGAAGAAGAAACCCGAGAAACATAACAATAAAAACTATAATTACTTGAGCCAACTCTATACCAAGAGCAAATTCTAAAAGTGCTAAAGGTTTATTTTCAGCGTCACCAAAAACCATGGTGAATTCTCTAGCAAATCCAAGTCCATGGATAATACCAAAAAACAATGCAGTAAAAAATAAAACACTAACACTCTTACTTTTATTATTATCTCCACCAGTGTAAACATTATAAACAGCTCCAATGAGGATTGTAATAGGAATTAAAAATTCGACTAAAGCACCGTTAACTGATACTATATTGTAAGCTGCTAAAACTAATGATAATGTGTGACCTAAAGTAAAAAGTGATACCAAAACCAAAACACGTTTCCAATCTTTAAATAAGTAAGGAACTGAAAGCACCATTAAAAATAAAACGTGGTCGTAACCATTGATGTCTAAAACATGATTAAGACCATATTTTACATTGAAAAAAAATTCGCTCATAGGGGAAGATTGAAGTTTTTACTAAATGTTATTGTTTTAAAACTCTGACCGTTTCAATGTAAGAGTTTGAGTTTTTAATCTTTACAAAATAACTACCTGATACAAAAGAAGACATATTTAACTCTACTTCTTTAGATGTATAAGTTTTCTGAAAAACGCGTTGACCTATCAAATTATAAATTTCAACACTTTCAATTGAAGAAATACTTTCTAAATGTATAGTGTCAACTACTGGATTAGGAAAAGCTATTATACTTGAAATAGTTGAAGTATTAACATCCAATACATTATCGTTTGTAATTGTTACTACTTGATTAGCTGCAATATCTTCTACAACAGTTACGGTGTTGTCTGGCCACTCGATTCTTAATTCATCTACAATGGTGTTATCGGCTAAGCCAAAAAAAGCTTCAGCTGGTTCTTGACCATAAAAACTTGTTCCTGCCGTAATTAGACGCATTCCAGTGGTTCCATTATCATAAGCTATTTTGACCACTGCACCGATAGCAAAATGATTAGCTCCATTCATTCTTGGCTTTATAACGAGATAATTGTTGGAATTTAAAGTAGAAGCGTAATTGTTTTGATAAACTCTAACAAGATTGTTATTACTACCATTAGTTTTCATTGATTGAAGTAAATCTAGGTCGCCATCTCTTTCCATATCAAAAGCCATTAAAGATGTGGCATCCCATGTGTCATTAAAATTTGAAGATGTAGATATATCTGTAAAGGCAATTCCATCAACATTCAACCATAATTTTGATTGGTCTAGACTCCATCCCTGACCCCAACCATTAGTAGCTGCTAAATCAATGAAACCATCATTATTTGCATCAAAAAAAGTGGTTCCCCAGTCCCAGCCACTGCTCCCTACATTAAAAGTTGCATTGTTTGAAACCTCATCAAAACCTAGCACTCCATTTTCAATCCAATTGTTTTTTAAAAAAATATTATGCCTTAGAACTCCGTCTTCAACTCTTGATATATTAGTAGAATATAAGTCGAAATCCCCATCATTATCATAATCACCTACTGCCATTCCCATTTCATTAAATGCACTATTTGCATTAATGGTAGCACTTATATCTTGAAATGTATTATCTCCATTATTTAACCAAAACTCATTCTCGGTAAAATCTACATTTATGTATACATCTAAATAGCCATCATCATTAAAATCATGAAATATAGGCTGATATCTAGATTTTGTTGGCTGCATAGGAAAACTAATATCTGTGATATCGGTAAATGTCCCATTAGCATTATTTAAGAACATAGACATTTCAGCTCCAGCGAACATTCTTCCCCAAGCCGTAATAATTATATCTAACCAGCCGTCATTATTGATGTCGCCAGCAGCTATCCCACCTACTACAGGATCATCTATGTTTAGAATATTATACCTGTCACTAAAATCTAATCCAGAATTTAACACTTCAGTAAAATTTCCTGAACTTGTTTGTTGATACAAAAATACTTGAAGCCTATTTGTACAAGAATTATCTATACCTAAGCAGTCTCCTAATAAAACTAAATCTAATAATTCGTCTCCATTATAATCTACCCATAATGAGGCCCTACACCTAAAGGTAGATGTAATTCCAGAAGCAACTGCCACTTCTTGAAACACTCCATTCCCATTGTTATTATAAAGTAAGTTCGTTAATCCAAATTCTGTTCCTGCAAAAAAATCTAAGTCTCCATCATTGTCATAATCTGCAATAGAAGCTCCGCTTCCAAACAAATCTGGCATAATCGCCACAAATTGCAATCCCGAGGTTGAAGTCACATCGGTGAATTGTTGAGCATTTACACATATATTAGCAAATACAACAAAAATTGATATTAAAAATAATCTAATCATCATGGCTAATATAAATCAAAAAAGCCTGTTTTAGTAATACTAAACAGGCTTTTTTGTACTCAAGGTGGGAATCGAACCCACACTTCCGAAGAAATCGGATTTTGAATCCGACGCGTCTACCAATTCCGCCACTTGAGCTTTTTAATTGGTTTGCAAAAATAGAAAAAATTAACTAGTAAAAGCAAGTAAAATTGTGCGATATATAATTCTTGCTAGCAAAATAATTTTCTAAATTTGAGCATTCTAAAAACACAACTAACAACAACACAACTCATGCCTTACGAAACAACTGAAGCAAAGATTTTTACATGCTCACAAAGTAGATACCTAGCCGAGCAAATTGCGAAAGCCTATGGCGTAAAACTTGGCAATGTAATAACCTCTAGATATAGCGATGGCGAATTTCAACCTTCATACGAAGAATCTATAAGAGGAACTCGAATTTTTATCATTGGATCTACACATCCCGGTCCTGAAAATCTTATGGAAATGTTGCTTATGATTGATGCCGCAAAGAGAGCTTCTGCAAGACATATAACCGCTGTATTACCATATTTTGGTTGGGCAAGACAAGACAGAAAAGACAAACCTCGAGTACCAATTGCTGCAAAATTAGTTGCAAAAATGTTAGAAGCTGCTGGTGCAACACGCATTATAACGATGGATTTGCATGCTGATCAAATACAGGGATTTTTTGAAAAACCAGTGGATCACCTTTTTGCCTCAACAATATTTTTACCATATTTAAAATCTTTAAACCTAAATAATTTGACTATTGCTTCACCAGATATGGGTGGTTCTAAACGTGCTTATGCTTACTCTAAGGCTCTGGAGAGTGACGTTGTAATATGCTATAAACAACGTGCTAAAGCTAATGTCATATCTCACATGGAACTTATTGGTGATGTTACAGGAAAAAACGTAGTTTTAGTAGACGACATGGTAGATACCGCAGGTACACTAACTAAAGCTGCAGATCTCATGATGGAAAGAGGTGCTCTAAGCGTAAGAGCAATTTGTACGCATCCCATTTTATCAGGCTCAGCCTATGAAAGACTTCAAAACTCAAAATTAGAAGAGTTGATTATTACTGATTCAATTCCTCTTACACAAGAATCTGAAAAACTTAGAGTTTTAAGTTGTGCTGACTTGTTTGCAGAAGTAATGCATAATGTACATCACAACAAATCAATTAGCTCAAAATTTGTGATGTAAAAGAAGCCATTTTTTAATTAAAATTCTTGTATTTCATAATATATTACTACATTTGCAGCCCTCAAAATGAGGATTTTAATAATTTTTTAATTTAAACTTTTAAAATGAAATCAATTACAATTAATGGATCTCAAAGAGAAAGCGTAGGCAAAAAGTCAACAAAAGCCTTACGTAATGCTGGTCAGGTTCCTTGCGTAGTATACGGAGGAGACAAGCCATTGCATTTCTCAGCACCAGAATTGGCATTCTCTAAACTTGTATACACACCAGACGCGCATACAGTTGTGATTGCCCTAGATAATGGCGAAACTTACAATGCTGTAATGCAGGATATTCAGTTTCATCCAGTAACAGACAAAATCTTACACATTGACTTCTATCAAATTTTTGAAAACAAGGAAATTACGATGGAAATTCCTGTAAAAACTGTCGGTACCTCAAGAGGTGTTTTAAACGGTGGAAACTTAAGGGTTCCTTACAGAAAGTTAAGAGTTAAGGCTATTCCATCAAAATTACCAGAATTTATAGAAATAGATATTACACCTTTAAAAATTGGAAGTAAGTTTTATATTTCTCAATTAAAAAATGATGACTATAAGCTACTTCATCCAGACAACGTTGTTGTTTGTCAAGTAAGACGTAGTAGATTAGCAGTTGTAGATGTAGAAGACGAAGATGAAGATGTAGATGCAGAAAACACTGAAGAAACAACTACGGATGCAGCAGCAACTGAAACTAGCCAAGAATAAATAAGACTTATATTTATCTCATAAAAAGCATTCTGTTAATCAGGATGCTTTTTTATTTTTGAATAAACAATAAGATTATGCTAAAATGGTTGACGACCCTTTTTAAATCTAAAGAAAAAATTGACCCAATGAAAAAATTCTTGATTGTTGGCTTAGGTAATATTGGTGAAAAGTACGCAAACACTAGGCACAATATTGGTTTTAAAATTCTAGACAGTTACATCACGAAAAAAGATATATCTTTTGAAACACAGAAGCTTGGTGATATCGCATATTATAAAATAAAAGGACGTACACTCGTTCTTTTAAAGCCAAATACCTTTATGAACTTAAGCGGAAAGGCCATTAAATACTGGATGACTAAAGAAAAAATTTCTTTAGAGAACATTCTGGTTATAACAGACGATTTAAACCTTCCGTTTGGATCTTTAAGATTAAAAACAAAAGGAAGCGACGGTGGTCACAATGGATTAAAGGATACGCAAGATAAACTACAAACTACAAAATATAATAGGTTAAGATTTGGTATAAGTGCGGATTACTCTAAAGGAAGGCAAGTAGACTATGTCCTAGGAAATTGGTCAGAACAAGAAACTTTAGATATAAAAAATCGACTCGAAATGTGTCATAAAATTATTGAATCTTTTGTTTTGTCCGGGCCAAGTATCACAATGAACACTTATAATGGAAAATAAAAAAGCCACTCAATGAGTGGCTTTTTTTAATATTAAGATGTATAAAGTCTATGTTCTAGAAGTTAAAACGTACCATAATCTCATGAGTTCCATCATTAGAATTATTAAGTACTTCTCTAGAAGACCCTTCATAAGCATATCCTAAATCCATCCAGTCTGAAAGATTAAACATCATTGTTCCAGCCCATCCACCATCAGTTCTGTACATAGGAGCTAGTTCAAAGCGCTCATTATATCTGAAAGCAGCAGTCAAGTCCGCAGATACAGGTGACCCGCTTACAGCTCTAATCATTGTAGATGGTCTAAATTCCCAATCTGTAGCAAGATCAATATTATATCCACCTGATAGATAAAAATGTGTCTTTTCATTCACAGTTGTTACCACACCATTTTCGTTAAGATTAATTCTCTCACTTAATAAAATTGAAGGGATAGAGAGTGATATGAAATACTTATCATGAACTAAATATGCACCCGCTCCAATATTTGGTCTAAAACCAGTATCAATGTTATTTATTGCAGGATCAACTGGAAAAGCATTGTTTGCTAAATCACTTGATATAAAACTATATACGCTTCCGCCTCCTTTAAGTCCAAGAAAAATATCTGTAGATTCATTTAACTGTAACTTATAAGAAAAATCTACCATAAATGTAGTATTCTGGTTAGCATACACATCATCGTTAACAACACTTAGCCCTAAACCAACTTTATCATTTAAAGAGGTTTCAAAAAATAGTGTTTGTGTTTCAGGTGCGTCTTCAATATTCACCCATTGGCTCCTAAAGTTCGCTGTAAGTCTTGAAACACCATCAGCCCCTGCATATGCAGGGTTGATAGCATTCATTGTATATCTATAAAGTGCATAGTTAGGCTGTTGTTGGGCATATATAGCTCCAAACATTAACAGTGCACCAATTTTTATTGAGTTTTTAAGAAAATTCATTGTATTGATTTAATTTAATAATTCTACTTCTTAGAAAATGATAACTAACCATCCATCAATGATAGTTTCACCTGTACCGCCTTGGTCTAAAACATAATAATATGATCCAGCTGGTAATAAATTACCTCCAGGTCCAGTACCATTCCAATTATTACCATAATTATCAGAAGCAAAAACTTCATTACCCCATCTACTATATACTTTCACTTTTGTTCCAGGGAATCTATCAATTCCAATAATAGTCCATGTATCATTTACAGAATCTCCGTTTGGTGATAATACATCATTAGCGTATAAATTATCACAGACATCTCCAACTCCGTTGAAATCTACATCTGCTTGATCTGAGTTGGCTGTAAATTGGCAATTGTCGTCCTCATCTAACACACCATCGTTATCATCATCAGGGTCACAAACATCACCTTCACCATCGCCATCATTATCTGCTTGATCTGCATTTGCTTCAAACTGACAGTTGTCATTTACATCAAGAACACCATCGTTATCATCATCAGGATCACACTCATCACCTTCTCCATCTCCATCATTATCTGCCTGATCAGGGTTATATACTAATACACAATTGTCATCGTCATTTAATACACCATCTCCATCATAGTCGCTTGGATCTCTCAATCCACAAATTTCTATAGTCCACTCGTTGAAAGAACCACCGTCAAAATTTGCAAAATCTACGATTCCTAATAACCATGTTCCTCTTGAGAATGTTCCATTAAATGTAGATAATGGTTGTTCTGGGCTAAACACTCCAGTAAAAGGAGGAGAACCTGCAGTAATAGGTGTAGAAGCCTGATCATCAAATACTGTATTTGCATAATCATCACCACTTCCACCAATTTGGTCAGATAGTAAGATAAAATCCGTTCCGGTAGGCTCAATTAGCGCTATTCTTAAATCACCTGTCCATGTGTGAGTAATATCAACAGATACATTAATATCATTGATAATAAAATTATCTTCAATAAAAATTTCAGAAATTACTACAAATGGAATATCGTCTGGTTCTTCGGGAATGAATATTGGGGTATCTTCAGAACGTCCAAAATTACATATCTCATCACAAGCTTCTCCTATGCCATTATTATCTAAATCGGCTTGATCTGGGTTGGCAGTTTCAGGACAGTTATCATCCATGTTTAATACACCATCACCATCAATATCATCATCACACAAATCTCCTATGTCATCTCCATCGATATCAGATTGATCAGTATTAACAATATCAGGACAGTTATCAGAATCGTCTGGGATGCCGTCTCCATCTGCATCTGGTAATGGCACACCGCAAACTTCGATTGACCAACTATTTATTGTACCAGTATCACCAGTAAAATTATCAACAGCAGTTAGTGTCCATGTTCCTGTTGCAATTTGTCCATTAAGAGTAGATAAATCACCATCTGGAGCAAATGTCCCCGTAAAAGGTGCTGAAGCAGAGTTGATTGAAGTTGGAGCATCACTATCAAAAACAGTATTTGTATAGTTGTCATCAGAACCTCCAATATTATTTGCTAAAACAACATCAGTTCCGTCTGGAGCAGTTAATACGAGTCTTAGGTCTGAAACCCAAGTATGAGAAATATCAACCGTTACATTTACATCTGTAATAGAAGTTGCAGAAATTACCAGAAGTTGTGATTCTGCAGGAGGTCCATCAGCTGGGCCAAAGAAACCAAAACCATCTGGAATTGCAAGTGGAGTATCTGTAGAATCAAATACATCACACTGAATATTACCTGTAGTGAAACTAGCTGTTAAATACGCTCCAATACCGCAATCGTTTACAGATCTAACTCTCCAAAAATATTGAGTTGAATTCATAAGCATTGCTTCAAATTCTGGTCTATCTGGCACACCAGATGCTACAATATTTGTGAAAGCTGCATCAGTTGCAACATCAATTTCGTAGGCAGCTGCATTTGTATCTTCTGTCCATTCTATTGTAGCTGTAGGATTAGCATCTATAGAACCGTCTGCAGGTGCTACAGCTCCTAAAGTTGCGAAGTT
Organism: Winogradskyella jejuensis; assembly: GCF_900129745.1. Taxonomy (GTDB): domain Bacteria; phylum Bacteroidota; class Bacteroidia; order Flavobacteriales; family Flavobacteriaceae; genus Winogradskyella; species Winogradskyella jejuensis. Next base: position 1,312,274 of record NZ_FQWS01000001.1, on the reverse strand, counting down.
TGTATCATATACGCTTAAAGAAGCTCCTGTTGGAACTACGTCGTTTCCATCTGTAGCTTCAATTAAAATAGAATAAGTATCTATCGTCGCTCCACCAAGATTGTCTATAGTTAAAGTAACCATAGTACCATCAGCAGTAACTGATGCTGGACTAAAAGTCGCCGTTGCACCAGCAGGTAAACCAGAAGCAGAGAATGTTACTGGAGAAGTGAATGCCGGGTCTACTAAAGTATATGTGAAGTTTATATTAGCTGAAGCAGTAGTACAAACGTCTTGTTCTTGACTACCCGCATCAACACTTACTATAAATGGAAATGGCGGCTGCTCTAAAGAGTCTCTAGGACCTCCCGGCTCTAGTGTTGCTCTCATTCTGTTCTTCTGTCCTAGAGTAAATAACCCCATACAAGCGTCATCACTATAATCCATATAATTTTCTACCATGTCAACTGACCCACAAGACACGGATCCTGTTTGGCAACCTCCATTAGAGGCATCGGATTCAGGTGTATCATCTACAAAATCATCAGCACCACATGGTCCGTCTCCCCAAATGTGTCTAAGATTGAAAAAGTGACCCATTTCATGGGTTGTAGTTCTTCCTTTATCGAAAGGAGCTGATAATACAAAGCTTCCATCATCGTCATCCGAAGAGCCAAAGAAGTTGTACCCCATTACAATACCATCTGTTGAAGGATCTCCTCCAGGGAATTGAGCAAATCCTAATAGACCTCCTGAGAAGTTTACTGTCCAGAAATTAAAGTATTTACTAGTATCCCATGGATCTTTACCACCTGCAGCAGTACTTTTCATAGTCTCTTCAAAACCAAAAGAAGCAATACTTGTTTCAGTTCTTGTGATTCCATTTGTTGGGTTACCATCTGGATCTATTTGAGCTAAATAAAACTCAATCTCCATATCCGCTGCTTGAGGCCATTGATTCATTTGAATGTCGTCAAACTCAATGTTAGTTCCTCTGAAATCCTTATTAATCACATCTATTTGTGATTGAATTTGAGCATCAGAAATATTTTGAGCATCGTTATTATAAACAACGTGAACTACCACTGGAACATAAAGAATACCATCCATTCTTTGAACGCTTGGGTCATTGTTTGCTCTAAGCCTTGTTCGTTCTTCTAATCTCGCTAATGTTTCAGCTTGATTAGGATTTTTTTGCAGTTGCAATTCTAGATTTTCAGCCGCAGCACATGTTCGTTCCTGTGCAAAAATCGGCGTAGAAATAAAGAAAAAAGCAGCTACTAAAAAGTAAAGATTTTTTTTCATTTGAAGTGAGTTTAATTAATGTAATATAAAAAGTCTTTCAACCACACTAATGTGCTTTGTGAAAGACAACCTAATGGTTAGTTAAAAAAGTTTAAATATTTAGTTAAGTGAATTAAATGTAGTTTTTTTGCCATATGCATTAAGTACAGTATTATTAAATTAGCATCAAATTTATACTTTTTTTTTACATTTCCTTAACAATTTTTGAAGAAATCTTTCAATGTCACTAAATACGGGTCGTTTTACTAAAATTTTAACAATTGGAACCTTTGATGGTGTGCATATTGGCCATCAAGCTATATTAAAAAAAGTCAAAAATCTCGGAAAAAAGAAAAACCTAATACCCAGTGTATTAACTTTTTTTCCTCATCCGCGAATGGTGCTCAAGCAAAATGAAGACATAAAATTATTGAATACTATATCCGAACGAAAATTCCTATTGGAGAAATTTGGTGTAAAATTAATATGTGTTAAAACCTTCACGAAAGAATTTGCTGACCTTTCAGCAAGAGATTATGTAAAGAATATTTTAGTTGAAGAACTAAATACCAAACAGATAGTTATTGGTTATGACCATCATTTTGGGAAAAACAGAAGCGCAAATATTAATGACCTCATCAAGTTTTCAGAAGAGTTCGATTTTGAAATAGAAGAAATATCTGCAGAAGATATAGAACAAGTTACCGTGAGCTCTACCAAAATTAGAAATGCTCTCAACGACGGCGACGTTTCTTTAGCTAATACTTATTTAGGTTACAATTATTTCCTAACAGGTAAAGTTGTTAGTGGACACAGTATAGGGCGCACCATTGACTTCCCTACAGCAAATATATATATAGAAGAAGATTACAAACTAATCCCTAAAGATGGTGTCTATGTTGTTAAATCTTTTGTGAATTCAAAAGAAGTTTATGGGATGATGAATATAGGCTCTAACCCAACTATTAAAAACAAGCCACGTTCTATTGAAGTTCACTTTTTTGATTTTGAAGATAACCTATATGGTAAAGAAGTTGTAATAGAAATGTTACATCGATTAAGAGATGAACATAAATTTAAAACTGTTGATGCTCTAAAAACTCAACTGAAAAAAGACAAAAAAGCTTCGCTTACTTATTTGAAAACAAACCGATGAACACACTCCTCTTTAAGCATATAGATAACACGTCTCTAATTGTTTTTAGAATATTTTTTGGACTACTCTGCTTTCTAGAATCAGTTGGCGCAATAGTTACGGGTTGGGTAAAACGCACACTTGTTGATCCGCAGTTTACCTTTAACTTTATAGGTTTTGATTGGCTTCAACCACTGTCTGGTAATTGGATGTATACCTTCTATGCAGTAATGGGCATTTTTGGCTTACTAATAATGGTGGGGTATAAATACAGATTTAGCGCATTAATGTTTGCACTTATGTGGAGCGCCATCTATTTTATGCAAAAGTCAGCATATAATAATCATTATTATTTATTGTTCTTGCTGAGTTTTATAATGGTTGCAATGCCCGCTAACAGGTATGCCTCTATAGATGTAAAGCTAAATCCTAAGCTAAAGCAAATCTCCATGCCTAATTGGTGTAAATTGGTGTTTTTTATTCAGTTATTTATAATTTACACCTACGCTTCAGTTGCAAAATTATACCCTGACTGGTTAGATGCTTCAGTTATAAAGTTATTAATGCAAGGCAAGTCTCATTTTCCAATAATTGGCGGTTTTCTTCAAAATGAATATGTGCATTATTTTATAGCGTATTCAGGAATCATATTCGATGGCCTAATTATTCCTCTTTTATTATATAAGCCGACGCGGAAGTATGCCTTTTTTGCTTCAATCTTCTTCCATTTATTTAATTCGGCAGTATTCCACATAGGTATCTTTCCATTTTTATCTTTAGCATTTTGCCTGTTCTTTTTTGAACCAAAAACTATTCGGAATATATTCCTTAAAAAGAAAGAGATTTATTCTGGAAACACGATTAAAACACCCAATTATGCAAACGTCTTCAAACTCGTTTTTGTCACCTATTTCATAATTCAAATCGCATTACCTCTTCGCCATCACTTTATTGAAGATAATGTGCTTTGGACAGAAGAAGGCCATCGTCTGTCTTGGCGTATGATGCTTAGAGCTAAAAGCGGAAGTATTCATTTTAGAGTTGTAGACCAATCAAATAATTCAATAATTCCGATTAATTTAAACGATTATTTGACTAAAAAGCAGCAGCGAAATTTAAAAACCAAACCCGATTTTATCTGGCAATTCTCGCAACGTCTAAAAGACAAGTTCAAAAGTGAAGGTAAAACCGTATCCATATTCGTAACTTCTTATGTTAGCGTTAATGGAAAACCTTCAAAACGCTTTATAAACCCTGAAATTGATTTGGCTAAGGTTGAGTGGAATCACTTCAAACACAATTCGTGGATACTACCTTCAAAATAGGCTGCTTTTTGTTTCACTAGCCATAAAATCTTTTTACTTTTGCCCTTTGCTAATAAGCGCTTAATCGGCGCAAAAATTAAGTACGCATGTTACAGGTATCGCACATAAGAGAAAACAGCGAAAGCATTATTAAACTTTTGGCCATCAGAAACATTGATGCAAAGCCAATGATTGATGATGTCTTAAACTTTGATGAACAACGCAGACAATTACAAACGCAATTAGATGCAACAAAGGCTGAAATGAATGCGATGTCCAAAGAGATTGGAAATTTATTTAGATCTGGACAAGCAGAACAAGCAAACACACTTAAAGCTAAAACATCTGAGCTTAAAGAAACCATAAAAACTCTTGAACAAGAGCTTAATGAAAAAGCAGAAGCTTTAACCAATACGCTTTACAAAATACCTAATGTTCCTAACCCAATTGTACCAAACGGAAATTCTGATGAAGATAATTTAGAAACACTTTGTGACGGAGAAACACCTAAATTACATGAAGGTGCATTACCACATTGGGAGTTGGCCAAAAAATACGACATCATTGATTTTGAACTTGGTAACAAAATTACTGGTGCAGGTTTCCCAGTTTACAAAGGTAAAGGTGCTCGTTTACAACGTGCTTTAATTGCTTATTTTTTAGATAAAAATACGGATGCTGGCTATACAGAATACCAATTACCACATTTAATTAATGAAGCTTCAGGTATTGGTACTGGGCAATTACCAGATAAAGAAGGCCAAATGTACCACGTTACAGAAGACAATCTATATCTTATTCCTACAGCTGAAGTTCCCGGGACTAATATTTTTAGAGATGTGATTCTTAATGAAAGTGACTTACCTATTGGCATTACTGGTTACACACCTTGTTTTAGACGTGAAGCAGGTAGTTATGGCGCTCATGTAAGAGGTTTAAACCGTTTGCATCAATTTGATAAAGTTGAAATTATCCGTGTAGAACACCCTTCAAAATCTTATGAGGCCTTGGATGGTATGGTATCTCATATTCAAGATATTTTAAAAGAACTAGAATTGCCTTATCGTATTCTTAGATTGTGTGGTGGTGATTTAACTTTTGCCTCTGCGTTGACTTACGATTTTGAAGTCTTCTCAGCAGCTCAAGAGCGTTGGTTAGAGGTGTCTTCGGTTTCAAATTTTGAAACTTTTCAATCTAACCGCTTAAAACTTCGTTTTAAAAATGCTGATGGTAAAAACGAATTAGCCCACACACTTAATGGTAGTTCTTTAGCATTACCTCGTATTTTGGCAAGTATCCTTGAGAATTATCAAACTGAAGAAGGCATAAAAATTCCTGAAGTATTAATTCCATATACAGGATTTGATATCATTAACTAGTAATAGTCTTAAATGACTAAATGAATGCCCTAGGAAACTTGGGCATTTTTTTATGAAAGCATTTACAATATCTAAAGCTGTCATTTGTTATATTTACAACTTATGGCATATAGAAAATACATATTATCTCTCATCCTAGTTGTTCTCTGCTCATTTTCTGTATTAGGTCAACGCGAAGACCAAAAACAGTTGGCTGTAGGTGACGAGTATTTTAAAAAAGGGGAGTTTTCTAAAGCCTTAATTATCTACAAAAAACTTTACGACACTAAGCCATACGCTTACAACTATATGTATAAAATGGTAGACACCTACCAACAACTTGAGAGGTATGATGAAGCAAGATTACTTCTAGAGAAACGCATTACAAAGAATAGAATTCCGATAATACTGGTTGAATTGGGATATAACTATCAATTGATGGATAGTATCTCTAAAGCAGATGCTCTTTTTGAGGAAGCCATAAATTCCATTGACGAAAAACCAACTTATGTCTATGGTATAGGTCAACGTTTTGAGAAACATTCACTCCTTCCTCAAGCCATAAAAGCTTATAAAAAAGGAGCAGAGCAATTGCCAGACAAAAACTTCAGCGTTCAATTAGCTAGGATTTATGGAGATTTAGGTGATGTAAAAAACATGTTTGCCAATTACATAGATTATGTGGCTTTTAAACCAAATGCACTAAATAATATTAAGCGAAATCTGAGTCAGTTTATCTCTGAAAATAAGGATACCGAAAATAATAAGTCGCTTAGAGTCTTATTGCTAAAACGCATTCAGTCCAATCCTTATGCGCATTGGTATCAACTATTGAGTTGGCTTTATGTACAAGAGAAACAATACGGAAAATCCTTTGTTCAGGAAAAAGCACTTTACAGACGTAACCCCGAAAGTCTAGAACGCATTATAGATTTGGCTTTTACCGCAAAAGATGACGATGATAAAACTACTGCTAGCAATATCTTCAACTACATTATAGAAACCGCACAAGATTTAGATGTTTTGCTACTTGCTCACCAATCTATTTTAGAAATTGAAGCTGAAAATGCAAATGAGAAAACCCTAAAAGAAATCAATGACAAATACTTAGCATTATTTGAGAATTACGGAAAAACAGAAATTTCTTTACCGCTTCAATTATCTTATGGTCAATTTTTAGCCTTTAGCTTTAATCAGCCGGAAGAAGCTTCAAAATTCTTAAAAGCATCCTACAAATTAGATATTTCACCATATCAAGAAGCATTGGTAAAACTAAAATTAGCAGATATTTTAGTGCTTCAAGAAAAGTTTAATGAAGCCCTGATTTACTACACTCAAATAAAAGCAAACTTAAAGAATAGTACTATTGCACAGGAGGCTTCTTATAAGATTGCAAAAACAAGTTACTACAAAGGTGATTTTGAGTGGGCCGAATCTCAGCTTAAGGTTTTAAAAGCATCAACATCGCAACTCATTGCCAATGATGCTTTAGATTTAAAACTATTGATTTCGGATAATAAATACGATGATACCACCCAAACAGCACTAAAGTACTATGCAAAAGCAGATTTATTAGCGTTTCAGAATAAAACAAACGAGGCAATCAAGGTTTTAGATAAGGTATTAACCGAACACAATGGCGAAAGCATTATAGACCAAGCCCTTTTTACACAAGCAAAATTATACGAAAAGCAAAATCAGTTTGAAAAAGCCGAAGTTAATTACCAAAAAATAATTGCGGATTATCGCGAAGACATTTTTATAGATGATGCTTATTATTATTTAGCAGAACTTTACAATACACATCTAGCAAAACCTGAAGAAGCCAAACCGCTTTACGAAAAAATCATCTTCAATCATGAGGATAGCATCTATTTTGTAGAGGCTCGAAAAAAATTCCGGATGCTTCGTGGAGATACTATAAATTAAGTTCTAGGATGAAAGTAGCCGAAACCGAACGATTAATTCTTTCAAAAATCACAGTGGAAGATGCGCCTTTTGTTTTGGAATTGATGAATACACCAGGCTGGTTAAAATTTATTGGCGATAGAAATGTAAAAACTGTACATGAAGCTGCAGAATACATTAAAAACAATCAGCTAAAATGCTACGAAAAGCATAATTTTGGCTATTACAAAATGCAACTAAAATCTGACAATCTTAAACCTATTGGTACAGCTGGCTTGCTCAAAAGAGACAAATTAGAACATGTAGATATTGGCTTCTCAATCTTGCCTGAATTTCATGGAAAAGGCTATGGCTTTGAGACGTCTTCTGAGCTTCTAAATTTAGCTAAAGACGCTTTCAACATTAAAACGCTTTGTGCCATAACATTACCCATTAATAAAGTATCCATAGGACTGATTGAAAAATTAGGATTCAGTTATAAAAAAACCGTCAATCCTTTTGAGAAGAATGAAGACCTTCTCTTGTATGAAAAACAACTTTAAATGATAATTTACAACGTAACTGTAAACATAGACAATTCCGTTCACGACGAATGGTTAATCTGGATAAAAGAACACATCCCAAAAGTATTGGCTACCGGTAAGTTTGACCGTGCTACGTTTTCTAAAGTTATGGTCGAAGAAGAAATGGGCGGACAAACCTATTCTATTCAATACCGTTCTTATTCTAGAAAAGCACTAGACTTATACTATCAAGAAGATGCAGATAAATTACGCCAAGAAGGTTTAAAAAAGTTTGCCGATAAAATGTTAGCTTTTAGAACTGAGCTAGAGGTTATCGACGAATATGCTGTAAACTTTAAATAACATAAAAACCATGAGCGTAAAAGCCAAAAAACACTTAGGTCAGCACTTTTTAAAAGACGAAAACATTGCTAAGGACATAGCAGATACGCTTTCATTAAATGGTTATGATAATGTACTAGAGATTGGCCCTGGAATGGGCGTACTCACAAAATATTTGCTAGAAAAACCAACGACAACTCATGTTGTAGAAATCGATACCGAATCTGTAGATTACCTTAAAAATAACTATCTACACTTGGCAGATAGAATTTACGAAAAAGACTTTTTACGCTACGATCTAAATGAAGTTTTTAAAGGTAAACCCTTTGCCATTATTGGTAACTTCCCATACAATATTTCATCCCAAATCGTATTTAAAACTTTAGAAATGCGAGATCAAATTCCTGAGTTTTCAGGGATGTTTCAAAAAGAAGTAGCACAACGCATTTGCTCTAAAGAAGGCAGCAAAGTTTATGGTATTCTTTCGGTTTTAACACAAGCATTTTACGATGCAGACTATTTATTTACAGTGCCTCCAAGTGTTTTTAATCCACCTCCAAAAGTAGATTCTGGAGTGTTATTACTCACACGAAAAGAAAACTACAGCTTACCTTGTGATGAAAAATTGTTCTTCAGGGTTGTAAAAATGGGATTCCAACAACGAAGAAAAACACTCCGTAACAGTTTAAAAACATTCAATCTTTCCGATAATTTAAAAGCAAATGCTATATTTGGGCAGCGTCCAGAACAATTAAGTGTCGCTCAATTTATTGAGTTGACGACTTTGATTGAAAAAGACAAAAATTAAGCTAATTACTTTTAAATTCTCTGTGGAAGAAACTCAAGAAAATATCCAATTTCAACTCACGGACGAGCTTTTAGAGAACGTTCAACAACTTATCATTAATCAAGATAATAAGCAGTTGAAGGTGCTTCTTAATGAGTTTCACTATGCAGATATTGCAGAGATTTTAGATGAGATAAATTTTGAAGAAGCTATCTATATTATCAAACTCCTTGATAGCGAAACCACTTCAGATATTTTAACTGAGCTTGATGAAGATGTCCGTGAAAAAATTCTTAAAAACCTTTCAGCAAAAGAGATTGCAGAAGAGGTTGAAGAATTAGACACCGATGATGCCGCAGATATTATTGCAGAGTTACCCGAAGCTCGTCAAGAAGCTGTAATCTCTCAGATTGAAGACGAAGAACACAAAGCTGAAATTCAAGAGCTTTTAGCTTATGACGAAGACACTGCTGGTGGACTCATGGCTAAAGAGCTTGTAAAAGTCTATGGTACATGGACAGTTGCCGGATGTATACGCCGAATAAGAGGACAAGCCAAAGATGTAACAAGAGTACACTCTATCTATGTTGTGAATAAAGAAGAAAAGCTTATAGGCAGATTGTCTTTAAAAGACCTTATCACAGCAAAAAGCGAAGAAAAAATAGCAGACATTGCAAAGGACAATGTAGACTATGTCAATGTTAAGGACGATGCGGAGGATGTGGCTAGAGTCATGGCAAAATACGATTTAGAAGCTATTCCCGTTGTAGATGATGAGTTAACCCTACTTGGTAGAATTACAATTGATGATATTGTCGATGTCCTTAAAGAAGAGGCGGATAAAGATTACCAATTAGCAGCAGGTATTACGCAAGATGTAGACTCAGATGATAGTATTATAGAATTGACTCGTGCACGCTTACCATGGTTATTTTTAGGATTAATTGGTGGAATTGGGGCATTTATCATCATGGAAGGTTTTCAAGAATCTTTTAATCAATATGCTGTCTTATTCTTTTTCACACCACTCATTGCTGCAATGGCAGGGAATGTAGGTGTACAATCTAGCGCAATTATTGTACAAGGTTTAGCTAATGACGATGTTAAAGGAAGTGTTAATAGCAGACTTATAAAAGAGATGTTACTTGCTGCTCTAAACGGTGTTATTTTGGCTATTTTTCTCTTTGTATTTGTGTGGGCTTATAACGGTGAAATGGATAAAGCCTTAGCAATTTCAGTTTCTCTAGTTGCCGTAATTATTATTGCTGGTCTTATTGGGACGTTTGTTCCTTTATTTTTAAACAAGCGCGGTATTGACCCAGCTATTGCCACTGGTCCATTTATAACCACAAGTAACGACATCTTAGGTATTTTACTCTATTTCTGGATTGCTAAATTAATTCTAGGCATTTAATTCTCTTGGCTTTTGTAACTTTATAATATGAAAGCAATAAACATTAAAGATAAGCACGCTCTTTTTTCTAAACAATGGCATCCACATCGCATTGCCATGGTAGATAATATGCAAGTTATTTTAGCAAAGATTAAAGGCGAATTTGTTTGGCATAGCCATGAGAATGAAGACGAGTTATTTCAGGTTGTAAAAGGCACATTGTATATGCAATTTCGTGACCGTACTGAAGTTGTAAAAGAAGGCGAACTCATAGTCGTCCCAAAAGGCGTAGAACATAATCCATCAACCAAAGATGGTGAAGAAGTACATCTTTTATTATTCGAAAAACTAGAAACCGCCCATACAGGAAATGTCAAAGACGAAATGACACAAACCGAATATCCTTGGATATAATTTTCTGTCATGCTGAACTTGTTTCAGCATCTCATAAATTTTAAGTAAAAAGATTCTGAAACAAGTTCAGAATGACAATTATGAAAGTATTACACATAGACAGCAATCACGAACTCCTCATAAATCAACTCAACGATTTAGGCTTCACTAATCACGAAGATTATTCGTCTTCAAAAGCAGAAATTGAAGCCAAAATTTCAGATTATGACGGCATTATTATTCGTAGTCGCTTTAGCATAGACCAACAATTTTTAGATGCTGCTAAAAACTTAAAATTCATTGGTCGTGTTGGAGCAGGATTAGAAAATATCAATTGTGAGTATGCGGAAAGTAAAGGCATTTCGCTCTTTAACGCCCCAGAAGGTAATCGTAATGCTGTAGGTGAGCATTCACTGGCAATGTTACTTTCCCTATTTAATAAACTTAATAAAGCTGACAACGAAGTTAGACAAGGTAAATGGCTTAGAGAAGCCAATCGAGGTATTGAGCTCGATGGCAAAACAGTAGGCTTAATTGGCTACGGTAATATGGGTAAAGCCTTTGCAAAAAAACTTCTTGGCTTTGATGCTAACGTCTTGTGCTATGATATTAAGCCAAATGTTGGTGATGCCAACTGCAAACAAGTTTCACTAGAAGAATTGCAAGACAGAGCAGATGTTTTGAGTCTGCATACGCCACAAACACCTTTAACAATCAACATGGTTGATTCAGCATTTATCAATGACTTTAAAAAATCTTTTTGGCTTATTAATACAGCTCGTGGTAAAAGTGTGGTGACTGCAGACTTGGTTGAAGCTTTAAAGTCAGGAAAAATTCAAGGCGCAGGTTTAGATGTATTGGAATATGAAAAATCTTCTTTTGAAAATCTATTTACCTCAGAACAAATGCCAGAAGCATTTGAATATTTAATTCAGGCAGAAAATGTGATTTTAAGTCCACATGTTGCAGGTTGGACTAAAGAAAGCAAAGAAAAATTAGCACAAACTATTATAGATAAAATAAAAGCAAAATTTTGCTAATTTTAGAGAATGAAGAAAACCATTCTTGTTTTTGGAATGCTCATTCTTGCATTGCTTCTCTTATTTCAATTTAGTAAGTATGCCATTATTTCTGGTGATTTAAAGGTTGAATTGATTGTTGCCGCAATTGCTATTGTGTTTTTCTTTGTTGGTATCTACATTAATAAAAAAAGTTTATCTAAAACGGATACAACTGTTGTTAATATAAATGAGGAAAAAATAAAAGAACTAGATATTAGCAATCGTGAATATGAGGTGCTTCAAAAAATAGCTGAAGGTTTATCTAATAAAGAAATTGCAGAGCAATTATTTTTATCAGAAAGTACTATTAAAACTCACGTATCAAGTCTTTTGGTGAAATTAGATGCCAAGCGTCGTACTCAAGCTATTACAAAGGCAAAATCTTTCGAAATTCTTTGATTTAAGGTAGTTTTAGACTAAAGTATAAGAACTTTGGTACTTTAGTATGAGCTAAAAATCTCTGAACAAATTTACTTTTGACATATTAAATCTTTAAATCAATTATTATGAAAAATACTGTATTGAAGTTTGGCTCTTATGGACTCATCACCGGATTCGTTATTTTCACTTTACACCTTACCTTAGGTATAAATAACCTTGATTACTCTACTAATGAAATACTAGGTTATATCTCTATTTTTCTATCGCTTTCTTTTATTTTTTTTGGACTAAAACACTATAGAGATAAAATAAATAATGGTGCATTATCTCTAGGAAAAGCATTAGCTATGGGAATCCTAATTTCTTTGATGGTGGGCTTAGGAATAGCTATTGCAGATTATGCTTATACAAAATTTATAGATCCTGATTTTTTTAGTAATTATGAGCAAATGATGAGAGACCAAGATAAAGCAGATGAGATAATGGAAATGACAAGTGCTACAGCTGCAGTTTTTATGTTGGTTTTGGTTACTATTATTGGCTTTATTATATCTTTAGTATCTGGACTCATCCTCCAACGTAAATAACAACTAAATCAAGCATCATGCAATACAAAGCAGACTCACCAGAAGACTATATCAGTCAGCTTCCTGACGACCGAAAAGCTGCAGTTACAAAACTGCATAACCTTATTAAAGACAATATGCCAGAAGGTTTAGAAGCTGGTATAGGCTACGGTATGCTAGCTTATTTTGTCCCAAAGTCAATTTATCCAGCTGGCTATCATTGTAAACCTTTTCCGCCTTTACCGTTTATAAATGTGGCTTCTCAAAAAAATTTTATTGCATTATACCACTCTGGGCTTTATGCAAAAAAAGAATTATACGATTGGTTTGTCGCAGAATACCCAAAACATGCTAAGAATAAACTAGACATGGGTAAAAGCTGTGTGCGTTTTAAAAAAGTTGAGGATATTCCATACGATTTAATTAAAGAATTGTTAGGAAAAATGACGGTTGAAGAATGGATAGACATCTATGAAGCTGCAATAAAAAAGTAATAGCAAAATGGTGCAGAAAATTCAAGAAAATAATGCTGATGTCCGGTCATTTTTAAGTGAATTTAAAAACGAAGAACGCTATCAAGACTTATTAGATATCATGGCTATTATGTCTGACGTTTCTGGTGAACCTGCTAAGCTTTGGGGTAAACAAATGATTGGTTTTGGTAGCTATAATTACAAAAACAAAACTACGGAAGGCACTTGGTTTTTAACAGGATTTTCTCCTCGAAAAAAAGATATATCACTTTACATTATTGCAGGTTTTGAAAACAACCCCGAATTATTAGAAAAACTGGGAAAACACAAAACAGGAAAATCGTGTTTGTACATTAATCGCTTATCAGATATCGATGTTGATGTATTGAAAACCCTTGTTTCAAAATCTATAACAACTACAAAACAAAAACACTCATGAAAAAGCGCGTTACAGGCATTGGCGGATTATTCTTTAAGTCTAAAGACCCAAAAGCCTCCAAAGACTGGTATAAAAAACACTTAGGTTTTAACACAGACGATTATGGCTGTACCTTTTGGTGGAAAGACAAACAAGGTAATGATGCTACAACACAATGGAGTCCTTTTAAAGATGACACCACCTATTTTGAGCCCTCAAAAAAAGACTTTATGTTCAACTATCGTGTTGAAGATTTGGAGGCTCTTATAAAAACTTTAAGAGAAGAAGGTGTAACAATTGTTGGTGATATGCAGACATATGAATACGGAAAGTTTGCTTGGATACTTGATAATGAAAACAATAAGATTGAATTATGGGAGCCTATTGATGCTGCATTTAAATAATTTTGAATTGTTTTTTTAGTAATTTTAAGAGCTAACTAGTATTAACCTAAAACTAAAAAGTTATGTCTGAAGACAATAAAAATTTAAGTGATGACCTTGATGATATGATAGGCGACGTTAAAGAAGGCGCAAAAAAAGCAGGAGAAAAAATAAGTCAAAAAGCGAGTGAATTGGCAGATGATGCTAAAGAACTAGGGAAAGAAGCTAAAGAGAAAGCCTCAGAATTTGCTGATGAAGCTAAAGAAGTTCTTAGCGATGGTAAAAATATTGCAATAATTGCACATATAACCATCATAGGTTGGATAATTTCATTTATTATGCACTCTGGTAATAAATCTGAATTAGGAGCATTTTATCTTAGACAAACTCTTGGTTTGTTTTTATTAGCATTCTTAACTTGGATACCAGTTGTAGGATGGATTTTGGCAGTGGTGTTATTTGTAGCTTGGATAATGAGTTTAATTGGTTCATTAAGTGGTGAAAAGAAAACAACTTTTCTACTAGGAAACCAATTTCAAGAATGGTTTAAAGGATTGTAAAATCTATTGAAATAAAATATGTAAAGCTCAAGATTAGTGTCTTGGGCTTTTTCATTTCTCAGACAAACCATAATCTAGCGGTAATGCATCACCAACACGCTGATTACCCATTGCTCCATTAAAAAACAGTGCTTTTACGGGTATAAAATTACCGTACTTGTCGACAAAAAATGATTTTTCTTTTGGGATAATATCCGATTGCGCTTTACCTCTATATAACAAAGTTAAGCGACCCGAAAGCTTAATTTCTTTGAAATTAGAATTATCAACAGGCTTTACAAAAATGTGTTCTGCATACTTGACTCCGAAACCTCGTTTAAAAATCTTGTACTTTTCTTCGTTTAAATCACCTCGGTATAGAGAACGCATAAAATGTTGGATTGAGCCTTTAAACACCTTATCTCGTTTTTTTAAAACACGCTCTTTTTGTTCCTTGTTTTCGTCTTTATATAGTGATGTACCAGAATAAAACGTAGAATAGACGTTAAAATCATTCTTAAAAAGGTCTATGTAATTAAAGATGACTTCAAAATCCATCAAATCATAAGTAATATGATAATCTAAAGCGTTGTTCTCTATTTCTAGGGGCGCTTTAGCACTTGCACTCAACTGTTTTGCCTTTCTGTCGTATCTGAGAATAAGGTCGTCCTCATTCAAAATTCTACAGGACTTCCCATATTTAGAGGTGCCCAAAAAATTCTCTCTAAAAATACTGAGCTTTTGCTTTCGAGTTAAACCATCATCTGCATTAATTACCACCTCATCTAACTGGCTTGAAAGTTCTTTTAATTCAACTTCTAAATAGGTATAATTTCTAAAATCTGAAATTACAACCTTCTCATAACCTAGATATGAGATAATTAGTGGCGATTGTACAGCGTTGTTATAATCAATAGAAAATTCACCATTTTCATTTGTTGTTGTTCCAATAGTTGTGTTATTAAAATATACGGAAACAACTTCTATTGGAGTTTTACTAAAAGCATCAACAACTTTACCTTTTAAGGTTTGGGCACGAGAAATTAGGCAAGAAAAGAACAGTAAAATATATACAATTTTACTTGTCATTGTTATCCATGAATTTACGTTCCAATTCCGCTTGAAACTCTTCCATAACAGGTCTTACGGTACTTTCTGGTAAGTCAGCAATTTTGATGTACATTAAGCCATCTACCGCATTATTAAACAATGGGTCAACGTTAAAAGCTACTAATTTTGCATTTTGCTTAATGTATTTTTTAAGTAAAACAGGTAGACGTAACGCTCCTGGTTCTACCTCATCAATAATTTTATCAAATTTGTTTAAATCGGCCTCTGTAGCATCAAAAACAAAATCTTTATCTGCATCCTTTAGCTTCACCTTAAATTCTTTTTTAGGATGAACATATTGCGCCACATATGGGTCGTAATAATGCGATTTCATAAACTCAATCATCAAACTTTTAGAAAAGTTAGAAAACTGATTACTAATACTTACGCCACCAATTAAATATTTATGCTCTGGATAGCGCAATGTGGTGTGTACAATCCCTTTCCAAAGTAAGAAGAGAGGCATTGGTTTTTGTTGGTATTCTTTAATGATAAATGCACGACCCATTTCAATAGATTGGCTCATCATTTTATAAAGTTCGGGCTCAAAACGGAACAAATCCTGAAGATAAAAACCATCAATACCATAACGCTCAAAAATCTTAGAACCTAAACCCATTCTATAGGCGCCTGCAATCAGCTTTGCATCACTATCCCATAAGAACATGTGGTGGTAATACTTATCAAAATTATCTAAATCTATAGACTCATTAGTACCTTCACCAACTTCTCTAAAAGTAATCTCTCGCAATCGTCCTAACTCACGGAGAATATTTGGCATTTCATCAGCAGTGGCTAGGTAGACTTCGTAGTTCTTGCTCTTCAGTAATCTGCAATCTTTTTCATTAAGACGCTCAACTTCTTCTATCATTAGTTGAGAATCTACAGGAGTAACAATTCGCTTTGCGGGTTTTGGAACTTTTAAAGTCGATTGGATGTTGTCTAAAATCTTTGGTTTGTCTTCAAAAGCACGAGATAGCATGTACGTTTTCTGTCTTAAAAAGTCTGAAAAATCCTTTAAGCTTTCATGCTCTTTTTGGTCTTTTACAGAAATTGATTTTCCGACTCTTACCTTTATAACACGTCGCTTTTGCGTCAATAATTCCGATGGTAATTTAGCGGTTCTAAGCGTATCGCTTATTTTAGAAAGTCTGTAAAACAATCTACTATTTTTCGCATGGAAATAAATAGGAACTACTGGTACTTCTGCTTTTTGAATCAATTTCATGGCAGCATCTTCCCAAGGTTTATCTACAACGAGTTTGCCGTCGCGATATGTTGATACTTCACCAGCAGGAAAAACACCTAGAGGATGTCCTTCTCTTAGATGCAAAATGGCATTTTTAAATCCTGTTATGCTGCTTGCTGCATCCTTTCGGTCTTCAAAAGGATTTACAGGCATAATGTATGGTTTTAGTGGCTCTATTCTATGTAATAAAAAGTTTGCGATAATCTTAAAATCGCTTCTTTGCTCAATCATTAGCTTTAGTAGCAAAATACCATCAATTCCACCCAGCGGATGATTAGACACCGTAATATATGGACCTTCTTTTGGTAACCGTTTTAGATCTTCTTCTGGGATTTCAAATTTAATTTGAAAATCATCTAACAATCCTTCTAAAAACTCCAAATCATTTAAATGCTTATTACGATTATAGACTCTGTTTAACGAAGATATCTTTAAAACTTTCATCAAAATCCATCCTGCAAATGTGCCCAAAAAACCATACTTGTCTGCGTTTATGGCTTTTGCGACTTCTTTTGCGGAAACCAATCCTGTATTTGATGATTTGCTCATATAAACAAATGTAATATTATTTATTTAGTAACTATTTGTACGGTTTGTTGTGTTAACTGTTTTAGTAAAACGGTTTTATCTTTTTCTAAGGCTTTAATAGCGTTTTCAGTGAAATGTCTTATTGTATACAAACTTACATTTTCGTTATATCTCACCTTAAATTTTGCTTTGAGATGCTGTAATAATTTGTCTAAATTATTATAGGTGTTCTCTAAACACACCGAAAAGCTAATAGCTGAATTTTGTATAACATCTACCTTCATCTTATAATAATGAAGTAAACTGAAAATTTCACTAATATTTTCTTCAACGATATACGAAAAGTCAAGTGATGATAACGAAATAAGCACCTGATTCTTTTTGACTATAAAACAAGGAATCTCCGGCTCCAGAGTTTTGCCCTTACTTACGCTTGTACCTTCTGCTTCTGGATTTAAAAACGATTTTACATACAACGGAATCTCTTTGCGCTGTAGCGGCTGAAGCGTTTTGGGGTGAATTACCGAGGCTCCGTAGAATGCCAACTCAATGGCTTCTCTATACGAAATCTGATGGAGTAGCGTAGCATTTTCAAAATAACGTGGGTCTGCATTTAAAACACCCGGCACATCTTTCCAAATGGTAACACCTGTAGCGTTAAGACAGTAGGCAAAAATAGCTGCAGTGTAATCACTTCCTTCTCTACCTAAGGATGTTGTAAAGTTATTGGCATCACTACCTAAAAACCCTTGAGTGATATTTAATATGTCTTTATTAAAATTCTTATTTATTAGTCCTTGGGTAACTTCCCAATCTACATTAGCACGGCGGTAATAACTATCTGTTTTAATACAACTTCGCACATCTAACCAATGATTTTGTATACCTATTTCACTGAGATAGAAACTAATTATTGTCGTTGACAGTAACTCACCATAACCTATAACTTGGTCATAGACAAAATTGTAATCTGGAGATTTATTTATTTTGAAGAAATTGCTTAATTCAGTAAAAAGTGATTTTACTTCTTCAAAAATTTGGTGCCTTTCATTACCAAAAAGGTCGAGCAGTATTTCGTTATGAAATTTTTTGACCTCTTGTAATGCACTTTGGAGCTCTGCTTTATTTTCAAAGTAATTTTTAATAACCAACTCCATGGCATTGGTTGTTTTTCCCATTGCAGAGACGACAATAAGTGTATTATCGTAACCTACTTTTTGAAGTACGGTAGCTACATTTTTTACACCTTCAGCATCTTTTACAGAAGCACCACCAAATTTGAAAACTTTCATCTAAATATTGGCTATATAATTATCAATCGCTGCCTCATCCATCTGCACGATATCCCAATCTCGCATTACATTTGCTCCCTTTTGTTCATAGAATTTAATCGCAGGTTCATTCCAATCTAATACATCCCAAGAAATACGCTTAACCCCTTTTTGCTTACCATATTTAACCACTTCATCTAGTAATAAAGTTCCTAAACCTTTTCCTCTACAAGCTTGAGAAACAATTAAGTCTTCAAGATGAATAACCTCACCTTTCCAAGTAGAATATCTAGGGTAAATCATAGCTATACCTTCTATGCGACCATCAACCTCAATCACAAAACAAACAAACTTTGGTTGTTCTCCAAAACCATCTTTTATAAGCTGTTCTGGAGTTATAATTACCGCATCAGGCTCTTTTTCAAAAACTGCCAATTCTTTAATGAGTTCAAAAACTCTAGGCATATCATCTTTAGTAGCTAATCTTGTTTGGCTCATGTTTTTACAAATAGGTTTTCAAATATAACTGAAAGTGGGTATAGTTTTCAATTTATTTACACAACGAAAACGTTATAGTTGTTTAAAATATGCGATATTTGCCTTAGTAACCAAATATTCTATTGCATGTCCCACCGCAACCAAACTCTTGGGGAATTTATAATTGAAAATCAATCTGCTTTTAAATACACATCGGGAGAGTTATCTCGACTCATCAATTCTATTAGATTAGCCGCCAAAGTTGTAAATCACGAAGTTAATAAAGCTGGTCTTGTTGATATTATTGGTACTGCTGGCGACACTAACATCCAAGGTGAAGACCAACAAAAATTAGATGTGTATGCCAACGATACATTTATTAAAACCTTAACCAAGCGTAATATTGTTTGTGGTATAGCAAGTGAGGAGGAAGACGATTTTATATCTATTAATAGCCAAGACGAAAATCACCAAAATAAATATGTAGTTTTAATAGATCCTCTTGATGGATCCTCAAACATAGATGTTAATGTTTCTGTTGGAACAATTTTTTCAGTTTACCGAAGAGTTACTCCTGTAGGAACACCTGTTACTATTGAGGATTTTTTGCAAAAAGGCAATCAGCAAGTGGCTGCTGGTTATGTGGTTTATGGGACCTCTACAATGTTAGTTTATACGACTGGACATGGTGTAAATGGCTTTACATTAAACCCTGCTATTGGTTCTTTCTATTTATCGCATCCAAACATGCAATTTCCTGAAAACGGTAGAATATATTCTGTTAATGAAGGTAATTATATTCATTTTCCAAAGGGTATAAAAGATTATATAAAGTATTGCCAAATGGAAGAAGGCGACAGACCTTACACCTCAAGATATATTGGTTCTCTCGTTTCAGATTTTCATAGAAATATGATTAAAGGTGGTATTTATTTGTACCCTAAAAGTTCTATGAATGCTAAAGGAAAATTACGGTTATTATACGAATGTAATCCAATGGCATTTTTAGCTGAACAAGCAAACGGAAAAGCTAGTGATGGATTTACACGTATCATGGATATTCAACCTTCCGAACTTCATGAGCGTGTGCCTTTTATTTGTGGAAGTAAAAATATGGTAGAAAAAGCTGAAGAATTTATGCGAAACGCATAAAAAAAAGCGGTGCTTCAAAAATTTCGGCAACCGCTTATTATATTATAATCCGTACTTTATAATTACTGATTCATATTCTTCATTTTTTCTGTAAACTCGTCTAAGTCTACCTCATAGTGTACCAAAGTTAAGGCCTTATCTGCAATGTATTTTACATTGTCTTGGTTAAAACCTAACCCAATACATAACTTCTCTAATAAAGCAACTTGATTAGGTCCTTCGATATGATCTGCCCAAACCATACGTGCTAAATCGTACAAACGCTCTAATCTCTCGTTATAGGAATGTGGTGCATTTATTGGATGAGATGCATAATCCTTAAGAATTTCCTTATAATCGTGCTCGTTAATATCTAGTCGTGTAGCCAATCTGTCTAAAAATGCTTTTTCTGCATCATTGATAATTCCGTCGCTCATGGCAACTCTTACAATCGCTGCAAAATGGTCTTGGTTACGTTTTTGAAATCCGCTCTCGAATAAATCTGAAAATGACATATATCTTTTGTGTTTTTTTAGTCGCCACAAATATAATTCTATTAAAAGATTTTTAAATATATAAAGACTTAAAAATTTTATATTTGCACACTCAAAATAAGGCCATTGAGTAAAACTACAATTACCCAAACCTATGCACAGACTTTGCAAACGCAAAATCTGCAAACTTCTATTGCCCAAACCGAAGGAAAAACGCACTTAAAAGGTCTTGTTGGCTCATCACTTTCTATAGTGATATCTGAGGTTTTTAAAGGTGCTGACATACCATTTTTAATTGTTTTTGACGATAAGGAAGAAGCCGCTTATTACCTTAACGATTTAGAACAATTGATTAACGATAAGGATGTGCTTTTCTATCCTGGAAGCTACCGCAGACCCTATCAGATAGAAGAAACAAACAATGCTAATGTTCTACTACGTGCTGAAGTATTAAACCGCATAAACTCAAGAAAAAAACCTGCGATAATTGTTACGTATCCAGATGCACTTTTTGAAAAAGTAGTCACCAAAAAGGAGCTTGAAAAAAACACGCTTAAAATTACAGTAGGCAACGAACTAAGTCCTGATTTTGTCAACGAAGTTTTGTTTGAATACAAATTTAAGCGTGTAGATTTTGTGACCGAACCAGGCGAATTTTCTGTTAGAGGTGGTATTATTGATGTATTCTCGTTTTCGCATGACGAGCCATACCGTATAGAGTTTTTTGGTGACGAAGTGGACAGCATTAGAACTTTTGATGTAGAAACGCAACTCTCAACAGAGCGCATCAAAAAAGTGAGCATTATACCAAATGTGGCCAATAAGTTTATTGAGGAAAAACGCGAAAGTTTCTTAAAATATATCTCCTCAAAAACTGTTGTATTTTCTAAGAATCCATCTTTATTATTTTCAAGAATTGATAGTTTTTATGAAAAAGCGGTTGAGGCGTTTCATGAGCTTTCTGATGACATCAAGCATACTTATCCAAATGAGTTGTTTTGCAACTCGCAATTATTGAAACGTCAGTTTTTAGAATACAATTTAGTTGAATTTGGGACTTCTGCCATGCTAAGCAATCAGGGTAGTAATGTCATTGAATTCCATACAAAACCTCAACCTTCGTTTAATAAACAATTCAATTTATTAATTGATGATTTAAATGATAATCATAATGAAGGTATAACCAACTACATTGCCTGCGTTAGCGAGCAACAGGCCAAACGCTTTCACGATATTTTTGATGACTCGGATGAAACCGTTCGCTATAAAACCGTAGTACTTTCACTCTACCAAGGATTTATTGATAGAGAACATAATATTGCTGTTTATACAGACCATCAAATTTTTGACCGTTATCATAAATTTCATCTTAAAAATGGCTACGCTAAAAAGCAGGCTATTACACTTAAAGAACTCACAAATCTCGAAATTGGAGACTATGTAACGCACATAGACCACGGTATCGGAAAGTTTGGCGGCTTGCAAAAAATAGATGTCGAAGGCAAAAAACAAGAAGCTATTAAATTGGTTTATGGCGAGCGCGATGTGTTGTATTTAAGCATTCACTCGCTTCATAAAATCACCAAGTTTAATGGTAAAGATGGCAAGCCTCCAAAAGTCTATAAATTAGGAAGTAAAGCTTGGAAAACGCTTAAGCAGAAAACCAAATCTCGTGTAAAGGAAATTGCCTTTAATCTTATAAAACTCTATGCAAAACGAAAACTGAGAAAAGGCTTCCAATATGCACCAGATAGCCACATGCAGCACGAGCTTGAAGCCTCTTTTATATACGAGGACACACCAGACCAAATAAGCTCTACGGCAGATATTAAAGCCGATATGGAGAGCGAACGTCCTATGGATCGTCTCGTATGTGGAGATGTAGGTTTTGGTAAAACCGAAGTAGCCATTAGAGCCGCTTTTAAAGCTGTGGATAATGGCAAACAAGTTGCTGTTTTAGTTCCAACAACTATTTTAGCCTATCAACATTTTAGGACATTTAAAGAGCGTCTAAAAGACTTTCCTGTGACGGTAGATTATGTCAATCGGTTTCGAACGGCGAAACAAAAACGCGAAACTTTAGAAGGTCTAGAAAATGGTGCTGTAGACATTATTATTGGTACGCACCAACTTGCTAATAAAAATGTAAAGTTTAAAGATTTAGGTTTGCTTATTGTTGACGAAGAACAAAAATTTGGCGTTGCGGTAAAAGAGAAATTAAAGACCATCAAAGAGAATGTAGATGTGCTTACATTAACGGCGACGCCAATCCCAAGAACACTTCAGTTTAGTTTGATGGCGGCACGTGATTTATCGGTAATTACTACGCCACCACCAAATCGTTATCCGATAGAAAGCCATGTGATTCGGTTTAATGAAGAAACAATTCGAGATGCGGTTAGTTACGAAATACAACGTGGCGGACAAGTGTTTTTTATTCATAATCGTATTGAAAATATCAAGGAAGTTGCTGGGATGCTACAACGATTAGTACCGGATGCAAAAATTGGAATCGGACACGGGCAACTCGATGGCAAAAAACTAGAAGAGTTAATGCTTGCCTTTATGAATGGTGATTTTGATGTTCTTGTGAGTACAACCATTGTAGAAAGTGGTTTAGACGTCCCAAATGCCAATACTATTTTTATTAATAACGCCAATAATTTTGGATTAAGTGATTTGCACCAAATGCGCGGTCGCGTTGGTCGAAGTAACAAAAAAGCGTTCTGCTATTTTATTACACCAGAGTATTCTGCAATGACTACAGATGCTCGAAAACGTATTACAGCTTTAGAACAATTTACAGAGTTAGGCAGTGGATTTAATATTGCCATGAAAGATTTAGAAATCCGTGGCGCAGGAGATTTATTGGGTGGCGAACAAAGTGGTTTTATAAACGACATTGGTTTTGACACCTATCAAAAAATTCTAAATGAAGCTATTGATGAACTTAAAGAATCAGAATTTGCAGATTTGTATAAAGATGACGGTAAGCCAAAAACTTACGTTAAAGATGTCACTATAGATTCAGATTTTGAATTGCTTTTCCCAGACGACTACGTCAATAGTATAACCGAACGATTAAATCTTTACACCAAACTTAACGAGATAAAAACCGAAGAGGAGTTACAAAAGTTCGAATCCGAAATTGTCGACCGTTTTGGTGAAATGCCAACACCAGTTTTAGATTTATTTGATAGTGTAAGATTGAAATGGATTGCTACTAAAATGGGCTTAGAAAAACTCATCATGAAAAAAGGGAAGCTTATTGGCTACTTTATCCAAGACCAACAGAGCAAGTTTTATCAGAGCGATAATTTTACTAAAGTGTTACAATTTGTTCAACAACATCCACAATATTGTAAGATGAAAGAAAAACAGACCCGAAATGGTTTGCGTTTACTTTTAACTTTCGACAATATTAAATCAACATCGCAAGCTTTAGCAGTGCTTTCTAAAATAGAATGAAACAGAACGTCCATATTCAGAATTTACTATGGCTTACTATAGCCACCGTTTTTATTAGTTCTTCGGGAGCATTAGGTAAATTTATAGATATGCCAACACCCGTCATCATTTGGTGGCGTTCTGCTTTAGCGGGTGTTTTCCTATTCATCTTTTGCAAATACAAAGGCTTTTCTTTAAAAATAGAATCTGGTAGAGACCGACGTATTTTTATTATCGCTTCATTTTTTATGGCAGCACATTGGATTACCTATTTCTATGCCCTAAAACTATCTAATGTTGCTATTGGAATGCTAACCTTATTTACATTCCCCGTTATTATTGCACTATTAGAACCGCTATTTTCTAAGCTAAAGTTTGATAGTGTTCATTTGTTTTTAGGCATTTTAGTTCTTATTGGTGTATATATCCTGGCGCCAGAATTTAATCTTGAAAGTTCGCAACTTCAAGGTGTCTTTTTTGGACTGCTTTCAGCCGTCTGTTATGCTGTTAGAATTTTATTGTTAAAAGGTCAGGTTGTAAAATACAATGGAACTGTACTTATGTTTTATCAAGTGGCAATTATAAGCGTTATTTTAATTCCTGTAGTTTTAATTGGCGACTCCTCAAATATTTCTACTCAGTACCCTTTTGTTATTCTTTTAGCCTTATTAACTACTGCCATTGGACATACCATGTTTGTAAATAGTCTAAAGTATTTTAAGGCAAGTACAGCTAGTATTATTGGGAGTTCGCAGCCTATTTTTGGGATTATTATTGCCTATATTTTTCTAAACGAAATACCAACTTCTAATACCTTTATTGGTGGAAGTCTAATTTTAGCAACTGTAATTATTGAAAGTATTCGATCTAAGAAAAAATAAAATGTTTTAAATTGGCGCAATAGTTGTTGTTTTCTCAACACCTTCAAAATTTAATTTTCATGAAAAAGATATTTTTTGCGTTTTTAATACTGCCCACTTTACTTTTTGCTCAGCACACAGTTAGCGGCACATTTTCTCCCGCATCAGACTACACCTATGCGTTTTTATACGAAGCCACGCCAGAAGGTGCAAACTATGTAAATCGAGCACAACTCGACAGTTTAGGTAGTTTTTCTCTAACGCTCGACGCAAATGCAAAACCTGGTATTTACAAAATAGTTTATGCTATTCCTCCAGAGGAAAATAATTTTGATTTGGTTTATAATGGTAAAGAGGATGTTGATTTTAGTTTTAGCCTTGAAGAAGGTGTAAATTTTAATGAGTCGTCCGAAAATAAGCTTTGGAATTCGTACCTCAACAGTATGGATGTTGTTAACCAAACTATAAGTAATTTTTACGCTAAAGGCGGAAAGGACAAAAATGCGTTCTCATCAATTTTTGAAACACTAAAGGACACGCAAAAGCAATACGAGGATTTAGCAGAAGGTAAATTGGTGCAGAAATTTATAAAAGCCAACACACCATACATGCCTTCTGAATATGAAGATTTGGTGACGTATTCTAAAAACTTAAAAGCCAACTTTTTTAAGCATATAGATTTTAATGACAACTTTTTAAGAAGTTCTAGCCTATTAACCGACCGTGTCAGCGGTTTCGTTTTTGGTCTTTCGCCTAATACAGATTTAGACACCTACAAAGCTCATGTAGATATTGTGGCTAATGCCGTAAAGAAAGGCGATAAGGACATACAAGTGCAGCTCTTAGAATTATTATGGCAAGAATTTAAACGTCGTGAAAACCATGATATGGCCAATTATATTTCGGACAACTACTTATTAAGCTTAGCCGCCGAAACCGGAAATCAGATTTTAGAACAGCAATTGGTAAGTTATAAAAACACATCATTGGGTGCTGTTGCGCCAGATTTTGAAATACAAACTGAGCCTTCTCTTAAATTATCCGAGCTAAAAGGAGATAAATACTACGTACTTATTTTTTGGAGTAGTGGTTGTGGTCATTGTCTTAAAGAACTGCCTAAAGTCAACGACTTTATGAAAACCGTTTCTAATACCAAAGTCATTGCCTACGGATTAGAAAACGATGCTGTTAGTTGGTCTGAAGAAATTAAAAAATACCCTGATTTTGTTCATGGTATTGGTTTAGGCAAATGGGAAAATCCTTTAGTACAAACCTTTGCAATTGCCGCAACACCAACCTATTTTGTTTTAGATGCCAACAAAAAAATTATTGCAAAGCCTTATGATGTTGAAGGGTTAGAGAAGTTTTTTGGTGGAAAATAGATTTTAATTAAGAAAAGATTTAAATTTTACTGTATCAATGGATAATTCCGAAATACTTCAAATAAAGAAAAGAGCTATTGATGGTGCTATCAGTTTGGCTAAAGACTGTAATTTAGAATTAGATTTTACCGACGAGTCTATAGATAATGTAGAATTAATACTTTCAGCTTTACATGAAAATTATATCATTGCAAAAGATGATTATGGCTTAAACGGGCTAGCTTTTATGCTTGGATTATATATAGTTGATGTAATAGAGAAAAATCATGGTAAAGGTAACCTCCAAATAAATCATAAAGATTTTGGACAAAATTCATTTCCTTTTTCTTGGAATGAATCCACTCTATTTCCTACTGCTTGGTGTCAAAAAAGAATTTTTGAGGGTAAGGAAAATGACGTTGTATTTAAATATAAAACTTTTATTCTTGAAAAAAATAAAAACGCCCAGTCAACAGATGTCGACTGAGCGTTTTGAAACTAAATAACCAACCAAAATTTAGCTTCGTGTATTTGTTCTTGGGTTATCTTTCTTAACCGTTTTTTGTTTACGTTTTTTAGGCGTATTTTCTTGGTGTACCATTCGGCCTTGAGCATTTTCTGTTCTTAAGAACTCAATGTAACCACGACCTCTAAATTCGTAAACTGTACCCGATGCTGCATGTAGCAACTCTATAGTACCATCATCAATAACGCTAAGATTGAAGAATTCATTGCTGAAAAAGTCATAATCTAGTGTTAAAGTTTTATCGTACAATGTACCAGGAACATTATTCACATTATACACACCTGTGTAATCCCAAAAAATGTTATTTGGGTTAGTGATATTTACATCTTGTGAACTTCTAAATTCAGAATCATTACCTGCAGCCAAAAACTGTAAATAGTTCTCGTTATCAAACTCATTTAGAGCTCCAAACTCGCTTGTAAACGTTTTTTCCCAAGCCTCATATTCTTGTAAGAAATAGTGAATGTTATCATAGAATACAAAATCATAATCGAAATTTGCTCTTTGGTAACCATCTAAAAAGTAAGAGGTATCTGTAAACGGATTGTATAATTCAATCGTGTTATTATCTATTTGAAATACATCGAAAGAATCGTATCCATCTAAATCATGGTCTACATCTAACTGCATCCCTATAGTATCGTAATACCCTATTGGTATGCCATAGCCGTTACCTTGACTTCCTATACCCACCAAATTATTATTTACCCATAACACACCGTTTCTAAATGATACTGTGAAAGCTATTTGTAAAAAAGGAACTTCTCCAAAACCTTGCGTTGCATTTACGTCTACATACCATAAATCGTATGAATTTAACAACTGATTTAAAGATATTGGTTGTGGATTATTATCAACAATAACCACATCATCCACAACACAAGATGTTAATAGTGTTGCACTTAGTACAAATCCGAAAAGTAGTTTTAATGTCTTCATAATTCCACGTTTTAAAAGTTTATACTTAAAGAATTTCAAAACGCGTGCCAAACTCACAATCGTAGTAATCACGTAGGTTTTAAAGCCGTTTTATTTTTGTATTTTTGGTAAACATTGAAGTAAAAACCCTTATGAACGAAACCACAAAATATGCCGTTTTTGGCTCAGGAAGTTGGGCAACAGCTATTGTAAAAATGCTTTGCGAAAACCTTGACCAAGTAGGATGGTACATGCGAAGCGTTTACACCAAAGAACATATTTTAAAAGAACAACACAACCCTAGTTATTTAAGTTCGGTTGAGTTTCATACCGAACAATTAAAACTCAGTAACGATATTAACGAAATTGCCGATTGGGCAGATGTGCTCATTTTTGTAATTCCATCGGCGTTTATGCATTCCGAATTAGAAAAACTAAAGGTTGATATTAGCCAGAAAGTTGTGGTATCTGCCGTAAAAGGTATAATTCCAGAAAGCGGATTGTTAGTAGGCGAGCATTTTCATGACCATTACAACATTCCCTTTGAGCATATTGGAGTTATTGCTGGGCCATGCCATGCAGAAGAGGTTGCTCTAGAACGCTTGTCATATCTCACAATTTCTTGTGCAGACCCTGTAAAAGCACAAGCTATTGCCAATGTTTTAGCTAGCGATTATATAAAAACAAAAATCAGCGACGACATTATTGGTACTGAATACGCCGTAATGCTAAAGAATATTTACGCCATTGCCGCTGGAATTGCACATGGTTTGGGTTATGGAGATAACTTTCAGAGTGTATTGATGAGTAATGCCATCCGTGAGATGAAACGCTTTATTAAAAAGATGCACAAAATGAAACGTAACATCAATAACTCAGCTTATTTGGGTGATTTATTAGTAACAGGCTACTCCGTTTTTTCGCGTAATCGTATGTTTGGTAACATGATTGGAAAAGGCTACACCGTAAAATCTGCACAAATGGAAATGAATATGGTAGCCGAAGGTTACTATGCTGCTAAAAGCGCCTATTTATTGAATGAAAAGAATATGAAAAAAACGCGTTTGCCTATTATAAATGCGGTTTATTCCATACTCTACGAAAACAAAAATCCTAAGAAAGTATTTAATAAATTAACGGAAAAATTGGATTAGATTAGTCCTTAACTAATAGGTTCTATTTTACCAAAACACCTTTCAGTTGCATTAAAGGTAATTTTTGAAGCGCCTTTGTATTAATAGTGTTTTTTCTAAAGGTATATGATTTGTCAAACATTTGATTGCCCTCAAAAAAAGTTACTTTAAATACATTGTTAAGCTCCAAAACTTTGTCTTGTAAATATTCAACCTTTGCATAACTTCTTGCTGGCAATTTTGAAATTGTATGACGCATAGGCGGTGTCATTTTGTTATCATTATAACCTTGAGAAACAATAAGTACAGTTTCTAAATCTTTATCAGTATTATTTATGATATAAGCGTTCCAATCCAGAGTTTTATATTCTAAATGTTGCTCTTGCACAACAGCGATGTACACATCTTTTACTTCTGGTATTTTTATGTCTTTTTTCAAAACTTATAAAGCCGACTTAAATTGCTCTAAGAAACGTACATCGTTTTCACTTAATAAACGGATATCACTAATCTGGTGTAGTAATAAGGCTATACGGTCTATTCCCATACCAAAAGCAAATCCTGAATATTCTTTAGAATCAATTCCGCAATTATCCAAAACGTTTGGGTCTACCATTCCGCAGCCCATAATCTCTAACCAACCTGTACCTTTGGTCATTTTGTAATCGGTTTCGGTTTCTAAACCCCAATAGACATCTACCTCAGCACTTGGTTCAGTAAACGGAAAGTACGATGGACGTAATCTAATTTTAGATTTCCCAAACATCTCCGTAGTGAAATATTGAAGTGTTTGTTTTAAATCTGCAAAGCTTACATCTTTATCTATATATAAACCTTCTACTTGGTGAAAAAAACAGTGTGATCGTGCCGAAATAGCTTCATTACGATACACGCGCCCCGGAGAAATTGTACGAATTGGCGGTTTGTTTTCTTCCATATAACGTACTTGTACCGAGCTGGTATGTGTACGCAATAAAATATCTGGGTCTGTTTGTATAAAAAACGTATCCTGCATATCACGCGCAGGATGATATTCTGGTAAATTTAAAGCCGTAAAATTATGCCAATCGTCCTCAATTTCAGGGCCTTCACTAACATTAAAACCAATACGAGAAAAGATATCTATAATCTGATTTTTTACAATAGAAATAGGGTGGCGTGCTCCCAATGCAATTGGCTCACCAGGACGAGATAAATCACCATAAAGTCCGTTGTCTTCCTCTTGACTTTCTAACGCTTCTTTTAGAGCATTTACTTTATCTTCAGCTGTTTTCTTGAGCTGATTTATAGTTTGCCCAAACTCTTTCTTCTGCTCGTTAGCAACATTTTTAAACTCTGCGAAGTACTCTTTAAGTAAGCCTTTTGAGCCTAAATATTTAATACGAAACTGCTCAACCTCTTCTTTAGATTGTGCTGTAAATGCTTCGGCTTCGGCAATGAGTTCTTTTAACTTATCTATCATTTATGCTGAATTTAGTTCAGTATCTTTTCCTTCTATTGAGACCGCAAATTTAAAAAATCTTATTCGATATATTCCGTTTCAACAAAATAGTTGACAATAGCTTCTTTCATCAATACACTTTGCTCTCCAGCCTTAAGATGAGGCAATTGTGCTTTTACTTTGTAATGTGGCCAACCGTCATCATCTACAAAATCGAACTCGTAAAAACCGTAAGGCTCTAGAAGCTTACAAATGGCTATGTGCATTAAGTCTAATTTATGATCTTTTTTGTACTCTCTATGTATCTGACCAAGTTCTTGAACGCCTATGAGATATATGATGGCATCTAAGTCTAAAACATCGCCGTCAGCAAATTGAGTAGAGAGTTTTTCTACCACCAAATCCCATCGCTCTTTTAACTGTTCGTCTCTTGCCATAATTTATACCTCTATAATTGCGTTATAGAATTGGCAAAGTTAATTTATATTTCCTCTAGAGAAACGAATTTTTAGTAAATATAATCTACAAAAATTCCTTTTATAGAGGGAACCACTACGTTAGTCCATAAATTTTATAAGTTGAATTTCGCTAAATTTTCAACTTAAAAATTTCATGTACTTTTGTTTAAACCGCTAGTATTATGAGCATCATTGATATTGTTTTAGGAGCCCTTTTATTGTTTGGATTAATAAGAGGTGCTATGAAAGGTCTTTTTGTAGAAATTGCATCACTTTGTGCCTTAGTTTTGGGTGTTTGGGGCGCTATACATTTTAGTTATTTCGCTGCAGATTTGTTAGAACCTAAATTTGATTGGAATGAAAAAACCATAAATATCGTAGCCTTTGGTATCACCTTTGTGATTATTGTTTTAGCCATTAGCCTTGCTGGAAAAGCACTTACCAAACTTGCTGATTTTGCTGCACTCGGCATGCTTAATAAACTACTTGGTGGTGTTTTTGGTGCTTTAAAAATAGGCTTAATCCTTAGTGTATTACTTATTGTCTTTAATAAGTTGAATAACACATTACCATTTATGGAAGAAGAGGAATTAAAAGAAAGTATACTTTACAAACCCGTGAAATCTTTAGCTCCGATGATTTTTCCAACACTAATAAAAAGTGGAGAAGAATTAGTTGTTGAGGGCGACGCATAAAAAAAGTCGCTAATAGCGACTTTTCAGAATATTACTTTTTAAGTTTACTTTTTAGGTAAACAAAACCATCTTCTATATTTTCAAAAATATCTTCTTCTGGTACAAGGTCTGGAATAACATCAACCGCTTCTAGCATATCTTTTGGTTGCTCCTTAAGACCAATTAAAAGAACTTCAATATTCTGCTCTCTTAAATCGTAGATTACGTCTTCTAAAGTGTATAATCCTGATTGATCTATGTAAGGAACTCTGTCCATCCTCAAGATAACTGCCTTTACCTCACCTGACAAAGCTGTTATTTGATCTTTGAAATACGATGTAAAACCAAAAAATAAAGGTCCGTATAAGTGTTTAATAATTACTTTATCCTTGTACTCCTCATAGAATTCAATTTCGTCTTGCCACGGTTTGGAACCATCAATATCTGCAACCGCACCAACTTCCAAACCTTTCTCGCTAATGTCTCCAGATTTTTTCATAAATAATAGACACGCAAGCGCAACACCAACACCAACAGCTTGTATTAAACTACCAAATGTAGTAATGAGCAATACCAGAATTAAAACAACAGCGTCTGCTCTAGGTACTTTAAAAAGATGCTTTAAACCTTTAAAATCTATTATCTTAAATCCTATTGGAATTAATAATCCTGCTAAAACACATAGTGGAATCAGCGATGCTAATTGTCCTAATCCCAGCAAAACTGTTAAAAGAAAAACCCCATGAAGTATTCCTGAAAGACGCGTTCGACCTCCAGCATTGATATTTACTACCGTTCCTTTGGTTGCTCCTGCACCAGGAATACCACCAATAGCAGCTGCTAACATATTTCCTATACCTTGACCAATAAGTTCTCGATTGCTATTGTGTTTTGTCTTAGTCATATTATCGGCGATAACTGAGGTTAATAAAGAATCTATACTGCCAAGTACCGCTAAAACAATCGCGTATTCTATAATAATCCCCCATGCACTAGAATCGACCTCTAAAATTCCACCCAATTGAAATGATGGCAGTCCTGATGGGATTTCACCTATCAAAGGCACATCCATTTTAAAGAAATAAGCAACTAATGTGGCTACAATTAAAGCAACTAAAGCACTTGGAATGGCTTTGGTTATTTTTGGAAACACAAAATATACGGCAATAGTAATAGCTCCC
The DNA here is from genome assembly GCF_900129745.1 of Winogradskyella jejuensis. GTDB lineage: Bacteria > Bacteroidota > Bacteroidia > Flavobacteriales > Flavobacteriaceae > Winogradskyella > Winogradskyella jejuensis. Next base: position 1,279,808 of record NZ_FQWS01000001.1, on the reverse strand, counting down.
AAAAGCAGTGCAGACAAATTAAATTCTGCAAATAACCTAGGAAAATCTTTGATTACAGCCGTAGTTGACTTTGCTGAGTCTAAGCCTGCAAAAGGAAACAATTGTAGTATTACAATAATGAGACCTACGCCACTCATAAAGCCTGATACTACTGGATAAGGAAAGTATTTAACATATCCTGCGATATTTAAAAATCCAAAAATAACTTGAAACAATCCGCCTAGCAGGAAACTTAGTAAAATAATACTCATCGCACTTTCTAAGCTTCCCGTAATTTCGATAGCTGTTGCAACTAAGGCTGCAGAAACAACTGTCATAGGTCCTGTAGGCCCGCTAGCTTGAGTCTCTGTGCCACCAAACATTGCTGCAAAAATACCTACGGCAATTGCGCCATATAATCCCGCAGTTGCACCCATACCAGATTGAACACCAAAGGCTAATGCCAGAGGTAAAGCCACAACTCCAGCGACTAATCCACCTGTGAAATCTCCTTTGAAGTTTTTAAAGTCGAAAAATTTTGAAAGCATATGAATACGATTTAAATACTAAATAAATACACCAACCGAATAATAGTGTTTACATTTTAAAATTTAGAGCATTTCAACTCTACCCGTATGTAAACTATAAACACCTCCAACGATTTTAATCTCGCCATTATCTTCCATCTCTGCAAGAATTTGACTGTTTTCTCTAATACGTTCTATAGTTAATTTTACATTATTCTCAACGGTTTTGGCAACAAAAGCTTTATTAGAAGAATTTGCCTCGCCTTCTACCTCAACAGCAGATTTTTTTACAGCTGGCATAATTTTGCTTAACATCTCTGTAATATTACCTAACTCTACGCCATCGCAAGCAGCTTTTACTGCACCACAACTTTCGTGACCTAAAACTAAAATCAATTTACTACCTGCAACATTGCATGAGTACTCTAAACTTCCTAAGATATCTACGTTTTCAAAATTGCCTGCTACACGAGCTACAAAAATATCGCCTATGGCTTGATCTAAAACAGTTTCTACTGGTACACGAGAGTCTATGCAAGACAACACTACCGCTTTTGGGTATTGTCCGCCTGTAGTCTGACTTACTAAAGCTGCGTTATCAGTAGCTTGAGAATCGCTATTGACAAATCTATCGTTTCCGTCTAATAAATCTTGTAAAACATTATCTGGTGTTAATGTACTCTGTACATCTTTTGTTATTGCTATATTTTTCATGAGTGATTATTATTTTGAGTATTATTATGATATTTTTTCGAGTTTAAAAAACTCAATAAAACTCTCTGGATTTTCAACTATGCCTCTTTGCGAAACTAGTTTTATTGTAATATTTCGTTCTCTTGCCTTAAAAGCAAAATCTTCAAGAATTTCAATAACATCATGATCCAGATAGGTTGTATTTCTAACATCTAATTCTAAGTAAGTGTTCTCTGGAAGCGCGTCTAATTCTTTTAAAATAGTTGCCTTATTAAAGAAAGTCACTTCTTCCGCAAGAGTCATTTTAATCTTACCATCGTCAACATCTTCTCCTTCTTTATGCAAAAAGTGAGAGTTTTTAAAACTGTGGTATAGTGTAACGACGATTCCAATAGCTAGACCTATACCAATTCCCCATAATAAGTCTTTAAAAACTATAATAAGTACTGTAGCTATAAATGGAACAAACTGTTTCCACCCTGATGACCACATGGCCTTAAACGTAGATGGCTTAGCAAGTTTGTAGCCTACAATAAATAGAACCGCAGCTAAAACAGATAAAGGAATCATGTTTAATACATTAGGAATGATAATCACAGAAATTAATAAGAAGAAACCATGAATTATAGCACTCATCTTTGTTCTGTTACCAGACTGAATATTGGCAGAACTTCTTACGATAACCTGAGTAATAGGAATTCCTCCAACTAAACCAGAAAGTATATTACCAGAACCTTGAGCTAAAAGCTCACGATTGGTTGGCGTTACACGTTTTTCTGGGTCTAACTTATCTGTAGCCTCAACACAAAGTAGTGTCTCTAAACTGGCTACTAAAGCAATTGTAAATGCAGTAATCCAAACTTCTGGAGAACCAATTACGCTAAAATCTGGCGTTGTAAATTGCCCTAAAAAACTATCAAAACTATCTGGAACAGGGACTCTTACCAAGTGTGTGCCAGCAATCTCCATTGATGTACCTTGTGCAACAATAAAGAAAACTACGCCGGCAACAACAGCCACTAATGGACCTTGGACAAGCTTGAAAAATTGATGCTTATGCACCAAAACACTTGACCATAAAATTAAAATTCCCATTGCAATAAGTGCAATGACAGTAGAACCAACTCCAAGATTTGCAGGAATACTAATGATATCAGAAAATATATTACTATTTCCTCCAAATAATACAAAATTACCTTCTGGGTCTTTATCTATACCAAAGAAATGAGGTATTTGTTTTAGTATAATTATAATACCTATACCTGTAAGCATTCCTCTAATAACGGATGATGGAAAATAGTACCCAATGATTCCTAATTTAAGGATACTAAATGCAATTTGAATAACACCACCAAGTACTACGGCTACTAGAAAGGCTTCATATCCCAAGGATGCAATTGCAGCAAGAACTATTGCTGCGAGGCCAGCTGCTGGACCACTAACACCAACTTGGGAACCAGATATGGCACCTACAACAATACCACCAATAATACCAGCAATTAACCCTGCAAAAGGTGGAGCATCACTAGCAACTGCTATACCTAAACATAAAGGTAATGCGACGAAAAACACGACTATACTCGCAGGTAAGTCATTTTTTAAATATTTAAACATATAATAAATTTGAGAGTCTTAGCATGACTAAGACAGATTGAAATAGTTAGGACTTTAAAAAAGTCTGTTTGATAAAAATTGTATGAAATCTATACGATGTCGGGCGGAGGCGAAATTAGATTTCTATGCGGCTTTGGATAGTTTTTAAACGTGTAACCATCTCTGTTATCCCTAGTTTTTACTAGACTTTGGTTTTCAGAATCTGTCGTTGTTATTTCAAAAAGGAGCTTAAGATTTTCTTTTTCTTCCTCTTCATTTTCGCCAAAGAAAAAAGTAACATCTACATTGTCATCCATCGAAATAATTACTGTAGGCGCAGCAACAATAACAATGAAAAATATTGCAAAAAACATAGCTATTTTATGGCTGGCTTTTTTTATCATGGATAGCTAATATAGTATTTACTTAGTTAACTAAAGCTAAAGTTACTAAAATTCATTTAATAGCTTAACATCCTCTTGTGGAATCCAGCCTGAAGTTTTATCGGCGATTTCTATTTTGTACCAATCGTTGTAGTTTTCTAGAACTTGCACTTTTGTGCCTTCGTGTAATCTAAAGGCCTCTTCGCTTGACTTATTAGGGTCTACCTTAACCCTACTTTCTTGTGCAAATACGATTGCCGGATTATTTTTCTTTTCTATTCTACTTTTTTGAAATGCCATAACCAGAGAAAAACCCGCTAAAAACACACCAAAAATACTAACAATAAAAGCAATCCTTTTTTGCCTTGTCGCTTGAGAAAAATGATACATCAAAAATAAAAGAACAAATAGCAAAACACCTGCTATGGCTAATTTTGCCCACGAATCTGTAGAAAACGTATTAACAACATTATTTGCTATTCTAGAAAAACCTACCTCTGGCACAGTATCTATAGCATCTATTGTCATATTTTGAGCAAAACCAATATTATTTTTTATGTCTTTGTCATTAGGACTTAACTGTAAAGCTTTTTCGTAATAATAGATACTTGGCGCCACATTGTTAAGCTTATAATGGGCATTTGCCAAATTGAAATATAATGCCGAAGAATGCTCTCCTGTTTTTAAAACGGTTTCATATTTCTGAATAGCCTCAGCGTATTTACCACTGTTATAAAGCGTATTACCTTCTTTAAAAAGCACATCGTTTTGAGCGTTTGTAAAAACACTACACAAGCAAAATAATAAGATAACTATCACTCTCATTTTATCGTATTTGTTTGTCTATTGCACTAATTGTTTTTACAGACTTATCGTAATCATTTTGCATAGTTACTTGTGTTATTGGAGTGTAACGTGCTAATTCGCAATTTTCTAATATGGAAATAAACTCAGAAACAATAGGCTGCTCTACATGACTCTCAAGTAATAAACTTTCAATTTTTTCTTTATTAAAATCGCTAGTTTCAATCTGAAGCTTTGCTTTTAAATAATTATGAAATGCACGTTCTAGAGCAATATAAAAAGCTTCTTTTTGTCCTAAGGCTTTTTTGGCTTCACTTAGATATTTTTTTGCAAGACGGTCTGCTTTTCTTCGTTTATTACCAATTACATCTGCATTTCGCTTTTCTTGATTTCTCCTAACTAAGATGGCAACTGGAATAAATATAAATGGCACCAGTAAAAGCCCCCAGAATAGATTAGATTTAAAGAAAGGCGTCTTATTTTTTGGCACCCAAGCTGAATTTGTTTTTATAAAAGCAAAGGTGTTTGAATTTGTAGTCACCGCTTGCTTGTTGGTATTTGCTATAGTGTTTTCTGAAGTATTTACAGACGAAGGCCCATTAATAACGTCTACAACAATTTCATCCGAAGTCAGTGTCCTATATTCTTTTGCCTCCGGATTAAAATAAGAAAACGAAACTTGTGGTATTGGATATTTGCCTTTATACTGTGGAACAATGGTGTAGGTATCTAGACTACGTCCTTGCATTCCAGACAGATTAGTTCTTATGTTTTCTTGGTGTTCTGGCTCGTAAACTTCTAATGAGCTTGGAAGCGTGAGCTTTGGTAATTCAAATAATTTTAGATTTCCCTTTCCTGAAACTTCAACTTTCGCCTCTAAAGATTCTCCAGCATCTAAGGACACTTTATTTGTTGTAACGTTAAACTCAAACAATCCTACTGCTCCTTTAAAATCTGCTGGTTTTCCTTCTTCGGGCAAGGGTAAAACATTAATTGTACGTTTGCCTGCTGTTATAGTTTGAGGTACTTTTCTAACAATTCTGTTACCAAAAATATCATAACGGCTAGTTGGAACCTCTACGGTTAAATCTAGGACGTATGGGTCAAGTTTAAGTTTACCTGTTTTTTGAGGATAGAGCACCACTTTTTTAAGTACTACGTATTGGTGTTCTTCTCCATTATAATTTCCTCTTAAAGGTCTAAAAGCCTTGACTTCTATATTCTGATTCCAAAAATCATTAAACTGCGGAGTCTGCTTATCTCTCCAACCACTAACACCAGTATCTAAGGCTACGTATAATTTGTAAACTACGGTAATCGCTTCATTGAGATAGGGATTAGTCTTTGATACCTCTGCAACCAAATGGATATTCTGCGATGCTAAATAAGCAGGGTCATTGGGGTCTTTTGGTTTTTCTATAGCCTTAGTCACTTTTATGGTTACAGGAAACGTTTTATAAACCTGACCGTCTATTTCTATTTGTGCTTGTTTTATCGTAAAACTTCCTTGTTTTTTGGGAGATAAAAAATAGCTGTAGGTTTTGGTAAAAGACCGCTTACCGTTAGCCCAATAGTTACTTACAGATGTATTTGGCCCACCAACTACGGTAAAATCTTTAAAGCTTGGCGGCACAAAATTATCGCCATCTTTATTCATTTCAAAATCTATACGCAGTCGCTCATTAATGCCAAGTGTCTTTTTACTGACTTTTGCCTCGAACTTTACTTGCGCCAATGAAATTGTAGATGCAAGAAGTAAAATAAATATTGATATGATATTTTTTAAATTCATGGAGCCAAATTGCGATTACCAGTCTTTCTCGGTTCTTATTTTTGCACCTTTTTGCTTTTTGGCATTTATTTTTTCTTGAACCTTCTGTTCTTGATTGTTCATCGCTTCAAGAATATTTTTTATTTGTTGAGGAGACATTTTTCCAGGTTGTGGTTTTGGCTTTTGCTGTGGTTTTTCTTTATCGCCTTTACCGTCGTCTTTTTTCTCATCTTTTGGCTTTCCGTCTTCATCTTTCTCATCGTCTCCCTTCTTTTTGTCTTTTTCGCCTTCTTCTTCCTTTTTATCCTTTTCCTTATTTTCTTCGTCTTTGTTTTCTTTCTCTTTGTCTTTGTCTTTTTGGTCTTCTTTCTTTTCGTCCTCCTTCTGGTCATCACCACCGCCATCTTGGTCTTGTTGCTGTTTAGCACATTCTTTAGCTAAAGCAAAATTATAGCGTGTTTCTTCATCACTTGGGTTATTTCTTAATGCATTTTTGAAGGCTTCAACAGCTTCTTTACATTTTTTGTTTTGCATCAAAATATTACCAATGTTATGATATGCTTTGTGCTTTGCTTCTTTGGTCGTTGCATTATTTGCCGCTTCCTGATGGCGGAATAGTGCTTCTGAATAATTCCCTTTATTGTAATAGGAGTTCCCTAAATTGTAAGCGCCAGCTACATTGTCTTTTTGAGCTGATATGGCTTTTCTATATTCCATTTCTGCTGAAATGAAATCGTCTTTTTCTAATAAAGAATTTGCATCATAAACCAAATCTTTAGCTTTGCGTTCAGCTTTTTGTCTTTCTTTTTCAAAATCTTGAGAAAAGCCAAAAACTGACACTAATAGTGCTAAAACCAAACTGTAAGTTTTCATATTAAATTTACTTTTCATCTTTATCTAAAATTACTAAAGCTTGTTTTTGATTGCGTTAAAATAGTACTAAAACTGCTCATTGAACAAATTAAGCTTCTTTAACCATTCTGTTTTTCGTTCTAAAAAGAATATATCTATGAACAAGAAGAATATCCCAAATCCTAAGAACCATTGAAATTGGTCTTTAAAATCTGCTATCTGCTTAGACTCAAATTCTTTTTTATCCATCTTATCTAGCAAATCTTTTATGGTTTCTACAACATCATTTGTATTAGACCCATTGATATAAACACCATTGGCTTCATTTGCTATTTCCTTTAGAGTATCCTCGTTGAGTTTGGTAATTACCGTTTCGTTGTTTTTATCTTTTTTATAATTAAGAATTACACCATTTCGTTTTATAGGAATTGGTCCACCTTTAATATCCCCAACTCCAATTGTAAAAATGCGAATGCCTTGCTCATTGGCTTCTTCTGCTATTTCTGCAGCATCTCCTTCATGGTCTTCTCCATCTGAAATGATAACCAAAATACGATTGGTTTGCTCCTCATCATCATAATAGGTTTTTGCCAACTCTATAGCTTCACGAATGGCAGTTCCTTGCGAGGTCATCATATCTGTATTCATGTTTTGTAAAAACATTTTTGAAGCCGCATAATCTGTTGTAATTGGTAACTGCGGAAAAGCTTTACCTGCATAAGCTATAATGCCAACACGGTCACTTCCTAAGTTGTTGATGATTTGTGTAACTAACTGCTTTGATTTTTCGATACGATTAGGCGCAATATCCTCCGCAAGCATACTTTTTGAGACGTCTACAGCAAATACAATATCTACACCTTGACTACGTATCGTTTCCATTTTAGTTCCTATTTTAGGATTTACTAATGCTAATGACAAAAATCCAAATGCTGCACACAAAACAGCAAGCTTTAATATACTTTTGAATAAAGATTGATTAGGACTCAAACGCTTCAACAATCTGGCATCTGCAAATTTCTTCTGCGCAGACTTTTTCCATACTTGAACAAGTATAAAAAGCACTATGATTGCTGGGATTATCAGCAATGTCCAAAACCATATTTTTTCATCTAATCTAAACAAAGCTTCTAAAAATTGTATGTTTTAAAACCCACTCTAACAGCACCAAAAACAAAGCTAAAATAACTAGAGGTCTATATTTTTCTTCGTAGTTGTAATATTTACGCTCTTCCACTTCTGTAGTTTCAAGTTTATTTATTTCGGCATAAATCTCGGCAAGCTTTTTATTATTTGTTGCTCTAAAATATTTTCCGCCTGTGGCATCTGCGATTTCTTTTAGTAAATCTTCATCAATTTCTACTTGTGCACGACCATAACGAAATCCTCCGTCTGCTCTGTAACCAATAGGAGATAAGGCCATCCCATTTGTTCCTAGACCAATGGTATAAGTTTTAATACCATATTCTACTGCCAACTCACTTGCTGTTTTTGGGTCTATAAATCCAGAGTTGTTTACACCATCCGTCAATAGAATAATAACCTTACTCTTTGCTTTACTGTCTTTTAATCGATTTACCGAAGTGGCTAAGCCCATACCAATTGCTGTTCCTTGCTGTATAATGGTGTTGTATTTTATATCTCTAAGCGAGCGTAATACAATATTTTTATCACTTGTAATTGGTGTTTTGGTAAAAGCTTCTCCAGCATATTCTACTAAACCTATACGGTCATTTGGTCTACCATTAATAAAATCTGCGGCTACTTTTTTTAAAGCCTCTAAACGGTCTGGAACTAAATCCTTAGCTAACATACTTGCAGAAACATCGATAGCCATAACAATGTCAATTCCTCTAGTGGTTTTTGTTCTAGTAGAAACATCGACAGTTCTTGGTCTTGCCAAAGCTGTAATCAATAACGCTAACGCTATTAATCGTAATGCAAAAAGCACATGCTTAAATTTTGCCCAAAAAGAACCTGAAGTTTTAAATCCTTGAATTGAAGATATCTTCAACTCAGCTGTTTGACGTTTAGATTTGAATATATACCAAGCTATAGCTATTGGAAGAAGCAATAGCAACCAGAAAAACTCTTTATTTAAAAACTCTATGTTGTCTAACATTATTTGGTTTCTTCTTCGCGTTTAACATTAGGATTTAGCTCAACAGAATCAATAATACGCTTTACAATATCCTTTGCGTAAACATCATCGGCACGCCACATGATAATAACTTGTTGTACAACTTGTTCTGTAGTAAAGCTCAAAAGGGTATATTCTCCTTCATAAAATTCACCGTCTTTAGATTTTGGGAAATCTGCCCTACCAAAAGTTTTGATGCCTTGAGCTTCATTGGGCGTTAAAAATTCTTCATTTTTAGTAATGATATTTTGTACTCCAAGATTCTCCCAATTCTTGAGACTTTGTTCAATTATATTATTGAGATTAATGGCTTTCTGTACATCTGCATCTTCTTCCTTTTGTTCGCCCACTATGGTTGTAGATGTAGCGATATAAAAATCGTCAAGCATACTTCCGTAGCCAAAAGCTGTCACTTTAACTTTACCCTTAGCTTCTTCTGGAAGTTCTATTTCTTGACGTTTTAAAACCTTTGGAGTTTCTATGTAAATTGGTGGAAAACCATATGCACTTTGCACCCAATCACCTTCTAAGAGCTCAATACTGCTATGACCTATAAGCTTATCTTTAACATAACCAAAACCATAAGTAGCACCAAAACCTACAAACGTTGCAATTAAGATGAATAATGAAATCGCAGTAGTAATTATAATCTTCTTACGCTTTTCTTTTCGTTCTTGAGCCTCTTTATACTGCTGGTCAAGTAGCTTTTCTTCTTCTGTTGGCTCTGGTAAGGTGAGCTTTACGTTTTCTAATTCTTTTTCAATGGTTTGCTTATCTAGTTCTGCTAAAGCAATATCTGGTTTTGACTTCGCAAACTTTACCAAATCGGCACGCTTAAAAATAGTTTCGATATTAGAAATTGTATCTTTTTTAAATGCGAATTGATTACCATCTTTTAAAAGTTGTAGCCTTTCTACGAGCTCATCAGTTGTACTTTCTAACGAGCGGTCATAGACTTTTTCATCTAAAAACTTTCTGATTATAAAAGTTAATTCCGAATAAAAAGATTTTAACTCCGACCGTTCAAGATACTTCTGCTCTTCTAATTTTGAAATGGCTAATTTTGCTCTATCATAAGCTGGTAATAGAGCTATTTCTTCTTCTTCAGTTAATGGTTTTTTTCGCCATATAAACCAATACAATAAGAAACCTATCAAAGCCAATGCGGCTAGGACTAGTAATAAATACAGCCACCATTTATTTGCGCTTTTCTCTACTTCTATAATTGGTTTTATATCAAACAATCCTTGTTTTGTAGTGTCTACTTCAATGGTATTGACTTCAACTTTTAGCGAATCTGTAAAAAATGGATTATCACCAATGATGACTTTTTGCGGTGGAATATAATACGAACCTGAGTCGAATTGTGTCAATTTATATTCGCGAAGTAGCTCAAATTTTGAAGCATTTTTAGTGGTATCTACTTTGAGCGCTTCAACCAATTCTAATGGCAGAAATGTTTGCCCTTCTGGGAAAACCACAAGTTTAGTCGAGTCGGTTTCAACTTTTATTTTGTACGAAATCTGCTCGCCAATTCTTATGTTTGTTGTGTCTACCTCAGTAGTGACTTGAGAAAATGAAACAAATGAGAAGAGAAAAAAGAAAACAGAAAAAATACTGGAAGCCAAAAAACTGTAGCTCGTAGCGTTTCTTTTATTTATCATTTGTAATTCGTAATTCTTCATTCGTTTATCCTCTTCTTTTAAAATAACCCAACAGCTTCTTCACATAACTTTCATCAACACGGCAATCTATAGTTCCTGCGCCAGACTTTGTAAAGGCATCTTTGTAGTAGTCTACTTTTCCTCTGTAAAAAGAGGTGTAATCCTGTCTCACTTTTTTTGACGCTGTATTAACTAATAGCAGTTCTCCTGTTTCTTCATCTTGCATTTGTACCATTCCAATATTTGGAATAGCTTCTTCGTGTCTATCAAAAACCCTAATACCTGTAATATCATGTTTACCAGCAGCAATCTTTAAAGTTTGTTTGTAATCGTCTGCCACAAAATCTGAAAGCATAAAAACAATGGCTTTCTTTTTCATAACATTAGACAAAAACTTTAAAGCTTCAGATATATTGGTCTTTTTACTTTTTGGTTGAAACTCTAACAACTCTCGGATAATTCTTAAAACGTGAGAACGTCCTTTCTTTGGCGGAATGAATAATTCTATTTCATCTGAAAATAGAATCAGTCCTATTTTGTCATTGTTTTGAGTTGCTGAAAACGCCAAAGTAGCAGCAATCTCTGTAACTATTTCGTCCTTAAATTGGTTCTGCGTACCAAATAATTTACTTCCTGAAACATCTGCCATCAACATCATGGTAAGCTCACGCTCTTCTTCAAAAACCTTAACGTGAGGCTCATTTGTTCGAGCAGTAACATTCCAGTCTATATTACGAACGTCGTCTCCAAACTGATACTGACGAACTTCCGAAAACGTCATACCACGCCCTTTGAAAGTCGAATGGTATTCGCCTCCAAAAATATGATCAGACAAACGACGTGTCTTAATCTCTATTTTGCGTACTTTTTTAAGAAGTTCTTTGGTATCCATTTTTCAATTTACGATTGAAGATTGTTGATTTACGATTTTCTAAATCGTTGTTCGTAATTCTAAAATCTTAAATTCTATGGTACTTCGATTTGATTTACAATCTTATTGATGATATCTTCTGAAGTTACATTTTCTGCCTCAGCTTCATAAGTAATACCTATTCTATGGCGTAATACGTCATGCACTACTGCTCGAACATCTTCTGGGATTACATAACCACGACGTTTAATAAATGCGTAACATTTTGCTGCAGTTGCTAAATTAATGCTTCCACGAGGTGAAGCTCCGAAAGAGATTAAAGCTTTTAAATCACCTAAATTGTAATTTTCTGGGTAGCGCGTTGCAAAGATGATATCGAGGATATACTTTTCAATCTTTTCATCCATATAAACTTCTCTAACGGCATTTTGAGCGTTTAAAATTTGCTCTACTGAAACTACAGGATTTACTTTCTCCCATGAGCCTTTTAAGTTGGCACGCATGATAAGCTGTTCTTCGGCTTGTTTTGGGTAATCAATTACCGTTTTAAGCATAAAACGGTCGACTTGAGCTTCAGGAAGTGGATATGTTCCTTCTTGTTCCACCGGATTTTGAGTTGCCATTACTAAAAATGGCTTGTCTAAAACAAAAGTCTCGTCACCAATAGTTACCTGTTTTTCTTGCATGGCTTCTAACAATGCCGATTGTACTTTTGCAGGTGCTCTGTTAATCTCATCTGCCAATACAAAGTTGGCAAATATTGGTCCTTTTTTAATTGAGAAATCGTTCTCTTTTATATTGTAAATTAAAGTCCCTACAACATCTGCAGGTAATAAATCTGGTGTAAACTGAATACGACTAAAACTTCCCGAAACAGCTTTAGACAGTGTGTTTATAGCTAAAGTTTTTGCTAAACCAGGAACACCTTCTTGCAGAATATGTCCTTGACCTAAAAGACCAATGAGCAAACGTTCTACCATATGTTTTTGACCTACAATGACCTTGTTCATTTCTAAGGTTAATAAGTCTACAAAAGCACTCTCTTTTTCAATCTTTTCGTTAATCGATTTTATATCAATTGTATTCGTTTCTTCCATGTTTTATAAGTTTTTCAACCGTTATATCCGTCTTTCAATATCAGTTTCGCAAATTGTTAAAATTATTCTACCTATGATGTTAATGATTGGTTAAAAATACTGTGCTTTCTTATAATTAGTGTTAACCCAATTTTAAGGCAGGTTTTTCCATATAAAATGGATATTTTTACTGTAACTAAAAACCAATCATTAACGTGATAAATTATTCAGAAATAATTAGTGGGACCATGACTTGGGGCGCATGGGGAAAACAATTTTCTACTTCAGAGATGGCGTCTATGATACAACATTGCATTTCTAAAGGTATCACCACCTTTGACCACGCAGATATTTATGGTGGCTATACCACCGAAGCAGAATTTGGAAAAGCTTTTACTTCTTCAGGAGTTAAACGAGAGGATATACAACTAATATCTAAAATGGGCATTCAGTATATGGCTGAAAGCCGAAAGAATAAAGTCAAACATTACGATTACAACAAAGATTATATGATTTGGTCTGTTGAGGAATCGCTTAAAAATCTTCAAACCGAATATTTAGACTTGCTCTTACTTCACCGTCCTAGTCCATTAATGCATCCTGATGAAATTGCAGAAGCCATTTCATTATTGAAACAACAGGGGAAAATAAGAGATTTTGGTGTGTCTAATTTCACGCCTTCTCAAATGGATATGCTTGGGCTTAGAGTAGATATTGATGTTAACCAAATAGAGTTTTCTTTAACTGCTCATGAAGCTATGCATGATGGCACTTTAGATTTTATGCTTTCTCACGGAATCAAACCTATGGCTTGGTCACCGCTTGGTAGCGTTTTTAGAGAAGACACAGAACAAACAAGACGTATCCATAAACAATTGGGAGCGTTATTAGGAAAATACAATGCAACTGAAGACCAATTACTATTAGCCTGGTTACTAAAGCATCCTTCAGGAATTACACCTGTAGTAGGCACAACAAACAAAACACGATTGCAGCAAGCCATGGAAGCCACTAAAATTGATTTAGAATTAGAAGACTGGTTTTTAATTTTGGTAGCTGCTCAAGGTCATAAAGTGCCTTAATAATTAGAAATAAAACAATATGAAAAAAACAGCTCTAATAACAGGTGCAACAAGTGGAATAGGAAGAGCAACTGCGCACGAATTTGCTAAACATGGCATTAACTTAGTGCTCTGTGGACGACGCCAAGAACGACTAGATATAGTGCAAAAAGCCCTCTCGAGAGAAACTGACGTGCATACTTTAAATTTTGATGTACGAGATAGAGACAAAACTTTTGAAGCCATTGCCTCCCTACCAGATACCTTTAGAAACATCGATGTTTTAATCAATAACGCAGGCAATGCTCATGGCTTAGACCCCATAGAAACAGGAGATACAGATGATTGGGATGCTATGATGGATATTAATGTCAAAGGATTACTCTATGTGAGCAAAGCTATTATTCCCGGAATGACCGAGCGAAAATCAGGACATATTATTAATATAGGTTCTTCTGCTGGGAAAGAAGTCTATCCAAAAGGAAATGTGTATTGCGCTAGTAAGCATGCTGTTTTGGCCATCACAGAAGGCATGCGTATAGACTTGAATCCTTATGGTATAAAAGTCAGCGCTGTAAATCCGGGCTTGGTTGAAACCGAATTTTCTCAAGTGCGTTTCAAAGGTGGAAGTCAAGCAGATAATGTTTACAAAGGTTATAAAGCTCTCCAACCAGAGGATGTTGCGGAGGTTATTCATTTTGCAATAAGTAGACCCGCTCACGTTAACATTGCTGATATATTGATGTTTTGTACAGCACAGGCGAGTTCTACTATTGTAAAAAAATCGTAGAGATGAAAGCTAATCCTCAATTACAAAACTTTATAGAACCCTACAGCGAGGAAATCAAACACTTAACTATTTGGCTAAGAGAATTTATAACTTCTCTAGTTCCCGAAACTAACGAACTTATCTGGGATAATTACAATGCCGTTGCCATAGCTTATTCCAAATCTGAAAAATTAAAAGATGCGTTCTGCCATATCGCTTTGTACTCAAAACACTTAAATTTTGGATTTAATCGAGGCTCAGAGTTAACAAGCAGTAAAATTAAATTAGAAGGCAAAGGTAAGCTTATTCGTCATTTGAAAGTTAGTTCGAATGAAGATTTCCCAATTGACGAGATTAAGAAGATGATACTTGAAGCGGTTATGGTTTCTGAAAAACGTAATCCCAATTTATTAAACTTTAATAATCACCCTAAAAGCATAGTAATGTCTATATCCGAAAAGAAGATTAGACCAAAAAAATAAAGCATTGATTAACAAACGTCTTTTAATTAAAAACCTTCTTGCTCACAATGATGAGAACAGTTTTTATGACAAAAAACGAAAGTTAAATCTCAGCTATAAAGAGGGTAAAGCCAAATTTCTAAAGCATATCTGCGCGCTATCTAATAGTAACCCAAAAAACAACTCGTACATAGTTATAGGTGTAGACGATGCTGACAATAAAATTGTTGGGGTTGACTTCTATGACGACAGTAAAATTCAAAATCTCATAAACGCCTATCTCACTAATCCACCAATTGTTCAGTACGAGAACATCCCTTTCCCGCACTTACCAGACGATAAAGTTGTAGGCTTGGTAACCATTAGACCAAACAATGAAATCACGTCCTTAAGACGAAATATCTGGAAATATTATGGTGGTGCTGTCTTTTTTAGAGATGGCAGCATGAGTATGCCCAAGGTTTTTGACATTGAGATAAAGGACGTAAACTCTGAAATTGTCTCAACAATCGAACATCACGCTCGTAATAACATTGAACTAACGCTGAAGGGTGTTTTCGATTTTATGAAAAAACGAGAAGATTATCTGCCCCAATACAAAGTTTTTAAAGAATATTTTGTGCTCTGTTGGGCAGGCCAAAAAAAAGAAGTTGAAGATGAGGTCTTCTTTTCTCGGGTAGACATAGAACTAATCAACGAGCAACGACGGTTATTTTATTCTGCATTAGATGAAGTTTCTATTAGCTATTCTGAAAATGATTTTACGATTATTGAATATGTAAAACTTGGACTTCATAATAATTACAAATATTACAAACTTGAAGAAACGGTTATAGAGTTTGGCAATAACGCCAACTACTCTATAGAGACCAAGCTTTTGTTTGAGCCACCTCAATTTGATAAAAAAGTATTGCACCACATCTACAACACTAACAATACACTGTTAGAAAAATTAAAAAAAGGACTGTCTTTAACTCCGAACGAAATAGCCGATTTAAATAACCTTTCTGCAACTTATCTTATTTGTTATCTAAATGATTTTGAAAGTGCTATTGATAAATTAGAAGAAGCTAAACCGCTTTTAAAAAGTTACAGTAAATCTATCTACGAGGTTTACAAACTAACTATGCGAATACTCAGAAAAGTAAAGTACAATTAAGACTTTCGTCGATTATTTTTACCTCAAAAAACAGATGTTCTAATTTTATTGCAATTGGTCTATAATCTATTAAAAATCAACTAACTATTGTTAGTTTTAATTGCTATTATTCAACAATAATATACGTAAACCTTACTTCTCCCAACAACGTTTTGGCATTGAAGTAAGGTTTTTATATGAATTTTAATTTTCTCTGAGGAACACTAATAATGCCTTTTGTTGAAGTTCCTAGCCAATTTTCTAGAATTGTAGCATAAACTTGTCTAAAATCTACAGTAAACTTTAAATCGCCATTATCATCTAAATCAGACAAAGAGGATAATTGGTTATAGACTCCAGCAGTTTTAAGGTTTTTACCAACAACAAACACGTTATTTGCAGAGCCGTGGTCTGTACCATTGGCCGCATTTTGTTTTACACGCCTTCCAAATTCCGAAAACGTGAGAATCAATGTGTCTTCAAAAGTCCCGTTTCGTTTTAGGTCTTTTACGAAAGAGAAAAGTGCTTCCGCATAAATAGACAATAAGCGTTTTTGGGTGTTTTGCTGATTTGCATGAGTATCAAAACCATCTAAGGCATTATAAAATACTTTTGTGTCCAATCCAGAATTGATAAACTGCGCTGTGCTTTTTAGCTGTTTACCAAATTTATTCTGAGGATAGTCTTCTTGTGATAATTTTACTTTAGTGGTCTCATAAATATAATTTGCCGAAGATTTAGCATCTATCATATTCTTATACAAATAACCTAAATTATGTTCTGATAAATGCTGGTCGTTATAATGATTTAAAACATTCTGAAAATAGGGGTCTCGAGCCGTTTTGTATAATGTTCTGTAATCATTAGTTGCAATACCATTAAAGGTTTCCCCTTTTAAAGCTAAGCTAAGCGTTTCGTCAAGTTCTATAGCATTGTAAGGATGTTTCCCATGTTTATCCAAAAATCGGCCTAGCCATCCACTTTGCAAATACTCGTCACTAGAACTTCCAGATTGCCAAATATCCATTGACCTAAAATGCGACCTTACTGGATTTGGATAACCTACATTATTTATGATGGAAAGCTCACCGCTATCGTAAAGATGCTGTAAGGGCTTTAAACTCGGATGCAATGCCAACTCGTCATTTAGTTTTATAACATCATTCTTAATTCCAAGGGTAGGACGCGCATTGTAGTACAAATCGTTATTGTATGGAATAATAGTATTTAGCCCATCATTTCCTCCAGTGAGTTGGATAATAACTAAGCGCTTATAACCGATGGATTTAGCCTCAAAATCCTCAAAAGCTCTCACAAAATTTGGAACAAAAAACAAACTACTTGCCAAAGCTGAATTTCTTAAAAAATCTCTTCTTTCCATAACTAACACATTTGATATTCTGGCAATGACATTAACTGAATACAGTATTTCTGCTTAGAATCTTTATACAAAGATTTTAAGTAAGTCAAAGTCCCTTTGTTTAATTGTCCGTTTATTAAAACTGAATCCAAATCCTCAATAGAAATCTTTTTATACTCGTTTTGAAACTTATCCCAATTCGCTAAAGTTTTTATGGGTAATTTCGATTTGTTTCGCTTGAAAAACTGACGTCGCATTTCATCCTTTTCGTCGTCCAATGCAATCATTCCACCGTTTAATAAAACAGAAGGCAATTTTAAGCGCACCATAATTGTATTAGCATCTATCCACGCCTTATGCCCTTTCCAGCCCGCAACATTTGGTGGGTCTAGTAAAGTTTGCCCTAATAATTTTTGAAGTTTAATTACAGCTTTTTCATTCTTTAAAATAAAAGGAACTGTTCTAGATAACCCAACTAAATAATCAATTGGCGATTTTATTTTATTCCCAATATTGTCATTGTCATAAAACCAATCTTGCGTAAAAACGTATTGCATTAGTCTAGAGATGTCGTAGTCTTCGAAAAAGACCTCTACCATAGATTCAACACGATTTTTATCTATAATTTCATTTACAAAGTATCTATAAACTTTCTCACAAATAAATTTAGCGCATTGTCGATTTTCTAGAATAATATCAATGATATCATCGCCATTAAAATTTCCTGTTCTACCCATGAAAGTTTTTTGACCATAATCATGCTGAAATCTTCTAAGCCTAAAGGTACCATCAAGCATATTAAAATATCCTGTGAATGCTCTTGCACTTTCTTTAATGTCGTTTTCGGTGTAATGACCAGGTCCTAATGTGAAAAGTTCCATAAGCTCTCGAGCAAAATTCTCATTAGGTTGCGCTTTTACATTCTGTCTAAGATTAAGATACTTTATCATCGCAGCTTCTTTAGACATTGCTTTTACAAAATCTCTAAAGTTCCCCAAGGCATATTCTCTAAGCATATTATTGTACTGCTGGGCGTAAACCACATTTTTTTCGCCACACACAAAATGGTTTGCCCAAAAAAGCGTCATACGTTCTCTTAAGACAGCGTCGGATGTATTTAATCTGTTAACCCATGCAATATTAAAATCCATTAAGCGCTTTCTGCTTTTTTGAGCCAATTCTTTAATTAGCTTCGGATTTTCTTTAAAAGAAAGTGTTTTAAAGCCCTTAAACTCGGATAGGTCAATTTTTAAAGGCTCAGTAGTCTCTGACGCTTTGAACAAGTCTGAAACTACTTGGCTTTTTGTCGCATTTTTATAATGTTCAAGAATACTTGGAGTAACTCCAAAACCTGCGCGCCAGTAAAGATGTTTAAGATGTTCTACTTTCATGTTGTTAAGACCTAAGTTAGTTAAAAAGGTTTAATTCTCTAAAACAAAAAACCGCTTCAAAATTGAAACGGTTTTTATTAATATCTGTTGTGCAATATTATTACAAATCAAACTTAATGCCTTGCGCCAATGGCAATTCATCAGAGTAGTTTATTGTATTCGTTTGTCTTCTCATATAGATTTTCCAAGCGTCAGAACCAGATTCGCGTCCGCCACCGGTTTCTTTTTCACCTCCAAATGCACCACCGATTTCTGCGCCAGAAGTTCCAATGTTTACATTGGCAATTCCACAATCGCTTCCTGCGAAAGACAAGAATTTTTCAGCTTCTTTCATCTCATTGGTCATTATTGCAGATGATAAACCTTGAGCTACGCTATTTTGCATTTCAATAGCATTTTCAACATCGCCAGAATATTTCATTAAGTATAAAATTGGTGCAAATGTTTCATGCTGAACAATTTCAAAATGATTTTCGGCTTCAATAATTGCTGGCTTTACGTAGCATCCGCTTTCGTAACCTTCGCCTTCTAAAACACCACCTTCAACTAATACATTTCCACCTTCAGCTTTTGCTTTTTCAATCGCAGCCAAGTATGTATTTACAGCGTCTTTATCGATTAATGGTCCAATATGATTGCTTTCATCTAAAGGATTACCAATAGTTAGTTGTTTGTACGCGCCAACAATTGCATCGCGTACTTTATCGTATACGCTTTCGTGAATAATTAAACGACGTGTCGATGTACAGCGCTGACCGCAAGTACCAACAGCACCAAAAACAGCACCAGGAACTACGACTTTTAAATCAGCAGTTGGTGTGATGATTATGGCATTATTTCCGCCTAATTCTAACAACGATTTTCCAAAACGTTCAGCTACTGTTTTACCAACAATGCGTCCCATACGTGTAGAACCGGTTGCAGACACTAAAGGAATTCTAGTATCTGTAGTGATGTATTCACCAACTTTATAATCACCATTAACGATACAAGATATACCTTCTGGCAAGTTGTTTTCCTTTAAAACACCCGCAATAATATTTTGGCAAGCTACAGCACAAACTGGCGCTTTTTCAGAACCTTTCCAAACGCAAGTATCGCCACAAACCCAAGCCAGAGCGGTGTTCCAAGCCCAAACGGCAACTGGAAAATTAAATGCCGAAATTATACCAACAACTCCTAAAGAATGCCATTGCTCACGCATAACGTGACCTGGTCTTTCAGATGGAATAGTTTGCCCATTTAACTGACGCGATAAGCCTACCGCAAAGTCGCAGATATCAATCATTTCTTGCACCTCACCATAACCTTCTTGCAAAGATTTTCCCATTTCGTAAGAGACTAATTTCCCAAGAGGTTCTTTTAACTCTCTTAATTTGTTTCCAAACTGACGAACAATTTCACCACGTTGTGGAGCTGGCATGGCTCTGAAGGTTTTAAAAGCAGATGTTGCTGCGTCCATAACCTTGTCGTAATCTTCGCGAGTTGTTGTAGATACTTTTGCGATTAATTGCCCATCTACTGGTGAGTAGCTTTCAATTAAATCGCCATTTCCAAAATTATTAGAACCTGTTGAAGTTCCGTGATTTATATCTGAAACACCCAACTTTTGTAATGCTTCTTTTATTCCGAAATCAGTTGCCACTGTTCCCATAGTATATTGATTTTTAGTAAAATTAATTTGGGCAAGATAGCAATAAATTGTCGCTTACAATAGTCTTTTTCAGCTTGATAATTGACATCAACTTTGTGAACATTTTAACAATTGAATGAGATCTAAATCAAAAAAAAGTCACGTATCTATTTAACAAGAATAGGCCTACATCTTGATTTTTAAGAGTTCTCATAAGGAATGAGAAACAGTAATATTTAAATCCACACATTATGTTTTTAAGAATTTTAGCAGTGGCATGCTTCGCGCTGAGCGTAGCACACGCCCAAGATATCCAGTATGTAAACGCAGAAAACGGATTAGTCATTAGAGAACAACCAAATCAAGGTGCCACTAAAATAGGCATATTAGATTATGGTACAGCAGTAGAAATCATTGAGCACACCAATTTGCATTTAGATGTTAAGGATAATGATAAAAAAGTGTCTGGTAAATGGGTTAAAATAAAAGGCCCTGCGGTAGGTGAATATTTCGAAGACGGCTATGTATTCAACGGGTATTTAACCGATGAAAAAATAGAGCAGCCACTAAAAATAGCTGGTGATGCCTTTACCATTTATATTGATAAATTACACACTGATGCGGAAATAAAATCATCTAGCGTAGAAAATGATATCGTCATGCCAGTTTTCAAAATAAATAATAATGAAACTGTTGAAAACAGGTACCTCAAGGTGAAGCATCATCAAAGCTACAGAACTATTGAAGTCTTTCAACGCTACAAAAACAGTATTGTAGTAAAGAAAAAAGATGGTGAAGCTGCATTTACAGACTTTCAGCATTACACCTCAAGTTGGAAACCTTTAAAATTGGAATTCTCAAAAGGAAATATCTTTAAAACAGCAACATTATCTGCAAAAGATTCTAAGCGTTTCGGAAGTTTTGATAAAGCCGAATTATATTCAACTTTAAACCTCGAAGATAGTGCTACTTACAGTATTGCACCGAGCCATATTGAGCTTAAAGTTATTATGACAGATATTGACGGTTACAAAACTGAAAAAATTGTAATCTTTGAATTACCTTTAAGCAAAGCGTCGTAAGTTATAATCACATAGAAATCCATTAAATTATGCAAATCAACAAAGTCTTCGCCCTCATAATCATCGCTTTTCTCGCAGTTTCTTGTAAAGACAAGACCACGGAAACCAACAATATCTTTAAGTTTAAAGATTACATCAGTTACACCACTTCTGGTCGTGTTTCGGTCGTCGAACCCATAAAGATATTTTTGGCAAACGAGGTAAGCGAATGGGAAATGGGGCAAGACTTAGATGTTGATTTGATAAAAATAAAACCTTACGTTCAAGGTAAATTACAAGCACTCAATAAAACAACATTACTTTTCACGCCAGACGAACCTTTAGAGCCAGATACAGAATATGATGTTACGGTGAATTTGGGTGATATTTACAAGAGTATTCCTAAAGACTACAAATCCTATACGTTTCAGTTTAAAACTATAACTCCTGGGTTTACCGTTACGACTTCAGATTTGCAATCGTACAGTAAAGAATGGCAATATTTGTTGGGTTATTTGCGCTCTGCGGATGTGATTAGTTTAGAGAACGCGAAAGAATTGGTCGAAGCTTCGCAGAACAATACCAATTTAAAATTGGTGTGGAATGAAGCCAACAAAAATTCGAAATATTTTGAATTTAAAATCGACAGCATCAAACGTTTTATTGAAGATAGCAAGATTGATGTTAGTTGGAATGGCAGCGCTATAAATGCTGAAAATAAAGGTGAAAATTCTGTAACTATTCCAGGTAAAAACAATTTCACCATTATTAATACAGAAGTATTTCAATCGCCTGAGCAATACTTGTCACTTAACTTTTCTGACCCCTTAAAAAAGCAGCAGAATTTTTCGGGATTGGTGACTATTCAAAATGTAAAGAATCCTAAATATGTGGTCGACGGAAATGTTTTAAAAGTCTATCCAGATTCTAAATTAGTGGGTGATATTAGAGTCGATGTTTTCACTGGAATTAAAAACACGGACAACTTTAAGTTAAAAACTAATTTCTCTGAAAAAATAACATTCGAGGCTTTAAAACCACAGGTACGGTTAATAAGTAATGGAACTATTCTTCCAAATTCTCAAGAATTAAAATTCAATTTTGAAGCTGTAAACCTCAGTAAGGTCGATGTACGTATTATTAAGATTTTTGAAGATAATGTGCTTCAGTTTCTTCAAACAAATAATTTAAATAGCAACAATCAGTATGGTATTCGTAACGTAGGACGACGCATTGCTAAGCAAACGATAACCCTAATCGAAGACGAATCTCAAAACACAGGAAAATGGAAGGCTTATAGTATAGATTTATCTAAATATTTTACCTCCGATGTGGGTTCTATTTATCGCGTAGAATTAAGTTTTAAGCGTGACTATTCACTTTATGATTGTGACATAAATGCCAGTGAAGTCTCTAGTAACGAAGATGACTATTATGACGATTACTACGAAGAAGACAGCTACGCATCTAATGACATGTCCGAAGAAGAATTAAACCAATTAGAAGAAGACTATTGGGACAATATTACGTACAGTTACAGAAACCAAAATTACAGA
Source organism: Winogradskyella jejuensis (assembly GCF_900129745.1). Classification (GTDB taxonomy): domain Bacteria; phylum Bacteroidota; class Bacteroidia; order Flavobacteriales; family Flavobacteriaceae; genus Winogradskyella; species Winogradskyella jejuensis. The sequence goes on along the minus strand of NZ_FQWS01000001.1, from coordinate 1,257,025 downwards.
TGGCGTGATAGAGATAATCCTTGTACAGATTCGTATTATAATTATGCCAACAGAACTGTTGCGCAAAATCTTATAGCTTCTAATTTAGGTGTTGTAGCTAAAAAAGGAAATGCCAACTCATATCTCTTTGCGGTCACAGACCTTTTAACGACCAATCCAGAAAGTGGTGTTACCGTAGATTTATATAATTATCAGCAGCAATTACTTACAAAAGCAATTACAAACAAAGACGGCATTGCCGAAATTGATACTGAAAAACGTGCTGCATTTGCCATCGTCAATAAAGGTCGAAACACAAGTTATGTAAAGCTTTTAGATGGCAATTCGTTATCGCTTAGTAAATTTGATGTTTCTGGTAAAAAACTACAACGTGGACTTAAAGGTTATATCTATGCTGAGCGTGGTGTTTGGCGACCTGGCGATAGTTTATTTCTCACATTTGTGCTCAACGACAATGCTAATAAATTACCACAACGTCATCCTGTAAAACTCGAAATTACAGACCCAGTTGGTAAGCTGGTGCATCGCCATGTATCGGTTGATAACGTCAATCATTTTTACAATTTTACAGTACCAACATCTACAGATTATAAAACCGGTAATTACTACGCGAAAGTGTCAGTCGGTGGCGCATCATTCACCAAAACCTTAAAGATTGAAACCGTAAAACCTAACCGTTTAAAAATTAAAATCGATTTTAAAGATGAAATTTTAACCAACAACACACCATTAAAGGGCGATTTAAATGTTGCTTGGCTTCACGGCGCACCTGCAAAAAACATTAAAGCTGAAGTGAAAGCGAAATTCACCACAAAATCCGCAAGTTTTGAAGGTTATAAAGATTACATTTTTAATGACCCAACCCGAAATTTTACCACGGAAGAAGCTATTGTTTACGATGGAAGTCTGGACGAAAACGGCAACGCAAAAATAAATAGCCAACTAAATATTGGAAAAAATGCACCAGGAATGCTTAACGCTCAATTTTTAGTCAGAGCGTTTGAAAATGGCGGTGATTTTTCATTAGATTCCTTTACAATGCCTTACGCGCCTTACGAGAGTTTTGTGGGCTTAAAATCTCCTGAAGGCAATACTTATGGTTCCTATTTTACAGATGAAAACCACACGTTTGATGTGGCTACAGTTAATGCTGATGGCAAAGGCGTGCAGCGAAAAAATCTCGAAGTCAAAGTTTATAAAGTCGAATGGCGTTGGTGGTGGAATTCCTCTTACGATAATCTTTCAAGCTACGTTTCGAGCAGTTATCATAGACCAATTAAAGACTTTAAAATTAATACCGATACTAACGGAAAAGCAAATTTTAAGCTAAATATCCCTGATGGAAATCGCGGTCGTTATTTAATCAGAATTTTAGACCCAGAAAGCGGTCATGCCACAGGACGTACGGCATACTTTTATAAAAACTGGTGGCAATCTGCACCGTCATCAGATAAAGAAGCCGCAAAAATGTTGGTGTTTTCAACAGATAAAGACAATTACAATGTAGGCGAAACGGCGAAACTGACGTTTCCTTCTGGTACTGAAGGTCGTGCGTTGATTAGCTTAGAAAATGGTTCAGAAATCATCGATTACCAATGGGTAGAAACGAAAAAAGGCGAAACTACAATTGAAATACCGATTACGGAAGATATGGCACCAAATGCCTTTATCAATATTTCGTTATTGCAGCCACATGATGTCACGTCTAACGATTTACCCATTAGATTGTATGGTGTGATTCCGCTTCTCGTAGAGAATCCTGAAACACGATTGTATCCAGAAATTTCAATGCCAAATAGCATCAGACCGAAGACAGATTACGAAATAAAAGTCTCCGAAAAAAATAACAAACCCATGACTTATACCATCGCCGTTGTAGAAGAAGGTTTGCTCGATTTAACACGTTTTAAAATACCAAACGTTTGGGACAGTTTCTATGCGCGCGAAGCGCTTGGGGTAAAAACTTGGGATATTTTCGATGATGTCATAGGCGCATATTCTGGTAGTGTTGACCAAGTGTTCGCCATTGGTGGTGATGGCGAAGCGGCAAAAGGAAAAAATAAAAAAGCCAATCGGTTTAAACCAGTCGTTACTTATTTAGGCCCATTTATTTTAGAGGCCAATGAAACCGCAACGCACAAACTAAAAATGCCAAATTATATTGGTGCAGTCCGTACAATGGTTATCGCCGGCGATAATGCAGATGAAGCTTACGGTAATGCTGAAAAATCTGTGCAAGTAAAACAACCCTTAATGGTATTGGCAACGCTTCCACGAAAGTTAAGTCCAGGCGAAAAAGTGACTTTACCAGTTACTGTTTTTGCCATGGAAAAGAAAGTGAAAAACGTAAAATTAGATTTGAAATTAAGTGATGGTATCACCGTAAAAGGAAACAAAACTCAAACGCTTCAATTTGAAAATCCTGATGAAAAAATGGCGTATTTTGAATTGGATGTGACCAAAGCAAAAGGCATAAATACTATTGAGGTTGTTGCTTCAGGAAACGGTGAAACATCCTATTATAAAGTAGAAATTGATGTCGAAAACCCAAATCCAATTTCTTCAAAAGTGATTGATAAAGAACTTCAAGCGAAATCTTCGCAAGATGTGACTTTTTCAACATTCGGTGTATCGGGAACGAACATGGCAACGGTTGAGTTTTCAACTTTACCGCCAATGGATTTTAATAAGCGTTTAGCGTATCTCATCCGCTATCCGCATGGATGCGTCGAGCAAACAACATCAGGTGTTTTTCCACAGTTATACTTGACAGATATTTTTGATTTGACTTCGACACGTAAAAAAGAAATTCAAGATAATATTAAAAGCGGCATAAACCGTTTGGCGAGTTTCCAAAGACATGATGGCGGATTGAGTTATTGGATTGGCGAAAACTCAGCTAACGATTGGGGTACAACCTATGCTGGGCATTTCATGCTCGAAGCCGAGAAGAAAGGGTATGTTTTACCACTGACATTTAAGAGTAATTGGCTGGCTTATCAAAAAAGAGCGGCGCGAGATTGGCGTCCGAGCTACAGAAACTATCGTAGTGATTTAGCACAAGCTTACAGATTGTACACATTGGCACTTGCAGGAAGTCCGGATTTAGCGAGCATGAACCGTTTACGCGAGTTCACAGAACTGTCTAATGAGGCCAAATGGAGACTATCCGCAGCTTACGCATTAGCTGGACAAAAAGAGGCAAGTGACGCCATTACCAAAACAGCAAATATCGATTTTCAGCCACCAAAAAGTAACTATTATACCTATGGCTCGTTGGATAGAAATTGCGCTATGGCTTTAGAAACGATGCTCATTACTAATAATCCGAAAGCTTCGGATTTGGCAAAAACTATTGGAAAATCATTGTCTAGTGATACTTGGATGAGCACACAAACCACAGCATATAGTTTGCTAGCCATCGGAAAGTTAATCGCTAAAAATGGCGGAAAGGAATTAAATCTCAAATACTCCGTAAACGGAAAGACAGAAACCATTACCACTAAAAATGGTATTGCACAACGTGATATTCCTGTCGTAGATGGTTTAAACACCATTTCACTCGAAAATAATGACGATAATTTGGTTTACGTACGTGTGTTGAACTCAGGAAAATTAAAGCTTGGTGAAGAATTACCAGTACAACGCGGATTTTCAATTTCGACAGTTTATAAAGATTTAAAAGGCAACACACTTGATGTCAATAGACTACAACAAGGTCAGGACTTTGTGGCAACCGTAAGCATCACAAATCTTAATAACGAAGTCGTGAAAGATGTGGCGCTGACTCAGATTTTCCCTTCAGGTTGGGATATTGTAAACACGCGCTTTACCGATTTTGGAGACACAACAGTAAGTCAAGCGAGATATACGGACATACGAGATGACCGTGTGAACTTTTATTTTGATATGGAACGACGTGGCAAAAGAGGCACAAAAACATTCACCGTTTTACTAAACGCATCTTACTTAGGAACGTACTATTTACCAGGCGCACAAGCCGAAGCGATGTACGATAATGATTATTTGGTGCGTAATAAAGGACGTTGGATAACGGTTGAAAAGTAAATTATGAAAAGCACTAAACCATATTACGCTGTTATCTTCACCTCCACAAAAAATGAGGATATTAAAGGTTATGCTGAACTGGCAAACAAAATGGAAAATCTTGCCAAGCAACAAGACGGTTATTTAGGAATTGAAAGTGCGCGCTCCGAAGTCGGAATCACAGTAAGTTACTGGGGAAGTTTAGACGCCATAAAGCAATGGAAACAAAACGCTGAGCATCTATTTGCACAACAAAAAGGCCGTGAACAATGGTATAATTGGTATAAAGTGCGCATTTGCAAAGTAGAACGTGAGTATGAGTTTGAGAGATAATAGTCCAAATATTGAAACTTATAAACTACATAAAACGCAATAAAATCAAAAGCGCAATCATCTGTATTGCGCTTGCCGCCTATTACTTCTGCTTACCAAAGCAACTTTTTAAGGACCCAACAGCAACCGTAATTACAAGCAATTCTAATCAATTATTAGGTGCCCTAATTGCAGATGACGGACAATGGCGATTTCCAGAAACGGACAGTATTCCAGAAAAATTTAAAATTTGTATTCTTCAGTTTGAAGACGATTATTTTTATAAACATCCTGGATTTAACCCTATTTCCATATTTAAAGCACTAAAGCAAAACATAAGTTCTGGAGAAATAAAACGTGGTGGAAGTACCATTACACAGCAAGTCATTCGCTTATCACGAAAAGGACAAAAACGTACCTATTTTGAAAAATTGAAAGAGCTTATTTTGGCTACGCGATTAGAATTTCGACATTCGAAAGACGATATTTTAAATCTATACGTAAGTCACGCGCCATTCGGCGGAAATGTGGTAGGTATTGATGCTGCAGCTTGGCGTTATTTTAATAGAAACGTTTCAGATTTGTCTTGGGCAGAAAGTGCAACATTAGCTGTTTTACCCAATGCACCGAGTTTAATTTATCCTGGTAAAAACCAAGAACGGTTACTAAAAAAACGTAATCGTTTATTGAAAAAAATCTATGATAATGGCACGATTGACAAATTGACTTACGAATTATCTATAGCTGAAGGTCTGCCTCAAAAACCATATCCTTTACCTCAGATTGCGCCACATTTACTTCAAAAAATTGCAAAAACATATAAAGGAAAACGGATAAAAACCACACTAAATGTTAGCTTACAAGAACAAGCCAATGGCATTGTAAAACAGCATTATAATCAATTAAAACAGAACGAAATTCATAATATTTCGGTGTTGGTTTTGGATGTGAAAACACGAAAAGTACTTAGCTACATTGGTAACTCGCCAACGGATAAAGCGCATCAAAAAAATGTAGATATCATTGACAAACCGAGAAGTACAGGAAGTATTCTAAAACCATTTCTATACGCTTCAATGCTTGATGCTGGCGATATTTTACCAAATACGTTGGTGGCTGATATTCCTACGCAATTTGGGAGTTACCAACCCGAAAATTTCAACAAAGAATTTGATGGCGCCGTGCCTGCGGATATGGCTTTATCACGCTCGCTGAATGTCCCTGCTGTTCGAATGCTTCAAGATTTTGGTTTGGATAGATTTTATCAATATTTAAAGCAGTTGAAACTTAAGGATGTGAAGTATAATGCCAATCATTACGGCTTATCATTAATTCTAGGTGGTGCGGAAAGCAACTTGTGGGATTTGTGCAAAAGTTACGCGGCAATGGCTTCTACATTAAATCATTTTAATGAAAATTCAAGTCAATATTATACGAAGGAATTTTGTGAGCCTACGTTTTCTAATTCAGCAGTAAACTTTGGAAAACTTTCTCAGGAAAAAACCATTTTTGACGCCGCCTCTATCTATCATACGTTTGAAAGTATGAAGCAAGTCAATCGCCCAGAAGAAGATGATAGTTGGGAATATTATGACTCATCTCAAGAGATTGCTTGGAAAACAGGAACAAGTTTTGGGTTTAGAGATGCTTGGGCTATTGGCGCCACGAAAGATTATGTGGTTGGCGTTTGGGTTGGCAATGCTGATGGCGAAGGTCGACCAGGTTTGGTTGGTGTACAAACTGCTGCGCCAATTTTATTCGATGTGTTTGATTTACTCCCAAAAAGTACTTGGTTTGATAAACCATATGACGAAATGATTGAAGTACAAATTTGCGATAAAAGTGGTTATCGCGCATCTTCAATATGCGATGTGGTGTCTTCAAAATTTATTCAAATTAGTGGACAAAAAACGGAACCTTGTCCGTATCATAAACTGGTACATTTAGATGCTTCGAAGCAATTTCAGGTGAATTCGTCTTGCGAGGATATTTTAAATATAAAAAGTGAGTCTTGGTTTACGCTTCCGCCATTACAAGCGTTTTATTACAAAAGTAAAAATCCATTTTATAAAGACTTACCACCATTTCGAAGCGACTGCAAAGCGTCTACTTCTGTAGCTATGGAGTTTATTTACCCAACGCAACAAAGCACCATTTTTTTACCAAAAGATTTTGATGGAAACACAAATGATTTAATCTTAAAAGTAGCACATTCAAAACCAGAATTGGAGCTCTTTTGGTATATTGATGAAACTTATGTTGGCAAAACAAAAGACCTTCATGATATGGCGGTTTTACCGAAACCAGGAAAGCACACGATTACGGTTGTTGACGAATTGGGGAATGAATTGAAGCATGAGATAACAATTTCGGACTAGATTTATTACTGTTTTATAAGCTTGTATTATGTACTTTTGTGTAACTAACTAATTACACACTATGGAAACACTTCAGTTTATTCATTCTTATTGGGCCTATTTAGTTTTATTAGTCTTGGTCCTAGCAACACTTAATGCACTATTTAAATTCTTTGGAGATAAAGAATTTGACGCAAAAGATTTTAGAATTTCATTGTTTGCATTAATAACAATGCACATTCAGTTACTTATAGGCATCATTCTTTGGTTTACAAAAGGTTATTTTGATGAACTATCTGTTGGAGAAGTTATGAAAAACGATGCTATAAGAAAGTTAGCTGTTGAGCATCCTTCAACTATGTTAATTGCTGTGGCTTTAGTTACTATTGGCTACTCAAAACATAAAAAGAAACTGGTGTCTAAACCAAAATTTAAAATACTTTCTATTTTTTACACTATAGCTCTAGCACTTGTTCTCTATATGATTCCTTGGAATCTGTGGTTTTAGATAAACGCATAAAAAAGGCTTCAAAACTAATTGAAGCCTTTTTATTTTCAGAAAGTTGAAAGCATTATTCAACCTCCTTTATAAGATAAACATAAACCGGGAAGTGATCACTAAATCCTCCTGTGTAGCCTCCATCAGCAAAACTTCTAAATGGATAACCTTCGTATCTTCCTCGTGGATTTGTTAAGTATTGTTTATTATAAATTCCTGCTTTAAAAAATCTGAAAGAAGAATAATCCTTTTCTAGTAAAGGCGCAGTCACCATAATTTGGTCAAATAAACTCCATGCGTCACGATATGCTGTCGTACCAAGACCTTTCTTCCTAAACATATTTTCATAAGGATTGTAGATACCTTTTAGCTTTACGCGCTTTTTATTGGCTTGTGCTTTAAGTACGTCTTTTACACTAGCATTTGTTGGGTCATCGTTTAAATCTCCCATGATTAGAATCTTAGCATAAGGGTCGTTAGACTGCAAAGAATCTACTAAACGCTTAGTCACTTTTGCCGCAGCAACACGCTTTGGTCTACTTCTAGCCTCTCCACCACTTCGAGATGGCCAGTGATTTACTATAACATGGATATCATCTCCATCTAATTTTCCACTAACCAATAATTGGTCTCTTGTATATTTACGTTTTCCTGTCTGATCATCAAAAATCTTTAATTCATGAGAGCTAGAATTTGTGGGCTGAAATAATGCTTTTTGATAAAGTAATGCTACATCAATACTTCTAGCATCAGGGCCATCAAAATGTATAATTCCGTAATCCTTTCCTAATAGTAAAGGATTGTTTACAAGATCCTCTAAAACTTTTCTGTTTTCAATTTCACATACCCCAATAATTGCTGGAGCGTTTCTACTCATTTCACCACGTCCAATTTCGGCAAGAACACGAGCCATTCCTTTTACTTTCTTTTCGTAAACTTCAGATCGATTAGCAGCTGCCATTTCCATAATCGGACTAGCCTCATCGTATTTCGTTGGGTCGTTAATCGTATCAAACAAGTTTTCTAAGTTATAGAAAGCCACGGTGTGGATTTTAAATTTCTTTTCCTGCGCATTTACCGTGAATGCTAAGAAAAGAGCAACTAATACAAGGGGGAATTTTAAAAATTTCATTTAGTAATGTTATATAATTGTAAAGCCTAGAGCAAATTAGATGCCAAAAGTATGTATTTATTATAAATAATGTAAATTTGCATCCCCTTAAAATTTTTGTTAAGGGTTTCTTAAATTAAACAATATAAAACTAGGCATGAAAAAAAGTTTTTTACTCTTTCTGTTTGGAATAGCTTTTTCGCTAGTAAGTTTTGCTCAGCAAACTCTAGTTAAAGGAAGTGTTTTAGATGGAACAACAGGAGAACCTATTCCTGATGTTACTGTAACTATCGAAGGTACAGAACTAAGTACGATTACTGATGCCAAAGGTGAATTTAGCTTTTCTGCTAATGTCCCTTTAGGTGAACAGGTACTTAAAATTGAAAAAGTAGGTTACGAAACTAAGCGTTACCCAATTGTAGTTAATCAGGGTAAAACTGTTGATATTTCAGGAATGACTCTTGATTTTGACCCAACAGACAAGAAAGATTTGTACACCATTTCTATTTCCGATGACAACTTAAACAGTGAAGACGATGGTCTTACTGACAACGTTTCTGGATTACTACAAGCCTCTAGAGATGTGTTTTTAAGTGCTGCTGCATTCGACTTTAGCGCAACATTCTTTAGACCAAGAGGTTTAGACAATGCCAATGGTAAAGTACTTATCAATGGTATTGAAATGAACAAGCAATTCAACGGACGTCCACAATGGGGTAACTGGGGTGGATTAAATGATGTGCAACGTAACCAAGAATTCTCAATGGGTATTTCTGCTAACGATTATAATTTTGGTGATTTAGCAGGTACAAATAACATTATAATGCGTGCTTCTAAATACCGTAAAGGTGGTCGTATATCTTACGCAGCTGCTAACAGAAGTTACCAAGGTCGTATCATGGGTAGTTATAGTTCAGGGCTTTTAGCTGATGGCTGGTCTTATTCTGTGTTATTATCTAGACGTTTTGGTAACCAAGGTTATGTAGATGGTACATTATACGATGCCAACTCCTTTTTCGCAGCAGTTGAAAAGAAAATTAATGATAAACATAGCATTAACTTAACAAGCATCTACGCTCAGAACAGGCGTGGACGCTCTACAGCTATTACTCAAGAAATTTTTGACTTAAAAGGAAGACAATACAATCCATTTTGGGGAGAATTAAATGGTGAGCAGCGCAATTCTAGAATAAGAGAGATAGAAGAGCCAATAGTAATGCTTAACCACTACTGGGATATTTCTAAAAAGGTGCGTTTAAATACAAATGTAGCTTACCAGTTTGGGGAGATAGCCAATACACGTATAGATAATGGAGGTACACGCTTAGTAACTGTTGGAAACGAGAGTGTCTTTTTAGGAGGTGCACGTAACCCAAATCCAGATTATTACCAAAACCTTCCTAGTTTCTTCTTACAAGACCCAAATCCAACAGCTTTTGATTACCAACAAGCGTTTATAGCTCAAGAGGCTTTTGTAAATGACGGGCAACTTAACTGGAATCAACTGTACGAAGCCAATGCAAGTTTAAGAGCTCAAGGTGGTAATTCTTTATACGCTATACAGGCTGATGTCATAGAAGATAAGCAATGGAGCTTCAACTCTATTTTAGATGCGGATTTAGCTGAGAATATTCGTTTAAATGCTGCTGTTAATTATAGAACTTTAAACAGCCAAAATTATGCTAGAGTAGAAGATTTACTTGGAGGTACAGGTTACTTAGATGTAGATTTCTTTGCTGAAGAAGATAATACAACAGACTCTGACGATGTTGCTGCAGATTTAGCACAGAGTGATTTAAGAAATCCTAACCGTATCGTAAGAGAAGGTGACCGTTATAAATACAACTACGAGATAAACGCTGAAGTAGCCAGTGCATTTGCACAAGCGCAGTTTAAATACAATAAAATAGATTTTTATTTAGGTGGAAATATTTCGAGAACTACATACCAAAGAAATGGGATTTTTGAAAATGGCTTTTTCTCTGGAGAAGGACCAACAGGTTCATTTGGTAAAAGTGAGGAATTAGAATTTACAAATTATGGTGTTAAAGCTGGCTTTACTTATAAAATTACTGGTAAGCACTTATTAGACGTAAATGCTAGTAAATTTACAAAAGCACCTGGTATTAGAAATTCGTTTAGTAATGCTAGACAGACAAATGCAACTGTTACTGGTCTAGAAAGCGAAGACATTCAGTCTTTAGATGTAAGTTATATCTACCGTTCGCCAATAGTAAAAGCCAGAGTTACTGGTTTTTATTCTGGTTTTGAAAACGGAAGTGATGTTGGATTCTACTTTACTGAAGATTTAGCTGGTTTAGGTGTTGATAACGGTGATGCTTTTGTCCAAGAGATATTAACGAATGTCGAAAGACGTCATGTTGGTGTAGAAGTTGGTATAGAAGCTCAAGTTACACCTACAATAAAGCTTAAAGGTGCAGCCTCTGTAGGACAGTATACTTTCCAAAATAATCCAGATTTATACCTAACTAGTGTAAACTTCCCAGGTCAATTGCGTTTTGGTGATGGCACAACTAACCTTAAGGATGTTCACGTTGCTGGAGGACCAGAACGCGCCTTCCAAGTTGGTTTCGAATATCGTGACCCAGACTTCTGGAATATAGGAGTTACGAGTAATTTCTTCTCTAATGCTTATATAGATGTTAGTAATTTGGCAAGATCTGCTAACTTTACTTCAGATTTTGATGGTAATACATTCAACGACTATGACCCTATTTTAGCTAAAGAATTATTAAAGCAAGAGCAGTTTGATGATTATATGCTTGTAAATATTATAGGTGGTAAATCATGGAAAGTAGATGATTATTTCATCGGTTTCTTTGCTACTATAAACAATGTATTTAATCAAGATTATAGAACAGGTGGTTTTGAGCAATCAAGACTTGCTAACTTTAGAAGAATCAGAGAAGATCAATCTAGAGATAATGGACCTGTTTTTGGTTCGCGTTATTTCTTTGGTAACGGTACAACGTATTACTTAAATGTTTACGTAAGATTTTAATTGAAAAAGAAAAAATAAAACACATAGAAAATGAAAACTTTAAAAATTAATAAATTAATCCTTCTACTTATCGGTTTAGTAGCATTTAATAGCTGTGTAGAAGACGACGATTTTAGCGTTCCTAATACTGCTGTTGTTGAACCTGTATTTACTAATGGTGAACAAATTATTCCTATAAGCTCTGTTGTTGGAAACTTAGCACAAGAGCAAGGGAACAGTTCATTAGATTATTCTGATGACGATACGCTTTTTACTTATCCAACAGACGGTAATGATATTTTAGTAGAAGGTTATGTAATCTCTTCTGATGAGGGCGGTAACTATTTCGAAGAATTAATCCTTCAAAATGCTCCTGAAAGCCCAACAGCAGGTATTAGAGTACTCGTTGATGTTAACCCTTTGTTTATACGTTACGAAGTCGGTCGTAAAGTATTTGTTAAGTTAAATGGCTTAGTAGCTGGTATTTCTAACGGTGTATTAACGGTTGGACCAAGAGATGGTGAGCGCATTGGTAAAATTCCTGCTCCTGTAGAAAATGATTTTATCATTCGTTCTGCTGAAGTTGCAACTATGGTTCCTTTAACTATGGGTATTGCAGATTTTTCTGATGACAAAACAAACTTACTAATCACTTTAGATAATGTACAATTTTTAAAATCTCAAGCTGTAGCACCAAACGCTCAAAGTTATGCTTCTGAGCCTGGAGACCAGTTTGACGGTGAGCGTACTTTAGAAGATTGTGCAACTGGTGCATCTACAACTTTTGCAACTAGCACTTTTGCAGATTTTAAAGGTTTAACACTACCAGCTGGTAGAGGTACAATGACCGCTGTTTTACAGAAAAACTTCTTTGGAGATGAGTTTAACGTTGTTATCAACTCACCAGAAGACGTAGATATGACAGGAGAGCGTTGTGACCCAGTTTTTATTGCAGACTTCCAAGAAGCTACAGACAATACAGATTTTAATACTCCAGGATGGATTAACTTTATCGAAGCTGGTTCTAGACCATGGAGAGAAGATGTATTTAGTGGTAATGGTACGGCGAGATTCTCAGCATTTAGCTCAGGAGATTCTTCAAACATCGGTTGGTTAATTACACCATCTATAGACATGGATGCTCAGAGTGGAGAAGTATTATCTTTTGATATGCAACACGCATTCCCAGATTCTGGTCATGACCCAGTAGAAGTATTATGGTCTAACGATTTTGATGGCACTGAAGCTGGTGTAACAAGTGCAACTTGGACATCATTACCTTTTACTAAAAGTTATATCGTAGATCCGGGTAACTGGTTTACGTTTGTAAATTCTGGACCTTTAGACTTATCGTCTGTAACTGGTACTGCATACATTGCCTTTAGATATACAGGTAGTGATACTGCTAACCAAAACATGACTATAGATTTAGACAACGTTAAAATCACTGTACTTTAATTAGTTATTTGATTTAATCATAAATAAAACCGTACCTGATTAGGTGCGGTTTTTTATTTTTACAATTAATTATGTTTGATACATTTTACATTTCTTTTTTAAACTACACCAAATCCAAACTAGGTCGCAAGGCTATGCAACTATCCTTACATTATATAAGTGTTGTTGAAATAGCATTTTTCGGTCTAATAGCATGTTTCTTTGCTGCTTTTGCTAGTCAGCTTAATATGGGTCAAATAAGCTCAGAAAAAGCTGTAATACTTTCTTTAATATGTGTGCTATTCATTTACTTAAAAAACTGGATGCGTTATAACGGAAAACGAAGAAATGTTCTAAACGCTAAATCAAAAAGGCAAAAGATTCAACCATGGAAACTTATAGTTTTACCTTTAGCTTTTATAATTCTAGCCTTAGTATTTTTACAAGCTATATAAAAGAAAAAACGCCACCGAAAAGGATAGCGTTTAATACAATATTATTATTTAATTGTAGTTAAGCTTTTTCAGCCTTACAACATGCCTTTTTGCAATCTTTAGCACAAGCCATTTTTTCCTTCTCTTCTTTAGATTTGTCTTTACAACAATCCATCTTACAATCTGCTTTGCATTCTTTTTTCTCAGAAGAAAACGCATCTACGTTTTTAATGTCTTTTACCTCGTAGATATCACTCACTTTACCAACGGCTTCTTTTAGAGAATTTGGTGAAACCTTAGCCTCATCGTATTCTACCATAGCTAATTTTTTATCGAAGTCTACTTTAGCCATTTTTACACCTTCCATTTTAGCCATTTTCTTTTCAATGGTTTTGGCACATCCTACAGCACAAGTCATACCTTCAATATTAAACTCAACTTTAGCATATGTAGCATTTGGGTCTAAAGCTTGCTTGGTCTCTTTTTTAGCAATCTCAACTGTTTTTACTTCTGGTTCAGAATTGTTTTTACATGCAATAACAACTAATGCTAGTGCAACGACCGTAATAATATTTTTGAAAATTTTCATAATTACTAAATTCTTATTTGAAACAAATCTAATAAATACAAGGTTTCTTGAAAAATAATTAACGAATTTTGTGACCTCTAACCAGCATTTATGAAAAACATTAACACCAAATGGCTTTATCTCATCATTTTATCGATTATTTGGGGGAGTTCTTTTATACTTATTAAGAAATCGCTTTTAGGGCTAACGCCTTTTCAAATTGGGTCTTTACGAAATGTTCTTACAGGTGGGATTTTACTTATTTTTGGTTATAGTAGCTTAAAACAAATAAAAAAACCGCAATGGAAATGGATAGCTATCTCTGGATTTTTGGGTTCTTTTTTTCCAGCATTTTTATTTGCCATAGCTGAAACTGAAATTGATAGTGCGGTTACTTCTATATTAAATTCTTTAGTACCGCTTAATACCGTTTTGATGGGTGTCGCTGTGTTTAAAATTACATCTACTCGTAGGCAAGTATTTGGAATTATTGTAGGGTTTATTGGTACTGCGATTCTAATTTTAAAAGGCTCTGAGATTAATCCAAACCAAAATTATCTCTATGCCGGTTTTATTATTATTTCAACTTTAATGTACGCTGCCAATGTAAATATTATAAAACGTTATTTACAAGATGTTAAGCCACTGACAATTGCTGCGGGTAATTATGTGTTTATCATTGTACCAGCACTTATCGTATTACTATTTACAGATTTTTTCTCTGCGTCGACTTTTAATTCTGAAACTATTTGGACGGCTATCCTTTGCGTCATTATTTTATCTGTATTTGGCACCGCTTTAGCCAAGGTATTATTTAATAAATTGATACAAATATCTTCTCCAGTTTTTGCGACTTCTGTGACCTATTTAATGCCTATTGTAGCAGTAATTTGGGGACTCTTAGATGGCGAAGCTTTTACTCCAATGCAAGGTATTGCAACACTTATCATTTTAACTGGAGTTTACATTTCCAATACTAGAAAAACATAAAAAAACCGAAGCCTCTTGACTTCGGTTTTTAATGTATTTATATACAGACTTCTAGTTGAAATCTTCGGCTGTTACGCCTTCGTTAATTTTAATCTCTGACATATTAAATTCTAAGACTTGTGGTCCTGCATTGACCTTCATAGTTTGTGGCATCATAACTCCATTTACTTCTTTATAGTTAGAGTAATCCGTCACAGTGGTAATTGTTTGTCCTTGAACTTCGTTAGTTTCTTCAGTCCTAATTAATAATCCTGAATCAGCCGCATAGTATCTCGCTGATGATTTACCATCTTTTGTTACTACAATTTTGTATGCATCTGTACCGTCAACATCTGTTAGACTTTCTAATGCAATATTTGAAGCTTCCATATATATCTCAGGGAATAAACCTTTTTCTGATTTACGTGAGTTAACATCATCATCTGACATTGGTATTTTTTGTCCTTGTTGCTCTTGGTAACCAGACTTCCCATCAAATTTTTGTTTCATGACAGTTCCCATACCCTCTATGGCCATTTCCATAGAGAACATATTAGGCGCCATTTGTTTAATCGTAGCCTTTGGCTTAAATGGTGCGCCAGTGATTGTAACATCAGCAACCGTTAGTGTAGACTTTACATCTCTCAATAAAGCTTCGCCCCCAATAGCCTTAACATAATTCTTTACAACATCAGAAGCAGTTAAACCTTCTGGTAATGGCTTAGAAAATACTGGTTTTTCTGTAGCATTAGCATACTTGTCGTAATATTTAATTGGTAAGCCTACTTTTTCAAGATTTTCAATAACATCAGCACCTTTACCAACGATAACAACTCTGGCATTATCTACACTAAAGTATTTGTTAGCCACACGCTGTACATCTTCTATAGAAACCTTATTGATGTTTTCTAAATAGTTTGCATAAAAATCTTCTGGTAAGTTATTACGCTTAATGTTTAACGCATAGCTTGCAATTGTTTGTGGACGCTCTAAACGCATTACAAAATTACCAACATATTTAGCTTTAGCATCTTTTAAATTTTGTGGATCAACTGGCTCTGTTCTTATACGCTTAATCTCTTTAAGAAACTCTACTACAGCACTATCAGTTACCGCGTTACGCACTTTTGCGCTTGCATTGAAACGAGATACACCATAACGGTTAGCTCCTAAACTAGAGTAAGCTCCATACGTATACCCTTTGTCTTCACGAAGGTTTTTAAATAAATAACCTTCGCCTCCACCACCAAGGATGTTATTGGCCATAAGTGCGGCAAAATAATCGTCATCACTTTGTTTTAAGCTAACATTATTTGTCACAGAGATATTAGACTGTGTCGCATTGGGCATATCCACAAAGTTGATTTCAGTATTAGAAACATTAGATGTTAATTCAGGATTAGGAATAACCGGTAGGTTTTCAACTTTCTCCCATTTTCCAAAATATTTCTTTAATTGTTTTTTTGCTGTTTTTGTATCGATATCGCCAACTACAACAATATAGGCATTGTTAGGAGCAAAACGCACCTTGTAAAAATCTAATACATCTTGGTAGGTTACGTTGTTTACGGTTTTTTCTGTCGTAAACTCACCATACACATGATTTTTACCATATGATAAAGCGCCACCAACTCTACTAGCAGCTGCATCAAGACTTTTCTCGTTAGATTTTAAATTCTCAATAAGTTTATCCTTTTCTTTGTTAAACTCTTCTTCTGTTAATAAAGGATTGATTGCGGCATCAGCCATAAGTTCAACAATACGGTCTGCGTATTTTACTAACCCACTACCAAAACCTCCACTAGAACTAAAACTAATATTTGCTCCAAGGAAGTCCACCTCATCATTAAAATCGTCTTTAGAAATAGACGTTGTTCCATTACCTAACATTGCGGATAAAATACTAGCAACACCTGCTTTATCTCCTTCTTTGTAAGGGTTATTATCAATACTTAACTGATAAGATACTCGAGGTAATTTGTTGTTTTCGACAACCATTACCGTAATTCCGTTTTTAAGCTTAAACTCGTCTGGTTTCTCTAAATTAATTGTAGGTTCTGGTCCTGCTTTTGGCATTTGAGAACGGTCTATTTGTGCATTAACGCCAAAAGATAGTAAAGCAACCCCTACAAACGCAGCTAATTTTAATTTTATATTCTTCATCTTATTTTTCGTCTTTTTTAGGTAAGTACTGGATTTCAACACGTTGATTTGGGCTCAAATATTTTGCTGCCACATCTCTAATTTCTTCTCTAGTAATAGAGCGGTATAAATCTAATTGTGTATTAATTAAATTAACATCTCCATACAACAAATAATAGGTTGCTAAAGAACTTGCAATACCAGCAACGCTAGAATTAGAGTTTACGAATTGATTTTCAAACTGGTTTTGAAGTTTTTGATAATCACGCTCAGAGATTAATTCTGTTTGCATTTTAGCAATCTCTTCGTCCATTTCAGCTAAAAGCGTGTCGAGTGTTGTTTCTCCTTGAGGTAAAGCAAATAAAGCAAAGATGTTGTAATCTACTTGACCTAAATTAACAGCTTGCACTGCTAAAGCCTGTTGTTGATTATCTACTAATTTCTTGTATAAAACCGAACTTTTTCCTCCACTTAAATATGAAGAAATCATATCTAATACATATGCATCTCTAGACGCTTGGCCTGGTAATCTGTATGCTGCCAATATCGCAGGAATTTGAATGTTTGGGTCGTATGCTGTTACCTTCTTTGTTTCGGTAATAGGTGTTTCTTTTGGAAAGTTTCTAACGACTTCTGGCTTAGGCTTTACAGCACTAAAATATTGTTTTACTAATTCTTTAGTTTTTTCTTTATCAATATCGCCTGCTACAATTAATACAGCGTTATTAGGTCCATAATATTTCTCGAAATAAGCATTAAACTCCTCGAGTGTTGCTGCATCGAGGTCTTCCATAAAACCAATATTAGGGTCTTTATAAGGGTGAACCTCAAATAAGTTATTACCAATAACTTCTAATAATTTTCCATAAGGTCTGTCATAACTTTGGCGCTTTTCTTCTTTTACAACTTCATTTTGTGTATCAACACCTACCTGGTCAATTACAGGGTGAAGCATACGCTCAGACTCTAACCATAGACCTAACTCTAATTTATTAGAAGGGAAAATCTCATAATAATAAGTTCTGTCTTGCGATGTTGTGGCATTAAACGTACCTCCGTTTGCAGGAATAATTTTCATAAATTCTCCACGCTCGATATTCTCAGAGCCTTCGAATAAAAGGTGCTCAAAAAAGTGAGCGAAACCCGTTCTACCTTCCTCACGGTCTTTACCTCCAACATCATACATTACTGTTGTAGCAACTACTGGCGCGGTATTATCTTGATGCAAAATAACGTGGAGACCGTTATCTAAATCAAATTCTTCAAACTCTACCTTTTGTGCTGAGGCTGAGTAGCCTACAAACATCAAAAGGGCTAAACTTAATAAGCTTCTTTTCATTTTTGGTGTTTTATTTAATAAAAGTTTCAAATGTTTGTCTTGCTGAAGTGATTATTGTTACAGCAATTCCCACAAAAATAGCGAACAAAAAAGCTTTTTCTTCTAAATAAAATGTAAAATATATAGGTCTTTTATAAATTGGAAACAAAACAAACTTCAATCATCAAATAATTCGTATTTAAAATATAGCTCAAAACCTTTAAAACGTTTGTGAATTAGTAATTTAAGCGTATATTTGCATCCGCTTTCTGAGAAGAAGGCTTAATTTATTGAATAACAAATTAATAAAAACGTTACGCTATGTACGCAATTGTAGAGATAGCAGGGCATCAATTTAAAGTTGAAAAAGACCAAAAAGTTTTTGTTAACCGTTTAGCAACTGAAGAAGGTAAGAAAGTTTCTTTCGACAACGTTCTTTTAATTGGTGATGGTGACAATGTAACTTTAGGCGCCCCAGCTATAGACGGAGCACAAGTAAGTGCTAAAGTCTTAAAGCACCTTAAAGGTGACAAGGTTATTGTTTTCAAAAAGAAAAGACGCAAAGGTTACCGAGTTAAGAATGGTCACCGTCAAGCACTTTCTGAAATCGTAATCGAAGGTATTACAGCTTCTGGAGCTAAAAAAGCTGCTCCAAAAAAGGAAACTAAAAAAGCTGAACCTAAAGCAGAAGCAAAGCCAGCAGCTAAAAAAGCAGCACCGGCTAAAAAAGCAACTGCAAAAGCAGATGATTTAAAGAAAATTGAAGGTATTGGACCAAAAATTGCTTCTACGTTAGTTGAAGCTGGTATTGCTACTTTCGCTGATTTAGCAAAAGCTAAGCCAGAAGCAATTTCTGAAATTATTGCTGGAGTTCGTGGTAACCATGTTACTGACACTTGGCCAAAGCAAGCTAAATTAGCTGCTGAAGGTAAGTGGGACGAGCTTAAAAAATGGCAAGACGAATTAGATGGTGGTAAAGCGTAATTGCTTAATCGCTCAAGTTTAACAATATAAAACCTTAAGACAATGGCTCATAAAAAAGGAGTTGGTAGTTCTAAAAACGGTAGAGAATCAGAATCGAAACGCTTAGGTGTTAAGATATTTGGTGGTCAAGCTGCTATCGCAGGGAACATTATCATTAGACAACGTGGTAACACGCATCACCCAGGTGAGAACGTATACCAAGGAAAAGACCACACTTTACATGCTAAAGTTGATGGTATCGTAAAATTTACTAAAAAGAAAGACAACAAGTCTTATGTTTCAATTGAGCCTTTTGAAGCTTAATTAAACACTCTTTTATAAATCATTTAAAAAAAACCCTTTCTAGAAATAGAGAGGGTTTTTTATTGCATTTTATTGAATACTTAGAAGAATTTTAAAGAGATGCTGAACTTGTTTCAGCATGACAAATTATAAAACCTACATATTAAACAATCTCCATCTTCTTCAACAAAAAACTCGCATTCATGTTTTGGCAAACACCTTGTTTGAGTTTGTAATCAAAAAAGAGCTCGTCATTAACAATCTTAGCATCAAAAAAGTAGTTTTTTACAGCTTCTAGTTCGCTCTCAATTTCTGTAAGACTTAAATCATGAGTGGCAATAATTCCGGTAGCATTTAATTTAACTAGTTTTTCTACAAACTTTCGTGAACCAATGGCCTTATCAGTACTGTTAGTACCTTTTAAGATTTCATCTAGTATGATGAAATAGTTATTATCCTTTTCTATAGTATCAACCACAAATTTTAAACGTGTCAGTTCACTAAAGAAATAACTGCTATCATCTGTTAAAGAGTCTGTGGTACGCATACTCGTAATGAGTTTAATAGGCTTGTATGTACTCTCTTTTGCACATACTGGCAAACCAACATTGGCCATAACAATATGCAAAGCTACGGTTCTTAAAAAGGTACTTTTCCCTGCCATATTTGCACCTGTGACTATAAAGAATTGCTCTTGCTGTAAATTTAAGTCACTATCTACACGCTTAGCTGAATTTAAAAGTGGGTGACCTAAGTCTTTAGCAAAGATTGTATGTTCAGAATCCAAAATTTTAGGATATGAGAAATCCTGATGATTAAAAGCATAATTTCCTAAACTGTTATAAGCATCAAAGAAAGTAACAACTTCAAACCAATCTTCAATCTTATGAGCGTAGGTGTTAATCCATTGTTCTATGTAGTAAGTTTGCCTTATATCCCAGAGGAAATAACCATTCCCAAATATGGCAGAAATCAAATTGTTTCGGTTATCTAAAGCATCGATGTGTTTAGAAAACTTTGAAAAAATTTCTGACGCTTTTTTTCCGTCTGATTCAATTTTATGTTGTTGCTCTTTTAAAAGTTCTGACTTAAAAGTGGTATTCTCAATGGCACTTAGAAGTTGTGCATATTGTCTAAAAGTTTCCTTTGCTTTTGATGTATGAAGAGAAACATTATTTATTCGCTTTAGAAAATGACCCGTTAATCCTAAACCAAGTAATAGCCAATACCCAAAATAGGCTATTGGAATCATTTCAACCACTGCCAACCCAAAAATGACTAAAGACATAAGACTAAATACAATGGTAATTAAAAACCAAGTTTTACTTAAAAAAGGCTTGTAATCTTTGAGCCACGAGATAATACGACTTGCAGAATGTTCTACAGTGACGCCTTGCGCTACAGCTGTATAATTTTGATACCACTCCGGTGTTTCTGCCAATTCTTTTATAGCGTCTTGACGCTTTGGAATATCCGTTATCTCATTAGACAAAAGAGTATTAACGAGCTTTTGAGTACCTTCTTTAATGGTTGTTCTGTTAATAAACTGAAAGAAAGACCCTTTACCAAACAAGTCGATATCCAAACTGTAAAAATGCTTTGAATTTTGATATTCTGAGCCATCTGCTCTATTGTGAAAATCGCCTGAAGCTATTTGAAGCTCTGTCTCATTAATCTTTACCAGTCTCTTGTAACGTGCACGCTCCGCTTTTAGATCTGTGTATTTAGATAATAGGTATAGAAAGATAGCAACACCAACAACAGCAATGACTGCTGCTACTTGCCACTGATTGAAGGTAAAATAAATTCCCGCAACGGTAAGCACAAAGACGGTAAGCCTGAATAAGCTAAATAGACTTAAGGTTTTAAAGAGTTGCTTTGCTTTTGCCTTATGCTTTTCTAACTGATTATTATAAAATTCCGTTGGGTTTTGCATGCTTTCTAAATAACACTCGAAATATACTAAAACATAAGGTTAAACCTTAAGAAGATTATAAACTTGAAGCATCTAAGTCCCTAAATACAGCCTGAATTATAGTCACCGCATTTTTGTAAAATTCTGGGGTAATATCTTCAAAATCATCAGTTGGTTTGTGGTAAGCAGCGTGGTCTTCGTTACCAAAGTACAAAAATGGAATATTAGCTTTATGAAAAGGTCCGTGGTCTGAAGAATAGGTCCAATCCATCTTACCGTCTGTACCATCGTGACCAACCAATAGTTTAGCCTGAGTAGGATTTTTAAAATCCTCTATTAAAGATTTCAATTTTTCGGTATAACGGCTGCCCACCACATACAATTCGTTTTTAGGGCTTCGACTAATCATATCCATATTAATATTGGCAATTATTTTTGAATCTTTCATCTTTTCAACAAAATATTTTGCGCCTTGTAAACCCATTTCCTCGGCATCAAAAGCCGCTAATATCACAGAATGTTTTGGTGGATTTTTCTTTAGCATTTCAGCAAATGCAAACAACGCGGCGACACCAGAGGCATCATCATCTGCGCCATTATAAATTTCACCATTTCTGCTACCTAAGTGGTCGTAATGTGCACTTACAACGATATACTTATCAGGAAATACAGTTCCTTTTACAACACCTAAAACATTGACAGCTTCAATTTCTTTATCACGGTTTTTGAATGTGAATTGATGCTCAAATTTTCCAAAAGTTTTTACTTCTTGGGCTTTAAATTGTTCAATAATGTATACTCTAGCTTTTTCTGCACCTACAGTTCCTGTTTTCCGACCTTCAAAAGCATCAGAGCTTAAGGTTTTAATATGATTTAATAGTGCTATGTCATCATATAAAACCTCAGTTTTATCTGGCTGCGTTACTTCTTTTGGTTGTGTGGCTTTCTGACCACAAGACGTGAAAAAGATTACCGTAAAAAGTAAGATTGAAAATTTATAAAATTTCATTTTAGAATCGTGATTTATCATTTGATTTGGGGCATAAAAAAATCCTAAGCTAAACTTAGGATTTTTTTAGACGTTATAATTTCTTATTCGTTCATTAACCTTTTAAACTAGCTGAAAGGTATTCACGATTCATACGTGCAATATTCTCTAAAGAAATTCCTTTAGGACATTCTACTTCACAAGCTCCTGTGTTTGTACAGTTACCAAAACCTTCTTCATCCATTTGCTTTACCATGTTAAGTACACGGTCAGTTGCTTCTACTTGACCTTGTGGTAAAAGCGCAAACTGAGATACTTTTGCTGATACAAATAACATAGCAGATGAGTTTTTACAACTCGCTACACAAGCACCACATCCAATACATGTTGCTGCATCAAAGGCTTTATCTGCATTTTCTTTTTCAATAGGAATAGCATTTGCATCTTGCGTATTACCTGAAGTGTTTACAGATATAAATCCTCCTGCTTGCTGAATTCTGTCAAAAGAAGAACGGTCTACAATCAAGTCTTTTACAACCGGAAATGCTTCTGCTCTCCATGGCTCTATATAAATGGTATCGCCGTCTTTAAAACTACGCATGTGCAGTTGACATGCTGTAATTTTTGTTGCCGGCCCATGTGCACGTCCATTAATATACAAAGAACATGTTCCGCAAATACCTTCTCTACAGTCGTGATCAAAAGCTACTGGCTCTTCGCCTTTTCCTATGAGCTCTTGATTTAAAACATCTAGCATTTCAAGAAATGACATGTCTGGAGAAATACCACTAAGTGGATAATCTACCATCTTTCCTTTGTCACTAGCGTTTTTTTGACGCCATATTTTTAACGTTAAATTCATCATAGCAATTTTTCTTTTTATTGTTCTATGCGACCCTGATTTGATTGTTGTTGTGCTTCAAAATCGAAACCCACTTTTTCAAAATCGATGTCTAATCCTCCTGTTTTCTTAAGAATGAAGTTTAAAAGTGATGTAGCAATCAATGTAACTACAAATATGATAACTCCATAAAAAATTATTCCAAAAAGCATCCCAATAATTCCTCCTCCTAAAATAGCTGCTCCAGCTCCAAAAGACTCAGAGCCTGCACCTATTCCTATGGCAGAAAAGATTAGTAAAAATGGAACAAAGACGATTAACATGATTGTAAGTGTTAAAGCAGTCGTGATTAAAGCATACTTTACTGGGTCAACTCTTTTTAATTTTAATTTTAAAATGTTAGAATTCATAATTGATTATTGATTGGTTAGTTAGTTGTTATTAAAGTTCATATCAGCTGTAAGCCTTTTTATTTTAGAATTAGTATTATCCTTAATTCTATTATATGCTTTCATAGCTTTTTCGATATTTTCCTCTTTTTCAGATGTTCTATCGGCTTCTACAATGTTGGCGTTAATGTGTTTTTTAAGCACTTTATTGACACGCTTTACATGTCTTTTGTTGTTTGGCGTATACGGCTCAACACCAACAGCAGCGATAAACATACCCATCTTTGCTCTTAAATCTATAACGTATGTTTTACCAGCTTCAAGATTAGCTTCTACGTAATCTCTATTCTCTGAAGCAGCCCAAAATAAATGTTCTCCTGGGTCACATTCGTATGTGAAATAGGCTCTAGAAGGCAATGCACCTAAGAACAAATCTTTGTCATAAACTCTAAAGTTCATGGCACCTCCAAGGTCATTACTTCTCATGATGTAGACCATAGCTTTACCTTCTGATGGTTTTTTTAAAGTTTGAGAAAAACCACTGAACGTGAATAAAACTATTATTAGTGAGATTACATATTTCATAAACTTTCTATTTATACGAACGTTCTTTTACTTCAATATTTTCGTATTTCAACTCTTCTTTATGGTGAACAGCTTCACTAGGTTTTCCTTTGTATTCCCATGCAGATACATATTGGAACTCAGGAACTCTTAATGCTTCACCAGATTCTGTCTGATACTCTTCTCTAAAGTGACCACCAGCTGATTCTTCGCGCTCCAAAGCATCTTTTGCAAATAACTCTCCTAATTCTAAGAAGTCTGCAACACGACCTGCTTTAGCTAATTCTTCGTTATACTCTGCATCTGTTCCAGGTACAAAAACGTCTTTGTAGAATTCTTCTCGTAAAGCAGCAATCTCAGTAATCGCTTCTTTTAGCTCTTTCTCATTACGTGCCATTCCGCATTTATTCCACATGATTTTACCTAATTTCTTGTGGAAATAATCTACAGACTTAGAGCCTTCGTTATTGATAAGTTTGTCAATATCACCTCTTACTTTTTCTTCTGCTTCATCAAACTCTTTAGTATCTGTAGGGATTGGTCCTGTTCTAATATCGTGAGCTAGATAGTCTCCAATAGTATAAGGCAATACAAAATAACCATCTGCTAAACCTTGCATTAATGCCGAAGCTCCCAAACGGTTAGCGCCATGATCAGAGAAATTAGCTTCTCCGATAGCATATAAACCAGGCACAGTAGTCATTAGGTTATAATCTACCCAAAGGCCACCCATAGTGTAGTGAACAGCAGGATAAATCATCATTGGTGTTTCGTATGGATTCTGATCTACGATTTTTTCGTACATCTGGAATAAATTTCCGTACTTATTCTCTACCACTTTTTTACCTAAATCCGTAACTACCTTTTTGTCATCAACAT
The DNA here is from genome assembly GCF_900129745.1 of Winogradskyella jejuensis. Classification (GTDB taxonomy): domain Bacteria; phylum Bacteroidota; class Bacteroidia; order Flavobacteriales; family Flavobacteriaceae; genus Winogradskyella; species Winogradskyella jejuensis. Next base: position 1,231,988 of record NZ_FQWS01000001.1, on the reverse strand, counting down.
CAAGTCCTTTAACATAGGCTTGTTCTTTTCCATAACGCTCAATTGCCGCTGCAAAATCTAAGTAAACAGCCTCTCCTGTTTGGTTAACACCATAACCAGCATCGCAACGCTCTTTAGCTGCCCTTGAGGCAACATCACGCGGCACCAAGTTTCCGAATGCAGGATAACGACGCTCTAAATAATAATCTCTATCTTCTTCTGCTAAATCAACAGGTTTTAAACTTCCGTTTCTTATAGCTTCTACATCTTTTTTGTGCTTTGGCACCCAAATACGTCCATCGTTACGTAACGACTCTGACATCAATGTTAATTTAGATTGATGGTCTCCAGAAACAGGAATACATGTTGGGTGAATCTGAGTGTAACATGGATTTGCAAAGAATGCACCACGTTTGTGCGCTTTCCATGCAGCCGTTACATTACTGCCCATAGCATAAGTTGAAAGGTAAAATGCATTACCATAGCCACCTGTTCCTAAAACAACAGCATGAGCTGAATGTCTTTCAGTCTCACCAGTAACTAAGTTGCGCGCAATTATTCCGCGAGCTTTACCATCAACTACTACAACGTCTAACATTTCGTGACGCGTGTACATTTTAATTTTTCCACGGCCAATCTGACGGTTCATAGCTGCATAAGCACCTAGCAATAACTGTTGTCCTGTCTGTCCTTTGGCATAGAATGTTCTTGACACTAATACGCCACCAAAAGAACGGTTATCTAATAAACCACCATATTCTCTAGCAAAAGGTACACCTTGCGCTACACATTGGTCAATAATATTTGTAGATACCTCAGCCAAGCGATAAACATTAGCCTCACGAGAACGATAATCACCCCCTTTTACCGTATCGTAAAATAAGCGGTATGTAGAATCTCCATCACCTTGATAGTTTTTTGCTGCATTAATTCCGCCTTGCGCTGCAATAGAGTGCGCACGTCTTGGCGAATCTTGAAAACAAAATGCCTTTACGTTATAACCAAGCTCTGCTAAGGTTGCTGCAGCAGAACCTCCAGCTAAACCTGTACCAACAATTATAACATCTATAAGACGTTTGTTAGCAGGATTAACTAAGTTAATCTCATTTTTATGTTTTGTCCACTTGTCCGCTAAAGGACCTTCTGGTATTTTAGAATCTAATATTGACATTGTCTAATTTTTTTAGTGGGTGAAGTGATGAAATAAAGCTATAAAAATAAATCCTACAGGAATTCCGATAGCATACACTTTGCTAAAGCCTTTAAGTCCTTTTACATATTTATTATTTGCGCCAACGGATTGAAACGCCGAATTAAAACCGTGCAATAAATGTAATGCTAACAGTACAAAAGAGACAGCATAGAATCCGACTCTTATTGGGTCAACAAACTTCTCGCGTAGCTCTTCGTAATATCTAAATCCTGATTCTGCATTATCTGGATTAATAAGACCAGACATATCGCCTTGGATATATTTTACCTGCATTTCGTGAACCCAAAAATCATACATGTGCAAGGCTAAAAATGCTAATACCACAAGACCCGTTAATAACATGTTTCTACTCATCCAAGTTGAGTTTGCAGCACGACTTGTTTTTGCATAACCAACCTTTCTTGCTTTATTGTTTTGGTATTCTAACACAAAGCCCATTACAAAATGAAACACCACACCAAAAATCAATACAGGTTGTAATAAGTACTGTACTACCCAAAATGTTCCCATAAAATGCGAAACCTCATTGAAGGTGTCTGGACTAAAAACCGATAAAATATTAATTGAAAAATGTTGTAGTAAAAAAACCATTAGAAAGAGTGCCGAAAGTGCCATGGCAAACTTTCTTCCTATTGACGAATTTAAAATTCCGCTCATTGTAGATTTATTCTTATAAGTTAGTCCTGCAAAGATACTGCTCAAATGGCGTTTTGACAACTGAGACGACTTCTAATCACTTATTTAGAATCGTTTTAATTAAAAATCAAAACGCGGATTAACTATCGTATTGTAAATAGAACCAAAAGCATAATTAAATCCAACACTTACAAAATAATTATAACCCGATTGAAGCTGTTGTTGTTGTAGTAATAACTCTTCGACGGTTAGGTCGCCACCGGGAATATTTACTTGGTTTCTTGTTATAGAATAACTGCCGCTGACATTAAAATTAAAACCTTTAAACAGGCGCACATTAGTACTTAAAAAGAAATTTGTTGCATTCAGTGTTGGGTCATTTAAAAACTGGTTAAATGAGATTTCTGCATTGACTGTACCCCATTCCTGATTTATACGGCCTCCAAGTTGAACTCCATGCTCCCAAAGAAGCTCTTCTGTCTCATTAAAAACAGTACGCTCTATATATTCGTTATATCTAATTCCGTTTCGGTAAGAAATGGTCAGTTGCTTTTTTGCAGAATCTACATAATCAAAAAAACTATACTCTAATGCTGGTCTAAATGTTGCAAATAAATCGAAATTACTAAACGTTGAAGTCCCTAAGCTCCCAAAGAAACCGTAAGACCAATGGTCATTGATGCTTAGAACATCATTAACATTTAAACGTTTATTATTATTAAACACTTTAAAGTCTTCTTCTTCATCTAAATCATTTATAAATGTAAATGTGGACCTGTTTTCGCCATAACGTAGAAATAATGAAAATTTATTCTTTTCTGTAACGCGTCTTGCCGAAGCATTTACATTAAAATTACTTCTATTATTAAGCTCTTGTCCATTAAAAAAGCCGTTGGCTCCCACACGAAATAACCAGTAATTCCAAGGATCTTCTTCTTCAACTTCCTCTTCTTCATTTTCTGGTGTTGGAACATTTACTGCAACTTCCGAAATGGTTCCTTTTGCAATCCAAAAACGCACTAAACCAAGCTTTAAATATTCTAAAACACGCTTTCTAACCTCATCATTGGTCATGTTTGCATCTGTGGAAAAACTTAATTTGTAATTAATGGCTTCAAACGTATTCTTACCTATAAAATCCATCTCATAACTCCGCCCACCAGCACCATTTCGTTGTGTTACCACAAAGATATGGACGTCACTTAAATCTTGATCTCTTACAAATTGGACGTTTCCTAAGTTTTGTCGTTGAAATTCGTCATCGCAGCGGTCACAATCGAGAAAAATCTTGACTTGCTCAACTGTTTCTTCTTGTGAAAATGAAATAAACGAGACGCATAGACATGCGATAAGTAAATAGCGGTTTAACATGTGTAACAATGATTGATGATTATCCGTTAGGCAAACAAACCTAATCACTTCTTAAACGTTAAACCATCGTTTTTAGTTTAATTTAACTAAATTCTGTACGTTTTTACTTAATTACTAAATCTGTTTTAACGCCTTCGATATCTATAGAATAAGTGCCTTTAGGAAGGTAATATTTTCCGTTGCTTGCCTCATTAACATCAATACTGGTGTTCTCTTTCAGCAATGCTTTTCTTCCTTTTTTAGACAACTCCAAGTTATAATCAATGTAGTTAAAACCTTTATCTACACTGACAGTCATTCTATTTAACTCAGCACCTTTTTCTGATAGGATTTTAATTACTTTTTCTTCTTTTGAATTGCTAAAAAACTGAATTGTTGTTTCAGGCTCGTATGCGTCTAACCATTTGCTCCATGAGCTTCCCCAACGGCTAGAATAGCGGATTGGATTTATTTTGAAAAGCGTAACAGCTTCAGAATTCATTTTAGAATCCATCATTTGCAAAGGCGCTACATTTGCCTTGTAAATACTTCTTCCATGTGTACCTAATAATAGGTCTTTTGCTTCAGGCTGAAGAACAATATCATGGACTGCAACATTAGGCACGCCATTAGAAAAGACTTCCCAACTTTCGCCTTGATTGAAAGAGACATATGCTCCATTATCTGTTCCTAAATACAGGATATTTTCATTTTCAGAATCTTCAGTAATTACATTTACTGGCGATGCTGGTATATTGCCAGAAATGTCTTTCCAAGTTTGTCCATAATTATCGCTCATGTAAGCATACACTTTAAAATCGTCCCAACGGTATCCATTAAGTGTCACATAAACACGTTCTTTTTTGTGCTGAGACGCCACAACACGACTTACCCATAAATCTTTTGGAAATCCTGCTGAAATATTAGTCCAACTGCCACCTGCATCTTTAGTAACGTGCACTAGTCCATCGTCACTACCAGTATAAATTAAACCAAATTTAAACGGGCTTTCGCTAATGGTTGCCAATGTACCGTAAGCTACGTTTCCTTTTTTACCACCATTAGTTAAGTCGTCACTTATAGCTTCCCAATCGTCGCCTTGATTCATACTGCGCATCAATTTATTGCCACCGAGATATAAAATATCCTGATTATGTGGTGATAATAATATTGGGGTTTGCCAATTAAAACGGTATGGATTCTCGCCTAAAGTATGCTTTGGCTGAATGTACTTTTGGTCACCGGTTTCTAGATTTAATCGAAAATAATTTCCAAACTGATAGCCTGTATAAACTGTGTTTGAGTTTCTGCTATCTATCTGAATTTGCATGCCATCGCCACCCATGATTGATTTCCAAGGATACTGTCCACGCTGATGCCAGCCTTTATCTTCACGAGCATTATTAGCCCCTTTCCAAACGCCGTTATCTTGTAAACCGCCATAAACATTATAGGGCTTTTCATTGTCGACATTAATCGCATAAAATTGCCCAACTGAAGGCGAATTGTTTTTAATCCAATTTTCGCCATCGTCGTAGGTAATATTAACACCACCGTCATTACCATTTACTAAGTGATTTGGATTCTTAGGATTAATCCAAAGCGCATGATGGTCCGCGTGAACATTCTCAGCACTAATAGATTTGAATGTTTTTCCGCCGTCTTTAGACTTTAAAATCGGCACGCCATAAATGTAAATATGATTAGCATCCGCTGGCGATACATGGATATGCCCAAAATAATACCCGTAACTAAAATAAATGCCATCTAAATAATCGTCATGTGTTTTCTTCCAAGTTTTTCCACCATCGGTACTTTTGTAAACTTCTGCACCAACGACAGGTGTATCAAACAACATAGAGTTGGCATCTTCCAAATACTTAGCTAAATCTATCGGCTTTACATTTCCACTACGTACCATTTGCTTTACATTCTCAGCACGGTATTTTTCTTGGAAGCCATTGGTCTTTAAAAACGTGTTTAATTTTTTGTCATCAAGTGCCAAAAATTCAGCATTAGACATGGATTTAAAATCGTCTTTTGTTAATCCTCGACTGTCCGATTTCTTTTTATCGTCTGGTCTTCGGAATTGGCTATCATGTATGGCATACACTGTATTATCATCAAAAACAGCAACACCAATACGTCCAACACCTTCGCCAGTAGGGAAACCGCTTGAAGCCGTTGAAACTTTTGTCCACGTTTCGCCAGCATCAGTACTTTTATAAATGGCAGAGTTGCTTCCATTACCTGTAAAATTCCATGCTTTACGGTCTTTTGTCCACGATGTAGCAAACATAACGTTGTAATTATTTGGATTTTGTTGTAAGTCTATAATACCGCTCATATTATCTACAAAAAGCGTTTGTTTCCATGTTTTTCCGCCATCGGTAGTTTTGTAAATACCTCGTTCATCATTTTCAGAATATAAATGTCCCGTTGCGCCAACAACGACCACATCAGGGTTTTCTGGATGAATTAATATCGGCGCAAAATGATGTGCGTCCATCAGACCCAAATTTCCCCAAGACTTACCATTATCCGTAGATTTTAAAATACCTATACCTGCATAAGAGCTTCGCGACGCATTATTCTCACCTGTACCTACATAAATGGTGCGAGTTGACCAATGCACAGCAATATCACCTACATTTTGAGTATCTGATGAATCTAAAATTGGCTCGAAAGTCGTCCCATTATTTGTTGTATGCCAAACACCTCCAGACGCGTAGCCTACGTAAAATTCCGATGGCCTTTCTGGATTAACATCGACATCGACTACACGACCACTCATTATGGTTGGCCCAATGTTTTTAAAAGGCACATTTTTTACCAATGAGTTTTCGGTCATTTGGCGTTTTTGCTCTAAGGCCGCTTTTATAGTTTCGGCAGATGTTGCAGGTTGTTGTGCAAATCCTAAAACTGAAGAGATAAAAAGAAAAAATGAGAATATTTTAAAATAGTTCATGGTGGTGGTTTTTTAGTGGCATGAAATTAACCAATCTCTTTTCAGCTTCAAAATTGCTAATAAAAGTTTAACAGAATGTCTGCTTTGCTTTTGCTTATAGCTTTGATTGTTTATTTTTGAAACGATTACGAATTACACAATACCGTTAGTTCAAACAGACAGAAAATCATTACTCATGAAATACGATTTAATCGACCGCCAGCTCTTTATAAAAAACCGTAAGAACTTTATGGCTGCAATGACGCCAAACAGTTTAGCCGTTTTTAATTCTAACGACATCTATCCTGTTAGTGCAGATAGCACCTTACCTTTTGCGCAACATCGTGATATTTTTTACCTCAGTGGCGTTGACCAAGAAGAAAGTATTTTGGTGCTATTCCCAGATTGTCCAAAAGCAAAACATCGCGAAATCTTATTTCTTAAAGAAACAAATGAACATATTGCTGTTTGGGAAGGCGAAAAACTCACCAAAGAAAAGGCCTTTGAAACCTCTGGTGTTAAAACCGTGTATTGGTTACAAGACCTAGAAAAAGTCATGTTTGAGTTAATGACACAAGCCGAAACGGTTTACATTAATACCAACGAGCATTACCGTGCCAATGTAGAAACCGAAACACGTGAAGACCGTTTTACCAAATGGCTAAAAGACAAATATCCTGCGCATAGTGTAGCCAAAAGCAATCCCATCTTACAACGTTTACGTTCTGTAAAAGACCAAATTGAATTGGACTTAATGCAAAAAGCCTGTGATATTACCGAAAAAGGGTTTAGACGTGTGCTTAATTTTGTAAAACCAAATGTTTGGGAATACAATATCGAAGCCGAGTTTATGCACGAGTTTTTAAATAACCGTTCTAAAGGTTTTGCTTACACACCAATCATAGCTTCAGGGAATAATGCTAACGTATTGCATTACATTGAAAATAACCAACAATGCAAAGCAGGCGATTTAATTCTGCTTGATGTTGGTGCAGAATATGCCAATTACAGTAGCGATATGACCAGAACTATACCAGTTTCTGGTCGTTTTACAGACCGACAAAAGCAAGTCTATAATGCTGTAAATCGGGTGAAAGACGAAGCGACAAAGATGCTCGTTCCTGGTGCATATTGGGAAGACTATCATGTAGAAGTTGGTAAACTCATGACCTCAGAATTATTGGGTCTAGGCTTAATTGATAAAGCCGATGTACAAAACGAAAATCCAGATTGGCCAGCCTACAAAAAATACTTTATGCACGGCACTAGTCACCATATAGGTTTAGACACCCACGATTACGGGTTGCTTCATGAACCAATGCAAGCAAACCAAGTGTTTACAGTAGAACCTGGAATTTACATACCTGACGAAGGTTTTGGTATTCGTTTAGAAGACGATGTGGTAATTCAAGAGTCTGGTGAGCCGTTTAACCTTATGAGAAATATCCCTATTGCCATTGAAGAAATTGAAGATTTGATGAACTCGTAATTCTTAAGTATATGCCTTCTAGGTCGTGGTCAAAAACTATAGTTGATATCATCAAGGTTATTCTTGAAGCTTTAGGTGCTTCAACAGGCTCAGCATCTAAAAACCGTACATGGCATCAACATGTGGTGCCTTACGAAGACGGTTGGGCTGTACGGCGCGAAGGCAACAAACGCATTACCTCCAAACATCGCAAGCAATCTACCGCTATTAACAAAGCCAAAACCATTGCCAAACGCAAGAAAGCTGATGTGATTATTCACCGAGAAAGTGGTGGTATTCGCGATAGGATAAATTTTAGGAATTAAACCGCTTGTTTTTTACATATGCTAGTAAACTAGCTTTTTTCATTCAGAATGTCAATCAAAGTTTGCAAAGACATACTCTTATGAAATTTTGGGCTTGTGTTGAATGAAGCGAATTGCAAATGTGTATGTCTTTGAGCGTTGACTCAATTCAGATTATTTTTAAAATTTTCAATCACATTATTTGTATAATTTCTCATATCGTCAAAATTTTCGCTAACCATAGTTACATCGACAAACTCATTCAAATCGTAAGGTTTGATATTAACGTCATATTCGTTTGATTTACTTCTTACAATTGAAAAATCAAAAAATTCACGAACGTCTTGATGAATTGTTGGTGCAACAAATGATAAATATTTTATCAACCTATCATCAAACTCCTCGTTTGAATACAAATGTCTAATAACATTAGCAGTTTCGTGATTTAGCTGTTGAGTTTTATTTCTAATTAGTGTTACTTCTATCAGCCAATATAATTCTTTAGAGAAAATCTCAATGTCTCCTTTGTTTCCAGGTGCGTGTGAATACGGTTTACCAATGTGGTCAGCTTTATAATTTGGTCTAATAGCATATTCCTTTCCGTATTTTAAAGCTATTAAAATTGATATGAAAAATTCCAATTTTAGTGGTTCTGGAATTTCTTTAAACTCTTCGATAACTGTCCTCCTTGTTCCGATTTTTTCAATACTCTCAACAATTATTTCTTCGTTTATTCCATAATCTTCAATTATACTGTAAATTTTGTTGACATATTGTTCTCCGTCAATAACGTCTTCTTTCCTAAATGAAGTTATTAGTTCAAACAATTCGTCATTTTGCGTGTCAAGTTTATCAAAATATTTAATTGCAACTGATTTTTCTTCCTCACTTAATTGGAAATCAAACTTCAAAAGTTTTTCTATGTATGTGAGTTTACTTTCGTTAATTTGAATTAGTTTCTTACCTGTAAAACGAATAGAAATAAAACCTGAAATTATAAAAACCCTACGTACAACATCTGGATAATCTTGCGTAATTGTCTTAAATTTTGTGTTGACTTTGTATTCGTTTTTAACAAAATCAAAAACAGCATCATAGTCTTGAAACTTATTATTCTCTAATAATGTTAGAAACTCTTTAACATTACCATTTTTACTGAACATAGAAACAATTAATTGTTCGTAGCTTAAAGACTTCCCATTCTTTCTTAATTCAAGTAGAATATTTAGAATAAATACGAAAAAGTTAAAATCGTTACTTACGTTTCGATAAGGATTTTTACGATTATATTTTATTGCTTGTATTGAAAAAGCCTCTTGTTCATCAATTTCTGATGAGATTAATTTTTTACAAATTGCTGAAAGTTTAAACTGGTCATTGTATTGGGCATAAACAAATCCTAATTCTGAGGGTGTTCGCATATAAGTCCAAAAGCGTGAAGCGTAGCCAGCAGGAAAACCACCATCTGCTCTCCGTGTACTATTTACTTCGATAACTTGCTTTTCTATATCTTCAAGTTTTGTGTTTTCGGTAATTTCAATTTCGTTACTTGAAACTATGCCCTCAAGATAGAGTTTAGAAACAATTTTTATTAGGTTTTTATCATTCAGTACTGTCCCTTCAAATTCAGCAACAGCACTTAATATATCAATATATCTCTCTGGATTCCTAACTGCTGTCTGAAAAGCTATTTTACCCAAAAAATTTCTTCTACTTTATTTTTTTCTGAATTAAAGTGAATTTCAAAAATTTCTTGTTTTCCCTTAATTTTTCGATTGTTAATGAAAACTCTATCAGAATTATTGATTTTTAAATCTTTATCTTTTATTTCTTGATACTTTAAAGATGCTAAACCTATATTTTTCTTTGAAAATCTTTTGATTATTGTTTCTTTGATTTTTGGGTGAAAATCATTTTTTAAAATTGAAATGTGTTGTGCCATAATTATCTTCCTTTAAAAACTTTACCTTTTTCTGTAAGCGAATAATAACCTCTTTCAACTCTTTTAAATAGTTTCATTCCATTTGTAGAGTTACTATTTTTTTCGTGATGATTTAATTCTCCTCTTATTGAATTTCTGAAGGTTTCAAGTTTATATTTATCTTCTATTTCTTCATTTTTGATTCTTTGCAATAGAGCTTCATAAATTTCTGGGATAGTAACACTTTTAATTCCTTTTTGATTTTGTTTTAAAATGAAATCTACAATCATTGATTTTATTGAAGGAATAGTACCAGGAAGTTCCTTTTCTTTTTCCTCAATTTCTTTAATTGCTTTTTTTAAGCCTTTGTCTTTTAAAGCTTGATTTTCATTTTTCGTGAATGCCTTGAAAACATCTGAATAACCAGTTAAATATTCTTCATTAGGTTCAAAAAGACTATCTGTAAATTTTATTGAATTATAAATAGCCTTTAATTGAGAGTTGTAAATAGGTTGCTTTTCATTGAAAATTGTATTTACTTCAAAATTTGTAAGCAAGCCACCTCCAGTCATATTTGCACTTCCAACAATTGAAGTTGTTTCTTTACCATTATTAAATAAATAAATCTTTGGATGAAATACTATATCTGTTTTATTTGATTTTCTATCTCCATAACAATAAAATTTTAAATTGGGATTTTGCTTTTTCAAATTGATAAAATACAACATTGATTTTGGGTCAGTTGTTTTAAAATCAAGCCCAGCGATTATCTCAAATTTACCACCATTATCTAATGAAGTTTTTAAAGATTTTTCGATGACTTTCACACCAGTATATTTTAAAAATGCAACTGCTATTTGTGTGTCAATGGAATTTTGTAATTCTTGATTTATTACTTTTCCTATTGGGTAATTTAAATTTGATAATATTTGAATTGAACTCATAATTTGCTTTTGCGTTAAGGATTGAATTGGAAATCCTTTTTGTTTTTCACAAAAAGATTGCAACGGAAAGCCTGACCCGAAGGGAAACGCCCAAATCCTAATAATTCTATTTTTTAGTTACAATTAATGACTCTATATATTTAACTCCTTTGATTTTATAATTAGTTTGAAATGTTTTAGTTTCTCCAACATTATTAAGTATTTCTGTTATTTTTTCGAGCGTAATTTTGTTTTTAGACGATTTGCTTTTTGATTTGTGAGTATTATTATAAGAAACAGCTAAATATTTTACATCCAAATTTTCTACTAAATCCTTAAAAGTGTCTTTTGCTTGAACAGTACAATATTTGCTCATATTCTCTGGTTCAGGTTTTAATGCAACTCCGTATAGTTTTGGCTTTTTCCATTGTACAAGATTTTCGTAAATATGATAAAATCTACTATATTGTCTTGAATTATATGGTGGGTCGATATATGCAATATCTCCTTTAATATTTCTCGCTAATTCATTAGCATCTTCTTGAAATATCTTTGCTCCTTTAAAATCAGAGGTTTGAATTAATTTAAAATTCAAAGGTTTTTTTATAATTGGTTTTTTAATATAAGCATCAAAGTGACCAACAGTATTTGCAAGTCTGTCTATTGTATAAATTAATGAAGTGAGTAATATTGCGTATTCTCTCGAATTTAGTTCATTATTTTTTTTCTTTTTCTCAATATCTTGTCTTATATATCCAATTTGTTTTGAAACTTCCTTTTCATAAAATTTACCTCCGAAATTTTTTGAAAAATAGTTTTCTCTTATAGATTTTGAGTTTATAGTATTGTATTCATTTGCTAACTCAACAAGTTTGTTAGAATTCCATTTTAATGTACCGTAAAATGCTTGATAAGTTACATTGTTAGAGTATAGTATGTCGTTTAGAATAACGGTTTTATATTTTTCCATTGCAGATTTAGCTACAATTGAAGTTCCAGAAAATATGTCAATAAAAGTTCCATTTCCTTCTGTTTCCGATTCAATAATTTCCATTATCCAATCAGTCAATTTTGCCTTATTGCCAATGTATCTACGACTTTGTAGTTGAAATTTGTCTTGATTTTTATAGTCATTAAAAAGATTTAGACCATATTTTAATTTTTGCTCCGCAAGATGAAAACCTTCAAGTCCTAAATCTTCGTTTTGAACTTCATAGATTATTTTGTCACTAATTAATTGTCTAATTAAGTCGTTTTCGCTGTAACTATAAAATTCAGCTAAACTTTGTACTTGCGTTTTTGTTGGAAGTCTTTTTCCTGTTTCAATTCTGCTTAATGAAGTATAGTTAATGGAAGTTTTATCAGCAACTTCTTGTAGATGAAAACCTTTCGTTTCGCGTATTTCTTTTAAGGTATCTCCAATTGAAACTATTGCGTCCAACATAATTTGACTTTTTTTGTCAAATATAGAAATATTCTTGATAATCTGTATGTGTCCGAGGGAAAAAAACAGCTCTTTTATTTATTCAGCGTTGGCTGTTAAGTTGGCAAAAAAAGTACTAAAACAAATAGCTGCATAAGCTTGCATATAACATTTAGTGTAATTATACAATGAGAAAAAAGGAGTGTTAAAGATAGGATAAGTTATAGAGAATAAAAAAGCGCCTTTCGGCGCTTTCTTCAACTAAAAACTAAACTAAAACAGAATTACCATCAAACACGTAGCGTTGTAACTTCTGTAAGGTTTCGTGCTTATCGCTAGTGTTTACCAATAAGGAAATATTGTTGTTGCTGCCGCCATAGGCAATCATACGTACATTAACATCTTGCAACACTTGGAAAAGCTCTGGTGTATCAGGATGATAAATAATTTGGTTCCCCACCAAACAAACAATACTCATATAATCTTGCACCTCGACCTCAGCAAATTTTTGAAGCTCGGTAACAATAGCATCTAAATGTTGCGCGTCGTCAATGGTTAGCGATACGGCAATTTCGGAAGTGGTAATCATATCTATTGGCGTTTCAAAAGTCTCAAAAATCTCAAAAACTTTCTTTAAAAAACCGTGCGCCAAAAGCATCCTAACGGACTTTATTTTTATAGCCGTAATACCATCTTTGGCGGCAATGGCTTTAATGCCTTCGCCGTGCGTTTGGTTAGTGATTAAGGTACCATGCGCTTCCGGTGCCATCGTGTTTTTAAGACGTAGTGGAATATCTAGACTACGCATGGGCATCACCGTTTGCGGATGCAGAATCTTTGCGCCAAAGTACGCCAACTCTGCCGCTTCGTCATAAGACAAATGCGATAAGGCTTTGGTATCGTTTACATAACGCGGGTCGTTGTTATGAAACCCGTCGATATCCGTCCAGATTTGAACCTCATCCGCTTCAATAGCGCCACCAATAATCGTGGCTGTATAATCGCTACCGCCACGTTGTAAATTGGTAATAGCACCATCGGCATCCAAGCTAATAAACCCTTGTGTAATATAGATGTCTGCCGTTGGTTGGCTATCGATTAGACGAAATAAATTTTGTTTGATGTAAAAATTATCGGGCTCGTTATTACGGTCCAAACGCATAAAATCTAAAGCCGATAACAACTGAACATTATAACCTTCTTGTTGTAAAAATCGGCTGAACATAAACGTCGATAACAACTCGCCATTAGCCACAATACTATTATGTAATTGAATGTTGTAATGACGTGTTGTTGCTTGAACCAGATTTTTAAAAATACCGTTGACATAGGTGCTGACCTCTTGTCTTAATGTTTCGTCATAAAGCAAATCGTAAACGGTGGCGTTATAGATTTCGTTTAGATTATTAATCTCTTGTTGCGCTTCATCAATTCGACCAGCTTCTATATGCTCTGAAATTGTAACCAAAGCGTTTGTAGTTCCTGACATGGCAGAAAGCACTACTATTTTTTGGTCTTTGGTATCTATGATGTCTTTAACGTGGTTCATGTTTACTACAGAACCTACTGACGTCCCTCCAAACTTATATACTAACATTCTTCTTTTTCTTTTTTACAGGGCAAAAATAGATTTGTAATGTCATTTGTTACCAATTATTAAAAGAAATAGTTTATTTTTGCACATTGTGTTAATTATATAACAATAAGAAAAAAATAAGTTTATTACAATTTTGAAAACGATTGTCATGCTGAGCCTGTCGAAGCATCATGCATAAAAAAACCGTTGACGTCTTCGACAAGCTCAGACTGACATTAAAGAAATAAATTGTGTTGATTAAATTGTGTGATGAAGCAGTAACAAAATATTGATTATTACAAATAAAAAAACACCTGTAATGCTGAGCCTGTCGAAGCATATAATTTATAAATCTATTGTAGCCAACTTATGAAGTCTTATTACGTTTACATATTATCATGCTCAGACAAGACCTATTACGTTGGTATGACAAACGATTTAGAAAGACGCATAAAACAACACCAGTCTGGTAGTAACAAGTTTAGTTACACAGCAGAACGGTTACCTGTTAAGTTAGAATGGTATTTACAATGTACTAATCCTTCTGAAGCTATAAAGATTGAAAAACAAATAAAAGGATGGTCACGAAGGAAGAAGACTGCTCTGATAAAAGAAAATTGGGATGATTTAGTATTATTCTCAAAGAATTATACTGAATATGGTACTAAAATTAATGATGACTAAATATTATGACGTCTTCGACAAGCTTAGGCTGACATAGAGGATTCGATTTGTGTTAGTTTATAATTTAAATGATAAGAATTATTGTTCTTTACTATTGTGTTCAAACAAAAACGACTAGACATACTGAGCCTGTTAAAGCATAACCGAAAGAAATAAAAATAAGAAAAAATGAAAACTATTGCCTCCTGCGTTGAAGACATTTTAATTAAACAACCTTTTTTAGAAGAAGCCTTGTTTAGACAAATCATCAACTTTTCAGCCTTGTCTGAAGAGTTGCAAGCACCCGTTAGTAAAATGCTAGGCAAACCTGTAAAAACAGGTGCTATTATGATGGCCTTACGACGTTATGCGCCACCTGTACATTTAAGACAATCGCATCAGCTAAAAGCTGTGTTAAAACAATTGGGAGATATTACAGTGCGTTCACATTTAATAGATTATACGTTTCAGAATTCGGATACTTTAATTAAGAGCCATTCTAATGTTATGGAGACCTTAGACACCAAATCATTTTATGGATTTTCGAGAGGTGTTTACGAAAGTAACATTGTTGTTTCTGAGTCTGAAAAACGAATTGTTCTAGAGGGTTTTAAAAATGAAAAAATGATAGACTCTCAAGATGATTTATCTGCCATTAGTATTCGATTGCCAAAAAATAACCAACGTATTTCGGGTCTGTATTATCAAATTTTTAAACGTTTTGCTTGGGAAGGGATTTCACTTCACGAAGTCATTTCTACCACTAACGAATTTACCGTTTTAGTGGAGAGTCACCTTGTTGACCAAGCCTTTTCGGCTATTAAGAATCTGAACGCGCAGTAGACGTTTTCTGAAACAAATTTGTAAGAATAAAAGCTGCCAAAGCTGGCAATACCCAACCCAAACTATGTTGTGCTAATGGTATGCTATTTACAATGGGTTCTAGTTGTTTGGGATTGACTAAAAACTTTAGAAAATCTGGAATACTAAATATAAAAGTAGCTAAAACCACAGTCTTAAATACCAAAGGTGACGCCCATTTTGAAGGTACCGTATTGAGTAAAATAAGAATAATAGTTATAGGGTAAATAAACATTAATGCTGGTAAAGCAATATCGATAATAAAACCAACATTATAGCTTCCGACAATGATACCTATAACACAACCTATAACTCCTGTGGTGATGTAGGCTTTTTGCGAATTACCAAATAGGCCTTTAAAATAATCCGCTGTACCAGTAATAATCCCAACAGCAGTCGTGAAACATGCCAAGGCTACCAAAACACTTAAAAAAGTACGTCCGATACTTCCCAATGTCTCTAAACTAAGACCTGCTAATAATGCAGTACGGTCTATATCCGAAGGAAAATAACTACTGTACAAAGCACCAACCACAATTAATCCAGCATAAATAACAAATAGACCTGTTCCTGCGATAAGTCCCGATTTTTTGATGAGTTCTTTTTTCTCCTCAAAACCATTATGTCCTCTAAGGTTAAGAGAGATTATAAGAACAGCACCAACCACAACACCTCCAACGGCATCAAAGGTCTGATAGCCTTCTAAAATACCATCTACTAATGGTGCGCCAGACACACCAGAGTTAGCAATAGAAGCATCAGAAAATATACCAATACTAATAATTAGTAATAGAATTAGTACAATAAGTGGCGTTAGAAATTTACCAATGATACTTAGCACTTTAGAACGGTTGAGCACAAAGACTAAAACCAATAAAAAATAAATAGTACTCGTGAGCAATGTTGGTGTTTCAAAAAAAGGTTGAATTGCCATTTCATGAGTTACCGATGCCGTACGTGGCGCCGGTAAAGCTATAGCGATTATGTATATTAACACACAATACACTGTGCTAAAAAGCGGAGATACTTTTTTACCAAAGTCGTACAAAGTCCCTTGAAGTTTAGCATGAGCGTAAATGGCCATTATGGGAATAACTACAGCCGTAATGGCAAAACCTAAAGCTACAATGAGCCATTGGTCCAACGCTTTAAAACCCAAAAGCGGTGGCAAAATAAGATTTCCAGCACCGAAAAACATTGAGAACAGCGCAAAGCCACTCATCCAAATTTCTTTAGTTCGATTCATTAGTCTATACGTTTAAGTTCTAAATCTTCGAAATCGAAGCTAAAATCGGTGATTGGTGCTACAAATTTCATTGTAGCTGACTGCGCTTTTCCGTCTTTATCAAAAGTGAAATTAACAAACACATCAGCGTCAAAACTTCTGTTATTCCATTTAGCCACATAGGTTGTGGGACTGTAAGGCAGTAATTCGCCTACAAGCTGAGAAGAACGTTCACTTTTAATGGTGTAGTTCTTACCGTCATGGCTAATAATGATATTTCCAAACCAAGCGTCTTTGTATGTCCCAACAATCTGCTTTGGCTGAGGCAGTAATTTACTGCCATTCATTTTATCTACTTGAGCAAAAACCGACGCTTTTATACTATCGTTATATTTCAAATTTCTGACATGGCTACTTCCATAGTTTTTTAGCCAATCTCTATTCTCGTAACCTAGATACGCGTCTTTAATAGTATTTGTAATGGTATTAAAAGCGCGACCATTCATTTGATTGGTCAAAACGACTATTGCTAAATTTAAATCTGGAATCATAGTAAATTGTGTCACCGTTCCTAACAAACCACCAGTATGATAAACTTGTTTGTGTCCACCTTTAACATCCGTTAAAAACCAACCCAAACCGTAACCTCTAAAATTAGAATCGTACCAGTCGCCTTTTCGGACTTTAAGAGGCGTTTGCAATTGCCATAGCTCATGAAATTGTTCTGAACTTAATAATCGCGTACCGTCAACCGTTACAGCATCATTCATTAAAAATTGAGCCCAAGTGAGCATATCTCTAACATTACTTACAATACCTCCAGCTGCATTGGCTGTTGGACTCCAATCATGAGGAATCTGAATCACCTTTCCTTCTGTTCTCGTGTGCGCTTCAATAATATTAGACTTGTCTGTAACTCTGTTATAAGATGCCTTACTGTTTACCATGCCTACAGGTCGCATAATTCGAGTTTCGATAAAGTCTTCCCAAGACATACCACTAACGCGCTTCAATACTTCACCTGCAACAATGTACATGTTATTATTATACCTAAAATCCGTACGAAACTGACTTTGTGGTTTTATATATTTTTGATTGTCTATAATGTCTTGAATCGTAAAATCACTTCCCTCTGGAAAAAACATTAAATCGCCAGACCCTAATCCTAATCCACTTCTGTGCGTCACCAAATCTCTAATGGTAAAAGCTTCGGTAATGTACGGGTCATGTAATTGAAACTCCGGTATGTACTTTCGCACTTTATCATCCCAATTTAGTTTTCCTTCATCTATAAGCATGGCCAAAGCAAAACAGGTAAAGCCCTTACTATTAGAGGCTACACCAACTTTGGTTTCTGCATTCATTTTCTTTTTGGTTTCCAAAGAACGAACCCCAAATCCTCGAGAATAAATAATCTGGTTATCTTTTAGAATACCCACAGAAATCCCTGGAACATCAAAAGTGGTAAGCGTTTCTTGGATGAGTTTATCCAGTTTCTCTGCTTCAATTTGCGCCGAAAGTGATAGCGAAACAATACAAAGCAGAAGAGCTAAAAAGCGTTTAATTATCATAAGACATTGATTTTAGTCGTCAGTAAATATAATAAATGTGAAAACGATAGGAGCGACATCAGTTTTCAAAATTTATATTTGCAGTATGACACTGAATTACAAGAATATTTCGATTAACTATACCGTTAAAGGCGAAGGCGATGCGCTTGTTTTGCTACATGGCTTTTTGGAAACTATTGATATGTGGACCGATTTTGTGCCTGTACTCTCCAGGACACGAAAAGTTATTTGCATTGATTTACTAGGTCATGGAAAAACCGAGTGTCTTGGATACATTCATTCTATGGAAAATATGGCAGAAGCCGTTTTTGCCGTTTTAAAGTATTTACGGATTGAAGAAATTAGTTGTGTAGGGCATTCCATGGGCGGTTATGTCGCTTTAGCTTTAGCAGAAATATATCCGAATTTAGTTAAAGATTTATGTTTATTAAACTCCACTTTTGAAGCAGATGACCACGAACGAAAAGTATTAAGAGCCAGAGCCGCACAAATGGCCACTACCAATTACGAAAACTTAGTCCGTATGTCTTTTGTGAATCTTTTTGCACCAGAAAGTAAAGTGCCTTTTGCTTCCGAAATAAAAAAAGCCCTCGCTATTGGTTTACAAACTCCTGTTCAAGGTTTTATAGCTGGACATAAAGGAATGGCTATAAGGCCTAATAGGTACGAAGTTTTTAAAGCCATAAAAGGAAAAAAGGTAATTGTTATTGGGCAAAAAGATTGGATTGTAGATGAAGATTTATTAGTTGAAAAGTCTAAAAATACAGGTATTGAAACTGTTATCTTCTCTCAAGGACACATGAGTCATATTGAAAATAAATATGAATTATCTTACTTTTTAAAACGTTTTATCGAAAAATAATACGTTTTGGCGTTATACGTGTTTTTTTTAGCTATGTTAGTTGTCTCAAATCTAGCTAATTATGAAAACATCTACTCGACCTACTTCACCAAAGCGTTTCTACTGTGATATATTTGGGCATAATTATAAGGTAACCAAAGACGTCACTGAGCATGTAAAAGAGTATACTTGTAAATGTTGTAAGCGCGAATTAACCACTAACGGTAATGGACGACTTACCGAACTTACACCAAAATTTAAGGAGATTAATGCCACTTTGGCTAGAATATATTCTAACAAGTTAGCGCGTATGAGAACACGTCGCTACGCTACTTCGGCAGCTTAATTACTGCTTCTCATTTTCATTAAAACTTTTCCAACCTTTAGCAATAATTGGGACTTTTGTTTCCGCACGAGTTATAAGATGCATGCCTCTTTCAGCTTCTGTCATATAACCAATTACTGTTAAATTTGGGTTTCCTTTTATCTTAGGAAAATCTTCTTGAGAAATAGTCATTAATAATTCGTAATCTTCGCCTCCATTTAAGGCTATAGTTGTACTGTCTATATTAAACTCTTCGCAAGTACTAATAACTTGAGGGTCTAACGGAATCTTATTTTCATATAAATCTACACCAACATTGCTTTGTTTACAGATATGGATAATTTCAGAAGATAAGCCGTCACTAATATCTATCATACTTGTTGGTTTCACGTCTAGCTCTTTAAGTAAATCCACAATGTCTTTACGTGCTTCAGGTTTTAGTTGTCTTTCAACTATATAAGTATACATGGATAAGTCTGGTTGATTTTGAGGATTGACTTTAAAAACCTCCTTTTCACGCTCTAACACTTGAAGTCCCATATACGCACCTCCCAAATCTCCCGTAACAACTAGTAAATCATTTGGTTTTGCACCGGAGCGTTTTACAACTTTATCTTCTTCAACTTCACCTACAGCGGTAATAGATATTATAAGTCCAGATGTAGATGACGTTGTATCACCGCCAACAACATCCACATTATATAATCTTGCAGCAGTCTCTATACCTGCATATAACTCTTCTAAGGCTTCAAGGGGAAATCTATTAGATACTGCAATAGAGACAGTAATCTGAGTGGCATTGGCATTCATAGCGCATACATCAGAAATATTTACCATTACAGCTTTATAGCCTAAGTGTTTTAATGGCACATAACTCAAATCAAAATGCACACCTTCAACCAATAAATCTGTGGTGACAACAATCTGCTTTTTTGATGGGTTTAAAATTGCGGCGTCATCACCTATCCCCAAAACAGTTGACTTATGATTTATCTTAAATTGCGCTGTTAAATGCTCAATTAACTTAAACTCACCGAGTTCACTCAATGGCGTACGCTGTGGATTTTTATCTTCTATCATGCTGCAAAAATATTACGCTTTTAACAATTTCAAGGTAATTTATTGATCTAATTTTAGTTAAGTATTAATAGTTATAATTAAATTGCATAAAATTTTACCCGAATGAATATTACCAAACTTACACTTAGACTACTTCTGTGTATGTCCATTTTTCTTGTAAATGGCTGTAAAGATGAAGAAACACCCACGCCACCAGAAGTTAATATTGATACAGATAATGATGGAATTAATGATGACGAAGATAACTGTCCAAACACATCTAATAGTAGTCAAGTAGACTCAAATAATGACGGCATCGGTGATGCTTGCGATACAGATGATGATGGAGATGGTGTTTTAGATGTTGAAGATAATTGTCCTACTATTGCTAATCCAGACCAATTAGATACTGATAGCGACGGGGATGGTGACGCTTGTGACACTGACGATGACGAAGACGGTGTTGCAGATATAGATGATAATTGTCCTTTAATTCCTAATCCTGATCAATTAGATACAGATAATGATGGTATTGGGGATGTTTGTGATACTGATGATGATGGTGATGGTATTGCCGATGTGGATGATAATTGTCCTTTAATTCCTAATCCAAACCAAGAGGACTCGGATAGTGACGGTATAGGAGATGTGTGTGATAATTGTCCTTTAATTCCTAATCCAAACCAAGAAGATATTGATAATGACGGTGTTGGAGATGCGTGTGACCCAAGTCCCTATACTGTAAATGCATCGTGCGTTGATGGTATGGCAGGACCATATCCTTGTGATAAGATTGATGTTTTATCTGTTATTGATGTAAATACACTTGGAGGAAGCACCGCTTCTAATATAGAAGGTAGTGATATTTGGGGTTGGACAGATCCTTCAAATGGAAATGAAATTGCACTTATTGCTCTAACAAATTCCACCGCTTTTGTAGATATTTCAGACCCATTAAATCCCTTATTTTTAGGAAGGCTTAATACTAATGCTGGTACCAACTTTTGGCGTGATGTTAAAGTTTACAACAACTATGCATTTATAGTAGCAGATGGTGTTGGAGCACATGGTATGCAAGTTTTTGATTTAACGCGTCTGCGAAACGTGACTAATGCTCCCGAAACTTTTACTGCTGATGCTATTTATACAGGTGTAGGTAGCTGCCACAACATAGTTATTAACGAGAGTGAAGCTGTAGCTTATCTTGTAGGTTGTTCTTCTACTAATGGTGGTGGACCCATTTTTGTCGACATTTCTAACCCACTTAATCCAACATTTATAAACGACTATACAGCTGGAGGTTATTCTCATGATGCGCAAGTCATCACTTATAATGGACCTGATACCGATTATGCTAACAGAGAAATCTATGTTGGCAGTAATGGAAATACAGATAAAGTTGTTGTTTTAGACGTAACCGATAAAAACAATGTGGTACCAATTAGCGAGTTTACATATCCGCAAACATCATATGCGCATCAAGGCTGGTTTACGGATGACCAACGTTATTTTATATTGGGAGATGAAACTGACGAACAAGCGTTTGGATTTAACACCAAAACCTTAGTTTTTGATTTCTCAGATTTAGATAATCCTACGCTTTCATCTACCTATTTTGGTACAACCCCAGCTATAGATCATAATGGTTATGTTCTCGGTAACGAGTATTACTTGGCAAATTATCGAGCAGGAATGCGAATTTTGGATATTTCTAATATTAGCTCGTCAACAAACCCTATGACAGAAACACATTTTATAGACACCTTTATCCCTAGTGATAGTGCTGCGTTTAATGGTGTTTGGAGTGTATATCCTTATTTCGCTAGTGGAAATATAGTGATTAGTGATATCGAAGGCGGTTTATTTATTGTTAGAAAAAGTCAATAGACAATTGATGAAACATGCGACTATCACATCTTTTACTTTTAAGTCTTGGTTTTTGTGCATTAAGTTGCTCCGACCTTGAAGATTTATCTACACCAGGTATACCTACAAATACACTTCCTGAAGCTGTAGCAGTTTCTACATTTGGAGGAAGTCTAAACGATAGTGCACAATCTGTTACTGCCACATTGGACGGAGGCTATGTAATTTTAGGCTTTACACAAAGTAATGACAATGATATTACGGATAAGCAAGACTCAAGTTTTGATTATTGGGTGTTAAAATTCAATGCTCAAAATACTTTGGAGTGGCAAAAAACCTATGGAGGATCTGAAGACGATAGGGGGCGAAAAATCATTCAAACCCAAGACGGAGGATATGCTATTTTAGGAACTAGCCAAAGTAATGACGGTAATGTTTCTGGCAACAATGGTTCTCAAGATTATTGGATAGCTAAACTAGACCTTCAAGGAAATATATCTTGGCAAAAATCTTTTGGTTTTCAAGGAAACGATTCTGGTATTTCACTCATACAAACATCAGATTTGGGTTATTTAATGACTGGTGTCTTAGATGTTACGGCTTCAGGTGGACAAGGGAACACTTCACGTTCCAATAGTCGTCATGCAGGCGGTGACTATTGGGCTGTAAAAATTAATGAAACAGGAAATCTTCAGTGGAGTCGTTATTTTGGAGGGAATTTTACAGATACAGCAGAAGGCGTGGCAGAAACAGATGATGGCGGATTTATTATCGCTGGCGGATCAGATAGTGAAGACACAGATATAACCAACAATAAAGGAACTTATGATTTTTGGATTGTTAGGGTTAACGCTGACGGCGATTTAATTTGGGAAAAATCTTTTGGAGGCAATGAGATTGATGAAGCTAGAGCCATTGTGAAATCAAGTGATAATAATTTTGTAATTGTTGGAGATACTAGAAGTAATGACGGTGATATTTCTACCAATAATGGTGCCGCGGACTTGTGGCTTATAAAAATTTCACCTGAGGGAAATCTTATTTGGGAAAAAACTTTAGGAGGCACCAGTTTTGATGTAGCAAGAGATATCAGCATCACAAGAGATAATTGCTTTTTATTAGCAGGAAGCTCTCGCAGTAGCGATGGCGATGTGTCAGAAAATAAAGGTCAGAATGATGCTTGGGCACTAAAAGTTAATGCTAACGGAGATTTACTTTGGGAAGTATCCGTTGGCGGAAGCAATATTGACTTTGCTTATGGCGTTACTGAGTTAAATGACCTATCTGTTATTGCCGTTGGTGAAACTAGTAGTAATGATGGCGATATCGGAGAAAACAAAGGATTTACAGACCTACTTATTTTTAAAATTGATTAAAATGAAAACAAAAATATTTACCCAAATCATTCTTTTATCATTAATCATTTTATCATGTAGTGATGATGATACCAGTAGTAATTTAAGTCAAGCAACTACCACTTTAAGTTTTTCCCATAATTGGAATGGTACTACTGTAACTAATGCAGATTTTAATACAATTCAGTTCACTAATCAAAATGGCGAAATTCTAAGTATAGAACGCTTGCGCTATGTTATATCAGACGTCACTTTTACCACAACCTCTAATGAGGTTTTAGATTTAGATAATTATAATCTTATAGATGTTACAAATGGCACTAATCTTAATTTAGATTTAGGAACACAAATTCCTCCAGGAAATTACAGCAATGTGTCGTTTACATTTGGATTTGATAATGATGATAATTCTCAAAATTACTTGGACTTAAACTCTGCTTCCTTTAATGTTCCTGAAATGCTTGGAGGCGGTTATCACTACATGCAAATGGACGGTAAATATATCGATAATAATAATCAAGAGGCAAATTATAACTATCATGCAATAAGAGCTGTAGATAATCCAGGACCTAATCCTACCTTTCCTCAAGATACTTTTTTTACAGTTAATTTAGGACCTGTATCTATAAGTGGAGATACTATACTTAATATTGAAATGAATATTGCAGAATGGTTTAGAAACCCTAACACATGGGACTTAAATCAATTAAATACTGTTCTCATGCCAAATTCTTCGGCACAAATTATGATGTTTGAAAATGGACAAAATGTATTCAGCCTGGGTTCTGTATCAGAATAAGAAATGAAAAAGATTATTTACATATTATCTGTTGTTTTACTTTACCTTTCTTGCTCTAGCAATAATGAAGATGAGGGATTAACTCCTGTGGTTGAAGAAACACCTAATCCTATTGAGTTAGAGATTCCTCAATTGTTTAGAGACAATATTCTTGCTCCAGTTATTCCTACAGATAACCCTTTAACCGAAGAAGGCGTAGCCCTTGGCAAACGATTATTTTTCGATAATATACTTTCTGAAGATGAAACTATATCTTGTGCCAGTTGTCACGCACCATCTAGTGCATTTACAAATAATACCTCAACAAGCGCTGGTGTTAACGGAGTTCTGGGGAATAGAAATTCAATGCCTTTATTTAATCTAGCGTGGAATTATGGCGAACGATTTGCTTGGGATGGTAAAGAATTAAGCCTAGAACGTCAAGCTTTAGAGCCAATAGAAAATCCGGTAGAAATGAATAGCGATTTGGAAATCGTTGTACAACGCTTGCAAAATCATCCTGATTATCCAGAGCTATTTGATGCTGCTTTCAAAACAGATATAATTACAGAAGAACTTATTGCCAAGGCAATTGCACAATTTGAGCGTACGTTGATTTCTGCTAATTCTAAATTCGATAGATATTCTCTCGGTCAAGCCAATCTAACAGCACAAGAACTTAATGGATTAGATGTTTTTCTAAGAGAAGATAAAGGCGATTGCTTCCACTGCCATGGAAATCCCAATAATCCACTTTGGACAAATAATGAATTCCACAATAATGGATTAGATGCAACGTTTACGGATTTAGGACTTGGCGGTGTAACTGGCGACCCAAATGATAATGGTAGATTCAGAACACCTTCTTTAAGAAATTTAGCTTTTACTGCACCATATATGCATGACGGTAGATTTGAAGCCTTAGAAGAAGTTATCGATTTCTACAGTGAAGGGTTGCAAAACTCCCCAACAATTGACCCTTTAATGAAAAACGTTGCACAAGGTGGTGTTCAACTTTCTCCTCAAGATAAAGCAGATTTAAAGGCTTTTTTATTGACGTTATCAGATACTTCTTTCATTAATAACCCAGCATTTCAGAATTAAAATTTAGTACAAAATTTAAGATTTTGTGCATTTCATCGAAAAAATATGTATTTCAGCTTGTATAAGTAAAATATATATCTATATTAGTCGTCCCCCAAAACACAAAATATGAAACCTACAAACACAGACAACATAACTTGTCTTTTGCTTGGACACAACTTTTACAAAAAAGAGTTAACAGACAAATCAAAAGATGAAGTTGTTTGCAAAAACTGTGGTACACAAATAGTCATGACTAAGAATGGCGATTTAGATACAAGTGCCGCAAATGATAAAACATTTGAAACCGCATTGCGTCAACTTTTTTTACTAAGACGTAAAATGACATCTTGCCTCTAGTTATCAAATTTTTCTCTTTAATCATTGCTTCATATTGAGATAGTTAATCCCTATGAAATGATATCTTAATATAATGTTAGTAAATGTTGTAAGAAGCTAGCTATATCTTATCTTTGCACTCTATTTAGATAAAATCTATATAAGGATATGATAAAGGTTTCTGATACTGCAAAACAAAAAGTCGTGCAACTTATGCAAGAAGACGGCTTTGATGCTACAACGGATTACATCCGTGTTGGAGTAAAAAGTGGTGGCTGTTCTGGACTATCTTACGATTTAAAATTTGATAAAACCCAAGAAGAAGAAGATAAGGTTTTTGAAGACAATGGCGTCCGTATCATTGTTGACAAGAAAAGTTTCTTATATCTCATAGGCACTACATTAGAATATTCTGGTGGTTTAAACGGAACTGGATTTGTATTCAACAATCCTAATGCAAACAGAACTTGTGGTTGTGGTGAGTCATTTTCACTATAGCATTTTCTAAAATTTCTGATTAGAAAGACTTTCAAAAAAAATAGTATGTCAAAATATACAGAAGACGATTTAAGAGAAGAATTAAAAACCAAAGAATATGAGTATGGTTTTTATACAGACATTGAGTCTGAAACATTCCCTAATGGTCTAAATGAAGATATAGTTAGAGCCATTTCAAAAAAGAAAGAAGAGCCAGAATGGATGACAGAATGGCGATTAGAAGCTTTTAAAGTGTGGAAGAAAATGACTGAGCCAGAATGGGCGAATGTACAATACGAAAAACCAGATTTTCAAGCGATTTCTTATTATTCTGCCCCAAATAGCAAGCCTAAATACGATAGTATCGATGAGGTTGATCCAGAATTACTAGCAACTTTCGAAAAATTAGGAATTTCCCTAGATGAGCAAAAGAAACTTGCTGGAGTTGCTATGGATGTGGTTGTAGATTCAGTATCTGTTGCCACGACATTTAAAGAGACTTTAGCAGAAAAAGGTATTATTTTTATGAGCATTTCTGAAGCTATTAAAGAGCACCCGGAACTCGTAAAAAAATATATTGGTACCGTTGTGCCTCAAAAAGACAATTTTTATGCAGCCTTAAACTCTGCAGTGTTTAGTGACGGTAGTTTCTGTTACATACCAAAAGGCGTGCGTTGCCCAATGGAGTTATCTACATATTTCCGTATCAACCAAGCTGGTACAGGTCAATTTGAGCGTACACTTGTTATAGCAGATGAAGGCAGTTACGTATCCTATTTAGAAGGTTGTACAGCACCAAGCCGTGATGAGAATCAACTACATGCCGCTGTGGTAGAATTGATTGCGCTTGATGATGCTGAAATTAAATACAGTACCGTACAAAACTGGTTCCCAGGAACAGCAGAAGGAAAAGGTGGTGTTTATAATTTTGTAACTAAGCGTGGCTTATGCGAAAAGAATGCAAAAATTTCTTGGACACAAGTAGAAACTGGTAGTGCAGTGACTTGGAAATATCCTTCTTGCGTGTTAAAAGGTGACAACTCTATCGGTGAGTTCTACTCTATTGCTGTGACTAACAATTTTCAGCAAGCTGATACGGGTACAAAGATGATTCACTTGGGCAAAAACACAAAGTCAACTATTATTTCTAAAGGTATCTCTGCAGGAAAATCTCAGAATTCTTACCGTGGATTGGTACAAATTAGTCCTCGTGCTGAGAACGCGCGTAACTTCTCTCAATGTGATAGTTTACTAATGGGTAATGAGTGTGGAGCTCATACATTTCCATATATAGAAGTAAAAAATAAATCCGCACAGATAGAGCACGAAGCTACAACTAGTAAAATTGGTGAGGACCAAATTTTTTACTGTAACCAACGTGGTATCGATACCGAAAAAGCCATTGCGCTTATCGTTAACGGATTTAGTAAAGAAGTATTAAATAAATTACCAATGGAATTTGCTGTAGAAGCACAAAAACTTCTAGAAATATCTTTAGAAGGTTCCGTAGGATAACAACAACTAACCATGAAAAGAGTATTAACTATATTATCGCTTGCAGTATTACTTTCGGCTTGTAAAGACTTTAAAGAAGGATACAAAGATGGCTATAACCAAGCTAAAGAAGAAGCTGAAGCTAATAATGAAATTGAAACCGAAGCTGACACTAAATCAAAGGTGAAACTATACGCCTTAGATGGCGGAACTGTAAAAGTAAATATGCTTGAGCTATTCTCCCAAGATACCACGTATACTGGGCAAACCAAAACCTTTGCAGATGCGTTTTATATTATTGAGCATCCGAAAGGACGCTTGCTTTGGGACGCTGGTTTGGGTGAAGGTTTAGTAGGGCAAGAACCATTTACAACACCAGATGGTGCATTTACAGTTTCTAGAAAAGATTCTGTAGTTTCTCAATTAGCGCAATTAAACCTAACTCCCAGAGATTTCGATTTTATAGCAGTGTCTCATACACATTTTGATCATACGGGGTCCGCTTCAAAATTTGCAGACGCCATTTGGTTAGTGCAAGAAACTGAGTACGACTTTATCACAAGCGAAGAACAGAAGAAAGGAGATAACTATAAGGCTATTGCTGCTTTAACAAAAGTGGAAAAACTTAAAGGCGATTTTGACGTGTTTGGAGACGGCACAGTAGTCATTAAATCTATGCCAGGACACACCCCAGGACATCAAGTTTTATTTTTGAAACTAGAAAATGCAGGAAATATTCTTCTAACTGGTGACTTATATCACTTCCAAGAAAATAGAGATAGTAAAGGTGTTCCAAGCTTTAACTACGATGTAGATATGACTTTGAAAAGCATGGAGGCTTTTGAAAATTTCGCCAAAGAGAACAATGCCGATGTATACATTCAGCATAGTACAGACGATTTTAATAGATTACCAAAATACCCAAAGTACTTAGACTAATATGAAAAAAGTATTCGCCTTAATATTTTATATAGGTCTTTTTGTTTCATGCAAAAACGACGCTAAAACTAACTCTGAAATAGAGGAACAAACTGCTTCAAAGTCTTACGACCAAAATGACGGTTTAATTACGCTTAAAGGAGATTTTATCTACGACGAAAACCAAAATGCAGCTGTAATTCAAACAGCAAATAGCATTTACGGTGTTGTTATAGACGACAATATGAAAGCTTTAAATGAAAAAGTAAAAGCTTACAAAAAAGAGTCTACAGATATGGTACCTGTCACCGTAAGAGCAAAACGCTTTGCGAAACCTGAAGGTGAAGAAGGTTGGCCATTTAGACTAGAAATTAAAGAAACGATTAAGGTCGAAGCACCTAATCCAGAGCAAAACGACGTTATAAAAACAGAAAACTAATACCATGTTAAAGATAAATAACTTACACGCCAGTGTAGAAGATAAAGCCATTCTTAAGGGTATCAACCTTGAAGTAAAGCCAGGTGAAGTTCATGCGATTATGGGGCCTAATGGGTCGGGAAAAAGCACACTTGCTTCTGTAATTGCTGGTAAAGAAGAATATGAGGTAGAAGAAGGTGAAATTATTTTAAACGGTGAAGACATAGAAGAGTTAAGTGCCGAAGAGCGTGCTCATAAGGGCGTGTTTTTATCATTTCAGTATCCTGTAGAGATTCCAGGAGTTACGGTAACTAACTTCATGAAAACGGCCATAAACGAAACTCGTAAAGCTAAAGGCTTGGAAGACATGCCTGCTAACGAGATGTTAAAGCTTATCCGTGAAAAGTCTGAACTTTTAGAGATAGACCGTAAGTTTTTATCGCGCTCGCTTAACGAAGGATTTTCTGGTGGAGAGAAGAAACGTAACGAGATTTTTCAAATGGCCATGCTAGAACCAAAATTAGCAATCCTAGATGAAACAGATTCTGGTTTAGATATTGATGCGTTGCGTATTGTAGCTAATGGCGTTAATAAATTAAAATCAAAAGACAATGCTACTATTGTAATTACACACTATCAGCGTTTGTTAGATTACATCGTGCCAGACTATGTACACGTTTTATACAATGGACGTATTGTAAAGTCAGGAACTAAAGAATTAGCTCACGAATTAGAAGCTAAAGGTTACGATTGGATTAAAGAAGAAATTGGCGCATAGTGCCAGTAACTGGTAAGCAGTAGAAATACTGAATGCTAAATACTGAAAAAAATGGAGTTAAAAGAAAAATTAGTATCCTCTTTCATGGCCTTCGAAAATACCATCGATATAGATTCGCCTGTTCATGACATACGAGTTGATGCCATAAAGAATTTTGAGGCTGAAGGTTTCCCAACCAAAAAACAAGAAGCGTGGAAATACACTTCACTGAATTCGGTTTTAAAAAACGATTTTAGCGTATTTCCTAAAGAAACAGGTGCTTTAGATTATAAAGATGTAAAGCAATACTTTATCCACGATATCGATTCTTACAAAATCATATTTATAGACGGAAAGTATTCGTCTCACCTATCTGCAACAACTCATGATGGTATTGATGTTTGTCTAATGTCTGCAGCATTAAACAAGCCTAAATACAAACTAATTATTGACAACTACTTCAATAAAATAGCAACAAAAGACAGCTTATCCTCTTTAAATACAGCATTCTCAGCTGAAGGCGCTTATATTCATATTCCTAAGAATAAAGTTGTTGAGAAACCTATACAAATCATTCATTTTTCAACAGGAAACGAAGCGGCTTTAATGCTTCAGCCAAGAAATTTGATTGTTGTAGGAGAAAATTCGCATGTGCAAATTATAGAACGCCACCAGAGTCTAACAGACAATCCAACATTAACCAATTCTGTTACAGAGATTTTTGCGAATAAGCGTGCTATTGTCGATTACTATAAAATTCAGAATGACAAACAGTCTGCATCGTTAATAGACAATACATTTATTAACCAAAAGCAAGAGAGTATTGCCAAAGTACACACTTTTTCTTTTGGTGGAAAATTAACGCGTAACAACCTTAATTTTTATCAAAATGGTGAGCGTATCGACTCAACCATGAAGGGTATCACAATAATTGGCGATAAACAGCACGTGGACCACAATACACTAGTACATCATATTGAACCAAATTGCGAATCTCACCAAGATTACAAAGGTATCTTCGATGCGAATTCTACAGGCGTGTTTAATGGTAAAGTCGTAGTAGAAAAAGAAGCGCAAAAAACAAACGCATTCCAAGCCAATAACAACATTTTAGTCAGTGATAAAGCGACTATAAACACGAAACCTCAGCTTGAAATTTTTGCAGATGATGTTAAGTGTTCTCACGGTTGTACAATTGGTCAGCTCGACGAAAGTGCCATGTTTTACTTACGCTCAAGAGGAATCCCTGAAAAAGAAGCGCGTGGGTTACTCATGTACGCCTTCAGTAATAACGTTTTAGATTCTGTAGCTATACCAGAAATTAAGAGTAGAATTACTAAGCTAATTGCTCAAAAACTAGGTGTTAATATTGGGTTTGATTTGTAAATGAGCCAAGCACAAGAACATATTGCCCTAGATGCAGAAACTATAAGAAAAGACTTCCCTATACTTAATCGTAAGGTCAACGGGAAACCACTTATATATTTTGATAATGCGGCAACTTCTCAAACGCCTATACAGGTCATTGATGTCATCGTGGATTATTACAGTAATTACAACGCTAATATTCATCGTGGTGTTCATGCGTTGAGCCAAGAGGCTACGGACGCTTATGAGCAGGCGCGTATGAAAATTCAAAAGCATTTTAATGCAAAACACAGCCATGAGATAATTTATACATCTGGTACGACACATGGGATTAATCTTGTTGCCAACGGATTTTCGTCTTTATTAAAAAAAGATGATGAAATCATTGTTTCGGCACTAGAACACCATAGCAATATTGTTCCTTGGCAAATGTTATGCGAACGCACAGGTACAACGCTTAAAGTCATTCCTATGAATACTAATGGGGAATTGATTTTAAGTGAATACGATACACTATTAAATGCAAACACCAAACTAGTATTTGTTAACCACATATCTAATGCTTTAGGAACTATAAACCCTATTGAAACCATAATAGAAAAAGCCCATGCTGTTGGTGCAGCGGTTCTAGTTGATGGTGCACAATCTTGTCCTCACCTTAAACCAGATGTGCAAGCCCTAGATGTAGATTTCTATGTCTGTTCTGCTCACAAAATATGTGGCCCAACAGGTGTTGGTATGCTTTATGGTAAGGAAGAATGGCTAAAAAAATTACCACCATATCAAGGTGGTGGCGAAATGATTTCTGAAGTGTCTTTCGAAAAAACAACGTATGCAGATTTACCGCATAAGTTTGAAGCAGGAACACCAAATGTTTGCGGCGGTATTGCTTTTGGAGCAGCTTTAGATTATATGAATGCCATAGGATTTGAAGCTATCGCTGCTTACGAAAATGAGCTTTTAGAATATGCCACGGCGCAAATGCTTCAAATAGAAGATTTAAAAATTTACGGTCCCGAAGCTTCGGGAGCAAAAAACAAGACTTCTGTAATTTCCTTTAACGTCGGTAATATTCACCCGTATGATATCGGAACCATTCTAGATAAAATGGGAATAGCTGTGCGTACTGGTCATCATTGCGCACAACCTATAATGGATTTTTATAAAATTCCCGGTACTGTTCGTGCTTCATTCATGTTTTACAATACAAAAGAAGAAATAGACACTTTTATTGCTGGATTGAAAAAAGCGGTGATGATGTTGTCATAAGTTTGGCATCAAAAGTGTAACTTACATCTTTAAACACCAAGATTATGAAATTTTTATTCAGTTTAGTGACGTTAGTCTTTTTAACAGGCTCATGTAATTCGCAAAAACAAGCCGCAACAAATTCTAAAGCATCTGACGCAGAACCAATAGCCCAAAAACAAATGATGACAGATAAACAAAAAGCAATTGGTCAAAATTATGATGTTGCTGTAATATACGAAGCACGCTCTAGAGGTTTTGCGAAGTATGCATATATATCAGAAGCAAAAATTAAATTATCAAATGACCGTGGCTTACAAAACATGCAAGAATATAAATGCGATAAAAGCGATTGGGAGGAAATAGAGCAGTTACTGAATAGTATTGAAAGAAAAACCTTTCAAACTCTAAAAGCACCGACTGACAAAAGGTTGTACGACGGAGCTGCCCATGCGACATTATCCATTAAACAAGGTGATGTTGTTTATATGACACCGAGTTTTGATGATGGATTTCCACCTAAAGAGATAGAAAAACTCGTTAATAAAGTGTTAGCAATAGCAGAGAAAGTTAAAAAACAGTAGTAATTTTGTCTCAAAGAATTTACTATGACGATTGAAGAAATACAGAACGAAATTATTGACGAATTCTCTATGTTTGACGATTGGGAAGAGCGTTACCAATACATGATAGATTTAGGTAAAACCTTGCCATTAATTGACGAAGCTCACAAAACGGATGATAATATTATTAAAGGTTGCCAAAGTAAGGTGTGGGTTCATGCCCATATGAATGACGACAAGGTGGAATTTACCGCAGACAGTGACGCTATTATCACGAAAGGAATAATAGCCATCTTAATTAGAGCGTTCTCTAATCAACATCCAAAAGACATCATAGAGGCGAATACAGATTTTATTGATAAAATCGGGCTGAAAGAACACTTATCACCTACCAGAGCCAATGGTTTGGTAAGTATGATAAAGCAGTTAAAAATGTATGCCATTGCATACCAAACACAATTAAACTAAAAAATACTTGGTCATTGAGGCACTCGAAATGACCTTCTAACCTTAATGCAAAGACACTTCGAGTGCCTCAGTGTCCGAAATAAGAGATGAGCGAAACCACAATAGATACAGCTGCACTTGGCGATAAAATCGTTAAGGTTGTAAAAACCATATATGACCCAGAAATTCCTGTAGACATCTACGAACTAGGGTTGATTTATGATGTGTTTGTTAATGAGGACTACGAAGTTAAAATACTTATGACATTAACATCACCAAACTGCCCAGTTGCAGAAACATTACCTCTTGAAGTAGAAGAAAAGGTAAAATCTATCAACGAAGTAAAAGATGCCGAGGTTGAAATTACCTTCGACCCACCTTGGTCTCAAGATTTAATGAGCGAAGAAGCCAAACTAGAATTAGGAATGTTATAACTCCACGATTATGAATACCACAGGAATAGATGCTATAGCCTTTTATGTACCACAACTTTACGTTTCAATGGATAATTTGGCTGAAGCCAGAGGTATTCCTGCCGAAAAATTAAAACGCGGACTTGGACTGCAAAAAATGGCTGTTCCAAATATTGGTGAAGATGCAGCAACATTTGCCGCGAATGCCCTTCTCAACTTAGTTACACAGAATAACATTAATCCAAAAGACATTGGACGCGTGTATTTAGGTACCGAAAGTGCTGTTGATGGCTCAAAACCTACAGCGACCTATGCTGTTGAGATTGTAGAAAAGGAATTAGCTAAAACCTTTGGTGAACGCAGTTTTAAAAACTGTGATATTTTAGACATGACTTTTGCTTGTGTTGGAGCTGTAGATGCGCTTCATAACAGTTTGGATTGGGTAAAACAAGATGCTAAAAGAAAGGCTGTTGTTATCGCATCAGATTTATCTAAATACGATATTAACTCAACAGGAGAATATACGCAAGGTGCCGGAGCTGTAGCCGTTTTGGTAAGTCATAATCCATCTATTCTATCAATAAATGATACTTGGGGTGTGGCTTCAAAAAGTGAAGGCGATTTCTTCAAACCTCGTCGTACTTATAAAAAAGCAGAACTACTTAAATCTGTTTTAAAAGAGCTTAAAATCGATGCCTCTAAAGAAACGATAGACACCTTTATAAAGTCTACAAATTCAGAATTCTGGTCAGATAGCAATGAGGTGGTTGAAGTGTTTAAAGAAGAACCTGTTTTTGATGGGCAGTTTTCTAATGCTTGCTATGAAGATAGAATTACAGAAGCTCTAGAGCATTTCAATAATCAGAAGCAAACAGATTTTGTAAATACTTGGAATCAGTTTGTGTTTCATTTGCCATACGCTTACCACGGACGCCGTATTATTTTTAATAATTGGCTCAATTGGATAAAAGGCTCTGATACATACAACACTTTAATTGAAGAAGTAGGTAAACCTGAAGACACAGACGCTAAAACTTGGCAAAAATCAGCTTACAAATCAAAATTATATAGTGATTTTATAACACAAAATATAGCTGCAGGTGAATTAGCGTCTTCAGAAATTGGAAACATGTACACCGCTTCTATTTTTATGTCACTTTTAAGTTATTTGTCAGATAGCTTCAATAATTCTGAAGACATCAATGGAAAAACGATTGGTTTTATTGGTTACGGAAGTGGTTCTAAGTCTAAGGTTTTTGAAGGTACAGTTCAACCAAATTGGGCTTCAAAATTAAAAGACATAAAGCTTTTTGAATATCTAGAAAACCGGACATCGATTACCGTAGATACTTACGAAAAAATTCATACCTCTAAACTCGATAAGCCTGTTTTAGATGGTAGTAAGATTGCTTTAAATTTTGTTGAAAAAGAAGATACCAATTACGGGTTAAGACGTTACAAAGTCAATAAATAATGGCAGACGAAATCGTAAATAGGGTTGCCAACAGCAAACTTAAAGTTGTTGATTTAGAAGACTTCTATCCTGAAGGGAAACGTGTGTCTTTTGATATCAAAGATTGGCTTTGGGAAGGCTTAGTATTGCGAGAAAAAGAGTTTAGAGCTTACATAAATGAGCACGATTGGTCGCAATACAAAGATGCCTATGTTGCTCTTTATTGCTCAACTGATGCTATTGTCCCAGATTGGGCGTACATGCTAATTTCAATCCAGCTTCAAGACATAGCTAAACTTGCTGTCATTGGTAACCTTAATCAACTAGAATCTATTCTTTATACTGATATTATTTCTGGACTAGACCTTTCAGAATATAAGAATGCACCTGTAATCATTAAAGGCTGCTCTAATAAACCTGTACCTGCAAATGCCTTAGTTTTATTAGCACAGAAACTAAAGCCAATTGCAAAATCTATTATGTTTGGTGAGGCCTGCTCCTCTGTACCTCTTTACAAGAGAAAGTAACAAAATAGTTGAATCATTAAACGGAAATAAATTAGTTTAAATTAAAATCGAAGAAGATTTCCTACAATCCCTATCTTTGTAATTCAATTTTAAATCTCTCAAAACATGAAAACTAGATTTATTTTATCACTATTACTCGTATGTGCAGTCGGCATAGGCTTCTCTCAGACCAAAGAAGAATTGCAAAAACAAAAAGCCGAAAAACAAGCTGAGGCTGATAAATATCAAGCAGAAGCTAATGAAATTCAGGCGCAAATTGACGCTTTACCAGGTTGGCGTGTAGGCGCTTTTGGAACCATTGGAGGTAGTTTCTCAGGATTTAATAACTGGTATGCACAAGGCACACCTAATAACTCTTCTGGTACAATAGGGTTTACCTTAAATGCTTTTGCTAATAAAATTGAAGACAAATATTTCTGGAGAAATTCATTAAACACTAATCTTAGCTGGGTTAAGTTTGATGATAAAGATGACTCTACGGATGACGATAGTTTCCGTGAGGCTACAGATGTATTTAA
The DNA here is from genome assembly GCF_900129745.1 of Winogradskyella jejuensis. Lineage (GTDB taxonomy): Bacteria > Bacteroidota > Bacteroidia > Flavobacteriales > Flavobacteriaceae > Winogradskyella > Winogradskyella jejuensis. Next base: position 1,195,680 of record NZ_FQWS01000001.1, on the reverse strand, counting down.
TATTAGCACATTATACGGTAGAAAATTAAGTGATAAATGGGCGGTATCTGGTCTTGCTGAATACAGAACGACTATATTAAATAACTTTAATGACCCAGGCTATTTAGATGTCGGTGTTGGTTTTACATGGACACCAATTACTAATTTGGTAGTGGTTATTCATCCGGCTAACTATAATTTTGTTTTTGCGGACAACGATGCGATATTCCAATCGTCATTAGGTGCAAAAATCGTTGCAGATTATACTGGAAAATTATTCAGTGACATTCAGTTTAGAAGTAATTTGTCTGCGTTTCAAAGTTACGAAGACGGCGATTTATCTAACTGGACATGGATAAACTCTTTTAGTTATTCTCTATTTAAAAACATAGGTGTTGGTGCAGAATTTGGTTTACGTAGTAACCGTCAAGAAGCGGCTAACTTTCAAGGAACAACTCTTGAAGCTGCAGACAACGACTTACAAACCTATTCTACGCTTGGTATAAGCTATAAATTTTAATAAGAAATAGTCATAACTAAAAAAGGTCTCTAATTGAGACCTTTTTTATTCTATATCCTCGACATCAGGATACAAAAAGTGATTGTATGGAAAACGTGTAACGTGTATGTCACGTACTTCTTTGTAAACACGTTTTCTAAATTCGTCTAAGTTATCTTTATTCAGTGCAGAAATAAACAAGGCATTATCTCCAATTGTGGACATCCAAGTTTGCTTCCATTCATCTATAGAGTAATTGGCCTTAGTGCGTTCTACAACTAAATCTTCCTCGTCATAAGGTTCAGGTTCATAAGCATCAATCTTATTAAAAACCATTATGGTAGGTTTATCTTTACTCTCAATCTCGTCTAAAATTTGGTTAACAGAGTCTATATGCTCTTCAAAATTTGAGTGTGAAATATCTACAACGTGCAATAGTAAATCGGCTTCTCTAACCTCATCTAAAGTGCTCTTAAACGACTCTACCAATTGAGTCGGTAATTTTCTAATAAAACCTACCGTATCACTTACCAAAAAAGGCAAATTCCCAATAACTACCTTACGAACTGTAGTGTCTAGAGTTGCAAATAATTTGTTTTCGGCAAATACTTGAGATTTGCTAATCACATTCATCAATGTAGATTTACCAACATTGGTATATCCAACCAAAGCTACACGCACCATCTTTCCACGATTGCCTCGCTGAACCGCCATTTGCTTATCTATGGTTTTTATTTTCTCCTTTAAAAGGGCAATTTTATCACGGACAATACGTCTATCAGTTTCAATCTCGGTTTCACCTGGACCACGCATTCCAATACCACCTTTTTGGCGTTCAAGGTGAGTCCACATTCCCTTTAGTCGCGGTAATAGGTATTGACATTGTGCTAATTCAACTTGGGTACGCGCATAACTGGTTTGTGCACGTTGAGCAAAAATATCTAGAATGAGATTTGTTCTGTCAAGAATCTTACAATTCAATATTTTACTAATATTGCGTTCTTGCGCTGGCGATAACTCATCGTCAAAAATAACTGTACCTACCTCGTGCTCCTTTACATACTCTTGTACATCATTCATCTTACCTGTACCAATAAAAGTTTTTGGATTAGGCATATCTAATTTCTGGGTAAACCGTTTTACCACTTCGCCTCCAGCTGTGTAGGTTAAAAACTCTAGCTCATCTAAATATTCTTTAGACATGTCTTCATCTTGCTCTCTCGTCACTACACCTATGAGCACAACTTTTTCCAGGCTTATATCTTTTTTCTCTAGCATATATTATCTAATGTCTCCGATTCGTTTCAGAATAACATGTTGCAAATTTAGGCATTTACGCTATATCCCATTATCTATATTAATTATATCTTTAGCGTTATGAGTAAGAAGTACACTATAGCATTTTATAATATCGAAAATCTTTTTGACACAAAAGATGACGAGCACACTAACGATGATGATTTTTTACCCTTTTCGGCTAAGCGTTGGACGACCAAACGTTACGAAAATAAACTCCGAAAATTAGGTCAGGTTATTTCGCAAATTGGCGAAGATGATGTGGATATGCCACCGTCAATTGTTGGTCTTGCGGAAGTGGAAAACAGACACGTAGTCAAGGACTTAATAGAAAGTAAATACCTAAAACATTACGACTATGACATCGTACATTACGACTCCTCTGATGAACGCGGAATCGATGTCGCTTTAATCTATGATAAAAACGTTTTTGAAGTTTCACACTCTGAACCTTTTGCGGTCTATCTCACCAAAGAAGATGGGAGCAGAGATTACACTCGTGATGTTTTACTAGTGACAGGACGATTAAATGGAGAACAAATACATGTCATTGTAAACCATTGGTCTTCACGCAGACAGGGCGAAAAAGAAACTGAATACAAACGCTTAGCAGCGGCAGAAACTGTAAACCGTGTCATTGACGTCTTACATAATAACTATGATAAACCAAAGGTTATAGTTATGGGCGATTTTAATGATACACCTCAAAATAATAGCCTACTTTCTTTAGAAGAAAAATCTAAGCTCTATAATCCATTTAAAAAAATAGCTACGTATGATAAAGGAAGTTTAAATCATGATTTTGAATGGCATTTATTTGACCAAATTTTAATTTCTAATAACTTTTTTGATGCCAAATCCACACAATTTAACTTGTCTAAGGCCGATGTGTTTAATTCACAATTTCTTACGCAATACCATGGTAAGTATAAAGGGCAACCCTTTAGAACTTATGTAGGTAAGCGTTACAAAGGTGGATACAGTGACCACTTTCCTGTTTATATAGAGTTGAAGGAAGACAAAGTATGAAAATTTTTTATTGTACAATCTTAAGTTTGTTTTGTTTGTCTGGCTTTTCGCAACAAGACCCGCAATACTCACTTTATATGTACAATTTACCTGTTATAAATCCCGCTTATGTGGGTGCTACAGAAAATGTAAATCTAGGACTACTTTACCGAGACCAATGGACAAAAATTGATGGTGCACCACAAACCAGCACCTTTTTTGGAAACTTTAAACTTTCTGAAAACATGGGTACAGGTATTTCTGTAATTGCCGACCAACTTGGACCAGTAAGAGAAACAAATGTTTATGCTGATATTGCTTATAGCATTACTTTAAAAAACAATCACAAGCTCGCTTTTGGATTAAAGATTGGCGCAACCTTTCATGATATTGGACTTAACAATTTAACTGTTTTTGACCCAAACGACCCTTTTTTTAGTCAAAATATTAATAGCACCACACCCAATATTGGAGCTGGATTATTCTATTTTACAGACAACTATTATGCTGGAATTTCAGTTCCTAATATGTTGAACTCGGTTCACCTTAACGCAAATGGTAATAAATTAGGTTCTGAAACACAGCACTTTTTTGTCACTGGTGGTTATGTTCTCCAATTATCAAAAAACATAAAATTGAAACCTTCATTTTTGGTGAAATCTGCATTTGAAGCACCGCTCTCTTTTGATTTAAATACCAATGTATTATTATATGATGTATTGGAATTAGGCGCATCTTACCGTTATGACGATTCGTTTTCTGGATTAGTGAATTTTGCAATAACACAACAATTAAATATTGGTTATGCTTACGATGCCATAACATCGGATATTAGAGAATTTTCAGCGTCTTCTCACGAGTTTGTTATCAGATATAATTTTGCTGAAAAAGCGCGTCGAATAAAATCACCTCGGTTTTTTTAGTCCCATTGTTTAAATGGTAATTTACTGAGATTTGAATTATAATATTTAATATCACCCGTAACTTCTTCACCCAACCAACGTGGTTTTTCAAAAGTTTCGGTTTCAGATTTTAACTCGATTTCAGCAATGATTAAACCTTCATTTTCGCCATAAAATTCATCAATTTCAAAAATGTGACTCCCAACTGTAACTTCGTGTCTGGTTTTATCAATAATCCCTTTTTCACAAAGTTTTAAAAGAGACTCCGCTTCATCCAAAGTAATATCTTTTTCCCACTCAAAACGACTTAATCCGTCTGAAGATGATTTACCTTTTACGGTTAAAACACCTTTATTCTTTTTTATTCGAACACGTACCGTACGTTCTGGATGGCTGTTTAAAAAACCTTGTTTAATGTGGTAAGAATTGAATGCTTCAGTTTTAAAAGCATCAGATTTTATTAAAAATTTACGTTCTATTTCTACCGCCATAATTTGGTCTTACAAAAGACATTTAATCCCTAAATTTACAGTATGTCTAACGATTTACCAACCCGAAAAATAATTCATGTAGATATGGATGCATTTTATGCGTCTGTAGAGCAGTTAGACAATCCTGAATTAAGAGGAAAACCCATAGCTGTTGGTGGCGGCGGGAAGCGAGGTGTCATCAGTGCTGCAAGCTACGAAGCTCGTAAGTTTGGTGTTAGAAGTGCTATGTCTGGTCGGCTAGCAGAAAAGCTGTGCCCAGATTTAATTTTTGTGAGAACAAATTTTGATCGATACAAGGAAGTATCTTCTCAAATTAGAAAAATTTTTCATGACTATACCGATTTGGTTGAGCCGCTTTCGTTAGATGAAGCTTATCTCGATGTCACCGAAAATAAAATTGGGATGCCAAGCGCCTCAATAATTGCCCAACAAATTAGACAACGCATTTTTGAAGAAACTGGCTTAACAGCTTCTGCAGGAATTTCTATTAATAAATTTGTAGCTAAAGTGGCGAGTGATTACAATAAGCCTAATGGCCAAAAAACGGTTAATCCAGAGGATGTTTTACAATTTTTAGAGGATTTAGACATCCGAAAGTTTTATGGTGTTGGTAAAGTCACAGCCGAGAAGATGTACCAAAAAGGTATTTTTACAGGAAAGGATTTAAAAGCAAAAAGCTTAGAATACCTCTCAGAACATTTCGGAAAATCTGGAAGCTATTATTACCATATTGTTCGGGGCATTCATAACAGCGAAGTGAAGCCAAATCGCATTAGGAAATCCTTAGCCGCAGAACGTACCTTTAGCGAAAATCTATCTTCAGAAATCTTTATGCTCGAAAAACTAGAGCATATTGCCGAAGAAGTTTCGCGACGTTTATCTAAAAGTAATGTTGCTGGTAAAACGGTGACGCTAAAAATAAAATATAGTGACTTTACGCTTCAGACACGTAGCAAAACATTACCTTATTTTATTAGTGATAAAACTATAATTCTAGAAACTGCTAAAGATTTACTCTATCAAGAGAAGCTCAATAATTCTGTACGGCTTTTAGGCATATCCATGTCTAACCTAAACACAGATACTTCAAAAAAAGACGACTCAAAAGCTTCAGTAGTCGATAAAAAGAAAACGGTTAGTGTACAGTTAAAGTTTGAGTTCTAAAAATTGAAGTTGCAATGATTACCGTAAATTGAAACTACTTATGAAAACAAAATTACTAGAAGTATCACCTGTATTACCAAGTCAAGATATCGACAGAGATGTCGCTTGGTACGAAAAATATGTAGGTTTTTCACTCTTACACAAAGACGCAATGTATGCTGTAATGCGACGCGAAAATGTATGTTTTCACTTGCAATGGCATGCCGATACTGAAGACGACCCACTACTTGGAGGTTCTGTTATGAAAATATTTGTTGACGATATCCAGCCTATTTTCGAAGAATTTGTAAAACGTGGCACTGTTAAACCCGAAAAGCTGTATTTAAATACAGCTTGGCAAACTAATGAATTTGGCTTTTACGACCTCAATAACAATGCTATTTTCTTTGTTGAAGACTTATAAACTCTTCTCCTATACACTAATAAATCAATTATGAAATCACAAAAATTAATCGTTCTTATGGTCTCGCTTTCACTTCTATTCTCTTGTAACGAAACCTTAAAACAAGAAGCAGATACTACAAAAGAGGAACCTGAAGTTAAAAAAGAAGGTGTTCAACCTTTTGCAGAAAATATTTTCTCTCAATACACCAATGTTAGAGATTTTACTATTAACACTACGGAAGATGAAGCTTATTTTTCACTTCAAAGTCCAGGTAGAGAATTGTCCATCATCATGAAGATGAAAAAGGAAAATAATGTGTGGCAAACCCCAGAGATTAGCAACTTCTCAGGTAAGTATACCGACTTAGAGCCTTTTTTATCTCCAGATAATCTTAAGTTATACTTTGCGTCAAATCGCCCCGTAGTCAAAGATAGTACAGCAACTAAAGACTTTGATATTTGGTATGTTGAGCGTGAAAACTTGGATTCAGAATGGTCAAGCCCACAAAACCTTGAAGCTCCTGTAAATACAAAAGCTGATGAATTTTACCCAGCAATCACAAATACTGGAAACTTATACTTCACGTCTATTACGGAAGAAACTGGGCCTGCAGATGATATTTTTATTAGCCGTTTGGAAAATAATAGCTACACTAAACCCATAATTTTAAGCGACTCTATAAATACCAAAGGAGCCGAATTTAATGCTTTTATTGCTCCAGACGAATCTTACATTATTTTTAGCGGATGGCGAAGACCAGATGGTATTGGTGCTGGTGATATGTACATCAGTAAAAAAGTAGATGGGCAATGGACTAAAGCCAAAAACCTTGGTGAAACTATTAACTCCAAACAGACTGATTTTTGTCCTTTTGTAAATAAAGGTAAACTCTATTTTACAAGCCGAAGAAGTAATGTTACCAGCAAAGAAAATGGATTTACTAGCACTGAAGAACTACTATCCGAGATTAACAGATACGACAATGGATATAGTCGTATTTATCAAGTGGATATTAGCAAGCTACTTAATCAATAATCTGTTTGGCTTTCCAAAGATTTTGAACGAATCTACTAAAAACTACAAGTCTCAATCTCTGTAACACGCAGTGTATTTACCATACCTTTATCTTGTATTGGCATTGCTGCTAGACTAATTAGCATATCACCAACATCTAGATAACCTTTTTTACAAGCAATAGCGTTTACGTCTTCTATAGTTTCATCGGTACTAACAAACTTATCGTAATGAAATGCGGTAACGCCCCAAAGTAAACTTAACTGCGTTAAAATACGCTTGTTAGATGTAAATACTAAAATATGTGCTGATGGTCTCCATGCAGAAATCTGAAACGCCGTATAACCACTATTTGTTAACGTAGAAATCGCTTTAGCGTCTATCTCATTCGCCATTTTAGCTGCATGATAACAAATAGATTTTGTGATGTATCTGTTGGTACGGATATGTGGTGGCAATTGAGGCACTTCGATTAAAGAAGAATCTTCAACACTACGAATAATATTTGCCATCTGACGGATAACCTGTACTGGATATTTACCAACAGAGGTTTCTCCAGAAAGCATTACAGCATCTGCGCCATCCATAACAGAGTTTGCAACGTCATTAACCTCAGCACGTGTTGGTGTAAGGCTAGAAATCATGGTTTCCATCATTTGTGTAGCAATGATTACAGGAATACGCGCACGTTTTGCACGTTGTACTAATTGCTTTTGTACTAATGGAACTTCCTCCGCAGGAATCTCAACACCTAAATCGCCACGAGCCACCATAAGACCATCACAATAGGCAACAATCTTATCGATATTTGCCACAGCTTCAGGCTTTTCAATTTTTGCAATAATTGGAATTTTGTGTTCGCTGTGTTCACTAATTAAGTTTTGTAGTTGCATTAAATCTTCGGCATGTCGCACAAACGATAATGCAATCCAATCGACCTTTTGGCCTATCGCAAAAATCGCGTCTTCGATATCTTTTTCGGTTAATGCTGGCTGAGAAATATTTGTATTTGGAAGGTTAACGCCCTTCTTAGATTTTAGTGGTCCACCTTGTATAACCTTTGCTACAACTTCAGATTTACCATCTGTAGAAACGACTTCAAAAATGAGCTTCCCATCATCTAAAAGAATACGTTCTCCTGATTTTGCATCTTGAGGAAAACGCTCGTAAGTCATATACACGCGCTCCTTAGTCCCTTCAAAACGTTCGCCAGTAGCAAAAACAATTTCATCTCCGGGGTTAACAACAACTTCCTCTTTCATTGTGCCTACACGCAATTTTGGACCTTGTAAATCTCCCAAAATTGCAGCGTTGTAACCATACTCTTCATTTAGTTCACGTATCATTTTAATACGCTCTTTCACTCCGTCATAATCCGCATGAGAGAAATTAATTCTAAACACATTAGCGCCTTCGTCTAACATTTGTTTTAAAACCTCTTTATTGCTGGTTGCGGGACCTAATGTTGCTACTATCTTCGTTTTCTTATTGTTCATTAATTCTAAAAAATTAAATGTTCTTTGGATTTTACCTTAGATAAATCCACAGTATAACTTGTTATTATATGAGGGATACTTTGCAATTTGCTAATTATCAATTTTTCATTAACCTGACGTGTATCGTTAGAAATTTTGATAAAAAAATCTACTTGTTTCAATTCAGGAATCAGGTTATATGTTTTAGTGATTTGTTTATCATCATTGAACAATACACCACTACTCGTAACACTTTCTTCTTCCTTTCTGCAAATGTTTGCAATTAGATTCCAAGTGATGTCATTGGCCGCATTATACCACTCGTAAACAGGATAAGATGAAGACGTATAATTTAGGTCTAAATCTTTTTCTTTTCGTTCTAGATTAATAGCTAAAAACTTATTTATCATGTATGCCAAACGGTAATCTTCTAGCCTACAATGAATGGCAATAAGCACATAGGTCTCATCATAAAAATCATCTACCAAAAGCTTGTGTAGTGCCATAAACAATCACTCAAAAACGAGGTAAATATAAGATATAAAAGGGTGATTTAGATGAAGTTTAGATGAAACTTAACTTATAAAATCTACGAAAACGTTTGCGCTAATTAGTCGCATTTTATGGGTTTATGACCGTTTGGTCATCTGTCCTTGAAAAGCAAAAAATGCGCGTTTTGAAGCTTTTTCTTCTGCTTTCTTTTTTGAAGTTGCTCTACCTTTTGAAACAACCTTATCATCAATACTTAGCTTTACAGAAAAATGCTTTAAAGCATCATTACCTGTATCTTCATAAATCTCATAGTTAAAAGTCTTTTTTTCTTTTTGGCACCACTCAATCAACAAACTTTTATAGCTAATAACCTTGCCTTCAAGTTTCTCGATATCTACATGTGGATTAATGACCTTTTTATAGATGAATTTTTCGCAGGTTTTGTAACCTCTATCTAAATAAATAGCACCAACTAAAGCTTCGAATAAGTTCCCGTGGATATTGCTACCAAAGCTTTCTTTAGGAATTCTACTAATGACCAAGTCTATAAGATTGAGCTCTTTTCCTAGCTCATTAAGGTGCTGCCTACTAACAACTTTAGATCGCATTTTAGTTAGATAGCCTTCATCGCCATGAGGGACTTTACTGTAAAGAAAAGAGGCGATTACAGAGCCTAACATAGCATCGCCTACAAACTCTAAGCGCTCGTAATTAATAGGATTGCCTTTTTTGTCCCTAATATTCATAGACCTATGCGTAAAGGCTTTTAGGTAAAGGTTTTTCTTCTTGGGCTTAAATCCTAATATTCGTTGGAGCTCTAAAAAAAAATTCCCGTCTTCTTGAGAACGGGAATTTTTTAATATGTTACGAATGAAACTCATTCGGGATTTAATCTAGTTTTTTGAATAATACACAAGCGTTATGACCGCCAAATCCAAATGTATTACTCATTGCTACTTTAATATCACGTTTCTGCGCTTTGTTAAGCGTTAGGTTTAACTCTGGATCTATATTTTCGTCAACCGTTTCATGGTTAATTGTTGGCGGAATTATTCCGTGCTCTAGTGCCATGATAGAAGCAATGGCTTCAATAGCTCCAGCAGCTCCCAACAAGTGCCCTGTCATAGATTTTGTAGAATTAATACTGATGTTTTTTGCATGGCTTCCAAATACTTCAGATATAGCTTTTAGCTCGGCAACATCTCCAAGGGGAGTTGATGTTCCGTGAGTATTAATATGGTCTACATCTTCAGGATTCATCCCTGCATTTTCTAAACAATTTTTCATTACCGCAACAACACCAATACCATCTGGATGTGGTGCCGTCATATGATAAGCATCAGAAGACAAACCGCCTCCAACAACCTCAGCATATATTTTTGCCCCACGTGCCTTTGCATGTTCGTACTCTTCTAAAACAATAGCTCCTGCACCTTCGCCAAGAACAAAACCATCACGATTTGCATCGAAAGGTCTTGAGGCCGTTTCTGGGCTATCATTACGAGTACTCATAGCGTGCATGGCGTTAAAACCACCCATACCAGCTATAGTAACAGCAGCTTCACTTCCTCCAGTAATTACAACATCACAATGCCCTAAACGTATATTGTTTAGTGCATCAATCATTGAATTGGCCGAAGAGGCACAAGCAGATACCGTAGTATAGTTAGGTCCCATAAATCCATATTTAATGGAAATGTTTCCTGGTGCTATATCGGCAATCATTTTTGGAATGAATCGAGGGCTAAATCTAGGAGTGCCATCACCTTGGGCATAGTTTAACACTTCTTCCTGAAACGTTTCTAAACCACCTATTCCGGCTCCCCAAATTACACCTACTCTATATTTGTTTAGTGCATCTAAATCTAGTTTTGAGTCTGCAATTGCTTCATCCGAAGCCACCATTGCATACTGCGAAAACTTATCCATCTGTCTTGCTAACTTTCTGTCAACAAAGTCAGTAACGTTAAAGTTCTTTACTTCACAAGCAAATTGCGTTTTGAACTTTGCAGCATCAAAATGTGTAACTGGTGCGGCACCACTCTTTCCACTAACAAGGCCGTCCCAATATTCATCTTTGGTATTGCCTATAGGGGTAAGTGCACCTAATCCGGTAACTACAACTCGCTTTAATTCCATAAAATTAACTTCTTATTTTGCTTCTTCTATATAAGAGATAGCTTGACCAACTGTTGCAATGTTTTCAGCTTGATCGTCTGGGATTTGAATATCAAATTCTTTTTCAAACTCCATGATTAACTCTACAGTGTCTAATGAATCTGCTCCTAAGTCGTTAGTGAAGCTTGCTTCAGTTACTACTTCGTTTTCATCAACACCTAATTTGTCTACGATAATCGCTTTTACTCTTGATGCAATGTCTGACATAATCTTTTAGTTTTAAGTTTTAATTAGAGGGCAAAAATAAAAAACTTTATTTTAAAAAATAGTTTTACCTGTAAAATGTGCCTCATACAGATAAAAATAGAAATAAGTATTTAAATTTTGAGCCTAATTGTTAATTATTATTCTTTTTTTTGTTTGAATAAATTGTGACTTAATAACTGTTTATGAAATGAGCTTTACCAATAGTTTCAAACCATTCTATTGTTTTAATCAGCGAATTCCATCAGACAGAAATTTAAAATAATAAATTGCTGATGAAACGAATTGTAATTTTTGCGTCCGGCTCGGGAAGTAATGCTGAAAATTTGATAAAGTTTTTTCAAAACAGTGATTCTGCGTCTATTATTCAGGTACTGACTAACAATCCTCATGCCAAAGTGTTAGATAGAGCTAAACGCCTTGGTGTTAGTGCGCTTTCGTTTAATAAAGTAGCGTTTACAAAAACCGACGATGTTCTCAATCTTTTAAAGTCTAGTCAGCCAGATTTAATTGTTTTAGCTGGGTTTTTATGGAAATTCCCAGAACATATTCTAGAGCATTTTCCAGATAAAGTGATTAATGTACATCCTGCTTTACTTCCAAAGTTTGGCGGAAAAGGCATGTATGGTATGCATGTGCACAATGCGGTTGTAGAAAATAATGAAACCGAAACAGGCATAACCATCCATTATGTAAATGAGCATTATGACGAAGGTGCTATAATCTTTCAAACCAAATGCGAGGTTTTAGCTTCTGATTCTCCAGAAGATGTTGCTGCTAAAATTCATGAATTAGAGATGAAGTATTTTCCGAAGGTTGTAGCAAAACTTTTGGGCACTGAGGCTCTCGAAGTGTCCGAAAAGAAAAAATAAATGTGGCTTCGAGAACCTCAGCCACCAATATCAATGAGCAAAAAGAAAAAGAAATATTACACCGTTTGGAAAGGTCATCACACTGGCGTTTTTGAATCTTGGGATGACTGCAAAGCACAAATCAAAGATTTTAAAGGCGCGCAATACAAATCGTTTTCAACTTTTGAAGCTGCAAAAAAAGCACTTAAGGGTAATTACAAAGACTATATAGGTAAATCCAAAACCTTTAAGAGTGAACTTTCCGAAGCTCAACTTAAAAAAATCGGGCAACCTAATTATAATTCTATTTCTGTAGATGCAGCGTCTAGCGGGAATCCAGGTAAAATGGAATACCGTGGCGTAGATACTAAAACAAAAAAACAACTCTTTATTCAAGGGCCTTTTGAAGAAGGCACTAATAATATCGGAGAGTTTTTAGCCATCGTTCATGGATTAGCATTTCTAAAACAACAAAACAGCAATCGAATTATCTATACAGACTCTAAAACTGCTATGAGTTGGGTACGGAAAAAAGCCTGTAATAGTAAACTTCAACGTAACAAAAAAAACAAACCTGTTTTTGAGCTTGTAGATCGTGCCGTAAAATGGCTAAAACAAAACACTTACAACACCACAATTGTGAAATGGGAAACCAAAGCTTGGGGAGAAATCCCAGCAGATTTTGGGCGAAAATAATTTGGCTTCTATCTGTTATTAATGAGTTTTGTAAGGAATATATTTTACGTAAATTTGCAGCTTAATTTAAAACATCGTAATGGGTAAATTAGTTATTGTTGGTACCGTAGCGTTTGATGCTATTGAAACACCATTTGGTAAAACCGATAAAATTCTTGGAGGAGCAGGAACTTTTATTGGTCTTGCGGCTTCTAATTTTAATATAGATTCCTCTGTGGTATCTGTGGTTGGTGGAGACTTTCCTCAAGAGTACTTGGATTTATTATCAGATAGAAATATTGATGTTTCTGGGATAGAAATTGTAAAAGATGGTAAAACTTTCTTTTGGAGTGGTAAGTACCATAACGATATGAATTCTCGTGATACTTTGGCAACTGAGCTTAATGTTTTAGAACATTTTAATCCGGTAGTTCCTGAGAATTACAGAGATGCTGAAGTGGTTATGTTAGGCAATTTACACCCTTCTACTCAGATGAGTGTGCTTAATCAAATGAGCAAAAAACCAAAGCTAGTTGTACTAGATACCATGAATTTTTGGATGGATTGCGCACTAGAAGAGTTACATGAGACTATAAAACATATAGACGTTATTACCATTAACGATGAAGAAGCAAGACAATTAACTGGAGAATATTCTTTAGTTGTTGCTGCTCGTAAGATTCATGAGATGGGTCCAAAATATGTGGTGATTAAAAAAGGAGAGCACGGTGCATTATTGTTTCATGATGATAATGTGTTTTATGCTCCAGCATTACCGCTAGAAGAAGTATTTGACCCAACTGGAGCTGGCGATACCTTTGCTGGTGGCTTTACAGGTTATTTGGCAAAAACAAATGATTTCTCTTTTGAGAATATGAAAAAAGCCGTAATTCATGGCTCAGCATTAGCTTCATTTTGCGTAGAGAAATTCGGAACGGAGCGCATGGTTAATTTAGAGGCGGGTGAAGTTCAAAAACGTTTAAGACAATTTCAGCAACTAACACAATTCGATATAGAATTAACATAAATAACAACGCGCCTAATTTTGGCGCGTTTTTTTTACCCTGAATTTATTTCAGGGTATTTCAGTATTTTTGAAACAACACAACAAAATCTAACTCACACCACAACAATGAGTGATGCTTTAAAACACGAATGCGGTATTGCATTAATTAGGCTTTTAAAACCATTAGAATATTATAAAGAAAAATACGGAAGTGCATTTTACGGCGTAAATAAAATGTACCTCATGATGGAAAAGCAGCACAACCGCGGACAAGATGGTGCTGGTTTTGCTAGTATAAAGTTAGACACCAATCCTGGAGAACGGTATATAAGCCGTGTTCGTTCTATTGCTCAACAACCTATACAGGATATTTTTTCTCAAATTAATGAGCGCATCAACGAGGAACTTACTCATAATCCTGAATACCAAAATAATGTTGAAGCGCAAAAAAAGAATATACCATACATTGGCGAACTCCTTTTAGGACATGTACGTTACGGAACGTTTGGCAAAAATAGTGTTGAGAGTGTACATCCATTTCTAAGACAAAATAATTGGATGCACAGAAACCTCATCGTTGCTGGTAACTTTAACATGACCAATGTTAGTGAGCTTTTTGATAATTTGGTAAACATTGGCCAGCATCCCAAAGAAAAAGCCGATACTATCACGGTTATGGAAAAAATTGGTCACTTCTTAGATGATGCTGTTACAAAAATTTATAAAGATTTAAAGAAAGAAGGGTATTCTAAAGCTGAATGTTCTCCTCTTATTGCAGAACGTTTGAAAGTTGGTAAAATATTAAAACGTGCTGCCAAAAATTGGGATGGTGGTTATGCTATGGCAGGACTACTTGGCCATGGAGATTCATTTGTACTTCGCGACCCAGCGGGAATACGACCAGCATACTATTACAAAGATGATGAAGTCGTAGTTGTAGCATCAGAACGACCAGTAATACAAACCGTATTTAATGTAGATTTTGATGACGTAAAGGAATTAGACCCAGGTCACGCTATTATCACAAAAAAATCTGGACAAACTTCAATTAAAAAAATATTAGAACCTCTAGAAAGAAAGGCTTGCTCTTTTGAACGCATATATTTTTCTAGAGGAAGTGATGCAGAAATCTACAAAGAACGTAAAGAGTTAGGACGCTTGTTAATGCCTAAAGTCCTCGAAGCTATTGACCATGACACAAAGAATTCAGTCTTCTCATTTATACCAAATACAGCAGAAACCTCATTCTTTGGTATGATTGATACTGTGGAAGAATATTTAAATCAGCGAAAAACTCAAGCAATTTTAGATGGTGAAGGTAAGCTTTCAGCTGAGCGCGTTACAGAAATATTATCTGAGCGCCCAAGAATAGAAAAAATTGCTATAAAGGATGTTAAGCTTAGAACTTTTATTACTGAAGATAGTAGCCGAGATGATTTAGTAGCTCATGTCTACGACGTTACTTATGGCGTTATAAAACCATCAGATAATTTGGTGATTATAGATGATAGTATCGTTAGAGGGACTACTCTAAAAAAGAGTATCATTAAAATGATGGACAGACTACAACCAAAGAAAATTGTTGTGGTTTCATCAGCTCCACAAATACGATATCCAGATTGTTATGGTATTGATATGGCAAACCTTGAAAGTCTGATTGCCTTTAGAGCCGCTTTAGAGCTACTAAAGGACAATGATAAATACCATATTGTAGAAGAGGTCTACACCAAATGTAAAGCTCAAGTAGATTTAAAAGACAAGGATGTAAAAAACTTTGTCAAAGAGATATATGACAACTTTAGCGATGAGGAAATTTCAGATAAAATATCAGAATTATTAAGTGATGAGGACGTTAATGCAGAAGTGAAAATTATATTTCAACCTGTAGATAATTTACATAAAGCTTGCCCAAAAAACTTAGGCGATTGGTATTTTACAGGAAACTACCCAACTGTTGGTGGTAATCGTGTAGTCAATAAAGCATTTATCAACTTTTACGAAGGCAATAAAGAGCGTGCTTATTAATTAATTACCATTCGTAGTCTTAATTGAGCTATTTAGCCAATATTAATGCATTTAGTCTAAAAAATTGACTCAGTTAAGCTTATAGAAACTACATTAGTCTCACCATAACATAAGTAGGTTAAGTTTATGGTAGATTTGGGGCAAAAAAGGGCGATTTTATCGCCCTTTTTTATTTTTAAATTCGATGTAAGTCATTTAATTACAGACATATACTCACAAAGTCTTTCTTTTAGACCGATATTTAAGCGTTTCGTCTAGGATTTGCGCTTTTATTGATGTCCATAATTTATATTTGTTATTACCATAACATAAGTAGGTTAAGTTTATGGTAGATTTGGGGCAAAAAGGGTGAATTTATTTCGCCCTTTTTCATTTTATATAAATACTATAAATAAGAAAACCCAGAGCAAAAAGCCTGGGTTTTCTTATACTATAATTTGTTTGACTAATTACTTAGCTTCAGCGTAACGTCTTTCAACTTCATTCCAGTTAATTACTTTAAAGAAAGCATCTATATAGTCTGGTCTTCTATTTTGATAATTTAAGTAATAGGCGTGTTCCCATACATCCAAACCTAAAATTGGTGTCCCACCACAAGAAACACCTGGCATTAATGGATTGTCTTGGTTTGGTGTAGAACATACTTCTACTTTTCCGCCTTTATGAACACATAACCATGCCCATCCAGAACCAAACTGCGTTGCTGCAGCTTTACTAAATGCATCTACAAAAGCCTCTTTAGAACCAAACTCTGCTTCAATAGCATCTTTTAATTCTCCGGACAAATAACCTCTGTCTTCAGGATTTAAAACATCCCAAAACAAAGAATGGTTGTAAAATCCACCACCATTATTTCTAACGCCTGCATTAGACATATCTAGATTTCCTAAAATATCCTCAATAGATTTTCCTTCTAAGTCTGTACCTTCAATAGCGGCATTTAACTTGGTTGTATATCCGTTGTGATGCTTTGAATGATGAATTTCCATAGTCCTAGCGTCTATGTGTGGTTCTAAAGCATCATAAGCATATTTTAATTTTGGTAATTCAAAAGCCATAATATTTTGTTTTAAATGTTAATTATTTAGATTTTAACAAATTTACGATATTGACTAAAAGAAAACCTTAATAAAATATTAAGAATACCTATTTTGGTATAAAATTAATCTGTTGAATTCAACTTTTGAAATATATAGTGCCTCTGCAGGAAGTGGAAAAACATATACACTTGCTAAGTCATATATTAAACTTCTTATTAGTTCAAAAAACAACGAACATTTTAAAAGCATACTCGCTATAACCTTTACAAATAAGGCCGTTGGCGAAATGAAAACTAGAATTATAGAGATGCTCAAAGCCTTTTCGGCTCACGACTACTCTAACAATACTAATTCTATGTTTCAGGATATCTGTAATGAACTTTCTATTTCTAAAGAAGAACTTCATTCCAAATCCAAAATAGTTCTCCATAAGATTATTCATAATTATGGTGCTTTTGATATCTCAACAATTGATGGCTTTACACATCGTGTGATACGAACATTTGCTTTTGATTTAAAACTACCCGTAAATTTTGAAGTTGAACTAGACCAAGATTACCTACTAACTAAAGCCGTTGACGGACTTATAAGTAAAGCTGGTACCGACAAAAATCTCACGAAAACGCTTATAGATTTTGCCCTAGAAAAGGCAGATGATGACAAAAGTTGGGATATCAGTTATGATTTTAAAAAAATAAGTAAGCTGCTTTTAAGTGAAAATGATATCCCTTACATAAACCAGTTGAAAGAAAAGACACTCGGAGATTTTAGAGTACTTAAAACGCAACTTATTAAAACAATTACCGAGCTCGAGTCTCAAATTGTTGAAAAAGCAAAAACAACCTTAGACCTAATCTATGAAGCAGGTTTAGAATTTGATGATTTTAATAGAAAATCACTACCAAATCATTTTTTAAGTCTAACACAAGAAAAGTTTAATCTAAAATTTGATTCGGCTTGGCAAATTGCACTCTTGGAAGGTTCAACCCTTTACCCTAAACGTGTTTCAGATAATGTTGTAGAAATCATAACTAATATTCAACCCACATTAGCAGAG
The DNA here is from genome assembly GCF_900129745.1 of Winogradskyella jejuensis. GTDB lineage: Bacteria > Bacteroidota > Bacteroidia > Flavobacteriales > Flavobacteriaceae > Winogradskyella > Winogradskyella jejuensis. The sequence goes on along the minus strand of NZ_FQWS01000001.1, from coordinate 1,177,939 downwards.
GCATTTACAAAAACAAAGGAGTGGTTATTTGAACTAAAGTTTAACAAAGCTGTTTATAAAAACATTACGCCACTCTCTGTGATTAATGCGCTTCAAAAAGAATTAAAAACGCTAAAAGAAGAAGAAAATAAAATCTTGATATCTGAATTTAATTCGCTTATAAGTAATGAAATAAAAAACCAACCTACGCCTTTTATCTATGAGCGTCTAGGCGAAAAATTTAGACATTATTTTGTGGATGAATTTCAAGACACTTCTATTATGCAGTGGGAAAACTTAGTGCCTTTGATGGACAATGCTTTGTCCTCTAATGATGGTTCTGCTATGTTGGTTGGAGATGCAAAACAATCTATCTATAGATGGCGCGGTGGAGATGCTGAGCAATTTATAAATCTTTACAAAGGTATTGGTAATCCATTTCAGACAGTCGCTCAGGTGAAAAGCTTAGACACTAATTTTAGAAGCTACAAAGCGGTTGTAGACTTTAATAATTCATTCTTTGGTTTTGTATCAGACACCTTTTTTTCAGATGATGATTTTAAAGAACTTTATAAGGATGCTAAACAAAATATCTCTATAGAAAATGGAGGCTTTGTAAATCTTTTGTTTTTAGAGTTTGATAATCCTGAAGAACGCTCAGAACAATACGTTGAAAAAACCTATGAAATTATAAAATCTTCCCTTGAAAAAGGCTACAAACTAAAAGATATTTGTGTTTTAGTAAGAAAGAAAAAAGAAGGCGTTGCTATATCTAATTACTTAACCAGCCAGAAAATTGATATTGTATCTTCAGAAACATTGCTGCTTCAGAATTCACCAAAGGTAAGATTGCTAAACCTTATGCTGGCCTTGTTAATTAATCCTGAAGACAAAAAACTTAAACTAGACGCACTAATTAGCATTTCAGATATATTTCATATTGAAAATAAGCATTCCTTTTTTAGTACTCACATACAATATTCGGCAGCAGAATTATTAGATAGATTAAAAGAGATTGGTATCCACTTGAATTTTAAGGAACTTATCCAAATGCCTATATACGAAGCCGCAGAAAGCTTAGTTAGAGGATTAAAGCTTTGCGAAACTACATCGGACGCCTATGTGCAATTTTACTTAGATACTGTTCTTGATTATTCAAATAAACAAACCCCAGATATTATGGGCTTTCTTGAGTATTTCGACTCTAAAAAAGAAACCCTAAGTATAGCCATGCCCAATAACTTGGATGCTGTATCAATAATGACCATACATAAATCTAAAGGCTTAGAATTTCCTGTTGTTATTTTTCCTTTTGCAGATTTAGATATTTATAAAGAATTTGAACCAAAAGAGTGGTTCCCTCTTGATGAGAATAGTTATAGCGGTTTTAATCATGCACTTATTAATTATTCTAAAGATTTTGAAAATTATGGTGATATTGGAGAAGTCATTTACAATAAACATCAATCGCAAATAGAATTAGATGGAATAAATTTACTTTATGTCAACCTAACGAGAGCCATTGAGCAACTTTACATTGTTTCAAAAAAAGATATTAGCTCAAAAGGAGTGATTAATGAAAAAACATATGCAGGTCTTTTTATAAATTATCTAATTCAACAAAATTTATGGACTGAGAACCAATTAAGCTATGCTTTCGGAGAACCAAAAAAACAAATAGAAGACACACCTACCGAAAACCCTTTAGTTGATTATCAATTTATATCTACAAATAAAGAATCTCACAATCTAAGAGTAATTACTAATGCTGGTGTTTTATGGGAAACAGAACAAGAAAAGGCAATTAACTATGGAAATATTATCCACCTTGTAATGTCAAAAATTAAAACGAAGCATGATGCAGAGTTTGCTATTAAATCTGTTTTAAGTGATGGATATATTCAACAATCCGACACAAAACAATTAAAGAATATTGTTACTCAAATTATTGAGCACAAAGAATTAGAACAATACTTTTCGGAGGACTATGATATTTTAAACGAAAAAGATATCATAACCAAAGAAGGTTCCTTCTTGAGACCTGATAGATTAGCTATTAAAGACAAAAATGTAGTAATTATAGATTATAAGACTGGTGGAGAAGACAAAAAGCACAAAGCACAATTAGAATCATACGCAAACGTGCTCAGAGAAATGAATTATAATATTGAAAAAAAAATGATTGTTTATACCAACGATGATATCAAAATTATAGAAGTTAAATAGTAACTTTGTAAAACTCAAAACAAAAAGCAATGTACGGAGCTATAAAAGAACATTTAAACAAGGAAATTGAAAGCATAAAAGAGGCAGGACTTTTTAAAGAAGAACGAATTATCACTTCTGCGCAAGGGCCAGAAATTACATTAAATACAGGACAGAAAGTCCTTAATTTCTGTGCAAATAATTACTTAGGACTCTCTTCTCATCCCGAAGTGGTTAAAGCAGCACAAGACACAATGGACACGCACGGTTTTGGCATGTCTTCTGTGCGTTTTATATGTGGCACTCAAGATATTCATAAAGAGTTAGAGCAAAAGATTGCTAATTTTTACGGCACAGAAGACACTATATTGTACGCTGCTGCTTTTGATGCCAATGGTGGTGTTTTTGAACCTCTTCTTGGCAAAGAAGATGCTATAATCTCAGACTCTTTAAACCACGCCTCAATTATAGATGGCGTTAGATTATGTAAAGCCGCCAGATATCGCTATCAAAATAACGATATGGCAGACTTAGAAGTGCAACTAATTGAAGCTAATAAAAATGGAGTCCGACATAAGATTATTGTTACCGACGGCGTGTTTTCTATGGATGGCTTAGTTGCTCCTTTAGATAAAATTTGTGATTTGGCAGACAAATATGATGCAATGGTTATGATAGATGAATGTCATGCGACAGGATTTATTGGAGAAACCGGGATTGGAACACTTGAAGAAAAAGGTGTTTTAGGGCGTATCGATATAATAACAGGAACATTAGGCAAAGCTCTAGGTGGTGCAATGGGAGGCTATACAACTGCCAAAAAAGAAATAATTGAAATATTAAGACAACGCTCTAGACCTTATCTGTTTTCAAATTCATTAGCACCTGCAATAGTTGGGGCATCTATCAAGGTTTTTGACATGTTATCTGGAGACACTACGCTAAGAGATAAATTAGAATGGAATACTAATTACTTCAAAACTGGTATGAAAAAAGCCGGTTTTGATATCATAGACGGAGACTCAGCCATCGTGCCAGTAATGCTCTATGATGCTAAATTATCTCAGACCATGGCTAACATGTTATTAGAAGAAGATATTTACGTAATAGGCTTCTTTTTTCCTGTAGTACCGAAGGAAAAAGCAAGGATTAGAGTACAACTATCAGCTGCGCATGAAAAAGAACACATAGATAAAGCTATAAGTGCCTTTGTGAAAGTCGGTCAAAGATTAGAAATAATCTAAATACTTTAGAATAGCTTTATTTAAAGGCTTTGTATCAATATTTTTATATATTTGTCTTTGTTAATAATATTTAACAACTTACATTTGCTAACAATTAACACTTAAAATTAAATTATTTAGAATATGAAAAATCTTAGCAGATTATTATTTGTAGCTGTGCTTCTTGCGAGCCTTAGCACTGCTAATGCTCAGGATAAAAACAACCCTTGGGCTTTTGAGCTTGGTATCAATGCTGTTGATCCATATCCTGTTGGAGAACCACTTCCCCAGGGTGAATTTTTTGATGAGTTTTTAAATGCAAATGACCATTGGAACGTATTGCCTTTCTTATCTAGAATCGCCGTTTCAAGATATTTAGATGATGGCTTTACATTTACTGCTGCTGGTAGTCTTAATATAATTAATAAATTTGGTGACGTAAAGGACGCTTTGGGTAATGAATCTACTAACACTGTAGATAATTTGACTTATTTTGCTATAGACGGCACCGTGTCTTACAGTTTTATGGATTTGATTAAGTCCAACTCTCTCGACCCATACCTAGGTGTAGGTGGTGGTTACACTTGGTTAGACGAAGTTGGAGCCGGTACTTTAAATGGAAACTTAGGTTTAAAATACTGGATTTCTGAAAAAGTAGCATTAAACTTACAGACTGCATATAAGCATTCTTTCGAAGACAGATTACCAAAGCATTTCCAACATTCTTTTGGTGTTGCATTTAAATTTGGTGGAACTGACTCTGATGGTGACGGAATATACGACCATGAAGATGCTTGTCCAGAAGTTGCTGGTTTAGAAGCTTTCAATGGTTGTCCAGACTCTGATAACGACGGTATTGAAGATTCTAAAGATGATTGTCCTAACGAAGCTGGTCTAGCTGAATTTAATGGATGTCCAGATGCTGATGGAGATGGTGTTATAGATGGTGACGATAAGTGTCCTACTGTAGCTGGTTTAAAGTCTTTAATGGGTTGTCCAGATGCTGATGGGGATGGTATCGCTGACGCTGATGATAATTGTCCTAACGAAGCTGGTCCTGCTGCAAACAATGGATGTCCTTACCAAGATAAAGATGGTGATGGTGTTTTAGACAAAGACGATAAATGTCCAGATGTTGCGGGTACTGTAGCTAATAATGGTTGTCCAGAAATTACTCAAAAAGAAAAAGAGCAGTTAAATGAGTATGCTAAGACTATCTTATTTGATACTGGTAAGTCTTCAATCAAAGATGAATCTAAACAAGTTTTAGCAGATATAATAGCTATCTTAAATAAATATCCAGATGCTAAATTTACAGTAGAAGGACATACTGATAGCGTAGGTTCTAACAAATTAAACCAGAGATTATCAGACGCTAGAGCTCTATCTGTAAAAGAATATTTAGTTGCAAACGGTGTAGATGAGTTTAGATTATCATCACAAGGTTTTGGTGAGTCTAGACCAATTGCTGACAACAAAACGAGAGCTGGGAGAGAACAAAACAGAAGAGTTGAGATTAACTTAGCTAACTAATTTGTTAAATACATATAATACTTAAAAAAACGCTTCGGGTTTCCGAAGCGTTTTTTATTTATATATTTGGGTGTTATTAATTCTAAACCTTCAACAAACATTATGGGAAATTCTTACAGACTTATTTTTGTAACAGTCTTTTTGTTGGGCTTTAATTCTTCAAATGCCCAAGATGAATATAACCCTTGGTCAATTAGTATAGGAGTTAATGCTGTAGATTATTATCCTGTTGGGCAACCAGACCCTCAAGGTGATTTATTTGACGAATTCTTTAATGCCAATGACCATTGGAATATTTTCCCCCTAACAACACGAGTAGAAGTTTCACGATATTGGAAAAAGCGCATTTCTTTTTCTGCAGCTGCTTCATTTAACAGGATTAAAAAATTTGGTAGCAATATAGACCCTTTAACAGGTCGTGAAAGTACTAATGAAGTAGATGACTTAGCCTATTATGGTATTGATGGTGCTATTAACTATAGTTTTACAGATGCCAGTGTTAGTAAATTAGAGCCATACATAAGTGCTGGTGGTGGATACACATGGCTTAATGCAATTGGTTCTGGAACCTTAAATGGGTCTTTAGGGCTTAAGTATTGGTTTTCAGAAAAATTTGCATTCAATCTACAAAGTACCTATAAACATGTATTTGAAGTCTATGGTTTTAGACATTTTCAACATTCAGCATCATTGACGTATAAGTTTGGAGGAATCCCAGATACCGATAGAGATGGAATTATTGACACTGAAGATAGTTGTCCAGAAGAACCTGGTTTAGCTATTTACAATGGTTGCCCAGACTCAGATAATGATGGTATTGAAGATTCGAAAGATTTATGCCCTGACGTAGCAGGATTAGCCGAACTAAATGGTTGTCCAGATTCTGATGGTGATGGTGTCGCTGACCAAAACGACAAATGTCCTAATACATATGGCATTACATCTCTTTCCGGTTGTCCAGACTCTGATGGTGATGGTTTAATAAACAGACAAGATAAATGTCCAGATTTAGCAGGCCCAAGTGCTAATAATGGCTGTCCATGGCCAGATTCTGACGGTGATGGTATAATAGACAGAGAAGATGAATGTCCAAATGAAGCTGGTTCTGCTGAAAATAATGGATGTAGGAAAATTTCAGAAAAGGATAAGCAACTCTTAAACGAGTATGCTAGGACCATTTTATTCTCTCCTGGAAGAGCAACTATTAAAGAAGAATCTGAAGCTATTTTGAAAGATATCTTAGCAATTTTAAATAATAATCCTAAAGCAAAGTTTATGATTGCTGGTCATACAGATAGTATCGGATCAGATGTTTTAAACTTGAATCTTTCTCAAGAAAGAGCTGCATCTGTAAAACAGTATCTTGAACTAAACGGAATTAATCCATCGAGGTTGTTCTCTAAAGGTTTTGGAGAAAGTAAGCCTATAGCTCCAAATAATACAGCACTGGGAAGAAGTCAAAACAGAAGAGTTGAAATTATTTTAGCAAATTAGATTCTTAATTAAAACTTATTAAAAAAACGCTTCGGATGTGCGAAGCGTTTTTTATTTTTAAATATGGTAACATTCATAGAAGATGTTTTACGAGATTTAAAAAAAAATAATGAAGATTTTTCTAATTGCATCTTCATCTTACCCAGTAAAAGAGCTGGAGTATTTCTTAAAAGTCAGATAAACAAATACATAAGCCATACTAGTTTTGCGCCTGAAATAATTAGTATTGAAGATTTTGTTCAAGACTTATCACAACTGAGACAAGTTTCTGGAATCGAACTTTTATTTCAATTTTATTCATCATACATTAGAATTACACCTAAAGAACAGGTTGAGCCGTTTGAAACGTTCTCTAAATGGGCACAAATACTTATCCAAGATTTTAATGAAATAGATAGATACCTCGTCTCCTCAAATCAGATATTTGATTATCTGAGCGCCATACAAGAGCTTAACCATTGGTCGCTAAAAGACGAAAAAACTGAGTTGGTTACAAACTATCTGAGCTTCTGGAAAAATCTTAAGAGCTATTACACGGAGTTTACTAATGATATTATTGCGTCAGAAACAGCTTATCAAGGACTCATATATAAAGAAGCGACTGAGCATATTGAAACTTATATTCAAAACACTGAAAAAAGACATATATTTCTCGGTTTTAATGCTCTAAATACGTCTGAGGAGCATATAATCCAAGAATTACTTCAAAATAACTTAGCGTATGTGTACTGGGATGCTGATTCACATTTTATAAATAATAAACACCATAGTGCTGGTCTTTTCTCTAGACAACACAAGAGTAATTGGATTTACTATAAAACTAATCCGTTTAATTGGATAAAATCTAATTACAAAGAAGAAAAAAATATTACAGTTATTGGCTGTCCTAAATCAGTTGGGCAAAGTAAGTATGTTGGGCATTTATTAAAAAGACTTTCAGAACATAATCAAAACCTAAGTAATACTGCTATAGTTTTAGGTGATGAAATGTTATTATCACCTTTACTAAACTCGTTACCTGAAAGTATAAAATCGGTGAATGTAACCATGGGTTTGCCATTAAAAGCCATTGCATTAACGCCATTATTCGAGCAGATTTTCACTCTTCATAAATTGAAGTCTAAACAATATTACTACAAAGATGTCGTAGGTATAATCTCTAACCAAATGTTGCAATATGTTCTTGACTCTAGTCAGGATATTATAAAACATATTCAGCAAAACAATATTGTGTATTTATCTAATGACGACTTACTGAAAATAACTTCAAAAAATGATACAGAAGTCATAAAAATCCTATTTGATAATTGGGAAGTTTCCATGTCTCAAAATATTGAAAAATGTGTAAGACTCATTGAAATAATGAGGCTTGCTTTTACCGAAACTAAATCCGAAAAGCGTTTGGAGTTAGAATATTTATACCGTTTTAATACGCTTTTTAATGAGATGTCTACATTAAACTCTAAATATGGCTATATAAACGATGTTTCTGCCTTGTTTTCAATCTATAAAGAACTATTAAATACAGAAACACTAGATTTTCAAGGAGAGCCTTTGGAAGGGCTTCAAATCATGGGAATGTTAGAGTCGCGTGTATTAGATTTCGAAACTGTTATTATCACATCTGTCAACGAAGGTATTCTTCCCGGAGGAAAAACCAACAATTCATTCATACCGTATGATGTAAAAATTGAAAATAATCTGCCAACATACAAAGAAAAAGACGCCGTATATACCTACCACTTTTATAACTTAATCCAGAGAGCAAAAAATGTATATCTAATTTATAATACAGAAGTAGATGCTCTTAAAGGTGGTGAAAAAAGTAGGTTTATAACACAACTAGAAGTAGATGGGATTCACGACATAAAGCATCAAATAGCCTCTCCAAAAGTTCCTAAAACTGAAATAACTCTAACAACTATAAAAAAGGATATAGATGTTATAGAAAAACTAAAAATAGTAGCTAGTAAAGGATTTTCGCCTTCTTCATTAACCAACTATATTAGAAATCCAATAGACTTTTATTTTGAAAAAATACTCGAAATTGAAAGTACAGAAGAGGTTGAAGAAACTGTTGCAGCAAATACTTTGGGTACTGTAGTGCATAATACGCTTGAAGATTTTTACAAACCTTTTGAAGCACAGCTATTAAGTATCGAAGATTTACAAAAAATGAAATCCTTGGTTAATCAAACAGTTTCTCTTCACTTCAAAAACGAGTATAAACAGGGTGACATTACAACGGGGAAAAACCTTATTACCTTCGAAATTGCAAAACGCTACGTCACTAACTTTATTAATTCTGAAATAGAACTTTTACAAAACGGAAATACACTAAAAATAGTTGCTGTTGAAGTAAATAATTCTGTGACATTATCCATCCCCGAATTAAATTTTCCTATAAAACTAAAAGGAAAAGTAGACCGTGTAGATGAGTTAAATGGCGTGACTCGCGTAATTGATTACAAATCGGGTAAAGTGGAACAAAACAAAGTAGAAATTGTAGATTGGGAAGACTTGAATACAGACTATAACAAATACAGCAAATCATTTCAGGTACTCTGTTACGCGTATATGATGCATGCTAAAAATCAAGTAAATTTACCTATTGAAGCTGGTATTATATCATTTAAAAACTTAAAAGAAGGTTTCTTAAAATTCGGGAAAAAAGAGTCTTCAAAAAGCCGAAGTAAAAATCAGTTGATTACTGAAGACACACTAAATGCTTTCGAAATTCAGCTTAAAAACCTCATTCTTGAAATCTGTAACCCTGATTTAGATTTCGTAGAAAAAGAACTCGACTAATGCACTTAGAAAAGAACATAGTTTTACAACGAGAGGGCAACAAACCAATTGTCATTGATACGTTTTATGAAGCAGAAAGCAAGAACCAACCTGTTATTATTTTTTGTCATGGTTATAAGGGATTTAAAGATTGGGGCGCTTGGGATATTATGGCTAAACGAATAGCTAAAAATGGTTTCTGTTTTATAAAATTCAATTTTTCGCATAATGGAGGAACTGTTGAACAACCTATAGATTTTCCAGATTTAGAAGCTTTTGGGAATAATAATTACTCTAAAGAACTCAATGACTTAGGTGATGTAATTGATTGGGCAATTACACATTTTAAGGAAAATTCATTTGTTGACACTTCGAGAATCTACCTCGTTGGTCACAGTCGCGGCGGCGGAATTGCCATCTTAAAAACTGCTGAGGATAATAGAATTAAAAAACTAGTGACACTAGCTAGCGTATGTGATTTTGGAAATCGTACTGCTACTATCGGTAATTTAGAACAGTGGAAAAAAGATGGCGTAAAGTATGTTACCAACGGACGTACAAAACAACAAATGCCTCATTTTTATCAGTTTTACGAGGATTACATTCAAAACAAAGAACGTTTGGATATTAGAAAAGCTTGCCAAAAAATAGATATACCTCAACTCATTATTCACGGTGATGCAGACACTTCAATTTCTGTTAAAGAAGCTGAAAGTATCCATAATTGGAACCCAAAAAGTCAACTAGAAATAATTAAAAATGCCAATCATGTTTTTAACGTAAACCATCCATGGATGTCAGATAGTTTACCAAAAGAATTTGAAGAAGTTATAGAAACATCAATAAACTTTCTTAAATAAAAAAGACCCAATTTACGGGTCTTAATGTGGAGAAGAGCGAACTTACTTCGGCTATGCTAATCATAAACTTCTCGTCGACCAGTAAGCAGTTTTTAAAGCAAAAAGCAGCCTCAATGATAAGAAGCTGCCTTAATTTGTGGAGAAGAGCGGACTCGAACCGCCGACCTCTTGACTGCCAGTCAAGCGCTCTAGCCAACTGAGCTACATCCCCTAAAACTATTTTAATCCACTCAAAACTAAAACAGGCATGGTTGTAGAATGAAAATCTTTTTTAAGAATTGTATTGTTTTCCCAAAGCTTCTTAAAAAAACCTCGCTTACGTCTAACCACACATAGTAAATCAGGATGATGGTCTTTATAATGTTCTAAAACACCTTGAAACGTTGTAGGTGCTTCAACATTTTCCGCATTAGTTATTAGCGCTTTAAGTTCGTCATTGACCTCAAAATCACCTTCTCTATACTCTGGAGTTTTAACAAGCAGTAGGTTTACAATAGATTTAAACTGCTCTTTAATCCCTTGTAAAGGTTGTAAAACATCTTTTTTCTCTATGGCTACAGATTTTACAGCCATTAATATTTTTACAATTGGTTTGTAAACATAGCCTTCTGGTACAATTAAGGCTGGTATTTGTGTTTGCTTTATAATTTTACCAGAGGTTTTACCTAAGAAGACTTCTTCTTTAATAGAATTTGTCCTAGGCTCTAAAAGGATTAAGTCTATCTCAAGCGCCTTACATGCTAATTCAATAGTATCCACTAAATTTCCTTTGAAAACTCTAGTCACGACCTCAACGCCTTTCTTATCCACAGACGCAACGTGTTCATCAAGAAAAGCCTGACTTTCACGTTCCAAAATATGGTCTATTTTAATCATAGTACCTGCTTTGGTATAAACATTATATATTTGAACCACGTAAACTTTAGCACCAAAAGCTTTTGCAAAATCTACAGCATATTGGAGGTGGTTTTTGGCGTTTTTTGAAGAACCAACAGGGACTAAAATATTTTTCATCTCACTAAAATTTAACACAAAAGTACACATTATTAATGATTCGAAAAGGTAAGTTAACAGATATTACAGCCATTATAGAAATGACTAAATCTTGCGCAAAACATATGATTTCCAAAGGTATCTACCAATGGAATGAACACTATCCCAACAAAGGTGCTTTTGTAAAAGACGTTAAGCGAGAAGAACTTTATGTTTTAGAATTTAATAACGAAATAATTGGCTCAATCGTCATTTCTAACCTTATGGATGAGGAGTATATTCCCATAAAATGGCTGACCAAAAATGATAAGAATTTATATATCCACCGCTTAGCAATTCATCCTAAATGCCAAGGCAAAGGTTATGCCCAAAAGCTCATGGATTTTGCAGAAAGATTTGCCATAGAAAATAACTATACATCTATACGATTAGACACCTTCTCACAGAACAAAAGAAACCAAAAGTTTTACGAACTTCGTGGTTACAGAAGATTAGGTGATATTTTCTTCCCAAAACAAAGCGAATATCCTTTTCATTGTTACGAGTTAGTACTGTGAGCAACACCATTACCTTAAAAAACATCAATAAATTGGCTATTCCAGCATTAATTTCTGGAGTATCGGAGCCCATTTTATCATTAACAGATGCTGCCATTATAGGTAATATGTCTTTAAATGCTACTGAATCTTTAGCGGCGGTAGGTGTGGTTTCCACATTTTTATCAATGCTTATTTGGGTTTTAGGGCAAACACGAAGTGCTATATCTTCTATCGTTTCGCAATATTTAGGGGCTGGTAAAGTAGAAGCTGTGAGAAATTTACCCGCACAGGCTATTTTTCTTATTACTGCTTTAAGTCTTCTCATTATACTCTTTACATACCCGTTTGCGGCGCAAATATTTAAACTTTATAATGCTTCAAATATCATTTTAGATTATAGTGTGGATTATTACCAAATACGTGTTTTTGGTTTTCCTTTTACCTTATTTACAATCGCAGTTTTTGGAACGTTCAGGGGGTTACAAAACACCTATCATCCAATGTTAATTGCAATTTCTGGTGCAGTAGCAAATATTGTTTTCGATTTTATTTTAGTCTATGGTATAGAAGAAATTATTCCCGCTATGCACATTAAAGGCGCTGCTTATGCGAGTGTTATCGCTCAGATGCTTATGGCAGGATTATCCGCGTTTTATATTCTGAAAAAGACAGATATTCCTTTATTAGTTACATTTCCTTTTAATCCAGAAATAAAACGTTTTGCATTGATGATTCTTAATCTATTTATAAGAACAATTGCTCTAAATGTTGCCCTTTACTTTGCAACTAGTTTTGCGACCTCTTATGGGCCAACCTATATCGCGGCCTATACCATTGCTATAAATCTATGGTTCTTAGGTGCCTTTTTAATTGATGGTTATGCAAGTGCGGGTAATATATTATCTGGAAAATTATTGGGTGCAAAAGATTATAAAAACCTCATAGATTTGAGTAATAAACTCATTAAATATGGGATTTTAGTTGGACTAACAATGGCTATAATTGGAGGTTTACTATACTATCCGATAGGTCAAATTTTTAGTAACGATTCTGAAGTTTTGAATGCCTTTTACGATGTATTTTGGATAATACTTCTTATGCAGCCATTATGTGCCTTAGCATTTATATTTGATGGCGTTTTTAAAGGTCTCGGTCGCATGAAATACCTTAGAAATCTGCTCTTATTTTCAACATTACTGGTCTTTATTCCTGTTATCGTTTATACAGATAGTTTAGACCTAAAGCTGCATGGTATTTTTATTGCTTTTACGCTGTGGATTATTGCAAGAGGTTTTCCATTAATCATAAAATTCAGGAAAACATTTAGACCGCTTGCCCAAAACTCTTAAATTTGGCAACATATTACTACTGTAAATGAACTTCTTAATATTTCTACTACAAAGTGTAGATATAGACCAAAAACTTAAAGAGGCGCCAGACAACGGCTATGCCATAGGTGTTTTTATTGGGACAATATTACCTTTTTTAGTGTTGGTAGCTATTGCATATGCCATTTACAGAAATAGAAAGAAAAGATTAAAAGACAATTAAATGGATATCTTAAGTTTTTTTAGTGGAAACGGCTTGTTTCTTTTGCTAGGTTTGGTGCTGGTCATCGTTTTTTTTGTAAACAAAAGAAAAGGACGTAAATAATGAGTAACATTCGTATTACAAAGCAATTTTCTTTTGAAACTGGCCATGCGCTTTACGGTTATGATGGTAAGTGCAAAAACGTTCATGGGCATAGTTACAGACTAGATGTCACGGTAATTGGTACGCCTATTTCGGATAACACTAACGTAAAATTTGGGATGGTTATCGATTTTGGTGACCTCAAAAAAATTGTAAAAGCAGAAATCGTTGACGTTTTTGACCATGCTACGGTATTTAACAAAAATACACCACATGTAGAGTTGGCCAAAGAATTGCAAGACCGAGGTCACAACGTACTTTTGGTAGATTATCAGCCAACTAGTGAAATGATGGTAATTGACTTTGCTGAAAAGATAAAAAGACATTTGCCTTCAAATATAAAATTACACTCCTTAAAACTCCAAGAAACAGCCACAAGTTACGCTGAGTGGTTTGCCTCGGATAATTGACGCTTGCGTCGTGCTGAACGTGTTTCAGCATCTCAAATATGACTAATAAAATTCAACACATACAAATTCCTTCTGGCAAAAAAATCTATTTTGCTTCAGACAACCATTTAGGTGCGCCAACTATAGAAGCTTCTCGCCCTCGCGAAAAGAAATTTGTAGCTTGGTTAGATGAAGTAAAGCATGACGCTGCTGCTATATTCTTGCTTGGTGATTTGTTCGATTTTTGGTTTGAATACAGAACCGTTATCCCGAAGGGCTTCACAAGAACCCTTGGCAAGCTAGCCGAAATTGCAGATTCTGGTATCCCAATCCATTATTTTGTGGGTAATCACGACTTATGGATGAATGGCTATTTTGAAGATGAACTCGGTATTCCTGTGTATCATAAACCTCATGAGTTTAAACTCGGAAATAAAGATTTTTTCATCGGTCACGGTGATGGTCTTGGTCCTGGCGATAAAGGCTACAAACGCATGAAAAAAGTGTTTAAGAGTCCCTTTTTTAATTGGTTATTTAGATGGGGACATCCAGACATCGGGATGCGTATTGCGCAATATTTTTCTGTAAAGAACAAGCTCATTTCAGGAGACGATGATGCTAAATTTCTTGGCGAAGATAATGAGTGGTTAGCTATTTACAGCAAAAAGAAATTACAGGAAAGACACCGTGATTATTTTGTATTTGGTCATAGACATCTGCCATTGGAAATCCAATTGAATGAAAGGTCTAAATACATCAATCTCGGCGATTGGATTCAGTATTTTACTTATGGTGAATTTGATGGCGAAGACTTCAAACTAAAGGAATATTAATATTCATCTTTTTCATGTTTCTCAGTATGTTCAGTTATGTCGAATTTTTCAAGATATTATAATAAAATCTCTGTTAGAACGACATATAGTAAAATTAGAATTATAAAAAAAAATTAAACATCCTCATTTTAGTAGCGAAGTTATTCTATAAAACAATTAATTTGTTATTATGTAAATTATAATTATTAATAATTAAGTTAATGTGTTGATTTTCAATAAAAAAATCGTTATTTGTACACTAATCTTTTAATGATAATTAAAATGAAAAAAATTTACTTTCTATTTTTACTAATTACAACTTTGACATTTAGCCAAACAACATTAAATCAGGGAGAAGTCATGATTATTGGTTTTCATTTTGATTCTGATGTACCAGCACCTAATTGCGGTGATGGATTTACATTCACAAGTTATGTGGATTTATTACCTGGGACACAAATTCGTTTTTCCGAGGACGAATTTAGCCAATGGCCTACACAATCCGAAGGAGGTCTTTTATGGACTAATACCGAAGGTGAAACAATACCCAGTTTAACAGCCATTCGTATTGACGGAAATAGCTCTACCAGCTCAACGTGTAACGTACCAACAGTAAATATTGGAAGTGTTGTTTATGATGGAAGCGGTTCATTTGCTCTTTCAACATCTGGAGAAGAAATTATAATTTATCAAAGTTCAGCTTCTCAAACATTGGGAACTCCTATATCACTTTTTCAATCTGATGAAGTTGCAGATTTGCCAACTGGTTTAAATCCAGCTTATGTAATAAACTTTGATATTCAAGCGCCTGACGCGGATATAGGTGTATATACTGGACCTTCAACTTTTAGTAGTTTAGCTGATTTTGCTTCACAGATTACAAATGTTGTTAACAATTGGAACACTCAGGATGGTAGTGGAAACAATGGTAATGACAATGTTTCGCCAGATTATCCTGATGATTTAAATTCCGGATTTGCTCAAACCTTAAGTCTAGATTTATTTTCATTATCTGCAAGTTTAACAGTTTTTCCAAATCCAACAAATGGAAGTAAGTTTGTTAATATTTCATCTGGATTTGATTCAAAGAAGAAAGTTACGCTTTACAACTTATTAGGTGAAAGATTAATAACTAGAGAAATTGATGCTGTTCTTGATATTTCAAATTTATCCGCAGGAATATATCTTTTAAAGATTAATCAAAACAATTCCACTATCACAAAAAAATTAATAATTAAATAAAATATTGAGAATCATTAAAGGCACAGTTTATAAGCTGTGCTTTTTTATTCTTTTTCGTGTTCCTCGATATCCCCAGTTAAGTCTAGGTTTCGTAAAGGCTTATTTTTTAGACCCATTACAGCTACGGTAATTAGTGTTATTGTACCACCTAACATTACTGCTAAGGGCGCTCCAAATAACTTAGCTGCGATACCGCTTTCTAATGCGCCAAGTTCGTTAGAAGAGCCTACAAACATAGAGTTTACAGCACCAACCCGACCACGCATGTCATCCGGAGTTTTTAACTGAAGAATGGTTTGGCGTACCACCATAGAAATTCCATCAAAAACACCAGAAAAGAATAGTGCCAAAACACTTAACCACATTAATTTTGAAGCGCCAAATATTATCATGCAGACGCCAAACCCAAATACAGAAACCAAAAGTTTCTTTCCTGTGTTTTTTGTAATAGGTATATAGGTTGTCGCCAACATAGTAATAATGCTGCCAGAAGATAGCGCCGCATTTAAAAGTCCGAAACCTTTTGGTCCAGCATCTAAAATATCCTTAGCAAATACAGCAAAAATGGCGACGGCACCTCCAAATAAAACCGCAATCATATCTAAGGTTAAAGCACCTAGAATAACTTTGTCGTTAAACACAAAGCGGATACCTTTTTCCAAACTCTCTTTTACAGATTCGTTAGTCACCTTATTTAAAATTGGCTTTTTATTAATTTGAAATACCAGCACTAATGCTATCATAACTAATAAAAAAATAATCCCTAGCGTATAGTGTACACCTATCCAAGCGATTAAAAATCCACCAAATAAAGCACCAAAGACATTAGCACCTTTCCAAGTACTACTGCTCCAGGTTGCTGCATTTGGGTACGCTCTTTTAGGAACAATTAAAGCTATAAGAGAAAAAATGGTTGGGCCAAAAAAGGCACGTAACACGCCTCCAAAAAACACTAAACTATAAATACCGTACAACACAGTATTTGTGCGCCATGTAGATTCTATGGCGTCCGAAGTCAACCAAAACAGACCAAAGCTAATTAAAGAAAATAAGGCGATACACAACATAAACAGGTTTCGCTTTTCTTTTTTATCGACTATATGTCCAGCAAAAGGTGCTAGTAGAAAAGCAGGGAGAAATTCACATAAGCCAATAATCCCAAGACTTAGTTCATCATTTGTCATAGAATAGACTTGCCACTCAATCACCACAAACTGCATAGACCAACCAAAGACGAGTGCAAAACGAAGTAAAAGAAAAATATTGAATTCTCTGAAGCGTAATGCTGCATATGGGTCGTTCTTTACCAAAGTTTATGCTTTTATATCTTTAAGTTTTAGCTGAAGGCTTACACTTCCATTCCAATGATTCTCATCAATGGTATAAGCGGCACTGAATGATTGTCTGTCTTTTATGATATCTAACTTATCTCCCAAGCCAAAGCCAATACAAACAAACTTTTCGTTAGTGTTCTGTGTCGCCGTAAATCGTAAATGCTTATCATCTTCGCCTACACATTTTCCCCAACCAGTATCTTTTAAGTCTTGTGTCATAAACACAGGTGTCATGTTTCCGGGGCCAAAAGGTGCAAACTGTTTTAAGATTCGCCATAGCTTTTCATCAATTTGGTTCAAGTTGATTTCTAAATCTACTCTGAGCTCTGGAGTCAACAGTTTAGGGTCTATAGTTTCTTGGACTACGGCTTCAAATTTTGCTTTAAATGCGTCGTAATTTTCTGGAAGTAACGTTAAACCTGCAGCATATTTGTGCCCTCCAAATTGCTCGATGTATTCCGAGCAAGCTTCAAGTGCGTTGTAAACATCAAAACCTTTTACAGAACGTGCCGAAGCCGCTAATTTATCGCCACTTTTTGTAAATACAAGCGTTGGTCGGTAATAGGTTTCTGTTAATCTCGAAGCAACAATACCAATAACGCCTTTGTGCCAGCTTTCGTCATAAACCACTGTGGTAAAACGGTCTTTTTCGTAATTTTCTTCAATCTGAATTAAAGCTTCTTCTGTGATGCGTTGGTCTGCTTCTCGCCTATCAGTATTATATTGGTCGATATCAACGGCATATTCTGCAGCGAGATTAAAATCCGTTTCCGTGAGTAAAGTAACAGCGTGGTTTCCATGTTTCATTCGGCCAGCAGCATTAATACGTGGTGCTATAATAAAAACAACATCGGTTATGGTTAATTCATCCTTCTTAACCTCAGCGATAATAGCCTTCATTCCTGGTCTTGGATTACTATTAATCACTTGTAATCCAAAATAAGCCAACGCTCTATTCTCTCCTACAATAGGTACAATATCAGCGCCAATTGCCGTAGCGACTAAATCTAAATATTCGACTAAATCTTCAGGTGATTTTCCGTCTCTCTCGGCTAAAGCAGAAATTAACTTAAAACCAACGCCACAACCACAAAGTTCCTTAAAAGGATAGTCGCAATCATTTCGTTTGGGGTCTAAAACGGCAACAGCATCTGGAATTTTATCGCCTGGTCTGTGATGGTCACAAATAATAAAATCAATACCCTTTTGCTTAGCGTAAGCTACTTTATCAATAGCTTTTATACCACAATCAAGGGCGATAATTAAAGAGAAATCATTGTCCTCGGCAAAATCAATCCCTTTGTAAGAGATGCCGTAACCTTCATCATATCTATCTGGAATATATGTGGCAACATTTTCGGTTTTTGTTTTTAAATAAGAAGACATTAAGGCTACTGAAGTTGTGCCATCGACATCATAATCACCATAAACCAAAATATTTTCACCATTAGATATGGCGGCTTCAATTCGGGCAACAGCTTTATCCATATCTTTCATTAGAAATGGGTCATGCAAATCGTCGAAACTTGGTCTAAAAAATGTTTTAGCATCTTCAAAAGTTTCGATACCACGTTGTAACAACAAAGTCGCTAAAATATCATCTACTTGTAGTGCTTCTTTAAGCGTTTTTATTTTTTCAGAATCTGGTTTTGGTTTTATGGTCCAACGCATATGACAAATTAGGTGTTGCGTTTTGTTGCAATATGAAAATGATTATTAGTCTCTATTTTGGCGAATTGTCTAAACATTTCCATAACACCGCAGTATTTGTCAATGGATAATTGTACGGCACGCTCACATTTGGCCTTATCTAAATCTGAACCGTAAAAATGATAATCCACCACAACAGAATGATAATATTTGGGATGCTCATCGGTAAGTTCGCCAGACACCTCAACCTTAAAATCATCTATTGGCGATTTCATCTTATCTAAAATTGAAATTACATCTAAAGCCGAACAGCCAGCCAAAGAGGACAACATCATCGCTTTGGGAGATAGGCCAAAACGCTCTTCTTGACCTTCGATACTAGTATCCATTACTACCGTTTTTCCGCTAGGATTATCCGATTCAAAAGTTAAACCGCCTTTCCAATGTGTTGTAATTTTATCTGCCATCTTACTAAAGTTGATGAGTTATAAGTGTCTAAAATACTTAAAGTGCCTTTGCAAAACAAACCTATTGCAAAGTGTTTTGATTACGGATTAACTTGTTAACTTTAGACACTCAAAACTCTAAGTACTTAAAAAATGGCATTAGTAACTCCATTATCTCCAGAACACGATTTAGAAACTAAGGAACTCGCAGAATTCTTTAACGAAACCCTTGGGTTTTGCCCAAATTCTGTATTAACCATGCAGCGCAGACCCGCAATTTCTAAAGCATTTATCAATTTGAATAAAGCTGTAATGGCTAATGAAGGTCGCGTAACTTCGGCTCTAAAACGTATGATTGCTTGGGTAAGTAGTAATTCTACTGGTTGCCGGTATTGCCAAGCGCATGCTATTAGAGCCGCTGAACGTTATGGTGCTGAGCAGGAGCAATTAGATAATATTTGGGAATACCGTACGCATCCAGCATTTTCTGAAGCGGAGCGTGCTGCTTTAGACTTTTCTTTACAAGCTTCAATGGTGCCAAATGCTGTTGATGCCGAAATTAAAGAGCGTCTTTACAAATATTGGGATGAAGGCGAAATCGTAGAAATGCTCGGTGTTATTTCGCTTTTTGGATACCTTAACCGTTGGAATGATTCTATGGGTACAACTATGGAAGAAGGCGCTATAGAAAGCGGAAACCAATATTTAGGAAAACACGGTTTTGAGGTTGGGAAGCATGATGGGTCTAGATATTAAATTTGGAAATTACACCTTAAAATGTGCATATTTGCAACAACAATGAGAAAAACAATAATACATAACGTAGCTAAATCACTGATGTGTCAGTGGGATTATCCGGGAAATAGTAATGAATTATTTCACCGACAAGGACGCTATGTATCTATTTTTAATCATTAATTGTATATGATTTAAACACAAAAACTATAAATAGTAAGAGCGTCCAAGAAATTGGGCGCTTTTTTTATGAAAAAAATTGAAAAATTTGAAACTCGACTTTAAAAAATAAAATAGCACGCATTGAAGACTAAGCAATTGGAAAACAGAAGCTTAAAGAAACCTTCAAGAATCTACATTGAGTGGACAGGAATTTCTATGCCTGAAATTAAGTTTAAGTCATTGATTTTCAATAAATTAAACTAAATTTTTATTTGTTTTTTTAAAAATAGTTTTCATCTTTGCACAGCAGAATTGCATTAAGAATTCGCAATTATATAATTAGTAATAAAACAAGAAGCCATGCTAAAACATAGAGTAGCAATTCAAAATTTAAGTTATGACATCATGTCATTTACAAGGCTTCGGTATTTTCTGTAGATAATTTATTCCTCAGAGAAGAATCCGAAGCAAGCCAACTGTTTCGGATTTTTTAGCTCAAAAAAATTTACGATTACAAAAATCTGAACAGCTTAAAAAAGCAACACATACCATGTTGCATTTAAAACAATGTTGAACAGTAAATTAAAATTATCATGGAAAATAATTTACATAATACATATTTATTCAAAGCGATAGAAGCCTATCCTTATGAATTAGAAAAAGCAGTCGAAGCATTAAACTATGCCTTGTCTTATGACCCTGAAAACACAAAGGCTTTGCATTTAATGGCAAAAGTACACTATGAGCAATTGGGCGATTACGAAACGGCAAAAACATATTTTGAACGAGCTTTAGCAGTAAGATTAGACGTACCTGATTTATATCCCGATTACATCAGATTGTTAATTAATAATCATGATTTTGACGAGGCTCAGAAATTAATCGATTATGCTAAAACAGTAAAAGGTATCGATAAAGCTGGCATCGCTTTAACACAGGGTCAGTTATATGAAAGCTTGATGTTATTCGCTGAAGCGGAGAAGGTTCTCAAAGATGCGAAGCACTTAGCCTTAAATAATGATTTTATCTTCTATGTTGATGATATTTTATCTCGAATAAAGAAGAAAAAGAAGATTCAAGAAAACGAAAATAGAATCATAGAAAACCAAGCTAAGCAAGAGGCTGAAACCAAACCTAAAACGTGGTTTCAGAATAGGTTAAATAATTTATTATAATTAAAAAGAAAGGAGCATTAAAAATCGGCAAATCTAGGTTTGCCGATTTTATTTTAATTGTTGCTAAAGGTTATTGTAAAATATCAAATATTACTCTATTTAACCTTGGCACCACCAACTCCTCAAACCAAGGATTTTTAGCACGCCAAAACCGATTTGTTGGTGATGGATGTGGAATGGGGAAATACTTAGGCAAGTAGTCTTCAAAATTTGAAACGGTTTCTGTTAAGGTTCGTTTCATACGCCCTTTTAAGTAGTAGTTCTGAGCATAACTTCCTATTAAAATGGTGAGCTTTACATGCTTAAGCGTACTCAAAATCGTATCATGCCATAACGGTGCACATTCTGGTCGTGGTGGTAAATCGCCTGTTGTTGCTTTTCCGGGATAGCAAAACCCAATGGGTAGAATGGCAAAATTATCTGGGTTGTAAAATTGCGTTTCGGTAACGCCAAGCCATTCCCTTAATTTTTTACCACTTGGGTCGTCCCACGCTTTTGACTTTTCATGGGCAATTCTACCTGGTGCTTGACTGAGAAGAATAATTTTGGATTCTGGCGTAAAACTTACAATCGGATTTGCTCCCAATGGTAAATGTGCTTCACACACTTTGCACTGCTTGATATCTTTCAAAAGATATTTCATTTAAAACTATGACCAATTAGTGAGATTTCTCGACTAGCTCGAAATGACAATTATTTATTCTTTCCCGCAACTACAATAACTATTTCACCTTTTGGTGGTTTATTGGTATAGTGCTCTAAAACAGCTTTTGCGGTGCCGCGAATAGTTTCTTCATAGAGTTTAGTTAACTCTCTCGATACAGAAACTTGTCGGTCTTCACCAAAATATTCGGCAAAATGACCTAAAGTCTTTACCAATTTATGCGGACTCTCGTAAAAAATCATCGTTCGGGTTTCTTCGGCTAAAAGTAATAATCGAGTTTGGCGGCCTTTTTTTACAGGCAAAAAGCCTTCAAAAACAAACTTATCGTTTGGCAATCCACTATTAACTAAAGCTGGGACAAATGCAGTAGCTCCTGGCAAACATTCGATTTCTATATTGTTTTCTACAGCGGCGCGTGTGAGTAAAAATCCTGGGTCAGAAATGGCAGGCGTGCCGGCATCGCTAATGACAGCAATAGACGTACCCGATTTTAGTTTCTCCACCAAATGATTCACCGTTTTATGCTCGTTGTGCATATGATGACTTTGCATTTGTGTTGTAATTTCAAAATGCTTGAGGAGCTTTCCAGATGTGCGCGTGTCTTCAGCAAGTATTATATCGACCTCGTTTAAAACCTCAACAGCTCTAAAGGTCATGTCTTTTAAGTTTCCTATTGGTGTGGGTACGAGGTAGAGTTTAGACATACTAATCGCGGATATATTTACCTAAAAAATACGATGGGAATAAAGCAATTAAAGCATATAAAGATAAGTCTAATTCATGACCTGCATAATAATGCGCTGCAGTTGCCAAGACCAAATCGAAAAAGAACCCTGCATACGCCCATTCTGTAAGCCATTGGCTTTTTCGCCATAAAACCATAATAACGCCAAGCACCTTTAAAGTTGCTAAAGGAATTACAAAATAGGTAGGGTAATTCAGCATCTCAAAATAACCTTCAACCATTTCGGTATTTCTAAAATATAGTTGCGCCGAATAGAGCATAATGCCACAAAGGACAGCTGTTGCCACCCAATAAATAATCTTTTTGGTCAGCATATTTTTAGTTGAATTTACCCTCTACGATTTCTAGAAAACGTGCCTCATAGTCTTCTTTACCTTCCCAATTGTTGTAATCTGGTTTAACTAACTGGTGAATGAAATCTTCAGCTTCTTGAAGTGATGTCGATGTATTAATTTGAGAAATAACACGGTCATAGTCTTCGCTTTTTCCATCAAATAAATGCTTGATAAATGCAATCTTATCATTTAATCCAATCTGTAAACCTCCTGATTTCAGTTTGTCATTAAGTGACTTTACTTTGCTATCTGCTTCGCGCTTTTTAGCTTCTTCTACGGGTTCAAACTCAGGAATGTTGGCAAAATCTTGAGTAATGGTTTCAAACTCAATAGTTTTTGCATGCTCCCCATTTTGGCTAGCTTTAGTGGCTTCCTCTACAACCTCATCTTCCTCTGGCATAAAGGCAACCATATCCTTAATCTTGTTCATTACGGGCTCCATTATCCCATCATCTTCACGCTCGTCCATATTAACATAGACTTTATTTTCAACCTCTATGTTATCGCTAATTTTATTGTTGAATGCTGTATCTAACATGCCAAAGAATGAAGAATCATTACCAATAGTTGGTAAATCGTCTTCAAAGTTTTCTTGTGCAAATTTTAAAACCGTAAGCTTTTCATACAGGGCCGCGACTTCCTTATGCATGCGATTAACATCCTCTTTCCCTGTGAGTTTTAGAATCCTATGCGCAATGCTAATTAATTCTGATTCTAATTTCTTTTTCATCCCAAATAACTTTTGATTTTTAATAAATTTGCTTCACCTTTATACAAACGAAAATCGAACACGATTTAGTGCTAAAATTACGAAATGTTTCTCGAAAATACGGTAAATCATAAAGAACAATTTGGGTGGATTGAAGTCATCTGTGGGTCTATGTTTTCTGGTAAAACAGAAGAATTAATCCGCCGACTTAAGCGTGCTCAATTTGCGCGACAAAAAGTTGAAATCTTTAAACCAGCCGTAGATGTGCGTTACGATGAGGAAAAAGTAGTATCCCACGACTCAAACGAAATTCGTTCTACGCCAGTCCCAGCTGCTGCTAATATTCCTATTTTGGCAGATGGTTGTGATGTGGTTGGTATTGACGAGGCTCAATTTTTTGATGATGAGATTGTAAGTGTCTGTAATGATTTGGCCAATAAAGGCATACGTGTTATTGTGGCTGGTTTAGATATGGATTTTAAAGGTAATCCCTTTGGCCCAATGCCTAACCTTATGGCTACAGCGGAGTATGTGACTAAAGTACACGCCGTTTGCACAAAAACAGGGAATTTAGCTCAATACTCTTACAGAAAAGCCAAGAGCGATGATTTGGTTTTATTGGGTGAAGTAGACGAATACGAGCCATTAAGTAGAGCCGCTTACTATAAATGTATGCTTCGCGAAAAAGTACGTCAGATGAAAGTAAAAGATGCTGAGGAAGTAACCTCGAAAGACAAAAACTCTGATGTCTAAAGCGCAAGAAACCATCCTAGAACTTCACTTTGATGCGCTGACGCATAACTATAACTATTTAAAATCTAAGCTAAAACCAGAAACCAAATTCTTGGCGGTTGTTAAAGCCTTTGCATACGGAAGTGACTCAATCGAAGTGGCTAAACATCTAGAAACACTTGCTGTGGACTATTTTGCTGTGGCTTACACAAGCGAAGGTGTAGCCCTAAGAGACGCAGGTATTACAACACCCATTTTGGTGTTGCATCCTCAGGTGATTAATTTTAAAACGATTATCGAGCGTTGCCTAGAGCCAAGTATATACAGTCCGCGTATTCTAAAGACATTTATCGAGATAGCAGAACAAGAAAACCAAAAGAATTATCCGGTTCATATTAAATTCAATACAGGTTTAAATCGTTTGGGCTTTTGGCATAACGATATTGAATTTATAGTTAATCAGCTAAAAAACACCTCATCTATTGTAGCTAAATCGTTGTTTTCGCATTTGGCGGCAAGTGAAGATGAAAATGAAAAAGATTTCACCTTAAAACAAATTGAAGATTTTAAAAACATTGCTTCAAATTTTGAAACTCAAATAGGCTACCAACCATGGTTTCATTTATGTAATACCTCTGGCGTTATAAATTATCCCGAAGCGCATTTTAATATGGTACGTTGTGGTATTGGTTTGTACGGCTTTGGAAACTCTGCAAAAGAAGACCAGAATTTAAAGCCCATAGCTAAATTAAAATCAATCATTTCGCAAATTCATTTAATAGAAAAGAACGAAACTGTTGGTTATAATCGTGCTTACAAAGCAAAAGGCTTTGAAAAAACGGCTACAATTCCTATTGGTCACGCCGACGGAATTTCAAGGCAGTTTGGTAACAAAAAAGGCTTTGTTTTTATCAATGGACAAAAGGCTCCAATTATTGGAAATGTGTGTATGGATATGATTATGGTAAACATCACCAACATTGATTGTAAAGAAGGTGATGAGGTTATTGTCTTCGATGGAAATTACAAAGCTTCTACACTTGCCGAGTCTGCAAACACCATATCTTACGAAATTTTAACCGCTATTTCTCAGCGTGTTAAACGAAAAATAATTAAGTAAGTTTTAGGGGAATTTTATACTTTTTATTGAAGATGTTAAAATTTTAACTAAATTTAGTTTTTATAATACTAACTAATAAAACTTAAAATTATGCTTAAAGAATTTAAAGAGTTTGCAATGAAAGGCAATCTTGTAGACATTGCCGTTGGTTTTGTTATGGGTGCTGCCTTTAACAAAGTTGTAGCTTCATTTACAGGAGGAATTGTATCACCGTTAATTGGATTAATATTTGATTCAGACTTTAAGTCACTTAAATACAAATTAAAAGATGGAGCTCTAAACGATGCAGGCGAAATGGTAGGCGAAGTTTATTTAGAATATGGTACATTTTTAACTAACGTCATCGATTTTATTATCGTAGCATTTGTAATGTTTATGGTTGTAAAGGGCGTTAATAAGATGAAGAAAAAAGAAGAGCCTGCTCCAGAAGCACCAGCTGGACCAAGCCAAGAAGATCTTTTAGCAGAAATAAGAGATTTACTTAAAAAATAAGAAAGCTAGCTACCGCTACGCTACATATTTTTAACCAAACCCTGATGTAACAGTCAGGGTCTTTTTTGTTATAATTTTTAAAATTACTATTTCACATTTGTTGAATAAGCTACTTTTGCTTTCAATTAAATAACTAAGAATGAAAATAGCTATTGTCGGCGCTACTGGACTTGTCGGTAGCGTTATGCTTAAAGTTTTAGAAGAGCGCAATTTCCCAATGGACGAGCTTCTGTTGGTGGCTTCAGAGCGTTCCGTTGGTAAAGAAATCACCTATAAAAATACGCCTATAAAAGTTATTGGTTTGTCTGATGCTGTCGAGCAAAAACCAGATATCGCCTTATTTTCAGCAGGTGGAAGTACGTCCTTAGAATGGGCGCCTAAATTTGCCGAAGCGGGAACGACTGTAATTGATAATTCATCCGCATGGCGTATGGATTTGGATAAAAAATTAGTGGTTCCAGAAATTAACGCTAGTCAACTAACCAAAGCCGATAAAATTATTGCCAATCCCAATTGCTCCACCATACAAATGGTAATGGCATTAGCACCACTTCATAAAAAATATAAGATAAAACGCATAGTCGTTTCTACCTATCAATCTGTTTCAGGAACAGGCGTCAAAGCTGTAGAACAATTGGAAAACGAAATTGCAGGTATAAAAGGCGAAATGGCGTATCCATATCCAATTGCCAAAAACGCAATTCCACACTGTGATGTGTTTGAAGAAACGGGTTACACCAAAGAAGAAATGAAACTCGTCCGTGAAACCCAAAAAATCCTAAACGACAACACTATTGCTGTAACAGCAACTGCAGTACGTATTCCGACTGCTGGCGGTCATAGCGAATCTGTTAATGTAGAATTTGAAAACGATTTTAATTTAACAGAAGTGCGTGAACTCTTAAGTGCCACAGATGGCGTTGTTGTCCAAGACAATACAGATGTCAACACCTATCCAATGCCAATGTATGCTAACGGTAAAGACGAAGTTTTTGTAGGTCGTATTCGTAGAGACATGTCACAACCTAACTCATTAAATATGTGGATTGTTAGTGATAACCTTAGAAAAGGAGCAGCCACTAATACCGTACAAATTGCCGAATATTTGGTGGCTAATGGTTTAGTATAAACGCGATAATCAACATAAAAAAATCTTAAAAAGCACTTTTCGTTAATCGATAGGTGCTTTTTTAGTTAATTTTAGGGTAAACAAAACCTAAAACAATGAAACGTATTCCTTATTTGTTATTAGTATTCGTATTTTTTATGTCTTGTAAAAATGAAAAAGAAACTAAAGAAGTGATTAAAGTTCAATACCCAGAAACGACTAAAGTCGACCATGTGGACACCTATTTTGGAGAGGAAGTAAAAGACCCATATCGTTGGCTCGAGGACGACCGCAGCGAAGAAACAGAAGATTGGGTTAAGCGTCAAAATGCAGTTACTCAAGATTACTTAGCAAATATTCCGTATCGTGAAAAACTTAAAGAACGTTTATCTAAACTATGGAATTATGAAAAAGTTGGTGCACCATTTATCGAAGGTGATTATACCTATTTCTACAAAAATGATGGACTTCAAAATCAATATGTCATTTACCGTTATAAAAACGATGCCGACCCAAGTACTGCAGAAGTATTTTTAGACCCAAACACCTTTAAAGAAGACGGAACAATCTCCCTAGGCGGCACAAGTTTCTCCAAAGACGGAAAAATACTAGCCTACTCTATTTCCGAAGGTGGTAGTGATTGGCGTAAAATTTTAGTTATGGATGTTGAGTCTAAAAAAATTGTAGAAGACACGCTTGTAGACATTAAATTCAGCGGCATGTCTTGGTACAAAAACGAAGGTTTTTATTATTCTAGCTATGATAAACCAGAAGGAAGTGAGCTTTCAGCCAAAACAGACCAGCATAAAGTATATTATCACAAATTAGGAACGCCACAGTCGGAAGATGAACTAATTTACGGTGGCACACCAGAACAGAAGCATCGCTATATTTATGGTGGCGTTACTGAGGATGACCGATATCTTATTATTACGCCACGAGTTTCTACATCTGGAAATAAATTATTAATCAAAGATTTAACAAAACCAAATTCAGATTTTGTTACCATTTTAGACCATACCGATAGTGATTCTAACATCATCGAAAATGTCGGGTCTAAACTTTACATAATGACCAATTTAAATGCGCCGAACCAAAAGATTGTAACGGTTGATGCGAATAACCCAACACCAGAAAATTGGGTGGATTTTATTCCAGAAACCGAAAACGTATTAAGTCCATCTACAGGTGGTGGTTACTTCTTTGCCGAATATATGGTAGATGCTGTTTCTAAGGTTTTACAATACGATTATGACGGGAAACTTGTTCGCGAAATAGAATTACCAGGTGTAGGCTCAGCTGGTGGATTTGGTGCTAAAAAAGAAGATAAAGAATTATACTACTCGTTCACCAATTATGTGACTCCTGGAAGTATCTACAAATACGATATTGAGAAAGGGACTTCAGAACTATTCCGTAAACCAGAGATAGATTTTAATCCAGAAGATTACGAAAGCAATCAAGTTTTTTACACGTCTAAAGATGGTACAAAAGTGCCTATGATTATTACCCATAAAAAAGGGCTTGAGCTTAATGGTAAAAACCCAACCATTCTATATGGCTATGGCGGATTCAATATCAGTTTAACCCCAAGTTTCAGCATCACTAATGCCATTTGGATGGAGCAAGGTGGCATTTACGCCGTGCCAAATCTTCGTGGTGGTGGCGAATACGGAAAAGCATGGCACGATGCAGGGACTCAGCAAAAAAAGCAAAACGTATTTGATGATTTTATTGCAGCAGCAGAATATTTAATTGAAAACAACTATACCTCATCAGATTATTTGGCAATTAGAGGTGGTTCTAATGGTGGATTATTGGTAGGTGCAACCATGACGCAGCGTCCAGATTTAATGAAAGTTGCGTTGCCTGCTGTTGGTGTTTTAGATATGTTACGTTACCATACGTTTACTGCAGGTGCAGGTTGGGCATACGATTACGGAACAGCTGAAGATAGCAAAGAAATGTTTGAGTATCTTAAAGGCTATTCGCCTGTTCATAATGTGAAAAATGGAACGTCATATCCTGCGACTATGGTCACAACTGGTGATCATGACGATCGTGTGGTGCCTGCGCACAGTTTTAAATTTGCTGCAGAGTTACAAGCAAAGCAAACAGGAGATAACCCAACACTTATAAGAATTGAAACAGATGCAGGACATGGTGCCGGAACGCCAGTAAGCAAAACCATAGAGCAATATGCCGATATTTATGGTTTTACGCTATTTAACATGGGCTTTGAAACCTTGCCAAATCAAGACTTTAAAGATTAAGTTCTTGCCAAAGACTATAATAAAATTGACCTACAAAGTGGTAATAGCTTTGTAGGTCTTATTTTTGCATAATGCTTCAAGTAAAAAATATCAGCTTTGGGTACAATAAAACTCTGGTATTAGATAATATCAGTTTCAATCTTGAAAAAGGTAAAAATCTAGCGATTATTGGCGAAAGTGGCTCCGGGAAAAGCACGCTTTTGAAACTCATTTATGGCGAATATGATTTGCCTCAAGGCGAAATCTTCTGGAAAGACACCCAAATTCTCGGGCCAAAACATAATTTGGTGATTGGCTATGATTTTATGAAGTACGTATCGCAAGAATTCGATTTGATGCCTTTTATTACAGTCGAAGAAAATATAGGAAAGCATTTGTCTCGCTTTTACCCCGAAGAAAAACAAAAACGCACAACTGAACTCATCAAAGTAGTACAGCTTGAAGATTTTGCAAAAACCAAAGTTAAAAACCTGAGCGGCGGACAAAAACAACGTGTGGCTTTAGCGCGCGCCTTAGCCAAACAACCTGAAATATTATTACTCGACGAGCCATTTAGCCATATTGATAACTTTAAAAAACAATCGCTCCGTAGAAGTGTATTTTCCTATTTAAAAGAACATAATATTGCATGTATCGTTGCTACGCACGACAATAATGATGTTCTTGGTTTCGCCGATGAAATGCTAGTCTTAGACCAAAAAAAAATCATTGCCAAAGACACACCACAAAACTTATATAGCAATCCGAAACTGCCATTAATTGCCTCCTTTTTTGGAGAGTTTAATGTAATTGATGGTGAGATTTATTACGCACATCAGCTTAAAATAGTTGATGAAGATTCGCTTCAAAACACCTCAGCGACCAAAA
Source organism: Winogradskyella jejuensis (assembly GCF_900129745.1). GTDB lineage: Bacteria > Bacteroidota > Bacteroidia > Flavobacteriales > Flavobacteriaceae > Winogradskyella > Winogradskyella jejuensis. The sequence continues at coordinate 1,147,644 of NZ_FQWS01000001.1, read as the reverse complement.
AAGGTGTCGTTAAAAACTCTTATTTTAATGGGGATTATTGGTTGGTTGAAGTTGAGCATGGCTCAAATACCCTATTCATTTATCATAGAACACTAATAGAGGCTGAAACGCAGATATTCTTCTCTTTTTAGAAATAAATCACCTATCAAACTTCTTCAACAAAGCAGGCAAATAAAAAATATCCGTAATTAAAGCAATAGCAACAGTCGTGGCGCATAACAACCCAAAATCGCGTACCGATGGCGTCGCACTGCTCGCTATGATTAAAAAGCCGCCAACAAGGGCAATTGTTGTGCTGAATAATGCGCCACCAGTATAATTAATAGCATTATCCATGCGCTCTTTTGCACTACCTTTTACGGTTTTACTTCGTCTGTATTTATAGACCAAATGAATCGTATCATCCATAGCAATGCCTAACATAATTGGGGTAATCATTGCAGTGGTTACATCTAATGGAATGTCTAATGCCCACATTAAAATTGCCAAAACAGTTAGTGGTAATAAATTTGGAATCAATACTAAAATCGTAGTTCTTAAACGTTTTATAAACACCAATAAGCAAAAGAAAGCCACGATAAACGCAGCAAAAAACGATTTGAATTGTGTTTCTAGAATAAATTTGTTGAGCTGTGCAAAGACTACGGCGAAGCCATTAATTTTAAGATTGTACTTATTAGTATCAAAAGACGACTCAAATGCCAATTTAATATCGTCTAAAACTTTATTCAGCTGGGATGTTCGTCCTTCCATTAATGTTAAGGTAAATCCCGCTGTTGTTAAGTCTTCAGAAAATAATTTAAAAAAACTATTGTCCTTGGCATCAACTTCAGAAAGTGTTGCCTTTATTCTATCTTCCGACACATTAGATTGAAACAAGACTGGCGTTCGCTTTTCTAAGAATTGTTTAATCGTCACTACCGATACAGGGTTAGACATCAATTCGTTTGCTTCAAGTTTTGTTTGAAAATCTTCAAGCTGTTTTAACGCGTCTTTATTCAGAATAACACTCCCATCAGATGTCGAAATATTTATTTGCAAACGATTACTTCCTCCAAGTTCAGTTTCAACTTTTCGTAAATCTTGTTTGGCCTTTCCTTCGGCCAAAAGATCACGAGAATTAGTGTCTATTTTCACCTGAAAAATAGAATAACATCCAAATATTAAAACTGCTGTAAACCCAATAATAATTCCATTTTTGTAATCAGACGTAATTCGGTTTAACCAGTCGATAAAAGCAGATTGGTTTAAACGTTTCAAGCTTAAAAGTGGTTTTGCTTTTTCAAAATTGAGATTCATATAACTGAATCCAATTATGGTTATAACATACACCAAAATAAAACTGAACACTAGGCCAATACAGGTAAAAACACCCATGTTCTTAAACGCAGGTAATGGCGATAAATACAGTGCAAAATAACCAACAAACGTCGTTAAAGTCGTGTAAAAACAAGGCGTGAAACTTTTACGAATGGCTACAGCCAAAAGTTCAACTTTTGTCAACGATTTATTTGTCAGGCCTTCTTTGTGATAAATATTTATGATATGCACCGCATCACTAACACTATACACCATAAGTATGGTTGGAATGAGCATGGATATCATATTCAGAGCAAATCCGAGCGAAGTTATGAGTCCAAAAAGTAAGCTAATTGGTATGGCAACAGACAATAATGAAATGATTAAATAACGTTTACTCGGCAATAAAAACAGCAACATCAACGTAATCACCAAAACGGTTAAAACCCCAAACAGAAGACTCTCCTTATAAATACCTTTACTGTAAGCCTCGTTTAAAACTGGTGGACCTGTGAGGTAATAATTTTTGTAGTTTTCTTCAATAATTTGCCGCATTTCTGCAGCAATGGCTTGGCGCTCTTCTTCAACCGTAGATGTTGGCTTTAGTTGAATATAAAAGAACTGACTTTTATAATCTTTAGACACTAACTGCGATGTGATATTTGGCAGTTTGCTGAATAGATTTTTTAAACCTCTATCGCTTCGTTGGTCATTATATAAATCATCAAAATTAATCTTCTGATTGGCGTAAATAGGGTATTTTGCTTTTGCTAAACTAAAAGAGGTTTGCACGTATGGTAATGCATCAATACGGTTGTGAAGCGCTTTTAAATCCGAAACTTCTTTCTTCCCAATAGCGTTTTCAACAGGAAACATAGCAATAAAAATCTCGTCAGAGCCAAATTCTTCTTGAAATTGAATATAGGCTTTGTAGCTTGGGTCATCTTCTAAAAACCAAATGCCAAGCGAGTTGTCAACGCTTAATTTATTGAGAGTATTATAGCCAGAAAATCCCAAAGCAATTACCAAAAAAGCAATAATTGTAATTCTGAGTTTTATGATTTTTGATATGAGGTTTTCTAATTTTTTCATAGTTATTTTTAGAAAGCAAAAGCGCCAAATCTGCCATGATGTGTCAGGCTCACATTCATTCTTTTAGAATCAAACTTCATAATCGGAATATCAAATTCTGATTTTTGGAATTCTATACTGTTGGTCGAAATACTTTCTATCTTACTAATCCTTTCACTTAGTTTATCTCTTAAAACTTGACTCTGACTTTTCAAATTTTCATCTTTAAAAACTACGAGTTCAGATGTCATTTTATGCGGAATTAATCGCGCTTCAGATACAATGTAATCTGTTGTTTTTTTGATTGAAAGATAACATGAGAACTCTTTATAATTCACCTTCCAAATTGAAGCATGTGCGACACATTCAAACTGCTTTGGTGCGTAAAACCGACTTGGATGTTTTTGAACATATAGTTTGTAAGCCGCCTCTTTCATGGACCACAATTGCCAAACGGTAATAGTTTTGTCTTCTGAATTTTTAATGAATTCTTGTTCCTTCCCGGTAAAGAGTTTGTCTAAAAAACGTGGGCGTTGCCAATTAGAGTCTTTCTTGGCTTTGGCGATATCTACAATATCGTTGCCAACCATTAGGCTTCGAGCTTAGCATTCACAATAGCCATTGCCGATTTTACATCGAGCATTTTTTCCATGTCCTCGTTTTCTAATCGGATATCAAATTCGTCTTCAATATCTAGAATGATATCAACCAAATTGGCTGAATTAATTTTTAAATCTTTTACAAAATCCGTGTCTTCGTTAAGGTTTGCAAAAGCTGCTTCGTCTTGGATGTATGGTGCAATAATGCCTTTAAGTTTTTCTATTAATTCGTCTTTGGTCATAGTGTTATTTTATATAGTAAAGATAGGGATTTTGATGATGTCGGTTCGAGTGATTTTCAATTTAATAAAATTGAAAATTGTAATTCGACTGCACTCAAGGTGACATTATCAAAATTAATTGAATTTCTTGAAAACCACACAAGCATTGACGTCTCCAAATCCAAAACTGGCTTTAGCAATCACGTCAAAATTTAGATTCAGTTTTTCAGTCGGAATTTGCTCGCGATTTACAATATCTTCGATATCTGGATGCAAATCTTCACAATTGATATTTGGTGCTACAAACTGTTCATTTAACTGAATAACACTTGCCACGCATTCAATAGCTCCAGCAGCAGCCAAACAATGTCCAACCATAGATTTTGTTGAATTGATATACGGAAAATTGCCTCCATTTCTATGTAAAGCTTTTGTCCAATTTTCGATTTCCAAACCATCTTTTGTCGTTGCGGTAAGATGCCCGTTTATAACATTTATATCATTCGAGGAAACTCCCGAATTCTGAATCGCCTTTGTAATGCAACGTTGCACGGCTTCAGCATTTGGCGCAGTTAAGGTTCCGCCTTGACGTTGTCCGCCAGAGTTAACTTCACCTCCAAGAACCTCAGCATAAATTTTGGCACCGCGTTCTAAAGCGCTTTCGAGAGATTCTAAGACCAGCGCACCCGCGCCACTTCCGGGAACAAAACCCGAAGCTGTTGCACTCATTGGTCGCGATGCTTCTTCAGGTGAATCGTTATGCTTGTAAGTCATAACACGCATAGCATCAAATCCGCCCCAAACATAAGGTCCGTGGTCACTGCAACTACCCACTAACATCCGTTTTGCTTTTCCATTTTGGATGCGCTCAAAACCCATTAACACGGCTTCGGTTCCTGTTGTACATGCCGAAGAATTTGTAGTGACTTGATTACCAAAACCCAACATTCCGCTTAAATACGCACTGACACCACTTGCCATGGTTTGAAGTACAACAGTACTTCCTAAACGCCTTACTTGACCTTCATCAAGCTTGTAAATCGCTTCTCGGAATTTCTCAACACCCGAAGTTCCTGTGCCGAAAATTAGTCCCGTATCATAGTCCAATTCGCTATCTGGATTACTGTCGAAGCCTGCATCTTTCCATGCGTCAATTCCTGCAATACATCCGTATAAAATACCCGAACTATTAAAACCTCGTAACTGTAAATCGGTAAAATATTTCGATTTTAATTCATCTGAAATTGTTGGAATACCGCCTATTTGACATGAAAATTTTAAATCTGCTAATTCTTGATGAAACGAAATCCCTGATTTACCTTGTTTTAGAGCTTCGATAAAGTCTGAAAGGCCGACACCATTTGGTGCAACGACTCCTAATCCTGTTATGACGACTCTGTTATTATTCATCCAGATTTATTCTTCAAAATTCAATTAATTACATCTCTGCTAGTCTGAGCTTGTCGAAGACTTCTACAAACCTAAAATAATCAAACGCTTCGACATGCTCAGCATGACATTTGCTTTCACATTTGGCATTATCTCAATTTTTAAACTTTCATCATTCCTGAAATTAAACCTCTCGCTACCAATTCGCCTTTTTCATTTAGCATCTTGACTGTGCATTTCAACTTATTAAACCGAAACACTTCTTTTTCTGAGGTCACAGCCACTTTTTCGCCCGGTAAAACTGGCAAATAGAAATCTACTTGATGCGATGTTAAAGCTATTTGCGGTTGGTTTTCTGAATTTATTTTATCTCTCAATAAATAAATACCCAAACACACTAAGCCGATTTGAGCCATACATTCCGTTAAAATAACACCTGGTGTAATTGGGTTATTTTTAAAGTGACCTTCATAGTAAAATTCATCTGGTTTGAAGGTGTAATGACCTTTTATTCCATCTTCTGAAATTTGATTGATACCATCCACAAACAAAAACGGGTTTTGGTATGGTAAGAGTGATATGATTTGTTCTGGGTTCATTCTATTAAACAAATCTCTTTTAAGTGATAATTTAAAAACTCTAAACTTGGTTGACTTCTTATTGGTTTTCTAAATTTTAAAGGTTCAAGTATTCTTTTTATTGTAAAATCTGCCTTTTTTGAAAAAACAATATCATAACTAGAATCTAACCCAAAATAACCTTTGTCGAATAACTTATCATGTAAAACACATAAACAAATTGCGTTAGTTGCTTTCAATCTATCTTCGATTGAGATTGCCCAAGGCTTTATATGGCTGCATATCAATAAATCTTCTTTATCAATTTCACAAAAAGCACATTTACAATTATAATTTGATAATACTATCCTCCTTAGTTTATCTTGAAAAACTCTAGTTTTAACTTGACTAATTCTATCAGTTATTATATTGTTGTCTATTTCAGAAAATGAGTTAAAATATTTTTCAGACTCTTCATAAGAAGAGTCTAACTCTATTAATAAATCTAAACCCCGATTAAACTTTTTATCTTTAATTTCATATAATTCATCTATAGATTTATTTTTTAAAATTCCTTTCTTTTCTTTCTTAATATTATAGCTATGCAATATCTCCATTGCCACAAAACCGCCACCTCTAGCCAAATACGGAATATCTAAAATGTCTTTTTCTATTTGTCTGTGACTTAAAGAGTCTTTCAAAAAAGCCTTTAAAACTTTGGCCTTTGTATATGAATCAAATGTTTTTTTCATACTAACTCAAATGTTCTCCACCATCCACAGGAATAACTGTTCCTGTAATCCAAGCGGCTTCGTCTTTACTTAATAAATAAACAGCATTTGCCACATCTTCCGGTAAGGTTAATCGCTTATTTGGATTTCGTTTTAAGGTGTGTTCTATAATTTTTTCACTTCCAGGAATCATTCGTAATGACGATGTGTCGGTTACGCCTGCTTGGATGCAATTGGCTTTTATGCCGAATGGCGCAAACTCCAGAGCGATGTTTCTGGTTATAGCTTCTAGCGTCACTTTAGCTGCCGAAACTGCGGCATAATTTTGCCACGCTTTGCTATTGCCTTCGCTTGTAAAACTTATAATTCTGGTGTCTTCAGTAAAAAGTTTAGCGTCAAAAAGTGCTTTCGTCCAATCGTATAAACTAATACCCATTGCATTAATGGTCAAAGCAAAATCATCGTGTTTTAAAACGGGGCTATCTTCTGAAGCCATTGGTTTTAAATTGCCTTTTGCAACGCTATGTACAAAGGTTTTAATCTTGTGTTGACTTCCAAACTCAGATTGTAAAGCTTCGATTACAGCGGTTCTTTTTTCTGGTTTAAAAGCATCTGTGTTAAAGGATTTAAAAGCAACGCCTTGTTGTTTTATAATTTTAAATTCAGCTTGTATTTCGTCCTCTTGCATGCGCGGATTCCGATGAACGATACAAATATTCATACCGTGTTTGGCTAGCTTTTTAGCTGTTGCTAAACCTAAGCCTGAACTTCCACCGAGGATTAATGCCCACTGGTTTTTATTTTTAAATTCTTTAGTCATAATTTATCTAAAATTAAGATGCTTCGACATGCTCAGCATGACATTTAACCTTGGTTTTGTCTTTATAATTTATAATCAAAATTGGTTTCTTCAATTAATTGATACACTAAAATACTGATAGTAATTCTTTTGTCAGTCTGAGCTTGTCGAAGACTACCATTCCAACAAAATTCGTTGCGCTGAAAAACCAGGCCCAAAACTAAGCATGACACCTTTATCGCCTTTTGGTAAATCTCTATCCATAAAACGTTCTAACACATATAAAACAGTGGCACTACTCATGTTTCCGTAAAGGCGTAAAACCTCTTTGGTGTCGTCTATATTTTTTCCTAATTCTCCGAATAAATCTTCAACGGTTTGTACTATTTTTTTTCCACCTGGATGAAATACCAAATGGTCGATATCTTCAATTTTTAAATTGTTTTTCTCTAAAAACGGATGAATAATCTGCGGGAAATGGTCGGCAATCGTTTGTGGTACCGATTGGTCCAGTACCATTTGCAAACCTGTGTTTCTTAACTTAAAACCCATCATATGATTCGCATCGTAAAAGTGATACATGGCTTCATCTTTAATTTCAGGCCCTTTTTCATCCTCATAAGATGATAAAATTACACTCGCACATCCATCACCAAAAATAGCTGCACTGACAATGTTTACCATGGAATAATCTTCTAACTGAAAGGTGGCCGTTGGGGATTCTACCGCAATCACAGCAGCACGTTTGTTGGGGTTTGCTTTAAGAAAATTCTTTGCATATATAATACCCGAAACCCCTGCCGCGCAACCCATTTCGGTTACGGGTAAACGTACGATGTCTTGTTTCATTTTGAGACTATTAATCAAATACGCATCTAGAGACGGAATCATGATTCCCGTGCAACTCACGGTGATGATATAGTCTATGTCAGTAGCTTTTAAGCTCGCTTTATCTAAGGCTTTTACCAAGCTTTTTTCAGCCAATTTTATGCTTTCTCTTATGTATATATCATTTTTTTCTTCAAAGGATGTTTTTAAAAATACCTCTTCTGGTCCCATAATAGAATAGCGTTTGTCAACCGCAGCATTTTCAAAAATCTTAAGGACTTTTCGTTTAAAACGCTCGTCTTGTCCTTCTAGCCAAAGCTCGACAAAAGGCAGAATGTCTTTGGTTTCTCTTGTATGTTCTGGCAATTGTTTTGCCACTGATGTAATGCGTACTGCCATCTATGTTTTTATTAACCATTGGTAACGGAATGCCCATTTCCAACGGATTTCTGATTTGAGGTTTAATTTTTTTGTTAGGTTTTCTAAGTCTTTTCTTTTGAAGGCTCTTAAAATTGAAGTTAGCCCATCTTCAACTATCATTTGGTTAGAAATTACCAAACTTAACAACTTGAACAAACCGTAAGCCATTTCACTTCTGTGCAAGTCGTTAATTACTAACCCTAATCTTGCTTTGCCCGATAATTGCTTCAATAACACTTCTAATTCTTCGGTTTTAAAATGATGCAAAAACAAAGTCGCTAGAGCGATATCGTAATCTAAGTTTTTAAATTCTTTCGAAAAAATATCATAGTTTTCGAATGTAATTTCAGGATAATCTACCGACAATTCTGAAGCATAATCAATCGCATCTTGATTGGCGTCTATACCTATTAAATTGAACTGATAACGATTTTTTCTTCCAAAGTCGGCAACTAGCCTCAAAATATCTCCATGTCCACAGCCCAAATCAATAATTGTGTATGTTTTGTCTTTGGGTTGATATTGCAACAATTGCGAAACACCATCTAAAGTCACTCGATTGCCTCCTAACCATTTGTTTATTTTTCCTAGTTTGTCTAAAGTGTCGCGCAGCAGGTCGCCTTTCATGGAAAAGTCGTCCATAATTTCAGTTTTATTGCTGCGGTATGTAGTGTTTATAAACAATACTTTCAATTAATTAGTTCTCGACTGCGCTCGAACGGACAGACTTTTTTTTGACTTCGACTCTACTCAGTCATCCATCAATCTTGTTTTTCGTGGCTTCGAGAACCTCAGCCACCAGATTTACTTTAAACTTTCATAGGCTTGCCATGCGTCATTTTAATAATTTGCGGTACCAAAAATGGAAACCACCTTAACAGTACTAAAAGCTTTGGCGCTAACCAATTTTGCCGAAACAAATACGCGATTGTATGTCCCGCTTTTAATCTTAAACTAAAGGTTTTTTTCCAGCGTTTGGCGTAAGCATTTTCAAAACTTGCTCGACTGTCGAATTTTCCTTCAAGATAATCAATTATTAGCTCAGATGCTATTTGTGCGCTACGAATCGCCATTCCCATGCCATTGCCACATAAGGGATGAATCATTCCGGCGGTATCGCCACACATAATCATATGATTTTCAACCGGATTTTTAGTTTCAAACGAAATCTGACTAATGGTTAAAGGTTTTTCAAACTCTGGTTTTGAGTTTTGAAACATCTGTTTTAAAGCTTCATTTTTAAACAATACCTCGTCCTGGAACGCCTTAATATCTTTAAACTTCTTAAAAGCTTCAAAATTAGTGATGTAACACAAATTAATATAGTCGTTTTCTACTTTAGATACACCGCAATAACCACCTTTAAAGTTATGAAGTGCTACTTTTTCCTCAGGAAATTCCCCAGATACATGAATTTTCACACCCAAATAAGGCGATTTTTTTTGAATGAATTTTCGTTGAAATTTTACATCGAGATTTGAGCGTTTTCCGAAGGCACCTATGACTATTTTAGACTGAATTATTTGATTTTCTTTTGTTTCAACTTGAAAAATATCGTTATTAAAATCAACATCTTCTACAATATCCTGAAGCACTTCAACGCCGTTTTTTAATGCCAATTGGTACAACTGAAAATCCATTTTGTGTCGACTCATCCCAAAACCACCAAGTGGTAATTTGGCTGTTATTTTTTTGTTGTTATGGGTTGTTAATTCAAATTCTGAAATGCGTTTTGCACCAAATTCAAAAGGATTAAAACCTAAAAAATTGAGATACGGCAAAACTTCGTTAGATACATACTCGCCACAGACTTTATGCTTTGGATAGCCGTTTTTTTCGATGAGTAAAACCTTAAAACCTTTTTTAGAAAGATGAATGGCGCTCGTTAATCCGGCTAAACCACCACCAATAACAATTACATCTATCTCGGTTTTATTCATTGAAAGGTTTCTATATGCACAACTTTAATTTTCACAGTTTTACTCATTACAAAACTTCCTCCTCCGACATTAAAATCTCTACGGTTAATTTCAAACTCAGATGTTATTTTACGCTGAGAATCTGTGATTTCAACCTTTAATGGAATTGTAATTTGTTTTGCCTTTCCTTTAATCCTAAGATTAACTTTTGCAGAATATCTATTTTCAGCTTTTTTATATAACTCCACAACATCCATAGTAATTAATGGATACTTTGATACGTAAAAATAGTCTTCCTTAAGAAGATGCTCGTCTCTACTTTCTATTCCTGTTTCTATAGAATTAGCCTTGATTTCTCCTGTAAAATCTTCGAGATTATTGGCGTCATCAAACTTTGTGGTTACTGTAAAGCTTTTAAAAAAACCATCGACGTTAACACCTAAGTTTCTTATTTCAAAATCTATTGATGATGTATTTTGAGCAAAAATCTTAACTCCAAAACATAAAAACATCAAAACTATCAAACGTATTCTCATAGTAAATTTTATTGTGAAGTTATGACAATATTCTAAAGGCTCATAAGAGAAAAACGACAAATTAATGTACATAGCAGAAGCAATCCGTTTTTAAAACGGTATTTTTCCTAGATAATCTCTGTAATTGTGAATTGTTGCGCCCTAAACTGAATGCTATCGCCAACTTGTTTGGAAAGAAGTAGTTGACCAATAGGTGTTGCAGCAGAAATGGCGAAAAACAACTCATTATTGAACTTAATTTCGCCAACGCTAACAGCAATAAAATAGTTTGCTGAAGACGTTTTGACTATACTGCCTAAAGCTACTTTAGTGTGTATTTGTTTTGGATTGATTTTATGAAGGAGCTCTTGTTGTTTTTGAAGTTCTGCCAATTGCTGCCCTGCTTTCTCACGTTCTAATTGCAACATAGCTCTTCCCGTTTCGTGCTTATCGCCAGCCGTACTTTTTGTTTCAGATTGGAGTGAATTTTGAATGTCTGCAATTTTATTCTTGATGACTTCTAAGCGTGAGCCAAGTTGTGCTTGGCATTGGTTGTAAAGGTTTTGTTTTAACTTCATATTAATACCAAATCTGCCAAATCTTTACCTATTATGCTACCAATAGCAACACCCATTCCGCCAAGTCTTACTCCGCAAAACACATTATTGCTTAGTTGTTTTACGATTGGTTTTTTCTGGTTACCAACGCCCATGATACCTGACCAATAATGGTCAATCTTTACATCTTTTTTTGGTAAAATAGTCGTTTTTAGAAGTTCTTCTAGTTTATTTTTTACCAATTGTGTTTGTCCAAATTCTGAAGTTTCTTCTGTTTTAAAATCGAGGTTTCGACCACCACCGAAAAGAATGCGATTGTCTATATTTCTGAAATAGTAGTAGCCTTTATCGAGATGAAACGTACCTTTGATATCTAAGTTTTCTATTGGCTCTGTGATAAGAACTTGAGCGCGAGCAGGCTTAACGTTTTCATCAATTAATTTTGAAGCAAAACCATTTGTTGCAATGAGTAGTTTTTGGGTTGAAAACTCAAAATGATGGGTTTTTATTTTTACTGAATTTGCATCTTCTGAAAACGATAAAACTTCAGTAGAATTAATAATTTTGATATCTTTTTGATGCGCTTTTTGAAGTAAAGCTGCCATCATTTTACCTGTGTCTATTTGCCCTTCAAACTGATTAAAACCAAACGTATCTTGAACATTTTTAAATCCAAATTGATTGTTCTTAAAACTAAAAACCTCTGCATTGAAAATTGGTTTTAGTAAATCATTTATTTCATCTTTTTGGCTTAAACATTCCTCATAAAGTGCTTTGTCTACTTTTGTAAATAATTCGTAGCCGCCAAGTTGTTGATAATCTATGGCCTTATCTCCGAGTGTTTCTCTTAATAATTTAAGTCCGTCAACACGTTGTTTTACCAAACTAAAAACTTCTTGTTCTGAGTGTGACTCTAAGTCTGAAATCAACTCGCTTAAACTCCCAAAACAGGCAAAACCAGCATTTTTAGTACTTGCGCCTTGTGGTAAAATGCCTTTTTCGAGGATTAGAATATCTGCTTTAGGGTGATTTTCTCGTAACTGAAGCGCACAGTTTAGTCCAACAATACCACTACCGATGATAGTGAAATCGACGTTAGTTAACCATGATTTTATTTCCCAGTAGCTTAAGTTCATCTTATAAAAAAGCCTCTAAAATTTAGAGGCTTCAAAGTATAAAATATATTTGAGCTATACGCTAATCATTCAACTTTAAAACCGCCATAAACGCTTGCTGAGGAATTTCTACGTTACCCACTTGGCGCATACGTTTCTTTCCTTTTTTCTGCTTTTCTAAGAGTTTTCGTTTACGTGAGATATCACCACCGTAACATTTTGCAGTTACATCTTTACGAAGCGCTTTAATCGTTTCACGCGCAATAATCTTAGCACCTATTGCCGCTTGTACCGGAATATCAAATTGTTGGCGTGGTATTAATTCGCGAAGCTTTTCGGTCATTTTTTTACCAATATTATAGGCATTATCTGCATGAATTAATGCTGAAAGTGCATCTACAGTCTGCGCATTCAATAGTATATCTACACGAACCAATTTAGAGGCTCGCATACCAATTGGTGAGTAGTCGAAAGAGGCATAGCCTTTTGAAACCGTTTTTAATCTATCGTAAAAATCAAAAACAATCTCTGCCAACGGCATATCAAAACTCAATTCTACACGCTCTGTTGTTAGATAGGTTTGATTTGTGATTTGTCCTCGCTTTTCGATACACAAACTCATTACAGGGCCAACAAAATCGGCTTTAGTAATTATTGTTGCTTTAATAAATGGCTCTTCTACACGATTTAATGTTGATGGCTCTGGTAAATCCGATGGATTATTTACGATGATTATATCGTCCGGATTTTTATTGGTGAAAGCATGATAACTTACATTTGGTACGGTAGTAATCACCGTCATATTAAACTCACGCTCTAGGCGTTCTTGAATAATTTCGAGATGTAACATTCCTAAGAATCCACAACGGAAACCAAATCCTAAAGCAGCAGAGCTTTCTGGCTCAAATACTAGTGAAGCATCGTTAAGCTGAAGCTTTTCCATAGATGCTCTGAGCTCTTCATAATCTTCGGTATCTACAGGGTAAATACCAGCAAAAACCATTGGTTTTACATCCTCAAACCCTTCAATAGCGTTTGTAGTTGGTACTTTAGCGTCGGTAATTGTATCTCCAACTTTTACTTCACGAGCATCTTTAATTCCAGTGATAAGATAACCTACATCTCCTGCTTTTATCTCTTGTTTCTTGACTTGACTCAATTTTAGTGTCCCAACTTCATCCGCAAAATAGGTGTTTCCCGTTGCAATGAATTTAATCTGTTGGCCTTTTCTAATTTTTCCGTTTATGACTCTAAAATAGGTCTCTACACCACGAAATGGGTTATAAACCGAATCGAAAATTAAGGCTTGTAAAGGCTCGTCTTCGTTACCTGTTGGTGCGGGTACACGCTCGATGATAGCTTTAAGAATATTGTCGACTCCAAAACCTGTTTTTCCACTAGCGTGAATCACCTCTTCTGGGTCGCAGCCCAAAAGGTCTACAATATCGTCGGTTACCTCTTCTGGGTTTGCACTTGGTAAATCTACTTTGTTAAGTACAGGAATAATTTCCAAATCATTTTCAAGTGCCAAATATAAGTTTGAAATTGTTTGGGCTTGAATGCTTTGCGCTGCATCTACAATTAGCAATGCACCTTCACACGCTGCAATAGAACGAGATACTTCATAAGAGAAATCTACGTGACCAGGGGTATCTATGAGGTTTAAAACATATTCTTGACCTTCATAAGTGTATTCCATCTGGATAGCGTGCGACTTAATGGTGATGCCTCGCTCGCGCTCCAAATCCATACTATCCAACAACTGATCTTGCTTCTCTCTATCTGTAACCGCGCCTGTGTAATCTAACAAGCGATCGGCTAACGTACTCTTCCCGTGATCAATATGTGCAATGATGCAAAAATTTCTAATATGCTTCATGTAATCTTTTTCTAATGCAATTTTGATTTGCAAATATAGTTGTTTTCTAAACGGCTTACCTACCAAAAGTTACAAGAAAACTGCTACCAACTGTATATTTTCATCGATTTTAAGTAAAAAACAATTTATATCTTGTGCCGAGTTACTAACTAAATCAAAAAATCAAATTGAAGCCCCTATTTACTGCGATTTTTTTCGCGTTGAGTTTGTCCTTATTTTCTCAAGAATTTTCTTTGAAAGGAACTGTTGTTGACGAGAACCAAAGCCCTCTATCTTACGTTAATGTTATCCTTCAAAATACCGAAGACGAAACCTTTGTGAAAGGAACCAGTACCGATGATAATGGCGTTTTTGAATTAAGTAATCTAACTGCTGGAGATTATATTTTAAAAGTAAGTTTTATTGGGTTTAAAACAGTCTCTTTACCAATTTCAATTTCTGCAAATAAAATATTACCAAACATTATTTTGGTTGAAGATGCAGAATCTTTAGAGGCCGTAACAGTAACAGCAAAACGCCCAACCATTACTCGTAAACCAGACCGCTTAACTTTTAATATTGAAAATACTGCATTGACAGAAGGTACAACGCTTCAGGTTTTAAAAAGTACGCCTGGTGTTATTGTTTCCGAAGGAAGTATAAACATTAAAAGTGCGCCTGCAACCATTTTTATTAATAATCGTCGTGTGCAATTAACGTCTGACGAGTTAATTCAGCTTTTAGAAAGTGCGCCAGCAAACAGTATTAAGTCTATTGATGTAATTACAAATCCGCCTGCAAGCTACGATGCAGATAGTGGTTCAGTAATTAATATTACCATGAGCAAAAACTTGGTAACAGGCTATCGTGGAAGCATAGCTGCCAATTATACACAAGGTGTTTTTCCAAGATATAATGCGGCGACGAGTCATTATTTTAAGAATAATAAAATCAATTTTAATATCAACTACAGTTACACTCATCAAAAAATTAACCGTTCTGACAATACTGATATTGATTTTTTAGACATGTCTAATGCTTTAGAGGAGCTCTGGAATACAAGTGTGAATAGAAATACAATTTCAAAAACACATAACTTAAATCTTAATTTGGACTACTATTTAAGTGAAAATACAACGCTGAGTTTTACTTCTACAGGATTATACACACCAACTTTTGATTACAGAATAAAAAATCACACAACGATAAATGATGCTAATGGGGTTTTTGATGGTCGATTTACAGCGGATAACAACTCTGATGACGACAAATTAAATATTGGAACAGATTTAGGTTTAACCACAAATTATAAAGATGGAAGCCGTTTAAGTCTTAATGGTCATTTTACGACTTACAGCTACGAACGCGACCAAAATGTATTTAGTAACTTTTTTGATGCCAATAACACCTTTACCAACGATTCTGAATTTAACACACTTGCCAATCAAGACACTAATATCTACACGGTAAAAGCAGATTATTCATTGCCTTTAAGTGAAAGTTCAACTTTTGATGCCGGTGCAAAATATTCTAATGTTACTACAGAAAGTTCCATTTTTAGAATAGATATTGTTAACGGCAGTGAAGTTATAAATACCGCAAATAGTAATGCTTTTGACTATGACGAAAACGTATTTGCTGGCTATGTAAATTACAGTAAATCTTGGGAAAATTGGGATTTGATTTTAGGTGTACGTGCTGAACAAACTAATGTCGAAGGTTTTTCACCAACCTTAAACCAAACTAATACTCAAGATTATTTTGAATGGTTTCCTAATGCGAGTATTTCTCATAATTTCTCAGATAATTTTAGTCTATATGGAAACTACAAGCGTAGTATCACACGTCCAAATTATACTAACTTAAATCCATTTACATTTTTTATAAATGAAAACACAACTGTTGAAGGAAATCCTGCCTTGCAACCTACATTTTTAGACCATTTTGTTATCGGTACGAGCTTTTATGAGTACTTCACTATTGAAGCCTACTACATGAATTATGATGGTGCAATTAATGAAATACCAAGGCAAGATAACACCAATAACATATTAACCTATACACCTGTTAATTTTGACAAAAATGTAGATTTTGGATTTGATTTCTTATTAGACATTGACATCACTAATCGTTGGAATATTTACTTTGCAACTTCATTTTATAATATTACAGAAGAATCAAGTTTTGGGACAGACTCTATAGATTTAAGCCGTTGGTCTAACTATACAGAAATGTCCAACAACCTCACACTTTTGGAAGATAATAGTTTAAACCTGAATTTATCACTTGCTTGGGTGGGTAAAAATCTTTATGCCTTACAAACTGTTGAAGATAGACTAGCTACGGGTCTTAGTGTGACTAAAACGATATTAAATAAAAACGGGATAATTTCTTTGTCTTTTGAAGACTTATTCAATTTTCAAGACGAACGAAGAACTGTGAGATATCTTAACCAATCTAATAGACAAAACATCGACAAGGATAATCGCTTTGTGAGATTAGGTTTCCGTTACAAGTTTGGTAACACAAAATTGAGTACTAATGAGCGCACAACTTCTGCCGAAGAGCGTGATAGGATTAAGGATTTGGATTAGAAGCATGAGATGCTGAATCAAGTTCAGCATGACAAATCAAAGGATTTGTCAATCCTGCCACTCGGCAATAAACAAATTGGTATCGCGTCCGCCACCATTGTTTCTGTTACTTGAAAATGCTAAATATTTACCATCGTTAGAAAATACCGGGAATGCGTCAAAGGTTTCGCCATGTGTGATGCGCTTTAGGTTTTTTCCGTCGGTGTCAATCATGTATAAGTTAAAAGGAAAACCGCGTTCTGCTTCAAAATTAGAAGAAAACAATACCTTGTCACCACTCGGTAAAAAGAACGGACTCCAATTAGCATTTCCTAAATCTGTAAGTTGACGTAAGTTACTGCCGTCAGCGTTACAGATGTACAATTCCATTTCAGTTGGCTCAACTAAACCTTCGGCCAATAACTCTTTGTATTCCTTGATTTCCTGCTCCGTTTTAGGACGAGACGAACGAAAAATTAACTGACTTCCGTCTGGCGAAAAGAAGGCGCCACCATCGTAACCCAATTCGTTTGTAATTTGTTTTACATCGGTTCCATCTATATTCATGGTATACAATTCCAAATCACCACTTCGGGTTGATGTAAATACAATTTTATCACCTTTTGGAGAAACTGTTGGCTCGGCATCGTAGCCAATTTCGTTAGTTAATTGCTTTACAATATTGCCTTCTAAATCTGCGACAAAAATATCGTAGCTGTCGTAGATTGGCCAGATGTATTTTCCGTTTTTACGTAATGGTGTATCTGGGCATTCGTCTTGTTTTAAGTGTGTCGATGCGTAAATGATATGTTTATTGTCTGGTAGAAAATAAGCGCAAGTCGTTCGACCTTTTCCTGTGCTAATCATTGGAGGTACTTTATCTTTAAACGTTTCATCGGCGTTCATTAAAAACATTTGGTCGCAGCCTACATTCCAAGCGGCATTGTTAGATTGAAACACGAGCTGCTTATCATCGAAACTCCAATACGCTTCGGCATTATCGCCACCAAACGTGACTTGTCTGATAGATTTAAAATGTACTTCTTCTGGATAAATTAATGGGTCATTTCCTGCAACCAATTTTTTCTCCGCTGGTTTAGTTTTAGTTTTATTGACTTCATTTTTACAAGAAAAAATTGAAAAACAAATCAAAAGAATAACACCTAATCGCTTCATAACTATAATTTTTAATGCCTAATTTTGTAATTCCTATGCATTAAGCTTCGGAATTTTGAGACAAAAATAAGATAAACCAATGAAAAAGATTGCCTTATTATTTATAGTATTATTTGTATTTGCCTGCAAAAACGAACCAAAACAAGCTGAAAACAAAATAAAAGACGATGTTACTTTCTTAGCCGATGATAAGCTCGAAGGGCGACAAACTGGCACTCCAGGAGAAAAAGCGGCTTCAGGTTATATTTCTGAACGCTTTAAAGACATTGGGCTATTGCCAAAAGGAACTGAAGGTTTTATCCAATCGTTTAGTTTTAAACCAAAAACTGACCCGCACAAAGAAGTTGAATTTACAACCAACGCAGATAGCACAATTACGGGCAGAAACGTGATTGGTTTTATAGATAATAATGCAGAAAACACCATTGTAATTGGCGCACATTACGACCATTTGGGCTTTGGTGGCGAAGGTTCTTTATACCGCGAAAAAGACAAAGCTATTCACAACGGTGCTGATGATAACGCCAGTGGTGTTGCCGTGATGCTGAATTTGGCCGACCGTTTAAAAGTGCGAAACGAAACTGCTGAAACCAAAGACAATAACAATTATTTATTTATGGCATTTTCGGGTGAAGAAATGGGCTTATTAGGTTCTAATTACTTCTCTAAAAATCCAACAATTGATACCAAATCCATTAACTACATGATTAATATGGATATGGTTGGCCGAATGAAAGCCGATAGTACATTAGCTGTCTATGGTGTTGGTACGTCTCCGATGTTTAAACAAACTTTAAAAGCAAATAACGAAAAGTTTAAATTGGTAGAAAACGAAAGTGGTGTTGGCCCAAGTGACCACACAAGTTTTTACTTGATTGATATTCCAGTACTACATTTTTTCACGGGTCAGCATGAAGATTACCACAAACCAGGCGATGATTCTGAAAAACTAAATTACGGTGGGATGAATCTCATTTCGGAATACATCTTTACCATCATCACTGATTTAAATGATAACGGAAAACTCGCTTTTAGGAAAACAAAAAACGAAAGCGAAGAAGTACCACGTTTTAAAGTTGGTCTTGGCGTTGTACCAGATTATCTATTCGACGGAAAAGGTATGCGCATTGATGGCACTCGCGAGGACACACCTGCATCTAATGCTGGACTACAAAAAGGCGATATTGTTATAAAACTTGGTGATGCAGACGTAACAGATATGATGAGTTATATGAAGGCGCTTTCTACTTTTGAAAAAGGTGACGAAACTTCGATTAGTGTGAAGCGAGGCGAAGACATTATTGAGACTACGGTGAAGTTTTAGCATGAAAACTAAGCAAGATTTTATCTCAAAAATTCACCTGATAATATCTGTCTTTGTTGTTTTTCCTGTGGCGATTAGCTATGGCTTTTTTCCGGATTTGGAATTCGAATTATTTCCAAAAACCATAGATGAGCATAATTTCTACAAGGCTATTATGGGCTTGTATATAGCTTGTGCTTTTATTTGGATGTTAGGAATATTTAAAACTAATTACCTAAAAACAGCCTTGATAACCAACGTTGTATTTATGCTTGGTTTGGGTTTTGGTAGAATTACAAGTATGCTTGTTGATGGCTTACCAACACAAGGTTACGTTATTGGTACTTTTTTAGAATTGTTTCTAGGGTGCTACGGAATTTGGGTTTTAGTAACCCAACATCAACGTACCGCAAATACCAAGACTGATTAATACGTAAAGCACCGCCAAAATAAAAAGAATCTTGGCTGCCTTTTTATTATTCTTATAAAGAGCAAAACCTATAATAGCTAAAAGAATAGCTGGTCCAAACATTATGGCTAGTATCAAAATGACTAAGCCATCTAAATTTCCTGGTTCTAAAACTAAACTCATCATATTTCGTTTCTAAGTTCTTCTAATCGTGCTTTTTTATCGTCTCGGTAAAATAGGTTCATGGTCTCAAATGGGATTATTTTATTATCCTTATCTACGATATGAACACATGATTTCTTTATCGCTCGTACATCAAAATTATAAGCATCTATAAACTGCATGATTATTACCCTAAACAAATTATCATAGCCCAAATTTGGTGCATCAATATCTGGTAAGCAGCACATTATTGATTTTAAGTTTTCTTCTGCAACCTCAACAGAATTTCCTGTGCTAAACAGCTCTATCATTTTTCCATGCAGCTGTTCGTCTTGCTCGTAAATAATCGTGTTTTTGCTATTATCTAATAAATCAGCGGGGTTAATATAACGCGTTAACGGAAATACCTCTCCATCTAATTTAAGCGCGTAGCCCATAACTAAAGCATCAGGATTACATGGCACCGGCAACAAATCGTCTGGATTAAAAATAGTGGTTTGCTCCATTATTTTTCGTCGCACTTCGGTTAAAGTCATTCTGTCCGTTTCAGGATTAAAGTTTTCTAACCGACCTGCAATTTGTGTTGGTTGCAAAGTCACGCCACGAACGCATTTTTGTTTTAAGGCGTAATCTATTATTTTTCCTATTTCATGGTCATTTAATCCTTTTTGAAGCGTCACTACCAAAGTGGTTGAAAGATTAAGTTTATTTAAATTTTCGAGCGCTTGCTTACGAATGTCATTTAAATCTGCTCCCCGCAATTCTTGTAAAACTGAATTCTCAAACGAATCAAATTGTAAATAAATTTCAAAATCTGGAGCGTACGTTTTTAACTTTTCCGCGAAAGCGAAATCTTTAGCAATTTTAATGCCGTTGGTATTTAACATTAAATGCCGAATGGGTAACGATTTTGCATAATCCATAATCTCCCAAAACTGCGGATGTATCGTCGGTTCTCCTCCCGAAATTTGCACCACATCTGGCTCTTTTTCATTTTTAACAATGGTGTCTAGCATCGTTTTTACCTCTTCCAAAGTTCGATGTCTTCCGTATGTTGGCGAAGAACCTGCATAACAGGTTGGGCAAGTTAAGTTGCACCTATCCGTAACCTCAACAACCGTTAAGCAGCTATGTTGCTCGTGGTCGGGACATAAGCCACAATCGTACGGACAACCATAATGTGTTTTGGTATTAAAAGTGTATGGCGTTTCGCTGGGTTTATTATAATTTCTTATGTTTTTATAATACTCTATATCATCAGCAATAAGCACCTTAGAATTACCATGCTCATTACATCGTTTCAGCATGTAAACGTTCTCGTTTTCAAAAACAATCTTTGCATCAACACGCCTTAAACATTCGGGGCAAAGGCTCAAGGTAAAATCGTAATAGGTATATTTTCTAACGGGCATACTTTAGTTTCTGAAAGATAAATTGGTAATAATACAACCAACAAATTAGACATAATATTTGGATTGTGCTTAGCCCAAGAACATAAAATACATTAGGTTTTAAAAACTCTATAAAAAATCGAAAACCAAAGTAAAACAACATAAAAAGCTTAAAAAGCTCACCGTTTTTTAATGAATAGTTATTCAGAATGTATTTTAAACTGAAAAATAGAATGACTAAAAATACAAGTTCGTAAAGTGATGTCGGATGCCGTTGTAAGCCATCTCCCAAATCCATTCCTGTAAAAAAAGAGGTCTGTTTGCCGTAGGTAAACTCTTTGACTCCCGATAAGAAGCAGCCAATACGCCCGATAAAAATTCCAAGAATAATCGGAAAAACAAACAAATCTCCAGAGGATTGCTTTTCTCCAATAATTTTTTTGGCTAATTCTACACCAAGTAGTCCTCCAAATAAACCGCCCATTATGGTTTTTGTATTTAATAGCTGAATGATGTTTTGCTCCGTAAATTCTACAAAAGGATTTTCTAAAACACCCACCAATCTAGAGCCAATTAATGCGCCCAACGTTGCACCGAGAATAATAGATAGTCGGTTGTTGGAGTTAATATGGTCAGTCTCCTTTCGTCTTAAAATTATGTAATACCGAAACGCTAAAAAAAACGCTAAATACTCAAGGATTAGATGAATATTTATGGTCGTACTAAAAAGTTCTGGCTCGAATGGGATTTGCAAATTAACGTTGTTGTATAGAATTGATAATTAACATGGCGTCGTTTTTATATTTTTCAAATATGTCTTTTCTAGCTTGATACATAATTGAACTAACAAACTCACCGCTGAAATTAAAATATTCTACTCTAGTGGATATTTCATCAGACAAAACAAATACTATTTCTGATGTAATTTTGTATTGATACTTAGCATTGTCTTTTATTTCAGTTATTCTAAATGATTTACTTTTTATATGGTGGTCTGGTGTTTCAGCGTATTGTTTGAGGTAACTTACGATATCGGTTTTACCAATAAACTTCTTTATTTTACTATTTATAATATACACGAAAGCTGCTCTTTTTTTAATCAACTCCTTTTCTTTCGGAAGCAATTGAAACCCAAATGGATTTTTTTGAATCTTCCAAGCTTTAGGATAATTTAATTTATAAGCTCCAAATTTATAAGTCTTCAAATTTTTATTCTGCGACTTCGCAAAACTGAAACAAAAACAAAAAACAACTATGTATAAAGTCGATTTCATAAGTCTAATTTATTAGTTTCCTTTTCAATTACCTAAAAAACCCTAATTTTGCATCCAAATTCGCCATAACTTTAGTAACGGCGAAACAAATTAATTGCGTTTGGTAAAAATTGGCGACATAGAATTAGGTGAATTTCCTCTGCTTTTAGCTCCGATGGAAGACGTAAGCGACCCACCATTTCGGGCACTCTGCAAAGAGCAAGGTGCCGATGTGGTCTATACCGAATTTGTAAGTAGTGAAGGCTTAATTCGTAATGCTGCAAAAAGCATTATGAAGCTCGACATCTACGAAAAAGAGCGACCGGTTGGTATTCAAATTTTTGGTGCTAATATGGAGAGTATGCTCCAAACCATTGATATTGTCGAGAAATCCAATCCAGACATTATAGATATTAATTTTGGTTGCCCTGTAAAAAAAGTGGTGAGCAAAGGTGCTGGTGCCGGAATTCTTAAGGATGTTTGCCTTATGGAAAAGCTCACTGCCGAAATGGTAAAACGCACCAATTTGCCAGTAACTGTTAAGACACGTTTAGGTTGGGACCACGACTCTATAAAAATTGTCGAAGTGGCCGAACGCCTCCAAGACGTTGGCATAAAATCTATTGCGATTCACGGACGTACACGTGCGCAAATGTATAAAGGTAATGCCGATTGGAAACCTATTGCCGACGTAAAAAACAATCCTCGAATGCACATTCCGGTATTTGGAAATGGGGATGTAAACACGCCCGAAATGGCAGTGAAAATGCGAGACGAATATGGCTTAGACGGTGCTATGATTGGTCGTGCTACAATTGGCAATCCTTGGTTTTTTAAGCAAGTAAAGCACTTTTTTAAAACAGGAGAGCATCTAGCGCCTATTTCTTTAGCAGAACGTGTTGAGGCTGCGCGTCGTCACCTGCAAATGTCCATAGATTGGAAAGGCGAAAAACTTGGTGTTTTTGAAACTCGACGCCACTACACCAACTATTTTAAAGGCATCCCCAACTTTAAAGAATACCGCATGAAAATGGTAACTAGCGACGACTCAAAAGATGTGTTTGCTGCTTTTGATGAAGTTCTTGAAAAATTTGGAGATTATCAATTTGTTTAGGCTACCGTTTTAATCAAATCTTTTGTGATTCGTTGTGATGCTAACTTAGAGGCTATAATTCCGAGTCCAAATATGGTAATCACGACAATGACAATGTTTTCTAGCTTCAGGCTTACAGGATAAGGAAAATCTGAGGTTAGCATTATCCATTCTAACTGCAACTGCGAAAAAATAATAAGAAGCCCAATACCAATTCCTATTACACCACTAAGGACAGTCATTAAAGTGCCTTGAAGAAAGAAAATATATTTTATCATTTTAGGTTCTGCACCTAAGTTGAATAAGGTATTTAGAGATTTTTTTCGGTCTAGAATCATCATAATTATGGCACCAATAACATTGAACAAGGCAATGATTATAACTAATGTGAAAATGAGGTAGACCGCTAAGTTTTCGGTATTCAACATTTTAAAAAGCGCATCATTTAATTGCTCCCTATTTTTTATAATAAAGGTATTGGGGAATAACTTTTCGATTTGTTCTTTTACTTCAGCTTCATTAGCTTCTGGTTTCAACTTCATTTCTATAGCTGAGAATTGGTGGTCTTCATAATTTACTAATGAACGTGCTAATTCAATATCTGAAAACACATACTCATTATCTAAATTCTCATTGATATTAAACAATCCAACATTTGTAACCACTTCAGAATTAAAATAACTTCGTAAACTACTGCCTTGACCTTTCCCTGGCTTAGGTACATATATGGTAAGCGGCTTCATGAAATTAAAAACACCAAATGACAAATTATTTGAAATTCCCCAACCAGACACCACATCATAAATCCCAGGCTTAAACCATTTCCCTTGAGACACCATGCTGTCAATCTGCGTTACAGTCTGATAGTTTTCGTCAACACCTTTTAATGTAGCTAGAAGGTTTTTATTTTCAGATTTTATAACAATACGCTCTTCAATAATTTGTGAGGTTGTTTCTATGCCTTCAATAGAATTTAAAGTATTCTGTTCCTTTTCAGAAAGTAAAAATGATTTTCCTTCTAATGGTAAAATCTTTAAATCCGGGTCTGTAAAATTAGAGAAGTCTAAGCTGTATTCTTTTAGTCCAGCAAATACAGAGAGTACAATTAACAACGCTGCTGATGCTACGATTACGCCTCCAGAAGCGATAAAGCTCATAATGTTAATAGCGTTATTGCTGCTTCTTGAAAATAAATACCGCTTAGCGATGTAAAAGGATGTATTCATGTATTACAGTCTCGGGATAAAATTAGGGATAAAAAGACTGTATGCGATAAAATTTAGGAAAGCCTTACGATTTTTTTCTTCGGCCTAATAAATCTTCGTCTTTAATAGGATTTTCTTCGCCTTTTAATGAGCGCTCAATATTATCTATATATTCTAAGGAGTCGTCTACAAAAAACTCTAAAGTTGGCATACGGCGTAATTGGTGGCGTGTGCGTTGAGCTAATTCATGACGAATTAACGGCGTATTAGAACGAATACCTTTTAAAAGTTCTTCCGCTTCTTTATTAGGAAAAATGCTTAAATAAACCTTAGCAATCGACAAATCTACAGTAACACTCACTTTAGATACGGATATGATTATTCCTTTAAGTCCACCTTCTGAAGCTGCGCGTTGTAAAACATCAACTAAATCTTGTTGAAGAATTCCTGCTATTTTTTTTTGTCTATTGCTTTCCATTTTGCAAAAGTAGAAGTTATTTAAGTATTATAGTATTTTTACACTACAAAATTAAAGCCAGAATGAATAAAATAGAACATATTGGCATAGCTGTCAAAGATTTAGAAAATTCAAATAGCTTATTTGCCTCACTTTTTGGAAAAAAGCATTATAAGATTGAAGCTGTTGAAAGTGAAAATGTATTAACCTCTTTTTTTAAATGTGGGCCAAACAAAATAGAATTATTACAAGCCACCACTGAAGATAGTCCTATAGCTAAGTTTATTGAAAAAAAGGGTGAAGGAATCCATCATATTGCATTTGCAGTAGATGATATTGAAAGTGAAATAGAGCGCTTAACAAATGAGGGTTTTAGAATGATACATGAAAAACCTAAAAAAGGAGCAGATAACAAATTAATTGCTTTCTTGCATCCAAAATCTACAAACGGCGTTCTTATTGAGTTGTGCCAAGATATTCAGCATTAAATTGAATTAATTTTCTTGTAGAGTTTTAAAATATATAGTAATATTGCACACTCTTTAATCCTGAAGAGGTTGGCAATAGCCTTCAGGTCCTATAACTCAGTTGGTTAGAGTATCTGACTCATAATCAGAAAGTCCCTGGTTCGAGCCCAGGTGGGACCACAGAAAACCGTTTCAAAGTATTGAAACGGTTTTTTATTTTACACTTCTAAACAAATATTTTTGCTATTAACAATTTCATAATCATTAATGTTAATAGCTTTTATTTTTATTAATGCAATAGTTGTCTTATAGTTATAAATTAGTATCCTATAAGTAGCTAAAATCAATTAAGTAAGTAAAAGCTTACAAATTATAAAAAAAATATTGAAAATGTTCGTTTTGTCGGATTTTTTTACACTTAAAAGGTTGTTTTTAAGTCTTTAAATTTTGCAGACATACTTTTTTTTATACATTTGCGTTAGTCTTTAATAACAAATATGAAGATTGCCTCAATAATTTTTAATCTTATCCTTTTTATACAAGGTCCTTGTAGTGGATGTCCTTCTGGTGTGCCGTGTGCCCCGTGTTGCTCAAACCCTACGCCTTGTGGTGGTGGTCCACCGCCGCCGCCAGGATTTCCTATAGACAATCTTTTATTTCTTTTATTTTTTGCTGCGCTAATTTTCGGTGTTTACACCATTAGAAAGCGCCAAAGGCAGTTTTAGGCTCGTAAGTCATTTAAGCGCTTGACGTATTTTCCAATAACATCAAATTCTAAGTTTACGGTGTCCCCTTTTTTTAGATTTTTAAAGGTGGTATGCTCGTAAGTGTAAGGAATTATAGCAACTGAAAAGGAATTTAATTCTGAATTTACTACCGTTAAGCTTACGCCGTTAATAGTAATTGATCCCTTCTCAATAGTCACATTGTTTAGTGCTTTATCATATTCAAAAGTATACGACCAGCTTCCGTTTTGCTCAGTTTCATCTATGCATGTTGCTGTTTGGTCTACGTGCCCTTGAACGATATGCCCATCCAATCGGTCTCCAAGTTTCATTGCGCGTTCTAGGTTAACCACGTCATTAACTTTAAGTTTTCCAATATTTGTTTTGTCTAATGTTTCTTTAATGGCTGTAACTACGTAAGTGTCATCTTTAATAGAAACCACGGTCAAACAAACCCCATTATGCGCCACGCTTTGATCTATTTTTAATTCGGGAGTTATGTTACTTTTTACCGTAATATGTAAATTCTCCTTCTCTGTTTCTAGATGTTTTACAATCCCTAAATCTTCAATAATACCTGTAAACATAGTTCTATTATAAATGGTTAAATTTGCCATACAAAGTTACGGACAAAATTAAAGTCTATTCTATAAATTCTTATTAATAAAATTCTACAGATTGAAAACAAACGAACATATAAAAGTGGGTATCTCAATTGGAGATTTAAATGGTATTGGGCCAGAAATCGTTATTAAAACTTTTGAGGATTCTCGTTCTTTAGAATTATATACACCTGTTATTTTTGCTTCTTCTCGTATCATGAATTTTTTCAGAAAGCATTTTTCCAGTAAAATTAATTTTCATGAAATTAATGACTTAGATAAAATTGCTCACGGAAAAGTTAATGTGTTCAATGTTTGGAAAGAAGCCGTAAACATTCAGTTTGGGAAAGAAGATAAAAAAATCGGTGAGTATGCTATTAAATCTTTAGAATCTGCTGTAGACGCGCTTAAAAAAGACGCTATTGATGTTTTAGTTACTGCACCAATAAATAAACATAATATACAATCCGATACATTTAATTTCCCTGGTCATACCAATTATCTAGAGCAGCAACTCGAAGGTAACAGCCTGATGTTTATGATATCTGAAAACCTTAGGGTTGGGCTTTTAACAGACCATGTGCCTGTTAAGGATGTGCCAAGTTATATTACAGAAGATTTAATTCGCCAAAAGGTTGCTACGGTTTCTAAATCTTTAATTCAAGATTTTGCAATCAGCAAACCAAAAATTGCAGTATTGGCTATCAATCCACACGCAGGAGATAATGGTGTTATAGGAAATGAAGATGATACCGTTCTAAAACCCGCATTAGAAAAATTACGCCAAGAGGGTAGCTTGGTTTACGGCCCGTATTCTGCAGATAGTTTTTTTGGCTCAAACAGCTACAAAAATTTCGATGCTGTTATAGCATCTTATCATGACCAAGGATTAATTCCATTTAAAACTATAACATTTGGTTCAGGAGTTAATTACACCGCAGGTTTAAATAAAGTTCGCACGTCTCCCGATCACGGCACAGCCTATGAAATAGCTGGAAAAGGAGAGGCAGATGAAAGTTCTTTTAAGCGTGCAGTATTTGCGGGAATAGAAATTTTTAGACGCCGAAGAGATTACAATTTGTATGCTAAAAATCCTCTAAAAAAAATGACACGGTAGATATTAACATTTTTTGTTGATATCTAGGCTTCTATATAGAAAAAAATATTATATTTGCACGCTCAAAATGTGTGTGTGAATGAAAGCAATGAAAGCGTATACAATACCATTTGTAGGGCTAAAAGTAGGGAAACATCATTTTGATTATCAAATTGATAATGCGTTCTTTTTAGAGTTTGACTATGATGAGTTTAACGACGCTGACCTAAAAGTAGGCCTTCTTTTTGAAAAGAAACCGACACTTTTAGAGTTAACATTTAATGTTAAAGGTAGTATCAATGTTAATTGCGATGTTTCTAATGAGCCTTTTGATTTAAAAATCGAAGATACATTTAAGCTCGTAGTTAAGTTTGGTGAAAGTTATAACGATGATAATGAGGAGATATTGATTTTACCACATGGTGAGTATCAAATAAATGTCGCTCAATATATCTATGAACTAATTGTACTTGCTGTACCAGCAAAAAAAGTTCATCCAGGGATTGAAGACGGAACATTACAGTCTGATATACTTAGCAAATTAGAAGAATTAAGTCCTGAAGAAGGTAAAACAGAAGAAAACAATATTGAGGAAACGGATCCTCGTTGGGATACATTAAAAAAACTATTAACGGATAAATAACATTTAAAATGGCACATCCAAAACGTAAAATATCTAGAACAAGAAGAGACAAGAGAAGAACGCATTACAAAGCAACTGTTCCTCAAATAGCAACTTGCCCTACAACTGGTGAGCCACACCTATACCATAGAGCTCACTGGCACGAAGGAAAGCTTTACTACAGAGGTCAAGTTCTAATAAATAACTCTGCTGAAGAAGAAAATTTAGCATAAGTATTATGCGCGCATATAATAAAACGCCCAAACATTGGGCGTTTTTTTTGTTTTAATGCTCCAAATCGAGTAAAAACCGTTTTATTTGCATAATTATTTGCCAAAAAGTGCTGAAAATGGTTAAAATTAATCACATTTTAATCATTTTTCGATATTTTTAATTAATCTAAACGCTAATAATGAGTAAAATCACAGCGGCTATAACAGCTGTAGGAGGCTATCTTCCTGATTTCGTTTTATCTAACAAAGTTCTTGAAACAATGGTAGATACTAATGACGAATGGATTACTACACGAACAGGAATTAAAGAAAGACGTATTTTAAAAGAAGAAGGTAAAGGTTCTTCATTCTTAGCTATAAAAGCAGCAGAAAATCTTATCGAAAAATCGGGCATAAACCCAGAAGACATCGATTTAGTTATCGTAGCTACTGCCACTCCAGATATGAAGGCTGCGTCCACAGCAGCTTATACAGCGACTCAGATAGGTGCTGTTAATGCGTTTTCTTACGATTTAGAGGCTGCATGCTCAAGCTTTTTATTTGGGATGTCAACCGCATCCGCATATATCGAGAGTGGGCGCTACAAAAAGATACTTTTAATAGGAGCAGATAAAAATTCATCTTTTATAAATTACAAAGACAGAGCAACATGCATCATTTTTGGTGATGGCGCTGGAGCTGTTCTTTTTGAGCCAAATGAAGAGGGTCTTGGTCTACAAGATGAATTATTAAGAAGTAATGGTGAAGGAAGAGAATTTTTAAGAGCACAGCGTGGAGGGTCATCTTATCCTATTAATGCAGATACCTTTAATGAAGGTTCACATTATGTTTTTCAGGATGGGAAAACGGTATTTAAAAACGCTGTATTTAATATGGCAGATGTAGCAGAGTGTATTCTAAAACGTAACAACCTTACTAACGCAGACGTTAATTGGCTTGCTGCACATCAAGCAAACAAACGCATTATTGACGCCACTGCTAACAGAATAAATCTAGAAGAGGATAAGGTGATGATGAACATACAAAAGTATGGTAATACCACATCAGCTACATTACCTCTTTTATTGCATGACTACGAATCACAACTTAAAAAAGGTGATACCATAATATTTGCTGCCTTTGGCGGCGGATTTACTTGGGGTTCTATTTACTTTAAATGGGCCTATAACTCATAAAAACTAACTAATTATAACAACTGAATACTATGGATTTAAAGGAAATTCAAAACTTAATCAAATTTGTAGCAAAATCTGGTGCAAGCGAGGTTAAGTTAGAAATGGACGATGTTAAAATTACCATTAAAACTGGTTCAGAGACTGAAACCACTATCGTTCAACAAATGCCTGTTGCTGCAGCCCCTATGATGCAACAAGCGCCTGCTGCAGCGCCTGCTCCTGCAGCTGAGCCTGCCGCTCCTGCTGCTGCTCCAGCATCAGATGATTCAAAATACATCACAATCAAATCACCTATTATTGGTACGTTTTACAGAAAACCTTCTCCAGACAAACCTGTCTTTGTAGAGGTTGGTACAGATATTAAAGAAGGTGATGTGTTATGTGTTATTGAGGCTATGAAACTTTTTAACGAAATTGAATCTGAAATATCAGGTAAGATTGTAAAAGTTTTAGTTGATGATTCTTCTCCAGTAGAATTTGATCAGCCATTATTCTTGGTTGACCCATCATAACAATTGAAAATTCCAATCCACAAATCCCAAAACCAATTATTGGAATTTGGTGCTTGGAAGTTGAATTTTTAAATTAAAAGTTATGTTTAAAAAAATATTAATTGCCAATCGAGGTGAAATAGCGCTTCGTGTTATAAGAACCTGTAAAGAAATGGGTATTAAAACTGTGGCTGTATATTCTACAGCAGACGCAGACAGTTTACCTGTAAAATTTGCTGATGAAGCGGTGTGTATTGGTCCCGCTCCAAGTCCAGAATCATACTTAAAAATGTCCAATATCATAGCTGCAGCCGAAATCACAAATGCTGACGCTATTCACCCTGGCTATGGATTCTTATCGGAAAACGCAAAGTTTTCTAAAATATGTGAAGAACACGGCATTAAATTCATAGGAGCATCAGAGGATATGATTGCTAAAATGGGAGATAAAGCTACTGCTAAAGCTACAATGAAAGCTGCTGGTGTACCTTGTGTTCCAGGAAGTGATGGTATTATTGCAGATTTTGCAGAGTGTGAAAAGCTCGCGGTTGAAGTAGGCTATCCTGTTATGCTTAAGGCTACTGCCGGTGGTGGTGGTAAAGGAATGAGGGCTGTTTGGAAGCCAGAAGACCTAAAGCCTGCTTGGGACTCTGCCAGACAAGAATCTAAGGCTGCTTTTGGAAATGACGATATGTATATGGAGAAGCTTATTGAAGAACCTCGCCACATCGAAATTCAGGTTGTTGGAGATTCTACAGGAAGAGCTTGTCATCTTTCAGAGCGTGATTGTTCTGTGCAACGTCGTCATCAGAAATTAACTGAAGAAGTGCCTTCTCCTTTTATGACGGATAAACTTCGTAAAGATATGGGAGAAGCTGCAGTAAAAGCTGCAGAATATATTAAATATGAAGGTGCTGGAACTGTAGAGTTTTTGGTGGATAAACATCGTAACTTCTACTTCATGGAGATGAATACGCGTATACAGGTTGAACACCCAATTACAGAACAAGTAATTGACTTTGATTTGATAAGAGAACAAATTAAAGTAGCTGCTGGTGTGCCAATCTCAGGAAAAAACTATGAGCCAAACCTGCATTCTATTGAGTGTAGAATTAACGCAGAAGACCCATACAACGACTTTAGACCTTCTCCAGGTAAAATTACTGTTTTACATGCTCCTGGTGGTCATGGTGTGCGTCTAGATACACATGTCTATGCGGGATATAGTATTCCGCCAAACTATGACTCTATGATTGCTAAGTTAATTACAACTGCGCAAACTAGAGAAGAAGCTATACATAAAATGAAAAGAGCTTTAGATGAGTTCGTGATTGAAGGAATTAAAACAACGATTCCATTCCATAGAGCTTTAATGGATCATCCAGATTATTTAGCTGGTAATTATACCACAAAATTTATGGAAGATTTTAAAATGCCTAAAGAAGATTAAAAAAAAGCCCTCAAATGAGGGCTTTTTTTTAATCTTCTTTATCTACCGACTTACCGAGGTAGGCTAATTTCCAATTTTTATCAATTTTTTCAAGGATATCTTTGTTAGACGAAATAACATGAATTTCTCCGCTTTTGTCCTTTAAGAAAAGTGGAATTATTTCTTCGTCATCCATCATTTTTTCGAAAAGCTTGGTGTAGTGTTCTTTATTATTAATAGCAATCTCCTGAACTTTTGGGTAAGAACGGCTGACGTTAGTTAAAGTATCAAAATCGCCAAATTGTGAAAATAAAACTTCATTAGGGTTTGGTGTAGATGACTTTTTTTCTTCTGGGCTTATCAACCTAAAAGACCCATTTTCACCAAATTGTTTTTTAAACTTGTCTATTGCATACTTATTTATATCTGGACTAGCTGTTAATGCTAGCAAATAGCCCACATCATTTAACTCTATATTATCAGTCAATGTGTTAGAATATATATTAGTCTCTATGGCCTCTAACCCCAGTTTTTTTGTCTTTTCAATATTCGCTTGGTTGCTATCGATTAAAACGACGTGGCGACCGTTCTCTTCAAGATATTGCCCTATAAGTTGAGAAATTTTTGAGGCACCTACAATTAATATACCATCAGACTTTCCTAAAAATACGCCTACAATTTTAGCAAATAAACGCGCAGTTGTGGCGTTTAGTAAAACGGTTCCTAGAACTATCATAAATACCAACGGCGTTATATATTCAGCACCTTCAACGCCTTGTTTTATTAATTTACTCCCAAATAAAGAGGCGATACCCGCCGCAACTATACCTCTTGGCCCAACCCAACTAACAAAAAGGCGTTCGTTAAGTTTTAAATTCGAACCGTGAGTACTAACGAATACTGCAAGCGGACGAATTATCAAAACGACGACCAAGAATAAAACTGCTGTTTTCCAATTGTAAAGCAAATACAGGTCTTCAATATTGATGTTCGCAGCTAAAAGAATGAATAGAATAGAAATAAGCAATACACTTAGAGATTCCTTAAAATAGAGAAGCTCTTTGAGGTTTTCTAATTTTCCATTTCCCAAAACCATACCCATCACTACAACAGCTAATAATCCTGATTCGTGGGCAAAAATTTCGGATTCTACAAAAACCAAAAGCACTACGGATAATGAAACAACATTGAGTAGGTAGTGGGGTATAAATTTTTTGTTAATAGCAAAAGCTAATCCGTGAGCAAATGTAAATCCGAATGTCGTTCCGAATAAAACAATTTTACCAAACTCCATAAAAGCAGTTTTTGTAAAGCCACTGTCCCCTTCGACACTTATAAATTCAAAAACCAATACCGCAACTAAAGCACCAATAGGATCAATAAGAATTCCCTCCCATTTAAGTACTGCTGAGATGTCTTTTTTTAGAGGAATATTCCTTAAAATTGGTGTAATTACCGTTGGTCCTGTAACAATTATGAGACCAGAAAATAAAAACGAGAGCTCCCAACTTAGATTAAATAAAAGATGCGCCGCAACACCTGCGGCTAAAAACGTAATTAGAGCTCCAACGGTAATTAACTTAGTTATCACTGGTCCTACGTTTTTTATTTCGCTACGCTTAAGTGTTAAGCCGCCTTCAAACAGTATAATACTAATCGCTAAAGAAACAAAATAATACAAAGATTCTCCAGGGAACAGACCTTTTTCTCCATTCCAAACAGGTTCTATCCATTTTGAGCCATCTTCGCTTAAAAATTCGGCTGCAACAGGACCAACAAGCAAGCCAATAAGTATCAGTGGTAATATGGCTGGAATTTTAAACTTCCACGCAACCCATTGTGCTAAAATGCCTAAAATTATAATGCCAGCTAGTTCTATCATAGTCTTTTGATGTGGTTAAATCATAAAATTATAAATATACACTAAAAAATACAGTAAATAATAGAACGGTAACCTTCTTGCGAATTGGTAATAAAATCTTAAGCATAGTAAGTATTTCGGGCATATTTCTTATTTTCGTTTTCTATGAATTTATACCCAATAGAGGCAGGAAATTTTAAGCTAGACGGTGGCGCTATGTTTGGTGTTGTGCCAAAACCTTTATGGCAACGAACAAATCCCGCTGATAGCAACAATATGATTGATATTGCTGCACGTTGTTTATTAATTGAAGACAATAGTCGTCTTATCCTTATTGATACAGGAATGGGAGATAAACAAAGTGAAAAGTTTTATGGGTATTATCATTTATGGGGAGACGACACCATTGAAAAGTCATTGGCTAAATACGGTTTTCATCGTGATGATATCACTGATGTGTTTATGACGCATCTTCATTTTGATCATTGTGGAGGAAGTATTCAATACAATAAAAATCGAACGCTGCTTGAACCTGCGTTTAAAAATGCACATTTTTGGAGTAATGAAGACCATTGGAGCTGGGCAACAGAGCCCAACCGAAGAGAAAAGGCTTCATTTTTAAAAGAAAATATAATCCCAATGCAAGAGAGTGGACAATTAAAGTTTACTGAGCTTCCTGAGGATAAAATTTTGAAAAATTCTGAATTAGGTTTTGATATTTTCTTTGCCAATGGACATACCGATAAGCAAATGATTCCAATGATTGATTACAAAGGAAAAATCATTTGTTTTATGGCAGATTTGCTGCCAACCGCTGGCCATTTACCTATTCCTTTTGTTATGGGATACGATACAAGGCCGTTGCTCACGCTTGACGAAAAAGAAGCATTTTTAAATTTAGCTGCAGACCATAATTATTACTTATTTTTAGAGCATGATGCGCATAACCCTATAATAACTGTAAAACATACCGAAAAAGGCGTAAGGCTAAATGAGGTATATACGTGTAAAGACATTTTTAACAACTAAGACTAAAATTTATTAATACATGAAAAAGAATAGAAATTTCAGATTAATTTATGCATTTGCCGCATTGGTATTAATGAGCTGTGGAGGTTCTCCACTTATTTCTACACCAATTGAAAACATAGACACTTCGCCTATAAAAGTTTCTGAATTAACAAAAGCTGAAAAAGAAAATTGGGGCCATCTCGATTTAGAAAAAGACACCATTCCTGGTATGGGGGTTGACCGCGCTTATGCTGAGATTATAAAAGGAAAGAAGGGAAAGAAAGTAATTGTTGCTGTTATAGATTCTGGTATTGATATTGACCACGAAGACTTAGACGGCGTTATTTGGACCAATGAAGATGAAATTCCTAACAACGGAAAAGATGATGATAAAAATGGTTATGTAGATGATATTCACGGATGGAATTTCTTGGGTAAAGCCTACAATGAGCAACTTGAATATGTGCGTTTAATTGCTTCTGGAGACAAAAGCGCGCCTAGGTATGACGAAGCTGTAAAACTTCACGAAGAAGAATACAATAAATGGTTGGGCAGAAAAACGCAATACGACCAAATCTATCAGCAAGTTATTTCAAATGATGAAATTTTATCAAAGCATTTAGGAAAAGAAGATTACACTCAAAAAGATGTAAATGGTATTACATCTACCGATGCTTCTGTTCAAGGCGCTGTACAATTTGCAAAATTCATATACTCTAATGGTATTGAGTCTATGAGCGATGCTAAAAAGGAATTAGCTGATGCTTTAGAGTCAATTAATGATAGAGTGAATTACAACCTTAAAAAAGATTTTAGCGGAAGAACAACGGGTGACAACCCTAATGACTTTAACGATAAGCCGGGATATGGTGATGGTAATGTGAAGCCCGTTAAAAAGTCAGAAAGTCACGGTACGCATGTTGCAGGTATTATTGCTGCTGAGCGTAACAACGGAAAAGGCGCAAATGGTGTTGCCAGCAATGTAGAAATTATGTCAATCAGAGCTGTACCAAACGGTGATGAGTACGATAAAGATGTTGCAAAAGCGATTCGTTACGCTGTAGATAACGGCGCTACGATTATAAACGGAAGTTTTGGTAAATCATTCTCTCCTCATAGTGATTGGGTAAGAGATGCCATTAAATACGCAGCGTCTAAAGATGTGCTTATTGTGCATGCTGCAGGTAATGATAGTAAGGATATTGATGTAGAGCCTAATTTCCCTGCCGATAATATTAGCGGAAAAGAAGTTTCAGATAACTATATTTCTGTTGGGGCTCTAGCTCCTAAATATGGTAGCGGTATGGTTGCTAGTTTTTCAAACTATGGCGACCAAAATGTAGATATTTTTGCGCCTGGAGCACAAGTATATTCAACAACTCCAGAAAACGAATACGATACAAAAGGAGGTA
Source organism: Winogradskyella jejuensis (assembly GCF_900129745.1). Taxonomy (GTDB): domain Bacteria; phylum Bacteroidota; class Bacteroidia; order Flavobacteriales; family Flavobacteriaceae; genus Winogradskyella; species Winogradskyella jejuensis. The sequence continues at coordinate 1,111,620 of NZ_FQWS01000001.1, read as the reverse complement.
CATCTATGGCGGCTCCTGCTGTAGCTGGGCTCGCAGCTTTAATTCGTTCTTACTACCCAAAATTATCCGCTGCTCAAGTTAAGAACGTTATTCTCGATAGTGGATTGCAGTTAACTACAAAAGTTATTGTCGGAGGTGAAGCTTCAGATGTGAGACCTTTTTCTGAATTATCAAAAAGTGGGCGTATAGCTAATGCCTTTAACGCCTTAATTATGGCTTCAAAATTATAGTTTATTTATGAAAAAAATAGTTTCAATTTTAGCAATTGCCTGTGTTTTGGCTTCTTGTGATAGTTCAAAACAAGCCATTCAAAACAACACGCCTCAAGCTGTAACCACTACTGCTTCTAGTGGTTACTGGCAACAACATGTCGATTACAAAATGAACATTGATATGGATGTAAATACGTATCAATACAAAGGTGACCAGACTTTGGTATACACTAATAATTCGCCAGATGTATTAAATAGGGTTTATTACCATTTGTATTTCAACGCCTTTCAACCAGGAAGCGAAATGGATGTGCGTTCGCGTACGATTGCCGACCCAGACAGACGTGTTGGTGATAGAATTAGTAAGCTAAAGCCAAACGAAATTGGCTATGTAAAAGTGAATAATTTATCACAAAACGGAACGGCTTTAAACTATGAAACTGTGGGTACTGTTTTAGAAGTAGAATTGGCGAAACCTATTCAACCAGGAGAAGAAGTAACCTTTAAAATGAATTTTGATGCTCAGGTGCCTGTGCAGATTCGTCGTTCTGGTAGAAACAATGCTGAAGGTGTTGCGCTGTCAATGACGCAATGGTATCCAAAATTAGCAGAATATGATGACGAGGGTTGGCATGCAGACCCATATATCGGTCGCGAATTTCATGGTGTTTGGGGTGATTTTGAAGTTAACTTAACCATAGATAAAGATTATGTTGTTGGAGGTACGGGTTATTTACAAGGAGAACCTTCTTTTAGTGGCAATAAGAAAACAATGCGTTTTAAAGCTCCAAATGTTCATGACTTTACTTGGGCAGCAGACCCAGACTATATTCATGATGTTTATAAAATGCCTAATGGCCCTACTTTAAACTTTTATTATAAAAAAGACTTGCCTGCCGAAAATCTAAAGTATTGGAAAGATTTACAACCAGACACTGCTAAATTGATGCGTTTTTTCTCAGAAAATGTTGGTAAATATCCTTATGAGCAATATTCTGTAATTCAAGGAGGTGATGGCGGAATGGAATATGCCATGTCTACCTTAATCACGGGAAAACGAAGTTATGGTAGTTTGCTAGGGGTTACCGCTCACGAGTTGGCACATACATGGTTTCAGTTTTTGCTAGCCACCAACGAAGCTAAGCATGAGTGGATGGATGAAGGTTTCACAAGTTATATTTCGGCTTTGGCTATGAATGAATTACGTGATGAACCAAGAGCTAACCCTACATCTGGGTCTTATCGTGGATATTTAGCCTTAGCTAACTCAGGAAGAGAGCAACCGCTAACAACACACGCTGACCGTTACACTTACAATGGCGTATATGGTGCTGCCGCATACAGTAAAGGTGCTGTGTTTATTGCTCAATTAGGATATGTTATTGGTGAGGATAATCTTAAAAAAACATTGAAAAAATACTTCAATGATTTTGCTTTTAAACACCCTAAACCAATGGATATTGTTAGAACAGCAGAAAAGGTTACCGATTTTGAATTAGACTGGTACCTCATCGATTTTGCACAAACAACAAATACTATCGATTATGGTGTAAAATCAATTAACGGTTCAACCATTACTTTGGAGCGTATTGGTCAAATGCCAATGCCTTTAGATATTAGTGTTACCTATACTGATGGTTCTAAAGAAGATTTCTATATTCCTTTACAAATGATGCGTGGAGAAAAACCAACTAAAGCTACTATTGCTAATGATTGGGCTTGGGCATATCCAACATATAATTTAAAAACGTCTAAAAACGTAAAATCAATTGAAATTGACCCATCACAAATGATGGCTGATGTTGATAGAGCAAACAATGTTGCTAATCTGTAAATTTATATTATTTATATAATTTAAAAGGCGCCATATAGGTGCCTTTTTTATGATTTGTACCAAGGTAAATCTTTATACATGTCTCTCTTTGAGACGCGCTCTCTATTATAAAGCAACAAATGCGTTTCGTCTTCTTGTTTGTTTCTGTAACCAAACAGATGAAAAATAGATTTAGCCATAAAACGCGTTACCTTTAGATTAGCTCTCAATACGCCTTGCGATTTGTTGTGCCATTTTATACCAGGTAATAAAGTTAAAAGGCTATCTGCTCTTAAGTGCCTTAAAATAGAGGATAGTTTAAGGAAAAAATGTGGTATGCGTTTTATAATAAAAAAACCATCGTTACCACTTTCTTGATAAAGTGGCATAAAGAGTTCATTTGAGGAAGGTGCATAAATTGGTTTGTTATTAGATGTGGCTAAAAGCACTCCTTTTTTAATAGATTGAAAACTTTTAAAATCCGCCTTCATCTTAAAGATTTCTTGCTCTTGAATATGGTACTTATAAATCACCTCATATATATCAGTTTTACTATCAGATGCTTTTTTTAATTTGTAAAAATGCTCCATAACAGTAGTGCTGCTATTTTTCAAAATTTCTGAAATATGACAAGCTAAATAAATAAACGATTCGCAATTTTTTACAGCCTGTTGGTCTGTGTGTTGCCCTGACTCAAAACCTAATGACACATATCCTTTTTTGTTTAAATAACTCAAAAGAGGCCCGTCAAGATACTCTTCTATACCCAAAACAATTGGCACGGGAAAAGCTTTAGAAAACTTCCTGTTAATTAAAGCATCATTAATCGTTATAAATGGTAAAGTTTTACTTGATGTGGTGTGAAAATCTATAAAATAAATTGGTTCTTTTGCATCAGTTAAAAGCTGTGAAATAAAATTATAAATAGACTTTTGCTCACATTCTTCGTTGGTTAAATCTGTTTTTGTTTTAAGGGCTTCAAGTTGTTTAGAAGTCCACATTCTGTTTAAATCTTCAGTAAGATATCTTTTGTTTTGCTGGATGGCTTTTGTGTTCCCATAAACACCATAAATCTGGCCACTAATATCCTCTTTATTAAGTTTTGGTAAAATGTTTTTTAAAGCCTCAACACCTGCTTGTTCGTTGCCATGAATACCTGCAAAAAAAACAATAGTGGCTCCTTTCTGTTTTCCTTTTACATGATGAATTATGCGTTTTTCTATTGTGGAAACTTCTTTCAATTCAATCATTAATTAGCTTTTTAAGTCATTAGTAGTGATAATGCCTAGTAATTTTTTCTTGTGTACTACCGGTAAACAATTAATCTTAGCGTCGCTCATTATTTGCTTTGCCTTTTTAAGTGATTTTTCTTGACTTATGGTATACAACTCTGTTTTCATTACGTCTTTAACCGTTTGTTTTAAGTCGGTATTTCCTAGCTGTATTAAATCTGTCCAAGTAATTAAGCCTGTTAATTCTTTAGTTTTATTGACTACAGGAAGGTGGTGTATTTTTTTCCATTTCATGATATGAGTTACCAGCTCTAAGCTATCACTTTCGTGAACGATAAAAAGTTTGGTTTGCATTCTATGTTTTACAATAGGTTTAAGCTTAATAGTATCAAGTTCAAAGTCATTTAATATTGGCCATTGGCTAACTGATTTTCCTGAGAGCTGGTTTTCGTGCATAAATGCTGTAAGCGCTTGTCTAGCTTCAAATCTTGATTTGGTTAATTGTAAATTTCTAAAGCTTTTTACCATCCATTGAGCACCGTTTTTTTCTTTAACGCGGTTTTCTATTACGCCTAAATAAGTATCAATATCTTTTGAGTTAATATTCGCTTTTTCTAGACCTTTTTTAGCCATTGGTAAAAGTTCTTCAAGAATTAAGTCGAGAGCAGATATAAGTTTACCCATCCACATAAATTTAACTTCCATACCATATCTAGCCGCTTTAAAAAAGTTATTTTTAACAGCTTTGAACTCCATTTTTTTAGAGATGTCCTTATATGCGTCGGTTTGAACCTGCATAAGCCCTACCCAAAACATCATATTGGCAATTTCGTCTTTAAGACTTGGTCCGCTTGGTATATATCTACATTCTATTCTTAAATGGGGTTTTCCTCCACCAACACCGTAACAAACTCGGTTCCATTTATAAACTGTACCATTATGCAGCTGCAGAGCTCTTAACTTTGGAATTTCTCCGTTTTTAAGCATCTCTAAACTATCCTCATAACTATCTAGAGCTAGCAAACTTCTAAATCTTGATATATGATCTCTAAAAATATCTGTAACCTTCCCTGTTTCCCATTGATCTCCAAAACTTACACGCGATTGTTTTTCGTTAAAAACCATTCCGTTTGTTCGCGTATCAATGCTTTGGGTAAATACAGCTATTCTCGTCTCTGCCCAAAGCTCTCTACCAAATAATATTGGAGAATTAGCAGATACGGCTAGTACGGGCGCAGAAATGGCTTGAGCCCAATTGTATTTTTCTACAAACTCATCTGGATTAATTTGTAAGTGTGTTTGAAAACTAGTGTTACAAGCCTCCAACATTACACTATTATGGTAAAGGCTCAACTCATCAGCACCTTTGATGTGAATATTAAAATGTTGACTCCTGGAGTCTATTAAGGACTTATTTAACACATGATATCTTGGCATCGGAGTCATATATTTTTCTGATATGTGTTTTTGCCGTAATGTAGGTAATATACCTGTTAATAAGACTTTGGTTTTATGTTGGTCTCCTGCTGTTTTCGCTTTTTGTAGTAAGGTTTTTAGTTGAAGGTGTAATTCTGAAAAACAATCGTTTTTCAACTCTAATGGATCTGAATTAATCTCTAGGTTATACTTTCCTATTTCGGTTGTAAAATGACTATCATCAATAGTTTCCAGCATTTCTATACTATTGTTGTTAGGAAAGAAATCTTCAGTTGTAATACAAAGTTCTTGCTCTGCCCCTATTCGTATGGGTTGTTTTTCAATAAGGTTTTTTTCTAACATTAAATCTAACACCTCTAAATCCTTAATAAGGTAATGGGTGTATTGGGCTTTCTGCTTTGGGGTTTCTAGTTGTTTTACGCTTAATTGTCCCATAATAACTGTTACAGAATTGATTAGAATATTGTAAGTTAAGTTTTAAAACTGGCGATTTTCATGATTTTTATCATGCCGAGCTCTCTAAGGTTTGTCTATGCAGTGGATATGTCTACATTTGTAATTAGTAAGAGACGTATATGAAATTTGGTTACTCCAAAAAAGACAAGTTAAAAAGCAAAAAACTGATAGAAGAGCTATTTTCTGAAGGAAAGGCTGTTACTGTTTTTCCGCTTCGCTTAGTCTATCTTGAAAACAATTTTGAAGATGGCTCTATTCTTAAAACAGGAGTTTCTGTGAGTAAACGGCAGCATAAAAACGCCGTTGATCGCAACGCTATTAAACGCCTAATGCGTGAAGCGTACCGGCTGAATAAGCCTAAATACTTTAACAAAAGTTCAACATCATACACTTTTATGATTTTGTACATTAGTAAAGATAAAATCACTTTTGAGTCTATGGATTCGAAGATGAAACTGTTGTTTGAAAAATTTTTAAAACAGACCTCTAAAGATGAAACGATTTCTAAATAAAAAAATAATTATTCCTACAACTATTGTCGTTGTGTTTTTAACAACTACGGCTTTCAATTCAAACTTCTTTGAAATTGCAAAGCAGATTGAAATCTTTACAACTATGTTTAAAGAACTAAACATGAACTATGTAGACGATACTAATCCTGGAGACTTGATGGATACTGCCATTAAAAGTATGTTAGAGGAATTAGATCCTTACACAAGATTTTATAACGAACAAGATGTGCAATCGGCAAGAATAAATAATGCTGGAGACTATACAGGTATTGGAGCTAATGTTAGAACGTTAAAAGATAAGTTAGTCATTGTAGAACCTTATAAAGATTATGCCGCAGACAAAGCTGGTTTAAAAGCTGGTGATGAGATTATAAAAATTGACAATGTAGATATCACAGACTTTAAAGATGATGCCGGTAATTTGCTTCAGGGTGCAGCGGGCTCAGAAGTGTCTTTAACCTACAAGCGTCAAGGAAAAGTTAATACCGTTAAGGTAACGCGCGAGTCGCTAGAAATAAAAGCGGTACCACACTACTCCATGATTAATGAGGATACCGGTTATATTGTTTTACGAAAATTCAATAAAAAAGCATCTTCACAAACGATTAAAGCACTTAATTCTCTAAAAAATCTTGGCGCAAAAAATATCGTTTTAGACTTACGAGGAAATCCAGGGGGTTTACTTAACGAAGCGGTTAATATCGTCAACATTTTTGTTCCTAAAGACCAATTAGTGGTCACGACTAAATCTAAAGTAAAAAAGTACAACAAAACCTATTATACCAAGCGCGACCCTATTGACTTAGAGATTCCTGTTGTAGTTTTAATAGATGGTAAGTCTGCTTCTGCTAGTGAGATAGTTTCTGGTGCATTACAAGATTTAGACCGTGCTGTGGTTATTGGCGCACGTAGTTTTGGTAAAGGTCTTGTACAGCGTCCTAAACCGCTGACTTACGGTACACAGATGAAGATTACTATATCACGTTACTACACGCCATCTGGTCGTTGTATCCAAGCTTTGGATTATTGGAATAGAGACGAAAAAGGAAATGCCACGAGAACCAAAAAGAAAGATTACAAAGCTTTTAAAACCAAAAAAGGGCGTTCTGTTTTTGATGGTGGAGGCGTACAACCAGATATTGAAATCGCTCAGTCTAAACAAACACCTATTACTAAAGCTATTGAAGCAGAAAATTTAATTTTTGACTTTGCTACAGATTATTATTACAAGAATAAAATATCCGATTTGGAAGGGTTTAAGTTTTCGGACAGCGATTTTCAGGCTTTTAAATCTTATTTGAATTCTAATAATTTTAATTTTGAAACAAAAACCGAAAAAGCTTTAGATAAGGCACTTGAAGTAGCAGAAAATGAAGAATTAGAAGCAAGTATATCTTCAGAATATAAGCAACTATTAGGTGCTTTAAAAAATTATAAAACCTCAGCAATTAACAAGGATAAAGAAAAATTATCGCTTTTATTAAGAGACGAAATTATTAAACGTTATTTCTATTCTGAAGGATTGTATGACTATTACAAAGCTAATAATACTGAGATAAAAAAAGCTTTAGATATCCTATCTGATTCGTCTAAATACAATAAGATTTTAAACTAAACATCTAAATTTTATATATTTATAAGGTGTAACAGCTGTAATTATAGTTTTTATTAGCTATTCTTTTAAGCGAAAACACCTCAAATGAAAAAGTTCTGTTTTTTTGCTTTTTTAGGTTTTCAACTTCTATTTTCTCAGACCGAGATAAAGCATGTCGTTTATTTTGAAACAGATATGTATTCTATCCCAGAAACCGAAATGCATCGTCTTCTTTTGTTCTTAGACGATGTGGAATCTATTGATATTAGTAAAATTTCTATATATGGTTTTTGTGATGATAGAGGAAGTCATTCATATAACATGAAGCTCTCTCAAAATCGCGCTAATGCTATAAAAGAAGTCCTTACAAATAATGAATTTGATGAGTCCTTAATTACGAACACTGATGGGAAAGGAGAGCTACTTCTTCGTATTGTAAAGGAAGATGAAGTTCATAAAATTAGAGGACTTAATAGAAAAGTTGAAATTACAGTTTCTCCTGTTTATCCACCTAGAAGGAATAACTTTAATTCTGAAAAACTAGAATCTATCCTTAGTGGCGATTTAAAAGTAGGTGATAAAATATTACTAGAAAACCTTTTGTTTGAGCGTGGATACAGTTATCTCATCCCAGAGTCTAAGGTTGTTCTTATCAAAGTTGCTGAAATCTTAGCAAAACGAAAAGATATTTACTTTACTATTGAAGGTCATGTGTGTTGTACTAATGGCGAACGAGACGCTATTGATGGCAAGACCAAAAAACGCAACTTGTCTTATGCGCGAGCAAAATATATCTATGAATATTTAGCGAGTAAAGGCGTGAGTAAACGCCGAATGAAATACGTGGGTATGAAGCGTAAATTTCCACTTGGTGGACCCCAGCGACTTGATAGACGCGTAGAATTATTAGTAACTAAAGTTGTAGATTAGTTTTTCTTCATTTTTATATGTGGAATACCATCTTCAAGGTACTCCTCTCCCACTTCTTTAAAACTTAAATTATTGTAAAACCGTTTGAGATAGGTTTGTGCAGATATTACAATTGTATTTGTTTTATAATGGTCTTCAATAGCTTTTATAGAAGCTTCCATAATATCATAACCATACTTATGTTGGCGTTGGTTTTCTTTAACTACTACTCTACCAATACTAGCTTCATTAAAATAATCACCGGATTTAAAAATGCGCGTATAAGCCACTAATTTTCCTTCTTTGTGTCCTAACACATGAAGTGCTTTTACATCTTTTCCATCAACATCTTGATATACACAATCTTGTTCTACTACAAAAACCTCACTTCTAAGTTGAAGTAAACTGTATAGCTCCTTTGTTGTTAATTGCGAAAAATCTTTTATATGAATCTGTAGCATGAAATAGTACTGTTAAGTCACAACAAATTTAAATCAAAAAACCTAGAGAATAATCTCTAGGTTTTTTCTGTATAATTATTCCCCCGATTAATAATACAGAATGCTATTTACTTAATAACCAGCCTAATTTATGGTTAGAAATCTTTCACTCCAAAAAAACAATATTAAAAGTTATATATAGTTAAGAAAGTGTAAAATTTTGTAAGAATATTAGTCTTGTACTATAATTTCTTTATTATCATGCTTACCGTATTCTGGTTGAATATTGATATGATTGATATTATATTTATGTAGTAAAAGTTCTTCAACCTGATGAAGGATAGTATCAAATTCTGAAAGTGATATATCATCTGTAAAATCTATATGACCTTCAAAATGAATTTCATCTTCATTTAATTGCCAAACATGTACATGGTGTACATTTTTTATAGATTCAATCGTTTGAACATCTTTTATAATCGTATCTATAGGAATATCATCTGGTGTAAATAACATCAAAACTTTGGTGGAGTTTTTTAGTAAATCCCAACCCATAACTATAAGATATAATGCTATAGCTAAAGTTAAAGCACTATCTACCCAATAAACCTGATAATACTTCATTAAGAGACCTCCAATCAACACAGCTACACTTGCCATCATATCTGTTAAAAGATGGAGGTAGGCACTTTTAAGATTCATGTTATCATCAGCACTTTTTTTAAGCAACAGTACACTTAGGCCATTACCTAATATTGCAATTATCGATAGCCAAATAACTAAATTAGACTTAATGTCTTGAGGATTTTGAAATCGTTTAACTGCTTCAAAGATTAACAGTATTGCTACAATTACAAGAGTAGAAGCATTAATAAAAGCCGCCAAAATTTCTGCACGTTTATAACCAAAAGTACGTTCTAAAGATGCTTTTTGTTTTACAAGTTTATTTGCAATGTAACTTATTACTAATGAGATAACATCACTAAAATTATGCAATGCATCACTTAAAAGAGCTAAGCTACCAGACACTATACCTCCAATAACTTGAGCTGCAGTAATGGCAATATTTAATACGATAGAAATTAAAAGATTGCGGCCGTTAACGTCTTTATGACTATGAGAATGATGATGAGAATGACCGTGACCCATTTTAACAGCTCATTGGTATTTTATCAACGCGTTTCTGGTGGCGACCGCCTTCAAAAGCCGTTTCTAAAAATGTATCTACCATTTTTATAGCTTGTGGTATAGCTGTATATCTAGCTGGTATACAAATAATATTAGCATTATTATGTTGTCTGGTGAGCTCTGTAATTTCGTTTATCCAGCATATACCAGCACGTACGTTAGGATACTTATTAGCCGTCATAGCTACACCATTTGCAGAACCACAAATAAGAATACCAAAATCTACTTTTGCTTCATTAACATCTTTAGCTACAGGATGCACAAAATCTGGGTAATCTACGCTATCAAAAGAATCTGTACCATAATTAGTTACAGTAATTCCTTTAGTTTGGAGATGTTTTACAATAGCTTGTTTGTAATCCGGACCTGCGTGGTCATTACCTATCGAGATTTTCATATTCTTGTGTTGTGTTATACTTTGGTCAAAGTTACAATTATTTCAAATTGGTTGATATGCGTATTCATTACTTGTTAATAAGTGTTGACAAGTATTTAGAAGTAATATTTTATTTTCTCAATAAAAATTACAAACCAAAATTGGTTTTAGATAACCAAAAAAATTAGCATTTAATTTTAGATGAGTTATCAGACAAAAAAGTATGTCTACTAACATAAAATTGTAAAAGACTTATTAAAATTAACGCGTTAGTATAGGTTATTAACACTTGTGAATAGTAAATCAAAAAGCACTGAATTCTAGGTCTTTAATTAGCTTATAACTTGTTAATAGAAAACAGTAAGTCATTTTTACAACTAACACTATAAAAAGTTATACCGCTATTAACAAACTATAATAACCATCATTTTTATTTTAAATTTTAGAAAAGAAAAAATGTATGATATTATAATTGTGGATAACTCAAATTTTAAATTGATTTAACCTTAAAAAAGTCTTATTAAATTTTAATAGCTTAGCTTTGTAGAAACTTAATATAATTTCTTCGCCTGATATTAAGTGGATTATAGAAAGAATTCCTGACACTTTTCAGGAAAATGAAATGACAAAATTATAAATGACAAGAAAGAAAAAAAAGAAATCCAATAAAGACATTTCTAACCTAACAAATACAATACTTAGTATTTTAAAAAAAGAGCGAAACAAATCCTTTAATTACAAACAAATAGGCGCTATACTTGGTGTAAACGACGCAAGTAGTCGCAACCAAATCATTAAAACTTTAGCTAAGCTTACCGCAAGACAAGAAATAGAACAAGTCGATAGAGGTAAGTATAAAGCTATAATTACTGCAGAATATTATACTGGTATTTTAGATTTATCAGCCAAAGGAAATGGTTATGTAATCTCAGATGATTTTGAAGATGATGTATTTATTGCTTCAAACAATATTAATAAAGCCTTAGATGGTGACGAAGTAGAATTTTACGCTTACAAACGACGTAAACGAGGTAAGCTAGAAGGAGAAATTACCAATATTTTAAAACGTGCCAGAACAGAGTATGTAGGTACTATTCAAATACAAGACAAAAAGAATTTTGCTTTTGTAGTTGCGGATAGTACTAAGATGTACAAAGATATTTTTGTACCTATTAATAAAATTAACAAGGCGGAAGATGGAGATAAAGTGCTTGTATCTCTAGAAGATTGGCCAGAAAAAGCAGATTCGCCTTACGGAAAAGTGCTTCAAGTTTTAGGAAAACCAGGAGAGCACAGCACCGAGATACATTCTATTTTAGCAGAATACGGTTTACCACACGAGTTCCCTCACGAAGTTGAAGAATACGCTAATAATTTAGACATTTCTATTACTGAAGACGAAATAAAAAAACGTCGAGATATGCGTAAAGATTTAACGTTTACCATTGATCCAAAAGATGCTAAAGATTTTGATGATGCTTTATCGTTTAAAGTTTTAGAAAATGGCGATTACGAAATCGGAATTCACATTGCAGACGTTTCACATTATGTAAAACCAGAGACAGTTTTAGATGACGAAGCATACGAGCGCGCCACCTCAATTTATTTAGTAGACCGCGTCGTACCAATGCTACCAGAACGTTTATCTAACGGTGCATGTTCTTTGCGGCCACATGAAGAAAAATACACCTTTTCTGCAGTGTTTAAAATAAATAACAAAGCCGAAATTAAAGACCAATGGTTTGGTAGAACAGTGACGTATTCTGATGCACGTTTTGCTTACGAAGAAGCGCAAGCAATTATAGAAAATAATCCTACTGTCACGCTGAGCGCAGTCGAGGCGTCTCAGTTAAATACAACAATTCCAACTGAAGTTTCTTTAACAGGAAAAGAATATAATACGGATTCGCAAATTGCTGAAGCCGTTTTAGTTTTAGACAGACTAGCTAAGAAAATGCGAGCCAAACGTATGCGCGAAGGTGCTATTTCTTTCGATAAAGTTGAAGTAAAATTCAATCTGGACGAAGAAGCAAATCCAGTTGGCGTATTCTTTAAAACTAGTCGTGATGCTAATAAACTCATAGAAGAGTTTATGTTATTAGCTAACCGAAAAGTTTCAGAATTTATAGGAAAACAAAATCCTAAAAAAACCTTTGTATATCGTGTACACGACGAGCCAGACGAAGCTAAATTAGCGCAGCTTCAAACCGTAGTGAGTCGTTTTGGACATAAACTGAATTTTAAGGATAAAAATTCAGTAGCCTCATCATTAAATAATTTATTAAAAGATGTTGTGGGTAAAAAAGAGCAAAATCTTGTAGATACATTAACCATCCGTACCATGTCCAAGGCGGAATATACGACGCATAATATTGGACATTACGGTTTAGCTTTCGATTATTATAGCCATTTTACCTCACCAATCCGTCGTTATCCAGATGTTATGGCACATCGTTTACTACAACATTATTTAGATGGCGGTAAATCAGCTAACGAAGAGGTTTACGAGGAAAAATGTAAGCACAGCAGTAATATGGAATATTTAGCGACAAAAGCAGAGCGCGATTCTATTAAATACATGCAAATTCGTTTTATGCAAGACCACCAAGATGAGGAATTTGTTGGTGTTATATCTGGTGTAACCGATTGGGGTATTTATGTAGAAATTATATCCAATAAATGCGAAGGTATGGTGAGTGTTCGTGATATGAAAGACGACCATTACTATTTTGATCAAGACCAATATGCTATGGTCGGTAAAAAGACGGACACCATCTACCAACTTGGAGATGAAGTTGTTGTAAAAGTTAAGAATACAGACCTTGTAAAAAAACATCTCGACTTTTTTATGGTAGGAAAACCTGAAGATTAGTCAAACTGTAACAAACTTCAAATAAGTATTACCTATATAGAAATTATAATCTCTATAAATTATGAAATCAGATATCTGTAGTGCCTGTGGTTCTTCAAAAATAATGCATGAGATGCGCATTGTAGATTTTGGTCACGGAAATGCTAAAAAAGATTTATCTATAGAAATAAAAACAACAGATAATGTCTTTTTTAATAAATTTGAAAAAGGAGCCTTAAAAGCACAAATCTGTGGGTCTTGCGGTAAAGTAGATTTATCTGTGAATAACCCTCAAGAGTTATGGCAAGCCTATCTTAAAACAAAATCTTTATGATATTAACAACAACAAACTCTATTGAAGGTTTTAAAATTGCAGACTATTTAGGTATTGTAACTGGTGTTGCAATTAATGATGAAACATTATCAGTTGGCTTTAGTCAAAGCAAATACTATAAAAAAATCCAAGACAGTGTTGACAAAGTTAAAGAGCGTGCATTTCAGTCCTTAACAGATAATGCAAAAGCACTAGGTGCAAATGCTATTGTTGGTATAAAAATAGAAATTGAGTTAACCACTACTAACTATCCTATGGTTTCGGTAACCGGTACAGCTGTAAAGGTTTTGGTATAATTATGAATTCCAATACTAAAGCCATACTCGCATCTCTTCTCATATTCTTAGTTATATTTTTAATTCTTTTTTTCTTTTTAAAAACAGTTTTATTAAACGGAAATAGTCCTTTACCTGGTGTAATTTCTGCTGTTGTAGCTGCTATTTTTTCACCAAGACGAAAAATTATAGAAAAGCAATCAGGAAAAGAAGTACAGTTAATATGGTTCTTTTCAGATAAAGTGATTCGTTTTTAAATAAAAACTGTAACAAATCGTTTGTTTATTAATCTTTACAAGTATAATTCTAAAATTCTTCAATTAAGATGAAAAAAATAATCACAATACTTATTCTAGTTATTACAACAACAGTGTTTTCTCAAAATACTATCGAGAAAAAAATAGGCGAATTTTCAGAGTTTAAAGCTTTTGATTTAATCAACGTAACTATGATTAAGTCAAACGAAAATAAAGTGATTATTGAAGGTCGTAACCGAAGAAACGTTCAGGTGGTTAACAAAAATGGAAAGCTTAAAATCCGTATGGAGCTTGAAGAATCCTATGACGGTAATAACACAAAAGTTACGCTATATTATACTTCTGTAGATATTATTGATGCTAACGAAGGCGCAGATATTACTGTAGAAAATACTATAGATCAATTTGATATTAAATTTAAAGCCCAAGAAGGCGGAAAGATAACTGCAGATGTAAAAGCAACTTATACAGATGTTAGAGCAGTTACTGGCGGAGAGATTACTTTAACAGGCGAATCAAAAAATCAAGATATTTCTATTTATACTGGCGGTGAATTCTATGGCGAAAACTTCAAAACGCAAAACACTGAAGTTTCTATAAATGCAGCTGGAGAAGCAAGAGTTAATGCTTCAGAGTTTGTGGAAGTTAGAGTTAGGGCAGGAGGCGACGTATACATTTACGGAAATCCAAAAGAAATAGACCAAAAAACAGTTCTCGGCGGTCGTGTAAAACGAATGTAATTTACAATAAGAAGTGTCAGTCACTGAGCGGAGTCGATGTAAGAGATGGCTATTTAATTACTTATAACTTTCTTACATTTGTGTAAACCATCATGTTTACATGTTCGACGATATATTAACAGCAATTCCTTTTGGAATTATACTCGCCTTTACTATTGGTCCTGTATTTTTTGTGCTATTAGAAACCAGTGCAACAAAAGGATTCACAAGCGCCCTTATTTTTGATTTAGGTGTTATTCTAGCAGATGTTGTTTTTATAGTATTAGCTTTTCTTAGTACTAACAGACTCGTAGATAAAGTAAAAGACGACCCAAGTTTCTTAGTTTTTGGCGGAGTTTTATTGGTTGTCTATGGTGTTATCACTTTTATAAAAACTTCAAAATCATTTAGGTCTATTGTGCGAGAATATCACAAGGTTGAAATAAAAAAGGGTTACGGAAAGTTATTTATTAAAGGTTTTTTACTCAACTTTATTAATGTTGGTGTTCTACTCGGTTGGTTAGGTTTTATTGTTATAGGAACCTCTCTTACAACTTCTAAAAACGGTACTTTAGTGTTTGTTGTGACTATGCTAGTCACCTACTTTGTTGTTGATTTATTTAAAATTGCTGCTGCAAAACGTTTACGAAGTAAGCTTACACCACGTCGAATTTTTAAAACCAAAAAAATAGTAGCCTTAGCTATTTTAGTTTTTGGTATTATACTACTTACCCAAGGGCTTTTCCCAGAAATGTATGAGAAAAGTAAAGAGCAAATTGAAAAAATCAGCCCTATGGGTAATGATTAAGTTTTAATAACCATGTAACATTTTTTGATTTCTGCATCTAAAGAGAAAATTAAATTCAGAAATCATGAAAAACATTATCTCTTTATGCTTTGCAATTGTTCTTTTTTCATCAATCCAAGCCCAAGAAAACAACCCACCAATACATGTAGAAGTCACAGGTAGTGGAGTTCCTATTTTATTGATTCCAGGGTTTACTGTTCCAGGAGAGAGTTGGAATGAAACCGTAAAGCATCTAGCAAAAGACTACGAATGTCACGTTGTTACACTTGCAGGTTTTGGTGGAAAAGCACCTATAGCATTTCCATGGCTACCAAAAGTAAATAAGGCGTTACAAGATTATATTCTTGAAAAAGAGTTACAAAACCTTACAGTTATTGGCCACAGTTTAGGCGGAACAATTGCTATATGGTTAGCAAGTAGAGAAAATTTAAAACTATCAAAAATTATCTTAGTAGATGCGCTACCTGCTGCCGGCGCATTAATGTTTCCAAATTACAATCCAGACAACTTGGCTTACGAGAGCCCTTTTAATAATCAACAGCTCGCTATGAGTGAAAATGACTTTAACCAATTAGCTGCTGGTATGTCTCAAGGAATGAGCTTAAATGTAAAAGCTCAAGAGCAAATAAAAAATTGGATTATTGAAGCTGACCGTAAAACCTATGTTTACGGGTATACAGATTATCTTAAACTAGATCTTAGAGAAGATTTAAAAAAGATTACGATACCGGTAACCATATTAGCTGCAGATAAACCTTTTGGTAAAGAAATGGTCACCAAAAATTATATAGACCAGTACGCTAACTTAGAAGACTACGATTTAATCATAGCTGAGAACTCAGCGCACTTTATTATGTTTGACCAACCAGAATGGTTTTTAGAGCAAATTAAAAGCTGTTTAGCCTCAAAATAATGAATATAGAAAAGGATTTCACTCAAATTTATAATACACACGCACCAAAAGTACTTAGACTATGCTTGGGTTATGCTTCGGGTGATGGTGATTTAGCTAAGGAGTGGCTCCAGGAGACCTTTATCAAGGTTTGGAATCATAGAAAATCCTTTAATCAAAAATCTTCTATAGGCACTTGGATTTACAGAATTGCTGTTAATGTGTGTTTGAGTGATTTAAGAAAACCGAAAAAAACGATTCAAGTTGATGACACGGTCATATCCCAAGATATTCAAGAAGATTTTAATGAAGATGAAACAGATAAAATTACAAAACTGTATCTCTGCATAGATAAGCTTACCGAGCAAAATAAAGGCTTAATTTTATTAGAATTAGAGGAAATACCACAAGCAACTATTGCAGAAACTCTAGGTTTAGCGCACAATGCAGTACGTACGCGATTAAGTAGAATACGAAAAGCGCTTTTAAAATGTATGACAAATGGAAAATGAAAATTTAAACCAAATATGGAAGAGTCAAGAGCGTGAATTAACGCTAGACCATCCAAAACAAATTATAAAAAAAGCCAAAACACAACGCAGGGGTCAAATCATTAGTACAGTAGTAATGGCCACAACTGTGATAGTTTTAGTATGCTTTACGATATACACTTGGACTAACCAATGGAACGATTTTTCATTAGGATTGACCTTAATGATATCTAGTTTATTCTTGCGAATATTATTAGAGATGTTTACGCTATTCCGAAAAGAAATTCAGCTGGTAGCTTTAGATAGCAAAGCTTATCAGCACTATCTCAAAAAACACTATGAGTCCAGGTTAATAATCAATTACATTATAACACCAATCTGTTTTGGTATTTATATTTATGGTTTTATAAAGCTTTTACCTTTTTTTAAAGCAGAATTTTCAAACGGATTTTACACCTATATTCTGATTTCAGGAATTGTTTCTCTTGTTGTGATATTTTATATCATTATAAAGAGTATTTTGAAAGAGTATTACCTGTTACAAGAACTAAAACAAAAGAAATGACAATAAAAGGAAAATCAATCAGAGCTTTTATCGGAGCGAAGGACTATTATGTATCACGGAATTTTTATAACGATTTAGGGTTTACTGAAATTATTATTTCAAATAAGATGTCTTATTTTAGATTAGGAGAATTCGGATTCTATTTGCAAGATGCCTACGTAAAAGACTGGGTTGATAATTCTATGATTTTTTTAGAAGTAGAGAATCTAGATAACACGTTTGAAACTATAAGTAATTTAGGTCTAACTGAAAAATACGACAACGTTAGGTTATCTAATATTGTCTATAACGACTGGGGAAACGAGGTTTTTTTACATGACCCCAGCGGAATATTATGGCACTTTGGAGTATTTAATTATTAGCTATAAGCTTGAATTAAAACAAGAAGAGGTTTCGTTTGTCCTGTTACGACACTTAGAGATTCACAAAACCGCTATAGATGGTAAGAGCTTTAATTAATTTTTACTTGGACTGAGCTTGTCGAAGTCTAGAAATTAGATGTAAAAAATCCTCATCGAATTGTTGAGGTTACATAGAGGTTTACCCTGATTCGAACCACGTCAATCTTAATCTAATTTTTCTCAAAATTTAAAAACAAAAAAACCTCAACTTTAGTTGAGGTTTCTAGAGGTGTCGAGCGGATTCGAACCGCTGTAGATGGTGTTGCAGACCACTGCCTAGCCACTCGGCCACGACACCCTTTTGGGACAGCAAATATAAAAATATTTACTGTTTTTTTCGCTTTTCACTCATTTTTATGGTGACCATCTCAACGTCACCACCAATAGGTGGGTTAATCTTACTTACACTTACAGTAGCCTTTGTTACCATCTGGTCCTCAGAAAATATACGATATAAAATACGTTTAGCTACCGTTTCTAGCAATTTAGAAGGTTGCGCCATTTCTTCGCGTACCACTTTATTTAAAAATACGTAATCCACGGTATCACCTAACTCATCTGTATTTGCAGAGGTTATTAAATTAGCTTTTACCTCTAAG
The DNA here is from genome assembly GCF_900129745.1 of Winogradskyella jejuensis. Classification (GTDB taxonomy): domain Bacteria; phylum Bacteroidota; class Bacteroidia; order Flavobacteriales; family Flavobacteriaceae; genus Winogradskyella; species Winogradskyella jejuensis. The sequence goes on along the minus strand of NZ_FQWS01000001.1, from coordinate 1,093,259 downwards.
TCAACACGATAATCGCTACCAATTTTAGTTTCTTCTGCCAAGCAACCATGGTGAGCAAATACACGTATGTTTTCAACTTTTATTATTCCCATAGAGCAAAAATAAAGCTTTCTATCACACCGAGCCCGTCGAAGGCTCTAATTCGTAAACAAATCAAAAATATTACTTAAAGCACTAGTTTTTGCTTTAAAGAACTCGGTGTAAGAGCATTTTTTGCACGTAACAGAAGTAAATTTTTTGTTCTGTACATCAAATATTTTTGAAAGCGTACCTCCAGTTGCTCTCATTTCGTCAACATCGTAAGTTGTATTATCACATTTTGGACATTTATATCCCATTTTTATTAGATTTTATAGTTTGTTCTATAGGTGTAAATTAAAGCCTTTTTGTTACAATTTTGTTTAATTTTGTGACATTCAATAATGCAGCGGCAGTATTGATTATTTTCAATTTAGAAAACATGTCAGAAGAAATAAAATCGCTCAATTTTATAGAGCATATCATAGAAGAAGATTTAGCTAATGGTTTACCAAAAGAAAAACTACGTTTTCGTTTCCCACCAGAACCAAATGGCTATTTACACATTGGGCACACTAAAGCAATTGGGATTAGTTTTGGCTTAGGTGAAAAGTATGGCGCACCAGTAAATTTACGTTTCGATGATACTAATCCAGCAAAAGAAGAGCAAGAATACGTAGATGCCATTAAGCAAGATATTGCTTGGTTAGGATACAACTGGGCAAATGAACTTTACTCGTCTGATTATTTTCAAAAATTATATGATTGGGCGGTCCTAATGATAAAAGATGGTAAGGCTTATGTAGATTCGCAATCGTCTGAAGCTATGGCAGAGCAAAAAGGAACGCCAACACAAGTTGGAACCAATTCTCCATACAGAGATAGAACGGTTGAAGAAAACTTAGCGCTTTTCCAAGGTATGAAAGATGGTAAATTCAAACAAGGTGAGCATGTGCTTCGCGCCAAGATTGATATGGAAGACCCAAACATGTTGATGCGCGACCCAATTATGTATCGTATTTTATTTGCACATCATCACAGAACAGGTGAAGCGTGGTGTATTTATCCAATGTACGATTGGACACATGGAGAGAGCGATTACATAGAGCAGATTTCACACTCTTTATGCTCACTGGAATTTAAACCCCACAGAAAGCTTTACGATTGGTTTAAAGCGCATGTTTACGATTATGCAAAAGAAGAGCTGCCAATGCTACCTAAACAACGAGAGTTTGCGCGTTTAAATTTAAGTTACACCATAATGAGTAAACGTAAGTTGTTACGACTGGTGGAAGAAGGTGTTGTTAAAGGTTGGGACGACCCACGTATGCCGACAATTTCTGGTTTACGCCGTCGAGGATACACACCAAATTCCATTCGTCAGTTTATTGAAAAAGTGGGTGTGGCCAAGCGTGAAAATGTTATTGATGTCTCGCTTTTAGAATTTTGTGTACGCGAGGATTTAAATAAAACAGCCAACCGAGTCATGGCGGTTTTAGACCCAATAAAAGTCGTAATCACCAATTATCCTAAAGGAAAAGAGGAATGGTTAGATGGAGAGAATAATCCTGAAGATGATTCAGCTGGTTCTCGTAAAGTACCGTTTTCAAGAGAAATCTATATTGAAAAAGAAGACTTTAAAGAAGAGGCTGGAAACAAATTTTTTAGACTAAAAACAGGCGGAGAAGTCCGATTAAAGAATGCTTATATCATTCAAGCTAATGAAGTTATAAAAGATACTGAGGGTCATATTACCGAAATTCATTGTACCTATTCTACTGACACCGAAAAGAAAGTGAAAGGTACTTTGCATTGGGTTTCTGTAAAACACGCTATTACTGCTGAGGTGAGAGAATACGATCGCTTATTCATGGACGAAGCCCCAGATGGTCATAAAGACAAAGACTTTATGGAATTTCTTAACCCAAACTCATTAAGAGTAAAAAAGGGTTATTTAGAACCAAGCTTAGCCGAAGCAAAAGTAGGAGAGCAGTTTCAGTTTCAACGTTTAGGGTATTTCAATGTAGATAATGATTCTCAAGCAGATGCCTTAGTCTTTAATAAAACGGTTAGTTTACGTGACAGTTGGGCGAAACAAAAACCAAAGCCACAACAAAATCAGAATCAAAATAAACCACAGCAACAAGCACGACCCACAATAAGTGTTATTCAGCAATTAGGTAAAAAGTACACCAACTTACCTGAAGAAAAACAATTAAAATCAAGAGTAGAGATATTGAAGCTTGCTGAAAATGTCTCTTACGAAGATTTAGAGCCTTTATTTGGCACTGCAACCAAAAAAGTAGGCACACGTATAGCTGTAGCGTTATCTTTGAGCGTATTGCTTAAAAACGGGCAAGAGCGAAATGAAGCAATTGATACTTTTATTAGTAAAGCTCTAGAGGACAAGAATGAATTGTTGGTTAAAGAAGCACAGGCACTTTAATTATTGATATTATGTATTAGAAAAACCTCTAAGTCTCAGGCTTAGAGGTTTTTTTGTATTTTTAATTCATTACTAACTAAAAAATCAAACAATCATGGAATTACCTATTAATCCTATTGCCATCCCTGTAGCGGCAGTAGCAGCACTGGTTATTGGCTCTATTTGGTACAACCCAAAAATCGGTTTCGGAAATATGTGGATGCGCGCATCTGGAATGACTGAAGAAAAAATGAAAAGCGGAAACATGGCCGTTATTTTTGGATTAGCTTTACTTTTCTCAGCGCTTTTAGCAGTGCTCTTGATGCAATTTACAAATCACCAATGGGGCGCTCTTGGTATGGTTGGAGGTGACCCTACACTAGCAAAGCCTTCATTTGAAGCGTTTATGGCAGATTATGGCACAGATTTTAGAACATTTAAGCACGGCGCTTTACATGGAACTATCTTTGGGATTTTTGGTGCATTACCAATCATTGGTACCATTGCCTTATTTGAGCGCAAAAGTGCAAAATACATCTTTGTTAATGCGGGTTACTGGATTGTAACCTTAGCAGTCATGGGTGCCATTCTATGTGGATGGAATTAGAACAAATAAAACAGAAAATTTAATAAATAACTGTCACATCGAGCGACAGTCGAGATGTCTAGATAAGAACTTACAATTATTTCTCGACTACCGCTCGAAATGACAGAAAAAATTCTTTAAGCATCTTTTTTCTTATCAGCATCTGCTTTTTTCATAGCCTCACCAATCTGGTTACTGGCTGCAAAACTAGCCACCATATCGTTAAGCATGTTGCTACCAGCTTGTGGCGCATTGGGTAATAGAATAAGGTTACTATTAGTTTCTTCTCCAAGCGATTGTAGTGTGTCGTAATGCTGAGTTACTACAATAAGTGCAGATGCTTCTTGTGAGTTGATTCCAACGCGATTAAGCACTTCAACAGATTCTTCTAAACCTCTAGCGATTTCACGACGTTGGTCGGCGATACCCTGACCTTGTAAACGCTTACTTTCGGCTTCAGCTTTTGCCTTTTCTACAATTAAAATACGCGCAGCATCACCTTCAAACTGAGCCGCAATTTTTTCACGCTCAGAAGCATTAATACGGTTCATAGCTTCTTTTACTTGCGCATCTGGATCAATATCAGTTACTAAAGTTTTAATGATGTCGTAACCATACTCTATCATAGCATCATTTAGTTCTGTCTTAACAGCAATAGCAATATCATCTTTACGCACAAAGACATCATCTAATTTCATTTTAGGCACTTCGGCACGCACTACATCAAATACATAAGACGTAATCTGGTCGTGCGGATAATCTAATTTATAGAAAGCATCATACACCTTGTCTTTGATAACTTTGTATTGTACAGAAACCTTTAAGCGAACAAACACATCATCAAGGGTTTTGGTTTCAATAATAACATCTAATTGTTGAATCTTTAAGCTCAAACGGCCCGCAATTCTGTCTACCAATGGGACTTTGATATGTAAACCTGATTGACGGATGCTGTGGAATTTTCCAAAACGCTCTATAATCGCAGCGGTTTGTTGTTTCACAATAAAGAAAGCGCCTAGAAGAATGATAATTCCAAGGAAAATAATAGGAAATAAATAATAAGGTGGCATAATAGTATGTGTTTAAGTTGTTACAATAATTGCTACTAAAATTAAGTTATATTTTGAGAGAAGACGACTTTTACTCAAAAAAATAAATACACCTTGTTTAGAATTTGATTAGGTTTGTCTTCTACAACCAAATCTCCCAACCATGAAATTAAAAGCGCTTTACTCGTTTGCTTTATTTAGCCTGTTTTTTGTATCATCATTATTTGCACAAAATTATCGTATTCAAAATGGGTTTGGGATTTATGGCGGCCTTACTCAGTTTGATATTGAAACGAATAGTTTAGTGACTCAAAAAGACAATGGTTGGCTTGTTGGCCTAGCAGCAACAGTAGATTTACCTCACAAATGGTATAATGTGAGCTATAATATTCAGTTCTCAGAAAATAAGCTTGGTATTTTAGCACTGTCTGCAGGAGGTTCTCAAGAAGAGGCTGTGGATTATAAATTGTTTACGGCTCAAGTAGCGCTTTTAGGTCACTTAAAATTAATTAAAAACCATATTACCATAGATGCTGGTCCAATGCTACAGTACAACAGTAATTTAGATATTCAAGACGAAGCTAAAGAGAATTACTTAGTGAGTGGCTACAATACGATAACAGCAAAAGACATTTCTGAAATATCTAGATTTAATGTCAATGGAGCGGTAGGTGTCTCAGCAGGGTTTGATAAATTTAAAGTCAGAGCCCAATACATCTACGGATTTACGAATATGCTAAATAAGCTTAACAATCAAAACTTCTCTGAGAATAACGACTTTAAAGGCAACCAAAGCATGCTGGTATTCTCAGCAATGGTCATATTCTAAACCGTTTTAATCAAAGCCTCAATACGCTTTACGGTTTCGTTTTTACCAATCATAAACATTATCTCAAACACATCAGGCCCTTGAAGCGCACCAACTAAAGCTAAACGCAAAGGCATCATTACCTTCCCGAAACCTATTTCGTTATCAGTTATCCAACCTTTGAGTTTAGACTGAAGATTCTGTACTGTAAATTCTCTCGTTGCGGTAACAATTTCAATTACCTTTTGCATGATTTCTACCGTGTCTTCTTTAATGGCTTTTTTCGACGCTTTTTCATCATATGCCGTTGGAGCAGAGAAGAAGAAGTGGCTTAAATCCCAAAACTCACTTACAAATGTGGCACGTTCTTTAATTAAACCAACCACTAAGGCGATGTAGTTGATATCAATGTCTGCTAATTCAGGACGTTGTGTTTTAAAATTCTCAGCTAATTCTAAATCGAGTTGCTGTTGCATGTATTGGTGATTAAACCACTTGGTTTTATCTGGGTCAAAACGTGCACCAGCTTTATTTACCCTAACTAAATCGAATTCTGAAATTAAATTTTCTAAGCTGAATAATTCTTGCTCAGTTCCTGGATTCCAACCTAAAAAGGCTAAGAAATTAACAACAGCTTCTGGAAAGTAGCCATCTTCTTTATAACCTCTAGCCATTTCGTTTGTCTTTGGGTCTGTCCAAGCTAATGGAAACACAGGAAAACCTAATTTATCACCATCACGCTTGCTTAATTTCCCTTTTCCTGTTGGTTTCAAAATCAAAGGTAAATGCGCAAATTCTGGAGTGTTCCAACCAAAAGCATTATATAATAATTGGTGTAATGCTAAACTTGGCAACCACTCTTCACCACGAATTACGTGTGTAATTTCCATTAAATGGTCATCCACGATATTTGCTAGGTGATACGTTGGCATGCCGTCACTTTTAAACAAAATTTTATCGTCTAAAGTATTAGTATCAATGGAGATATCTCCACGGATAATATCTTTGAGATGAAGCGTTTCGTCTTGAGGTGACTTAAAACGAATCACATAATTTTCCCCAGCATCAATTTTAGCTTGTGTTTCTTCAGCAGTTAAAACTAAAGAGTTTATCAAACGTCCTTTTTCACGATTATGCCAATTGTAGATAAAGGTTTTACCTTCGGCTTCGTGGTTCTTTCGCTCTGAATCTAAAGCTTCAGACGTATCAAAGGCGTAATAAGCGTTCCCGTTTGCAACAAGTTGGTCGGCATATTGTTTGTACAAATGCTTACGTTTGCTTTGTCTGTAAGGACCACACTTCTCATTCTTTCCAGGACCTTCATCAAATGGAATACCACACCAATTTAGAGCCTCAACGATATAATCCTCAGCGCCCTCAACATAACGGTTTTGATCTGTATCTTCAATACGAAGCACAAAATCTCCACCATGCTTTTTAGCAAATAAATAATTGAAAAGCGCGGTTCTTACACCACCAATATGTAAAGGACCAGTTGGACTAGGCGCAAAGCGCACACGAACGTTTTTAGACATAACGAAATAATAAATATTTTGTCATCCTGAACTTGTTTCAGAATCTCGTGCAAAGATAAAATTAAAGCTAAGAAGTTTGAAGCTCGAAGAAGGAAGTTTTGATTAGTTTAAAACCATTTCTCTAGGCACACGCTTATTCATTACCTTAAACCAAAGCGGCGGAAACATAGCTAACACCATTGATGTTGGATAGCCGTAGGGCATTTGTGGGCTCTCATCATGACAGTCTAAAATCTGATATTTCTTTGAAGACTTGTAGTGGTGATCACTATGGCGAGTTAATTCATACAGTACAATACGTCCAATCACGTGATTAGAATTCCATGAGTGCATTTCTCTTACGCGCTCATATCGTCCCGATTTTGTTTTTAATCTTAGTAAACCATAATGTTCAATATAATTAACGGTTTCAAGCAAAACAAAACCAACAACACCTGAAGCTAGAGCAAAAACTAACCCAGTCATAGAAAACAAAAAGAAGACTACTAATAAATAACTTAATTGAAAAATAGTATACCAAAGCATGTCGTTTTTAACTGAGAAAAAGGGTTGATTGTTATTTTCTAATAATTTCTTCTGAATACGCCAAGCACTAAAGTATTGACGCACAGTTGAGGTTAACCAAAACGAATATACACTTTGGTTATATCTTGCTGTAGCTGGGTCTTCTGGTGTAGCTGCATGTAAATGATGCCCATAGTTGTGCTCAATGTAAAAATGCATATAAAAAGAAGGTAATAGTAAAGCTTTCCCAATGAAACGCTCGCTGGTAGATTGTCTATGACCAAGCTCATGCCCAACATTGATACCGTTAACACCTAATACAATCCCGACAGAAAAAATAAGACCTACAAATTCATAGGTTTCTAACGTTGAATTTAAAACCGTAAACAAACCAAAAATCACTAATCCAAAAACTATTGGAAGATTGAGGTATAGCAACCAGTCGAACAGACGTTTCTTGAGTTGACTATCTACAGCTTCTTTAGATAAATTTTCTGTATCAACTGGGAAAATAAGCTCTAAAACAGGGATACATACAAAAGCAAATACGGGCGTTGCCCATACCCAATAGCCTTGAAAGTATAGTCCTAAAAAAGCAACTGTAGGAATTGAAAATGCAGCGAGATATTTGAGGTCTTTCATTTAAAACGTATTTTTTTATATAAGGCTTGTTTGAAGTCAATTTAACACTAAAACAGCCTAAATTAACAGAAACTTATCAAATTTAGGAAATCAACACTAAAAATAAAATTGTAGTTTAGTGAGTTATTCGAGTAAAGATGAGCAATTTCCAAACGATACAAGATAAATTAGAGCAGTTTATAAAGAAATTTTATACCAATGAATTGCTGAAAGGTGCTATCCTATTTTTTGCAATAGGTGTACTTTATTTTATGATAACCTTGCTTATCGAATACTTTTTATGGCTCAACCCCACCGCAAGAACTATCTTGTTTTGGGTATTTATAGCTGTAGAAGTAGGGCTTTTTACAAAGTTTATAGTTATTCCTTTAGCCAAACTTTTTAACTTAAGAAAAGGGATTGATTACGAAACAGCTTCAAAATTAATCGGGAATCATTTTCCTGAGGTCGATGATAAATTGCTCAACGTACTTCAGCTTAATCAAAATCAGCATCAGTCTGACTTATTATTAGCAAGTATAGAACAAAAGTCCGCAGAGTTAAAACCCATTCCTTTTCAAACAGCAGTAAATTTTAAGACAAGTTTAAAGTATCTCAAATATGCCGCTATTCCAGTGATTATACTTTTATTATCACTTATTACAGGTAAAATCAATTGGTTTAGTGATAGTTATGAGCGCGTAGTAAACTACCAAACCGCGTACGAGCCGCCAGCGCCTTTTCAATTTTTTGTAGTTAACGATGAGCTTCAGGCTATAGAAAACAAAGACTTCACACTCATTGTTAAAACGGTGGGTGACGTTATTCCAGACCAAGTTCAGATAGATTATAACGGACAAACTTATTTTTTACAACAGAATGTTCCTGGTGAATTTCAATATCGCTTTAGTCAACCAAAAAGCAATATCCAGTTTTCCTTATCGGCAAACGATGTGGTGTCTAAAGCTTACGAACTAAGTGTTGTTAATGTGCCAACACTTATTGGTTTCGACATGGTTTTAGATTACCCAAGTCATACAAAAAAAAGAGACGAGATTCTAAAAAGCACTGGGAGCACAACTATCCCAGAGGGCACAAAAGTATCTTGGAAAGTCAACACAAAAACAACCTCTGAAGTTGCTATTTACAGCAGTGACACTCTAAACTTTGAGATTGAGAATAAAGATATTTTTACAGCTACAAAACGCCTTTATAAAAACTACAACTACAGCATTAACACGAGTAATGAAAACTTAAAGAATTACGAGAGTTTAGCCTTTTCCATTAATGTAATTAAAGACACTTATCCTGAATTGGATATAAAGGTTGAGAAAGATTCATTAGACCAACAAAGTCTTTACTTCTATGGTCAAGCTAGTGACGATTACGGATTGCAAAAACTCAATTTGGTGTATTATCCTTCAGAAAGTGAGAACGAAAAAGAGGTACTGCCTATTACGATTTCTAAATCAAACTTTTCAGAATTTGTAAGTGCGTTTCCAGACCAGTTAAACATTAAAGAAGGCGTTGCTTATGAGCTTTATTTTGAGGTGTTTGATAATGATGCTATTCACAATTTTAAAAGTGTAAAAAGCACTGTATTTAGCTATAGAAAGCGTACAGCCGAGGAAGAAGAATCTAAGCAATTAAACGAGCAGAACGAGACTATAAAGAGTATCAGCAAAACATTTGAAAAGCTTAAAGAGCAAGACAAGAAGCTTGAAGAATTAGCTAAGACTCAGAAGGAGAAAGAAGCCTTAAATTTTAACGATAAAAAGAAATTTGAAAACTTTCTAAAACGACAGAAACAACAAGAGCAGTTGATGAAGAATTTCAACAAAAAGCTGCAAGAAAATTTAGAAGAGTTTCAGAAAGATAAAGAAGATGGTGAGAAAGATGAGTTTAAAGAAGAACTAAAAGAACGTCTTAAAGAAAACGAAGAACAATTAAAAAAGGACGAAAAGCTTCTCGAAGAGTTAGAGAAAATGACCGAGAAGATTAATAAGGAAGAGTTCAGCCAAAAACTTGAAGAATTAGCTAAGCAGAACAAGAACAAAAAGCGTAGTATGCAACAACTCTTAGAGTTGACCAAACGTTTTTATGTAACAAAAAAGCAAGAGAAGATTCAGAAGCAGCTTGAGGATTTATCAAAAGAGCAAGAAGAACTTTCAGAGAAGAACCAAAAAGAAAACACAAAGGAAGCTCAAGAAAAGCTTAATAAAGAATTTGAAGATATCCAAAAAGCCATTGACGAGTTAAAAAGCGAAAACCGAAAGCTTAAAAAACCAATGGATATTGAACGTGATGAGCCAACGGAGGAGAGTATAAAGCAAGACCAAAAAGAAGCAAAAGAGAATTTAGATAGCCAAGAAAAGAAAGAAGGTGAGAAACAAGATGGCGAAGAAAAAAACATTGAGCAACAAGAAGGCGAGAAGCAAGACGGCGAACAGCAAGAGCAAAAACCAATGACGCCTCTGCAGATGCAGAAGGCTAAAAACAAGCAAAAAGCTGCTGCAAAAAAAATGAAGCAACTTAGCGAACTCATGAAACAAAACATGATGAGCGGTGGCGGTGGTGGCCAACAAATGGAGGAAGATGCAGAAATGCTACGTCAAATCTTAGATAATTTGGTGCTGTTTTCTTTTGACCAAGAAAGCTTGATGGACCGCTTTAACGAGATTAATGTCAACCATAATCAATACGGTAAGTTTATTATAAAACAGAGTACACTAAAAGAACATTTTGAACATGTAGACGACAGCCTTTTTGCTCTGTCTTTACGTAATCCAAAAATCTCAGAAAAAATTAATTCTCAGATTACAGATGTTTATTTCAATATAGATAAAAGCTTAAGTCAGCTTACAGAAAACAGAATTTACCAAGGCGTTTCCTCTCAACAGTACACAATTACAGCGGCTAATACTTTAGCAGACATGTTAAGTAATATTTTAGATAACATGGAAATGCAGATGAATAGGACGCCAGGACAAGGTGGAGAAGGAGAGATGCAACTTCCAGATATTATTATGAGCCAAGAGGAGCTAAATAAAAAAATGGAAGAAGCCATGAAAAAGCTCGGTGAAGAAGGTAAAAAAGGAGAAGAGGGTGAAAAGGAAGGCGAACAAGGAAAAGAAGGGGAGGGCGGTCAATCAGGACAAGAATCTGGCGGAGAAAGTGGAGAAGGAAAAGAAGGGAATAACGGTAAAGATGGAAAAGGCAAGCAAGGCGAAAATGGTAAAGAAGGTGAAGGAAAAGATGGAAAGCCTGGAGAAGATGGAAAAAATGACGGTTATGGAGATGGTGGTAGTGAAGAATTTAATGGCGAATTATATAAAATTTATCAGCAGCAGCAAAAGTTGCGTCAAGCCCTTCAGGACAAAATTGGAAAAGAAGGAAGTCAAGGCAATGCAGGTGATTTAATTAAGCAAATGGAAGAAGTAGAATTAGATTTAATCAATAAAGGATTCACCAATCAAACGCTTCAAAAAATGATGGATTTGCAACATCAATTACTGAAATTAGAGAATGCGACATTTACGCAAGGCGAAGACGAAAAGCGCGAGTCTAAAACTAATAGAAAAGAACACAATTTTAATGCTAAAAGTCAAATCCCTACAGCGAAACAATATTTCAACACTACAGAAATTTTAAATAGACAAGCCTTACCTTTGCGCTCGCAATTCAAAAAGAAATTGCAGGATTATTTTAAGAATAAGAATGATTAGCTTTAACTACGAAATTGATTTTAAACTTCAAGACGAAGACCAAAAACGCGAGTGGATTTCTGGTTTAATCGAAGAAGAAAATTGTCGCCAAGGAGAGATAAATTACATCTTTTGCTCTGACGATTATTTACATAAAATCAATGTCGATTTTCTTAGCCATGATACACTTACAGATATTATTAGCTTTGACTATTCTGTAGGAAAAGAATTACACGGAGATATTTACATTTCAATAGATAGAGTCAGAGATAATGCTTCAGATTTTAATGTCAGTTTTAAAAATGAATTGACTAGAGTTATGGCTCATGGTGTTTTACATTATTGTGGCTATAAAGACAAAACGGACAAAGACCAAGAGCTCATGAGGTCAAAAGAAGATTACTACCTAGCTAAATACGTTTAATATCCACATTTTCAGCGTATATTTGCAAACTCTAAAAATTAATCAACAACAATGTTCCACGTGGAACAATAAGCATATCAGTTATGTTTAATGATATTTATGATGTAATAGTAGTTGGTGCAGGGCACGCAGGTAGTGAAGCTGCTGCCGCTGCCGCTAACATGGGTAGCAAAACACTCCTCATTACTATGAATTTGCAAAATATAGCGCAGATGTCTTGTAACCCTGCTATGGGCGGAATTGCTAAAGGGCAAATTGTCAGGGAGATTGATGCACTTGGAGGATACAGTGGTATTGTTTCAGATACTTCAGCTATTCAGTTTAAAATGCTTAATAAGTCAAAAGGCCCTGCGATGTGGAGTCCACGTGTGCAGAGTGACCGAATGCGTTTTGCAGAAGATTGGAGATTACTTTTAGAGAACACTCCAAACTTAGATTTCTACCAAGAAATGGTTTCTGGCCTTATTGTAAAGAATGGTAAAGTTGAAGGGGTAACTACATCGCTTGGGATTGAAGTTAGAGCAAAAACTGTTGTGTTAACCAACGGTACTTTTTTGAATGGGCTTATACATATTGGTGAAAAGAATTTTGGTGGAGGAAGAGCAGGCGAAAGGGCAGCTACTGGAATTACAGAACAGCTCATAGAATTTGGCTTTAATTCAGGTCGAATGAAAACAGGAACACCTCCACGAGTTGACGGTCGTTCTTTAGATTATTCTAAAATGATTGAGCAGCCAGGCGATGAAAATCCAGATAAGTTTTCTTATTTGGATACCACTAAGCCATTAACGAACCAGCGTTCTTGTTATATGACACACACTAGTGAAGAAGTACATGATTTGTTGCGAGAAGGCTTCGACCGCTCTCCAATGTTTAATGGACGTATTAAAAGTGTTGGGCCAAGATATTGCCCTTCAATAGAAGATAAGATAAACCGCTTTGCAGATAAAAATAGACATCAATTATTTGTGGAGCCAGAAGGTTGGAATACAGTAGAAGTTTACGTGAATGGTTTTTCCACGTCGTTACCAGAAGATGTTCAATTCAAAGCGCTTCGTTCTGTTGTAGGTTTCGAAAATGTGAAATTTTTCAGACCAGGGTATGCCATTGAATATGATTATTTCCCACCAACACAATTAAAGCATACGCTAGAAACTAAGTTGGTTGATGGCTTGTTTTTTGCAGGTCAAATTAACGGAACAACAGGTTACGAAGAAGCTGCATCTCAAGGTTTGATGGCTGGTATTAATGCTAGTTTAAAGGTTCAGGGAAAAGACCCTTTTACACTCAGAAGAGATGAAGCTTATATCGGTGTTTTAATTGATGATTTAATTACCAAAGGGACAGAAGAGCCATACCGAATGTTTACGTCTCGTGCTGAATACAGAACTCTGTTACGTCAGGATAATGCAGATTTTAGATTAACGCCAAAGGGGTATAAACTAGGATTAGCATCTGAAAAACGTCTTCGCCGTATGGAAGAAAAACAATCTAAGGCTGATGCTTTCGTAGAGTTTTTCAGAACCACAAGCGTAAAGCCCGATGAGATTAATCCTGTTTTAGAGTCCAAAAATTCTTCACAGGTTAAGCAACAGGATAAGATGTTTAAGCTGTTTGCGCGTCCAAATATTACTATTGATGATATGCGAAAAGTAGCATCTGTTGAGAGTTATGTTTTGGATAAACAGCTAGATACGGAAGTACTTGAACAAGCAGAAATTCAAGTAAAATATGCGGGCTATATAGAGAAGGAAAAGAACAACGCAGACAAACTTCAGCGTTTAGAAAATGTAAAAATTCCGGCTAATTTTGACTATTCTAAATTACAATCTATGAGTTTAGAAGCGCGCGGAAAATTAAACGAAATACAACCCGTTACAGTTTCACAGGCTTCAAGAATAAGCGGTGTTTCTCCAGCAGATATTTCTGTATTATTAGTTTATTTAGGGCGATAATTTTTTGTGTTCCACGTGGAACATAAGCTTTAATTTTTAAATGAAAAACGAAAAGACTTTTCTATTTCTAAAAGACCATTCGGTTTCTGGGGAACAGTTTGAATTGATATACAATCAGTACGAAGGCATACTTGAAACACATCCGCAGCCTCAAGTTGAAGAATTATCAAAATATTACGAAAGTGAAGATTACATTTCTCATACGGACACAAAACAAAACCTTTTAGAGCAATTATATCACTTAGTTAGAAAAATTTCACTTAAGCGAAAACTTAAGTTAATCAATTACTATTTGCGAAGACAGGACCAAAGTTTTAAACCAACAAGGAGGCTATTAGATGTTGGATGCGGTACGGGAGATTTTTTAAAAATTGCTCAAAATGATGATTGGAGAGTAATTGGTATCGAGCCAAACATTAATGCTAGAAATATAGCAAATCAAAAGACGAATAATATAGTTATTGAAAAATTAGAAGACTACAAAGATTTAGACAATAAATTCGACGTGATTACACTTTGGCATGTGTTTGAGCATATACACGATTTAGACAATCAGATTAATTTATTAAAACCATTACTAGAAGATAAAGGAACTTTAATTATTGCAGTTCCAAATTACAAAAGTTACGACGCGGAATATTATAAATCATTTTGGGCTGCTTACGATGTGCCAAGACACCTTTGGCATTTTTCTCAAAATGGAATAAAACAATTATTAGAAGGGTTTGGTTTCGTTTGTCAAAAAACATTGCCGATGCTTTTTGATTCGTTTTATGTAAGTCTACTTTCAGAAAAATATAAAAGAGGATTCATGAATCCATTTATGGCATTTTGGATTGGGTTAAGGTCAAATCTCAAAGCAAAACGCTCAGGAGAGTACTCCTCTTTAATTTATGTCTTCAAAAAGGGTTAAAACTTAAAATAAGGCCTTTTAAGAGGTTTTTAGTATTAAGCACCTCAATATATATTCATTTAAACCAAACCAATCTTATTTAGGTCTATTTTCAATCTATTTTTAATAGATGTTAATTATTTATGAAGCCGCTGTCAATAGAAAAAACCAATAGTAAATATTTAATGCCAATTATCGGTCAACTTTTATACATTTGCCAAAATTTAAAATCAATATATCAAAAGAAATGAAAAACATATTTAGAGTTTTAGCAATCGCCGTTTTATTTTCAGCTTGCCAACAACAGCAAAAAATTGGTTTTGTAAATAATGGTGATGTTTTAGATGGTTACCAAATGAAAATCGACATCGAGGAGACTTACAAAGCAAGAAACGAAGCTTTCTCAAAACGTATGGATAGCATCGATAGAGAATTTCAAGTAGAGGTAAAGGCGTTTCAGCTAGCTTCTAGTAAAATGTCACAGAAGAAAGCTCAGGAAAAGTACAACGAGCTTGGACAGAAAAACCAACTATTAACGCAGCAGTTTCAAAAAGACCAACAAATACTTCAACAAGGTTTTGCTCAAGAAATGGACTCTGTAGTAAAGAAGATGAATGCTTTTGTAAAGGACTATGGAAAAGCGAATGGTTATAATTTTATTTTCGGACAAAATGAAGCGGGAAGTGTTTTATACGGTGAAGAAGCTTACGACTTAACAAAAGTGATTACAGATGCTATGAATGCTGAGCTTGAAAAGGATGAAAAAGAAGAAGAGAAAAAGTAACACGAATTACATAAAAAACTGAAAGTCAGGCGTTTGCTTGACTTTTTTTATGCAATAACCTTGTTAATTTTATGGATAAATCTGTTAGAATAATCTTCGCGTTCCCATTACGTTCTATATGATAAATAGCGCTTTGTAATTCTTCGGTAATCTCAATAATGTTAGAATTGTGAACAAAAGGTGCAAATTTCTCTAACTGAAAACTTTCAGATTTAGGCTCTAAATACACCAATTCAGTTGCCTTATAATTTAAGAGCATAGCCTGTCTAAAATAATTGATGCAAAAATGTAAAAACTGCTTTTGTGTTTCACGGCCTGTTTTTGCAATCTCCTCGGACCAAGCAATTAAATCTCTAATGGCAGACTTGTTGCCTTTAGCCTTAAAAGCAGAACGAACCCAAAGGATAAACCACTTTTCAAACTGAATATCTTCGCTATCTTGGTAAACTAAGTCGCAAGCTTTGTTAAAATTACCATTAGATTGTTGGGCAATTTTAGTAGCCACATTTTGTTCGATATCATATTTCTTAACCAAAGCTTCTGCAATAACCAGTTCCGGAAGCGGAGGAAAATGTAAAACTTGACAGCGAGACCGTATTGTGCCTATAATTTGCTCTTCGTCTTCAGCAATGAGAATAAAAATGGTTTTTTCCGGCGGTTCTTCAATGAGCTTTAAAAGTTTGTTTGCAGCAGAGGTATTCATCTTTTCAGCCATCCAAATGAGCATCACTTTATAACCACCTTCATAAGATTTTAAACTCAAGGATTTTACAATATCTTGAGCTTCATCAACACCAATTTGCCCTTGCTTATTATCTACACCAAGCATTTTATACCAATCGAATAAATTACCATAAGGTTGCTGGTCTATAAGCTGTCGCCATTCTTCTAAAAATTGACTAGACACAGGATGGCGTTTTACTTTATCGTTTGTGGTAACTGGGAATGCAAAGTGTAAATCTGGGTGAGAAAGGTTATTAAACTTAAGATTACAAGCTTGATTGCCTTCGGTGTTTTCAGAATTTTTATTGGCGCATAAAAGATATTGAGCGTAAGCAATAGCCATAGGTAAAGTTCCTGAACCTTCTGGTCCCACAAAGAGTTGAGCGTGAGGAATACGACCCGCATCCGCACTTTTAGTAAGGTGAGATTTAATATGATGTTGCCCTAAAATTTCCGAAAAAAGCATGAAGCAAAGCTATGTATTTTTTTGAGACTTATTTGAATAAAATAGCTTGGTTCATAAGCGTTGAATATAATGGGAATATTTATATTTGTTATTCACTAATACTACTATAATGAAAACCCTAAACGACTTCAACTTTAAAGACCAAAAAGCTCTAATCCGTGTAGATTTTAATGTGCCATTAGATGAAAACTTTACCGTTACTGACGACACGAGAATTCAGTCTGCAAAGCCAACAATTATTAAGGTTTTAGAAGATGGTGGAAGCTGTGTCTTAATGTCGCATTTAGGTCGCCCTAAAGGTGTTAAGGATGAATTTTCTCTGCGCCATATAGTTGATAAAATTGAAGATGTTTTTGGTGTTGAAGTTCAGTTTGCAAGTAATTGTATTGGAGAAGAAGCAGAATCTAAAGCCTCGGCTCTTAAACCTGGTGAGATTTTATTACTAGAAAATCTTCGTTTTCATGAAGAAGAAAAGGCAGGAGACAAGAATTTTGCTGAAAAGCTTTCAAGATTGGGAGATGTATACGTTAATGATGCTTTTGGCACGGCGCACAGAGCCCATGCATCAACTACAGTTGTTGCAGAATTCTTCCCAGAACATAAGTGCTTTGGTCACTTATTAGCCAAAGAAATAGAGAGCATCAAAAAAGTAATGGAAGATGGTGAAAAGCCTGTCTTAGCAGTACTTGGTGGCGCAAAAGTGTCTTCAAAAATTACGATTATAGAAAATATTTTAGATAAAGTAGACCATCTTATTGTAGGTGGAGGTATGACCTTTACTTTTATTAAAGCGCAAGGCGGAAAAGTAGGCGATTCTATTTGCGAAGATGATAAAATGGAACTAGCTCTAGAGATTTTGAAACAAGCAGAAGCTAAAAATGTAAAAGTGCATTTACCAGTAGATGTTTTGGCTGCAAATGCATTTAGCAATGATGCAGACACTCAGGTTGTTGATGTTACGCAAATACCTGATGGTTGGCAAGGTTTAGATGCTGGCCCAAAATCTAAGTCCAATTTTCATGAAGTCGTGATGCAATGCAAAACCATACTTTGGAACGGTCCTTTAGGTGTTTTTGAGATGGAAAGTTTCGCTAATGGAACTATTGAGCTTGGGAATTCTATTGCTGAAGCTACCGAAAAAGGCGCATTTTCATTAGTAGGCGGTGGTGATTCTGTTGCTGCTGTAAAGCAATTTGGCTTTCAAGATAAGGTAAGCTATGTGAGCACAGGAGGTGGTGCTATGCTAGAAAGTTTAGAAGGAAAAACACTTCCTGGTATTGCCGCTATTTTAGATTAATCTATTTTTTTCTACTTTAAAGCACAATTTTAATAGTGCTATCCGTTAGCAATATTAAACAGACTTACTTATGAAATCTAAAATCTGCATTTTACTTATTGTTTTTGTTGGAGCTTTTGGCTTTGCTCAAGATTCTATTCCTACGCCTGAAAAACAAAGAATTACAGAGAAGGATTTTGAAAAAGGTAAAACCTATGTTATTGACACCATTATCAATGGGCAAACGTATTATAAGCCTAGTAAGAGCAAGGTGTTAGATGGGGCTTCAGCAACGAATAATAAAATACCAGCCATAAGTGATACGACTAAAATAAAGTCGCTAGAAGATGATAAGCGTGCTGCAGAACTTGACGAAAAATGGTTAGAGGAATTATATAGTAATGCGCTTTACGATACTATTTATAAGTCTGTAACTAACCTTGATTATGAGCCTGTAGACTATCCAGAGCTATCGACCGATACTTTAAAGGCAAGATTAAAACGCCTAAATGCGAGAACACCTTTTAATATTGAATACAATCCGTCTTTAGAAAGTGTTATAAAACGCTACTTAAAAACCAGAAGAACGTCCATGGAAAGACTCATGGGATTAAGTCATTTTTACTTTCCTATGTTTGAAGAAGCTCTCGATAAAGAGGATATTCCCTTAGAAGTAAAATATCTAGCCATAGTAGAATCGGCATTAAAACCTAGAGCGCGCTCCAGAGTTGGTGCAACAGGGCTTTGGCAGTTTATGTTTGGCACAGGTAAAGAGTATGGGCTTGATGTTAGTAGCTATGTAGATGAGCGCAGAGACCCTATCAAGTCAACAGATGCTGCAGCCAAATACTTAGCAAGATTGTATAAGATTTTCGGTGATTGGGATTTGGCTTTAGCATCGTATAATTCAGGACCTGGAAATGTGTCTAAAGCTATTAGACGCTCAGGGGGTTACACCAATTATTGGAATATAAGACCACATCTTCCACGTGAAACAGCGGGTTATCTTCCGGCTTTTCTAGCAACTATGTATATTTTTGAGTTTGCCGAGGAACACGGTTTTAAGCCAGAAAGACCAAAATATCAGTATGTAGAAACAGACACTATTCGTGTAAAGCAGATGATAACTCTAGACCAAGTGGCAGAGGTGACTGACGTAAATATTGAAGAGCTTCAGTATTTAAACCCGTCATACAAGCTAGATATTATACCCTATATTAAAGACGAAAATTACAACATTCGCTTACCTCGACATGCTATTGGGCCTTTTGTAGCTAACGAAGATAAAATCTATGCTTTTGCTAAAGCTGAGTTTGACAAGCGTGAAAAACCTTTACCTCAATTTTTTGAAAACGACACAAAAGTGAGATATCGTGTTAGAAGTGGAGATTATCTAGGGAAAATAGCACGAAAATACGGTGTACGTGTTAGTCAGATAAAACGTTGGAATGGCTTACGTAGTAATAACCTTAAAATTGGTCAACGACTCACCATATACCCACGAAATCCTGTAGCTAGTACATCAAAGTCTACTTCAAAATCTAAACCAAAAACCACAGTTAGCAAAGCTGGGAAAAAGACTTACAAAGTTAAATCTGGAGATTCTCTTTGGAGTATTGCTCAAAAGTTTTCTGGAGTTTCTGTTCAAAATTTAAAAGATTGGAACGATATTAGTAGCAATAAACTCAAAATTGGAATGACTCTTGTAGTGTCCCAGTAAACCAATTCAAAATTTTAAGAATATGAAACATATTATCGCTTTATTTTGTTTGCTATTAGTACTCAGTTGTGATGAAAAGAAAGACAACGTACGTTACCTATCTGCATCTTCAGGAAATATAAATTCTATTTCTGTAGTCGCTGATAATTTACTTTGGGAAGACAAAGTTGGAGAAGCTATAAGAGCAGTATTAGCCGCACCTGCAAAAGGCCTACCTCAAGAGGAGCCTATGTTTTCACTAAAACAAATACCAACACCAGTTTTTGATGGTTTTGCTACAAAAAGTAGAATAATCTTAAAGATTGAAAAAACAGATTCTACAGGGATAGTTATAAGAGACAATGTATATGCTAAGCCACAAACTGTAGTTACTGTAAAAGGGAAGACAGACCAAGAAATCATTAACCTTATAAAAGAGAATGAGCTAAAAATTATAGATGCTTTTACTAAGCGAGAGGTAGAAGAAAAGTTAAGACGTATAAATAAATCTCTGCTCAAGGACGAGGCTATGGAAAATGCTTTAGGGTTTACGATAGATATTCCTTCAGCATATAAAATAGGAAAAGCGGAAGATGATTTTTTCTGGGTTCGTAAAGGGTTGAGCAATAATAAAACCATGGACCTAATGTTTTACAGTTATCCGTTAGATTCTATTAGACAAGGGGATAGCACTATTGTAGACATTATAAAAATGCGAGACAAAATTACAGCTTCTGAAATTCCTGGAGAAGATGGCATTATTATGAAAACTGAAGACGCTTATGTACCATCATTATTTGAGGCCATAATAGATAATAAACCAGCATATGAGACAAGAGGTATGTGGGAAATTGAAGGCGCTTACATGGCAGGACCTTTTGTAAATTATGCTATTGAAGATAAAGTAAATAACAGATATCTTGTTGCAGAGGGTTACGTTTATGCACCATCTTTAGACAAACGCGAATACGTTTTTGAACTAGAGTCAATTATAAAATCTATAAAGATTAAATAGGGTATTTGTTTCACAGATATAAAATAAAAAAGCCAACTCACTGAGTTGGCTTTTCATTTTATGTAGTTAAAAGACTTAGTCTTTTTTCTCTACTTCTTTAGAATCGTCCTTACTAGCGTCCTTAAATTCTTTAATTCCGCTTCCTAAACCTTTCATTAATTCAGGGATTTTCTTTCCACCAAATAACAAAATAATGGCAAGCCCAATAATTACCCATTGCCATGGACCTATAGCTAATACAATTGACATTAAAATCATAATAATTAAATTAGGATACAAAGTTAGTAATTAAAGTTTAATTACAACGTTAAGACATCAACTTTAGGATTTAATAACTTAGCAATTACGCTATTTTATATACTTTTGTTTCACTCATGGCAAAAAAAGAAAAAAAGAAAAAGCTACTTAAAAAAAAGCTACTTCATAAGTATCGTTTAGTGGTACTTAACGAAGACACCTTTGAGGAGCGTTATGCTATAAAACTCAACAGGCTCAACGTCTTTGTTTTAACAGCGCTTTCGGCCATTTTATTAGTAGGTTTTACAACTATTCTAATCGCTTACACGCCATTAAGAGAATACATTCCTGGGTATTCTTCCACGTCGTTAAAGAAAAAAGCAACTGAGCTCACTTATAAAGTTGATTCTTTACAACAGCAATTAGTGTTTAATGACCAATATTATGCCTCTATAAAAAAAGTACTAACAGGTGAGGTTGCTGAATTCGATTTTAACCGAGATTCTATTATAGAAGCTGCCAAAGCTGAGGATATAGAAGCTGTTTTTCCCAACAAAGAAGACTCCTTACTGAGAGCGAAGGCTGCAAAAGAAGACAAGTACAATCTTTTTGATTCCGAAACTAACAGTTCAAATTTTGTATTATTCCCACCTGTAAACGGAACTATTTCCGAAGGTTATAACTTAGAAGAAAAGCATTTTGCCGTAGATGTTGTTGTTCCAGAAACAACACCCGTAAAAGCTACCGCAGATGGCATTGTTATTTTTGCAGAGTGGACGGTCAGTACAGGCTACGTTATTATTTTAGAACATAGCAATGAGTTGATTTCTATTTATAAACACAACGGTTCTGTAACCAAAGAACAAGGAGACTTGGTAAAAGCAGGTGAGGTTATTGCACTTTCTGGAAATACGGGAGAGCTAACTACTGGACCACACCTACATTTTGAGCTTTGGAGCAAAGGCTACCCAATTAACCCCACAAACTTTATCGACTTTCAGTAATGGCATCCATAAAAGCAATTTTAGCAAAACCTTTTGCAAAAAGAGTCGCAAAGCAAATAAAAAAATGGTCATCTCACCCCATTGAAACTCAAGAAAAAGTGTTTCAAAAACTCATAGCAGACGCTGTTGGGACAGCTTTTGGAAAAGACCATGATTTTATAAGTGTAAATAACCACGAGGATTTTGTAAAACGCGTTCCTATCAGAGATTATGAAGCTTTAAAGTCTTATATAGAGCGTGTGGTAGATGGAGAAGAAGATGTCTTATGGAAAGGCAAACCTATATATTTTGCTAAAACATCAGGGACTACATCTGGTGCCAAATACATCCCAATAACCAAAGATAGTATGCCGAGCCATGTAAAAGCAGCTCGAAACGCTATTTTGATGTATATAAATGAAACCGGTAATACACGTTTTGTAGATGGTAAGATGATATTTCTTCAAGGAAGCCCAATTCTTAAAGAGCAAAAAGGAATTCAATTAGGAAGACTCTCAGGGATTGTGGCGCATTATGTTCCTAAGTACCTTCAAAAAAACCGATTGCCAAGTTGGGAAACCAATTGTATTGAAGATTGGGAAACCAAGGTTGATGCTATTGTAGAAGAGACTTTACCCGAGAATATGACAATTATTTCGGGTATTCCGTCGTGGGTTCAGATGTATTTTGAAAAGCTCATTGAGAAAACAGATAAAAAGGTAGGTGATATCTTCAAAAACTTTAATCTTTTTATATTCGGAGGCGTCAATTATGAGCCTTACCGAGCGAAGTTCGAAAATTTAATAGGGCGTAAAGTAGACAGTATTGAGCTTTATCCTGCCAGCGAAGGTTTTTTTGCCTTTCAAGACAAGCAAAATGAAAAGGGAATGTTGCTTCAGTTGAATTCTGGTATCTTTTATGAGTTTGTAGAAGCAGAACATTTCTTTGAAGACAATCCCCAACGCATTACGCTAAAAGATGTAAAAGTTGGTATTAATTACGTGATGATTATATCCACCAATGCAGGACTTTGGGCATACAACATTGGAGACACCGTTCAATTTACGAGTACTTCACCTTACAGAGTCATTGTTTCAGGACGTATAAAGCACTTTATTTCAGCCTTTGGAGAACATGTCATAGGAAAAGAAGTGGAGCAGGCCATGAACGAAGCTATTCAATCTTCAGAAGTATCAATTAACGAATTTACCGTTGCACCTCAAATTAATCCCGAAGAAGGTTTACCCTACCATGAGTGGTTTGTAGAATTTGAAAACGAACCTAAAGATTTTGTAACTTTTACAAATGTAATAGACCAATCGCTTCAAGCCCAAAACAGCTATTATAAAGATTTGATTGACGGGAAAGTTCTCAGACCCTTAAAAATAACTAAAGTTAAGAATGAAGGATTTAAAAATTATATGAAATCGATTGGTAAATTGGGTGGACAAAACAAAATTCCTAGATTATCTAATGACAGAAAAATAGCTGACGAGTTGTACAATAAAGGATTGGTGAAATAGTTTATATTTGCAGGCTAAATAAAATAATGAAAGCCAAAAAGAAGATACATAAAAGAACGCGCGCACAACAGAGTTCTAACGCTATAGAACGCATGTACATTACTATGCGTCACTTGTTCAATAGAGGTTTTTATAAGCCAATGGGTGTTTCTGGTGAAACTCTTCGTGAAGCCTTATTGCTACTAAGACCAGAGATTTACGGTTCTATTTCAGATGAAAAAGCCGAACTCGAAGGGCTTTTATATGTTATTGATAGACTACCTCACGGGATAGAAGAGTGTAGATTTATTAACTTAACTAGCGATGAGGGTTATGGAGACTCTCATTTTCAGGTTATTATTCCGCCTAAAAGAAGACGCAATTGCTACCGCATTGATGAGGAGCAAATGAATATTGAAATTACACGCGGTCGTAGCGAAATCTATGATATACTAACACATTTGACGTTCCTTTTTGTTGAATCTCACAAAATTAGTAAACGTGTTTTAATCGACGATAATGGTAGTACAATAAGAGATTGGGTAAAGTTAGAAACGGCTGTAAAAAAGAATAAAAAACTCACTCAAAAAGAGCGCGAAATAGCCATAACTCACACAGCTCATATTTTAGGACGAACATTTAATGAGATTTCGGAAGTATACAGCGATTTCGCTACAGACACTCAACCAGAGCGATTCCTGAATATTGTATATTGGTTAGGTAAACTTGCTATTGAAGAGTCAGTAAATAATAACAAAAGAACAGTAACTTTTAGTCCAGTTTTAAGAGAGCGATTAGGACATCATATCCATGGCGAAGTTTGGGCAGATAACATAAAGTCTGTTTTACATGAGCAAAATCTATTAGAAAGACCTATTCATATCATAAGTGCTAATATGCATAGTGTTATGAATTCTTTATTTGCAGATTCGGCTATAAAGTCGCCTAAAGCTAAAGACATTTATGAAGTTTTTGAGTCGCTTAGCCAGCCGCAAAATGGGGCTATGCGAACCAAGGTGGAAACTCTCGCTTTCAAAAACGGGATGACCTACATTAAGGACACTTCTGGAACCAATATCAATGTTCAGATTTTTGATACTAATAAGATAGACTTTACTAAAACTAACTTTCAATACCAAGAGACAAAACTTGAAGATAAGGTTGTTATTGTAGTTATGGACTATGCCTTTGGAGAGCAAGCCTACGAAACTATGGACGAGTTATTAAAACCTGTTTCAGTAAATGGAGATAAAGTTCATTTAGATGTTAAGTCTATCTCAATAATGGGTAAGGCGGGTATACTTCAAGGCGGTAAAGGTGATGTTATGATTCCTTCGGCACATATTTTTGAAGGTACAGCAGACAATTATCCGTTTAAGAATGAGTTATGTAAACAAGATATGGTAGATTGCGGAGTTGACGTTTATGAAGGTTCAATGATAACAGTACTAGGCACATCATTACAAAACAAAGAGATATTAAAGTTCTTTAAAAAGTCAACATGGAATGTTATAGGACTAGAGATGGAAGGCGCACATTACCAAAAAGCTATACAGGCTGCCTCTAGAGTAAGAGGTAATATAAATGAAGACGTTAAAGTAAGATACGCCTATTATGCCAGTGATAACCCCCTAGAAACAGGAAGTACATTAGCTTCTGGAGGTTTAGGCTCAACAGGTGTTAAGCCAACATATGTTATTACGAATAAAATATTACAACAAATATTCAATCAATAGATTATGAGTGAAAATAACCAACAAACAAATCAAGAAGAAGTGGATTTAGGACAACTATTTAAAATTATAGGTAAAGCAATTAATAGTGTTATCGGTTTTTTTGTGTCTATATTTAAATTTATTTTTTCAACTTTCATAGGATTTTCTAGAGTAATAATAAATAATTGGAAAATTATTGCAGCTGTTATCTTCATAGGTTTTGTTGGAGGGAAGCTTTTGGAAATACAGAGCTCAACTATTTATAGCTCAAAAATGATGGTCAAACCTTATTTTGAGTCAAAATATCAACTAATTTCTAATATTGATTATTATAATTCGCTTTTGAAAAACGAGGACTACAAACAATTGTCTAATATTTTCAGTGTTGAAGAGGATAGAATTCAAAAACTTAAAAACTTTGAAATAAAGCCAGGGCCAGAGTCTGAAAACGATAGGCTTCTAAAATTTAATGAGTTTAAAAAACAATTAGATAGTTTAACCGCTTCAACCATTACGCTTGAGACTTTTGTAGAGAATAGATCTTTATATAATGGTAGTATATATGAAATAACTGTTGAATCTCTAGATAATAGAATTTTTAGAAACTTGGAACCAGGATTAAACTCAAATTTTAAAAACAACTATTCAGAGAAAATTCGAAATCGTAGAGATTCGATAGTAGAAATTGAAAGAAGAAACTTAAATAAATCTTTACAGGAAATAAAAACACTACAAAAAGTGTATATTGATATTCTTGAAGACGAATCTAAAAACCCCAAAGATAAAGGAGTTAAGTTAGGAGAGGGATTTTCGATATCCACTGATGACGAGAAAACTAGAGAGTACGATTTATTGAACAGAGAATTAGAAATACGAAATAAGTTACAAGAATTAGATAAATCAGTAGCTGTTGAAGATGAATTTTTTGATATTATTTCTAGTTTTCAGGAAGTCGGTACACCAACAGATTCATGGGAACAAAAATATGGCTATATTTTCCCAGCGGTAGGATTAATTTTTCTATTACTTCTTTTCCTGCTGATGAGTTTCGTGAAATTTGTAAATAAATATGAAGACTAGTAATCCCTCAATATTAATAACAGGAGGATTAGGATTTATAGGTTCCAATTTTATTCAATACTATTTAAAAAAGTATTCGAAACATCAAATCGTAAATTTAGATAAGCTCACCTATGCAGGAGAGCTTTCTAATTTAAAGGCAGTTGCAAATTACCCTAATTACACTTATATCAAAGGAGATATTTGTGATAAAGACTTAATTAAAAGTCTCTTTGAGGAATATAACTTTTCGCATGTCATTCACTTTGCGGCAGAATCCCACGTTGATAATTCAATAGCAAGCCCAGATGCATTTATAAACACTAATGTTGTGGGGACATTTAACCTATTAGATGTTGCTAGAAGTTCTTGGATGGAGAGTCCATTTAAAGTTAAAAATGGACGCGAAAAAAACAGATTTCATCATATTTCTACAGATGAAGTTTACGGAACATTAGGAGAAACTGGTTTGTTTACTGAAAGTACACCTTATGCCCCCAATAGCCCATATAGTGCGTCTAAAGCATCATCAGATTTTTTAGTAAGAAGTTATTTTCACACTTACGGGATGAATGTGGTAACTACTAATTGTAGTAATAACTACGGACCAAAGCAGCATGATGAAAAGTTGATTCCGACGATTATTAGAAAAGCATTAAAAGGTGAGCAAATTCCAATTTATGGTGATGGTAAAAATATTAGAGATTGGCTCTATGTTTTAGACCATTGTAAAGGTATTGATTTAGCGTTTCAGAAAGGTAAATCAGGAGAAACCTATAATATCGGCGGTAAAAATGAAAGAGACAACCTTTATATAGCTAATACAATTTGTAGTATTTTAGATAATTTAAGACCACGAGAGGACTCTTATTCGAGTTTAATAACCTTTGTGTCGGACAGGCCAGGTCATGATTTTAGATACGCTATTGATGCCTCAAAAATTGAAAATCAATTAGGTTGGAGCGCAGATGAAGATTTTGAATCGGGTATCATAAAAACCGTAAATTGGTACATCAATAAATACGAGCAATAAATGAAAGGAATAATTCTAGCTGGAGGTTCTGGAACTCGCTTGCATCCGCTCACATTAGCGGTAAGTAAGCAGTTGATGCCTATTTATGATAAACCGATGATTTACTATCCACTCTCCACTCTGATGTGGGCAGGGATTAGGGAAATATTAATTATATCAACACCACAAGACTTACCACTTTTTGAGAAACTTTTAGGTGATGGTTCTCAATTGGGTTGTAGCTTCAATTACGCAGAGCAATCACATCCTAATGGTTTAGCAGAGGCTTTTATTATAGGAGAAGATTTTATAGGAGAAGATAAAGTGGCGCTCATTCTGGGAGATAATATTTTTTATGGTACTGGACTCTCAGATTTACTCCAACAAAACAATAATCCTGAAGGCGGAATAGTTTATGCTTATCACGTTCACGACCCAGAACGCTATGGTGTTGTTGAGTTTGACGAAAATGAAAATGTTGTATCTATCGAAGAAAAACCTCATAATCCAAAATCTAATTTTGCAGTACCAGGCATTTATTTTTACGACAACAATGTTGTTGAAATAGCGAAACAAATTAAGCCGAGTCCAAGAGGGGAACTTGAAATTACAGATATAAACAAGGCTTATTTAAGTAGAGGAAATCTTAAAGTAAGTATATTAGATAAAGGCACTGCCTGGTTAGATACAGGGACTTTTCAATCACTATTACAAGCGTCTCAATTTGTTGAGGTTATCGAAGAACGTCAAGGTCTTAAAATTGGTGCAATAGAAGAAGCAGCATATTCTATGGGTTACATCGACGACAATCAATTAATTAAACTTGCCGAACCATTAGTTAAAAGCGGATACGGTAAACACTTATTAAGCCTAGTTAATAGCAGATAATATGCAGATTAAAAAAACCAATCTTGATGGGTGTTACATTATACAACCGAGACTTTTTAAAGACGAAAGAGGCTCTTTTTTTGAAGGCTTTAATAGTAAGATTTTTGAAGAGCTAACAGGATTAAATTTAGATTTTGTTCAGGATAATCAATCAACCTCTTCAAAAGGCGTTTTAAGAGGGTTACATTTTCAAAAAGGAAAATATGCCCAAGCAAAATTGGTACGTGTAGTCAGAGGCTCAGTTCAAGATGTTGTAGTAGATATTAGACCAAAATCCAAAACTTTTGGAATGTATTTTTCAATAATACTTTCAGGAGAAAATAACACTCAGCTTTTTATTCCTAGGGGGTTTGCGCATGGCTTTTTGGTTTTAGAAGAAAACACAATTTTTACATACAAGTGCGATAACTTTTATAATAAAGAAAGTGAATCGGGTATAATTTATAATGATGTAAATCTCAATATTGAATGGAAAAATCTAGATGTAGATTATAAACTATCACAGAAGGACTTGCAATTACCTAAACTTGAAGATTTAGTATTATGATTTCAGTTTTAGTTACAGGTAAAGACAGTCAACTGGCGCAATGTATTCGAGATTTACAAGAGAACTGTCCAGAGATATCATTTGATTTTAAAAATTCAAAAGAATTAGATATTACCTCAGAGCAATCTGTAGCAAAAACTTTTAAAGCTAAGACATACGATTATTGTGTTAATTGTGCTGCTTACACAGCGGTTGATAAAGCTGAAATAGAACCTCAGAAAGCAAAACTTGTTAATACTATTGGAGTTAAAAATTTAGCCTTAGCTTGTAAGAGGCACAATGTAGTTTTAATTCATATTTCAACAGATTTTGTGTTTGATGGCAAAAAGAAAACGCCTTACACAGAAGAAGACCAGACTAATCCTATCAACGTCTATGGAAAAACAAAACGAGATGGAGAAATAGAAATACAAAAAACTTTAAAGAGGTATTTTATAATTCGCACATCTTGGTTATACTCTAATCACAGTAATAACTTTGTAAGAACGATACTTAGGCTATCTAATGAAAAGGAAGAGATAGATGTAGTTAATGATCAAATTGGTTGTCCCACTTACGCTTCAGATTTGTCTGTTTTTATTTGTAAAATCATTACTTTAAATTCCGAACATTATGGCATATATCATTTTAGCAATGAGGGCAAGGCGACTTGGTATGGTTTTGCTAAGCAAATTATTGAGTATTGGCAGTTAAATTTAAAGCTAAACTCAGTTAATTCTAATGAGTATATTACCAAAGCTAAACGTCCTGGCTTTAGTGTTCTAGATACCTCTAAAGCGAAGCATACATTTGAAATAATAACCAAAGAATGGAAAAGCAGTCTTTACAAATGTTTTCTTTCGTACGATATACAATAAGTTGCCAATATCTTTTAAAATAACCGATATTTACAAATAAATTGACATGAATTACAAAATAGCGATAATTGGTTTAGGATATGTTGGTCTTCCTTTAGCAATTGAGTTTGCCAAAAAATATAGTGTAGTAGGGTTTGATATTAACAAAGAAAGAGTAAATGAATTAAATAAATGCTACGACAATACTTCCGAAGTAAGTAGCAATGATTTAAAAAAAGTTCTAAATCAACAGAAAAACAAACTATTTCTTTCTTTCAATGTTGAAGACATAGCCAATTCTAATATATATATAGTTACTGTTCCCACACCAGTTGATAGAAATAATAGACCTATTTTGAAGCCATTAGAAAAAGCATCGAAAACAGTAGGGAAGCTTTTAAACAAAAATGACATTGTTATTTATGAATCAACTGTATATCCTGGTGTTACAGAAGAAGAATGTGTTCCTATTCTTGAGAAATACAGTAGTTTAAAATTTAATGAAGATTTTTATTGCGGTTATTCACCCGAGAGAATCAATCCGGGCGATAAAACACGTACTGTTGCCAATATTAAAAAAGTAACTTCAGGATCAACTCCAGAGATAGGAAAAAAAATAGATAATCTATATAAATCAATAATTGTAGCAGGGACACATCTAGCACCAAGTATTAAGGTTGCTGAGGCTTCTAAGGTAATTGAAAATGCTCAAAGAGACGTAAATATTGCATTTGTTAATGAACTAGCTGTGATATTTAGTAAGTTGGGTATAGATACCCATGATGTTTTAGAAGCAGCTGCAACTAAGTGGAATTTTTTACACTTTAAGCCGGGTCTTGTAGGTGGTCATTGTATTGGTGTTGACCCGTTTTATTTAGCACAAAAAGCTCAAGAAGTTGGTTATCATTCTGAAATTATTTTAGCAGCAAGGAGGTTAAATGATAGTATGGCAGAATTTGTTGCGACCGAAATCTTAAAGCTAATGGTGAAAAATAATATTAATGCTAATTCTGCTAAGATATTAATGTTAGGGTTAACATTTAAAGAGAATTGCTCGGATATTAGAAATACAAAAGCTGTTGATTTATACAAAACACTTTTGCAATACAATTCTCTTATACATGTTTATGACCCTAATGCCAATACAAATGAGGTTAAAATAAGATATAATATTGATTTGCTTCCTAAAATAGAAGAAAGTTATGATGTCATAATTTTAGTTGTTGGACATAACGATTTTTTAGACTTAGATTTTAGTGAAATAAGAAGCAGCAATAGTATAATTTATGATTTAAAAGGAGTGCTTTCTAAAAAAATTACCGAAAACAGACTTTAATGAAAAAAATCAAATTTACTATCGATTTTCTGATTGGACACAGGAAACAAAATTTCCTTTTCCTTCTCACACTTTTCTTTTTATTAAGTTGTAACAAAGAAATAAAAAAATGGTCGTTTCGGCCAAACGAAATTACAGGGAAGGACGCATTTATCAGTCATGGAAATCCAAAAACAAGTTTTTCAGGATCTGACAAGTTACACATGTTGTCACTATCAGTAAATGACTCTATACCAAATGACCAAAGGTTTTTAATTAGGTTTGGTTTTAGAACAATTCCAGACAAAACAGTTGTTGATTCTGCTTTTATATATCTATATGCTTTGGAACCGGGTCATTTTGGAAAAAACAACTCTTTTATGAGTTATGAAATAAATGAATTGTGGGTTAGTAGAGATGTGAATTGGGAAAATCAACCCGCCCTTAGAGAGAAATCAAAAAAGACTTATATGGCCCCTCAAGAAAAATATCAAAACTATAAGATAGATGTGACGGATTATGTTAATAAAGTATTAATTGGAGAAATTAAGAATTATGGCCACCTTTTTATGCTTGAGGACGAAATGAAGTCTTATAAAGGAGTAAGATTTCACTCAAGTAATAGTAAGAAAGAAGAGTTAAGGCCTAAATTGGAAGTATTCTATAGAGAATAAGAAGGTAAGTTACAGATGAATATATTTAAAATCTCCACCACTTTAAGAGAATTTCTTTCTAATTACATTCTTATATTCTTTTTCTTATACGATTTTATCGTAAAAGTGATTGTGGATTTTACGGGGTACAAACTATTTTATAATTATGTCATTGTTTTTAAATCTTCATTAATTTTTTTTTTATTACTAAAACTTGAAATAAAAAAAGTAAAAAAAGAGCTGACCATATCGGTAATTTTATTGTCCATCGCCTATGTAATAACACAATTAACATCTTATAGACTTTTAAATATAGATGACATTAAGTATAATGGCTATTATTTTTTAAGCAGTATAGTTTCAATACTATTTTTAATCTATTTATTACAGAAAAATAAGCTAATAACCATTGAAAAATCCGTATCAAGCTTTCTGTTTTTCATGACTATTAATTCTATTTGTGCTATAATTGGATATGTTTTTAATATAAGTTTTTTTGAATCTTATTTCCGGGGTAATAGATTTGGATATTCTGGTATGCTCTTATATCATCATGAGATTGGATATATCTTTTTTGTTACTGTTGTACTATCATATTTTCATTTTACTAAGAATAAATCAGTATTTAATGTTGTTAGTTTCCTACTAATTTTTACTTCTTCATTCTTATTTGGGACAAAGAAAACAGTCTTTTTCTCTTTGTTTTTTTTACTTTTCCTATTTATAAAATATATAAAAAACTACAGATTTCTTATTTCTATTACTTCTTTAGCATTAATTCTTGGTTTGATTTTTAATAAAACCCTATTAAAAATCTACAATACTTATTATGAATTATTTTATGGTATTTATTTGAGAGACGGATTTTGGAGCTCATTTTTATCACATAGAAATAATCTTCTCACAGATAATTATATTCCCTATTTTATGGAAGAAAAGAGCCTGAAATCTATCTTATTTGGCTTCCCTTTATACAACGCACATAAAGCTGAGTTAGAGTTTTTTGATTTATTTTTATTTTTTGGCATATTAGGACTTTTGAGTTACTTTTTTTATTTCAAGTTTCTTCTAAATAAAAAGAGTAAAACCACTTATTTTTTAATTTTATCGCTTTTATTTGGGTCTCTTTTCTCAGGAAATTTACTAGCCAGCGTTAACGTTATGATTCTATTGATATTGACTGTGTGGTATATTAACCAACAAAAAAACGCTTATGAAAGCAATTAAGGATGGTATTTATGCGACGCTAGATGTAGTTTTTGCTCCAATACTTTTGGTAGTTGCAACACCAATATTTATAAGTCAAGTCGGGATTGAAAAATATGGCTTATGGATACTAATTAATAGCATATTAGCCTCATTATCAATTTTTAATTTTGGAATAAATGAAACGATTATAAAATTTATTTCTGAGGCAAAAAGCTATTCAAACTACAAAGATCAACAGAAAGTGTTCAGCTCTGTCTTGGTTTTCTTAATTTTTTTAGCTGTTTTATTTTTAGGCTTATACTATCTTATTTATTGTGTAAATTTTTATGTGGAATTTTTCAAAGTTACAGATCTTCATAAAATTCTACCTTATGCTATTCCCCTATTCTTTATAAAGCAAATTGAACAAGCATTGTTTGCGCTTCACAAGTCTTACGAAAATTATAAGCAACTCGCCAAGCATTCTTTTATTTCAAAATTTATTTTATACAGTGCGCAGATTATAACGGTATACGTTTTTTCAGATGTGGGAATTGTTTTTTTTATATCATCTATTTCTGCATTTATCTATTTAGTAGTTCAGTTTTTTCTTTTAAAAAAAAGATATGGGCCAATTTTTCATTTTAGATTCTCTAGTTACAATAAGTTTAAAGATATGTTAGGCTACAGCAAGTGGGCATGGTTCTCTAGTACAATACTGATTTTTAATTCACATGTAGATAAATGGATTGTTAGCGCTTTACTTGGACTTAAATATTTTGCATATTATGCAATAGCAGTATCTGTTTTAAATCAATTAAAAACAATTATAACAGCTTCGGTCTCTTGGGTTTTTCCAAGAATTTCAGGTAATCAAATATCAGAAGCTAATCAGGCTAAATTTCATATTCACCTCACTATTTTTGTTTCTCTAGCGGGTCTTTTTGTTAGTTTATTTTTAGAAAAAATTGATTTTTTCTTTTTGTCATGGCTTGGAGCAGAGACTTTTGAAAACAGTAAATTATTACTACATACTTTTTTACTTTTATTACCTGTTTGGTTAATGTCTTCTGTATCATTTTATTTCCTATTAGGCTTGGGTATTGTAAAAAAGAAGTTCTTTGTAGATTTAATAGTTTTAATTTTAAGAATATCTGTAGCTTTTATTGCAATCCTTTACTTTAATTTTGATAGATGGCCAATACTTTTTGGTATTCCAATTTTAGTTGAAATACTTTTTTATGCACTCTCAATCAATAGAAAAGTAAAATTAAAACTACATTTCTTGAGCTTATTTATAATTATTAACTTAATTATAATGTTATTGCGATACCAAAATATTTTATGATTATTAGTAGTAAGTAGAGATGTACAAAGAAATAAAAGGATTTAACATACTCTCAGGTTTTGTAGTAGCGTTATTTTTTTTCCCATCAATAACGTTTGGAACACTAGAAGCTGAAGTTTTCCCCTGGGGAATAATTTTGTCTTCAATGCTATTGGTAAGACAAAGAAAAATTAATGCCTACTATATTTTATTTTTAATAATTCTTTTAATTAATGTCTTTTATTCAAGCATTATATACATTAGCGATTTAAGAATACCTGAAGTTGTTAGGTCTCTTTTTGCTTATTGTAACAGTAGCTTGTGTTTGGTTGTTTTTTATCAAACTTCTGAAACATTAACTCTTAAAACCATTAAATTAGTAAAAAAGTTATTCATATTCTTACTAGTTCTTGGCTTACTTCAACTTATAGGTGTAATAGGTTTTCTAGACCCGATATTCAAATTTCTTATCCCCAGATCTAGCTCAGAGTCATTGTCTCATGTGTCAAGAGGTGTTACGCTATTAGCAACAGAACCAGCAAGGGCGGGTGTAAGTCTTGTTTTTTTCTATATAGTCGTAAGAGCGGTATTTATAAAAAAGAATAAAACATTTTATGATATAGCCTTTTTTGCATTCCTAGTTTTGGTTTTAAAATCTATAATGGCACTGGGAGTATATTCAGTTTTTATCTTGCTAGTATATAGGATTAAATTAATTAAGATATCAATAATAGTTATAGTTTTGGCTATTTTTGCAGACGTTTTTGGAGGTGGAGGAAGAGCTCAAAGAATGTTAGAAAAGATAAAAGAACAAGAAAATCTTGCAGATGCCACAATGGTGGTGGTTGATTTAGCAGGGCCGAGACTAATTTCAATTTATTCATCATGGTTATACAGTTCTCAAAAGCCTTTAGGAGGAGGTATAGGATATTGGAGACAAACCTCAGTAGAAGCACTTAACATGACAGGAGTAGATTTTTCCAAAATCAATTATTTTAAATTCAAAGGAAACTCAAAAGCAATATCGACTAGATCAAGCGGTTACATATCCAATTTAGTGCTTGATACGGGATATTTAGGTGTATTTGTTTTTACACTATTTCTCTATAGTATATTCAAAAAGTTCTGGAAAAATGGGAGAGAATCACAAAATATTATTTTAATCTTTATGTTCAAAATCTTATTTATTGGTTCAGTTGGACCACCGGACGCGTGGATTTTAAGTATTATAGCACTAAAGTATTTAGATTATAAAAGTGAAGTTAAAAACAACTCAATTACAATTAATGGATAGCTTACCCAAATTTTCAGTTTCAATGTCTGTATACAAAAATGATGACCCTAGTCATTTTGATACTGCTCTTCAGAGTTTGGTAAAACAGACAGTTAAGCCAGACGAAATAATAATTGTTGTAGATGGCCCAATTCCCAAAGAAATAGAAAAGGTTTTAGTTTCGTTTCAGGAAAACAACAAGAATATCATAGTTCATAGACTTAAAGAAAATATGGGTCATGGTTATGCTAGAAGCATTGGTTTAGAACTGAGTAGTTATGAGTATGTGGCCTTAATGGATAGTGATGATATTTGTATTGAAAATCGTTTTGAAAAACAGCTAAGTTTCTTTAGAGAAAACAGTGAGGTAAGTGTTTTAGGAGGTGTAATAGAAGAATTTTCTAAAGAAACAGACTCATCACTTCTCAAAAGAAAACTGCCAGAAACAGATGCAGAATTAAAAAAATACATGAAATATAGATGTCCATTTAATCAAATGAGTGTCATGTTTAAAAAAGAGGATGTTCTTGCTTCTGGAGGTTATAAGGACTGGTTTTGTAATGAAGACTATTATTTGTGGATACGTATGGCGTTAAGAAATTATAAGTTTCACAATCTCCAAACTTCGCTACTAAAGGTAAGAACTAATGAAAATTTTTATAAGAGAAGGGGAGGCTTTAAATATTTTAAAAGTGAAGCCAAACTTCAAAGACTTATGTTGTCAAAAGATATTATATCTTTGCCAATATTTTTATCTAATGTAACGATTAGATTCATAGTTCAGGTTTTACTGACAGAAAAATTAAGAAAATATTTTTTTAAACTCTTCACCAGATCAAATTAAACTTAAGTGAAAAAACAAATAATAGGATATACAGCCGGTGTTTTTGACATGTTCCATGTCGGACATCTAAATATATTAAAACAAGCTAAAGACAATTGTGACTACTTAATAGTTGCAGTTAGCCCTGATGAATTAGTAAAATCTTACAAGGGAAAAAAGCCAATAATTCCATTAGACGATAGAATGGAAATAATTAAGGCTATAAAGTATGTGGATGAAGTTGTCATTCAATACGATAGAGACAAAATAAAAGCGTTTAAAAAGTATAATTTCGACGTAATGTTTGTCGGTGATGATTGGAAAGGGAATGATTTGTTTCAAGAAGTTGAAAATGAACTAAAAAAACATAATAGCCGTGTCCATTTTTTTGCTTATACAAATAAAATTTCCTCAACAAAACTAAGAACCGTTTTAAAGGACGAATTAAAATAAAATGCAGTTTACTTACAAACAGCTTCATAAAATCTGCAGGGCAGCTGTTGATATAAAAAAAAGTATTACCGCCAATCAAATACTTGAGAATAACGAACAGGATACTGATTGGATTATTTTTAAGCATGATGTTGAAACCAATGTTTCAAGAGCACTTAAGATGGCTAAAATTGAAGCCCAATATGGTATAAAAGCCACCTATTACGTTCAAGGTTATTTACTTAAAGATAATGTAATGTTACTAAAGGAGATTGCAAATCTTGGCCACGAAGTAACGTATCATTATGACGTTTTAGATGCCAATAACGGCAATTACAAAAAAGCTAAAAAAGAATTTATAGATTATGTTAATGCTTTTGAGAGTTATGGTTTTATTGTAGAGACTTTATGTCCTCATGGTAATCCGTTAATGATTAGAGATGGTTGGAGTTCTAATAAAGATTTTTTTAGAAATACAGATATTGCTTCAGAATTCAGCCATATGTTAGACATAGTGGTGGATTTACCAAAAAAACTAAAATCGGATTACATATATGTTTCTGATGCGGGATTCAAGTTCCAAATAATATCGAATGTTCATAGTAATGACATTAATAATTCAGGTGATATTCAAATTAAATCTATGGCAGATTTTATTGGACTTTTAAAAGATAATAAAAAAGTAATTTTTAGTACACATCCCCATAGATGGAAAAAGTCTAAAATATCGGCAGCAATGAACAAAATAAAATTTAAACTCATAAGAACTTTGGCTTTGCTAGTATCAAGAAACGACGCAGTCAAAAAGTTTTTAAGTAGATTTTATTTTTTAGCAAAAAAAATATAATATGACAGAAAATGAGCTCAAAAGTATCCACTCCAAACTAATTGTCATAGCTGAATATTTTGATAATTTTTGTAAAGAAAATGACATTGAGTATTACCTAATGGGCGGAACGGCTTTAGGAGCAATAAGACATAAAGGTTTTATACCTTGGGACGATGATTATGATACTTTTATGGATTATGCTAACTATACAAGATTTAAGCAAGTTGTCAAAGAAAAATTGGACACGAATCAATACTATTTTCAAGAGGAAGATACTGAAGAATTTCCACTTTTTTTCAGTAAATTAAGAATGAATAATACAACCTATATAGAAAAAGATTCGGTTGGAAGAGACATGCATCATGGTCTTTTTTTAGACATTATGTGTCTTAACAATACCTATAAAAATAAGTCCCTAAGATATCTTCAGTATATAGCCGCACGCGCCGTAAATGCAAAAGCTCTAGCAAAGAAAGGCTATTTAACCCAAAGCAGAAGTAAAATAGTAGCATTAAGATTAGCTAAAGTTTTGATTAGTAGTTCCGTAAAGAAAATATTGCTTAGATTTATAAGGAGACTAAATAATAAAGACACTGAATATATAGGGCATTTTTTTGGAAGAGCTCCTTTTAAAAGAACTTCTTTCAAAAGAAGTTTAATAGGAGAAGGAAAATATGTGAAATTTGAAACCTTATCACTTCCAGTATTTTACAGTGTCGAAGAATATTTAAGAGTTAGATACGGAGATAAGTTTATGGAAATGCCTTCTCAAGAAGTGAAAGATTTATATCCATCTCACGCATATATTGTTGATTTAAATAACAACTACTCAAAATATATGCAAAAATAGAAAACTATGAAAATTGGTATTTACTCTGATGTACATGATAATGTTTATAATTTAAAAAAGACACTTAAATATTTCAAAGAAAACGGTATTAAGGAGACTTTTTTTTGTGGAGATTTTTGTTCACCAATTCCTGCTAAAATAATCGGCGATAGCGGTATAAAAACTTATTGTGTTTTTGGCAATGGAGATGGAGATAGATTTACAATACTAAATTTAGCCAACACAAAGTTTTCAAATTTAATCATAAGTCCAGAATATACAGAAATTAAGGTCAATGAGAAAAAAATTGTAATGACACACTACCCATTTTATGCCCAATCTCTTGCAAAAAATGGGGAGTACGATTTGGTGCTATGCGGTCATACGCACGAACCTAAAATTGAAAAGTTTAGTAAAACTATCTTTATCAACCCTGGTGAAGTTATGGGCTGGAATGGCAATCCAACCTTTGTCGTTTATGATTTTGAAAGCAAGAATACTGATTTAATAAAAATAAATGACATTTAGTATGTTAAATACCTTAAATAGGTATAATTTTAAAAAATCAATAGATAAGATTATCTACTTTATCTTAGTATTACTCTCTTTTTACCCACTTCTTACTACAAACAAAATCTCAATATTAATATTACTCTTATTTAGTTTTTCAATACTTTTTAAACTGGATGTTATTAAAGATAACTTTAAAAGCTATGGAATTAAACCATTAATCATAAATTCACTTTTTTACATTGTAATAGCATTTTCATTAAGCTATTCTCCACTGAAGGAAAAAGGATTAGACATAATAGTTAGAAATATCTCTTTCCTTTTAGCACCATTGATATTTATTTATTCAATAAAAATACCTCCAAAGGTAATTCGCATTATATCAGGAGTATTTATACTATCGAACATAATAGTGTTTTTATATTTTGTTTTTAGATTAGGTTTATTAAGCAAGTTTATGTCTAACCCCGAGGAGTTTTTTAATATTCGATTTTTTATTGAAATAGGTAAGTCAGACTATAAAGATTGGCATCCTACATATATGTCTATTAATTACTTATTGAGTATATTAATGATACTGAAAGAGGTTAAAGAAAGTCGCAAATACTTAAAAAAGGTTTTGAGTCTAACATTAGTGGCAGTATTCTTTGTTTTTTTAATTATTTTAAACTCAAGAACAATTATTTTTTTAACACTACTTGCGATACCGACTTATTCAATTTTGATTTTTAAGTCAAAAAGAATAAAAATATTAATCTTACTCTCATCAGTAGCATCGTTTTTACTTTTTTCTCAAATTTCAAAAAGCAATAATGTTGGTAGGCTTTTTTTAGAGCCAATATCGTATAATTCCGACAATTTTAATTTAGAAAGAGTGCTAGGCCCTAGATATCACATCCAAAAATGCAGTATAGACTTAATTAGTGAGAGGCCCTTTTTTGGCTACGGCATAGGTTACGAAAAGCGACTGTTACCAAGTTATTGTTTGGAGATTAATAACTTTAAAAATCAATATCTAAATAATTACAGTTCCCATAATGTCTATCTTTCAACTTTATTTGCATCAGGAATACTTGGGCTATTACCTTTATTATTTATGCTTTCTAATAATATTTTATTAGCATTTAGAAAAAGAAGTTTTTTATATGGTATTGTACTTATTATTTTTGCATTTGCCTTTTTGACAGAAAACTATTTTATAAGACTTAACGGAGTTGTTTTATTCTCGTTTATTAATGCATATTTCTTTAGTTTAATATTTAAAAAAATTGAATAAAAAAGATATATTCTTAAAAAGAACCTTTGATTTATTATTATCAATAATAGGTTTAATATGCTTTGGATGGTTAATCCTTCTAGCGTCATTAATTTCATTTTTTGATACAGGGATGAACGGTTTTTACACTCAACAAAGAGTAGGACAGTTTGGCAGAGTGTTTAAAGTTTACAAAATAAGAAGTATGAAAAATATAGAAGGTGTCGTAACTACTGTCTCAACAGACAACGACCCAAGAATAACCAAAGTTGGAAGGTTCTGGAGAAAAACTAAAATTGACGAATTACCTCAATTATACAATGTATTAATTGGAGACATGAGTTTTGTTGGGCCAAGACCAGATGTTAAAGGTTTTGCAGATAAATTAGAGGGAGATGATAGGGTAATTCTAACAATTAAGCCAGGAATAACCGGACCAGCCTCAATTTATTATAGAAATGAGGAAGAAATTTTATCCAATCAAAACAATCCGGAGTTATACAACAAGACAATAATTTGGCCTAAAAAGGTAGATATTAATAAGAGCTATATAAAAAATTATTCCTTTTTTAAAGATATAGAATATATAGTTAAAACAGTTCTCTGATAAATGAATTCTAAAATATGGTTATCATCACCTCATATGGGAGGTCAGGAACAAAAATTTGTTCAGCAGGCATTTAACACTAACTGGATTGCTCCTTTAGGACCAAACGTTTCCGGTTTTGAATCGGATTTAGAAAGCTATTTAGATCAAAATAAGCACATAGCATGCTTATCTTCCGGTACTGCGGCTATACATTTAGCATTAGTACAGTTAGGTGTTACTTCTGGGGATGAAGTAATCTGTCAAACATTCACCTTTTGTGGTTCAGCAAATCCAATAATCTATCAAGGGGCAAAACCAATTTTTGTTGATAGTGAGCTCGATACTTGGAATATGTGCCCAAATCATCTAGAAGCAGCTATAAAAGATAGAATTTCTAAAGGCAATAAACCCAAAGCTATCATTATAGTTCATCTTTATGGTATGCCAGCAAAATTAGATGAGTTATTGTCTGTTGCAAAAAAGTATGAAATATCAGTTATAGAAGATGCGGCAGAGGCCTTAGGTTCTACTTATAAAGAAAGAAAATGCGGTACTTTTGGAACTTATTCTATCCTCTCATTTAACGGAAACAAAATTATAACAACATCAGGTGGAGGCGCGTTAGTTTGTAATTCAGATGAAGAAAAGCAAAAAACTATTTTTTATGCTACGCAGGCTAGAGATAGCGCCTCGCATTATCAGCACTCTGAAATAGGATATAATTACAGAATGAGTAATGTCAGTGCTGGTATAGGTAGAGGTCAAATGCAAGTACTTGATAAACACATAGACCTACGTCGTAAAATGAACTTATTTTACAAAGAAAGTTTTAAAAACATCAAAGGCATTTCTGTTTTTGGTGAATACTCAAACAATATTGTCTCTAACCATTGGTTAAGTTGCATTATTGTTTCTAAAGATGCTAGATTCACTAAAGAACAGTTTCAAAGGGCTATGGAAAAAGAAAATATCGAGACCAGACCACTTTGGAAACCTATGCACCTCCAGCCTGTATTTAAACACATGCCATACTATGGTTCAAAGAATAGTGAAACACTGTTTAAAACCGGCTTATGCTTGCCAAGCGGTTCAAATCTCTCTATTGAAGATAAAGAAAGAATATTTAATACCATATCTCAATTATTATAATCCGATAAACATATAACAAAAACTAGTTAGGCTTAAATAATTTCTCTATTCACATTATAATTAAGATATTTGCAGATACTCAAAAGACCAAAACCTAGATGTATAAAAGGTTCAAAAATGCATTATATCAAGTACTAGAATCTAGTAAAAAGAGACTTGATTTTAAAAACGTTGGATATCTTCCTAGATGGGCAATATTAGGATTTGATACTACAATACTATTCATCTCTCTTATTGTAACTAAACTTGTTGTTGGTAAAATCAAAAATCAGCTTTTTGAATTGTCTTTCTCTACAACAGAATTTGTAATTATATGTGTTAATATTGCCTTTTTTATTCTATATAGAACCTACGCAGGGCTTATAAGGCACTCTACATTTTTAGATGCTGTTAGATTTTTGGTAGCTACTTTATCTACGCTAATTACTATTCTGGTAGTATATTATATAAATTATCTCTACAATTCCACAGAGATTATTTTTATTCCTTCATTATTAATATATGCTCTTATCTCATTTTGTGGATTATTTTTATTCAGAGTTATAGTAAAACAAATATTCGAAGTTTATTTAAATTTTAGTAACAAACAGAATGAACTTAATGTGTTAGTCTATGGTACAGACGAGAACGCAATAGCAATAGCAAGTGCACTAAAATCCGAAAAACCAAATAGATTTTCAGTTTTAGGGTTTATTGATAAAGCAGAACGTAATAAAAGTAAACAGATATTAGGACTGCCAATCTTCAATATAAATCGTAACATAGCTGTTACATTACGTATACATAGCGCACAGGCACTTATTCTTGCAGATAAAGATATTTCAAAAGAAGAAAACATTGCTATTATTGATAAATGTTTAGACTATAATTTAAAAGTGTATAGAGCTCCACTATTATCTGATATTGAAGAAAATAAGAATATCACTAGCCAGATTGAAAAAATTCAAATAGAAGATATTTTAGAAAGAGCACCAATCAAATTAGATAATAAGCTAGTAGCTAAAGAGATATTTAATAAATGTGTAATGGTTACTGGTGGAGCGGGGTCAATTGGAAGCGAAATAGTAAGACAAGTTGCGGGCTACAAACCCAGTAGGTTAATTATTTTAGACCAGGCAGAGTCCCCACTATACAACATTCAACTCGAGATAAAAAACAATTTTCCTCAACTAAGTTACGAAGCGGTAATTTGCGACGTTAGAAGCATTGATAAAATCAGAAAAGTGTTTAAACAACAAAAGCCAGATGTTGTTTATCACGCCGCAGCCTACAAACACGTACCATTAATGGAGAACCATCCATCAGAGGCTGTATTCTCTAACGTTTTAGGCACCAAGAATGTTGCCGACTTATCTCAAGAATATGGTGTAGAGAAATTCGTGATGGTTTCAACAGATAAAGCAGTAAATCCAAGTAATGTTATGGGTGCATCAAAGCGTATTGCTGAAATATATGTACAAGCGTTACAAGAGGATAATAATAAAAGCCTTAAGAAAACAACAGGCTTTGTAACTACCAGATTTGGTAATGTTTTAGGGAGTAATGGTTCTGTGGTTCCATTATTCAAAAAACAAATCGAAGAAGGAGGTCCAGTAACTATTACTCATCCAGATATTATTAGATATTTCATGACTATTTCTGAAGCTTGTCAGTTAGTTTTAGAAGCTGGAGCAATGGGTAATGGAGGCGAGATTTTTATCTTCGATATGGGTAAAGCTGTGAGAATTATTGATTTAGCTAAGAAAATAATTAGACTAGCGGGTTATACACCCAATAAAGATATGTCAATTAAGATTATTGGATTAAGACCAGGAGAAAAGTT
Organism: Winogradskyella jejuensis; assembly: GCF_900129745.1. GTDB lineage: Bacteria > Bacteroidota > Bacteroidia > Flavobacteriales > Flavobacteriaceae > Winogradskyella > Winogradskyella jejuensis. The sequence continues at coordinate 1,050,002 of NZ_FQWS01000001.1, read as the reverse complement.
GTACGAAGAGTTGCTTAATGATAAAACAACAACATTGCCAACTTACAATGAAAAAATAATGATTGCCAAAGTTAACACACAGGAAATTGCTGAAGTAGTATCTAATATAGAAGAGCTCATAGAAATTTCCAAAGGAGGTGTAAAAGGGGATATAGTAAAAAAAATGAAGACTATAGTACCAGAATTTGTTAGCATGAATTCTGACTATGAAAAGTTCGACAAAACAAAAGAAAAAGCGAGTTAATTTATGAACATTACAGTAGTAGGGACAGGCTACGTAGGCCTTGTAACAGGAACCTGTTTAGCGGAAACAGGAAATAATGTTCTCTGTATAGATATAGATGAAAACAAGATAAAACGAATGAAAAATGGTGAGGTACCAATTTATGAACCCCATTTAGACATTCTTTTTGATAGAAATATTAAAGCTGATAGGCTAAATTTCTCAACAAATCTATCACAAGGCTTAGAGCATGGAGATATTATCTTTTTGGCTTTACCAACGCCAGAAGGCGAAGATGGTTCTGCAGATTTAAAATACGTTTTAGGAGTAGCAGAAGAAATAGGTAAACAGATAAAGGATTACAAAATAATTGTAGATAAAAGCACTGTTCCTGTAGGTACTGCAGAAAAAGTTGAAGCAGTAATTGCAAAGCACACTATCGTTGATTTTGATGTTGTAAGTAATCCGGAGTTCCTTAGAGAAGGTTTTGCTGTAGACGATTTCCTAAAGCCAGAGCGTATTATTATTGGCGCGAGTAGTGAGCGGGCTATAGAAAAGATGAAGAAGCTTTACAGGCCATATGTTAGATCTGGAAACCCTATAATAGTTATGGATGAAAAATCCGCAGAGCTTACAAAATATGCAGCAAACGCTTTCTTGGCCACTAAAATTACTTTCATGAATGAGATAGCTAATTATTGTGAGCGTGTAGGTGCTGATGTAGACAAGGTAAGAATTGGCATGGGTACTGATTCTAGAATAGGTAAGCGTTTTCTTTTTCCAGGAATAGGTTATGGCGGGTCTTGTTTTCCTAAGGATGTAAAAGCTTTGCATAAATCAGGTAAAGATTTTGATTATGACTTTAAAATATTAGATGCGGTAATAGACGTAAATCAAAGGCAGAAACGTATTTTATTACCCAAAATAAAAGCGCATTTTAGTAATAATTTAAGGGGTAAAATAATTGCAATTTGGGGTTTAGCATTTAAGCCCGAAACAGATGATATTAGAGAGGCACCTTCGTTAGAAATTATTGACGCTTTATTGACTGAAGGATGTGAAATAAACGCATATGATCCAGAGGCCATGGCTAATGTTAAAAATAAGATTGGAGACACGGTACGGTATGCTGATAATATGTATGATGCATTAAATGGTGCGGACGCATTAATTATTTGTACAGAGTGGAGCATTTTTAGGACACCTAATTTTGAAAAGCTTAAAACTCAAATGAATGAACATATTATTTTTGACGGAAGAAATCTTTATGATATCGAAGATGTCAAAAACGAAGGATTTAGATATGTTTCTATTGGTAGATAATGAATAAAGAAAAACGTGTTTTAATAACAGGCGCTGCTGGTTTTTTAGGATCTCATTTATGTGATAAATTTATTGCTCAAGGGTTTTCTGTAATTGGAATGGATAATTTCATTACAGGGGATAAAAAAAACATAAGTCATTTATCAAATCATCCAAACTTTACTTTTATAGAGCATGATGTCACAGAGTTTATAAAAATTGAAGGACAACTTGACTATATTCTTCATTTTGCATCACCCGCTAGCCCAATAGACTACTTAAAGATTCCGATACAGACATTAAAAGTGGGCTCTTTAGGCACACATAATTTACTAGGATTAGCAAAAGCAAAAAATGCAAGAATCTTAATAGCCTCAACATCAGAAGTTTATGGTGACCCACTAGTGCACCCACAACCCGAATCATATTTTGGTAATGTAAGCACCATTGGACCTAGAGGTGTTTATGACGAAGCCAAACGTTTTCAAGAATCTATAACAATGGCCTATCATAGATTTCATGGATTAGAAGTTCGTATCGTTAGAATATTTAACACATATGGACCAAGAATGAGACTTAATGACGGACGTGTTATACCTGCTTTTATGGGGCAGATTTTAAGAGGAGAGGATTTAACGGTTTTTGGAGACGGCCTACAAACAAGATCATTTTGTTATGTAGATGATCAGGTAGAAGGCATATACAGACTTTTATTTTCTGATTATTCTGAGCCGGTTAATATTGGTAATCCTAATGAAATTACGATTCTAGATTTTGCTGAAGAAATTATAAAACTATCGAATTCAAATCAGAAGATAGTTTTTAAACCACTTCCTCAAGACGACCCCATTCAAAGACAGCCAGATATTAGTTTGGCAAAACGTTTACTAGATTGGGAACCTAAAGTAATACGTGAAATTGGGATGAAAATTACGTTTAATTATTTTAAAGGTTTAAGTCATGACGAATTATATAAGAAAGAACACAAAGATTTCTCAAGTTATAATAAGCATTAAAAAATGAGTTACATAAGAGGCAGATTTTCTTGGTTATTGAGACCTGCACTCATATGTTTCGATATTGCAGTAATTATCTTTTTTGCTTCCTATTTTATCGATTTTAAAACTTTTGGACTACCATATTGGTCTATTGGGTTTTTAAAAAGTAAGGCTACTGTTTTTGTGTTTTATGTATCCTTGTTATGGTTAATTTCTGCCTTCAATATTAAATTTTATAATGTATACAGGTACACAACCTCTCTTAATATATTAAGCTTACTGGCTAAGCAATTTTTTATATTCTCTATAATTGTCTTCGCATTTATTGGGCTATACAGAAGCATAGAAATCAATAAAATTACAATTCTCAAATATCTTATTTTTAGTATTTCGGCTATTGGTATTGCTAAGTTTTTAATGTTTTATGGACTTAGAACTTATCGAAGATATCTAAATGGAAATCACAGACAGGTTTTGATAATTGGAGATACTGCAGCTGCAAAAGAACTTCAAAACTTTTTTAAGAATAAAGAAAAATACGGATATGACTTGCTCGGTGTCTACAGCGATATAAAATCACCAGACATTAGCGGAAGTGTCAAAGACGCTTTAAATTTTGTTTCAAAAAACGAATCTATTGATGAAATATATTGCGCCATGGATGAGCTTACAGAAACGCAGATAAACACCTTTGTAAAGTATGCAGAACTAAATAAATTCAATATTAAGTTTATTCCTAAAACATCTAATTTCTTAAACAAGCGTTTAAAGACAGACTTCTATAATTACCTGCCGGTGATGTCTATTCAAGAAGTAGCGTTAAACAGCCCTTTTAATCGTGTCTTAAAACGGGCGTTTGATGTTATCTTCTCTCTTCTTGTTATCGTTTTTGTATTATCATGGATGAGCGTCATACTTTTTATTCTCGTAAAATTAGAATCTAAAGGACCACTTTTTTATAAGCACAAACGTAATGGAATTAACTATAAAGAGTTTGATTGCTATAAATTTAGGTCTTTGAGAGTCAACTCATCCGAGAAAGAAGATTACGTTAAGAAACAAGATAATAGAGTTACAAAGGTTGGTAAGTTTTTAAGACGAACAAGTTTAGATGAGCTACCACAATTTATTAACGTTCTTAAGGGAGAAATGTCGGTAGTTGGTCCTCGACCCCATATGCTAGCCTATACTGAAGCTTACTCAAAAAAAATTGACACTTACAATTTTATCTTTAGACATAATGTAAAGCCAGGAATTACTGGTCTCGCACAAGTTAAAGGCTTTAGAGGAGAAATTAAGTCTGATGAGGACATCATTAACCGAGTGAAATATGATATTTTTTATATCGAAAACTGGTCGGTTTTACTAGATTTAGATATTATTGGCAAAACCATTTTATCGATTATTAAAGGCGACGAAAAAGCATATTAAAGCTTTGAAATGAGTCTCTCAAGCTGACCTGAAACATCGAAATTATCTATTGCAGTTTTCTGAATCTCTCTTTTTGAATCGATATCAAAATCCGATAGCTTTAATTTTGAAATAACAGCATTCAAAGCATTGTAATTTCCTGCTTCAGCAACCCATCCCAAACCATTTTGTTTAACGATGCGCTCACCTTCACCACCACCAAAATAGATAATTGGCAGGCCTAAACGCGAATATTCAAATATTTTTGAAGGTACAGCACCATAAATTCTATGCTTTAGCGGAATTATAGTAGCGTCATACTTTAACAACTCTTGATGCAAGACAGCTCTGGAAACACTACCATGAAATGTAATTGGTAACTCTGAGTTACTCTCAATGAAAGTTTTTAAAGATTCTTCTTCTGCCCCAGAACCATAAATATGAAATTCAATATTGCTATAGTCTAATTTTTTTGCTAGGCGAACAATATCTTGTGCTATACCAAGTAGACCTGCATATACAATTCTAATTTTACCTAAAGTTGAAGTGTTTTTTGTTTCAATTTTAGGAGGTTCAAAATCTGGATAATTTCTGAAGAGTAGCGTTTCTTTTTCTGGTACAATAGTTTTTATATGCGACAATATTTCTTCACTTTGACCTAGAATTAAATCGGCTTTTCTGTAGTTGTAACGTTCAATCTTAAGCAATAAATTGTAGCCAAAACCTTTTTTAACGGCGTTGAGTTCAAGAGCAGATTTTGGCCATAAATCACTCACGTTGAGTATTAATTGGTGCTTTTTTCGACTTAAAAATAGTAGCGACGTAAAGGCAACAAAAAGTGGCGGCGAATTAACGATGACAGTTTTAGGAATGCGGTGCCATAAAAAATACCAAACAATACTTAAGCTAAAAGATAGCATCGAAAATAAGCGAACAAATTTATTTTTAGATTTAGACGGATAAAGCCACAAACGGTTAACGGTGACATTATCCATAGTTTCCTTTTTATTGTAATTCTCAAAAACTTTTCCTGTCGGGTAATTCGGTAAAGGGCAGACAACTGTGACTTTGAAATCTTCAGAAAGTGATTTTGCCAGCTGAAAGATTCTATTGGATGCAGCACCCATTTCTGGAGGAAAGTAGTTAGATATAATTAGGATTTCCTTCATTTAAGATGTTACGTAGGATGTAAATTGTTTCAGTTTACCACTTTTTGAACGATTCAATGTTTCAAATCGTTCAAAAGTAATGTTTATTCCATCTTCTAGGTATTGAGTCATGGCTTTACTTATGGTTTCTTTTTGAGAGATAGAGAGTTCTACTCTAGAAACATAACTGACCTTAAATAGATGAGGTTTTAATTGTTCAATAATAAATTCTTTTACATCACCATCATCTTCAATAATACTTTTTGTAATGTAGTAAAATGTTAGTCCAGCCGCTTTTTTTCCACTAGGCAAAACGGCAATATCATTTGTGCGTCCAATAAGCTTTTCTAATATAGGTTTTCTTAAGGTACTGTCTTTAGAAAGTATACCTATATCACCTATATCGTATCTAATAAAAGGTGAGGCTTTGTTGTATAGCGAAGTAATTACTAATCTGCCTTCTTCACCGTAAGGCAACGGTTTGTTCTTTTCATCTAAAACTTCAACAAAAAGGGTTTCGCTGTTAACTTGCCATTCTCCTTGTGGGTTTTCAAAAGCAATTAAATCTAACTCGGATGCGCCATACTCATTTACTACAGGAACACCAAATTGTTTTTGCATCACTATTTTATCGCTATCAAAGAGCATTTCAGAAGTAACGATGCAAACATTTAAAGATGGGCAAACTTCCTTTAAAACAACATTTTTTTGTTTCAAAAACTTAGCAAATTGTACTATGGGGCTTGTGTAGCCATTTATGTATTCAAAAGATGTTTTTTCAAATTTTTTAAGGCATTTCTCAAAAGCATCATCGCTTAAATCAAAAACTGAAAACCGAAAACGCTTTGCCAGAACATCTTTTAAACGCTCTTTATAATATCCTTTTTTATCTAACGGAATTCCGTAAAACCGAGCTTGCTTAGAGGTGTTAAAATCTATATTGTACCAAGAGAAGCGGTCTATGATTTGCGCCCACGTTAGTGCATGACAAAATTTGTCTTTTGCGAAATAAAAGGGGTCGCCTGATGCACCAGAAGTTTTATCGATGTAGATATTTTTTTTATGAAATCCATCGGAGAGAATATGAGACAAAGGTTGTTGTAAATCCTTTTTAGTCATTATGGGTACAGAATTCCAATCACTCAAATCAATATCTTTCCCTTTAGATTTGTAAAATGAATTGTGCGCTAAATGATATTCTAAGATAGCTTTCCTTTGGTGTACTATACAAGCTTCAAACTCAGTATCATTTTTATCTTGAATTTCAGACAACACGCGTTTTGCCTTGTCAATTGCAAAGCCTTTTAGTCGTAGAGTAAGGTCAAATAATCCCAAAAAATATGGAGCCAAAAGGTTTATGTAAATTAATTGTTTTTTAAGCGTAAAAGCAATTATTTTTGTGCAAACAACACACGACACATGAATATTTTAGTACTTGGTTCTGGCGGAAGAGAACACACATTTGCATGGAAAATAGCGCAAAGTCCACTTTGTAAGTCGCTTTTTGTTACACCAGGAAATTCTGGAACTTCTAGAATAGCTATAAATCTTCCAATAGCTGTAACAGATTTTCAAGCGATTAAAAATGCTGTTGTAGAAAACAAAATTGACATGGTTGTTGTTGGACCAGAAGACCCTTTAGTTGAAGGAATTCATGATTTTTTCTTAAATGACGATACCTTAAAACACGTTACAGTGATTGGTCCGCAAAAAGCAGCAGCAGAACTCGAAGGTAGTAAGGAATTTGCCAAAAAGTTTATGATGCGTCACAATATTCCAACCGCTGCTTACGAGAGCTTTACAGCAGCTAATTTAGAAGAAGGCTATGCTTTTCTAGAAAAGTTACAAGCACCATATGTACTAAAAGCTGATGGTCTAGCAGCAGGAAAAGGGGTTTTAATTCTTAATGATTTGGAAGAAGCTAAAACGGAGCTCAAACACATGCTTGTAGATTCTAAATTTGGAAATGCCAGCACTAAAGTCGTCATTGAAGAGTTTTTACATGGGATTGAGTTAAGTTGTTTTGTGTTAACTGATGGTAAAGATTACAAAATTCTACCAACAGCAAAAGATTATAAACGAATTGGCGAAGGCGATACAGGCTTAAATACTGGCGGAATGGGAGCGATTTCTCCCGTACCATTTGCTACTGACGATTTTTTACAGAAGATTGAAACAAGAATTGTAAAGCCGACTATTGAAGGTTTAAAAAAAGATAATCTGCCTTATGTAGGCTTTGTTTTTATAGGGCTTATAAAAGTTGGTGATGATCCAAAAGTTATTGAATACAACGTGCGTATGGGTGATCCAGAAACAGAAGTTGTACTACCGAGATTAAAAACAGATATCGTTGAGATTTTTAAAGCGATGGGCAATGAAACACTCTCGGAAATTAACTTAGACATCGATTCACGAGCTGCAACCACAATAATGCTGGTCTCAGGTGGATATCCTGAAGCTTATGAAAAAGGCAAAGAAATTTTTGGTCTAGAAACTATTGAAGATTCTATACCTTTTCATGCAGGAGCTCAACTAAAAGACGGTAAAATAGTAACTTCTGGAGGTAGAGTAATGGCAATTACGTCTTTTGGAGAAACTTATCAAGAGGCCATAAAAAAATCTTATCAAAACATAGATAAACTATGTTTTGATAAGATGTATTTTAGAAAAGATATTGGTTTTGACCTATAAGTAAGAGTGAGCCGAAACACTTTTATCTTCTTCGTTGTTATCGTTATATTTTTTAAGCTCTAGCATCCAATATACAAATGCTAAAAAGCCAATTATCATAAAAATCCATGATATTGTATTGGCTCCCCACCAGTTAGTTAACTCTAATTCTCTTAACCAATCTAATGGCGCAAAAAGTACATCAACAAATAAATCTTGTATTCCGTAAAAGAAATCCTTCATAACTTTAATAAATTTACGAAGCAAAAATACAAAAACTGTAAATGATTACAAGCATTTTTAGTAAATCTAAACCTTTCAACTTAGTTGCTGTTGCTATTATGGTTGTAATTGCTTTTGCGCTTCACATTTACTCTCAAATAAATTCTGAAGATTTTTCATTTAATTTTAAGCCTGTAGCGCTCCTCTTAGGACTTTTTTATGTTTTTATCACAGACTTCATAATTGCAAAAAACGACCTCACTAAACGCCATAGCTATGGCGTTATGGTATTGGGGTTACTGTTCTTGGTATTTCCAGAAGTGTTTTCAAACACAAATATTTTAACAGCTAATCTTCTGGTATTGTTTGCCTTGCGCAGATTGTTAAGCTTGCATTCTAATCGCGATTTAATAAAGAAATTTTTTGATGCCGCTTTTTGGATTGGGTTAGCAGCCTTATTTTACTCGTGGGCGATATTATACTTAATTGTTTTGTTTGTTGCATTAGTATATTATTGGCAAAATGAAGTAAAACATATAGCCGTGTCTTTATTTGGGCTATTTACAGTAATTCTTCTTTTAGTTATTTATAATATCATTCTGAATGATGAATTTTTCTTAGCAAGTAATTTTAGTATCACTTTTAGTTTAGATTTTTCAGGGTATAATTCGTTTTCAAGCATTTCAAGATTGGCGGTAGTGGCTACGATATACATATGGAGTTTGGTTTTTTATTTAAAAAGCATTTCAGAAAAGAATAAGAAAATAAGACCAGCTCATTTATTAGTTATTGTGGCTTCAATTGTTGCAATAGCAATAGCAATTATTTCGCCAATTAAAAATGGAAGTGAGTATGTGTTTTTATTAGTTCCTCTTACAATAATAACTGCGAATTATATAGAAACTATTGAAGAAAACTGGTTTAGAGAGATTTTTGTAATACTTCTAATTGCGGTGTCGGTTGTAAATCTACTGCTGTAGTTTTTCTCCAAATGCCAAATCACCAGCATCACCAAGTCCAGGAATAATATAACCTTTACTATTAAGTTCTTGGTCAATAGCAGCAATCCATAAATGACAGTTAGAACCGAAATTTTCTGAAACAAAATCCACACCTTTTTGTGCCCCAATAACACTAACCAAATGAATCTCCTTTGGTGTGCCAAAAGGTTTTAAAGCTTCAAAAGTAGCGACCATAGATTGTCCTGTAGCCAACATTGGGTCTGCTAAAATAAGTGTCTTGTTTTCCAAACTAGGACAAGCCAAGTACTCTACAACGATATCAAAACTTTCTGGGTTTTCTTTGTGTTGTCTGTAAGCTGAAGTAAATGCATTTTCCGCTGTATCAAAGTAGTTAAGTAAGCCGTTATGCAGCGGAACTCCGGCTCTTAAGATAGAGCAGAGAACTATGTCTTTTTGGTGAAGTTGTAATTGTAAACTATCAAGCGGAGTTGTAATTTTTTCAGAATTATATTGAAGGGATTTGCTCAACTCATAACCTAAGATTTCACCGATGCGCTCAATATTTCTTCTAAAACGCATAGAATCTTTTTGAATCACTTCATCTCTAATTTCAGCAAGAAATGTGTTTAAGATTGATGGTGTTTCAGAAAGATGATGAATGTGCATAAGGCTGGATGAGTATTGAGTATTCAAAGTTAATAATTCAAACTATATTTGCAGAACTAAATTTTTTACAATGTTTTCAGAAAAAGCAAACTCTATATTTCAAGACGTTATTAAAACGTATAAAGTATTAAATACCGTTGACCAACCGTTTACAAATAAGTATGACAAGAATGACGATTTAATCGCTCATTTATTATACAGAAAATGTTGGATAGACACTGTACAATGGGCATACGAAGATATTATCAGAGATCCAAATATAGACCCAGTTGCTGCTTTAAAATTAAAGCGAATGATTGATGCGTCTAACCAAGACCGTACAGATACGGTAGAATATATAGATAGCTACTTTCTTGACAAATACAAAGATGTAGAGGTAAAGGTAAACGCTAAAATAAATTCTGAAAGTCCTGCGTGGGCAATCGACCGCTTGTCTATTTTGGCACTTAAAATTTACCATATGCATTTAGAGACCGTTCGCGAAGATGCAAGTGATAGTCATAAAGCGGCTTGCCAGAAAAAACTAGATGTTTTATTGGAGCAACGTGTGGACTTAAGCACAGCCATTGACGATTTGTTGACAGATATCGCCAGCGGCGATAAGTATATGAAAGTGTACAAGCAAATGAAAATGTACAACGATGATGAGCTTAACCCAGTGTTGCGCGGGCAGAAGTAAAATTTTTTTTAAATGTTTGTCATGCTGAACTCGTTTCAGCATCTCATTCTGTTTATGAGATAAAAATGTAGTGGCAAAAACTCCAAAGCATATCGTTGTTTTCCGTTTCTCAGCCATGGGCGATGTTGCTATGTCTGTGCCAGTCGTACGTGCATTAACTCAGCAATATCCAGATTTAAAAGTCACCGTTGTAACAAGAAAATTTTTTAAGCCATTTTTTAGAGGGTTAAAGAATGTTACTGTTTTTGAAGCCGATTTAAAGGGAAAACATAAAGGCATCCTTGGGCTTTATAAATTATCGAAAGAATTAAAGATATTAAAGTTTGATACCGTAGCAGACATTCACAACGTCTTACGAACTAAGATTTTAAAATTTTTTATCGGCGGAAATTTTAAGCAAATAGACAAAGGCCGAAACGAAAAGAAGGCGTTAGTTTCAGGCGAAATCTTCCAGCAATTAAAAACCACACCCCAACGTTATGCCGATGTTTTTGAAGCGTTAGGTTTCCCAATAGATTTATCTAATCCAAGTTTTACTGAAAAAGTTAGTTTAAATGAAAAGTTGAGAAACTTCATTTCTAATAAGGATTTACCAATTATTGGCATTGCGCCTTTTGCAGCGTTTGAAGGTAAAATGTATCCGCTAGAGCAAATGAAATTAGTGATTAATCAACTTTCTAAAACAAACAATATTATTCTTTTTGGAGGTGGAAATTCTGAGGTTCTTCAGCTAAATCAGATTGAAGCCCAAACACCAAACACCAAAACTGTTGCGGGAAAATTGAGTTTAGACGAAGAATTAGACCTTATTCCTAATCTAGATGTGATGTTAGCCATGGATTCTGGAAATGCGCATATGGCTGCCATGCTTGGTGTAAAAGTGGTTACCATTTGGGGCGTAACACATCCGTTTGCTGGTTTTGCTCCGTTTAATCAACCAAAGGATTATGCTTTAGTTGCAGATAGAAATCAATACCCGAAAATTCCAACATCTATCTACGGCAATAAACAACCCGAAGGCTATGAAAATGCTGCTGGTAGCGTTTCGGTAGATGCTGTAGTTAAAAAGATTGGAGATGTTTTAGATGCGTAATTACAAATTATTAGAAAGCTATTAATTCTTCTTCTGGTATAGTTCAATAGCTTTAACGTAGTTTATGGCACCCATCATGCTCATATCATTTACAAAACCATCAAGTTTTGGATGATTTTTGGCAACCCAATTTACTAGACTATCTTTTTTTGATGTCCAGATATTCCAATTAACATCAATATAATCTAAGTCTTTAATTTTTTCAATCTTACCATTTTTGAATGAAATTTCAAGCTGGTATACCAAAGGATTATTTTCTAAAAAGGCATTCCGGATACAATTTTGTGATACAGTGGCAATAACTTTTTCATTTGTTTCGACTGCTTTTAAAATATTGTATTTTGATTGAAAAACAGAATCCCATTTATATTGCTGGTAAAGACTTTCTCGGCTATATGGCATTATAAAATCACCGGAAATTAAAGTAATACTGTCGCTTACTTGTTTTTTAAGCGCATTAAAATTTCCTTGAGTTCGAGCTTCAAAATAGTTGTTAACTGTCGCAATAGGATTTGCCTTTTGCTTGTTACAGCTTGTAAATAGCGCAACTATTATTAGATAAACAAAACAATACAGAATCTTAACTTTCATTCAATGATTTTTGTTCAATTTAAGAAAAGAAATAAACTTATTGATTGCCACTTTGACTTAGCTCAGTAACAAATATGTTTAAATAAATCTCCAATCGAAACAGTGTTTCTCTTCCTTTTGGAAGAGATTAAGAGATAGGTTCTTACACATCATCATAATCCACAACTACCTTCGGTGTTGTAGGATGCGCCTGGCAAGTGAGAATTAAACCTTCGGCAACTTCGTTATCCGTTAAGATATTGTTTTGTCGCATAGTAGCTTCACCTTCAGTAATTCTTGCAATACAGCTACTGCAGATGCCACCTTGGCAAGAGTATGGTGCATCCACATCTTGTTTTAGAGCTGCATCAAGAATTGTGGTGTCTTGGTTCATTTCAAACTCAAACTCTTCATCATCAACGATAACTTTAAGTTGTGTTTTTCCGTTTCCAATCTCAGTAGAAGTATCGGCTTCAGTTTCTGTTGGCGCCGTAAATAATTCAAAGAAAATCTGCTTTTCTTTAATATTGTTTTCTAGAAGCACATCTTTTACAACATGAATCATGGCTTCTGGCCCACATAAATAGAAGCTGTCTATGGTAACACCTTTGTACTTGTTTTTTACAATGAGATTTACAGTACTTTTTTCGATACGTCCAAAAAGTGCATCTTCTTCTTGAGCTTGACTGTAAATAAAGTGCACATGAAAACGATTGCCAAAGGTTTGCGTTAATTCTAACAAGTCCTTCGCAAACATAGCATCCTTGAGACGTTTGTTTCCGTAAACTAAAATAAAATTACTAAAAGGCTCGTCTTCCAATAAGGTTTTAGCGATACTTAAAATTGGTGTTATTCCACTACCAGCAGCAAATGCAGCAACAGTTCTTGTTTTGGCATCGTTAGCTTCAAAAACAAAGCGACCATTGGGTTCGGCGACCTCTAAAACGTCTCCTGCATTTAGTTTTTCATTAGTATAAACCGAGAATGTTCCGTTTTCAACAGCTTTTACTGCTACCGTTAAATTACCACTACTTACCGAAGAGCAAATAGAGTAATCGCGACGAATATCTTCGCCATTGATTTCGGTTTTTAAAGTAATGTACTGCCCAGCTTTGAACTTAAAATTTTCCTCTAAGTTTTCAGGAATATCAAAAGTAATGGCTACTGATTTTTCAGTAACACGGTCAATAGATTTTATAGAAAGGGTATGAAATTGTGCCATAGCAAAAGTTTTTGGCGAAGATACATAATACATCACTTAAACTAAGGACATTCAAAGGATGTAGATTTTAAAATTTTCTTAAAAAATGAATACCTAAGAAACTTATACATAAGAAAATTATGTATATTTGTTTTATGAGTAATTCAAAATTATATAAAGGTAGTTTAACCACGATTATTCTGAAGTTATTAAACGAAAACGACAGAATGTACGGTTACGAAATTACCCAAAAGGTAAAGGCATTGACTAAAGGCGAACTTAATATTACTGAAGGCGCATTGTATCCAGCATTGCACAAACTTGAGGCCGAAGGCTTACTAGATGTAGAGGTTGCTAAAGTCGATAACCGCTTGCGCAAGTATTACAAACTTACAGAAAACGGCACCAAAGAAACGGTAAACAAGTTGGAAGAACTAGCCGAGTATATTAAAACGATGCAAGCATTGGTAAATCCTAAACTGGCATAAAATGAAAGTAACTAAGGAAGAAATACAGCGTATTGATAATTATTTAAAAGAAGGAGGTATAAAATATTGGGATGTACGTCTCGAGATGGTAGATCATTTAGTATCGGATGTCGAGTCATATGAAGGTTCAGCAGATTTTGAGACACTTTTTAAGCAAAGCCTTATCAACGCAAATTGGCACAATAATCTTAAAGCTGTTAACTCTCAAAGTTGGAAATCTACAAATAAGATTTACAGAAAAAAACATTCAAAAGAAATAATATCAGTAATCAAGAATCCTGTGAATTTAATTTTCTTTATTCTTTTTTATTTAGGGATTAATTGGATTGCACAGTCATTTCCTAAAGTATTAAAACCATTGTTTTTTGTTGTGTTGTTTTTACCATTTGTAATAATGACTTATGAATTTATAAAATCATGGTTAAAAAAACTAGGTAGGTCTGTAAATATGGACTATGGATTTTTTTATTTTTCTTTTGGAATATTCATAACCAATTTACCAATACAACTCATTCCAAAAACGCAATTGTCTATATGGCTACCTATAATTTTAACTTTATACCTAATAGTTATGTTTGCAGGATATAGAGTTTATAAATATGCTCTTAAAAAAGTACTCATAATGAAAAGTGTAAATTAATGAAACTTAACAACCCCCAAATACAAGATCTTTACGCTTTTACTAGAAAACATTTTGTTGAGCATTACGATTTACAAACCGAGCTCGTAGACCATTTGGCAAACGATATTGAAAATATGTGGACGGAGAATCCAAATCTTTCTTTTGAAGACGCAAGAGATAAGGCGTTTAAAAAGTTTGGCATTTTTGGTTTTATGGAGCCTATAGAACAGAAGCAAAAGGCTATGGGTAAACGTTATAGAAAATACCTCTGGCAAGAGCTAAAACAATGGTTTCGAATACCGCAAATAGTAATTACTATAAGCATCTTTTTTATTTTATACATCACCTTTTCATCAGAATATGCAGAGGCATTTTCTATAATACTATATGTCTTAGCTGCAACTTACAGTGGTTATAAGGCGTTTAAACTCAACCGTTATTACAAAAAGAGACAAGACATTTCGGGTAAAAAATGGCTACTAGAAGAAATTATATTTAGGCAAGCCAGTGCAACAGGACTTGTTTTATTGTCTCAAATGTACTCTACAGTTCACCTTTCTAACGGAGCATTAACCAATACGTATTTACTCCTCGTAGCTTGTACTTTATTTACGGTCTTAATTTTAGTGAGTTATATAAGTTTTGAACTTATACCAAATAAAGCAGAAGATTTGTTAAAAGAAACCTATCCAGAATTTATTGTGTAACAAAAGTTAGTATCTTGCTACTAACACCAACAGACAACCTAACCAAACTATGATAAAACACTTTTTAAGCTTAGAGTGGAAACAATATTTCCGGTCTTCGTATTGGCAAAAAAACATTGCACTAAATATTCTTCTTGTATTCTTTGCTTTATATCTCATGGCAATTTTTATAGTAGGAGGAATAGGTCTTTACTATGGTTTAAAAGAAGTATACCCTAATCAAGACCCATTTATAATAGTAAGTAAATACATGTTTTATTGGTTTCTGGTTGATTTATTACTTCGTTTTTTTATGCAAAAATTACCTGTGATGAGTGTCAAGCCATTATTAACACTACCCGTTAAGCGTAGTACAATCGTTAATTTTGTTTTAGGAAAATCGGCTTTTTCTTTTTTTAATATTTTACCCCTATTCCTTGCTGTGCCATTTGCTATATGCTTGTCAATAAACGGATACGACACTACAGCGATACTCCTATGGGTATTTACAGTTATTGTTATAACATTCATTTCAAATTTTTTGAACTTTATAATTGAAGCATATTCAGCAGAGTTAACTGTGCCGCTTTTACCACTTCTAATTACTGCTGGGGGATTATATGGTTTAGATTATTTTGGTATTATTTCTTTTACTGAAATTGTAGGTAATGGTGTTATAGCAATTACACAAAACCCAATTTTTATTTTAGTTCCTATCACAATTTTAATTGTGCTTTATACTTTAAATTATAAATTACTTAAGCAGAAGTTATATTTGGATGCATCGTTACAATCTAAAGTAAAAGAGGTAAATGCATCAGACTTATCGTGGACCAAACGTTTCGGAGATATTGCACCATTTATGCAATTAGATTTAAAGTTAATTTGGCGTAACAAACGCACTAAATCTATGGCATTTTTAATGGTAATAGGCTTGCTTTATGGCTTGTTTTTTTATCCACAGCCTATCTACAGAGACATGACGTTTATGTTCGCATTTATCGGAATTTTCTCTACAGGATTTTTCCTAATTAATTTTGGACAATTTATTCCAGCTTGGGATAGTGGCTACTACAAAATGCTGATGAGTCAGAATATTAAATACGAACAGTATTTGCGTTCTAAATGGATTCTTATGACTATGAGCGTGGTAGTAATGTTCGTTTTAGGAATTCCTTATGTATACTTTGGCTATAAAATTTTAATTGCCCATGCAGCCGCTGCAGTTTATAATATCGGTGTTAATACGCACGTCATTATGTGGGGCGGAAGTTTTAATCGTAAAAAGATAGATTTAGATAAAAAAGCAGCATTTAACTATCAAGGGACTGGAGCCGTGCAATGGCTTATTGGTATTCCTTTAATGCTGGTGCCTATGGCCATTTTTGGACTGTTAGATTGGCTAATCGGGTTCGAAGTTGCAGTAGCTGTACTCGTCCTGGCAGGAGGTTTAGGAATTCTACTACACAAACCATTAATGAAAGGTATCACACAAAAATATCTCGATTCTAAATACAAAATGATTGCTGCATTTGGCAAAGACTCTTAATACTACACAACCATGATATATACTAAAGACATTTCAAAATCATACAACGGCGTTCAAGTTCTAAAAATAGACGAATTAGAAATTCCAAAGGGCCAAAGTTTTGGACTTGTAGGGAACAACGGTGCCGGTAAAACCACCTATTTCAGCTTACTTTTAGATTTAATTAATCCGTCAACAGGCACAATTACTAATAATAGCGTGGTGGTTTCGAAAAGCGAAGATTGGAAACCATTTACCTCGGCTTTTATTGACGAAACGTTTTTGATTGGCTACTTAACACCTGAAGAATATTTCTATTTCATCGGCGATTTAAGAGGTCAAAACAAAGCAGATGTAGATAGACTAACCGCTAAGTTCGAAGATTTCTTTAATGGTGAAATTATTGGAAAGAAGAAGTACTTACGAGACCTAAGTAAGGGTAACCAAAAGAAAGCTGGGATTGTTGCTGCCCTAATCGGTAATCCTGAAGTTATTATTTTAGATGAACCTTTTGCAAACTTAGACCCAACAACACAAATTCGTTTAAAGCAAATCCTCAAAGATTTAGCTGAAAAACAAGGCGTTACCGTTTTAGTGTCAAGTCACGATTTGATGCATGTCACAGACGTTTGCGAGCGTATTGTGGTATTAGAAAAAGGCGAAGTCGTTAAAGACTTAGAAACAAACCCTACTACCCTAAAAGAACTCGAAGCACACTTCGCAAAAAGTGCAGTTTCAGTTTCTGAAGAGGAAGAGTAGGTTGGTATAATCGTAAGATTTATATGAGTTTTGAGATTACTTTCATTATACTTTTAATTGGAATTTTTTCTCTAGTCGCAGGCAGAATCCTCACAACGCTTTTCATTTTAAACCCTAAAGTAAATCAAGCAGATTTAGATTCAAATTTCAAACAAAAAGATTTAAATCTTTTAGCTTATGTAGGCGTAAAAAAATCTGAAATCCAAGATAAGTTTGAAAGTACTTCAATTTTTAACAAGCTATTTGGAATAACAAAATATTACAAAGTTTTAGTCTACTCTTCGGCTGAAAAATCGCATCAACTATTGTGGGCGAAGGCTTCGAAGCTTGTATTCTTTTCTCCAATTAGAACAAAAATAGTAGAGTTTGTTGAAGAAGAAGAAGGTACGCTATTGTTAGAACATTTTAAAGAAGAAAATTTTTCAATTAGTGTTGACGTTATCAACGAATGCCCTGCATGTTCTAGTAAAGTTGAAGAGTTAGATTTTGAATGTTCTAAATGCGGAATCGCCTTCCGCTAAAAAAGAAAAATTCTGACTTCTTGGAAACTTAGCGCCTTTGTGCCTTAGCGAGAAAAACCCATCAACACACCCAATTCAACTTCAAATTCTACCTAAAATTCAAAAAGATGTTTATTTTTACCACTTAAGATAACATTAACGCTAGTTTTTCGTTATGCTTTAACTAAAAATCTATCTTTTGAAAACCTTTACAAAAGCTTCAATATCACTCTTTTTAATAGCAATTGTTGCCCAAAGTTGCTCCAGAAAGAAGGACAATTTTATTAATAGAGCTTGGCATTCTGTTGGCACGGAATATAATATTCTTTACAACGGAGAAATTGCACTGCAGCAAGGTCTTGAAACTGTAAATAATGCCTATACAGAGAACTTTTGGGAGTTACTTCCTATCGAGCGTTTCGAGGCTAAAACAGATGAGGTAAGATTAGGAAACGAAGCTCAAAACTCAGACTTTGAGCGTGCTGAAGAAAAAGCCGCTAAAGCTATTCAGAAACATAGTATGACGATTGGCGGGAAAGAGAAAAACCCGCAAATTGATGAAGCGTACCTGCTTCTAGGTAAATCCAGATATTACGACCAGCGTTTTGTGCCTGCATTAGCAGCATTTAATAATATCTTGAATAAATATCCGACAAGTGACAAAATTAATCAGGTTAAGGTATGGCGTGAGAAGACAAATTTACGTCTCGGTAGTCCGGAGCTGACCATCAAAAATTTAAAGCGTCATTTAAAACAAGAAGAAGTAGAGGGCCAAGATTTAGCAGATATTACAGCTGTTTTAGCAGATGCATATCTTGCGATTAAAGAAAAAGATACAGCATTAAAATATCTAGATACAGCAGCTGTAGCCACAAAAATTAATGCTCAAAAAGCACGTTATAATTTTATAAGAGGGCAACTTTACAATGAGTTTGGTAAAAGGGATAGCGCTAATATGGCTTTTGATGTAATTATTGACATGCACCGTAAGATTCCTCGCGCTTTTTACATTAATGCACATTTAGCAAAGTCTGATAATTTTGATGCAGAAACAGGAAACAAACTAGAATTTTTAGAGTATCTAACCGAGTTAGAAGAAAATCGTGAGAACAGACCGTTTTTAGATAAAATTTTCAATCGTATTGCAAGATATCATCAGTCTGAAGGTAGAGATAGTCTTTCAGAAGTATATTACAACAAATCTATAGCCAAGAATAAAGAATTGACCAGCGATAAGGTTCTTTTTTCGAGAAACTATCTCATACTTGGCGATATGTATTTTGATAGAACTGAATACAAAACCGCAGGTGCTTATTACGATAGTACATTGACCAATATGATAGAAAAAACTAAGCCCTATCGTGTTGTTGCTAAAAAACGAAAAAATCTTGAAGATGTTATTTATTATGAAGGTATAGCCAGAGCCAACGATAGCATTCTAGATTTATTGAAATTGCCTAAAGAAGAGCAGGTAGCCTACTTTAACAAATATATCAAAGAGTTAAAAGTACAAGATTCTATTGCGGCTGAATTTGAGAAAAAAAGAGCGGACAAAGAAGCAAGTAGAGCAAATGCAGCAAAGAATAGAGGTTTTGGAATAGCTGGCTCTCAGCGCGCTAGCGTACCTGGATTACCTGGTGGTAATAATGGAGGAAACACAGACTTTTATTTTTACAATCCAACGACTTCAGCATACGGTAGAGAAGAGTTTTTTAAATTATGGGGAAATCGTAAAGCTCAAGATAATTGGAGATTATCATCTAATCAAAACTCTATAAAATCTGGAGAAGAGGGTGTAAGTGCTGAAAACGAAATCGTAACCCAACTAGAATTATACGACCCAGAGTATTACATTAAAAAATTACCTATAGACAAAGTTGAAGTAGATAGTATCTCCACTGACCGCAACTTTGCTTATTATCAGTTAGGACTCATTTATAAAGAAAAATTTCAAGAATATGAGCTTGCAAAAAGTAAATTAGAAAATCTGCTCATAAGCAATCCAGAAGAGCGATTAGTTATTCCTTCTAAATACAATTTGGTGAAAATTTATGAGTTGCTTGGTCAAATGGATGAATATGAAATAGCAAAGAACAGGCTCATAGCTGAACATCCAGACTCTCGATACGCTGAGATTTTACGAAATCCAAATTCGCAATTGGCAAAAGACCAAAACAATCCAGAAACGGTTTACGAGAATCTTTACCGTAAGTTCGAAAACCAAGATTATGCAGAGGTCATTTCTGAAAGTGAAGAAAATATTAAACGATTTGAAGGCGATGGCTATGTTCCCAAATTCGAAATTCTAAAAGCATCTGCGATTGGTCGTTTAAAGGGCTTTGAAGCTTACAAGGAAGCCGTTAATTATGTAGCGCTTACGTATCCAAATTCAGAAGAAGGTAAACGTGCTCAAGAGATTTTGAATAATGCACTACCGCTTATGTCTAACAAAGAGTTTTTGCCAGAAGATGATGGCAATTCTTTTCATGTGATATATCAATTTGATAGTGCAAAGAAAGAAGAAATCAAGAAATTCACCGAAGAGCTTACTAAAATAATGGAGCGTTTACCGTATCCAAACATTAGCCTTTCAAAAGATGTTTATGACGAAAACACTACCTTTATTGTTGTGCATGGTCTAAAATACATTACATCGGCTTTAGGTTTTGGACCAACTCTTCAAGATTATAAAGAAAGAGGAACAAAAGGTATTACAAGAAAGTATATAACTGCGTCTTCTGCGAATTACGCCATTATTCAGCGTCACAAAAATTTGAATGAGTATATAAACCCAGAATAAATCCCCCAGAACTTATGCGTTCAAACAAAAACCAGAAATCAGCCATGGATACAAGCAGTCAGCAAAATATTATTGCACACGGTACCAAAATTGTTGGAGATATAGAAAGTAAAGGCCCATTTAGAATAGATGGTGCTATTGAAGGTAATGTTAAAACCGAAGGTAAAGTAGTTATCGGTAAGTCTGGTAGTGTTGTGGGTACACTTGTAGCTGTAAATGTTGATATTGAAGGTAAGTTTTCAGGAAAATTACATCTTAAAGGTACATTATCGCTCAAGTCTTCTGCCCAAATAGACGGAGAAGTCCAAGTGAATAAGCTTGCGGTTGAGCCAGGCGCTACATTTAATGCTACATGTACAATGGGAGCCGTTAAAACTTTAGCCAACGATGGAGGAGAAAAAGTCAAAGACTCAAAAGGACAAAGCGCCTAGTAAATTTATAAGGTTTACAGGAACAGCTTTTCAAATGGGTGGCACCATTTTTCTAGGTAACTATTTTGGAAAATGGCTAGATGGGAAGTATGGCACCGATTATTGGGAAACCACAATAACTTTATTCTCTGTTTTTGCAGCCATGTATTTGGTCATATCACAGGTTATAAAACTTTCTAAAGACGATGATTAAATCTATTTTAATTTATACAGCAGCATTTGCTGCTCTTTTTTTTGCGGTTTACTTTTTACAAACTACTGTTGTAGAGCAAAGTGAGGCGTTAGTCCGATTTAATCTTTGGGATACAAATTTGTTTTTTGCAGCAGCTTCAGCGCTTATTTGCATTCATCTTCAGTTATTTTCTACTATTAAAAGCTTAAAACCTCAATTGGGTTATATTTATTTACCTACATTATTCATTAAAGGAGGATTGTTTTTTTTAGGTTTTCAAGACGCTGTTTTTTCCTTAGAAAACTTTACTTTTTCAGAGCGATTATGCCTTTTAAGTTCACTTGTTATTTTTCTTGTTTTAGAAGTGATTTTTGTAGTTAAAATCCTTAAAGAAAACGCACCCAAAATTTTAAGCTAAAAAGCGCATTGTTTTCTTAATAAAAAGCGTACTTTTGCACCGAATTTGAAAAGAGTGGTTTTTTTGATTTTATAACAATGAAGATATTTCAACAAAGTTTTAAATTTTTAGCCCTTGTATTATTTGTAGTTTTACCAACTTCAATTTTTGCAAACGACACTAAAAAAGAAGGTGGTCAGGTAGATACAAAGGAAGAGGTGGAAGCATATATTCTACATCACATTCAAGACTCTCATGACTTCTCATTATTTTCTTACACTAATGATGCTGGTGAGCGTAAACACGTAGGTTTTCCGTTGCCAGTAATTCTTTGGACTTCAGAAGGTTTGGTAACATTTATGTCTTCAGAGTTTCACCACAATGACGACGGTTCTGTTATTGTAGAAAAAGACGGCTTAAAGTTTGCTAAGATTCATTCTAAAATTTATGAGCTAGATAAAGATGCATCAGAAGTAAAGTTTGACGAAGACCATCACGCCACTAACGGACATAAAGTGTTAGACTTCTCGATTACTAAGAGTGCTTTCGGAATTCTTATCATTGGATTATTAATGTTGTTTTGGTTTTCTAAACTAGCGAGACAATATAAGAAAAAACAAATCCCAACAGGTTTTGGTCGTGTCTTAGAACCGTTAGTGCTTTATGTAAGAGACGAGATTGCAAGACCAAATATTGGAGAAAAGCATTACAGAAGATTTACAGGGTATTTATTGACAGTATTCTTCTTTATATGGGTATTAAACTTAGCGGGTTTAACACCTCTTGGGTTTAACGTAACAGGCCAGTTGGCTGTTACAGCGTGTTTAGCCATTTTTACATTGGTAATTTACACAGCGAGCGGAAACAAAGACTATTGGATGCATATCTTATGGATGCCAGGAGTACCAGTTTTAATTAGACCAGTGTTGGCGGTAATCGAATTAGCAGGCGCATTGTTAATTAAACCGTTTTCGTTATTAGTGCGTTTATTCGCAAACATTTCAGCAGGACATATCGTAGTGATGAGCTTAATAGCAATCATGTTTACTCTTAAAGATTCGTTAGGAGTTGTAGGAGCAACAGGATTGTCATTTGTATTATCATTTTTTATAACATTAATTGAGGTTCTTGTAGCGTTCTTACAGGCTTATATTTTTACAATGCTTTCTGCATTATTTATAGGCATGGCAGTAGCGGAGCATGAGCATCATTAATACATTTGTTTAATATATAAATCAATTATTATGTACAATTTAATTGGAGCAGGTTTAATCGTAATCGGAGCAGGTATTGGTCTTGGTCAAATCGGTGGAAAAGCAATGGAAGGTATTGCTCGTCAGCCAGAAGCAACAGGAAAAATCCAAACAGCGATGATTATCATTGCAGCACTTTTAGAAGGTTTAGCATTTGGTGCTTTATTCTTAGGAAAATAAGAACCAAACAAACTCAAAATACGTTCCTGCAACGGTTGGTTGCAGGACGTGTTTTAAAACATTAAACAAAGACAACTATTTAAGTATTTATTAAAATGGATAAATTATTAAACGACTTTTCACCGGGCTTATTTGTAGTGTCAACTATATTGTTGTTGGCTTTAATAGCGCTTATGGTAAAGTTTGCATGGAAGCCAATTCTTAATTCGTTAAACGAAAGAGAAGAAGGTATTCAAGGGGCTTTAGACGCAGCTGAAAACGCAAAGAAGGAGATGGAAAATCTTCAAGCAGATAACCAAAAGTTATTACAAGAAGCACGTTTAGAAAGAGAAACAATGCTTAAAGAAGCACGTGAGCTTAAAGCTAAGATGATTGCAGATGCAGAAGAGGAAGCACAAGCACAAGCAAGAAAAATGATTGAGCAAGCTCAAGCCGCAATAGATAGCGAAAAGAAAGCAGCAATGGCAGAGTTAAAATCTCATGTTGCTGGTTTATCTATCGATATCGCTGAAAAAGTAGTGCGCAAAGAATTATCTAGTAAGAACAATCAATTAGAGTTGGTTGAAGAAATGCTAGGTGAAGCAACTTTAAACTAAGATAAATGTCAGGATCAAGAGCAGCCATAAGATATGCCAAAGCCGTTTTAAGCTTAGCACAAGATCAGAAAGCAGAAGAAGCAGTTAACAACGATATGAAATCTATCGTTAATGCTATTGCTCAAAGCAGTGAGTTAAATCAGATGCTTCAAAGTCCTGTTGTAAGATCATCAGAAAAAAAAGCGGTATTGTCTTCAGTATTTTCAAATGTAAGTACCAATACAACAAACGCTATAGACACCTTAATTTCTAACAAAAGATTGGCCTTATTAAATGACGTAGCACTTAGTTATACTCAGTTATACGACCAGTTAAGAGGCAGTCAAGTGGCAACTGTTACAACAGCAGTAGCTTTAACAGATGAGCTTAAAGCAAAAGTGTTAGCTAAAGTTAAAGAGCTTACAGGAAAAGAAGCAGAAGTAGAAAATATTATAGATGAAAGCATTTTAGGTGGTTTCATATTAAGAGTAGGAGATATTCAGTACAATGCGAGTATCGCTAACAAACTCGATAAATTAAAAAGAGAATTTACATTAAATTAAGAATAGCTGGTCGCTGAGGCTCTCGAAGCGACGTTGCAGCAAAATAATAATGAAAATGGCAGAAGTAAAACCAGCTGAGATATCAGCAATCTTAAAACAACAACTTTCAGGTTTTGAAGCGGGTGCTTCATTAGACGAAGTAGGAACAGTATTAACTGTAGGTGATGGTATTGTACGTGCTTACGGATTAGCTAACGCTGAGTATGGCGAATTAGTAGAATTCGACGGTGGTGCAGAAGGAATTGTACTTAACCTAGAAGAAGATAACGTAGGTATTGTACTATTAGGTGCTTCTACAGGCGTTAAAGAAGGTTCAACGGTAAAGCGTACATCTCGTATTGCTTCTGTAAAAGTAGGAGAAGGTATTGTTGGTCGTGTTGTAGATACATTAGGTAACCCAATCGATGGTAAAGGACCTATCTCTGGTGAAACTTATGAGATGCCACTAGAGCGTAAAGCTCCTGGTGTTATCTATAGAGAGCCGGTAACTGAACCAATGCAAACTGGTATTAAGGCAATTGATGCTATGATTCCTGTTGGTCGTGGTCAGCGTGAGTTGGTAATTGGAGACCGTCAGACTGGTAAGACTACGGTTTGTATCGATACCATCTTAAATCAGAAAGAATTTTACGATGCAGGTGAGCCTGTATACTGTATATATGTTGCCGTTGGACAAAAAGCGTCAACAGTTGCAAACATAGCAAAAACTTTAGAAGAAAGAGGTGCTTTAGCTTATACAACTATTGTTGCGGCTAACGCTTCTGATCCAGCAGCAATGCAGGTATATGCACCAATGACTGGAGCATCTATCGGAGAATATTTTCGTGATACTGGTCGTCCAGCATTAATTATTTACGATGATTTATCTAAGCAAGCGGTAGCATACCGTGAGGTGTCTTTATTATTACGTCGTCCTCCAGGACGTGAGGCATATCCAGGTGACGTTTTCTATTTACACTCAAGATTATTAGAGCGTTCTGCGAAAATCATTAATGACGATGCTATTGCTCAAGAAATGAATGATTTACCAGATGTGCTTAAGCCAATGGTAAAAGGTGGTGGTTCTTTAACGGCATTACCAATTATCGAAACTCAGGCTGGTGATGTATCTGCATACATCCCAACTAACGTAATTTCGATTACAGATGGTCAAATCTTCCTAGATGGAGATTTATTCAACTCTGGTGTACGTCCAGCAATTAACGTTGGTATTTCTGTATCTCGTGTTGGTGGTAATGCACAGATAAAATCTATGAAGAAAGTATCGGGTACATTAAAGTTAGACCAAGCTCAGTTCCGTGAATTAGAAGCGTTTGCTAAGTTTGGTTCTGATTTAGATGCATCTACATTAAACGTTATCGAAAAAGGTAAGCGCAATGTAGAAATCTTGAAGCAAGCTCAAAACGACCCATTCACAGTTGAAAATCAGGTCGCAATTATTTATGCAGGTTCTAAAAACTTATTAAGAGATGTTCCTGTGGAGAAAGTAAAAGAATTCGAAAGAGATTATATCGAATTCCTAAACGCAAAGCATAGAGATACTTTAGATACGCTAAAAGCAGGGAAGTTAACTGATGAGGTTATTGATACGTTAACTAACGTAGCAAAAGACCTTTCAGGGAAGTACAGAGCTTAATTATTAAATTAATGTCACTCTTAGTCTAGGTTGAGAGTCTTTATAAATTAAAGAATGGCAAACTTAAAAGAAATACGTAACAGAATATCGTCCGTGTCTTCAACGATGCAGATTACTAGTGCCATGAAAATGGTATCTGCTGCAAAGTTAAAAAAGGCCCAAGATGCAATTACTGCTATGCGTCCTTACTCTAATAAGTTAACAGAATTACTACAGGGATTAAGCGCAACATTAGATGCAGATTCTGGAAGTAAATATTCAGTTCAAAGAGAAGTTAAAAATGTATTGATTGTTGCTATTACCTCTAATAGAGGATTGTGTGGTGCCTTTAACTCTAACATTATCAAGCAAACGAATGCTTTAATTAATGATGTATATGGAGACAAGAACGCATCCGTATTAGCTATAGGAAAGAAAGCCAATGACGCTTTTCAAAAGCAAAATAGAGTTATTGCTAACAAAAGTGAAGTTTTTGACGATTTAACCTTTGATAATGTTGCTGAAATAGCTGAAATGTTGATGGATAAATTTGTTGAAGGCGAATTTGATAAGATTGAAATCGTTTACAATCACTTTAAAAATGCAGCGACTCAGATTGTTATGACAGAGCAGTTTTTGCCAATTGTTCCTATTGAGGCAGACGAGAATGTTAATTTAGATTACATTTTTGAACCTTCAAAAGAAGAGATTGTAGAAACATTGATTCCAAAATCTTTAAAGACACAACTTTATAAAGGCATTAGAGATTCATTCGCTTCAGAACATGGTGCTCGTATGACGGCCATGCATAAAGCAACCGATAATGCAACCGAGTTAAGAGACCAACTTAAATTGACTTACAACAAAGCAAGACAAGCCGCAATTACTAACGAAATTTTAGAAATTGTTGGAGGTGCGGAAGCATTAAACAATTAGGGGGTAAGCCAAATGCTTTAAAAAAGCTAAGCATTAAATAATTAGGCGTAAGCTAAATGTTTCAGAATTAGAAGCAGCAAACATTCTTATATAATTTAAACCTCACTTTTTAAGTGGGGTTTTTTTATTACTTTCCCGTCAATGAATAATTAATAGGCATAGTCAATGAAATTCATAAAAAGTACATTTCAATTATTCTGTTTAGCTCTTCTTTCGGTTAGTTTCTCCCAATGCGCTACCACTATGAAACTACAAAAAAAAGCGCCAACAACGTTTGGAGACGTCTATTGTCAAAACTGGGTAGCAGGTGTTCAAGGTGGAGGTTCAGGAACTAATATTTTTATTGAAATTAAAGATGAAAATATAGTTTTAGATAGTGTTCACTTTAGAGGAAAAACAGTTAAATTAGAGACTAAGCCTGCAAACCCGCAACTATTTATTGGAAGATTAAAATCTGAAGGCAATACAAATCAATATGAAGTTGTTTCCACTTCAGACCAGAAAGAACAGATGGAAGATTTTCCTTTTAGATTAGAGAATGACGAATGTGTGGTTAGCTACAAAGAAAATGGAAAGATTAAGTATTTTAAATTAATAGATATAAAGGAAAAACCAATTGAAGCACTACCTTTGTCTGCTCCATCAAACAAGAATTAAGTAGATTTACATATAAAATAAAACCTCACAATATCTGTGAGGTTTTTTTGTTTTAAAAATGGTATTTTTAACCAGATATTTCACAAAGATTGAGCGGATTTAAAAGCCTTTTTAAACAAACATTTATTTACGGTTTAGCAACAGTTTTACCTCGTATGCTAAGCTTCTTATTAGTACCGCTTTACACCAACCCGGATGTGATGTCTGTTGAAGAGTATGGCCGTGTATCCTTTATTTTTGCTTACTTCGTGTTATTTAATGTGGTTTTAGCCTACGGAATGGAAACTGCATTTTTCCGATTTTTCAATAAAGAAAAACATCCTGAAAACGTAACCAGCACAGCTAGTATCTCTTTAGTTGTGACGTCTTTTTTAGTTTTAGGAATAGCATTCCTATTTCGCGATTTTATAGCTAGTGCTATTGAAATAGATTTAAAATACCTGAATCTGGTATTTATTATTTTACTCTTAGATGCCTTAGTTATTATTCCTTTTGCTTGGTTGAGAGCCACCAAAAGACCTACAAAATATGCTATAATTAAAATTTTTAATGTAGCTATTAATTTAGGCTTAAATGTCTTTTTACTACTTTATCTAAAAGGGCTTTCAGACGACTTTGATATTCTAAAAAATATTTATAAGCCTGATTTTGAAATCAGTTATATTTTCATTTCTAATGTTGTTGCAAGTGGAGTTACGCTACTCTTATTAATTCCGTTTTACACAAAAATCAGGTATAGTTTTGATTCAAATCTTTGGAAACGGATGCTCAAATATTCAGCCCCAGTTTTATTAGCCGGAGTGGCATATTCAATAAACGAAACGTTTGATAGAATTTTACTTAAAGAATTATTACCAGCAGATATTTCAGAAGTCCAAATAGGAATGTATTCGGCGTGTTATAAAATAGCATTATTCATGACCTTATTTGCTACAGCTTTTAGATTGGGAATAGAGCCCTATTTTTTCAGTCATTCAAAAACCGAAAATCCACAAAAAAACTATGCAAAAATTCTAGAATTTTTCGTGGCTTTTGGGTCAATTATTTTGTTAACGGTCGTCGTGTTTTCAGACATTATAAAACCATATATCATCAGAAGCGAAGACTTTTATGAAGCCATGTGGATTGTGCCTTTAATTCTTATCGCTAACTTCTGTTTGGGAATCTACCACAATCTATCAGTTTGGTACAAAATAACAGACCGCACCAAGTTTGGAGGCTATATTTCTGTTTTCGGCGCTATCGTTACGCTAGTGATAAACTATCTTTTAATTCCGCATATTGGATTTAAAGCCTCAGCAATCGCAACAGTTTCAGCCTATGGTGTTATGATGTTGATATCATTATACTACGGTCAGAAATATTATCCAATCCCTTATAATTTCAAAAAAATTGGACTTTATTTTGTACTTTCTGTAGTGTTTTCAACCGTATATTTCTACGGATTTAGAGAGAACTATTACATAGGAATTGGCGCATTAATCGTATTTTTGATAGTTGTTTTTCAACTCGAAAAAAAGAGTATTACAGTATTAATTAAAAACTAAAATTTCCTTCTTTTTTTCTCTGCTTCGCGCAGTCGAAAAGGAAGATTAGACATAAGGATATGAACATAAAAATCATTAATAAATCCAATCACGGTTTACCGCACTATGAAACTATTGCTTCAGCAGGAATGGATTTACGTGCAAATATTTCGGAATCGATAATTCTAAAACCTTTAGAACGCACTATTGTAAAAACGGGTTTATTTATTGAATTACCAATTGGAACTGAAGCTCAGGTACGTCCTCGTAGCGGTTTAGCCGCAAAAAAAGGAATTACGGTGCTTAATGCTCCAGGAACTGTGGATGCCGATTATAGAGGTGAAATAGGTGTGATTTTAGTCAATCTTTCCAGTGAAGATTTTGTAATAGAAAATGGTGAACGCATTGCGCAACTTGTCATAGCAAAACACGAACGCGCCGAATGGCAAGAAGTCCAAGAACTATCTGAAACCTCTCGTGGCAAAGGTGGTTTTGGAAGTACAGGTGTAAAGTAAAAGGCCCCACTGCCTGAAGGCATCTCCCCAATGGGGAGAATAGGGGAAAGTATAACATATAAAAAAACGTTCCCTCTCCTTTGGAGAGGGTTAGGGAGAGGCTTATGAAAATAATAGTCCCAATGGCAGGTCGTGGTTCGCGATTAAGACCACATAGTTTAACAGTACCTAAACCATTAATTCCTGTTGCAGGCCAACCGATTGTTCATCGCTTGGTAAAAGACATAGCAAAGGTTTTAAAACAACCAATCGAAGAAATTGCTTTTGTACTAGGTGACCCTGCATTCTTTGGAGAAGATGTGGTTACCAAATTAGAAGAGTTAGCAGAAGGTTTAGGAGCTAAAGCATCTATCTACAGGCAAGACCAACCACTAGGTACAGGTCACGCTATTATGAGTGCAAAACCATCTTTATCGGGGCCAGCAGTAATTGCTTATGCAGATACTCTGATTCGAGCAGAGTTTGATTTAGACCCTAACGCAGATGCTGTAATTTGGACAAAACGTGTTGCAAACCCTGAAGCTTATGGTGTTGTTAAGCTAAATACCAATGAAGAAATCGTGGAGCTGGTTGAAAAACCAGAAACCTTTGTTAGTGACCAAGCTGTAATTGGCATCTACTATTTCAAAGATGTAGCAGTACTAAAAGGAAAGCTTCAAGAAGTTTTAGACGAAAATGTAATGAATGGTGGTGAATACCAAATCAACGATGGCATCAAGCGAATGATGGCAGACGGAAAAATATTTAAAACAGGTACTGTAGACGAGTGGATGGACTGCGGAAATAAAGCCGTAACACTAGAAACTAACACAAAAATGCTTGGTTTCCTAAAAGCAGATGATGAAGAAACCTTAGTTGATGACTCAGTAGTTCTAGAAAATTCAACTATCGTAGAGCCTTGCTTTATAGCTAAAAACGTAGTCTTAAAAAACAGTACTATTGGCCCTAATGTGTCAATAGGAGAGGGAACAACAGTAGAGAATTCAGTCGTTAAAAATAGCTTAATTCAAACGCAAACTCATATTAAAAATGCTACTTTAGACGAAGCCATGATTGGCAATCACGTTAAGTACAATGGTGAGTTTACTAAAATTAGTATTGGTGATTACACACAAATGGAATAATAATTGAATTGTTATTTTTAAGAAGAAGCAATCTATATAATGACTAAACCTAAATTAAATATTAAATCGCTATTTATTGTACTGCTGTTAGTGCCTATGTTTGCATTAGGACAAGTAGATTTCAATAAAACACCAGATGACGATTTAGGCAATGTCACAGATAAATACCAGGAAAATTTCTTTGAAGCGCTTAAGCAAAAAGGCATAGAAAATTATGAGCGCGCCATTACTGCACTGCAAAAGTGCTTAGATATAGATAACACTAAACCTGTTATCTATTTTGAACTTGGCAAGAACTACAACCAACTCAAAAATTTTGGTGCAGCAGAAGATGCCTTAAAAAAGGCCATCTCAATGCAACCCGATAACGAATGGTTTTTAGATGAATTGTACGATGTTTATTATAGACAAGACGATATAGATAATGCTATAAAAACAGTTAAACAGCTAGTAAAATTTCATCCAGATTATAAACAAGATTTAGCAACCTTATATATTAAAAAGGAAAAGTTTAATGCTGCATTAAGTGTATTAGACGAGTTAGATACAGAACTAGGTCCAGATGAGGTTCGTGACCAAATGCGAAACAATATTTACAATCTCACAGGAGATGCAGGTGACCGAATAAATAATCTAAAAGAGCGTATTGCAGCAGACCCCAATAATGAGAATAATTATTTACAACTCATTTATAGATATAGCCAAACTGGTAAGGTGAAAAAGGCATACGAAGCTGCAAAAGAATTGCTGAAAGTGAAGCCAGACTCAAAGCTGGTACATCTAGCGTTGTATAAGTTTTATTTGGAAGAAGGTAGAACAGAAGACGCGGTTTCTTCGATGAAATTGGTATTAAATACACCTGAAATTGATGAAAAAGTGAAGTCTAAAGTGCTTAAAGATTTTGTTGGCTTTGTAGAAAAGAATCCACAGTACCAAAAAGATTTAATCGAAGCAACAGATAGTACAAATACCCAAAAGGATATAGAATCATTATCTAATCTGGGAACATACTATTTAAAAACCGGAGATAAAGAAAAGGCGCTTCAAAATTATAAGGAAGCTTTAAAACAAGCACCGGATGATTTCAAATTATTACGAGATGTAATCCTCATTCACATTGATTTGCAACAGTATGAAGACGCACTTAAGCAAAGTGAAAGTGCGCTAGAATTGTATCCGGCACAACCTATTTTATATTTACTTAACGGAGTTTCTAATATTAATCTAAACAAACCTCAAAGTGCTATTGATAGTTTAGAAATGGGACTCGATTTTTTAGTCGAAAATCCAAAAATGGAACGCGATTTCTACATACAATTAAGCGAAGCATACAAGCTTACCAATAATAATGCCCAGTCTAAAGCGTTTGCTAAAAAGGCACAAGCCATAAAACTACAGAAATAGTAAATGAAGCGTTTTATAACTTATAACTTCAAGTATACGCAATTGATTATCATCTTTGCAATTATGATAAGTACAATAGGCTGCAAGTCTAGTAAGGCCATTGCTGCTGCGGGCGAAGCAAATCCTAGATTATCAGCAAAGCAGGTGGTAAGAGCACATCAGAAAAATGAAATTGCTTTTAAGACCATGCAGGCTAAGGCAAAGATTAATATTACCCAAGACGAAAAGACGCAAGGCACAACCTTTAATCTCAGAATTAAAAAAGATGAAGTCATTTGGTTAAGTGCACCTCTAGGTTTAGCACGTATGATGATAACACCAAATAAAGTGCAGTTTTATAACAAAACAGACAACACGTATTTTGATGGTAGTTATCAGTTATTAAGTGATTTTGTAGGGTTTGACTTAGACTTTGCTAAAGTACAGAACATACTCATGGGGCAAGCCATATACGATTTGCAATCACAAGCGCATAAAGTCGATATTCAAGACAACTCTTATGTGCTTCAACCAAAGCGTCAAGATCCAATGTTGGAGGTGTTTTATTTGCTAAACGCCTCACATTACAAACTTGACTCGTTGCAATTAGCACAGTCCGTAAAACGAAGAATTCTTCAGGTAGATTACAAATCATATCAAGATATAGATAAAAATGTGATTCCAAAAGAGATTAAAATTATTGCTGTAGAAGATACAGATGAAGCATTGATTGATATGGAAATAAAATCTGTAAGTCTCAATGAGGAAGTACGTTTCCCTTTCAGGATTCCATCAGGATATAAAGAAATAGAACTGAAGTAATATGTGCATAAAACGTATTTTCATACTCGTTCTTATTACTCTTTTCTCTTTTTCTGCAACTCATGCGCAAAGCAAAAAACAGAAAGAGCTAGAGGCTCAGCGTCAGCGAATCTTAAAAGAGCTGAATCAGCTTAATTCCTTATACAGATTAGATAAGAAGAAAGAAACTTCGGTAGTAAAGCAGGTTGAGGATGTTAATTTCAAAATAAGAGTACGTCAGAATTTAATTAACGTCACTAATGAGCAGGCTAATCAGTTGACTCGAGAAATTAATAACAATCAAAAACAAATAACACAGCTTAGAGACCAATTAAAGGTTTTAAAAGAAGATTATGCCAATATGGTTGTAAAATCGTATAAGAGTAAATCTGAGCAAAGTAAAGTGATGTTCTTATTGTCCTCAGACAACTTCAAGCAAGCCTATAAACGTTTACAATATATCAATCAGTACAAAGCCTATCAGAAAAAGCAAGCTGATGATATAAAGGCAAAAACTCAAGAATTACAAAAGTTAAATCTAGAATTATCGAAACAAAAAGAAGATAAGGAAAAGCTAGTTGCAGAAAACCGTAAAGCAAAAAGAGCGCTGGAAAAAGAGATGAAAGCTCAGGAAGAGCTTATGGTATTAATTCGTAAAGACTTAAAAAAGCACACAGCAGAGATTCGTAAAAAGCGTCAAGAAGCAGACCGTATCGATAAAGAAATTAATCGTTTAATTCGTGAAGCTATTGCAGCATCTAACAAAGAAGCTGGTAAAACATCATCTTCTACAGAATTTGCATTAACACCAGCGGGTAGAGTTTTGGCATCAAATTTTGAAGCCAATAAAGGTAGGCTTGGATGGCCAGTTGATAGAGGTGTTGTAAAGTTAAAATTTGGATTACAACGCTCTTTAATAGATCGCTCGGTAACTGAAAACAGCTTTGGAATACGTATAGCCACAGAAAAAAATGCTAAAGTAAAAGCCGTTTTTGATGGAGAAGTTTCTCAAGTAATGCTTATTAAAAATGCTAACCCGGCCATTCTAATCCGTCATGGAAACTATTTAACTATTTACCGAAATTTATCTAAAATATATGTAAAGAAAGGCGATAAAGTTAAAGCTGGTCAGGAAATAGGAGAAGTGTTTACTAATAAATCCACAGGAGAATCTTTACTCTATTTTAGAATAACCAAGAATAGTCAAAACCTTGACCCTGAGCGTTGGCTTTCTAAAAACTAAATATTCACAACTACGTATCCATTTCTAGTTTTACGATAGCGCTTTCCGCCCCAAACGTAATAACGAGTTCCATTTACACGAACAACTTTATAGTTTCTAGGTAATGTTTTTACTACAGTGACATTAGCAGGTTGTCTAACCACAACACGTCGCGCACATGAGTTAAGGCTTAAAAAGAAAATTAATCCAAGTAGTATAAAAAAATGTCTCATTGTTAAAAGATTTAGGATTTAACAATGAGTAAGACTGTAAAAAAAGGAATAGGTTTAATTATTCAAACAGCGCTTTTAGTTCTGTAGCGTCATTAGGTTTCATTTTACCAGCTAAAACTAGACTTAACTGCTTACGACGAAGCGCCGCAGCAAAACGTTCTTTTTCTAGCTCAGTTTCAGGGATAAGCTCAGGTACTTTTATAGGACGTCCTGTTTCGTCAACGGCCACAAAAGTATATATGGCTTCGTTGGCTTTTATACACTCGCCAGATTCGCGGTCTTCAATCCAAACATCAAGGTAGACTTCCATCGAAGATGTAAAAGCACGAGACACCTTTGCTTCAATAGTCACAACACTTCCTAAAGGTACAGAGCGGTTAAAGGCTACATGATTTACAGAAGCCGTAACAACAATTCGTCTTGAGTGACGACGTGCTGCAATACTTGCACAACGGTCCATACGTGCTAAAAGTTCACCTCCAAATAGATTATTTAGTGGATTAGTTTCACTAGGTAAAACAAGGTCTGTAACTATAGTTTTTGACTGAAATGCTGTTTTAGATTCCATAAAAATGCGTAGAATTTTATTCCTGAGATATCAGGAAATTTTAACATTACAAAGGTATGTTAAAAAAATACGGATTTAAGAAGAAATGCAGCTTTAGTTTAAAGAAGAAACAACTACTTATTCAAATTCTTAACCAACAACCAAGCATCCTTGTTATGAGTCTTACGGATGTTATACATTTCACGCTGAGCTTCAGTTCTAGTTTCGTAGCTAGAATAAACAACTTCATGCAAACCATATCGGTTTGCACCAATTTTACGTGCTTTATATCCTAAGGCCTTCAGTTGCTCTACTTTTTTATCAGAATTAGCTTCAATTCTAAAGGCTCCAGCAACAATATGATAATTACCTGTTTGCTTTTCTACAGAAAATGTTGCTGCTGGTAACGGATTGCTAATAAAAAAAGTAGCTTCTTGTATTTTGTTGTCAATCTCTGTTTTAGCTTCTTGCTCTGCAATTTGGTTGTGTTGGTTAATACTATCATTGTAATATTTACCAGCTCCAAGACCACTTAAACCTAAAACAATAACAGCTGCTGCTGCGTATTTAAGCCAATTATTAGAACGTTTTTCAGGCGTCAATGCAATAGGTGCTTTTTCTTCAATGGCTACGGCTTCTTGCTTGTACGTTTCTCGAACTATGTTTGTAGAGTTGAAGTGTGATAAACCAAAGGCATCCGTTAAATAATTAATATGATAAGACGGATTAAATACCACACTACCTTCAGTATTTAGTAGCAAGTCCCCAATGTTTTGAAACGAAATAGTTTCACCCTCAACCAGATAAGATTTAATAGATTTTACCTGTTTAGCCACTTTCTCAACGGCAACTTGATACGGAATCTTTTCAACTTCAGCAATGTAATTGGCTAAAAGACCATCATTGTTTTGAAGTTGCTCGTTAAAAGACAATACCTTTTTTGGTGGGTAAAACGTATGAGTAGATTCATGTATTTTAGCAGAAACACGATTGGTTAAAAACGCACCAAATTCTGGTACAGTTACACAATCGTATCTGTATAATAAGTCGCTGATGTAGGTTTCTAGTTGCATATATTACAAATTTAGAAATTTTTGTTTGCCACCGAAGCTTAGGTACAGGTATTTATTAACAGTTGAAAAAATACTATTTTTAAAGTCTATTGTATTTTGAATGACTGAAAACGAATTTATCCATATACTCGCTTTACAACATGTGCCTAAAATTGGCTCTACTACGGCCAAAAAATTAATTGCCCACTGTGGTAGTGTAGAGGCTGTTTTTATAGAAAAAAAGAGTAATCTTTTAAAGATAGATGGTATTGGTACAATTACTATTGAAGGCCTTAGTGATAGTATTCATTTTGAAGAAGCAGAGAAAGAACTTCGGTTTATAAAAGAAAATCACATTGGCTATAGTTACTTTACTGATGAAGCGTATCCCGAACGCTTAAAACATTGCATTGATGGCCCGTTAATACTGTTTAAAACAGGGAATATAAACCTAGAAAACAAGCACATTATTAGTGTTGTCGGCGCAAGAAAAATAACAACTAACGGTATTGCGTTTTGCGAAAAATTAGTTGAAGATTTAGCACCTTACAACCCTGTAATCGTTTCAGGTTTTGCTTATGGAACTGATATTACAGCACATAAAGCGGCATTAAAGCACAACTTGCAAACCATAGGCTGTTTGGCGCATGGATTAAACCAAATTTATCCTAAAGTGCACAAAAAATATATGGCTGATGTTGAAAAGCATGGAGGGTTTATAACCGATTTTTGGAGTTCCGATGCTTTTGATAGAAAAAACTTCTTAAAGCGAAACCGAATTATTGCAGGTTTAAGCGAAGCCACTATTGTGATAGAATCTGCTGAGAAAGGCGGAAGCTTAGTTACTGCAGATATCGCCAATTCTTACAATCGGGATGTGTTTGCTGTTCCCGGTAGAGTTACAGATAGCCAAAGTGTGGGTTGTAATAATTTAATAAAAGCTAATCAGGCACATTTATTATCAAATCCTTTGGATGTACCATATATTTTAGGTTGGGAATTACAAGACGAAGTCAAGCCAGTTGTCCAAAAACAACTATTCGTGGAGTTAGAACCTGATGAAAAAGTGATTTACAATTATCTTAAAGAAAACAATAAAGAGTTACTCGATGTGATTGCTCTAAACTGTAATATGCCAACTTATAAACTAGCAGGCTTATTACTAAACATGGAACTAAAAGGTGTTGTTAGACCGTTGCCTGGGAAGTTGTTTGAGGTTATTTAGTGTTCTTGTTCTTTTAATTTTCTGAAGAAAACTGCAATATATTTAATGATAAAATAAGTCAAAACAAGACTTAAAATGCCAACTATCATTATGGAATTATCCTCGCCAATTATTCTATCTAAATCTAGTTCAGCTGATATTAAACTAAATAAGATTGTACTTAAATAAAAAACTAGAATTGAAAATACAATTTGAAATAGTTTTATAAAAAAGTCGATAAAATAATAAAGCATATTACTTAATTAGACTATGTAAAATTAGAATTGTTACTGATGTAATATATTCTAATTTACTAATACCCAACTTTCGTTCTAACACGAGCTAATACTTCATTAGCAACAGTCTCAGCCTTTTCAGCACCAACAGCTAAAGCAGTATCAACTTCGTTAAGGTTATTCATGTAATAATTATAACGCTCACGAGGTTCGGCAAAACGCTCTAAAATAAGTTCGTATAACGCTTGCTTGGCATGACCGTATCCGTAACCACCGTTTTCGTAATTGGCTTTCATTTCTGTAATAGCGTTATCATCAGCCAATAAACTATACAAAGCAAAACAGTTGCAAGTTGCCCAATCTTTTGGGTCCTCTAAAGCAGTACTATCGGTTTGGATAGACATTATTTGCTTTCGTAATTTCTTTTCCGGTAAAAAGATATTTATGGTATTGCCCTTACTTTTACTCATTTTAGCACCATCTGTACCAGGAATAAGCATGGTTTCTTTTTGCACATCGGCCTTTGGCAGCACAAAGGTTTCGCCACCCATTTTTGCATGAAAACGAGAGGCGACATCTCTGGTCATTTCTATATGTTGTTCTTGGTCTTTCCCAACAGGAATAATTTCGGCATCATACAACAAAATGTCTGCAGCCATTAGCATTGGGTAGGTAAATAGTCCGCCATTAACATCGTCTAAACGGTCGGCCTTATCCTTAAAACTATGCGCTAAGGTTAAACGTTGATATGGAAAAAAACAACTTAAATACCATGATAACTCAGTCACTTGTGGAACATCACTCTGTCTGTAAAATACTGTTTTGTCAATATCTAGACCAAATGCCAACCACGTAGCCGCAGTAGAATAGGTGTTCTGACGAAGTGTTTCAGCATCTTTAATTTGCGTCAAAGAGTGCATATCTGCAATAAATAAATACGAGTCGTTAGCATCGTTTTTTGCTTTTTCTATTGCAGGGATAATAGCGCCTAAAATATTACCCAAATGTGGTGTTCCTGTACTTTGTATGCCTGTGAGTATTCTTGCCATATTC
The DNA here is from genome assembly GCF_900129745.1 of Winogradskyella jejuensis. GTDB lineage: Bacteria > Bacteroidota > Bacteroidia > Flavobacteriales > Flavobacteriaceae > Winogradskyella > Winogradskyella jejuensis. Next base: position 1,011,800 of record NZ_FQWS01000001.1, on the reverse strand, counting down.
ATTTCCCACAAAAGTGGGAATCTCTTTAATAATTAATCAAAAAACAAAGGTAATTTTTTCTTTAAGACTATTTAATTTATTTAGCTAGTTTTGGAACGATGAAAATATTCAACTATCCGTTTTGGATTATATATCGAATTTGGTTTTATGTCCTTGTAGCTATTCCTATACTGGTATTAATGCCTTTTCTATTGATTTCAATATCAAGAGAGCAGTGGTACCCTCAATTTTTTAAGCTAGCACGTTTTTGGGCCAAGTTTATTTTGGTTGGTATGGGTTTTAATTACCGAATTAAAAGAGATCAAACGCCAAATCCCAAGGCCAGTTATATGTTTGTGGCTAATCATACATCGATGACAGATATTATGTTGATGTTGGCAGCGGTTAAAAATCCGTTTGTATTTGTAGGTAAAAAAGAATTGGCTAAAATCCCATTGTTTGGTTTCTTTTACAAGCGCACCTGTATTTTGGTAGATAGAAGCAGTGCTAAAAGCCGCCAAGCAGTGTTTTTAAGAGCGCAAAGACGACTCCAGCAAGGCTTGAGTATTTGCATTTTTCCTGAAGGCGGCGTGCCAGACGAGTCTATTATCTTAGATGATTTTAAAGATGGTGCTTTTAGAATGGCAATTAACCAACAGATTCCTATTGTACCTATGACGTTTTACGATAATAAAAAGCGTTTTTCATTTTCATTTTTTAGTGGTAATCCTGGGAAACTGCGTGTAAAAATTCACGAATTTGTTTCAACAGAAGGTCTAACTGTAGAAGACACAAAAACCATAAATCAATCTGTGCGAGAATTGATTTTAAAAGATTTACTAGAAGACCAAAAACTACTGAAATAAAAAAGTCGCTCAAACCACTGAGCGACTTTTTTTATAGTTATTGCCATCATTGCTTAATTGAGTTTACAATAACTATCGTCTAACTAAAAAACCTAAAACTTAAAATTTAAGCCTGTATAAACACCAATAAAAAATGGTCTAAAATCACCAGATGTATTATTGAATGTGTTGAGTTGATACTTGAACTTTGGTTCAAGATTTATATTTATTTTTTCTGTAATGTTATAATCGACACCTATACCAAAATTGGCACTAAAACTCGTTGAGTTAAGGTTATTGGCTTCACCAATTAATGTGCTTTGTCCATTGACGTCTACAAAAATTTCATTCTCATTAAGAAGTAGTGTGCTAAAACCACTACTGATATTAACGCCAACTTTTTTATCAACTAATCGATATTCGATTTCTAGTGGAATTTCAATAAATCCAAAACGCTGTTCTAAGTTACCGGATTGGAGGGTGTTTACTGCTTCAGAAATTGAATTTTGTCTTAAATTGGCTCTACTCATAACCATAAGAGAAGCATCATTCACCATGTTATTAAGTTCAACGTTTTGCAGTCTACTTGTGGAGGCATTAATAGAAGAAAAGCTATTGTCTGATAGTGCAATAACATCGTTTGTGGTATTATTGAAATTAACACGATTAATACCCGCAGTAATTTTAAGCCTACTATTAACAGCATAGCTTCCTTTAACACCATAACTCATACTAATATCACTACTTGTATTGTTAGAATTAAATTGAGCATCAATGGAAGAGCCATTACCTAAAGAACTAAAATAAACCGGTGCAACATTAGGTGAAATGCTCCACCGGCGCTTTTCTTTTTCTTCTTCATTTGTTTTGTTTGCTTCGGCAATAGCCTCTTTTATATCTTGACCTTTTTCTTCTTCTTCTATGATGTTTTTATCAGTGATAACTTCGTCATTAGTTTCGTCAGATTTTTTAGAATTAGCATCTGATTTAACAATAACATCTGATGTTGTAGAATTTGAATTTATGATACGGTCAAGTTCCTCTTTGGATTTCATTTCTGTTTGAAGAGGTGAGTTGTTTTTGTTTGTTTTCTGATTAGAGACAACTTCACTATTTAAAACTTTTTCAGAATTTTTATCCTTGAAATTGTTGCTATTTTGATTTTGCTCAGAATCTGAATTTTGAGCTACAGCTTCATTGTTCTTTTTGTTGCTAAACGATGAATTGTTATTAATAGGATTTGTTTCTTTTGATTTTTTGGAATCATTTTTGTCTTCAGAATTTTTAGAAGCGTCAATGTCTTTATCATTAGCATCTAATACAATTTCAGATTTATCTTCCGATGAAGAAGGGTTAGTCTCTTTAGAATCAATTGCTCCATTCTTAATAGTTTCTTTAACAATCGGGGTGTTTGGGTTTACGTCATTAAAAAAAATAGTATTTCCTACTGCAAACAGTAGTATAAGCGCAGCTGCAGCACCTCCTAATTGCCACCAAATAGGAATAATTCGTCTTTTCTTTTTCTTTTCTTGAAGTCTAGCTTCAATACCTTCCCAAACTTTGTCGTCTGGCATAACGTCAAAGTCTTTTAATTTCTCTTGAAAGAGACGGTCGATATGTTTTTTATTGTTCATTTTATAAGGATTGCGAATTTAAATTCGCTTTATAATCTTCAATTTTTTGTTTCAAAATCAGTCGAGCTCTTGCTAGGTTAGATTTTGAGGTTCCAGATGAAATAATTAGCATTTCTGCTATTTCGTTGTGCGAGAACCCATCTAGGACATAAAGGTTAAAAACTAACCTGTAGCGGTCTGGTAATTCTTGAATAATCTGGAGCAGAAAATCTAAACTTAAATCATCATTTTCAATTTCTACAGTTACGTCTTCAATAGCGTTTTCGTCAACAATATTAAAAACACCAACTTTCCTATAGCGTTGAAGTGCCGTATTAATGGCAATGCGCTTCATCCAACCTTCAAAAGAACCTTTTTGTTTGTATTGTTCTATTTTATTAAAAATAGTTACAAATGCGTCTTGCAGATTATCTTCTGCCTCAACATAATTTTTTGAATACTTGAGACAAAGAGAAAACAATTTACTCGCATACTGCTTATACAATTGACTCTGAGCGTTAGCATCTTTTTTTATACAGCGATTAATGAGTTCTTCTAAACTCACATTAATGATTGGTTTAGTTAAAAATTAATTTTTCTAATCTACGACAGGAACTTCTATAATTAAATATTGATCTTCTCCAGTTTGTGTTGAGCCTTGATAAAACTGAAAGATATAGGGCTCATTACTAACTACTCTAAAGTCAAAACTTACTGATGCATCCACAGCATTAGGAGAACAATTAGGGTCGTCATAAACAGTATCTACAACAGCAACCGTTCTAGTATTACCATCTGGTTGAAAAATAAAATTATTAAACTCATGGCACCCATTAGGGCGTAAATAATTTACTGTTATTTCGTGTGTTTCGCCAAAAGTAAACTGATCAGGTATATTAACACTTGTGATTGACATTAGTTCTAATTGAAAACTTGGACCATCATCGCCACCAATATCACAGGACATGAAGCCTACTAGGACAAATAATAAAAGAATTTTTTTCATTTGGGTTTTTATTAAAAGTTAACACTTGCTCTAAGCAAGATGCATAAATTATTAAATGGTTGCGTCTAAAATCAAAAAAATCCTGAAATTTTCAGGATTTTTTTGATTAAGCTTCAGTTTCATTGACTTTAGCCCTTACTTTTTCTTCCAGTTCTTCCATTAATTCTGGATTATCTTTAATTAACGCTTTTACGGCATCTCGGCCTTGGCCAAGTTTTGTATCGTCGTAACTAAACCACGATCCACTTTTCTTAATGATGTCATGCTCAACCGCTATATCTAAAACTTCACCAACTTTAGAAACACCTTCACCATACATAATATCAAATTCTGCCATTTTAAAAGGAGGAGCTACTTTGTTTTTCACAACTTTAACTCGGGTTTTGTTACCCATAACTGTACTGTTGCTATCCTTTATTTGTGTAGAACGTCTAATGTCTAAACGTACAGAAGCATAAAACTTAAGTGCATTACCACCAGTTGTAGTTTCAGGATTTCCAAACATTACACCAATTTTTTCACGTAATTGGTTAATGAAAATCATTGTACAATTAGTTTTGCTAATTGACCCTGTAAGTTTCCTTAAAGCTTGAGACATTAAACGTGCGTGAAGCCCCATTTTAGAGTCACCCATTTCACCTTCAATCTCACTTTTTGGAGTTAAAGCTGCAACAGAATCTACAACAATAATATCAATAGCTCCAGAACGAACTAAATTATCAGCGATTTCTAGCGCTTGTTCACCATTATCTGGTTGGGATATGATTAAGTTTTCTAAATCTACACCAAGCTTTTCTGCATAAAAACGGTCAAACGCATGTTCTGCATCAATAAATGCAGCAATTCCTCCAGCCTTTTGAGCCTCAGCTATGGCATGAAGCGTTAATGTTGTTTTACCCGAAGATTCAGGACCATATATTTCTATAACACGTCCGCGTGGATAGCCTCCAACACCTAAAGCGATATCTAATCCAAGTGAACCAGATGAAATAGCATCAACATCTTCAATTGCTTGATCACTCATTTTCATCACGGTTCCTTTGCCGTAAGCCTTGTCTAGTTTGTCTAAAGTTAATTTTAGAGCTTTTAATTTTGCTTCTTTTTCACTACTCATTTATTCTAAATTTTCTCTATTAATCGTGACGATAAAAATAACATTTCTTTTAAGAGATTACAATTTACGACGCAACCATTTTGCACTTTTTGCATCTACTAATTGAAAAAGGAAAAAATTGCTATGAATCACTTAAGGTTTTAGGTGTAATGAAATTTTTAGGAAAATTAATTCTTAGTAAAACTTTAGGTAAGACAGCAGCCGTCTTCTTATTCTGCTGTTGTAAAGCCGATGGAGGTTAGCTCGTTATTAAAAATACTTAATTGTAAAAAATTAATATTAATAACGAGTTAGTCCTCAAAAAAGCACTTTGGTAAAAATCAAGGTGCTTTTTTTGTTTAAAAAATTACCTTTGCAACTGAAAATAAATTCTTTAACCTTAAAACATTAGTATAGCATGCAACTGTACAATAACTTAAGTAATGAAGAAAGAGCAGCACTTATAGAACAAGCAGGTAAAGACCGCTTGACTATCTCTTTCTACAAATACGCAAAAATCGGGAACCCCGAATTATTAAGAAATCACCTGTTTATCAATTGGAACGAGCTAGACGTATTAGGTCGTATCTATGTAGCTCATGAAGGCATAAACGCACAATTATCTGTTCCTGCGGATAATTTTGAAGCGTTTAAAAAACATCTCGACTCTATTACATTTCTAGAGAACGTAAGATTAAATATTGCTGTTGAGCACGATAATTTTGCCTTTTTAAAGCTAAAAGTCAAAGTCCGTAATAAAATAGTGGCCGACGGTCTTAACGACGACACTTTCGATGTGACAAATAAAGGTGTACATGTTGATGCTGAAAAATTTAATGAGCTTATTGAAGACCCAGATACGGTTTTGGTAGATATGCGTAATCATTACGAAAGTGAAATAGGTCATTTTAAAAATGCCATTACTCCAGATGTAGATACGTTTAGGGAGTCTTTAGATTTAATAGAAGAAGACCTACGAGAGCATAAGGAAGACAAAAAACTAGTAATGTATTGTACTGGTGGAATCCGATGCGAAAAAGCAAGTGCCTACTATAAACACAAAGGTTTTAAAAACGTCTTTCAGTTAGAAGGCGGGATTATAAACTACGTGCGCCAAATTGAAGATAAGGGTTTAGAAAATAAATTTATCGGAAAGAACTTTGTATTTGATCAACGCCGTTCAGAGCGAATTTCGGAGGATGTTATAGCCAATTGCCACCAATGTGGTGAGCCAGCAGATTTACATACCAATTGTGCTAACGAAGCTTGTCATTTATTATTTATTCAATGCGATAGCTGTAAAGAAAAAATGGATAATTGCTGCTCTACAAACTGCCAAGAGATTATTAAATTACCATACGAAGAACAAAAAGAATTACGAAAAGGCCAAGGCAATAGCAACGATATCTTTAAAAAAGGACGTGCAGACCATTTGCCTTACAAAAAGGATTTGCGTAATATTTTTGAAACGTTAAAGAAATAAAATTAAAGCCCTAAAGTTCTGTTTAGGGCTTTTTTATTCTCTCAACTTAATATCCAAGAAGTCCATAAATAATTTTATCTTTACTTCTTAAAGATTTATGAATCCTTCCTTCAGAATTCTAATTACTATTCTGAAGAATATATAACGCATTACTATGGCTTGTAACAGTTGCTCAACTGGAAAAGACGGCCAACCAAAAGGATGTAAAAACAACGGAACTTGTGGCACAGATAGTTGCAATAAGCTCACTGTTTTTGACTGGCTGGCCAACATGTCGCTTCCAAACGGACAAGAACCTTTTTTGGGTGTTGAGGTTCGATTTAAAAACGGAAGAAAACAATATTACAAAAACACGGAAAATCTCACTCTTAGCATTGGCGATATCGTTGCTACGCAAGCCAAATCTGGTCACGATGTAGGTATGGTGACACTTACAGGAGAATTGGTACGCGTACAAATGAAGCGCAAAAAAGTAGATATAGACGATAAAGAAAATGTCTTAAAAATATACAGAAAAGCATCTCAGAAAGATATTGATATTTGGTCTTCAGCCCGAGACAAAGAGGAACCGATGAAGGTTAAAGCAAGGCAATTTGCTATTGATTTAAAACTTAAGATGAAAATCTCCGATATTGAATTTCAAGGTGATGGCAGTAAAGCTACATTCTATTATACCGCCGAAGAACGTGTGGACTTTAGAGAGTTGATTAAAGTATTTGCACGAGAGTTTAGGACGCGTATAGAGATGAAACAGGTTGGCTTTAGACAAGAAGCTGCTAGACTTGGAGGTATTGGCTCCTGCGGTAGAGAATTATGTTGTTCTACATGGTTAACCGATTTTAGGTCAGTTAGTACATCAGCAGCGCGCTACCAACAATTATCGCTAAACCCATTAAAATTAGCAGGGCAATGTGGTAAACTTAAATGTTGCTTAAATTACGAGTTAGATTCATACTTAGATGCTCTAAAAGCATTCCCAAAATCAGATAAAAAATTACAAACCGAAAAAGGTACAGCTGTTTGCCAAAAGACGGATATCTTCAAAGGGTTAATGTGGTATGCCTATGAAGGTGAATGGATGAATTGGCACGTGATTTCTACAAATCAAGCTAATGAAATCATTGAGTTGAATAAAAAAGGAAAAAAAGTAGCAAGCCTTGAAGAATATGCTGCTGAACACCAAGAAGACACTAAAGTTGAGTTCGAAAACGTTGTTGGTCAAGATAGTTTAACACGTTTTGATAGTCCAAAACGCAATAACAGACGTAAAAATAATAAGAATCGAAACAGAAGTAAAAACCGTCGAAACAGAAATCCTAAAAACAATGCCAAAAAAGATTAAAGTATTTTTAGTATTAGTTCTACCTTTAATTTTAGTTGTGTCTTGTGATTCAAAATCTGTTTTTGATGAATATCAATCTCTACCAAACGCCTGGGGAAAAGACCAGATTATTTCATTTAGTTTCGAAGCTCTAGATACTACAAGCACATACAATCTGTTTATTAATTTAAGAAATAACAATAATTATAAATTTAGTAATCTGTATCTCATCACCGATTTGGAATATCCTAATGGAAAAACGCTTATCGATACTTTAGAGTATAAAATGTCAGAACCAGATGGTACACTTTTAGGCGAAGGCTTTACTGATGTAAAAGAAAACAAGCTCTGGTACAAAGGACATAAAGCTCCATTCATTTTTAAAGAATCTGGTAAATATACATTCAGAATTAAGCACGCCATGAGAGCTTATGGTGAAGTTGAAGGGCTAGATGATTTAGATGGAGTTACAGAAGTAGGATTTAGAGTAGAAAATAAATAGTTATGGCCAAAAAACAAGCTACAAAAAAAGAAGGCAATACTTTAGATTTTTCAAAGTATATACGTTGGTTTTGGATGTTATTCTCATTTGGAATTGTATCTATAATACTTGTTTTTCTCTTAGCATCGTGGGGTTTTCTTGGTGAAATGCCAGACCATACTGTTTTAGAGAACCCTCGAACAAACCTAGCATCAGAGGTTATTTCTTCGGACAATAAGACTTTAGCTAAATTTTATTTTGAAGATAACAGAACTCCGGTAGGTTATGAAGATTTACCAAAGCACTTGGTAGATGCCTTAGTAGCAACTGAAGATATAAGATTTTACGACCACTCAGGAATTGATGCCAGAGGCACATTAAGAGCTATCTTTAAATTAGGTAGTGGCGGAGGAGCAAGTACCATTACCCAGCAATTAGCCAAGCAATTATTTACTAAACAGGTTTCAAAAAATAAATTTGGGCGTGTTTTTCAGAAGGTAAAAGAGTGGGTTATTGCTACGAGGTTGGAACGCCAATATACCAAGGAAGAAATCATAACTATGTATTTCAATATTTATGATTTTAATAATAATGCAGATGGTATTCGTTCAGCAGCACGAATTTATTTTGGGAAGGAGCCAAAAGATTTAGATTTAAAAGAATCTGCAATGCTGGTAGGCATGTTCAAAAACTCTTCACTTTACAACCCTAGGCCACATAGAAACCCTGTAGGTACAAAAAACAGAAGAAATGTGGTTTTAGCTCAAATGGCTAAGTATGAATTGATAACAAAAGAGGTTAAGGACTCACTACAACAAACAGAATTGGATTTAAACTATTCGCCAGAATCTCATCGTGAAGGTTTAGCGACCTATTTTAGAGCCAATTTAGCTGAGTTCATGAAAGAGTGGATAGAAGAGAATCCGAAACCAGACGGCGAAAAATACAATTTATACAACGACGGTTTAAAGATTTATACTACCATAGATTATCGTATGCAAAAGTACGCTGAGGATGCTATTGCTCAGCACATGCCAAGACTCCAAGCTGAGTTTGATAACCAAAATACACCTAAGCTAAATCCAACAGCTCCATTTTTAGAGCTTGATAAGAAAGAAATAGAAAGTCTCATGAGAGTTGGTATGCGTCGAAGTGAGCGTTGGCGACATATGAAAAATGATTTAGGCAAATCTGAAAAAGAGATTATAGCCTCTTTTGATAAACCAACACAAATGGAAATTTTTGCATGGAAGGATGGGAAGTATACAGAGATAGACACGGTAATGAAACCTATGGACTCTATGCGTTACTACAAGTCTTTTTTGCGACCAGCTATGATGTCTATGGATCCGCAAACGGGACATGTAAAAGCTTGGGTTGGTGGTATGAATTACAAGCATTTTAAATACGATATGGTTAAACAAGGTAAGCGTCAAGTAGGCTCTACCTTTAAGCCATTTGTGTATGCAACTGCAATAGACCAATTGCAATTGTCGCCTTGCGATTCTTTACCAAGAACACCTATAACTATTGAAGCCAATAAGTTTGGAAATCCAGAACCATGGACAACAAAAAACTCTGATGGGAGATACGATGGTTTTCAAACATTAAAAGCAGCATTAGCAAGTTCAACCAATACAATTACTGCAAGACTAATGAATGAAATTGGTCCACAACCTGTTGTAGAAATGGCTGAGAAATTAGGTGTTGAGCAAGAAATTCTACCTGTACCAGCAATAGCTTTGGGAACACCAGATATTAGTGTTTACGAAATGGTTGCTGCCTATTCTACTTTTGCCAACAAAGGCGTTTATAATAAACCAGTTTTAGTGACGCGAATTGAAGATAAAAACGGAACAGTTTTATATCAGTTTAAGCCGGAGAGTCGTGATGTGTTAAGTGAAGAAGTAGCTTACACCACTATTAATCTAATGCAAGGTGTAGTGCAATCTGGTTCTGGAAAACGACTTCAAGATACTTGGCGCGTCAATCAGCAATTCACAAAGAAAATGTTAACTGGATATCCTTACGAACTCACAAACCCAATTGCTGGTAAAACAGGAACGACGCAAAACCAGTCTGACGGTTGGTTTATGGGTATGGTACCAAATTTAGTAACAGGTGTATGGGTTGGTTGCGAAGATAGAGCAGCACATTTTAAAACTATAACTTACGGTCAAGGTGCATCTACAGCATTGCCAATTTGGGGATTGTTTATGAAGGCTTGTTATGAAGATGAGACTTTAAATGTCTCCAAAGATGAGTTCGAAAAACCAGCGAACTTATCAATAAACACAGACTGTACAAAGGCTTCTAAGCAAGATGACGCTTCAGATGAAGATGTAAGTGATGATATAGATATAGACTTTTAGTCTTTCAAATTTCATATGCCTTTTAGCAGATTTTTCACAATAGTTATTACGAAACTTTCGTAATTTACGTTTGCAAATAATCAATACAATATGATTAATAAAAAAGTAGCTAATGTTGAAGTAGCATTAGATGGTGTAGCTGATGATATGACTCTTATGTTTGGCGGGTTTGGGCTTAGCGGTATTCCTGAAAATGCTATTGCAGAATTAGTAAAACGCAATGTAAAAGGGCTCACATGTATTTCAAACAATGCAGGAGTTGATGATTTTGGTTTAGGCTTGTTACTTCAAGGAAAACAAATCAAAAAAATGATATCCTCTTACGTGGGAGAAAATGATGAATTTGAACGTCAAATGTTAAGCGGAGAATTAGATGTTGAGCTTATTCCTCAAGGAACATTAGCTGAACGCTGCAGAGCTGCGCAAGCAGGTTTTCCGGCAGTATATACACCAGCAGGTTACGGTACTGAAGTAGCAGAAGGAAAAGAAACAAGAGAGTTTGATGGTAAAATGTATGTGTTAGAACACGCATTTAAGGCAGACTTTGGCTTTGTCAAAGCATGGAAAGGCGATGCCGCAGGAAACTTAGTTTTTAAAGGAACTGCCCGAAACTTTAATCCTAACATGTGCGGCGCCGCAAAAATCACGGTGGCTGAGGTTGAAGAATTAGTGCCTGTTGGAGCGTTGGACCCAAATCAAATTCATATTCCAGGAATATTTGTACAACGTATTTTTCAAGGTGAAGTTTATGAAAAACGTATTGAGCAAAGAACTGTTAGACCAAGAGATTAATTATGTTAGATAAAAACGGAATCGCAAAACGAATTGCAAAAGAAGTAAAAGACGGTTACTATGTTAATCTAGGCATTGGGATACCAACTTTAGTCGCCAATTTTGTAAGAGAAGATATAGAAGTAGAGTTCCAAAGTGAAAACGGAGTTTTAGGGATGGGGCCTTTTCCTTTTGAAGGAGAAGAAGATGCAGATGTAATTAATGCGGGTAAGCAAACCATAACTACATTACCAGGAGCATCTTTTTTCGACTCTGCCATGAGCTTTTCAATGATACGTGGTAAGCATGTAGATTTAACCATCCTAGGCGCTATGGAAGTAGCTGAAAATGGAGATATTGCTAATTGGAAAATCCCGGGAAAAATGGTAAAAGGTATGGGAGGTGCTATGGATTTGGTAGCCAGTGCTGAGAATATCATAGTAGCTATGATGCATACCAATAGAGCAGGAGCATCAAAATTACTAAAGCGATGTTCACTACCGCTAACAGGTGTTGGTTGTGTAAAAAAGATAGTGACCAACTTAGCGGTTATTGAGGTAACCGATAAAGGTTTTAAACTTTTAGAACGTGCGCCAGGTGTTTCAGTAGAAGATATTAAAAATGCCACAGAAGGTCACTTAATTGTAGAAGGAGATATACCCGAAATGAGCATTTAATCTTCAGTAATAGTTTAATATTAGCAGCTCGAAAAGCGGCTATTTTTTGTCTTATTTTACACTAAATGTTAAAATTTAATGTATTTCATCGATTAATAATGTATTTAATCGTTATAAATGAAAAATTGTTTCATATTAGCAATCCCAAATTGAAATAACCAAGTTAACCAGATTTACCATAAACTTAACATTTATGATTTGTCCCCAAATCTATCATAAATTTAATCTTATGAAAACAAAAACAAATCTACCAGAACCTACTTTTGAAGAGAAACCTTCTAGACTAAAAAATACGCTCAGATTAATTTCTGGCGTATTTTATTTAACTAAAAAGGTCTTCTTTCTATAGACCTTTAGGTATAGCGTCAATCAATTTCTTGGTGTACACTTTTCCAGGATTACTATAAATAAAATCCGCTTCACCTAATTCTTCAATTTTACCATTATTCATAACCAATAATTGGTCAGCCATATATTTAACAACAGCTAGGTCGTGAGAAATGAAAATGTAGGTAAACCCAAAGTTTTCTTTTAAACTATTTAGCAAGTTTAGGACTTGAGCTTGTACCGAAATGTCTAGTGCAGAGACAGACTCATCGCAAATGATGAGCTTTGGTTCTAAAGCAATTGTTCTGGCAATACCTATTCGCTGACGTTGTCCACCAGAAAACTCATGAGGATATTTATTATAATCTTCCTCAGTAAGTCCAACATGATTTAAAATCTCTATTACTTTTTCCCTTCGATTTGTAGAATTTTCACCAATACCATGAACCTTCATAGGCTCTGTAATGGCTTTCCCAACGGTTAATCTTGGATTTAGTGATGCAAATGGGTCTTGGAAAATAATCTGAATGTCTTTACGAAGCGCCCTTAGTTTAGAACTGCCAAGATTAGTAATGTCTTCGCCTTTATATTTTATGATACCAGCAGTAGCTTTATTTAATTGTAAAATCGCATTACCTAAGGTCGATTTTCCGCAACCAGATTCACCAACCAAACCTAATGTTTCGCCTTTATATACATTAAAACTCACCTTATTTACAGCTTTAAATTCTGTTTTGGGCTTAAAAAAACCTTGTTTAGATAAGTAAACCTTTTCTAAATCTATGACCTCTAGAAGAGGTGGCTGAGCATATAATAACTCATGATTTTTTTTACGTTCGGAGGTAGTTACGACTGTATTATCTACGGTATCATTTATAAAATCTATTACTGTTGGTAATTGCTTTAATCTCGTTTCCATAGACGGACGGGAATTAAACAATGCTTTTGTGTATTGATGGTTTGGAGATTTAAAGATTTGCTCAACATTACCTTGTTCTACAATATCGCCTTTGTACATCACAGCAACTCTATCGGCAAGTTCAGAGACAAGAGCTAAGTCATGCGAAATAAAAAGAATACTCATTTTGGTCTCTTGTTTAAGCGTTTTAAGCAATTCTAAAATTTCCTTCTGTACGGTAACATCAAGAGCGGTAGTAGGTTCGTCTGCAATAAGTAATTTAGGTTTACACGAAATAGCCATAGCAACCATAACCCGTTGCTTTTGTCCTCCAGAAATTTCGTGAGGATAAGCGTTATATGCACGTTTTGGGTCTGGGAGCTTTACGCGTTCAAATAGAGAGATAACTTCGTTCTTAATCTCAGCTTTAGAAAGAGTAGTATGCTTTTGTAATAATTCTGAGACTTGTTTACCGCATTTCATAGACGGATTTAAAGAACTCATGGGTTCTTGAAAAATCATTGCAATCTCATTTCCTCTTATATTTTGAAATTCTTTTTCAGAAGTGTGTAGTAAATCTTTCCCTTCAAATTCAATAGAACCATTAGTAATTTCAGAAATCTTTTTAGGCAACAATCCCATAATAGCAAGGGAAGATACAGACTTCCCTGAACCCGATTCCCCAACAACTCCTAATATTTCATTTGAAGCGATATCAAAAGAAATGTTATGAATAACCTCAGTCTTTTTGCTTTTTGAGACAAAGCTTATACTAAGATTTTCAACTTTCAGAATTTTGGAATTTTGCATATGTAAATTTAGGTATTGTTTAGTAAAATTTTGATAGTGTTACAAAAAAAGGGAGTGGCTTCATAAAGCCTTGATAGCTAATATTTTAAAACAAGCTATATTAAACATTATTTATTTTTTTTATAAAAATTTTATCATATTAATAACGTTTTATCGAAAATACTGATGATTTTATTGTTGGTTAACAGAATTTTAATATTTTCACACGTTGATAAAAATCGCTTGAACACTAACCAAAAATCACTTCAAACAAAATGACTAAAAAACTACGCGTCCTTACTGGCGGTATAACTGTATTGTTATTAGCCATAGGTATATTTACGTTTGTGTCTAATACTCAAGAGACAAATTTAGAATTGACCATAGAAGAGCAGCGTGCTGCTCATGAAGCAATTGTTGCAAATTCTCCTTTTAAAGAAACGCTAAAATGGGATAAAAGAAAGCGTAAAAAGGAAGGACTTCCTCCTAACAGATACTTTGAGCAGATGTGGGAGCTTACTGTAAATCCATCTACAGGAAAACTTGACGACGGAGAACTTACAATCCTAAGAGAGGAGATTGCTCAACAACGTGCAAGTGAGAGAAATCCCGGAGAAGCTGGTAACGATTGGGATGAAAGAGGACCTAACGATATTGGAGGACGTACAAGAGCCATTTTATTCGATCCAAACGATGCTACAAACAATACGGTTTATGCTGGTGGAGTAAGTGGAGGATTATGGAAAAACACTAACATTACGAGTTCTAGCTCTCAATGGCAACGTGTAGAAAATGTACCGGGGAATTTATCGGTAACATCTATAACGGTTGACCCAAATAACTCTAACCGCTGGTACGTAGGTACTGGTGAGCAATATACTGCTGGAGACGTTGTTGGTAATGGTGTATACGTTACTAATGATGGTGGAAATTCTTGGACATCAGTAAATATTCCACCAGCTGGACCAGGAACTTTTGAGTTTAATGCTTCAAACTTATTCTTATCAGGAATTTTCTATGTTAATGATGTTGTTGCATGGAATAATGGTGGAAATACAGAATTATTTGTTGGTGTAGGTGCTCATGTTTACGGAGATTCTAGTAGTCCAACAAACTGGTTAGGTTTACAAACAGCGGGATTATATCGTTCTACTGACGGAGGTTCAACTTGGGGTAGAATTGAAACACCTAATCTTCAGTTTGATTTTTCAGGTACAGCTTATCCTGTAATTCCTAATGATTTTGAAATTGGTGCAGATGGAAAATTATGGATGGGAACTATAACCACGCCAGGTATTGGCGGTGGCGGTGGTGGCCGAGTATTTAGCACAACCAATGGTAGTACTTGGACTGAAGCTGGAGCTTCGCCATTAACAGACTCTAACAGGGTAGAGATTGCTGTATCTTCTACTAATGCAAATAAAATGTATGCATTAACTCAGGGAGTAAGTAGTCCAGTACATGTATACACTACTACAAATGGGTTTAACACCATATCAAGTGGTGCTTTGCCAAATGATGCCGATCAAGGTATTCCTGCAAACGATTTTTGTAGAGGTCAAGCCTTTTACGATTTAATGATTGAGGTTGACCCTAATAATGACAATATTTTATACGTAGGCGGAATTGATTTATTCCGTTCTACCAATAGTGCTGGTTCATGGACTCAAATTTCAAAATGGTCTAATAATCCAGGATTAAATACTTTAAGCGCGCCATTAGTTCACGCTGATCAGCATGCTATGACGTTTAGACCAGGAAATTCTAATCAAGCAGTTTTTGGTAATGATGGTGGTATTTACTATGCTTCAAGTCTATCGACAGCTTCAAGTAACGGTTCTGCTATTGGAGTAAGAAATAACAATTATAATGTTACGCAATATGTAAAAGCAGGAATTGGGCCAAACGGAAGCGGTTCAACAAATGTAATCTTCACCGCTGGTGCTCAGGATAATGGCTCGCAAGCATTCAGAAATGGAAATGCTGCACCAGGAATCAACGGTTCTGAAGAATTATCAGATGGTGATGGGTTTTACACCTTCGTAGATAAAGATGGTCAGTACATGATTGCGACGTTTGTAAATAACGTCATCTATAGATTCAACTTACCTTGGAATGGTTTAGGTCGTCGTCAAGGCGGCGCAACAACATTGGCAAGTAGCCAAACTACAGGAGATTTCGTAAATCAAATGGATTACGATAGTGATGCCAACCGATTATTAACGAACAACTCAAGCGGTTCAAGTTTCAGTATTCGTTCTATAAATGTAGCTTCAAACTCAAGTGGTACTTTTACAAATGCCGCTTTAACAGCAAAACCAACAGCATTTAGAGCATCGCCTTTTGCAAACAATGTTTGGTATGTTGGTTTAGCAAATGGTGGACTTGTAAGATTATCTAACGTTACAAATAATTCAGCAACATTTACAACAATTAATACACCTTTTGTTGGGTCTGTGTCTTCTGTAAGATATGGTGAAACGGCTAACGATATTTTTGTAACTATCCATAATTATGGAGTAACTAGTGTTTGGGCAACTTCAAATGGAGGTTCATCTTGGCAAAATAAGGAAGGCGATTTACCTAACATTCCTGTTAGAGATATGCTTCAAAATCCATTAAATAGAAACGAAGCGATTTTAGCAACGCAATTAGGTGTTTGGTCTACATCAAACTTTAACTCGTCAAGTCCAAATTGGACACAAGCCTATAATGGTATGAGTGATGCGAGCGTAACATCGTTTGATTATTGGGCGGTTAATGGGGATGATAACAACAACCAAATTATTGCATCGACTTATGGTCGAGGTGTATTCACAGGAACTTTCACTGCTACTACGGTACCAGATACAGAAGCACCAAGCGCACCAACAAGTTTAGCAGCTTCAAACACAACGCAAAGTTCAACTGATTTAAGCTGGACAGCTTCAACAGATAATGTAGGTGTTTCGGGTTATGATGTTTTACGAGATGGTGCTGTTATTGCTTCAGTTTCAGGAACGACAACAAACTATCAAGTTACAGGATTAACACCAAACACAGCATACGCTTTTAGCGTCCGAGCTAGTGACGCTTCGGGAAATCAGTCTGTAGCAAGTAATGTTATAAACGTAACAACTGACGCACCAGATACAACGGCGCCAAGTGCGCCAACAAGTTTATCAGCTTCAGGAGTTACAGCATCTTCGGCAAACCTATCTTGGACAGCGTCTACGGACAATGTTGGCGTAGCGTCTTATGATATTTTAAGAGATGGTGTTGTGGTTGGTAATTCGACTTCAACAGCATTTGCAGCAACAGGATTAACTGCAGAAACACAATACAGTTTTTCAGTTGTAGCAAAAGATGCTGCCGGAAACACATCTGGAGCGAGTAATGTAGTCACAATTACTACTGATGCTTTACCAGTGACGTATTGTGCGTCTCAAAGTTCTAATGTTAATGACGAATATATTTCTAGAGTTCAGTTAAATACAATTGATAATACATCTGGAGCGCAATTTTATTCAGATTTTACATCGATTTCAACAACATTAACAAAAGGAAATCAATACACAGTAACAATCACACCAACTTGGACAGGCACTTTATATAATGAAGGCTATTCCGTTTGGATAGATTATAACCGTGATGGCGATTTTACAGATGTAGGTGAGCAAGTATTTACAGACGCACCTTCGCAAACAAATCCAGTTAGCGGTAGTTTTACAGTGCCAACTTCGGCAAGTGAAGTAGTAACACGTATGCGTGTAACTATGAGTTATAATGCGAATGTAGATTCATGTGCGTCATTTACTTATGGTGAAGTTGAAGATTATACTATCGTTATTGAAGGCGAAGGTCCAGATACAGAAGCACCAGTTGTGACTTTAAACGGCGCTTCAACAATCGATTTAAATGTCGGAGAAGCTTATAACGAATTAGGTGCTACAGCAACAGATAATGTTGATGGAAACTTAACATCAAGCATCGTAACATCTGGTACAGTAAATACAAATGTTGCAGGGACTTACACCGTAACTTACACCGTAACAGATGCCGCTGGAAACTCTGGTTCCGCAATACGTACAGTAAACGTTATTGCAGATACAACTCCTCCAGTAATTACTTTAAATGGTTCAGCAAATATTACTTTAGAGTTGCAGCAAACCTATAACGAGCAAGGTGCAACGGCAACTGATAATATAGATGGAAACCTTACTTCTAGTATCGTAATATCAGGGACTGTAAACACAAACGTTGCAGGAACATATACAGTAACATATTCTGTAAGTGATGCAGCTGGAAATTCAGCAAGTACTTCGCGTACGGTTACTGTAAATCCAGATACAACGGCACCAGTAATTTCATTAAACGGCGCAGCGACAATTAACTTAAATGTTGGCGATACTTATAATGAGTTAGGCGCAACAGCAACAGATAATATCGATGGAAATTTAACTTCGAGTATTGTAACTTCAGGTACAGTAAATACAAATACTGCAGGAACATACACTGTAACATATAGTGTTAGTGATGCTGCTGGAAATTCAGCAAGTATTTCAAGAAGTGTTGTGGTGAGTGCAGATACAATTGCGCCAATAATTACGCTTAATGGTTCAGCGACAGTAAACCTTACAGTTGGAGATGCGTATTCAGATGCAGGCGCAACAGCGTCAGATAATATTGATGGTAACTTAACGGCAAGTATTGTTGTTTCAGGTTCAGTAAACACAAATGTAGCTGGTACATACACATTAACGTATAATGTAAGTGATGCGGCAGGAAATGCAGCAACTCCAGTAAGCAGAACTGTTAATGTAAATGAAGCAGCGAATGGTTGTTCTGGCGGAATTTCAACATTCCCATATGCTGAAGGTTTCGAAGGTGGAATCGGCGCTTGGACACAGTCTAATGCAGATGATATAAATTGGACAGTTGACGCTAACGGAACACCAAGTAATAATACTGGTCCATCGAGTGCAGTTCAAGGCAGTAATTATATTTATGTAGAAGCTTCAGGAAACGGAACAGGTTTCCCTAACAAACGAGCGATTATCACTTCACCATGTTTTGATTTATCAACTGTAACAGAAGCAAATTTCAGCTTTAAGTATCATATGTTTGGTTCAACAAATGGCGGTTCAGTAGATTTAGAAGTTACTAACGACGAAGGTGCAACTTGGACGAGCTTATGGAATCAAACTGGAAACCAAGGCAACCAATGGTTAACCGTAAATATTGATTTAGCGCCTTACATAGGTAGCGGAATACAATTGCGTTTCAACAGAATTACTGGTGGAACTTGGCAATCTGATGTGGCAATTGATGATATAAGCTTAACTGAAGGTGTACCAACAACTCCATCGTGTTCCGGTGGTGTGAGTTCATTCCCATATGCGCAAGGTTTTGAAGGTTCAATCGGTGATTGGTCACAAAGTAGTGCAGACGATTTAAACTGGACCGTTGATGCTAATGGAACACCATCTAACGGAACCGGTCCATCGAGTGCAATCCAAGGAAGCGATTATATCTTCGTGGAGGCTTCAGGAAACGGCACAGGTTACCCAAATAAGCGTGCAATTATAACTTCGCCATGTTACGATTTATCGGCTCAGTCTGGAGCAACATTCACATTTAACTATCATATGAATGGAGCTACAGATATGGGAAGCATTGCCTTAGAAGCTAGTAATGATAATGGTGCAAGCTGGACGACTTTATGGAGTGAAACTGGCGATAAAACCAATGCTTGGTTATCTCAAAGTGTAGATTTATCAGCTTATGCTGGAAATAGTGTGCAACTAAGATTCAACAGAGTTACAGGAAGTACATGGCAAGCAGATATTGCTATTGATAATATTAATTTATCGGCTGGACCAACAACGAAAGCTGAAGAGGTTTTAATTGACTTGACTGATGATATTCAAACTATTGAGAACTCTGTTAGATTCTATCCAAATCCGGCATCCTCTTCGGTAAACGTAGGATTAGGAATGGATATGCAAAATGGCGCTGTAGATATGACGTTAAAGATATATGACTTAACAGGTAAAATGGTACAACAAGTACAGTGGTCTGTTGATACTATTACTTCTGAAAAAAGTATTGATATCTCAGGACTGAATAGTGGCATTTACATGTTAAACATTCAAAGTTCTAATGGAATGAATAAGATCCAAAAGCTTATGAAGCGTTAGAGTATTAATTCCCCCGTTGATGCGTTAAGCCCAGACAAATTTTGTCTGGGCTTTTTAAAGTAATTTTCAAAAACGTAATCCTTTTCTTCATTATATATACGGAAAAACCGTAATAAAAAAGAAATCAGTGTTAATAAACACAATCCTACAAAATGAATTATAAAATTTTAATAATTTGAATGAATTATAATTAAAACCATTTAATATTTCTATGAAAAAAACACTATTCTTCGCATTTTTTATATGCTCGTTTTTTGGGTTTTCTCAAGGTCAAACACTTTGGAAAAAAGAATCTGCAAAAATCTTTGATGTTAAAGAAAGTAGGAGAGAACTTCCTACAAAAGAAATCTATTCATTAGATATCGAAGGCTTAAAAGCTATACTATCTCAAGCGCCAGCAAGAGGTGAATTTAGTGGTCAGTCAAATGTTATTGTATCGTTTCCAAATGCTGATGGAGAGCTAGAGCGTTATCACGTTATGGAGGCGTCTGTAATGCATCCTGATTTGGCAGCCAGATATCCTAATATCAAATCGTACGCAGGTCAGGGAATCGATAATCCTTCGAATCGAATTCGTTTTAGTTTATCTCCACTAGGCTTACAAAGTATGCGCTTATCATCGGATAAACCAGCTTCTTTTATAGAGCCTTACACAAACGACTTATCTCAGTACACAGTGTATAAGAGACAAGACAAATTACCAGTACAAGATAATTTTGAATGTGAGGTGACTGCTCAAGCAAATTCCTTGCTAGAAGGCAATAGTACTTCATTAAGAAATGCAGACGATGGCACATTAAGAACGTACAGACTTGCCGTCTCTACTACTGGAGAATATACACAGTATCATGGAGGAACTAAAGCTCAGGCGTTAGCAGCTATAAATACTACGATGACAAGAGTTAACGGTCTTTTTGAAAATGACTTTAACGTTACTATGCTTTTGATTGCAAATACAGACGATGTTATTTATACAAATGGCAACACTGACCCATATTCTAACGGAAGCTTTAATAGTCAAGTACAAAGCACATTAACAAGTGTAATCGGCGAAGCCAACTACGATGTAGGACATTTATTTGCCAGAGCATCAGACAATGGAAATGCAGGCTGCATAGGTTGCGTATGTGTTAATGGACAAAAAGGAAGCGCTTTCACATCGCGTTCAACACCAGAAGGAGACCCTTTTGATGTAGATTATGTGGCACATGAGCTAGGACATCAGTTTGGTGGAAATCACACGTTTTCTTTTAGAAATGAAGGTACAAATGCACATTTTGAGCCAGGAAGTGGTACGACTATCATGGGATATGCAGGTATTACTGGAGCAACTGATGTTCAACAGAATAGTGATCCATATTTCCACTGGTTTACAATACAGCAAGTTACAAACTATGTAAAGTCTACAAGCTGTCAAACCAATACAAATACGGGCAATTCAGTACCAACGGTTAATGCTGGTCTTAATTATACTATTCCAAAGGGTACGCCTTTCGTCTTAGAAGGCACTGCATCAGATGCTGATTCTGGAGACGTATTAACTTATTGCTGGGAACAGGCAGATGAGAATAATGCAGCTACAACCTACCCGAGTACTACAGCAACCACTGGCGTAGCTTTTAGGTCATTTAATCCAACTACGGATAATAAACGTTATTTTCCAAGACTTCAAACTATAAAATCTGGTGCTACTTCTTGGCAATGGGAAGCTGTTCCTAATGTGGCGAGAACATTGAATTTTAGATTAACCGTTAGAGATAATCGCGTTGGAGGCGCAACAAATAATAGTGACGATACACGTATTACAGTAAATGGTACAGCGGGGCCATTTGTACTAAATTCTCCAAATACAAATTTAACTTGGGATGCTGGTACAACACAAACAGTAACTTGGAATGTTGCCGGCACAACAGGAAATGGAGTAAATGCAGCGAATGTAGATATCTTCTTATCAACAGATGGTGGAGACACCTATCCTATCACTTTAGCATCAGGAGTTCCTAATGATGGTTCTCATGATATTGTAGTACCAAATAACCAAGGGTCGCAAAACAGAATTATGGTTAGAGGTTCTAACCACATCTTCTTCGATATCTCTAATGCTAACTTTACAATTGGAGCACCTGTTGTTTGTAATGCTACCACACCAAGTGGACTAGCAGCTTCGAACATTGGGTCGTCGACAGCTACTTTAAGTTGGAATGCAGTAGCGGGAGCAACTTACGATTTAAGATATAGAGTTTTAGGTTCTTCAACATGGACAACAGTAGCAGTGACTGGGGTTTCCTCTAACTTAACAGGGCTTAATACCCAAACACAATACGAAGCCCAAGTAAGAAGTAAATGTAGTGGAGGAAGTAATTCGGCATACTCGACTTCAGTTAATTTTACAACTACAGAAGTACAATTAAATTATTGTGCATCTAACGGTAATAATGTAAATGACGAATTTATCTCAAGAGTACAATTAGGGTCGATAGATAATTCTTCTGGTGCAGCAGCTAGTGGTTATGCAGATTTTACATCACAATCTACTGTACTAACCAAAGGAACTTCAAATACAATTACAATTACACCAACCTGGACAGGCACTCTTTATAATGAAGCTTATGCAGTGTGGATCGATTACAACAAGGATGGAGATTTTACTGATGCAGGAGAGCAAGTCTTTTCTCAAGCTCCAACACAAGCAACACCAGTAAGCGGTAACTTTACGGTGCCAACTGCGGCAGTAGAAGGCGCAACCCGTATGCGTGTTTCTATGAAATACAATGCAGCTCCAGCGCCATGCGAGTCATTTACCTATGGTGAAGTTGAAGATTATACAGTTGTAATTGAATCTTCTGGCCCAGACACCATAGCGCCAGTAATTACGTTAAATGGTTCTGCTTCGGTTACTTTAGAGTTGCAAGAAACTTATAACGAATTAGGAGCAACAGCAACTGATAACGTCGATGGCGATTTAACATCCAGTATTGTAACATCAGGTACTGTAAACACTAATATAGCCGGAACGTATACAGTAACATACAGTGTTAGTGATGCTGCGGGAAACTCAGCAAGTGCTACAAGGACAGTGACTGTAAATCCAGATACGACTGCACCAATACTTACATTATTAGGTTCAGCAACAGTTAGTTTAACGGTAGGTGACGGATATACAGATGCAGGTGCCACAGCCACAGATAACATAGATGGTAACCTAACATCAAGTATTGTGGTCACAGGTGCAGTAAATACTAATGTTGCCGGAACCTATACACTAACTTACAATGTGAGTGATGCCGCTGGTAATGCAGCAACACCAGTAGTAAGAACAGTTACTGTAAACGAAGCATCGAATGGCTGTTCTGGAGGTGTATCGCTTCCATATGCTGAAGGCTTTGAGAGCGGTATCGGCGCTTGGACGCAGAGTAGCGCGGATGACCTTAATTGGACAGTAGATGCTAATGGTACGCCAAGTAACGGAACAGGGCCATCAAGCGCAATAGAAGGAAGTAACTATATTTATGTAGAGGCTTCTGGTAATAATACAGGTTATCCAAACAAGCGAGCTATAATTACCTCACCATGTTTTGATTTATCAAGCGCAGCAGAAGCGACATTCTCATTCAAGTACCACATGTTTGGTTCAACAAACGCAGGTTCATTAGCGTTAGAGGTGAGCAATGACGAAGGTGCCAATTGGACAAGTTTATGGAGCCAAACAGGAAACCAAGGCAACCAGTGGTTAACGGTAAATATAGATTTGGCAGCTTACTTAGGCAGTGGCATTCAGTTACGATTTAATAGACTAACGGGTGGCACATGGCAAGCAGACGTCGCTATTGATGATATTAGTTTAACGGATGGCGCTACCAATCCACCTGCAGGTTGCGACACATTGAATTTTAATGATTATACGCTTAATTCATTTTCCACTCAAGATGCAAGCGGTGCTAATTCTATTGGAAATGGAGGAGCCTCGTTAACATTAACTAATAATACTTGGAAGTATATCGATTTTCCTTATACAGTTACTGCAAATACTGTAATTGAACTAGAGTTTAGCAGTACTTCTGAAGGTGAAATTCATGGTATTGGTTTCGAGAATGATAATTCGTTAACATCTTCGTTCTACTTTAAGTTTTATGGAACGCAGAATTATGGAATTACCAATTTTGATAATTACATAAGCGGAACAAGAACCTACGTTATTCCGGTAGGTGATTCTTACACAGGTGTTATGGATAGATTAGTATTTATTAATGATAATGACGCTGGTTCCGGTAACAACTCTACATTTACTAATGTAAAAATTTATGAGACCTCTTGTCCTACTTCTAGAGGAGAAGTTGTTTTTGGTGAAAGAGTTGATGTATTAGGTGATGAAGATGAAGATGCATTTAGAATGAGAATGTATCCTAACCCAGTAACGAACACGTTATACGTTGAAACTGTAGGTGTAGAAAATGCAACTTACCGAATTGTAAATATGCTAGGTCAAACCGTATTACGCGGAGTTAACTCTAGCCAAATTGAAGTTAGTACGTTAGATAAAGGGGTATATTTCTTAGAATTAAGTACAGGAGAAGTGTCTGTATCTAGAAAGTTTATTAAGCAATAAGCCTAACCAATATCTTAAACCAAAAAGAGCTCAGATTTTATCTGGGCTCTTTTTTATTGTAAAATAATAATAGTTTAAATATGCTTTATCTCATTCTCATGAAGTAACTCATCACCTCTTAATCGCAAGAATATTTGCGCTACAGCAATCGTATCTTTTTCGCAATAGGTGATAATACGGTCTATGTCATTATCATCGTAATAAACGCTACAAACTTCGCTACCATCAATATCATCCTTAGGTGAAGGAATGCCTAAAACATTAGTCAAAAGTTTTAATGATGTATAAGTTTTATAATCGCCAAATTTCCACAATTCTAAAGTGTCAAGATGTGGCACTTCCCATGGTTTTTTCCCGAATAAATTTAGCTTATAAGGCAATTCAATATTATGAATAATCATACGCCTGGCTATATACGGAAAGTCGAATTCTTTTCCATTGTGTGCACAGAGCAGATGCTTGCTTTGGCTAAAGTGCGAAATCAGTAAATTTTTAAAATCTTTGAGGATTTTAATTTCATCACCATAAAAAGACGTTACACGAAAATTTCTAATGTCGCCATCCATCTTAAAATAGCCTACCGAAATACAAATAATTTTCCCAAACTCTGACCAAATACCCGCACGGTCATAGAATTCTTCGGCGGTATAATCATCTTTACGTTGGTACTTGGATTTTAGCTCCCAAAGTTGTTGTTTGGTTTCGTCTAAGTCCGAAAAATGCTGTGTTTCTGGGACGGTTTCAATATCTAAGAATAAAATGTTTTCAAGATGAAGCTTAGAAATCATAACGTTAAAATTTATTTAGACTTCAATACTAAAGATAATTGTTTTCCAAATAAAGCCGAAACGCCTGCGGCTAAACCTCCAATTGATCCTGTGACTAATAGTAACAGATATTCATTACCAGCAAGAGGTAATAATACCGCAATTTTTTTAGCTAATATAAAATCGTTTGCACTACTCAATGACCAAGAATAGACTATCCAAAAAAGCGCAATGGCTACTAATGGGATAACGAATACCGAAGCTTTTTTTAAGGGAATTAAAAGCGCTGAACTAAAGCTTGCTACCATCACAGACCACCAAGGTAGAAACTGCGATAAAATGATAGCTAAAACGATTGTAATTATAAAGTTGATGCTATTTCGTTTCATGTTATTTAGCTGGCTTTAAAGTTTGTGTAGATTGGATTGAAGTGGAGTCACTTTCAGACTGTAAAAAGTTAATTTCAAAATAGTCGCCCTTTGCCCAATCGTCTATAAAATTATCGTAATACTTACTGCCTGGATTTCCTGATTGTCCACCTGGATAAATGCCAAAACCTTTGGGTTTGTCTCCCATTTCAACAATCATTCGCCATGAAGGCCCATGATTTCTGGTCATGGCATTTACGGTATTGCCATCACCACCAATTGGGATGTTTTGTACCGAAAATGCAGGTAAGGCCTGAAGCAGGTGTCCCACATAAGAACGCTTATAATTTTTCCAAGTGTAATCGCCATTCTTTTCTTTCCATTTGTTTAGTTTTTCTACCGTTTCTTTAAAGGATTGCTGGATTAAATCCTTCGCTGTTTCTTTTTCGGGTGTGTCTTGAATGTCCATAAAGTCATCATCAGGATGATTTTTAAGCATGTACATATATTGATAGGTAAATGGCCATTTTAGAGTTTCTTCTTCAACATCAAATTCATCCCAAAGCAAATTGTAAAGACTATTATTCCAACTCGAAAATAAACCTGGTGCTTTGCTGTCGATGTGATTATCAAAATCCCAATTTTTCAGAATATCCAAAGCTTCCTTTTCGTCTTCACTGAGTTCTGAAATTTCTAAGTTTTCAATTAAATAAGGTACAATTTCACTTGCTTTTAAGTTGAAATTATTATTCTGTAAATCTTTAAAATCTTCGACATCGAACTTCTCCTTAGACCTAAAGAAGTTATTAATTATACGAGAGCGATACGTATCATAACCATCATTAAACACATAAAACGGATACATAGAATCTGTAGGGTGCTGATTTGCAGAGCTTACAAAGCCGCGTTCTGGATTTTTAGTATGCGCATTATAGTCTGAGAGAATGAAACTTTGCCAATCATGGTCAGGGTTACTGCCATCCATTAAGAATTTACCTTGGCCTTTCCATTTATTTGGAAATTGGCCTTGCACCCACATGGCAATATCTCCAGTTTTTGAAGCAAATACAAAATTCTGTGCTGGAGCGACGTGGTTTTTTATGGCGTCTCTGTAATCGTTATAATCTTTAGCACGATTGAGCTTATAAAACAAATCAGTAAAGTTATGGCCAATGTGACCAGCCCATTTCATGGCATAGCCTTTAAGCTCGTTGTCGCTTTTAAAGTTATAATCATAGCTCACAGGGCCGTGATGCGTATAGATGACGGAATCTATAAAGGTTTCTTTTCCTTTTATTTTAATTTCTTCAAGTCTTACTGAAGTTTCTTTCCACTGCCCGTTATACTTGTAGGCTTTTCGGCTTTTGTCTTCAAAGTCTATTTTGTACCAATCTTTTACGTCTCGTGTGGCGTTGGTTACACCCCAAGAAATATCGTCGTTAAAGCCAATAATAACACCTAATGCACCTGGTAAAGTAGCGCCATACACATTATGCTCTGGTGTTGATAATTGCATAACAAACCAAATTGAAGGTAGATTTAAACCTAAATGTGGGTCGCTAGCTAAAATAGCATTACCGCTTGCTGATTTTTTAGGAGCCACAGCCCAATTGTTACTTCCGTTATTTGGATGTGGTTTGGTCATGAGTTCTGTCACAGAAATGGTATCATCTGCCATTTCACCTTCAGGAATTTCGGTCATTTCTGTATCAATGTAACTCCAATCGGTGTCTTTTGGAATTACTGGGTCAATAATATCATAAAAATCAGGGAACAATATGTCAAAACGTTTCTTGCCGAACTTTTTTATGGTATTTGTAAATTCTAAATCGTAATCGCGACCACAAAGCATATCGGTCATATACATCAATAAGTGCATGGTTTTATCGATAGTCCAAGCCTCTGGTTGGTAACCCAAAAGTTTATACTCTACAGGATAGTTTTCTGGTTCTAGACTATTAATATATGCGTTAACACCAGCACTGTAAGCCTCCAAAAGCGCTAAGGCTTCTGGGTCTTGTTTTACAACATCTAAACTGTTTTCAGCACCGAAAAGCATACCATTACGGCGTTGTTCTCTATCGTAGTTTAGAGCGCCTTCACCAATAATTTCAGATAGGCGACCTGCCGCAGCATAGGTTTGAAACTCCATTTGCCACAAACGGTGTTTTGCCGTAATGTAACCTTGTGCTTTGTATAAATCTTTATCGTTTTTTGCAAAAATATGCGGAATGAGTTGTGCGTCGTAATGCACAGTGACAGCTTCATCCAATCCTGAAATTGCAATCTCTCCGCTGATAATTTCATCACCTTCATTTTGCCAAATCCCTTGATTCGGTGCGAGGAATTTTCCTAATGCTGGTATGTCTCCGAATTTATTGTTAAGACCGTAGAAAACAGCTGCTGTTAGGATTGCTGTTATAAGGAGTTTTAGGTATTTCATTTTATAAGATTAATTTTTATTACCTTTTTTTAGTATCCACTTTGAAACTTTAGTATAGTTGGTTAATAATAAATAGCCAATAAGGAGATTTATACCAGAGAATACCAATTCGAATATGTAATTTTCATCATTAGCAGAACCATTTGGAAAAACATATAATTGTCCTCTACTAATTTCATTTTTAAATGCTAAAAAAGCGTACTGTATAAAATTTGATAGTTCACTAATAATTAAATACCCACCAATTAGAATAATACCAAGCATTAAAACTTTTTTAGAATTGAAGTCCAATAATTTTAATTCATTATCATCAAAACCCCTGTCAATTTTTAGAAAATCAATTATAGCGTCAGTTTTCTTGATTAAAAAAACATAGATTAGGATTAGTAGAAAAGTAAATATCAAGCTTGCTGCAAGAATAATAGCTGTTTCATTACCATAGAAAGAATACATCATGTTTGAAGGTATCCAACTAAAAACAGTAAGTATAATTGAGTAAAGAGCGAAAACTTTTATTAAAACTCTAAATAAATCTCTTTTTGTCATTATTCCCCAAGCATTTTATAACCTTCCTCAATATACAAACTAATATCATCTGTAAAAGTTTTAGCGTTGAGGTTATCTGGCGATTTTTGATGGCCAAGACGCACAATAATCACATTGTCTTCGGGTTGTACAAAAACGTATTGTCCTAAGTGACCACGCATCATAAAAAAGTCTTTACCGAGATGTTTTTTTAGCCACCAGCCGTAACCATATTCTGGGCTATCCGGAAAACGTGGCACAACAGATTTAGCTACAAAAGCAGAGTCTAAAATTTGTTTGCCATTCCATTTTCCATGGTCTTTGTAAAGTTTTCCAAAACGCGCAAAATCTTTGGCATTACTGGCAATACAGCAATAGGCTTTTACTAAATCGTGGTCGTCACTATCGACTTGCCAAAGGGTTTCGTTTTCGCTTCCGAGTGGTTTCCAGAAGCTTTCTTCAAAATAATCGTATAGTTTTTTATCAGTTGCCTTTTCAATAACCATAGCCAACATTTGCGTATCGCCACTTGCATATTTAAAAGCTTGTCCTGGGTCTGTTTCCATTTTAAGACCGTTCATCACTTTAGCCAAATCGTCATCAAAATAGGCACGTGTTGTAATGCTTAATGGTGAGTAATACGCTTCATCCCAATTGGTACCAGATGCCATACTACTTAAATCGCCAACGGTCATTTTCGCTGCTTTACCATCGCAAAATGCAGGAAGAAAATCGCAAACAGGCTGATTTAGACTTTTAATATGACCTTGCATAATGGCTTTTCCCATTAAACCAGATACATAACTCTTCGCCATAGAAAAGGAGTTAGATTTAGAGTCTTCGTTAAATCCATCGTAATAATTTTCAAACCAAATGCTGTCATTTTTAATAATCACATAAGCAATGGTTCCCCAATCTTTATTGGCTTTTGCTAAACGGTCGGTTTCTTTAGCTGAATTATAGTCGATATGATTTGGCCATGGTTGCGGATTGTTACTGGCATCAATGTCTTGATTGTCAAAATGTTTATAGTCTTCTAGATACGCAGTAGTGTGGCCTTTTAAGTAAATGGTACGAACG
This sequence comes from Winogradskyella jejuensis, assembly GCF_900129745.1. Lineage (GTDB taxonomy): Bacteria > Bacteroidota > Bacteroidia > Flavobacteriales > Flavobacteriaceae > Winogradskyella > Winogradskyella jejuensis. Next base: position 982,177 of record NZ_FQWS01000001.1, on the reverse strand, counting down.
GCTTTGAGCAAGTAATCGGTATCAGTGACATAAAGAACGGCAATAAGTAACCCGAAGAATATGATAAGAAATTTGAAGAGTTTTTTTAGGAATTTCATTTGATAGTATTTGTTGTCCTAAATATACTAAACCTTAAAATAAAGTTTGTTGTTTATTGGAGCTTTCGTGGTTGATGAGCCATTGTTTTCTATGTAAACCGCCAGCATAGCCAGTTAAACTTCCGTCGCTTCCAATAACACGATGGCATGGAACTATAATCCAAAGTGGATTTTTACCATTGGCGTTTGCCACAGCTCTAATAGCCTTTGGGTCGCCTAATTGTTTTGATAGTTCTAAATACGAACAGGTTTTACCAAACGGAATTTGCTGTAGGTGCTGCCATACTTTTTTCTGAAAATCGGTACCTGATGGATTGAGTTTTAAGTCAAAATACTGACGCTCGCCCCTAAAATAGGCTTTGAGTTGCGTTACACAATCTAGTAATTCTTCTGGGATAATTTCTGAAAGTTCTTGAGATGTATCACCAATTGAAACAGAAGAAATACCATTGGCGTCACCAGTAATTTTTGCGTGACCAATTGGTGTTTCAATCGTGCAACTTTGCATTAGTTTTCTGTATTATCTTCTTCTATAATACCTAGGCGCTTGGCTCGCGTTTCCCAACTTTTACGAGCTAACAATTGTAGGTCAGAGACATTATCACTTTCGTCCATAATTTCTAGACCTAGAAGTGTTTCAATAACATCTTCCATAGTCACTAGACCACTTACAGAGCCATACTCATCAACGACTAAAGCCATGTGATTACGGCTTTCTACAAGTTGTTCAAAAAGTTTTGGAATTGGTAAGCTACGATTAACGATAATGATATTTCGTTTTAATTCGGATAATAGTTTAGAGCCATTTCCAAAGGCCATTTCTTTAAACACATCGTCCTTTAGAACCAAGCCTGTTATATTATCAGCGTCTTCGGTATAAACCGGAATTCTAGAAAACCGAATATTAGAATTTGCCTTAAAAAAATCTTCAACAGTCATAACCTCATTTTCAGTTTTCATAACCGTGCGAGGTGTCATCACATCTTTAGCTTGAACGTCTTTAAAGTTGAGTAGATTTTTAATGACCTTGCTTTCATTTTCTTCAAAAACACCTTCTTCGTGTGCAATATCTGCCATTGCAGCGAATCCTTCACGACTTAAAACACTACCATGTCCTTTGCCGCCAATAAGCTTCGTTGTAAGTTGTAACAACCACAAAACACCTGTCCACTTTAGTGGAAATATTAGGATGTTTAATGCTTTAGTAGTAAAGTTTGCTAACTGTTTCCAGTAGGTGGCACCTATGGTTTTTGGAATGATTTCTGAAGCGACTAAAATTAAAATGGTCATTATAGTAGATACAACTCCGACCATTATGTCTTCGGTAAATTCAATTCCAAAAATAGAGCGAGTTTCAGTACCATAAAGCTCTGCATAAGCTACTTTGGCTTGTACACCAACTAATATGGCTCCAACAGTATGTGCAATTGTATTTAGAGTGAGAATAGCAATTAGCGGACGGTCTACGTCTTTTTTTAAAGTTTCTAAGTCGCTAGCATAGGCTTTGCCTTCATTTTTCTTAAGGTTAAGAAATGTAGGCGTAATACTTAAAAGTACAGCTTCTAAAATGGAACATAAGAACGAAAAGAAAATTGAAATAATAGCGTAAAAAACGAGTAAACCCATTAATGGTATATTGAATTAGTTAGTGCTAATTTACGAAAATCAACAGTAAAAATTTCAATATTACATTTTATGAAATTCTAAAGCTAACGTTTCAATGTAAAATGTGATGAAAATTGTCTTTGAATAAGATTTTCATCTTTAAAAACAACCGTAAACCAATAATCTGAAGAAGGCAGGATACTACCATTGTATGCGCCATCCCATCCGATTGAACTTTGACTTAATTGCTTAAGAAGTTTACCATACCTATCATGAATATATATTTTTGGCTCTATTAATTCTGAAATACCAATAATTTGCCAATAGTCATTTTTTCCGTCATTATTAGGCGTAAAAAACTTCATATAATCTACAAAAACAATATCCTCAGTTACTATACCACAACCTTTTGTATCAATAATTTTAACCAAATGATAACCAGGTGAAACATTTGTAAAAAGAGGTTCCGCTTGTAAAGGACCATCATCTAAACCAAATATGTAATTACCATATCCAGACGCATTTATTTCAACACTATGATTTTCCGAGAATACGGTTGAGATTACGTTAACTTCTAATACTCGAGGTGGGCCAGAAGGTGTTATTTCAGCACTCTTTGTAATATCGCATCCTGTATCTATAATTGTAGCTTTTACAGAATACACTCCAAAAGTATCAGCCGTTAAACTACTTGAAGATTCAGAAGGCAGTAACTCATTATTTAAATACCACTCAAACGTATGTAAACTTTCACTAAGCCCAGTAGATAAAATAGGCAACTCATAATCAGTATTTACGGTATCGTCACTGTTGAGACAAATAAGACCATCATTGAGTTCAAAATCAACAGGAATATTTATTGTTACATTAAAAGGAATATAAGAACTACAATTAGATACTCTATCTGTTTTTTGCGCATATAGTATATAAGTGGGATTCCCTGGACTTTGGTAAGTAATTGTAGATATTGGTGAGTCTGATGTAATATCTTGCTCGGTTTCATAAAATGTAATATCAAAGTCAGAGGCATTATCTACTCCTAAAATAAAAGTTTCTAATTCAGAAAAATCAATACTAGATGTTAAATAGTCATAATCATCGTCGCAATAAAATTGATCTGGGATTGGATACGAAACAGGACTCACAGGTCCTTGGATTTCAATAACCTCATTACTAGACGTAGTGCAATTAAATTGCTCTATAATAAAATCTGAATATGTGCCTTGGTCTAAGCCGCTAATAATAACCTGACCACTATTGTTTGCAGTAAAATTTGCAGGAGGAATTACTACAGCATCTTCTGTGAATTGTATAGTATATTCTGTTGAAGGCGTTAAATTTGAAATAATTAGCTTTCCGTTGTCACCATCACAAGTGGTAAAATCTTCTTTTGAAAGTGTAAAGTTAGGTGCCAGAGGATCAGTAAGTTCAAAAACTGTATCAATGCTAGTTGAGCAACCCGTAAAACTAATTCTAATATTAGAATACGCACCAGAATCTAAGCCTATCAGCTCAATATTTCCGTTTTCATCAGCAATTAAATCTTGACTAGGAACAGCAACACCATCATCTACATAATCTAATGTATAAGTAAGACCTTCTTGCAATCCGGAGAAAATAATTTTGCCGTCGTTTCCTAAACAAGTTGTGGGATTTTGCTGAAAAGCATTTACAATGAAAGGGACGAAAGATGAATCTACATCTTCTAATATATAATAGTAAGTAAAACTTATAGTTTCATTCGGAGCTAAATCGCCTAGATTAAACGCAATAGAAATTGCCTCATCAATTAAGGCTGTTGTAGAGCCTTCTGCATTAGTAACGCCAAAACCATTCCATATAGCGCTAGCATTTCTGTTATCAAATCCACCATAGGATACTCTGGCGTCAGGGTTTTTTGCATAAAGATTTACAAAAGAACCATCCATATCTTCGGGGATATTTAATGGTTCTTGAGATGCTTTTACAAGGCAGACATCATCTGTTGGAGAAGAAGCTTGAGAAATTAGAGACATATCCGTATCATAAAATCCACTCAAAGTGATATTATTATCTGGGTCAACGTTGTGTAAAAAATAAATGTCTTCTTTGGTGTTTGGAGATAAATTTCTTACAACAGTGTTCATTTGAATGAACAACCCATCTTTAGTGACACTGTAGTATCTCTTGATATTAAGACCAGAAACATTACCTTCCCATATAATTTGAGCTGTATCGTCAAAACAATCTGATGATATAGAATTTACGTTTACAATCTGTCCAGGTATTTGAAAAAAGCCAAACGAATTATTATTACTATAATTAACTCCATCTACTTCTATAGTAAAACCCTCTTCAGGAGTCCCAGGAGTAAAAAAATCACCATCATAATCCACCCAATTATCTTTAAGTGGATTTGCAATAAACCCAAAGAGATTATTGCCGTCAGATTCTCTGTTAAGATGAAAATTAGGAGGTCTATTACTTGTATTGGCCCCGAAAACTCCTTTTGAATTAATGCCTATTTCAACATAATCGCCTTTAGCCCAACCTTCACCGTCAATAAGATGCGCTTCTAATTGTGCATGAATCGGAAAAGAGAGAATCAAAAGAAATATGAAAAGAAAAGTATTTTTTGTCAAGCTGATTTTTTTTACTAAAATAAAATTATTGTAATCAAATTCTTATTTTTTTCAGTTAAAAACACAGTATTCATAGCTTAAAAGCCCACAACTTATTAAGTCATAGGCTTTTTTATGTTCTAAGATTATTAATTTATTTGTGCTCAGAGTGTTTAGCTGTTTTTTTGCTACGCTCTAAATCTCTTTGCGCTCTTTCTAAATCGCGTTGTGCACGTTCCATATCACGTTTAGCGCGTTCTACTTTTTTGGCTTGCTCTTCTTCCTTGCTAGAACCTGAGATGTAATATTTTAAATCTTGCCCCATGTTTTTAAGCTTTGTTAAAAATTTATCTGAAGCAAACTCTAGGTCTAGGTAGATTCTTACTTTTCCGTTGGTTAATTTACATTCAAACACCTCGTCTCCGCTTTCACTTTGAGACCACAAATAAGTGTTACCGTTTACCTTAAGACCGTCTTTACCAAGTTTGTTTAGTAAAATTTGCTTTACGCCTTCATTTTTAGACTTATGGTAGCTTGCTCTAAATTTATAGTTGTCATCAGATTCAGAAATAGAAACAGAGCTGTTGTGCGTTTCATCATCATCATTTTCTATGGATATAGAATAAGATGTTCCTGAAGATTGGTTAGGAGGCGTTGGAGGTGTAGGAGGAGTACTTTGAGCATTTACTGAGATTATTGAAAACATTAAAGCTATGGTTGTAAAGTAAATCCCTTTTTTAGTATCTGTAATTCTGATACTTTCTTGTCGGTGTGTTGTTTTTGAAAAATTCATAACTGTTCGATTTTTATGTTGATAATGACACAAATGTATACTACAGTTTTGCTCAAAAAAAGAAAATCACAACCGTTAACCTAGCGTTAACCAAGTTGTTATAGTGTATTAACTTACCTTAAACTCCAGGCCAACATTTCTTATGCTTTCTATAGAAATTGAAGGGTCTTGTTTGAAGTATTTTCGTAATCTACTAATAAAAACATCCATACTACGACCAGAGAAGAAGTCATCGTTTTTCCATACAGATTTTAAGATGTCTTCGCGTTTGAGTAATTGATTTTTGTGTTGAAACAAAAAGTGAATTAATTCAGCTTCTTTTTGAGTAAGCTGTTGTTTGTAATCTTCACAAGTGAGCTCAAGCCGATTGGTATTAAAGTTGTAATTCCCAATTTTAAGAATATCCGTTTTTGGGAGCTCAGCCGAAGCTTTTTCGGTACGTTTCAAAATATTTTGAAGACGTAAAACCAACTCATCTGCTTCAAAAGGTTTCACGATATAGTCATCTGCGCCAAGTTTGAGGCCTCTTATTTTATCTTCCTTCAATTTTCTAGCAGTTAAGAAAATAAAAGGGGTTTCAGGTTTTATATCTATTACTTTTTCTGCTAAAGAAAAGCCATCTAACTTAGGCATCATGACATCAAAAACACAAATATTAAAGTTGTCTTTTTTAAAACGCTCTAATGCAGCTTGACCATGCTTTTCCCAAGTCACTTGATAACCCGAAATTTCGAGATATTGCTTCAAGATATTCCCAAAATCTATATCATCTTCTGCTAATAAAATCTGTTTCATTTTTGAAGTGCTAATTAAATGGAATAGTTAAAGTAAAGGAGCTTCCTTTTTCAGGTTTACTGTCTAGTTTTATGCTTCCACCATGTGCTTTCACAATCTGATTGGTGTAATACAAACCTAATCCAAGTCCCTTTACGTCATGTACTTCCTTGTTTCCTGCTCTAAAGAATTTTTCGAATATAAGTTTCTGATTCTTTTCTGAAATGCCAATGCCGTTATCAGAAATTTTAATTTTCAGTTCATTTTTACTTTCAATACTACAAGATATTACAACAGGCTCAGTGTTGTATTTTACGGCATTTTCAAGAATATTTAATAATGCTGTCGTAGTGTAAAATTTATCGAGAGTAATGTTTTGCTTTTCTATATTGAATGTGCGGTTTACAGTAACATTTTTATTGGTTACAGAGAGCAGAAAATCATCTAAAACGGTGTTGACATAACTTTCAATATCAATAGTTTCTTTTTGTAGAGAAATCTCGCTGTATCCTAAGCTATTATTAAGGACTTGATCTATGAGTTTTTGAAGACGTTTGTTTTGACGTTCGATAGTACTCACGGTATTATCCATCAATTGGTGTTGCTGTTTTACGTTATCGTTTTTCAGCATTTTTGTTGCTAATGTTAATGTAGCTAGAGGTGTTTTTAGTTCGTGTGTGATATTGTTAACGAAATCTGTTTTTATGTCTGCAATTTTCTTTTGGGTAATAAGACTTTTGATAGAGTAGTAGAGTAGCCCAATAACAAATGCAAAGATGAGTAGAGAAAGTAATAGCAATCCTAACATCTGTTTGAAGACAATGTTTTTCCAACCAGCTATATCAATTTCATCTTCAGTTAAGAAAAGTAAGTAGAATGAAACTTCTTGATTGACGTCATTTATTACTCGGTTAGATGTATGCTCTGTTTCCCAAGATGTAGTACTTATTCTAATAGCATTCTCTTCTTCAATAAGATCGCCAATTATAATTTGTTTAGGTGCTTTTAAAGTATCAAAAAGCGTGTCGTTTTGCACGGAATCTAAAACGATAACAGCTTTTACCTTTTTGTGAAATTTAATTCCATATGGAATGTTTTTTTTCACTAATTCTTTTTGATATTCTTTTCGGTAAGTATCATTAATTGAATCGATGACAAACTCCAATCCGTCAACAACATCGTTCTTTTTTGCAACACCTATTTTGTAATCTGCTAGTTTTTCTAAAAAGTTTTCTCGCCAGAAGTCAGTTAGTGAATCCAAGGCTGGAGAAAAATCATCTATTTTGGATACAGATTTTCTTGTTTCACTTATAAATGCATCTTTTTTAAGCTTGTAGGTGTTATTGATTAAATATCCTTGAATAACAGATAGGGCAATTAATCCAAGAATTGCAGCTATAATTAGTACGTTTATTTTTTTCTTCATAGAAATGTCTTCACTCTAAAAATACAATAGAAAAATAAAACAGTACTTGGCTTGATTGGCTACGATTTTGATTGATGAAAATACAAGTACTGTTTTATAAATGCTTATCTAAAACGTCTTTTCGTATTCCAGTTGTAAGCTTTAGAATCTTGATGTCTTTTTGTAATTTGATTGTTGTCTAAAGTTCTCATAATGTTCTGATTTTTTGATGATGATACAAATCTAGAACAGGAATTTCAGAAAAACACATAAATAGCCGAGGTTAACCTAGCATTAACCTAGAAAATAAAAGAAAGCACTGTGAATAAAGCTATTTGCAGCGGTAAGACAACTTCAGTGAACAATAACTGCTATTAAGATATTAACTTAACTACATCTTTTGCGAAGTAACTGGCTATAATATCTGCACCAGCACGTTTAATAGAGGTTACTTGTTCTAGCATTACACTATCATGATCTAACCAACCTTTTTCAGCAGCGGCTTTAAGCATTGCATATTCACCAGAAACTTGGTAAACAGCAATTGGTACATCAAAACTATTTCTAATATCACGTACAATATCTAAATAGCATAATCCTGGTTTTACCATAACAATATCAGCACCTTCTTTAATATCCATTTCGGTTTCGCGGATGGCTTCTTCACGATTGGCAAAGTCCATTTGGTATGTTTTTTTATCCTTTGGAATATTTTGAATATCAACAGGAGCAGAATCCAACGCATCTCTAAATGGTCCATAAAACGAAGATGCATATTTTGCCGAATAACTCATAATGCCAATATCGATTAAATTAGACTGGTCTAAAGCTTCACGAATACCCAAAATACGACCATCCATCATATCGCTTGGTGCCACAAAATTTGCTCCAGCTTCGGCGTGGGAAATACTCATTTCTGCTAAGACTTCAACCGTAGCGTCATTAATTATTTTTCCGTTTTCAATAATACCGTCATGCCCGTAAACCGAAAATGGGTCGAGCGCCACATCAGTCATAACCAACATATCTGGGCAAACCTCTTTTACGGTTTTAATGGCGCGTTGCATTAAACCCTTAGGGTTTAGTGCTTCTGTACCTTTATTATCTTTTAGGCTATCCTCAACCTTTACAAAAAGTAATACCGATTTTAAACCTAAGCTCCAAAGTGTTTTTACTTCGTCCTTTAATAAATCTAAACTATAACGGTAATAGTTAGGCATAGAAGTAATTTCTTCTTTAATACCTTTACCCTCAACTACAAAAAGCGGCACTAGAAAATCGTTAGGAGAGATTATAGTTTCCCTTACCAAACTTCTAATGGCTTCATTGGTTCTTAGTCTTCGATTTCTTCTTATTAGGAACATAGTTATTTAGTAATAAGTTGTAAGTGTAAAGTTATGAGTTTCTCGCTCAAACTCTAAACCCATTCAATAGGATTCTGTAATACTTTAATTAATTTTTCTTCTTCGCTACCAGCTTCGGGGTGATGGTCATAAACCCATTGTACATGCGGCGGTAAACTCATGAGAATACTTTCAATTCTGCCATTGGTTTTTAGTCCGAATAATGTGCCTTTGTCATGGACCAAATTAAATTCCACATAACGACCTCGACGAATTTCTTGCCAATCACGCTGTTCTTGTGAGTAATCTAAATCTTTTCGTTTTTCGACAATTGGCACATAGGCTTCTAAAAAGCTGTCGCCAACTTCGGTAACAAAATTAAACCAATCTTGCATCGACATCTCGTCAGTAGCCTTACAATAATCAAAGAATAAGCCACCTATACCTCGCGCTTCGTTTCGGTGTGCATTATGAAAATACTCATCACATCTAGCTTTATATTTTGGATAAAATTCTGAATTGTGTCTGTCGCATGCGGTTTTACACGTTTGGTGAAATTGTTTAGCATCGTCTTCAAACAAATAATAGGGCGTTAAATCTTGTCCGCCACCAAACCACTGGTCGGCTATTTTGCCATTGGCATCATACATTTCAAAATAGCGCCAATTGGCGTGGACAGTTGGCACCATTGGGTTTTTAGGATGTAGCACCAAACTCAACCCACAAGCAAAAAAGTTAGCATCTTTTACGCCAAAATGCTGTTGCATAGTTTTTGGTAATTCGCCATGAACGGCAGAAATATTTACACCACCTTTTTCAAACACACGTCCATTTTCTATAACGCGCGTTCTTCCGCCACCACCTTCAGGACGGTTCCATAGGTCTTCTCTAAAGCGCGCTAAACCATCAACTTCTTCTAATTTTGATGTAATTTGGTCTTGTAGATTTTGTATGTAGTCGTAGAATTTGTCTTTGATTTTTTGGTCTTGCATTTTTGTTTTTATGTTTTGACCTGCTAGGTTTTAGAAACCTTGCAGGATTACAAAGATTTATATAATTCGAACAACTCCATGTCGAGTGCTTTTTCTCCTGGAGGTGCATAGGATTCTTTTAGTGTTTTTATCCACTTAAAATTGTTCTTTTCGGCAACTTTAATACTTGCTGTATTTGTTTTGTGCGAAATAACTTGAAGTATTTCTAAACCTAGATTTTGAAACGCATATTTTGATAAGGCTTTAATAGATTTAGAAATAAGGCTTTTCCCCTCAAAATTATAATCTATGCAATACGCAAATTCACCTTGATTTTTACTCCAATCTAATTCTTTAATGTAGATTAAACCAACTAATTTACGAGTTTCGGAATGTTTTAATGTGAACAAAAAAACCGTTTTATTTTCAAAGGCTTTGACTTTATCTTCGACAAAATATTGAGACAGCGTTGGGTTGAGATTTTGATTTAATGTTTTTGGGAAATAACGTTTAAAACGATCTGCATTTGCAACACACAAATCACAGATTTTCCATGCGTCTCCATTATGCACAGGGTTGATTTCAAAACCATCGAATTGTGCAACCATTATCTATTCTCTATAACTTCAAATGGCTCGAAACCAATGTGTTCGCCTTCATCATCATCAAATAATAAATCCACGGCAATTACGGATGCTGAAGTAACGCTTAATGGTAGAACTAAAATTACACCAATTACAGGGATAAATAGTAAGAGTAGAAACCCAATGCCATTTCCTATAGCTAAACCTCTGTTTTTTCTAATAAAGTTCACACTTTCTTTATAGGTGAAATGGCGTTCAAGCGTATAATCCATATTGCCGAAACCAGCATAATATGCCTGTACTATAAAGAGGAGCGCCGTTGAAAATATATTGACAACTGGTATAAATTTCAGCAGTAAAATAGGAATAGTATAAAGTAATTCTTTTGCAAGGTTTCTTAAACCTAATCTAATGCCTCTAATTAGTTGTTGCGCAAAAGATGATTTTATTTTGTTTTCGGCAGGTTTTCCTGTGTAATATTCTTCAATTTTTTCTGAAACAGGACTCATAAATGGTGAAGAAAGCGCCATAATAATATGCTTAAACATAATAATACCAAGCGCAAAAATGATGACACCAGCAATTAGTGTTGAAATGAAAGTTACTGTTGCCTTACCAGTTTCCCATACCCATATACCCGCAATCCATTCACCTAGATTGTCTGAAAGACCATAAGCCGAAACAAATATTAAAATAAAAACCACAAAACTAATTAACATAGGAATTACGAAGTATTTCCAAAGTTTTAGTTTAGAAATAAGCCCGTAAGCTCCAGAGTATACTTGTAAACCTCTAAAAATGTCTTGTATCATCGTTTTGTTTTTTAATAGAGTTGTCTATTAAATAGACGCAAAAACACATGATGTGTTACGTTTAATCTGGGCTTTTATATTCCTTAACCGCATCTATGAAAGCCTTAGCATTATCTAAAGGAATATCTGGTAAAATCCCATGACCTAAGTTAACGATGTATTTATCTTTTCCAAAATCGTTAATCATTTTCGTGACCATTTTTTTGATTTCGGCTGGAGGAGAATACAGACGTGTTGGGTCAAAATTACCTTGTAAAGTTATGTTTCCGCCTGTTAAATAACGTGCGTTACGTGCAGAGCATGTCCAATCTACACCAAGAGCAGAAGCGCCAGATTTTGCCATTTCACCAAGTGCAAACCAGCATCCTTTTCCAAAAGCAATCACATGTGTTTCATCTTTTAAAGCATCAATAATCTGCTGAATGTATTGCCATGAAAATTCTTGATAATCTATGGGAGATAACATACCTCCCCAAGAATCGAAAACCTGAACGGCATTTACGCCAGCTTTCACTTTTTGTCTTAAATACGAAATGGTCGTATCTGTTATTTTTTGAAGTAATCCATGTGCCGCAACTGGATTTGTAAAACAGAATTTTTTGGCCTTATCAAAGTTTTTACTGCCTTGACCTTGTACACAATAACAAAGGATAGTCCATGGTGAACCCGCGAAACCAATTAACGGAATTTCGTCATTCAGTTTTTCTTTTGTGGCTTTTATGGCTTGGTAAACGTAATCTAATTCTACAGTAACATCTGGAACAACGACATTGTCTACATCTTTTTGAGAGCGAATAGGGTTTGGTAAATAAGGTCCAAAATTGGGTTTCATCTGCACCTCAATATTCATGGCTTGCGGAATAACTAAAATATCTGAAAATAAGATGGCTGCATCCATTCCGTATCTGCGGATGGGCTGTACTGTAATTTCACTAGCTAACTCTGGTGTTTGGCAACGTGTGAAGAAATCGTACTTGGCCTTAATCTCCATAAATTCTGGCAAGTAACGTCCCGCTTGACGCATCATCCATACAGGTGGACGTTCTACAGTTTCTCCTTTTAATGCTCTTAAAAATAAGTCGTTTTTTATCATTCCTATCCCTAACCCTTTCCTTAGGAAAGGGAATTTTAATTATTAAACTTTAACCACATCGGTTCCTTCCCTTTGGGAAGGCTAGGATGGGCTTATATATAATATTCATTCACTAATTCTATCACACTTTCCACAGTTGGCACTTTAGCTACGCGGACATCTTCAAAATATTTGCGTGCTATGTTTGCAGTCGTTTCTCCAATACAAAAAGCAATACCATTGGCTTTGTTTTGTTTCAAAAAACTTTCAATTGTTGAAGGACTATAGAACATAATTCCATCAAGGTTTTGTTCTACTTTTATAGCGTCGTATTTGGTTTGGTAGGCTTCAACTTCATTCACTTTGATGTGATTTTCTGTCAAAATATTTGGTAAATCATCTAAGCGTAAATCACTACAGAAATAGGTGACTTCTGTGCCATCTATATATTCTACTAAATACTCAGCAAGTTTTTTAGCATTAGAAGCCATGTGAGCAACTTTACCAATACGTTTTTCAATCATACGCTTGGTTCGACGTCCTACACAGTAAATATTTTTGAATTGCAATTCAGGTACTGAAAAGCTAGTCAATAAGGCTTCAACAGCGTTTTGACTTGTAATAATCACATTCTTAATTTCGTTTCTAACCACACTTTTAGGAATACGATTAAGACTGATTTTTATAGCATCATTACTTTCTGCAACTACATCTCTGTGAAATAATTCTAACTGCGCTTCGGTAAGCGTTTTTGTAGAGTATATATTGGTCGTTTTATCACTGCGTTGCAACTGGTCAATCAAGGTCCTTCCACCTTTGCCAATAATATAGTCTGCACAGAATTCCGCAAGTTTGTCGTGTTTACCTAACGGAACAACCTTAGTAACTTCAATCTTTCGTGTGCCATCTTTACTTAAAAGAATGCCTTTAAAATTGACTTCTTCCTCTTTGTTGATATAACAAATTGCACCGATGGGAGCTGTGCAACCGCCTTCAAGACGGTTTAAGAATTCACGCTCAATGCTCGTGCAAATTTCCGTTTCTCTATGGTTAATTTCGGCACAAATAGTAAGTATCTCTTCATCTTCTTCAAGAGCAGCCACCATAACAGCGCCTTGAGCAGGTGCAGGAATCATCCAATGGAGATTAATCGCATTCTCTGGTTTTATGCCTAAACGCCCTAAACCAGCAGCGGCAAAAATTGCAGCATTCCAGTCGTTATTTTCTAACTTTTCTAAGCGACTATTTACATTTCCTCTTAAATCAGTAACGGTATGTGTAGGATAACGGTTAAGCCATTGCGCACGACGACGTAAACTTCCTGTGGCAATAACGGCATCGCGTTGCGAGAGAAACTCTTCATTTTTCTTGAACACCAAACAATCATTAATGTTTCCGCGTTTTAAAACGGCAGCTTGTACAATGCCTTTTGGTAAAACTGTGGGTACATCTTTTAGAGAGTGTACCGCAATATCAATATCGCCGTTAAGCATAGCAATATCTAATGTTTTTGTAAAAATTCCAGTAATGCCAAGCTCGTATAAAGGCTTGTCTAAAACAATATCTCCTGTAGATTTTACAGGAACTAATACGGATTTATGACCGAGTTGTTCAAGTTGAGATTGAACCGTTTTTGCTTGCCACATAGCGAGCTGGCTGTCGCGTGTGCCAATGCGAATTAGTCTAGACATTTTGGGTGCTTTCTAACTGAAATATTTTTTTGATGAGCTCTAAGCTTTCATCTGAAGTATTGGAGTCTTCTCTTAAGTGGTGTGCAAATTGATTGGTAATTTTCTGGATGAGGTTATTTGTCACTAATTCAACTTGCTCTTCGTTAAAGTTATCTAACTTTTTGCGCTGATTGTTAACCTCAGAGTTTTTAATATCTGTCAACTTGTGTTTTATCGCCTGAATGGTTGGCACAAACTTTAAGGTGTCTAACCAAGCGTTAAAATCTGCGGTAACTTCAGCTATTATGTTTTCTGCCGCTGGTATATACGCCTTACGTTTTTCTAAAGTATCGTCTGTGATTTTTGCCAAATCATCCATATGAACAAGTGTGATATTATCTAATTCCTTAACATCTTCATTCACGTTTTTAGGAATAGATAAATCTAAAATCAGCAATGGTTTTTCTCTTGTAATAAGTGATTTGTACACTGTAGGGTCTTGCGCGCCTGTAGCCACGACGACAATATCAGACCTATTAATTTCGCTTTGTAAATCTTCGTAATCTCTGACTATTAAATTGAATTTACCAGCAATAGCTTCAGCCTTATCTTTAGTTCTGTTAATTAAAGTAATGTGTGGATTTTTAGTGTGTTTCACTAAATTTTCACACGTGTTTCTGCCAATTTTCCCAGTTCCAAAGAGTAGAATGTTTTTATCTGAAATATTCTCAACGTTATTCATGATGTATTGAACAGCGGCAAATGAAACAGATGTTGCTCCAGAAGATAATTCAGTTTCGGTTTTTATGCGTTTACTAGCTTGAATTACAGCATTAAGAAGACGCTCGATATAAGAATTGAGCAAGCCAAGCGCTTTAGACTTCCGTGCACCAGCTTTAAGTTGCCCAATAATTTCAAAATCACCAAGGATTTGGCTGTCTAAACCAGAGCCCACACGAAACATGTGTGAAATAGCCTCAGAATTTTTATGAATGTAAGCGACTTGTCTAAATTCCTCAACAGTGCCTTTTGTGTTTTCGCAAAGCAACTCAATAAGCTGGCATGGACGCTCAGCAAATCCGTAAATTTCTGTACGGTTGCAAGTGGATACTAATAGCAAACTTTCAACACTACTAGCTTTGGCTTGTGTCAAAATAGCTTCTTTAGCAGCATCACTTAAACTAAAATGACCACGCACCTCAGCATCAGCTTTTTTGTAGCTAAGCCCAATAGCATAAAAATGTGTTTGTTTGTGTTGCATTCGCTCGTTTACCTGACTTCGGAATTAACAATGCAAATGTAATTTTGTTAATAACATAAAAATAACGCTAGAAGAACTTAAAATAACGTTTGTGGTTTTTTAACGTCATTTTAAATAAAAACATGATAAATGTCATATTTTTGCAGTAAAAATAGGGGTTTTAACACCTTTTGTTTAGAATGAATCTAAATAACAAGAAAATGAAAATTGAAAATTCCATTTCTAAAAGTGTCGCTCAAGGGTCTTTTGAAGAAACCTATCTTGAAGATGGCTTTTTTGTTCTGTCTTATAAAAATGATAGTAATGCCATAGAAATCGCAGAACGCCAGATAGATAGCAGTTACATTCAGTTTCATTTTTGTGCTAAAGGGCAAGCCACGTTTGTATTTAATCAAGGTAGTTATCGCTTGCCCATTCTCGCGGACACCTCTTTGCTTTTGTATAATCCACAACGCGATTTACCTATACATTTAGAAGTTCAGCCAGGATGTATGCTTATTTCGTTGGTGATTTCGCTAGAAAAATTTCATCGTTTATTTTCTCAAGATGCATCGTATGTAACGTTTTTATCAGAAGATAACCGTGATAAAAAATATTATAAAGATGGAAGCATTACACCATCGATGGCAGTTGTTCTTAATCAGTTATTAAGTTTTAATCTCAATAATTCCATTAAACCTTTGTATTTTAAAGGGAAAGCCTATGAATTATTAAGCTTGTTTTTTAACCGTAGTGAAGATGCAAATGTAGAGCAATGTCCGTTTTTGGTAGACGAAACTAATGTGGCTAAGTTGAAACAAGCTAAAGATATCATTATTGCGCAAATGGCTGAGCCACCAACGCTTCAAGAATTGGCAGATTCAATTGATTTAAGTTTAAAAAAGCTAAAAGAAGGCTTTAAGCAAATCTATGGGGATACGGTTTATGGCTTTTTATTTGATTATAAAATGGAAGTCGCTCGAAAACTTCTGGAATCGGGTAACTATAATGTAAATGAAGTGGGATTGAAAGTAGGTTATAGCACCGCAAGTCATTTTATAGCTGCGTTTAAGAAGAAATATGGAACAACGCCGAAAAAGTATATCACGGAGACGAATGGTTGATTTATTTAAATACTTTTATAACAAAATACAATAGATTAATAAAAAACACTTTACTCAAACGGTCGTATCTTTACACTTGAAAAAGAAAATATAATATGAAAGGAATACTTCTTGTCAACCTCGGTTCACCAGACACACCAAACCCAAAAGACGTAAAACGTTATTTAGGCGAGTTCTTAATGGACGAGCGAGTTATAGACGTACCGCTTTGGGCACGTACACTTTTGGTGAAAGGAATTATTTTAAATACGCGACCAAAAGCTTCGGCAAAAGCCTATAAAAAAATCTGGTGGGAAGAAGGTTCACCGTTGATTGTATTATCCGAGCGTCTTCAAGATAAGGTGCAAAAACGCGTTGATTATCCAGTCGCTTTGGCGATGCGTTACGGAAGTATGACGCTTAAAAATGGTTTACAAGAGTTGGTTGATAAAGGTTGTACGGAGATTAAAACCATTCCGCTATATCCACAGTTTGCCATGGCGACAACGGAAACGATTGATGTGAAAATTGACGAGTTGGTTGCAGAGCATTTCCCACAAGTAAAAATTACAAGAACACCGGCATTTTATAAGCGCGAAGATTACATTAATGTCTTATCCACAAGTATAGGCGAAGTCCTTAACGGATTGGATTATGAACATATTTTATTCAGTTATCACGGTGTGCCTGAACGTCATATCCGTAAAAGTGACGTCACTAACGGTAATTGTAAAATGGATGGTAAATGCTGTTTTAAAAAAGGAAGTCCGCAACACGAATTTTGTTACCGTCACCAATGCGAAATCACTACTATAAACGTTGCTAAAAAACTAGGTTTAAAAAACGGAACGTATTCCTCAACCTTTCAATCGCGTTTAGGATTTGACCCATGGTTAAAGCCATACACAGACCGAACGATTGAACGTATGGGAAAAGAAGGCATAAAAAAAATGGCTATTGTAACACCAGCTTTTGTAAGTGATTGTCTGGAGACTTTAGAAGAAATAGCTATGGAAGGCGAAGAAATTTTTCACGAAGTTGGCGGAGAAGAATTTACTGTGATTCCATGCCTCAATGAGCGTGATGATTTCGCTCAAGTGTTAACCAATATTATTGAAGAATGGGCGAAGACGCCTGAAAATGCCATAGTTTAATGGCAAACGTATCTTCACAAGACTTAGGGTATGAGCCTATTGGCAAACTCCTAATAAAGCAAGCCGTACCAGCTTCTATTGGTATTCTGGTGATGTCTTTAAACATTCTTGTTGATACTATTTTTGTTGGTAATTGGATAGGCTCAACCGCCATTGCCGCTATAAATGTTGTCCTTCCGGTATCTTTTTTTATTGCAGCTTTGGGTATGGCCATTGGTGTTGGTGGCTCATCCATAATCTCAAGAGCACTTGGCGCTAACCAAAATGCAAAAGCTTGTAAGACATTTGGTAATCAAATTACGCTTACCATTTTGTTTACTATTGTTTTTGTGATTTTCGGACTTTTATTTGTAGATACACTTGTTCCAGCTTTTGGAGGTAAAGGTGTAATTTTCGAACCTGCAAAAACGTATTATACTATTGTTTTATATGGTGTGCCAGTTTTAGCACTTTGTATGATGGGAAATACCGTAATTCGTGCTATCGGTAAACCAAAATTTGCCATGTACGCCATGATGTTTCCATCGGTTGGTAACCTCCTTCTAGATGTATTATTTATAAACATTTTAGACTTAGGAATGGCTGGTGCTGCTTGGGCTACAACAGGTTCTTACATACTTTGCTTTTTGTTTATTCTATGGTTTTTTCTTTCAGAACATTCCGAATTAAAAATCAATTCAAAACATCTTGGACTTGATTTACCCATTATAAAAGAAATTGGAGCTTTGGGTTTTGTAACCCTTTCGAGACAAGCAATTGTTAGTGTTACCTATTTATTAATGAATAATATTTTGTTCGATTTAGGTGGTGAGACTTCCGTTACAGCTTACGCTATAGTGGGACGAATGCTTATGTTTGCGCTTTTTCCAATCTATGGCATAACGCAAGGGTTCTTGCCTATTGCGGGTTATAATTATGGTGCAGAAAAGTATAAACGTGTAAAAGAAGTTATCTATACGGCGATTAGGTATGCTGCACTATTAGCGACAGTTATTTTTGTGTTTTTGATGATTTTCCCTGAAACCATAACAAAAGTATTTACACAAGATGCGCAAGTCATTAAAGAAACACCATCAGCAATGCGATGGGTTTTTGCAGCTACGCCTATAATTGCACTGCAGCTTATTGGAGCAGCTTATTTTCAGGCCGTTGGGAAAGCAATTCCAGCGTTGCTATTAACCCTAACACGTCAGGGCTTATTTTTTATACCTCTTATTCTAATTCTTCCAAAGTTTTATGGCGAATTGGGCGTTTGGATAGCATTTCCTATTTCTGATGTGTTATCTACAATTGTCACTTTCTTTTTCCTAAAACGCGAAGTAAAGTTAAAGTTAGAAACAGCCTAAATCTTCTAGATTTTATTCTTTATTTTTAGATTTCGAAAACTAACTTATAACTACTCATGCGATTATCAACCATTATTGTAGCAGTTCTGCTATCGTTTTTTAGTTTAAATCTTAACGCCCAAAACTTTGACGAATCCCATTATTCAGGATTGGAATATAGGCTTGTCGGACCTTTCCGTGGCGGAAGAAGTGCCGCCGTAACTGGCGTGCCGAATCAACCCAACCTCTATTATTTTGGTGCTACTGGTGGTGGTATTTGGAAGACCATGAATGGTGGTCGCCAATGGGAAAACATTTCTGATGGTTTTTTCGGGGGAAGTATTGGTGCCATTGCAGTTTCAAAAAGCGACCCTAACGTTATTTACGTTGGTGGCGGAGAGAAAACAGTAAGAGGCAACGTATCATCAGGTTATGGTATGTGGAAAAGCGTTGACGCAGGTAAAACTTGGCAAGCTTCAGGATTACCAAAATCGCGCCATATTCCGCGTATTGCTATTCACCCAACAGATCACAGAATCGTTTATGCAGGTGTTATGGGGAATATCTATAAACCAACAGAAGAACGCGGTGTTTATAAGAGTGTTGATGGCGGAAAAACATGGAAAAAGACCTTATTTTCTAACGAACATTCTGGAGTGGTCGATTTAATCATGGACCCAACAAATCCAAGAATTTTATACGCTTCAACATGGCGTATCCAGCGTACACCTTATAGTTTAAGTTCTGGTGGCGAAGGTTCAGCCTTATGGAAAAGTACAGATAGCGGAGAAACTTGGACTGAAATTTCTAAGATGAAAGGCTTTCCTGAAGGCACTTTAGGCATCATTGGCGTTACTGTTTCGCCATTAAATAACCAGCGGGTTTGGGCAATTGTAGAAAATAAAGATAAAGGTGGCTTATACCGAAGCGACGATGGTGGCGAAACTTGGAACCAAGTTAATAGCGAGCGTAAATTACGCCAGCGTGCTTGGTATTACACACGTGTTTATGCAGACACCAAAGATATTAATACCGTTTATGTGTTGAATGTAAGTTACCATAAAAGTACAGATGGTGGAAAAACATTCGGAAATTATCGCGCGCCTCATGGCGACCATCATGATTTATGGATTGCACCAGAAGACCCAAACCGTATGATTATTGGAGATGACGGTGGCGCACAAGTCACCTACGATGGTGGCGAAACATGGAGCACCTATTATAATCAGCCAACCTCACAATTTTACCGCGTGACTACGGATAATGCATTTCCATACCGAATTTACGCTGCGCAACAAGATAATTCTACGATTAGAATTCCGCACAGGACAGACGGAAGAGCCATTATTGAAGACGATTGGGAAAGCACAGCAGGTGGCGAATCGGCACATATTGCCGTTGACCCAGAAGACAATGATATTGTTTACGGCGGAAGTTATGACGGTTTCTTAACCCGAGTAAACCATAAAACAGGAACGGTTAGAGCCATTAACGTTTGGCCAGACAACCCAATGGGTCATGGTGCAGAAGGTATGAAGTATCGTTTTCAGTGGAATTTTCCGATTATATTCTCCAAGCATAATCCAAATAGAATGTACACCTTTTCACAGCATGTACATGTGACTGAAAATGAAGGGCAATCTTGGGACATTATTAGTCCAGATTTAACACGTAATGACCCAGAAAAACTAAAATCTTCAGGTGGACCAATTACACAAGATAACACGTCGGTAGAATATTATTGTACCATTTTCGCAGCGCAAGAATCGCCATTAAAAGAAGGTTTACTTTGGGTTGGAAGTGATGATGGTTTGATACATGTATCTAAAGATGGTGGAAAAAACTGGGATAACGTCACGCCAAAAGGAATGCCAGAATGGATGATGATAAATAGTATTGAGCCAAGTGCTTTTGATGAAGGGACGTGCTACATCGCAGGAACAAAATATAAAACAGGTGATTTTGCGCCGTATTTATATAAAACTACCGACTACGGAAAAAGCTGGACAAAAATCACAAAAGGCATCAATAACGAGCATTTTACAAGAGTGCTTCGCGAAGACCCAAAACAAAAAGGATTGCTATATGCAGGTACAGAAACTGGAATGTATATTTCTTTTAATAATGGTAAAAACTGGAAACCATTTCAGCTGAATTTACCAATAGTACCAATTACAGATTTAACCATAAAAGACAATAATCTTATTGTAGCGACTCAAGGTCGAAGCCTTTGGATGATTGACGACTTATCGGTTATTCATCAGTTGTACAATGCCGATTTGAATAAGAATATATTATTCAAACCAAAAGACATTTACAGAATGCGTGGCGGAAGTCGTAAAGGCAGCAAAACAGCAGGTACCAATCATCCAAATGGTGTTATTACATATTTCAATTTGAAAGATTTAAAGGATGATGATAAAGTGTCTTTGACGTATTTTGATAAAAAAGGAGATACAATAAAAACTTATTCTAACAAAGACAAGAAGAATAAACTTATGGTAAAAAAAGGTGCAAATCAGTTTGTTTGGGATATGACCTACGATGGAGCAGAACGTTTGCCAGGCATGATTTTATGGTGGGCAAGTTTAGAAGGTCCAAGGGCTACACCAGGTAAGTATAAGGTGAGTTTAAATGTCAATGGTGAAGAATTATCGCAGCCTTTCACAATTCTTGCTGACCCAAGAGCAGAAAGCACTTTAGCAGATATGGAAGCACAATTCAAGTTTATTGAAGATGTAAATGCAACGATGGATGAAGCGCACAAATCCATTAAAAAGATTAGAAATATCAATAAGCAGTTAGGCGCTTTCCAAAGCCAATACAAAGACGATGAGAATGTTAAAGATTTAGTTGAAAAAGCAAAAGCACTCCAAGAAAAGTTAAGCGATATCGAAAAAGCATTATACCAAACTAAAAATAGAAGTGGTCAAGACCCGTTGAATTTTCCAATTCGTTTAACCAATAAATTAGGGCATCTTAATTCTTTAGTTCGTATGGGCGATTTTGCACCAACGGCTCAAGATATTGCTGTAAAAAATGAATTAACTGGTAAAATTGAAAAAGAACTTTCAGCTTTTAATACTATTTTAAGTGATGAAGTAAAAGCATTTAATAATGCATTTAATTCTAAACAATTGAATTATTTATTTGTAGAGGATTAATAAAGATTCAGATGATAAAAGGACTCTATGAAACGCATTTATTTGTTGAAAATCTTGAACGCTCTATTGATTTTTATAAGAATACGCTTGGTTTAAAACAATGCCGTTTTAATAATGAAAGACGCACTTCCTTTTTCTGGATTGGAGATGACAAGCAGTATATGCTTGGTCTTTGGGAGAAACCAAAAGAGCTAATTGATGTTAGACATTTCGCCTTTGAATGTGAGCCAGATTGGGTGTTAAATGAGTCAGTCGATTTTTTAAAATCTCGAAATATTGAATATTGGAATTTTTTAAATGATGGAACAAAAGACCCAATGGTTTTTGTTTGGATGCCAGCAATTTCCATATATTTTTGCGACCCTGATGGACATTATCTAGAATTTATTGGTATTCTGCCAGGCAAGCCAAAATCCGATAGTGAAAAGCGAGTGGTCACGTATGAAGAATGGCTTAAAATAAAAGACGAATAAGCATTAAATAGCATCTCAATCTTAGAGAACTTATATAAAATCTGATAGGTAAGATTACATATGGAAAACATTTTAGCAGAATATTACAACTACATAAAATCACTACATATCATTTTTGTAGTCACTTGGTTTGCAGGTTTATTTTACATACCAAGATTATTTGTTTACCAAATTGAGGCGTTTCATAAACCATCTCCAGAAAAAGAAATCTTAGGGAAACAGCTAAAACTAATGGCAAAACGCTTATGGTTTATTATTACTTGGCCTTCAAGTATTTTGGCAATTATATTCGGTATCTTGCTGGTTTGGTCAAGGCTATTTTACTTAACAGACGCTTGGATGCAAGTCAAATTAGGCTTTGTATTATTGCTCATTGTATATCAAATACAAACGCATGTCTATTACAAACAACTTCAAAAAGATATCGTAAAAAAATCATCGAGTTTTATGCGCATTTGGAATGAGGGTGCAACCTTCATTCTATTTGCTGTAGTGTTTTTGGTGGTATTAAAAAACGCACTAAATTGGGTGTTTGGAGTTATAGGGATTGTTGTTTTAGGAATTCTGATTATGCTCGGTTTTAAGATTTATAAAAACATTAGAGCAAAAAATCCCAATGCTTAATTGGCTTGATTATTGCTATATTTAAATAATCTTAAATCACTGCATGGCGTTAAAAAAACTATCTCTTCGTTCGCGCATCTTTATTGCTATGATACTTCTCGTATTATTAGCATCTATTTTAATTGCCGTAGTTACCATATACCAATATAATGAGGAGGCTAGAGAGTATCATGCCGATAGATTAGAGCGTAAAGAGGCAGCTATAAGGCGAAGTATTGATTTGGTAATTGACGAGACGTCTTTTCCTGTAATTACAGAAAAATTACCTTTTATTTTTAGAGATGAAATATTTAATATAGCTAATGTTCATGGGCTTCAAATTAATCTGTACGATTTAGAAGGCCAGTTGCTTAAATCTTCTAAAGCAGCACTACAACAAAATACTGTAGATGTATGTTTAAGCGCAGAGGTTTTAAATCAGCTTGCTAATACCGCAGAGCATCGTTATGTTATTAAAAATGAAATTAATGGTAAAGTCTTTCAGTCTTCATATTCGTACATCACAGACGAGAAATTCAAAAATATTGCCATTCTAAACATTCCTTATTTAGAAGATGATGATATTTTTAACCGAGAGTTGAATGAGTTTTTAACAAGAATAGGGATTGCCTATTTAATCATGATTTTAGCAGCGATAGTGCTAGCCTATTTTGTGTCCAAATATATTACACGTTCTCTTAAAACCATTAGCGATAAGATGAATGAGTTTCGTTTAGAAAAACGAAACAAGAAAATAGACATAGAATCGTCTAGTATTGAGATTGAAACTTTAGTAAAATCGTACAACGGTATGATTGATGAACTTGAAGAGTCAGCGGTACAATTAGCAACCAGCGAGCGTGAGCAAGCTTGGCGAGAAATGGCAAAACAGGTGGCACACGAAATTAAAAATCCATTAACACCTATGCGATTGAGTGTCCAAAGTTTTCAACGAAAGTTTAATCCCAATGACGAAAACATCGAGCAAAAGGTTTCAGAATATAGTAATACCTTAATTCAGCAAATAGATACCATGAGTTCAATAGCTTCGGCATTTTCAAATTTTGCTAAAATGCCAGCACAGCAAAAAGAAGAACTCAATGTGGTGCATGTCGTAAAGTTGGCTTTAGATATTTTCAATGAAAGCTATATCACTTATTTCCCTGAGGAGCAAGAAATTATTGCAAAATTCGACAGAACACAGCTCATTAGAGTAGTGACCAATCTAGTTAAAAATGGCATACAAGCCATTGCTGATGATGCTGAGAATCCAAGAATTGAGGTAAAGGTTTTTACAAAAGACAATACTGTGAATATCACTGTAGAAGATAATGGTTCTGGAGTTAGTGAGGATAATAAAACTAAAATATTTGAACCGAAATTCACTACCAAGACAAGTGGGATGGGACTCGGATTAGCCATGGTAAAAAATATCGTAGAAACTTATGGCGGAACTATTACTTTTACTTCAGAATACGGAAAAGGCACTATATTTACAGTAACTTTTCCAGAGAAATGATTTTGTCACCCTGAGCTCGTTTCAGGGTCTTTTTAAACAAACGAATTTATGAGTTACAACAACATTCTTACCGAAACATCAAACGGAATAACTACAATTACCATTAATAGACCTAGCAAGCTAAATGCACTTAATCGTGAAACTATTCAAGAATTACACAATGCTTTTGATGAAGCTGACCATTATAGAGACACAAAAGTGATTATCGTAACCGGTAGTGGCGAAAAGGCTTTTGTTGCTGGAGCAGATATTAGCGAATTTGCCGATTTTAATGTTGAAGAAGGCGGAAAATTGGCTGCAAAAGGACAAGAGCTGCTATTCGATTTTGTAGAGAATTTAAGCACACCAGTTATTGCAGCTGTCAATGGTTTTGCATTGGGTGGCGGATTAGAATTGGCAATGGCTTGTCATTTTAGAGTAGCAAGTACTAATGCTAAGATGGGCTTGCCAGAAGTTTCTCTTGGTGTTATCCCAGGTTATGGTGGGACACAACGTTTACCGCAATTAGTAGGCAAAGGCCGAGCTATGGAAATGGTGATGACAGCAGGAATGATAGACGCTAATCAAGCCTTAAATTACGGTTTAGTAAACCATGTGGTAGAGCAAGACGAATTATTACCACTTTGCGAAAAAATTGCAGGTAAGATTATGCGCAATTCTTCTGTGGCCATTGCCGAAGCTATTTCTGCAATTAATGCTAATTACAAAGATGGTGTAGATGGTTACCAAGCCGAAATTGAAGCCTTTGGTAATTGTTTTGGCACTGAAGATTTTAAAGAAGGCACGACAGCATTTTTAGAAAAACGTAAAGCTGATTTTCCAGGGGAATAACAGTCCTCTTCCTACAAAATTTGTTCAAAACCTTTTGAGTAATTAACAGTCTTAAGGCAGAATTACGTCTAATTTTAGAAGTCCATTTCTAAGGAGTCTAAAGTTAGTATGAGTGATACATCTGTAATAAAAGGTCGCGGCGCACAACATAATAGTCACAATCGTTTTTTGGAGTTGTCTTATGAAATGCGTGACGATTTCTTAGAATTTTGCCATAAAGAAGGTGAGATTGCAGATAAAAACAAGACGCAATACCTCAATGTTTTTCCAAAAACTATAGTCAACAAAGTGACCAGTCCAGATGTGGGCATGGCCTATTCAATGAATATGTATCAAGGTTGCGAGCATGGCTGTATTTATTGCTACGCACGTAACAGTCATGAATTTTGGGGTTATAGTGCTGGCCTAGATTTTGAGCGTAGAATTTCGGTCAAAAAAGACGCTCCAAAACTACTTGAAGCACTCTTGAAAAAGAAAAGCTGGAAGGCCCAAACTATTGTTATGTCTGGCAATACAGATTGTTATCAGCCTGCCGAGAAGCAGTTTCAGCTGACTAGAAAATGTCTAGAAGTTTTCTTAAAGTACAAACATCCTGTAGGCATAATTACCAAGAATAGTCTCATTCTTCGCGATTTGGATTTGCTAAAAGACTTAGCAAAAGATAATCTCATAGGTGTCAATATTTCAATTACGTCTTTATCCGAGGATACTAGACGAATTTTAGAACCCAGAACAGCAACTATTAAAAAACGATTAGAAACCGTTCAGGTTTTGAGTGAAAATGGAATCCCCGTAAATGTGATGTTAGCGCCAATAATTCCATCTATAAATAGTCATGAAATCTTACCAATGGCTAAAAAAGTGTCTGAATTAGGTGCTTTAAGTATTGCACATGCCATTGTAAGACTTAATGGTGCTATTGGAGAACTATTTACGGATTGGATTAGAAAAACTATGCCTGATAGAGCCGATAAAGTATTGCATCAAATTCAAGATTGTCATGGAGGTACGCTTAATGAAAGCAGATATGGGAAGCGTATGCGTGGCGAAGGCCATATCGCAAAGCAAATAAACGACACTATAAAGTTGGCCAGGCTTAAGTATTTTGAAGACAAATCAATGCCTAGACTAAATAAGGAACTTCATGAACAATACAAAAACGGACAACTTAAATTGTTTTAGATCTCAAATCCCGAGCAGTCTTGATTAGTTTGAATATTTAAGTATATTTAGTCGATTAATCAACTAAAAATGAAATCAAGACTTTTTGCCCTTTTTATTACTGTTCTTCTGTTCTCTTGTAAAAACGATACAAAACCTAACGCTCAAGTTTTTCAAACATCAGATTTAAACGATGCCAACACCGTTTTGTTAGAAGCAGTTATGGAAGATGCGTTTACGCCACCAGTGGCAAGTCGGATATATGCTTATGCGTATTTAGCACATTATACAACGTTGCAAAGCATGCATCAAGATAGTTTAGCAGAAATTACAACAAAAATAAATGGTTTAGAGGATTTTAAGATTTCAAAGCGAGATGATGTAAATCCAGAATTAGCCTCACTTTTAGCATTTTCAACTATTGGTAAAAAACTCATTTATTCAGAGCACTTTTTTGAAGATTTAACCGATAGCCTTAAAACAAAGGCAGCACGTTTGGGACTTTCAGAATTAGCGATAAAGAACTCTGAAGATTACGCTTTAGAAGTTTCAAAACAGATAAGCAATTGGATAGATAAAGACATGTATTCCGAAACACGGACTTATCCACGCTTTACAAGTACAAAACAACCTGAAAATTGGAGAGAAACACCGCCAGATTACGCTACCGGATTAGAACCGCATTGGGATAAGCTAAGACCTATGGTTATAGATAGCGCTAATATCTTTAAGTATAAGCCTTTACCAACATATAGCACTGATGAGAATTCAGATTTTTATAAAATGGTCTACCAAGTTTATGAAGCGGTGAATAATAAGACGGGAGACACCGAAAAAACCGCTTGGTTTTGGGATTGTAATCCTATTATGACGGTACATAAAGGGCATATGGTAACGACCATTCACAAATTCACGCCGCCAGGACACTGGTTAAATATTATCAATCAGATTTCCTCTAAAGAAAATTCACATTATTACACCACGACCAAAGCCTACACATTGACTTCCATGGCGATGTTCGATGCTATTATAGCTGCTTGGCACGTAAAATACAAAACTGATTTAGTGCGTCCTGTGACTTTTATACAAGAGAATATAGACCCAGAATGGACACCTGTTTTGCAAACACCACCATTTCCAGAATATACAAGTGGACATAGTGCAACGTCCGCTTCTGCAGCAGAAGTTTTATCATCTATATACGGAAAAGATTATAGTTTTACAGATAATACCCAACTGCGTTTTGGATTGGAACAGCGAACCTTCAATTCCTTTAGAGAGGCTGCAAACCAGGTCAATATGAGTCGTTTTTATGGAGGTATCCATTACATGCAAGGCGTCGAAGAAGGTGCAAGGCAAGGTCGTGAAATCGCAAATTTAATTATGAAAAAATTACAATAGAAGATGACGAGGTTTTTGAGGTATTTAGGATTTATAATTTCAGTGTTGATGTGTGTTAATTGCAATGAAGATAAGCAACAAGTGAAGACTGATTCAAAACCAAATACTGAAAAAAAGGAAATCAACAAACAACCACCTCTTTTTACATATTTAGAACCTTCGGAAACAAATATTTCATTTAGAAATGATATTGTCGAAACGGATAACTTAAATATTATCACTTACGAGTATCTCTATAACGGCGGTGGTGTGGCAGTAGGAGATATTAATAATGATGGATTAGACGATATTTATTTTACAGGAAATACGGTAAGTGATAAACTTTATCTCAACCAAGGGAACTTTAAATTTAAAGATATCACACTTTCTGCAAAAGTCGGCGGAGGTCAAGGCTTTAAGACAGGCGTAACCATGGCAGATATTAATAATGACGGGTTATTGGATATTTACGTTTGCAAGTCTGTTTCTAGTCAAGATGAATTGAGAAAAAATGTACTCTACATTAATAATGGCGATTTAACCTTTACAGAAGCAGCTGAAGCTTATGGACTTACAGATTCAGGATATTCAGTACAGGCTTATTTTTTCGATTCTGATGGAGATAATGATTTAGATGTTTATGTTCTTAATCATCCACGAAAACTTAAAGAAGCAAGCGTTATCAAGATAGCTCGAGATGAAAAAGGTAAAATCTCACCAGCTGTACCAAGCGACTTCACCAATTTATCCAATAGATTTTACGTTAATAATGGCAAAGGCTTTAAAGACGAATCTGAAAAAGCTGGAATCTTAAATGATGCTTTTAGTCTTAGTGCTGTTATTGGGGATTTTAATAACGATTTTAAGCCCGATATTTATGTGTGTAATGATTACATTAAGCTAGATAGACTTTTAATCAATAAAGGGAAAAATAGTTTTGAAGATAAAATAGATGAATATTTCAGTCATACCTCATTCTCTTCTATGGGTTCTGACTTTGCAGATATTAATAACGATGGTAACTCGGATTTGCTCACTCTAGATATGGCGCCAAACAAAAATGACCGCCGAAAAATGATGATGATGATGCAGAATTACGACAAGTTTGAAAAAATGGTTAAATACGATTATGGGACGCAATACGCCTCAAATATTCTTAATATAAGTAATGGAAATGACACGTTTTCAGATATTTCATTTTTAAACAATATTGCTCAAACCGAATGGAGTTGGAGTGTGCTTTTAGCAGATTTTGATAATGATGGTCTAAAGGATGTTCACGTCACTAATGGCTACATGCGTGATATTACCAACAATGATTACTCAAGATATAAAATGGACGAGCTTCAGAAGAAGCTCAATACTAAGCAAATCACCTTAAAAGATTGGGTTGAAGAAATTCCAAGCATTCCAGTTTCGGCCTTTCTTTTTAAGAATAAAGGCTCTAATAACTTTGAAGATATTTCCGAAGTTTGGAATAGTGGGAAACCTACGTTTTCTAACGGAGCAGCGTATTCAGACTTAGATAATGATGGTTATTTAGACGTCGTCGTTAATAATATTAATGATGTTCCATTCATCATGAAGAATAATGGAAAACAACAATTAGAAAACAATTTTTTATCTGTTGATTTTGAATATGAAAAAGGAAAAGTATTTACAGGGACAATAGGAAAGCTAACCTTATCTAACGGTGAAACAATTACAGAATCCTATAACCCTACAAGAGGCTTTTTGTCCTCTTCACAGCATAAACTACATTATGGAATTCCAGAGGGAGTAGTTGCAGAGAAATTAGAAATTATATGGCCAGATAAGGGCATGCAAATTATCGAAAAGCCAGAGTTAAATAAGTCTATTACCGTAAAACGAAACCCTACTTCTGTATTCAAGGAAGCGTCTATAAATGCCAAGTTTTTTGAGGATAATTCAGCCGTGTTAGGCAAAGGATTTTCACATATAGAAAATGAGTTTATAGACTTTAAAAGAGAACCTCTGTTACACCACAAGCTAAGTGAAGAAGGACCAGCAGTTGCTATAGCAGATGTTAATGGCGATGGTTTCGAAGATGTTTATCTCGGTGGAGCAAAAGATTTCTCAGGAAAATTATTTTTACAAACTAATTCAGGTAATTTCAGCAAAAAGGAGATATTAGATTTTGAAGTCGATAAAACCCACGAAGATACTGATGCTGTCTTTTTCGATGCTAATGGCGATGGAAATTTAGACCTATATGTTGTGAGCGGAGGAAACGAAACTAAAGCAAATACACAGAACTATTTAGACCGTATGTATTTTGGTGACGGAAAAGGAAACTTTAGTCGTATCCGCAATGTCATGCCAACTATTTTAGAAAGTGGCTCGGTAGTAAAAGTTCATGATGTTGATGGCGATGGTCAGCAAGATATTTTTGTAGGTTCTAGAGTAAAACCTGGACGCTATCCAGAAACACCAAAAAGCTATATTCTTAAAAATGAAAATGGCTCGTTTAAAGAAACTACAATTCAATGGGGAAAGGATATTTCTAATATTGGTATGGTCACTGATGCAGAATTTGCAGACCTAGATAATGATGGTATAAAAGAATTAATTGTTGCTGGTGAATGGATGCCAGTTTCAGTATTTAAATTTGAAAATGGGACTTATAGAAATAGAACCACAGATTATGGCTTAGATAATAAAATAGGCTGGTGGAACTCCGTAACAATTGCAGATATTAATGGCGATAGTTTTAAGGATATTATTGCTGGAAACTTAGGCTTAAACTCAATATTTAAAGCCTCGGATAGTGAGCCTGTGGAGCTATATTATAAAGATTTTGATCGTAACGGAAGTTTAGATCCAATAATTACAACGTATAATGAAGGTGTAAGTTACCCACTTCATAATCGTGATCGTGTTTTAGACCAAATGGCGTTTCTAAAAAAACGTTTTACGCGTTATGCGCCATATTCTAATGCAACGATGACAGATATTTTTACACCGCAGGAGCTTCAGAATGTAAAGATTTTAAAAGCTAATGACTTTAAGCATTATCTGTTTATTAATGAAGGCGGAAAACGATTTAAATCGCAACCTCTCCCGTCCGAAACACAAATCTCAGTACTTAATGATGCTGTAATTATTGACCTTGATAAAGATGGAAATAAAGATATTATCACAGGCGGAAATTTCTATGGTACAGATGCCGAGTATGGCAGATACGATGCTTCCATTGGCGCAACATTATTAAATAGGGGCAATTCTAATTTTGAAGCGGTAATGCCATCAGAAAGTGGATTAAAAATACGCGGGAATGTTCAGCACCTTAAAGCAATTTCAGTTAATGGAGCGCGTCACGTTTTAGTTATAAGAAATAATGATAGTGCGAGTTTAATTAATATTAAGTAGTAAAAAATCTCATAGTTTTCCTTCCCACTCCGAATAAAACTGTGTGAGGTATAACTCCATAAACTGATGGCGTTTTTCTGCAATCTGCTTTCCAGTTTTAGTATTCATTTTATCTTTTAAAAGCAATAGCTTTTCGTAAAAATGATTGATTGTGGGAGCTTTGGAAGATTTATATTCTTCTTTAGACATCTTGAGGTTAGGCTTAATTTCCGGATTATACAACGCCCTATTTTTAAAGCCACCATAATTAAAACAACGTGCAATACCAATGGCACCAATAGCATCCAAACGGTCTGCATCTTGCACAACTTCAAGCTCTTTTGAGGTAAATTTCACTCCAGTGTCTAGTGAGTTTTTAAAAGACATATTTTCGATAATAGCAACGACGTGTTCTATAATCTTGCTGTCTACATTTTCTTTAAATAAGAATTCTCGAGTCTTTCTTGGACCTACAGTTTCATCACCATCATAAAACTTTGGGTCAGCTATATCATGAAGTAGAGCTGCAAGAGAAACAATTTCTATATCTACATTTTCAGTTTTAGCAATTAGTAAAGTGTTTTTGTAAACACGCTCAATATGAAACCAATCATGTCCGCCTTCAGCATCTTTAAGCTCAGTTTTTACAAAGCTTATGGTATTTTCTATGAGTTGGCTCATTTTTCTATAACAGCTTTTGTAATGGTTTCTTCAAGTTGTTCTATAAGTGCTTCTTTATCATCAAATGTATTCAATTCTAAAGGTTGATGCACTGTAAATTTTATATGTGCTCCTAATCCCATAGGGAACTTTCCGTAGCGTAACGTTTTCCATGAGTTATTTATAGTAATTGGTAAAACTACAGCATTTGGTGCATTAGCAAACATGGTTAAAAGGCCTTTGGCTTTAAATGGTTTTGGTTTTCCTGTTCGACTTCGTGTACCTTCAGGAAAAATCACAGCAGCCCAATTATTCTTTGTAATACGTTTTGCAAAATCCTTAATAGCAGTAATTGATTTTAGAGGCTCTTTTCGGTCTATTAAAACAGAGCCGCCATGTTTTAAATTATAAGAAACACTTGGTATGCCTTTTCCTAATTCTTTTTTACTCACAAATTTTACATGATGTTTGCGCAAATACCATATTAGAGGTGGAATATCGTACATGCTTTGATGGTTAGCCACAATAATTACAGGACGTCCTACCTCAATTTTATGAGGGTTATTAAAACTAAAGCGTGTACCCAAAATATTAAGACAGCGCATTAAAAAAAACTGTAACCAATCTACACTCACCTTATGCGCTTTATAACCAAAGACATTAAAGCAAAACCATTGTATAGGATGAAATACAACAAGGGTTAAACCAAAACATAGAAAGTATAAAACAGTAAGTGGATAGGCTAAGAGTTTCATCATGCAGTAAAAATAAAAAACCCTGACGATAAAAGTCAGGGTTTAAATTTATGTTTTTAATGTTTAGCAATACTCATTGTATGCGTCCATTAAATTTTCCGCAATCAATTCTGCAGGACGACCTTCGATGTGGTGACGCTCTAACATATGTACTAATTCTCCATCTTTAAATAATGCCATACTTGGCGAGCTCGGAGGAAAAGGAACCATATATTCTCTAGCTTTGTTTGTAGCTTCTCTATCTACACCTGCAAATACAGTTACTAAGTTGTCTGGACGTTTAGCATTCTGTAAACTCATGCGAGCGCCAGGTCTAGCATTTGCTGCGGCACAACCACAAACCGAATTTACAACCACAAGTGTTGTTCCTTCTTTTGCAATAGCACTATCAACAGCTTCTGTTGTATGTAATTCTTCAAAACCAACATTGGTTAAATCCTCACGCATTGGTTTTACTAATTCTGGTGGATACATATTTTTTAATTTTTAATTATCAAGTTGAGTTGCAAAGATACCAAATGTGTAACAAAACAAGGTGACTATACACTAACAAATAGTATATTTATGCATTCATAAAATCTATGATAGAATGAGTTTTTCAAAATGGATAGGTGCCGCAATAGGATGGTCTTTCGGAGGACCAATTGGTGCTATAATTGGGTTGGCTTTAGGAAGTATAGTCGATAATGCCGCAGATTCTAGTCCGCTATTAGGCGAGCGTCAAGCAGGGAAAAAGCGTAGACGCGACCCTTATAAGCAACCAACATATCAAAGGAGACAACGAGAGCAACGCGCACAAACCCGTTCTGGAGATTTTGAGGTAAGCCTTTTAATTTTAGCTTCAGTAGTTATTAAAGCCGATGGAAAACAAGATCAGCGTGAGCTCGATTTTGTGCGTCAGCAGTTTACCAATATGTATGGTAAAGACCGTGCAAATATGGCGTTTCGATTGTTTAAAGGTATAACCAAGCAAAATATTTCTACACGTCAAGTCTGTATGCAAATAAAGCAGATGATGGACCACGCTTCACGTTTACAATTGCTTCATTTTTTATTCGGTATTGCAAAAGCAGATGGATTAGTGACTCAAGACGAAATTAAACAGATTTATACCATAGCAGGTTATTTGGGAATTAGTAGTCGTGATTATGAAAGTATAAAAGCCATGTTTTACAATAGCACTAATAATGCTTATAAGATTTTAGAAATTGAAAAAACAGTTTCTGACGATGAGGTAAAGCGTGCCTACCGTAAGATGGCGAAAAAGTATCATCCAGACCGTTTAAGTCATTTGGGTGATGAGCATCGCGAAGGCGCCGAAGAAAAGTTTAGGCAAGTGCAAGAAGCTTACGAACATATCCAGAAAGAGCGCGGGTTTAAGTAAACCCGTTATCCTCTAAACAAAAAGAAGTCATCCTTCATGTCTTCAATTTGTGCATCTTTATTAGTGATAATATAGTCGATAGCTTTAGATGTAAAGGTTTCACCTTTTTCTGTTAGGGACACGACATCATTTTCAATATGAATCATGTTATTTTTTTTGGCTAATTCTAAAACTTTTGTTGCTCTTACTTTCTGCCAATTGATGTGTTCTCGAAGGTGATTCACATGGCGTTCTTCAACTTCATTATGATTTTGAAGGTGAAGTAAAAATGTGATGAGAGACACTTCTGCACGCTGTTGTTTTTCGCGATACATTACGGCAATTATACCTTTGCTTGGTGCAAACAAATACACCATTAAAAACAGTAAGCCTAAAGTTGTGGTTATAGAACCAGCGATGGAAGTATCTAACCAATGCGCAACCCAATAACCCAAAATGGCACTAAATACACCAAAACAAACTGATAGCATAAGCATTTTCTTTAAATCTGTTGTCAATAAATAGGCAGCTGCGGCAGGCGCAATCATCAAGGCTACAACTAAAATAGCACCTACAGCATCAAACGCGCCAACCGTTGTTACCGATGAAACTGACATTAATCCATAATGAATAATCGCTGGAGAAAAACCTAAAGATGTTGCTAAGCCTTTATCAAACGTGCTGACTTTTAATTCCTTAAAAAACGCAAATAAAAGTATTAAAGTAATGAGTAAGATTACACCGATAATCCATAAAGATTTTGGTCCAACGTCCATGCCATTGATAATCAGTCTATCGAATGGAGCAAATGCCAATTCGCCCAGCAAAACGGCATCAACATCAAGATGGACATCGTTGGCGTTTTTGGCAATCATAATAACGCCGACACTAAACAACGCAGGAAAAACGAGACCAATCGCCGTATCTTCTTTTACCAAGCCTGTTTTCTGAATATATTCTACTAAAACTACAGTTAATATTCCTGAGAGCGCAGCCAAAACAATCAGTAAAGGCGAATTTAAATCGTGCGTTATAAAAAAACCTATTACTATTCCTGGCAAGATGGAATGACTTATAGCATCACTAATCATGGCCATTTTTCGGAGAACCAAAAACGTTCCTGGAATAGCACAAGCTATGGCAACTAAACTGGCAATAAGTTGTATTTCTATTTGAGCGCTATTCATCGTCGTTTGTTTGCTGGTTATATAAATTTGCTGCGGTTGAATAGCCTTTTTTTGTCATGCTCCACATATTGCCTTCCAAAGTCACAAAGCCTTTGTCAACCAATTTTTGGAGTGTTCCTTTAGTGTAACCTTGAAAATTATTGAGGATTTTAATGGTATGCGGATGCGAAATATCTTCATGGGTTTCCGCAATTTGATGCATAAAAGCTAAGGTTTTATTCAATTCTAAATCACGTCTATTTTTTATGAAGCGAATTTGTTTAAATAGTAGCCCACGACTTGGTGAAAAGACAAAAGATATAATAACAAATACGGCGGCAACCAAAACAATAACAGGTCCGGTTGATAGATTATTCTGACTCGCACTAACTGCCGTTCCAAATACACCAGAAAACGCACCAAAAATGGCAGCCAGAAACACCATTTTTGCCAAGCTATTGGTCCATTGTCGAGCTGCAGCAGCAGGTGCTAAAAGCATGGCACTCATCAACACAACACCAACAGTTTGTAATCCTAAAACAATAGCTAAAACAATAAAACTGGTAATTAATATATCGATGGTTTTGGTATTAAAACCAAGTGTTTTTGTGTAATCTGCATCAAATAATAGGATTTTGAATTCTTTCCAGAATAATAATAAAACAATAACGCAAAGTCCAGTAACCATGGTCATGAGCCAAACATCACTTTCTACCAAAGTGGCCGCTTGCCCAAATAAATATTTGTCTAATCCTGCTTGATTGGCATTGGGTTGCTTTTGAATGAATGTGAGTAACAACATTCCAAACCCAAAAAACAATGAGAGAATTAAGCCTAAAGCAGTATCAGATTTTAAGTGTGTTTTTTTGATTATACCACGTATCCAGAATGTGCCAATTAAACCACTTACTAAGGCCCCCAACAATAACGTATTTGTGTCTTTCGCACCTGTAATTAAAAAGGCAATAGCAATTCCAGGTAGTGCAGCGTGAGAAATGGCATCGCCGAGAAGACTTTGTTTTCGCAGTACAGCAAAACTACCAAGCATTCCGGTTACGGCACCAAGAATGGCTGTTCCCAGAGTAATGGTTCTCAAAGTGTAGTCGGTGAAAACGAGTTCTATGTATTCTAGTAAATCCATTATTCTTGGATACTCACTTTATAATTAATACCGTAGGTTTTGGTTAAATTATCATCATTAAAAATATCCTTAACTGGTCCAGTGGCGATTTTCTTTACGTTTAAAAACGTTACCCAATCGAAATATTCGGGTACGGTTTGTAAATCGTGATGAACGACAATTACTGTTTTTCCTGCTTTTCGTAATTCTTTTAGAATGTTTATTATGGCTATTTCCGTTGTGGCATCAACACCTTGAAACGGCTCATCCATAAAATAAATCGATGCATTTTGAACTAAAGCACGTGCTAAAAATATACGTTGTTGTTGTCCACCTGAAAGCTGACTGATTTGTCGGCCTTTAAAAGGTAACATACCTACTTTTTCTAAAGCTTCAAGTGCCGCTTTTTTCTGTTTTTGTCCTGGTCGTTTTATCCAGCCTAAACTTCCGTATGTTCCCATCATCACAACATCCAATGCTGTTGTTGGGAAATCCCAATCTACACTTCCTTTTTGAGGTACATAGGCTACAAGTTGACGTTGTTTTTCGTATGGTTTATCGTAGATACTAACACTACCTGCAATGGGTTTTAGTATACCTAAAATAGATTTAATAAGTGTAGATTTTCCTGCGCCATTAGGACCAACTATAGCCATAAGTACGCCTTCAGGGATTTCTAAATCGATATCCCATAATACAGGTTTGTAGTTATAAGCTACAGTAAGGTCATCTATTTTTACGGCTATCTTCTTCATATTTATTTTAATTTGTTCATTTTGTCTTGATACAAAACGAACCAAAAAATCACAATCAAAATGAGGAAATTGCTAAAGCACCATTCGCTTTCAGAACTGCGTGCCTGAGGCTTTGCCTCGCACCTTCGTTCTTTCGCTCTTTATTTCTGCATTTTGATGTTTTTCGACTATGTCGAAATTTAGTACATTAATTTTTACTTATTTGTTGTTTTATTCAATGTTTTTCACAATTTAGCTTCCTGCTTCCTGCTTCCTGCTTCCTGCTTCCTGCTTCCTGCTTCCTGCTTCCTGCTACTTCAATGCATTAACAATTGTATTCACGTTGTATTTAAACATGCCAATGTAAGTGCCTTCTAAAGTTCCAGCATTTCCTAAAGCATCGCTGTAAAGTGTACCTCCAATTTCAACGTCGTGGTCTTTTGCTTTTACAGCTGCCACTAAAGCTTCAATCGTTCGTTTTGGCACAGAACTTTCAATAAAAATAGCTTTGATTTTATTTTCTATTATGAATTCTGCTAACTTTCTTACATCTTTTACACCAGCTTCTGTTGCTGTGGATAAACCCTGTAAGCCAACCACTTCAAAATCATAATTTTTCCCAAAATAATTGAAGGCATCATGTGCTGTTACCAAGATGCGTTTTTCTTTTGGAAGTGCATTAATTACCGATGAAACTTCAGACTCTAAAGCCGATAATTTGGCTAAATAGTTCTTTTCGTTTTCAATATAATTCACTGCGTTTTTCGGGTCTTTTTCAGACAATGTTTTAGTGACTTGTTTTGCAAATTGCTTAAAAAATTCAATATTAAACCAAACATGTGGATCGTAATTAGAGGCAAAATAATCGGAACCAATTAATTGAGATTTGTCTAGATTTTCGCCTAAGGCAACTTGAGTTTTATTGCTGCGCTCCATCTTTTCGAACACTTCAACAAGCTTTCCTTCGAGATGTAAACCGTTGTAAAAAATGATATTTGCATTAACTAATTTAGTAACATCACCTTCACTGGCTTTATATAAATGCGGGTCAACACCGCTTCCCATTAATCCTTCAACTTCTATAAAATCGCCACCAATATTTTTTACCAAATCGGTAATCATTGTAGTTGTTGTCACAACTTTTAATTTCCCATTGGTTTGGGTATCGTTTTTGCATCCAAAAACGAGAGCTATAGCTAAAATATATATTAATTTTTTCATTGTTTATTGCTTTGGTTTTATGCGGTAACTTAATCCTAATCCTAATAATATATCCTGACCCTCTGTAATACTTGTGCCAACATACACATCAAACTGTAAATCATTGTTTGCTAAATAGGTAAAACCAGCATCCCAATAATGGTTTGCCTTGCTATCTTCGGGGAAGTCGCCGTAAACTTCGGCATACATTCCCCATTTATCTGATAAACTATAGCCGTAAGCTAAAGTGTAGATGGCGGAAGCTTCTGGCGAATCGTCACCCCATTGAGCACCGATGTTATAGCCAAGACTCGATTTTTCGTTTAACGTATGTGATAAGGATAATCTAAAATCAACGCCTGTGGTTTCGGGTCTGTAGTCTGCGCCAGCACTAAAAACAGGAAATACATGTCCGATCAGAGCAATTTCGGGCATAGCGCCATTTTCTTCAGCGATATCTAATTTAAGACCTAATAATAATGGAGAAAGCCCACTTGTAACATTATCTAATTTATTGCCATTTACGGAGGTAATACCTTCAACAAAATCCCAGCCAACTCGAAGCTCAAGATTATCTAAAAGTCCGTAACGGATAAGCATCGTGTTGTAAGTGTATGTTTCATTTTTAATATTGTTTGCTTCAAAAGATTCGTAAAGTCCACCAGTTTCAAATTGTAGTACGCCTTTGCCAACAGTAGAAGACGCTTCAGTCGCATCTGGTCTGTCAGTAACTAAAGGATTACTGAGTCTGTCTTCTTGTTCTTGGGAAAAAGATTGAATGGTGAATAGGACTATAAGTCCTTGTACAATGTGTTTAGTTAGTTTCATTTACGTATATGATTTGAGTAAAATCCTTATTTAGGACAATGGTGTTTGTATAAATTTTGATTTGTGTCATTTTAGAGCTTTGAAACTGCTTCTTTACAGTAAGCGTATTACCGTATTTAATTCCGTTAAGTGCGCAAAATTCAAAGAATTCTTTGTCTGTACTTATTAATCTAGAAACTTTATATTCTGTATTTTCTTTTGCTAGAGAAAGCGGAATTGAAGCGTCGTTATTGGTGATTTCTCCTTTAGCATTTGGAATTGGATCACCATGTGGGTCAAATTTTGGATGACCTAAGTATTCACTAATTTTTTCGGCTAAAAAGTCC
Organism: Winogradskyella jejuensis; assembly: GCF_900129745.1. Lineage (GTDB taxonomy): Bacteria > Bacteroidota > Bacteroidia > Flavobacteriales > Flavobacteriaceae > Winogradskyella > Winogradskyella jejuensis. The sequence continues at coordinate 942,976 of NZ_FQWS01000001.1, read as the reverse complement.
GATGTTTCATGTTCTAAAAGCTCTGCTTCGCGATGAATTTCATGCAAAGACATATCAAAAGTTTTATGCAAAAAGGCTTCCCAAAGACGATGTTTACGAATGACATTGAGTGCCATTTTTTCGCCAACTTCTGTTAGTCTAAGTGCCTTATATTTTTCGTAATTGAGTAATCCTTTAGCGTCTAGCTTTTTTGCCATGTCAGTTGCAGCAGCGTTAGATATACCTAATTTAGAAGCGATATTCCCAGGTTTTGTATTAGTAATATCTTGATTCTCGTTGTTGTAAATGGCTTTTACAAAATTCTCTATAGCAACAGACATTTTTTATAGCTTTAATTTAAATTTAAGTATACTTAAATATTTTTCAAATATAACTAAAAAATTAATTAGAAATGATTTTCCATATTTTGTCACACTTTTATTTAATAACAGTCTTTAACGTATGAAGCAAATTTTTACACTAGGATTCAGTTTTTGTTTTTTCCTCTTATTTGGACAAGAAGCTAAAACTGAACCACAGATTTTAACAGAAGTATACAGCCTCTCCATCGGAAATAGTTTTGAATTTGATGATTACAAAATCCGGTTTATTGATGTGTTGTCTGATTCGCGTTGCCCAAAAGCAGTAATGTGTGTTGTGGCAGGAGAAGCAAAGGTTGTTGTCGAAGTTTATAAAGAAAATAAAAAACTTTCAACAAAAAATATAGTCTTTACGCCGACTGTTTTTATGCCAAATAAAAAAGGAAATTTATTTGATTCTGAAAAGATTAAAGTAACAGGTGTAGAACTTTTTCCGTATCCAAGTGCAGATAATCAAGTTCCAAAAGAAGATTATAAGTTAAAACTTTTGCTTGAAGAGTTAGTACAATAATTTAATGACACCCACAGTCATTATTTCCACAAGCTTTGACTGCTTTCTTCTTTGGTTTCAATATAAATTTCCGTATTAAGAACGTCAATGCTAATCCTAAGGTGATAAAAACTAATATGTTTTGCAGAATGTCGTTCATATTATTTTAGTTGTAGATTTTTCTATTTCCTTACTTTAAAACCTGATACGCTATTAATGCTACAATATATGCAAAAACAGTCATGGTTACTAATTGAAACATTGGCCATTTCCAAGTATTTGTTTCTCGTTTTACAATGGCGAGCGTACTCATACATTGCATGGCGAAGGCATAAAACAATAGGAGTGAAATACCCGAAGCTAAATTAAACAAAGGCCCACCTAAAATTGGGTTAACTTCTGCCGCCATTCGGTTTTTTATAGTGACTTCTTCATCGCTTCCAACGCTGTATATTGTAGCTAAAGTTCCTACGAACACTTCACGCGCAGCAAAAGAACTTACGATAGCAATACCAATTTTCCAATCGTAACCTAATGGACGAATGGCTGGTTCGATGGCTCTACCTGTTATACCAATAAAGGAATGTTCTAATTTGTGAGATGCTACTTTTTGGTCTAATTCCTCTTGAGAAAGATTTTGAGAAGCGTATTGTTCCGTTACAATTTCTTTAGCATTATTAAATTCTTTACCAGGACCATACGAGGCTAAAAACCACAAAACAATTGAAATAGCAAGGATAATTTTACCTGCACCAAAAACAAAAGACTTTGTTTTCTCTAAAACAGTTAAAGCCACGTTTTTAAATAGGGGTAGCTTGTAGTTTGGCATTTCTACCACGAAGAACGATTTTGACTTAATCTTCATGAATTTATTCAGTAAGTATGCTGAGCCAACAGCTGCTCCAAAACCTATTAAATACAATAGCATTAAGGTCAAGGCTTGATAGCTTAAACCTAAGAATCTTCCTTGAGGAATTACTAAGGAAATAATAATCAAATATACCGGTAGACGTGCTGAACATGTTGTAAATGGTGTAACTAAAATGGTAATTAAGCGTTCTTTCCAATTTTCGATATTACGTGTGGCCATTATAGCTGGGATAGCACATGCTGTACCAGATATTAGAGGCACAACACTCTTTCCGCTAAGTCCAAAACGACGCATAATGCGATCCATTAAAAACACAACGCGGCTCATATAGCCACTTTCTTCTAAAACGGAAATGAATAAAAACAGAAAAGCAATCTGAGGAATAAAAATAACGATTCCACCCAACCCAGAAATCACACCTTCTGCTAAAAGATTTGTAAATGCGCCAGCAGGAAGTGTGTTTTTTGTCCATTCACTTAGGCTTGCAAAAGCACTATCTATAAAATCCATTGGTACTTCAGCCCAATCGTATATAGCTTGAAATATAGTTAGTAGAATAAGAAAGAAAATGAGATAACCCCAGACTTTATGGGTGAGAATTCTATCTAATTTAATTCGTAAATCTTTAGCAGAGTTAAGGTCTATAGTTTGCCCTTTTTTCAGCACGTTATTTATAAACTGGTAACGTTTGATGGTTTCTTTTTGCTGAAGCCTTTTAAGGTCGGTTTCTGATTTGGTTTTAAATGCTGAGGTATCTGCGATTGTTTTTCTATCTACCTTTCCAAAGTTGACATCTTGCGTTATCACCAACCACAGTTTATACAAAGATTGATTAGGGAATGCTTTTTTAAGACCTTCAAAATATGCCGTATCAATATCTTGGGTTGCTAGGCAAGGCTCAGCTGATAGTGTTTTGTAATTTGAAATTAGGTCTTTTAAATCATCAATACCTTTATTTTTTCGAGTACTTACGAGGGCAATTTTAGTTTTTAATTGCTTTTCAAGATGTAGGACATCTAAAGAAATGCCTTTATAAGCCATTCGGTCAGACATATTGATAACCAATATTGTTGGAATCTCTAAATCCTTAATCTGAGTGTAAACTAAAAGGTTTCGTTTTAGATTCTCAACATCGGTAATCACTACGGCAACGTCCGGATAGTCTTTGTCATTTTTGTTTAGTAATAACTCAATAACGACACTTTCGTCTAGAGAAGATGCATTAAGACTATACGTCCCAGGTAAATCTATGATGTGTGCTTTAAGACCTCTTGGAAGTTTGCAAACGCCTTCTTTCTTTTCAACAGTGATTCCAGGATAGTTACCCACTTTTTGGTTGAGTCCTGTGAGTGCATTGAAGACGGATGTTTTCCCAGTATTTGGGTTTCCTATTAAAGCTACATTTATTTGTTTACTCATTAGTTGCAGTTTCAATTAGGATGTGTGTAGCAGTTTCTTTTCTAATCGCCAAATGTGTACCATTAATATTAAGATACATAGGGTCTGAAAAAGGTGCAACTTGTACTAACTCTACTGCGTTACCAGGTAAACATCCCATTTCTAGTAGTTTTAAAGGAATGCTTTTGGAAGAAACGTCCTTAATAATACCCTGTTGTCCACGTTTTAATTCAGCTAAAGTCAAGCTTTTTCTTATTTAGATTAATTTTAAAGAAGCAAAAATAAGTGAAAATATTTAGTGTAAGATGTCAGCTTCACACATTTTTAAGAACCACCGAAAGATTTAAGGGTTTTAATATCATCAAGAAGCCTATTGATGTCTTCAGGATTGGTACCATCATAGAAGCCGCGAATTTGACGTTTTTTATCGATAAGTAAGAAATTCTCTGTGTGTATCATATCGTAAACATCACCGTTACCTTCAGTTTTTACAGCTAAATAGCTTTTCCTAGCGAGTTCATAAATTTGTTTTTTATCGCCAGTAACCAGATTCCATTTACGGTCTATAACACCTTTCTTTTTGGCATAAGCTTTAAGAACAGGAACGCTGTCTTTTACTGGTGTTACGGAATGTGAAAGAAGCATAACCTCGTCATCACTAACTATTTCTTTTTGTATTTGGTACATATGGTCCGTCATAATAGGACAAATGGTTTGGCAGGTTGTGAAAAAGAAATCAGCCACGTAGATTTTATCCTTGTAATCTTCTTGGGTAATAGTTTTACCGTTTTGATTGGTTAAACTAAAGTCCGCTATAGTGTGATATTTAGAAACGTGACGAATACTTTCGTCTACCATTTCTAAGTTAACACTTTCGGGATTCCAAACGGGTAAAGGTTTTTTTTGGTTAAGGATGTTGTAGATAATCCCAATAATTACGATACATAAAACCGAGAAGAAAACTCCAAACTTTTTGTAATCCTTAAAGAATGTGGCTAGAGACATATTGTTGACCTATTTTAAGTTTTGCAAAGATACATCTCGACAAAATTTTATCCATGATTTTTATCAGCATTTAACTTTTAAAAGCACCATTAGTATAGAAGCTGTTAAAAAACTGTTGAATAGAAAGTCAATAATTTTCTAAATCTATTTAAAGCATTACTTTTGTCAATCGAATTTTTGAAAAAGAATACATGGAGTTTGTAATTAAAATATCTCAATTTTTACTCAGTTTATCCTTGCTTATCGTATTACACGAGCTAGGGCACTTTATACCAGCCAAATTATTTAAAACCAAGGTGGAGAAATTCTACCTCTTTTTTGATGTAAAGTTCTCTTTATTCAAGAAGAAAATAGGAGAAACGGTTTACGGTATTGGTTGGTTGCCTCTTGGTGGTTATGTAAAGATTGCTGGGATGATTGACGAGAGTATGGACAAGGAGCAGATGGCACTGCCGCCAAAACCTTGGGAGTTTCGCTCTAAACCAGCTTGGCAACGTTTAATCATAATGCTTGGTGGTGTTACGGTGAACTTTATTTTGGCTTATGTTATTTATGTGTTTATTTCTTTTGGTTATGGTGATGCTGATGTAAAAGTCGCAAGTTTAAAAGATGGTTATTGGATTGAGCATCCTGTATTAAAAGAGGCGGGGTTTAAAACGGGCGATAAAGTTTTAAAAATTAATGATAACCCTATCATCAACGATTCTGATATAGGACAATATCTTATTGAAGCGCAATCCATAACTATAGAAAGAGATGGGCAGACCAAGACTTTTGATTTACCAGAAGATTTCTTAGGTCAATTATCATCAAGCGGCAGCAAAGATTTATTTGAGTATCGTGTGCCTTTTATGGTTGCAAATATTGCTGATAGTTCTGCAAACAAATCCAATGATATTAAAAAAGGAGATATTATTAAGTCCATAAACGGTAAAGAACTTGTTTATTACGATGAACTAGACGAAAATCTCAACGGAATAAAAAATACAAAGGTTGAGGTAGAATTGCTTAGAGATGGAAATGTAATTAACACACAACTAACTTTAGATAAGGATGGTAAGTTTGGGTTTAACCCATATAGAATACATCCAGATTTTGAAAAGTTAGGGTATTATGAAGTATTCAGGAGAGAATATACTTTTGGAGAAAGTTTTAGTGCCGGAGGAAAAAAATTCACAAAGACCATTACAAATTACTTTAGTCAACTCAAAGCTATATTTAGCCCAAGTACTGGTGCTTATAAAGGTCTTGGAGGATTTAAAGCTATATACGATGTATTCCCAGACGTATGGAGTTGGTATTCTTTTTGGAAGCTTACTGCATTTTTATCTATTATGCTAGCCATATTAAATCTATTACCAATACCAGCCTTAGATGGTGGTCATGTCATGTTTTTACTATACGAAATGATTTCTGGACGAGCACCAAGCGAGAAGTTTTTAGAACGCGCACAGGTTATAGGTTTCTTTATTTTAATAGCCTTAGTTCTATTTGCCAACGGAAACGATATCTTTAAAGCAATTACTAATTAAAAAAATAGAGTAAAAAAGTAATGTTTCATTTTGTTGTAAATGAAAATTTAATTTATATTTGCGCTCGCTAAAGCGAAAAACATCTTCCTCTTTAGCTCAGTTGGTTAGAGCATCTGACTGTTAATCAGAGGGTCCTTGGTTCGAGCCCAAGAAGAGGAGCAATAAAAGTTCAACAGAAATGTTGGACTTTTTTTGTGGAATAAATTGGGCGAGAAGTTTATGTTGAGCTTAGCCGAAGTAAGCCCAAGAAGAGGAGCAAAAAAACCGATACGTAAGCATCGGTTTTTTTGTTGGAAAATAGTTTATGAGTTTAATATGTTTATTTACTTTACTGGAAATTCTTTAAAAATTTCATTTATCATTCTAGTTCTTAATGTTTGGTCAGATATATGTGCTTTAAAGTCGTCTGCAATTCCCAACCAGACTAGTTCTTTCGATTTTCTATCAAAAACTTCAACAATTAAAGAGCCTTCTTTATAAGGCCTGTTGCTCAGCTCATCACTTCCTTTATCAAAGTATCTCTTGTATTGAGAAGCGCTAACTGTTGCGTAGTTAGGGCTTGTAGATACTTCTGCTGCTTCTGCTTGCTTATATTTATTTTTGTTTCTATTAACAAAATTACCTTTTATATCGTTAGATGTTGTTAGTAGTACAAGTAAATCGGGATTGTCTTTATCTACTATAAAGCCGTTTTCTATCATTTTAGTGTTCATGGTAGCTACTAAAGATTCTTCAATTGATTGGTCTGAATTTGTATTAAATTCTTCTGAACTAAAAGTCGTATTTGGCAAATAAGCAAAAGTTTTAAAACTCGATAAATCTTTATCTGTGTATTTTTCTGTTTTAACGTTTTTGGTAGCACAACTTACTAATATAAGTGCAGCAAAAAGCAATAAATAGCGTGATAATTTTTTCATAGCGTAAACTTTATTTTTTATAATTTTTCTCATATTATAAAAATAATAATTAATTGATTATCAAAAGTTTGAGCTTTGTTATTTTTCTGTTAAACTAGTTCTTGAATGCGCTAAGTCAATTAGCTTAAATAAAGGAAGACTTATTTTAAGATAAAAATTTGGATTTATAAATTCAACCACTTCTTAAACTCAGCAGCTTTGTTTTTGCTTATAATAATATCAACTTCAGAATTTGGATTAATTAATATCTTAAGCTGATTATTACCATACTTTACAATCTTATCGATAGAAGAGATTGCAATGATAAACTGACGATTAGCTCTAAAGAAATAAGTACTATCTAAGTTGGTGTGTAATTCATCCAAGCTTAAGTTAGACGTCGTACGTTTACCATCAGAGCACATAACATATGTTATTCCTGTATCCGTGTAAACATAAGCAATATCTTCTGTGGCGACTGGTAAAAGCTCATTTCTTACATAAGTGAGAATTCTCTTTTTTGAGCTGTTTTCGTCATCTTCTAGTTGCGGTCTGTCAGAAACTTGTTGTTGATAGGTATCTAAAGCACTATTTAATTTTGAAAGATTAATAATTTCATCCGAAAGTTTTTCATTCTTTATTTCTAGTTTCTTTTCATACTTACTACCAATTAAGCGTACAATTAATACAGAAGATAAGATAAATAGAAATCCCATCACTACTAGTATAATCTGAAAATTGCTCTTTATAGCTTTAATCTGTTGAGATACTTTTATGGTGTTGGCATGCGCACCAACAATCCAGTCTGAGCTAGAAACAGGATACAAATAGACGACTTCAGAATCTGTATTGTCCTTAAAATTAAGAGGGTCCGTATCAGCTTCATTTTGTTGAAGAAGTTTATATAAATCTTCTGAGGTTACTTCATCAGAAACAGAAGAAACAAAAGATTCTTTATTACTTATTTGTTGCCCTAATTGCTTTATATCTGGATGGCAAACAATCTCTCCAGACCAGTTAAAAACACTTACAAAGCCAGCATCTAAGTTGGAGTTTTCTATACTTTTCTGTACACTTTCGGCAACATTTTCTTTAGAAATACCATTTTGTAATTGGTTACCAATAAGCATAGCCACTTGTTTAGCTTCACGTTTGCTAAACTCTAATTGCGTGTCTAATACCTTATCGGCAGCTTCATTAACAAAGTATCTAATAGCTACACTAGAGATAATAATGAAAACAATTGATAGTGATAGAAAAGTGAGTAGGTATAGTTTGTCCTTGCGCATGAGTTTTAGAAAATATCAACGAAGATATAAAATTTGAAAAGCAGATGAGAGAATAAAAGCGACATTGAAATTAATTCTCAAAATAATTTTAGCTTAATTCATTATTTATATTTCTGTTTTACGTCAATGATAGCCTAATTGATTAAATCATGTGGTTTATTCAGATGATTTTTTTCACTTTCAGACCTTTTTTTTCCGCTTCAAGTAGGTTTTTTTTCAGTGTTTACAATAGCTGCGTAGTATTGCAGTATAAATGTTAAACGACATCTGACAAGTAATTCTCAGAACGAATATTAAAAGAATTTCAATACTGTTTATGTCGGAATTATATACCCATTTGGCGTATTAGTTCATCAAATAAAAGTCTTAGGGCAGTTATTTTAAAAATTAAAATTTAACCTCAAAAAACATTAAAATGAAAACAACTAAACTACTTTTTTTAATGCTGTTTGCACTTTGTATAATTGCTTGTACAAACGATAGCGAAGACGATTTTGTCAACTCAGATGTTATAGAAAATCCTGATGACGGAGATGGAGATGGTGACGGAGATGGTAATGGAGGTGGTCAGCAAGCTTCTGATGTTAATTATGTAGACGACATTGAACCAATTATGAGAGCTGCTTGTATCAGTTGTCATGGACAACCACCAACAAACGGAGCTCCTTTTGCACTTGTTAACTTTAGTCAAGTAAGCCAAAGAGCTAACGGGATTTTTAATAGAATGAATTTATCTAGCGGCGCGCCAGGTGCAATGCCACCTTCTGGAAGATTACCACAATCTACCATAGACTTAATCCAACAGTGGATTGATGATGGTAAACCAGAAAATTAATAACAGACAGTTTTTACTGTGCTTAAGTAAGTTTTTAGTTGATAGTTCCAAGCCAAGAGCTTTTGCTCTTGGTAAGGAATACTGCAAAAAGGCTAAGCACAATCGATATAAATTAATCAATAAATATTTTAAAAAATGAAATTATCAAAATCAGCACTTTTACAGATATGTTTTATGGCTATGCTATTTATTACAGCATCTGTTTCCGCACAAAAATTAATTGATAAAAAGGGTAAAATTACTTTTGAAGCTTCAGAAGAAACTTTCGAGCCTGTAAAGGCTTCAAATTCATCGGTTACAGCAATTGTAAATACCGAAACTAACGAAATAGCAGCTCTTGCTTTAATGAAAGGATTTAGATTCAAAAATTCTTTAATGGAAGAGCATTTTAATGAAAATTACATAGAGTCAGAAACATATCCAAAGGCAAAATTTAGAGGGAAGCTATTGGATTTTGAGTATTCTCAATTGGGGAATGAGAACACTAGCGTTGTTGTTGAAGGAAAAATTGAATTACGTGGAAAAGAAAAACCAATTCGTACAACACTAAGCGTTAAAAAATCCAATGGCTCAATAATCATGCAGGGGTCGTTCAAGGTGACCCCAGCTGATTTTGATATCGAAATCCCTAGTATCGTAAGGAAAAAAATAGCTAATGAAATAATAGTAAGTCTAGACTTTAAACTCGATGCCAAATGAAAAAGAAAGAACTTATAGTCACAGGTGTATTACTAGTTATTTTACTTTCAGTATTTACCGTATATAACTATGTATTTAATGCTGAGCATAGAGATATAGCCGCAGAAGAGGCTGTAACAACCATGACAGCTAAAGAGATTTTTGACCATTTTAAAGTCAACGAAGCTCTAGCAACAACAACATACTTAGACAAAGTTATAGAGTTGAAAGGCGAAGTTACCGAAATTGAAGACAACAACCTTGTATTAAGCAACGGTGTACAAGTAAGCTTTTTAAATAACAAAGATTCGAATCTAAAAACAGGAACGCAAATTGTCATAAAAGGAAGATGCGTAGGCTATGACGAACTCCTTGAACTTGTAAAAATTGACCAATCTACACTAATTAAATAAATCAACTAAAATGAAATACTTATATATTCTAACCTTTCTATTTCCAGCATTACTTTTTGCACAGGATGACCTATTTTCAGAAATAGATTCTGAAACAGAAGAAGATTATAAAACAGCAGCTTTTAAAGGGCTTAAAATCGTGAATTTTGAATCTACAAAAATGATATCCAAAAAGGAACTTTACTTTGTTGTTTCGCACAGATTTGGCTCAATAGAAACAGGGTTCGAAGACTTTTTTGGATTGGACCAAGCTGTCACACGACTCAACTTAATTTATGGTGTAACAGACGCTATAAACATTGGTGTTTCAAGAAGTTCTTTCCGTAAAATTTATGAGTCTTCTTTAAAAATAAGATTACTCAGGGAAAAGAAAGGAGGCTTCCCGTTTACTGTTGTTAGTTCAAGTAATATACTTATCAATACCTCATTAGACGAAGCTTTTTTACCTGGTTTAGAGTTCAAAAACAGACTAGGATACACCACTCAATTATTAATTTCTAAAAAGTTTAATCAAAACTTTTCTTTACAATTGATGCCAACATTTTTTCATGATAATTATGTAGAGGTTAACGAGCAAGACAATTCTCAGTATGTCATCGGTTTTGGAGGGAGACACAAACTCACTAAGCGTTGGTCAGTAAACTTCGATTATGGTGTTCACCTCAACAGAGCAGAAACATCACCGTTTGTTAATCCGTTTTCTATTGGGTTTGATTTAGAAACTGGCGGTCATGTCTTTCAATTACACTTTACTAATGCACAGCCTATGAATACCAATCCATTTTTAGGACAAGCTACAGGAGATTGGGGTGATGGCGACATCTTTTTTGGCTTCAATTTATCAAGAGTATTTTAAAAAATAAACAAATGACTTCAACAGCAAGAATAGAGGTGCAACAAAGCTTTTGTAAAAATTGCTCTGATTGTATAAAAAAAGAGTTACAAGTTATCGAAGATGTAAATAACGTAAGATTGTATCCTAAAGATTCGCTTATTACGTTTAATTTTTTCAAAGCGGATAGACTTTCTGCAGCACTTAATGTGCTATCTAGATTAGGATATCCAGAAAAGGGAGAACGGGTTGATAATTCAGTTTTTAAAACTTTATGTCGCTGTTAAGCATTCTTTTTATCTCATAGACCAAAAACAAATATCAGAGTTTTAGTTTTTTATTGGTTGATTTGAATAGTCCCTGAAGATGTAGGTTCTTCGGGGATTGTTTTTATCACAAAAGAAGGAATTTTTATTCCCTTTCACAGCCAAATATTCCCTCTCACACAGATTTATAAGATAAAACGTGTAAACAGCTCGTTCATTTGCATCAAATAATTTTAATCAAAAAAATATAACAATGAAAAATTTATTTATTATCCTATTAGTTAGCGTATTTGCATTGAGTTGCAGTTCTGATGATTATGACAATACTCCAGAACCAGAAGTTCAAAACTCAGTAAGACTTAGAACAGATGCCACTTTTGGAAATGTTTTAACAAATTCTGAAGGTTTTACACTTTACTTTTTTGCACCAGACGCAAAAGGAGAATCTAACTGTAATGGTGGTTGTGCAGACGTATGGCCAGCATTTTTTGAACAAAATCTAACATTAGATTCTGGTTTAGATGCTTCAGATTTTGGAACAATTACCCGCGCAGATGGCCAAAGCCAAACCACTTACAAGGGTTGGCCACTTTACACATTTTCCAACGATTTAGTCGCTGGAGCAATCAATGGTGATGGTGCAGGCGGCACTTGGTTTGTTGGTAAACCAGATTATTCTATTATGATAGTACGTGCGCAATTAGTCGGTAGAGATTCTAACGGAACTGAAATCAATTTGAATAGTAGTTTTCAGCCTGGAGCTGAAGAAACGTTTTACTTCACAGACGATAGAGGAAACACACTTTACCGTTTTTCTAATGACACAAACGGCACAAATAATTTTACCAATTCCGATTTTTCCAATAATAACGCTTGGCCTATTTTTCATACAGATGTTGTAAACGTACCAAGTGCATTTGGTACTAGTGGTTTTGGTACAATAGACGTTTTTGGAGAACCACAACTCACTTACAGAGGTTGGCCATTATATAAATTTGGCGGCGACGATAATAGAGGTGATAACTTTGGTGTTGGTTTCCCTACTGCCGGTGTTTGGCCAATTGTAAATACTGATACTGAGGTTGCTCCAGAAGATAATGGTGGAGGACAAACAGAAGTTGAACGTACATTCCAAGTGTCTAATGTTGGAGCTACGGCTTACACATTTGGTTTTACAGATGTACAAAACCCAGAGTTAGAATTAGAACGTGGTAAAACTTACGAATTTAGTGTTAATACACCTGGACATCCATTTCTTATTAAATCTGTAAATAGCACAGGTACAGATAATGCTTTTAATGATGGGGTTACCAATAATGGTACTACCGATGGTACAATTACATTCACAGTCCCAGAAAGCGCACCAGATATTTTATACTATAACTGCGAGTTTCATGCTTCCATGAGCGGAAGAATAAGAGTTGTAGATGCCAATGCAACAAGAGCTTTTAATGTTGGTAATAATGGCGCAACATCTTACACTTTTAGTGGTGACGGGTTTAGTGATATCGAAAATCCAAACTTTACTTTTAAAAGAGGTGAAACCTATACGTTTAGTGTGTCTACACCTGGTCATCCTTTCATTATAAAATCAGTTCAAAGTACAGGTACAGGAAACGCTTTTGATAATGGAGTTACTAATAATGGTATTGCTAATGGCACTATTACATTTACAGTTCCAACAGATGCCCCTGATACATTATTCTATAACTGCGAATTTCATGGTTCAATGACAGGAACTATTTCTATTATAGATTAGATTTTAAATTATAATCCCCAAAGTAATTTTACTTTGGGGATTATTTTCAGTAATTATAGGTTAAGCAAAAAGAGTCCTTAAATTTGTAAATAATGCAATTGATATTTAAAAAGTTTAAAATAAGATATAAGCCAGCAAAAATATTGGCAATACTTTTTTTGTTCTTACTTATAGGAATCACTAGCTGTACAGAAAACTCAGATAAAATTGTTTCAGAATCTTCAGATGTAAAACAATTTGCTGTAGACCAGATTAATGATGAAAGTTTTAATTTTGAAAATTCAAACTTAATAGAAAGCGTCGTTTTGGTTAAAGGCGAAATAAAAGACATTAATTACTTAAATGAGCGTTCTACAATTATCTTGAAAGGACGTAGTAATGATAGATTGGTCATATGCGACATGCAAGACAATCAAAAACAAATTCTTCAAAAATTAAGTATTGGAGATGCAATTGATGTTAAAGGCATCCTCAAAGGCTCATTAAATGATATTATTCTACTAAATTGTATAATTCCCCAACCAAAAAACAATGAATAAACTTACTTTAATAGTCCTCCTTTTATTTGGTTTAGGCATTACTTCTAACTCAAAAAAAGTAATTGCCAGGCAAGGGCAAGTCTCTTTCTTTTCCTATACTTCTGTAGAAAATATAAAAGCAGAAAACAATCAAGTTTTAAGTATAATAGACTTAGAAGAAGGAACAATAGCCGTAGATATGCTAATGAATGCTTTTGTTTTTGAAAAAGCACTGATGCGAGAGCATTTTAACGAAAGTTACATAGAAACCGATATCTATCCTAAAGCCACTTTTAATGGCAGAATTGAAGGTTTTGATGCTCAACAACAAGGCACACAGGTAAAAATAATTAAAGGTGCTTTTACCATGCGAGGCGTTACCAAAGACATCGAAATAAAAACTAAAATCGAAAACAATAATGGAGGTTACATGTTGTCTGGTACGTTTGAGACTTTTGTAAAAGATTATAACATTAATATACCGCCATTGTTAGCTGGTAATATTGCAAAAAGTATAGAAGTTAATTTTAAATTTGAATATCAGCCTTATGAAAATTAAAACCATTTTAGTCGGATGTCTTTTAGTTCTTGGGAGTATTCAAATAGCTACTGCTCAAGACGATTTACAAGATATTTTAGATAGAGAGCAAAACAAAACTTCAGATTATGTTTCTCCTGCATTTAAGATGACGCGTGTAGCCTTTGGACATTCTACCGAAGTTAGAAACCAAGGTGTTTTAGAATTGTTTACAGCAACGCGCTTTTGGAATTTCCCTGGAGACCGCTCAGAGAGTTTTGTTGCAGATAAAGTCACGACACGCATAGCTTTAGAATACGGTATTACAGACCGCTTATCTTTTGGGGTTGGTGGTACTACTTTCGATGGTCTTTTTGATGGGTACTTAAAATACAATTTAGTATCCCAAAATAAAGGCGAGAAGAACAACCCGTTTAATATTACCCTATTTCAAGGCGCGAGTTACAATAGTAGTTCTATACCAAATCCATTAGTTGCCGATGATTTCTCAGATAGATTAGGGTATACAACCCAACTTTTAGTATCTCGAAGATTTTCACCAAAGTTCTCATTTCAAGTAGCGCCTACGTTTGTACATAAAAGTTTAGGATTATCTAATGCGGACAACAACAACTTTTTTGCTCTAGGTTTTGGAGCACGATACAAATTAGGACCGCACTTAGAACTGGTTTCTGAGTATTACAGAACACTCAATCCTATTGATTCTTTTAATACGTACGACCCGTTTGCAATTGGGGTAAATTGGGAAGTTGGGGATATTTTAATTCAACTCATGCTAACTAATACACGTAACATGGTTGAAGATACTTTTATCACCCAAACCCGAAATAACTTCAACTTTAAAGACCCAAATCTTCATTTTGGGTTTAATGCCACTTATGTGTTTCACTTAAGTAATAAGTTGAAGAAAAAATAAGTTCTTCATATAAAACACTAGCTTCATGAGGTACTCTAGTTTTGAGATATTTAGCTTAATAACCTGCTGTGTTTGTTTATTAACTGTGCAAGCTCAAGTAAAAGACAGTATAGCAGATGCACTTAAGTTACAAATAGAAGAAGCAACTTCAGATACTTTAAGGATTAATCTTAAACTAGATTTATCAGGAAGAGTAGCTCTTTTTAATATGGATGAAGCAATTGCTATTGTTAAAGATGTTGAAGAAGACATTAAAAATATTGATAAAAACTCTTCATTCTATAAAAAAACTAAGGGTACAGTTTTAAGGAGCTTAGCAAATGCAGAAACTACTAAAGAAAATTGGGCTAATGCGTTAGATTATCAATTTCAGACAGTAAAACATTACATAAAAATCAATGATTCAATTGGTTTAGGAATTGCGTACACAGGTTTGAGCAGTATTTACTTAAAGCTGGAAGATCTACTGGCTTCAGAAAAATATATAAGAAAAGCGCTAAAAATACAGAAATACAATAGTACTCCAGACCAATATGCATATTCCTATATAAAATTAGGTCATATTTATTTCGCAAAAAAGGAACTAGATTCTGCAGTAATAGCGTTTAATAAAGCAAAAAAAATAGATACCACTAAACAAAGAGCTCTCATTGTAGAGTCAAATCTTTCTAGCGTATATAAAGCACAAAATAAATACGAGAAAGTATTAGAAATAAATAAAAGAACTTTAAAGCTAACAAATCCAAAAGATTTTAACGATATGGGTGTGCGTTACGGCAACTTAGCACATACATATGGCTTATTAGAAGATTGGAACAATGCATTAAAAGCTGTAGATTCTTGTATTTATTTTTATGAATCTATAGGAAAAAAAAGGCAATTAGAACTTGCTTATAATTTTAAGGCAGACTGTTTACATAATTTAGGAAGATATAAAGAGGCTTACAACGCACAAGCTATTTATAAGATATATTCAGATTCAGTAAATAATTTAGAGGAGCATAAGCGCATAACAAAACTAGACCTCAATTATAAATTTAATAAAGAAAGAGAAATAGCAGACTTGAAGCTTCAAAATGAAGCTTCAAAAAAACAACTTTACTTAGTTTTATTAGTTGTTGCATTACTGTCAGGTGCCTTAATCATCTTTTTTATAAGAAAGAACACCAAGCAAAAACTAAGCCTTAAAGAAGCCGAAAAATTAAATGCAGATTTAGCCTTGGCAAACCGTGAAACTGAACTCAAGAAAGTAGTCATAGAAAACTCACTTAAAGAAGAGGTTATAAAGCAAACTATTGATGAGGTCAAAAATGTTATTGCTATCAATGACAAAACCGAACGTGAACAAGCACTTAAATCTATAAGAGCATCTTTACTCTCAGAACAATCCTCTCAAAAAACAACATCTACACTTCAATCTTATCTAGACAAAACAAGCATAGACTTTAAAGTACTTTTAGACAGTGAATTTTCCCAGCTTAACGCCAACGAAAAACAGCTATTAAGCCTTATGAAGTTAGACTTAAACGCTACTGAAATTTCAAAATTAACTAATACTACAGTTGCAGCCGTAAAATCGTCACGTTACCGTATTCGTAAAAAACTAAATCTCGATTCTAAAGCAGATATTATTGCATTTTTAGAAACAAAAAAAAATTAGTTTTCATCTTTTGGTGTCGTATTTTTTTCACTCACAGTTTGCTTTAATCATTTTATTTATAAAGCTTTTCTTGTTGTGATACCCTGTTGCTACCCCTAATTTATTGTCGGATTTGTTATAGTGTTTCATCTTTGGATAAATGTCATATATCAAGAAATGAAACCCCAAATTCAATACACCAAAAGTGGAAACATTAGTATTGCTTATCAAGTATTTGGTAATGGTAATATTGACTTAGTTTACATACCAGGTTGGATATCTAATATCGATTGGATGTGGTCTTGCCCAGAATTGGTTCATTTTTTTCATGAATTAGGCAAAGTCGCTAGAGTTATCCTTTTTGATAAACGAGGAACTGGATTATCTGATCGTGTCGTTGAGCTTTCTACGCTTGAGGAGCGCATGGAAGATATCAAAGCTGTTATGGATGCCGTAAATTCTAGTGAAGCCGTTTTGTTTGGGCATTCCGAAGGTGGAAGTGTTTCCGCATTATTTAGTGCCACGTATCCTAACAGAGTATTAGCACTAATGGCATTTGGCATCTTTGCAAAACGTCGTTTTTCTGAAGATTATCCTTGGGCTCCAACAGACGATGAGCGTCAAAAGGTATACGATATGATAGAAAACAATTGGGGCAGTGGTAAACTATACTTGCAAAGTCTTGTACCGTCTAAAGCTAATGACCCAATTTTTATGGATTGGCTAGCCAACTATTTTAGGTCTGGTGCAAGTCCATCGGCTGCCATTAAGCTCACCAAAATGAATACTGAAGTTAATATCATTGATGTACTAAAACACATTAAAGTACCTACATTATTAATGCAACGTACCAACGATATTGATGTAAAAATCGAAGAAGGACGCTTTGTTGCAGAGCGTTTAAAAGATGCAAAATTTGTAGAATTTAGCGGTAGCGACCATTTATTTTGGGCAGGAAATACAGATGAGGTATTAAACGAGATGAAAAATTTCATAGACGAAATTAGTCCCCAAAAACCTCAAGAAAAAGGCTTAATAACTCTTGTTTGCGGATGTGTTTCTGAGCAAGTAATAACTAATTTAAAACCCAATTTAGTTAAACAATTTATAGAACAATATGACGGAAAGACAATCGTCTCCAGTAGAAAAAGCTTTGTAGCTGCATTTAGATTGCCCGGAAGAGCTACAAATTGTGCAATAGATTTTGAGCAGCACTTAAAGCAATTAGGCATTACAGCATCATTTTGCATTTTTATGAGACAAGGGTTATTGTCGCTTAAAGAATCCGTATCAGAAAACGATAAATACATTATCAATAATTTAAAAACGCAATCTAAGCGTAACGGAATATATGCGATACAAACCATAAAACATTTATTGTCTGGTTCTGCCTTTCAGTTTAAAAAAGAAGGTGCAGTTTTGGTTAACAAAAATAATGACTTGCAAAGTGTCTATAGTGTATCTAAAAGTAACGTTGCAAAAATTCAAGGAAATCTACATACAGTTCAAGTCGTTCAATACGATTCGTTTTTAGAAGATGTATTGGTAATTATTGAGCAGAATTTAGAAAATAGCAATTTTGGAGTTGATGAGCTAAGCCGAAAAGTTGGTATTAGCGAGCGTCAACTACAGCGTAAACTAAAAGAACTCACAGGTAAAACGCCTGGTCAGATTATTACTACTACTCGACTTAATAAAGCAAAAGCAGCTTTGCTGACTAGAACTTTCACCATATCAGAAGTTGCGTTTCAATATGGGTTTACAAGTCCTTCCTATTTCTCTAAATGTTTCAAGAAAGAGTTTGGTGTGAGCCCATCAGACATTACCGAATAACCACCCAATTTTACTACACTTTATGTCGCTATTGTAACAGTCTAGTTCGGGATTGTTACAGTACAAAGAGAGACCTCAATTTACCTTTGTTTTAAATTGAATTAGAAGAATTTTTCAAGTCATTTTTTTCACTTTTAAACCCAATTTTTCCCTCTGAGGCAGTTTATTTTTTATAAAAACAGGTATAGAAATAGTATTGCATCATAAAACAGAAACCTACATAATCATGAAAAAAATTATTCTATTACTAACAGGAATTACACTCTTAGTATTAACAAGTTGTACTTACGAAGACGATATAAACAATTTGCAAAATCAAATCAATGACTTATCAGAGAATCAAAACGAGATTGAAAATCAGTTTTCAACTTCTTTAGATTCCATTTCAAATTTATTAGATAATAGTGCAGACTCAGATATCAACGCTATTAAGATGAGTGTCGCTATTACATTATTAGAAAATATCACAAGGCAACCAGAATCTGCTGAAACTTTAATAGCACTTACAGAAACAATTTATACTGATTATACAGAGTTATTGCCTTTTACTGATAATACAATTATAGTTCGAGGACAGGCTGTTGCGGAGTTGTTTCAAGGTATATCAAGGCAACCCGAAGCTTTTGAGACTTTTGATACCGCAGCAACGCAGTTTGTTGGGCCTTTTGACCCAGAACACATGAGTGATAATGCTATTATTAACGGCAATGCAAGAGGCATAGCCATGATTGATTTATTTATAGGTATAGCAAGACAACCCGAAGCTTTTGAGAGTCTAAAAACTGCAGCAACAAAATATTTAGGAGATTACGACCCAGCTATTTTTAGCGATGAAACTATTGAAGCTGCTAAAGCGCAAGCGTTTAACGGATTACTAGAAGCCTTAATAAGACAACCCGAAGCAGAAGAATTATTCAATGAAATATGTATTCAGTTCTTAGATTTTAGTTTTTTAGACTAGTCAATCAACTCATTATCAATGCTATAAAAATCACACAATATTTTTAAAACACACCCAAATGAAAACAAAATTGCTCACATTACTTACCGTTGTTTTTACAACACTAAGTTATTCGCAAACCTTTACTGATAACGGACTTAACTACAATGTCATTTCAACCAACCCTAACGAAGTTGAGGTTACTGGCGGAACAGTTACAAACCCATTAACAATACCGAGTACCGTCACCGATGGTACAGATAGCTATACGGTTACTGAAGTAGGAAGTCAGGCATTTAGAAACAAAGGTGTGACGAGTGTAATTTTACCCAACACCTTACGCATTATTAATTTTCGTGGATTTAGAGATAATGGCAATCTTACCTCAGTTACTCTACCAGCGAGTGTTACTAATGTAAACGGTGAAGCTTTTTTGAATAGCGGATTAAATGAAGTTATTGCTGAAGGAACTGTGCCTGCAAATATTAGTAACAGTTCATTTGGTACACGCGCTAATGTAGATTTAATAGTTCCTGATGGATTTGAAGCTACGTATATAAGTGGCGGTTGGACAGGTTTTAGAACCGTTAATGGAGAAATTCCCGTTGGCGGAACTTTTGATGTGGGTGATTTACGGTATAGAGTGACTTCACAAAACCCGCTAGAAGTTGAAGTTGCCGGTCGTTTAAATGGAATTGTTGATGTAGTTATACCAGCATCAGTTGTAGAACCACAATTAGGAGATACATATACTGTCACGGCGATTGGAAGTCGTGCTTTCAGAAATGCAGGAATTAATAGTGTTTCCTTTTCAAATACGATAGAAGTGATTAAAAACGAAGCGTTTGAAAACAATAATCTAACAACAGTTACACTTCCTGCTTCTCTAATTACTATTGATAATGAAGCGTTTAATAGTAATAACTCGCTCATAGAAGTCATTTTAGATGCCGTTGCTGCACCAACTATTCAAACAAATAGTTTTACAAATCGTGGCAATATTAATTTAACGGTTCCCAATGGTTCAGAAACAGTATATGAAAATAGCGGTTGGACAGGTTTCTTTTCAGTCAATGGAATACCTTCTATAGGTTCTGATTTTTCTGTTGATGGTTTTAACTATAGAATTAATGGCGTTAACCCAAATACGGTAGAATTAAGAAGTGGCGGAAACGGTATTACTGATTTAGTATTACCGTCAACAACCACTAAAAATGGTATTTCATTTACAGTAAACGCCATTGGATTTCGTGCTTTTAGAGGTAGGAATCTCAATAGTGTAGTATTGCCGCAAAATGCTGATTTGATTGGTAATGAAGCCTTTGAGAGTAACAATTTAACTACAATTACACTTCCAGCTTCTGTTGCTACAATTGAAAATGAAGCGTTCCGAGATAATCCGCTTACAGAAATTATTTCACAAGCAGTAACTGCTCCCACTTTAGAGACGGATAATAGTATAACAAATCGAGGAAATATTTCGCTGACAGTTCCAAACGGATCTGAAACAATATATGAAAATGGCGGTTGGACAGGTTTCTTTTCAGTCAATGGAATACCTTCTATAGGTTCTGATTTTTCTGTTGATGGTTTTAACTATAGAATTAATGGCGTTAACCCAAATACGGTAGAATTAAGAAGTGGCGGAAACGGTATTACTGATTTAGTATTACCGTCAACAACCACTAAAAATGGTATTTCATTTACAGTGACAGCTGTTGGATTTCGAGCTTTTAGAAATAAGGGTATCAATAGTGTTGTATTTCCTCAAAATATAGAAGTTATCGATGCAGAAGCATTTGAACTCAACAATCTTACAGCAATTACGTTTCCAGCATCAGTCACTACAATTGGAGAAGACGCATTTTTAAATAATGCTTTAACCCAAGTTACATTTACATCTGGTCCAGAAACTATTGGCGTAAATGCTTTTAGAGGAAACCAATTAACCAATTTGAGTATTCCTTTAGGAACAGTGGCCATTGAAAATGGCGCTTTTTCAAATAATCAAATATCCAGCCTATCACTTCCAAATTCTATTGATATCATTGATGAAGCAGCATTTTTAAATAATCAAATAGGTAGTTTGGTAATTCCAACTGGAGTTATTACAATTGGGAGAGCTGCCTTTCGTGATAATAGACTTACAAACGTTATATTTCCTAATACTGTAGAAACCATTGATACCGATGCATTTCTTAATAATCAACTTGTAAACATAACCTTGCCTTCAAGTTTAACAACTTTAGGGTCAGCTGCATTCAGAAACAATCAGTTGACAAGTATTGTCATTCCGGATGGTATCACTGAACTTAGACCACAAACCTTTCGTGATAACGATTTGATAAGTGTAACGCTTCCAGCAAACCTTCAAACTATACGCAATGATGTGTTTCGTAACAATGAAATAGAATCTATTAGTTTTCCTGAGAGTTTAATTGAATTACAAGGGTTTTCTTTTCGAAATAATAAATTAACCAGCGTTACTATTCCTGCAAACATTACCACAATAGCAGCAAATACGTTTAATGCTAATTTATTGACTACAATTACAATTCCTTCTAATATTACAAGTATTGAAAATGATGCTTTTTCTAGTAATCCGTTAGCCAATATAATTGCAGATAGCGAAACTCCTGCTGCAATTACTGCTTCAAGTTTTGGAACGCGTAGTACTATTAATCTAACTATAATACCCAATCAACAATCTGTGATTGACGATTATGTTGCGGCAGGTTGGACAGGTTTTGGAAGTGTAAATGGAGACTTTCAAATAGGCGCCCAATTTACAGCGGGAGACTTTCGATATGAAGTAACTAGTGTGAGTCCAAATGAAGTAAAAGTTTTAAGCAGAGTAACTACAGAACAAAATATTAGTATTCCTGAAATAGTTACGGAAGCAGGTACAACTTTTACTATAACTGCTATTGAAAATAATGCGTTTCAAAATACAGATATTACAAGTGTAACACTTCCTGCTAGTATAACTACCATTGGTTCAAATTCATTTTCTTTAGCAACTTTAGAACAGGTAGAAGCTTTAGGAACAGCACCAGCAACTATTGAAAGTAATTCGTTTGGAGAACGTGAAAACATAGCGTTAACAGTACCTTCTGGTAATGAAATTGATTATGAAAATGCGGGTTGGACAGGATTCTTTACCATTAATGGAAATGGACTTGCGGTTGGAAATACATTTACAGTAAATGCAATTAGATATGAAATTTTAACCTTAGCACCAAATACATTATCCGCAGTTGGCCAAAATGGAACGGTACCTAACGGTGATTTTGTATTTCCAGAATTAATAAGCAAAAATGGTGTTGATTTTACCATTACTACTATCGGGAATGAAGCATTTAGAAATCGAGGTGTACAAACGTTACAGTTGCCTAGTACACTTACCACACTAGAAGGTCGTGCATTTAGGGACAATGGTTCGTTGAGAAGTACAAACATTCCTGTAAATATAACGTCCATTGGAGGTGAAGCTTTTTTTGATAATGGATTAACGGAAATTATTTCAGAAAGTGTAAATCCACCAACCATAAATAATGGGACTATTAATCCACGTAATAATATCAATTTATTCATTCCGCAAGGAACAATGCAAGCCTATTTAGATAATGGCTGGACAGGATTTAAATCGATTATAGAACAAGGTACTACTATTTTAGAACCTAAAGTCTTTTTGCAAGGTGCGTATCTAAATCCAAATACTGGCGAAGAAACATTAATGCGAGACGATTTGCGTGTAGCTGGTCTTATACCAACAACGTCACCATATAGTGATGCTCTCGCTGTTAACGCATCAGTATTTAATGTTGAAGGCGAAAATGCCATTGTTGATTGGGTATTTGTAGAATTACGAGATGCTTTTGACCTAACAAATATTATTGAAGCGCGCTCTGCATTATTACAACGCGATGGTGATATTGTTGACTTAAATGGTTTAGGAATATTACAGTTTACTGCTCCAAATGGTAATTATTTTGTGGCCATAAAGCATAGGAATCACTTAGGAATAGTTTCAAATTCTTTATTACTTCTAGATGGAAATAGGCTTAACTTAGATTTTACTAATACAGCAACTCTAACCTTAGGAACAAATGCGCAAACCAATTTTGGAATGCCAGAAAATACACTAGGCATGTGGGCAGGAGATGCCAATTCAGATGGTGTTGTGAGATTCTCAGGAGCTAATGCAGAGCCAACAGATATTAGAGACGCTGTGTTAAACAACCCTGATAATATTTTTAATTCTCTCTTTTTTGCAGCTCAAGGCTATTTAAATGAAGATATAAATATGGATGGCGAGCTAAAGTTTTCTGCAGGAAACAGTGAACCATTATTTATAAGAGACAATATTCTTGGTAACCCAGGTAATGTATTTAACTCATTGTTTTCTAACATCACTTCGCAAATACCTCAAAACTAAATAAACTTAATATTAATAAATAAACCCTAAACCCATGAAAAAAATTACTACACTATTATTTGCAATGTTAACATTGCTTACCTATGCTCAAACCACATACGACTTTGAGGTAGAGCGTGATGCTACAAACTCTAATTTATATACTGTATTTGCTGTGCCAAGTGCAGCAGCTACAGGTGCAGATTTTGCCTCTGGCGTTGTTTTATTTACCATAGCTACAGGAGAAACTATAGGAAACATTACATCTTTAACTGGAACTGGCTGGGAAACAGATGTGGATATCCTTACTGGACCTGTATTGCAAGGAGCTGGTGTTGGAGATGGTACAAAAGATGTCATATCACTAGTAAGTGATGTAGGGCAAACTATCTTTAATCACGGGACAGAACGATTTGGTTTAGTAAGCTTTGAGGTTACGAGCTCACCAACAGGTGGAGATATAGAGTTTGTAGAAACGACTGACCCTCTAATAACAACACTTATTAATGACTTTAGTCTAAGTTTAGGGAATGTTATTGTAATGGACTCACAAGATGGATCAGGTAATATAGACCGTTATGGAGCTTTGGTTGGAGACACCAATTTTAACCTTGTTTTAAGTGCTGATGATTTTATTCTTTCTAAAACCTCTGTATTTCCTAATCCAATAGTAGACACATTTAATATTAAAACAGCTGGAATTTCAATTGATAATGCCCAAATTTATAATATTAATGGCGCTTTAGTTAAAACGATTAGCGCAGATGTTACAGATAATTCTATTGATATATCTGAGTTAAATTCTGGAATTTATTTTTTACAACTTGTTTCTGGTAACGCTAATAGAACAATTAAGTTGATTAAGCAATAAGTTAAACTAATTATAGCGTTTTTCAAATCTTGGAATAGCAATAGAACAATAGAACTGCTATAACTTGAAAATAAATGCCCAGACCTCACTAAATCTTTGTACTATGAAAACAAGATTATTAATATTTACAGTTGCTTTTTTTGTAAGCTTATCCAGTATTTCACAAAATTTAGAATGTAACGCAATAACCGTTGATGATTTTTTTGATTGTTATGGCGGCGCCGAAGCATTTAGTGAGCAGTCTCGTAACGCATTAACCACATTTATACAAGCAGAAGATGCCATAAACACAGGAGATTATCCAGGTGCCAAACTATTAATCGACAATATATTTGAGACCTATCCAAAGGGCACAAATATTTGGTTAGATGTGTTAGGCGCACCAAATGGAGCAAACATAGGTTCTCCAAATACCTATTATGGGCTGCGTATGATTGAAGATATTGTAGATTTTCAACTTAATAATACGCAAGATATAACACCCGAAACGGTGGTGATGAAAATTGTTCTGGTAGGATGTTCTCAAGGTATACAACCTACCACTGTAGAAGAATTAAATACTGGTACAGGTCCTTATGTAACTAATACTATTGCACAAGAACTAATTGCGGATGATTATAGAATAGTTAGACAGTCGTTTAGTTTGTTTTCTCAATACGTTACAGCAATTACAGGAGGCTCATTAAATATTGAGATTGAAATTATAGAACTTCCAGACGTTTGTATGGATCTTAGTATAACTAGTTCTGAGCCATATATTACAAGTAGAAATGAAGAACCTGTGTATGCTGCATTTAGTGATGAAGAACTTAACAGTACAGACTGGTGGTGGATTTTATATCCTTCATATGTTCCAGAAAATGATGTTTTTGATGATTATACATTTATAACTGGCGGAATGGGGCAAGATGAAAGGTCTGGTCCCGCTTTTGTTATAGATGATAAATGGTTGGTTAGGAAACCAGCACATTTAGGTTCTGGACTTTATAGTGATATCGAAAGGAGAGCTTACTTGCCACAATGGCTGCAACACGAATTTTTTCACCATTTATATCGTAAATATCCGCACTTACAGCTTGAGGTTAACGGTCACGATTGGTTTAATCCAGATTTTTGGCCAAGTGATTTTGAAGGCATATTTGAACCAGATTTTTATGCCGAAAGTTTATACAAACGGTTACAAGTTGATTGCTCACCTTTAAGTTCTAAGCTTATTACTAGAGTTCAGGATGAAGAGTTGGCACAATTAGATTTACTATCTATAAGTGATTTACAAGGTGGAATATTTTCTTTAGATGAGATAACAAACGATTTTCACATTGGAGAAATTATTCTTGAAGATGGACGATATTTTTGGAAAAATGCGGCAGGCTTTCAATGGGAAGTTTTTCCAGATTTTCAAGCAGGAATTTTAGAGACTGGCGAAGATTCACTCTACCCAGGTGAAGACTTTTTTATAGAGCTTTACAAAACAACTGATGGTGAATATTTTCCTGCCGTTTCTGCATTAAAATTTCAAAATGAATTTTATAGACGGCGTTTTGATTTATTTAGAGATATTGTACCAGTTGAAATAGCAGTTGGAAATTACACAAGAGTGCCTGTAGAAACTTCAGCTGATGAGGGACAAGTTATAAAGAACAGTGGGCAATTTTTATGGCAAGATAATGCTGCAAATAGTTGGTCTCTAACAGTAGATATTGATGGAGAAGCCTTAATACATGGTAATGATGCTCCGCAACCATCAGGTGAATTTAAACTCATTATTAAAGAAGATGAATGTGGCGTCAATGTTTTAGGTTTCGAATATTTAGGCTACTACTATTGGAAGCCTAAAAGGAATATTCAAAATGAATCACCAATCGTGAGTACTCAGTTAGAAGATTTAGAATTAAATGAGGATTTCGGTTCTTTGATAATCGACTTGTTACCAGTATTTTCTGACTCTGAAAATGACCAATTATTATATTTTGTGACAAGTGATAATCCTGAGATTATAGGCGCCACTATTGAGGATAATCAATTAGTAATTACAAGCAATCAATCCGGTACTGCAAGACTATACGTAATGGCATTAGATGGTAATGGAGGTATAGCGACCCAAGAGTTTAGGGTTGGTGCAGGTGTTGCGTTATCAATTGTTGATGATTTTGAACTTTCAGAGGTCTCTATTTATCCAAATCCTATACAAGATACTTTTACTATACATAGAGCTAATACTAATATTAGCCAAGCAGAAATTTATAATATCAACGGTGCCTTGGTAAAAACAATAGATGCAAATAACATAGAAAATGCTATTGATATAACTGATTTAAATTCTGGAATTTATTTCTTGCAATTAACTTCTGGAAATTCTAAGAGTACCATTAAACTCTTAAAGCAATAATTAGAGAATTTTAATAAAGTTTTAGTTTTAATAAAAGGCCCACTTTTAAGAAGTGGGCTTTTTTTGATATCATCTATTTATACTATCTAGGATTAAAATCCACACGACAAACTTGTTTCTCCAAGTTTTCAATCATTTCTTGAGTCATTTTGTCTAGGTCAAAGTCGTGTTGCCAGCCCCAATCTTTTCTGGCAACACTGTCATCAATTGATGATGGCCAACTGTCTGCTATGGCTTGTCTAAAGTCGGGTTTATAAGTAATTGTAAAGTCAGGAATATGTTTCTTAATACTCTCAAAGATTTGTTTTGGTGTAAAAGATATGGCTGCAAGATTATATGCTGAGCGTATATTTATTTTTTCGGCAGGGGCTTGCATTAATTCTACAGTGGCTTTTATAGCATCGTCCATAAACATCATAGGGAGTTCTGTGTTTTCAGAAAGGAAGCACTCGTAAGTTCCTTCTTTTATAGCCTCGTGATATATCTCAACGGCGTAATCTGTTGTGCCACCACCTGGCATTGCTTTGTGACTTATAATTCCAGGGTATCTAATACTGCGTACATCTACATCATATTTTTTATGATAGTACTCGCACCAGCGTTCTCCGACTTGTTTGGTAATACCGTAAACTGTCGTGGGTTCGCATGTAGTGTGCTGAGGTGTATTGTCTCTTGGTGTAGATGGTCCAAAAACGGCAATACTGCTTGGCCAAAATATTTTTTTTATGGTACCACCTTTGGCGAGATTTAGAACATGAAAAAGCGAATTCATATTCAAGTCCCATGCCTCCATTGGATATTTTTCTCCAGTGGCACTTAGCAAAGCAGCCATAAGATAGACAGTGTCTATATTATAATTCTTGCAGCAATCCTTTATGGCATTAAAATTTTTGGCATCTATAATCTCAAAAGGACCAGAATTTACAAGGTCTAAATTTCTTGTATTTATATCACTTGCAATGACGTTATCAACACCGTGAATTTCTCTTAATTTAGTTGTAAGTTCTGTGCCTATTTGCCCACAAGCGCCTATGATTAATATTTTTGAAGACATGTTACCATTTTATTATCTTCAAAAATACTAAGAAAACAAGAGGTTTTTTTATTAAAAAAACATAAAATACACTCCGTTTTAAGAATTTTTTATTCTTGACTAGATGAATAGAAATCAAATTCAATTTAATAGCTTATAATAAATCCATAAAAGACGAGTTTATTTACCTTTACAGAGCATTACCAATATCTCGAATACATGAAAACCAAATATATAATTCCAATACTCGCTTTAACGCTTCTTGCTAGTTGTGGAGATAAAGCACAGAATAATAGTGATATTGCTGAAGAAGCTAGTTCCAAAGAAAGAAAAGAAATATCGGCTAAAGCAATTGAGAATTTTAAATACAACGACTATATTTTAAGCGGTGATGCAGAAAAAGAAGTTCAAGATTGGTCTAGATTTAAAGAATTAGAAACCCAAGTTTCTTATTTAAAAAAAGCTGATATTACCTTTTTTACTTCTGAGAAAGACACACTCAAAGCATTTCTAGATAGTTTAAAAGTAAGTATTCCGCAAAGTATTAACACCAAGCCAGTGAATGCTAGAATAACGGCTTTGGAAACAAAACTACTTAAGCTTAATAACGATTTAACCTTAGATAATTACTCGGTAGAGAACAAGCTATCTAGTATAAAGGATTTATTGATTGCCAATTCTAATCTCATTTTTGTAATTAATAAGAAATTAGAATTTGATAAAAATGATGTTGGTCGCCCTGAAGATGAGTGAAGATGACACTACTTTTTAGCACAAATTCCTGTTTACATGTAACATTTTTTTGTGATAAAGGTCTTATGTATAACTAATGTAATTACAAACTAATTAATAATCACCATGAAAACAAAAGTTAGTCGCGTTCTAGCGACCTTAGTTTTGGCATGTTTTACAATTATTGCTTGTAAAGAAGAAGCCAAAGAAAAAACTGCTATGGCAGAGGAAATTCCAGGTATTATTCTGGAAAATATGGACACAAGTGTGAGCCCTAAGGAAGATTTTTACAACTACGTTAATGGAAGTTGGATGAAAACAAATTCCATCCCAGATGATGAAAGTCGTTGGGGTGGTTTTGGAGTTTTACGTAAATCTACTAGAAACGATGTTCTCGAAATCTTGAATACATCTAAAGAATTAGGAACTTACAAAGAAGGTAGTGACCAAAAAAAGGCGCTTCTCATTTTTGAATCTGAGTTAGACACTGTGGCTCGTAATGAAGCAGGAATAAAACCTATTCAGCCGCTTTTAAATAAAATTAATGGTATTTCTAACCTTAATGAAATGCAAAGTGTTTACGCCACTACACTTGGTGTTTCTGCCCCATTTGCTGGCATAGGCGCAAATCCAGACCTTAATGATAGCAGTATGAATACTGCTTGGGTTTTTCCAGGAGGTTTAGGCTTACAGCGTGATTATTATTTAGATCAAGACGAAAAAACAAAAGAAATAAGGGTTAAGTATGTCAATCACATTACGCGCATGCTTCAATTTATAAATTATTCTGAAGCAGATGCAAGGAAAGCTGCAGAGCGTATTTTAGAGTTAGAAACGCAACTAGCAGAACCTAGATTAGATAAAGTGGCAAGTAGAGATATACGTAACTTTAATAACCCTACATCATTGCAAGATCTTCAAGCAATGGCACCATCTATGAACTGGCAAAAGCTTATTGATGACATGGGAATTGAAAAGCAATTAGATACCTTATTGGTTATGCAGCCAAAGTATATGAAAGCTATGGATGCTTTCTTAAAAGATACACCAATAGAAGATGTTAAGACATTAATGACTTGGAGTACATTAAACAATGCATCAGGATTTTTAACTACTGAAATTGAAAAAGCCAACTGGGAGTTTTACAGTAAAGAATTACGTGGCGCAAAAAAGCAAAGAAGTGCAGAAGAAAGAGCTCTTGGAACGGTTAATGGTAGTGTAGGTGAAGCTATTGGTAAGCTTTATGTAGATTCCAAATTCCCACCCGAAGCTAAAGAGAAAGCGGAGAAGATGATTGCAAATGTTATCAAAGCATTTCAAAATAGAATCCAAAAGTTAGATTGGATGACAGATGATACTAAAACCAAGGCCATTGAAAAACTAGATAAGTTTACAGTTAAAATTGCCTATCCAGACGAGTGGGAAGACTACTCAAAAATGGCAGTGAAAGAAGGTAATTCTTACGCAGAGAATATGCTGGCTGTAGGAGAGTGGGCGCAAAAGAAAAACTTATCAGAAATCAATGAGCCAGTAGATAAAAAACGTTGGGGAATGTCACCTCAAACGGTTAATGCTTACTTTAATCCTTTGAATAATGAGATTGTATTCCCAGCAGCTATACTTCAACCTCCATTTTACAATTATACTGCAGATGAAGCTGTAAATTATGGCGGTATTGGCGCAGTAATTGGTCATGAAATTTCTCATGCTTTTGATGATTCTGGTGCACGTTTTGATGGTGATGGAAATGTAAATAACTGGTGGACACCAGAAGATTTGGCTGAGTTTGAAAAAAGAGGAAAAGCGCTAGCTGATCAATATTCCGCTTTAGAAGTTCTAGATAGCGTCTATGTTAATGGACCGTTTACTTTAGGAGAAAATATTGGAGATTTAGGAGGAGTATTAGGTGCTTATGACGGATTACAGTTGTTTTTTGAAGAGAACGGAAGACCAGAAGACATAGATGGTTTTACAGCCGAGCAACGTTTCTTTATGTCTTGGGCTACAGTTTGGAGAACATTGATTAGAGAGGATGCGTTGAGAACGCAAATTAAAACAGACCCTCACTCGCCAGGAAACATTAGAGCA
The DNA here is from genome assembly GCF_900129745.1 of Winogradskyella jejuensis. Lineage (GTDB taxonomy): Bacteria > Bacteroidota > Bacteroidia > Flavobacteriales > Flavobacteriaceae > Winogradskyella > Winogradskyella jejuensis. The sequence continues at coordinate 912,439 of NZ_FQWS01000001.1, read as the reverse complement.
ACTCAACCCCTAAAAAATATTGACGCATTTTACGAGGCATTTGATATTAAAGAAGGTGATGCGATGTATCTAGCTCCAGAGAAGCGTGTACGTATCTGGTAATAATAAAAACTATATATCATAAATAAAAAATCCCGCTGGCATGTCAGCGGGATTTTTTATTTGTCTTAATAACCTAGTTTAATTTTTAGGAGCTGCTTTTTTAGCTTCTAAGGCTTCGCGAGTACGTTTTGCCATATTAAAATTAGGATCAATAGTTAAGGCTTCGTTCACTAACTTTAGAGAAGCGTCTAAATTTGTTTGTTGATTCTCTTTAAATAAAGCCAAAGCTTTAAGATATAAAAATGCCGCCTTTAATGAGGTTTCGTAAGGACGTTGTGTTTCGTAAAATGCACGTTTCATATCGTCTTTTACATTAGCCAAACCATATTCTATCTTAGTCTTTGCAGCTACATCTTGGTTGTCTTGCATCATTAAATCTGCCAACTCGTAAGCTAACGGAGCACTTGGATTTCTATTGAATAAAACTTCATAATGCTCTATAGCTCGTTTAATCTCATTTAAGTTTTTAAGTGAAACGGCTTTTACTTCGACATTTAAATCAGAATCTGCTGCATTTTTTTCTATGCCTACAACATTTAAGGCTTGTAAGTATCGGCCTTCAGTTAAGTATAAGTAAGCTAAAGTATCTCTTCTGGCTTGCGAAGGTGTTAAAACTTCTAAATGCGTCATCGCATTTATAATACCTTGCACATCTCCTTGTGTTTTCATTTGTTTGTAAAAAGCTTCGTAGTGAGCTTTTAAATCTGCATTACCTTGAGCAAAACTTAGTGTCGAAACAAGTACTGCTACTGCAATAATAATCTTCTTCATTGTTAATTAATTTAGTGCGCCAAATCTATGAAAATTAATACTAAAAGGTCTTAAAAAGTTATTAATTTCCTAGAGGCCAGTTTTGTACTCATAATTCAAGAGTTGTGCCAGTTTAGAGCCATCAATAATTTTTCCTTTTGAAGGACTTTCATTTTTAAATTTTGGAAGGGCGAGATGGTGCTTTTTGCAATACATAGTGTAGTACTCCTTTTTAGTTGGATGATTTGGATAAGAAGCATTTAGCGTTGCATCCCAAAGTTGTTTTTCTATTATAGATTGAATGATTCCTATGCAATCGTCTTTATGGATAAGATTAACAGGTGCTTCAGGATTTTGAATATTTACTCTGCCTGAGAGTATTTTACCGGGATGGCGATGTGCATCGAACAATCCAGAGAATCTTAATATAGTTGTCTTAAAGTTAGTGTTCTCTTTAAGGGATTTTTCTATTTCTACAAGTTGCTTTGCTGATTCCAATGTACCATTAGGTGGTATTTGTTCTGTAATAGTAGGGAATGGGAAGGCGTCTGCATAAACCGAAGTGGAGCTTACATAAAGAACATACTTAACAGTACTTTTTTCAATGTAAGGCATTAGCTGAGCAATTTCTGCTACATGATTTTTATTAGGATTTTTTCTTAATCCAGGCGGAATGTTAATGATAAGTACTTCTGAATTTAAAAGAAATTCTTCAATATTACCCTCGATATTTGTTTCGTTTAAGCAAACTATAAAAGGTAGAATACCTTTTTCATTTAAGTCGATAAGTTTACTTTCGCTAGTAGTAGACCCTTTAATTAAGTATCCAGAGGCCTGTAATTTTTCGCCGAGAGTCAACCCTAACCAACCACAGCCTAGAATACTAATTTTAGTGTTTTTTACTTTCAAAATAAGATTCAGATTTCTCGCAAATATAAGATTGTGTAAGCATACATTTTTGTTTAACTCGTTAATTTTAAGTAACTTTAGTTTTCACGCAAAACATCAGGGTCATGGGTATTAAAAGTTTTCAAGGAGCTAGGAAGCAGCAAGGAAGTGTTCAAGAAAGAATACTGAGAGTTAAGGATTATATGTCAACAAATCTTATCACTTTTAAGCCTAATCAAAAGGTTCATTCTGTGGTTGAAGCTATTATAAAAAATAAGATTTCTGGTGGACCAGTAGTTAATGAAAAAAACGAATTAGTGGGTATTATCTCTGAGGGCGATTGCTTAAAGCAGCTTAGTGATAGCAGATATTACAACATGCCTTTGGAGGAAGACTTAGTAGAAAAGAGAATGATTAGAGATGTTGAAACCATAGATGGCAACATGGATATTTTTGATGCTGCCAACAAGTTTTTAAATTCCAAACGCCGTCGTTTTCCTATAGTAGAAAATGGTAAACTTGTTGGGCAAATTAGTCAGAAAGATATTCTAAAAGCTGCACTACAGCTTAAATCTGAAAATTGGAATAGCAAAACTAAAGGCTAGTCATTTCGTTTTACCAAAGCATAATAATCGCCATCTAGTGGCAAATAGCCTTGGTCGTATACAAAGTAATATATGGTACCTGCTTTTGTGGTGTATATGCTTGTAAAATAGTTGAAATCGAATCCTTTTTCTACTAACTTAGCTCTAGATGTTTTTGTCTTCTTATCTGGATTCAATTCTTCGAGTATCCTGTAGTTTTTTCTTAACCTGTTGTTAGTATTCCGGATAAGGTTTTTAGAGTCTTTGTTTATACGATTGTTATAAGCATTTCTGCAACCATCGCTACAGAATTTCTTATCAATCCGTCCAATTATTTTATCACCACATTCTGGACAAGCTTTACTCATAATTTTTGTTTTTAATACTATACCATCTTAAAGTACTTCCGTCTGTATGTTCAAAATCTTCTACGTAGTTTAATCCAATTTTCAGTAGCGCTTTGTGAGAGGCTACATTATCTATTTCTGTAATTCCATATATAGTTTCGATATTTAGAATATTGAAGCCATAATCTACCGAAGCTTTTCCAGCTTCTGTTGCATAACCTTTATTCCAATACTCAGGCATTAGTCTGTAACCCACATCATAGAAATTGGTATGGTCGTTAAAGGTATAATCGTCAATAAATCTTAAGCCAGACCAACCAATAAAATTACCACTTTCTTTTTCTAAAATTGCTAATCTGCATATACTGTGACTCTCATATTTCTGGATGCAATCTTCAATATATTTTTTGGACTCTGTTTTTTCTTTTACAGGGTTTTTTCCTAAAAATTCATGTACAATTGGGTTGGAGTCTAACTTAAAAAGAGCATCAATATCTTTTTTGTTGAATTCTCTTAGTATTAGGCGAGAGGTTTCAATATGGATTGGTTTTCTTTTGATTCTCTTGGAATTTAAAAGGATTAAGTCACTTTTGCAATATACTAATTATTCATTTACAAATGACTACAAATATTTACAAACGAATTTAAATATGTAATAACCGACTAAAATTTGCTTACCGTTAGATATTTGCACTGTCGAATTACAAACTCGATAGTATTAACTGTTTAATCATTAAAAATTTAGAACACATGAAAACATTAAGAAACAAAGTACAGTTGATTGGTAACTTAGGAAATGACCCAGAAATTGTAAACTTAGAATCAGGCAAAACATTAGCTAAATTTTCAATCGCTACAAATGAAAGTTACAAAAATGCTCAAGGCGAAAAAGTAACAGATACGCAATGGCACAATATTGTAGCTTGGGGAAAAACTGCACAAATTGTGGAAAAGTATGTAGGTAAAGGAAAAGAAGTTGCTATTGAAGGCAAATTGACTACTCGAAGCTGGGAGGACAAAGACGGTATAAAAAGGTATACAACAGAAGTTGTCTGCAGCGAATTATTAATGCTCGGTAAATAATAAAGTAAAATTAGTTTAATAAAAAAGGGGAACTTTATGCTCCCCTTTTTTATTTTAGAAATAATATAATTATTGTTTTATAATTTTTTTGGTAATTCTTAAGTCAGAACTTTTGCTTTCTATATTTAAGAAATACAATGCTTCGTCCAAACTACTCAAATTTGATATTGTAATCTCATTATTACGATTTATTATCTCAGATAAAACTACTCGGCCATTGATATCAACGATAGAAAAATTAAATTCTTGGGTAGTCAATTGAGGAGGCAAAGTAATTGTTAAGCTCTCAGTAAAAGGATTAGGACTAATCTTAACAGCTTCTATGCTGAAGTTATTAGTACTCAAAGACCCTTGGCATAAAGTCCAGCCCATATCTTCCATAAAGCCTAAGATTATATTTCCTGGGTCATGATTTGCTTCCCCAAAAGCTGAAAATGGCGTCATCAGAGCATGAGGAGTACCATTAAATGTGGCTTCATCAAGATGACTATAACTAGACCCTCCATTAAAGGTAGTAGGCGCATATGTCCTTGGTTGGTCTCCACCATTCTGACTTAAGGCAATAGGAGCATTTATTGATAAATTCTCTCCTGTAAGTTGGTCTCTTAATTGAGTATTAGATGGAGTTGTTGGGTCAGGATATCTAGCTTCGTCAAGAATAGGAGGAGTATCTGGATTTAATGGATCACCAAAATTAAACTCAAATCCATCTACATAAGTATCCCAAATACTTACATGATTAGATGATGCTGATACAGAAAAACCAGATTGGTCTCTTCTAATTGCTATTTCTCCATTATTAAGTTCAACACCAAATCCAGCAATACCTAGGCCATGACCTAATTCGTGTAGCACAACAGTCACAAAATCAAATCGATTACTTGGTGGATTCGCATCCAAACCAAAATACCAATCATTTCTATTGCTATTAAAATTACACGTTATATCAACAGATTGGCCTAATGCACCATCACTGTCTTCACCTATTAGTTTTTCGTAAAGAGCGGCAGGATAAAGTATTTGCGCAAAAGGATTAGTAGGACCACCTGGAAGTTCTTCGTAAAATGCTGGCGATGCAGAGCCTAAATTTGTAGCTGCTGCAGGAGCAAAATTAGCATTAACTCTAATTGGGACAGGAGAATCAACTAAACTAGCCCATATGTCTACAGCAAATTGAAATGCAATTTGAGCTTCGCCAGGACCACCAAATAAATCAGGCGGAAATCCATTGTAACTGACTATAAATGAAGAGCAAGGATTAGATGACCTACCTTCCATTTTTTCTATCACAGACTCTCGTCGCTGAATACTAAAATCACTTACATCTTCTACAGCAGGAATTTCACAAATAGGTTTATTTATTTGAATAGTTTGATTATCATCTGATAAAGAATTTTGAGAAAAGGAATAGTTGTAAACAAAAAACAAGGTGAACGCAAATATCGTTCTTAAGTAGTTTCTTTTCATAATAATTGAATTTGCTTTTTTTAAGATGTAAAAATAGCGAAACACTAACATTTTTAATTCCGATTTAACAAAAAAAGGAAGGATTTTCTATAACCCTCCCCTTTTTTAAGTATTTACTTACAATTATTTTATAACCAAAATATATTGAGGTGTTTTATTTAGCGGACAAAAATATACATATTCGCCTTTTGTTAGTTTTGTGGTGTTAGATGTTTCTGTCTTTCCTTCTTTTACAACGCTTGTAACATAAGCTGCTTGTATGTGGTTTTTTGGGTTGTTAGCATCTTTACCTTTTGGTACTAAAACAAATCCAACATCGGTACCAGCATTATTATTTGCGATTTCAAAAATATAGGCACCTTCACTGATGGTTAAAGATTTTTGTGTAAAGGCTCCTTTAGTTTGTTCTAAAGAGATGGTTTTTACTTCATCACCTTTTATCATGGTGTCTTTTTTCATTTTGTCTTGTGCATTTAATACGGTAACAAATGCTAAAGCGATAACTAGGATTGAAATGATTTTTTTCATGTTTTTTGTGTTTTTGATATATATATAATTAATTAGACGGTTTCTAATTCTAAAGGTTGAGCTACAGGAAAGTCAACAGGAATTTTTGTAGTGCTGTGGATATAGTTAGAAATGGTTTTGTCTCCTACTAAAGAGATGGCATCGATAAGATTTGCTTTTGTATAACCTGCATTAAAAAAGTTTTCCAATACAGCATCATCGGTATTTCCGCGATTTTCAGTAATGTTTTTAGCTAGTTTAGCTAAAGCGTTTAATTTGTTATTAACGGAAGAATAACCAGTTCTTAATTCTAATATTTGCTCATCTGTAAATCCATTCATTTTTCCTATTGCAGTATGTGCAGATAAACAATAAATACAATTATTTACTTGGCTAACAGCGAGGTTCACCACTTCTTTTTCTTTTGCAGAAAGTGATGTTTGTGCATTTGCAAAGTTGAGGTAATTTTCTAATGCGGTATCGCTATTAGCGTAAGTAGCATATAGATTAGGAACAAATCCTAAGGCTTTTGTTAAATTGTCGAAAATTACTTGATTATTTTCGCTTACATCTTCTCTAGTTGGTACATTAAATGTGATCATAATATTATTTTATTTGTTATTAATTGTGTTTTCTGAAATGATTTTCAGTTATAAAATTTGTTGGTACAAAGGTGAATCGATTCCTCTTTATATAGAATGTAAATTCTTCCTATTGAGTTGTCAATAATTCCCGAATTAATTTTCGCTAATAAATGGTTGTTCAGAATCGCAATAGTAATCATGTATAAATTTATGTTCGCAATGCGAATTTGGACTGATAGTATTTAAGATTCTTTTTGGTGTCTTTCTGAATATTTCTATTAGATTAAATAGAGATTTGTGCGTAGTTTTCATCTTTTTATTGTTTTAATATTACAATGCAAAGATGCGTTAGGGAGAAGTGGTAAAGAATGAAGATATCGCCCTAAGACTTGTCAATTTTTCCTAAGACACGTCTTTAAGCTGCTTTTTAAAGTCTGATGGAGAAAGCAAAGTATGCTTTTTAAATAATCTACTGAGATGCGAAGCGTCGTCAAAACCAACTTCGTATGCAATTTCCTTTGCTGTCTTATCTGTATAAATAAGAAGTCGTTTAGCTTCTAGTACAATGCGCTCGTGGATTATTTGAAGCGGACTTTGATTAAGTTTTGCAAAGTTATTAGATAAGGTTTTGGGAGATTTGTAGAGCTTATCTGCGTAAAAACCTACACTATGTTCGTTTCTAAAATGTTGCTCTACTAAAAAATTAAATGAGCGTAATAAATCTACTTTTGAGCTTTTAGGGGTTTCCATAATCCCTTCTTTAGTTTTTAAAAGACGAGTGCACTTTATAATAAACCTGGCCATTAGCATACGAAGCATCTCAGCTTGTATATTATCTTTTGTCTCTAACTCTTCTATAAAAACATGATGAAGCATATTAAATTTAGACAACTCATCATCCTCTAGATTTATTACAGGTATATTTGAGTTTCCAAAAAATAGAATTCCAGTGCAGCTTACTTCTTTATCATGGTCTTTTATGCAATAAAATTCTCGATTAAATTGATAAATAACAACATCTTCAATAGTTATGGCTTGAAGGTATTGTATTGGTGTAAGCGCAAGTATGCTATTGGGCTCTAGTGTAAATGGAATACTATCAATAACTAAATCAATAGGCTTGTCTCTTGTCCAAATAAAGGTGTAGTATTCTGTTTGTCTAGCAGAACTAAAATCTTCTAGTGCTTTTTTATCCTTTATCTGTAATAGAGCTTTAGTAGAAAACTCTTTAAATTGGTATTGCATGAAACTTTGTCATAAGTTCGTAGAGGAACTTACAGTATTCTAAAAATAAAGAAAGCGACTTTAATCTAAGCCACTTTTTTAAGTAAATCAAAGCAAGGACACTTTTTGCAACGTTTGTGCTCTGCTTTTTTATATTTTTTACAGCACTTGGACTTAACCTTAATTGAGTCTTTTAGCGCAGAATTTTTAAGAACTTTTATACGTTCTTTTTTTAGTTTTTTATCCTTTTTCTTTTTGCCCATTATTTGACCAGAATAATGATGCAAAAATAACTATTTAAATTTAATCTAAATAAAATTTAACATTTATGCGCCTGGCTCTGGTGCTGCAGAACTTACAACAGTTAATTGCTGAATATCTCTATCAAAGAGATACAATCCGCCTTTGTCATCACCAATCATATTTATTTTATCTAGTATTGTTCTCGCTGTAGCTTCTTCTTCGATTTGCTCGGCAACATACCATTGTAAAAAGTTGTGTGTTGCATAGTCTTTTTCTTGAAGTGAAATATGAACCAGTTCATTTATACTTTCAGAGACATAGATTTCATGTTCCAAAAGCTTCTCAAACATTTGTCGGAAAGAATCAAAAGACACATTTGGCGCAGCAAGTTCACTTACGTGTGCATGACCGCCACGTTCGTTTACAAACTTTACCAATTTAAGCATATGCTCGCGTTCTTCATCAGATTGGTCGTACATGAAATTGGAAATTCCTTCTAGCCCTTTTACTTCTGCCCAAACAGCCATAGCTAAATAGACCTGAGAAGACTCAGCTTCAATTCTTATCTGTTTGTTCAATGCAGTTTCTATAGTTTTTGATAACATAGCTTGAGTTTTTATCAAAGATAAGCAGATAAAAATTGAAATAAAATAATTGTTACACTAACTAATGAGGTTTCGTTAAAACCAATGTTGTTTCTAAGTTTACTTTAGTATTTTTAATAAAAAAACAAATGTCTGTTAAGCCAAAACTTACTCGATTTAACCAACAGGTTTTACAAAAATATCAAGTGTATAACGGTATATTCATGAACTTACCTTTTGATACACTTTCTAAAACTGTTGCACTTTTACCCTTGTTTTATGAAACTTGTAAAAAAGGGTTCGATAGAGGCGATGACCCAACAACAATTGTAGAAACTTTTTTTACTAAATACCAAGCAAGACGAAATAAGAAAAGTCAGATAAATCTACTTTTCAGATTTATACAATACATAGAGCGTCAGGTAGTGTTGTTTGATGCCGTAGAGGATGCAGCGTTTCCAGTTGTTAACAACATGGAAGGCCTAGGAACGCTTAGAAATTTAAAAGAAAATGCCGAGGCAGAAAATAAAAAGCAGCTTTTGCAAGAGTATCTCAAAAACTTTAAAGTCCGTATTGTTCTTACGGCACACCCAACACAGTTTTATCCAGGTGCTGTTTTAGGAATAATTACGGACTTGGCAAAAGCTGTAGAAAAAGACGATTTACAAGAGATAAATGAGTTGTTAGCTCAACTCGGAAAGACACCATTTTTTAAGGATAAAAAACCAACGCCTTATGATGAAGCCAAAAACTTAATCTGGTATCTAAAAAATGTTTTTTATCATTCCTTTGGCAATATTTACGATTACGCACAGCAGAATATTTTTGATGATCAAGAAATAGAAAATCCTATATTAAACATAGGTTTTTGGCCAGGCGGAGACCGTGACGGAAACCCTTTCGTAACACCAGAAATTACAAAAAATGTTGCAAAAAAACTTAAAGAGTCTGTCATTAAAAAATACATTAGAGATGTTAAGTACTTAAGGAGACGTCTTACATTCAAGGGTATTAGAGAGCGTATTATAGATTTAAATTATCGATTAGTTGATAGTTTGTTGAATAAAGAAAATGGAGTTTCAGTACAAGAATTTGCCAATGAACTACGAGAAATTAGAACGCAATTAATAGAACAACATCAATCCCTATACGTTGATAAAGTCACTAGTTTAATAAATAGAACCACATTGTTTGGGTACCATTTTGCAAGTTTAGATATCCGTCAAGATAGTCGAGTGCATGACGCCATGTTTAGAGCTTTAGTCAATGAACTTAAAGTCAATAAAAATGAAATATTTCCTGATAATTTCTTTGATTTAGACGAAAAGGCTCAAGTTCAAATCCTTTCAGAAGTTAAAGGCTCCATAGGAAATATTGACTTTAAGGACGAAATGGCTATTAATATTATTGAAACTATTAAAGCCATGAAGACTATTCAAACGTTAAATGGAGAAGCGGCTTGTAATCGATACATTATTAGTAACAACCAGACCACTCTTAATGTAATGCAACTTTTTGCAATGTTGAAGATAGTGGCTTTTAATGATAAACTTACAGCGGATATTGTACCTCTTTTTGAAACAGTTCCAGACCTTATTGCTGCACCAAAAGTTATGGAAGAGTTGTATACAGACCCAAATTATCGAGCACATTTAGAAGCTCGTGGTAATAAACAAACTATAATGCTTGGTTTTAGTGATGGTACAAAAGATGGTGGCTATTTAATGGCAAATTGGGGAATATTTAAAGCCAAAGAAGCCATGACAGAGATGTCTAGAAAATACGATATAGATGTTGTATTCTTTGATGGGCGTGGTGGGCCACCAGCTCGAGGAGGAGGAAAGACACATCAATTCTATGCTTCTCTTGGGCCGACCATTGAGGATAAAGAAATTCAGTTGACGATTCAAGGGCAAACGATTAGCTCTAATTTTGGGACACTTGCTTCATCTCAATACAACATGGAGCAACTTATAAGCTCAGGTATATCTAACCGATTAAATGATAAAAACCTAGAGATGTCTTCAAGGAATAAACAGGTTATGAATAATCTTGCAGACATTAGCTACAAAACTTATGTAGATTTTAAAAGCCATCCAAAATTTTTGGACTATTTACAGCATATGAGTACGCTAAAATACTATGCAAAAACAAATATTGGTAGTCGTCCTTCAAAACGAGGGAAGTCTTCAGCATTAGTGTTTTCAGATTTAAGGGCAATTCCTTTTGTAGGTAGTTGGAGTCAGCTAAAACAAAACGTGCCTGGTTTTTTTGGTGTAGGTACTGCGCTTAAGTTTTATGAGGAGAACAATGATTTTGATAAAGTAAAGCAGCTTTATAACGAATCGAAATTCTTTAAGACGCTTATAGAAAATAGTATGATGTCTTTAACCAAATCGTTTTTTGATTTAACAAAGTATATGCAAGACAATGATGAGTTTGGTGAGTTTTGGTCTCTTATTCACCAAGAGTATCAAACGAGTAAACGTTTAATTTTAAAATTAACAGGATATGAAACTCTAATGGAAAACGAACCTGTTGGGAAAGCATCAATCGAAGTTAGAGAGTCTATTGTTTTACCGTTGCTAACAATCCAGCAATATGCTTTAAAGAAAATAAAAGATTTAGAGAAAGCAGATGTTAAAGATGAGAAGCAGCTGGAGATTTTCGAAAAAATTGTAACGCGTGCTATGTTTGGAAATATTAATGCAAGTCGTAATTCCGCTTAAAAGAATAACTCTTGAGCTAGTCTAAAGGTATTTGCATGTGCATCTACTATAGTTTTTATATCAGGAGAATAGCCGCCTCCCATGGAGCACATCACGGGAATTTTATTTTTTAAACATTGCTGCAGTACAAAACGGTCTCGTTCTTTACAGCCATTTATACTCATTCCTAATTTTCCAAGTTTATCGGTTGAGATTATATCTACACCACATAAATAATAGATATAGTCGGGTTGTTGCTCATCGATTAATCTAGGTAAGGTGTCTTTAAGGATTTTGAGATACGTTTTGTCATCCGTACCATTTTCTAGTGCAATATCTAAATCACTTTTCTCTTTTTTGAAAGGATAATTATTGGCGCCGTGCATAGAAAAAGTAAATACGGAATTATCATTCTGAAATATCTCAGCTGTTCCGTTGCCTTGGTGTACATCCAAGTCAACGATTAATACCTTTTTAACCAATCCCTCATTTTGAAGATATCTAGCGCCAATAGCTTGGTCGTTTAGCATACAGAAGGCTTCGCCGCGATTGGTGTAGGCATGGTGTGTGCCACCTGCAATATTCATAGCTATTCCATGCTCCAAGGCATATGTACTAGCTTTTATAGTGCCATGAGCAATCAGTCGCTCTCGCTCCACTAAAACTTCGCTTAGCGGAAAACCTATTTTTCTTGCAGCACGTTGGTCTAAAGTTATATTAAGTAAGTCGTAGTAATATTCGGGTTCGTGTACGGCAACGATGTGCTTATCATTAGGGCGTTCTGGTTCAAAAAAATTATGCTTTGTGCATGTGCCTTCGTGCATCAATTGTTCTGGCAAAAGCTCATACTTTTCCATGGGAAATCGATGACCTTCTGGTAAGGGGTGTTTGTAAATAGGATGGTAGGCTATTTTGAGCAATTAATCAGGTATTTCAATTTTTAATTCTTGAGAAATATATTGATTATCATTTATTATACCTTCTATAAATAAGCTAATCATCTTAGTTTTTGTGTTGTATAACTTAAAGTTTGCTTTACCATTTTTATCTAGACTAATATTTGGTTTCCAGTCAATTGTGCCATATTCTTTAAAGAAGTCTGTATTGTAATAGAAATATTTGGGTGAGTAAAAGGTTTTATTTTTACTAAACAGTAATGGTAATTTGTAATCAACGATGTTGTTTGGTTTCTTTATAGGAGGCCCACCAGGAGTTAAGAAAATTTTTATATAACCTGCAGCACCTCTTATTCCTCCACCAATTCCGTAAGGTTCGTATTCAATATAATCAACTTGATCCATGGTAATAAAAGTAAGAATACCAAAATCAGATTTTCTGCCTGTTGTGGTTAATAAAGAAGAATTTAAGTATACTAATGGCGTTGGGTCTGTCCATCTTATCCTAGTATTTACTATACTGAGTCTACCAGAGAAAATATCATAATACGTATCGTAGCCACCAAGCCTTTGTATATAAGTATCTACTCGCATCCCAGTTAACTTAACATTGTCCTCTATAACTCTAAATTTTGCTGTTGTAGCCTTTTGTTGTAATTTTTCAACTTTAGTTTCTATACTATTAGCTTTAGAGTTAATAATAACTTCGTCAAGTTTGGTTGCGTTGTTAATATCAAAGGCGTTTAGATTTGTTTCATTTTTCAAATAAGTTTCTTCAATAGAATAAGTTTCCTCAATTGTATTAGACGCAATATTGAAATCAGGAAATTGAGAAGGGTAATATTGTAAATATATAGATGGTTTTTTGCCAATTTTTTTCTTTTTAGTATCGATATATCCAATCCTAAATAAGTCATCTTCGGTAGGGAAGGATTGTTTTATTGTAAACTCTTTTTCAGAGGCATTGATATCAAATAATTGCGTGCTATTTTTTGCTAATGGATATACGATATAAGACCCTATTTTGTCGTCATTTATATTTGCAACTATGTCAATTCCACGCTCAAACGGATAAATATACTCACGTTCATTTTTATCAAAAATAGTATTCCAGCAATAACTACTCCAGCCTTGTGTTAGCATAAGCAAGTCTAGATTATACTCAGTTTTGCGATTTCTATTTTTAAAATAAGCCCTTCCATTTTCTAAAAAACCATTGATGTATGGTTGAATATAAATTTGTGAAAGAATTGAGTTATGGTGATTGTAAGATTTTGTTTCTGTAGGTAATACGGAAATACTTAAGTTCGAATTTAAGTTGTTTTTCAAATTCTCGCTACTAATCGTGACTGATAAGCTATCTCTAATGGTAGAAACTTTTACTGACGAAATTTCGATACTCTTAATTTGATTAGCATTAAAATATAATCGTTCTAAAAGTGGTATATTTTCGTTATTAAAAATGGTGAAAATATTTATCCCTTTATATAAATCTACTTTAGGAAAAATTAAAATAGCGACACCGTCGTTATTAAAATTAAATGGAGTTAATTTCATTTCGCTTCCATTATGCAGAGCTATATTAAAATCATTATTTTTAATGATAGACTTAGTCTTATCATTAGCTGTAAGTTTTATACTCACTTTGTCTTTAGAAGAAACTAGACTCAGAGTAATTCCAATTTTTTTAATCTCGTTTATTGGAACTGAAATATTTTGCTTACCAGCAAATAAATTGACTTTGTAATTTTCATTTTCTTGTGGTGATAACAAAGCTTTAGCTAGCCCAACTTCATTTAATTGAAACTCGGAAATTATGTTATTATTACTATCTGTAATAGTGCCGTAAGCATTGGCAATACCATTACCAAATTGGGTTTTTGCCAAAATACCAACACTATTAGAAAGACCATAAATTATATGCCCCCCTTCACCTAATACCTGTAAATCAATTTTGATATCTTTTGTTTCTATAGGTTTGACACTGTCTAAATTATCAGCGTCAATAACTTTAAAAGTTTGTTCAAAATGGTTTTGTTCTTCAAAATTTCGCATCCAATTGGTGTATGCCTTGAAGGTAAAAACTCCCGTAGATAAAGTACTATCAATATCAAAGGCGTTTTTAGATATTCCATTATCTACCTTTATGAGTTTTTTCTTTATTACTTTTCCATTTGCGTCAGAAATCGTGCAATACAAATTATTAGTCATTTTTGAAGGCTCTTTGGTGAATTTATCAAAAACATAAGCCTGAAAACCCATTATTTCACCTTCAATATAGGTTGATTTATTTAGATGCACATAAGCAATTTCTCGAGGTGCTTCGGTGTAGGTTTCGTAAGCGTCTACGATATCTGAAGATTGCGCACTAGCACTAATTCCGTAAATAAAGAAGATTAAAAGAAAAGAGTAAATCGAGTTTTTTGATAGCGTAGTTTTAGACATAGTAAGAAATTTTCTATAAAATTCCTCAAAAATTATTCCGAAAGCTAGGTATTTAACTAATTTTTTACATAAGTATTAGCTTTCATACAAGAGTATAAAATATTTTTTATAAGGTTGACCTTACAGGTTAAATATGAGCAGTAACCATTATTAGTGTGAAAGAGAAGAATTTAAAAGCGTATAAGATGAAAGGATTTTGTCTCTTGGTCTATAATGGCATAATGAGGAATATCCTTTTTAAAAATTCTTAGAAATCGCTTAAAAACAAGGTCTTTGACTTATCCTTAGGCTATTATTTAAGGTCTCTATATCGAGATTCACAAAAGCCAACTTACTAGACTTTATAATTTTTTTACTATGAACAATGTTCAATTTTTACTTTACTTGTTCAATAAGAACTTCTAGATTCATAAAATAGTTATGTTTAAATATATAGATAATTGTTTAATGCATTTCAAATACAGTAAAGATGCAGCAGAGTCTTTATTATAGAGTATTTTTACTTCATCGACATTTTTGTGGAGATACACTCCAAGATTTCGTTTGGATTTCTGTTTTTTCGCTTTATTTTTTGTTTTCAATGGTAATCCTCTCTGAGATATATTGATTGTTGTTTACTATGCCTTCTATGAACAGTGTCATGTTGTTAGTATTGTAATCTGGTATTTTAACATGGGCTCTTCGATTTTTAATAGTTACTCGAGGAAACCAAGCAATAGTACCATATTCTCTAAAAAAATCAGAATTATAACTTTGGTACTTGGGCGTATAAAATGTTTTTTGGGCATTAAATTTTAATGGAAACTCATAAGATTTTGTAAATGCTTTTTGTTTTTCGATTAACGGATTAGTATAGATTTTAATGTAACCAGCACTACCTCTCGTTGTAGTACCTAATCCTGATTTAATATAGTATTCAATATATTCTACGTCGTAAGTCGTTAATGGAACAAGCGGTGATAGGTTAATACTAGAAGAATTAAAATTTAAAGGAGCATCGTTGAGATATACAAGCGGTATGTTATCACCAATTCGTATTCTGGGATTGCGTATTATCATTGCATTATTTTTATAATCAATTTGTGCTTGCCACCCTAAGGAACTAAGATATACATCTAGTTTAGTTTGTTGAAGTCTTTTAATTTTAGAAAGAATATCTACTTCGTAATATGTGGCTTTTTCTTTTAAAGCTTCTAATTGTGTTCTTCTGCTTTTACCTTTAATAACAACTTCATCCAATTTTGTTACTTTCGTGTTATTCCATGATTCGCTAAATATTTCGTTATAGTTAGAGGGCAATTGATTTATTGTAAATACTTCTTTTATTACTTTTATATATGGTTTAAATTTTGGAATTTTTGATGGATTGAATTGTAAAGATAATGACGGTTTTTCTTTAAGGCCCTTATTTTTAAGACCCAAATATCCAATTTTTAAAGAATCCTTATCTGTGGGGAAAATAGTTGATACATTGAAAAAATCTTCATCTTCCGGAACATCAAAAATTTGAGTATTCATATCTGAAAACGGATATAAAATGTAAGTTCCTGACTTTTTATTGTAAATATTGGCAGTAATATCAATGCCTTGTTCAAAAGGGTAGATTAGCTTGTCATCTTTAAAAGTAAAAATCTCCTTCCAGTCATAACTACTCCATCCTTGAGTTAGCATAAGTAAATCTAGATTAAAAGCTGTGGCTCTATCCTCAGATTCAAAATATTCGCTAGCATTTTCTAATCGTCCATTCACATAAGGTTGAATGTATAATTGAGAGAGTAGATTATTATGGTGGTTGTAAGATTTTGTACTAGACGGTAATACCGATATACTTAGGTTAGACCATTTAGACGTATCTATATTGTCTGCATTTAGAGTAATTTTTAAACTATCTTGTAAATGGGTTACCGTTGTGCCTACTAGTTTTTGTTTTAGAATGTTATTATTAAAATAGAGGCGTTCAAGAATAGGCTCATCATTTTGAGTAAAAATGGTAAATATGTTCATTTCGGAGAATAATTCATTCTTAGGGAAGCTTAAAATAACAGCACCATTTTTACTTAATGAAAAAGGTGTAGCAATAATATTACGACCATTATTGAGACCTATCTTGAACGTTTTATTTTTTAATAAGGACAAAGATTGCTTATTGGTTCTTACTTGTATACTTACTTTGTCTTTTAGAGATGTTAGATTCATTACAAGTCCGTTGGTTTTAATATTCTCAATTTTGGTAGAAATAGTACGGTCATTCAAAAAGAGATTTACATTATAAGATTGACCAAAATTAGGCTTGAATACTAATTTGGCAAGACCGACGGTATTTAATTGAAATTCTGATATGATTTCGTTAGTATTGGCATTGGTAATATTACCGTAGGCACTAGCAATTCCATAGCCGAACTGGTTTTTAGCAATAATACCAATCGTGTTTTGACTGTCATAAAGGATGTGACCACCTTCACCAACGACTTGTAAGTCTATCTTAAAATCATTAGGATTTACAGGTAATACACTTCTAAGATTATCAGCATCAATCACCTTAAAAGTTTGTTCATAGTGATTGTTTTCATCAAAATTACGCATCCAATTGGTGAAAGCTTTAAAGGTAAAAATACCTGTAGATAAGGTGCTATCTATATCAAATACATTTGATGCTACACCGTTAGTCACTCTTATGAGTTTTTTCGTAATAATAGCTCCACTTTCATTAGATATGGTACAGTAGAGATTAGAGGTCATTTTAGAGGGCTCCTTGGTATATTTATCAAAAACATAAGCCGTAAAGCCCATCATTTCACCTTCGATATAGGTAGATTTATTTAAATGAACATAAGCTATCTCACGCGGTGCTTCTGTGTAATTCTCATATTTCTCTACTATTACTGAAGACTGTGCATTGAGATTGATTATTACGCCAAAAAGAAAATAAGAAATGGAAAATAAATGAAAGTTAATTGTAGTTTTTTTCACAAAAAGAATTTTCTTTCAATTTCAAGAAATTCTATTAGAAAAACTATCTGATTAACTAATCTTTAAACCATTGCTAACACCATCACCTGCACTGAGCGGAGTCGAAGTGTCGGGATTTACAAACACCAAATCACCTTGCTCGTTTTCTGTCATAAGAATCATGCCTTGACTCTCTACACCTCGTAGTTTTCTTGGTGCAAGATTTACTAAAACCGTAACACGCTTGCCAACAACGTCTTCTGGTTTAAAACTTTCCGCTATGCCAGAAACAATGGTGCGTATGTCGATACCTGTATCTACTTTAAGCACTAAAAGTTTTTTTGTTTTAGGCATTTTTTCAGCTTCTAAAATAGTGCCAACTCGGATATCTAGTTTGGTGAAATCGTCAAAAGTAATTTCGTCTTTTTGAGGTTCAATAGTCTTATTAGCAGCTTCATTTGCTTTTTTACTTGCTTCGAGTTTGTCTAACTGTAGTTGAATGGTTTTATCTTCAATTTTAGAAAATAATAATTCAGCTTTTCCTATGGTGTGACCGGCAGGTAGAAGAATGTCTTTTTTTGTGACATCGTTCCATTGAGACGTTGAATCAAGTTTAGCATGACAAAGAATGTTTTTTAACTTATCTGAAGTAAATGGCAAAAATGGTTCGCTTAAAACCCCTAAAGCAGATGCAATTTGGAGCGCAACAAACATTACTGTTTTTGTGCGTTCTTCATCTGTTTTTATAGTTTTCCAAGGTTCTTCATCTGCTAAGTATTTATTACCTAATCGCGCTAAATTCATTAGCTCTTGGCTAGCCTCTCTAAAGCGGTAGCGTTCAATAGAACTAGAAATTACATAAGGATACGCTTTTACAGCAGCCAATGTCTCTTGGTCAACTAAAGATAAGTCACTAGGTTCTGGTACAACACCATTATAATACTTATTAGTGAGTACAACAACACGATTGATGAAGTTACCAAAAATGGCAACTAATTCGTTATTATTTCTAGCTTGAAAATCTTTCCAAGTAAAATCATTGTCTTTGCTTTCTGGAGCATTTGCCGTTAGTGCATAGCGTAACACATCTTGCTGATTTGGGAAATCTTGTAAATAATCTGGAAGCCAAACTGCCCAATTTTTAGAGGTGGATAGCTTATTGCCTTCTAGATTTAAGAATTCGTTTGCAGGCACATTTTCAGGTAAAATATAAGTGCCTTCAGCCTTTAGCATAGCTGGGAAAATAATACAGTGAAAGACAATATTGTCTTTACCTATAAAGTGAATTAAAGACGTGTTTTTGTCTTTCCAATAGTCTTCCCAATTTTTTCCTTCACGTTCTGCCCATTCTTTAGTAGCAGAAATATAACCTATCGGTGCATCGAACCAAACATACAACACCTTACCTTCACCACCTTCAACAGGTACAGGGATTCCCCAGTCTAAATCTCTGGTTACAGCACGCGGACGCAAACCATCATCAATCCAGGACTTTACTTGCCCGTAAACATTAGGTTTCCAGTCTTTTTTATGTCCTTCTAAAATCCATTCTTTTAAGAATTGCTCATGCTTGTTCAATGGCAAAAACCAATGTTTAGTTTCTTTGAGAGTCGGTACATTTCCTGTTATTGCAGATTTTGGGTTTATTAAGTCTGTGGCGTTATGACTAGTCCCACAGTTTTCGCATTGGTCGCCGTAAGCTTCCTCGAATCCACATTTAGGACAGGTTCCTGTAACAAAGCGATCTGCTAAAAACTGATTAGCTTCTGCATCGTAAAGTTGTTCTGAAACTTCTTCAACAAATTCGTTTTTATCGTATAGTGTTTTAAAAAATTCTGATGCGGTATTGTGATGAATCTTCGCCGATGTACGCGAGTAATTATCAAAAGAAATCCCAAAATCCTCAAACGATTGTTTGATAATCGCGTGGTATTTATCTACAATATCTTGAGGCGTAACACCTTCTTTTTTTGCTTTAATAGTAATAGGTACACCATGCTCATCACTCCCGCAAATAAAAGCAACATCGTTTCCTGTAAGGCGCAAATATCTGGAGTATATATCTGCAGGCACATATACACCAGCCAAATGCCCAATGTGTATTGGACCGTTAGTGTAAGGTAGCGCTGCTGTTATGGTGTATCTTTTAGACATCGTTATTTCTGATTTTTACTGAAGCGCAAAATTACGATTTTACTTGTAGTAATAAAACGAAAAGCCTCCAGTAATCACTGAAGGCTTTTAAATAAGATGTATTTGTTGCTATCTAATTAATAACGATTTACTAAAACTCTGACTTCCAACAGCTATTTTATAGATGTATTGGCCAATACTTAGCTTTGTTTTTACTGTGTTTTTTACATCTATACTATGTTCTCCTGCAAATAGCATTTCGTTTTTAAGTGTTGCTATTTCTCGTCCCATAATATCATACAGTTTTACAACGGTATGTTGTGTAAATGGATTTATAAACTTTATAATAGTATCGTTATTCGGATAGATAACAAAGTGCTTAAAGCGTTCTTGATTAAAATCGTCAACTCCTAATGCGCTACAATTAAACCCTAGATTAACACGCTCATAGTTAACATTGAGTAATGCTTCGTTAACTAAATCAGTATTTACGCAAAGCCAATTTTCCATCACGGAGGCATAAATCCCTCTAAAATCTTGTTTATAATCTAAGTTATCGTTTACAAGTTGGGTTAAGCTAGGATGTTCTCCAATAAAACCATTACCTTCTATAGCAGGTCCAAAGAGCATCAAAGGAGCGGCAGTTCCATGGTCGGTTCCGTTTGAACCATTCTCGTAGGTACGTCGGCCAAACTCACTAATAGTCATGGATAGCACTTTATCGTCCATGCCAACCGATGATAAATCATCATAAAATTTCTTAATCGAATTTGATAAATCGGTCATTAGCTCTTGGTGTTTTTCTGCTTGATTGGCATGTGTGTCAAAACCACCAAGGGTTACCATATATACTTTTGAGCCTAGATTACCCTTTATTAGTCTGGCAACAATAGCCAATTGTCTTCCTAATTTTTCGTCTAAATACTCTTGAGTATTCGTTCCATTTTCAAAAGCTTGATGAATGGTATTTGCATATTTGTATGTGGTATTTGTAGTACCTCGCAAGAATTCTAATTGTTCACCATAAACACAATCCGGAAGATTAGTCATATCATGCACTGTACCGTTTTCTGCTATAGCTTCTAGCTGGCTTGGGTTGGCAACAGAAAAAGCGTAGTTGTTATAATCGCCTTCAAAAATTAAATTACCAATACTGCCTATTTGTACGGCTGCAGGAATTTCAGGTGGATTTATTATATAATCTGGATAGAGCTCTTCAAAATAGCGACCTAACCATCCAGACTGAGTAACATTATTAGCGTCTGTAGATGCCCAAATATCTGAACTTGCAAAGTGAGATTGATTTGGATTTTCATAACCAACTCCGTGAATAACTTTCATTCCGCCATTATCCCATAAGCCTTGTAAATCTGCCATGTAGTTTGGCATACCAAAGTCAGGACCTAAGTTAATAAGGCTATTTAAATCGTGCTTAATGGTAGGTCTTGATTGGGCATAGGTGTCGAAATCATAGATGGGTACAATGGTATTGAGACCGTCATTTCCACCTTTAAGCCTAATAATAACAAGAACTCTATCGGTATCTGATGCACTTATTGCTGCTGCAAGTTTAGTATTTGTAGAAGCAGATAAAGGAGCGCCACCAATCATCATTGTTCCCGCGCCTGCGAGCCCAAGAGCTTGCAGAAAAGAACGTCTGTTCCATTGCTTATGTTCCATATCGTGAGCATTGCTACCTGAGGTTTTATGTTTGTTTAAATCGTGATTACACATAGTCGTAGGTTATTTAAGTTGAAATTCAGGT
This sequence comes from Winogradskyella jejuensis, assembly GCF_900129745.1. Taxonomy (GTDB): domain Bacteria; phylum Bacteroidota; class Bacteroidia; order Flavobacteriales; family Flavobacteriaceae; genus Winogradskyella; species Winogradskyella jejuensis. The sequence goes on along the minus strand of NZ_FQWS01000001.1, from coordinate 891,180 downwards.
ATTTTTATAAGATGAAGTAATAGAAGTACCACTTGAAAAGGAGCTGAGTCCCAGTCAAGGTTCCAAATACCATCTTCATAATAATTTTCAGGCACGTCATGTTTAAAAACATCAGTAGCTGTATCATAGTCAGCCGTAGTATGAAGATTTAGGGGCATAAATCTATCAACTATACTTTTTGCTACAATATATGGGTCATTACTGTTATCTGAACTCCGCTTTGCGAATGTTCTTAGTTCTTCTCTGTAATACTCCCACGTATGCCAAACTACCCACTCTAGTATGCGCCACCGTCCGGTTAATGTGCTAGAGTTTATCCAGTCTTTATCGCCTTGCCAACCAGCAACATCAATGGGCTCGAACATGGTTTGTCCTAGAGTAGAGCAAAACCATTGGAAGCTTTCTAAATAATCTGGTTCTACAGAAAAGTTGGTGACTTTTAGATAAGACATAAACATGTCGTATGGACTTTTTATTTGAACACCTATAGATTTTGAATCTAAAAAATGCTCACTTTTAAAAAGAGCTTTAAGTACATTAGCTATATTAAAATCAACAACAAAAATATCTGCCATCTCAGAAATTACGGCTTCGTTAGGCGTAGGACTTACAAAATAAGTATAAAGTTTACGACAGATGTATGTGGCAATTAAAGGTGATTTCTCTTCAAATAAAATACGGATAACATCATCATAACCCCAAACACCTTCTTGAGTGAAGATAGTTTTTACAGAATTATCAAATTTATTTTCGTTAAAAGTGATTGGAGCAGTCCAATGTTCTCTATCATTATAACCCGTTAAGGCTTTTGCTGTCTCTGTAATATCTGTTTGCGTATAACCATTATCAACTCCTAATGTAAATAGCTCATATAACTCACGCGCATAATTTTCATTGGGATTGTTTTTAGTGTTTTGAAAACCATTTAAGTAAAGTAGCATGGCGCTAGTAGTACCAATAGCACTAGTGAAATCCTCGAAGTTACCTAGAGCGTGTTGCTCTAGTGTAGCGTAGTATTCGTAAAGATGATTACTAGAATAATAATCTTCTAATCGAGTTACAAAATGATTACTCCATAATAGAATAAGTCTTGCTTTTAGTCCATTAGAAGAAAGCATCTGATTGATTAGCGCCATCCTTAACTCTTGATGATTGGCTTGAGTTTCTGTATCGAAATCCAAACCAAGATTTTGATAATCGAAGTAAGTAAAATTAGACCAAGGCGGAGTCTCTAGAGCAGGAGATTCAGAAGCTTCGTTGATGATTTGGTCAATAAAATCAGATGTAGATTGCGTTACTGCAATATCTATATCTGCCTTTTTTGCATCATAGCCTAGACGTCTATACACATGTCTAACACGTTCTTCATTCCAAGGGTTAGTTGCAGAAGGAACATAAGGTTGTAAAGTACTTGTATTACAAGAGGTAATAACAGCCATAAGTAGAGATTTAATGATTAAAAATTGATTTGGGATATGTAATATATTGAATATCTACGCTTTGCGCTTTGGTCTTGGATGTTTTTCGTTAAAAAAACCTTAAAATTAACATTTGTAAATCTTAGTATTAAACTTTATATATTTACAGAAATTGCATTTTATGATTTTGAGAAACCGATTAACCTTTAGAGTTATTCTACTTTTTATGAGCATAAGTCTAGTCGTAAATGCTCAAAATAATCAGAAACACAATATAGAAATGATTCAACCACCATATCTTAAAGCTGGTGATACGGTTGCTATAGTAGCACCATCAGGTATATTAAAAAGTAGAGAAGGTGAAGTGCAACAAGCCGTTAGTCTTCTTAAAAGTTGGGGTTTAAATGCTGTTATCGGTAAACATGTATTTAGTAAAGACAATCATTTTGCAGGTACAGATGAGCAGAGATGTGAGGATTTTCAAAATGCTTTGGATGACCCTAGGATTAGCGCAATTTGGTGTGCTCGCGGTGGATATGGGACAGTTAGGATATTAGATAAATTAGACTTTACAAAGTTTAAGAAAAACCCTAAGTGGCTTATTGGCTACTCCGATATTACAGCATTACATAACCAATTTCATAACCAAGGTTTCCAGTCTTTACACGCTTTAATGTGTGTAAGCTTAACCAAAGATTTAAGTGAAATACAAGAGACAGTAGACACCTTTAAATCTGCAATTTTTGGGGATCCTGAAAATTATGTTTTTGAAGGCTCCAAATACAATAGAGAAGGAACTACCGAAGGTATTTTGGTTGGTGGAAACTTAACCATGCTACATACCATGTTGGGTTCTGAAACTAGCATTGATACTTCGGGTAAAATCCTATTTATTGAAGAAATTGGGGAATATAAATACCATATAGACCGTATGCTACAAAGTTTGAAGCGAGCTGGATATTTTAAAAATTTAAAAGGTCTCATTGTTGGTGATATGTCTAAATTGAGAAAAAACACCACACTTTGGGGAACCTCTGTCGAACAGTTGGTTTTAGATGCCTTGGCCGAATACGATTTCCCAATAGCTTTTAACATGCCTGCAGGTCACGAACAAGATAATCGTGCTTTAGTTTTAGGAAAAACTATTGAACTCAAAGTTGGAAAGGACAAATCTTTAGTCATTTTTTCTCGTTAAATAATTAATTTTCACAAAAACCATCTTTTAGCTTAATTTCTTTTAGTGTATCCCATACTTCACTTCCAAAATCTTTAGGTGACAGTCTAAAAACAATGATGGCCTTATTTTCACTTTCACAATAATGATTTTCTACAAGTATATTTAACGTCATAGGCTTATTTGTAAAGCGGGTGTCAAAAGTCTTTACTTTTCCTATATATCTATTGCCATTTATAGCTTCTTTTTTAATGAATAAGGCATTTGTCTTTGGCAGTTCAGAATCGTTAATACCCATAAGGCCATCAAAATAAAGCTGGATATTAGTTTCTAATTCTTTTTCAGTTAGTTCTTCAATATCATTTATGCTCCATGCCCACGTATAGGACCAAAATTCTGGGCTTTCCTTTTTAGCCCAACCTGGTGGAAATCTTAAATCCTCATAACCTATGAACTTAATCTCTTGTGCAAAACCTATAGGAAATTTAATTATTTCCTTATCCCAAGTACTATCTGCTACTAATAAGTTTAAATCTTCTTTGTCTTGCGCAAAACCTACCGTTAAGCATAGTAGCTTTATTATTAAAATATATTTTTTCATAAACTTAGTTTAACTTCAAAGCCAATAGCGTCAGAAATGAGACCATCTTTTAATTTTCCTGCCACTCCTTTGGATTTGTAATTAATATTCCAAAGTGTGCGGTCAATTTTAAATCGTGTTTTCAATTGTTCTTTTTCGTAAATAGCTCTAGCTTCAAAATTAACAGGTAAGGTAACATCTTTTATGGTAAGGTCAGCATATATTTTTAGATGTATAGCATCATGATATGATACGCTTGTAATGATAAGTTTTGCTATTGGATATTTCTCTACATCAAAAAAGTCTTCATTTTTTAAATGCTTATCTAAATCAGTCCTAGCCTCTTCATTATCCATGTCCTGACTTTGTATTGAATTCATGTCTATAATAAATTCTCCACCAGTGATAGCACCATTTCTTTTAATGAAATACCCTTCCTTAAAATTTATAATACCATCGTGACCGCCATAATAAAAAGCATATTCGCCAGACCATTTTATTTGGCTTTTTGAGACATCAATATTTAGTTTTTCTTCAGTGTCAAGAGAAGAAGTTTGGGAAAAGAATAATGTCGTAAAAACTGTAAATACAATTGAAAAGATTCGTGTTTTCATAAGTTTATTTTTTGATTACTTTTTATTTCTCGATAAAACTAGAGTGAGATGAAAACAAGAATGTCAAAAAAATGTAAAAGAAGTGTCAACAGTTGTAAAATGTGCTAAAAATGTATGTTATTTACAGTAATTATGAGTAAAAAAGCGATTTATTTAACCATAGGGTTCATTTTGTTTTTCTCTTTAGTGGTGTCTTGTTCAGTTGAAGAGAATGACGATTTTTCAGAACGCGTAAAAATTTCCCTAAGAGAAGTGGGTAATCAATTACTGTTGTCTAATAAAGATTCCACATCATTGATTTTGCCAGTTGTGGCTTTAGAACAGTCAAAGTATAGGTTATCATTTCAAAACAACTTGACTTTTGAGCCGAATACTTTGGTTTCAATTGTCCAGCATAACTTGAAAAAATCAAAATTGCCAGAGTACTATCGTGTTGAGGTCATTCAATGTGCAGATAATGAAGTAGCCTATAGTTATGAGATGAGCGTCGATGAAGAAAGTACTCTCATTCCATGTCTAAGTAGGGTTTTACCTGAAGATTGTTATACCATTGAAATTAGATTTATTAATAGGTCTGCATCGAGTGCTCTAAGAGAAGCCTTTGTATATATCTTTGGTTTTATAACTATTACATTTGTTTTGTTTGGAATTTACAGAAGCAAAAAAACCAGATTGAAAACACAAAATGAGGACTATATAGCTATAGGCCGTTTTAAATTTTTTAAAGCCGAAAATAAGCTTGTAAAAGAAGCAGAAGAAATTTCGCTTTCCAAGAAAGAATCGGAGCTTTTAGCAATATTAGTAAGTAGCCCAAACGTCGTCGTCACCAGAGACGAGCTTACAAAACGTGTTTGGGAGGACAACGGCGTTATCGTTGGGAGAAGCCTAGATACATTTATTTCAAAATTAAGGAAAAAGCTATCGGCAGACCAATCTATAATTATTGAAAATGTTCATGGCGTAGGTTATAAGCTTGTACTAGTAAGTTAATAATATAAGGTTTAACAATTTATCTAAGAGGAGCAAAATTTGCTTGTAGGAAAGATTAATCAAGAGATTGAAATGCTTTAAAGCACAATACTTCATATCAATTCTTTAATACTTTTCATTAATTTTAATTGTTATTGATAATAAAGACAATAGGTTAATAAAATCGCCGATATATTATATACTCCGTGTGATATGATTGATGCGGTCAATCTTTTTGTAGATAAGAATAGTAACGTATATATAATAGCTGGCACTAAAATATCAAACCAATCCAAACCATTAGTGGGCATATGACCTAATGAAAAAATGATAATTGATAATATTGTAGCTATCCTTAATCCAGTTTTTGGGTTTTTGAAAACGTCCTTTAGGATATTTATGAAATAGCCTCTATTAAAGAGCTCCTCAGTAATTCCACCACCGATGACTCCTAATGAAATAAAAGATAGCGTTCCTATTAAACTGCCATCATACATGTCCAACATCCCATTAATATCGGCACGATTAGCTCCTCCTGTGTTTGGAATTATCAATACAAATTGAAGAATTGTCCATATAGTTCCAAAAATAAGACCCAATAAAATATCCTTTTTGATATTTACAAATTGAAGTCCGATATCACGAAAATCTTTCTTTAGAATTTTAAGTGACACATAGAGTAAGGCAACAATTGAGAAAAACTGAAATAGGGCAATAAGTAGTAAACTTATTCCAATCTTTCCTCCATTAATTTTGGTAACCCCAAAGAATACATCTGGAATAATAAAAAGGACATAACCGACAAAAATGGTTACAATAAAAACAATGATTGTCTTTATTTTGCTAGTTGTTTTTGTCATCATTCTGGTGTAATTTACCATGAAACATTTCATTGACATCTACTGAAATGTTTCATGGTTCATTTCATAAGAGTTTTTGATATTTAAAGGTAAATAGAGGATGATTTTTATTTTATTCTTGAAAACCGCACATTTTGAATTCTTCCAGAAGTCAAGAATATATCTGATACTAGATTATCTTTATTTTTTTCTACTCTTATACGATAATCATAATCATTAATAACTAATTCATCTCTAGATAATATTATGGCCTTCATTTTATTCTCTCCATTGGTTATTTCATAATTTAAACCAGCATCATATTTTACAGAAAATGAAACACCAGTTTCTTCATTGAGAAAGCTCCCGTTAATTGCCTTATAATCGAAACCTTTTAAGTCGATATCCTTTCTTGTCATTGTAAAATTTGGAGTGTTGGGATAGTAAGCAGAAACTTGCATTTCTCCTTTTTCATTTTTGGTGAACTCTTGCTTAAAAGGGGCATCGTTCCACTGCTGAAAAATATTGTCTGCCTCACGAATTAATTTCATATCGTTTCTTCCAGAACGTAATAAATATAGATCACCATTCCTTTCCTCTAACTCCCAGATATAACCATTGATTTCGTAAACTCCGACAACATCCTTTATTGAAACATAGGGTCCAACTTTTTCAGGAGTCAATCGAATATCCTCAGAGTCAGCTTTTAAATTCATTAACACATTAGCGCTATTTAAAGTTTGGGTCATTGGATCTGTTTTTCCGCTGTTGGTTAAGGTAACGATAGAAAAATTTTGCTTTTCAAAACGTGCTGTAATGGCTTTCCAAGCTCCAGTAGAACCACCGTGATATTTGTACGGAATCTTTTGATGCTTCATAAATTCTACGCCATATCCATATTTTTTGTTTTTAGAATTGGGTAGTAAAGATTGACTTTGCTCTAACAGTTCTTTAGAGAACCGTTTGTTCTTTTTAGTTTGAAGAATTTTTTCAAATTCCAATTGGTCTTGAAGTGTTGAGAAGATATTTCCATCACCATACGCATTCCAAATCCAATCATATCCAAACCAAGTATCAAAATTCAAATAAGGTTTTGCAATGGGGCCATCAATGGTTTTATAGTTTCCTGTAAAAGAAGTATTTGGCATGTTCAAATCTTGAAACATTTGATTGGTATAATCGATAAAGTTACTTCCAGATGCTTTTTCAACAATTTCAGCCAATACCATATAGTTTGAATTGCTATATGAGTACTTTGATCCAGGTTCAAAGTTTAAATCGTTTTGTTTTCTTAATAAATTCAAAACATCATCGTTGTCATATGTATGCTCCCACCAGGTGATTCCTTTTAGCCCCCAAAGATCATAAACATCTCTAATCCCACTGGTATGATTGAGTAAATGAGCTATGGTAATGTTGCTTTCTACTTTTGGAAATAGTTTTGGGAAGAAGGTTCTGATGTCATCATTCAGCGTTACTTTTCCTTCTTCTATCAAACTTAGAATAGCTAGCGCGGTAAATTGCTTTCCGTTAGAAGCAATATTAAACCTAGATTCATAATCGATGAAAGTACTATCTTTTAGATCCGCATAACCAGCGTATTTTTCATAGACAATGTTTCCGTCCATAACAATACCAACAGCAACTCCGGGAGCATTGTTAGGAACATCTATGGTAGCTATAGAATCCAAACTTTTAATTTGCAAGTTGTTTAAAGTTCTTTCTTCCTTCTTACATGCAGTCATGGTGAGTAAAATGGCCACGAAAGTGATGTGATATATATTGATTGTTAATTTTGTTTTCATTTTTTTAGTTTTCAATTTCTTCAAGAACTTTGTTTGAGATTTCTTTTCCGTTTTCATCAATAGAAACAAACCATACATTGGTAGAGCATTTTCTATTAAAAATATCTGTATTGGAGGAACATTTTTGAATGGTTCCCTTAATCAAATAACCAGTTTCGGTTTTTTCTGCCATGTAACCGTACTCATTGTAAAAGTCTCCATAGGTGTTTTGCCATAGTTTATTTCCTTTCTTGTCGGTTTTAATCACGTACATATCGTAGTTCCCTTTTCCAAAAGAACTTGTTGAGCCAACAATTAGATACCCATCTTCTGTATCTATTATTGAATTTGCTTTGTCCCAAGCTTTTCCTCCAAATCGCTTATACCAAATCTCGTTTCCATTGGCGTAGTTTTTTGTTAATAGAATATCAGAAGTGTCTCCATTTCTCGACCCAATAGTAGTTACATTAATAGAACCATTGTCAGTCTCTATCTTTGGCTGAAATTTCAAATTCGTTTTCTTTTTAAATCTAATATTTTTGGCCCTTCCATAGGTGAGTAATATTTCTGAAACTCTTTTAAAGGGATCTCTTTGAACCTTCAAGAAAAAATTATTAGTCGTTAAATAGGTTCGGTTGTACATGGTAACGTCTACAAATCTTTTTTCATTCGAGAGCTTTAATTTTAGCGTATAATCTTTTGTTAATTTTAGTTGAAAATCAATACCTAATTCATTGTTGGTATACTTACCAACAAATCCTTCTAAATCAGAGAATGATGCTGGTAATTCCTTTCTTTTTTTATAAACTATAGTCTTTCCTGAAGGGTAGAATTCTATCATTTCATTTTCGTAAAAAAGAACTTTTAATTTAGGATTGTTTTTCTCTAAAAAAGAATTTTTACCCACAGAGACTAGTTCTATTGTAAAATTCTTTTCTTTCCAATAGGTCTTTCCTTCTTTTTCTATGATCTCAACCATTTTGCCTTCACTTGGGTATGAATAGGTACCCGAAATTTCCAGAGTTTCTTTTTCTTTTCTATTGGCATAAAATAGTTGGTCATATTGATCTTTCTTTTCCACTTTTGGAAGTATCAGATTGGCAATTTCTTTCGCAATTAAATTACTACTGATGTTTCCATTATTACTCATGATAAAAATGGATAATTTTTCTTCAGGAAATCGATATGTTTGAGAATGAAAACCGTAGGTGCCTCCAGAATGATGCACTGCTTTTCTATTGAATCGATTTTCAAGTTCTAATCCAAAACCATATCTCTTTATTTTACTATTTGGAATAGGTTGCTGACTTTTAATGAGCAGTATATTGTTGTTGTAATTTGCATTTTGAACAGCTTGTTCGAAGTGTAACTGATCTCTTAAAGTAGTAAATAGAAATCCCTCTCCATTTGTTTTTGTCACAGTAGGAACCTCCCACCATTCTCCTCTTCCCCAGTCTGAGTAAGGGTTTGCTCTGTTGGGAATTACTTTCATATATCGTTCAACAAACGAAGTCTCATTCATACCTAAGTTTTCGAAGAACTTTTTTGAATACTCATTAAAACTTTTTCCAGTAACTTCTTCAATTACTTTGGCTAGAACAATATAATTGGAGTTGCTGTAATACTTAATTGACTCTGGGGTGAAGCCTAACTCTTCTTGCTTTGCAAGCAATTCCATAGCATCATCATTATCAAACCCAAACCGCTTCCACCAAACGTCTCCCTCTAAATCAAGGAGTTCTACATAGTCACGAATTCCACTCGTATGATTGATAACATTTCTGATTCTAATTTTTTCTTGTACGTTTTTGTATAAACTAGGAAGGTATTTTCGAATATCATCTTCCAAACTTAGTTTTCCCTCTAATGATAAATGTAAAATCATTAAGGCTGTAAATTGTTTGGCTGTAGATGCGATATTCGATCTCGTTTTTTCATTGAAGTCTATTTGGTGTTGTAAATTTGATAACCCACGGTACTTTTCATAAACAATCTTTCCGTTTTTAACAATACCCACTGCAATACCAGGATGATAGTCCTTAAGTTTTGAATTTACTATGGAATCAATTTGTTTTATTTGTTGTTGGGCAACTAGTGAAATTGAAATCAATAAAGCGAATAGTGTAAGTGATTTTTTCATGACTTAATTATTGATATGACACAAATATCAGTCTAAAAAGTATGAGAAACGCTTCAAATCTCGATTTGAGACCTATTTTTTATCTATTTTTCCAAGTAATCTTTTGGTGAAAGCATTGTACTTTTCTTAAAAGCCCTATTAAAAGTAGCTTTACTATTAAAGCCACAATCTAAAGCAATTCCTAAAAGGGTAGTCGTATTTTGCTCACCTTTATCTAACTTGTCTTTAACAGCTTCAATTCTATAGTGATTGACGAAGTCATTAAAATTCATATTAAAACCTGAATTTACAACTGAAGATATGGTCTTTGTGTTAGTATTTAATTCTTTAGCGACATCAGAAAGTGTTAAACGTGGATTTTCGAATAAGTGATTTTCTGTCATTAATTTAGAAAGCTTGTCTTTCCATATGGTAAGGTCTTTTTCACTACCATTTGTTGAGGTTTCATCTTTAAAAACTGAAACTTCATCTTCAAAGACATTAACTACTTTAAATTTTTCAACGGATAATGTAGTCTGTTTTATAATATTACTATAGCCAGTAACTGCGATATAATAAAACACAAATGAAAATGCAATATAGTGCCAAAACTGACTTCCGAATTCGCCCCATTCGGGATTAGTAATAAAAAATAGCACCCGTAACATAAGAATACCTAAAAAAGCAATCATGAAGTTTCTAATCCATTTAAACAAAATAGAATCCGCATAACTAACTTTGTCAAAAAGCAACTTTTTATAATTTGAATAGTAGTGTAAACTCAAGCCAAGATAGAATGCCATTGATACTAACCCTGTTGCTTGATACCAATTTGACATATCCTTATCTCTGCCATCTGCATAGAAATAATAGTCGTCTAAAATTAATTTATCGGTAACAAAAACTATTAAGCTATATATGGCATATAATACGGCTGGTACAAAATGAATATAATCTTTTTTTGAAAGTTTAAATCCTGAATTTAATTGGCTTTTGGTGTAAAAATACACCACGGGCCCAATTAATAATACCTGCATAAATGGTATAAAAAACAGAATGTCTGCAGTAATTTTTTCGGAATACCAATTCGCATAACCTAACATATAAGGTGTGATATACATAGCGTAAAGGAACAGTAATAAGCTCAACCATTTACTTGCTTTATTACTATGGATGATTCCTTTTCGTAATGATAAAAACGAAAACACTATCCCATGAAAAAAGAAAATAAGCAGTAAAGAACTTTTTTGCCCAAAACTAAATGGAAAGTCAAACATTAGATTGATGAATTGTAGTATTTGATTATGTCTTAAAAGTAATACTATTTTTCTATTTTAGTGTTATGGCGCAACACAACGAATTGGGTAAAAAGGGAGAGCAATTAGCGGTAGACTTTCTTATTGAAAACAATTACAGCATCGTTGCACGAAATTACCGTTTCGAGAAAGCTGAGGTAGATATTATTGCTCAAAAGAAAGATATCCTTGCTATTGTAGAAGTAAAAACACGCTCAACTACAGACTTTGGAAACCCACAAGATTTTGTAAAACCAAAGCAGATTAAAAATTTAGTAAAAGCAGTTGATGAGTACGTAACCGTTAACAACTTAGATGTAGAAGTGCGTTTTGATATCATTGCTATTGTAAAAGAAAAAGGAGACTATAAGATTGAGCATTTAGAAAATGCGTTTTATCATTTTTAATTCTCATGAAAATGGGAATCTAAACAATTTTTTTCTTGTCAAGCTGAACTTGTTTCAGCATCTCATCAAATTTCTGAAACTATTTGTAAAAATTCATTTCATCTACATATTCCCATACATGTTCTGGAAGCATGGGACGAATGTTTTTTCCAGCCTTTCTAGACTTTCTAATAAAAGTTGAAGATATTTCCATTATAGGCGCATCGATATGATGGATTTTTGGATGGGCATCAAATTGAGTTTCAATTTTTCCTTCAGAAATACGCGGATACACATAGATGTGATGATTTTCTAGGATAAGTTCGTAGTTTTTCCATTTATGAAAACTCTTTAAATTATCCTCTCCCATAATTAGAGAAAACTCATAATCTGGATGTTTTTCTTGTAAGTAGGTCAGCGTATCTATAGTGTAATTGGGTTGTTTAAGACCAAATTCTATATCGCTTGGCCGTAACTTGTCATAATCTTTGGTGGCGCGATACACCATTTCGTAACGTTGGCGGTTGTCAAGTAAGCTACTCTTCTTTTTAAACGGACTCAACGGTGTGACTACAAACCAAATTTGGTCTAAGTCGCTATGCTCTGCCATATGGTTAGCAATGGTTAGATGCCCTATGTGTATAGGGTTAAAAGTTCCAAAATAGAGTCCAACTTTCATATTTATTTCCCTTGAAAACGGGAATCTTTTAGTTTATTTCTTCAAAAATTCTGAAACTAAGTTATAAGCGTCTTTTAATGCATCCTCTAAATTTGAGTTTATAACAATCTCATCAAATAAAGGTGCGGTTGCTAACTCTGCAGGCGCTTTAGAAACGCGCATACTTATTTTCTCTTCACTTTCTTCACCACGTTCTTTAAGTCGTTTTACAAGCTCGTTTAAGTCTGGTGGTTTTACAAAAATGGCCAAGGTTTGTTCTGGAAATTTTCGTTTTATACGCAAACCTCCAGAGACATCAATGTCAAAAATTACATGTTTGCCTTTAGCCCAAATACGTTCAACTTCTTCTTTTAAGGTACCATAAAAATTATCACGATAGACTTCTTCCCATTCTAAAAATTCGTCGGTTTTAATTTTATTTTTAAACTCTTTTAGCGATAGATAATAGTAATCTTTCCCGTGTACTTCTTGACCTCGTTTTTCACGTGAGGTTGCAGAAATAGAGAACTCTAAATTAAGTTCTTCTTGTTTAAGTAAATGCCTTACAATAGTTGTTTTTCCTGAACCAGATGGCGCTGAAAACACGATGAGTTTACCTTCCTTCATTATTAAAGCACATTAAGCATTTGTTCTTTTATTTTTTCTAACTCATCCTTCATTTGTACCACCAGCTTTTGCATTGGTGCATAGTTAGACTTAGACCCAATTGTGTTAATCTCACGACCTATTTCTTGAGAAATAAAGCCTAGCTTTTTGCCGTTAGAATCATCAGAGTTTAATGAAGAGATGAAATAATTTAAGTGATTATCTAGTCTTACTTTTTCTTCGGTAATATCAAATTTTTCGATGTAGTAAACAAGTTCTTGCTCAAAACGGTTCTCATCTACCTTTTCTTTAATATCAGCAATGCCTTTTTCTAAGCGAGCTCTAACACCATCAATACGGTCTGGGTCCATTTCTATCACCTTATTCAGCAAATCTCTTAAGGTCACGACACGGTTTTCAAAATCTTGTTTAAGCGTCTGGCCTTCGTCTTTACGGTAGGTTTTTATATGCTCTAAAGCTGTGTTTATTTCATTCTGTATAGCTTTCCATTCGTCTTCATCAATATCATCACGCTCAGTAGTAACAGCATCAGGTAAACGAATGGCCATTTTTAAAAGTTCAGTCTCATCACCGTCAACAACATCTTTCAGCTGATTAATATATTCTTTAACAACCGTTTTATTGATTTTTGAACTGGTGTCTTCGCCAGTGACTTCAACATATAGCGAAAAATCAATCTTTCCTCTTACCAAGTGTTTTGCTATGGTTTTTCTTACATCAAGCTCTTTTGCGCGGTACATCGATGGTATACGCACATTAAGGTCAAGATTTTTACTGTTAAGGGATTTTAATTCTATAGTTATTTTTTTGGTAGGAAGCTGAAGAACAGATTTCCCATAACCGGTCATTGATTGTATCATATAATACACGAACTTTTAAAGTTGGCCAAAGGTACAAAATAGAACGCTTTTAATTTTATCTTTGCAGCTTGATTAAAATGAAAGCAATTATGTACAAAAAACAATTTGAAATACGTTGGAGCGATGTCGATGCAAATGGGCATTTAGCCAATTCTGCATATACTAATTTTATGAGTCATGCGCGTATGTCTTTCTTCGCAGAACAGGGATTTTCGATGAAAGAAATTCTTAAAAATGGTATTGGCCCAGTGGTATTTTATGAGCATATGTATTATTTTAAAGAGTCGTTTATTGGTACTCCAATTACGGTAACTATTGAAGTTTCTGGATTAAGTGAGGACGGCATGTTTTTTATGTTTGAACATAATTTTTACAACCATAAAGGCGAAAATTTAGCACATTGCGAAATGCAAGGCGGATGGATTGACATAAAAACGAGAAAGCTTTGCGGACTCCCAGAAAATTTACTTAAATTGGCTGATAAATTTCCTAAATCTGAAAGTTATAAAACACTTACAAAAGAAGATACGCGTAAACATGGTGTGAAACCAAAAAATATATCTATTTAAATGGCTGATGCTGTTTAAATGTCTTTATAGATACATTCTTTACAAAGGGTCTTATCATTTTATTTGGGAAGGCTCTTTTGTGTTTAAAATAGCATGTTAATGCTTCGGGTTGAGCGCCGAGTGTACTCTTAATCTCTGAAGCTGTACGACCCAAGTTAATACGCTTTACATTGGTTGATAGACCAAGTCTTACATAGTCGTTAAGGATACGAGGATAAATGCCAAACGCTTTATTCCTGCTGTAATCAATACCTATAAAATGCGCATCAAGATTATCTCCGTTTTTCATAGCAGATAAGAAGCCAACAAGTTTGTTTTCTAGAAAATAACCAATCACCGTAAACTCTTCAGAGAAACTTTCTTTGAGATAGGTGTAGGTGTTTAAATCTAAAATCTGAGCATTAAAATCGGCATTATCTATGGTGTTTTGATAAAGTTCTTGAAGTTGGATTTTATAGGTTTCTATATCATCTTTGCTGAATTTTTTTGAAACCAAAAGCTCACTTTTAGAATCGGCCTTATTGGCTTTTACCCGGTATTTAGATTTAAGAGCGGTTTTATAATCTTCAAAAGTTTGCCATTCGGGTTTTAGTTGAATAATCATGTTGGGCTCTACTTGCATAGGTGTATACCCAAACTTGTCTAGATGTTTTGTAATGTAAAGAGATTCGTTTTTAAAGTCTTTTACAAACAAACCGTGAAGCCTTTTTAGAGATTCAGATAAGCGTCTAATGCCTTCGGCTAGACATTCAAAAGTTTCAATTTTTTCTTCACCTTCTTTTAGAAATGTACCGTATTCGCCACTTAAAAAAATGTTTCCACAGAAGAGAATTCTAATGCTATTGTCACAAAACAAACGATTAATATTTCGTTTTGCCCAGGCATTCATCCTAATATTTTTGGTAATGGTTTCAACACCAATAGTTACTAGTTGGGTGTTTGCAAAAGCAATAGCTTCTCCGTTTCGGGTAATAAAAACATAGTTAAAGGCAATGTCTTTGTTTGCTATTTCAAAAGCCTCTAAGAATTCAGGAGAATAGTAAATGTTTTTACAGCACTTGAGGCTATCCCAATAGGCTTGAGGAATCTTTTTTACACCATCAAATATTTCGGTTTTTAAAGACAAATTTAGTGAGTTGCTTTAGGCTTTTTACTCACAAAATATACGCCTAAAAATATTAATGATACGGCTATGATTTTTACAATACCAATAAAATCGGCACCATTAATCACTGCAAATAATCCTGCAATTACAGGTTGTAGGTATATAAAAATCCCCACTGTAGAAGCTTTAAGACGGCTTATAGCCAATGGATTTAAAAGGTAAGTTCCAAACGTAGCACCAACAACTACAAAAAGTAATGAATAGCTTATTTCAGTAGTAAAGGAGTCCCATTCTATTTCCATAACTTCTGTAAATCCAAAGGGCAAAACCAAGATTAGACCAAATAGAAATAACCATTTTATAAATGCTAATGGATGGTATTTTTCGGTTAAGCGTTTAATAAGTATAACATAAATACTGTAGGATATGGCATTGAGAAAAATCATTAAATTTCCTAAAGGAACATTATCTGCAGCCCGTGCAGATTTTCCGTAGAGTGTTAAAACTAATGCGCCGATAAAACCTAGGGCAACTCCAAAAATCTTGAGTTTGGTAATGCTTTCTTTCAATACAAATACCGAGAGTACTAAAATAACAATTGGGGTAATTGTCATTATGGTTGATGCGTGTATTGGCGAAGTATATTCTAGTCCTTTTAAAAAGAAAAGCATATTTATAAAAACCCCGAATATGGCTGCTAAAAAAAGTTTTGAAAAATCTTTAGTATTAATTTTTTCAGTTTTGTAAACCAAACTCAATAGCCAAAACAGAAGTGTAGCGCCACCAACTCTGAGAACTACTAAACCAAATGGTTTTACATAGTTTTCATTCATTATGGTTTTGGCTAATGTATAATTAATACCATAGAGAAGCTGAACTGCAAATAAAGCGGTTATTGCAAGATTTCTACTTTTCATGAATGGCTGATTTGGCAGCTTCAACTACTTTTTTAGAATTGCCGATGAAAATTTCATTTTCAACCAAAATTACTGGTCGTTTTAGAAATGTGTAATGCTCTAAAATATAATTTTTATAGTCCTCATCTGTCAGAGATTTGTCTTTTAGACCAAGTTCTTTGTAAAGCCTCGCTCGTTTACTGAATAGACTCTCGTAGCTATCAGTTAGAGCTCTCATATCTTCGAGTTGGGCTTCTGTGATAGCTTCTGTTTTTATATCTTGAAGTGTAAATCCTGAGGGTAAATCAAGCTCACTTACAATACGTTTACAAGTGTCGCAAGTACTTAGATGGTATATTTTTTTCATCGGTAAAGAATGACGTAATTTGTAATTGCAAAGAAACTTCATTTCAGAAGAAAATACAGTACATTTAGTAAAAATATAGTAAGATGCATTATGATATAGATGTTACAAGGAAAAATAGAATTTTACTAGAAGGCTTTTTAGATAGGCTTACTTTAGAACAGCTAAATAAAGTGCCTGCAGGATTCAAAAATAATATCATTTGGAATATTGCACATTGTATTGTAACGCAACAATTATTAATTTATAAATTGTCTGGGTTAGAAGGCGTATTATCAGACGAAATAATCTCTCTATACAGAAAAGGCACAAAAACAGAAAGAGATGTAAGCCAAGAAGAAGTAGACGAGATAAGAAATTTATTATATTTCCCAATAAATCAAACGGAAAAAGATTACAGTAGCGGTGTTTTTAATGACTATAAAGAATATACTGTTTCAACAGGAAGTATTCTAACAAATGTAGACGAAGCTTTAGCGTTTAATAATTTTCATGAAGGTATTCACTACGGATATATTTTAGCATTAATAAAAGCACTTTAAGATTATGGATTACTTTGGTATCGCTTCAATTTTAATTGTTTTATCAGCACTCTTTGGGTATATAAATGTTCGTTTTTTAAAGCTCCCAATTACTATAGGTTTAATGCTTATAACCATAGTTTTCACTTTGGTAGCAGTCGTAATTGGCCAAGTTGATGATACCATTCTTCAGACAGAACGCGAGTTTATTTCTAACATTAATTTTGAAACTTTATTACTCGATATTATGTTGAGTTTCTTGCTATTTGCTGGAGCACTCCATACTAATTTTGAACAGCTTAAAATACAACGTTGGCCTATTTTGGTTTTTGCCACAATAGGAGTGATGACATCGACTTTATTAGTAGGAGCTATTATGTATCCTCTTCTAATTTCTATGGGATTTAATGTCTCATTTATTCATTGTCTTTTGTTTGGTGCCTTAATCTCACCAACAGACCCAATTGCAGTTTTGGGCATCTTAAAAAAAGTGGGTGCCCCAAAAAAGTTAGAAACCAAAATTGTTGGGGAGTCTTTGTTTAATGATGGCGTAGGTGTTGTGGTATTTTTAACCATTTACGCTATAGCGAAAAAGCCAAATGCTGCTATAGAGTTTTCTGAAATTGCCACGCTTTTTATTCAAGAAGTTGGAGGTGGGATATTACTTGGAGGTTTATTGGGTTGGGTTGCTTACCGACTTATGAAATCTATCGATAACTATGAAGTTGAGGTTATTATAACTCTTGCCGCTGTGATGGGAGGCACTCTTTTAGCACACCAACTACATTTATCTGCGCCGTTAGCTATGGTGACAGCTGGGTTAATTGTGGGTAACGATACCATTAGAGAAACGTCTATGTCTGAGGTTACAGAGGCCTATGTTGACAAGTTTTGGGAGCTTATAGATGTATTACTTAATACCATATTATTTGTTATGATTGGTATGGAAATGTTAGTACTAACTATGGATTTAAACTATGTTTATGCAGGCCTGATTGCCATTCCTGTAATATTAGCATGTCGATATATTTCACTATTTATACCTGTTAAGCTTTTTGCAAAACGTTTGGATTTTGTTCCAAAAACAACAGTTATTATGACTTGGGGAGGTTTGCGAGGAGGAATTTCTATAGCATTGGCATTGAGCCTTACCTCAGAAATGAGTAAAGATCTGTTTCTAGTTATAACTTACCTCGTTGTAATTGTCTCAATTGTTGGTCAAGGTCTAACCGTGGGCCCAGTAATTAAAGGTATTACGAAAAAATATTCGAATTAGAATTTTAAAAACTCTTGGGCTTTATCAATAGGGATTACAAACTCGGTGTAGCCTTGGTTGAAAGAAGCAATTTCGTATCGATTGTAGAGTAGAATTACACCTTCCTCATTAAAACTAATATTTTCTGGTAGTTGAAAATCTTTGCCAAAGAAGAATTCTGTAGCCTCAGAACCTTCATTTTTCATATGGTCTAGAAAATAGCTTTCGGCCAATTTTTTAAAACCTTCCATGTCTGAAAATAAATCCTCATAAGTATATAATTCACCCGAAGATGGGTTGAAATTGAGAAACTGAATACTATCGTTACCATGTGCGCCTCCTGTGTCTGAATAGACGCTTAAACCCATAGCAATAATGTTTTCGGTTTTGTAAAGCACTTCAGTTTCAATTGCTAATGTCCATGTTTGCTCACTGTCTTCAAAATCAGTCTTAAACGTTTTAAATTCTTCATCAAAAGAATTCAGAGCTTCTTCAATAGTTTTTGGATTATTAGTTTCAGATATTGGAATGCTCTTCAGTATTGTAGAGATAATAGTCTCATTTACGGTTTTAGCGATGTCCGAATTAGGTTTTGCTTTATCAAAAGTAACTTCAATGTCGGCTGCGTATGTGTTTTCAATAGATAATGTTTTAAACTCTAAAGGTTTCATTTCTTCTTTACATGAAAGAAAGTATAAGAAAATGACTAATAATGAAGCAATTTTTTTCAAACCGAAATAACTTTTGTTGAACATTCAATAAAGGTATAGTATACATTTGAATACAACGAATTAAGGATTAAATTTGTTATGGTTGGGTTTAATTATCTTCAAAATTTTGATGTATCCTGCCATTAAAGTAAAACAGAGCGATGAAATTCAATACAAAAACAATACACGGAGGACAAAAACACGATCTAGCTTACGGAGCTGTTATGCCACCAATTTATCAGACATCCACCTACGCACAATCCACGCCAGGAGGACATAAAGGTTACGAATATTCACGTACACATAATCCAACTCGTAATGCTCTTGAGAATGCCTTTGCAAGTATAGAAAACGGGAATTATGGTTTAGCTTTTGGTTCTGGTTTAGCAGCCATTGATGCTGTTTTAAAATTACTAAAACCTGGAGATGAAGTTATTTCTACTAACGACTTATATGGAGGAAGCTACCGTTTATTTACCCGTATCTATAAAGATTTTGGGATTAAATTTCACTTTGTTGGTATGGATAATGCTTCTAAAATTGAAAATTATATCAATGGAAACACAAAACTGATTTGGGTTGAAACACCAACTAACCCAATGATGAATATTATAGATATTAAAAGTGTAGGAGAAATTGCAAAACGTAGAAATGTTTTATTAGCCGTAGACAACACTTTTGCTACGCCTTACTTACAGCGTCCTCTAGATTTAGGTGCAGATATTGTAATGCATTCTGCCACAAAGTATATCGGTGGACATTCAGATTTAGTAATGGGAGCACTTATTGTAAAAGACAAAGATTTAGCAGATAGTTTATACTTTATACAAAACGCAAGCGGTGCTGTTTGTGGACCCCAAGATAGTTTCTTAGCACTTAGAGGAATAAAAACATTACATGTGCGCATGCAGCGTCACTGCGAAAACGGAAAGGCTGTAGCAGAATATTTAGCCAACCATCCAAAGATTGAGAAAGTATATTGGCCAGGTTTCGAAAATCACCCAAACCATGATATCGCAAAATCTCAAATGGACGACTTTGGTGGCATGGTTTCTTTCGTGGCCAAAGGAAATAATTATGATGAAGCTATTAAGATAGTTGAAAATCTTAAGGTATTTACATTAGCTGAATCTCTTGGTGGTGTGGAGTCTTTGGCAGGTCATCCAGCAAGCATGACGCATTCAAGTATACCAAAGGAAGAGCGTGAGAAAACAGGTGTTGTAGATTCGCTTATAAGATTAAGCGTTGGTATAGAGGATATAGATGACTTAATCGCAGATTTAGAAAAGGCTATAAGATAACTTTTATATTAAATATTATTTCTTTTGCTTCTTCAATAAGAATTTGATAAGAAAAAATAAAATCAAAATTATTGACACAATTATAATTAATTGCCAAATAATTAAGCCATTACTATAATCTTCGAATGTTTCTTCCATAATTTGTCTTAAGTTAATGTAGGTGAATGTTAAAACTAGAGAAGTATTCAAAAATCAATTTAGGAAAAACTGTAGTTTTAGAATTGGATTTAATCTAAGTAATAAATGTAACCA
Organism: Winogradskyella jejuensis; assembly: GCF_900129745.1. Lineage (GTDB taxonomy): Bacteria > Bacteroidota > Bacteroidia > Flavobacteriales > Flavobacteriaceae > Winogradskyella > Winogradskyella jejuensis. Next base: position 870,884 of record NZ_FQWS01000001.1, on the reverse strand, counting down.
AAGTTTAACCAAATCAATACATCATTAAACTTGTTAGAAGGTAATTTGTGGTTTAAGCCATCAATCCAATCACTAAAATAATACTGAAATCTTAAATCTATCATTAAATCTGATAATATAGTCAATTTGTATCGCGTACCAATACTAGATACAACAGACCAAGCATTTATAGAGCTAGTATCAATGGGATATTCTCCGTTACTTGCTTGTATCCAAGGACCGTATATGTTGTCAGGGTTAAAAATATTTTCATCAGATATACCACTTCCGCCTTGCCTTGCAAATGTTGTAAATTGTTTTGGATTAGACATAGTGTAATGTACACCTATACTTGCAAAAGGTGCCCAACCACCAGCGTGAGAAGAAAATGCTCTGATACTGTATGGAAACCATTCTAATTGCATTCCAATATCGAAATTCTCTGCTTCTCCAGAATGAGCTCTTAAACGTTGTCCATCAATACCAAATTGAGTTTCATCTACCCAACGACCAAAATGGTCTAATTTAGTTTTATTGTAAGAGATTTCACTTCTTAATTTAAAGTGATCGTTAAAGTAAGTGTCTGAAGTATAGCAATTACAATCTGCTCTGTAGGAAAAATTTATATAATGAATAAGCCCAATACCATAGCCTGTATTACCAATGTTGTTTTCTTCATTAAAACGTTGACCAAAATCTGACCTAAACTGTACAGGACCAGTAATAACACCGACTTCATGGGAAAAGCCAAACTGTGCTTGAGATTTAAAGGATACAAAAACTAACATAAATATAATCAGTAATTGCCTCAGATTTATGGCCATAGGTTAAGTCTTTTAAGATTTAGACATGAGCAAATATATAAAATATCGACGAAATACAAAATAAAACGGACGAAATGCAAAAATATTATTCAATACTAAGCAACTAAGCTAAAAATTAAATATCAAAAATATATTGATAATATTAAAAAAATAAATCGATTTTTTTACAGATAATGTATCTTTGTTAGATTAAATTAAGAATACACTAAAATTTTTTTAAATGAAAGATAAGATAGATGCTTTTTTAGACCTTGTTAAGCAACGTAATGGTCATGAGCCAGAATTTCTTCAAGCAGTGCAAGAAGTTGCTGAAACAGTAATTCCTTACATCGTTGAGCACGACATTTATCATGGAAAAAATATTCTGTTAAGAATGGTTGAACCAGAAAGATTAATTTCTTTTAGAGTATGTTGGGTAGATGATTCTGGCGAAATTCAGGTCAACAGAGGATATAGAATTCAAATGAATTCTGCAATTGGTCCATATAAAGGAGGACTACGTTTTCATCCTTCTGTAAATGCGAGTATTTTAAAGTTCTTAGCATTTGAGCAGGTTTTTAAAAATGCATTAACAACTCTACCAATGGGCGGTGGTAAAGGGGGTTCTGACTTTGACCCTAAGGGCAAAAGTGATAATGAAATTATGCGTTTTTGTCATGCTTTCATGTCAGAGTTATCAAGACATATTGGTCATAACACAGATGTTCCTGCCGGTGATATAGGTGTTGGAGCGCGTGAGATTGGCTTTATGTTTGGCATGTATAAGAAGCTGAAGAATTCATTTACAGGTGTTCTAACTGGTAAAGGGCAATCATGGGGAGGTTCTTTAATACGTCCCGAAGCAACCGGATATGGTAACGTATATTTTGCCGAAAACATGCTTAAAACCAAAGGAGATTCTTTCAAAGGTAAAAAAGTAGTAATTTCAGGCTCAGGTAATGTTGCACAATACGCGGCTGAAAAAGCTATAGAGTTAGGAGCAAAAGTTTTAACTTTTTCTGATTCTGGAGGATATATCCATGACGAAGAAGGGATTGATTCTGAAAAATTAGCATTTGTAATGAAGCTTAAAAACGAAAAGAGAGGTCGTATTAGTGAGTACGTAGATAAATATCCTGATGCAAAGTATTTCGAAGGGGAAAGACCTTGGTCTGTTGCTTGTGATATAGCATTGCCATGCGCTACTCAAAACGAATTAAACGGAGAAGAAGCTAAACAGCTTATAGAAAATGGTTGTCTATGTGTTTCTGAAGGTGCAAATATGCCATCTACTCCAGAAGCTATACACGAATTTCAAAATGCAAAAATCTTATTTGCTCCCGGGAAAGCCTCAAACGCAGGTGGTGTAGCTACCTCTGGTCTCGAAATGAGTCAAAATTCTTTGAGATTAAGCTGGTCAAGAGAAGAGGTAGATGCAAGGCTAAAAGATATTATGGAAGATATCCATGATTCTTGTGTAGAATACGGCAAAAATGAAGATGGCTCAATTGACTATATAAAAGGCGCTAATATTGCGGGTTTTGTAAAAGTTGCAGATGCCATGTTAGCTCAAGGAATAGTGTAATTTTCACTGAAAATTATTAAAAAGCTCCTGCAGTTTCTTGTGGGAGCTTTTTTTATATATGATAACCCAAAATATAACGTTAGTAATAAATATATTTGAACAAACTTAAGATAACGATGTTAAAACGATACCTATTCGTTTTTTTAATACTTTCCCTAAGTGCCCAAAAAGTTAAATCCCAAGATTTTTCGGCTTTATGGGAAGACTATTTTTCTTTTTTCGAAATTGTAGATATTACAAAAAGCGATACTAAAATTTATGCAGCCTCAGAGAATGTTGTGTTTAGTTACGACGTAAACACTAATGAAATAGAAAAGATAACAACAATTCAGGGGCTTTCAGGAGAGCTAATCTCTACTATAGAGTATAGCGCATCAAATCAATTATTACTCATTGGTTATAAAAATGGCCTTATTGAGATTTATTTTGAATCTGACCAGAGCGTACTTACAGTTGTAGATATTATAGAAAAAGAAAGTATAGACCCAAGCATAAAAACTATAAACGATTTTAATGAATATCAAGGATTTGCTTATATAGCTACAAATTTTGGAATATCTGTATACGATTTAGAAAGACTAGAGTTTGGAGACACCTACTTTATTGGTAATAGCAATGCGCAAATACCTGTTGAGAAAACGACTGTTTTTAATGATTTTATTTACGCTGCGTGTAACGGAGGTAATGGTTTAAAGAAAGGACTTTTATCAAACCCTAACTTAATTGATTCAGGTCAATGGGAAACCATAGCAACAGGCAGTTATGTATCAATCGAGAAATCAGAAGACCGCTTATACGGTCTAAGAACAGATAGAAACCTAATTGAGTTTGTAAATGACATTCCTACACCAGTTTTTAACTTTAATGTTTTACCGTTAGATTCTGAATCTACTAATGAAAAACTATTATATACTACTGCAGAATCTGTTTTTATCTTTAATTCTGCTGCAAGTCTTACAGCTCAAATAGACCAATCACCAGATTTTAATACCCAATATTCTTCAGCCATTAGTTTTGATTCTGATGTATATATAGGTACAACAAGTTTTGGAGTGTTAAAAACCGATACAAATAACCTCTCATTATTTACAGAGATAAGACCTGATGGACCACTAAGAAACAACGGATTTAGAATTCAAGCTTTTAGAGATGGCGTATGGGTAACTTTTGGAGAACATGATCAGTTCTTAAATCCATATCCTCTGAATAACAGAGGAGTAAGTATATTAAGAAATGAGGAGTGGTCAAACATCCCTTTTGATAGTCTTTTAGGGATGCGAGAGTTAAACAAGATTACCATAAACCCTAATAATCCAAATCAGGTTTTTGTGAGTTCTTTCATAGATGGTATATTAGAGTTTAATAATTTTGAAGCCACCAATTTTTTCGATGAGACCAATAGCCCACTTCAATCAGCATTTCCAACTTTTGTGGATATAAGAACAGGAGCCGCTGAGTTTGATTCAGAAGGTAATTTATGGAATCTAACAAGCCGAGTAGATTTAGCTTTAAAATCGTACAATCCAGCTAACGACCAGTGGCAGACTTTTAGTTTTGCAGATTTTATTGAAGACCCTGTTGATGATGAATTAGGTTTTTATGACATAGCCATAGATAATAATACAGGGACAAAATGGATAGGTTCCTTTTTTAATGGACTTATAGCCTTCAATGAAAATGAAAGCCCTAGAATTAAGCAAATAAAAGATGAAACTCAAGGGCTACCCACGACATGGATTAGGTCTCTTGCGGTAGATAATTCTGGACAATTATGGATAGGAACTGCTTTTGGATTAAGAGTTTTATTTAATACTTCAGGATTTTTTGAAGACGATAATCCTGAAGTTGAACCAATAATATTTCTAGAAGACGGTTTAGCTCGAGAACTACTAGAAAACCAAGCTATTTCAGATATTGAAGTAGATGGCTCTAATAACAAATGGATAGGGACACAAGATTCAGGGGTTTTTTATTTTACACCCAATGGACAAACAACAATATACCACTTTACTAAGGAGAATTCGCCTTTGCCAACAAATGCAATTAATGATATATCAATAGATGAAACTAATGGAACAGTATACTTTTCTACGCCAAATGGTCTATTGGCATTTAGAGCAGGGGGTTCTTCTCCTGTAGAAGAATTATCAGATGCTTACGCGTACCCAAACCCTGTTCGTCCTGAGTATAATGTGTTAGGGTCTAACGATTTAAATAATATTAATAAAGGAGTTAAGATAGTTGGATTAACTGAAAATGTAAACGTAAAGATAACAGACGTAACAGGAAATTTAGTAGCTGAAGCTCAATCGCGAGTAAATCGTAGGAATTCTAATCTAAGAACAAACTTAGCCATAGATGGAGGTACAGGAATCTGGAATGGAAAAAATCTAGCTAATAATGTTGTGGCGTCAGGTGTTTATCTTATCATTATTAATGATTTGGACACTTTTGAGAGTAAAATTATTAAACTCCTCATCGTAAGATAGCTTCTCGACTTTTTATGCTCACTAAAACCAATCTCATAGTATTAAGCAAACTAAAGTACAAAGATTACGACCTAATCGTTAAAACTTATACTAAACACAGAGGTACGGTTAGTTATCTTATTAAAGGTGGACTAAAATCTTCTAAGTCTAGTAGAGCTAAGGCCGTGTATTTTCAACCTTTAATGCAGCTTTCTGTAGAAGAAAATTATAAACCAAACCAGTCACTACATTATCTCAAAGAAATAAAGACTAATTATTTATACAAAACGCTTTATACTAACGTATACAAAAGCGCCATTGTACTGTTTCTGTCGGAGTTAATGTCTATTGTTTTGAAGGAAGAAGAGAGGAACGAAGATTTGTTTCAATTTATAGAAACAGCCTTTCAATATTTAGATAGTGAGGATAGTTTTGCAAATTTTCACTTGCTATACCTTCTTAAGCTATCAAGATATCTAGGGTTTCAACTAGATGCACCTAGAGATAATTCAAAATATTTCAATCTTCAATCAGGCTATTTTGAAAATGTTTCTTACGGGCAATATTCTATTTCAGGTAAAAATTTAACACTCTTAAAAGAGCTTCAGGGCATAAATTTTGATGAACTTCATAATATAAAACTTAATGCACGAGAAAGACAAGACTTTTTAGGTGTGCTATTGTTATATTTTGAATTACATTTGGAAGGTTTTAAAAAGCCAAAATCGTTAACTGTTTTAAACGAAGTTTTTCGTTAAGATTCGCATATAAATTTTGAATTTTCCAAAATCAATATTAACCCTTTTTTCAATATTATTTTTCACTATTGTAGCTAGTGCACAAACTATTACGGTTAAAGATAAAATTTCTAACGAGCCCATTCCTGGAGTAGTTTTATATAATTTTAATAAAACAAAAATAGTTGTAACCGATATCGACGGTAAGGCCAGTATTGATGATTTCTTTTTAAACGAACTTATTATATTTCAAAGTTATACTTACAAAAAATTTGAATCTTCAAAGGCTATTTTAGCTACAAACAACAATACAGTATTAATGATTTCTGAAAGTGAAAACTTAAGCCAGGTTGTAGTTTCCGCTTCAAAATTTGAGCAAAGTAAAAGAGACATACCCCAAAGTATAGTAAGCCTTAGTGCTAATGATATTGCTATAGCTAATCCACAAACTAGTGCAGATGCATTACAAGCTACAGGTAATATTTTTATTCAAAAGAGTCAGCTTGGAGGTGGTAGTCCTATCATAAGGGGGTTTTCTACGAACAGATTGTTAATCGCGGTTGATGGTGTGCGGATGAACAACGCAATCTTTAGGGGTGGAAATCTACAGAATGTTATATCTATAGACCCATTTGCTATTCAGAGAACAGAAGTAACACTAGGTTCTGGTTCTGTGGTTTATGGAAGCGATGCTATTGGAGGTGTTATGAGTTTTTATACCAAAAAACCTCAATTGTCTTTCAAGGATGAATTGTTTTTAAAAACAAATGCTGTAGTCAGATACTCTTCGGCTAATAATGAAAAAACAGCTCATACAGATATAAACTTAGGATATAAAAAATGGGGTTTTTTAACTAGTATTAGTTACACAGATTTTGATGATTTAAGAATGGGTAGTCATGGTCCAGACGAATATCTCCAGACTCAATATGTAGAAACCATCAATGGCGTAGATACATTAATTGACAACCCAGACCCTCAGATACAGTCTCCAACAGGTTACAACCAAATAAATCTGATGCAAAAAGTGCATTATGAGCCCGCGGATAATTTAAAATTCGATTTAGGACTTCATTTTTCTACAACTTCAGAGTATGGGAGATATGATAGATTAATAAGGCCTGAAGGTACAGGATTAAGATCGGCAGAGTGGAATTATGGACCACAGAAATGGTTTATGAGTAATTTTTCTGCAACAAAACTTAGTAGTAATTCTTCATTTTATGACAAGATTCAGGCAACTGTTGCCTATCAAAATTTTCAAGAGAGTCGGATAGACAGAACCTTTCAATCTGATACGCGGAGAACTCGGTCTGAAACTGTTGATGCGTTATTATTTAATTTAGATTTAGAAAAAACCTTAAGCGAAACGTCTAGCTTATTTTATGGGATTGAATATTTATATAATATTGTGGGTTCTTATGGTTTAGAAACTAATATCAATACAAATCAAAGTACTGTGTCTATCTCGAGATATCCAGATGATGCTACTTGGCAATCTATCGCGGCCTATACCAGTTATAAATATAGACCCAATGAAAAATTTGTTTTTCAGTCAGGATTACGATACAATCATATTGTAGCTAATGCCGATTTTACGGCTAACAATACTTTTTTGAACTTACCTTTTAATACTTCTAAAGTCAATGCTGGAGCACTTACGGGTACAGCTGGTATTAGATGGATACCTAATAAGACCATAGAGTGGAATTTTAATGCCTCTACAGCATTCAGAGCACCAAATATTGATGATATTGGTAAAGTGTTTGACTCTGAGCCAGGCTCAGTTGTGGTGCCCAATAATGGATTAAATCCCGAGTATGCTTATGGAGCGGAATTAGGACTAAAACTAAACTTTGAAAATGTTGTTAGACTTGATATGGCAACGTATTATACTTTTTTAGATAATGCACTTATTCGAAGAAACTTTACTCTAAATGGACAAACAGAAATCTTATATGATGGGGAGTTAAGTACTGTCCAAGCCATTCAAAATGCATCTGAAGAATATATTTATGGATTTGAAGTTGGTGCTGAAATAAATTTCACTAAAAATTTAAAGTTAAAATCACAATACAATATCATTGGTGGTGTGGAGGAAGATAACGGTATTGAAGTCCCTGTGAGGCATATTGCTCCAAATTTTGGACGTACACATCTAACATGGCAATTTAAAAAATGGAATTTTGATGCTTTTGCTATTTATAACGATGAATTATCTTTTGAAGATTTAGCACCATCCGAAATAAATAAAGAATACCTTTATGCAACAGACGAAAACGGAAATCCGTATTCACCATCTTGGTATACTTTAAACTTAAGAGCACAGTTTAAAGTCAGTGACAGCTTTGAAATTACGGCTAGCCTAGAAAATATTACAGATCAACGTTACAGACCTTATTCTTCAGGTATTTCTGGTGCTGGTAGAAACTTTATATTTTCTGTTACATATAGTTTATAAAAAAGCCTCTTAAATTTACTAAGAGGCTTTTTTTATTATAATAAATAGACAATTATTTTTTGATAGATTTTTTAGAAATAACCAACCCGTTAGACAGTTTAACCTTAGCGATATATACTTGGCTATTAAGGTTAGAAAGATTATAAGTTTCAGAATTAGAATCACCTTCTAAATCATAAACTAGTCGACCTTGTAAATCATAAATCGCAATGGTGTCTATAGTCAGAGAAGAACTCTTAAGCTCAAACATAATCTTATCCTTTTCAACTTCTGTTATGATTAAACTGTTTTCATTAAAGTCAATCTCTTCAACTGAAAGAGCCTGATTCTTGAACACAATTTCAAAACGCTCATCAAAAGTACCACCTTCAGAAGTAAATATATAAGCTTCACTAGTTAAATCGTGTACTATATTCAACATATTATCTTTTAAATAGATAGGATTTGATGTTAAATATTCACCTTCTCTTTTTACAAGTTCAAGTTTATAAGTTTCAGTAGTTGTTATGTAAGCACCAAAACCTAATTTCACTGTTTCATCTTCATTAAGACTAGACTTAGCTTTACCCTGAATGACATAGAAGCCGTCTCCATTGTTATCCAAGGAGTAGAGTACGCCAGCGTTGCCTGCATAATTCCTGCTTGTATCTATAGTATTACCATCATCCTCGTCCGTAGCTATATCCGCGTATGCAACACAAATCTGACTGTATATTCCAATATCCGAGCTTAAATTAATATTTAACTTCTCTACTGAACTTGAAGTTTGTGCTGATGAGCTTCTAAAGAATTCATCATTCGAGTTATCTCCACTTACACGCATACTATTTGTAAATACAACATTACCGCTAGATGCTGAAGGAACAAAAAATGCTTGTCCTGAAGGAATTTGTCTAGATGGCGCAGCGGTAGTACCATTTCCAGCTTCACCTAGGGCATTAACAGTTATATAATCGTTTTGATTATAGTTAAGCACCTCATTCCCTGGGTTAGCACCATCTACTGGATTAACCTGAGACCACATATACACAACTTCATAAACAGTATTATTACCAGGGGCAACAGTCCCGTTTTGATTAAAAAATGCGTCAATATCTATTGCTGAAGGGTATGGATTACCTATGAGATTCCAATGTAGTCCATTTGTTGGGTCATTAACAACTGGGTAAGTAATATCTCCTGTGTTATAAGCGCCTTCAAAAACATAACTATAAGAGAATCCTGGTCCTAAAAAACCAATTTGATTATGACTACCTGCAAAACCTTGACCAGGCGTCATTGGGAAATCACCTTGCTCTCTAATCCATGCATTTGCATCATCATCTAGGTTGTCTCCATCTGCATCAATATAGTTGTTTGCATCGAACCAAAATACTCTACTACTGTTAAACAATGCTCCATCAGTACTTTCATCTACAACTGGAGAACTCCAATATGTGACATCATACCAATTAGTTAATGGTGATGTGGTTTTGTTGACTACAGATGTAGCATCAGTTCCAAGAGTAAATGAGCCTGCTAAGGCACCGTCTCCACGTTGAACTAGGCTACCTCTAGTCTCTACAGTAATTTCGTTTGAAGCTGAACCGTCATCAACTACTGTTATATCATTCATGATTTCAATATGATAACCATTACTAATAGTCAAGCTTCCACCAGAATTAATAACTAGGCTACAAGCAGTAAAACTTGGATTTGTTGCATCGACAGTGTAATCCCCATCAAGAATAGCAGCGGTAAAAGCATCTGGTGTCCCTGCACTCCAAGATGTGCCATCCCACGTTGTAGATGTAAGACAAGCACAATCATTTACATGTAATCCAAGGTCGCTCGTATCATTTACAGGTGCAGTAGTCCATTGAGAGACATCATATGCAACTGTTGGTATTGTAACATCTTGGTTTCTTCTTAATACTGTGTTCTGAGCAAAATTTGATCCATCTCCGATAAATCCTATCACATCTATATTTTCACCATTGATGGTTTGTAAAGCCATTACGTCGTTACCACTAAAATTTAAAGCGTTACCTGTGATAACTAAATCTCCTGTTATTGCTGCACCATTTCTAGATAACAAGAAGGTTGAATACGGGCCTACAGTGCCAGATAGATTAGCAATATTAGGAAGTGTTCCTCCATTACTATATCTAGCAATTCTATAAGCGGTTAAGTCTATTGTACTGTTTGTAGGATTATAGAGCTCTATGTATTTATTATTTCCAGTTCCAGCGCCTTGAGGTTCATGATATTCACTAATAATTAATTCAGAACAATTAGGGATTGTAGCAGTAACTTCACCATCAACAGGTACATTTATAGTTGTAATACCTGTACTAGCTAATGTAATATTACCACTGTAAGTATTTACTGTTAGACCAGAAATAAGCCTTACATATATGTTTGTAAGTGCTACATCACCAGAAGCTGGTGTTAAATTAACTGAGCCCCCAAAACCTGTACCAGAAGTCAAAGAAATTTCAAAATTTGTCGGTGCAGTTATAACTATATCTGTTGTAAGTGTAGAACCGACAACACCAAAACTTTGTTCTGTTAAAGAAGCATCCCCTTCTACATACCCTAATCCAGTTATAGATGACGGACTTACATTAACAGTAGGTATCACAGGAGCAGTACCTTCTACAAGGATATTATCTAACAGTGGCCTTTCATCATTACCATTAACTGTTATTGTAACTCTAAGCTCTATAGTAGAACCAGACAAGCCTGTGTCTGATACAACAGTAAGAGGGAAATCGTTGATTATAGTGCCATTATTTGCGGCTAGTGTCCATGCACCACCATCAATTCTATATTCTGTTACAAAAGTGTCAGCATCTTCGAGGGTGTCAGTGGTATCATTTTCTGAAGCCTCTAAAGAGAATTGAACATTAGTGAAGTTTGTAATATCAATAACAGGAGATAGCCATGTGGCGTCTGTGTCAAGGTCTCTAGCTTCAAACATTTCATTTCTAACTTGAAAATAATCATTTGTGGCTGTAAGAGAAGCATTACTAATATCTACAGTCCATGAAACACCTGATACATCTGTGATTGGGCCAGGTCCTATTGCACCTTTTCCATCTTGTCCAGTGAAGTCTTCAGAATAAATTGTAGTTTGACTATAACTTAGGTTAATAAAAGATACAAGTAATAGCAGTATAAGGGGTAATTTTCTTAACATAACAGATTAATTTAAATAAATCTTTATCAAAGTAAACAAATTAGAGGCTATTTTTACCAAATGAACCCTCAAAAAACCTATTCTGTCGATGAAGCGCAAAAACTACTCGAAAACTACTGTGCTTACCAAGAACGTTGTCATAAAGAAGTCAAAGATAAATTATTGAAAATGAGGATGATTCCCGAGGCAATAGACCAAATTATGGTACATTTAATTGCTAATAATTATTTAAATGAAGAACGTTTTGCTAAGGCGTTTGCACGAGGAAAATTTAGGATAAAAAAATGGGGAAAAAATAGAATTATTAGAGAATTGAAATTCCGTGAAATTTCTAATTACAGTATTGATTCTGCCTTAAAAGAAATAGACTTAGATGACTATTACCAAACCCTACATGAACTTACAGAAAAGCGCATTGCACAAGTTAAAGAAACAAATATTTACAAAAAGAAAAAGAAGGTTGCTGACTATTTGTTGTACCGCGGCTGGGAATCTAATCTAGTTTACGAAAAACTTAATGAACTTATTAAATAGCGTTTTGGGCTTTATTTGTTCTTAAAATGGCTTGTTCATTCTTCCAATCTATCCACTTCTGGCCTTTAATACGGCGCATAAGATTGTCAAAACTCCGCATAACAAATACATTATAAACGGCTTTGCCCAAATTTTTAGGATTACGAGCAATAGCACGCAAACTCATGGAAAAACCAGGCGTAATGTAACGCATATAATGCCAATACCCTTCGGGCATGTAAAGCACTTCACCATGATTTAGATTGCAAACCCAGCCCGTTGCATTTTTTAGTGCTGGCCATTTTTCAAAATCTGGATTGGCAAAGTCGATATCCTCTCTTGTGATTAACGAGTGCGGTATTTTATACAAATGCTTATTTTGCTTTTGATCAAAGAGGATGCATTGTTTTTCTCCTTCAAAATGAAAATGAAAAATATTAGCCAAATCAATATCATAATGCATAAATGTATATGAATCTCTTCCGCCGAAGAATAGCATTGGTAAGCCTTTCATAAGGCGTAAACCAAAATCAGGATAATTAAAATCGTTCTGAAGTTGAGGTACTTCTTTTAAGATATTCCAAAGGAAAATACGATACTTAGTAGGCTCGCGCTTGAGTAAATCTACATAATCGCTCATCTTCATTTTGGCATGAGCTTCATTAAATCCATCTTTGTAATCTACGGGTCTGTCATCGTATAGAGGCACGATTTTATCTCCTGCTGTCTCTTTCATGTAGTCAAGATTCCATTTGGAATATGCAGGCCAATCTTCAATAAAACGCTCAATTACTACAGGCTTTTGAGGTTTAAAGTAGTGTTTAATAAAATCCTCTTTGGTAATTGTTTTTACACGAGGAATGTCTTGTAGATTTAATTCCAAGATTGAATGATTTTATACTTCAAAATTAATAAAATGTTATCAATTTTAATTAATTGTAAAAGTTCTCAAGATGAAAAATCAACTACAACCATTTAGATTCTCTCATGGTAGCATCTAAAACATCAACATTTAATAAAGCGCCTATTTCCTTTGCTTTTTTAAAAGCATCATTGTTGTCATATGTTCTATAAGCCTCGATTCTTTTGTTTCTATTATAAAATAGATTTAGTTTAAAAATTTCATTTTTCACATTAGCTTCTGCCGATCTAGAACGTAATGTAGTGACTTCATTTGTTTTAAAAACAGATACATACTCAATATCTGGAAGCGTTTCCCACTTACCAATTGATACTCCAAGGATTGATTTTATTTTTCTATACTTTCCATTTATAAAATCAAATTCTGATCCATCAACTAAAAGAAAGTAAATTCCGATACCTAGAATAATAAAACCAGTAAAACTACTAAATAACGAAGCAATGCCAACTACTAAAGCTATAAAGCCTAAAATAAGTTTCCAAATAGGAAGCGTTCTTTTAAAAGTGAATTTATCCATTAGATTGTAGAATGAAAATTCCACCCATGAAGGTGGAATTTTTGTAATTAGGATTTATTCTTCAGATTTTTCAACTTCAGCATCATCTGCATCCATCTCTTTTTTATCTTTTCCTTTTAAGTACTCAGGCAAGTCCATTCCTGCCATATTAAACATTTCTTGTAATGGCGGTACCGCTTTGTACATACCAGAAATAAAGTTAGAGGTCGATGTTTGTCCATCTTTTCCGCCACCATTTTCCCAAACGGTTACTTTATCTATTTTTATGTTTTTAATAGCTTCGGCTTGCGTTTTTACCAACTCTGGTAATTTATCTGCAATTAATAATAAAACAGCATCTTTAGAGTTATTACCTGCGGCTTTAACTATTTCATCGAGACCTGCGGCTTGTTTGGTTAAGACTTCATACAGTCCTTTTGCTTCAGCTTGGGCTTTAAACAAAATAGCATCAGCTTCTCCTTTTGCACGTCTTCTAATACGCTCAGCTTCAGCTTCGGCATCAATTTCTACTTTACGTTTATCAATTTCTGCAGGGACAATAACATCGGCCATTTGCGATGAACGCTCGCGCTCTGCTCTTGCCAGTTCGGCTTGTTGCTCAGCAGCATAAGACTCTTCTAAGGCTTTTGCCGACTGTACTTTTTCTGCTGCGATTGCCACACGCTCAGCCTCTGCTTCGCGCTGACGACGTAATGAATCGGAATTTGCAACTGCAATCTTAGCGGTGTTTTCTCCTTCAACTGCTTGGGCATTTGCTGCTGCAACTTGGGTTCTTTCATCTTGCACAGCATTGGCCTCACCAATAGAACCATCTCTAGTTTTTTCGGCAACAGACTTACGTGCTGCGTTAATGGCGTGAGCAGCTGCCTCTTTACCAAGTGCTTCGATATAGCCAGACTCGTCAACAATATCGGTAATATTTACGTTGATTAATTTTAATCCAACCTTCTTCAATTCAGATTCAACAGATTGAGAAATATTAGCGAGGAACTTATCACGGTCAGAATTTATTTCCTCAATATCCATTGAAGCAACTACCAAACGTAATTGACCAAAAATAATCTCTTGTGCTAAATCTTGTATTTCATTTTGGCCTAAGCCCAATAAACGTTCAGCAGCGTTTTGCATAACGCCTGGCTCTGTAGACACACCAATGGTAAAACGAGAAGGTACGTTAACACGAATATTTTGTTTTGATAGTGCATTAACCAAGTTAACTTCTATAGAAATTGGTGTTAAGTCTAGGAATTCATAATCTTGAATTACTGGTAAAATAAAAGCTGCTCCACCATGAATACATTTGGCAGACTGACCACCACCAACTTTACCGTAAACTACTAATATACGGTCCGACGGACAGCGTTTATAGCGTTTAATAAGTATAAACAAAGTTAAAATAACAAACAGTGCAACAAACAGAATAGTCATTGTAGAACCAATGCCTTCTAGCATGTTTTGTAAGAGGAAAAAAGAGTGTTTCATAGGTTAGTATTTAAGATATTAAGCATTTAATTTTTTGGTGTCATTCATGTCAAGTTGTAAAGCCTCTATAGGCTTTTTGTTTTGAGTTACGATTAAAATACCGTTGGAGGTCACATCGACGACTTTTATAATAGTACCAGATTTTAAATCAGTAAGAGAATCAGTAAGGGCATCTAGCTCGCGCATTGTGCCTTGTATAGTTACGCTAACTTTGCCCATTTTAGAGCGGTCTGAGCCAATGGTTAAATAAACTTCGCCAACGGCATCAATAGCGTTTTTATAATCTAACGTACCACTATCGCTCAGTTTGTAAATAAAATAGAATAGTGTTGCCATAATAAGCATCATTAGCAGTCCACAAACTACAGAAATAATAACCGTAGGAATAGTCCCTAGACCAGCATCGATACAAGCAATACCACTCCAACCAAAAATGGTAAAGAAGCCTACTAAATTTTTAAAACTTATAAACTGAAAACCAGCACCAATATCGGCATCCATGTCAGAATCTAAATCACCAATATCATCAGCATCTCCACCTGCAAATGCCATAAGCATTACAACTACGAATACAATTGAGCCAATTAGCGCAATACTCCAATACACTTTAGAGAAAAACTCCAAATTAGAAAACCAGTCTATCATAATTACAAGGCTTTAGATGAATTAATAAATATACAACCGAAAATTAGTTTTTGATTGTAGAAATGAAAGTTATTCTGCTTGAGTTTAGCCGTCAAAAAATGGTACATTTTTATAAAAAAGATGCATTTGAATTCCTGTAATTAGGATGTGTTTGAAGTTTTTTGATGGTTAGTTCAAATAAAATTGAACGTTTAGAATACGCAGGTTCAATTTACTTTCTATATATCAGTAGATAAAACTTTGGTTTTGTTACAGTAGACCGTAAATATTTTTTGAAATATACGCAAACAAAAAAGCTGTCTAAAAATATGTTTTAGACAGCTTTTAAATTTTAAAGCCTTTTTTTTAGTTTAGTGTATATCGCAACCCGAATAACACATTGCTTGGTGGCATAGGAACAAAACCAGCCTCGATATAATCTGCGTCAAAAATATTGCTAGCTGTAACAGTGAATTCCATTTGTTTTAGTTTCATTACCAATGAAGCGTCCCAAACATTATAACTTTGGCCTGTAGTACGTTCAGCATGTTTGTAAACAATATTTTGGCGTAAGTTTTTAAACAATTGTGTACTTAATCTTGTAATAAATTGATGCCTTAATGTATTTAAAGAATACCTAGATAATTCAGGATTTTGGTCCATTATATTATCGTCTAAATAAGAATAACCAAAACCTAGCGTCTGATTAAATTCTGAAATTTTAAAATTATAAGCAGCATCAAATTCAAGACCTTTAGTATTCACTTCTCTAATATTTGTAGCTGTAAAAATACCTTCGTTTACGTTAGGTCTGATGTAATCTATTAAATTTTCGGCATCTCTATTAAACACAGCAATAGATGCGTTAAATTTTGGAGAGAAGTATTTTAAGCCTATTTCTTGGGCAAAAGCTTCTTCGGGTTCTAAATCTGGATTTCCGGCAGTTGCTGGATCGCTGTAAAACAAATCTGTATACGTTGGTATTCTGTAGGTAAAACCAACATTACCATAAGCTCTTAGGTTATTTGTAATAGCATATCCTATGTCAATTCCGGGGAAGGCATTAAACTTAAAGTCTGAAAAATAGGTCATAGCCACGCCCGGTGTAATATCTAATTTGCCATCATCTAATTTAAAACGATGTTCTAAGAACGCAGTAGCCATAAAACGGTCTCTATTTCCTAAGTTGTTACTATTAATAGATACGCTTGCTAAATCTAGACCAAAACCTGTAATTCCTAAATTTGAACTATATGATGCATTGGCTTCTGCACCGACTTTATTTGTGATGTGAAAGTTTCTAAAAAATGAAGGGTCTTCCCGCCTTAATAAAAACATGTCTTGGTTACGTCTCCAATACATACGCGGCGATATTTTAAATTTTTCGTTTTTAAAAGTGGTCGTAAAGGCAACTAAGCTGTTTTGAGTTTCTTCGTATTCGGTAAATCCACGACTTGGCGGTGTGTAAAAGTTTTGTGCACCAAATTTACGCTCCATAAACGTGGCAATCATTTGTATAGGTTGCTTGTCTTCGTTAAAGGTGCTTTTTATAAAATAGTTGGCATTATCGTAGTCCGAGTTAAAGCGATAGCCTTCAGAAGTGACACGCCCAACATGAACAATGTGGGATGAATTTTCTAAATCTACACCGGCAGTTACATTTCCGTTTAATTGTCCAAACGAACCTGCTTCTATATTTGCAGAAACCGTGTTTTCCACAGTTTTTTTAGTCACAATATTAATGGCTCCTGTAAATGCATTCTGTCCAAAAACACGAGCTGCTGGGCCTTTTACGATTTCTATACGCTCAATAACTTCTACAGGTAGTGCCGCATTCATGGTATGATGTCCTGTTTGGGAGTCGTCCATTTTTATGCCATCGATTAGTAAAAGCGTTTGGTCAAAACCACCGCCACGAATATAAAGGTCAGCTTGGCTTCCGCCTGTACCACGACGACGAATATCTACACCAGCCACTTGTTGTAACAAATCTGCAACGTTAACTGCAGCACTGTTTTTAATATCTGCCTTGGTAATAATAGTTATAGTTCTAGAATTTTTTTTGAAGGGTAGATTAATACGCTGTGTAGAGGTTACAGTAACCGAATCTAATTCTTCTAAAGGTAGGTTTTGTGCGAATAGAGTGCAAGTTCCTAGTACTGATATAGCTATGTAAAGAAAATTGGTTTTAAAGCTCATTTTAAGTCTAATTTTCGGCAAAGGTAGAATTATTTCTAAGTTGAAAAAGTATTAGTTCACTAAAATATGATATATAAAAATTATTGAAAAACAATAATTTTTATATATTTGTTATTGAAAAACAATAATTTTATGAAAACTATTGGCTTGTTAAAAAACTTAATTAATTTGTTGTTTTGGGGAATGATAGCGTTTTCAATTGCTGTGTTTGCTCTAATTTTGATGTTCTTCATTTCTCCAGAATCAATACCCTTAATGTTTCAAGGCTATACTATGATGTTTGATTCATTTTATTCTTGGAACATTTGGATAGTACCTTTTACTAATTTATTAGGTTTTATCTTGTTCATTGTGTCAATTTATTACCTTAAGAAGTGTATTGAACCTCTACAAAAACGACAGTTTTATTCTGAAGACGTTATTAGAAATCTAAAAAAATCTGGTCGCTTATTCGTAATAATTGCACTTGGTACTGGATTAATTCGAATCATAACCGCTTTTGTTTTTAGTACTTACGCCAATGTTTCGGTAATTGGCGGAAATTTCGGAACTGGGCATCAATCAGCAGCTGTAGCATCTTCAATTGAGAATTTCAATTTATTCTTATTAATTATAGGATTGTTTTTGTTGGTATTTAGTAACGCGTTTGAAAACGGAAGACTTTTAAAACAAGAAAACGATTTAACTATATAATTATGAACTCTATAAAAACACTTTATTTTATACTAAATGTTATTATTTTCCTTCTACTAATAGCTATTGGTTTGGGGATTTTCTTTTTCGTAACGCTCCTCTTTGGTATAAAACAGGATTTTATCAATCTAGAGGTGGACTTAATCAATTTTAAGACTGAGGCTATGCTTTATGTTTACACAATCTTAAGGCTTGGAGTTTATGCTATTTTTATTAAGGCACTTTGGAATTTGAGAAAGGCTACTAAGTTATTTTTAAAAAAAGATTTTTATAATGGTGAACTTATAAAAGTACTATCCATTTCTGGAAAACTTATGATTATTACTGGAGTTTCTGCATGGTGTGTTAATGTAATAAGTGATGTGTTTTTTAAATTTCAATTTTCAATTGGTTTAAGTGAGAAAGCATTGGTCTATTTGTTTTTAATAGCCATAGGATTGTTTTTAATGCTTATGAGTACGGTTCTTAGAGATGCTAAGGCTATAAAAGAGGAAAATGATTTAACTGTATAATTATGAAAGAAAACACAAACATACTAACGATTATAACTTGGGGAGTTTTACTGGCAGCAGTTTCTGTCCTCTTAAACGATATGCGAGAGTTCGATTTTAATCAGTTTGAAAAATTTCAGAATTGGGCTAGGACTGCAGACAAAAGCGAAAACTGGTTTACCTCAAAAAATGCTATAGAATGGAGTTACTATATTATTAGTGCGGCTTTATTTTTCTGGCGAGGCTATCTTATTTATGGCTTTAGTTATTTCTTATCTATTTTGAAAGAAATTGAAAATGGTAACTATTTTAGTGATAAGAACATCTGTTATTTCAAAAAGATAGGAAACATCTTTATTTGGTACACGGTAAATGTCTTAGTATTACGTTTTTTACTTGCTTTAATTGGAGAGTCTACGTTTAACTTTTTTAATGAACTCAAAGCAGAATTTACGTTTTTAATTCCTGCTGGTCTAGCCTTTTATATTTTGGCTGAAATTTTTAAGCGCGGAAAAGAAGTAGAAGAGGATAATGAATTAACTATATAAGCCATGTCTATAAAAGTAAATTTAGACATAGTGCTCTCAGAACGCAACATGAAAAGCAAAGAACTCGCAGAAATCATAGGCATTACCGAGGCAAATCTTTCCATATTAAAATCGGGTAAAGCTAAGGCTATACGATTTTCTACATTAGAAGCTATTTGTAAAGCACTAGACTGTCAGCCAAGTGATATCCTAGAGTATATTGAGGATTAGTTCCGTTTATTAACCATACAAAAACTATACAATAAGTTAATTCTATTGTGCCTGACTGTATTCTTTAATATCTTCATACATTAAACTTTAAATGTTGAGCACAAAAAATTATATAGTCTTCATATCCTTATATTTTTCATGTTCTTTGCTACATGCACAACTCAATGCAACAACTGTAGGAGATGCTCAAAGCCTAGGTAATAATTGTTTTATTATCACTCCTGACCTTTTAAATCAATCTGGTGGTGTTTGGTATGATAATGCCATAGATTTTGATGATGATTTTACTATTAATTATCAAAATAATTTTGGTAGTAAAGATGCAAATGGTGCAGACGGCATGGCCTTAGTCTTCAAACGGGATGCTACACCATTAATTGGCGGTCTTGGAGGTGGGTTAGGTTATCAGGGAATATCACCCTCATTAGTTGTCGAGTTTGATACGTATTTAAATAATACTCCTCAAGAAGGGCTTTTAGCCGACCCGTCTTTTGACCATATTGCTATAATGCGCAATGGTAATCCATTTCATAATAGTGCTGATAATTTGGCTGGTCCAGTACAAGCTAGCAATACATCTATTAATATTGAAGATGGCACTACGCATGAAATAAAAATTGAATGGATAGCTTCCACAACCACGCTTAATGTCTATTTTGATTGTGTGTTAAGGTTAAGTTTAAATCAAGACGTAAAGAACACTATTTTTTCAGGTGATGATAGTATCTTTTTTGGTTTTGTAGGCTCAACAGGAGGTTTATCTAACTTACATCAGGTATGCTTTAATAGTATTTCATTTATAGATAATTTGCAGCTTCAGGATGAAACCATTTGCGAAAATGATAACATTCAAGTAGACGCTACGATTCCAAGTGGTGTAACCTATTCTTGGTCTCCAACAAACGGAGTAAGCAATCCTAATATTGCAAATCCATCATTTTCTCCAAATAGTAGTACAACATACACTGTGACAATTGGAGATGTTTGCGGAGATACAACAGTAGATGATTTTATTCTAACGGTTTTACCAAACCAAACCCCTACTTTTAATGTTGTTTCTCAAATTTGCGAAGGAGGCTCATTAACATCATTACCAACAACGTCTCTTGAGGGTATAACAGGAACATGGTCACCCGCTTTAAATAATACACAAACAACAACTTATACATTTACACCAAATATTGACTGTGCAAATACTATTACTACAGATATTGTTGTCATTCCGCTTACGTTACCGACATTTAATACTGTAGCTCCCATTTGCCAAGGAGAAACACTAACTGCATTGCCAACGACTTCTAATAATGGAATTACTGGCACATGGTCACCAGCTCTTAACAATATGGCGACGACTACATATACGTTTATGCCAGACACTGGGCAAGGTTGTGTGGATACAGCTACGCTACAAATTGATGTTACGACACCAGTTATTCCAAGTTTTGATACTGTGGCACCTATTTGCGAAGGTGAAGCTTTAGCGCCATTGCCAACGACTTCTAACGATGGAATTACAGGAACATGGTCACCCGCTTTAAATAATACCACTACAACCACGTATACTTTTACACCAAATGTAGGCGAATGTGCGACGTCTACAACATTAGATATTATAGTCAATACACCTGTATTGCCAGTTTTCGACGCAATTGACTCTATTTGTGAAGGCGAAGCTTTAGCACCACTGCCAACGACATCCAATAACGGAATTACAGGAACATGGTCTCCAGCTCCAAATAATACCATTACAACTACATATACATTTACGCCAAATGCTGGAGAATGTGCCGTCGCAACCACACTAGATGTTGTAGTGGATATACCTGTATTACCAATTTTTGACCCAATTAATCCTATTTGTGAAGGTGAAGCATTAGCACCATTACCAACAGCTTCTAATAATGGAATTGCCGGAACGTGGTCACCTGCTCTAAATAATACAACAACTACCACTTATACATTTACGCCAAATGCTGGCGAATGTGCTAATACTACAGATTTAACAATTACAGTTATTCCTAATAGTATTCCAGAATTTGACTTCGTTAATCCTATATGCCCAGGTGAGTTTTTGCAAGAATTACCACTTGTTTCAAATAATGGAATTACCGGCATATGGTCGCCAGCATTAGACAATCAAAACACCACAACGTATACTTTTACGCCGGATGCTGGTCAAGGTTGTGTAGCGAGTGGCTCATTAATAATTGAAGTGCTTCAGCCTACAATACCATCATTTAGTCTACCAGATTTTATTTGTCAAGGAGATACAGATTTGATTTTGCCTAATGTCTCTAATGAGGGAATTACAGGAAATTGGTCAGAACCTGTAAATAATCAAATAACTACAGAATATATTTTTACTCCAAACCCAAATCAATGTGCTTCGGCAATTGAGAAAGAAATAGAGGTTTTACCGGTAAACGAATTGGAACTTTCTGTTGAATTGATTTCGGAACCATTTAGTGATAATCAAATGGTAGTTGCTACTGTAACTGGAGGTGATGGGATGTATGAGTATCAATTAGACAATGGTATTTGGACGACTCAAAATACGTTTTCAAATATTAGAGGTTGTGATGAACATATTATTAGAGCACGTCAAATTAATAATTGTAGTATAGATGCTATAGAAATATTTCGTGTTTTAGACTATCCAAAGTTTTTCACACCTAATGGAGATGGTTTTAATGACTCATGGAATATCGAATGTTTAAGTAATCAAACGATTGCTCGAATATATATATTCGATAGGTTTGGTAAATTATTAAAAACCATAAGTCCTAGAGGAACCGGTTGGAATGGAACTTATAATGGTGCACTAATGCCTACTAGTGATTATTGGTTTAGAGTGGACTATTTAGGAAATGATGGTAGCTCAAGAACCTTTACTTCTCATTTTACATTGAAACGCTAGATTTACTGATGCCTATTCGCCAATAGAGGTGGTGGTTCCCCATTAAAAGGATTCCAGCGACTAATGGTTTTAGCTTCCATACCAGCGGCACTCATTACAACCCTATCGCCATAACGTTTGCGCATCTTATCCATGGCATTTGCTAAATTGAGATGCATTTCGTTGTCTTCAAAAAGGTTGACTTGATGACCACCTTCTACCAAATGACTAAACTTTACACCAATGAGACGCACTAATAATCTACGATTATAAAGTTTTTTAAATAAATCCAACACCACAGGAATAATGTTGTAATCCATGGCGCTGTAAGGAATACGCTGCTGTTGTGTATAGGTTTGAAAATCGGAATATCGAATTTTAAAAGTGATACAAGCCGTGAGCTTATGACCACGACGCAGTTGGAAAGCCAAATTTTCTGCCATAGCAATGACCAGGCCTTTAAGCTTATGCATATCTGTAGTGTCTTGCCCAAAGGTGCGTTCTGTAGAAATAGACTTACGCTCATGGTATTGTATTACAGGACTGTTATCAATACCGTTGGCTTTTTTCCAGATGGATAATCCATTTTTACCCAAGACTTTATGCATCAGTTCCATAGGCATGTCTTGTACAGTTTTTATACGTTTTACACCTAAATCGCATAAGGCCTTGTAAGTTACGTTACCAACCATTGGAATCTTCTTTACCGAAAGTGGTGCTAAAAACGGCTTTTCATCACCAGAAATAATTCTAATTTCATTGTTGGGTTTCGCCTCGCCTGTTGCAATTTTTGAAACCGTTTTATTTAGTGACAATCCAAAAGAAATGGGTAAGCCAGTTTCTCTGATAATACGTTGCCGCAATTCTGAAGCTAATTTATGGCAGCCAAAAAATTTATCCATTCCTGTGAGGTCCAGATAAAACTCATCAATGGATGTTTTTTCATAAAGTGGCACACTTTCTTTTATAACTTCTGTGACGTCATTAGAAAATTTAGTATAAATGCCAGAATTTCCCCTAAGCACAATAGCTTCTGGACAAAGCTGTTTTGCCATACGCATAGGCATGGCAGAATGGATTCCGAATTTTCGAGCTTCATAGCTACAAGAAGCGACAACACCACGATCACTAGTTCCACCAATAAGTACAGGTTTTCCGTTAAGTCGGCTGTCGAGTAAGCGTTCGCAGGACACAAAAAAGGTGTCTAAATCCATGTGCACTATAGAGCGATTATTATTCATATTGTGCTTTAAGGTCTTTGAAACTTTTCTTCCTTTGAAATGTTGGATTTAATGATTTTATGGAATAGCGTGGGTCTTCAATAATAGCTAAACGTTCTAGCTTTGAAACTTCAACAGTAACACAATCAAATTCTATCATCACTTTTCCTATAATTTCATAAATCCCTTTTCCTCTAAAAGGATATTTTGCTGCGATAGGTGGAAAGTGAACCGTATCTATAAAATCACCATCACGATCCAAAAACGTCCCGAAGTGCATCAACTTTCCATTGGCGGTTTTTGTGTTTTTTGTTGTCACCAAATAGCCTTCAATTTTTACAAATTTTCCCTCTAGCCTTAGCAGATGATTTGCACGTAATTTACTCGTGGATGGTTGCTCTAATAAGTGAAAGGGATTGCATAGCGGAAAACCTAATAGCTCTATTTCATCAAAGGCATTTTCCAATGCCGTACTCGGCAATTCTGGTGTATTGTAACTGATACGCTGGGTTTTAAATAGCGTCACAATATGTTCTTGAGTAATAGTTTTACTGATCTTTAGATGTGCTTCCCATAATAGCTCACGTTTATTAATCTCAGTAAAGCGAAACGCATTTATTTTTATAAGAATGGTAATCTGTTCTACAGAAATAGGAACACGCTCTATAAAATCATCAAGAGATTTAAACAACCCATAATTTTCGCGTTCCTCAAGAATACGCTCTATGATTTTAGATTCTAAAGATTGTAAAAACATAAATCCCAAAAAAATAACGTCACCATTGATAATGGCTGGTGCAAAACTAGTGTTTATGCAAGGCGCTTCAATCTTGCCACCATGCATTCTAGCCTCATGAACATAAAGCTCTGTTTGGTAAAATCCACCAAAATTGTTGATAGTGGCCGTCATATATTCCAAAGGATAATAGGCCTTTAAAAACAGGCTTTGATAGCTCTCAACAGCATAGGATGCCGAATGCCCTTTAGCAAAGGCATAGCCAGCAAAACTTTCAATTTGTCGCCATACGTCAGCCACAAATTCATAAGGTTTTCCATCGTTTATGCAGTTATCAAAAAATTGTTGCTTTACTTTTAAAAACTCGTCACGCGAACGGAATTTACCAGACATGCCACGACGTAACATATCGGCTTCACCCAAATCCAAACCGCCAAAATGATGCGCCACCTTAATCACATCTTCTTGATAGACCATAACACCAAAAGTTTCTGGCATCAGTTCTGCCAACACAGGATGTGCCTCTTGCCGCTTTTCAGGATAACGATAGCGCAAAATGTATTGACGCATCATGCCACTTTTAGCCACACCAGGACGAATTACGGAACTCGCAGCGACCAAACCTAAATAGTTGTCTACTTGTAGTTTTTTTAGCAGCATACGCATGGCAGGAGATTCTACATAAAAGCAACCAATAGCTTTAGCATTTCGCAATAGGTGTTTTATGCGTTCGTCTTGTTTAAACCGCTTAATATCGTGAATGTCGAGTTTGGGTTGATGAGGATGGTTATACGCTACAATGTCTACAGCATCTTTAATTTTCCCCAAACCTCGCTGACTTAAAATATCGAACTTGTAGAGTCCAATATCTTCGGCAACGACCATATCAAATTGCGTGGTGGGAAATCCTTTAGGAGGCATGAATGTTGCCCCATAATAATGAATCGGCTTTTCCGAAATTAAAATACCGCCTGCATGAATGCCTAAGTAGTTGGGGAAACCCTCAATGTATTGGCTGTATTTAAGAACGAGTTGCGAGAGCCTGTCCAACTGACTGATATTGAACTTACCTCGTGTTAGCATATCCATTTCAGACTTTGGTAAGCCAAAGACTTTACCTAGTTCGCGTACCGATGCTTTGAATTTAAAGGTGTTATAAACCGTTATTAAAGCAGTATTTTTAAAGTTGTCGAAAATGAAATGTGTAATATCATCTCTATCCTTCCATGAAAAGTCGATATCAAAATCTGGCGGATTTTGTCGAAAGAGATTAATGAAACGCTCAAAGTACAGATCCAGTTCAATAGGATCTACATCTGTAATACGAAGCAAATATGCAATAATACTATTGGCACCACTTCCGCGACCAACGTAGAAATATCCTTTGCTACGTGCATATTCTAAGATTTTCCAGTTGATTAGAAAATAGGATACAAAACCTTTCTCTTTTATTATATGAAGTTCTTTTTTAATACGTTGGTAAATTTTTGGCTCAGCATCATTACCATAACGATAGGGAATACCAGCATAGGTCAGTTTTTCTAATAGAGCATAGTCTGAAGCTTCATTTTCAGTTAGACACTTTTGATTTTTGGGCTCGTTATTTTCAAAATTGAAATCAATGCTACAATCCTCTAAAAGTTGTTTTGTATTATGTATCAATTTTGGAAATTCAGAATATGTATGACACAGTTTCTCATAAGGCAACATCATATCATGTTCGCTACCTTCTTCAGTTTTTGGTAGCTTACTCAATAAGGTATTATTATCAATAGCACGTAGTAAACGATGTGTATTAAATCCTTTTTTATTTTGAAAAGAAACGGTTTTCAATACCACTAATTTCTCTCTAAATTGACTCCATTTCGAAAATTTCAAATGATTAAGGTCTTTAGGTGTAATGCCTAAAAACTCATTAGATTTTAAGTTGAAATTCTTGCCTTTTTGGTAGGGATAAATCACGAAACAATCTTCCAAAATAACGTCAGGTCGTTCAGGAATTTTTAAATCACGATTATGAAGAAATTTAGACAGATAATCATTGATATTTTTAAATCCATTGTTGTTTTTTGCAATGAGAATAAATTCTTGATGTGCCTTGTTTCTAAAATCTACACCAAGAACAGGTTTTATCTTATATTTTTTAGATAGACGTACAATATCCAAACACGCTGAGGTGGTATTAATGTCGGTTAATGCTAAAGTTTGCACGCCATTTTCTGAAGCAATGGCAAGCAATTGCTCAGGTTTTATAGTGCCGTAGCGTAGGCTGTAATAGGTGTGACAGTTTAAATACATAGGATTAACAAAATTAGCTATCATATGTAGTTTTTGTTGCTTATATTTGTAGCAAATACTGTTAAATATAATTTTTAATGAAGCCCATTCAAGCCAACATAAAGCATCTTAGAACTTTAAAGCAATTATCCCAAGAACGTTTTGCAGATGACCTTAATTGGACACGTTCCGTTGTTGGGTCTTATGAAGAGGGAAGAAGTGAACCACCAATTGAGCGGTTGATAGATTTATCCAATTATTTTGATATTCCCATAGATATTTTGGTGCGTAAGGATTTACGAAAGGCAAAGGATACTTCTTTTATAGAAGTCGGTAATAAGCGCGTACTATTTCCTGTGACGGTAAATGAAAATAACGAAGACCTTATAGAAATTGTACCAGCAAAAGCCTCTGCAGGTTATTTGTCTGGCTACGATGACCCAGAATATATAGAACAACTACAAAAAATTAAGCTACCGTTTTTACCTACTGGAACGCACAGGGCATTTCCTATAAAAGGCGATTCCATGTTACCGGTTAAGGATGGGTCTTTTATAGTAGCAAAATTTATAGAAGATATTGCAGATATTAAAAGCGGGAAGACGTATGTCGTATTAACTAAGGACGATGGTTTGGTTTACAAACGTATCTACCTTCCTGAAAATGACAAACAACATTTATTACTTAGCTCAGATAACAAAACGTATCAACCTTACTTGGTTGCTAAAGACAGCATATTGGAACTTTGGGAATTTACCTGTTGCATCAATACCCAAGAGTATGATGAAAAGGAATTAAAACTCAGTAGTATTATGATGATGTTTCAAGAATTAAAGGTAGAATTAGAGGCTGTAAAACAAATGCAATAAAAAACGCGAAGCAATTGCTTCGCGTTTTTTTATGGATTAATAATTCTTGCAAAATTAATCTGCAAGGATAATTATTTTATTGTCGTTAATCTCTAATGTCCCAGAGTTGATAGCTAACATGGTTTTACCATCTTCTTTGGTAAACTTGTCTTCAACATCTTCTTCAAGAGAAATATCGCCACTAATCTTTACATTACCAGCTTTAAGAATAGATACAATAGGAGCGTGGCTATTAAGCATTTCAAATTCGCCATTTGCACCTGGAACAGTAACACTTGTTACTTCTCCGCTAAACAATGTAGCTTCTGGTGATACTATTTCTAAATACATAGTTTTGAAGTTTTAGATTAAGCTTCAGCTAACATTTTCTCTCCAGCTTCGATAGCTTCTTCAATAGATCCCTTGAGATTAAATGCAGCTTCTGGTAGGTGGTCTAATTCACCATCCATAATCATGTTAAAACCTTTGATAGTTTCTTTAATGTCAACTAATACACCTGGGATACCTGTAAACTGCTCTGCTACGTGGAAAGGCTGAGATAAGAAACGTTGTACACGTCTTGCACGACCTACAGCAAGTTTGTCCTCTTCTGATAATTCTTCCATACCAAGGATAGCAATAATATCTTGTAATTCTTTATAGCGTTGTAATAACTCTTTTACACGTTGTGCACAGTTGTAGTGCTCATCCCCTAAAATATCAGCAGTTAATATACGAGACGTAGAATCTAATGGGTCTACCGCAGGATAAATACCAAGCTCAGCAATTTTACGAGATAATACAGTTGTTGCATCTAAGTGAGCAAACGTTGTTGCTGGTGCAGGATCCGTTAAATCATCCGCAGGCACATATACCGCTTGTACAGATGTAATAGATCCTTTTTTAGTAGATGTAATACGCTCTTGCATTGCACCCATCTCTGTTGCTAATGTAGGTTGGTAACCTACCGCAGATGGCATACGACCAAGCAGTGCAGATACCTCAGAACCAGCTTGTGTAAAACGGAAAATGTTATCTACGAAGAAAAGAACATCTTTTCCTTGTCCGTCTCCAGCACCATCACGGAAATATTCTGCTATAGTTAATCCTGAAAGTGCTACACGAGCACGAGCTCCAGGAGGCTCATTCATTTGTCCGAAAACGAAAGTGGCTTTAGAATCTTTCATAGCTTTTTTATCAACTTTCTGAAGGTCCCAACCGCCTTCTTCCATAGAATGCATAAAGTCATCACCATACTTGATAATTCCTGACTCTAACATCTCACGAAGCAAATCGTTTCCTTCACGTGTTCTTTCACCAACACCTGCAAATACAGAAAGACCACCATGACCTTTTGCAATATTATTAATCAACTCCTGAATTAATACTGTTTTACCTACACCAGCACCACCAAATAATCCAATCTTACCACCTTTTGCATAAGGCTCAATAAGGTCGATTACTTTAATACCTGTAAATAAAACTTCTGTAGAAGTTGATAAATCTTCAAACTTAGGTGCGCTTCTGTGAATTGGAAGACCAGCATCACCAGCTTTAGGCAAATCACCTAAACCATCAATAGCATCACCAATAACATTAAATAAACGTCCATAAACATCTTCACCTATAGGCATTTGTATCGGAGCACCAGTAGAATTAACTTCTGTACCTCTACTTAAACCATCCGAAGAGTCCATTGCAATAGTACGTACAGTATCTTCACCAATGTGAGATTGTACCTCAAGTACTAATGTTGAACCATCTGGTCTATTAATTTCTAACGAATCATAAATCTTTGGAAGCTCTGAACCAGCAGCGAATTCAACATCGATAACTGGACCTACAATTTGTGCAACTTTACCTGTAACTTTTGACATTACTTATATGTTTTTGTTTTGCAATAGTTTAAAAATGAAAACCGAGACTATCTCATAATGAAATTTAGCTCTGTTTTTCGCGCTGCAAAGATAGAGTTTTATTTAAAAAATGCGGCCTTTTTTGTCAAGCTTTTTTACATAAAAAAAGCACGCTAATTTTTAGCGTGCTTCAAGTATTATTTATTCAGGATTTTACTGTAATAATCCTGGCGAATAATTAGTATTATATGTCGAAACATCTACAAGATTACCCGAGGCTTCAAAATTTGTGCCGTATGCTGCATCTATAGCTTTCAGCATTTCATTTGCAATTAAAGCGTAACCTCTAGACGTTGGGTGAACACCGTCTAATGAGAATGCACCACCTGTAACTAAGTCAGAAGTTAATACTTGTCCACTAGTTTCTATACCAGAAGAAGCTAATTGGTCTAATAATGTGTTGGCATCTAATAAGGCAAAACCGTTTGCATTTGCAACAGCAGAAATTACACCATTATATTGAGCAGTTGCATCAGCAATTTCATCTTGCTCTTCAGGAGTTAAAACCCATCTGTCTGATAAAGGAATAGCTACGCCATTAACGGATAATGGATTTCCAGGTACAGCTAAAGTACCGATAAAAGAAGCTGCAGGTAATACCAATAAGTCTTCTGCTGTAGCTTGTCTCATATTTGTTAACCCAGGGTTAATGCCAGTTAAATCAGTCAAGTCTTCATCTATAATTACAACTGCATTGCTTGAGCCTGCTTCAAAACTTATAGTTCTTCTAGCAATTTCAGCGTCTGCTTGTTCTTGTGTTAAAGGCGTATTAGCCACCAAAAAAGCAAAAGCTTGAACAATTCCATTATTATATGCAGAATAGGCTTGATTAACTGCACCTGCAGTAGCAGCATCTAAAGGAACTGGGTTGTGAGGCACTGTTGTAAAATGCGGTATAGCTGTAACATTAGGTATGTTTCCTAAAATACCTTGTACTCCAGGAACATTTCCTGCGATACTAGCAACTATAGCTTGGTAGGTTTGCTCGAAACCAACACCTGGAGGACCAGCCATTGGCGTAATTGGGTTAGAACCATCACCACCAGAGAGTGCATAACCTAATACATCGTTATTTCCTATCCACAAGGACATAAATGATGGTTGCTGTGCTATGGTTTCCTCAACTATTGAAGCATTAGGATTGTTAGATTGATTATTATTAGTCATTCTCACATAATAAGGATTGGCTGTAGCAGGCATTGCAAATACACCACTTAAATTACCATAACCTGGCGCTAATAAATGAAAACTTTTAGCACCTGGAACTCCTAAGTTATTAAAAGGACCACTAGGATTGTTTAATACGATATCGGTTGTTGGAGCGGCAGATGGAACTAAAGCTTGTAAAGGAGCTGGACCAGAGCCATCAAAAACTAATCTTGGACCAAAACCAGGCAATTGATTTCCGCCTGCTAATAGACCACCTACATTATCATTCATTAATGGTTGCGTAAAAGAACCTCCGTTAGCTAAAGCAGCAAACTGTTGTGCCATAATCGCGGGCGTCGAATTTTCTTGTCCCGCTTTGTATAAAGCACCATCTGCAAAACCAGCAGTTAATGAGTTTCCTAGAGATACAAAGTTTGATACATCTAAAGATCCTGCAGTAAAATCTACGGCAGCGGTAGGTTCTTGGTCATTACCTCTATTTCTAAGCTCGTCTAATTCTTCATTTTCACAGGCAATAAAGCCTAATGCTAGTAATGATAGTGTTATATATTTAAAATTTTTCATTAGTGTATATTATTAAAGATTATTAATAGTTAATGACAAATAATATTGAGAGCCTATTAAACCAGTACCAAAAGCGGTAAAGTATTCTTTAGCTAAAAGATTCGTAGCCCCTGCTTTTAATGTTGATTTTAAACTTGGTATTCTGTAATTAACCTGTGCGTCTAATACATTGAATGCAGGTATTTCTCCATTACCAAATGATGCTTCCCAGAAGTAATTATCACTCCATCTCCATGCTACATTAAATCCTAAGTTTTTAATTAAATCTGTTTTTCCAAATCCTAATTTTACTTTATGCTCTGGTGTGTTAAAATTAGTCTGGAAGTTTGGATTTCCAGCAACATCAAAATCTAATCGTGACCATGTGTAATTTGCATTTATATCAAAACCACCAAATATCTTAGTAGAAACTGAAACTGAAGCACCGTATGAATTAACAGTTTCATCGGCATTTGTATAGGTTTGGTAACCAACAGTATCTCCGTTTTGCAAAGCACCAAGTGCTAATTGCGTTTGTGGATCAGTAACATCTAAAACTCCGTCACCATCTGGGTCAACGTTTCCGTATAAAGGCGCAATAACATTTTCGTTGGCTAAGAAATCGTTATAAGTACTATAATATGCTGATGCATCAATAACAAAACCTTCTACTTTACCACGGTAACCTAACTCAAATGAAGCTACTTGTTCAGGCTCTGTAAAGTTTGAATTACCAACAACAAGATTACCATTTTGATCTTGAGCAAAAGAATTTGTGTAAGCAGCCGCTCCGGTTTGAGGAAGTAAGGCTGGTTGGCCTAAATTATTTTGAGCAAACTGGCTGACCCCATAATCTCTTGTAAAACGATTACCAATATCAGTTGCTCCACCAATTAATGTACCTGCATTAGTTTCTAAACCAATATATAGTGCTTGTGTATCTGGATTTCTAAATCCAGTCTGGAAAGATGCACGGATGTTGTGGTTTTCATTAACTGTTAATCCTGCAGAAATTCTTGGGGAGAAGAAGCCATCAAATAATTCTGACTTATCATATCTTACAGAACCCGTCAGTTTTAATTCTAAATTTTCATTTAGTTCTAAAGAACGTTGCAGTTGTGTGTATATACCTAATTCGGAATATGTAATTGGACCTTCAGCATCTGCATAGATGGTTCCAAAAGAGTTTAATCTATATGTTCTGTAAGAACCACCTACTTGAACTTCAGCAAAGTCGAAAGTTTCTCCAAAATTGTAGTTAGCATCTCCATGGTATATCTTAGAATTATCTTTAAATCCAGCACCTGTTAAGAAGTTAGTATCACTAGTAACTCTATCAAATGCTTGCTGAAACTCTTCAGAACCAACTGCTGGGATACCACTTTCTGCAACAGCACGTGAAGCAGCATGTTTTTCAGCATCTGTCAAGCCTTGAGGGTTACCAGACAATTCAATACCTGCGTATGTAGCTATGTAATCTCCAAACCAATCTGCATGCGATTTTAATTCATTTAATAAGTTAGGACCTAAAACATCCATTACGTATGTGTCACCAGCCTTATCAGAAGTAACATACCCTCTAACAAAGAAGTTGTCGTTTCTTACTTCTAACTTATGTTGCTGTAAGGAAAAGCCATCAATTCTATATCGTTGAGCTCCTTGATAAATAGTAGAACCAGTACCAACTTTACCTACATATTGTATTTCGAAATCGTTAGCCCAAGGACGGAAATATAAACCCCAATCTGCTTTAATACTTTCGGCAGAGTAGTCAGTTAAATCTTGTTCTACAAATCCAGTACGACTAACTACAACATCCGGTATTACACCTAGTCCAGAAAGGTCTCTTATATTAGCTGCTACTTCATCTCCGTAAACATTAACACCATTGTAGTTTATATTAGATTCTCTAGTTCCTCCAGGTAAATTTTTGTCATCTATATTATTAGCAAACCAATCAGTTCCTTTTAAATATCCAAAGTTTACTTTTGCTGCAAATTTATCACTGAATTTATGAGACATACTTATACCAAAATCTGTATAAGAATTATCTCCAGCAGCTTCTTGGGAAGTAATACCTTGTTTAAAGTAACCTCTAATTCCTTGGTGGTCAAAAGGGTTTTTACTAGTCATAAATAAGATACCGTTAAATGCATTAGCTCCATATAAAGCAGAAGAAGCACCTGGAAGAATTTCAACACTTTGTACATCAGTTTCGACCATGCCTAATAAATTTCCCAACGGAAAGTTAAGCGCTGGTGCAGAGTTGTCCATACCGTCCACTAATTGCATGAAACGTGTATTTGCAAATGTAGCAAAACCTCTCGTGTTAATTGATTTAAAGGTTAAACTGTTTGTATTGATATCTACACCTTTAAGGTTTTCCAACCCACCATAGAAATCTGCGGATGGTGTATTTTTAATCTCTTTTAAGCCAAAGCGTTCAACGGTTACAGGAGACTCGAAAATACGCTCTGGTGTTCTAGATGCAGAAATAACAATCTCATCCAGCTCGTTACCCTCAATCATTTTTACATCTACCGTTTGATTGTTAGATGTAACGTCTAAAGTTTGAGTTTCGAAACCTGTGTAAGTTACTACAAGTTTAAAAGGAGGTGCTTGGTCAGTTGTGATGATATATTTACCATCAAAATCTGAACTTGTACCAATTGTTGTCCCTTCAATAATAATATTAGCACCAGGTAGGGGTTGCCCTGTGTTATCCGTAATTGTTCCTTTAACTGTGGTTTGTGCAAAAGAAATCACAGATAAAAGCATTACAAAAAGCTTTAAGGTTGTCTTCATGTTAAAGAATTAGTTAATTTATTAGATTGCCAATTTAAATAAATATATGAAAAGATGATAAGAAAATACGCTAAAATTATGCACGCATAGCAGTTTTTTGGCAATAAACGCTATGTAAAAACAAAAAATCCATAAAATAAGTCACTTATTTTATGGATTTAATAAAATTTTAAATGTGTAAATTTACTCTACAGTGACCGATTTTGCTAGATTTCTAGGTTGGTCTACATTTTTGTTTAACATCACTGCAATATGGTATGATAATAGTTGAAGTGGAATAGTAGTCAATAAAGGACTAAGTGACTCTAAAGTTTCAGGGACTTCAATTGTATGATCAGCTAGTTTTTTTACATCTGTATCGCCTTCAGTTACAATTGCAATAATTTTACCCTTTCTAGATTTTATTTCTTGAATATTGCTGACTACCTTCTCATAGTGTCCCATTTTTGTTGCTATAACAAAAACAGGCATTTGCTCATCAATTAGGGCTATAGGGCCATGTTTCATCTCAGCGGCAGGGTAACCTTCAGCATGAATATAAGATATCTCTTTTAGTTTTAGAGCACCTTCCAAGGCTACAGGGAAATTGTAGCCGCGTCCTAAGTAAAGACAGTTTGTAGCATCTTTATAAGTTTCAGCAACTGCTTTTATGTGTGTGTCTGATTCGAGTGCTTTAGAAACTTTATCTGGGATTAGTTCTAACTGTTCTAAGTGATAATGGAAATCAGAATTTGAAATAGCTCCTTTTTCTTTAGCTAACTTTAAAGCAATTAAAGTAAGAACAGTAATCTGAGTTGTAAACGCTTTTGTTGAAGCTACGCCAATTTCTGGTCCTGCGTGTGTGTAAGCACCTGCATCTGTTTCTCTTGCGATACTTGAACCCACAACATTACATACTCCAAATACAAACGCACCATGTTGCTTAGCTAATTTTATAGCCGCTAAAGTATCTGCTGTTTCGCCAGATTGCGATATAGCAATAACCACATCTTTATTTGTAATGACTGGATTTCTGTATCTGAACTCAGAAGCGTATTCTACCTCAACAGGTATTCTTGCAATGTCTTCAAATATATATTCTGCAACTAAACCAGCGTGCCAAGAGGTGCCACAAGCAACAATAATTATACGATTAGCGTTAAGAAATTTTTCTTTATGATTTTCAACACCTGCCATTCGTATAATGCCATCTTTGGCGAGTAATCGACCTCTGTATGTGTCTTTTATAGCATGAGGTTGTTCGTATATTTCTTTAAGCATGAAATGGTCGTAACCTCCTTTTTCAATTTGCTCTAAATTGAATTTTAACTCCTGCATGAGAGGATTTACAAGCGAATCGTCCTTGATTTTTCTGATTTTTATTTTCTTACCAAGACGTACAACCGCCATTTCTTCATCTTCTAAATAAATGGCGTTTTTGGTAAATTCTATAAACGGAGAAGCGTCACTTGCTATAAAGAATTCCTCATCACCAACTCCAATGGCGAGTGGACTTCCTAATTTGGCAACAACAATTTCATTAGGTTTATTTTTATCAAAAACGGCAATGGCATAAGCTCCTACTACTTCATTAAGTGCAATTTGTACGGCTTTACCAAGCTTTACATTTTCCTTTTTCTTTACCTCTTCAATTAGGTTAATTAAAACTTCCGTATCTGTGTCTGACTTAAACGTATAGCCACGCTTGATTAATTCGGTTTTAATAGCTTCATAATTTTCGATGATGCCATTGTGTATAATTACCAAATCTCCAGAATTTGAATAGTGCGGATGAGAATTTACATCATTTGGAACACCATGAGTTGCCCAACGCGTGTGACCAATACCTAAACTTCCTGATGTAGAAATTTCGTTTTCAAGTCTTTCTTTTAAGTCGGCAACTTTACCTTGAGTTTTAGATAGTTTTATATTACTTCCGTCATAAAGTGCTATTCCGGCACTATCATAACCTCTATATTCAAGTCTTTGGAGCCCTTTGAGTATGATGGGGTATGCTTCTCTATGGCCAATGTATCCTACGATTCCACACATATAACTAATATATTAATTTGGGCAATTACTATCTGTTTCTAAACACGTATAGAATATTTCTAAAAACAAGCGTTCATTAATTTCATTATTAGAATCTGCGCTACCATATAATATAGTACCTCTTGGTGTTATAATAGAACTTACAGGAACAGTTTCGTCATTATTAGTGGATGTTTGTACCATATATTGTGGGACAGTAGCTTCAAGATTTACATTACCAGAAACAGCTAAACCAAGTTCTATATTATCTGTATTATTCAACAAGAGATTATTTATATGTGAAGTAATTCTCATTTTGTACCTAAAACCATTCCCTTCATCATCCCTCTCTAATATACCTAGGTGATTAGGAATGGAAATTTGAGGTAATGTATTGTTCTGTGAGTCCTGAAAATAATCAGCTAGAGGCGAGCCATTGGTTTTGTTATATAAGTAAAGTCTTTCGGGTAATTCATTATTTGCCATTTCACCAATGATATCTTCTTGATTTACATAAAAAATTAGATTAGCCTCATTTATGAGTCTTTTGGCAGATTCGAATTCACCCTCACTATTTAGAGTTACAAATTCATTTCTCCAAGTTTCAAATACATTATCAGTAGTGGGGTCATCGTCATTAGTTTCTCCATTAAATAATTTAATGGTTGCTACAGAGCCTTCTCCACCTTTGAGAAATAGTTTTTCATCACCATTAACATCATCGCCGTCAGCAAAAGGAATAGTGTAATCATTCTCGAAGAAATTTACACGAGTAGGGCCAAACGTAAGAACATATGTTGCTTGATTTCTTTCACCTTCTTCTGTAGGAGATTCAAAAGAGTAATGTAATGTTATGTTTGCATCTTGCTGAGCTAAATTTAAAATCATAAAAGAACCATCGTTCTGGTACGGTTCAGCTTTGAAAAATAGACCTCTAAAGTAATCGTTAAAATTATTGGAGTTACTGAGAGTCGACTGTGTTTCTTGGGCTAAAATTTTAGTCATCCAATAATCAATAACATCTTCATCTTCGCTATTATCTTTTGTCCAAACTTCTCGGATTCTAGGTGATAATCTTTGTGTGATTTGAGGCTCAGTTTCATCACCGTCAGTTAAAATGATTTCTTCATCGCTAATTACTAAAGAATCAATAACGGCTATGGTTGTTGATTCTAAATCTATACTTGTGATAGGTTCGTTTATAGATGCAGACTTATTAGAGAAGTATGACTGGCTCTCGTCAAAATCTCCATTAGGATTAAAGTCCCTTAGAAAATAATTATTTTCAAAAATACTTAATTTAATTGCATTTAAATCATTCGACGAAAAAACAGAATCTAATCTATATTCAAGACTATTCTCTTCAGAAATACCTGTATTAGTACTAAAAAGGGGAATTGTTAAAACTACTGAGTCTAATGAAATTTCGTCTTCTGTACCTTCAACCCCAAAAGTTGGATTAACGAGATTGTTACTCACTTGAGTTAAAACACTAGCAATTGTATGACCATAGATTGGATCATCATATACTCCGAGCATATTAATTCCAAGACCATTAGTTTGTATGGGGTCTAGCCTGTTTGTAAAACTTATTACCTCATACTTCTCTGAAGTAGTATTGAAATTAGTAGCTGTATCTTCATTAATTATGTCTGAGTCAATTGTTGCAAAATCTTTATCACAAGCAATCACTCCAAAGCCAATAACAATGGCTATTGTAAAATTTCTTAGGGCAATTTTATTTAATCTCATAAATACTTTAACTATTGAAGTACACTGTTGGTATAAAATTCTGAATATGGTTCTGCAAACTCCTCAGGAGAGTGGTAACCAAGTGTAGGCTTGTCTAAACCATCGATGTAACTATCTAATTCTTTTGGTAATACTTCAGAGCCTTTTATAACTGCATCAGAATTGTCTATTGCAATTTTCATTAAATTAGTATAATTAGGCTCAGACAATGGTTTAATAGCTTCTTCATCAAGACCATCAAAACTTACTTTCTTTTTCATGTCTTTATCTAACGAACCTTCAAAGTTTTGATTGTATACCGAAGTCACAATTTTACTTTCTGTAAATAAAGGTTCAGTTTTATAAAACTCTTTTAAATAAAGTGGCAATAATGATGCCAACCAACCATTAACATGAATAATGTCTGGTGCCCAATTTAGTTTCTTTACTGTTTCAATAACGCCTTTTGCAAAAAATATAGCACGTTCGTCATTATCAGGGAAGAGACTTCCATTTTCGTCAGTCAGTGTTGCCTTGCGTTTAAAATATTCTTCGTTATCTATAAAGTAAACCTGAATACGTTCTTTGGGTATAGAAGCTACTTTTATAATCAAAGGCATATCCATGTCATTAATAACAAGGTTAATACCAGATAATCTTATAACTTCATGTAATTGATGTCTGCGCTCATTGATATTTCCAAATCGCGGCATAAATATTCGTATCTGCCCTCCTTGTTTATTTACCATTCGTGGCGCTTCAAAAGACATTGAAGAAATCTCGGTTTCTGGTAAATACGGAACTACCTCAGAGGACACATATAATATTCGTTTATCTTTCATAAAGTGATTGATTTAGAAATTCAAAGTAAAAAACATGCAAAATTACAAAAATTTATGCGATTTGCTAGTAAAATCTTAAGTTTGCACCCGTTAAACTTATGTTACAGAGTTGAAAATTTTTCATAAAAAATCGGATTTAATACATTTTGTAAAATTTCTAAAAGCTGAAAGTCAGTTTATTGGTTTTGTGCCTACCATGGGTGCGCTTCATCAAGGGCATTTATCTCTAGTCAATTTTGGATTAAAGAATAACGATTACGTAGTAGTAAGTATTTTTGTAAACCCTACTCAGTTTAATAACGCTGAAGATTTAGAAAAGTATCCCAGAACTCTTGAAAGGGATGTAGAATTACTTAAAACAGTGTCAGATTCAAAGATATTTGTCTACGCTCCTAGTGTAGAAGATATTTATGAAAGCAATACAGTGTCCCAAAGTTTTAAGTTTGATGGGTTAGAGTATGAAATGGAAGGAGCCTTTCGTCCAGGGCATTTCGATGGCGTGGGTACAATTGTAAAACGCCTTTTAGAAATTGTTCAACCAGACCATGCGTATTTTGGTCAAAAGGATTTTCAGCAGTTACAAATTGTAAAAAAGCTGGTAGAACTTCATAAAATACCAACTAAAATAATAGGTTGCCCAATTTTTAGAGCATCAGATGGTTTAGCTATGAGTTCTCGTAACGAAAGATTGAAGCCAGAGTACAGAGCAGCAGCGCCATTTATCTACAAAACATTAAAAACTGCCAAAGCAAAGTTTGGCACAAAAAGTGCTAAAGCAGTTACGGAATGGGTGACGAAGCAATTTGAAAGACAAGAGCTTTTAGAGCTAGAGTATTTTTTAATTGCGGATGTAAAAACCCTAAAACCAGTAAAAAGAAAATCAACAAAAAAAACATATAGAGCTTTTATAGCTGCATATGCAGACGATATAAGATTAATAGATAATATCGCCCTAAATTAATTACCTTTGCCTCATGCAAATTCAAGTAGTAAAATCTAAAATTCATCGCGTAAAAGTTACAGGTGCAGACCTTAATTATATTGGTAGCATTACTATTGACGAAGACTTAATGGACGCTGCAAATATTATTCAAGGTGAAAAAGTACAAATTGTTAATAATAACAATGGTGCACGTCTTGAAACATATGCTATTCCTGGTCCACGAAACAGCGGAGAGATAACACTTAATGGTGCTGCTGCGCGTTTGGTAGCTCCTGGTGATGTGCTTATACTTATTACCTATGCTTTTATGGATATAGAAGACGCCAAAGTCTTTAAGCCCTCTTTAGTATTTCCTAATGAAGAGAATAATCTTTTAAAATAGTTCCTTGCAACCAAAACTTAAAAAAGTATTAACCATTGCTCTACCCATTTTATTGAGTATTGGCCTGGTTTGGTATTCTTTAAGTAAAGTTCCCTTAGATAAAATTATAGAAGAGGCTAAGAATGCTGACTATCGTTGGATTTTACTAAGCGTATTTTGTCTTACATTAAGTCATATGTCCAGAGCTTATCGTTGGCTCTTTATGTTAGAACCTTTAGGATATAACGTAAAGTTTAAAAATAGCCTTATGGCCGTTTTTGCTACATATCTTATAAACTATGGTATCCCTAGGTCTGGAGAAGTGGCTAGGGCATCAATTTTAACCAATTATGAAGGTGTTCCTTTCGAAAAAGGTTTTGGAACTATTATAGCTGAGCGTGTTGCAGACATGATTGTAATGCTTATTATCATCCTGATAACCTTAATACTTCAATTTCAGTTTATAGTTCAGTTTTTTTCCGAAAAATTAAGTGTAAAAACACTTTTAATACTAGGAGTTATTGGAGTTGTAGGGTTAGTAGTTTTATTCGCTTTTAGGAAAAGTGAGATTAAAATAATTCAAAAAATAAATAATTTTATAAGAGGACTTATTGAGGGAGCATTAAGCATCTTTAAAATGAAGAAAAAGTGGGCTTTTATTGGTCACACGCTTTTTATTTGGGGGATGTATCTGTTAATGTTCTATACAACTACTTTTGCTTTCGATAGTTTAGAAGGTATTCCAATAGCAGCGGTTTTAATAGGATTTATTTCAGCAAGTTTTAGTATTGCTGCAACTAATGGTGGTACTGGCGCTTATCCTGCAGCAGTTTACGCGGCATTTTCAATTTTTAATATTGCTAAAAATCCTAGTTTTGCCTTTGGTTGGGTGCTTTGGGGCTCGCAAACTTTGATGACAATTATTTTAGGCGGACTTTCATTGATATACTTGCCAATCTATAACAGAAAGCACACTATGGTTTAGAAATATTTTTTACCTTGCCTTAGTAACCCATAACCAACTAAAAAATGAATAAGGTCAAGGTAACATTTCTACTGCTATTCACAGGTTTATTGTGTTTTTCTCAAGCGACTTACAAATCTATATCCTCCCAAATTTTAGGAGAGGATAGAGAGTTGAAGATACTGCTTCCTAGAGGATATTCAGACGATGATGATAAAGCATATCCCGTAATTTATGTCTTTGATGGCGATTATTTATTTGAAGCTGTAGCAGGAAATGTAGATTACTATGCCTATTGGGAAGATATTCCTGAATCTATTGTAGTTGGCATTAACCAAGTAGAATCTAGAGAAGATGACCTCGCTTACTCAGAACAAAATTCTCTGCCTATAGAAAGTGGTGCAGAATTTTTCGAATTTGTTGGTAAAGAGCTCATTCCTTTTATCGAAGATAATTACAAAACAGAAACCTTTAGAGTTGCTGTTGGTCATGGAGAAACGGCAAATTTCATTAATTACTATTTAATAAGAAGCAATCCTGTCTTTAATGCTTATGTAGCTATAAGTCCAGACTTGGCTTTGGATATGGAAAACTATCTTAGTGAGCGATTAAAAACAGTTGAGCAGAAAGTGTTTTATTACTTGGCAGTGTCTAATATGGATGTAAAACACATCATGGAATCAGCTAAAATATTAGATAATACCTTAAAAAGTGTAGAAAGTAATAACCTGCTTTATACTTTCAAAGAGTTCGACGGTCCAACACATTATGCCATGCCAGCGCACGCCATACCCAAGGCTTTAGAATCTATATTTTTTGTTTTTCAGCCTATCAGTAAAAAAGAATATAAAGAATCCATACTTAAGCTCGAAGGTTCTCCAGTAGAGTATCTTGAAAAAAAGTATCAAATTATAAAAGACCTTTTTGGAATAGAAAAGCAAATCTTAATTAATGATTTTAAAGCCATAGCTGCTGCCATTAAAAAGAACCAAAAATGGGAATATTATGAAGATTTATCTAAGCTAGCTAAAGCTCATTATCCAGATACGGTATTACCTAGCTATTACAAAGGCTTGTATTTAGAAAACATTGGAGAATCTAAAAAAGCAATGAAGGTATTTCAATCTGGTTATATTTTGGAAGAAATCGGCGGCATTACCAAAGATGATATGCTAGAAAAGGCCGAAGCTATTAAGCGTGATTTTGGGTATTAAATATGGCGAAAACAAAAGTAAAAACAACTTTTTTCTGCCAGAGTTGTGGCAGTCAGTATAGCAAATGGCAAGGCCAATGTACGGCTTGCAAACAATGGAATACTATTGTTGAAGAAGTTATTCAAAAGCCAGAAAAAAGCGATTGGAAATCGCCATCATTAACATCTTCAAAACGTGTATCAAAACCATTAAAAATCAAAGAGATTGATGGTAGCCAAGATGCAAGGCTGAATATGCAAGATGAGGAGTTTAATCGTGTACTTGGTGGCGGAATGGTGCCAGGCTCATTAACATTACTCGGTGGAGAACCTGGGATTGGGAAAAGTACGTTGTTACTTCAAATAGCTTTAAAGTTAAAGTATAAAACACTTTATGTTTCTGGAGAAGAAAGCCAAAAACAAATAAAAATGCGTGCTGAGCGTATTCAACCCAATAGCGAGAATTGCTATATCCTAACCGAAACAAAAACGCAGAATATTTTTAAACAAATTGAAGCTTTAGAGCCAGATATTGTTATTGTAGATTCTATTCAAACCCTTCATAGTGATTATATTGAGTCTTCATCAGGAAGTATCTCTCAAATAAAAGAATGCACAACAGAGCTTATCAAATTTGCTAAAGAAACAGCAACTCCTGTTTTACTTATTGGGCATATTACCAAAGACGGAAATATTGCAGGGCCAAAAATTTTAGAGCATATGGTAGATACGGTACTTCAGTTTGAAGGTGACCGCAATCATGTTTTTAGAATATTGCGTACCAACAAAAACCGTTTTGGTTCAACAAACGAGTTAGGAATCTATGAGATGCAAGGGTCTGGATTACGAGAAGTGAGTAATCCTTCAGAGATTTTAATCTCCGAAAAAGATGGTGAGTTGTCGGGGAATGCTATTGCAGCAACTTTAGAAGGCATGCGTCCACTAATGATAGAAGTTCAAGCATTGGTAAGTACTGCAGTTTATGGTACACCACAACGTTCTGCAACGGGTTTTAACGCAAAGAGACTCAATATGCTATTGGCTGTTTTAGAGAAGCGAGCAGGTTTTAGATTAGGTGCAAAAGATGTGTTTTTAAACATCACAGGAGGCATAACGGTCGATGACCCTGCTATAGATTTAGCCGTAGTAGCCGCTATATTATCCTCTAATGAAGACGAAGCCTTGCAAAGCGACTTTTGTTTTGCTGCAGAAGTGGGTTTGTCTGGAGAAATAAGGCCAGTTCAGCGCGTAGAACAGCGAATCATTGAAGCTGAAAAATTAGGATTTTCTACCATATTTGTATCAAAATATAACAAGATAAGTCTAAAGAACACTAAAATTAAAGTTCAACTAATTTCTAAGATTGAGGATTTAGTTGGATTTTTAGTTTCATAATTAATATTGTTGTTGACTTTTTGTAATAAATTTCTGTATTTTTAAGAATTAATCCCTAAAAACTAAATCCTTATGAGTAAAAATTTAATTTCTATTGAAGACGCTAAAAACTGGACAAAAAATTATCAAGACAACATGAAGTCTGGTGACGCTAAAGCATTTTTAATCAGTTGT
Source organism: Winogradskyella jejuensis (assembly GCF_900129745.1). GTDB lineage: Bacteria > Bacteroidota > Bacteroidia > Flavobacteriales > Flavobacteriaceae > Winogradskyella > Winogradskyella jejuensis. The sequence goes on along the minus strand of NZ_FQWS01000001.1, from coordinate 827,448 downwards.
GAAACTATTGTTGATATTCTTAAAGAAATGAAAGTACTACAAGAAAGCAAAGGTGTAATTACATTGCATGATGTACAAAGCTCAAGTATACGCGCTTATTTAGCTGTTAATCCTAAACAAGCGGATGCAAATGGGCAGACACTAGTAATGGTAGGAACTATGAAAGATAGTACAGGTGTAGAACGAGATATGGTAGAGGGAGAAATTGATGCTCCTTTCAATAAATCAGATTTAAACGGTAGTGGAGCTTTTGATTTTTCATTGCCTTGTCCAAGGCACTGCGATGAAAATAGCCCTTTAAATCATAAATAATTTTATTTAGTGGATTATTTGCTGTCATACATTTCAGATGCTTTAACTGTAATTGTATTTATATTGTATTTAATAAGTTACAAGAAAAATAGTAGAAGCAAACGCTATATTATATTCTTTACTTTTTTATCTGTTATATTAATTATAAGTTCAATTACTAGCTATTATCATAGCTTAGGAAAAAATAACTTGTTTATATCTCACTTTTACTTTTCATTACGTTTTCTAACATTGTCCTTATTTTACATGGTGTTATTATTTGGGAAGCAAAAAAAGACAGTTAGTGTAACGTTAAAATTAGTAATTCCTTTGCTCACCATATATTACTTAGGCGGTCTATTAGGTTATTATAATATTGTAGCATTTCATCCTTTTGAGGTATTTATTTGTTCTTTTCCCATTAGTGTTTTTGCTGTTATGTATACATATAATGCAATAGAGCAAAAATTACCTTATATGTATGTTAATATTGGGCTGCTAATCTATATAACAATTAGTACCTTGCTATTTATTTTGGCTTATGTCCTTAATTCTGAGGAGTCAACAAAATACATTGCAGGTTACCTTTGGAGCTTAAATGCGATATTCTGGAATATTTGTTTACTTTTATTTGTAGTAGAATGGTGGAAAAATTTCCGGGTGAAGAAGGCAGTGTAATTTTAGTTCTTCTCGTTGCAACTATATTTTTGGCTCTAGTTACTTTAGGGCTTATTCTGTTTTTCTTTTTTTCAAGAAAAAAAGTAATTGAAAAAGAGCGCGAAAAAGCCAATCTAAAAATAGAACATCAACAGAAAATATTGCAAACATCTATTGCAATACAAGAAGAAGAAAGAAAACGAATAGCCCAAGATTTGCACGATGCGATTAGTTCTAAGCTTAATATTGTGAGCCTAACAACTAATGTGCTTTTAGGCGATAAAGAAATAACCAAAAAGCAAAAAGAAACTCTAGAACAAATTTTGGGTATTACATCTACAACACTAGAAAGCTCTAGAAAAATTGCTCACGATTTATTACCGCCCATTCTAGAAAAATTTGGGTTAAAAGCAGCACTAGAGGAACTATTCGAAGAATTCAGTAAAAATACAAACATAGACATTCAGCATGATATTGAAGATTTTTCATTGTCAGAAAGTCATCAATTGCACGTTTTTAGAATAGTGCAGGAGCTTATTAATAATTCTATTCGCCACGGAAAGGCAGACGAATTAGTTATATTTATACAGCAAAAAGACTCTGGATATTCGCTAAGGTATCAAGATAATGGTGTTGGTTTTGATGTAGATGAAGTAAAGCAAAAAGCTGGGATTGGATTACAAAATATTAGTAGTCGAGTAAGAATTTTAAATGGTAGTTTAGAATTTGATAGTCAAATTAACAAAGGAAGTACTTTTTTAATCCGCTGTAAATATGGAAAATGAGATTAAAATAGCTATTGCTGATGACGAGTTGCTTTTTCGTCAAGGCGTTAAGGCTATACTTCAAAATGAAGAAAGTATAGATGTACTTTTCGATGCAGAAAATGGACAAAAACTCATAAAAAAATTAAGAACAGCTAAGGTTAAACCGAGTATCATAGTCACAGATTTAAAAATGCCAGAACTTAACGGTGTTGAAACAACTAAAATTATCAGAGATGAGTTTCCTGAGGTTAAAATAATAGCATTAACAAGTTATTTTAGTAAGCCATTTATACTTAATATGATTTCAATTGGGGCTTCAGCGTATTTGGCAAAAAACAGTTCGCCATCATTAATGGTTTCTACAATTAAAGAGGTCCACGAAAAAGGTTTTTGTTACGATGATACTGTCCAGCAATACATAGCAGAAGATGCAGAGAGTAATAAATCAATTAAATCAGAGCTTGATGCAGATTATTTCACAGATAGAGAACTCCAAGTTTTAGAGTTGATTTGTAGACAGCTAAAAACAAAAGACATAGGAGAAAGGTTAGGTATAAGTGCAAGAACAGTAGAGACACATCGTAGCAATTTACTCTTAAAAACAGAATCTAATAATATTGCAGGTTTAGTAATTTATGCGCTTAAAAATAAGTTAGTTGATTTAGACTCTAGTATTTCTTTAAGCTAAAATAGTTTACATCAGAGTAATTAGGTGTTTTTTGAGTCTTTCAGCTCAGGAAATTACACAAAAATTAGTATTTTCGCATCCTTATTAGAAATGCGAAAAATGAGTCAAAAGTTCCCTGAATATAAAGGACTTAACTTACCAAATGTTGCCGATGAAATTAGTAACTATTGGGAAGCTAACGATATCTTCAATAAATCTGTAACCACTCGCGAAGGAAAACCACCTTACGTTTTTTTTGAAGGTCCACCTTCAGCCAACGGATTGCCAGGTGTTCACCATGTTTTAGCACGTGCTATTAAGGATATTTTTCCGCGTTATAAAACCATGAAAGGTTTTCAGGTAAAACGAAAAGCAGGTTGGGACACGCACGGTTTACCAATTGAACTTGGAGTTGAAAAAGAACTTGGCATTACCAAAGAAGATATTGGCAAAAAAATTACGGTAGAAGAATACAATGCCGCGTGTAAAAAAGCAGTGATGCGTTACACAGATATTTGGAATGATTTGACCCAAAAAATGGGCTATTGGGTTAATATGGATGATCCATATGTGACCTACAAATCCAAATATATGGAATCTGTTTGGTGGTTGCTGAAACAGATTTACGATAAAGATTTATTGTACAAAGGTTATACGATTCAACCCTATTCTCCAAAAGCAGGAACAGGTTTAAGTTCTCATGAGCTCAATCAACCAGGAACGTATCAAGATGTGACTGATACGACGGTTGTGGCGCAATTTAAAGCCAACGCAGATACTCTTCCAGATTTTTTACAAAACGAAGGCGACGTCTACTTTTTGGCATGGACAACAACACCATGGACATTGCCAAGTAATACGGCTTTAACGGTTGGGCCTAAGATTGATTATGTTTTAATTGAAACTTATAATCAGTATACGTTTAAACCAATGAACGTTGTTTTAGCAAAGAGTTTGGTAAACAAACAATTTGCTGGAAAATTCAATTTGGTTGAAGAAAAGTCTGAGCTTTTAGCTTATAATTCAGGTGATAAAAAAATCCCTTACTATGTTGTAAAGGAATTTAAAGGTGCCGATTTAGTCGGAATTACTTACGAGCAGCTTTTAGACTTCAACTTAGAATTCAAAAATAAACAAAACGCATTCAGAGTTATCTCTGGAGATTTTGTAACAACTGAAGACGGAACAGGAATTGTTCACACGGCGCCAACATTTGGTGCGGATGATGCTTTAGTGGCAAAGCAAGCCACGCCAGAAATTCCACCATTTTTAGTAAAAGATGAGAACGATAATTTGGTGCCGCTTGTAGATTTACAAGGTAAATTCAGAAAAGAATTAGGTGAGTTTGGCGGTAAATACGTTAAAAACGAATATTACGACGAGGGCGAAGCACCAGAAAAATCTATTGATGTAGAGCTTGCCATCAAATTAAAAACCGAAAATAAAGCCTTTAAGGTTGAAAAATACAAGCACAGTTATCCAAATTGCTGGCGTACAGATAAGCCAATTTTATACTATCCTTTAGATTCTTGGTTCATAAAAGTGACCGATGTAAAAGGTCGCATGCACGAGCTAAACATGGGCATTAACTGGAAACCAGAATCTACAGGAACAGGTCGTTTTGGTAACTGGTTAGCAAATGCAAATGATTGGAATTTATCACGTTCGCGTTTTTGGGGAATTCCGTTACCAATCTGGCGTACCGAAGACGGAAAAGAGCAAGTTTGTATTGGCTCTGTGGAAGACTTAAAAGCTGAAATTGCCAAGTCTATCAAAGCAGGTTTTATGACCGAAGATATTTTTGTCGATTTTGAAGTTGGTAACATGTCTGAAGCCAATTACGAAAAGATAGATTTACATAAAAACATTGTTGATAAGATTACTTTAGTTTCAGATTCTGGGCAGCCGATGAAACGCGAAAGCGACTTGATAGATGTTTGGTTTGACTCTGGTTCTATGCCTTATGCACAATGGCATTATCCTTTCGAAAATAAAGAATTGATTGACGAGAATAAATCATTTCCAGCAGACTTCATCGCCGAAGGTGTAGACCAAACACGTGGTTGGTTTTATACACTTCATGCTATTGCGACGATGGTTTTTGATTCCGTAGCTTATAAAAATGTAGTGTCTAACGGATTGGTGTTAGACAAAAACGGACAGAAAATGTCTAAACGTCTGGGTAACGCCACTGATCCATTCGAAACACTATCAACTTACGGTGCAGATGCCACACGTTGGTACATGATTAGTAATGCAAATCCTTGGGATAATCTTAAGTTTGATGTCGATGGAATAGAAGAGGTAAAGCGTAAATTCTTCGGAACACTTTATAATACGTATTCATTCTTCAGCTTATATACTAATTTGGATGGTTTCGATTATTCTGAAGCGGATATTCCGCTAAACGAACGACCAGAAATAGACCGTTGGATACTTTCGGAATTAAATACATTAATTCAAAAAGTAGATGCATTTTATGCAGAATACGAGCCAACAAAGGCAGCACGAGCCATTTCAAACTTTACCCAAGAATACTTAAGTAACTGGTACGTGCGTTTAAGTAGAAGACGTTTCTGGAAAGGCGATTACCAAACCGATAAAATTTCGGCATACCAAACGCTTTATACCTGTATGGTAACGTTGGCTAAATTAGGAGCGCCAATTGCACCATTCTTTATGGACCGATTATATTTAGATTTAAATGCAGTCACCAAGAAAGAAAATTTTGAAAGTGTGCATTTAGCAGAGTTTCCTGTAGCGGATGAAAGTGCAATAGACAAGGTTTTAGAACGCAAAATGGAGAATGCCCAGACCATTTCCTCTCTGGTATTATCCTTAAGAGCAAAGGAGAAAATTAAGGTACGTCAACCGTTACAGAAAATTATGATTCCTGTGGCAAGTGCACAGCAAAAAGAAGAAATTGAAGCCGTTTCAGATTTAATAAAGCACGAAGTAAATATCAAGGAAATTGAATTGCTTGAGGACGCTTCGGATATATTAGTAAAACAGATTAAGCCCAATTTTAAAGCTTTAGGACCTCGTTTTGGTAAAGATATGAAGTTGATTGCCAGTGCAGTAAATAGTTTTACTTCAGAAGATATTAACAAAATGGAGCAAAACGGTCGTTTTGAGCTTGACATTAATGGAAAAAATATTACATTGGGACTCGATGATGTTGAGATTACCTCACAAGATATCGAAGGATGGCTTGTAGCTAATGAAGGTGCATTAACAGTGGCATTAGACGTAACTATTAATGAAGAATTACGTAGAGAAGGGATTGCTAGAGAGTTGGTAAATCGTATTCAAAATTTACGTAAAGACTCTGGTTTTGAAGTTACTGACAGAATTGACGTACAAATACAAAACGACGTTAATATTAATGATGCAGTCAATACAAATGAAGCTTACATTAAAACGGAAACCTTAACAGACGATTTAAAAATTGTAGATAACCTAAACAATGGTATAGAAATTGTGTTTGACGACGTAAATACCAAGTTGTTTATTCAAAAACATTAAAATATGGCCTCGGAAACAAAGAACAGATATTCGGATAAGGATTTAGAAGAATTTAGAGTACTTATTCAAGATAAAATTGATAAAGCTGAGCACGATTTAGAATTAATAAAAAGTGCTTATATGAACGACCACAATAATGGTACTGACGATACATCGCCAACGTTCAAGGCTTTTGAAGAAGGAAGCGCTACGATGAGTAAAGAAGCCAATTCGGCCTTAGCTATCCGTCAAGAGAAGTTTATACGTGACTTGAAAAATGCTATTATTAGAATAGAAAACAAAACATATGGCGTTTGTAGAGTTACGGGAAAACTCATAAACAAGGAGCGTTTAAAATTAGTACCTCATGCTACACTTAGTATTGAGGCTAAAAACATGCAGAAATAATAATTCATTTTGAATAAATTTAATACCATAAAGTCTTGGAATACCCATTTCAAGACTTTTTTATTTGCAGGCCTTTTGTGTATTTCAGTTTTTGGTTTTGCGCAGAATAAAGCGGTGCAAAGCTTCTCTGCTAATGGTATTTCTGAAATTATAATGAATGGCGACCAGATTTTTAATATCTATGTGATTACCGAAGTGACGGAAACAATCACATTAAAGTCATTATCTGATGGTGAATATGGTAATGAGTTTCAAGTAGTTTCTGAAGTAAAAGGCAAGCAGTTAATAGTTTCTTTAAAGCGTACGGTTTTACATGAAACACCAGATGACAAAAGAAATGCACACAAGGTAGTAGCAGCGACTTTAGAGATTAAAATGCCAGATAATTTAAACCTATTAATCAAAAGTGATATTGGTTCTGTGAATGCTAGTGGAAATTTTAATGAGTTAAAAATTAATCTCACTCAAGGTGGCTGTAATATCAATGCCTTAGCACGTTTGGCAACGATTAAAACTATAGATGGACATATTTTTGTAAAGACTAAAGATGCCGTTATCTCAACAGATTCACATCATGGTTTAGTAGATTTTCCTAGCGATATGCTTGGGTTTAATCTCTGGAAACTATCTACTGTTGGTGGCAATATTACCGTAAAAAAACAAGAGTAAGATTGTTATGTCACTAAAAAAATCCTTACTCGTCATCATTGTTATTTTATTGATAGACCAAATCAGTAAAATTTATATCAAGACCCATTTTCAGTTAGGTGAAGACGTTGAGGTTTTCTCTTGGTTTAAGATTTTGTTTGTTGAAAACGATGGCATGGCTTGGGGCACTAAATTGAGTGACATTTTTTCTTTTATTAACGATAAATCTGCCAAGCTTATCCTATCTCTATTTAGAATTATAGCAGTTACAGGTATAGGCTTTTGGTTGCTAGATGTTATAAAAAAGCAAAAAACAAGGACGCTTATTTTTGCTATTTCACTGATTTTCGCTGGAGCCTTAGGCAATATTTTAGACTCCGTATTCTATGGTGTGTGTTTTGGTGATAGCTATGGGCAAGTAGCTACATTTTTACCAGAACGTGGCGGTTATGCTGGTGTGTTTTATGGTAATGTGGTAGATATGTTACACTTTCCATTATTTTCTGGCGTATTACCAGATTGGGTGCCTTTTTTTGGAGGTAAATATATCTCTTTTTTCGACCCTGTTTTTAACGTAGCGGATGTAGCTATTAGTACAGGTATTGGTATTTTGATTGTGTTTAATAGAAAAGCGTTTAAAGAAGTCAACAAGGGCTAATTAAAACTATAAATCTTGTTTGGACTTACACAATAATCCAACTTTATATCATTTTCTAATATTTCAAACTCTTTAGTTTCAGCTTCAAAAAAAGAGAGTCCAATTTTAAGAGTTTCAGGTTTACACTCAGAAAGAAATCGGTCATAGAATCCTTTGCCATAACCTATACGATTACCTTTTATATCAAAACCTAAAAGCGGAACAAAAACTACATCTATTTGTTCTGGTTGAATAGGTATGCCGTTAACGGGTTCAGGGATTTTGTATTCGTTCTTCTTAAGTTTGGTATTATCTGTAAGCAAAAAGTGAGACATACTATAATCTTCAAAATTACTTTTAGAGACCACAATGTTTTTGTCTTTTCCGGCAAGGATATTTAAGATATATTCCGTATTAATTTCCTTTTGTTCTTCTATACTCAAAAAGATGTGATAGAAATCTAATTCCCAAATATTAAGTTGTAGTAATTGATTGGCTATGGCTAGACTTTTATCCTCAATTTCATCAAAGCTCAATTTTTGTCGTAGTGTTTTATATTTTTTTCGTAATTGAGCTTTTGTCATTAGTCTTCAAGCTTTGTAGAGATATGAAAAATAGCATCACCTTGATAAATAATAGGCGACTCATTAACATTAAAAACATAGCCACTATTTGGGGCTTTTACAAAATGGTTAAAGCTACCGTAAGGGTCTGTAATATTACCAATGACATCCCCTTTTTCAACTTTGGAATTTACATTAATGGTAGGTCTAAACATACCAGAGTATTTGGCGCGTACCCATTTACTTTCGTCAATTTTTAGAACTTCTTTTTTTGGACGTGAAACTTTAAATTTTCGGTTTAACATTTCTAAATGATGTAAAACGCGTTTCACGCCGTTAACGCCTGTATTGGTAATGGTGTTATCTATATGGAAAGATTTGCCACCTTCAAAAAGTAGCATAGGAATTCCCAATTTATAACATGAATTTCTGAAGGATTTATTCAAATTTTTCGAATAAAAAATAAACGGCGCACCGAAGACTTGAGCTAATTCGTCTAAGACCAATTCGCCTTTTACAATGCGTATATGAGCGGAATTAAAACGGTCTGCTCCACCAGTATGAAAATCTAAAATCAAATCGGCATGAGGTACGATTTCCGTCATTAATTTATGAGCAACTCTACTCGCTAAAGAGCCATTTTTACTACCAGGAAAGACACGATTTAAATCTCTGCCGTCTGGAAACAAACGATCCATATGTACAAATCCAAAAGCATTAATTACGGGGACACAAATTATGGTTCCCTTTTTAGGTTTGTTTATACCTTTAGAAATGACCTGTCTTACGATTTCAACGCCATTAACTTCATCTCCATGAATACCAGCTGTAATTAGTACCGTGGGCCCAGGTTTTTTAGAACGTTCAATAATTACAGGAACGTCAATAGTATTTTGTGTATGAAGTTTTGCAACATTAAAACTCACTTTTGCACTTTCACCTAATGCTACTTTTTTACCTAAAATATCTAAAACCTCTTTTTCACTCATATTCATTTTCCGTTAAAACGGAAATCTTTTAATAGTTGTCTTTTATTTTCTGTTACGCTCAATAAATGTAATGATAGCACGCGCAATATTTTTTTGTGTAGCACCTTCAATACCTTCAAGCCCGGGTGTTGAATTGACTTCCATGATTAAAGGCCCACGAGCTGATTGTAACATGTCAACTCCGCACACAGGTAGCTTTAAGGCACGAGCCGCTTTTATAGCTAGTTTTAGCTCGTCTTCGGTAAGTCTTATTAAATTGGCACTCCCACCACGATGTAAGTTTGAGCGAAATTCACCTTCGCCGCCTTGGCGCTTCATAGCCCCAACAACTTGTCCATCTACGATTAGTGCTCTAAGGTCTGCACCTTTTGCTTCTTTAATATATTCTTGTACTAAAGCCCTGGCTTGCAATCCATTAAATGCCTCTAGTACAGATTTAGCAGCATTTTTAGACTCTGCTAATACAACACCAAGGCCTTGTGTGCCTTCTAGGAGTTTTATTATTACTGGTGGGCCACCTACATGTTCTAAAACCTCTTCGACATCTCTAGAATAGTTGGTAAATACGGTTTTTGGCATACCAATACCTGCTTTAGACAGACGCTGAAAACTTCGTAATTTATCTCTAGAGCGTAAAATAGCATCTGAAGAAACTGTTGTAAAGACATTCATCATTTCAAACTGTCTAACAACAGCACAACCAAAAAACGTAACCGAAGCACCAATTCTAGGTATAATAGCATCTACATAGTCCAAATAACGGTCTTTGTAATATATAGTTGGTTTTTCTTGTTCAATAATAATGTCGCATTTTAGAGGGTCTATTATTTCTACTTCATGTCCTCTATTTTCTCCTTCTTCTATTAATCGTTTTGTAGAGTAAAGATTAGGATTACGCGATAAGATAACTATATTCATTGCTGTGAAGCATTAAAGGATTGATTTTCTAAATCGACATCAACAAGAAATTTTTTCTTTAAAAATTGACGTCCTATTAAAACAGGAAACTTCATGTCGTCCCTAGTGCTTAAAGTTAAGTTGATTTTATAAGTTTTTCCAAAGAAAATAACATCTGTTTTTATTTTGTATCTATTTTCTTTAATGCCATTACTGCTTTTTACATCCGTATAGGTGTATTGGTTAAAGATAATTTCCTTGGTTTTAAAATTTGGATGACCCTTATGTTCAAAAACACAATGTAGTTTTCCTTCAATTTCGTTTATACGAGAACAATGTATAGCAGATGTATACGCACCAGTATCAATTTTTACATCAATATCTGATAAATCTAGACTAGGAAAGTCTATTTTATCAACGCGTCCAAGCAGTTGTTTTACCATTTAGTAAGTTTCAAAATTTGTGCGGCGAAAGTAGTAATAAAACCCTTTGAAAAAACATCAAATTCAAACGATTTATTACCTTTGAGTGTATGTCCGAAACAGCACTCGATATCCAAATAAAAACCTTGCCCCATCAACCTGGCGTATATCAGTATTACGATGCCGAAGACAACTTAATCTATGTTGGTAAAGCAAAGGATATTAAAAAACGGGTAAGCTCTTATTTCACTAAAAATCACGACTACGGAAAAACACGAGTTTTAGTAAAAAAAATCAGTACGATTAAACATATTGTTGTAGAGACAGAAAGTGATGCGCTGCTTCTAGAAAACAATCTTATAAAAAAGTATCAGCCAAAATATAACGTGATGCTTAAAGACGACAAATCTTATCCTTGGATTTGTGTAAAAAACGAACGTTTTCCTAGGGTCTTTCCAACACGAAGAGTTATAAAAGACGGTTCTGAGTATTTTGGGCCTTACACCAGTATGAAAACGGTAAAAACCTTACTCGATTTAATTAAAGGGTTGTATCAATTACGTACATGTAATTACCATTTGGCTGAAGAGAAGGTCGAAGCAGGTAAATATAAAGTCTGTTTAGAATACCATTTAGGAAATTGTAAAGGTGCATGCGAAGGCTTAGAAACAGAAGAAGAATATCATGCAAATATTGCTGCTATTCGTGAAATTTTAAAAGGAAATTTTAAAGACTCCTTGCAGCAGTTCAGAAAGCAAATGAAAACATTTGCCGATAATATGCAGTTTGAAGATGCTCAAAAAGTAAAAGAAAAACTAGATATATTAGAAAACTACCAATCTAAATCTACAGTTGTAAATCCTAAAATTAGCAATGTTGATGTGTTTTCTATTGTTAGTGACGAGAGCTATGCTTATGTAAACTTTTTACAATTGTCTTATGGCTCCATAATTCGGTCACATACTCTAGAAATAAAGAAGAAACTACAAGAAGAAGATAAAGATTTGTTAGAACTCGCAGTAACAGAAATTCGTCAACGTTTTCATTCTAAATCAAAAGAGATTTATGTCCCTTTTAAAATAGATTTGGGAGATAACGTTAAGGTTACTGTTCCCAAGCTTGGTGACAAGAAAAGTATTTTAGACTTGTCAGAGCGAAACGCAAAATACTTCCGATTAGATAAGTTAAAACAGGTTAAGATTACAGATCCTGACCGCCATGCTAATCGTATTATGGCACAAATGAAGGCAGATTTAAGATTATCTCAAGAGCCAAGACATATCGAGTGTTTCGATAATTCTAACATACAAGGCACAAATCCTGTAGCGGCTTGTGTGGTATTTAAAAATGGAAAGCCAAGTAAGAAAGACTATCGCCATTTTAATATAAAAACCGTAGAAGGTCCTGATGATTTTGCCTCAATGGAAGAGGTGGTATTTAGACGCTACAAACGACTACTTGAAGAGGATCAGCCATTACCACAACTTATTATTATAGATGGAGGAAAAGGGCAATTATCTTCGGCTTTGAAGAGTCTAGATATCTTAGGATTAAGAGGAAAAATCGCTATCATCGGTATTGCAAAGCGTTTAGAAGAATTATTTTATCCAGATGACCCAATTCCTTTATATTTAGATAAAAAAAGCGAAACCCTGAAAATTATTCAGCAACTTAGAAACGAAGCACACCGCTTTGGAATTGAGCATCATAGAAATAAACGTAGTAAAGGAGCGCTTAAAACCGAATTAGAAAATATACCAGGCGTAGGGGAACAAACAATTATAGATTTAATGAAGCGTTTTAAAACCGTAAAACGGATTGCAAATGCCAAGTTAGATGAACTCGAAGCCATAGTTGGTGTATCAAGAGCAAATAAAGTATATAACTATTATCATAAAGAATAATTTGAAATCCAAATTTACATACCTGCCTGTAATTTTTACCCTTTTGTTTTGTTTGTCAATTTCTGTTAGTATGGCTCAAGATACAGAACGTCCTAAGGTTGGATTAGTGCTTAGTGGCGGTGGAGCAAAAGGCTTTGCGCATATTGGAACATTAAAAGTAATAGATAGTCTTGGTATTAAAGTAGATTATATAGCAGGAACAAGTATGGGCGCTATAATTGGGTCTTTATATTCCTCAGGTTATTCAGGAAAACAGTTAGACTCTATTTTCAAAACTATTGATTTTGATGTATTGATTAATGATAAATTTTCAAGAAATTCTAAATCTTTAATCGAGCGAAACAATTCTGAACGCTATGCTTTAAACTTACCTTTTGATGGCTTTAAAGTAAAGCTTCCATCTGGCTTGTCTCGAGGTCAAAATGTGTATAATCTGCTATATAAGTTATTGTTGCCAGTTAAAAACATAGATGATTTTTCAAAGCTGCCAGTTCCATTTTTCTGCATGTCAACAAATATAGAAACCGGAATGCCTGTAATTATGGATAAGGGTAACCTTGCTGAAGCTGTTACAGCAAGTGGGGCTTTTCCATCTTTATTTCAACCGGTTCCAATAGACGATAAAATATATATAGATGGTGGTGTAACTAACAATTACCCAATAGAAGAGCTTAGGGCTAAGGGTATTGATATTATTATTGGAGTAGACGTTCAAGATGATTTAAAAGATAGAAAAGAATTAGAGTCTGCACCAGAAATATTATTACAGATAAATAATTTTAGAACTATTAACGATATGAAGGTAAAGCGAAAGCTTACCGATATCTACATAAAGCCAGATATTACTAATTTCTCTGTAATCTCATTTAGTGAAGGTAAAGATATAGTTAAGACAGGCGAGGTTGCTGCTCGTAAAGAACTACAAGAACTAATAGATTTAAAAAAAACGCAAATAGACTTTTGGAAAAAAGACAATTTAAAAATTGCAGATAGTATAAAAATTAGAGGCGTACTCCTATCTGGAAATAAGCGTTACACACGCTCTTACATTCTTGGGAAGTTGAAATTAAGAGGTGATGATAATATTACTTTCGACCAATTGAATAAAGGTGTAAATAATCTAGTTGCTACAAATAATTTTGATGCTATACGCTATAATTTTGTATCTACAGAAACAGAAGGTGTTTATGATTTAGAAGCTAAGATTAGAGAATCTAAGTCCAATACTTTTTTAAAATTAGGTTTGCACTACGATGGTCTTTACAAAAGTGCTGCACTAGTTAATATTACGCGAAAACGAATGTTGTTTGATAATGATTTTGCCTCACTAGATGTTATCCTCGGGGATAACATACGGTACGATTTTGATTATTTTATTGACAAGGGCTTTTACATAAGTATAGGCTTAAAGTCTAGATACAATCAGTTCGATAGGTTAGTCAATGCCAATTTACTACTTCAGCCAGATGACCCACTTTTGGTTAATCTTAATAAAGTTGATGTTGAGTTGCAAGACCAAACAAATCAGTTGTATTTTCAGACATTGCTAGCCAAAGAATTTGAGCTCAATGCTGGATTTGAGCATAAACGCTTAAAGATTACCACAGAAAATTTAAACAACAACAATACTGCAGAGGATTTCGTATTTGAAAACACGGATTATTTTAGCCTTTTCGGAAATTTTAAAGTAGATACTTACGACAATAAATATTTTCCAAATAATGGATTTTGGTTTAATGGGCTATTGCACTGGTACATTGCTGCAAATGGGTTTAATAACGATTTTGAGCCTTTTTCTATTGCTAAAGCCGATATAGGATATGCTTTTAGTCCATTTGGAGATTTATCTGTTCATTTAAACACTTCCGGAGGTTTTCAGTTAGGAGACCGCTCTACAAGCTTTTTAGATTTTGCATTTGGGGGTTACGGACAGAATTTTATAAATAATTTTGGCTCATTTTATGGCTACGATTACGTCTCGGTAGTAGGAAATAGTTTTGTAAAGGCTGATATTACTTTAGATTATGAGATGTTTAAAAAACATCATATCATGCTTTCAGCAAATTTTGCCAATATAGATGATAATATTTTTGATGATGGCGAATGGTTTACTGCACCAGACTATTCAGGTTATGCACTTGGATACTCTATAGAAACTTTTTTAGGACCAGTAGAGGTTAAGTACACCATATCTCCAGAGCTAAAAGAAAGCTATTGGTTCTTTAATGTTGGGTTCTGGTTTTGATAAAGTTGAAATAATTCAAAATCTTATAATTTTTCCGATATTTGTGTAGTTATGAAATTATTCTGGACAGATTTAAAACTTTACCTTCATTTCCTCATTAAAAGGAATCCAGAATGATATTTATATTATACTGAACCGTTGCACTGAGCAAAGTCGAAGTGTTGTTTCAGTATCTCATCAAAAATCTATAGTTACAATTATCACTTTCTTTTTTTTGTAACTTTAAACAATGTCAATTTTTGAACGTTTAACGATTCAACATTTAAACGACTTAACAGCTAAACAAATAAAGAAATGCCATTTTATCATAAGCTAGGAGAAATTCCTCCTAAACGACATACACAATTCAAAAAACCTGATGGGAGTTTTTACTATGAGCAACTTTTTGGCACCATTGGTTTCGATGGAATGTCAACCAATAGCTATCACGAACAGCGACCAACACAGGTGAAAGCTATTAATGCGCAATACAGTGTAGCACCAAAAATTGCTAAAGCAAATAACATGAAGTCGTATCGTTTTCATGGGTTTAAGGTAAAACCAGAGGATGATTATTTAGAAAGTCGAAAAATAGTATTATCTAATAGCGATTGTAATATTATTCTATCTGCACCAAAGGTATCTACCAAAGATTATTTCTATAAAAACACGGATGCAGATGAGCTCATTTTTATTCATAAGGGAACAGGTAAACTAAGAACACATTTGGGTAATCTCGATTTTAAATATGGGGATTATTTGTTAGTACCAAGAGGAATCATTTACAAACTAGATTTTGATACTGAAGATAATCGACTATTCATTGTAGAGTCTTATCGTCCTATCTATACACCAAAACGTTACCGTAATTGGTTTGGACAATTATTAGAGCATTCACCATTTTGCGAGCGCGATATTAGAAGACCTCATGAATTAGAAACTTATAACGAATCGGGAGATTTTTTAATCAAAGTAAAAAAGCAAGACGAAATTTTTGATATGGTTTATGCTTCACATCCTTTCGATGTCGTGGGCTATGATGGGTATAATTATCCGTATGCTTTTTCTATTCATGATTTCGAACCCATAACAGGTCGCGTACATCAACCGCCACCAGTACATCAAACCTTTGAAACCGATGCTTTTGTGGTCTGTAGTTTTGTGCCAAGATTATACGACTACCATCCACTTGCAGTGCCAGCTCCTTACAATCATAGTAACATAGATAGTGATGAGGTTTTGTATTACGTTGATGGAGATTTTATGAGCCGTAATGATATTGACGCTGGTCATATTTCGCTGCATCCTGCTGGGATTCCTCATGGCCCACATCCGGGAGCTATGGAGCGCAGTATAGGCAAAGTAAAAACAGATGAATTGGCAGTAATGGTAGATACTTTTAAGCCTTTAAAAGTTACTGAAGAAGCGCTAAAAATTGCAGATGAAGATTACTACAAATCTTGGTTAGAATAAAAATAAAAGATAACTCATTTAAAATAACTACTTATCATGAGTAAAGAAATAAAATCAGTCAATTACGGACTAGAAAAAATATTTGAAGGCGCGCAAGATTTCTTACCGCTTTTAGGTACGGATTACGTAGAGTTTTATGTAGGCAATGCCAAACAAGCAGCTCATTTTTATAAGACGGCTTTCGGGTTTCAGTCTCACGCCTATCGAGGGCTAGAAACAGGGGCAAAAGACTCGGTGAGTTATGTGTTAACTCAAGACAAAATTAAATTAATGCTTACGACGCCGCTAAATAGTAAATCACCGATTAACGACCATATTGTAAAACATGGCGATGGTGTGAAAATTGTAGCATTGTGGGTAGATGATGCAAAGCAAGCGTATAAAGAAACCACCTCAAGAGGTGCAAAATCGTATATGGAGCCTAAGGTGCAAAAAGATGAACACGGCGAAGTGGTTAGAGCAGGAATTTACACCTACGGAGAAACAGTACATATGTTTGTAGAGCGTAAAAACTACAAAGGCGCATTTTTACCAGGATTTGTTAAATGGGAGTCAGATTACAATCCGCCATCAGCAGGTTTAAAATACATTGACCATATGGTTGGAAATGTAGGTTGGAATCAGATGGATGTTTGGGTAAAATGGTACGAAGACGTTATGGGATTTGAGAATTTTTTATCCTTTGACGATAAGCAAATCCATACCGAGTATTCCGCTTTGATGAGTAAAGTAATGTCCAATGGAAACGGACGCATCAAATTTCCAATAAATGAACCAGCTGAAGGCAAAAAACGCTCTCAAATTGAAGAATATTTAGATTTTTATGAAGGCGCAGGCGTACAGCATATTGCCGTAGCTACAGATGATATCATCAAGACGGTAACTCAACTTCGAAAAAATGGGGTCGAATTTCTATCTACACCACCAGAAGAATATTACAAAGCTGTACCGGGTCGTTTAGAAGAATTTAGCCATGAGCTTAGAGAAGATATCGAAAAGTTGAAAGCCTTAGGTATTATGATAGATGCCGATGAAGAAGGTTATTTGCTGCAAATTTTCACAAAACCAGTAGAAGATAGGCCAACCTTATTTTTCGAAATTATTCAGAGAATGGGGGCAAAAGGTTTCGGTGCAGGAAACTTTAAAGCGCTTTTTGAATCTATCGAAAGAGAGCAAGCAAAAAGAGGAACTTTATAATAAGCACTGTTTTATTTGCGTTAAAAACACTATCAATAATTGATGGTGTTTTTTACTTTTAATACTTTTGGAATAGTAATTGTAAATGTTGAAGTATAACTAATTAAGTGTAGATATAAAAGTTACATTTGCATTACAGATATATTATGAAAAAGCCTTTACTATTTTTTTTAATATTTGCTAGTTTCAAAATTGCTTTAGCGCAGCAAGAATCAGCTTTTCAAGATGGAGAGTGGTTCAAGTTTCGTATGAGCTACAGTGGCTGGCTTAAGGCTGGTGAAGCTACCCTAAATGTCAAGCAAAAGAAGTTTGATGGAAAAGAGGTCTATCATGTTGTTGGCAAAGGAGCTACTACTGGAGCTATAAAATGGTTTTTTAAAGTAAAAGACCGTTACGAGAGTTATTTTGATGCCAAAACAGGTTTGCCATACAAGTTTATTAGAAAGATAGACGAAGGAGGACATACCAAGGATATTGAAATTGCTTTTGACCACAACAAGAAAAAAGCAACAGTTAACAATAAAAAGTACAAAACAGTAAAAGAGATAGACATCAATACCAATGTACAAGACATGGTTTCTGCATTCTATTATCTAAGAAACAATTACGATACAGATAAAATTAAGGTTGGAGATGTTGTAAAATTAAGTATGTTTTTTGATGAAGAAAACTATCCGTTTAGGCTCAAATTTTTAGGTCGAGAAACCATTAAAGTAAGGGTTAACGGCAACCGAATAAAAGTAAAAACATTAAAATTTAGACCATACGTAATGGCTGGTCGTGTATTTAAGGAAGAAGAGAGTTTAACGCTTTGGGTAAGCGCCGATAAAAATAAAATCCCTTTAAAAATTCAAGCCGATTTAGCTGTAGGTTCGCTCCGCGCAGATTTAGATCAATACAAAGGACTCAAGCACTCCTTTGTCGTTCAATTTGATGATTAAGTTATATGTCAGACCAACCAGATTATTCACATATTATAAAATCCCTTCAAGAGAAATACGACAGTATTGATCAAGATACAGACGACCATCTTTTAGGTTTATTATATAGTAAGCCTATTACCTATTGGGATTACATAAAGACAGATGCTTTATTGTCGCTTCAAACCCAAAGAACGACACTTCCAGATGAAATGGTCTTTATTGCCTACCATCAAATTAATGAGTTGATTTTTAAAATGATACTTTGGGAAATATCACAGGTAGCCGAAAAAGAAAAGCTAGATGTTGTGTTTTTCGAAAGTAAAATCATGCGTATTTCAAGATATTTCGATATGCTAACCACATCTTTTAATATCATGAGAGAAGGTATGGAAGTAGAGCAATACATGAAATTTAGATATACCTTGACGCCAGCAAGTGGATTTCAAAGTGCACAATATAGACTTATAGAGTTTGCATCTACAGAGCTAATAAATCTTATAGACTATCGCTTTAGAAAAGATATTGATAGAAAAACACCTTACACTCATGCCTTTGAGCATTTGTATTGGCAAGCGGCTGGTAAAGACCACAAGACAGGAAAAAAATCTACTCTTTTAAAAAACTTTGAAGCACGCTACAAAGACGAGTTCTTAAGATTTATGGAAAGATATAATACAAAGAATCTCTGGACGCGCTATAAAGAATTACCAAAAGAAAATCAAGCGGATAAAGATTTAGTCAAAGCTATGCGGCACTACGATTACACGGTAAATGTAACTTGGGTAATGGCACACTATAATGCGGCAAAGCATTACATCGATAGTGGTATTGGTGATGGCGAAGCGACTGGAGGTAGCGATTGGAAGAAATATATGCATCCAAAATATCAAAAGCGTATTTTTTTTCCAGATTTATGGACTAAAGAAGAATTAGACAATTGGGGAACAAACTTATAAATAGAGAACGATTAATGCATTTGAAACAATTAGTATGGTTAACGGTAATTTCTGTAACCTTTTTAAATTGTAAAGAAGATAAAAAAGAAGAGCTAGTAGAAGATTTGGCCGTTGTCGAAGAAGTTGAAGAACGATACGAGTTTGGCTTTAACCTAGACAACTTTATAGTTAAAAGAGATACCATACGAAGAGGCGAGAGCTTCGGAGAAATCTTAGAAAGAAACAATATCGGATACCCTAAAATTTTTCAAATTGCCGAAAAGGTAAAAGACACTTTTGATATCAGGACACTAAGGTTTGGTAAGCCTTACACGCTGCTTTGCTCAAAAGACAGCTTAGAAACGCCAAAAAGCTTTATTTACCAGCCCAATAAAGAAGAGTACGTTGTTATAGATTTTCAAGATTCTATACAGACCTACATGGGCAGAAAACCAATAAAATATGTCGAAAAGGAAGCGTCTGGTGTAATAACACCAGGAAGTGGTATTTCCGTAGTGTTAGATAAAAAAGGACTTAGTCAGCGTTTAGCCAATAAAATGGCAAACGAAATCTACGCGTGGACGATAGATTTTAACCGCTTACAACCAGGAGATCGGTTTAAAGTTATATATACAGACAAATATATAGACGATAGCACCTATGCAGGTGTTCATGATGTAAAAGCTGCTTATTTTGAACATAATAAAAAACCCTTTTACGCCTTTGAGTTCGAGACGGATAGCGTAAAAGGCATCATAGATTATTTTAACGAAGATGCAAAAAACCTAAGACGTGCCTTTTTAAAATCACCACTACGATTTGGACGCGTATCATCGCGTTATAATTTAAGAAGACGAATTGCCCATTACGGGTATCGTGTAAAAGCGCATCGCGGGACAGATTTTGCTGCACCAAACGGAACACCAATTTTAGCCACAGCGAGCGGTACAGTTACTAAATCGTCTTACACTAGAGGAAATGGTAAATATGTGAAAATTAGACATAATTCCACTTACGAAACACAGTATTTACATATGTCTCGCCGAAAAGCTAAAGTGGGCGAATTTGTAAAGCAGGGTGACGTTATTGGCTATGTTGGTAATACAGGAAGTTCCGCTGGGAACCATGTTTGCTATCGTTTTTGGAAAAACGGAAAACAAGTCGATCCTTTTAAAGAAAAACTACCTGAGGCCAAACCAATTTCAGACAGTTTAAAGGTTAAGTTTTTAGACTATATCGCACCAATAAAGCAACAACTAGATAACATTATTTTGGTTGAAGATTCACTTCAGCCAGAAACAGAGGAAACCCTCTCAGAGATTCAATAAATATGGCATTAAAATCAACTAATCTAATGACTACAAAGACGTGGTCTAAACTCTTGTCTCATTTTTCAGAAATAAAAGATATTCATCTTAAGGAGTTGTTTAAATCAAATCCAAAACGAGCCGAAGAATTAACTATTATTTGGGATGACTTTTATGCTGATTTTTCAAAAAATAGGATGACATCAAAAACATTGTCTCTGTTGGTAGAATTAGCAAATGAAGTGAATCTTAAAGATGCTATTTCAAAATATTTTGAAGGCGATATTATTAATCAAACCGAAGGTAGAGCAGTGCTTCACACCGCATTAAGAGCGCCAAAGTCTGCTGAGGTTTTTGTAAATGGCGAAAATGTAATTCCTGGTGTCTATGACGTTAAGAACAAGATAAAAGACTTTACCAATGCAGTAACTAGTGGCAGCCACAAAGGATTTACAGGAAAACCAATTACAGATGTAGTAAACATTGGAATTGGGGGTTCAGATTTAGGTCCAGCGATGGTTGTAGATTCACTTCAGTTTTATAAAAATCATCTCCACACGCATTTTGTAAGTAATGTAGACGGCGATCATTATCAGGAAATTGTAAAGCATCTTAACCCAGAGACGACACTTTTTGTAATTGTATCAAAGACCTTTACTACGCAAGAAACATTGTCTAATGCTAATTCTATTAGAGATTGGTTTTTACAAAGCATGCCTAGCGAAGCGGTAGCCAATCACTTTGTTGCTGTATCTACCAATGTGAGCGTGGTAAAAGATTTTGGAATTGATGAAGCTAATATTTTCCCAATGAAAGATTGGGTAGGTGGTCGTTTTTCGCTTTGGAGTGCTGTAGGTTTATCAATTAGTTTAGCGTTAGGCTATGATAATTTCGAAAGTCTCTTGTCTGGTGCTCATAAAATGGATGAACATTTTAGAACGGCAGATTTTAATAAGAATATTCCTGTAATTGCTGCTCTTTTAACGATTTGGTACAATAACTTTTTTAATGCTGAAAGCGAAGCTATAATTCCGTACACACAATACCTCAACCAATTTGCAACCTATTTGCAACAGGGTATTATGGAAAGTAACGGTAAGAGTGTTGATAGAGATGGAAACCACGTTAATTACCAAACGGGCACATTAATTTGGGGTGAGCCAGGAACAAATTCTCAACATGCGTTCTTTCAATTAATTCACCAAGGAACAAAGCTAATCCCTACGGACTTCATAGGTTTTGTAAAATCGCTACACGGTAATAAAGACCATCATGACAAATTGATGTCTAATTATTTTGCCCAAACCGAAGCTTTGATGAATGGTAAAACTAAAGATGAAGTTTTAGAAGAGTTATCGTCAGCTAATTTATCTTCAGAAGAAAAAGATATGCTCTTGCCTTTCAAAATATTTGAAGGTAACAAGCCGACAACTTCAATTTTAATTCAAAAATTAACACCAGAAAGTTTAGGTAAACTCATTGCCATGTATGAACACAAAATATTTGTACAAGGTGTGGTTTGGAACATATTTAGCTACGATCAATTTGGTGTTGAACTTGGGAAAAAGCTGGCGAAGACCATTTTAGAAGAGTTAAAATTAAATAAAACTGCTAGCTCACACGATTCCTCGACTGAGAGATTAATAAATTTTTATAAAGAAGATTAAATACGTTGCAGAACAAGTGATTTTTAGTTGACAGAAATTCAAAAATTTCAGAAAAATGTTATTAACATTGATGTTAAAAAAATCTTAACGTTTAGTTAATATTTCAAGTGTTTTATGTCGTATTTTTGCGCCGTTAAAAACAAACTCAACTTTATTAAAATGAAAAAAATTACACAATTTTTAGTAATGACCGTTGCAATGTTATTTGCAACAATGTCCTTTGCTCAAGGTGTTACAACATCTTCAATCAATGGACAAGTTACAGATGTTAATGGAGATCCGTTACCAGGAGCTACCGTTTTAGCTGTTCACACACCATCCGGAACTAAGTATGGTGTCGCTACCGATTTTGATGGTTACTACCGTATCTCAAACATGAGAACAGGTGGACCATACACAATTACAATTACTTATGTTGGATTTAAAGATTATGCAGACAAAAATGTGTTTTTAGCATTAGGTGAATCTAAGAGAATAAGTACAAAACTTTCTGAAGACGCTAGCGTACTTGATGAAGTTGTGATTGTAGCTGGTAATGACGGTGTTTTTGGTTCAGGTAAAACAGGAGCTGATACTAAAGTGTCTAGGCGACAAGTGAATACTTTACCTTCTGTTTCTAGAAACATTGCTGATTTTGCTAGGTTGACACCACAAGCTAAAGTTACGGGAGATGCTACAATTTCTATTGCAGGTCAAAATAACAGATATAACACAATCTTTATTGATGGAGCTGTTAACAATGATGTTTTTGGTTTAGCCGGTTCTGGTACTAATGGTGGACAAACAGGTGTTAGTCCAATCTCCTTAGATGCCATTGAGACTTTCCAAATCAATGTTGCTCCTTTTGATGTTAAGCAATCTGGTTTTGCAGGTGGTAGTATCAATGCTATTACAAAATCTGGTACAAACACATGGACAGGGTCTGCTTACACCTTCTTAAGAAATCAAGATTTAGCAGGTAAAACCCCAGTTGATTTAGCTGGGACTGGTGGTCGTCAAAAATTAGATGATTTTTCAGCAAATATTTATGGTACTCGAATTGGAGGTCCAATCATAAAAGACAAATTATTCCTTTTCGTAAATTATGAAAGAGAAGAGAGAGAAACTCCTCAACCTTTTGATATTAGCACTTACAGAGGAAGTACTACAGCTGCGGATATAACTAACTTAGTTAATTACTTAGATACTAACTTTGGATATAATCCAGGTAGTTTTGATAGTAACACTTCATCTTTAACAAGTGATAAATTAATTGCTAGATTAGACTGGAACATTAATGACAATCATAACTTAACATTTAAGCACAGTTATGTTAAAGCAGTTAACTTGGATGCGCCAGGTTCTAACCAAGGTTCTATAAGTTTTTCTAACAGAGCAGAAAATTTTGAGTCTATAACAAACTCTACATCTTTAGAATTAAGTTCTAAGTTTGGAAATAACTTGGCTAATAACCTTGTTATTGGTTACACTAGTGTTAATGATGACAGAGGTATCCAAGGAAATCCTTTCCCAAGTGTACAGATTTTTGATACAGCTGGTACGAGTATTTTCTTTGGTTCTGAGCCATTCTCTACTGCTAATTTACTTGAGCAACGCATACTTACATTAACCAATAACTTTGAGATTTACTCAGGAAGACATAGAATTACTATTGGTACTAATAATGAGTTCTCTAATATGAAGAATGTATTCTTCAGACAAAACTTTGGAGATTACAGATATAACAATTTAGACGACTTCTTAAACAATGCAGCACCAAATCGTTTCCGTTATGGTTATTCTTTACAAGGAGGTTTAGCAGATAACTCACTTGGTGCGCCAGAGTTCGATTTCTTCCAAACAGCTTTCTATGTTCAAGATGAAGTTAACTTTAATGATAATTTAACTATTACAGCTGGTTTACGTTTCGATGTACCTTTCTGGCAAGATGGCGCTGTAAATGAAGATTTCAATACAAGAACAGTTGCTTTGTTAGAAGCAAATGGTAAAGATTTACAAGATGCTAGAGTTGGTCAAGGGATTAACGCAAACGTTCATATTTCACCTAGAGTTGGTTTTAACTGGGATGTTAGTGGAGAAAAGAAAACTCAAATCCGTGGTGGTTTAGGTATTTTTACCTCTAGAGTACCATTAGTATGGCCAGGTGCAACTTACGGTAATAATGGTGTAACAACAGGATTTGCAGAAATTAGAGGTACAGGTAACACACCTTTATTTAACCCAGATCCTTCTAACCAACTTACAGACATATCTACAGGACAGCCAATACCAGGTATTGCACAGCCAGGAACAGGAGAAGTTGGTGGACAAATAGATTTATTTGCTAAAGATTTTATGTTACCACAGGTGTTCAAGACAAATATTGCTATTGACCAAAAATTACCTTGGGGGATTACATTCTCTGCTGATTTTATCTGGAACGATAACATCACAGCAGTGCAATATGAGAACTTAAATTTACCTAATACACCTTTGTTTAATACAACAGGTGCAGGTTCTAGACCACATTGGGGTAATCAGTCAATTGATAATACATATACTGCAATTTACCTGGCTTCTAATACAGGTGCTGGTAGCTCTTATAATATAGCAGGAACTTTATCTAAGAATTTTATAGCAGACAGATTAGATATTAGAACTTCTGCTACATATTCTTATGGTGAAGCAGATGGTATTTTTGATGGTACGTCGTCTCAAAACAGTTCTCAATGGAGAAGATTGGAGACAGTAAACGGTTCTAACAGACCAGATTTATCTATTTCTGATTTTTCTCCTGGACACCGAGTTATTGCTAACTCTACAATAGAGTTTAAATGGTCAGAAACGATTAAGACTCGTATTGGTTTATTCTACGAAGGTGCTGAAGGCTCACCATTTAGCTATGTTTATAATGACGGAGGTGACTTGTTAGATGATACTTTTGGTGCAGAATCAGCATTAATCTACGTCCCTGCTAATCAAGCTGAAGCTCAACTAGTTGATAGTGGTAGTTTAACTGCATCTGAGCAATGGGCGTTATTAGATGCTTATATTGAAGGTAACGATTACTTGAGAACAAGAAGAGGTCAGTTTGCAGAGCGTAATGCAGACCGTTCTGACTGGAGTCATATTATTGACTTAAAATTTGCTCAAGAATTTGGAGTTAAATTTGGAGATAAGATACATAGGTTAGAGCTAACGGCAGATATCTTTAACTTTACAAATCTATTGAATAAAGAATGGGGTGTGAGATCGTTTACTAATTTTAACCAAGTACAGTTGTTAAATTTCGAAGATTTTGCGGCCGATGGTACAACTCCAACATTTACTTACAATCCAAGTGTTGAAGGTACTGAGAATATTGTTGATGATAGCGGTCTTAATTCTTCAAGATGGCAAATGCAAGTAGGTTTAAGGTACTCTTTCTAGTAGTTTAGACTTATTTTAATCATAAAAAAAGCGCGACTTTTAAAGTCGCGCTTTTTGTTTATGTAAAAATTAGAGAGTTAATTTAATCTTCAGTCCTCCACTCTAAACTCTCCATAACTCGTTTTATATCGTTTCTAAGATATATTGCAGCAGGATAAATAGAATCGTAATTAGGTTTTGCATAAAAGTAAAGAGAGCCACTTAAAAAGTGATTTGTACTATCAGTAGCATAAAATTGTGATTGTGAAGCTGCATTGCCGCCTACTTCGTAAAACATCCCGTAAACATTCTTTTCTTGGTTTTCAAATACAGTACTGTTTATCTCATCTGCTTTTTGTGTGTGCTTTTGGGTGAGATTTTGAGCATCTCGTAGTAAGTCTCTAAGATTGTTTTCCGTAACTTTTTTATAGGTAAGGTAAACAGTTCCTTTTAGTTTAGGATATTCTATATCTACGCTTATAGAGTTTCCATTTTCACTACGTTTTATTTTTGAAATTGGTTTAGCAGCTTCATTTTTTTCAAAAGCAAATGGGACTGGGATATCCACACGTTTATATGAAGGCTTTTCATAATCTAATCTTAAAAACGCTTTTGGCTTAGGAAGGGTATCATTACCACAACCTGTAAGGAAAAGAGAAAATATAGGAATAAGTATTTTTTTCATGAGGATTTCCTTTTTAAATAAGGTTTTTAACTATTTATGTAATGGTTAGCTTAATCTGTTTGATGCGTTTTTTTTCAATAGCCTCAATAGTAAAAACGTAATTGTCAAAATTTATTTTATTTCCAACTCTTGGAAAACCACCAGATAACTCTAGAACAAAACCGGCTAATGTTTCAGCTTCGCCTTTTTTTGTTTCAAAAATGCTAGTGTCTTCTAAATCTAAGATTTTATAAATATCCTTGAGTTGTGTCTTCCCGTCAAACCTATAATTTTTGTCATCAATTTTAGTGTAATTAAGGTCATCAACATCGTATTCATCACTAATGTCACCAACGATTTCTTCGATAATATCTTCTAGAGATATCACACCAGATGTCCCGCCATATTCGTCTACAACAACGGCTAGATGCACTTTCTTAGTTTGAAACTCTTGCATTAAGTCATCCAGCTTTTTATTTTCTGGAACAAAAAATGGTTCTCTAAGAATGGTTTTCCAATTAAAGTTTTTCTTATTGAGATGTGGTAGTAGATCTTTTACATAAAGCACACCTACAACGGTGTCTATATTTTCTTTATAAACTGGTATACGAGAATAGCCGTTATTAATAATCTCTGGTATAATAGTGCTAAATTCTGCCTCAATATTTACTGCAAATATATCCATTCGGGGACGCATCACTTGTTTGGTGTCTGTGTTGCCAAAAGAGACAATACTTTGAAGAATTTGTTGTTCTTCTTTAGTGGTATCGTTATCGTCAGTTAACTCTAATGCTTGCGATAATTGGTCTACACTTAAGTTGGTTTTTTGCTTACCTAGTTTGTTTTGTATTTGTATGGTAATAAAACGCAAAGGCATACTTATTGGAGAGAATATAACATCCAAAAACTTTAATGGCCTTGCCATTGCAATAGCGAATTTAAGGCTATTTCTACTGGCGTAAATCTTTGGAATTATTTCCCCAAAAAGAAGAATTAAAAATGTAGCCGAAACCACTTCTAATAAAAATCGTGCAATACTATTTTCTATTGAATAAAATAGAAACTCTCCTATGTAAGCAAACAGAATAACAATAGCAATATTTATAAAATTATTAGCAACTAAAATGGTAGCCAATAACTTCTTTGGACGCTCTAACAGCGATGTAATAAGTGATAGTGTTTTTGAATTTTCTTCGGACGCAGTATCTATATCGGTTTTTGTTAATGAAAATAAAGCAACCTCTGCGCCAGAAATTAAGGCAGAACAAAAAAGAAGCAGTATAAGTACTATTACACTGACAACTAAGCTTGTGTTAAACGTAATGAGTAAAAAATATAAACTACCGGGATCAGGATCCAAAATCAGAGGATTTAATTAAACTAAAATGGTAAATCGTCATTATCATCATTTGCAATAGATACATCGTTGGTAGGTGCAGAATTTGATGGAGTTTGCGGTGCACTTTGTTGCGTATTGCCAGGATTTTGTTGTTCGTTTTTAGCTGTTAAAAACGTAAAATCAGAGCATTGTATTTCTGTAGAGTAGCGTTCCATACCCTTATCATCAGTCCATTTTCGAGTTTTAATACGTCCTTCAATATAGACTTTGTCACCTTTGCTTAAGTATTTTTCGCAAATTTCTGCTGCCTTGTTACGCACAACAATATTATGCCATTCTGTATTAGAAACACGCTCGTTGGTTTGCTTGTTTGTATACGTCTCATTTGTGGCAAGGGGAAAACGACCTACACAGTTTTTATCATCAAAATAATGCATCTTAACTTCATCTCCCAAGTGACCTATAAGCATTACTTTATTTAATGTTCCTGACATAATTTTTTAGAATTTATTAGCTTACAAAATTAAACTTTTTAATTCTGTTCTTTAAAAATAATAAAAATAAGAATAGGGTAATTTCAAAATTTGAATTTGGAGATAAAATCATGTATTAAAGCAGGAACAGGATACGCTTTCAATTCTTTTATAGAAATAGCATTTTTATAGGTTTGGTCTGTGCTTATAATCCAAAACTTGGTATGTAAGTGTTGGTGTGACAGTTTATGAACTACGTCAGTCTCATTATAGAGACTTAAATCGTAATCAACATTTTTTAGAAGTCTATGCTTTTCTGCTACTTCTTCAAAAGCTTCAATGGATAAACTTTTTTCGGTTTCTATTAGCGGAAACTGATATAAATTCTGCCATATGCCTTTTCCTTTGCGTTGCTCAACTATAATGTTTTTGAATTTATCTATAATAACTAAATAATTAAAATAGCGATTTCTAACTTTCGTCTTTTTTAGTTTTACAGGTAATTCTGAAATTTTATTTTTTTGAAACGCTACACAAGCAGATTGTAACGGGCAAACAATACAATAAGGGTTTTTAGGTTTACACTGTTGTGCGCCAAATTCCATAATGGCTTGATTGAATTCTGCAGGGTGTTTTTTATCTATCAATTCTGTTGCTAAAGCTTTAAACTCTTTTATGCCCTTTGTAGAATTTATAGGCGTATCAATTCCGAAAAATCGAGACAGTACACGATAAACATTCCCGTCTACGACTGCTGTAGCTTCTCCAAAAGCAATAGAGGCAATGGCACTTGCTGTGTAATCTCCAACACCTTTTAGCTTTATAATCTCGCTGTAAGTGTTTGGGAATTTTCCGTTTAACTCATTAGCAACATATTTAGCTGTATAGTGAAGGTTTCGTGCTCTGGAATAGTAGCCCAAACCTTGCCATAATTTCAGAACGTTTTGTTCATCACTTTTTGCAAGATCAAAAATAGTTGGAAAGGTATTTACAAAATCTTCATAATAAGGCAAGCCTTGTTTAACTTGTGTTTGCTGTAAGATAATTTCGGAGAGCCAAATATAATATGGATTTTTAGTGCGTCTCCAAGGTAAATCTCTTTTATAGTCTGAATACCAGTTAATTACGTTTTTTGAAAAATTCATTTAGAAAAGTGTAGAACACTGCAAACATAAAACTATATACGCTTAAATTTAAATCAATTACGTTTGAAATATTGAAATTAAATTACATATATTTGCAACCCCTTATAAACAATAGTAACACAAACAATTAAGTAAAATGACAAAAGCAGATTTAGTAGCTAAAATTTCGGACAAATTAGGAATCGAAAAAGGTGATGTACAAGCTACAGTAGAATCTTTCATGGACGAAGTAAAAACATCTTTAGAGAGTGGAGATAATGTATATTTAAGAGGTTTTGGAAGCTTTATTATCAAAACAAGAGCTGAAAAAACGGGTCGTAACATCTCTAAAAATACAACTATTAAAATACCAGCTCACAACATACCAGCGTTTAAGCCAGCTAAAATCTTTTTAGAAGGTGTTAAGGCAAAAGTGGACGTGAACTAAGATATAATTAAGTAAAATATTAATCTAAAACGAATTATTTATGCCAAGTGGTAAAAAACGTAAAAGACACAAGGTAGCGACGCATAAGCGTAAGAAACGTAGACGCGCTAATCGTCACAAGAAAAAATAAATCGTCAAAAGTAGTTATACCAACTACTTTTTTCGGTTTTAAAAGAACGTTCTTTGATATAGAATCTATGGTGATATTTAATAGAGTACACCTAGATTTGCTGGATATTACATCCTGTGTCAAATAATTAAGTAAAATCCATCTGTCTCAATTATGAGATGGATATAAATTAACATTATGAACAAAGAATTAATCGTAAGATCGAGTTCAGATATTGTTGATTTTGCCTTATTAAAAGATGGAAAACTTATTGAATTGCACAAAGATGAAGAGGATAACAATTTTGCAGTTGGCGATATATTTATAGCCAAAATCCGTAAAGTTGTTCCTGGACTTAATGCTGCGTTTGTAAATGTAGGTTATGAGAAAGATGCATTTTTGCATTATCATGATTTAGGTCCGCAATTGCCTTCACTTTTAAAATTCACTAAACGTGTAAGCACAGGGAAATTAAAAGATTACTCTTTAAAAAACTTTCCTTTTGAAAAAGATTTAGACAAGCATGGTAAAATTGCAGAAGCCATTAAGTCTAACCAATCACTATTAGTACAAGTTGTAAAAGAGCCTATTTCTACCAAAGGGCCTCGCATTAGTTCAGAATTGTCTATTGCAGGGCGTTATATTGTTTTAGTCCCTTTTTCTAATCGTATTTCTGTTTCTCAAAAAATAGAATCTCAAGAAGAAAAAGACAGATTGAAGCGATTGGTAAAAAGTATTACCCCAAAAGGTTTTGGTGTTATTATACGCACAGTAGCTGAGGGTAAAAAAGTGGCTGAGATTGATAGTGACTTGCAGAATTTGCTGAACAGATGGACAGCAATGTGCAAAAAACTCTACAAAGCACATCATCCTACAAAAGTATTAGGAGAAATGAACAAAGCATCCTCAATTTTGAGAGATATCTTTAACGATTCATTTTCAGGAATACATGTAGATGACGAAGTTTTGTACAGTCAAGTAAAAGATTATGTGCAACAAATTGCACCAAAAAAGGAATCCATTGTAAAACACTACAAAAACGGCGTACCCATTTTTGAAAAGTTTGGTATAGAACGCCAAATAAAAACATCATTTGGGCGTACCGTATCTATGGCAAAAGGCGCCTATTTGGTAATAGAACATACCGAAGCGCTCCATGTAGTAGATGTTAACAGTGGTAATCGCTCTAACAAAGAGAAAAACCAAGAAGACACAGCTTTAGAGGTTAATTTAATATCTGCGACAGAAGTTGCCAGACAATTACGTTTGCGTGATATGGGAGGCATCATCGTTATCGATTTTATCGATATGGGAAAAGCAGAAAACCGAAAAGCACTCTACAATCATCTTCGTGAAGAAATGAAAGATGATAAAGCAAAGCATAAAATATTACCGCCGAGTAAGTTTGGATTAGTGCAAATTACCAGACAACGCGTTAGGCCAGAGCGTAATATTAAAACAAAAGAAGTAAATCCTAATAGTATTGGTGGCGATGAAATCGAAGCACCAATTAAAGTCGTTGAGCGTATGAGCCAAGACTTAGAAAGGATTTACAAAAAAGACTATAAAAAAGTAGCATTGCACGCACACCCTTTTATAGCAGCCTTTTTAACCAAAGGGTTTCCATCAGTACGTTCAAAATGGTTTTTTGAACACAAAAAATGGGTAAAAGTTTTACCTAGAGATGCTTACACTTATCTTGAATATCATTTTTTTGATAAAAATGGTAACAAAATCAAATAATATCTATTAGTAAAAAGCCCTTCCAGATTTGGAAGGGCTTTTTTGTTTTCAATAAAAAATCCTTTCATCTACGACAAAAGGATTTAACGATTTAAAACTAAATTATGTGCTTAGCACAATCTCTCTCTTCGCACTTTGTCTTTAAGACTCTTGCGATAAGCTTTAATACTTATAATGTCGTTGCTCTTTTTGTAATTCACTTTAATATGCTTAGCATTTCTAGAAGCTCTTACTTTTCTTGGCGCAATGTCTTCAACTTTTTTGATAGAAACTAATTCTGAAGTATTAGCACTCACAGCTGTATTAGCCTGTGCAAACCCTACAAGTGGTAAGGTTAAAAATGCTACTATTAGAATTAAGTTTTTCATTTGGGTTATTGTTCTTATTTTTAACAACAGCACAAATAAACAACAGAATAGAGGTTGGTCACTAAAATTTTAGACCAAACAAGGACACTTCTAGATAAAAGGAAATGTTTTGTTGAAAACATCGATGAAATGCACGATTTCGGTCGATAGCCCTTTAAAATCAATAACATAGAATGACAGAAAAAGCTAATAATCCCTACTTAGACCTATTTAAAAAGCAAAAAGCCAATAGCATAAATGTTTCTAATAGTACTTATAATCAACGTATTAAAAAGTTAAATGCACTTCAACGAGCAATAGAATTCACCTTTAGAAATGACATAATAGACGCACTTAAAAAAGATTTAGGAAAACCTAGGGTAGAGTCCGAAATGACAGAAATCTATCAGATTGTGGGAGACATTAAGCATGCAAAAAAGTACCTACATCAATGGATGCGAAACAAAAAAGTAAAAACACCGCTTTCCATGTTAGGGGCTTCATCTTATATTAAATATGAAGCAAAAGGTGTATGTTTAATTATTTCGCCATGGAATTTTCCATTCAATTTAACTTTTGGACCCTTAGTATCTTCGATTGCAGCAGGGAATACAGCTATTTTAAAACCTTCTGAAATGACACCACATTCTTCAGCCTTAATGAAGAAAATAGTTGAAACTGTTTTTAAAGAAGAAGAAGTTGCGCTAGTTGAAGGTGAAGTACAAACCTCCACAGATTTATTAAACCTCCCATTTAATCACATCTTTTTTACCGGTTCACCTACCGTTGGAAAAATAGTGATGAAAGCGGCTGCGGAACATTTAGCATCAGTAACCTTAGAACTCGGTGGAAAATCACCAACCATAATAGATGAAACTGCAAATCTCAAAGCTGCTGCTAAAAAAATCATGTGGGGTAAGTTTTTAAATTGCGGACAGATTTGCGTGACACCAGATTACGTACTTGTAAAATATACCGTGAAGTCAAAGTTTATTGAAGAGTGTAAAATATGGTTGAATGCTTATTTTGGCAGCCGTCCTGAAGCTTCAGATTCTTACGGAAGAATTGTGTCTCAAAAGCATTATAAGCGTCTATTAGAACATTTAAACGATGCAAAATCTAACAACGGTCAAATAATAACAGGAGGTGAGTCTAATGAAGCTTCAAAATACATTGCGCCTACTTTAGTTTCGGATTTAGAAGAAGCGGCTTCACTTCTTCAGGATGAAATATTTGGACCTATTTTACCTATTGTAACTTACAATACACTTGATGAGGCTATCCAATATATAAAAAATAAAGAGCGTCCATTAGCACTTTACATTTATAGTAAGAGTAAAAAGAATATTAGAAAGATATTGAATTACACAAAAGCGGGAGGCACGTGTATTAACAACAATATTATTCATTATGCTAACCACAATTTACCCTTTGGAGGAATAAATAATAGTGGTATTGGAAAATCGCATGGCTATCATGGGTTTAAAGCCTTTAGTAATGAGAGAGCAGTTGTTAAGCAACATACATTTGGAATTACAGAACTTTTGTTTCCACCATATACTAATTATAAAGAGAAATTGGCAAAATGGACTGTAAAATGGTTCTAGCCCAAATTCTGCATTTTGTTCCCCTTTCATTAGCAAAATTTGAGCTACACCATTAAAGTTGTCATAATTAATTTATATACCCTTAAGTATTGTTTTACCTGGTCTTTAATTTCATTAGAACTAGAGAATATTTAACACCAACGTATTGAGTGTGTGAAGCTTTTATCAATATAGTATTATCATTTTTTAGGTTTACATACACTGCCTGATTATCACCTTTGGTATAATTACCTAAAGAGGTATACCAACTTATTCCGCCTCTATGACCAGTATTAGATAATATTTTGAAACTCAGTACATAACTGTTTTCCCAATTAAAGCCTCTTGGATAATTTATCGATGTTGTGCCGCTGCCATCCATTGTTCCTGTAATCAATTTCATTTCACCGATATTTACATTATCAATTGTTGTTTGTAAATTTTGATTGCTTTTCGAATGCCCTTTATTAGTTTGAGATAGGCATACATTGATTAAAAATAAATAGCAAATAGTTTTAATAATTAATTTCATAAGGCTAGACTTTATTTGTTTACTATTCTTTTATAATTCGTTTTGTTTGTTCACCAGATTCTGTTTTCAACTTAACCAAATAGATACCCGATTCTAAATGACTTATGTCTATCTTCTCTGTTTGAGATGTGTTAATGACCTGTTGACCAAGTAAATTAAAAACGGATATGCTATTAATTGAAGTACTACTAGAAATAGTAATATTATCTGTCGTTGGGTTTGGGTAAATACTCAAGGTATTGTTCAAAAAGTCACTTTCAATACTTAAAGTAGAATTTTTAACTACATTTATCTCATTAGGTGTGCTTAAATCTAAAGTCCAATCCATAGGAATATTTGTGGTTGCAAAAGTTCCTGTTAAATTTCCTGAGTAGGTCATCAACGTGATTGTTGTACCAGTTGGCGGATTATAATTGGCATCTACAGTTAAATTTAATGTTCCTCCTAATTCCAAATCACCATTCACAATTAAAAAATCTTTACTAACATTATCTTCTATTTCAAAATTAATTGATGTATTGGTTGATATATTTCCAGTCACGGTAGCTTGCGTAAACGTATTGTCACCAATATTTACAATACCACTATTTGTAAGATTTGATGCTGATATTAAATCACTTCCGAGTACTAAAGTGCCTGTATTTGTTAATACATTAGGTACATTAAATGTTCCGTTTATAATTAGCGTACCATCATTTTCTACATTATTAGAAACATCTAACCTGCCTGTATCCGTTACTGTTAAAGTACCTCCATTTAAATACAAGGTTTGTATAGTGGTTTCAACATTATCAACATATCCAGTTATAGCATTTGGGTTATTATTATCTAAATAGTAATCGATAACAACGTTTCCAGAGTTAATGTTTACAATACTAAAATCGTATATGCCAGGTCCTTGCCCTAGTGCATTATTAGGGTCTGTTATTCTGTCCCAAAGATTCCAGTTTCTACTATTCCAGTTATTATCTGTACCATTCCAAAACAGTTGATAGGCTTGAGTCGGTAACCATAAATTATTACTGTTTTCCAATCCTGAAGTTTCGGTATTGCCTGATGTCCAATCTCCAAATCCATTATTTTGTATGCTTGTACCTACAGGAGTAGCACTATTTTCTGCGACTCCTACGTTTGTTGAGGCAACACCTTCAAAAACTATAGTGCCTTCATAACTGATAAATTCGTGTATGGAGCCATCTGGTGCTCTTAATACAATGCCATCTGGGGCACCATTCTGTAGACTAGTAAAGATTTCTGCTTTTGTCGCTCCCACACGATTTGGAAAAGAGGTACCAAGTCCTGTTAACTCCCGTGTGTCATAAACGGTACTACTTGATCCGTTTACCAACTCAATCTGCCAACCGTCTAAGGAATAACCACTTAAGCTACAAATTTCTACAAACTCATTAACATCAGATCCTACATTGTCATAATGAAATTCTGAAATAAACACACGGCTACCATTATAAACCTGTGAGTTTGAAAATAACATGCTTTGAAAAATTGCAATAGATAATAAATATTTTAAGTAATGTAGAATTGTTTTCATGAGATACATTTAAAAGATTTGATTATTAATTTGTTTTTAGCTGGTCTGTATATTTAGATGTAATGAACTCTACAACGTCTTTCTCTACAGCTTTCATTTTTTTATGATAGAATAAAAAGTACACTAATAATGGAGGTATAATACCCAATGAGAATAGTAGAATTGTAAATATTACCTGCCTTCCCATGGTTGGAAAATTCCCGTTGACTATGATTACCTTTTTTTGGACCAATACAGTTGCGCCAATGGTTTTTGTAGCTGCAACGGCTAATAAATTTTTATTTCGTTTATTTAATGTATAAGTTCCTGAGAAGTGTTTTTCCAATAATTTTTTTAATTGATTAATATCAATAGCCTCTGGTTTTATTTTTATTTTCATATCATGGAAAATTATTACTTATAGTGTTCTACTAATTAAACCAAGCACCAATACGTGCCTTCAAAAATTTATTAGTTTCAATATTTCTAATTTGTAATTTTAGCTGATTATTATTGTTGGGTAGGTTGGTAAGGTTTATTCTTCTTGAGCCTTGATTAGCAGCCATATCAACTACTTTAATAACATTAGTACCATGCACTACAACTATTTCTGCGCTTGAGTTTCCGCTTACCCGTACAACCTCTATTGTGCCTTTTCTGTTACAAGGTTTAATAAGTTGCTGTTCAAGGGTGTTTGTTATTCTCCTAACTATGGTAGCATCTGATTTTTTTGGATTATAGTAATCGTAAAGCATGCTATTAGACTCAAAAGTACCTCTGTAATTACCTTCAATTTTATTGGTTGCTGAATTATTTTTAATGATTAATGTCACCTCTTTTCCTGCTACATCGTTAAGCTCTATGTTTTTTTCGCCTCTGGCTATTTTGCCTTCAAAAACCCAACTATCTTGTTTTACACCATTTATGAATATGGTGAATGTGGCCTTAGCCTTTCCTGAAGTTTTTACAAATGTGAAAGTATAATCCTGAATTTTTTTACTTTTGGTAACTAGTGTATAATTTTTACTCTTATTACCAAAAATTTTAAATTTCTCGTAACCTGCATTAACCGAGCATTCTACTTTTGGTTTAGCGATACCATTTAAAGAACTACCAGAAATCTGAACTTGTGCCATTAGAGTCGTGCTTAATAAAAAGCCTATAAGGAGCGTGATTATTAGAATTGATTTTTTCATGTTTAAATATTTTATTTTTTTAGTATTAGTCCGTATTTGTTTATCTAGATTTTAGTTTTATATGTAACTCATATTCACCTTCAACTAAGCCATTTGCACCAACAACACCTATAACTACTTGAAAAGGATTTCTGATGGCGAGTAAATCTTTTACAGTTCTGGTGTGGTCTTGAGTTCTACCTCTTCTTTTATAATCCCATTTATAATCGGCTTCGCAACGTGTACAACTGCTTAGATTAGGCACTAGTTTGTTCTCCGATACTTTGCCTACTTGATAGGCATATATGCTGAAATTTTTACTTGGGTCTTTTGGCACTACTGTCACCTCCATTTCGGAATAGACTGGCAAATCTGTATAGTACAAAACGTGGTTACCAGTAAATTTTTTCTTTTGAGTTTCAGGAAAACAAGCATTATTACTTTGCCAAGCCCAGGAAAGATCTGTCATTGGTTTTCCTTCGCTAAGATTACCTTTAATAAAAAGGTCATTTCCGTCTTGGTATTGGATTACTTTCTGACTATATATAGAAAGAGATGATAGTAGAAGTGCAAGAATAATTAGTTTGGTTTTCATATAAGAGATTAATTAAGATTTAAAAAGATGATATCATCATTTTTAGGGTCTTCAAAGGTTCTTACCGATAAATAGGAGTTCGTATTATTTCCCCAAGCTATCTCACCATTATATCCTAAATAACGTTCTCTGGTGGTCTTGTCTACCAAGGCTTCTACACCTAATAGTTTTATAGCTTTAACACCGTTTCGTTCTATTTTCATAGAATTAATAGCCTCCGCAAAACCTTGTTCTCGCTTAGGGTCGCGATATTTTTCATCTAGCATTCTAAAAACATCAACTCCAGAGGCGTTTAGCAAAGCATTAACTGTATTTTTGAAAACTTGAGACTTTCTAGAAACGTTCTTAATAGTTTCGATTTTATAACTGATAAGTGAATCCGCTTTCTCTTCACTATCAGTTTCATGAAAGAAGTTTACTTTAATATGTGTGTACTTGTCTATTTCTTCATCGTTTAAATTTTCGAGTAAAAGGGTGGCTGCATAGACTGAAAGCTGGTCTTCTTTAATACGTTTTTCGTAGGGACTGTTTTTGATTTTCAGTGCAATGTAGTTCTCTGTTTCTTTACCCACTTTTGAAGAAAATCCTTTAGTGAAGTTAACTTCAGCATTGTAGTAATTGCCAATATGAGCAAATGCTTCTTGTTCTTGGTCTGATGCACAGGAAATAGAAAGAACAGCAAATATTAATAAAGCAAAAATTGATTTGATTTTCATAAACTAGATATTATAATGTTTAAAGAAACTCAATTGACGAGTTTGAATTAATAGCACTATAAAATTAGCTTACAACGTAGCTCTCACGGATTCTTTTTGGTGAGTGTTGTGTTTTTTTTAGTGAATAGGATGAATATTTAGGTTAATGCAATTACAACAAATTTAGCTTTTGCATGAGCTCATCTTTATGAGATTTGCTGTAAGGGATTTTGTGCTTGTTTATGAAGATGTAACTATCTTGGATAGAATCAATCTTTGAGAAATTAATAATATAAGAACGGTGAACTTTTAAAAATTTTGAACTTGGTAACTTTTCTTCGATACGTTTTAAGGTGTAACTAAGTAAGTACTTTTTCTTTGATGTATATAAATTACAATAGTTGTCATAAGCTTCAAAAAACAGGATATCGCTTTGGGTAACTTTAATAAGCTCTCCTTTATTCTTTATAAAAAAAGCATCACTTTTAATATTTACAGAAAGTTGATATTGTGTAGTGAGATATTTATGGTAAGCTAATTCAATATTTGCCATTAATGTATTTTCATTAAATGGCTTTACAATATAACCTGATGGATTTGTAGATTTAACACGCTCAAGAGTTTTTTCATCAGAAAGAGAAGTCAGATATATGAATGGGATATCTAGTTTATTTTTAAAATGATTTACGATATCTACACCATCCATATCACCTTTTATCATAATATCAACCAGTACTAAATCTGGTTTCAATGCTTCAATATCAAAAATGGCATCTTTACCTCTTAAACTTATACCTGTTATGGTATGATTTTCATTTTCTAAAATAGTCTTTATGGTCTCTGCGATTAGAGGTTCGTCTTCAACGATATGAATTTTTAACACATTCATTAACTGTTTACAATTTCAAAATCATTAATTGTCAAATTTGCTTCTGTGCCTTTATCAGTCTTAGCTTTTATTGTAAAAGTAGCATCTAACTTTTTAGAAAGTGAGTTTATGAGTTTAAGACCAAAGGAATTTTTACGTCCATTTTTGGCGTTGTATCCAACACCATTATCTTCAACTTTTAGTATCAAAGAACCGTTATTTTTATAAAACTTAATATGGAGGTTATTAATCTCCTGGTTTTCTTTAAAAGCGTGCTTAAGAACATTAGTAATAAGCTCGTTTAGAATAAGCCCGATTGGGGATAAAGTATCTATACTTAAAACAAGGTTTTCTATATCTAACTCGGTATTTATGTTTTGTGATTCTAATTGATGACTGCTAAAAATGTCTTGTGTTAAATCTGTGATATAATCTTTTGTTTCAACACCTACTAAGTGTTTTTTACTGTACAGCTTTTGATGAATCAAGGTTAAAGAACGTACGCGGTTTTGAGCATCTTTTATAGCTTCTTTTGCTTGAGTATCATCAATGTTTTGAGACTGTAAAAATAAAAGTGACGAAACCACCTGAAGACTATTTTTTACGCGATGATGAATTTCTTTGAACAGAACATTTTTCTCATTGATTGTTTTTTCTAATTCTTTCTTTTGAATTGATAATACATGTTTTTGTTTTTTGAATTTATAAGCAAAATAAGCAAAGAGTGTGGCTATGATAAGTCCAGATATTGCCAATATAAGATAGAGTTGCCTTTGTTTTTCTTTAGTAGTATTTTCTGCTTTTAAAAGTTGAACTTCATTGGCTTTTTTTTCAGCCTCGTATCTGACTTCTAATTCCTCAACTCTTTCTAGTGTTTCGTTTTGTCTTATGGTATTAACAATAGTTTCCTTTGCTCTAAGTGTTTCTATAGCTTTTACATAATCTTTTGAATCGTAGAAGGCACGATGTAAATTTTCGTAAGAAATAATTTTACTGTAAGGACTTATGTTTTTATCGTTATAACTAAGGGATTTCTTAAAGTATGTTATAGCTTCTTTAGTCTTGCCTGCTTCTAATAGTTTTGCACCTATAGTATTAGCGATTTGAGACAATAGGAAATCGTATTTTAAGCTGTCATTATTTTTAAGCGTTTGTTTTAGCTCTTTTATTTGCTCATCAGTATTGTCCATTTGTAGCATAGAGGAAAGCGACTCATGGGCTTTAGGTGAATTAAACCCGTCTCTTTTTAAATAAAAAGCTTTTAGTTTCTGAGCATAGTAAGCATGTTTAGCGTAGTTTTTCCGTGTTTTAAAGTGATAAACTATCGAGGTCAAATAGAATGCGCTCTGTTGGTTATTTGGATACTCAAAAACAACATCTGCAATTTTTTCTATGTAGGCATCTTCTTTTTCTGGATGTCCCAATTTTTGTTCTAATAAAGCACGCTGAAAGTAAATTCTAGCCATAGCATGGCCAAGTTTTTTTTTATTTTTGCTTATGACATCTTCAGCTTTATTGATGTAAAATAAAGTAGAATCTAAAACAGCTTTATCATCAAAAATGTTAGCACGCATTTGATAGTATTCAAAAAGAAAATAAGGCCAATTGTAACGTTTTGCCATTGCTAGGCCTTTGGTGTTTACCTTTAGTGCTTCACTATTTTTACCGTTACGTAATAATGTACTTGTATAGTACATATAGTTGTATAGCCGTAATGAGTCGTTATCTTTAATCGAAGCGTCAATATATTTGAACTTTTCAATAGATTCTTTACTTGGCAGTTGGTCTATTTTTCTCAGTAATTTTTTAAATTCATTTTGTTTATCATCATCAATAGTAAGAATACTATCTATAGTTTTCTGAGTAGTATTTTGTGGAAACACAACTGAGGAAACTAGTACTATGGCGATAAAAAAAAGTCTAAAATGCATTAGGCTAAATAGGATTTCTTAATTCAAATTTTACTAAAAAATGCTCAAAATACCAATGGTATACAACATGAGTCAAAGATAATAACTGACTAAATGTAAAAATTCTGAAATAGAATAATTACTTTTTATGGTCATTGCTATTGTTTTTTTAGTAAGTAACACTATTTGCAATTTAAATCAAAACTAATATATGTGAATACAATTTATAATTAGATAAGTAAGTTGTATACAATAAGTTTTTTTAAAAGCTGTCAGCACATCAAAAAAATTATTCTCACATTGTATTAGGCCTTATTAAAAAAATCTGACTGTATCTGCTTGTTTTCGCCATCTTGGTATTTGGTCATACTAAAATACTGATGGATGGAGTAGCAACCTGTTTCACCTTTTTTGTTAACTGCGATGTAGCCAATCTGAAAATCTTTATAGTCTTTTCCTGGTTTGTTTACTATACGCCCAATAGCTTCTTCACATGCCTCTTGTGGAGTTTTACCTTGACGCATGAGTTCTACAATTAAAAAACTTCCAACAGTTTTTACAACTTCTTCACCAAGTCCCGTAGCAGTAGCACCACCAACT
The DNA here is from genome assembly GCF_900129745.1 of Winogradskyella jejuensis. GTDB lineage: Bacteria > Bacteroidota > Bacteroidia > Flavobacteriales > Flavobacteriaceae > Winogradskyella > Winogradskyella jejuensis. Next base: position 786,245 of record NZ_FQWS01000001.1, on the reverse strand, counting down.
TCGTTATCTACAAATAATCCTGAACCTATAATTGGAGAGTCACCTATGCGGCCATTCATTTTATAGGCCAAGCCACTTGTGGTACAAGCTCCAGAAATAGTTCCATTTTTATCAACGGCGAGCATGCCTATAGTATCATGGTTTTCGATATTAATAATAGGTTTATATTTCGCTTCAATTTTCCATTTCTCCCAAGCTTTTTTAGAAGCTTCGGTTAATAGGTCTTCAGCTTCAAATCCACTTTCTAAAGCAAATTGTTTTGCGCCTTCACCAGCAAGCATCACGTGAGGTGTATCTTCCATGACTTTTCTGGCAACAGAAACCGCATGTTTAATATCTTTTAAATAGACTACAGCACCACAATTCCCTTTGTCGTCCATTATACAAGCATCAAGAGTCACATTACCTTCTCGGTCTGGTAAACCGCCTTTACCCACAGATTGTCCTTTTTCGTTGGCTTCTTCTATTTTGCAGCCTTGTTCTACAGCATCGAGTGCCGTACCTCCAGATTGTAATACGTCCATCGCTTTAGCGGTTGCTTCTTCAACGTGCCACGTGGCAACGACGACAGGTAAAACCGTTTTGGATTCAGAATTAATTTTTGGTGGAATGGGTTTACCTTGGGCAGCATCATCACACGATACGATAGATGAGCCAACAGCAATTCCAACTCCTGTTAACGATGCATTCTTTAAAAATTTTCTGCGTTTCATGGTAAACTTGTTTGTAATTCCCTAGCAATTGGGGTCTAAATTTATTAATAAGTTACGCCTTGCTTGTCCAAAACTGTTTTTGTTCTGTAGGCATAAAACAACAGGTAGACAAAACAAAATACAGCGACCCAATATGACGATTGTATACTGAATATATCTGCCAATTTCCCTTGCAAAGGCGGAATAATAGCGCCACCTAAAATCATCATGATTAAGAAAGCGGAACCTTGAGATGTATATTTACCTAAACCAGCAATGCTGAGTGTAAAGATACATGGCCACATAATAGAGCAAAATAATCCGCCAGATAAAAATGCGAATAAGGCTAAGTTTCCTGTTGTAAATAAGCCTATTAACATTCCTAAAACACCTAACAAGCTAAATATTTTAAGTGTAGCAACAGGCTTATCTTTTGCTAAGAAGAATCCAAGAATCTGAACGGCGATACAAATAGCAAAAAACAGTAACTCGTTATTCGAAAAATTCAATTCGCCCGAAGACATTAAAGAATTTGCCGAATTTGCCAGTATTATTACGCCAAAAGCAATGTATGGTACAATAATAAGTAGTGCTTTTTTGAGGCCTTTACTTGGGCTAAACACGGTAATGGCACCAACCCAACGCCCAATCATAAGGCCACCCCAATACATGGAAATGTATTTTCCAATCTCGGCATCATTTAAAACTGGCAAACCTAGAGTATTGAGATTATTAGCAGCGTCGCCAACGGTTTTTAATAGTTCACCTAAATTAGATTGGATTGTTACCTCGACCCCGACATAAGTAAAAATAGCTAACATGCCTAAAACCAATTGAGGATATTTCATGGCGCCCCAACCGATAGGGTTTTTCGAAGCGCTTGTATTAGCAATAAACACTGAAGCGATAACGGCAATTAGCGCTACAAAAAGTAGCGCTAATCTTGTATTTTCAACACTTTCAGTAGCTACTTCGTCGCCTGCATAAGTACTAAATATATAACCAAAACAAGCCATAATTATTAGGGTTAAAATAATGAGTAAATTCTTAGCTTTGTTAGCTGCTTCAAAATCAGTTTCTGACTTTAGAGCTGGCAATTTTTTTGAAAAATGAAATAATGCGGCTGCCACTAAAAACAATCCACCAACACCTAAATACAGCAGTTGAACTGTGGTTAGAGTAATTTCATTTTCTTTAATCATACGCACCAATTCTTCTGGACTAACAGCTGCAGCACCAAAAAGCACTAAAGCCACGACTATTGGTCCAATGGTTGTACCAAATGAATTGATTCCGCCAGCCAAATTCAAACGATGTGAACCTGTTTCTGGTGGGCCGAGTGCAATTGCAAAAGGATTGGCGCCAGTTTGTTGCAATGAGAAACCAAGACCCACAATAAACAAGGCGATTAAGACAAAATAAAATACTGCTGTTTGACCTTGCTCTGCTCCAGCAGTTGCTGGATACATAATAAAAGCACCAATTGCCGAAAGTAACAAGCCATAGACAATAACTTTTTTATAACCCCAAGAATTAACAATATCTTTTTTAATACCACTCGATATAATAAACAACAAAAGTGCCCCGATGTAATAGGCGCCATAAAATGCAAAATCTACCAATTGCGACTGAAACTGGTCGATATTAAAATAGGTTTTACAAAACGGAATAAAAACACCGTTAGACGCAGCAATAAAGCCCCAGAAAAAGAATACGGTAACTAAAGTTGTTAATGCTGATTTATTAGTTTGGTTGCTCATTTTATGATTGTTAGTTAGTTTAAATATTAATTTTTGTGACCGCTTACTGCGATTGAAAACTGTCTACTTAATGGATATCTCATCTACGAAAATCCAGCTTTTTCCATTCATTGGGTGACCTATATGCCACTCAGGTAAATCACCTAGTTTTTTGGCGATTAATTTAATATATCTAATTTTCTGATTTGGAGGTTTTTTAAACAAGAACGATTGTATTAAAATTTCATTATTTTTTCTCGAATTGCTAACGTTATAATCACCGAGCGAATAAAAGTTATTTCCGTTTTCTGATATTAGGATATCTACATTAGTAGGTAAGAAAATCCAAGCACCTTGATCCTGCAGAAAATTTACTGAAATTTCTGTAATATCTCTATCTAACCCCAAATCTACAACAGCAACCAAATCTTGGTCATGATAACCTTGCCAACTTCCTGTTCTGTAATTTTTAGTGCTTCTGATACCATCGATTAAAGCGTCATTCCCACCTGCGGAATATTGATTAGCATAATTAGATTCTAATTTGATACTTAAATTCGGGTCAATCTTAAAGAAAGGTGTCTCTAAAACAGGACTTTTTAATTCGCCTTTTTCAGAATATAATTTCACTTTCGTATCGGTTGTTATTTTGAAAGGTTTTGAATATTCTTGAAACGCTTCATCATTCAACGCATAAAAGATTTTCGCATCTTTTTCAGAGGTGTTTAAAACCACTTCGGTTTCACCTCTAAAGGTAATATCACCTTTTTCAATATATGGCGAAGGCAAAATAATGTGCTCAGCAATTTCGGTTTTTGGTTCGGTACCTTCGGCTGTTCCCCAATCGGTTGGAGAAGAAGTCATATTGAATTCCAACGTGCCACCTTCAACAACATCTGAATGTTTGATGAATGTTTTGTCTAAAGCTTTACCATTCAGACTCACACTTTCAATGTAAATGTTGGTATCACTTAAATTATTTGCGATAATATTAAATTTCTTTCCATTTTCAAGATTAATCGTCGCTTTATCAAATAACGGTGTACCAATCACATACTCATTACTTCCTGGTGTTACCGAATAAAATCCCATAGAACTCAAAACATACCAAGCACTCATTTGGCCGCAATCTTCGTTACCCGAAATACCATCTGGGTCGTTTTTGTAAAGCTCCGTTAAAATTTGATGTACTTTCTCCTGTGTTTTATGCGGTTTATTAACAAAATTGTATAAGTACGCCATATGGTGGCTAGGCTCGTTACCATGGGCGTATTGCCCAATAAGTCCTGTTATATCCGATTGGTCACGACCTGTAAACTCTGTTTTTGCAGAAAATAAGTCGTCTAGTTTTGCTTCAAGTTGTTCTTTTCCACCCAATAAGTTTATAAATCCAGAAACATCTTGCGGTACATAAAAACTGTATTGCCATGAGTTGGCTTCTGTGTAATTAAAATTTACCTCGTAAGGGTCAAAAGGCGCGAACCACGTGTTTCTAAAACGACCACGCATAAATTTGGTTTCTGGGTCAAAAACGTTTTTATAATATTGGGCACGTTGAATATAGGTTTTATAATCCTCGGTCTTGCCCATATCTTTTGCCATTTGCGCAATCGTCCAATCGTCGTAAGCGTATTCTAAGGTTTTGGATACCGATTCGCTTTCTTCATCAACAGGAATAAATCCGTATGTCTTATAAGCCTCAAGTCCAAATTTATCTCTTGTGGCAGAATGTTTCATGGCTTCAAAAGCTTTTTCAGTATCGTAATCACGAATACCTTTTAAATACGCATCTGCAACAACTGGTACGGCATGATAGCCAATCATACAATCGGTATAATTACCAGCCAAATCCCACATGGGCATAATACCACCTTCATCATATTTTGCCAAAAATGTATTGATAAAATGGTTGGTGCGGTCTTGCTCGATAATGGTATAGAGTGGATGTGCCGCACGATAGGTATCCCAAAGTGAAAATACCGTGTAGTAATCAAAATCTGCTTGATGAATTTCTAAATCCATCCCACGATAACGACCATCGACATCTTGATAGCGGTTTGGTGCTAGCATGGTATGATACAATGCGGAGTAGAAGTTGGTTTTTTTATCTAAATCATCACCTTCAACTACAATTTTTTCGAGTTGTTTTTCCCAATAGTTTTGAACTTCGATTTTAACCGTTTCAAAATCCTTATCGCCAATTTCGGCTACCATGTTTTGTTTAGCGCCTTGGATATCTACAGCAGAAATTCCGACTTTAATAAAAACAGGTTCGTTATTAGGATTATCGAATTTTATAACTGCTTTTTTACTGCTGAATTTGTAGTTTTTTGAAATGGGATTACCCTCATCATCATCATATACAATGCTTTCCATAGGGTGCGAAAACGTCATGTAATAAAACAAGCGTTGGTCTTTTGCCCAAGCTTCGGAATGCCGTAACCCTTGAATGGTTTTGTCGTCTATTTTCTGAATTTTATAGTCTAATAATTTATCACGATGCGCTAAATCTAAAACCATATACTGGTTTTCTGCAGAAGGGAATTGGTATTTATGAATTCCACTTCGATTAGAAACTGTAAGTTCAACATCAATTTCTGTAGAATCTAAATGTACTTTGTAATAGCCTGGTTCGGCAAATTCGTTGTCATGCGAAAAATGGGCACGATAGCCAGGTTTCCCATCAGCACCGTTATTGAATTCGACTTTTTTTACAGGTATTAAAAGCACATCGCCATAATCACTAATGCCGGTTCCACTCAAATGGGTATGAGAAAAGCCATAAATATATTCATCTGAGTAGTGGTAGCCAGAGCAACCATCCCAACCTTCTAGCCGTGTATCCGGACCTAATTGCATCATACCAAAAGGCGCGGATGCACCTGGATAGGTGTGGCCGTGACCACCAGTACCAATAAAGGTGTTAACATAGTTTATTAAAGGTTGGTCTTTTTTTGCAGATGAACTGCTGGAGTCATCTTGGCAACTAAATATTAGCAGAACACTAAGTAAAACGAAAACATATTTAGGTTTCATCAAAAGATTACTAATTTTAATGCACCTAAGATAGTAAAATGCAAATCAAGAAAAAGAGGCTTGTTTTATTTTTGTTCATTATCTGTATGGCTTGTAATGAATCTGAAGTTATAATACAGCAGCCACAACTTATTCCTGCGCCAGAACGTTTAGAAATAAGGCAAGGTAATTTTCTGTTGTCCACTAATACTGAAATTATTGCTGATGATTTTCGGCAAATTGGCGAATTATTAGAATCTTATTTAGAGCCTGTTTTAGCAAATACAGATGGCGTTGAAAATAAAGTATCGTTGATAAAGGATTCATCAATACAAAATCCTGAAGGCTACAGTATTGAAGTAAATTCCAATCATATTGAATTAAAAGCAAGCACTAAAGAAGGTGCGTTTTATGGATTTCAGACGCTGAGGCAGTTATTACCAGCAGCTTTAGAGACGAAAAAACTTAAAGATAGAAGAATAGCGATTCAAGCTTTACGAATAGAGGACCAACCTCAATTTTTATATCGTGGAATGCATTTAGATGTTGCAAGACATATGTACTCGGTAGATTTCATAAAAAAATATATCGATGCGATGGCTATGCTCAAAATGAACACATTTCATTGGCATTTAACGGACGACCAAGGTTGGCGCGTGGAGATTGATAAGTATCCAAAACTGAATCAGATTTCATCTTACAGAGACGAGACATTAATCGGTCATTACAGTGACCAACTGCATCAATTTGATGGCAAGCGTTACGGCGGATTTTACACTAAAGCACAAATCAAAGATATTGTAGCTTACGCTGAAAAGCGAATGATTACTGTAATTCCCGAGATTGAAATGCCTGGTCATAGCCAAGCAGTGATTGCAGCGTATCCAGAATTGGGCTGCGCTTCGATTGAAGGAGAAGCTAAGGTCGCCACAAAATGGGGTGTTTTTGAAAATATTTATTGTACAAAAGATAAAACTTTTAATTTTTTAGAAGATGTATTAGATGAAGTTTTAGAGTTGTTTCCGAGTAAATATATTCATATTGGAGGTGATGAAGCGCCAAAAACAAATTGGAAAACTTGTGATAATTGCCAAGCACGAATCAAGTCAGAAGGCTTAGAAGATGAACATGAACTTCAGAATTATTTTATCACGAGAATGGAGAAATATCTCAATTCTAAAGGCCGACAAATCATAGGTTGGGACGAAATTTTAGAAGGTGGTTTAGCGCCAAATGCTACGGTAATGTCATGGCGAGGCACAAAAGGCGCTGTGGAAGCTGCAAAATCTGGACATAATGTGGTGATGACACCAACATCTCATTGCTATTTTGATTATTACCAAGCCGATACTGAAGACGAGCCGTTAGCCATTGGCGGTTATTTGCCATTGGAAAAAGTATATGCTTTTAATCCAATTCCAGAAGAATTGCCTGTGGAAGAATCCAAGTATGTTTTGGGCGCACAAGGCAATGTATGGACAGAATATATGCCAACCGAAAAACAGGTAGAATACATGGCTTTTCCTAGAATGCTTGCGATGAGTGAAGTTGTTTGGTCAGCTACAGAAAATAAAAACTATGAAGATTTTATAACACGATTAGAGCATTTTCATCAAAGATTGGATGTGTTAGATATTAACTATGCCAATCACTTGTATGAGATTGATGGCGTAATGACTTCTGAAAATGGTAAGTCTTTTTATGAATTAGAAACACTCACAAAAGGAAAAGACATTCGTTATACTTTAGATGGAAGCGAGCCAACTTTAAATTCTGAAGTTTACACATCTCAAATACCTGTTTCAGAAAGTTTAAACATTAAATCTGCCGTTTTTAATTCAGAGAAACAATTAGGTAAAACATTTTCTCAAACTATTAATTACCACAAAGCTGTCGGTGCAAAAATTACCATTGATAAAGAGCCGCACAAAAGCTATCCTGGTAGTGGCCCAGAAGGTTTAATCAATGGTGTTAGTGGCAGTGATACGCGTTATGGTGATAAAGAATGGTTGGGCTTTTGGGGTGATGATATTGAGATTACGATTGACTTAGGTGAGGAAAAAGAAATCAATTCGATTGAGACAAGATGCTACAACGGAAATGGACAGTGGATTTATTTACCTCTTACTATGGAAATTTCTTTAGAAAGCGAATCTAATGACAATGAATTAGATATATCCTTAGAGCCAGAACTTTTACTTTCTTCATTAACTAATAATCCAAATCTTAAAGCTTACAAAAGAGATTATTCTAAAGACAACAAAATATATCAGACCAAAGCAAGATACATAAAAATTAAAGTTGAAAACTATGGTATTATTCCTCAAGGCAAACAAGGTGCTGGCAATAAAGCGTGGACGTTTATTGATGAAATTATAGTTAATTAACATGAAACTAGAAGTCTGCGCCGACTCATACCAATCTGCAAAAAACGCCCAAGATGCAGGGGCACATCGTATTGAATTGTGTCAGGAATTATCCATTGGTGGCATTACGCCTTCTTACGGTTTTATAACGCAAGTAATTAAAAAACTAAATATTAAAACCTTTGTCCTGATTCGGCCACGAAGCGGCAATTTTGTGTATTCTGAAGAGGAATTTCAAGTTATGAAAAATGACATTCAATTGTGTAAAGATTTGGGTTGTCATGGTATCGTTTCTGGAGTTTTAAATTCTGATGGAACGATAGATGTAAAAAGAACAAAAGAATTGGTGGAATTATCTAAACCACTTCCATTTACTTTCCATCGTGCGTTTGATGAGGTAAAAAATCCAATTGAAACTTTAGAGCAATTAATCGATTTAGGCGTTGAACGTGTATTAACATCAGGTCAGAAAAAAACAGCAGAGGAAGGTTTAGATTTGCTTAGGCAATTAAATGAAATTGCTGATAGTAGAATTACAATTTTGGCTGGTAGCGGAATTAATGCTGGCAACGCTTCAAAATTTAAAGCTATCGGATTACAAGAGATTCATGCATCGGCATCAGTAACAATTAATCAAACCGATTCTATGTTTGCCATGCCGCAGACCGTTTCAGATATTACCAACATAAAAGCCATTTTAGATGCGATATAGTTATCTCATTTTTGTGCTACTCATTTTTGGCTGTCAACCCAAAAACGACATTCCAATCATCATTAATTTAAATGAAAATTGGCAGTTTAAAAAAGTGACCGATACGCTTTGGCAATCAGCTACGGTGCCTGGTAATGTATTTTCAGATTTATTAGAAAACAAACAAATTAAAGACCCGTTTATTGGCGACAACGAAAAAGATGTACAATGGATTTCTGAAGCCGATTGGGAATATAAAACCACATTTTTGGTAAGCAAGGAAATACTTCAAAAGAAACATATAGAATTTAATTTTGAAGGCTTAGACACCTACGCTTCTGTATTTCTGAACGATAGTTTAATCCTGAAAACCAACAATGCTTTTCGAAGTTTTGAGGTTGACATAAAAGAGAATTTAAAAGCTGAAAACGAATTGCGAATTCTGTTTGAAAACACTTCAAAATATGAAGAAATAGAAAAAGCAAAACTCGCTTATCAACTTCCTGAAGGCAATCGTATTTTCACACGTAAAGCACAATTTCAATACGGTTGGGATTGGGGCCCAAAATTAAATACCTCAGGGATTTGGCGACCGATAAAGTTAGTGGCTTGGAATGATTTTAAGATTACAGACGTTTACATTAAAACCAATAAAATTACAGACTCAGTTTCGGATTTAACCTTGCAATTAAATCAGACGAATTACTTTAATGAGAATCTTAATTATGAAATTTTAGTAAATGACAGTCTTATTAAAAAGGCAGCGCTTCCAGAATATCAGCCTTATGACATTTCTTTCAAAATCAAAAATCCAAAACTTTGGTGGCCACATAACCTCGGCGAGCCTTATATGTACGATATAAAAGTCGTGGTAAAAAATGGCAATAAAGTTTTAGACAGCATTTCTACCAAATATGGTATACGAAATATCAAATTGGTGACTGAAAAAGACAGTATTGGTGAGAGTTTTTACTTTAAAGTTAATGGTGTTCCTGTTTACGCTAAAGGTGCCAATTATATTCCGCAACATAGTTTTCAAAATCAAGTAACCGATACACGTTATGAGAAATTGTTAGATAACGTTGTCAATGCCAACATGAATATGCTCAGGGTTTGGGGCGGCGGCATTTACGAGAACGATATCTTTTACGATTTATGTGACGAAAAAGGTATTTTGGTTTGGCAAGATTTTATGTTTGCCTGTGCCATGTATCCAGGTGTTGAAGCCTTTTTAGAGAATGTAAAATACGAAGCAGAAGACAATGTGAAACGTTTACAAAATCACGCGTCAATTGCATTATGGTGTGGCAATAATGAAAATTCTGAAGGTTGGCATCGATGGGGTTGGCAAGCGAATAGAAGTGATGAAGAAAAAGAGGAAATATGGAGCAATTATCTTAAAGTATTTGATTCTATTTTGCCAAATACTGTTGCTCAATATACAGATACCGATTATTGGGAAAGCTCACCCAAATATGGTCGTGGAAACCCTAAATACAAAACTGAAGGTGATGCTCACGATTGGTGGATTTGGCATGATGCCTATCCGTTTGAGCATCTTGAGGAAAACGTACCGCGTTTTATGAGCGAATTTGGGTTTCAATCGTTTCCAAGCCATGAAACAATTAAATACATTAACCAAAATGATAGTATAGGAATTTCTTCAGAAGGTTTCAAAAATCATCAGAAACATACTAGAGGTTTTCAGTTGATAGATGAATATATGAAGAGAGATTTCCCAGTCCCCGATAATGGCGAGGATTATGTATATATGAGTCAATTATTACAAGCTTACGGAATGAGAATAGGTTTTGAGGCACAACGTCGTGCACGACCTTACAATATGGGTTCATTGTATTGGCAACTAAATGATTGTTGGCCATCTGTGTCCTGGTCGAGCATTGACTATTTTGGTAATTGGAAAGCCTTACATTACGAAGTAAAGCGAAGTTTTAAAGATGTTTTAGTATCTTCTAAAGTTGAAGATAAATTTCTGAAAACGTGGATTATTAATGATAATTTAGAAGCGATTTCAGATGTGTTATCACTTAAAATAATCGATTTTGAGGGTAAGGTTAAATGGGAGAATACACAGATGAGAACTGTTGAAGCTAATACAAGTCAGCTAATATTTAAACAAAATCTAGAAGGCATAGATTTTGAAGAGAATAAAGCTGTTTTGGTTGCTATATTCAATAGTCAAACGTCATATTTCTTTTTTGTTAAGCCAAAAGATTTAAAATTGAATGTAGGAGACATTAAAACCAAAATCTTTGAGACTATAGATGGTTTTAATATAGACTTATATAGTGAAACGTTTCAAAAAGATGTGTTTTTATTCGCTGATGCTAAAGGCTACTTCTCTGATAACTTCTTCAATATGCTACCAAATAAAACGTATACAATTCATTTTAAAACAGAGTCTAAATCTCTTGACGAACTGAAACTAAAAAGCTTTAACAGTTTTGTAAGAGAAACGCTGTAAGGCTATTTGTAAATTTGATTTTTTTAAAAAATTAAACATGCGCTGGTTTATTTTTATCATTATTGTAGCTGTTGCAGATTATTATGCATTTCAGTCTTTACGAACAATTACCAAAAGTAACTGGTGGTATATTTTGTATTGGGTGTTTACAGTAGCGGTTATTGGAAACTTTGTCTATCAGTTTTATGGATTTAGCAGAAGTGACGGTTTTTCGCACACCAACGCTTATGCTGTAGGTTTTTTAATCGCTTTGGTAGTGCCTAAATTAGTATTAATTGCGGTAATGTTTACTGAGGATGTATTTAGAGTGCCGCAAGGCATTTACAGCTATTTTATGCAAGGCAGTGATAATGGAGACAGCGTAAAGCATTTTCCAGCACGAAGAAAATTCATTAGCCAAATTGCTTTGGGTCTAGCGGCAATACCTTTTACATCTATTCTTTATGGTATGTATAAAGGTAAATACAACTTTAAAGTATTAAAGTACACGCTTCATTTTGATGATCTACCTAAAGCTTTTGATGGTTATAAACTCACGCAGATTAGTGATATACATTCAGGAAGTTTTGATAATATCGATAAAGTGAAATATGCTGTAGATTTAATTAATGAGCAGCAAAGTGATGTTATTTTATTTACAGGAGATATTGTAAACAATAAAGCTACAGAGCTTGAACCGTATGTTCCTATTTTTAATAAGCTAAAGGCAAAAGATGGGTTGTATTCTGTTTTAGGAAACCATGATTATGGCGATTATGTTCGTTGGAATTCTGAAGACGATAAAAAACAAAACTTAGAAAATTTAAAAAGCCTCCAAAAACAAATAGGTTTCGATTTACTATTGAATGAGAGCCGTTTTATTGAAAAAAACGGAGAACGTATTGCATTAGTTGGTGTTGAAAATTGGGGAAAAGGTGGTTTTAAAAAAGCGGGTGATCTTAAAAAAGCATCGGAACAAATAAATAAAAACGATTTTAAAGTTTTACTAAGCCACGACCCAAGCCATTGGGATGCTCAGGTGGTTAATGACGATTATCATTATCATGTTACATTAAGCGGACATACACACGGTATGCAATTTGGTATAGAGATTCCAGGTTGGTTTAAGTGGAGTCCTGTAAAGTGGCGTTATAAGCGTTGGGCCGGTATTTACGAGGAGTTGGGGCAGTACATTAATGTTAATCGCGGATTTGGTTATTTAGCCTTTCCTGGACGCGTGGGGATTTGGCCCGAAATCACAGTAATAGAGCTTAAAAAAGGTAGCCAAAAAGCAAACGCATAAGTTCTGTATTTAGCTTTTAATAAAGTTGTATATTTATAAAAGCATCTAACTGAAAGTTATACGCATACTCATTTAAAGTAAATTATAAAAAAAATGCTTAAGTTTGAATTAAATATATCTGACTAAAACAGTAACGATATGTCAAAATTTGGGGAGCTTATAGATGTAGACAAACCAGTTCTACTAGACTTCTTCACAGAGTGGAACGAGCAATCTACCGCAATGCATCCTGTACTTCGAGATGTAGCTGCAGCTCTAGGCGATAAAGCTCGCGTTATTAAAATAGATGTTGATAAAAACCAAGAATTAGCCGAGGCACTACGTGTTAAAGGCTTACCAACACTTATTATTTACAAAAATGGCGAAATGAAATGGCGCCATAGTGGTGAGCAAGATGCCAATACGTTAATTGGTATTATTCAGGAGTATGTTTAAAGCTATTTTTAGATTTAAAATATTACTCTTTGTGATGTTTTTTATACAAGTGCTTAGTTGTAAATCTTACAAATTACCTAATGATTACCCAGAAGATTATGAAGATAGAATTCCTGCTTATGAAGGTAAAAACATCTATAAAGATTTAAAAGCGAATGTTAAGAGACTTCAAGGTAACTTATCAAAAAAAGAGATGATTGATTTATATCAATCTTTAGAGCCTTACAGTAAATCAAAGCTGAATCTTGACCAAGGAGTATTAATTAGTTTCAAACAAAAAGGAGATTTATGCTATGATTACGGATACGAAAATTTCATAGCTATTACTAACAATATCAAAAGACTTTCAAATGAAATTTCTGAAAGGTACAACTTGAGAGATTTTTTTGTTTATACCGAAAATGCTTACAATAAGAGTATTTATCAAAGCAGAAGTTATTATTTTTTGGATACGGGTTTTTTTAAAGAAAAATTATTTAAATCGAATACTACTTGTAACGCCTATTTTGCTTTAAAGCCTTCTGGTGAATATATCACGATTTATGGATTGGATGCTATGAGCTACTTGAAAGATTTCATGGAATAATGAATCAGTCAGTTATTATTTGGAATTAACTTAAAATCAAAACCTCTTTCACTATAATATTCTAAAATCTTAGGTAAGACTGCTTTCAAATTCCGTGAAGCTTTTACGCTATCATGCATTACAATAATACTTCCATTTTTAGTGGAGTTAATTATATTATTTAAGCATTCTTGTTCAGATACTTTTGCATCCCAGTCAAAAGACAGAACGTCCCACATAACTATGCTATAACCCAAGTTTTGAAGTTGTTTGGCCTGCTTGGTTTTAAACTTTCCATAGGGTGGACGAAACAGTTTTGATTTTTCTTCTTCCGTCACACTAAGCGCAGTTGAAGTGCTTTGTTTCGATATGACCGCTTCACATTTAAAAACATTTTGAATGTAATACCTCGTTTTGTGTTTCCAACCTTTAGGGTGGTTGTAAGTATGATTACCAACAGAATGTCCTTCGGCTATAATAGATTCAAAAATATCAGGATGCTTTTCAATATTAGCGCCGATACAAAAGAAAGTGGCTTTGGCATTGTACTGTTTTAACGTGTCCAACACCCAAGGTGTAATCTCTGGTGTTGGTCCATCATCAAAAGTGAGATATAATTCCTGCTGATTGGTGTCTATATTCCAAATAAAACTGGGGAATAAAGATTTTACAAATCCCGGTGTTTTCGCAGGAATGAGTTTCATTTAATTAGTACTATCGCCTTCGGCTGGAGCTACTTTTTTAATGGTGTCATTCACCGTTTCGCCATCTTTTAGGATATCACTGATATCTGCTTCTGGCTCTTCGGAAAGGTCATCATCACCCATAAGACGTGAAAACAAACCTAAGTATTCATTAAATTTCTTAGTTTGCTCAAGAGCAAAATCTCTTTCGTCGTAAGCCACTAATGCATCCACCAATGAACGATACTTTTGAATATCTGTAAAAATTTCTTCAATGATATCTTGTTGCGTTTCTATATCTTGAGAGCTGTGCCAAACCAAATTTTCTTGATATTTAGCCGCAACATCGAGATAGAGTTTTCTTGCCTTTTCAGTGTTTCCAACTTCAAAATACGTAGAGATATATGGCTCTAGAAGGGTGTAGTAACCAAAATCATCTACTGGCATTTTCTCCATAGCCAAATCCGCAAGTTCTTCGGCCTTATCTAATTGCTTTTCATCTAAGAGGGCTTCAATACCACGTGCAATATTTCCGCGATAGGTAATACCGTTTTTACGTGTTTCAACATCATGATAGATATCTTCTCCGCTACCGCCCCAATCCCAGTCTTTAACGAGGTCGTACATTAATTCTGGATCTACACGTCCCATGTCAAATGGGTTAGCTTTATCTACAGGCGTTTTAATAGGCACTAATTTGTAGCAAAGTCCATCTAGCTGTAGGTAGTCTTTCATCCAAATGTAATCTTCGTCTGCAAAGGCACCACCACTAAAATAGATAGGGCGTTCCCAATTATTATTTGCTATAATATCTAGCATTAATAATCGGTTCTTGTAAACTGCGCTTCCAGATATTTTTATATCTAGGTACGGTTCAATTTTGTCAGCATCTTTAGGCTTTACAATTCCGTTTTTAAGCACAGTTGCTTTATCCACAGGAATTCTAATATTCTTTGTAGGATAGTAATTAGAGTTTAAGAAATAAGTTGGATATCCTGCAGGGTTTTCGCCTTGAGACCTCACTAAATGGCGAAGTTTTGTAGAAGGTTTATCACTGCTTACAAAATCCATAAACTGTTTAATATCTAATGTGTCCTTGGCTATTTTGTCACTGATTTCTCGATAGAATGTATAATCTCTAGTTCCATCTCGATATTGTTTATGTGTTAATTGAGAAGGAATAGGGTCACTTGTATACGCCTTACGTTTCATTTGGTCTATATACCATGCTGTTTGGAATAAACTTGTATTCACCACACGAACATCTCGGCGGACACCTTCAATCTCTTGTAAGTACCATAATGGGAACGAATCATTATCACCAATGGTAAATAATATGGCATTAGGTGCACAGGATTCTAAATACGTTCTGGCCATAGAATTGGCAGTGTATTTTCCTGAGCGGTCATGGTCATCCCAATTATTAGCTGCAAGAACACCTGGAACTGCAATTAAACAAACCAAAGTTATTGCTGTGACAGGAGCAATACTCTTTTTAGCTTGTTTGGTTAATAAGTCATAGAGCGCATAGACGCCGAAGCCAATCCAAATGGCAAATACATAAAACGAACCTACAACAGAGTAATCTCGCTCTCGAGGCTCAAAAGGTCTAATATTGGTATAAAACTGAATAGCTAAACCTGTGAGTAAAAAGAAAACTAATAAAACCCAAAAGCGTTTTTTGTCTACACTTAATAAAAAGAAGAAACCAATTAGCCCTAAAATTAGAGGTAAGAAGTAATACGTGTTTCTGCCTTTATTATTCTTAACGTCACTTGGTAAATTCTCTTGTGATAAACCAGTATGCCATTTGTCTATAAAATTGATTCCAGAAATCCAGTTACCATTAAAGTCATCATACTTTCCTTGGATATCGTTTTGACGTCCAGTGAAATTCCACATAAAATAGCGCCAGTACATGTAACCAAATTGATATTGAAACATGTACATGACGTTATCTAACATCGATGGCTTCTCGACTTCAAACCATGACTGTGCGTTCTCTTTAAGAAAGTTGTGGTAATCTTCGTAATCTACTTTTCCTTGAGCAACAGCTTGCCTAAACTGACTCACCATTTGGTTAATCTGTTGCATTTGGTAACTGGCTCTTACGCTTGCTTCTTCTTCAGGATAACCACCTTCGAGATAGCTTTCGTAAATATCAGTACCAAGGGTTGGCTTAACTTTAAAGTCAATCATTCCCGTAAACATCATGTAGTTTTCGGCATGTTCTGTACTCCACATTCGGGGCAGTAGAGATGCGTGTTCAGAATTGTAGTTTTGTTTGGCGTTTTTCCAGTCATTAATAATAACGTATTCGCCTTTTTCAAAGTCTTTTTCGTAGTTCTTTTTATCGTCAACAAAAGGTTGGTCTTTGTCTTGACCAGAGTATAATTCGGTAAACTGAGGACCATAAAACAAATGCGTTTCTGGATATTGCTCTAGGTTATAATAAGCTAAAAGTTCTCTAGCATCAGATGGGTCATTCTCATTAATAATTACATGAGCATTTGCTCTTATTGGGAGCATCATCCAAGAGGAGAATCCAATAAAGATAAATAATAAACAAAGTGTTAGCGTATTTGCATGGATATGACCTTTTTTGCGTGTGTAATTAAGACCGTAATAAAAAGCAGCAATAACAATTAAGCCTGCTATAATGGTTCCAGAATGAAAAGGTAAACCAAAAGTATTCACAATATTTACTTCCATCCAACCAAAGAAACGAAGTGTGTTTGGTAATAATAATTTAAAGATGAAGAGTAATATGGCAGCAGAAACCACATTAGCTAGAATGAAATTCTGTACTGTTATGGTCTTGTAATTTTTAAAATAATAGATAAGTCCAATTGCAGGGATAGTCAATAGTCCCATAAAGTGTACACCAAAAGACAGACCAATAACAAAAGCAATGAGGATTAACCAACGGTTTCCTCGAGGGGTATTCATCTCAGCTTCCCAGCGTAAAGCCAAGTAGAAAAGTACAGCCATAATTAAGGTAGCCATGGCGTAAACTTCAGTTTCTACAGCATTAAACCAAAACGAGTCAGTAAATGTAAAAGCTAAACTCCCTACTAAAGCACTTCCAAGAATAGCAAAAGCTTTAGCTTTTGGGTCTTTTTCAGGATTGTATTTTACCATCTTACGAAGTAAAATAGTAACAGTCCAGAACATAAAAAGTATAGTAAAAGCACTAGATACGGCGCTCATCATATTTAAAAGTGCTCCAATTTGCGAAGGCTCCAAAGCAAAAATAGAGAAAAAAGCACCTAACATCTGAAATAAAGGTGCTCCTGGAGGATGTCCAACTTGTAATTTAGATGACGTTAAAATGTATTCTCCAGCGTCCCAGAAACTAACGGTTGGTTCAATAGTTAAGGCATAAGTGATTGCAGCTACAGCAAACACAAACCATCCTAAAATTGTGTTCCACTTTTTAAAGTTGAAATTGGTCATAAAAACTAACACTTTTTGATGCTGGCGAATTTACTAATAAATACAACACAGCCTAATGCTTTTAAGCAAACGTTAAGTATTCCTAATTATTTTTTCACTTTTTTTTTGCCCAAGTAAAACTTTGTTATAAATTTGCATCCTCATTTTGAGATGATGGCCTATGGTGTAACTGGCAACACGTCTGGTTTTGGTCCAGAAGAGTCTAGGTTCGAGCCCTAGTAGGCCAACATAAATTTAAAATCCTTGTTCTTTGTCGAATGAGGATTTTTTGTTTTTTCGATTTTAATATCAAAAGAGTTAAAGTATAGTTCCCAAAAATTCAGAATAATAGCATTAAAACACCTTGCAAAAATCAATATATATCGTATATTTGCACCACTGTTAAAGGAAATGAAGAATATGAGGGGACGAAAAGTCCCCTCTTTTTATACCATATGTTAAAAAATAAAGCAGAAGAATTACTACAAAACGCCTTAGAAGAGCGGCAAGACTTATTTCTTATAAGTCTAACGATTGGCACTGATAATGCTATAAAAGTAGTAATCGATGGAGATAATGGTGTCTTGGTAGAAGATTGCATGTTTATAAGCAGAGCCATTGAACATAATTTAGATAGAGAAGAAGAAGATTTTTCTTTAGAAGTGCTTTCTGCAGGAGCAGCATCGCCACTAACATTACCAAGACAGTATAAAAAGAATATTGGTCGTACTCTAGAGGTGAGAACCAATGACGATAAAAAAACCGAAGGTAAACTGGAAGCAGCTGATGAAAATTCCATTCAACTAAAATGGAAAGCTCGTGAGCCAAAGCCAGTAGGAAAGGGAAAAGTAACCGTAACTAAAGAAGCTACGATTGCTTTAGACGATATAAAAGAAGCAAAAGTTATAATAAAATTTTAAGTCCTGTTAATATGGAAAATTTAGCGTTAATTGAATCATTTTCAGATTTTAAAGATGATAAATTAATAGATAGAGTTACGCTAATGGCGATTCTAGAAGATGTATTGCGTAATGCATTGAAAAAGAAGTATGGAGATGATGATAACTTCGATATTATTATAAATCCAGATAAAGGAGATTTAGAAATTTGGAGAAACAGAATTGTTGTTGCAGATGGTGAAGTAGAAGACCCAAATCAAGAAATTGAATTATCTGAAGCTCAAAAAATAGAACCAGATTTCGAAGTTGGTGAAGATGTAGCGGAAGAAGTAAAGCTTTTTGAATTAGGAAGACGTTCTATTTTAGCATTAAAGCAAAATTTAATATCTAAAATTCACGAGCACGATAACACGAATATTTACAAGCAGTTTAAAGAACTTGAAGGAGAGATTTATTCGGCTGAGGTTCACCATATCCGTCACAGAGCAATTATCTTATTAGATGATGATGGTAACGAGATTATCTTGCCAAAAGACAAGCAAATTCCATCAGACTTTTTCCGCAAAGGAGAAAACGTACGAGGTGTTATAGAAAGTGTAGAGCTTAAAGGAAGTAAGCCAGCGATTATTATGTCTAGAACATCGCCATTATTCCTTGAAAAGTTATTCGAGCAAGAAATACCAGAAGTTTTTGATGGTTTAATTACCGTTAAGAACGTCGTTCGTATTCCTGGAGAAAAAGCAAAAGTTGCTGTAGATTCTTATGATGATAGAATTGACCCAGTAGGTGCTTGTGTAGGTATGAAGGGTTCTAGAATTCACGGTATAGTTCGTGAGTTGGGTAACGAGAATATCGATGTCATTAACTACACAAACAATTTACAGCTATTTATAACGCGTGCATTAAGCCCAGCAAGAGTAACTTCATTAAAAATAGATGAAGAAAACAAGCGAGCTGAGGTATTGTTAAAGCCAGAAGAAGTATCAAAAGCTATCGGTCGTGGCGGTCACAATATTAGATTAGCAGGTAAATTAACAGGTTACGAAATTGATGTATTTAGAGAAGGCGCAGAAGAAGATGTAGAATTAAGTGAGTTCTCTGATGAAATAGAAGGATGGATTATCGAAGAATTTAGCAAGGCTGGACTAGATACTGCAAAGAGTATCTTAGAGCAAGATGTTAATGACCTTGTTAAGCGTACAGATTTAGAAGAAGAAACAATATCAGAAGTTATTCGAATTTTAAAAGAAGAATTCGAAGACTAAACCACCAATTTTTGCAAATCAATTGGTAAACTATATATTTAGGATTATATAAAAGCATTTATGGCTCAAATTAGAATTAATAAAGTACTTAGGGAATTAAATATCTCTTTAGACCGTGCTGTGGATTTTCTAGAATCCAAGGGTATCGAGATAGAGAAAAGCCCTAATACAAAAATTTCTCAAGATGTTTACGATACATTGGCTGATGAATTTCAGACAGATGCAACTAAACGTGAAAAAGCTCAAGAAGTAAGCGAAGCAAAGCAGAAAGAGAAGGAAGCTTTAAGAGAAAAACGTGAGCGTGAGCTCGAAGAAAAAGCTAAGGAAGAAGCGGAAAAAGAAACCGTTCTAAAAGCTAAAGCAGAACTTTCTGGCCCTAAGCAAGTGGGAAAAATCGATTTAGATGGTGATGAGCCAAAGGCTGAAACCCCTAAAAAAGAAGAGCCAAAAGCAGAAGCTCCAAAAAAGGAAGAAGCTAAAAAAGCACCTGCAAAAAAGTCTAAACCAGAAGCTAAAAAAGAAGAGGCTGCTCCAGTAGAGGAGAAAGCCCCTAAAGCCGCAAAAGCAAAAAAAGAAGATACTAAAGAAGAATCTGAATCTACTTCTGAGCCGGTAGATGAGAAGATTAAGACGCAGTATCAAAAACTTAGTGGACCTAATATTACAGGTAAAAAAATTGATTTAACTCAATTTAATAAGCCTAAAAAGAAGAAAGAAGACAAAGCAAAAGACGGTGATGCTACCAATAAGCGTAAGCGTAGAAGAATTAGCAAACCAGGAGATAATGGTGGTAAGCCAAACTTCTCTAACGATAGAAAAGGTAACTTTAAAGGACGTGGTCAAAACAGACCTAAAGTCGTAAAAGAAGAGCCTAGTGAAGAAGACGTACAAAAGCAAATCCGTGAAACTCTAGAGAAACTTCAAGGAAAAAGCAACAAAGGTAAAGGCGCAAAGTACCGTAGAGAGAAAAGAGACCAACACAGAGAGCAGACTGAGAAGGAAGCACAAGCAGAAGCAGCAGAAAGTAAAACACTTAAAGTAACTGAGTTTGTTACAGTAAGTGAAGTTGCTACGATGATGGATGTAGGTGTTACTCAAGTTATCTCTGCATGTATGTCTTTAGGTATGATGGTGACAATGAATCAGCGTTTAGATGCAGAGACATTAACTATTGTAGCAGAAGAATTTGGTTACTCTGTTGAGTTTGTTACTGCAGATATTGAAGAATCTATAGAAGAGGTTGAAGATAATCCAGAAGATTTAGTAGAACGCGCACCTATTGTTACCGTAATGGGTCACGTTGATCATGGTAAAACGTCACTATTAGATTACATACGTGAAGAAAACGTAATTGCTGGCGAATCAGGTGGTATTACACAACATATTGGAGCTTACGGTGTAACTCTAGAAAATGGACAAAAAATTGCGTTTCTTGATACGCCTGGTCACGAAGCCTTTACGGCGATGCGTGCTCGTGGTGCTCAAGTCACAGATATTGCCATCATTGTTGCAGCAGCAGATGACGATATTATGCCTCAAACTAAGGAAGCCATATCTCATGCACAAGCAGCAGGTGTTCCTATTGTTTTCGCCATAAATAAGATTGATAAGCCTGATGCAAATCCGGATAAGATTAAAGAAGGTTTAGCCAATATGAACCTCTTGGTAGAAGATTGGGGAGGAAAAATTCAATCACATGACATTTCTGCAAAATTTGGTACAGGTGTAAAAGAATTACTTGAAAAAGTGCTTCTAGAAGCTGAGTTATTAGAGCTCAAGGCCAATCCAAATAAACTAGCAACTGGTACAGTAGTAGAAGCATACTTAGATAAAGGACGTGGATATGTATCTACAATATTGGTGCAGGCAGGTACTCTTAAAATTGGAGATTATGTACTAGCTGGTAAGAACAGCGGTAAGGTCAAGGCTATGCACGATGAGCGTGGTAAAGAAATTAAAGAAGCTGGTCCATCAACACCAGTATCTATCTTAGGTTTAGATGGTGCGCCTCAGGCAGGTGATAAGTTCAATGTTTTTGAAGACGAGCGTGAAGCAAAACAAATTGCAACAAAACGAACGCAATTACAACGTGAGCAATCCGTAAGAACGCAGCGTCATATTACACTTGATGAAATCGGAAGACGTATCGCGCTTGGTGATTTCCAAGAGTTAAATATTATTCTTAAAGGTGATGTTGATGGTTCTGTTGAAGCTTTAACAGATTCATTCCAGAAACTATCTACAGAAGAAATTCAGGTAAATATTATACATAAAGGTGTTGGTGCAATAACGGAAAGTGACGTGTTGCTGGCAACAGCTTCGGATGCAATTATTATTGGATTTAATGTTCGTCCGATGGGTAATGCCCGTCAAATTGCTGATAAGGAAGAAATCGATATCCGTACATATTCTATTATCTATGATGCAATCAATGATCTCAAGGATGCTATGGAAGGTATGTTATCTCCAGAGCTTAAAGAAGAGATTACAGGTACGGCCGAAATTAGAGAAATCTTTAAAGTATCTAAAATTGGAAGTATCGCTGGTTGTATGGTAACAAATGGTAAAATCTATAGAAATTCAGGCATCCGCTTAATCCGTGATGGTGTTGTAATTTACACAGGTGAGTTAGCTTCACTTAAGCGTTTTAAAGATGATGTAAAAGAAGTATCTAAAGGTTACGATTGCGGTATGCAAATCAAAAACTACAACGACATCAAGGAAGGTGATGTTATAGAAGCTTTCCAAGAAGTTGAGGTTAAGAAGAAACTGAAATAATTATATAATCGCACATAAAAAAAGCCGCTAGAAGCGGCTTTTTTTGTTCTTGACTCAAGGTTTTAATCTTTCTTAGGCTGAAAAATAAAAGCATTCATATAATTTTTCTTAATTCTTAAAAGTGCACGGTCTGCCTCAAGTCGGTCTCTAAAATTACCTACCCAAATTTTGTAATTAGGTGTGTTAAAAACCATCTCTACAGGCCACTGACCGTAGGTAGACATAAAATCAGCTTTTACTTTCTCTGCTGTAAAAGAACTACTACCACTAAAAATTTGGATTTTATAAGTCTCAACAGTTTTTATGTCTTTTTTAAATTCTAACAGCTTTTCAATAGCTTTTGGCTGATTAATATTTACAGTGCCATCTTGAGCAAAAATTGGTGCAGAAATTAGCACTAAAGCCAAAAAAGATAAAAGTTTTATATTCAATTTATTCATAGTCAAATGTATTATGTTGCAAAGTTATATTTTCTTAACGTATTCGAGGGCTTTATTCTTATTTAGAACGTTTATAAATTAGTTATTATGACTTCTCTAACATTTCTAAAATCGACTTTATACCTTATTTTTGCCTGAGTTTTTAGAAACATGATTTTTATCATAATTACTGAAAAAATCGTACCAAATTTTAGAAGATAATTCAATTATACATATGAAACACGTTATCTACCGTAATTTAACCTCAAGCATTCTCCGTTTAGGTTTCATAGTATTACTTACGTTTTCAACCACTGTTTTGGCCCAAGAAGGTGACCCAGCAAACGGAAAATCTCTATTCAATTCTCAATGTGCGGCATGTCATAAGCTAGATAAAAAGATGACAGGTCCTGCGTTACGAAACGTTGAAGCAAGACTCTATGAAGAAGAGGGTCTTGATAGAGAATGGTTAAACAAGTGGATAAGAAATAGCTCTGCGCTTATAAAGGCTGGAGATACTTACGCCAATAAAATTTGGAACGAGTATAATCAAACGGCAATGAATGCCTTTCCAGGTTTAAGCGATCAACAAATTTCAGATATTTTAGCATATACAGCTCAGCCAAAACCAGAGCCAGTTGTTGTTGATGGAGGTGCTACAGGAACAGATGGAGGAGGAACTACCACAGACTCAACGTCGAACTCAATTATTCTAGGTGCTTTAGCTTTATTATTTGGCCTGTTAGCATTAGCTTTAGTTCTTGTAAATCGTACCCTAAAGCGTTTTGCAGATGCTAAAGGTATCGAGATTCCTGTTGACGAAAAGAAAACACCAATCTGGAAAGCTTTTGTTCAAAACCAATTCTTAGTATTAGTAACTTCAATCATCTTCCTGTTGGCAAGTGGGTATTTTGTTTATGGTTATTTAATGCAAGTTGGTGTAGACCAAGGTTATGAGCCAGTTCAGCCAATTCATTATTCACATAGAATTCACGCTGGAGATAATAAGATAGATTGTAAGTATTGCCACTCTTCTGCAAGAGTAAGTAAGCATTCAGGTATTCCTTCGCTTAATGTTTGTATGAACTGTCATAAAAATATTGCAGAGGTTGCACCAGAAACTTATGCAGAAGGTCAAGAGTACGGTGTAGATTACAATGCAGAAATTCAGAAATTATACAAAGCCGTTGGTTGGGATGAGAATACGCAGTCTTATACGGGAGAAACAAATCCTGTAAAATGGATACGTATACACAACTTACCAGACTTTGCTTACTTTAATCACTCGCAGCACGTTTCTGTTGCAGGGTTAGAGTGTCAGACGTGTCATGGTCCAGTTGAAGAAATGGAAATTATGTACCAACATTCTCCATTAACTATGGGTTGGTGTATCAATTGCCACAGAGAAACAAATGTAAAAGTTAAAGACAACGCATACTACACAAAAATCCACGAGCAATTATCTAAAAAATATGGAGTGGAGCAGTTAACTGCAGCGCAGATGGGTGGATTAGAATGCGGTAAGTGTCATTATTAATAATTAAGAAGTAACTCACAAT
Source organism: Winogradskyella jejuensis (assembly GCF_900129745.1). Taxonomy (GTDB): domain Bacteria; phylum Bacteroidota; class Bacteroidia; order Flavobacteriales; family Flavobacteriaceae; genus Winogradskyella; species Winogradskyella jejuensis. The sequence continues at coordinate 761,937 of NZ_FQWS01000001.1, read as the reverse complement.
TATATGTCATCAAACAAGAAATACTGGAAAAGTGTTGAGGAGCTAAACGAAAATAGCTCTATTGTTGAGACGCTACAGCAAAACGAATTTGTTGAACAAATACCAACAGACGAGTTTTTAGGAGATAAAGAAACATTAGAAACTTCATCTACATCGCGTCGTGATTTCTTAAAATATGTTGGTTTTAGTACAGCAGCCGCTTCTCTAGCAGCCTGTGAAGGACCAGTGGTAAAATCTATTCCTTATGTAGTGCAACCAAAGGAGATTGTTCCTGGTGTGGCAAACTACTATGCAACAGCAATTGCAGATGGTTATGATTTTGCTAGTGTTTTAGTGAAAACAAGAGAAGGTCGACCAATTAAAATTGAGAATAACGATTTGGCAAAGACCAACGGTCATGCTAATGCAAGAGTTAACGCTTCAATTTTAGGTTTATACGATAGTCTTCGTGTTAAAGGTCCAATGAAAGGTGATACACCAATTTCTTGGGATACATTCAACACGGAAACTAAAGATGTGCTAAGCAAAGTTGGTGACAAAGAGATCGTGTTTTTAACGCAAACTTTCGCTAGTCCTTCAACGTCAAAATTAGTTGGTGAGTTTTCAGAAAAGTATGGTAACGTACGTCACGTATCTTACGATGCAGTTTCAGAATCTGCAGCTTTAGATGCATTTCAAGCAAAATATGGAAAGCGTGCTTTAGCTAACTACGATTTTTCTAAAGCTATGACTATAGTTTCTGTAGGAGCAGACTTCTTAGGTGATTGGCAAGGCGGCGGATTTGACGGCGGCTACGCAGAAAAACGTATTCCTGAAAACGGAAAAATGTCTCGTCACATTCAGTTTGAATCTAACATGTCTTTAACTGGTGCTAACGCAGATAAGCGTGTACCAATGAAGCCAAGCGAGCAACGTTTAGCTTTAGCTAAATTATATAGCTATGTTACTGGTAATGCTGTAGGAGGCAATCTTCCAGAAGGATTAGATAAAGCAGTAAGAGCAGCAGCTTCAGAACTTAAAAAAGCGGGTAGCAACGGTGTTGTTGTTACAGGTATTCAAGATGTGAATGCGCAAACTGTTGTTTTAGAATTGAACGAAGCTTTATCAAGTAAAGCTTTTGATACTAAAACGACAATAAATACAAAACAAGGTAACGACAAGGCAGTAATGCAATTAGTTGCCGATATGAAAGCTGGTAAAGTTGGTGCATTAGTAATGGTTGGTGTTAATCCAATGTACACATTACCAAATGCAACTGATTTTGCTGAAGGTTTAAAGAAAACAACGTCGATTGCTTTCTCAATGAAGAAAGATGAAACGTCAACAATCTGTAACTATATCGCTGCAGCACCTCACTACTTAGAATCTTGGGGTGATGTTGAAATTAAGACAGGACACTATGCATTAATGCAACCAACAATTCGTCCTTTATTTGACACGAAGCAGTTTCAGGATGTGTTATTGACTTGGACTGATAATACAACAGCATATAACGATTACATCAAGGCAACTTGGAAAGAGAGCGTCTTAAATGGCGCATCTTACAACCAAGCATTACATGATGGTGTATTTGTTTCAACATCAAATTCTACTTTTGAAGAAACAACTACAGATGCTGAAGATACAGAAGCACCAAGGGGAAACGCAGCAAGAGCTTTAGCATTATCTGCTAAATCTGGCGGAATGGAATTATCATTATATACCAAAACAGGTATGGGTGATGGTCAGCAAGCTAACAACCCTTGGTTACAAGAGTTCCCTGACCCAATTACAAGAACATCATGGGATAACTACTTAACGATATCTCAAACCGATGCTGATGCAGCTGGTTTAGTTAACAAAAATGTTGCTAACGGTGGTCTTAATGGTAGCTTAGTAGATGTTACTGCTAATGGTGTTACGGTTAAGAATGTTCCTGTTTTAATTCAACCAGGTCAAGCTAAAGGTTCTGTAGGTTTATCATTTGGTTATGGTAGAACTGCAGGATTAAAAGAAGAAATGCAAACAGGTGTAAATGCCTACCCATTATATCAAAACTTCAATCCAGTACAAGAAGTGTCTATCACTAAAGCTGCTGGAGAGCATGAGTTTGCCTGTGTGCAATTGCACAACACATTAATGGGGCGTGGAGACATTATTAAAGAAACTACGCTAGAGGTATTTAATACAAAAGATAAAAAATACTGGAACTCTATTCCAGAAGTATCATTAAATCATATTGAAACTCCTGTAACTTCTCCAGATGTAGATTTATGGGATGAGTTTGACCGTTCAATTGGACATCACTTTAACTTATCGATAGATTTAAATGCTTGTACAGGTTGTGGAGCATGTGTTATTGCATGTCACGCAGAAAACAACGTTCCTGTTGTTGGTAAATCTGAAATGAGACGTAGTAGAGATATGCATTGGTTGCGTATTGATAGATACTACTCTTCTGAAGATACTTTTGATGGAGATATTGAAAAGAAAGAAAATATTTCTGGTTTAGGAAGCTCGCTTAATGAGTTTGGAGAAATGGAAAATCCAAACGAAAATCCACAAGTAGTTTTCCAACCAGTAATGTGTCAGCATTGTAACCACGCACCTTGTGAGACTGTATGTCCTGTTGCTGCAACAGCTCATGGTCGTCAAGGTCAAAACCACATGGCGTATAACCGTTGTGTGGGAACACGTTATTGTGCAAACAACTGTCCTTATAAAGTACGTCGTTTCAACTGGTTCTTATACAACCAAAATGATGAATTCGATTACTTTATGAACGATGATTTAGGTCGCATGGTATTAAACCCAGATGTTACCGTACGTTCTCGTGGTGTTATGGAGAAATGTTCATTCTGTATCCAAAAGACACAGAAAACAATTCTTGATGCCAAGCGTGATGGACGCGAAGTTAAAGATGGTGAGTTCCAAACAGCATGTTCTGCTGCTTGTGGAAACGGTGCTATGGTATTTGGTGATGTAAATGATAAAGAAAGTAAAGTAGCCAAACTAAAAGGAGATGACCGTATGTATCATTTATTAGAATATGTAGGTACAAAACCAAACGTATTCTACCATACAAAAGTTAGAAACACAAAAGCGTAAATTAATAAAGAAATCAATATATAATTATGGCGTCTCATTACGAAGCACCTATTAGAAGACCTTTAGTAACAGGAGAAAAATCCTATCACGACGTAACTGTCGAGGTTGCTAGACCTGTCGAAGGTAAAGCCAATAAATCATGGTGGATTGTATTCTCAATTGCCTTGGTAGCTTTCCTTTGGGGAATAGGTTGTATTATTTATACCATATCAACAGGTATCGGTGTTTGGGGTCTTAATAAGACTGTAAACTGGGCTTGGGATATTACCAACTTTGTTTGGTGGGTAGGTATTGGTCACGCAGGAACACTAATTTCTGCCGTACTTTTATTATTCCGTCAAAAATGGCGTATGGCAATTAACCGTTCTGCGGAAGCCATGACTATTTTCTCAGTTGTACAAGCCGGTTTATTCCCAATTATTCATATGGGTCGTCCATGGTTAGCATACTGGGTATTACCAATTCCAAACCAATTTGGTTCATTATGGGTAAACTTTAATTCACCATTACTTTGGGATGTATTTGCAATTTCTACGTATTTATCGGTTTCATTAGTATTCTGGTGGACAGGTTTATTACCAGATTTTGCAATGATTAGAGATCGCGCAGTTAAGCCTTTCCAAAAGAAAATATATTCCTTATTAAGTTTTGGTTGGTCAGGTCGTGCTAAAGATTGGCAACGTTTCGAAGAAGTATCATTGGTACTTGCTGGTTTAGCAACACCGTTAGTACTTTCTGTACATACTATTGTATCGTTTGACTTCGCAACATCTGTAATACCAGGATGGCATACCACGATTTTCCCACCTTACTTCGTTGCAGGTGCGATTTTCTCAGGATTTGCTATGGTAAATACACTTCTTATCATCATGCGTAAAGTATGTAGCTTAGAAGATTATATTACAGTACAACACATCGAGTTAATGAACATCGTAATTATGATTACAGGTTCTATTGTTGGTGTGGCTTACATTACAGAGTTATTTATCGCTTGGTACTCAGGTGTAGAATACGAACAATATGCATTCTTAAACAGAGCAACGGGTCCTTACGCATGGGCATACTGGGCAATGATGTCTTGTAACGTATTCTCTCCACAGTTTATGTGGTTCAAAAAATTACGTACAAGTATTATGTTCTCTTTTGCAATTTCGATTGTAGTAAACATTGGAATGTGGTTTGAGCGTTTTGTAATTATCGTAACATCATTACATAGAGATTACTTACCATCGTCTTGGTCTATGTTCTCTCCAACATTTGTAGATATCGGTATTTTTATCGGAACTATTGGATTCTTCTTTGTACTATTCTTATTGTACTCACGTACATTTCCAGTAATAGCACAAGCAGAGGTTAAGACGATTTTAAAATCTTCAGGAGAGCGCTATAAGAAGATAAGAGAGCGTGGTGAAAGCTTAGTTGGAACAGGTGCTGATGAAAGAACATCTTTAAAAGCAGCTGGGTTAACATCTTCTACAGAATTACCACTTCCTAATACAGATGACGGAAAAGTAGATGACTTATTAAATAGCATCGGAAAATTTGATGCAGCTACTCAAACGGCAGACGACTTAAAGAAAATTAGCGGTGTAGGTCCTAAGATGGAAGAAGTTCTTAATAGCATTGGAATTTACACGTTCTTACAAGTAAGTAAGATGACTAAAAATGAATACGACTTGTTAGATTCAATCACAGGTTCTTTCCCAGGAAGAGCAGAGCGTGACGATTGGGCAGGACAAGCTAAAAACTTATTAAACAATTAATAGATATGGAAGCAGCTTCAAAAGTAATTCATGCTATCTATAACGATGATGATATCTTAATGTCAGCCGTGAAAAGGGTTAAGGCAGCAAAGCATCATATTGAAGAAATATATTGCCCATTTCCTGTTCACGGACTAGACAAAGCTATGGGTTTAGCACCTACACGCTTAGCAATTACTGCCTTTTTATATGGTTGTGTTGGTTTAACTGTAGCAGTAGTAATGATGAATTTTATAATGATTAAAGATTGGCCACAAGATATTGGAGGTAAACCAAGCTTTAGTTATTTAGAAAATATGCCAGCATTCGTACCAATCATGTTTGAGCTTACGGTATTTTTTGCAGCCCATTTAATGGTAATTACATTTTATCTACGTAGTAGAATGTGGCCATTCAAAAAAGCTGAAAATCCAGATCCAAGAACAACGGATGACCATTTCCTTATGGAAATAGCTATTCATAATAACGAAGCTGACTTAACCAATCTGTTAAAAGAAACAGGAGCTGTTGAGATTAATATTGTAGAAAAAGACGAAGACGCACACTAATATGAAGACGACTTTAAAAATATCAGTAGTATTACTAATGCTATTTAGTATAGTGTCTTGTAATAAGAAAACGAGACGTAACTATCAGTATATGCCAAATATGTACGAATCTGTAGGTTACGAGGCTTACCAAGAATCTGATGCTTTTGCAAACGGAGTCGAAGCACAGTTACCTGTAGAAGGAACTATACCAAGAGGCTATTCTTTGTACGAAATAGAAGATACTAACGAAGGTTATGAGTATGCTAAAGCTAACTTAACAAGCCCTTTAGACTCTACAGCAGTTGATTATGCTAGAGGAAAAGAATTGTATGATATCTATTGTGGCATTTGTCACGGAACCAAAGGTGCTGGTCAGGGTTATTTAGTAAAGCGAGAGAAAATATTAGGTGTTCCTAGCTATGCCGATGCAGGAAGGGCTATCACTACAGGAAGTATATACCACGTGATTTACTATGGTAAAAACTCAATGGGGTCTTACGCTAACTTTATGAGTGAAGAAGAACGTTGGCAAGTCGTAGCTTATGTTGAAAAACTAAAAGCTGATTTAGAAAAATAAGATTTAGATAAAGATTATATAAATGGAATATAAAATTTCAAATCGATTAAAGATAGCATCAATCATTCTTGTGGTTGTTGGAGCATTACTTTGGGGTTGGGGCTACTCAAGTTCTCATGCTGTTAACGAAGATAACATATCTGAGTATTTAGCTGCTGAGCACGGTGATCATGGAGATGCACATGCAGAAGAAGGTCACGGAGATGCTCATGCTGCAGTTGCTTCTCATGGAGATGCCAACGGAAATGACCATGCAGAAGAAGGTCATAAAATGAGCCATGAAGAGCATGCTTTACATCAAATACATAACAGACCTTATGCGGCATTGTATGTTGCTGCGTTCTTTTTCTTTATGATTGCTTTGGGCGTTTTAGCATTCTATGCTATACAATATGCAGCGCAAGCTGGTTGGTCTCCGGTATTATTTAGAGTTATGGAGGCTATAACCTATTATGTGTTACCTGGAGGTATTTTAGTTCTTTTAGTTGCTGCTTTTGGAGGTTCTCACCTTTTTATTTGGATGGACCCAGACGTTGTTGCTCATGACGAGATTATACAAGCAAAAGAGAGTTGGTTAAACAAAGGATGGTTCTTTGCAAGAGGAATTATTTTCTTAGCAGGTTGGTCTGCATACCGATATTTTTCTCGTAAGTTTTCAATTGCTCAAGATACAGCTGAAGGTAATAGTAACTTCAAAAAGAACTTCAGAATTTCTGCGGGATTCTTAGTGTTCTATATCTACACTGAGTCAATGATGTCTTGGGATTGGATTATGAGTGTTGATCCTCACTGGTTCTCTACATTATTTGGTTGGTACGTATTTGCAAGTATGCTTGTTAGTGGTATTACAGTTATAGCATTAATGACAATCTACTTGAAGTCTAAAGGCTTATTAGAATTTGTAAATGATAGTCACTTACATGATTTGGCTAAGTTTATGTTTGGTATTAGTATCTTCTGGACCTACTTATGGTTCTCTCAATTTATGCTAATATGGTATTCTAACATTCCAGAAGAAGTGGTGTACTTTGTTGCTAGAATTGAAGATTACAAATTACCATTCTTTGGTATGGTTGCTATGAACTTCTTGTTCCCACTATTATTGTTAATGAATAGTGATTACAAGCGTATTCCTTGGTTTGTAGTTATGGCTGGTATTGTCATCTTATGTGGTCATTACCTTGACGTATTTAATATGATTATGCCTGCTACCGTAAGTGAAAGATGGTTTATTGGTGCACCTGAGATTGGAGCAATATGTCTATTTGCCGGTATCTTCTTATTCCTCGTATTTAGAGCATTAAGTAAAGCACCATTATTGGCAAAAGGAAACCCATTCATTAAAGAAAGTGAACACTTTCATTATTAATTAAAATTTAGAACTGAAACGATAATGACAACTTTGTTAATATTCATAATAGTACTGTTCGTAGCCGTTGCACTCTGGCAAATGGTTAAGATTTTTGATTTAGCTCAAGTAGGTACTTCTAATAATCAAGTAGCTACAGACAAAGACAATAAGTTTAATGGTTATATGATGATAGGTTTCCTTATCTTCATTTATGCCATTACAATCGCAAGTTTTGTGTATTTGGGTGACTTACCTTTAATGTCTAACTCAGCATCAGAACATGGTCCTGGTTTAGATAATTTAATGGTAATCTCAATGATAGTTATTTTCACTGTACAGATAATAACACAATTCTTATTGCATTACTTTGCTTTCAAATACAGAGGTGAAAAAGGAAAAAAAGCCTTATTCTATGCAGATAATAACACATTAGAAGCTATATGGACTGTTATCCCAGTATTTGTGCTTGCTGGATTAATCATCTACGGTTTATTTACTTGGAATGATATCATGAATATCGATGAGAGTGAAGACGCCATGGTTGTGGAATTATATGCGCAACAATTTAATTGGAAAGCAAGATACGGAGGTGAGGATAACGTTTTAGGTAAGGCAAATGTTAGATTAATAGACTTAGATAAAGCAAATATATTGGGTGTTGATGAAGATGATCCTAACGCTAAAGACGACGTTATTGTAACAGAATTGCACTTACCTGTTGGTAAGCCAATATTATTCAAAATGCGTTCTCAAGATGTATTGCATTCAGCTTACATGCCTCATTTTAGAGCACAGATGAACTGTGTACCAGGTATGGTAACTCAATTTGCATTTACACCTACTGTAACAACAGCAGAAATGAGACAAAATCCAGATATTCAGGATAAAGTAGCTAATATTAACGCTTTGCGTTTAGAAAGAAAAGCAGAAATTGAAGAAGCAGGTCAAGATTTAACCTACGAATTCGATTATCTATTGTTATGTAATAAAATATGTGGAAAATCACACTACAACATGCAAATGAAGATTGTAGTTGAGACACAAGAAGAATTTGATGCATGGATGAAAGAACAAAAAACTTTCGAAAATTCATTAAATTAGTATAAAAAATTGTTTTAAGAAAAAGAAAAGATTATGTCAGCAACAGCAGAAACACACGTTCACGACGACCACGACGTACATCACCACAAAGAAACTTTTATAACTAAATACATATTTAGTCAGGATCATAAAATGATTGCGAAACAGTATTTAATTACTGGGGTAATCGTTATGGGTATTATAGGGATAATGATGTCTCTAATGATACGTATGCAAATTGCATGGCCTGAGCAGCCTAACCCTCTATTTGAAGCTTTACTAGGTAAATGGGCTCCAGGAGGCGTAATGGATGCAGATATTTACTTGGCATTAGTTACAATACACGGTACTATAATGGTATTCTTTGTATTAACAGCTGGTTTAAGTGGTACGTTCAGTAACCTTTTAATTCCTTTACAAATTGGAGCACGAGATATGGCATCAGGATTCCTTAATATGGTTTCTTATTGGTTATTTTTTGTGTCTTCAGTAATAATGATATTATCCTTCTTTGTAGAAGCTGGTCCAGCTGCTGCAGGATGGACTATCTATCCACCACTATCAGCATTACCAATGGCTCAAGGTGGTTCGGGTATGGGTATGACTTTATGGTTAGTGTCGATGGCCTTTTTTATTGCGTCCTCTTTATTGGGTTCACTTAATTACATTGTAACAGTCATTAATTTACGTACAAAAGGGATGTCAATGACACGCTTACCGTTAACAATTTGGGCGTTTTTTGTTACAGCGATTATTGGTGTAATTTCTTTCCCAGTATTATTATCTGCGGCATTATTATTAATCATGGATAGAAGTTTTGGAACATCATTCTTCTTATCAGATATATTTATCCAAGGTGAAGTTTTACATTACCAAGGTGGTTCTCCTGTGTTATTTGAGCACCTATTCTGGTTCTTAGGTCACCCTGAAGTATACATTGTATTATTACCTGCATTAGGTATTACTTCAGAAATTATTGCTACAAACTCACGTAAACCTATTTTCGGTTACCGTGCTATGGTTGCATCCATATTAGCAATTGCCTTTTTATCAACCATAGTTTGGGGTCACCACATGTTTATCTCTGGGATGAATCCATTCTTAGGTTCTGTATTCACATTTACAACCTTATTAATTGCAATTCCATCTGCGGTAAAAGCATTCAACTATATAACGACATTATGGAAGGGTAATCTCCAAATGAATCCAGCTATGCTATTCTCAATCGGTCTAGTATCTACGTTTATTACTGGAGGTTTAACAGGGATTATTCTTGGTGATAGTGCATTAGATATTAATGTACACGACACCTATTTTGTAGTAGCTCACTTCCATTTAGTAATGGGTATTTCAGCTTTATATGGTGTTTTTGCTGGTGTGTACCACTGGTTCCCAAGAATGTTTGGCCGTATGATGAATAAAAATCTTGGATATTTACATTTCTGGGTGACAGCTATTTGTGCTTATGGTGTATTTTTCCCTATGCACTTTATAGGTATGGCAGGTTTACCACGTAGATATTACACAAACTCTAATTTCCCATTATTCGACGATACTACTAATACTCAGGCAGTGATTACTGTATTTGCTCTAGTAGCAGGACTTGCACAATTAGTATTCTTATATAACTTTATTGCAAGTATCTTTTATGGAAAGAAAGCTGAGCAAAATCCTTGGAACTCTAATACTCTTGAGTGGACAGCTCCAGTTGAGCATATGCACGGTAATTGGCCAGGCGAATTACCTCAGGTATACAGATGGGCATACGATTACAGTAAACCAGGTTACGAGGAGGATTTTGTGCCTCAGAACGTACCAATGAAAGATGGTGAAGAAGAACTACATCATTAAAGTTTCTGTAAAAACAGAAATATTATAATATCAAAAAGCCTTTCTAATTTAGAGAGGCTTTTTCTTTATATTTGCTTTAAGCTGTTTTTTATGTCTATTACATAATAATATTTGGCTTTGTTATACGGAAATTAAATGTCACCTTGAGCGTAGTCGAAAGGTCTTAAAATGAACGAAAACCTAGATCCAACAAACGAAAATTTCTCACCAGAAGAGTTAGATGTCGAAAAGAAGTTAAGACCACTATCTTTTGAAGACTTTACAGGTCAGGATCAAGTACTCGAAAACTTAAGAATCTTTACCCAGGCGGCAAGGTTACGTGATGAAGCTCTAGATCATACTTTATTCCACGGACCTCCAGGATTAGGGAAAACTACATTGGCGCACATTTTGGCTAACGAGCTAGATGTGGGCATCAAGGTTACTTCGGGTCCCGTTTTAGATAAACCAGGCGATTTAGCAGGCTTATTGACTAATCTTGATGAGCGCGACGTACTGTTTATAGACGAAATTCATCGTCTTAGTCCAATTGTTGAGGAATATTTGTATTCCGCTATGGAAGACTATAAGATTGACATCATGATTGAGTCCGGACCAAATGCAAGAACAGTTCAAATTAATCTGGCACCTTTCACGCTTGTAGGCGCTACAACACGTTCAGGATTATTAACTGCACCAATGCGCGCACGTTTTGGGATTAGTAGTCGACTTCAATATTACAATACCGAATTACTGACAACTATTGTTCAACGAAGCGCTACTATACTAAATATGCCAATTACTATGGAAGCAGCCATAGAAATTGCTGGTCGTAGTCGTGGTACACCACGTATCGCAAATGCATTATTGCGTCGTGTTAGAGATTTTGCGCAGATAAAAGGCAATGGAAATATAGATATACAGATATCTAAGTTTGCTTTAGAAGCCTTAAATGTCGATGCACATGGTTTGGATGAAATGGATAACAAAATATTGACCACAATTATAGAAAAATTCAAAGGCGGACCAGTGGGCATTACTACGCTTGCTACTGCGGTTAGTGAGAGTGCAGAAACAATCGAGGAGGTCTACGAACCATTTCTAATTCAGCAAGGGTTTATAATGCGTACCCCACGAGGGCGTGAAGTTACAGAGCAAGCTTATAAACACCTCGGAAAAGTTAAAGGACCTACACAAGGTGGATTATTCTAAAATAATTCTGAGCTGTCACATTGAGCGCAGTCGAAATGCAAGCGAAGAATAGAAATGATAGAGAACAAAACCAAATACACAGAATTTATTAAGACCGAAGCCAAACGCCTCGGTTTTTTATCTTGTGGAATTAGTAAGGCCCAATTTCTTGAAGAAGAAGCGCCAAGATTAGAAGCTTGGTTGAATAAGAATATGCATGGTGAAATGCGTTACATGGAAAACCATTTCGATAAGCGTTTAGACCCAACATTATTGGTAGAAGATTCTAAAAGTTTGGTGTCTTTATTGTTAAATTATTTTCCTTCAGAAATTCAAAATGAAAACGCCTACAAGCTATCTAAATATGCTTACGGTACCGACTATCACTTTGTCATTAAAGACAAATTGAAGGAGTTGCTTAGTGCAATTCAAGACGAAATAGGTGAAGTCAATGGTCGTGCATTTGTAGATTCAGCGCCAGTTTTGGATAAAGCTTGGGCAGCAAAATCTGGTTTGGGTTGGATAGGTAAACATAGTAACCTGTTAAGTCAAAAAACAGGGTCATTTTATTTCATTGCCGAGCTTATTATTGATTTAGAATTAGATTATGATACACCAACAACAGACCATTGCGGTACTTGTACAGCGTGCATAGATGCTTGCCCAACAGAAGCCATAACAGAACCTTATGTTGTAGATGGTAGTAAATGTATTTCTTATTTTACAATTGAATTAAAAGATAATATTCCCTCAGAATTTAAAGGAAAATTTGACGATTGGATGTTTGGTTGTGACGTTTGTCAAGATGTTTGTCCTTGGAATCGATTCTCTAAACCACACAATGAACCTTTATTTAATCCACATCCTGAGTTACTGTCTATGACCAAGAACGATTGGGAAGAAATTACCGAGGACACATTTAGAAAAGTCTTTAAAAAATCAGCTGTAAAACGAACAAAGTTTTCGGGATTGCAGCGAAACATTAAGTTTTTAAAACATTAAGTATTAAGTCTAGCAATCCTTATCTTTGTCGCTTAATTTAGTTATAAATTATGAGCAAGCAAAGTAAAAGAAGAGAAGCCTTAGTATATCACGCAAAGCCTACGCCAGGAAAAATAAAAGTAGTTCCAACTAAAAAGTACGCTTCGCAGCGTGATTTATCTCTAGCCTATTCTCCAGGAGTTGCAGAGCCTTGTCTAGAAATTGATAAAGACAAAGACAACGTCTATAAGTATACCACAAAAGGAAATTTAGTCGCAGTAATTTCTAACGGAACCGCTGTTTTAGGACTAGGAAATATTGGTCCAGAAGCCTCTAAACCTGTTATGGAAGGTAAAGGTCTACTCTTTAAAATCTTTGCAGATATTGATGTTTTTGATATCGAAGTTGATACAGAAAATGTCGATGAGTTTATAGAAACCGTTAAAAATATTGCACCAACTTTTGGAGGAATTAATCTTGAAGACATCAAAGCTCCTGAAGCTTTTGAAATTGAGCGTCGACTAAAAGAGGAGTTAGATATTCCTGTAATGCACGATGACCAGCATGGTACAGCAATTATATCAGCAGCGGCATTACTTAATGCATTAGAGCTCGCCGAAAAAACTATAGAAGATGTAAAGATTGTGGTTAGTGGTGCAGGAGCAGCTGCAATTTCATGTACTCGATTGTATCAAGCATTTGGAGCTAAGCGCGAAAATATTGTAATGCTCGATAGTAAAGGCGTTATTAGAGCTGATAGAGATAACTTAACGAGCCAAAAAGCAGAATTTGCTACAGATAGAAATATTGAAACACTTGAAGAAGCAATGGTGGATGCAGACGTGTTTGTAGGTTTATCAATGGCAGATATTGTCAATCCAGAGATGCTAAAAACAATGGCTGCTAACCCAATTGTTTTTGCAATGGCTAATCCAGACCCTGAGATAGGCTACCAATTAGCATTAGATACTAGAGATGATATCATCATGGCTACCGGTCGAAGTGATCATCCGAACCAGGTGAATAATGTACTTGGATTTCCATTTATCTTTAGAGGAGCTCTTGATGTCAGAGCGACTAAAATTAACGAAGCTATGAAAATGGCTGCTGTAAAAGCGCTGTCTAAATTAGCCAAAGAACCTGTGCCTGAGCAAGTAAATATTGCATATGGTGAGACGCGTTTAACCTTTGGTAGAGATTATATTATTCCAAAACCCTTTGACCCAAGACTAATAGCGGAAGTTCCGCCTGCAGTTGCAAAAGCGGCTATGGAGAGTGGCGTAGCAAAAGAACCTATTGAAGATTGGGAGAAGTATCAAAACAGTTTATTAGAACGATTAGGTTCGGATAATAAATTGGTACGTTTATTATTAAACCGTGCAAGAACTAACCCAAAACGTGTAGTATTTGCAGAAGCAGATCAATTAGATGTTCTTAAAGCAGCGCAGATTGTTTACGAAGAAGGCGTAGCCATACCAATTCTTTTAGGTCGAAAAGAGACTATTTTAGAATTGATGAAAGAAATTGAATTTGAAGATGCAGATGTTTTAATTATTGACCCGAAGTCTGATGAAGAATCAGCCAGAAAAGATAAGTACGCAGATGCTTACTGGAGGCAACACCATCGTAACGGTGTTACTAAGTATTCTGCTGGTAAAATTATGCGAGAGCGTAACTATTTTGCAGCAATGATGGTAAACGAAGGAGATGCCGATGCACTAATTTCAGGCTACTCTCGTAGTTACCCTAGCGTGGTTAAACCCATGTTAGAGTTGATTGGTATGGGTAAAGGAGTTTCGCGTATAGCAACGACCAATGTAATGATGACCCAGCGAGGTCCAATGTTCTTAAGTGATACAGCAATAAATATTGATCCATCATCTAAAGATTTGGTAGCCATTGCGCAAATGACAGCCATAGCTGCTCGAATGTTTGGTATAGAACCTGTGATGGCTATGATATCCTATTCTAATTTTGGCTCTTCAGATAACGAGAGAACCAAAAAAGTTAGAGATGCAGTTGAGTTTTTGCATAGAAGTAATCCAGATTTAATTGTTGATGGTGAGCTACAAACAGATTTTGCCTTGAACTCTGAAATGCTTCAAGATATATTTCCATTTTCAAAATTAGCGGGCCGTAAAGTTAACACGCTTATTTTCCCTAATCTAGAATCGTCTAATATCACTTATAAGTTACTCAAAGAGCTAAACAAAGCAGAATCTATTGGGCCAATTATGATGGGGTTAAGAAAACCTGCTCATATTCTTCAGTTAGATGCAAGTGTAGACGAAATTGTAAATATGACAGCAATCGCTGTTATAGATGCACAAGAACGCGAAAAACGCAAGCAAAAAAAGTAAGTATATTCCTGTTTTTAAAGGCTTTTAAGTCTCAATAATTTTATTACATTTGAGGCATTAACTTTTTTTTAACTACATGATTACACACATAGAGGGAAAGCTTGTTGAGAAGAATCCAACAGATGTAGTAATAGACTGTAATGGTGTAGGTTATTTAATCAATATTTCCTTAAATACTTTCGGGCAAATTCCAGATAAAGAACATTTAAGACTTTATACTTATCTACAGGTTAAAGAAGATGCGCATACGCTGTATGGATTCTCTACTAAGACCGAGCGCGAAATTTTTAAATTACTTATTTCTGTAAGTGGTGTCGGCGCAAGCACGGCACGTACCATGTTATCGTCTCTAGACCCTAATCAAGTAAAAGAAGCAATTGCTTCTGGAGATGTGGCGCTTATTCAGTCTGTAAAAGGAATTGGTGCAAAAACAGCTCAGCGCGTCATTTTAGATTTAAAAGATAAAGTGTTAAAGGTCTACGGAATTGATGAAGTTTCCGTAACTCAAAACAATACGAACAAAAGTGAAGCGTTATCTGCATTAGAGGTTTTAGGATTTAATAAAAAACAATCCGAAAAAGTTATTGAAAAGCTTCTGTCACAACAACCAGATGCCAATGTGGAAACATTAATCAAAGACGCCTTAAAAAACTTATAATTCTTTTGAATACAACTAACGCTATTAATTTATTTACTGTAGTCAAATTAAGATATTGCTTGGTCCTTCTGAGCTTTTTGTGTTTTGGTATAGGTGCTGCTCAAACCAATCCTGCAGAACAAGATTCTACAAAAACGACGTTCACTTTTGGAGATATTAAGCTTCCTCAAATAGGGAGTATTCAGTCTAAATATACCTACGACCCTGTTTTAGATAGATACATATACAATGAAAAATTTGGCAAGTTCAATGTCAATTATCCATTAATACTTACGCCTGCTCAGTTTCAAAAGTTAGTTCAGCGCGAAAGACTAAATGCCTATTACAAAGAAAAAATTGATGCGACATCTGGGCAAAAAGAAGGAGCAGAAGATGCTCAAAAAAACTTACTACCAGATTTCTATGTAAACTCTGATTTTTTTGAAACCATTTTTGGAGGAAATACAATCTCTGTAATCCCGCAAGGTTCAGTTGATGTAGATTTGGGTATCTTATTTTCACAACAAGACAATCCAACTTTTACGCCGCGTAACCGTAGTAATTTTACGTTCGATTTTGATCAGCGTATCAGTATGAGTTTAACAGGAACGGTAGGAACAAGGCTTCAAGTTAATGCGCAATACGATACCGAACGTACGTTTGACTTTCAGAATTTAGTAAAGTTAGAATATACACCAACGGAAGATGATATTATTCAAAAAATAGAAGTTGGTAACGTAAACATGCCGCTTAATAGCTCTTTAATTACCGGAGCGCAAAGTTTGTTTGGTGTTAAAACAGAATTACAATTCGGAAAAACTAGAGTAACTGCTGTTTTCTCGGAGCAGCAGTCAGAATCACGTTCCGTAACGGCTCAAGGTGGTGGAACTTTAGAAGAGTTTGAATTCTTTGCCCGAGATTATGACGAAAACCGTCACTTCTTTTTGGCGCAATACTTCGAAAATGATTACGATAGAGCTATGTTAACCTATCCGTATATCAACAATAATATTCAGATTACTAGGATAGAAGTTTGGGTAACTAACAGAAATAACCAAACGCAAAATGTGCGTAATGTGGTTGCTTTTCAAGATTTAGGAGAATCAGACCGTATAGGTCTAGATGTAATACCAGGTGGTTTTGTGAACGTCTCTCCAGGAAGTTTCCCGGACAATGGTAATAATAATTTTGATCCAACCAATATTGGAGGATCTGGGTCACAATTAAATGATAATGTTAGAGATATTACTAATGTTCAAAGTGGTATTAACGTACAGGTTAATGAAGGGTTTGATTACGGTATTTTAGAGAGTGCTCGTAAGCTTAACCAAGGACAAGATTACACCTTAAACACGCAACTCGGTTACATATCATTAAACCAACGTTTATTAAACGATGAAGTTTTAGCGGTAGCTTACCAATATACTGTTGGCGGACAAGTGTTTCAAGTGGGTGAATTTGCCAATGATGGCGTAGATGCTACTGATGTTACGGTTAATCCAGGTAACGGAAATCAAATTGTAAATAATCAAAGTTTAGTCCTAAAAATGCTGAAAAGTGCCGTAACTGCAGTAGAAGAGCCTATTTGGGATTTAATGATGAAAAACATTTACGATACGGGTGCTTTTCAGTTGTCTCAAGAAGATTTTAGACTTAATATTTTTTATACGGAAGCTTCGCCATTAAACTACATTACACCGGCTGAAGTTAATGGAGTTCAAGTGCCATTCCCGCAGTTATATGATAACAACACTACGACACCAACGGATGATTCAGATATAGAAGAAACACCATTAATACGTCTATTTCATCTAGACCGTTTAAACTTCAATGGTGACCCTCAAGAAGGTGGTGATGGGTTCTTTGATTTTGTTCCTAATCAAACAGTTTTAGTGCAAAATGGAAAGATTATTTTCACCAAAGTTCAACCTTTTGGTAATTATTTATTCGATGTTTTAGACGACCCAACGTCTACAGCAGAGGATTATGATGTACCAAGTACATTTAACCCTAACCAAGCCAAATACGTATACGATTTACTATATAAAACGACCAAAACACAAGCGCTAAATGACTCTGAAAAGAACAAGTTCCAAATAAAAGGACGTTTTAAGAGTAGTGGCGGAGGCGGTGGAATTCCAATTCCGTTTAATGCGGCAAGAGGGTCTGTGAGAGTAACGGCTAACGGCCAGCTTTTAGTTGAAGGTGTGGATTATGTAGTGAACTATGCAGCAGGTCGTGTTGAAATTTTAGACGAATCCCTTAAAGCATCTAATACGCCTATTAATGTGTCTGTAGAGAATAATTCATTATTTGGGCAGCAAACACGTCGTTTTACAGGGATTAATATTGAGCATCAGTTTAATGAGAATTTCTTACTTGGTGGTACCCTTCTTAATTTAAACGAGCGTCCGATTACCCAAAAAGCAAATTTTGACTCGGAGCCTATCAACAATACTATTTTTGGTATCAACGGGAACTTTGCAACAGAGGTGCCTTTCTTCACAAGACTAGTAAATAAGTTACCAAATATAGATACAGACGCACCTTCTAATTTTTCAATAAGAGGTGAATTTGCCTATTTAGCGCCAGGAGCTCCTAAAGGAACGGATTTCGATGGAGAAGCTACTGCTTATATCGATGATTTTGAAGGAACTCAAGGGAATATTGATTTATTATCGCCGTTTGCATGGAACTTATCAAGTAGGCCTATTGGTCTAGGACGAGCATATGCTCAAGGAAATGAAGATGACCCAGGTATTCAGAATGGTTTTGACCGTGCATTAATGAATTGGTATAGTATAGATCCTATTTTTTATGGTACTCAAAGACCTAGTGAAATTACGGATGATGATGTTTCTGATTTGTATACAAGACGTGTATTTATTAGAGAAATTTTTCCTGAAATAGATTTAGTACAAGGACAACAAGCCGTAATTAACACGTTAGATTTGGTGTACTACCCAACAGCGCGTGGACCTTATAATTTTGATCCTGATGCGGCTAATGGACAGCCACTAAATCCTAATGATAGTTGGGCGGGAATTACGAGACAAATTACCTCTACCGATTTTGAGCAAGCTAATGTAGAGTATATTGAGTTTTGGATTCAAGATCCTTATTTAGATAATACAACTAATCCTGGAGGAAAGTTAACGATTAACTTAGGGAACATTTCAGAAGATGTTCTTAAAGACGGAAAGAAGCAATTTGAAAATGGATTACCAGAAGATGGAAATATTGATTTTCTTCAGAATATAAATTTACAAACGCCTTATGCGGTTCCACAAAATCAGTCTTTGATTTATACTTTTGGAACAACAGGTCAAGAACGAATCAATCAAGATGTAGGTTACGATGGTTATGACGACGTTGAGGAGCAAGATATTGTTCAGTTTTTAGAAAATCAAACAGGGCAATCTCTTGATTTTGGTCCTGACCCATCTTTGGATAACTACAGATATTTTTTAAATACTGAAGGAAACATTTTTGAACGTTACCGACAGTATAATGGGTTTGAAGGCAATACACCAGACGAGTTTTCTCAAACCAATCGTGGTAATACAACCCAACCAGATGTAGAGGATATCAACCGTGATAACACGATGAACACGATTAATAGCTATTTTGAATATGAAATAGATATTACACCAGCGGCTTTAAATGCAAATAACCCTAGAATAAACGATATTAAAGTAGCGCCAGTAACATTACCTAATGGAGTAACTAGAGATGTAACTTGGTATCAGTTTAGGTTACCAATTTCTGAGCCAACAAGAGCGGTAGGAGGTATTTCAGATATTCGTTCAGTGCGTTTCGCACGTATGTATCTAACCGATTTCACAGAAAACACGGTGCTTCGTTTTGCAAGTTTAGATTTGGTACGTAGTGATTGGAGACGTTTTACACAAGACTTAGATACCAATCCAAATAATGATAGTGCAGATGCTGAATTTAATGTGGCTATTATTGGTATTCAAGAAAATGATGGAAACTATGTGATTCCACCAGGTGTAAGACGAGAAGAGTTGAATAACAACAACAACGTTATTCGTCAGAACGAGCAATCTTTAGTGTTAGAAGCATGCGATTTAGAGGATACAGATTCTCGCGGTGTATTTAAGAATATTAGTTTAGATATGCGCCAGTATAAAAAACTGCGTATGTTTTTACATGCCGAGTCTCAAGAAAATCAGGCTTTACAAGATGGAGAGCTAGTCGCCTTCATAAGATTAGGAAATGACTTTACAGACAACTTTTATCAGGTAGAAATTCCATTAGTAAATAGCGATTTAATTCAAGCAGGAAGCACATCTATTGAGCGTCAGATTTGGCCAGAAGAAAACGAAATTAATATTCCGTTATCTATATTCCAAGAGATAAAATCTAGAGGAATCTCAAACCAAACTCTTGCTAACGAAAATCCAACATATTACGATGTTATTGATGGAGCGTTGGGAGAGTTGCCAGCGGCCGAATTTCCAGTTGGTGGTATTCAGAATCAACGTGTGGCTATTAAAGGAAATCCTAATTTCGGTAACGTAAGGGTATTAATGGTAGGTCTAAAACACTCGGGCTTAAACCGCACACCAGTTTGTGGTGAGGTTTGGTTTAATGAGTTGCGTATGTCTGACCTTGAGAACGAAGGTGGTTGGGCTGCAGTGATGTCTATGGATACTAATTTTGCCGATTTTGCTACTGTAAGTGCTTCGGCTAACAGAAGTACTGTAGGTTTTGGAGGTTTAGAGCAAAATCCTAACGAGCGCAGTAGAGAAGATGTTATTGGTTTTGATGTAACAACCAATCTACGACTAGGGCAATTATTACCAAAAAAATGGGGTATTAATTTGCCATTAAATTACATTCATAGTGAAGAATTAATCACACCACAGTTTGATGCGTTTTATAACGATTTAACTTTAGAATCACGTGTTAATGCAGCTCAAACTGCTGAGGAAGCAGAACAAATAGAGAGACAGTCTGAAACTTATACCAAACGACGAAGTATCAACTTTATTGGTGTTAAGAAAAACAGAACAGGCGACAAGCCAAAGCGTTTTTATGATGTCGAAAACTTAACGTTCAACTATTCTAACAATAAAATTGAAAGTCGTGATTTTGAAATCGAGCGTTCGCTTCAGCAAAATGTAAGAGCAGGAGTTAACTATAATTATGCGTTTAATCCTAAGAAGATTGAACCGTTTAAGAAAAACGATTCATTATTCACTGGTAAATATTGGAAAATCCTCAAAGACTTTAATTTTAATTTATTGCCAACTAATTTCTCAATAAATACAGATGTAAATCGTGATTTTAATAGTCAGAAGTTTAGAGAAGTCGCACTTGCAGGTAATAATATTGGTATTGAAGAGGTGTTTAGAAGAAATTACACCTTTGATTTTCAGTATGCGGTAAACTACAACTTAACAGATGCCTTAAGTCTTAATTACACGGCGAGTAACAATAATATTGTTAGAAACTACTTTATAGATGACCGCATTAACGGACGCCAAGATCCCGAGTTAGACATTTGGGATGGCTTCTTTGATGTTGGTGACCCAAATATTCAAAACCAGCAATTATTAGTTAATTATGAGTTACCACTGAATAAGATTCCAATTTTAAGTTTCTTAAAGTCAACCTATACCTACAATAGTGATTTTAGATGGCAAAAAGGCTCAGACTTAAACTTGAATTTTGAGACTGAAAACGGAGTTTTCAATTTAGGGAACACTATTCAAAATTCTAACACCCACACTTTAAATACTACGTTGAATATGGAGTCGTTGTATAAAGAGTTGGGTGTTAAAAAGGCAACCAATTCAAGAAGAAATACATCAAGAAGAAATACTGGGGGAAATAGAAATAGTAATCAGCAAAATAATACTGCAAAAAAGAAAAGCGCAGGTAAAAAAATAGGTAACGCTTTATTAGATGTAGTAACTATGGTAAAACGCGTTACTGTTAATTATGTTGAAAATAACGGTACATTCTTACCGGGTTATCTTAACACTCCAGGCTTTTTGGGAACTGTGAGGCCAACCTTAGGGTTTACTTTCGGTAGCCAGGCAGATATACGTCAGCGAGTTGCACAAAATGGGTGGCTAACTATATTTCCGGAGTTTAATCAGCAGTACACTGAAAATACAGATAGACGTTTAGATTTTACAGCTAATCTAGAGCCAATGCGCGACTTAAAAATCGATTTAATTGGTAGTAGAAATTATCAAGAGAATACAGCACAAAACTTTAGAGGATTAGATAGTGACAACGATGGATTTAGTGATGCTTACGAGGAGCTTATAAATAATTCTTTCGGTAATTTTAATATATCAACATCACTTATTCGTACTGCGTTTAGCAAGAGTGATGCAAATCAGTCAGCAACTTTTGATGACTTTAGAGATAATAGGTTAATTGTTGCAAACAGATTAGCAAGAGATTTTTATGGTAATACTACTTTTCCACTAGATGCAGAAGGTTTCCCTGTAGGTTTTGGTAAAAACAGTCAACGTGTATTATTACCATCATTTTTAGCGGCATACCACGGTACTGACCCTGAGAAGGTAAGTACTGGTGCATTTAGAGATATTCCAATTCCTAATTGGCAGTTAAAATATACAGGTTTGATGAAGTTACCTTGGTTCAAAAAGAACTTTAAACGTTTCTCTTTACAGCATGGTTACCGTTCTACATACAGTATTAACCAGTTTAGAACTAACCTAGATTTTGACCCATTAAATCCTAATGAAGTCGACCAAGGCGGTAATTTTAAAAACGAAACACTGTTTAGCAGTATTAACTTAGAAGAATCGTTTAGTCCTTTAATTCGTATTGAGGCCACCATGAAAAACTCGCTTCAAGTTACAGCAGAAGTAAGAACAAGTCGTCTCTTACTATTAAGTTTTGATAACAACTTAATGACCGAAGAGCAAAGCAAGGAGTATACACTTGGTTTAGGATACAGAATTAAAAACGTAAAGCTCTTTAAGAAGTTAAGTGGTAACCGTGGAGGTGTTGCTAGTGATCTTAATCTATCTCTAGATGCCAATGTTAGAGACAACTTAACAATCATCAGATATCTAGATTTAGAGAATAACCAGATTACGGCAGGCCAAACCATTTGGGGCGCTAAGTTTAATGCAGAGTATGCGGTTAACCGAAATCTTACAGGTATCTTCTTCTTTGATTATTCGTTTTCAGATTTTGCCATATCTACATCTTTCCCGCAAACATCAATTAGATCTGGGTTTACATTGCGATATAATTTTGGTAATTAATTTTGAAAATCGTCTTTTAAAAAATTACATTTGCTAAGCAAAAAATTTAATTATGAATATTCCAGCGGATTTAAAATATACAAAAGACCACGAGTGGGTAAGAGTTGAAGGTGATACAGCTATCGTAGGTATTACTGATTTTGCTCAGAGTGAGCTTGGAGATATCGTATACGTAGAAGTTGAAACTGTTGACGAAACTTTAGATATCGAAGAAGTATTTGGTACAGTTGAAGCTGTTAAAACAGTATCAGATTTATTCTTACCATTAAGTGGTGAGATAATTGAATTCAATGAAGCTTTAGAAGACGAGCCTGAAACGGTAAACACAGATCCTTATGGTGAAGGCTGGATGATCAAGCTTAAATTTTCAGACGAAAGTCAGTTAGACGACTTACTATCTGCTGAAGATTATAAAGCGTTGATAAGTGCTTAAAAATACCAAAGTCTATCTCTTTCTAGCTATAATCTACACTTTTGTATTACTATACTTTACGTTTGGTAACACTACAGGTGTCTTGCCCGAAACAGGGATAAAGTTTGAAGACAAGATATTTCATTTTGTCGCTTATACCGGTTTTACTATTCTATGGTGCTATTACCTAGTTTTAGGTGAAGTTAAAAATGGTCTAAGAATAGGTTTTGTTGCAACCTTAGTATTCGGTATTTTTTTAGAATTAATACAAGAAGTAGTCAACCCTTTAAGAAATTACGATAACTTAGATTTAGCAGCAAATTGTTTTGGCGTAGTCGTTGGTACAATTATTGTGGTATTCTATTTCAGAAAACGAAAGTTAAAATAATAATTCAGCTTGTTTTTTTAAGGAATAATTAATTAAATTAGCAACTTACAACAGAAAAATTATGGAACCTAAAAAGAATCCAAAATCAGACGTCAGTCGTAACAGCTCATTATTCTTTGCTGTTGGTTTAGTATTAATGTTATTAGTTACCAATTTAGCTATTAACTACAAGAGTTATGATAAGAGTGATATTGCTCTAGATGGTCTTAATCTAGATGATGAGCTTGAGGAAGAAGTGCCAATTACTGAGCAAATTGTTACGCCTCCGCCACCACCTCCACCGCCACCAGTTGCGCCGGTAGAGATTGAAGTTGTTGAAGACGAAGAAGAAGTTGAAGAAACTGTAATAGAGTCTACAGAAACAGAACAAGATGCTGAAATTGTTGAGGTAGAAGAGGTTGAAGTAGAAGAGGTAGAAGAGGACCTTGAAGTTCCTTTTGCGGTAATTGAAAACGTGCCAGTTTTCCCAGGTTGTGAGAACAAAAAAGGTAATGCTGCTAAGAAAAAATGTATGTCTGAGAAGGTAGCCAAATTTGTAAATAAGAAGTTTAATACAGATTTAGCAAGTGACTTAGGTTTATCAGGAAGACAGCGTATCAGTGTATTCTTTAAAATAGATAAGACGGGTAGAATTGTAAATGTTGGAGCAAGAGCACCACACCCAGGTTTAGAAAAAGAAGCAAAGCGTGTTATTGGTTTATTACCACAAATGAAACCAGGTAAACAAAGAGGTAAAGCAGTAACTGTGCCTTACTCATTACCAATCTTATTCCAAGTACAGGACTAAGAGTAACATATTTTTAGATATTAAAAATCCCGTTCAAAATTAATTGGACGGGATTTTTGTTTTGGTATGCTTCTTGTGACTTTGATACAATATTAACATTTTAATTATCATATATTATGAAAAAACAAAGTCAAAACAACAATACTGCTGGTCAGAGCGGTATTGAAGTGAGAAAATCTCAGAAGCATGAGGTTAATTTACAAAAAAACTCCACACTGTATTTTCAAATTGGGTTAATCCTTTGCTTGTTGGGTACCTTTGCCCTTTTTGAAATGCAGTTTGAGAGTAAAGCAATTGAAGTAGTTTATGAAACACCTACTGAGGATATCCTTGAGATTGCAATGACTGATGTCGTCGTTGAGAAAACTGAAGTGCAAGAAGAAAAATCACAAGTATTAAAAAAGAAGTTAATAGATGTTTACAAACCTATTGAGAACATTACAGATGAACCTAATCCTACCACCTTGATTACAGAACCTGACCCCGTGAAAACAAACAAACCTGTTGTGAAGGTTGAAGATGTCCCTGATGTAATCGACATTCCTGAAAATATTCCTGTTAACAGAGTGCAGTTTGTTCCGATTTTTCCTGGGTGCGAGAAGTATGAGTTAAACTCTGAGCGAAGAAAGTGTCTTAATGATAAGCTTGGCAGACTAGTTAAGAAAAAGTTTGATACTGATATTGCTATTGAGCATGGTCTCTCTGGGGTTCAAAGAATCAATGTAGAATTCAAAGTGGATAAAACAGGAAACATAACAGATATTAGAGCGCGTTCTCCACATCCAAAACTTGATGAAGAAGCATTGAGAATTGCTAATAAAATTCCAAAGATGGAACCAGGTAAAATGGGTACAACTCCCGTTAACGTTATTTACAACTTGCCAATCACTTTTAAAGTTCAAGATTAATTTCATCAATCATTAATCGAAGCAAAAGTCGTTATATTTAATAACGGCTTTTTGTTTTTATACGCCATTAAAAAAATAGTATCTTTCAACTGTAAATTTTGCTCCTAGACGTATGCGGTACATTATTGCTTTTATTCTATTATTAGCTTCTTTTAAAGCGACTTCTCAAACCGAAATTAATTACCAAAAACCACCTGTGTTTCCTGAGTGCGAATCAAAACCATTCGAAGACATACAAGAATGCTTTAGATTTCAGTTGCATAGTTTCATTTTTGAAAACTTCAAAATACCAGAAGTGGTTAGCTCAGAAAATTACAAAGGCGATGTTAAGATTCTTTTTGAAGTGGATATAGAAGGAAAATTCCAAATTATATTTGTCGATGGTGCTTATGAAGAACTAAAAGACGAGACCAAACGCGTCTTTTCAGAATTACCAACGATTACACCAGCGATGTACGATGGCAAACCAACCTATGTGCAATATTCTACAAAGATTAATATACCTCTGCTAAAACCATCTGAAATAAGTTTGAAAGAGGAAGCTGTTGTGTCTAAAAAGAAGAAGCAAAAAGATGAAAATTTAAATGCAGTTCTTTCAAACGAAATAGACAGTATCAATGCGTCTCTAAAACCTTATGATAAGCGCGAATATAGCAGTCAGCTTAATATTCCGTTTACGCATACCTACTATGCACGGTTTGATGCAAATATGAATGCTATAGGTACTAATTCTCATACGGCGGCAAAACCATTTCTATATGATGATGTAGCACCGTATTACGATTTTAAAGCCGAAAAAGAGGGGCTTTCTAAAAATGCAGAGTCGTGGTTAGGGCGTAAACTTTGGGATGAGCATTTAGTGCAAGTTCAAGGTAAAGATTATTGGTTTACGGTAGATCCTATTCTAGATTTACAAGCAGGTAGCGATTCTGAAGGTGGCTCAACATACAATAATACAAGAGGTGTATTTATTCAAGCGGGTTTAGGTAAACGATTAAATTTCACAACATCTTTTTACGAAAGCCAAGGGCGATTTGCACAATATTTTAACCAATATGCGGAGAGCTTAAAAGCTTTTGGTCCTGACCCAGCGATTATACCTGGGCGAGGGATAGCCAAACGTTTTAAAGACGATGCTTACGATTACCCAGTTGCTGAAGCTTATTTGTCTTATACGCCTGCCAAGTTTTTGAATATCCAATTTGGTCATGGCAAAAACTTTATAGGTGATGGTTACCGTTCATTATTTCAGAGTGATGTGGCTAGTCCGTCTCCATTTTTAAAAACCAATCTTAAATTTTGGAAAATAAAATACACCAGTACATGGATGGCGCTAAAAGATGTGCGTCCTGAAGTTGTTGAAGATGGGGCCTTTTTAACCAAGTATATGGCTAACCATTATTTAAGTTGGAATATATCTAAACGTCTCAATCTTGGCTTTTTTGAATCTGTAATTTGGACCAACTCCAACGACCGAGGGTTTGATGTTAACTATCTTAACCCACTCATTTTTCTAAGAGCAATAGAGTTTAGTACAGGACAAGATGCGGGTAATGCTGTTTTAGGATTGTCGGCAAAATACAAATGGAATAATAAGGTGAATTTATACGGACAGTTTATAGTCGATGAATTCTCGTTATCTGATGTTAAAGGCGGAAACCAAAGCTGGAAAAACAAGTTCGGTTTTCAATTGGGAGCAAAATATTACAATGCTTTTAATGTTGATGGTTTATTACTCCAGGCCGAATATAACCAAGTACGTCCGTATACGTATTCTCATAATACCATTGTGCTTAATTATGGACACAATAACCAATCTATGGCACATTTATGGGGAAATAACTTTAGAGAGTTAGTCCTCATTGGTCGTTACAATTATAAGCGTTGGTTTGCTGATGCAAAGTTAATTATTGGTGAGCGTGGTTTTGATTTTAGAGATGGTACAGATAATTTCTATTACGGTGGTGATATCTATGGAACTGAAAACGACCGACCAGCGGATACAGGCATTGAAATTGGTCAAGGGAATAACACCTCAGTATTTCATGGTGAGTTGATGGCAGGCTATATTATTAACCCTGTGAGTAATCTTAAAGTATTTACAAATATCAATTACCGAAACTTCGACCCAACCGCAGAAACAGCATTTGTAAACCGCACCAACACGACTTGGATAAGTTTTGGTGTACGCACTGACTTGTTCAATTGGTATAATGATTTTTAAATCAACATTTTAATGGAGCTGACGAGTCATTTCGAACGAGGAACGAGGAGAAATCTCATAATTTTGAAGTAGATGATGTGATGTTTCACTTCGTATCGACATGACTCAAGTTATCAAAAAGAGCTATTCCTCTTTCAAACTCTTATAAAACGTTACACGAATACGTTCGCTATTAATAAAACCACTGCCGTAACCTAAATCATCGTATTGTTTTGTTAGTGATTCATCAGCTTTTACTTCGTCTTCAGTTTTACCTTCAGCAATGGCTTGAGAAATATTGGCTTTTAAGGTTTCGAGCATTTTTAAGAAAGTTCTATAATCTTCTTTATTCGCAATAGTGCCATGGCCTGGAATAATCTTAGTTCTGTCGTCCACTAGAATGAAACCGCGTTTTACAGCTTCGATATAACCGTTAACACTTCCACCTGAATTTAAGTCTATGTAAGGATAACGACCTTTAAAGTAGGTGTCTCCTGTGTGTAGAATATTACTTTCAGTAAAATAGAGCATAGCATCACCATCTGTATGTGCATTGGCTACATGAAACACGCCAACGGGCTCACCATTAATGGTTATGTAAAGTTGTTCCTTAAATGTAATAACAGGCAAGGCTTCTTTAGGATTGCTGCTACCATCACGTCGTGGATTTAATAGTCTTGTTTTAACGTTATTGTGTGCAATAATGGTAGCACCCGCTTTTGCCATATTTTCATTTCCGCCGGTATGGTGGCCATGCCAGTGCGTGTTTACTAAAACTTTAACGGTTTATCGCTTAGGGTTTTTATTTTGGCTAAAATCTTTTCAGATAAAGGTGCAAATTGGTCGTCAATCACAAAAACACCGTCTTCACCTACAGAGACACCAATATTTCCTCCGGCTCCAAAAAGCACATATACATTATCTGATAGTTTTTCGGATTTTATTTCAATAGTATCAAAACGACCTTGCGAAAAGCCAATAGTAGTAGTTAATACAATAAAAAAGGAGAAGAAATATTTCATGTTTTGTGTCAGTTCTAAAGCCTATATGTCGCCTAAAATTAAATATTCTTACATAAAACGATTTCAAATAAAGAATAACTAAGGTTTTACGTTGTTCAAAACCAATTTTCAAGTTATCTTTGCAGTCGCAAATAATCTAGCATTGAGCACTATAAAATCTACAGTTTCTGTTGTCTCTATTTGGACAGATTTTAAAGAAATTACCAAAATGGGATTGTCCATTAGCGTGGTGTTTTCTTCAATCGCGGGTTATTTTTTAGGTGCTGAAACGATTAGCTTTACAACATTGCTGTTATTGGCCATTGGAGGTTACTTTATGGTAGGCGCTTCTAACGCTTATAATCAAATCATAGAAAAAGATTTAGATGCCTTAATGGACCGTACTAAAAACAGACCAATCCCTGCTGGGCGTATGTCTGTGAATACAGCGTTTGTTATTGCGGTACTATTCACTTTAGCGGGTATTGCTACTCTATATGTAATAAACCCAAAAACGGCTATGTACGGTGCTATTTCTATATTTATTTATACCTGTATGTATACGCCACTTAAAACTAAAACACCAATCGCAGTGTTTATTGGAGCTATTCCAGGTGCTATACCATTTATGCTAGGCTGGGTTGCGGCCAGGGGTGAGTTTGGTATTGAGCCAGGAACTTTGTTTGCAATTCAGTTTTTTTGGCAGTTCCCTCATTTTTGGGCTATAGGTTGGTTTTTGCATGAAGACTATAAAAAAGGAGGCTTTTTTATGTTGCCTACGGGAAAACCAGATAAAGGAACAGCAGTACAGATAATTATGTACACGATTTGGACATTAATAGCATCTATAATTCCGGTTTTTGGATTTACAGGTGATTTGAAATTGTCTATCGTAGGGGCTATTGTAGTCTTTTTACTTGGTCTAATAATGATTTATTATGCCCTTCAACTCTTTAAATTGAGAACACCTAAAGCGGCAAAACAGTTGATGCTTTCTAGTGTTATTTATATCACATTATTACAAATTGTTTTTGTAGCCGATAAATTTTTAAGCTAATATGGATTTAACTCAAGGAACACAACAAGAAAAAGAAGCACGCTCTAAAAAGATGATGCTTTGGTTTGGTATTGGCTCATTAATCATGACGTTTGCTGGACTTACTAGTGCTTTTATTGTGAGTAGAAAACGTGAAGATTGGTTAGTAGATTTTGAATTACCACAGGCGTTTCTAATATCTGTTTTTGTTATCGTAGCAAGCAGTATAACTATGATTTTGGCTAAACGAGCCATGAAACAGAACAATATTAGCCAGACAAGTATTTGGTTATTAGTAACGTTTGCATTGGGTGTATTTTTTGTATATAACCAATTCCAAGGTTTTTCAGAATTTGTAGCAGATGGTTATTATTTTACCGGAGCTACGAGTAATGTTACCATTTCATTTATTTATGTAATCGCTGTTGTGCATATTGCACATGTTATAGCAGGTCTCATAAGCTTAGTTATTGTAATTATAAATAATCTAAATAAGAAATATTCATCAAAGCAGATGCTAGGTCTAGAATTAGTAGCACATTTCTGGCATTTTATAGACATTTTATGGGTGGCTCTATTTCTATTTTTATATTTTTTTAGATACATAATTTGATTATTTTTGTCAAATCTTAAAAATTAAATACGTTATATGGATACTACAGTAGCAAATACTGGTACAGAAGGCAAAACTTGGGGCGGTGGAAATAAGCCACTAGGCGCGAGTTATGGAAAAATGATGATGTGGTTTTTTATCGTGTCTGATGCCTTAACATTCTCAGGGTTTTTAGCAGCTTACGGATTTTCAAGATTTAAATTTATAAAAGAATGGCCAATTGCCGATGAGGTATTTACCCACGTGCCATTTTTACACGGTCAAGAATTACCAATGATTTATGTTGCTTTCATGACATTCATTCTTATCATGTCTTCTGTAACTATGGTATTAGCTGTAGATGCTGGACATCATATGAACAAAGCTAAAGTTACACTTTACATGTTTTTAACCATTATTGGTGGTGCAATTTTCGTTGGTTCACAAGCTTGGGAATGGGCAACATTTATCCAAGGAGATTACGGTGCTGTACAAACAAAAGGTGGTAATATTCTTCAGTTTGGTGAGTATGTAAATGTAGACGGTGAGCAAAAATTCAAACGTATTTCTATTGATGATTTTGCTGTTCCTGTAACAGATGTTAGAGTAGAGCATGAACGCAAAAATGGATTATGGTTTGTTGACGAAGCACCACTTCCAGATTATACAGTTAATGAAATATACAAGGGCTTAGAAGCCAATCCTAATATATTGGTACGTAATCAAATTATTAACGAAGAAGGTGAAAAAACAGTACTATCTAGAGAAGAGTCTTTAAAGCAGATTAAAGAAAACGGTAAATTAGTAGTTAAAGGTGCAAACCTTGTTGTTAATGAATATGGAACATCTTTATTTGCTGATTTCTTTTTCTTTATCACAGGTTTTCACGGTTTCCACGTATTTTCTGGTGTGGTAATCAATATCATTATTTTCTTTAATGTTATTTTAGGAACATACGAGAGAAGAGGAAGCTACGAAATGGTAGAAAAAGTTGGATTGTACTGGCACTTTGTAGATTTAGTTTGGGTATTTGTATTTACATTCTTCTACCTAGTTTAATTTAAGATAATAGCATAACAATGGCACACGCACATAAATTAGAAATATTTAGAGGACTTTGGAAATTTAAGTCTAACACCCAAAAGATTTGGGGTGTATTAGCATTCTTAACTTTAGTAACTGCTATAGAGGTTGTTTTAGGTATTTATAAGCCAGAAAGCTTAATGCATACTTGGCTTGACCCTATGGAAGGTGGTTTCTTTGCAACATTATACAATATTATCTTGTCGCCTTTTATTTACATGAAGCCGCTAAACTTAATCTTCATTGTTTTAACAATCGTAAAAGCGTACTACATCACTTGGGACTTTATGCACATGCGCGATGAGAAGTCTAGCTTACGTCGTATGGTAGTTTGGACAGGTGTTTTCTTAATTTGTTATTTGATTTTTATCCTTTTACAAGAAGGTGGATATGTATTCGAAGTATATAATACTGATGATGCATTAATTAAACGTGATTTTTAAACGTTATATATAGCGTTAAATGATATTAAAAGGTGGTTTATATAAACCACCTTTTTTATTTTTGCAGTATGAAAAAAAGCAATCTCAAGCGTAATACTGTTCTAGGTGTTTTATTTTTTTTACCTGTAGCATTTTTGTTGATGTTATATCCGGCTAAACACAATTACATACCTCTAGATATCATTAATGAGAATGTTTTAGAATTAAATTCATTTTTTTCAGATTCAGAAGAAAAAATAAAATTAGAAGAGCATATCACCGTTTTAGCATTTCTGGGGAAACAACCACTAGAAAATACAATAGCAACTTCAAATCTTAAGGAGTTGGTTTACGATAAGTTCAAAGGATTTAAAAAATTTCAGTTAGTTCTCGTGGCTCCAAGAGGCACAGAATCCCAAGTTGAAAAACTTCAAAAAGAAATTGCTACTTACGAGGATCTAAGATTTTGGCATTATGTCTATGGTTCTGAAGATAAAATAAAGAACCTTTACCGTAGCCTTAAAATTGAGAGTCCACTTAAAGACGATTTATCAGTTAATGATGTGTTTATTATTGATAAAGAATTGAACCAACGTGGACGCTTAGACGATAGAACAAAACAACAAATTGAAGAGAAGAAACCGGTAATTTCACTAAGTGCTTACAACTGTATTGATGTGTCAGTGATTAAGAACAAAATGAGTGAAGATATTCGGATTTTGTTTACTGAGTACCGTCAAAAGCGTAAAGGGAAATTCGATTCAACGACTAGAAGAGCAGACGATTTAAAACAATAAAATATGGCTAAAAAGACCAATTATTCATACATCGGTATTGCATTCATCATCTTAGTATTTGGGATTATTTTTATCCCAAGAATTATAGATAGACTCTCTAATGAAGATGTAACACGAAACGAAAGTCGTAGTAAGTCTGTTTCAACTCAAAAGATAGAGAAGCCTAAAAAAAATCAATCAGATTTGGTTTATATTCCTAGTGCAGATGGTGGTAACCGTAAAGTGCCAGCGTTTAGTTTTATAGACCAAAACGGAAAGACAATTACCAATGAAGATTATTTAGGTAAGGTGTATTTAGTGGAGTTTTTCTTTACCACATGTCCAACGATATGTCCAAGGATGAATTACAATTTGGTACAAATTCAAAATGAATTTAAAGATTATCAAAACAACTTTGGCGTAGCGTCCTTTACTATTATGCCAGAGGTAGATACTCCTGAAGTTTTAAAAGCTTACGCAGAAAAATACGGCGTAACGAATCCTAATTGGCATTTAATGACTGGAGATGAAGAAGAAATTTATAAACTGGCAAATGAGGGTTTCTATTTATATACAGCCAAGGGTGAAGACGCAGCAGGCTTTGAACATTCAGGTAACTTTGCCTTGATAGACAAAGAAGGCTATATCCGTTCGCGTTTAACATCTAAGGACAATCCTTTAATTTATTACAACGGAATTATTTCTGAAGAAGAAGGCGTTGATGATGAAGGCATTCCTCAAGAGATAAGCATCTTAAAAGAAGATATTGCTAAACTTTTAAAAGAGTAAAAATGAGCGACATAAACATTGAAAAAGAAAAGAAATACAACAAATGGATTGTAGCACTATCTATTATTATTCCTGTGGCTGTAGCGGCTTTATTTGGGGTTAATCTTAGACGACTTGGTTTTGATGTTGAGCCATTGACGTTTTTACCGCCAATTTACGCTTCAGTTAATGCTCTAACGGCAATTGTATTGATTGCTGCTGTAGTAGCTATTAAAAAGAGAAATAGAAAATTGCATGAAAACTTGATGAAATTTGCCATCGCGTTATCAGTATCGTTCTTGGTGATGTACGTGGCTTATCATATGACTAGCGATAGTACAAAGTTTGGTGGAGAAGGTGTTATTAGATACATTTATTTTTTCATCTTAATTACACATATTTTACTATCCATAGTTGTTATTCCTTTTGTCTTGGTAACATATGTTAGAGCTATAACCAATAATATAAAACGCCATAAAAAGATTGCTAAAATCACATTTCCGTTATGGCTATACGTTGCTATAACAGGTGTTGTAGTTTATTTAATGATTTCACCTTACTATCAATGAGAACTAAAATTGTTTTCTTTTTGTTTCTGGTTCTCCTTTTTTGGGAGAGTAGTTCGCAATGTGCCATGTGCCGTGCTGTACTAGAAAGTGAAGAAAGTCAATCTGCAGCTCAGGGTATTAATGACGGAATCGTTTATTTAATGGCCATTCCCTACATCTTAGTTGGTGGAATAGGTTACATAGTTTACAGAAAATTTTTCAGAGCTAAACCTGAAGAATAAATTAAAGCATTCTACTGTAACAATATTGGTATTTAGACGTCTTATAAATATCAATCAAAATGTTAATTCTTAACAAATACTTAGCACTAACCAGTTAGGCTTTTGTTTAATATTGCAGGGAATTAACCATCTTTACTATGATTCAAATCAAAGATTTGCACAAATCCTACCATATGGGTAGTAATTCACTTCATGTATTGAAGGGAATAAATTTCAACGTAAAAGAAGGTGAATTAGTCTCAATCATGGGCTCTTCTGGCTCAGGAAAATCAACTTTACTCAATATTTTAGGAATGCTAGATGAAGCAGATGAGGGAAGTTATGTTCTCGATGGAGTGCCTATTAAAAATCTAAATGAAAAAGTAGCGGCAAAATACCGAAACGAATTTCTTGGATTCATATTTCAGTCTTTCAATCTTATAAATTATAAATCTGCAGTTGATAACGTGGCTTTGCCTATGTTTTATAAAGGTATTGCTCGTAAAGAGCGTGTAGAAAAAGCACGTCATTATCTAGAAAAAGTAGGTCTTGCAGATTGGGGACATCATTTACCAAGCGAGCTATCGGGTGGTCAGAAGCAACGTGTAGCTATTGCAAGAGCATTGGCAAGTGAGCCAAAAGTATTGTTGGCAGATGAGCCAACAGGTGCATTAGATACAACGACTTCTTATGAGGTTATGGATTTAATACAAGGTATTAATGATGAAGGAAAAACCATTTTAGTTGTCACACATGAGGATGATATTGCGCACATGACTAAGCGAATCGTAAACCTCAAAGATGGGATAATTATAGATGATAGTCCAGTAGAACAAGTAAGAGCAAAACAGTATGTTTAATGTAGAGCGTTGGCAAGAAATATTTGAAACACTCAGGAAAAATAAGCTCCGTACATTTTTAACAGGCTTATCTGTGGCTTCAGGTATTTTTATTTTAGTAATCCTACTAGGCTTTAGTTCTGGTATAGAGAATGGTGTAACTTCAGAATTTCAGCAAGATGCTACTAATGAGATTTTCGTACGAACACGAATCACGACAAAAGGTTACAAAGGTTTAAACCCAGGACGTCGAATTCAGCTTAAAGATGAGGATTTTGCGATGGTGTCCAATAATTATGATGAATTTTTAGAATACCGTACAGCGAACTACAGTATTTGGGGCGGTCAGGTGGCTTATAAAAACGAAACTGGAAACTACCGTGTTCAAGGCGTTTTACCAGACAATCAATTTATCGAAAATGCTGATATTGGAAAGGGACGATTCATAAATTTTTCTGATGTAAACGATAACAGAAAGGTCGCAGTCATCGGAAATAAAGTTAGCCAAGACTTATTTAAAGCAGAAAATCCGATTGAAAAATATATATCAATATTTGGTATCCCATATAAAGTCGTAGGCGTTTATTTCGATCCAGGTGGAGAGCGTGAAGAAAGTCAAGTATTTCTGCCATTAACGTCTGCACGCGCAGCATTCAATGGAGGTGATAACATCAGAAACATGTCTTTTACGGTAAAGATGTCCGAAAATTTTGATGAAGCTGTAGCACTTTCTAAGAACGTAACTGAAGCTATTGAGGCAGATTTAAAAGAAAAACTCATAATTGCACCTGATGATACAGCAGCCATACGAGTAAACAACACCTTAGAAGAAGCACAAAAAATATATTCATTGATTGACACTATTAAAGCTGTATTTTGGTTTATCGGAATTGGGACTATTATAGCAGGTGTAGTTGGTGTAGGTAATATTATGATAATTATTGTAAAAGAGCGCACAAAAGAAATAGGTATTCGTAAAGCTCTTGGTGCTATACCAGCATCTATAATCGGAATGATTTTACAAGAAGCAATTTTTGTAACTATGTTTTCTGGTTTATTTGGGCTAATCGCTGGTTTGGCCGTACTAGAAATTGCAGGCCCATATGTAGATAGTCCTTTTATAAAATTTCCACAAGTAGATTTCGGCACAGCAATTACTACTGTATTTATTTTAGTAATAGCTGGTGCTTTTGCAGGATTTTTGCCTGCATACAGAGCTGCAAAAATTAAACCAATAGTAGCACTAAGAGACGAGTAATATGTTTAATAAAGACCGTTGGGACGAAATATTAGAAGCACTTAATGCCAATAAGGTAAGGACCGCACTTACAGCATTCGGGGTATTTTGGGGAATTACCATTTTGGTATTGTTATTAGCCTTAACCAATGGTTTAAGAAATGGCGTAACATCCGATTTTGGAAATTTTGCCACGAACTCTATGTTTATGTGGAGCCAAAGAACTTCAATTTCTTACAAAGGTATTCCCAAAGGTAAGCGCTTACAGTATAAAATATCTGATGTAGAGGCTATCCGTGCAGAAATCCCAGAATTAAAATACATCTCACCACGAAATTCTCTTGGTGGTTACCAAGGCGCAAACAATGTTATAAGAGGAACAAAAACTGGGGCTTTTCAAATCTACGGAGATTATCCAGAGTTTATTAAACAAAAGCCTATGGATATTCTAGAAGGACGTTTTTTAAGCTATTCTGATATTAACGCTAAGCGAAAAATATGTGTTATCGGACCAGATGTTGTTAAAGGGCTTTACGATAAAGACGAAGCGGTTATTGGAAGTTATATAAAGATTAATGGTGTTAATTTTAAAGTAGTTGGCACATTTAAAATCACCAATTCTCAAGGCGACTCCGAAGAAGAAGCAAATACCGTATTTATTCCCTTTACGACATTTAATCAAGCATTCAACTATGGAGATCGCGTAAGCTGGATGGCAATTACTGCAAAAGATGGTTTCAGTATAACATCAATTAAAGAGCGTGTTTTCGATATCATCAAATCACGTAAAAACGTTCATCCAGATGACGATAGAGCAATTGGTCATTTTGATCGTGCTGAAGCCTTTGGCCGTATTAATGGATTATTCAACATACTTGCAATCGTCGGTTATTTCGTAGGTATTTTAATACTTGCTTCTGGGGTAATTGGTATAAATAATATTATGCTAATCGTAGTAAAAGAACGCACCAAGGAAATTGGAGTGAGACGTGCTTTAGGCGCGACACCGTGGATGATTAAGGGTCAAATTCTTCAAGAAAGTTTAATATTGACTATCCTTTCTGGAATGTTGGGTGTTGCCTTTGCGGCCTTTGTTATATGGGGGATGAACTCTGTTTTAGATAGTGTAGGTCCAGTAGAAAATTTTGCAAACCCGAGTGTAAGTATGACCGTTGTTGTCGTAGCACTAACCATTTTAGTTTTAGCAGGTGTTTTGGCAGGGTTAATACCTGCAAATAGAGCAACTAAAATGAAACCAGTTGACGCATTAAGAATAGAATAAAATTACTAGTAAATATTTATTATGAAAAGAACCACCACTGTTATTGTATTAATTGTAATTGTCCTTGTTTTTGCAGGGTCGCTTTATTACTTATGGGATAAAAATCAAGAGGACCCAGTAACATATACAACACAGAACGCATCAACTCAAACTATCGTTGTTAATACTGTTGCAACAGGAAGTATTGTTCCAGAAGAAGAAATTTTAATTAAGCCAAATATTTCTGGAGTTATTGAAGAAGTGTATGTAGAAGCAGGAGAGTTTGTAAAGCAAGGTGACCTAATTGCAAAGATTAGAGTAATTCCTAACGTGTCGTCACTAACTAGTGCAAAAAACAATATTGCTTCAAATAGAAATGCTTTAGAAACAGCAGAGATAAATTTTAAAACACAAAAAGCACTTTACGAAAGACAAAAACAATTGTTTGATAAAGGTGTTATCTCTGCAAATGATTTTGATCAATCTAATAATACGTACTTACAGGCAAAACAGCGTGTAGAGCAAGCAAGAATTGATGTTCAGCAGTCACGCCAAAATTACGATATCATTAAAACAGGTACGACATCTGGGCTAGGAAATATAGCACAAACACAAGTTAGGGCTACAGTTTCAGGAATGGTTTTAGACGTTCCGGTAAAAGAAGGAAATCAAGTTATAGAGGCCAATAACTTTAATGAAGGGACTTCGATTGCTTCTCTTGCAGATATTTCAAAAATGATTTTTGAAGGAAAAGTGGACGAGAGTGAAGTGGGTAAAATTAGAGAAGGATTGCCATTAGAAATTACTGTTGGAGCTATTGAAAACCAAAAATTCGATGCTGTCTTAGATTATATTGCGCCAAAAGGGGTTGCAGAAAATGGGGCTATTCAATTCGAAATAGAAGGCTCTTTAAAGAAGTTAGACTCAACACAAACATTTATTAGAGCAGGTCTTAGTGCTAATGCTTCTATTATTCTAGAAAAAGCTGAAAATGTTTTGGCGATTAAAGAAGCGCTAGTACAGTATGATGCTGAAACAAAAAAGCCTTATGTAGAGATAGAAGTGGGCGACCAAGAATTTGAAAGAAGGGATGTAGAATTGGGTATTAGTAACGGTATTTTTGTTGAAGTAAAAAAGGGTATAACAGAAGCCGATAAAATCAAAGTTTGGAACCAGCTACAAGGACCACCAAAATACGCTGGAAGAAATTAATTCTAATTTCTGTAACACTTTAACATTTGTAAAGACATATAACATAATTATGAAAAAATCAATCATCATTATAGCAGTTTTACTTTTAGGAGTTACTGCAAACGCACAAAAAAAATGGACGCTCAAAGAATGCGTTGAGTATGCTCTAGAAAATAATATTTCAATCAAACAAAGCGAGTTAGACTTAAAAGCTACCGATATAGAAGCTTTAACAGCGTTAGGTAACTTCTTACCATCTTTTAGCGGTTCAGCAGGAGTAAGTGAAAGTATAGGTCTAGGATTTAACCCTGCTACAAACCAGCCAGAAACGGTTAAGTTCCTTTCCGCAAGTGGAGGTGTTAATGTTGGATACACCGTTTTTAACGGACTTAGAAATGTGAGGCAAGCTCAACGTGCAAAAATTTCTAAACTAGCAAACCAGTACCGTTTGTCTCGAATGAAAGATGATATTTCACTTTTAGTGGCCAATAGTTATTTAACTGTGCTTCTAAATAAAGCGAATTTAGAGGTTTTGAAATCCCAAAATGAAGTAACTAAACAACAAATAAGGCAAACAGAACAATTAGTCGAAGTTGGCACACTTCCTCAGGGTGATTTGTTGGAAATCAAAGCTACTGACGCTGGAGAGCAGCAATCGATAGTTAATGCTGAAAACCAAATAAAATTATCTTTAATATCATTAGCGCAAACACTTTTAATAAAAGACTATGAAACTTTTGATATTGAAGATGAAGGCTATGGTATAGTAGATTCTATTTCAGATAAATCAATTGAAGAAATTATTCAAAACGCTAAAGAAAATCGTTCAGAGATCAGAATAGCGGAGCAGAATGTGGCTTTAGCAGAAAAAGATGTTCAAATTGCTAAAGGAGGATTGTTACCTACAGTAAATGCTTTTTTAAGCTACGATACACGTTTTACAAACAGAGATCCTAGAGATTTTATTGATCAATTATACATTAATGATGGTATTCGCTATGGGTTTAGTCTTAACGTTCCTATATTTAATGGTTGGAATACAAAAGCAAATGTAAAGCGAAATAAGATTAATTTAGAGCGTAGTAAATACCAATTAGAACAAGCAGAATTAGACTTAGAGTCTAATGTTTATCAAGCTTATATAGACGCAAGAGGAACGCTAAAGGCTTATGAAGCTGCTGAGTCAGCATTAGAATCACAAGAGTTAGCCTATGAGTACGCAAAAGCTAGATACGACGAAGGTTTAACTAACGCGTTTGATTTTAGTCAAGCGAAATTAAGATACGATAATTCAAAAATCAACCTCAATAGAACTAAGTACGATTACATTTTTAGACTTAAAGTTTTAGAACTGTTTTTCGGAATACCAGCTACTGAATTAAAATTTTAAAGATGAGTAAAGGATTAAAAATAACACTTATTATTGTCGGCGTTTTATTATTACTTCTCGTAGTAGGGAAGTCATCAGGACTATTTGGCAAAAAAGGAAATTTCAAACAAGTCACAACGCAAGCCGTTGAACTTAAAGAGATTGTTGAAACTGTTTCTGCAACGGGTAAAATTCAGCCAGAAGTAGAGGTAAAAATCTCTAGTGAAGTTTCAGGAGAAATATTAGAATTGCCTTTCAAAGAAGGGCAGCAAGTAAAAAAAGGGGATTTGTTGGTTAGAGTTAATCCAGATTTAATTCAATCTGCTTTAAATCGTTCTCAAGCATCTTATCAAAATGTAAAAGCAGGCTTAGAGCAAGCGGAAGCTTCGCTAAAGCAAGCAAAAGCAGACTACGAAAGAAGTAAAGCTCTTTTTGATAAAGGTGTAATTTCTAGAGCTGATTGGGATAGAGCTATTGCAACTTACGAAACGGCGCAAGCAAGTAGAAGTTCAGCATATTATGGTGTGCAAAGTGCAGGAGCAACAGTTAATGAGGCAAGAGACAATCTTAGCAGAACAACAATTTACGCACCAATGAGTGGAACCATTTCTTTACTTAATGTAGAGCTAGGTGAGCGTGTTGTAGGTACGCAACAAATGGCCGGAACCGAAATTTTACGTGTAGCTAATCTTAACAATATGGAAGTTGAAGTAGATGTTAACGAGAATGATATTGTAAAGGTTAATATTGGCGATACTACTATCGTAGAGGTCGACGCCTACTTAAAGAAAGAATTTAAAGGTATTGTTACAGAGATAGCAAATTCTGCCGCAGGGACTTTAGCAGCAGACCAAGTCACTAATTTTAAAGTAAAAGTTAGAATTTTGGAAGAATCTTATGCTGAGTTAACAGATGGTAAGCCAGAATCATACTCACCATTTAGACCTGGTATGACAGCGACTGTTGACGTGATAACTGACAAAAGAGAAAAAGCCGTTGCAGTGCCTATAAGTGCTATTGTTATAAAAACAGATACAAGTTCAACTAAAAAGGCGTATGGTAAAAAAGTAGAGAAACAATCTTCAACTTCTAATGAAGAGGAGAAGTTTGAGTGTGTTTTTGTAGATGATAATGGTGTTGCTAAACTTAGAGTGGTAAAGACCGGAATTCAAGATGATACTAACATTGAAATCGTTTCAGGTTTAAAAGAAGGGGATAAGATTATTACAGGACCATACAATATGGTGTCTAAAACCTTGAAACCAGGTGATAAAGTTGAAGATAAAGACAAGTCTAAAGAATCCAAAGAAGAAGATTCCGAAGAATAGATATGGCTCTAATTCTTAATATAGAAACAAGTACAACCAATTGTTCAGTCTCCTTATCTAAAGATGAGGAGATTTTGGTTTTAAAAGAGGATAACAACGCGGGTTATTCACATGCTGAAAAATTACATCTTTTCATCAAAGAAGTGATTGATGAATCAGGTGTCTCTAAGAGTAATTTAGACGCAGTAGCCATTAGTAAAGGCCCAGGTTCTTACACTGGTCTACGAATTGGAGTTTCTACAGTAAAAGGACTTTGTTTCTCTCTAGATAAGCCATTAATTTCTGTGTCAACACTCGAGGCACTAGCTCACCAAGTCTATATTGATGATGGTTTAATTATACCAATGCTCGATGCAAGGCGTATGGAAGTGTATTCAGCAATTATCGATTCAGATTATAATTTAGTTAGAGGTATTGAAGCACAAATTTTAGATAGTCATAGTTTTAATACTGAATTAGAAAATGGTAAAGTCCATTTTATCGGTAATGGAGTCGAAAAAACAAAAGAGATTATCACTCACTCAAATGCAGTTTTTATTGACGGTAATTTACCTTCAGCTTCTACGATGGGAAAAATAGCAAATGATAAATACAAAATAAGCGACTTTGAGAACGTCGCTTATTTTGAACCTTACTATTTGAAAGATTTTGTAGCTATAAAATCTAAAAAAATTTAGCCTTGTTTTTTTATTTCAACTTGATGAGGATATGGTATTTCTATACCTGCTTCATCTAGTGCTATTTTTATATTCTCTGTAATATCAAAATAGACGCGCCAATAATCTTCGGCTTTACACCATGGGCGTACAGCAAAATTAACAGAGCTATCGGCTAATTCTAAAACATCAACAGTGGGCTCAATATCTGTCAAAACTAAAGGATGAGATTTTACAACAGACATAAAGAGTTCTTTAGCTTGCTTAATATTGGCATCATAGCTTATTCCAAATACTAAATCTACACGTCGTGTACCCTCTGCTGTATAGTTAACTATGGCTCCATTAGAAAGATTTCCATTTGGTAAAATAATTTCTTTGTTAGATAAACCAGTTAGCCTTGTCGTAAATATTTCTATTGCTTTTACGACACCTATCTGACCTTGAGCTTCAATTAAATCTCCAATCTTAAAAGGTTTAAAAATCATAATTAAAACACCACCTGCGAAATTACCAAGAGACCCTTGTAATGCAAGTCCTATAGCTAAGCCTATAGAGGCTAAAATAGCAGCAAAAGAGGTTGTAGCAATACCAACTGTTGTTAAAACAACGACGATAAGTATTACTTTTAATGACCATTTAACTAAGTTTCCAAGGAATTTCTGAAGGCTTTCATCATAATTACTTTTATTAAGTGCCTTTTTAACACCTCTAGTTATTAGTTTAATTATGAAAACTCCTATAATCCATATTAAAAATGCGCCTATTAATTTAGGACCAAACGATAATATAAGGTCATAACCTTTGTCAATCCAATCTTGTGTATTCATTATTTTTTTGAATTTTGTGAAAAAAAAAAGATGGTTAAAAGACCATCTTTACACAAAATACATATAATATTTTATAGACTTGCTAGATATCTAGCTAATTTTACTAAATCTTCTTCCTTTTTAAGTGAAATATTTTCTTCTTTTAAGAAAGACTTTATTTTTTTAGCATCCTTAGGATAAGATTTTAGTAAATCTTTTTTCTTAGTTGGAAAAGGTCTAATCACATTTGCTTTTTTAAGGTAATAATTTGGACTCTCTTCTTTGAATTTTGCCGGTTTATCTTGTTGGTAACTTGTTGCAGCAGGTACTTTATCGTAATATTTAATTAATTCTTCCTTTAAAAAAGCATAACCTTCAGTTTCAGATACAACATTTAAAAAACCATTTTTAGCAATTCCGCTTGGTGTTGAATAATTATAAGTTCTGTAAATCTTATTGTTTTGAGTATAAATAACCTCATAAGGTTTATTTTTGTCTAAAGCAATGATTTTAGTGCCAAGGTTTATTTCCATTTCACCATTGTAAGCATTGAATCTGCCAGTAAACAATTTATCGTCATAGCCTTTAACTTTAACAGGCAAGAAGTTTTTGTTTACATAAGGACTACCAAGGGCATTCACAGGTTTACTAACGTCTGATGACATGTAAAGTTTTTCAGATGCCACATCAATACTGGTAAGGCCCTGCCCGTAAGTGAATAAACTAAATACTGCAATACAAAGGCTTGTTAAAATTGATTTTCTCATAGTTGATATTTTTATGTGTTAATATTTTTACTTTTTAAATCTTAAAGGTCAAATCAACGCATTTTAATAATTAGTGCATATCATTTTTTGTAGATTTAATAAAACATTAACAAAAATGATGCCAAGGTGTGGTTACTTAACTTCAAAAGTTAATTTTACATTAACTCTAAATTCCACAACCTCACCATCATTTACGATAGCACTTTGGTCTTGGACATAAACAGAGCGAATATTCTTTACACTTTTTGAAGCTTCCTTTACTGCTTTTTTTGTGGCGTCTTCCCAACTTTTTTCCGAATTAGATAAGACTTCGATAACTTTTAAAACTGCCATTTTCTTCACTTTTTTAAGATTAATACTGTTTATCTCAAAGTTAAGAAATTAGAATTTAACCATTTACCGCAGTAACAGATATATTTTGGTCATTTAACATTTCTTTTAGCATATTTTCAATGCCGTTTTTAAGCGTAAATGTAGATGAAGGACAACCACTGCAAGCACCTTGAAGCAGTACTTCTACTTTTTTAGAAGTGTCGTCGTATGATATAAACTCAATGTTACCGCCATCACTAGCAACAGCTGGTTTTATATATTCTTCTAATATGTTTACAATGTTTTTAGAGGTGTCATCAAGTTTTTCAAAGCTAGTCTCTGTTTTCTGCTCTTGTACCTCTTTCTGTTGGGAAATAGGTTTTGATAAAACAGGCTTTCCTTCTTCCACATAAGATTTTATAAATTCTCTTATCGGGGTCGTAATATCATCCCACTCCGCAACATCGTATTTGGTAATGGAGATGTAGTTTTTATCCATAAAAATTCGTTTTACAAACGGAAACTGAAACAATTCAGTAGCCATTGGTGCATCTTTAGCCTCATCAATAGAAGAGAATTCACAAATCTGACCAACCAATGCTTTATTGCATACAAACTTTAATACACTTGGGTTTGGTGTGCTTTCTGCATAAACAGTGACGGCGTTTTTAGGT
This sequence comes from Winogradskyella jejuensis, assembly GCF_900129745.1. GTDB lineage: Bacteria > Bacteroidota > Bacteroidia > Flavobacteriales > Flavobacteriaceae > Winogradskyella > Winogradskyella jejuensis. Next base: position 717,682 of record NZ_FQWS01000001.1, on the reverse strand, counting down.
TGGGCTATTTCTTCTTTAATTACTGGTGCATCAGAATTAAGGTAAGCTTTAATTTGCTCGGCAACCTCGTCTTGCACATCTGCCCATTCTACAATATTATAACGCTCAATAGCTATAAAATTAGAAGCGATATATACTTTTTTTACAAACGGTAAGTAGAATAATTGTTGAGCTAGGGGCGAATTTGAGGCTTCATCAATATTTTTAAACTCATAGCTGTTGTGTTGGGTGACAAAACGGTCAGCTTCAAACTTTATAATAGCATCGTTAGATGTGGTTTGTATTGTTATTTCTGTAGGAATCATTCTTTTTTTTGCAAAAATATGAAAACAGAAAATGAAACGTTATCTGTTTAACTAAAGTTTTAGCCTTTGTTACTTAATCTGATAAACGGTATTACTTAACAATTTTAACTTATCAAGTCGTATAAAATCCTTAAATTTCGAACCCATTGAAAATATGGGTTATAATGATGAAGAAAAATTACTCAAGTCGTTTTGTAAAAACCTTAGTTTTTATAGGTTTTGTATTTGTGTCTATCGCAACTTCTGCTCAAGACTTAATCATGCAAAATGGTACGTTTAATCGTTGTGCTCCAGATCGTTTCTTCGATACTGGAGGGGAGTTTGGAAGTTATGGCTCTAACGAAAATTTCACAATTACCATCTGTCCCACTACACCTGGAGAAGTCATTATTTTAGACTTTACTAGATTTAGTACACAAGCAGGTTCTGATATCCTAACCATTTACGACGGAGATAGTACAGCATCACCAGTAATTAATAATTATTCGGGCACTGTAAGTCCAGGAAGAGTGTCATCTACACATCCTTCAGGGTGTTTAACGGTTAGTTTCTCCTCTAACGGTTTTGGTAATACGATAGGTTGGGAAGCTACTATAGAATGTGCTGCGCCTTGTCAGACAATTACGGCAATGATAGATAGTACTACGCCAGCTATTAATACAGTAACCAACCAAATAGAAATTTTACCTAGTCAAACAGTAAGTTTTAATGTTAGTGCTACTTTTTCCGATACTGGAGCTAATGCTACCTATTTATGGGATTTTGGCACAGGTGGTACAGCCAATACCTTAAATACGTCCCATCAGTTTAATACTTCTGGTACATATAATGTAACATTTACAGCTTCTGACGATAACCCTTTAGGGTGCTCTGATACTGTAACTATAACAGTTGTGGTTGCACCGCCGTTTGTAACCATAAATAATGCAGCATTTCCAGAATCTTATTTTTTACCAAGTGAGCTTATAGAAAATGTATTGGTTACTGGTGGTTGTTCTGCCGTTAGTAATTTCCAGTCTCAAGTATTCGGTGGTCCAGCAGATATAACATCTAAAAGTTATGGATATTTTACTAGAGGCGGAACTGATTTTCCTTTCGACGAAGGTATTGTAATTACTAATGGTAACGCATTCGGAGGAGGAAATACATTTATTCCACCAGGCCCTGGAGCGGATCCAAGTCAAGACAATGGTTTTGGTAGTGATATAGATATTACAAATTTAGGTCTACCAAATAATGTTGATGCTAATTTTATAAAATTTGATTTTACTCCAACCACAGATAATATCAGTTTTAGGTATGTTATGGCGTCAGAAGAATATATTGGTAACTTTGAATGCCAGTATTCTGATGTTTTTGCTTTCTTACTTCGCGTTGTAGGTAGTGGAGCTCCATATCAAAACCTGGCGGTTTTACCCGACGGAATTACGCCAGTATCTGTTACCAATATAACTAACGAACCTTCTTGCTCAATGAATCCTATGTTTTTTGCTGGAGAAAATTTAGGTGCAACAAACTATTTTGGAAGAACAGAAGTCTTAACTGCGACCGCAACAGTTATACCTAACGTTACATACGAAATAAAATTAGTAGTGGCAGATGGATTTTTAGGTGCTGCGGATGCAACATTTGATTCAGCCATATTTATAGAAGCAGGTAGTTTTAATCTTGGTGGTGATTTAGGAGATGATATCACTTTAGCAGCGGGTACTGCACCCTGTGGTGTTTTAGAAGACGTGACCTTAGATACCCAAGCACCAGACGCTACACATACTTGGTATTTTAATGGGATGCCAATCGCTGGTGCAGGAGATGGGCCAACGCTTACAGTTACAGAAGCTGGGACTTACAGTGTAGATGTGGAGTTTGCCCCAGGTTGTTCTACTTCAGACTCTATCTTGGTAGAGTTTAGAAATAGTCCAAGAATAGTTTCGCCTGCTATAGACTTAGCGGGCTGTAGTACATCTGGCGTCGATGTATTTAATTTAGCGCAAAACACACCAATTGTATTTGGTTCACAGAGTGATGCGGAGTTTGCCATTACCTATCATAACTCTCAAGCAGATGCAGATACGGGAGCTAATCCTATATCCAACCTTACGAACTACAATGGTACAGATGGTGAGATGATTTATATTCGTATTGATGATATTACTACAGAGCAATGTGTTGTTACTGATATGTTTGAACTAGAGGTGTTTACTTCGGTTACTGCAGAGAATGTAATATATCCCCTTTGTGATAGTGCTGATGATGGCGATGATACCAATGGTAGAGTTGAGTTTAACTTATCTACACGAGATTTAGAGGTGTTAGGAATACAAGACCCAACACAATTTTCAGTTAGCTATCATATTAGTGATACAGATGCTATGATGGGCCTAAATCCATTACCAAACCTGTACACAAATACGACGGCAAATTCACAGGTTATCTATGCAAGAGTGCAAAACAATAGTAATATCGACTGCTTTGCGACTTCAGAAGTTACATTGCAAGTTGATGCGCTACCTGTAATAACTGCAAGTGTAGACATAAGACAATGTGATGATAATACTGCAGATGGTTTATCATTCTTTAACCTTACAGAGGCAAATGATGAAATTTCTAGCAACTTTGCTGCCGAGACTTTTACCTATTATATATCTATGACAGATGCGGAAAACCAGATAAATCCTATAACTAATGAGTTGGCTTATCCAAATACAGATGCTTCAGCAGCTCCAGATATTTTATATGTTCGTGTAGAGAATAATACAAGCTGTTTTAGAATAGCACAGCTCAATTTATATGTAGATACTAGCCAAACACCACCTGGATTTGTAATTCCACCTTTTGAAGAATGTGATGATACACGTGTTGATGATAATATTACTGATGGAATCACCGTATTCGATTTTAGTTCGGCAACAGGCTTAATCGAAGCATTATTCCCGGTAGGTCAAAACGTTAATGTTACATATTACGAGTCAGTTACTGACGCTTTGGGTGAGCTAAATGCTATTCCAGACCCTTCAAATCATATTAACACTGCATTTCCATTTACACAAACTATTTTCTACAGGGTAGAAAATGATGCAAATGAGGAATGTCAATTTATTGGTGATTTTGAATTGAGAACTACTAATCCAACGCCTAGGACAGATACAGAATCAGTTGACATGGTACTCTGTGACGATGTAACCATCGGAGACCTTTCTGAAGAGTTTGATTTAACACAAAATGAAGCCTTTATTTTTGATGGTCAACCCAATCTTTCAGCAACATACTTTACAGATTATAACGATGCGCTTAATAACGTATTAGCCAATGAAATAACAACGCCAGCAGCTTATAATAATGTTAATACAAACGAAACTATTTATATAAGGGTTGTAGATACAGTTACAGGTTGTTTTGCTATTGTAGATTTTGATATTACTGTAAATCCGTTACCAGAAGTAATAGCAGTCACACCTTTAGAAGAGTGCGAGGTGAATACAGACTTTATCTTTGACTTTAATTTAGGAGACAAACGAGATGAAATTTTAAACGGGCAAGACCCAGCTATGTTTAATGTAACGTTTCACATAAACCAATTAGATGCAGATAATTTAGCCAATCCGCAGCCAGATTTATTTACCAATACAGTAGACCCTCAAGAGATTTTCTTTGCAATAACAAATACCACTACAGGGTGTTCTAATAGTACAGGCTCGTTCTTTTTAGATGTTTTTGAAGGTGCTCAGGCTAATCCAGATGGAGAGCCTTTAGATTTTGAGCTTTGTGACGATAATATTGAGAATGATGGTGTGGCTCAGTTTAATTTAGCCCTTTTACAAGATGAAATACTAGATGGTCAAGACCCTGCGGATTATACAATTACTTATCATTTTTCAGAAGAGGACGCACGTGATAATCAATCGCCTCTACCATTCTTATACGAAAACTTAACTAATCCACAGACCATTTGGGTAAGAGTGAGTAACAATATATCACCAGACCTATGTTTTGAGGTTCAACCTATACCGCTGAGAGTTAATCCACTCCCAGAATTTGATTTAGATGAATTATATATCTTGTGTATAACTACAAACGGTTCTGAAGTTGTGCCAGTTCCTCCAGTTTTAGATACAGGTTTATCTGCTACTGATTATAGTTTTGAGTGGAGTCTTGATGGTGCGGTTTTACCTACTGAAACCGGCTCAACCCTCATCCCAACTCAGGGCGGAACATATAGTGTATTAGTTACGGATATAACAACTTCTACATTAACGCGTTGTACTAACATGGATGAAGCTATTGTACTTGAAAGCGAATTGCCAGTTGTAGTGGCTGAGGTAACATCACAAGCCTTTGCAGGAAATCATACCATTGAAGCTACAACAACCAATGTAGGAGATTTTGAATATAGTCTAGACCTCGGGCCATGGCAAGACAATGGGACGTTCGAAAATGTGGCTCCAGGGAATCATACTGTATATGCTAGAGATATTAATGGCTGTGGTATAGGTTCTGATACGGTTTTAGTCATAGATTATCCATTATTTTTCACACCAAATGGAGATGGCAGTAATGATACATGGAACATCGTAGGAATAGACACACAACCTAGTGCAAAAATTTATATATTTGACCGTTACGGAAAACTGATGAAACAGTTAAGTCCTACAAGCCCAGGATGGGATGGCACCTATCAAGGCAATAAAATGCCAACAGACGACTATTGGTTTACAGTAGAGTATGTTGAGCCATTAACAAATGAATTAAAACAGCAACGAGCCCATTTTACATTGAAACGATAAACTTATGAGATTACAAAAAACATATTTAGTTGCCTTAATAGGAATGTTATCTTTATTAGGATTTTCCCAAGAAGGGATGCCTGTTTACTCAGATTACCTTACAGACAACTATTATCTAATACATCCTTCAATGGCGGGTGTGGCTAATTGTGCCAAAGTAAGATTAACTGCAAGACAGCAATGGTTTGGTGTAGATGATGCACCTAGCTTACAAACTTTAAGCGCTCACAGCAGAATAGGTGATGGTCCCTCAGCTATAGGTGCTATTGTCTATAATGATGAGAATGGTTTCCATTCTAATACAGGCGCTTATATTACATACGCACACCATTTGTTATTATCTCGTAACGAAGTTGATTTAAATATGATTTCTTTCGGTTTAAGTGCAGGTTTTATTCAATATAAGTTAGATGAAACGAGTTTCTTAGCGCCAGGAGATTTTGACCAACTTATTGCTGGTATAGAGCAAAGTGCTACAAACTTTAATATAGATGTAGGAATGTCTTACCATTTCTTAGATTTTTATGCACATGTTACAGCTAAAAATATTTTGAATAATGATGGAATCAATTTTAATGAGCAAGGATTTCAGTTTAATAACTTAAGAACATATCTACTATCAGTAGGAAACGTTTTTCAGAAATATGGAAGTGATTGGAGTTTCGAACCGTCTTTAATGTATATGTATAGAGATGCTACACAGGAGTCCTCTATAGATGTAAATATCAAAGCTTACCGCGAGGTAGATTTTGGAAAAGTTTGGGGAGGCTTATCTTACAGACGTAGTCTTGATGGTGCTCAGTTTTTAGAAGGAAATACAGTAAGTAGCCAAAAGCTACAATACTTTACACCTTTTATAGGTGTAGATTACAATCAGTTTACTTTCGCTTACACGTACTCATATCAAGCAAATACAATAAACTTCAATACTGGAGGATTTCATCAAATTACTTTAGGCTACAACTTTAATTGTAGACGAGAAAAATATGAATGTAATTGTCCTGCAATTAACTAATAGTACAAGCCTCACTTCTAAAGTTGAGGCTTTTTTAATAAAAAAACAATAATGTCTGTGTTTCTGTTTTGAATGAGTGAAACCATGTCTTCAACTAGTAAAGTCTACTATTTTATATGCTAATAGCTCTTAATCTTGGTTTCTTCATTTTTTAAACTCAATTAAAGAATGTAAGTTTATTGAAAATTAGGATTTAATACGTGGATATACAGTTCAAAACTTTTTTTCTTTACTTGATATTTAGTCTATCGTTTTTCGAAGTTGTAGGCCAGGTTGGTACTTTGGATAATCAAGATACTTACTTCACTGTAAGAGGTTCTGTACGTGAGAAGTATTCCTATAAGCCTATTTCTGAAGTCGCTATTCAAGTCAATGGAGGGTCTTATTCAACCACAGGATATGATGGAAATTTTAAGATAAGAGTAAAAATAGGTGATCAGTTAATGGTGAGTCACAAAGATTTTCAAACAAGGTTTTACACCATTAAGGGCAATGACCGAATTCTTATAGAGGTTGAACCACAAGACCCAAGACCAAGTTCTAAGGAACTTAGAAAAAGAGATATTCAAACCTTTAATCAGCTTATAGACTCTGCAGACACCTATTTAAAAATTGATGCGGAACGTAGTGTTCAATTTATTGCAGATGCATTAGATAAAAGCTTATCACAAGCTCAAAATGCAGAAGCCTATGTTACGCTAGGAAACCTGTATATGTATTTGAGGCAATATGACTTAGCGATTGCTAATTACAAAATTGCTTTGCAAAATGTCGATGACGGAAAGACTAAGCTTAAGCTTGCTAAAGCCTATGTGGCAAATAATAACGCAAGTTTAGGGATTAAGACTTACAATGAAATAGATGTAACAACGCTGTCTAATTATCAACAAACCGAATTCTATGAAGGACTAGGAGATGCCCATCTTAAAGCAAACAATAGCTCAGTTGCAATAACGACTTATAAAAAAGGGCTTAAAGTTGCAGATAACAATAATATTCAGCCAAAAGTTACAGACTTAAATTCTAAAATAGCTCAGGCATATAATATTAAAGGAAATCCTGTAGAAGCTAAGAAGTTTTTCAATAATTCTATGCGTTTGGCAAAACGTGAAGGCGAAAAAAGAGCTATAGAAGAGAAGGTTACTGTAGCAGAGTTTAATAATGAAAACAAAAATTATGATGACGAAATTTCATTGAGAAAACAAGTCGTAGAAGATGTTAAAACCATTGAAACAGACTCTATAATTTCTAATGAAAGTCCGTTAACACCGCAGAAGCAAAACTATAAAATAGGTAATGCCCTTATACTTCAAAATAAGCTTGATGAAGCCATTCCGTATTTAGATGAGAGTATTTTAGAAGCAGATAAAAGAGGTGATTTAGAAGTAAAAAAAGATGCTCAAAGGCGTAAAGTAGATGTGTTTGAGAGTTTAGGAGAGTATGATAAAGCAAAAACTGAGTTCGAAGCCTTTATGGCCTCTGTAGATGAATTATATCTAAAAAAACAGCAAGAAATATCTCAAGCTACCAGAACATCACGTAATATTAGAGAGAGTCAAAATAGAATTACCAGTTTAGAAAACGATAGGGCATTAAGTAGAAGTCGTTACGAACTTACAGAAGAGCGCAACAAAAGCCAGCAGATTATTATTTACTCATTAATTGGTGGATTAGCTTTATTTCTTATTGCTGCCTATTTTACATATAAGTATATAAAACAACAACGTTTGGCAAATAATTTATTGGCTCTAAAGTCTCTGAGAAGTCAGATGAATCCGCATTTTATTTTCAATGCGCTAAACTCAGTTAATAGTTTTATTGCTTCAAATGATGAGCGTACAGCAAATAAATACCTATCAGACTTTTCATTTTTAATGCGTGCGGTATTAGAGAATAGTGAAGAAGATTTTATTCCGCTTGAAAAGGAAATAGAACTTTTGGAATTATACACTAAGCTAGAGCATTTCAGGTTTAAGGATAAGTTTGAATATGTGATTGATATCGATAAAAGTATAGATGTTGAAGCGTACGAAATCCCGCCGATGTTGTTGCAGCCTTACATAGAAAACGCAGTATGGCATGGACTGCGTTACAAGGCTGAAAAAGGAATTTTAAAGATTGAAATAAAACCAAAATCTGAAGATGAAATTACCATAGCAATTATAGACGACGGGATTGGTAGAGAACGCTCTAAGTCTTTAAAAACCGAAAATCAGAAGAAGCACAATTCTAAAGGGTTAAGTAACATTAAGAAGCGTATACAAATACTTAATGACATGTATAAAGATAAAATCGGTGTTACTATTGATGATTATCAGAATACTGAAGATGCAGGTACAAAAGTAGAAGTGACCTTGAAGAAAGATTAAAAAGTAAATCAATGAAGTTAAACGCCATAATCGTCGAAGACGAAAAGACAAGTAGAGATATTCTAAAAAACTACTTAGCTAAGTACTGTCCTAACATTACCGTTTTGGGTGAAGCAGAGAACGTGAATGAAGCGTTAGTTCTAATTCGTAATAACAATTTAGACGTGGTATTTCTAGATGTAGAAATGCCCTACGGCAATGCTTTTGATTTGCTAGATAAAGTTGGTGATATAGATTTTCAAACCATATTTGTAACGGCATACAATCATTATGCTATAGATGCACTCAATGCACATGCAGCTTATTACTTAATGAAACCTATATCCATAGATGAGCTTATTAAAGCTGTTGATTATGTTACCGAAATACATGCAAAAGAAGACGCTCTGCAAGACCAAGTATTAGTAGCAAAGACCAATAGCGTAGAAGGTAAGATTACTATTCCTCAGCAGAACGGTTTTGAAGTTTTAGAAACAAATAATATTTTGTATTGCAAGGCCGACGATAACTATACAGAGATATACCTTAAAGACAATAAAAAAAAATTAGTGAGTAAGACCCTAAAATATATTGAAGAAGCTTTAGGAGAAGCAAATTTTGCTCGAGTGCATAAAAGCTATTTAGTTAATGTAGATGAGATTGTAAAGTATCTTAAGGGTAAAGGCGGGAGTATAGTCTTGAGTAACGGAAAAGAGATTATGGTATCAGCTTCTAAAAAAGCGGAATTACTATCTTATTTTAAATAATATATTATATCATGCCAATTATAAAATCAGTTAACGGTAAACATCCTGAAATCCCCGAAGATTGCTATGTTGCAGAAAATGCAACTATTGTAGGCGAAGTATCAATGGGTAAGCAGTGTAGCGTTTGGTTCAATACTGTTATACGAGGTGATGTGCATTTTATAAAAATGGGGAATAAAGTCAATGTACAAGATGGCGCTGTTATCCATGCCACATACCAAAAATCTCCAACAACTATAGGTAACAATGTATCAATTGGGCATAATGCCATTGTTCATGGTTGTACTATTAAAGACAATGTGCTTATTGGTATGGGAAGCATTGTTATGGACGATTGTATTATTGAAAGCAATAGTATCGTTGCTGCTGGTGCTGTGGTTACTAAAAATACCATAGTTGAATCTGGTAGTGTTTATGCTGGAGTCCCCGCAAAAAAGGTGAAAGTGGTTAGCCAAGAACTCGTGTCAGGAGAAATTGACAGAATAGCCAATAATTATGTGAAGTATTCCAGTTGGTTTAAGGAATAATTTCAAGTTTTTTTGAAATGCAAAAAGCGTGCTTGGATTATGGGGTTAGTATTAAAATATAAAGTTCAATTTCTTCTTTACTAAAAGTTAAGATATCTTACAGAAAATTGGTGGTTAATAATCGTATTTAGTACTTCTGTATTGCCATTTGTGAAAAAACATATTTCAGGCGGATTATTACCAATATTTAAGAGTTGTTTCTCTTTTAATATGGCTTGAGTCTGTCTTGCTACAGCAAGACCAGAATCTATGATTTTTACATGTTCAGGCAAAAGCTCTTTTAATTGTGGTATAAGATAAGGATAGTGGGTACAACCTAATACCAAATAATCGATATTGGCTTTTATCATTGGTGTGATAAATTCTTTTAAAAGTTCTCTTGTCTCATCAGAGTTTAGCTTGCCGGCTTCAATTAGAGGAACTAAACCTTCTCCAATACGCTCAATAATAGTAACGTCTTTGGCATACAAATCTGATGTTTTATGAAACAATGCACTACTTAGTGTACCTTTTGTAGCTAATATGCCAATAGATTTAGATATACTATTTAGAGAAGCTGGCTTTATAGCGGGTTCTATACCAATAAAAGGAATATCATAGTTTTTACGAAGGTAATTTATTGCATTTGTTGTTGCAGTATTACAAGCAACAACAATCAATTTACAGTCTTTGTTTATGAGTAATTCAGTGTTCTTAATACTGAGTTTTAATATCTCTTCTTCAGATTTATTACCGTAAGGTGCATTAGCACTATCAGCTAGGTATATAATGTCTTCATAAGGTAAAAGCTCATGAATTTCTTTAAAAATGGATGTGCCTCCAATACCAGAATCAAAAATACCAATGGGTCGATTACTCATAGTTACAAAAATAAAAAGCCGCTTTTAATAAGCGGCTTTTAAATTATATTTTATTAAAACAAAGATTAGTAACCTAATTCTTTTTTAACTTCAGCAGTAATGTCTTTACCGTTTGCTACAACTAATGCAGCTCTGTCTAGCACATACTCATAACCTAAAGTGTTAGCTACTTTATTAATAGCTTCCATTACTTTCTTCTGACTAGGAGCCATTTTTTCAAACTGCGCTTTTTCTCTATTGTATTGAGATGTCTGTTGGAATTCAGCAATACTATTACGCATTTTTTCAACTTCTTTTATACGTTCGTCGTTCTTTTGGTCTGTTTGTGTAGGAGCTTCTTTTTGGTATCTAGCTGCAGTTTCTTCTAAGGTTTTTACCATATCGTTAAACTGCTTCTCGTCAGTAGCTCTCATGCTTTCACCAATCTTCTTTGCTTGTTCCTGAGCAGCTAAATACTCCGGAAAAGTTTTTAGGATTTCCTGTGTGTTAACATGTGCAACTTTAGCTTGTGCATTTGCCATACTTATACCACCAACAAAAAGTGTTATTGCTAATAGTAATGTTTTCAATCTTCTCATTTTTAATTTATTGTTTACGTGTTTTTACTTATTGTATATTAATTATCTTCCTTTTCTTTCGCTTTTGCTTTACGAATAGAATCGTTTTTTCTCAATTGTTTTAAGCGCTCTTCTCTAGCTTTTTTACGTTCTTCTAATATTTTCTTTTTACGTTCTTCTAACGCTTTTTTTCTAGCTTCTCTTTCTTTTAAAGCTTTTTGTCTTTTTTCTTCTTGAAGCTCTTTTGGCGTTTTTGTTTTTGTTGAGTCAGACTTTACAGCAGCTTTACCTTTTTCTAGTGTCGATGAAGCCATTTTACTAGCCGTGGTATCAGACGTTTTCTCAGCTTCAGCTTTATCTGGATTTGCTCTCTTTTCTCTCGCTTCAGCAGCTTTTTTACGTCTTGCTTCTGCTTCTTTCTTTTTAGCTTCTCTCGCTTCTTTTTGTTTTTGACGTCTTTCTTCTAATGCCTTCTCGCGGTCTAAACGCTTTTGTTCTAATTCTGCTGTACGTTGCGCTTTACGTTCTTCTAATGCTTTTGCTCTTTCATCTTTAGTACTATTAACCTCTGGGATAGCTTCTTCTTTTTCGAGAGCTTTGCGCTCTTTCTTAGTTTTTGCTTGTTCTCTAGAGGATGCTCTAGTGATTATTCTTAATACTTGCTCACTAATATCAAAACGTTCTGCCGAGTATAGCATTAAAAAATCCGCATTCTTATCAAATACAAAATCGTATTTTTTGTTTTCAGCAATTTCTTTTACTGCTGCCCAAATTTGGTCTTGAACGGGCTGCATTAACTGTGTACGTTGAATTACCATATCACCACGTGGACCAAAACGCTTTTGCTGATAATCTAGAATCTCAGCTTCTTCAAAAGAAATGTCTTCTAATCGCTCTTCATAAAGTTCTTTTGTTAGAAGTACTTTCTCGTTCTCTAAAGCTTTTTTCTTTGTTTCTATATCTGCAAGTTTCTTTTCAATTTCAGATTTCCATTTGGTAAGCTTAGACTCTAATTGCGCATTCGCTTCTTGATAATCTGGAACATTCTCAAGAATGTACTCTGTATCTATATATCCAATTCTTGCACCTCGTACCGTTTGAGCATTAAGGCTCATAAAACCAACGATAGCCAATATGTAAAGAACTTTAAATTTCATGGGTTTATATTTTAATTTATTCAATTCCGTCGTTTTGTGTACTTCCATAGTTAAATAATGGTAGTAATACTTCAAATAAACGAAATATATTCTTAAAAATTTTAACACCAGTATGAAATGTTATTAAGCAGTTAGAAAATATCGTGCCAAACTTAAAATTGTTGTCCAATAATAAAGTGAGTTTCCCACCCATTTTTCTGAGACAGACCAGGAAGTGGGTCGAAACCATGACCAAAATCAATACCTAATAATCCAAAGGCTGGCATAAAAATCCTTACACCAACTCCTGCAGAACGTTGTAAGTCAAATGGGTTAAAATCTCTAAAGCTATTGACCGAAGCACCACCTTCTAAGAACGATAACGCATATATTTTAGCACCTTGTCCTAAGGTTATAGGATATCTTAGCTCTAATGAAAATTTATTATAGATAGATCCACCATCTTGTGAAGATAAAGATTGGTTTGGGTAACCTCTTAACTGAATAACTTCTCTACCGTCAAGGGCAAAGTTACCAAGTCCATCTCCACCAAGGAAGAAACGCTCAAAAGGAATAACACCTCTATCGTTATTATACGCTCCTAAGAAACCAAACTCTACACTTGGTCTTAACACAAGTTTTTTTGCAACTTCTGCGTACCAGTCTGCCTTAAATTTAACCTTGTAAAACTCTAACCACTTAAAGCGTTCTTGGTCAATTTGTCCAATACGATCAATGTCTGCAACAGGATCTAAACCGTCACGTTCTTCTTTTAAAGCTTTATAATCAACACCATTGAATAGGGAGTATGGTAGAGACAACTTAGCAGAAACAGCGAAATTAGAACCACCAGTTGGATAGATAGGATCGTTGTAAGTATTGTTACGAGTCAATCCTATTGTATAAGATAAGTTGTTTGACGAACCATCACCAAATGTAAATAACCCAGTATTATAGTTTTGTAAATCGTAATGTTGGTAACTCAATGCTTGAGAAAATAAGAAATAGTCATCAGGCTCTTTTAATCTTGTAGAAATACCAAATGTTATCCCTGTAATATTAAATCGTCTACTTCTATCTGCTCGTCTTGTTTGAGGGTCGAACAAGAATTGTCTAGAGTGAGATATTGAAGTGGACAATTGAAATGGTTTTCTACCATTTAACCAAGGCTCACTAAATGAAAAGCTGTAGGTTTGGAAAAACTGACTTGCTTGAAGTCTAAGCGCTAAACTCTGTCCATCACCTCTTGGTACTGGTTTGTAAGCTTCGCCATTAAGAATGTTTCTTAAAGAGAAATTATTGAAAGATAATCCTAAAGTACCAATAAAGCCACCACCGCCGTAGCCACCTTGTAATTCTATTTGGCTAGAACCTTGTTCTTCAACAGTATATTCAATATCTAGAGTACCATCTACTGGATTAGGATTTTTAATGTCTGGAACAATAGCTTGCGCATTAAAGAAACCTAATTGACCAAGTTCTCTAATCGTACGAATAATATTTGCTCTACTGTATAATTCTCCTGGACGCGTACGAATTTCTCTGTAGATAACATGATCGTTTGTAATGTCGTTTCCTTTTACAGTTACGCTATTGAAGTATGCCGGCTTACCTTCAGTTATTCTTATTTCTAAATCAATAACGTTTCCATCTGCACTTACTTCTACAGGATTGATAGTAGAAAACATGTATCCAGTGTTCTGATATATGTTTGTAATATCTATACCATCTGGTTTTTCTTCGTCAGCAATACGTTTTTTTAATTCTACACCATTGTATGTATCACCTTCTTCAATACGAAGTATTTGAGATAAAAACTCATCAGTATATACAGTATTTCCAACGAAATCTATTTTTCCAAAAGTGTACTTTTCACCTTCTTCTACATCAATAACTAAGCTGATTGTTTTATCGTCATTGTAAATTATAGAATCTCTCAAAACTCGAGCATCTCTATAGCCATTCTCTTTGTATTTGTCTACTAAACTTACCAAGTCTTCCTTGTAATCTTCCTCAACATATTTAGAACGTTTCAACAAACGAATTGGGTTTTTCTTCTTGGTATTTTTCATGGCTTTCCTCAACTTTCCATCAGAAAGTTTGTCATTGCCATTAAACGTAATTGACTTAATCTTTACTTTATTACCCTTATTAATGTTTACAAGCATATTTACTCTTGTCTTCTCAATAGAGTCATTTGTAACTTCAGAAGTTACTACATTAACTTTAGCATTAAGAAATCCCTTTTTCTTGTATTTATTTGTAAGGTAGTTTCTGGTTGTAGTAATTAGATTCTCTGTAACCTTGACTCTAGGTTTTAGGTTATTTTCGTCAATGATTTCTTCTTTCTTACCTTTTTTTACACCTTCAATTCTAACTTCGTTTAATTCTGGTAAATCAGATAAATTAATTTCTATATCAACTTTGTTGTCTTCAGTAATATTTATGAAGTAAATCTTAACATCATTAAATAAATTAGAATTCCAAAGTTTCTTAACAGCTTCTGCAATCTTATCTCCTCCAATAGAAACTTCTTGCCCTTTCTTAAGTCTAGAATACGTGATTATTGTACTTGCATTAAAAGCCGTGTTTCCTGTAACCGTAATTTCGTTAATGGTGTACTTATCGCCACCCTGAGCGAAGGTGTTGTGAGGGATGGCAACTAAAATAAATAATAATAAAGCGTAAAATTTCTTCAATGCTTTTGAGTTTATGCTTTTAAGTAAGCTGTTCGCTTGTTTTTCCAAATCTTCGTTCTCTATTTTGATATTCTCTTATGGCTTCGACAAGATGTTCTTTCTTAAAATCTGGCCAAAAAATATCTGTAAAATATAATTCTGCGTACGCAATTTGCCATAACAAAAAATTGCTAATTCGTTGTTCTCCACTAGTGCGAATTAGCAAATCTACATCTGGCAAATTTTGCGTGTAAAGATGCTTATTAATAATTGATTCGTCAATAGTTTCAGCTGAAATTATATTATTTTTAACTTTAAGTGATAATTCTTTAACAACATTAACAAGTTCTTCACGAGAACCGTAGCTTAAAGCCAAAGTTAATGTCATTCTTTCATTATTTTTTGTTTTTTCTTTAACATATTGCAGCTCATTAAAGGCCTTTTCAGGTAAATCTTTTAGGCATCCAATGGCTGTTAGCTTTATTTCGTTGTCTTGAAGTGTTTTTATCTCCTTTTTTAAGGACTTTACCAAGAGTTTCATCAAAGTTTGTACTTCAAGTTTTGGTCTATTCCAGTTTTCTGTAGAAAATGCATAAAGCGTTAAATGCTTAATCCCAATTTCTGCACAAGCTTCTACTGTTTCTCTAACAGATTTAGTGCCGCTTTCATGTCCTAGAACCCTAATAAGACCTTTTTGTTTAGCCCAACGACCGTTACCATCCATGATTATAGCAATATGGTTTGGAAGTTTGTTGGTATCTAATTGGTCTCTCAGGCTCATTTTAAAAGTCACAATAACAGGGCTTTTGCCCAAAAGTGTAAGTTAATGTAAATCCAGAAAACACATACCAATCATTACTATTTGTATTTCCGAAACTAAACTGTTCTCTAAAGTCTGCATCTGGCACACTGCCATCTAACTCGTCTGAGAAGGTGTATCTAGCACCAATTTCGGCACCTAAAATAAAATGAGGACTGATAGATACTTTATAGCCCAAAGTCATGGGAATACCGTAAGCCCAGCTATTTGTATTTTCTGAAGTGAGTCTACCATTATTATCAAAGAAAAAATTCTCGTGCCTGGCTACAGATATTCCGGTGTATAAATATGGAGTGCCTTTTAGTGATACATCATGAAGGTTAAAATCGAAAAACGTGAACTCCATACCTAGAGATGCTTCAAAAAGTCCGTTTCTAAAGCCATAATTTCGTTGTCTACGTCTTGGGTCATCAGATTTACTATCTACCGCTTCTAAATTTGTAAAAATAATTGAAGCTCTGTATGCATGTCTAGGGCTTCTATTCCATTTTACGATACCACCAAAAGCTACTTGATTTGGAGAGATATAGTTTGTAGAACCAACATCGCCAATGAAATTACTTCCACCGGCAAAAATACCAAACTCATAGATTTGAGCGTGTGATGTTTGACTAACTAGAAGAGCTAATAAAAATACCAGTAAATACCTCATAAATTTTTAAAAGTTTGCAAATATAACAATTAAGATTACTCTATAACAATTTGATATAAATTGTCTTACAGAAAACAGTATTTACGCTGAATTATTGCCTAGTTACGTCTATCTTCCCCCCAAAGCATTTTTTTTCTCAAGGTATCTAAAAAGCTTTCACTGTTTAGTTCTACCATTTTTATTTTAAAATCAGCTTTTTTGATTCTCACAGTAGCTGTATTAGGTAGTGTAATGATTCTAGAATCTAAAGACAGTAAAAATTGATTTTCCCTTCCACTTACTTTTAATTTTACATCAGTTTTATCGGTAATGACTAATGGTCTAGCATTGAGGTTGTGAGGAGCAATTGGGGTTAATACAAAACTGCTAGCTTCAGGTGAGATAACGGGTCCACCACAGCTCAGAGAATATCCTGTAGAACCTGTTGGTGTAGCAAGGATAAGGCCATCTGCCCAATATGAGGTTAGATATTCGTCGTCTAAATGAGTTTCTACAGTAATCATCGAAGTCGTATTTTTACGACTAATAGTAATTTCGTTGAGTGCGAAATTGGTGGTCTTTACATCTTTGTTTTCTGGGTCTATGTCTACTGAAAGTAAAGAGCGTTCAGATATTTTATAGTCACCTTTAAGAATTTCTGCGAGAGCGTCTTTAATTTCGTTAGTTTGAATAGTTGCTAAAAAACCAAGACGTCCTGTATTAATCCCAACAATATTTATATCTAAATCTTTAACATAAGTTATAGCTCTTAGTATGGTACCATCACCGCCAATACTGATTAATAAATCGTAAGAATTGTCTAGCGATGTGAAAATACCAAACGACCAATCGTTGTGTAAGACTTCTTTCTGAAGTTTTAAAAATTGTGCTTCAACATAAATCTCAACTTCATGTGCTTTTAGCTCATCAAGAAGGGTTTCAAAAGCTACTTGATTGTTTTCGTTTGCATAATTCTGACCATAGATGGCAACTTTCATAATCTACATATTTAAGTACCTGTCGAGATATTTTGAGCGGTCTTTTAAACTTTTTAGGTAACTGTCGTCTTCATGTCCTGCGATAATGTTGTAGCTGTAGCGTCTAAATGTTTGGGTGACATCGTTAAGGCTAGTATTGCCAATCTTTAGAGTGATTTGAGCTAAATCATTTTCAATTTTAGAAATAAAAGCGCCAAGTAATTTCGCATTATTAGACTCAACAATCTGGCTAATTTCGCTAAACGAGTAATCCTGAATTCCTTTTTCAACAATTAATATGCCTCCTGGCTCCGAGAAAAATGGTGTTTCGTTAAACAGATGAATAATATCATTAAGCTCATAGTAGCCTAAGTATTTGTTTTCAGGACTTAGGACAGGCATAATATTGCTATTGTTTTGGGCAAAAGCCTCAAGGACATCAAGCCAGTTTGTCGTTGTACGAACAAAAAATCCTTCAGCAGTATAACTACAGTCAGCGATTAATTTTTTAGCTTCAAAACAATGAGCATCTGTTTCTGGGATGCAACCTAGATAAATACCATCTTTTTCAATGGGTATATGAGAATACGTCAATTGATTAAAAAGCAACTGTAAATCACCAATCGAATCGTTAATATTCAAAGGTTTTATGTCGTTAATAATGTAATCTTGTAACTGCATAAATCAATTCTCTAAGATTGTGCAAATTAATTAAAAATAACCAGTATTTGCGTGTTCTACTTTGTATTTTTGTCTTTAAAATCAGTAAGAAATGACAAAACTCAGTGTTAATATCAATAAAATTGCAACGCTAAGAAATAGTAGAGGCGGTGATGTGCCAAACGTGGTTAAGTTTGCTGAGGACGTTCAGCGTTTTGGAGCCGAGGGCGTAACTATTCACCCGCGTCCTGACGAACGCCATATTCGTTATCAAGATGCTAGAGATTTGGTAAACGTGGTGCATACCGAATATAATATTGAAGGCAATCCTATCCCAAAATTCATAGATTTAGTATTAGAAACCAAGCCAACACAAGTCACTTTGGTACCAGATAGCATTGATGCCATAACCTCAAATGCTGGTTGGGACACAATTAAGCACAAAGATTTTTTGGTTGAAGTTATTTCGGAATTTAAACGAAATAAGATAAGAACTTCAATATTTGTTGACCCTAACCTTAAACAAATTGAAGGTGCAAAAGAAACAGGAACGGACCGCATAGAATTATATACTGAAGCTTTTGCACACCAATACGCTTTGGGTAATGAAGATGCTATAAAGCCATACGCTGACTGTGCCAAACTTTCTAATCAATTAGGTTTAGGTGTTAATGCAGGGCACGATTTATCTCTAGATAACATTAAGTTTTTTAAAGAAAATATTGAAGGTCTTTTAGAGGTGTCAATTGGCCACGCCCTAATTTCAGAAAGTTTGTATCTAGGTATCGAGAATGTTATACAAATGTATTTACACCGATTATCATGATTTTACACAGCAATATCTTTGGAGAAGGAAACCCTTTTGTCATTCTTCATGGCTTTTTAGGCATGGGAGATAATTGGAAAACTCTGGCGCGTCAGTTTTCTGAACTGGGTTATGAAATGCACTTGGTCGACCAACGCAATCACGGACGCAGTTTTCATTCAAATGAGTTTGATTACGATATCATGGCGGAAGACTTAAAAGCCTATTGTGAAGAACATAATTTGAAAGAGCTAATACTTTTGGGACACTCTATGGGAGGTAAAACAGCAATGACTTTTGCTACTAAATTTCCAGATTTAGTTAAAAAACTGATTGTAGCAGATATTTCACCAAGATACTATCCTGTGCATCATGATGCCATTCTAGAAGGCTTATCTCAATTAGATTTTTCAGAAATCAAGTCTCGAGGTCAAGCGGATAAATCATTAGCTAATTACGTCAGCGAAGCTGGGACAAGAATGTTTCTTCTTAAAAATTTATATTGGGTAGAAAAAGGACAGTTAGGCTTACGAATAAATCTCCCCGTTTTGAAGGATAATGTGTCTGAAGTGGGAGAAGCACTTTCATCTCATGCTACCTTCACAAAACCAACACTGTTTCTCCGTGGCGATAAATCTGAATATATTGGGCCAACTGATGAAGGAATCATTCATCGACATTTTACAGATGCTAAGATAGAGACAGTCTCTAATGCAGGACATTGGTTACATGCAGAAAATCCTAACGAATTCTATGCAAAAGTTGTAGATTTTATAACCGAATAATAAATGACAAAACCTCAATTTTTAAGAGATTTCTGGTATGGTTTGTCATCAAATCAACGTTTTTTTATTCGTAAACTTTACTATTTGCCTTCTGATCTAAGAGACCGAATTTTAGGGAGAACGCATAAATACGTACCGTCTCGTGGCGATATTTATACAGGCTCGCCAGCAAATGCAAAATATTATATTAAGCAAGGTGAGTTGCATTTACAACACTTAAAAATTTATATTGATTTACAACCTAATGATTCTGTTTTAGATATTGGTAGTGGCGTTGGGCGTTCGGCGATAGCACTTTCATCATATCTCAATCAAGAAGGTTCTTATGATGGTTTTGATGTTGTTAAACAGGGTGTAGATTGGTGTAACAAAGGTTTAGGAAAAGATTTTCCAAACTTTAATTTTAAATATGTTCCTTTGTTTAATGACTTATATAATACATCAACTTTAAAGGCCTCAGAGTTTCAGTTTCCATACGAGGATGCCTCTTTTAATAAGGTTTTTTCTGTATCGTTGTTTACGCACATGCAGATAGACGAAATTCAGCATTATTTTCATCAAATTTATCGCGTATTAAAATCTGGAGGTCTATGTTTTTCTACGTTTTTTCTTTATGATGAAACAGATGAAGCACATATTTCAGCACAAAAAGATTTTAATTTTCCACATAAAAAAGAAGGCTACCGTTTAATGAATACTAATGTTACTTCGGGTAATATAGCCATTCATAAAACCAAGCTCGCCAACATGATTTCTAATGCTAATTTAGAGCTAGTCACTATAGTTGATGGTTTTTGGCGAGGTCAAAATGAAGCGGAAGACAGAAACGAATATCAGGATATAGTTGTTTTTAAAAAACCGTAACTTTAGAAAGCTATTTTAAAACTTAATATTATGAATTTAATTTTGCGTTTGCTAATCAATGCCTTCGCCGTTTTTGTTTTAGCACATTTTTTAAGTGGAGTATCAGTGAATGGTTACGTCGGTGCCATAATTGTTGCGGTTGTGCTATCGGTTTTAAATCTTTTAGTAAAGCCCGTTTTAATCATTTTAACTTTACCAATCACCATTCTTACATTAGGTTTGTTTTTGTTAGTTATTAATGCCCTTATCATTTTATTAGCAGATAAGCTCATTGATGGGTTTGCTGTAAATAGTATATGGACAGCAATACTTTTTAGTATTCTACTTTCTATCCTACAGTCTATACTTCAATCTGTATTTAAAGAAGAGAAAAAAACTTGAGTTTTGATGAAACTAGTTTTAGTAATAATACTGTTGTCTATGAGATGTTTATCCTTTTCTCAAGAAAAGGAATATGAGTATCCAAATTTTATAAATAGAAGTTTAAAACAAGTTCTCTCGAATTCTGATTGGATAGTAATTGATAAGTCTTTGGGAGATTTAAATGCTGATAAAATGGAGGATATAGCTTTAATATTAGAGTCTAAAAACGAAGTTTTAGAAAGGAGATGCTCAAGCTGTAAGATTAAAAAGAACAAAGCTCGTATAATAGTAGTTTTTCTTAAGAGTGGTGATTCTTACAAGGTTGTAATACAAAACAATACTTTTATTGCACGTCATGATGAAGGTGGGATGACTCTTCACTTGTCGCCCATTATAAATATCCAAAATGATTTGCTAACTGTCTTTTACCATTATACAAGAGATTTTCAATCTTACACTTTCCAGTTTACTAATAATATGATGAGTATTTTTTCTGCTGAAAGTATGAGTGTAAATGCTTCAACAGGGAATTTTGTACATGATAAATACGATTTTAAAAAATTGCAACTTATTACTGAAGAAGGAAATATTTCTAATGAAGAAAGTAAAGTTGATGTTTTGAAGTTAAATGTAAAACCAAAATTGCTGTCAGAATTTAAAACTATGTATGATTGGAAAGTCTTAGAAAATAAGTACCTATAGTTCAATAAAATCTATGAAGAATCATGTTGTTGGGTTGCAAAAAAATATGTACTTTTGCAGCCCAATTTTAGTTTGTATTATAATGAACATTACAAGAGAAAACATAGATGCGTTAAACGCAGTTGTTAAAGTAGATATCGCTAAAGAAGATTACAGCGATAAAGTAGAAAAAATCTTATCAGATTACCGTAAATCTGCAAACATTCCTGGCTTTAGAAAAGGTCACGTGCCAATGGGAATGGTAAAAAAGCAATATGGTAAAGCTGTTTTAGTAGATGAGGTTAACAAATTATTACAAGATGCTCTTGGTAAGTATTTGGTTGAAGAAAAGCTTGATGTTTTAGGTAATCCATTACCAAAAGCTCAAGATGATTTAGATTGGGATGCAGACGCATTTTCTTTTGAGTTCGAGCTAGGTTTAGCACCAGAATTTGATGTAAAGCTAAAAGGTAAAAAAGCCATTACACATTACAATATAGTTGCTGATGATAAAATGATTGACAATCAAGTTGAGCATATTCGTAAGCAATATGGTAAAATTGTCTCTCAAAACGAAGTAACAGAAAATTCAGAGGTAACAGGTAAGTTTACTAACGAAGAGACAGGTATAGAGAATGTAGCCACATTTGAACTTAGCAAAATTAAAGGTAAAGCAAACCTTAAGAAGTTTGTAGGTGCTAAAGTTGGTGACGTTATTACAGTTAAGACTAAAAATTTATTCGAAGATGCTCACGATTTAATGACATACTTAAAAATATCTCATGATGACGCTCATGATTTGAATGTAGAGGTTACTTTTGAAGTTTCTGAAATCAATGAGCGTGAGTTAGCAGACTTAGACCAAGAATTATTCGATAAGTTATTTGGTAAAGACGTTGTTAAGACTGTAACTGAGCTTAAAGCAAAAATTAAAGAAGACTCAGAAAAGCAATTTGCTCAGCAAGGTGACCAAAAATTATTAAACGATGTTACTGAATATTTAGTAGACAGTACAAAGTTTGATTTACCGGCAGAATTTCTTCAAAAGTGGATGCAAACAGCAGGTGAAAATCCGATGACAGAAGAGCAAGCCAAAGAAGAATACGAGAAGTCTGAAAAAAGCATGCGCTACCAGTTAATTGAAGGGAAATTGATTACTGAGAATAACCTTCAAGTTCAGTTTGAAGATTTAAAAGCCTACGCTATTCAAATGATTAAAGGACAGATGGCACAGTTTGGCCAAATGAATCCAACAGAAAAAGAGCTTGAAGACATCGCAGCACGTATCTTATCTAACCAAGATGAGGTTAAGCGTTTATCAGAGCAATTAATGAGTCAAAAGCTTTTAGAACTTTACAAAGCTGAAGCGAATCTTAAAGTAAAAGAGATAACTTATGATGATTTTGTAAAAGAATTTTACAGTTAATCATTTAGTAATATAAATTGTATCTTTAAGGCGTAAAATCAAACGATTTTGCGCCTTATTAGTTTTAACAATAAATTGAATTTAAAATATGGATTTCGGAAAAGAATTTGAAAAATTTGCAACCAAAGATCAAGGAATAAATAGTAATTACTATAGTAAGATTATTCAGAGCATGTATCCTACTAATCTAACGCCAAATATTATTGAGGAGCGCCAGATGAATATAGCCATCTTCGATGTATTCTCGCGTCTTATGATGGATCGTATTATCTTTTTAGGTACTGGGGTAAACGACCAAGTGGCTAATATTATTCAAGCCCAATTACTATTTTTACAAAGTGTTGATGCTTCAAAAGATATCCAAATTTATATCAATTCTCCAGGAGGTTCAGTGTACGCTGGTTTAGGTATTTATGATACTATGCAATTTGTAAAACCAGATGTAGCTACAATTTGTACAGGTATAGCAGCATCTATGGCAGCAGTATTATTATGTGCAGGTGAAAAAGGAAAACGTTCTGCATTAAAGCACTCAAGAGTGATGATACACCAACCAATGAGTGGTACTCAAGGACAAGTTTCTGATATGGAAATTGCAGTTCGTGAAACTATAAAAGTAAAAGAGGAATTATATAATATCATTTCAAATCACTCTGGTAAGCCTTATGAGCAGGTAGAAAAAGACTCTGATCGTGATTACTGGATGAAATCTGATGAAGCATTAGCTTACGGAATGATTGATGAAGTTTTAGGCGGAAAGTAAATCTGTATTAACACGACTAAAACACCCTGATTAAAATTTAGACAAGAGTTATATGGCAAAGGAAGAATTAGAATGTTCGTTTTGTGGTAGGAAAAAGCCAGAAACCAATTTGCTTATTGCGGGATTAGACGCGCACATATGTGATCGTTGCATCACCCAAGCAAATGGTATTGTAATTGAAGAATCTAAACAAGGTGATAATGCTGAGCTTAGTGCGGAAT
Source organism: Winogradskyella jejuensis (assembly GCF_900129745.1). Lineage (GTDB taxonomy): Bacteria > Bacteroidota > Bacteroidia > Flavobacteriales > Flavobacteriaceae > Winogradskyella > Winogradskyella jejuensis. The sequence continues at coordinate 693,709 of NZ_FQWS01000001.1, read as the reverse complement.
TAATGCTGAAAAAGCCAAAAGAGATTAAGGCTTTTTTAGATGAATACATAATAGGTCAGGAGCATACCAAGCGTGTAATGTCTGTTGCGGTTTACAACCACTATAAGCGTTTGTTACAACCGCCAAGCGATGATGATATCGAAATACAGAAAAGTAACATCATCATGGTTGGGCAAACTGGTACTGGAAAAACGTTGATGGCAAAAACAGTTGCCAGAATGCTTAATGTACCTTTAGCTATCGTGGATGCAACGGTTTTAACAGAGGCAGGTTATGTAGGAGAGGATGTAGAAAGTATTTTAACGCGTCTTCTTCAAGCCGCAGATTACAATTTAGAGAAAGCCGAACGCGGTATTGTTTTTATTGATGAGATAGATAAAATCGCACGTAAAAGTGATAACCCTTCTATAACGAGAGACGTTTCTGGAGAAGGTGTTCAGCAAGCCTTATTAAAGTTATTAGAAGGAACAGTTGTTAACGTGCCACCAAAAGGAGGGCGTAAGCATCCAGACCAAAAATTTATAGAAGTAAATACTGAACATATCTTATTTATAGCAGGAGGTGCTTTTGATGGTATTGAGCGTGTGATTACAAAGCGTTTGAATATGCAAGCTATTGGTTATAGCTCTATTAACTCTGATGATAATGTAGATAACGATAATATTCTTCAATACATTATTCCAAAAGATTTAAAAGATTTTGGATTAATCCCTGAGATTATTGGACGTTTACCGGTGTTGACACATATGGATCCATTAGACGCTAAGACGTTACGTGCTATTTTAACTGAGCCGAAAAATGCCATCGTTAAACAATACAAAAAGCTATTTGAAATGGATGATGTAAACTTAAGCATTACGGATGGTGCTTTAGAGTTTATCGTAGATAAAGCTATTGAGTATAAGCTTGGAGCCAGAGGATTACGTTCGCTTTGCGAAGAAATTCTAACAGATGCTATGTTTCATCTACCCGGTTCTGATGAAACCAAGCTTAATGTTACAAAAGCTTATGCTGAAGAAAAACTAACAAAATCAACATTAAAGAAGCTAAAAGCTGTTTCTTAAGATTGAATCTTATAAAAAGAAAACCCAGGCTAAACGTCTGGGTTTTTTATTTTTTGGATTAATTAATATCAATATAAGCGGTCGATATAGGCAATGAAAATAGCTTTATAGAATCACTGCTCAAATCTTTTTCGCTAAGTTGTATTTTTATTCGTTATAAAAATCTGATAGATAGAATTTAACGATAAATCGCCCTAATCATTAAGGCTTAATAATTCATCTAAATAATCTCTTGTATTAGAAAGTCTCGGTACTTTGTGCTGCCCACCTAATTTATCATTCTGCTTAAGCCAATCATAAAATAAGTTAGGTCGAGCTTGATGAATGGTAGGTTTATTTAAAGTCATATTGTTATAACGCTTTGCTTCATAATCAGAGTTTAAAGCTTTAAGTGCGTTATCAAATAATTCAGAAAAGTAGTTGAAATTATTAGGAGGTGTTTTAAATTCTATCAACCATTCATGAGCACCTTTTTCTTTTCCTTTCATAAAAATTGGAGCAGCGGTATAGTCTACAATTTCAGCACCAGTGCGCTTGCAAACTTTTTTTAGTGCATCTTCAGCATTTTCAATAATCAATTCTTCACCAAAAGCATTAATGTGGTGTTTTGTTCGTCCAGATACTTTTATCCTATAAGGATTGAGGCTAACAAACCTCACGGTATCTCCAATTTTATAACGCCATAACCCAGCGTTGGTTGTTATAACTACAGCATAATTTTTGTTTAATTCTACTTTACTTAGCGGAATTGCCTTTTGTTCTGAAGTGCCATAAGCATCCATTGGAATAAATTCATAGAAAATTCCATAGTCTAGCATGAGTAATAAGTCTCCAGAATAATTTTGGTCTTGAATAGCAAAAAAGCCTTCCGATGCATTGTAGATTTCGTAATACTTAAATGATTTTTTAGGCAATATAGAACGGTATTGTTCAATGTATGGGTTAAAGCTCACACCGCCGTGAAAATAGACTTCAAGATTTGGCCAAATATCAAAAAGACTCTCTTTTCCAGTGTTGTCTAAGATGTTATTCAGTAAAACCAACATCCAAGACGGTACACCCGCAAGACTGGTCACATTTTCGTCAATAGTTTCCTCAACAATGGCTTGCATTTTAGTTTCCCACTCACTCATTAAAGACACTTTGCTACTTGGAGTGCTACTAAACTCGGCCCAAAAAGGCATGTTATCAATGAGTATGGCAGATAAGTCGCCAAAAACCGTTCCGTTTTCTTTGTAGAGTTCTTTACTGCCTCCTAATCTTAGACTTTTGCCTGTAAACAATTGCGAACCTTCATTATTGTTTAGGTACATGCAAAGTAAATCCTTTCCTGCCGCGTAGTGGCATTCCTCTAGAGATTCTGTACTTACAGGAATAAATTTGCTCTTTGCATTAGTCGTGCCACTAGATTTGGCAAACCATTTTATAGGGCTTGGCCAAAAGATATTATGCTCGCCCTGTCGAGCGCGTTCTATCTGTGGTTGTACAGCTTCATAATTAACAATAGGTAGTCTTTCATTAAATTCTTCATAAGACTTTATAGACCCAAAATCGTATTGTTTTCCAACTTCTGTATCCTTAGCAAATTTTAATAAGCTAAAAAGTAATTCATTTTGTACTTCGTGAGGGTATTTAAGGAATAATTCAATTTGATGAAATCGCTTTTTTAGAAACCACGAAGCAATAGAATTGACTATAGGAATTGGCATGGAATAGTTATCTTTAGCCGATAATCGGCATTAGGCAAAAATAGTTAGTTGTTTATTGGTGTCCTAAAAGTAATAAAATTTCAGAATGATATATACAGGAGTACTCACTAAAATGCAAACTGAGTTTAAAGACCCAATTCAGTATTATTTAGTTTTTAAAAACGACTTTATCCATGTGAACCAGCTACTTGATAAAAATATACAGATGAAGTTTGTTGGTGAGGAATGTCTTAACTGCCATCTGAACAAAGAAATTTACCGTCAAGGATTTTGTAAAAGCTGCTTTTTTGATACACCAAATGCTGGTGATTGGATTATGCGACCTGAATTAAGTACAGCGCATTTAGGAAAAGAGGACCGTGATTTGAAGTACGAAAAAAAAGTACAACTGCAACCCCATATTGTGTATTTAGCCAACTCTAGTAATGTAAAAGTAGGTGTAACACGTAAAGTACAAGTACCAACACGTTGGATTGACCAAGGCGCCCATGAAGCTATTGAGATTGTTGAAGTCCCTAACCGTTACCTGGCAGGAATTACAGAAGTTGCATTAAAAGATTATGTTGCAGACAAAACCAACTGGCGGAAAATGCTAAAGAATGATGTTGAAGACGAAAATCTAAAAGAATGGCGAGAGCGACTTAAGGCTTATATTCCATCTGAAGCAAAAGATTATTTTATTGCGCATAATGAAGAAACACATCTTAAGTTTCCTGTACATCAATATCCCGAAAAGCCAAAGAGCTTGAACCTAAAAAAAGAGGGAAGTTATTCCGGTAAGTTGGTTGGCGTAAAGGGGCAGTATCTTATTTTTGAAGACAATACAGTATTCAATATTCGTGCTAACGAAGGTTTGGTTGTAGAAATAGGAATTTAGATAAAATAGATTTTTACAAACTGAAAGATACCTACGGTAAACAATAATGAGCCTGTAACTTTATTGATTAAAAGGTTAACATTCTTAAAACGTTGTTGCATAAAAATACTGAACCGACCATAGATATAAAGTGTAAAAACTTTACCTATATAAACACCTAGGAAAAATAAAATAAGAACTGTAGCAGAAGAGGTTGTAGATAACATAACAACATTGCTGTTAATAATCCCATACACCAAAAGCCAATAGACAAGTACAGGAGGATTTAGTAACCCTAATAAAAATCCAGTAGCATATTTTGATTTAAAAAGAGATTGTTTGTTTATAGTCTTTGATTTTGTTTGTTGTTTTTTAAAAAACAGCAAACTTCCAATGCCCAACAATAATAGTGCTATTAAGACTTGTAACCATTGATTACTTGAAAAGAAATCTTTAACGAGCATATTGTAGTTTAAAGCATAAAAAGATAGTACGACTTCTGCAACACCAGCAGTAATTGCTATTTTCATAGCTTGTTGTAGGTTTTGCTTAATTGTGGTATTAATCACAACAATATTTGAAGCGCCCAGCGGTAATGCACCAACCACTGACGTGACTATTCCTATTAAAACATATATAAGTATCATAGGGCATTTGTAGAGTAATGTTTATAAACCTTACAAGGATGTTATAAATGCGTTAAAGAATTTTTGTTTAACTTTTTTTAAATTAAATTAGACAAAAAGTTATGATGAAGAAAATTTCTCCAATGGTTTATGTCTTTGTAACTACACTTTTATTAGTTACAATAACGATTATGTGTGCTATGGATTTTCCGTTTAATTGGGTGTTTTATTTAACGGTGTTAGGGCAAATCTTAGTCGTAGTTATGGTATACAAAGTACTAACAGATGATTACAAAACTGACAAGACCTTTGAGCATTTTTATGAAGATAGACCTATACAACCTGTAGAGGTAAAAGCACAAAATGAAGAAGAAAAATTAAGGTTGTGAGTAAGTTGTATTAGACAACTTTAGACACAAAAAAAGCGACTAATCTAGTCGCTTTTTTTAATTTATATTTAAAAACTTATATGTTTTCAGCATCTCTTAAGCCTTGAATATACTCAGCTTTTTGGATTTCTCTTCTACGTTTTACAGAAGGCTTTGTAAAATAACGAGACTCTCTTAAGTTTTGCATAATCTGTACATTTCTGTGCTTACGCTTATATCTTTTAAGAGCTCTTTCAATGTTTTCGCCTTCTTTGATTTCTATTTTAATCATATCGTGTTTTATATTGTCTATTTTACTAAAGAGTGTGCAAAGATAACACAACTTTTTAAACTAGCTTTAAAAATGTGCTTTTTTTTCCTCAAAATGAGCGTTCTACCCTAAATAAGTTCTCAAAACTTTATTTCTACTTGTCTGCCTTAGACGACGAATTCCTTTTTCTCTAATTTGTCTTATGCGTTCTCTGGTTAAATCAAAGGCTTGCCCAATTTCTTCTAATGTCATAGGATGTTTCTCTCCAATACCATAGCACATTTTTATAACTTGACTTTCTTTTTGAGGAAGTGTATTTAGTGCCCGTTCTATCTCCGTATTTAGAGATTCGGCCATTAAACTTTTATCGGGTTTAGGAGAATCTTTTTGAGATACAACATCGTAAAGGCTAAAATCTTCATCAGCTTTTAGTGGCGCATCCATTGACAGGTGTCTTCCAGAATTCTTCATAGAGGATTTTACTTCTCTAATACTCATATCTAGTTCTCGAGCAATCTCTTCGGCATTCGGTGGTCGCTGATTTACTTGCTCTAGATAGGCATGAGCTTTTCTAATCTTATTAATAGTACCTATTTTGTTTAAGGGTAGTCTAACAATTCTTGACTGTTCTGCTAACGCTTGAAGTATAGATTGCCTTATCCACCAAACGGCGTAAGAGATAAACTTAAATCCTCTAGTTTCATCAAAGCGTTTAGCCGCTTTTACAAGACCCGCATTACCTTCATTAATTAAATCTGGAAGTTTCAATCCCTGATTTTGATATTGCTTAGCTACTGATACAACAAATCTGAGATTAGATTTTGTTAACTTATCTAGGGCAATCTGACTACCTTTTTTAATTTGTTGTGCAAGTTCAACTTCTTCTTCCGCGGTTATTAGAGGTATTTTACTAATGTCTTGTAAATATTTGTCTAATGATTTTTCTTCTCTGTTGGTTACTTGTTTAGTAATCTTTAATTGCCTCATACGATGTTTTTAGAATTATTACATCTAATAACATACTACAATAATCGACAATTCCAAAAAATTAGGCTTTTTTAACGATTTTTGATTAAAAATGAGTGAAAATCATCAATTTTTAGTCGAATCTTGTGGTTTTTTCTTCTTTTTTAGAATTCCGCCTAAGATATTTTTTACACCTTCTTTTACAGGGTCATTAGCTTTTGTGTTAGAAGAATCTACTTTTGTTGAGTCTTTTGGTTTAGTAGTTCCGCCTAAAATTCCACCTAGTAAGTCATTCACTTTATCCGAGCCTTTGTCTATTAGCTTTTGTTTCTGAATTTCAATAAGTTGTTTTGTAAGGTTGGCAACGCCGCTTGATAAATCGGTTTTAATATCTGGATTTGTAAATGTGCCTCCAATATTTGCAGTAACAGGAATGGTGATTTTATTCACATCATTATCATTAATTTTTGCAATCAAACTATTTACGTCAGAACCCAAATACTTCGCAGGAACTTGTAAAACCGCATTGTAATTCATAGTGTTAGAAAAGCTGTGTGTGCCCGAAATTTCAATAGGAATATCTTTATAGGTTATAGTGAAAGGTTTTACCGAAACCTGACCATTTTCAAAACTCAATTTGGTTTTTAAGTCCTTTAAATCAAGTTTATTAAAATCAATAAAATTGAATTTAGAATCTAATCCTTCAAGAATTTTACTTTGCGAAGTAGATAGCTTTGTCGTTAATAATTCAGCCAAAGCATCACCAGAAATTGTACTTAAGTCTGGCGAAAAGTTTTCATCCAAAAGCCCATTTAATTTTATAGTAGAGTTGAGTTTACCTTGTACAACTTTGGCAATAGGCGCTAAAGCTTTTAACAACTCTAATTCTTTAAAAGATTTGGAAACGTCAAACTGCTGCATAGCCAATTCCATATCAAACTTAGGCTTGGTGTCTTTTGTCGATACGTTACCAGAGATGCCTAGTTTGCCATCAAATAAATCTGTAGTCATGTTGCTTAAATTGGCGTTTTGGTCCTTAATTTTGAGTCTTCCGCTAACATTTTTTAGATTGAGATTATCGTAAACCACATTTTGGGCATTGGCGTAAATAACACAGTCTAAAAAGTCAGGAATTTTCAAGGACTCAGAATTGGAAGTGGTTTTATTTGAAGTTTCTGAAGCTGTTTCATCTTCAACCATAAAATCTGAAATCACAAAGTTGTTCGATGTTACTTTAAAATCACCTTGCAATTTTTTATCACTTAGTAAAAAGCCAAGAAGATTATTAATAACTCCTTTAGCATACAAGTCGCTTTTCCCTGTTAAAGCTTCAAATTTATTTAAGGTCACCATACCAGGCTTAAAGCTCATGTCAGCGGTATTTATTTGTATGGGATTTACTATATCTTCAGACGAGAAAATAAAATCAGTTACAGAGACTGTGCCGTTATTTTTTATACGTTGATAGGCATTGGTCTCTATCGCATCCATATCAAAAGACGTATTTAGCTTGCCTTTAAGTATGCCACTTAATTGATTCTCTAGCTCAACAGGATAAGCCTTTGTGATGTTTGCCAAATTAAGTACGCCATCTAGGTCAGCATTGACCAAAATGTTTTTGGTTAGGTTTTTAATATGTGCTTCGGATTTAAAAACATCTTCATCAATCTTAAAATTGAGTTTATTTATGTCTAAATAAGTGTCATCAACGTTTCCTGTTGTGTTTTTTACTGAAGCGTCAATAACGATGTTTTCTACACGTTTTGGTAACTGCGGATACTTAAAAGAAGCGTTTTTAGAATTGATTTTAATATCTAATGTTGGGATAGTTTCTTCAGAAACTAAGCCTTTAATTATACCGTTTACTGCAAATTCACCAGTGGTTTCAACATTGGCTATATCTTTGGTGTAAGTTTTAGGAATAACAGCTAAAAAGTCTTTAAAGGACGACTCGGGATTTTTAAAGCTGATGTCTATCTCTTGTCCTTTTTCTACCAATTGAACATAACCTTGAAACTCTAAAGGAAGTGCATTAATAAACCCTTTATTATCCTTAAATGTGTATTTGTTTTCCTCTAAGTCTAAATCGATTAACGCATCTAATTTTATTAGATTATTTGTGAGGTACTCCGAATCTTCGGAAGATAAACTGATTTTTACATCGGTTTTAGTGTCTAATTCTGAAGTATTACCAGAAAAAATTCCATTACCTGTATGATTAATCTCTGTTGCGAAAAATTTTGTATTAGTAGTTTCGTCGATATAGGTAAAGGCACTGTTATTAATCTCGTAATGTTCTATATCGAAGCTAAACGCATCTGAAGAAGTTTCACTATTTGAGCTTTCCGAAGTTTCGTTAGTCTCTTTTACAATATCATAGTTAACATTGCCTGAGGCGTTAGTTTTAAGTGTTAATAATAATTCGTCGGCGATAATTTCGTTAACAGTCAAAGGTTCTTCAGAGCCTTTAAGCAACTCTTTTATAGGCATTTCAAAAGAAAGGGACTTAGCAGCTGCCAGCGTTTCGTTTTCAAAAGGAGCTTGAGTAACAATCTTTAAGTTATCAATACTAATTTCTGCCTTAGGGAAGCTACTAATTAAGCTTAGGCTAATATCATCAAAACTAAGTTCTGCCTTTAGATTTTTATCCGCATAGTTTTGGACGATTGTATCAATCTTCGATTCTAAAAAAAACGGAACACTAATAAGTATTACGAGAAATATGGCAACTAAAATGCCAAGTATTTTGAATATTTTTTTCATTTTATTTTTTGATTTGATAGCAGTAGCTATAATATAGTACGAAAAATTAGCACCAATACGCTATTTGCACCACAAGATTAGGAAGAATTTAGGATTTGTTTTTGCGCTTATGCAAGATTTATTTCCTCATTAACGCTAAGTTTAAAACGTTTGCGGAAGAGATACACTCCTAAATATAAAAATGGTGTATCTAAAAAGGCAACAAGTACTTTAAATAAAAACCCGCTAATAAGTAAACCTTGAAAGCTCGACCATGGTAAAACCTTAAAATAACAAAGCAAGGTGATTATTGATAAGGTATCTACAAACTGCGAGAGCCAAGTGCTAAAATTATTACGCAACCACAAGTGTTTGCCTTTGGTAAGATTTTTCCAGAAGTGGTAAATTTTAATATCTATAAACTGTGCAAAGAGGTAAGCAAACATACTTGAGCCAACAGCTACAATTGTTTTGCTAAAAACGTTATTAAAGGTATTGTCGTTGAGCGGTGATTTTTCTAAAGCGGGTACATAGTCGGCCACTAAAATAATACCTACAGAAAAAAGTGAAGCAAAAATTCCTGCAACTACAACATCATTAGCTCGCTTTTTTCCGTAAATCTCACTAATTAAATCTGTAATTAAAAAGGTAATGGGATACGGTAAAATTCCCACAGAAATCTCAAATAATTTCGACCCAAAAATTTCAATATCTACAGGATACCAGTAAAAAAACTTCTGAAAAATTAGATTTGAAACTACCAATGAGGTAATAAATAAGGCACCTAAAAAAAGGTAGATGCGTTGTGCAAGAAGCTTGTCTTTTAACTGCATTAAAATTCGTTAATAAATAGTTGAAGTAAAGATAATCTATTAATATATCTTTTAGTTATTTTGGGCATTCAATGAAACCATTAAAATTAGTTTATATAGCGCTCGGGAGCAACAAAGGCAACAAATTGCAATACTTGCAATCTGCTGTAGATGCTATATTTAAGAGAGTTGGTGCTGTGAAAAAACTGTCTAAAGTTTACCAAACACCTGCGCTAGGATTTGATGGCGAGCCGTTTTATAACGCCTGTGTCAAAGTAGAAACAGAGCTAAAACCAAAGTCGCTTCTTAAAACACTTCAAGCTATAGAAAACGATTTAGGACGTACTAAAAAAACAACTTCTGGCTACGAATCTCGTGAGATAGATTTAGATATTCTGTTTTACGATTCTGAAATTATAAAGGAGAAGAGCTTAATTATTCCGCATCCCGAAATTCAGAATAGAAAATTTGTCCTTCAGCCTTTATTAGATGTTTTGAAGGATTTTGAACATCCGATTTTAAATAAAACTATCGAATCTCTTTTGGAAGAATGTAGAGATGATTCTTCTATAGAACCTATAAATATTTGGCTTAAAAACCCTAAGAAAAACTATGCGTTTGGTAACTATAATTACATAGCTATTGAAGGCAATATCGGTGCCGGAAAAACAAGTTTAGCCAATAAAATCTCCCAGGACTTTAATGCAAAACTTATCTTAGAACGTTTCGCTGATAACCCGTTTTTACCAAAATTCTACAAAGAGCCAGAGCGTTATGCTTTCACTTTAGAAATGTCTTTTTTGGCGGATAGGTATCAGCAAATTAGTGACGATTTATCGCAGCTCGATTTATTTAAAGATTTTATGGTGAGCGATTATGATGTGAACAAATCACTTATTTTCTCTAAAGTAACGTTGCCAGAAGATGAGTTTCGATTATACAGAAAGTTGTTTTATCAAGTCTATAAAGATATCGCTCGGCCAGATTTGTACGTCTATCTCTACCAGAATACTGAAAGACTTCAAAAAAACATAAAAAAACGCGGACGTAAATACGAGAGCGACATCAAAGCTGATTATCTTGAAAAAATCAATGCGGGTTATCTAGAGTTTTTAAAATCTCAAACCGATTTAAACGTAAAAATCATTGATATTTCCGAGCGTGATTTTGTAAAAAATCGTGAAGACTATCTATGGATTTTAAATCAAATAAATAATGAAGTACAGGCAAGTAGAAACGAATAATATTTATGTTGTTGGTCTAAGTGCTGAAGCTAATTTTCAAAACATCAGTCAGGTAACGCCGCGGTTGGCAAAACAATTTATGCCAAGATTAGGAGAAATTTCTAATAGAAAAGACAATTACACGTTATCGCTTCAGAATTATAAACACTTCGATTTTTCTAAATTCAATCCAACCGAAACGTTTGAAAAATGGATTGGTGTTGAAGTATTGAATTTAGATGATGTGCCTCAAGGCATGCAAACTTTAACTATTAATACTGGTAAATATTTGATAATTGATTTTAAAGGGTCAATTCCTGATTTTATAAAGATTTGGCAATACATCCATTCCACTTGGTTGCCAAATTCTGAATTTAAATTAGATAATCGCCCACATTTTGAGCGTTTACCACCGAGTTACAGTCCGATGAATGAAGTGAATGCCGAAGAGATTTGGATTCCGATTAAGTAATATTGTCATTCTGAACTGTTCCACTGAGCTCGACCGAAGTGTATTTCAGAATCTCATCAAAGAATAAAAAGCGTCGTCACAATCCGACCATTCTTTTCACTCAAAACAAATTCATTCAAAACCTGGCTAGATTTAACCTTGAAATTAAAAGGCTCAGCCAAAATATCTACACCACTATTTTGTTTTAGTCTGATGCCTTGACTAGCAATTTTATCTTTGTTTGGTTCAAAATTACCAACAGGAATATGCTCTGTTAAGATAGTGTATTTATAGTCTGAAAGCTTCTTCAAAATATCCTGAATTTCAGAATTTGATAAATGCTGAAGTACTTGTCTTAAAATGACACAGTCAGCTTTTGGTAAACTATCTTTTGAAATATCGAGGCAATGAAATTCTAAGTTTTCAGCTTTAAAAAGTTGTTTGTTTCGCTCAATTAATTCGTCAACAATGTCAATGGCAAAATAGTGTTTGGAGTAATTAACCAAATGACATCCAATATTAAAATCACCACAACCTAAATCGCAAACAGTCAATTTATCGCTGTGCGATTTTAAAAAGTTTGTAACAGCTTCTATGTAAGGTTGAGTAATTTGTTTCTCATGAGAACCTTCACCTGAATAAAAATTTGAACCATCAGTTCCCCAAAGCTGCTTCTCGTAGATTTGCTGCATTACGGCTTTTGTTGGCCAAGGTTTCTTCGGACGATTCAAAGTTTATAATTTAATATTCAGTATATTAATGAGAATAGCGGAGCAAAGTCTTCCCTTTGGGAAGATTTAGATGGGCTGTTTTTTTAATTTCGAAAACACATCCCAAATCACAACACCACAACTCACCGAAATATTCAAAGAATGCTTTGTTCCAAATTGCGGAATTTCAATAACCGTATCACTCGCATCCACTACATTTTGCGACACACCTTTAACTTCGTTTCCAAAAACTAATGCGTATTCGGTTTCTGGTTGTGGTGAGAAATCGTTAAGCATTGTCGCGTTTTCGGCTTGCTCAATAGAACAGATTTTTACGTTTTCTTCTTTTAGCTTTTCAATAACGTCCATGGTGTTTTCTGCATATTCCCAATCTACGGTTTCGGTACTTCCAAGAGCTGTTTTACGGATGTCATTATGTGGCGGTTGTGCTGTAATTCCGCAGAGGTAAATTTTTTCAATCAAAAACGCATCGCTCGTTCTAAACACCGAACCGATGTTGTTTAGACTTCGAATGTTATCTAGAACAAGAATAATTGGCGACTTTTCAGCTTGCTTAAATTCTGAAACATCCAATCGGTCTAATTCGCTATTTTTTAGTTTTCTCATGTTGAAATCTTGGTATTTTTGTAGATAACTTATCGGTTTCAAGCTTTATAAAACTAAGCTATTTAGCTACATTAGCAATCTTACTTGTTCGATAAGATATCGGAACAAAAATAAACAATCCATTGGCTAAAAAGGCAAAAAAAGAAACACCGTTAATGAAGCAGTACAATGCCATAAAGGCAAAGTATCCTGATGCTTTATTGCTGTTTCGTGTTGGTGATTTCTACGAAACCTTTGGTAGTGATGCCGTAAAAGCATCTAAAATATTAGATATTATTTTAACCAAACGTGGCGCTGGTAGCGAGAGCGAAACGGAGTTGGCCGGCTTTCCGCATCATTCATTAAATACTTATTTGCCAAAGTTGGTGAAAGCTGGCGAACGTGTGGCAATTTGCGACCAGCTCGAAGACCCAAAACAAACCAAAAAGATTGTAAAACGTGGTGTTACAGAATTGGTAACGCCAGGTGTTGCGCTTAACGATGATATTCTGCATTCAAAATCTAACAATTTTTTGTGTGCTGTACATTTTGATACAAAATATATCGGTGTTTCGTTTTTAGATGTATCTACAGGTGAGTTTTTAACCTCTCAAGGTAATGCCGAATATATAGATAAGTTACTTCAGAATTTCAGTCCGAGTGAAGTGCTGATTTCAAAAAAATGCAGAAAAGAATTTTCGGAAACTTTTGGGACTGATTTTCATACCTTTTATTTGGAAGATTGGGTATTTCAAGCCGATTATGCTAATGAAACATTGACCAAACATTTCAACACAAAAACATTGAAAGGTTTCGGAATTGAAGATTTATACGAAGGTATCATTGCTTCTGGAGTTGTTTTGCATTATTTAAGCGAAACACGACATAATAAATTAGAGCATATTGCCACGATTTCGAGAATCGCCACGGACGATTATGTATGGATGGACAAGTTTACCATCCGAAATTTGGAGCTGTACCATTCTACCAATTACAATGCTGTAACACTTATTAATGTTATTGATAAGACGATTTCTGCAATGGGCGGACGCACGTTAAAACGTTGGTTAGCTTTGCCACTAAAGCAGGCTGATAAAATTAAGCAGCGTCATGAGGTTGTGCAATATTTGTTGGATAATGAGGCTGAACTTCAAAAGATTCAAAATCAGATAAAGCACATTGGCGATATTGAGCGTTTAATTTCAAAAATAGCAACGACTAAAGTGAGTCCGCGCGAGGTAATTCAGCTTAAAAATTCGCTTGAAGCTATCGTTCCCATTAAATCTTTAGCTGAAAATTGCAAGAATGAAGCCTTAAGAATTCTCGGTGGAAATTTGAATAATTGCGATTTGCTTCGCGAAAAAATTAAACAAACTTTAAACGAAGAAGCACCAGTTAATGTTTTAAAAGGAAACACAATTGCTGAAGGTTTTTCAGCAGAATTAGATGAGCTGCGAGGTTTATCAAAATCTGGGAAAGACTATCTTGATAATATGCTTCAGCGTGAAAGTGAACGCACAGGAATCACTTCGCTCAAAATAGCTTCAAATAACGTATTTGGTTATTATATCGAGGTGCGAAACTCGCATAAAGACAAAGTACCAGAAGAGTGGATTCGTAAACAAACTCTGGTAAATGCGGAGCGTTACATTACTGAAGAATTAAAAGAATACGAAGCTAAAATTTTGGGCGCGGAAGAACGCATCCTTGCTATTGAGCAAAAGTTATTTGCTGACTTGGTACAATGGATGCATCAGTATATTTTGCAAGTGCAACAAAATGCGCAGCTCATTGGTCAGTTGGATTGTTTATGTGGTTTTGCAAGTCTGGCAAAAGCTAATAATTATAACTATCCGCAAATCGATGATAGCTTTTCTTTAGAAATTAAAGACGGTCGTCATCCGGTTATAGAAAAGCAATTACCATTGGGCGAGGCATATATTGCTAATGACGTGTATCTCGATAGAGAATCACAGCAAATTATAATGATTACTGGTCCAAATATGTCGGGTAAATCTGCAATTTTAAGACAAACAGCATTGATTGTGTTGTTAGCACAAATCGGAAGTTTTGTCCCAGCCAAAGAAGCTAAAATTGGGTTGGTTGATAAAATTTTTACGCGTGTTGGAGCCAGTGATAATATATCTATGGGCGAATCGACTTTTATGGTAGAAATGAATGAAACGGCATCTATTTTAAATAACATTTCAGACCGAAGCTTGGTGCTTCTCGATGAAATTGGTCGCGGTACAAGTACATACGATGGTATTTCTATTGCTTGGGCAATTAGCGAATATTTGCATGAGCATCATGCAAGACCAAAAACGTTATTTGCAACACATTATCATGAGTTAAATGAAATGTCTGAAACGTTTGGTCGCATCAAAAACTTTAATGTCGCGGTAAAGGAGTTAAAAGACAATGTACTTTTTGTACGTAAGTTGGTTGAAGGTGGAAGTGAGCACAGCTTCGGTATTCACGTGGCTAAAATGGCTGGTATGCCGCAGCAAGTGATTCGTCGAGCAAATAAGATTTTATCAAAGCTTGAGAAGTCTCATAGTAGCGAAGAGCTCACAGATAAGGTGAAAACCCTTAAAGATGACTTGCAACTGAGTTTCTTTAATTTAGATGACCCATTATTAGAAGAAATAAAAGACGAAATATTACATACAGATATAGATACGTTGACGCCAGTAGAAGCTTTGATGAAGCTCAACGAAATAAAACGAATGTTATTGAAGAAAAAGCAAGCTTAAAATAATTTCAATTTATTTTTAAATTATACTTTGCTTTTTTAAGAAATAGTTTAAATTTGCATCCGCTTTTAAGGCGAAAAGTTCTTTAAAAACTGCGAAAGTAGCTCAGGGGTAGAGCATCACCTTGCCAAGGTGAGGGTCGCGGGTTCAAATCCCGTCTTTCGCTCTATACTTTGAAACATATACCAATATGATTACGTCGATGTAATCATGATGCTGAAGTGGTGGAATTGGTAGACACGTTGGACTTAAAATCCAATGACCCTTGGGTCGTGCGGGTTCAAGTCCCGCCTTCAGTACTAAAAGCCTTGTCTTATTTATGATGAGGCTTTTTCTTTGTCTATACATTTATATTTAAGCGCTCAATAACCAAACATATATGTTGTGTTTGTGTCACAATATCTTTGTTTTAAAGGTTTGTGTAGTTTTTATTACCTTAACAAAAAAATAAATAACAATTAAAAGATGTTAAGGTTTGTTATTGCTAAACTGTTTTTTGTTCTATTTATATTTCAATTAAAGGCTCAAGAGATTCCGCCTATTGAGCGATTTTCTCCTCAAGATTATTCAGCAGATGACCAAAACTGGTCAATAAGTCAAGCAGAGGATGAGAACATATATATTGCAAACAATAGAGGTTTATTAGAGTATAATGGTGCTCGGTGGAATCTATATTCTACACCTAACCAAAGTATAGTTAGGTCTGTTGCTGTTATAAAAAATCGTATTTATACCGGAAGCTATATGGATTTTGGTTTTTGGGAGAGAAACAATTTTGGAACGCTTGTTTATACTTCTATTGCCAAAGAAGTTAAAGATGGCCTTGTAGAAGATGAAGAGTTTTGGAATATAATCCCTTATAATAAGTATGTATTGTTTCAGTCTTTAGACCGGATTTATATCTACGATTCAACAAATAATACATTTGGTATTATAAAGTCTGAAACACGTATAACTAAAGCTTTTAGAGTAGAGAATACGATTTATTTTCACGAAACCGGTATTGGTGTATCAAAAATAGAAAATGGAAAAGCTAGGCTGGTTTTAAATAACGTAACAATCAATAATAACGAAATTGTAAATATTTTTCAAAAAGAAGGTAATCTACTTCTTTTAACACGCGAAAATGGCTTCTATAAGTTTGATGGCTTAAACTACAGTAAGTGGGAAATTTCTTCAAACAATTTACTGTCAGAAATAAGTGTTTACAATAGTATAAGGCTCCGTAACGGTAATTTTATACTTGGAACCATCTCAAATGGTCTTATAAAGTTAGACGCTAAAGGAAATTTACTTTTTCAAATTAACAGAAATCAAGGCTTATCTAATAATACAGTTTTATCGGCCTATCAAGATAAATCTGGGAATGTTTGGCTGGGGTTAGATAATGGAATAAATGTCTTAAATCTTAATTCGCCTTACAGATTGTATACAGACAATCAAGGCTATTTAGGTACTGTATATGCTTCAGCAAAGACATCAGAATATTTGTATTTAGGAACCAATCAAGGCTTGTTTTATAGACCTTTAGATAGTAAAGAAAAATTTACACTTATCTCCAATACCAAAGGTCAAGTATGGTTTTTAAAGACTATTGGCGGTAATTTGTTTTGTGGTCATGATAAAGGAAGCTTTGAAGTAGTAAAAGACAAGGCAATAAAGATTTCTGATGACAATGGCGTATGGAATATAAAGACAATTCAAGATCATCCGGACTTATTAATTGAGGGAAACTACAATGGCTTAAGTATCATAGAGAAGTCAATTAATGGGAAATGGAGGCTCAGAAATAAGATTAGAGGCTTTGACATATCATCTCGATATTTTGAGTTTGTAAGTAATGATGAAATATTAGTCAGTCACGAATACAAAGGTGTCTATAAATTAAAGTTGAGTGAAAATTTTTACTCTGTTATTAGCTATGATAAAATCAATGATGACAAAGGTATAGGTTCTAGTCTAGTCGATTATAATGGAGAAATTCTTTACGCATTTCAAGATGGTGTTTTCTCTTATAATTCAAGTAGCGATTCATTCAGCAAAAGCACACTTTTACAATCGTATTTTTCAGAAGACAACTACGTATCTGGCAAACTTATCTCTGATAAAGATAATGCAAGACTTATAGGATTTTTTAAAAATGAAATTGTTTTTGTTGAACCTGGGGTATTAGCGGATGAGCCTACAATCAAAGTTATAGATTTGCCGAGTGATTTAAGGGGAAGTAAGTTGGGTTATGAGAATATTATACATCTAGAAAACAAAACATACTTGTTGGGTACTACAGATGGTTATCTTATAATAGATACTAACAAATCTAATGCTAAGGATTATAATGTAACAATAAATGGTGCTTCTTATTCAACTCTAAAAAAAGATGTTAAACCTATAGATATTAAATCTCAAGTAACTCTAAATAATAAAGAACATAATCTGTATTTTAATTATAGTGTTACGGACTTTGAAAAATTATCAACGTCTATTTATCAATATCGTTTATTAGGCCTCTATGACTCCTGGAGCAATTGGTCGCCACAGCCAAAGGTGTTTTTTGAGAATTTACCTTATGGCGATTATACATTTCAAGTTAGAGCTAAAGTTGGGAGTAAAATATCATCAAACATTGCCTCTTACAATTTCTCAATTGAAAAACCATGGTATTTAAAAACTGGGGCTATAATTTGCTATGTGCTTATATTTTTATTTACAACAGCTTTAATACAATATTTTAATAGAATCCATTACAAAAAACAAAAGCAGAAATTATTATTAGCTAAAGAAAAAGAATTTGAAATCAAAGAGCTAGAGAATGAACGACAAATTATGGAGTTTAAGAATAAAACACTACAGCAAGATATCGAAAGTAAGAATAGAGAGTTGGGTATATCCACCATGAATTTAATTAGGAAGAATGAATTTTTGAGCACTGTAAAAAATGAGTTAGGTAAAGCAAATGATTTAAAAGATTTAAATAAAGTTGTTAAGATTATAGATAAAAATATCAATAATACAGAAGACTGGAAATTCTTTGAAGAGGCTTTTAATAATGCTGATAAAGACTTTTTAAAGAAGATAAAGAAGCAACACCCAGCCTTAACACCAAATGATTTAAAACTGTGCGCTTATTTGAGACTCAATTTATCATCTAAGGAAATTGCACCACTATTAAATATTTCTCACCGAAGCGTTGAGGTAAAGCGATATCGTTTGCGTAAAAAGATGAATTTGCCTCATGAAGCTAGCTTAACAAATCATATTTTGGAGATATAAAGCGTAAACATTTGCTATTTTTAACACAACATTACCTATACAACAATAGTATTTTGTCATATTAAATCAAATTTATTAATTCTCATACGCCTTATGTTTTATAGTTTTATTAACTGTCGTTTAAGAATTTTAACATTTTAGCGTACATTTTTTATCATGTATGTTTTTTATTGAGGTCTTTTTTGTCAAATTCGCAATAATTAACTCTAGTTTTACATTTATTGGCAATAGTTAACTACTTACATTGTCAATTTAGCATCCTAATTCAATGCGTTGATGCGCCAATCTTGATACAATAAAAGTTAAGAATATGAAGAAAATAATTTTCGGGTTAACTATAATCCTGACTGTAAGCTTTGCATTTGCTCAACAGGGCAAAATATATATATCCAGTGATGAGTCTGGGAAAAAGCTAGTCGTCAATGGTAAAGACTTTATCGTCAACGGAATTAATTGGGATTATGTTCCGATTGGTAATGGAATTCTAGATAAAGGGATATGGAATCAATCAGACGATATCATAAAATCGGCTCTTGACTCAGAAATGGCATTGTTTAAAAATATGGGAGTTAATGCTATTAGAACATATGGTTTAGAGCCAAGATGGATAACATATATATATGAGAATTACGGTATCTATACAATGCTTAATACTCAGTTTGGCGCATATGGTTTAACGATTAATGGTGCATGGGTACCACAAACTGATTACACAGACCCTGAGACTAGAAAGGTATTAATGAAGGAGGTTACAGATATGGCTAACAAATATAAAAATACGCCTGGTCTATTATTGTATATGATTGGTAACGAAAATAATTACCATTTATCATGGACAGGTGCAGAAACCGAAGCAATACCAATTGATGGTGTTGACCCTGGAATTCGTTTGGCAGCTGAAGGACTTTATAAGGCATTTAATGATGCGGCTATTGAAATTAAAGGTATAGATAATTCCGTACCTGTAGCTATTTGTAACGGAGATTTGTTGTATTTAGATATAGTTAAGGAATATTGCAAAGATATCGATATCTATGGGACAAACATGTATAGAGGTATTTCATTCAGTGATGCTTTTCAAAGAGTAAAGGATGAGTTAGATAAGCCTATTTTATTTGCTGAGTTTGGTGCTGATGCATTCAATACGAGGGATAATAAAGAGGATCAATATTCGCAAGCATACTACAATATAGGAAATTGGAAAGAAATTTACGAGAATGCAGCAGGACTGGGTAAAGTAGGTAATTCTATTGGAGGATTTACTTTTCAATCTAGTGATGGTTGGTGGAAATGGAATCAAACAAAAGATTTTGATGTACATAATAACAATGCTGTTTGGCCAAATGGTGGTTATTCTAGAGATCAGGCTAAGGAAGGAGATTTTAATATGAATGAAGAGTGGTTTGGTATTTGTGCAAAGGGACCAACTAACGAGCGTGGGCTTTATGAGCTGTACCCTCGTGCTGTTTATTATGCACTTAAGGAAGCTCATAGAATTAATCCTTATGAAGAAGGGGTTGATTTAGCTTTTATAGACAATTATTTCAAAAACATTAACTTAATGGATGCAGTCTTAAAGGCTAGAGGAGATAAAGCAGCTTTAGATTCACAAGATGGAGGAAAGTTGAGAATAAGTCAGCTAAGTGCTAGGTTTTCTACATTTAGTACTGGAGGTAATTTAATTACAACTCCAGATACACCAGATCCAACATCAAATACCTTTCCTAACCAGTTAGGCTTCGATCATATGCAATCATATTTTATTGGTGTAGAAGGTAATCCTTCATCTAATATGAGAGCAAATGTAAATTTTAATATTGTTGGTAATGTAGCACAAAATCCAATAGATGAAATTTTTTACGAAAACAGAGCTAGACCTATAACAGTAGAGGGAGCAAATGGAGAAGAAATAATTCTTAATGACAACAACAGAGTCCAAGTTTACAATGCAGAATTTGAATGGAATGCTAAAGATTTTGATTTAAGAGGGTTTTATAGAACAGGTCATTATCACTGGGGTTACGAAGGCGATTTTTTCGGTTTATATCCTGAAGCGAACTATGGTCCTAATCTAGATATCTATGGTGGTGAAATTTTAGGAGCTGAAATTGATGGAAAAGGTGCTTTTAAGGGTTTAAAAGCTGCAATAGGACCACAACTTTGGTGGGGTGCCAATCCGACTATGCTTTTTAAATATTCCAAGAATTATAAAGGTTATGATATAACAGGGATTTACCACAGAGATTTTGAAACAGACATAATAATTGACCCTGACACTGGCCAGCGTGTCCTAGATGCTAATCAAGTACGAAGTGGTATTATTCCAGCCTTTCCAACAGAAAGAGCGACTATTGCAGTAGAAAAAGACTTTGGCAAGTTTAATGTTATGGTCGGTGGTATATGGGCAGGAAGTCCATTAAATGGTCTGACATTTCAAGATGTTAGAGGAACTTCCGGAAATTACATAGTTTACAACGATAAGGTTCAGTCAACTGATAACTGGGGAGGAAAGTTTAAAGTAATGTACCAAGGAGGTCGCTTTAATTGGTATAGTCAAGGGTCTTACATGGGCTTAGTTGCCAATGGAGGAGCAGATCAGACACAAACCTTCACCGGTTGGAGACTAAGAGACTCTGGTAGTGGAAATCAAGTAAATCTTTTATCTGGATTTACTTATACAATGGGTGATTTTCAAGTAGCACCTAACTTTATGTTCCAAAAACCATTGGTTGCTCCAATGCCAAACGATGTTCAAGCTCCGGGAAGACTAAGAAATGTTATAGACGACCCATTTGCAGTTAGAAATGGCAACCGTGAAACTTATGGTTATGAGATGTTGATTACTTATGATCCTACTCCAGGCACATGGATGTATGAATGGAATAACGATAGAGCTGAAGACGCTAAGTTTGCAGCTAATTTAGGATTTACTTATCGTCGATTGCCAACTACAACAGATGCTCACATTGGTTTTCTAGCCAACAGACAATTTTTTGCTTTTCCACAATCAGCTCCAGCTGAAGACTTGTGGGAAATCAATTCAAGAATGGTATCTAAACTTAATTCAGACTTCGGCGTCATAGGAAATTTCTACTACGGTAACGGACAGGCTAATGGTGACAGTGATAGACTAATTAAACGTTTTGGAGGTGATATTAGAGCAATCTATAAAAAGAATATGCTTCAGGCACACGTAAAAGTGAATGACTGGGGACCTTTTGATTATCACAGAGATTTTAACCTTACATTCCCTTTGCAATTAATGGTTGACTTGTCAACAAGTTTAGGCAAACCAGATTGGTTTATTTTGCCTAGCACTCGAATTGGGATAAGAGGTACTTGGAGATCATTGAATGAGTTTTCGCCAAGATTTGGACCAAACTTTGTCGCTCCTAATACATTTCCACCTGTTCCGCCTATAAGTCCCGTTGGCTTTGATAACGGACAGGAATGGGAAATTAGAACTTACGTACATATTAATATTGGAAAATAATTTTAAGATGAAAAAAGTTAACAACATATATAAGGCACTTACAGTTATTTGTTCTGCTTCTTTAATACTAGGTTGCGAAAGAGGATTGTCTGAAGAAGTTGAGTTTGCATCATTTCCTAACAATGGTGATATATTCACCGATGCGCCTGTAGGTCTTACGGATGAATTTTTCATCTCTTTTGATCCAGCGGCTGGCGCAAATACTGAAGGTTTTGGAACAGATGATAATGTCGCTTTTGAAGGTAGGTCTTCAATAAGAATAGACGTACCATCACCTAATGATCCAAATGGAAATTTTATAGGCGGTATATTTCTAGATCGAGGAGATGGTAGAGACCTTAGTGGCTTTGATGCGTTAACATTTTGGGCAAAAGGCTCAACAACAGCTGCTGTAGGACTGGTAGGCTTTGGTAATGATTTCGAAGAAAATAAATTTTCAGTTGGTCAGTCAAATATTCAGCTTTCTACGGATTGGAGAAAATATACAATCCCAATTCCTGACCCATCAAAACTTATACAAGAGAGAGGTCTTTTTGCATTCTCCGCTGGCGGATTAGATGTGGTTGACACAGTACCTAACGGAAACGAAATTGGCTTTACTTTTTGGATAGATGAGTTACGTTTTGAGAAACTAGGAACAGTTGCCCAACCAAGACCACGAATATTTGGAGGAGCAAATCTAACAGAACAAGCATTTACTGGCTCTACGATTTTAGTTAGTGGATTGAGTCAAACTTTTAATCTTGAAGATGGCAGTAATAGTACAGTAGGGTTAGCACCTTCTTATTTCGATTTTGAATCATCAAATCTAGATGTTGCTATAGTTAATGAATTAGGTGAAATAACAATAATAGGTGAAGGTACTGCAACTATTACAGCTCAACTCGCGGGTGTTTTAGCTGAAGGTTCTTTAGAAATCTCTACATCAGGCGGGCTTGACCCAGCACCAACGCCAATGCAACCTCAAGCAAATGTTTTGTCTGTTTTTAGCGATGCTTATACCAATGTGGTAACTCCTAATTTTACACCAGGATTTGGTGGGTCAACAACAGAAGCTTCTGTTTCATCAAACGGAGGTGATGAATTTGTGACTTATGCAAATAATAACTTTACAGGCATTCTTTTTGATGATAACCCAATTGATGCTTCGGCTATGCAATTCATGCACGTCGATATTTATGTGCAAGAAGCAAGTACATCTTCAATAGAATTTCAAATTAGAGATATAGGAGCAAACCAAACAATAAACACCAATGTCAATAATGGATTTCCAGAATTGGACGATGTAGATTTTAGATTTACTGCAACTGGTTTAACTCCTGGGCAATGGACGTCTTTTGAGATTCCTCTATCTGGAGATTTAGCTACCCAAAAAAATAACTTAGGAGCTATTATATTGGTAGGTGGCCCCGATTTTATATTAGATAATATTTACTTCTACTCAAATTAAAATATGAAAATGAAGACTATGACAATAAGAAAAAAACATACTCTGGGTGTTATGCTCATTGGTTTTGTAACACTTGCCACTTTGACAAGCTGTAATACAGACGAAACGCAAACTGTTGCCACTTTCGATAATTTAGTTCTCGAAGACAACTTCGATGTTGATGGTTTTATAGATACCGAAATATGGAATTTTGATATTGGCGATGGTACGGCACAAGGCATACCTGGCTGGGGAAATAATGAGTTACAATATTACACAGATAGACCTGACAATGCAGCAGTAGAAAATGGTTTCCTTTTAATTACAGCTAAGCAAGAAGCATTTAACGGCGCACAGTACACATCTGCTAGACTACAAACAAAAAATAAGTTTCAACAGTTATATGGTCGTTTTGAGGCTCGAATTCGTCTGCCATACGGTCAAGGAATGTGGCCTGCATTCTGGCTTTTAGGAGATGATAGTGATGGTTCAGTTTGGCCGCAAATTGGCGAAATTGACATTATGGAAAATGTTGGAGATGAGCCAACACAAATATTTGGTACAGTTCATGGCCCAGGATACTCAGGAGCAGAGTCCGTATCAAAAAGTTATACATTAGAAAACACTAGAGTAGATACCGAATTTCATGTGTATGGTATAGAATGGGGTCCAAATTATATCAACTATTACATTGATGATGTGCTTTACAATCAAATTACACCAGAGGATATAGAAGAAGAAACAAATGGCGAAGGCGAATGGGTATTTAATGACCGTCCTTTTTATATTATCTTAAATGTTGCAGTAGGAGGTAATTTACCTGGTCCTCCCAATGCAGAAACTGAATTTCCACAAACCATGCTCGTAGATTACGTTAGAGTTTACCAACAATAAAAATCATGCAATACAACAATATTATGAAAAAAGTAACTAGAGGAATAAAATTGCTATCAGTCCTATTCTTGGCTTTAGCTTATTTAGGCTGCGACGAAGATGATGTAGTCTTACCACAGATAAATGCTGAATTTACGCAAACAATTAACCAAGATACTGGTGTAGTCGTATTTATAAATACGTCCACAAATGCCAATAATTACTCTTGGGATTTCGGAGATGGAACTACATCTACTGAAGTCAATCCTACTAAGGTATATACCTCAGGAACTTATACTATAGTTATGGAAGCTACTAATGTGGCTGGAGCATCAGATACTTTTGAAGATACTATAACCATAAGTATTCCTGAAGAAATAGCTTTTCCAATATCTTTTGATAATCCGCTAGTAGATTATGGAGCAGAAGTTTTTGGTGGTGCTACATTTCAAATAGTTGAGAATCCAGATGCATCTGGCGCTAATCCAACTACTTCTAATGTTGGCGAAATTGTAAATAGTGGCGCAACTTTCGAAGGGTTCTTTTTTGAGCTAGGTGAGCCGTTAGATTTAACTACAGATAAGACAGTTAAAATCTTATTTTGGTCTACGTCTCCTATAGATATTCTTTTAAAATTAGAAGATGGTACAGCGGCAGACGTTGAGACAACAGCTAGTCATGGTGGTACAGGTTGGGAAGAGTTGTATTTTACATTCGATTCAGCAGCAAGCTATAATGTTGTGACATTCTTTGTTGATGGTCCAGGAATATCATCTGGGACATTTTACATAGATGATATTTCGCAAATAAATACGGGCGATATTCCGTGTACCGATACAGATTTAGAATTACCAATAGATTTCGATTGCGAAACTATTGATTATGCAACTACAATTGTAGGTAACGTAAGTTTTACAGTTGTAGATAATCCTGAGCTTTCAGGAATTAATGATATGCCTTCTATGGTGGGGCAAATTACTAATGTAGGTGATAATTTTGAGAATGCGTTTTTCAATTTTGATGTACCGGTTGACTTTTCTACAGACAAAGGTGTAAGACTTAAATTATTCTCAAATCAAGCACTTCCTGTATTATTGAAATTCGAAGATGGCACTGAAGGTGATGTGGAAGATTTACAAATGCATACTGGAACTGGTTGGGAAGAATTAACATTTACATTGAGTTCATCGGGTTCTTACAACGATATGGTATTGTTTGTTGCTTTCAACCAAACGGATGCGGGAACTTTCTATGTAGATGATATAGAGCAAGTAGCTGTAAGTACAGGTCCGCCTTGTACTCCAGAAACTACTGAGTCTATTGCTGCGGCAGATTTAAATATTACTTTTCAAACAAATACGCCAGCAGTAATCGAAGATAACGTGGCTTTTTCATGGATAGACAACCCAGATTTCGGAGGCCCTGTAAATACTTCCTGTAAAGTGGGTCAAGTAACAAGATTTAATAACTCACCTTTCGATAATCTTCAAATTGATTTGGCTGATAAGCTAGATTTTAATACTTCAGAGGGTCTTAAAATGAAAGTTTGGTCTCCAATAGCGAACACGCCAGTTTTATTAAAATTAGAAGAGATTGGAAACCCAGGAAATTTTGTTGAAATTTTACAGACAACAAGTGCAGCAATGCAATGGGAAGAGTTAACATTTGATTTTGCTCCAACAGCAACGCCACAATTCGATAAGCTAGTTATCTTCTTTAACTTTAATGTCGCTGATGGTAGTACATACTATTTTGATGACTTAATGGTTTATGGCGCTGGTGGCGGAGGTACGTGTGTGCCAGAGACTACAGAATCTATTGCAGCAGCAGATTTAAACATTACGTTCCAAACAGATTCGCCAACTTTAATAGGAGATAATACAGGTGTGTCTTATATAGATAACCCTGATTTTATGGGCTCAGTAAACAGTTCTTGTAGAGTTGCTGAGGTTGTAAGGTTTAATAATTCACCTTTTGATAACGTACAGATTGATTTATCTGATAAATTAGACTTTAATACTTCCGAAGGAATGAAAATGAAAGTTTGGTCTCCAATAGCAAACACGCCAGTTTTATTAAAATTAGAAGAGATTGGAAATCCAGGAAACTTTGTTGAGATCTTACAAAGCACTGGCGCAGCTAATGCGTGGACAGAATTAACTTATGACTTTGCGCCAACAGCAACACCACAGTTTGATAAGCTAGTTATTTTCTTCAATTTTAATGTTGCAGATGGTAGTACATATTATTTTGATGACTTAATGGTATATGGAACACCAGGAGGTGGAGGTGGACCTACTGGTGGTAATTGTACAACGGGAGAAGTAGCTGCCTCAGCATTACCATTAGATTTTGAAGGTTGCGAGACTTTCCCTCAAAACCTTAATTTCGGAAATGGTTTAACGTCAGGTTTAGATGTCAATCCTAATCCATCTGGTATAAATACATCTAGTGCAGTTTTAAGAGTTGATAAACCAGCTGGTTCAGAATTCTTTGCAGGAGTCCAAAATAATTTTGGAAGTAATTTCGATTTATCAAATCCAAGTCATGAGTTTAGAATGAAAATATATTCAACTAAACCAAATACTGTTTTCCGATTCGAAGTAGCTCAAGACGAACCAACTGTTGGAAATCCACCACCAGCATTTGTGACTGTAACCGATGCTAATGTCTGGACAGAAGTGAGTTTTACTTTCACGGCTATGCCTGCACCAACATCGTACTTTAGACTAGTAATCAAACCAGATAACGACGAGACGGATAGTCCAATAACTACTGGTGGAACTTACTATTTCGATGATATCGAATTGATAGAATAATTTTAATAGACTAATTAATAAGAGGCTAGCAAATATGTTACATATGCGTTAGCCTTTTTTAAACTCTTAAAAGCTTCAAAATATAATGAGTAGTATTGCTCTAACATATAATTCGCAAGTGAATAATTCAGTAAAAGATATAGATTTTAAAAGAGTCAAGATTGACGGCGAGTCCTATTTCAAAATTTCTAATAGCGACCAAATGCGTCCATTTTTCATGAGCATTGTTAGTGATTCTAATCATTGGATGTTTATCTCTAGTAATGGAGGCCTTTCTGCGGGACGAAAGAATAGTGAATATAGCCTTTTCCCATACTATACGGATGATAAAATTACAGAGTCTGTAGAGACAACAGGAAGTAAATCTATTTTTTGGATTAATAATGAAAAGCTCTGGGAGCCTTTTTCTATTCGCCAACAAGGACAATACCAAATATCAAGACATCTTTACAAGAATATCTATGGGAACAAAATTATTTTTGAAGAAGTCAATCATGATTTGAAACTCACATTTAGATATGCCTATAACTCAAGTAATACTTATGGTTTTGTAAAAAAATCAACATTAATTAACCATGGAGAAAGTAAAGTTGAAGTTAATATTCTAGATGGACTTCAAAACATTTTGCCTTATGGTGTACCAACAGATACGCAATCTGCAGTGAGTAACCTCGTTGATGCATATAAACGTAACCAACTAGAAAAGGATTATGGTCTTGGGATATATGCTCTAAGTGCAATCATAGTCGATAAAGCTGAACCTAGCGAGGCTTTAAAAGCAAATGTAGTTTGGTCAAAAGGACTTACTAATCCTACCTATTTAGTCTCTTCATTACAACTTGATGTGTTTAGAAAAAGTGGTGAGGTTTTCCAAGAAGAAGATATAAAGGCAGAAAAAGGAGCCTATTTCTTAAACTCTAAAATTAATCTTGAGTCAAATTCTCAAGCCAACTGGTTATTTGTTGCAAACGTTAATCAAGACCATGCAGATATTGCTGAATTAATGCAATCTGTAAATACTGAAAATATTGAAGCGCATATTAACGCCGATATCAAATTAGGTACAGAAAGATTGATAAAACTAACGGCATCTTCTGATGGGATTCAGTTAACTAAAGATAGCCAAAGAGATACAAGACATTTTTCTAACACGCTTTTTAATATTATGCGTGGTGGAATTTTTGATGATAACTATACCATTGAGAAATGGGATTTTACCAATTATATATCCAAAGCAAATAAGAAGGTTTTTGCTAAGTCGTCTGACATTCTCAAAGATTTACCAGATACGTTTTCTTTATTCCATTTGAGAGATTTGGCCTATGCTAATCAAGACAAGAATTTTAAAAGATTATGCTTAGAGTATATGCCACTAAAATTTAGTCGAAGGCATGGAGACCCAAGTCGACCTTGGAATAAGTTTTCTATAAACACCCGTAACGAAGATGGTTCTAAAGTTTTGGACTATGAGGGTAATTGGCGTGATATTTTTCAGAATTGGGAAGCGCTTGCGCATGCCTATCCTGAGTTTGTAGAAAGTATGATTCATAAATTTTTAAACGCTACTACTTTCGACGGTTACAATCCATACCGCGTAACTAAAGATGGCTTTGATTGGGAAACTATCGAGCCAGACGATCCATGGTCTTATATAGGCTATTGGGGTGATCATCAGATTATCTACTTACTCAAGTTTTTAGAGTTTATAGAAGGTCATAAACCAGGCAGACTTAATAGTTTTTTTGATAAGGATTTATTCGTTTACGCCAATGTGCCTTATAGAATAAAGTCTTACCAAGACTTACTAAAAAATCCAAAAGATACTATTGACTTTGATGAAAAATCAGATGAGGATATCCACGTAAAACGTGAGCAGCTTGGAGCAGATGGTGCTTTGTTAAGAGATAAAAATTTCTTCATTTGTAAAGTCAATTTTATTGAAAAAATTCTAGCAACAGTTCTTGCTAAAGTTTCAAACTTTATTCCAGAAGCAGGAATTTGGTTAAACACTCAACGTCCAGAGTGGAATGATGCTAACAACGCACTAGTTGGTAATGGCGTATCAATGGTAACGCTCAATTATTTAAGACGTTTCCTTAAGTTTTTCAAACAAATCATAGAAGAATCTAATACTGAAAGCTATAGTATATCGGAAGAGTTAAAACTATTCTTTGATGGTGTTAATTCAACATTAGAATCTAATAAAGAATTATTGTCTGGTGCGATTTCTGACAGAAATAGAAAAACCATTTTAGATGGTTTAGGTGTTGCAGGAAGTAATTACAGAACTACGATTTACAATAATGCATTTTCTGGAGATAAAATAGAGTTGGATAAAACATCGCTATCTTCTTTCATAGAAACCACATTAAATTATCTGGAGCATACTATTGAAGCCAATAGAAGAGACGATAAGATGCACCATGCTTATAATTTGATAACCATAGTTGGTGATGAGGTTAAGATTTCTTATTTAGATGAAATGCTTGAAGGACAAGTAGCAGCGTTAAGTTCAGGTTATTTAAGTGCAGAAGAGTCTGTAAAGGTCATGGATAGTATGAAGAATAGTAAAATATTTAGACCAGACCAATATAGTTACTTGCTTTATCCAAACAAGGACTTACCGCGTTTTATGGAAAAGAATATTATTCCAGAATCGGCGGTAAAAAGTTCAAAATTACTTCAAAAATTAGTAGCAGATAACAACGAGCAAATCATTACAAAAGCAGTAAACGGAAATTATCATTTTAATGGCAATTTCAACAATGCAAATAAATTAGAAGCTGCTTTTAATAATTTGAATCCTGAATATGAAGCGCTTGTTGAATCTGAAAAAGAGCGAATCCTTCAGATATACGAAGATGTTTTTAACCATAAAGCATTTACAGGACGTTCAGGTACGTTTTACGGTTATGAAGGTTTAGGGTCTATTTATTGGCACATGGTATCTAAACTTCAACTTGCAGTTCAAGAAACCTGTCTAAAGGCCATTGAGGATAAGCAATCAGATGAGATTATAGGAAGGTTATTAGAGCATTATTACGAAATAAATGAAGGTATTGGAGCTCACAAACCGCCAGAATTATACGGAGCATTCCCAACAGACCCATACTCTCATACACCAGCAGGTAAAGGAGCACAACAACCAGGAATGACAGGGCAGGTCAAAGAAGATATTTTAAGTCGTATTGGAGAATTAGGAGTGTTTGTTAAACAAGGTCAACTGACATTCTATCCATGTATGTTGAGAAAAGAGGAGTTTTTAGAATCGGATAAAAACTTTGAATATGTATCTGTAAACGGAGATAAGAAATCTATTCAATTGTCGGCAAGTAGTTTAGCATTTACCTATTGCCAAGTACCCGTAATTTATAGAATTTCAGAGTCTAATGAAACTAAGGTCTATAAATCGGAAGATTCATCATTGAGTTTTGAAGGTTTAAAACTTGATGTAAATGTCAGCGAGAGTATCTTTAAAAGAGATATGGAAATTGATAGAATAGAAGTTTATATCAATCCTTCAATCCTAAAATAATAGCATGAGACAGACACGGAACATAGTAATTTGTATAATCTTATTAGGCGTAGTCTTTGCATGTAATGAAAACAAAACGAAACAAAAGGAAATGCAGACACAATCTAACGTGACAGCAAAAGATATATTAGGAAACCCTGATTATTTAGCGATTTCTTATGGAGGCTACAGAAAAAAATCCAGAGATAGTCAGCCTACAATTCTACAATTAAAAGAAGATATGAAGCTGTTGTCGGCTATGGGTATAAAACTTATTCGCACCTACAACGTACAACCTAAGTTGCCTCATGCTTCAAATATTTTAAAAGCGATAACCGAGCTTAAACAAGAGGACGAAAATTTTGAAATGTATGTGATGCTCGGCGCATGGATAGATTGCCTTAACGCTTGGACAGATAAAGTACCTAATCATGATGTAGAGAGTCCAAACAATGCAGGAGAGATAGAGCGCGCAGTTGCCTTAGCTAATCAATATCCAGATATTGTAAAAATTATCGCAGTTGGTAATGAAGCTATGGTAAAATGGGCCACCAGTTACTATGTTCAACCAGATGTTATTTTAAAATGGGTGAATCACCTGCAGAGTTTAAAAATTGAAGGAAAACTAAATAAGGACTTGTGGATAACAAGCTCTGATGATTTTGCGTCTTGGGGTGGTGGAGAAGACAAATATCATGTCAAAGAATTAGAAGATTTAATAAAAGCTGTAGACTTCATATCTATGCATACTTATCCATATCACAATACACATTACAATCCAGAGTTCTGGAGAGTTCCTAGCGCACATAAAGGTATGCCCGATAGTACAAAAATAGAGATGGCTATGGAGCGTGCACTCAAGTTTTCTCAAAAACAGTACGATAGTGTAACTAATTATATGAAAAGTTTAGGAGTTGATAAACCTATCCATATAGGAGAAACAGGTTGGGCCACAACATCAGGCGGACATTATGGAGATAATGGGTCGAGAGCCACAGATGAATACAAGCAAGGATTATTTCACCAACAAATGAGAGAATGGACTAATAGAGCAGGAATATCTTGCTTTTATTTTGAAGCTTTTAATGAGCAGTGGAAAGATGCTAAAAATCCAAAAGGCTCAGAAAATCATTTCGGATTATTTACTATAGATGGTAAAGCAAAATATCCTATTTGGGATTTAGTAGATAAAGGTGTTTTTGATGGCTTAACCAGAGACGGAAATCCTATAACAAAAACTTACAACGGCAATAAAGCTGATTTAATGGAGGATGTATTAGTGCCTCCGACAAAAGAGGAAGTTATGGTCTCGCATTAATAAAATAATTAATCTTTGAAGATGAAATCTAAAGCGCTTTACATCATTTATTTTTTTGTGTTAATCATGAGTTGCAACAGTAAAAAAAATCAATTACAAGTTTCAGTTTATGAGACTTCCGAAAGCGGAAATAAATTAACAGAGATAAAAGATTTTGTCAAAAATTCAAATGATTCTATCTCAAAGGTGATACTTAATCCAAATGAAAAGTTTCAAAAAATAACTGGATTTGGTGGCGCTTTCACAGAGTCTTCGGCTTACTTACTAAACAAACTCAGTAAAAAAAATAGAGATGAAATAATAAAGGCGTATTTCAGCCGAGAAGGTGCAAATTATTCATTGACAAGAACTCATATGAATTCTTGTGATTTCTCGCTTTCAAATTATTCGTACACGCCAGTAGCTGATGATGTTAATCTAGAACATTTTACGATTGAAGAAGATATGCTAGACTTAATCCCGATGATAAAGGACGCCATTTCAACTTCAGAAGACGGCTTTAAAATTTTTGCCTCACCTTGGACGGCAGCGCCGTGGATGAAAGACAATAATGATTGGGTTGGCGGAAAGTTACTTCCAAAGTATTACGACACATGGGCATTATTCTTTTCAAAATATACTAAAGCTTATGAGGATTTAGGAATTCCTATTTGGGGATTTACTGTAGAAAACGAGCCTCACGGTAATGGTAATAATTGGGAAAGTATGCACTACTCTCCAGAAGAAATGACAGAATTCGTTCAGCATCATTTAGGGCCAAAATTAGAGGCAGATGGTTACGGAGACAAGGTAATTCTCGGCTATGACCAAAATCGGGCAGGTATAAAAGAATGGGTTGATGTCATGTATGCTACTGAAGAGTCTTCTAAGTATTATGATGGTACGGCCATTCATTGGTACGAGAGTACTTACGAAGTGTTCCCGGAAGATTTGCAATATGCACATAATAAAGCACCAAACAAATATCTCATAGAAACAGAAGGTTGCATTGACGCAGAGGTGCCAGTTTGGAAAGACGATGCATGGTATTATAAAAAAGAAGCAACCGATTGGGGATGGGATTGGGCACCAGAAGACCAAAAATATTTACATCCTAAATATTCACCTTTTAATAGATATGCCAGAGACATTATTGGTTGCCTAAATAATTGGGTTGATGGATGGGTCGATTGGAACATGGTTTTAGATAAGCAAGGTGGTCCAAATTGGTTTAAAAATTGGTGTATTGCGCCAATAATTGTAGACCCAGATAATGATGAAGTGTATTACACCCCATTATACTACGTAATGACGCATTTTAGTAAATATATACGCCCTAACGCAGAGGTCATAGATGTGGAAAGCACCAGCAAAAACCTTCAGATTACTGCAGCAAAAAATCCAGATGGTTCTATTGCTGTTGTCGTTTTTAATGAAGGCGATAAAGCTCAAGATTTTAATCTTGCTCTGGGAGAAAAATCTCAGCAGATTCATATAAGTGCAAGGGCGCTACAAACAATAATAATTCCAACTAACTAAATATAATTATGAGTTCTACTAAAGTCCCTATTGGTCAAAAATCTGCTTTTGGAGCAGGTCACTTTATATTGAATATTCTTCCTGGAACATTAGGTGTCTTTATTCAGTTTTTTTTACTCACAGCATGGGGCGTAGATCCATTATGGGCAGGTCTTCTCGGCGGTTTACCTAGAATATTCGATTCAATTACTGACCCTATAATGGGATTCATATCGGACAATACAAAGTCTCGTTGGGGAAGACGCCGACCTTACATATTTGTTGGTGCTATTATAAGTGGAATTTTATTCTTTTTAATGTGGCAAATTGATGATAATGCATCTCAGACATATATCATATGGCATGTTATGGTTATACAATTACTTTTCCTTATTGGAAATACTATGTTTGCGACTCCATTGGTTGGACTTGGCTATGAAATGACATCAGATTACAATGAGAGAACGCGACTAATGGCTTTTTCAAATACAATGGGTCAAATAGCATGGATGATTGTACCTTGGCTATATGTTATTATACCAGACTCTAATACGTTTAATACTCAGACAGAAGGTGTTCGTACAATGGCACTTATAGTTGGTGCATTATGTGTAGTGTTTGGGATTTTACCAGCTTTATTTTGTAAAGGAATTGATTCTGCTAACATGGAAAATCGTAAAGAGATTACTTGGAAGACTTTGTCATCAAATATGGTAGAATTATGGGACGGAATTAAGCAAGTTTCTAAAAATAAGCCATTCATGAAATTATGCGGCGCTACATTCTTAGTGTTTAATGGATTTCAATTAGTAGCAGCATTTGGTGTTTTTATCATTGTATTTTATATGTATAGCGGTAGTTATGAATTAGCAGGAACTTGGCCTGCATGGTTTAATACAATTAATGCAATAATCACAGCATTTATTGTAATTCCAATTATCTCAAGGATGGCAAATAAATGGGGTAAGCGTAAGGCATTTATAATATCAACAGTAATATCTATAGTAGGTTATATTTTAAAATGGTGGGGGTTTGATAAAGAATTGAATGCAGAATTTAATCAAACAGAGCTTGGACAGAGTTTAACTTCTGGTGTTGGTTCACTTTTTGAATCTTTAAATCCTATATTAGATGATATAGGGATGTCATGGTTTAGTATTGACCCTGGAAATGAAATCCCATGGCTTATATTTTTACCTATCCCTTTGTTTGCATTTGGTATGGGAGGATTATTTACTTTGATGATGTCGATGACGGCTGATGTATGTGATTTGGATGAGTTAGAAAACGGTATGCCTCGAAAAGAAGGGACCTTTGGAGCAATATATTGGCTAATGGTAAAAATAGGGCAATCTATGGCTCTTGTTTTAGGAGGAGTAATTTTAAGTATTGTTGGTTTTGATCCAAATGTAACGGAGCAGTCTCTAGAAACTATGAATAATCTTAGGATTGCAGATATAGTAGTTCCAGCTGGTACAGCGGCATTAGCTGTATGGGTAATGTGGAAATATAGCTTAAATGAAGACAGGGCCAAAGAGATTAAAGCAGAACTAGTAAAACGCAGAGGCGAATTATAACATAAACATAATAAAGTATTAAAAATAAAAATGTCTTATAGAGAAGAATCATATTACAAATCCAACTACAGTCAAATCCAAACAATAGGAATTGACATGTCCCAATATAGTTTAGCCGACTTAAAGTCTTTATGGCGAAAAACTATCGAAGATGGTATGCACGGTATATGCTTTAGCATGTATGAAGATGGTCAAGAACCAGGTGATGATATAAGTTTTGAGCAGGTAGAGCGTCGTGTAAAAATATTAAAACCATACACCTCAGCCATTCGTTCTTTTTCTTGTATAGAAGGTAATGAGCATGTCCCCGTTGCAGCAAAAAAGCACGGATTAAAAACACTTGTAGGTGCTTGGCTGTCTGATGATAAAGACGATAACGAAAAAGAAATTGAGGGTTTAATCGCATTAGCTAAAGCAGGACACGTAGATGTTGCAGCAGTAGGAAATGAAGTTCTTTATAGAAATGATTTAAGCTTAGAAGAGCTTATTGGTTACATTAAAAGAGTAAAAGACGCCTTATCTGGATTAGATATTCCTGTAGGTTACGTTGATGCGTATTACGAATTTTCAAGACATCCTGAGCTAGTGGAGAATACAGACGTAATTTTGGCTAATCTTTATCCTTATTGGGAAGGTTGTCCAATAGAGTATGCGCTGGGACACATGCAAGCTATGTATGGCCAAGTGGTAGATGCAGCACAAGGTAAACCAATTATCATTACAGAAACTGGATGGCCAAGCGAAGGTGGTGGTCTCAGGGGTGCACAAGCTGGACCAGAAGCTGCGATGAAATATTTTATTGATGCTATGCGCTGGACAAAAGAAAATGACATCCCTATCTTTTACTTCTCTTCCTTTGACGAATCTTGGAAAACTGGAGACGAAGGCGATGTTGGAGCCTATTGGGGACTTTGGGATAAACATGAGAATTTGAAATTTTAAAAATTGTAATTTTGATAAATTCATAAAATATTAACACAATAATGATGATTGTATGGTTATTGTAGTGGTAATAAATACTTTATTCAA
This sequence comes from Winogradskyella jejuensis, assembly GCF_900129745.1. Classification (GTDB taxonomy): domain Bacteria; phylum Bacteroidota; class Bacteroidia; order Flavobacteriales; family Flavobacteriaceae; genus Winogradskyella; species Winogradskyella jejuensis. The sequence continues at coordinate 657,730 of NZ_FQWS01000001.1, read as the reverse complement.
AATTATAACTGATATTTTTATAAATTAATAATTAACTTAAAACTATAACACATGAAAAAAATTACTTTTTTTATCGGCGTATTTTTGTTTACGGCGTTTTCTTATTCACAAAGTTTTCCTCTAGATTTCTCAGATCCACTTGATGTTTTTTCTGGAAATAATGGTTCTTCTTCGGTGATTGTTGTAGATCCTGCGGGATGTTCTACGGATGGATGTTCAGGTGATGTCCTTCAAATAAATGGTGCTGGAGATCAGTTTGGTGACCCAGTATCTTTAGACTTAACTCGATATGTTGATTTATCTGACTCAGCAAATAATACTATTACATTAGAGTTTTATGCAGCCTCATCAGGAAATTTGTTAGTACAATTTAGTAATGGAGCTCAAGAGGGCTCTGAAAATGGATTGCCTGTAGAAATAAACGCACCAGTAGTTGCTGGCTTAAATTCTTTAGTTTTAGATTATGATACAGCCGATAATGGATTTCCAAATTGTCAAGGATGCCCATCACCACAACCTGTAACATTAGATAAATATGCAACGATTTCTTTATTCGTTGATTTTGGAGTAGCAGGTTTGTCACAAGTACATTTTGTTGATAATATTGCAGGTGGATTAGATGGTGGTGACATATTACCAACTTGTACAGATGGAGTACAAAACGGCATGGAAACAGGTGTAGATTGTGGTGGTCCAGATTGTGGACCTTGTCCAGTACCTCCATCAACAGCAGCACCTAATGCCCCAGCTCGTGACCCTAATGATGTTATTTCCATTTTCAGTGGAGAATACTCTAATGTTTCAGTTTCAGGAATTAATGTCTTTGCTGGAGCTAGTCTAGACAACTTTACTATTGATGTGGCTGACGATACTAGACGTCTTACAGCTCCTACTCCTGGAGGAGGTGCTCAGTATGAATTTTTCGGAGCCTCACCTGCATTAGATTTAACAGATTTTACGCACATGCATGTTGATTTTTATGTTGAAGGAGATGTTGCTCCGGGTCAGCTATTTCAGGTTTTTCTTTTAGATTTTCCAAACTATCCAGCTGGAGATGGTGCTCAAAATATTAATACTTCGTTCGATGTTAATGCTTCTGGCTCTGGTGCATGGATTTCTGGAGATATTGCTTTAGATGACTTTGCAAATAGTGCAGCTGCAAGAAATCAAGTCGCTCTAGTACAAGTAGTAGCTGCAGGTCCTTCAGCTTTTGGTCCAATATATTTTGACAACCTGTATTTTTACAAACTTAATGATGACTGTGATAATGCAGAAGTTATTGATAGTATTGATTTTGGAGCAACCTTAAGCGGTACTAATGTAGGCGCCACTGATTCTGGATTATCAGATGGATGTGTTACAGGTAATGATGTTTGGTATTCTTTCACTGCTGCTCAAAATGGAGAAGTCAATGTGACTTTAGACGCTGGATTTGAATATGCATTCTACAGTGATTGTACGGGTACTTTGGTTGGGTCTTGTAATGCAAGTTTAACTACTGCAACTACAGGAACAACATACTATTTAAGAATCGGTGATGATGGCTCTCCATCTACTAGAGCATCAGGTACCTTTAACTTTTCAATATCTGGTTCTGCATTATCTACTAATGATTTTAGTAACCTTGGAAGTCTTAAAGTATATCCAAACCCTTCAAACTCTATTTGGAATATAGAATCACCTAATACGGTGATTGAGCAAGTTGAGTTATATGACCTTTTAGGTAAAAATGTATTATCACTACAACCAGAAAGTCAAAATGTAGAAATTGACGCAACTCAACTAAAAACAGGATTGTATTTAGCTAAGTTTTCTGCAAATGGAACTACTAAGACAATACGCTTAGTTAAAAATTAATTAAGAAATATAATAGTAATTTCAAAAGCCACACTTATCTTAGTGTGGCTTTTTAATTCAATATCATGGTGACTTTAAAAGAACTTGCAAAATTATTAAATGTATCTGTCTCTACCGTTTCTAAAGCGCTTAGCGATAGCAGTGAAATTGGTGAGGCTACAAAAAAAAGAGTCACAGAACTTGCAAATGAGCTTAATTATAAGCCTAACAGAATTGCGCAGCAACTAAAATCTAGTGAAACTAAAGTTGTGGGTGTTGTTGTACCAAGTTTAATGAATCCTTTTTTTGCTGAGGTCGTACATGGAATAGAGACCACTTTGGGGAATCATAATTACGATATGACCATTTGTATTTCTAATGAGAGTTTAGAGAAAGAGCAACGGAGTTTCGATTTGTTATCAACCGGTAGTGTTGATGGTTTTATTGTTGCTGTAGCAAGGGAGACGCAAAAAGAATACAATATCAAGCATTTTGAATCGGTAAGTAAAAGCACGCCTATAGTGATGTTTGATAGAGTGTTGAATGATGTTAATTGTAGTAAGGTTGTTGTAGATGATTTTCAATCGGTCTATGAAGCTGCTAGTTATTTAATAGAAAAAGAAGACAGAAAGCATATTCTACTCATTAGTAATATTCAAGAGTTAAGTGTAGGTCAACACCGTATTAATGGATACAAAAAAGCTATTCAAGAATCTAATCTATCTGAAAGTATTCTAAAACTAGATGGAGAGAAAAACCCAGATGAACTTATATTACATTATCTTAAAGAACACAAAGATGTTGATGCCATTATTTCAATAGACCATATAACAGGCATTATGGCTTTGAATATGGTTAAAAAATTAAACAAGCATGTACCTAATGACATCTCAGTTATAGGTTTTGGTTATGCAGATTCTCAGTTTGTATCCAGTCCAAAGATTTCTGTAATCAATCAAAAAGGATATGAAATAGGGAAATCTTCTGCATTAACCTTATTAGAAATTCTAAGCAAAAAAGTAAAGACAACTTACAAAACAGAGATGGTAAAAAGTGAACTCGTACTTAATGAAACAACAAAAAAGGCTTAGAGAATTCTCCAAGCCTTTATTATAAGATTTCAGAAAAGCTTAGTTTCCAGTTTTAAGCTTATCCATAGTATCATTTACTGCATCTTCAGTGTTTTCAGCCATATCAGAAATAGACTCAGCAGCTTTCTTCTTTGCAGCTTCCAATTTAGCCTTAGCAGCTTCTAAAGCTTTTTCAGCTTCAGCTTTAGCTTCACCAGTGGCATTATTTACAGCTTCTTGAGCTTTAGCTAATTCTTTTTCAGCTTCAGCTACCATGTTATTAGCAGCTTCCTTTACATCACTAACTGTTTCATCAGCAGCATCTTTCATGTCTTTTGTAGCTTCGTCAATAGCATCACTTGCCTTATTTGCAGTTTCTTCCATTTGGTCTGCTGCTTTTTCAGCTTCAGCTTTTGTTTCTTTACATGATGTAAATGATAAAGCTAATACGCCACAAAGCGTTAAGCTCATTAAGATTTTTTTCATAATTATTGGTTTTAGTTTTAAAAGTTGATTTGAGTAAAATACTCAAAAAATGGCACTTATTTTGTTATTATGCCACATAAATTCTCTCTATATACGTATGAAATCAAGGATATGGACCACTGCACCTTGATTATTTTCTATAAATTTTGAATTAATAGCGCCTTGAGCATGTCTTTTATTAACATTTTCGACTAAGTGAGAAATCGTTTTTTTAAAGTCTTCTTTTGTTTCAGTACTCACAATACCATTAAGTTCTATTAATTGCTTTGCCTCAGGAAATTTTGAATAGTTTTTTCCGATGATTATCGGAATTCCAAAAACGGCTGGTTCTAGGACATTATGTAAACCAGTATTTCCAGCTGCACCTCCCACATAAGCGATATCTGCGTAGCTATAGGTTTTCCCTAAATAGCCAATAGTATCAAGGATAAATGCACTATATTCTGAAAGGATTTTACCTTTCATGTTAGAGAATTTTACTGTAGGCACTTTGAGCCGCTCCTCAATATAATTTATATAGCTGGGTTTAATGTTATGAGGCGCTATAATAAATTTTAAATCGTTATGATTCTCATTGATAAAAGGAATAAAAAGGGCATCGTCTGCCGGCCACGAGCTTCCAAAAACAATAGTAGTCTTATCGGCTTTAAAAGTCTCGATAAAATCAATAGTATTATCTATTTTTAGTTGATGACTCACACGGTCAAAACGTGTATCACCAGAAACAGACACAGAACTATATCCAATCTTTTTTATTAATTCTTTAGAATTTTCATCTTGTGTAAAAATATGGTCAAAGGAAAATAAAGCCTTTCGCATTAAGCTTCCATACCATTTAAAATAAGATTGACCTTTCCTGAATGTTGCAGAAATTAAAAGTGATGTGATACCTCGCTTTTTAGCTTCGAGAAGGATATTAGGCCAGATTTCGTATTTCACAAAAAGTATCAATTCAGGATGCGCTAAATCTAAAAATTGTTTTGCGTTTTTTTTGGTGTCTAAAGGCAGATAGATAGCAACATCAATATCTGTTGAGTTCTTTTTAATCTCGTAACCAGATGGCGAAAAAAACGAAACTACAATTTTATGTTTAGGATATTTAATCTTTAGAGCCTGTAAAACAGGAAGACCTTGTTCGTATTCACCTAAAGATGCGCAGTGCATCCAAATCGTTTTATCAGTCTGAGATATGGATTGCTTAAGTATGCTGAAAGTATTTCTTCTTCCAACTACGCCTAATTTAATTTTGGGATTAAAAAACGAAAAGACCTGTAAAACAAGACCTAATAAATAAATGCCTATAGAATAAAAAAATCTCAACATATTCGATTTGTGCTAAAATACATTTCTTTCAATTAAATACATTGATGAGCCGTAACATTTTTGTACTTTCGCTAGGAGCCCTGGGCTTATACTATATTAAATATATTACGAGAATGAAAAAGATTCAAATGGTCGACCTTCAGGGCCAATATGCAAGAATAAAAGACGAAGTAAATACCTCTTTTGACGAAATATTAGGAAGTGCTGCATTTATCAATGGACCTAAAGTCCATCAATTTCAAAAAAATCTTGAAGATTATTTAGATGTAAAACATGTCATTCCATGCGCTAACGGAACCGATGCTTTACAAATAGCAATGATGGGTCTCGGCTTAGAACAAGGAGATGAGGTTATTACTGCCGATTTTACCTTTGCAGCAACAGTAGAAGTTATTGCATTATTAAAGTTAACACCAGTTTTGGTAGATGTTGACCCAGTAACTTTTAACATAGATGTAGATGCTGTAAAAAAAGCAATTACACCAAAAACTAAAGCCATTGTCCCTGTGCATTTATTTGGCTTAGCTGCCAATATGGATGAAATCATGGATTTAGCTAAAGAACACAATCTTTATGTTATAGAAGATAATGCGCAAGGTATTGGAGCAAATTACACACATAAAGATGGTTCTAAAACAAAAACCGGCGTTATTGGTCACGTAGCTTCAACGTCTTTTTTTCCGTCTAAAAATTTAGGTTGCTATGGTGATGGTGGTGCTATTTTCACCAATGACGATGATTTAGCACATACCATAAGAGGAATCGTTAATCACGGGATGTACAAGCGCTATCACCATGATGTGGTTGGTGTAAATTCGAGATTAGATTCTTTGCAGGCAGCTGTTTTAGATGCTAAATTACCGCATTTAGATAGTTATAACAATGCACGCAGAAATGCTACTCGAAAATATAACGAAGCCTTTAAAAATCATCCAAAAATTACAGTGCCATCTGGAAGAACAAACTGCGATGGAATTTGCGATACTTGTGACTGTCACGTGTTTCATCAATACACTTTAAATCTTAAAGATGTTGATAGAGATGCACTTGTGGCACATTTAAACGAAAAGGGAATCCCTTGTGGTGTATATTATCCAATTCCTCTGCATAAGCAGAAAGCCTATGTAGATGAGCGCTATAACGAAGATGATTTTAAAGTTACAAATCAATTGGTGCAATCTGTAATTTCTTTACCAATGCATACGGAGTTAGATGACGAACAAATTGATTTTATTACAAAGACAGTTTTAGATTTTATAGACGCTAACTAAATTCTAATAATGAAAGTTTTAGTTACAGGCGGACTTGGGTATATTGGTTCTCATACAGTCGTAGAACTGCAGCAAGAGGGTCATGAAGTTGTGATTATAGATAATCTATCTAACTCTTCTATTGAAGTACTCGATGGGATTACTAAAATTACGGGAATACAACCTGAGTTTGAAGAACTAGATTTAAGAGACAACTTTGAGCTAAAAGACTTTTTTAAACACCATCAAGATATCGATGGTGTTATTCATTTTGCAGCAAGTAAAGCCGTTGGCGAAAGTGTTGAAAAACCATTGTTCTATTATCAGAATAATGTTTCAACTTTAATTAACCTCCTCCAAGAACTACAAAAGCAAAAGCAGCAGAATTTTATTTTTAGTTCATCATGTACGGTTTATGGCGAAGCTGATAAAATGCCAATTACTGAAAATGCACCAATAAAACTAGCACAATCACCATACGGGAATACAAAACAAATAGGTGAGGAGATTTTAAGAGATACAACTAAGATTAATAATGATTTAAAGGTTACAGCACTTCGTTACTTTAATCCTATAGGAGCGCATAGTTCAGCTCATATCGGAGAATTACCTCAAGGTGTTCCGCAGAACTTAGTGCCTTACATCACACAAACAGCTATAGGATTACGAGAACAGTTATCTGTTTTCGGAAATGATTATCCTACGGAAGATGGCACTTGTATTAGAGATTATATTCATGTGGTTGATGTAGCTAAAGCTCATGTTGTAGCTTTAGAACGATTGATAAAACATCAGCAGACTTCAAATTTTGAAGTATTCAATATAGGAACAGGAAAAGGAAGCTCAGTGATTGAGGTTATCGAAGCTTTTGAAAGGGTTTCAAACCAAAAACTGAATTATAAAGTTGTTGAAAGACGTGCTGGAGATGTGACGTCTGCCTATGCTGATACCATTAAGGCCAATAATATATTGGGTTGGACATCAAGCCTCACTTTAGATGAAGCTATGCGAGATGCATGGCAGTGGGAGAAAAAAATTAGAAAAAATAATTAATTATGAAACTATTACTTAGACTATTTGTTTTATTATTTGCAACGACGATTGTAGGCCAGACGACCTATCTACATTGTGGGAAATTGATTGATACCAAATCTGGTAAAATTTTAAATGAGAAAACAGTTATTGTTGAAGGGAAAACTATCGTAGATGTTGTAGATGGTTACGCAAAACCAAAGTCAGGTACAGTAGTTGATTTAAAATCTAAAACAGTGATGCCAGGCTTAATAGATATGCACGTACATATCGAGTCTGAAACTAATCCGAAAAAATATCTTGAAGCTTATACCTTAAACGATGCAGACGTAGCCTATAATTCACTGCACTATGCAAACGTAACTTTAATGAATGGCTTTACAACAGTTAGAGATTTAGGCGGCTCTGGCGTTAACGTGTCTTTGCGTAATGCAATAAACCAAGGTAAGGTTGTTGGCCCAAGAATTTTTACTGCTGAAAAAGCGCTCGCTACAACTGGTGGGCATGCAGACCCTACTAACGGAGCAAAACGAAGTCTCCTTGGTAATCCTGGACCAAAAGAAGGTGTAGTTAACGGCGTAGAAGATGCTAAAAAAGCAGTTAGACAACGCTATAAAAACGGTGCAGATTTAATAAAAATTACGGCAACAGGTGGTGTTTTAAGTGTTGCCAAAAACGGGCAAAACCCTCAGTTTACTCTTGAAGAAATTAAAGCCATTTGTGAAACTGCAAAAGATTACGGATTCCATGTGGCGGCACATGCACATGGAGATGAAGGCATGCAACGTGCTATAAAAGGTGGTGTAAAAACTATTGAACACGGAACACTCATGAGCGCTGAAACTATGGAATTAATGAAACTATACGATGTGTATTTGGTTCCTACAATTAGTGCGGGCAAGTTTGTTTCAGAAAAAGCTAAAATTAAAGGCTACTATCCTGAAATTATTGTTCCTAAAGCCTTAGATATTGGTCCTAAAATTCAAGATATGTTTGCTCGTGCTTACAAGGCTGGTGTAGGTATTGCGTTTGGTACCGATGCTGCTGTTTTCTATCATGGCGATAACGGAAAAGAATTTGGATACATGGTTGAAGCAGGTATGCCGGCTATCAAAGCTATAGAAAGTGCGACAGTCACCAATGCAATGCTATTGAAAAAGGAAAATGATTTAGGCCAAATTAAAAAAGGATTTGTCGCAGACATTATTGCTGTTGAAGACGACCCAACGAAGAATATTTCTACGATGGAAAACGTTGTTTTTGTAATGAAAGAAGGTAAGGTTTATAAGCAGTAAGCTTCTCGAAATAAATTAAAAGAAAAAGGACATTAATTGCTAGTGTCCTTTTTCTTTTTCATTATAAAGTTGCTAAAAATTAGCATAAACATTCCTGTAGTTACAGCAACGTCTGCAACATTGAATATACCAGTCTTAAATACACCTCCTAAATCGATAAAGAAAAAGTCCGTGACAGAACTGAATAGGAATCGGTCGATTACGTTAGCTAACCCGCCACCAACAATACAAGAAAATGCAATTAAGCTAAGCTTGTCCAAACTCTTAGTTTTTACGATGTAGTAAACAACATAGAGTAAAACTAAAAGTGGTAAAAGTTTTAATAAAATAAAGTGAAGTGTAGGATTCATATCACTACCCATACCTAAAAAAGCACCTTTATTTTCTACATACTGCATAACAAATTTATCGCCGATTAATTCTTTGGTTTCACCATAGATAAAATTAGCGCGCACCCATATTTTGGATAATTGGTCAACTGCTAAATTGCCGATAACAATTAATGCTATCAAGAGATTTCTATTCAAAATAATAAGTTATTAAGCGTTAGTTTCAAAAGTAGCTGATGTTGTCTCTGCCTCACGATTAATTTTACGTACCAAACCTTGAAGTACTTTACCAGGACCAACTTCAGTAAAGTGTTTAGCGCCATCTTCAATCATTTGCTGCACAGATTGTGTCCAACGGACAGGAGCTGTTAATTGCGAAATCAAATTGGATTTTATTTCATTCTCATCAGTAATAGCAGAAGCCGTTACATTTTGGTAAATCGGGCAGTTAGGTTTACTAAATGTTGTATTCTCAATTGCGGTAGCTAATTCTTCACGAGCAGGTTCCATCATTGGTGAGTGAAATGCTCCGCCAACAGGTAATACTAATGCACGTCTTGCGCCTTCTTCTTTAAGTGTTTCGCAGGCTTTGTTAATGGCTTCAATTTCTCCAGAAATTACTAATTGCCCTGGACAATTGTAGTTTGCAGCAACAACAATACCTTCTGTAGTTGCACATACTTTTTCAACTATATCATCATCTAACCCTAAAACTGCAGCCATAGTACTAGGTTGCAATTCGCAAGCTTTTTGCATGGCTTGAGCACGCTGAGATACTAATTTTAAACCATCTTCAAAGGTTAAAGCTCCAGCAGCAACTAGTGCAGAAAATTCGCCTAAAGAATGACCAGCAACCATATCTGGTTTAAAATCTTCTCCTAAAGTTTTTGCTAAAATCACGGAGTGCAAAAAGATAGCTGGTTGTGTGACTTTAGTTTCTTTTAAGTCTTCAGCAGAACCTTCAAACATAACATCTGTAATAGAAAAACCTAAAATATCATTGGCTTTTTCAAAAAGTTCTTGTGCTAAAGGGGAGTTTTCGTAAAGGTCTAAGCCCATTCCTGAGAATTGAGCACCTTGACCAGGAAAAATATATGCGTTCATTGTAGTTTCAATTTAGTGATGCAAAAATAGGAATTAAATTATTTAGGATAATAAATAGATGTCTTTGAAAAAGATAATATCTTATCGACGAGTGTAAGTAATAAACGAAAAAGCATGTGCGTGCTTTTCATCGGCTTCACGCTTAGTTCTTGAAACTTCTTTCCATTCCATGGCATCTATCAAAGGGAAAAATGTATCGGCATCTTCAAAAGTAGCATGAACACGTGTGATTTCTAATTCATCGGCAAGAGGTATGGCTTGTTTGTAGATTTCGCCTCCACCAATTATAAATGGGTTGTCATCTTTTCTAGAGGCATCCAAAGCGTCAGCCAATGAGTTTACAATAATAACACCATCAGGTGCGATATAGTCTTTTTGTCTAGTAATGACAACATGTGTTCTGTTAGGGAGCGGTTTAGGAAAACTCTCAAATGTTTTGCGGCCCATTATTATATGGTGTCCATTAGTGAGTTTTTTAAAACGTTTTAAGTCATCACTTAGATGCCAAATAAGGTCGTTGTCTTTGCCAATGGCATTATTTTCACCAGCAGCAACGATTACAGTGAGCTTATTCTTTTTTTTTATGGAAGTGTCTACCTTAGGTGATTTTTCTTGAGCATATTGCTTTTCAGCTAATTTTTCATCTTCTTTGGCAAACTTTTCTTTTAGCTTATCTATCCGCTGTTGTTGTTTAGCTACCAATTTTTCTACTTGCTGTTTTTCCCAATCTTTTCCCATAAATTTATTGGTAATAAACACATTGATAAAATGGTATATAAATAAAAATAACCAAGCTAAAATGGCATATACAAACCAATTAATACCAGCGATGGTAAAATCTTTTCCTATACCAAGCACAGTATTGGCAATAATTAAGAAAACGGCGCCAATAAGAAATACTACAAAATGAACGTATAATCGTTTTTTAGCCTTTATGCGTTTTTGTGCATTCTCAATTAATTCTAATTGTTCTTTATCAATGGATGGTGTCTGTTTCTTTTTACCGAACATAAGCTTGCTTTTTGCTAGGTTAAAGATACCCTTTTTTCACTAAATCGTTGTAGTAGATATTTGTATTGTATTTTATTAGTTTTTCGAAAACGATGTAGTTGAAAATCAGTCAAGTAAGACTCAATTTATTTATTGAAAGAATAGCGATTTTAGCTTCTAAATTTTATCAATTTGCAATCTTGATGTCGTCATTTTTATTAAAGTGATAATTCTTTTTATGTAGTTAATGTTTCTCTATTCTAGGGTTAAATTCTTTTATACATTTGATTATTAATTAAACCGATTATTATGGCAATTAAAAAACAGTATTTAAAAAGTAAGCCAGTTTGTAAAGTAACATTTTCTGTTCCTGCAAAAGAGGCAAAAAATGTAGCTGTTGTTGGAAGCTTTAACGAGTGGAATACTGAAGCTACAGAATTAAAAAAATTAAAAAACGGAACCTTTAAAGGAACGGTAGATTTACCTAGTGAAAGTTCTTATGAGTTTAGATATGTTGTTGATGGCGCTTACATCAATGATGAGCAGGCAGATGCTTACGCTTGGAATGACTTTGCTGCGGCAGAGAATGGGGTGATTAATTTGTAATTGCAAATAAGACAGAATAAAAAAGGCTTCAAATATTTGAAGCCTTTTTTATTCTATCATTGTTACTATTTTTTTTAAGAATCAATATAAAAGTTTACAGGTATTGCAAAAGGAACAGTAACTGCTTGACCTCTATGCATTCCTGGACGTTTCATTTTTGGAATTAATTTTATAACTCTAATCGCTTCTTCTCTTAATTTTCGGTGCGGCGCATCTGCATCAGCATCTATGATTTCTCCTTTTTTGTTAATTTTAAAATGCAATACGATTTTAACTAATCCATTTGGAAGCCCTAAATTATCTGCTAATTTTACATTAAATTTTCTAGATATAAGTTTAGATATTTTAGTTGACATACAGTTTTTTCTTTCTGTCTTGTTTTTTTTCATGTGACATCCTGGATATATTGGGACATCTTCAACTATTACAAAAGAATTTTCACAGTTAGTTTCTTGAGCAAAGGAACTCGCACTAAAAAGTATAATCAATAGGAATAACATTAAATTCTTCATAAAACTAAACAGCAACAACACCTTTAATATGTGGGTGTGGGTTGTAATCGACCAAGGTGAAATCTTCGAACTTAAAATCAAAGATGTCTTTAACTTCCGGATTCAAAATCATTTTAGGAAGTGGTCTCGGCTCCCGCGATAATTGAAGCTCTAGCTGTTCCTTATGGTTATTGTAGATATGCGCATCACCAAAGGTGTGAATAAAATCTCCAGGTTGGTAACCGCAAACTTGGGCCATCATCATAGTAAACAATGCATAAGAGGCAATATTAAAAGGAACACCAAGAAAGATATCCGCACTACGTTGATAGAGTTGGCATGATAACTTACCATCAGCAACATAAAACTGAAAAAATGCATGGCATGGCGGCAACGCTGCTTTACCATTAGCTACATTTTCTGAAAAGGATTTTGAAGTATCTGGTAGCACCGAAGGGTTCCAAGCAGAAACTAACATTCTTCTACTGTTTGGATTGTTCTTCAATGTATGAATAACTTCTTTAATTTGGTCAATTTCGTCGTCGTTCCAGTTGCGCCATTGGTGACCGTAAACTGGTCCTAAATCACCATTTTCATCAGCCCACTCATTCCAAATACGTACGCCGTTTTCAGTAAGATAATTGATATTGGTGTCGCCTTTTAAAAACCAAAGAAGTTCGTAAATGATGGACTTTAAGTGGAGTTTCTTAGTAGTCACCATTGGGAAACCTTCGCTTAAATCAAATCGCATTTGGTAGCCAAAAACACTTTTGGTGCCTGTTCCTGTTCTATCTCCTTTTTCGTTGCCTTCGGCTAAAACGTGCTTTACTAAGTCGTGGTATTGTTTCATATGCCCATCTTCCGTCTTCCCAAAGGGAAGAAAACTGATTAAAATAAATGATAAACGAATTTAAGTAAATTGAATAATTCATTCTTTTAATATGACCAGACAGATATCAAAAGTTATTAACTAATTTTCACAAGTATATGTTTTCCCCTTTGGGGAAATGTCCGTAAGACAATGGGGCTTCTTTTACCCAATAATCATTCCTGCAATTGTTGCAGAAATTAAAGAGGCGATAGTTCCACCAATTAAGGCTTTCATTCCAAATTTGGACAATTGTTTACGTTGACCTGGCGCTAAAGAACCGATACCGCCAATTTGAATTCCTATAGAGGCAAAGTTGGCGAAACCACAAAGCATGTAAGTGGCCATAATTACAGACTTGTTGTAATTAAGGTGAGTGGCATTTGCAACATTTTTAAGATCTGCTAACTGAATGTATCCAATAAATTCACTAGCTGCTAATTTAACACCTAGAAGTTGCCCCATAAGTGCCATGTCTTCTGATGATACGCCGATTAACCACATGAGTGGTGCAAAGGTATAACCCAAAATAAGCTCTAGCGAAAGTGTTTGGTAAGGTGTGTTTGCCATTACCCATTCGTTTATGGTAGTAACATCCCCAACCCAGCCTAAAACACCATTAATCATTGCAATAAATGCAACAAATACTAATAGCATTGCGCCTACATTAACAGCTAGTTTTAAGCCTTCTGTAGTTCCGTTAGAAATAGCATCTAATATGTTTGAACCAATTTTTTCTTGAGATACACTTACGTCTGTGTTGATATCTTCGGTTTGTGGATATAATATTTTTGAAATCACAATAGCGCCAGGAGCCGCCATTACCGATGCCGCTAAGAGATGCTTGGCGTAAACCAAACGAAGCGCTGGGTCATCACCTCCGAGAAAACCAATATAAGCCGCCAATACTGCTCCTGCGACAGTTGCCATACCGCCAATCATAACAAGTAGTATTTCAGACTTGTTCATTTTTTCGAGGTAAGCTTTTATTAATAGAGGTGCTTCAGTTTGTCCAAGGAAAATATTTCCGGCAACACTCAAGCTTTCCGCACCCGAAATTTTAAGAAGTTTAGACAGTAACCATCCAAAGGCTTTTACTACTTTTTGGATAATCCCTAAATAGAAAAGTACCGACGTAAGTGCAGAGAAAAATAAGATAGTTGGTAGTACTTGAAAAGCGAAAATGAATCCAAAAGTATCCATATCCATTACAAGTCCTTCAAATAAGAATTTACTTCCTGCTCTGGTAAAATCTAACACGCTCACAAAAAGACTTCCTACCCATTCAAAAGCTGTTTTTACAAAGCCTACCTTTAAAACGCCTATGGCAATAATCAGTTGAAAAGCTAAACCAATACCAACAGTTTTCCAGTTTATTGCTCTTCTGTTACTACTAAATAAAAAGGCAATAAAGATAAGCGTGACCATGCCTAAGGCACCGCGCCATAGACTATTAAGTGAAAAACCTTGACTAGGTATAAGTTGGTCTTCTGAAGATGTTTTGCTTAAGGTTGAAGTTCTGTCTTCGAAATTATATTTTAGATTAAAAGTTTTTGATTCGTTACTAAATACAAACGTAGAGTCTGTTAATTCAGAAATTTTATAACGCTCAACACTATTAATTGAGTCGTTGATGTACAAAATCATTAAATTATTCTGTCTAATGTAATCTCCTTCTAAATCATTGTAATTAAAACTTCCATTGTTAAGTTGAAATGTTTCTCCGGTTTCAAACTGCCAGGCTTTTTCAACTTCTTGCGCTCCAATATTTAGACCAAAAAAAATAGCTGTAATAGCTAGTAAAAATTGTTTCATAGGAAGGGATTTAACGTTTAGAAATTTCGTCTCTAATCTTTGCAGCGACCTCATAATCTTCATTAGCTACAGCTTCATCCAAAAGATTATGCAATTCTTCTAACGATTTGTCTCTGTATATGTCATCACCAAATGCGGCTGTTTCAATTTCTTCAGCAATAAGCTCATCCATTAAAATACTATCGTCATCTTGCTCGTCCTTCTTGGGATTGACTTTAAGATAGATTCCAGCTTTGTCCAGTATGTTTTTATATGTAAAAATTGGTGCCTGAAAACGAAGTGCTAATGCAATGGCATCACTAGTTCTGGCATCGATAATTTCTTCAATATTATCGCGTTCGCAAATAAGGCTAGAGTAGAAGACACCATCCACGAGTTTGTGAATAATAACTTGCTTTACAACAATAGCGAAACGGTCAGAGAAGTTTTTGAATAGATCGTGAGTAAGCGGTCGAGGTGGTCTAATTTCTTTTTCAAGAGCAATAGCGATAGATTGGGCTTCAAACGCACCAATAACTATTGGTAATTTACGGTCGCCATCTACCTCATTTAATATCAAAGCATAAGCGCCATTTTGTGTTTGGCTATACGATATGCCTTTTATGTTTAAGCGTACTAAACTCATAATTTCTCGATAATCGAGATTTAAATATACTAAAACACAAAGAACCGTTTAAATTTTGAATTTACCAACTACTGGTTAAATCTAAACAGTTCTTTGAATTTTAAAGATAATAAAATTTAGGCGTTTTGTGCTTTAAAGGCTTTAAGTTTTTCAGTTAAAACAGGCACAACCTCGAAAGCATCGCCAACAATACCATAATCTGCTGCCTTAAAGAAAGGTGCTTCAGGGTCTGTATTGATGACCACTTTTACTTTTGAAGCACTAATACCTGCTAAGTGTT
Organism: Winogradskyella jejuensis; assembly: GCF_900129745.1. GTDB lineage: Bacteria > Bacteroidota > Bacteroidia > Flavobacteriales > Flavobacteriaceae > Winogradskyella > Winogradskyella jejuensis. The sequence continues at coordinate 642,330 of NZ_FQWS01000001.1, read as the reverse complement.
GTATAGCTCCAGAAATCCCAATAGCAATGTAAAGGTTTGTAGCAACAGGTTTACCCGTTTGTCCAACGTGCTCGCTATGCGAACGCCATCCTAAGTCACTTACCGGCTTAGAGCATGCTGTAGCCGCACCAAGAACTTCTGCTAAGTCTTCAACTAATCCCCAGTTTTCAGGACCTTTTAATCCACGACCACCGGAAACAACAACTTCGGCATCGGCGATAGTTACTTTTCCAGCGGCTTTGTCTACTGATTCTACAGTTACGCCAGATTCTGAAATTGAAGGTGAAAAATCTTCAATCGATGCAGAACCACCAGATTCTACTAATCCGAATGAATTATTAGATAAGCCAACTAATTTTACGTCTGTCGAAATCTCTGTATTTGCAAATGCTTTATTAGTAAATGCGGTGCGCTTAACAGTAAAAGGCGAGAGGCTAGATGGCTTTTCTACAACATTAGAAACATAACCTGCTTCTAAACCTACAGCTAATAATGGTGCTAAATATTTGCTATCTGCACTAGAACTAACGACGACTACTTTCGAGTCCTCTTTTTTAGCAGCTTGTTCGATAACGCCTGCATACTTTTTTGCGTTGAAAGGATTTAGAGCATCGTCTTTTACATTAAGAACTTTATCTGCTCCGTAATTTCCTAAGGTCTCAATATCGTTTGCATTTATAGCAATTGCAGTAACGCTTGTTCCCATATCATTTGCAATTGCTTTTGCGTAAGATACACATTCTAAAGCTGCTTTTTTAAGTTTTCCGTTTTCTGATTCTGTATATACTAAAACTGACATAATAAATCTTTTATTTATGGTTCCCGTGAAAACGGGAAACGTATTATTAATTTTTAAAAGCTTTGGTCACTGAGGTTCTCGAAGTGACCTATCCCTAAATGTCCATTTCGAGTGCCTCAATGGACGTCTTTGGGAATTTAAATCACCTTAGCTTCGTTATGAAGTAAGTTTATTAATTCATCTATATTATCTGCATCTACCAATTTAACAGCACCTTTTGGTGCAGGTTTTTCAAAACTGTTTGCGGCAGTTTCTGCATTCGCTCCAATAGGTTCAACAACGTTTAAAGGCTTTTTACGAGCCATCATAATACCTCTCATGTTAGGAATACGCAAATCACTTTCTTCTACTAAACCTTTTTGTCCGCCAATAACTAATGGTAAAGACGTGTTTACAGTTTCTTTTCCGCCATCAATCTCTCTTACAGCTTTTGCATTTGTGCCATCTACTTCTAAACTTATACAGTTGGTTACAAAATTAGCACCAACTAATTCCGATAACATTCCTGGAACCATTCCGCCATTATAATCAATAGATTCTCTACCAGCAATTACTAAATCGTAACCACCATCTGTAACTACTTTTGCTAATTCTTTAGCTACAGCAAAACCATCTTTAGCTTCTGTGTTTACGCGGATTGCAGAATCGGCACCAATAGCTAACGCTTTACGTAATGTCGGTTCTGTTTCTGGGCCACCGACATTAACAACATCGACGGATGCACCTTGTTTTTCTTTAAACCACATGGCACGTGTTAAACCAAATTCATCATTAGGATTTATAACATATTGTACGCCATTGGTATCAAATTTTGTATTACCATCTGTGAAATTGATTTTCGAAGTCGTATCAGGCACGTGACTAATGCAAACTAAAATCTTCATAACTCTTCTTTTTTGTTTAAATAACTATAATTTTATTTACGATAACGTTATCGTAATTTATTCTGAAACACTATATTTTACAGGGATTAAAGCTGAAAACACCCTTTTAAATTAAGTGGTTACGAAGATAAATACTTTTTTTCGAATATTTACTATGCGTGCATAATAAATTTTAAAGAAATTTCATCAATAAAGTTTTTCTTTTATTCCTATTTTTGCTGTTCTATTAAAATTTAAAGGATGAAGACGATTCAATTTAGAGAAGCGATTGCAGAGGCTATGAGTGAAGAGATGCGCAGGGACGAGAGCATCTATTTAATGGGTGAAGAAGTTGCTGAATATAATGGTGCATACAAAGCATCTAAAGGTATGCTTGATGAGTTTGGGCCAAAACGAGTTATAGATACACCGATTGCAGAGCTTGGTTTTGCTGGTGTTGCTATTGGCTCTACAATGACGGGTAATAGACCTATTGTAGAGTATATGACGTTTAACTTCTCTTTAGTTGGTATCGACCAAATTATAAATAACGCTGCAAAAATTAGGCAAATGTCTGGAGGGCAGTTTAAGTGTCCTATTGTATTTAGAGGACCAACGGCATCTGCGGGTCAGTTAGCAGCAACGCACTCACAAGCTTTTGAGAATTGGTTTGCAAATACTCCAGGGCTTAAAGTTGTAGTGCCATCTAATCCTTATGATGCAAAAGGTTTATTAAAATCAGCTATTAGAGACGATGACCCAGTAATTTTTATGGAAAGTGAACAAATGTATGGCGATAAAGGAGAAGTTCCAGAAGGAGAATACACAATTCCATTAGGTGTTGCAGATATTAAACGCGAGGGTACTGACGTTACTATTGTTTCCTTTGGGAAGATTATAAAAGAAGCTTACAAAGCTGCTGACGAACTCGAAAAAGAAGGCATTTCTTGTGAAATTATAGATTTGCGCACCGTGCGTCCAATGGACAGAAAAGCAGTTGTTAATTCTGTGAAGAAAACGAATCGCTTGGTTGTTCTTGAAGAAGCGTGGCCTTTTGGAAATGTTGCTACAGAAATAACATACCTAGTACAGTCTGAAGCATTTGATTATCTAGACGCACCAATTGTAAAAATTAATACTGCGGATACACCAGCACCATATTCTCCTGTATTGTTAGAAGAGTGGTTGCCTAATCATACAGATGTTATTAAAGCTGTAAAAAAGGTGATGTACAAATAAATAATTCGCATATTTCTGCGTTAATTAAACTTCATCTTCTATTGTAATTTAAGTTTAGCACAATAGTTGATGAAGTTTTTTGATTATGAAGCAAAAATTACTTTTTCTTTTTTTAGCCCTAAATTCTATAATCGTCTTAGCCCAAACTAAGGTTAGCGGTTATGTTTTCGATGAAAGTAATCAGCCAATTGCTTTTGCAAATGTTATTTTTAAAGGTTCAACTATTGGTACCATTACCAATGAGGATGGTAAATTTTACTTAGAGTCCGATGAAAATTGGGAAACATTAGAAGTGTCTTTTCTAGGGTACGAAATTCTAACGTTCCAATTAACTAAGCGTGTTAATTACGATTTAAAATTCATATTAAAAGAAGAAGCGGCAGCCTTAGATGCTGTAGTTATTGTTACTGGAAAGCAATCCAAGAAAGCTTCTGAGAATCCAGCCATTCGTATTCTTAAGAAAATATGGGAGCGTAAGCGCCAAAACGGTCTTAAACAGTTTAAACAGTACGAATATGACCAATATGAGAAAGTAGAATTCGACTTAAATACCATAGACAGTGCGCTTATAAAAAGTAAGCTTTTTAAAGGTATGGAGTTTGTTTTTGAAGAAGTGGATACTTCGCGTGTTACAGGTAAGACCTATCTACCTATTTTCTTAAATGAATCTGTTAAAAAGATTTCGGGTGATAATGTCATCAATAAAAAGCGAGAAGATTTAATAGGGAATAAAAACTCAGGGTTTAGCAATAATCAAATCATTATAGATTTTATAGACGATTTATATTCAGACTATGATATCTACGATAACTATCTTAAGTTTTTTGATAAGAGTTTTGTTAGTCCTTTAAGCCGTACAGGAGTTCAGACTTATAATTATGTGCTTTCCGATAGTGCTTTCATAGATAACAAATGGTGTTACAATATTATCTATTATCCGCGACGTAAAAATGAGCTGACCTTTAAAGGCGATTTCTGGGTTAATGATTCTACTTATGCCATAAAAGAAATTAATCTTCAAGCTTCAAAAAGTGCCAATATCAACTGGGTAAAAGAAATATACATTGAGCAGGAGTTCGAAGTGCTTAACGATTCGTTATTTTTAATTAAACGCGATTATTTCTTATCAGACTTCGCTTTAAATAAAAAAGAAAAGTCACGTGGTGTTTATGGAAAGCGAACGACACTTTACGATAATTATAAATTTGATATAGAGAAAGACTCAAAGTTCTACGATAAGGAAGTTTATAATTTTGATGAAGATGTCTATAATAGAGAAGAAGATTTCTGGGAGAAAAACAGATTAGAAGCTCTAAATAAAGATGAAAAGGGAGTCTATAAAATGTTAGACACTTTAAAGACGGTTAAAAAGTTTAAACGCCTTTATAATTTAGGAAGCATTTTAGCATCGGGTTATATTGAATTCCCAAGTATTAATATGGATTATGGCCCCATATTTTCAACCTTTGGATTTAACGATGTTGAAGGTCTGCGTTTACGTGCTGGAGGAAGAACTTACTTTGGGCCTAATGACTTATGGCGTCTTGAAGGCTTTTTGGCTTACGGATTTAGAGATGACAAATTTAAATATGGCATTTCAGGAAAGTGGTTACTAGACAAAAAGAGTCGACTCACCATTTTTGGAGGAAACCGACGAGATGTCGAACAAATTGGAGCGAGTTTAACGAGCTCTACGGATGTTTTAGGACGTAGTTTGGCGTCCTCAGCTGTTATAGCAGGTGGCACAAACGATAAGCTTACCAATATAAATTTAACCAATCTTGGTTTTTCTATTGAGCCTTTTAGGAATGTCGTTTTTAGACTTGATGGTAGTTATCGTGAGTTGCGTTCTGCTTCTCCAACATTTAGTTTAGATTATAATGATGCTGATTCGCCTAGCGGGATTTCTTCAGAAGTCAATCAATTTGAAACACGCTTTTCTGTAGCTTACTATCCAAAGCGACAAATGACTGGTTTTGGTGTTGAACGAAAGGAAAAGAATGATGATTTTGCGCGATTATTTGCGCAATTCAGTAGAGGTGATGAAGGCTTTTTAAATAGTGATTTTGACTATACGAAGCTGCAATTCTCTTACATACAGCCGTGGCAAGTTGGTGGTTTTGGACGTTTAACTACGTCTATAGAAGTTGGTAAAACTTTTGGTGATGTGCCATTAGCTTTATTAAGTGTTGTACCAGGTAATCAGACGTATTTTTCAATATATAATACCTTCCCGCAGTTAGATTTTTATGAATTTGTGACGGATACCTACACATCTTTGCATGTAGAGCACAATTTTAATGGGCGTATATTTTCGCGTATTCCTTTTTTGAAGAAATATAACTTAAGAGCTGTTTTGGGTTTGCGTGGAGTTTGGGGTGAGTTATCCAATTCTAACCGGTTATTAAGTACTACCGGAAATCCGGCAGAAATTATTTTAAGAGCTCCAGATTCTCGAGTGTACTATGAGTATAGTTTTGGAGTTGCAAATATCTTTAAAGTGTTACGTATAGATTTTAATTTCAGAGGTAATTACTTGGACTTGCCAGATGCTAGACGTTTTGGAGTTACAGGTAGTTTCGGTTTTTTCTTTTAGAACCATAAATCAAGGTATAACCCTTACCACATAGGTAGCAATAAGTAGGTCGTCAATTCTTAAATGAATGTCGTAAAACCCTCTTTTTTTAAGCTTGTATTTAATGTTGATGCTATTATTGTTTTGCTCAACAGTATCTGGTAGCCGATTATAAGTTGTATTACCATCGTCTATAGTAAGTGTTACATTTTCTGCATTAATATTCGGCTTAAGTTCGTAATCAATACTTAGAGAAGAGTCACGTTTAATTTCGTTGTATAGTCTTTGCGGACTTATATGATTAGATAACAATTTATAAGCATCGTTATATATTATTGGAGCGTTTACAAAGGCATCAAATGTTGGGATGCTGTCCATTAAAAACCAACGTTGCTCAATAGGAAAATGATTGATTGCAAACAATTGAGGAGACACTAAAAATAGACCGTCATTGTAATTAAATTTAAATCTTCCAGTCTCAGGGTCTTGTATTCCGCTAGCCCAAGTAGGATCACTTAAGTACCATTTTCCATCAAGCTTTACAGCGTTCCAACTATGATTTGGTTCTTCTAAATCTTCAGGATTTCCAGAGCTCGGTTTCCCAAAACCATTGACGATTTCACAATCTATATTGGCTAATTGACAAAGCGATTTAACCGTATAAGCATAGCCTGTGCAAATCGTCCGTTTACGTCTAAGAAGCGTAGAGAAAATTTTCTTTGCAAACTTTTCATTCCAAGCTTCAAGTTTTAAACTATCGTCTTTAAAACGGTTACGTTTACGCTTGTTTTTAGCATATAGTCCGTAGTCATTCTTTACGTTTGTACATACCCACAAATAAATCGCTCTAAAACGTTCAACATCAGTTTCAAGATCATTAGTAAGATTATAAACCAGCTCGGGCATGTCGTCTAGTTTAGCACCACGGTTTTGTAAAGCTAGTTGGTCAGCCTTCTTGAAATCTATAGATTCAAAATCTTGAGACTGCGCAGAACTAATTTGTAAGGATATTATAAGGAATCCTAAAAGAAAAAAACGTCTAACCATAAATATCAATTAGTTTGAACGTCTTCGCTTGCTTTTATATGGTAAGTTGGTGTTAGGTGCGCTAAGCACGTCAATAGCTTCTTCTGTCATGGTCAACTCAATAAAGGTTGAGTCTTTATCTATAACTATAGATTCCTTTTTATAACCTAAATAGCTAAAGATTAAAACGTCACCAGAACTTAATTGATTCGGAAATGTAAAATTTCCGTTAGCTTTTGATACTGTTCCTGCTTTAGAACCTTTAAGATAGATACTTACGCCATCTAAAGGACCATTAATATCTTTTACAATGCCCTTTACGGTAATAGGTTCTGTTTGTGCTTGCAATGGATTAAACAAAATTCCTACTAGAATAAATAGTCCAACAGACATTAATAATTTACCAAATGCATTTTTGTGTTGTAGTGTTTGTGATTTCATAATTACAATATTATTGTTTTACTCAAAACTAACAGGTTTTTAGATTTCTATAAAACCATCTTGAGTAATCTACGATAACAGATTAGTAAAGATAGTATTTTATTGAGTTAACTGTTTATCGAAAAAAAACGAATTATTTAATATAGATTTATTTTTTGAATTAAATTCCTTTGTATCTTGGTAATACTAAACCATCTTATATTAAAGAAATGAAAGATAATCTGAAACGTGTAATAGTTGATTTTAAAAAGTTAACTCCTGAGATTTTAGCGCTTTTGGTTGAGAAATACCCTGATGGTTATGATGACGCTCACATCATATCTTTCAGAAATTTAAAAAATGAACTTATTGAAGCTGTAGAAGTAACCACTGAGGACACTAAGTATTTAGTGAAAGTTAGTTCTACGCTGGCAGTAACCATGGAGAATTATGACGAAGATGATTATGAAGACTTTGATGATGATGATCCAGATGCAGTACAACCACCTGATGAAGATATAGCGGATTAAATCTTCAACCTCTTATTTAAAATTACTTCGTAGATAAACACTCCGAATACAATAGCGTATTCTAAAGCTACTATCCATAATTTTTCTGATTTATCTGCCGTTCCTATGCTGATGTAAGATAGGTAGCTCAACACAATTACAATACTCCAAACTATAGGATATCTATAATCTGTAAACAAGCACAATACAACTAATGTAGAAATATACCAAGGATGTACGGTAGTGCTTAAAAACAAGTAGCAGGTGAAAGCTAAAAGTATAGACTTAGCCAAGGTTGGTAAGTTGTTGTTTTTTCTAAAAAATGAAAGGTAAAGGATAATGAGTATAGCAATAATTGGCAGAATCTTGCCGATGATTTTTATTTCGTTATAACCTGTTATGAGATAACCGATTTCTCTAGCTAGATAATAAATACTCGCGTTAAATTCAAAATTACTAAACCAAAGTCCTACCGTTTGTGTATAGTTGTCTATAAATTCAATTGAGAAAAAGGGTAGAAATAAGATGACTGTTGTTATCAGAACTATAGAATAGAAAACAAAAAGCTTTTTTAAATCTGGAATTCTTTGACTCTTCTCTTTGGTGAACCACCAAAAGAAAATTGGCAAAAACATTAAAGGAATGAGCTTAACAGAGATAGAACATGCCAGCATCACTGCTGCCCATTTCCATTTACCAGATTGCAGTAGATATAAACTCCAAACCAGGAAGAAAATCATAACGCCTTCAAAATGAAGATTACCAGTAAACTCAATAACTATAAAAGGATTTAGAACGTAAAACCATATCCTGCTAGGTGGTAATTTTAAATTTTCCAGTAGCTTTTTTCCAAACCAGAGTGTCCCTATGTCTGCTGCTATTATTAATAGACGCATTCCAATGACCGAACTTGTGATACTTTGTCCAGGGAATAAATTTCCAATATAAAAGAGTATTTGATTTATTGGAGGGTAGTTTGTGTAATGCGAAGAACTTAATTTTCCCATACCATTATACAATTCTACTTGGTTTGGAAAGTTAGACATGATTCCTAAATCCATTTGAAAATCTGGGGTGGTCAGATAAGGATTAAATCCAACACCGAGCATTTGCCCATCCCAAATAAACCGATAAAAGTCTTGTGAAAGATTAGGGACAGCTGGCAAGAAAATTAGTCGGACTAAAACTGAAGCTAACACTAAAAACCCGAAGTTGAAACCGCCTGATTTCTTTAAGATGTAAGCAACTACAAATAACGATAGGTATAAAAGAATCAGTTTTGTAGGTTCCGTACGGACTAAATCATAAGCAAAACTAGCATAGAGGACTAAGCTAATAAGTAAGCATGCTAAGGGTATCTTGGTGTATTTTAAAAAAGTACTTTGAAGAAACATAAGCTAAAGATGTATATAAATTTAGCTTAAAAATCGTTAAGCTTTAGAACCTAGAGATTTAAAGAATACATAGCCAAAACCAATAAATAACATTAAGTGAAATGGAAATAACCCAAAATCACCACCTTGGTCACCAACAACAAATGCACTGTACAAACCAAATCCAAAATAGAGCATCAATATGCCTTCGATAATCACATGAGGTGATACTTTTTTGCGCAAATACTTGTTGCCTTTCCAAGAGTCTTTTAATGTACTAATATTGAATTTAGGCGTACGAACAAATTCACTTCGTTTACCAATATGTCCTTCGATTACAGCAATAGAGTTGTGAAGCGAAAAGCCCATGGCTATGGAGAAAAACGTAAAAAACATTCCTATATAGCTAAAGAATTTTTTAAAACCACTACCATAAATATTCTTATACATAAACCAATAGCACACAAAAAAGATAATGGTACTTGTTACGAAAAAGCTCATGACGTAAAAATAGTTGCGTAAATGAGCATATTCGTTCTTTATATAAAGCATAGGAATACTTAAAATGGCTACAGTAAAAATGCTCAAAAACATGGTGCTATTTAAGAGGTGTAGTAAACCATGTATCTTTGTTTTAGCAGAGATATTTTTCGACTTAACAACACGCCAAAGCATTTTCCTGAAATTTTCTGCGCCACCTTTATTCCAACGGAATTGTTGCGAGCGCGCCGCACTAATCACTACAGGAAGTTCAGCAGGTGTTTCAACATCTTCAAGATACTTAAATTCCCAATTCTTAAGTTGAGCACGGTAGCTTAAATCTAAATCTTCAGTAAGGGTGTCACCTTCCCAATTACCAGCGTCTATAATGCACGCTTTACGCCATATACCAGCAGTACCGTTAAAGTTAATAAAGTGTCCTTTACTATTTCTTCCTACTTGTTCTAAAGTAAAATGAGCATCCAAAGCAAAAGCTTGAATTCTGGTAAGCAAAGAGTAGTTTCTATTAATATGTCCCCAACGTGTCTGTACAACGCCTACCTTTTCATTTTTGAAATAAGGTACTGTACGTTTTAACCAATTAGGTTGCGGAAGGAAATCAGCATCAAAAATGGCAATAAACTCACCTTTGGCAATTTCTAAACCTTCTTTTAAAGCACCAGCTTTAAAGCCGCTTCGGTCAGTTCTCGTAATATGCGTTATGTCTAGACCAGTTGCAGCTAGTTTTTCTACATGATCACGTGTACTGGCTACGGTTTCGTCTGTAGAATCATCTAACACTTGAATTTCTAACTTATCCTTTGGATAATCAATTAAAGCGATATTGTCCAGAAGCCTATCCATAACATACATCTCATTAAAGACCGGAAGCTGAATAGTGACAAATGGAATTTCATCAGGGTTAGATAAATCAAATTTCTCACAAGTATCTTTTTTCTTTTTTGAAGAAAGGTAGTTGTAGAGCAAGTTAAGTTGAGCCAAAGCATACATAAAAATAAGTATGATGGCAATCGTATAAATGACGATTATGATAGATTCTATAAGCATTATTTAAAGCTGTATTTAAAAATCCATGTCAGGATTTTTACGCCTGCAAATATAGCACCTTTTACCGTTCCAGAAACTTTTGAGACACCTATTCTGTTTCTATAATTTACAGGGATTTCCTTATAGGTGTATTTTTTCTTCAACGCCTTAAGTTGCATTTCTACGGTCCAGCCATAAGTTTTGTCCTCCATATTGAGAGCTAAAAGCTTATCATATTTTATAGCTCTAAACGGCCCAAGGTCCGTAAATGTTGAACGGAAAAAGAGTTTCATTAAAGTGGTTGCAAGCCAATTCCCAAAAACTTGAGGTCCTGTCATGCTGCCAGCTTCACGAAGATTCTTATCTCTAGCACCAATGACAAAATCGATATCTTCTTCAATAATTGGTGCAACTATTTTTGTCAGTTCTTCAGGGTAATCACTATAATCACCATCCAAAAAAACAATAATATCTGGTCGCTTTTTATGGTCGCTGAGTGATGTTGAAGCAATGTAATCTATTCCCTTAAGGCAGGCATAACCATAGCCTTTTCTGTTTTCGACCAAGACTGTGGCGCCTGCATTTTTAGCATTTACTTCAGTATTGTCTGTAGAATTATTACTTACAACTATAATCTCGTCAACAATTTTAGGGATGTCTGCAATGACTAGAGGGATAGATTCTTCTTCATTATAAGCAGGAATAATAACTTTAATGCGTTGGGTCATTGTAGGTCTCTAAGTCTATTTTCTTTTTTAAAGGATTTAAAATCCGTCCATTCTTTCAGTTTTTTACCAAGCGAATATTTTACTGCAGAAACTAATTCTTGCTTTCTGTACATGAGACAGTACCCATTTTTTTGGTTGTTTTTCAGTTGACATTTATGATTAACATAACCATTCTCATCATAAAAAATCCACCATTTTATTTTTTTATCAGCCTCGTAATGTCCTTCACTTTCTTTTATGCCATTGGCTCTGTAAAGTTTCCAAAATTTGGTTTTGAGGCCATTATTGTAATGCCCTTCTGATTTTACTTTTCCGTTAGGATGGTAATATCTCCAATACTTTACCTTTTTACCATTCTCAACCCAGCCAGCAGATTCTAACTGACCATTGTCAAAATAGTTTTTTTGATAGCTTTTTTTACTGATTGCAAAACTACTGATTAGTAAGAAAAAAACAAGAATTCGCATTACTTTTGATTTACGAGTTCCATTAAATCAACATCGTTACCCAAAAGGATTTCAGTAGGATTTATACGACCTTTCATTGAGTCGTTTTCTAATTTAAGAACACCACGAGGACAAACCGCAGAACAAATACCACAACCTACACAGCTTGAGCGTACAATGTTTTCGCCCTTTTGGGCATAATGGCGCACATCGATTCCCATTTCACAACTGTTAGAGCAATTACCGCAAGAGATACACTGACCGCCATTTGTTGTAATTCTGAATTTTGAAAATAAACGCTGCTGAAATCCAAGAATTGCAGCCATAGGACATCCAAAACGACACCATGCACGGCTTCCTAAAATTGGATAAAATCCAGTGCCAATGACTCCAGAGAATATTGAGCCAATATAGATGCCGTATGCAGAACGCAAAGCTCCTCCTTTTACAAAAAAGACATGCTCGGTAGTTCCTGTAAAATGCATGATTAATAAGAGGGCAATAACAGCTAAATAACCAATAGCACCTGCTTTTGCATCTTTTCCTAATTCTTGTCTTTTAAAGTACATGACAACCGCAAAAACAAGAGTTAAAAATCCGATAACTAAGCTTATAAACACACCTCGTGTTAACCAAAAATCATTTTTATCGTATCCGAGGTAAGTATATACCATTGCTGTAGTCATCACTACAGAAAATACCAATACAGTATGGATTAACCAACGTTCTAATTTCCAAGCAGATAGTTTTTTTGAAGATAAATGTCTAAATGAGTCACCGGCGGTTTCGGCTAAGCCACCACAACCACAAACCCAAGAACAATACCAACGTTTGCCATACTTGTAAGTTAAGATAGGCGTAATTACAAATATAGAAAGTATGCCAAAAATGATTAAGGCTAAGCCAATTGAACCATTTGATAAAAAGGCGTTTACTGACCATTCATCGAAGAGATAATAGTTTAATGGCCATACACTTTTTAAATCATAATATGGTAAATCATTATTCATTACATACATAAATTCTGGAATCAAGAAGGCAAAACCTAATTGAAAAAACATTACAGAAAACGTCCGTATTTGTTGATAACGATTGTGTCTATACTTAAGAATAAATTTATATCCGAAAGCTAAAATAGCTAAGGTGTAAAGTGTACCATATACAAACCATTGGCTTGCATTTCTACCAGATAATAATTGACTTAATGGGTCGAATAAGGATATTAATCCAGTATTAGAACCATCAACGCCTTGGCCTAAGCCCAAGTATTTTGGATAGAAGTACAATACGATATAAAAAGCGGTTAGAATAACACCGAGTGTCCAACCCCAAATACCTCGCGACGAAATGGATTTAAACCATTGCCCATCATTTTTTATGCCTTCTAATTTGGTAAGATAAGCCTCTCTAGAATACATGATTACTCCAATAGCAATTAATCCTAAAGCGGCTGTTAAAGAGAGTCCTTCATTAGGAAAATTAGTATTAAATAAGGCTAAGGTTAATATAAATAAGCCAACAATACCTACAGCTAAAGCGACTTTTTGTTTAGTAGTAATGCCTAGAGCGTCTGGTTTTGCCAAAGACATGCTATGATTTATTTTAGTACTCATGGTTAAGTGGTTTGTAATGTGTTGTTGTATGCTGAAAGAATTTCAGCTTCGTAATGACTATAAAATTCTGGGTCGAAGTTGGCTTCTGGTAGATTATTCATTACATAATCTACATCACGCTCCTCGGTGAGCCAACGGTCAAAAACCTCGTGTCGCATACGAATACCAAATGTGTTAATGCCCAAAAATTTGTTAGTGTCTTTGTTGTAAGCTACTGTAATACACTTGGTGTCGTCTTCGTGTTTCCAATGAAAATGTTGCTCATAATCTTGCTTGTTTCTTTCGCTAAATACCCAACCGTAAGTTTGGTATTCTATATCCATAAACTTTGCAGAATTAAACCAATGTCCTGGTTTGTATTCTCTTCGATTTCCACAAATGGTTTGTGCTAAGGTTTCGCCCATCATACGGCCCGTGTACCAAACGGCTTCAATTGGTCGTCTGTTACCAATAGCTTCGTGCTGCTCGGCACAATCACCAATGGCGTATACATCTTCAATGTTTGTTTCGAGATACCGGTTCACTTTTACGCCGCGACCCAATTCAACTCCTGAGTCTTTTAAGAATGAAATATTTGGAGATACACCTGCGGTTAAACCAACTACATTACATTCTATTTCTTCACCAGTTTCTTCAATAATGACCGATTTTACTTTTCCGTTTTCATCCGCTTTTATTTCTTTTAAGTTGGTAGAAAGTCTTAAATCTATATGATGATTTTTTATGTGTCTATTTATCATCTCGCTTTCGCCAGATGGTAAAACGCCATTCCAAAAGCTACTTTCTCGTACCAAAAATGTCACAGGGATACTTCTAGAATTTAGCATTTCTGCGAGCTCAATACCAATCAATCCTCCGCCTACGATAACTGCACGTTTACAAACGTCATTGTTTGGTGCATGCTTTTCAAGATTGTCTAAATCTTGTTTATGATACATGCCCATAACGCCATCTAAATCTTGTCCTGGCCAGCCAAATTTATTAGGCTTACTTCCAGTAGCAATGACTAACTTATCGTATTTCAATGTATCGCCGTCGGCAAAATGTAAAGTCTTCGATTTTGTTTCCACAGTTTTTACATAACCCTTTTTAAGGTCTATTCTATTTTTCTCCCAGAACCAGTTTTCGTAAGGTTGTGTGTGCTCAAACTTCATGTGTCCCATATAGACATACATTAATGCGGTACGTGAGAAGAAGTAATCGGTTTCAGTAGAAACTATGGTGATTTTTTTATCAGAAAGTTTACGAATATGTCTTGCGGTGGTTACGCCAGATATTCCATTTCCGATGATAACAATGTGTTCCATATAATTATTGGTTAGTGGTTGGTGAGTCGCATCTAAAGATAATAACTTAAAGTTTGAAATTAATTTAGAAGCAATTTAAATAGGAAAAACGTGTAAGGATTTAAAATTTATCGAGACACGAATATTCTTTTAAAAATTCTGTAAGTACAAAGATTTAGTAGCGACATAAGTGCCGTTACAACGATTTAACATTAAATAATCATGAAAAAATATATCCTTATACTTTTTACACTCATCGGGACAAATCTGCAAGCTCAAAGCCTAGATACATTCTTTAAAGAAGCTGACGCTTTCTTTAAAAACAATGTGAAAAACGGGAAAGTGGCTTATGCAGATATTCATAAAAATCCAGATGCTTTAAACGCACTTTTGGCAAATGCCGAAAAAATTTCTGTAAAAGAAAGCGATGCTAAAAATTACCAAGCCTTTTGGATAAACGCTTATAATCTTTCAGTCATTAAAGGTATAATTGATAATTACCCAACAAACTCGCCATTAGATAACAAAGGTTTTTTTGATAAGACAACTTATAGTTTAGCTGGAAAACAGATAACACTAAATGATATTGAGCACAAGCTGTTACGTCCAAAATTTAAAGACCCAAGATTTCACTTTGTTTTAGTCTGTGGTGCTGTTGGCTGTCCGCCATTAATCAGCAAAGCGTATTTGCCGAGTACTTTAGATACACAATTAGAAGCGCAAACAAAAAAAGCTATCAATGGAAGTTTCCTAAAAGTGAAAAAAAACAAAGTTTCAGCTTCAAAAATCATGGAATGGTACAAGGAAGATTTTACCATGAATGGCACTACAGAAATCGACTTTATAAATAAATACCGAACCGAAAAAGTTTCAGATAAAGCGAAGCTCAGCTACTTTGAATACAACTGGAATTTAAATAAACAATAACGCAGTTATTCCCACGAAAGTGGGAATCTTAATTTTAATACTAACGAGTCAAATTAAATTCCAAAAAAGGGATTTTCAAACCAAACAAAAATGAAAAAAATAATTATCGCAGCAATTGCAATTGCTATAAGTTTTACAGGATTTTCTCAAGAAGATGAAGAAACTAGTAAAAGTGTAATTCAAGAATATACACCTTCAATTTTATTAAAAAAAGGACAATGGGATATCAAGTGGTTTAATAATCTTTATACAGAAACAAGGTCGACTTTTGATGGTGTAGAATCTGATATTCCTAGAAATACATTCTTCACGTCATCTGTGGATATTTTTACAGGTATTTCAGAAAGTAATCGGGTAAATATTGGACTCTTACTAGAATTTAGGTCAAATGCGATTGGCGGAAGAGATGCCTTAGATGTATTTTCTTTTGATGGTGAACGCGGAACGGCTCGTTCTGGTTTTACATCTTTTGCACCAGCAATAAAGTTCAATCCCATAAAAAGTGTGTCTAATTTTACTATTCAGACCGCTTTTCATATTCCGTTAATTGATAATGAATCTGAAGATGGCGTGTTTTTAGACCAAGATGGCTTTATTTTTCAGAATCGTTTTTTCTATGATTATAGTTTTGCAGGTGGCGATTGGCAATTGTTTACAGAGCTTAATACAGAATACAATTTTGGTGAGCAAGATAGTTTTGCCTACAATAGTTTGCGCTTAACGCCAGGTGTGTTTTTGAGTTATTTTCCAAGTTCTAAGTTTACAGTTTTAGGATTTGTACAGCATTTACAATTGATTTCTTTTGGCGGAAACGACCAAGGCTTTAACGATTTTAGTCAAGACGCATCCATTCTTGGAGCTGGAGCAAAGTATCAATTGTCTGACGAATTGAATGTTGAATTTTTATATTCAAACTTTGTAAGAGGAAACGATACAGGCTTAGGACAAACTTTTAATATTGGTTTAAGAGCCTTATTCTAGAGATATACTTATTTTAGGAGTCTAAATCTATTAATATGAATAGAGCTAAGCTCCTAATTTGTTTTATATATTCCGTTTTGTTGACATCGTGCTCCAGCCAAACTGAAAAAGTAAACGGTGCAAGTTTTGTTGCATACGGTATTCCGGTTGATGAAACGCACACTAAACCTTTGGTAACAAAAATCAATGCCAATTTTGCTGCCGTCATGCCTTTTGGGTTTATTAGAGGTTTAAATAACCCCGAGATTATTCATAATACCGAACGTCAATGGTTTGGGGAGACACGAGCAGGCGCAAAGCAATATTCTGAAGAGTTACGTAAGCAGAATATAAAAATCATGGTGAAACCTCAAATTTGGATTCGTCGTGGTGAGTTTACAGGCTTTCTAAATATGGAAACCGAAGAAGATTGGAAAGCTTTAGAAGATTCATATTCTAGTTTTATTTTAGAGTATGCAGACTTAGCCAAGGAGATTAATGCAGAGATATTGTGTATAGGCACTGAACTCGAAAATTTTATTGCAAAGCGCCCAAAATATTGGACTAATTTAATTGATGAGATTAAAAAAAAATACAAAGGAAAGCTCACTTATGCTGCCAATTGGGACGAATATAGACGCACACCGTTTTGGGATAAGTTAGATTTTATAGGCATTGATGCCTACTTCCCAGTAAGTGATGAGCAAACACCAACTTTTGAAAAAAGTATGGAAGGTTGGAAAAAGCACAAACCAGTAATAAAGAGTTTTTCAGATAAATATCAAAAACCAGTTTTGTTTACAGAATATGGTTATCGAAGTGTTGATTATTCTGGTAAAGAGCCTTGGAAATTCGACCGCAGTATGACCGAAGTAAATCTAGAAGCACAAGTAAATACTACAAAAGCCTTGTACGAAACCTTTTGGAACGAAGACTGGTTTGCAGGTGGTTTTATTTGGAAGTGGTTTATTAACTATGAGAAAGTAGGCGGTAAGGAGAACAATCAGTTTACACCTCAAAACAAACCTGTAGAAGAGGTGATAAAAGTATATTATTCCAAAAAAGATTAGTTAAAGTTTTATTGAAAGGATTTGTTTGAGAAATTTCACTGACATTAGTAAGGTTATTTCATCTTTTCGACAAAAAATGAAACAGCAATACTAATGAAATTCAACATTACTTTATTCTTCTTTTCAATTGTCTTCACTTTTAGCCATTCACAAACAATAAAAGAAGTTAATATTGAAGGGAATAAACGGACACGCACAAGTTTTCTAAAACGTTTAGCCTATGTTAAAGAAGGAAGTCAATTAGATACTGCGCGAATTGCATCAGACGAAAGGCGTTTTCGCCTGTTACCTTCTGTGGCAAGTTCTTCTTCTAAACTTGAAAAGATTGATGAAGAAAACTACAGTATAACTTATACGGTTGTTGAGAATTTTGCCATTATTCCTGGTCTTAATGTGTCGCAAGATGTTAATGAAGATTTGGCGTATCGTGTATCACTATTCGATTTTAATTCTTTAGGTCAAAACCAAATCATTGGTGGGTTTTACAGCAAAAATGTATTCGATTCTTATGGGTTCTTTTGGGAAGCGCCCAACTTAATTACCCGCAAATGGGGTGTTGGCGTCAACTATCAAAATAACGTTTTGCAAGAGCCTATTTTTTTAGATAATGATGATGAGGTAAACTATAAATTTGATAGTCGCGCTTTTGAGTTTCGAGTGTTTTATGAACATAACTTTAAAAACCGATTTGAATTAGGTGTAAATTTCGCCAATATAGATTATAACTTTTTAGACGGTAATCGTCCTCAAAATATTCCTGAAGAATTAGGAGTTGACCGCGTTTCGGTTGTAGGCGAATATGAATATAATAACATTACCAATGAGTTTCAGTACGTAGATGGTTTCAGAAGTTTATTTATATACAGTTTTACTTTAGATTCAAACGGTAATAACGATTTACTTCGTAATTTTTTTATTGGCCGAAATGATTTTGAATATTTCAAGCGTATTGGAGGAAAAGGCAATTGGGCTAATCGTTTACGTCTGGCTTATGCAACTAATGATACTACTCCATTTGCTCCATTTGCATTAGATAACCAATTAAATATTCGTGGCGTAGGTAATGTGGTGGATAGAGGCACAGCATCTGTAGTTTTAAATACGGAGTATAGACATACGTTTTATGAAAAAAGTTGGTTTGCATTGCAAGGTAATGCGTTTGTTGATGCTGGTACTTGGCAAGACCCAGGCGGAGATTTAGGTGATTTAATAGAGGGAAACAATGCAAGTCTTTTTACTGGTCTTGGTTTACGATTTATACATAAGCGCATTTTTAATGCTGTTTTCCGAATAGACTACGGAATAAGTTTAGGCGATAAAGCAAATAATGGTGTTGTATTTGGGATTGGTCAGTACTTTTAGTAAGACCGAGAATAAGCAAGAATTCTACTCGCAGATTATTCTGCTGGTTACACTAATGCCGAATTTGTTTCGGTATCTCATCTAACCATTCAAATCTTAATCTTCATTTCTTAAGAAATATTATTTTAGCCACGTTACACTAACCTATGCGATTTCTAACTTCAATTTTATGTCTTCTATTTTTCAGTTTTTCTCTAGCACAAGAGAATACAGTTGTAGATGTAAAAGTTCAAGGAAATAAGAAGCTAAAATCTTCTTTTGTAAAAAAAATTGCGTTAGTAAAAGTTGGAGCTGTTTTAGATTCTGTTCAGTTAGAAGAAGATATAAAACTATTGAAACGATTACCTTCAATCGCACATGCTTATTATCAAGTTTTTCCAGCGAATAAGCCTAACGAGTATAACGTTTTTTATAATATTGAAGAAAATTTTACTATCATTCCTCAGGCTAATGTGTATACTACTAATGATGACGAATTTGCCTTTAGAGTAGGCTTGTACGAGTATAACTTATTTGGACAGAACATTACATTTGGTGGGTTTTATCAAGATGATATTTTTAGTTCATATGGCATAAACTTAAGAGCACCGTATTTGTTTTCCCGAAAATGGGGACTAGCACTCAACTTTCAAGATTTAACCACGCAAGAACCTGTGTTTTTCAATAATACAACAGCAGATTATAGGTATAATAATACCTCAATGGAGGCTTTGGCATTATTTCAGCCAAATTTCAATAATCGTTTTGAATTTGGGGTTAATTATTTTTCCGAAGATTATCAGTATTTAAGAGGCGCTACCAGTACTAATGTACCACAAGATTTAGTTGTTAAAAAAGTACTTTATAAGTTAATTTACGAGTTTAACAACATCAATTATTATTATCAATATTTAGAGGGATTTCAAAGTGTATTTAATTTTCAGTATGTGACTTCCACGTCTGAAGCATTACCGGAATTTTTAATTGGTTGGAATGATTTTTTGTATTTTAAAAGAGTAGGTGAAAAGGGAAATTGGGCAAACCGCCTGCGTTTAGGACTTGCCTCAAATGACGATTCGCCATTTGCACCATTTTCTGTAGATAATAATTTGAATATCCGAGGTGTTGGTAATACTATTGATCGCGGTACAGGAGTTATTGTTTTAAATACGGAATACAGACATACCTTTGTAGACAAAGATTGGTTTGTGCTACAAGGCAATGCTTTTGTGGATGCAGGTAGTTGGAGAAATCCAGGAGGTGATTTTGGTGATTTTGGCGATTCTCAAAATTTAAGGATTTATCCCGGAATTGGCTTGCGTTTTATTCACAAAAAAATCTTCAACGCTACCTTTAGAATTGATTATGGCTATGGTATTACGCCAGATGCCACTAATGGTTTTGTATTTGGTATTGGGCAGTACTTTTAATGAAACTCAACTTTTTTAAAAGTTTTGCTTGCAGAAAAAGTTTTTAGTTGAATTAATGCCGAACTTGTTTCGGCATCTCATTCAATGCATAAATAATTTAAGCAATATACTTTTTATAATAGGCAAACAATTCATCAGCAGAAGCACCGAACCATTTCTTAACATAAATGGTCCAAAAATGATACTGCAATTTCCATATGCCATGACGCTTGTATAGTCGTGCTGAGGTTTTTATTTTTTTATTGATAACAACAAATTCTTTCCGTTTGTAGAGTTCGTTAATGAGAATATTGTCTTCATAAATGATGTAAGATTCATCAAAACCGCCAATATCATCAAATAATGCTCTGGTGATAAATTGACTTTGGTCTCCACCACGACAAGCACGCCAACTAAACTGTGTGAGCCAGCTGGCTAAGCGTAACCACCAATGTTTACTATCAAACTGCATACGAAAACAACCTGCATTATTACCTTTTTTAACCTCGTCAATGATGAGTTGGTCGTAACTAATCGGCGGAAAAGAATCAGCATGTAAAAAGTATAAGATATCTCCTGAAGCATATTTTGCACCATGATTCATTTGCTTAGCACGACCTTTTTTAGAATGTAGTAGTTTGATACTCAAATCAAGATTTTCAATAATGTTTTGAGTGCCATCTGTACTTCCGCCATCAACAACGATTATTTCAGAAATATGTTGAAGTTGAGCGCAATCTATGAGGTGATACAAGAGCGGCTCAATAGTTTCGGCTTCATTTAAAACGGGAATAATTATGCTAATCATACATCTACTTACGAAGAAAAGTCAATATCAGTTTTAATCGTTTAAATCCCAATTATAATCTAGGAAACTTTTTTTCGCATTTGAAGAAATTTCAACTTCTGAGTACTTGTTTAAGAAATTGATAAGGCTTCCATCGGTTTTAAAATCTTTAGGAAACCACTTGAATATTTTAGAAAGTTGAAGTTTGTCTGCGCTGATGATGTTTCGATTTTTATCAGCTAAAAATTCCTTTGTTGCATTCGTTAATTGTGATTCTAAATTTGAAGCTGTAAAGGCTTTGTTCTGTAATTTAGGACAAGAAAAAGAAGCGCAAACAATAGCAAAATGTATACGTGGCTCATCCATTTTTCTTAAAATCTCGTGCTCTATTTGGTTGAGATTCATCCATTTGTCTCCAAACTTCCAAAGACGTTGGTCCCAAGGGTCTTTTATGTCTTTGATGCTTTTCACAGGATAATTTCTAAGAATTAAATCTATGGTTAAAGCGTTGTAGGCGTTAATCCAATAGGCGAGTTTTTCGTTTTTTGAAGCATCTTCGGAAGGGATAGAATCTTGTAAAAATTTAATGTAATAAAGAAGTCCCTTGTAATCCTTTTTAAAACTATTATAATCAACATTTCCGTAGTCCGAAACATTTCTTTTTAGAATGCTACTCCAAAAGTCGTCAAGCGAATCATAAGTCGTTTTGGTTAAATCTTGATGAAAGCCTAAATCGGGTTTGTTCTTAGGCTTAAAATGTCCATCAATCATGTAAACACTATCGACCTTTCTTTCAGTGGAAATTTTTGAATCTTCCTGAACAACTCTAGGGTCAATATTTTCGACTGCGATATCTTCTTTAATAACGTAGTCGATGTCTTTTTTTATCTCAATTTCATTCTCAACCTTTTTGGTTTCTTCGGTCTTTTCAATGGCTTTTTTACTGCTTCCGCAAGCAGCTAATAAAAAACAAAGTAAAAATGTGAGATACCTATTCTTCATAAGAGTTAGTTCTTAAATGCCCATTGTGGGCTTTCATTTCTTTTTAATTGGATATAATTCCTGATTAATAAAATCTTTAGGAAAGGTTTCATCGCCACTAAAACCTAATTCTATATCTCGTCCGCTATGTGGAACGTAATTGGTTTTAAAGAGATAATCCCAAAGACTTAAGGTTAGTCCAAAATTAACGCCATAGCTTACATGTTTTGGCAATTCTTTCGCGTGGTGCCAAATGTGCATTTTTGGGTTATTGAAAATGTATTTTAAAAATCCATAATCCCAACCCAAGTTCGCATGATTAAGATGCCCAATGGCTATAGAAAAGAAATAAACAATGGCTACATCCTGCGCATCAAAACCACCAATAATGGCTATTGGAATGTAAAGCAAAGATTTATAAACTATGGGCTCCATCCAATGGTAGCGCAAGTGCGCGGCAAAACCCATTTCTTTTACAGAGTGGTGTACTTTGTGGAAATTCCATAGAAATGGAACGCGATGTAACAGACGGTGTGTGTTCCATTGTACAAAGTCCGACACCAAAAAGAAAATCAATAGACCTAACCATTTAGGTAAATCATCAACATCAAATAGTTGAAGGCTTCCAATACTTAAACCAATAGATTTTAGTATATCATTAAAAAATTCTGAAACTGTATTGGAAAGCGCAATAAGTATTATCAAATTTAGAATAAAGAAATTGAAAAACATATAAAACGTATCTAACCAGAAATCTTTTCGGAATATGGCTTGGTTTTTTCGCCATGGAAAGGCAATTTCTAGTAACCAAACGGCAATTGAAATAATAATTAAACCGTAGAAATAATTATCCCAATGGTTTAAATCAATGAGCTCGTATTTGAGGTAATTCCAATAATTAGAATATGAATCTTTAAATATTTCGAAATACTTTTCCATAGAGTTTTTGAGTCGAAAGGCTTGAGTAAAAATAACACAATTACATAGAATTACTATATTGCATCAATACTAAAAAACGATTACCAAATGCGAAAAATAGATAGTTTGCTTAGTGAGTATGCAGAGAGCCATCAAACAACATTCAATAAACGTGTGCATTATGTTTGTGTGCCTGCTATATTTTTTAGTCTCATTGGTTTATTAGCGAGTATACCAACGGGAGGATTTTTAGTAGACCAAACACCAACTTGGATGGAGCCGTTTCTGCATTTTGGTACTGTAGTTATTCTTTTGGGATTACTTTATTATCTAAGATTGTCAGTTACACTTTTTATAGGAATGCTAATCTTTTCGGCGTTAGTGCTTTATGGTATTCATATCATTGAATATTCTGAAATCGCACCATTATGGCTAGTTATGGTAGTTGTTTTTGTTGTTGCTTGGATTGTGCAATTTGTTGGGCATAATCACGAAGGTAAAAAGCCATCTTTTCTTAAAGATGTACAATTTTTAATGATTGGCCCGGCTTGGACCATGAGCCATTTATTTGAAGCTTTAGGGCTTAAATTTTAAGAAGATATATAATAAAAAAGAGCGCTTATTAGCGCTCTTTTTTTGACTTATAATTTAATTAGCAACATCCACCACCATCATAGTGATAAGTAGATTCACTGATAAAGATGTCGTCTCTTCCTAAATCTGCTAGCGCACCAGCAGTTTTATCGCATATAGCAATGGGTTGATTTTTTAGTAAAATATGCCCTTTTTTGTCATCAAAATAGTCTTTAGAACCATAATAGATTGCTGCCTTGCCTGTGAAAATACATGGACCATCTTCAGGCATAGGGTCTTTAATCGCGGCAACTTCGATAGACTCGATGTAAATTAACTCATCTGTTGGGTAATGTTTTGGATCTAAGATTCTGTATGGTTTACGCGCTCTAATTTCTATAGTTCCAAAACCCGCATCGGTTAATGCTTTTACGTATTCTGCTATTGGTAAACTTCCACTTAAACATAACGCACGTAGTCTATCGTCATTACGCAATGTATCGTTCATAGGTTGTTCGCAAGTTGGGTCGCTCATTACCAAACGTCCGTGAGGTTTAAGAACGCGATACATCTCGTCAATAGCTTTCTTTAAATCTTCAGCTTTAAAGATGTTGAATAGACAGTTTTGCGCGGCAACATCGATAGAGTTATCTTCAACAGGTAAGTTTAAAGCATCACCCTTTTTAAGGTCAACAAATTCACTTTTAAACCAGTCGTTTTGTTCTTCTGCAACTTTGAAGTTTTTACGAGAAGCTTCTAACATTTCATCTACAACATCAACTCCGATGACACCACCTTTTTGACGGTTAAAATATGAGAATTGTAATAACTCCATTCCGCCACCAACACCAACATAAAGCATTTTTGGATTGTTGGTTAAATCTCTTGCGTTTACGGTGCTTCCACACCCGTAATTCATCTCTTGCATTATTTTTGGGATCTTTAATCCTGGCAATTCCCAAATTGGGTTTGTGGTACAGCAAAGACCAACATCTGGTGTCAAGGCTGCTTCTTTATATAAATCGTTAGTTGCTTCTAAATAACTCATAGTTGTATTATAAACTTTTTATTAATTCTTTAAACAAGGTAATCATATTTGACTCGGCTTTTCCGGCCATAGCAATAATTTCTGCAATGTCTACAGGTTTTAGATTATCTGGGTCGCATTCATCTGTTAAAACTGACACTGCAGCGACTTTTAAATTTAAGTGGTTTGCTACAATAACTTCTGGCACTGTACTCATGCCAACAGCGTCAGCTCCTATGGTTCTTAACATTCTGTATTCCGCACGAGTCTCAAGCTGAGGTCCAACTACAGAGGCGTAGATACCTTCGTGTAATTTGATGTTATTAGCTTTCGCTATGTCTTTAATCTTTGCATTAATATCGAGATTGTACGGTGCACTCATATCAGTAAAACGTTCGCCTAATTTATCAACACCTTTAAAGGCTAAAGGTGAACTTCCTTGAAGATTGATATGGTCATCAATAAGCATGATTTCACCTTTTTTAAAATCATGATTTATAGCGCCAGCGGCATTAGAAACTAAAAGTGTTTTAACGCCTAATTTTTCCATAATGCGAACAGGGAATGTTACATCTTGTAGAGAATAGCCTTCATAAACATGAAATCGGCCTTGCATAACCACCACTTTTTTTCCGCCTAAAATGCCATAGACTAATTTGCCTTTATGAAACTCAACAGTAGCCGTTGGGAAATTTGGAATGTGATTATAGCTAGCTTCTGCAATGACCTCAACCTCGTTAAGTAATTGCCCTAAACCTGTGCCAAGGATGATACCAACTTCTGGACTTTCAAAGCCTTTGCTTTGTAGATATTCTGTACTTTCTTCTATTAGTTTTATCATGACAAAAAATCGTAGTTATAGCTCCAAAAGTATTTATAACAATGGTGGGAAACAATATAAAATTCAAAAATTAAACTAGAAAGCTACTTATTAACTAAAACAAATAGTCAAATTCTTTATAGGGCTTTAAATCCTCTAAAAAATCTATGTCGTTCAGAGTTTCTAAAACATACAAGCTTTTGCCAATAAAGTCTTTTTTTGTTTGCTCTAACACTGTTTCTGTACCCCATTTTTTATTTTTAAAGACATTTTGGTTTGGGGATTTCATGCCTAAAAGGTAATAACCTCCATCTTCTGATGGGCCAATAACGGCGTCATTTTTATCTAATTTTTCGAATGCAGTTTTTATGATGTTTGTGTCTAAATCAAGCAAATCACTACCAACAATAATTATTTTTTTAAATTTTTTTGAAAACAATGTTTCAAAAGCGTTTTCCATTCGTTCGCCAAGGTCATTTCCTTCTTGTAATTGTTTAGTGAAGAAACCGTTGTCCCAAATATCGTTTTGCTGAATATTTTCTGAATAAAAGACGAAGCGTTCAGCATCTACTTTTTTAGCAACATTAGCAGTATGTTGCAGAAGGTGTTTGTAGATTTTTAAAGCCTCTTCATCACCAATAGCCTTTGCTAAACGAGTTTTACACTTTCCTAATTCTGGATTTCGAGTAAATATTATTAAAGCATTAGTCAAGATGTGTAATTTTTATATGTGAGACAAAAGTATGTAGAAATTTTCACAGATTTTTAATGGCAAAATTCAAACATCTATAAAGTTGGTCTTTTATCTATTCGTATGGGTGATTTAAGAAAAAAAAACCTAATTTGAGATTTTAAAGTAATTCAGAATGAAAAAAAATATCCTATTCTTTCTTTTTATTTCGGCTCAACTAATCTATTCACAAGGCAATACGGTTACTGTTGGTAATGGCTATTCAGATTATGTGAAAATTGTAGACATTTATAATTTTTCTAAATTGAAAGAGACCGTTGTTAAACTCAAATTTACTCCTAATAAAGCCATTTCTGCAACATTGCACGCGCCAAGCGGAACATCACCTTTTGTTTTAACAGACAAAAAGGGAAACCGGTATGCTTTAAAAGCACAAGTTGGTTGGAAAGGTAATTTGGCCTCAGGTTTTGGAACAATTAATCTTAAGGCATACGAAACTAAGACTGTGAGTTTGTATTTTAATCAAGTAAATAATATTGAAGATATTTACTCATTAACAGAGGTCGATTGTAGTAGCACAACAAGTTGCTGGAACTTCTACGATATTAAGGTTAAAAAGAAGAACACCACGATAAATACATCTACAAGTTCTAGTTTTGATAAATCTAAAGTTTCAGCAAAATATGAAAAGACTTGGCTAGAAAATGATGTGTTCGATGCTAGCAATAAATTTGGTATTAGAATACATAACAAATTTTTTGTTTATGGATTGAAGGACAATAGTTGTTATTTAACAATTAGAATATTAGAGGGTGATAAGTTTATTAAAACTACTAAATATGGCTATAAAAATCTATCAGGCCAGTTAGAAATTAAAAAGTCGCTCAATCCAAAATATGATTCTACCGTTTATAACGATACGAAGCTCTTTCTGCCTTATGAATTACTAAGTAATAATTTGCCAATAGGAAAACATGATTTAAAAATCGATGTTGATCTTTTTTATAAAGACGGGACGTTATTAAAACATTTAGGATTTAAAGAATTCGTATATACAAAACGTTAATTAGCGACTTTAACTCCTTTTTTAAGCCATTTACTCCATTCTTCGGAAAAGGTATGGATACTGTCTGTAGGTATATTCTTAGAGTTGTAGACTTCGAAGTCATTGTTTTTCCACTCAAAAATGCCGCCATAAAGATTTTTTACGTTGGTGTAGCCAGCAGCTTTTAGTTTTTCGCCAATGGTCTCAGAACGAATACCAAGTGAACAATACACAACAATAGGTTGGTTTTTATCTTTGATTTTGTCTGTCACTGTTTTTAAATCGAAAAAATCATAACCCACACTAATAGCCTCTTTAATGTGGCTGACCTCATATTCTTTTGGTTCGCGAGCATCTAAAAGAATTGCTTCAGTTTTAGGCATTGCTAATTCTTGTATTGAAATGTACGGAACTCCTTTGTCGTTGTATTGTTTTAATAACTCAGGAAGCGATTCTTGAGAGAATCCTAACGTTGAAATTAAAACCAAAAAAGATGAAAAAATCCTTTTCATAATTTGTTGAAATTAAGCGACTGTACCTTGGCAACTACTTCCTGCGCCTGCTGTACAGCCATAACAGTGTTGGGAGATAACGATATTTCTTCCTTCTAGAAGTTCTTCATTGTAGTCTGAAATATGTTTTACCTTACTATTTACAGGTAACTCTAACATTTGATTAAAATCGCAATCAAATAAATAACCATCCCAACTTACTGAAAGTGTATTGGTACACATTACGTTTTCTACAGCCATTGGGTTATAGGCTTCAACTAAACTGTACATGTAGTCTTCGTAATTTTCTGAAGCGATTAAATAGTCTAAAAATCTTGAAATTGGAAGATTAGTTATAGCGAAAAGATTATGAAATTGAATGCTAAAATCTTCCATCAAAGCATTTTTAAAGTCTTTTTCCATTGCCGCTTGGTCACCAGGTAAGAAAGCACCAGACGGATTGTAAACCAAATCGAGTTTTAAATTGCTTCCTGGTATACCGTAACCTACAGCATTGAGTTCTTGAAGTGCTTTTATAGACATGTCAAAAACACCTTCGCCACGTTGTTTGTCTGTCTTTCCACGCGTCCAGTGTGGCATCGAACTTACTACATGAATATTATGTTTTTTGAAAAACTCAGGTAAATCGTAGTACTTTTTATTTGCTCTAATTATGGTGAGATTTGAGCGTACAATGAAATCCTTAACTCCAATTTTTGAAGCTTCCTCCACAAACCATCTAAAATTCGGGTTCATTTCGGGAGCTCCACCAGTTAAATCGAGCGTATGCGCACCAGTTGTCTTTACCACATCCAAGATTTGCTGCATGGTCTCACGCGTCATAATCTCTTTACGGTCTGGACCAGCATCAACGTGGCAATGTTCACAAACCTGATTGCACATGTAGCCTACATTGATTTGTAAAATCTCTAATGGTTTTGCTTTTAATGGAAACTGATTGGTTTCGGCAATTTTATCTTTAAACTTTGGTAGCTCACCGTTTTGAAAAATACCATTAGATAAAATTTCGAGTTGTTTATTAGTGTTAGCTAAATCGCTCTGTCTCTTTTTTAGTGATTGCGTTTTTAGTTTTGTCATATATAAAAGACTATCCGTCTAATTTATTTACTTTATTCATCATTTGTACACCATGTACTAGTGTTGCGCCACTCTTTATAGCAGCACCAACGTGGATGGCTTCCATCATTTCTTCTTTAGTTACGCCGCGTTGTAAACCATCTTTTGTGTAAGCGTCAATGCAATATGGACATTGTTCTGTATGTGCAACTGCTAAAGCGATGAGTGACTTTTCTCGAGCTGATAAAGCACCTTCTTCGAAAACCTTTCCGTAATATTCAAAAAATTTATTACCAAGCTCTTCACTCCATTCGGTAATTTTTCCAAATTTTCTGAGATCAGCTGGGTCGTAGTATGTTTTAGACATATAAATGTTATTGTTTTAAATTGAAAAAACAAGATAATATTTTAGGACGAAGTAAAACCTTAAAGCTTACATAAAATCTTAAAACCAAAAAACCCGATTCAGTTGAATCGGGTTTTTGATGGTGGTGCCTCCAGGAATCGAACCAGGGACACAAGGATTTTCAGTCCTTTGCTCTACCAACTGAGCTAAGGCACCAGTTGCTTCATTGCTAAAGCGGATGCAAATATAAATTCATTTTTAGTATTACCAAAAAGAAAATTGTAAAATTTGATTTTATAACTTTGTCTTTTCTTAAATGCCTATGAATCTTATAGTAGACGTTGGTAATACACGTGTTAAATTTGCTGTTTTCAATAAAAATAAGCTTGTTTACAAAACAAATTTTAATCTTTCAGATTTTAAAAGCGAGTATAAGAACTTAAAGAAGACTTATGCTACATTGAAAAATGCTATAACTTCTTCAGTAGGCAAACTTTCAAAAGAAGATGTTGACATTCTAAAACAAGATTTAAGAGTATTAGAGTTAAATTCTGAAACTAAAGTCCCATTTCGTAATAATTACAAAACACCTACCACTTTGGGAGTCGACAGAGTAGCTTTAGTTAGTGCTTCTGTTTTACATCACCCGAATTCCAATGTCTTAATAATTGATGCGGGTACATGTGTAACTTATGATTTTGTAACCGATAAAAATGTTTATTTAGGTGGCGCTATTTCACCGGGTTTACGGTTACGTTATAAGTCCCTAAATAATCTAACAGCTAATCTTCCTTTATTAGAAACTAAAGTACCAAAAAAAATTACTGGCAATAGTACAGATGCTTCAATTCATTCAGGTGTTGTTATAGGTCTTGTTAAAGAGATTGATGGTGTAATAGAAGAATATAGTGCTAAATATTCAGATTTAACAGTTATTTTAACAGGTGGTGATACTAAAATGTTGTCTAAACAATTAAAAAGTAGCATATTTGCCAACTCAGATTTTCTACTTGAAGGTCTAAATTATATTCTAGAATTTAATTCATAATAATGATTAAAAGACTTGTTGTAATTCTTATAGCAATAACTAGCTGTTTTTCTTATGCTCAGCAGGGAACAGCGTCACCTTATTCTTTTTACGGAATAGGAAGCTTAAAATTTAAGGGTACAGTAGAAAATCGCGGAATGGGTGGCATTGGTTCTTACATAGACAGCCTTCATATTAACTTAAGAAACCCAGCATCTTATGCTGGTAAAAATTTACAAGCGCAACCTTACGATGGAGAGAGTAGGCCAGTAAAGTTTTCTGTAGCAGGTACGTTTACAAGTACAAGCTTAAACAGTAATACAGAATCTCAAAATGCAAGTACTTCTACGTTCGACTACTTAGCTGTATCTATTCCTCTTGGACGTTTTGGTGCTGGTTTTGGTTTGCTCCCGTTTACATCCGTTGGATATAAGCTTCAAGACATAAATGCTGCTCAAAATAATAGAGTAGATTATAGATATGAAGGAGAAGGAGGACTTAATAAGGTATTTTTTAGTTTAGGTTACTTAGTTAACGACAACTTTACAGTTGGAGTAGATGCTAATTATAATTTTGGAAACACCCAAAATAGTGCTATTCAGTTTATTTACGACAATCAAGGAAATCCTGTTCAGTTTGCAACAAGAGAAAATAACCGTTCGGATTTAAGTGGACTCAATTTTAATTTTGGAGCTGCATACAAAGGCAAGCTTACAGAAAAACTAGAGCTTTCTGCTACTGCAACTTTTGCTCCAGAAAGCAAGCTTACTTCAGCAAATCAACGTTCAATATCTACTATTATAGTTTCAACGCTTGGAGATGAGTTTGTACAGAATACGATTGATGTTGATTTAGCGTCAAGTGGTTTACTAGAAACAGATTTAGATTTACCATCACGACTTTCTTTTGGTTTGGGTATAGGCGAATCGTCTAAATGGTTTTTAGGCGCAGAGTATGTTGCTCAAAATACGAGTATCTTTAACAATCCAATATTTAGCACTACAAACTCTTCTTTTGAAGATGCTTCTTCTTTTGCAATTGGAGGTTTTTATTTGCCGAGCTATCGTTCACTTTCAAGTTACTTTAAAAGAGTGACTTATCGCGCTGGTGCTCGCTTTGAAAATACAGGGTTAATTGTAAATAATGAATCAATTGACGAGTTTGGCATATCTTTTGGTCTAGGATTACCGATTGGACCACAAACAGGATTGTTTTCAGAAATCAATCTTGGTTTTGAGTATGGACAAAGAGGTACAAAAAGTAGCAACTTAATAGAAGAAAACTTTTTTAATTTCAACGTTAGTCTATCCTTGAGTGATAGATGGTTCAAAAAGAGAAAATATAACTAACAAAATTTTACATGATGAAGACGAAGATTACATTACTACTTATAGCTTTAGTTGTTGGCTTTAATACAAGTTACAGCCAGCAAGATGAAGAATGTATGAATAACCTCTCTATTTTTGATTCTTATGCTAAGAATAAAAAATACGATGAAGCTTATGAGCCATGGATGAAGGTTAGAACTAAATGCCCACAATTCAATAGAGCAATATATGTTAGAGGAGAGAAAATTTTAGAACATAAAATTGATAAAAGTTCAGGTGCTGAAAAAGTAGATTTCATTAGAGATCTTTTAAAAGTATATGAGGAATACAATCAGTACTACGCATCTAAATTTCCGTTAGGTAAGATGCAGTATGAAAAAGGAAAGTTGTCTTATAAGTATAAAAAAGAGTTGGGGTTATCTGATGAGCAGCTTTATAATGTCTTTGATAAAGGCTATACAGATGACTTAAATAATTTTAATGACCCTAAAGGACTTTATATCTATTTTAAAATGATGGTAAAGCTCTATGATTCTGGTAAGAAAACTCCACAGGAGTTATTTGACAAGTACGATGACGTAAATGATAAGATTGAAGAAGAAGTTGGGAAATTATCTGAGAAGGTTAACAAGCTAATTCAAAAAGAAGAGTCTGGGGCTACTTTAACAAAAAAAGAAGCATCAAGAAAAAGTAGTTACGAAAGTTATCTAAATGCTTATGACCAAATTTCGGGTAGTGTTGATACAGAGATAGGTAATAGAGCAACTTGTGAAGTATTAATCCCTTTATATCAGAAAGATTTTGACGAGAAGAAAAATGATACGAAGTGGTTACAACGTGCTATGAACAAGATGTATGCTAAAGAGTGTACAGATGACCCTATGTTTATTAAAGTGGTTCAACAAAAGAATACCATTGAGCCAAATGCAGATACAGCATATTATTTAGGTGTTCTTAAGGAAAAAGAAGGAAAAACGGCTGAGGCTGAGAAGTATTATAAGCAGTCTATGGACTTACAAACAGATTCGTTAAAAAAATGGAAACTTGTTTACAGATTAGCTGAGAAAAACAGAAAGAAAGGATCTTACGGTAAGGCAAGACAATTATATAATGAATGTTTAAAGCTTAATCCGTCTAATGGTAATCCACATTTAAGAATAGCGGGAATGTATGCCTCTAGTGCCAATAATTGTGGAGATTCGACGTTTAATAAAAGAGCTGTATATTGGTTAGCGGCTGCTGAAGCGCGTAAAGCAGGTAGAGTAGATGGTCGTTTAAAGAAGGCCGCTGCACAAAGTGCTGCGAGTTACGAAGCTAAAGCACCAGATAAGAGTATGATTTTCTCCGCGAGTAATTCGGGTTCTACTATCAAAATTGGATGTTGGATAGGAAGGTCAGTTACAGTTCCTTAATATAAAAGTGAAAAGAAATTATTTACATATAACTTTTAATATAGTCACAGCCATTGCTGTGACTATGTTTTTTTCATGTAAAAATAACTTTAAAGATGTTCAGCAAGTTGGTGTATTGCAGAATGAGCCTATTGGTGTCGCAGATACTATAAATCTTAAATACACGGATTCTTTTAAGCTTAGAGCAAATTTGTTAAGCCCAAAAATGCTCGATTATTCTAACCGTAATTTTGCTTTTTCAGAATTTCCAGAAGGCATAGAACTTATTATTTATGACGAGGATGGCAACGCGAGTAAAATATTTTCTGACTATGCTATTATCTATGACGAAACTGATTTGGTAGACCTTCAAGGTAACGTTATTTTAGCAACACATAACAAAGACTCACTTTTTACAACACAGATGTATTTCGATCAGGCGACCGAGTGGGTATATACCAATGAGAACGTAAGACTCCGTTCTGGAGGTACAGATATTACTGGCCGTGGTTTTGATTCTGATAGAAATTTTGATCTTTGGGAAATGCTAGAGTTTTCTGGAGATATCGAACTAGATAATTAACTACCTTTATGCTGTAATTTATCACGTTATGATTAAAGCACTAAAAATTTTTCAATACGCCTATATTATTTTTGCAGTTCTCTTTGCTTGGGATGCTATTTCCAATTGGTCTTTAGATAGGAGCAGAAGCTATATATCTTTACTTTTTGCGGCACTAGCTGTATTTATGTTTTTCTTCCGTAAGCGTTTTAGAAAAAAGTTCGAAGACCGAAACAATCAGAAATAAATGTCCACAAACGCATTGATTATTGTAGGGTCACTTATCTTATCCGCCTTTTTTTCAGGTATGGAGATTGCTTATGTGTCTTCTAATAAAATTCATATAGAATTAGAAAAAAAGCAAGGCGACTTTTTAGGGAAATTATTGTCCAAACTTACCGCAAGACCATCAAAGTTTATTACTACAATGCTTATTGGTAATAACATTGCTTTAGTTATTTATGGCTTTGTTATGGGAGATGTTCTGGTGAGTTGGTTTCAAGGGTTTTTACCATCAGAGTATACTGTTGTCAATTATTTATTAGATGAGCTTCAATTATTGTCTCAAACGGTTATTTCTACGATGATAATTTTACTCACTGCTGAATTTTTACCTAAAGTTTTTTTTCAAATTTATTCAAATACGCTTTTAAAGTTCTTTGCCCTTCCAGCGTATATATTTTATATCGTTTTTTCTTTCATTTCAGAATTTGTTATCCGTATTTCAGATTTTGTTTTAAAGACTTTTTTTAAAACCGAAGGCGATGCCGTAGAGATAGCCTTAACTAAAGTAGAGTTGGGTAATTTTATTACCGAACAGATGGAATCTGTAGAAGAACATGATGAGGTAGATAGCGAAATTCAAATTTTTCAGAATGCTTTAGAATTTACAGAGGTAAAGGCAAGAGAGGTTATGGTACCACGTACCGAAATTACTGCTGTTGATATTTCGGATACTGTAGAGAATCTGCGTCAAATATTTATAGAAACAGGTTACACCAAAATATTAGTTTACAAGGATTCTATAGATGATATTCTGGGTTATGTGCACTCTTTTGAGTTGTTTAAAAAGCCAAAAACTATTAAATCTATTTTAATTCCTGTAGTTTATGTGCCTGAGACCATTCGTATCAAAGATGTGCTCAATCTATTGACCAAAAAGCGAAAAAGTATTGCTGTTGTTATTGATGAGTATGGAGGCACATCTGGGATGATGACTGTTGAAGATATTATTGAAGAATTATTTGGTGAGATTGAAGATGAGCATGACAGCGTAGAACTTACTGAAGAACAACTTACCGAGAATAGTTATAATTTCTCTGCAAGACTAGAGGTGGATTATCTAAACGAAACGTATAAACTCAACTTACCAGAGAGCGAAGCTTACGAAACTTTAGGAGGCCTAATTGTTAATCATACAGAGGATATTCCAAAGATAAACGAGTCTATAAAAATCGATAATTTTAAGTTTAAGATTACCGAAGTTTCCTCAACAAAAATCGATAATGTGTATTTAGAGATTATTGAGCCAGAATAATCCCTTTCTCCTCACTCAAAAAAGAGTGCTCATCCTTTTATTATTTGGTATAAAATGTTATTTTCGCACACTTAATTTTAACAACCTATATTCCATAAAATGGCAGTTTTAAATAAAATCAGACAGCGTTCGCTTGTATTAATTTTGGTAATTGCAATGGCATTATTTGCCTTTGTAATTGGAGATGTTTTTAGAAATTCGGATGCGTTTACAGGAGGTTCGCAAGATATTGTTGCGACGATTAATGGAGAGGATATCAAAAGAGAGCCGTTTATGTTAGCTGTGCAAAACATGCAACAACGTATGGGGCCAAGTGCTTCAGAAACTCAAGCAAAAAACAATATCTATAACCAAGAGTTAAGACGTATTGTAATGAATACGGAGTTCGAGAAATTAGGTCTTAGCGTTGAAAAAGATAAAATGCGTGAGCTTTTAGAAAACAATTTTGGTAGTTACCCTGAATTTCAAAATCAGGATAGTATTTTCGATGTAAATAAACTTAATGCTTTTATTGCTAACTTAAAGGATATTCAACCTCAAGGAGCACCATTAAGTACATTCACCATTAATTATGCGCAATGGACTAATAACGAACAGCAATTAGCTAACAACGCTTTGACTCAGCAGTACTACAACTTAGTTAAAGCCGGTGTTAATGCAACGCTCACTGAAGCAGAAGATGAATACTTAGCGGATACAGAAACTGTAGATATTAAGTATGTACAAGTACCTTATACATCTATAGCAGACAGTTTAGTTAAAGTTACTGAGTCAGATATTAAAGCTTACATCCAAAAGAACAAAGAGACCTACAAAGTTGATGCAACTAGAGAAATCTTATTTGTTGAATTTAGAGAAGATGCTTCTGCTGAAGATGAAGATAATTTTAAAGCTCAATTATTGGCTTTGAGAAGTGATAAGGTAGAGTTTAACGAAGCTACAAAAGGTACGGATACGATTCTTGGTTTTGATAATACAGATAATATCGAAGCATTTGTAAATTCAAACTCAGATATCAAATACTCAGATGAATATTTAAGAGCGGCACAATTGGGTACTGCTCAAGATAGTTTGTTAAATACTGCAGTTGGTGCTTATTATGGACCTTATAAAGACGGTGGTTACTACAAGTATTCTAAAGTTTTAGATAAAGCATCTAAGCCAGATTCAGTTAAAGTACGCCATATCTTAATTCCTTATGCTGGTGCTAGCGCTGCTGCTCCAGATGTTACAAAAACACCTGAAGAAGCAAAAGCTACTGCAGATAGTATTTTTAATATAGTAAAAAACAGACGTTCTAAGTTTGTAGATTTATTAGAGTTGTCTTCTGATAAAGTAAGTAACGAAAAAGAAGGTGTTATTGAGTTTACATACAACCAAGGATTCGCGCCAGAATTCAAAGCGTTTTCTTTCGATAACAAAAAAGGAGATTTAGATGTTGTAGAAACAAGTTTTGGTTACCACATTATCGAAATTTTAGACCAATCTGGATTTAATGATGCTGTTAAATTAGCTACAGTAGCTCGTAAGATTGAAGCCTCTGAAAAAACCATTGATGACGTATTTAATGCAAAGCAAAAATTTGAAATCGCTGCTGAAGATGGCGATTTTAGGTCGCTTGCTGAAGAGCGTAATCTTACTGTAAAGCCAGTAACATTCAAGGAGCTTGATGAAAATATTCCAGGATTAGGTAGTCAGCGTCAAGTGGTGCGTTGGGCATTTGATGATGAAACAGAGGTTGGCGATTACAAAAGCTTCCCGGTTGCAGGTGTTGGTTTTATTGTAGCACAATTAGTTGATGTTAATAAAGAAGGCCTAATGAGTGTTGAAGACGCCAGAGCAGCTGTTAGCGGCCAAGTAATTAAAGAAAAGAAAGCTGAAATGATTCGCCAAAAGATATCGGCTTCTACATTAACAGATATTGCGGCTAACCAAGGTCAATCTGTAAAAGCAGCAAACGGTGTAAAAATGAAAACCCCAAATTTAGCTGGAGCTGGTTCTGAGCCAAAAGTTGTTGGTGCAGCTTTTGGATTAAAGCAAGGCGAAGTATCTAAACCAATTGAAGGAAATCAAGGTGTTTATGTTATTGAAGTTGTGAAAATTAATGAAGCTACGAGGTTAGATAATTACGCTGCTGTATTAGCACGTTTAAATAACGCTAGAAAAAATGCTGTACAAGCTAAAGTGTATTCTGCACTTGAGGCTGCTGCAGACATAGAAGATAATAGAGCTAAGACTGTTTACTAAGACTTAGTTAATTTGAGAAATAAATAAAAAGGCTGTCTACAAAGACAGTCTTTTTTTATGCTTTAATCATATCAGAATAAGATATGATAGTATCATACCCTTTGGCTTTAAAATAAGAAGTTGGATTGGTTTCAGAGGTCACCAAAACAAAATCGCCACCCCATGCTCCAAGACTTTTTATAGCGCCTTTAAAGTCACCAAAAAGTCGTTTTTTTACAAGTTCTAGATTTATAATTTCAGAAATAATGTTTTCGTGCTCAGTTATTAAAGTTTCAAAATCATTCAAGTTGTCACAGTAAATTATTTCTTCTGTAAGTCTATTAATTTCTGAAATAGAAGATTTTAAATCTCTTTTATAGGTCTTGTAGGCGGTAATTCCTTCTCTGCTATCTTGTTTCTGGTTAAGGTACACAAAGTATAAGCTATCCTTAAAGCTAGGGTTGAAATCTACGGGGTTTACTATTGGTTTTTTATCTTCTAACTTATAAGTAATAGCTGTGCTATTCTGAGCGCAGGCAATATCGTAGCCACTCCCACCAAACGTAAGTTCAAGTAATTTATAGGCGTCAACTTTTGTCCAATTAGCCATGTTGTTAATCAAAGTTGAAGATGTGCCAAGACCCCAAGACCGATTAAAGTCTTGATGGGTTTTGATAGCGAAACCTTTACTCATTCTAAAAAAATCAGGATTGAGTTGGTTTACACTTTTAAAAATGTTTAAAAGTCTTCTAGATATGTCATTCTTTAATTCAACACTATTTAGTAAGATATCTTCAATCTTAAAATCATCTTCAAACCAAATTTGGTGGTGCTCGTTATAGCTTTTCCATAATATAGAATTGCTATCGTTTTCTTCTATTAAAAGCTGTTGTCCGTAAGTTGTAGGTAAAGCCAGAGATTTAGCCCCATCAAGTACAAGATACTCACCAGTTAGTAAAAGTTTACCGTTGCTCTTAAAGTTCATTACTTTCTCATTTTACTAATAGCTTCGACAACTGCGCTGTGAGTAACAGTGTTGATTTTAAAATGCTCTACAAGTTGTGTTTTCTCTGATTCTGTGGCTTCAAACTGATTCAAGATATTCATCAAATGCATTTTCATATGTCCTTGCTGAATACCAGTAGTTGTCAGAGATTTTAAAGCTGCAAAGTTTTGTGCCAATCCTGCCACAGCAACAATTTTCATTAAATCTTTTGCTGAAGGTTTTCCAAGCATTTGCAATGCAAATTTTACAAGCGGATGCAAGCTGGTGAGTCCACCAACTGTTCCTAAGGCTAGAGGTATTTCTAACCAAAAACAGAATTCTCCATTATCAATACTGCAATGTGTAAGACTTGTGTATTTTCCATCTTTTGAAGCATAAGCATGCACACCAGCTTCAACGGCTCTAAAGTCGTTTCCAGTAGCTAAGACTACAGCATCGATGCCATTCATTATACCTTTATTATGGGTCACAGCCCGATGTGGTTCAACTTCTGCAATAGAAACGGCTTGTTTAAATTTCTCAGCGAAAGCCCCAGGATTAGGAATGTCTTTGTCTTTTAAGTCTTCAATCTTACAACGTACTTCTGCTCTAACCAGACAATCTGGAACGTAATTAGATAGAATACTCATAATAATATCTAACTGACCTTCAAGCGACTTTTCAGCTTCTAATTTTAATGTTTCAGCAAACTGCTCTAAACACGAATTGATGAAATTAGCACCCATAGCATCAAGAGTTTCAAACGTAGCATGAAGCTGATAGTAATGGTCTAGTTCTTCAGTTTTATCACGTAGTTCAATATCTAAAATGCCACCACCGCGGCGTTCCATATTTTTGGTAATCGGTGAAGCATCAGAAATGAGTTGTGATTTTACAGTTGTAAAAAAGTTAAGTAAATCTTCTTTTTTACCAGCGTATGTAAAATGGACTTGCCCAATTTTTACCATCGAAATAACTTCAGCTTTGAAGCCGCCGCGTTCTAACCAATATTTTGCGGCTTTACTTGCAGCTGCAACAACAGAACTCTCTTCAATGGCCATAGGAATGGTATAAAGGGTTTCGTTGATTAAAAAGTTTGGAGCTACTCCAAGAGGTAAGTAAAAATTAGTAATTGTATTTTCTATAAATTCATCATGCAGTTTTTGTAATTTCTCATCAGAATTAAAGTACTGAGTTACTAGTTTTCGAGAGGATTCATCATTATTGAAATAGGTCTCTAAAAGCCAATCAATTTTTTGAGTTTTAGATAATTTTGAAAATCCAGAAATAGCGTTTTGCATGATTATTTTTTCAATTAAAACACAAAGATACTAGGATTGGTATAATATGTGTTGCATGTATAGCAATATTGCCGATTTACTGTTAATAATTAGTGTTTTTTGCATAATTTTTAGTAAACTTGGCATTGCTTTATTAAATAACAAATATTAATGAAATTCTCCCGCATCATTGCCGTCATCGGTTTTTTGGTTACGACTCTTGTAACTGCTCAGAATAAACAAATTAGCTTAGAAGATATATGGAATGGTACCTTTAGAACTGAAGGTATGCAGGCTTTGCATTCTATGAATAATGGAAAGCAATACTCTGTTTTAAACTTCGATAGGAGTGCGCGAACAGCTTCAATTGATATTTACGATTATAAAACTTTAAAGAAAGTAAAAACGCTTGTTAACTCTTCAGATTTAGAAGGTATTCAAGCGTTTTTTGATTATAGCTTCAGTAAAGACGAATCTAAAATTTTATTGACGACGCAGTCTCAACCTGTATTTAGACGTTCAACTTTGGGTGAATATTACATTTACGACACCAATACTAAGGGTTTGTCCAAGCTAAGCGAAAACTTAGTGCAAGAGCCTACATTTTCTCCTGATGGAAGTAAAGTAGCTTATGGTTTTCAAAACAACCTTTATGTAAAAGATTTAAGCTCTGGAGAGACAAAGCAATTGACGTTTGATGGTAAAAAGAATAGCATTATTAATGGTATTACGGATTGGGTTTACGAAGAAGAATTTTCATTTGTTCGTGCTTTTGATTGGAATGCTGATGGCGATAAAATAGCATTTATTCGTTTTGATGAAACTGAAGTTCCAGAATTTTCGATGGATGTTTTTGGAAGCGGATTGTACCAAACACAGCAAGTATTTAAATACCCTAAAGCAGGTGAGAAAAACTCTAAAGTATCGTTGCATCTTTATGATTTAAAATCTGATACACTTACTGAAATCAAAGTAGATAAGTCTTATGACGATTTTTACATTGCACGACTGAATTGGACCAACGATGCTGATGTGTTAAGCGCACAGTATATGAATCGTCATCAAAACGAATTGGATTTGTGGATGATTGATACAGCTAAGAGTACTTCAAAATTAGTTTTGGCTGAAACCGATAAGGCCTATGTTGATGTGACTTTCAATCTTACGTTCTTAAAAGATAATAGCTTTATTTGGACAAGTGAAAAGAATGGTTACAATCACATATATCACTACACTAAAGATGGTGAATTGATTAATCAAGTAACTGATGGTGATTGGGAAGTCACTAATTATTACGGGTTTGACGAGGATTCTAAGACTATTTTTTATCAATCGGTTGAAAACGGCTCAATTAATAGAGATGTCTATTCTGTAAAACTTAACGGAAAAAACAAAAAGCGTTTAACCAAACGAGATGGTACAAATAGCGCTTCTTTTAGTGCAGATTTCACCTATTTCATTAATACACATTCTAGTGCAACTTCGCCGCAAGAGTACACTTTAAACGATTCAAAATCAGGAAAACTGATTAAGAGCATTAAGGATAACGATAAATTGGCGCAAAAAGTTAACGATTATGTGACCTCTAAAAAGGAATTTAGCACAATCTCTGTAAACGGTAACGAGCTAAACATGTGGATGATTAAACCTGCAGATTTCGACCCAAATAAGAAATATCCACTATTTATGTATCAGTATTCAGGTCCGGGTTCTCAGCAAGTCGCAAACCGTTGGAATGGTACTAATGACTATTGGTACCAACACTTAGCTCAAGAAGGTTATATTGTGGCTTGTGTCGATGGAAGAGGAACAGGATTAAAAGGCGCAGCGTTCAAAAAAGTAACTCAAAATGAATTAGGAAAATACGAAGTTGAGGACCAAATTGAAGCTGCAAAAAAACTAGGAGCCTTACCTTATATAGATGAAAGCAGAATTGGTATTTGGGGATGGAGTTATGGAGGTTTTATGAGTAGTAATGCCTTATTCAAGGGTAATGATGTATTTAAAATGGCTATAGCCGTAGCGCCAGTAACAAGTTGGCGTTTTTATGATACCATTTATACGGAGCGTTACATGACTACACCTCAGGAAAATCCTAGCGGATATGATGGGAACTCGCCTATAAACCATGTGGATAAACTTAAAGGTGACTTTTTATTAATACATGGTTCAGGTGACGATAATGTGCATTTACAGAATACCATGCGAATGGTTGAAGCCTTAGTGCAAGCTAATAAGCAGTTTGAATGGATGGTGTATCCAGATAAAAATCACGGTATCTACGGTGGAAATACTAGATTACATTTATACACTAAAATGACGGACTTTATTCATAAAACACTTGGCGACAAACGCGTAAAGAGTGATAAAAAAGAAGAAGTGAAGTCAAAGATTAAAGGATAAACTAACTAAATACTAACTAATATAATTATATATGGAATTTAAATTTGGAGGTTCGGAAACAAATCAAAAGACTGTTTTAGGTCACCCATCAGGATTATTTGTACTCTTTTTTACAGAAATGTGGGAACGCTTTTCTTATTATGGGATGCGAGCACTACTTGTGTTATTCTTAGTTACCTCAATATTAGGTGATGCAGATAAAGGATATCAGCCTGGTTGGGGTTGGAGTAATTCCGATGCGCTATTATTGTATGCATGGTACACAGGTTTAGTTTATCTAACACCAATCATTGGCGGTTTTATTGCCGATAAGTTTATGGGCTATCGAAAAGCTGTAATTGTAGGAGCCTTTATAATGACTCTAGGTCATGCAGCAATGGCTTTAGAAGGAATGACTTCTATATTCTTCTTTTTTGGTTTAGCTTGTTTAATTATTGGGAATGGTTTTTTTAAACCAAATATTTCGTCAATGGTTGGGCAATTATATAAGAGTCAAGGTAAAGAGAAAGATGCTGGTTATACGATTTTTTACATGGGAATTAACGCAGGAGCCTTCTTAGGAATTCTATTGTGCGGTTACATAGGAGAAAAAATAGGATGGCATTATGGATTTGGACTTGCGGGAATTTTTATGTTTTTGGGAATGCTTCAATTCCACTTTACTCAAAGTATCTTTGGTAAGATTGGTTTAACACCAAAGCAAACTGAAGATTTCGATGATATTGTAGAAGATAGTATTGAAAAGTTAGAAGACAATGTTGAAGATGTTGTTGAAGAAGCAGAAAGTTCTAAAGTTGTTCGAGATAGACTGTTTGTTATAGGTATATTTTCTTTGTTTGTAATATTCTTTTGGTGGGCTTTTGAACAAGCAGGAGGTTCTATGACTATTTTTGCGGCGGATTATACGGACAGAGCATTAGAAGGTAGTGCGGCATTAACTTTTAAGATAGTCAACGCTGTTATTACCATTGTGCCTATGTTAGTAATTACATGGGTTTTGGCAATGCTATTTAAGCAAACCTTTAAAAAGTATTCTTTGGCAAATGTAATACTAGCTTTGAGCTTTGTGATAATTTGGGGTATTGTTATTTGGATGTTAAATAGAGAGTTTCAGTCAGATGCAACGGAGGTTCCAGCATCTTGGTTCTCAGTATTAAATTCATTGTTTATAATATTGTTTGCGCCTTTATTTTCTAAAATATGGGAGAGTAAGTACAATCCATCTGGACCAATCAAATTTGCAATCGGATTATTATTAGTAGGGCTCGGATTTGCTGCACTGGCATATGGTTCTGCAGGGATTCCAGAAGGAGCAAAAACAGCTTCTGTTAGTCTAATGTTTTTGGTAGTTGCTTATTTTTTACATACTATGGGGGAATTATGTGTGTCCCCAGTCGGATTATCTTATGTGAGTAAGTTAGCACCTGTAAAATTAGTAAGTATGATGTTTGGTATCTGGTTTACAGCTAATTTCTTTGCTAACCTTTTAGGAGGGTTTACAGGAAGCTATATAGACTCTATTTCAGAAGAATATGGATTATCTACCTTCTTCTTAATATTCACAATCATTCCAATTGGAGCAGCAATTATAATGTTTTTATTAAACCCTACATTAAAAAGAAAAATGCATGGAATTAACTAGAAATAAAAGTTAAATATTAAAAACGCTCTACATAGGGCGTTTTTTATTTTGTAAGTTTGGTCTAGTAATTGCTACTGAGTAGATATGATGAAAAAGATAGTATTTGGAGCGTTTGTATTGTTATTAGCAATAAAAGTATCAGCACAAGAAATTAATTGGATAACTTTTGAAGAGGCAGTGGCGCTACAAAAGAAAAATCCTAAAAAGATTATGATGGACGTCTATACCAATTGGTGTGGGCCATGTAAAATGTTAGACCGAGATACTTTTAAAAATAAAGATGTCGTAGCTTACGTTAATGCTAATTTTTACGCTGTAAAATTTAATGCAGAAGG
This sequence comes from Winogradskyella jejuensis, assembly GCF_900129745.1. Lineage (GTDB taxonomy): Bacteria > Bacteroidota > Bacteroidia > Flavobacteriales > Flavobacteriaceae > Winogradskyella > Winogradskyella jejuensis. Next base: position 598,747 of record NZ_FQWS01000001.1, on the reverse strand, counting down.
TAATACAACAGTAACCTACAAAGATAATACATTTTCCAATCCAGGTTACGACCCAGCTAAGGCAAATAGACGTAATAGTCCTCATGAATTTTCACGATTTCTTCGAGTAAGAGCATTTCCTACTATTGCATTCTTTGATGAAGAGTTAAATCTCATAGCACCAATTACTGGATACCAAAGACCACAGCAATTAGAATTGTATTTAAAGCTCTTTAAAGACGATAAATACAAAGATATGAAGTCTCAAGAGGCATTTAATGAATACTACAAAAACTTTAAGCCTAGCTTTAATCAAACAAAGTAAGTAATAAGTTTATTTGAATATAAAGGCTCCCTTTTCATAAGTACTATGGAAAGGGATTTTTTTATCCCTACACGTTTGTTTCCATCGCTCAACATAAGATTTGTAATTGCTAGCATCAGCAATGATTTGTTTGGGTTGTAAAGAGTCAATCAACCGGTTGAGATTAATTTTTGGAGAGTCCTTTAGCAGAATGTAATCGGCTTTAAAGTTTTTCGTATTGTAAACACCTAAGCTATCTACGAGTAGAATTTTCTCATTTTTAAAACTATAAACTAGTTCAAGACGGTCATAAATTGTGGAATTAATAAAATGACCAACTTCGTAATTTTTTAGAGTCTTTTCATGTTGGATAGTATTCGAATCTAAATTGTGATAGACGACTAACTGATGGTCTGCTTTTTTTCCTAAAATTGTAGCTCTGGTTTTATTGTATATCACCAACTCATTTGTACTGTTTTTATGTTTGGTATAAATTAAAACACAAGAAAATAGTAACACACTAAAAAGCGAGTAATGTATTGATTTCACTGACTTTTGTTTGAAGAGATAGAGTCCACTAATAATCATTAGATAGCTTGCTAAAACATGATAGATACTAAATGAGATATCTCTTAATAGGAAATTTTCAAACTGGGCAATCCAAGCGATAAAGTTATTCAAGGATTCAATAATAAACCCGAAACCTTTTGCTAGAATGCTTGGTAATATGTCGATTAAAGCTAGTAGAATAACCAAAATACCAACGCCTAATATAACACCTAACACGGGAATGATGACCAAATTTGAAACAAAAAACAGTCCTGGAAATTGATGAAAATAGAACAAGCTAATTGGCGCAACACCTAGTTGTGCTGCTATAGTCACTGTAAAAATTTGCCAAAAATAATCTACGACTTTATAATTAGGTGTCCATAATTTATAAAGCATAGGTTGAATACTTACTATAGCCAATACTGCTAAGTAACTCATCTGAAAACCAACATCGAAAAGATAAATAGGCTTCAAGAAAAGCAAAATAAAAGCCGATATGGTAATGGTGTTATAGATATTCGTTGGGCGACGTAAAAACTGTGCAAACGTAATAATGCTAAACATGGTAACCGCTCTCGTAACAGAAGGTGATAATCCCGCGATAAAAGCAAACGACCAAAGTACGAGTAGGATTAAAATAGGCTTTAGAATATGCTTCCCATATTTCAATCGGTGTAAAGGCCTTAATAAATAAGTGAGAATGATAAAAATAATCCCAACATGAAGTCCAGAAACCGCAAGTATATGTATAGTACCCGCGTTAACGTAGTTATTGTAAATTTCAGGGCTAATATCTTGACGTTGCCCTAATAATAGTGCATTAATAATAGCTAAAGTGTCTGGTTTAAAACCTGCTTTTTCGAGCTTAAAGTTAACTTGAGTTCTAAAAGCGTCCGCATAAGTAGCTATAGATGTTGAGTGGCCTTCTAGTTTAATCAGTTCATTAGAATCCAAATAGATTTGGTGATGGATGTTGCGTTTCTTTAAATAATTCCTGTAATCAAACTGAAAAGGATTTTTTGGACCTGAGACTTGAGAAAGCTGACTGTTTGTAAAATAGAATTCTCCAATACCCAAATCATAAAGTGTAGAATCTTTTTGTAGATTCAGCAATACTTTTCCACTAGCTTTAATATCATTAAGGCTAATGATTTCTGCAATATACTTTAAGTTGTAATTATCTGGTTTTAGACGCTCTATTATTTTTAATTGGAAGTCTTGATAATTTGAATAATCAATTTTAGAATTAATGTAATGCGACGGTTGAATAGTTTCATCATAAAGCTGAGTTCTTAGAATACCTAACAGAACGAATATTGAAACAACTAATCCGCCAAACAGATGAGTAAGTTTATTCTTCTTTGAAGAATAAATATATGCTACTGTAAGTCCAAAGATTAAAATTAGAAGCGCGTAAAGTGAGTTTTTTATAGAAATTTCAAAATAAAAACCAATACATATGCCAATAATAAGGCAAATGCTGAGCTTTATTATGTTGAAATTTAGCAACTTCATAACAGAAAGTTACTCAAAAAATTGAAATGTAATACACTTAATTTGGTAGCTGAGGCTCTCAGCTACAAATAACGTCTTGCTTGCACGTAAGCCAAATACCAATAGCGTTCAGAAATTTTTGAAATTATAACACCACGGCTTGTTGATGAATGTATAAAAGAAACTTCACCATTTCTAACGTTAGTAACAATGCCCACATGATTAACTTTTCTGCTATTCTTCCGAGTTGCAAAAAACACCAAATCTCCTTCTTGTATTTTTTTGATATCAACCCAATCTCCAGTAGAGGATAATTCTTTGGTTGTACGCGGCATAACAATATCGTGAGCTCCAAAGGACGTGTATATTAGCCCCGAACAATCCATGCCTTTTTTTGTAGTGCCGCCGTATTTGTACTTGGTACCTTTAAATCTTTTGGCATAAGCAATAATAGACTCAGCCGTTTTAGAAATGGGTTTTTTAGTTTCAGTTTTTGTAGTAATTACGGTTTTCCGTTTTGAACTTTTAGAGGCTTTTCGAGAAGAACCACAGCTGCTAAGTAATGTAAGTAAAATGAAGAGTAAGTAGGTTTTTCTCATAGTTGTCTTCTGTACAAACGGAAGTCTTTTAATTCTTAATAGCCTCGTAAATTAATTTTGCAGTATTCTCACTTGCGCCTCTACCGCCTAACTTTTGTTCCAATTCGTAATAATCTAAAAAGAGTTGCTCGCGTTTTTCAGGATTCAAAATAGTATGCAATTCTTTCTTAAGTTGTTTTGTATTTAAATCATGCTGAATTAATTCTGTTACCACTTCACGGTCCATAATCAGATTAACTAAAGAAATAAACTTAAGCGTGATAATGCGTTTTGCTATTTGGTAAGATATAGCATTAGCTTTGTAACAAACCACTTGAGGAACTTTAAACAATGCGGTTTCTAATGTTGCTGTACCAGAGGTGACCAAAGCAGCAAAGGAGATACTCAGTAAGTCATAGGTCTTATTATCTACAAACGAAATATCTCGATTCCCAATTATGGATTTATAAAAACTATAATCCTGACTTGGGGCTCCTGCAATAACAAATTGGTAATCCTCAAAATCTTCAATAACGCTTAACATCACATCAAGCATTTTTTTAATTTCCTGTTTTCGACTTCCAGGTAATAAAGCGATTACAGGTTTGTTACTTAATTTATGTTCTTTTCTAAAGCTTTTCTCGTCGATTAGTTCTCTGTTAGAAACTGCGTCAATAAGCGGGTGGCCTACAAAATGCACATCATAATCGTATTTGCTATAAAACGCTTTTTCAAAAGGTAAGATGGTATACATGGCATCTATATCGCGTTTTATTTTCTTAACACGCCCAGCACGAGAAGCCCATACTTGCGGAGAGATGTAATAGTGTGTTTTGTAACCTAGCTCTTTCGCCCATTTGGCTATCCTCAGATTAAACCCAGAGTTGTCTATAAAAATAATCACATCTGGTTTATAAGCTTCAATATCCTTTTTGCAAAATTTTATAAAACCAAGGATGGTTTTAAGGTTCATAATCACTTCGGCAAAACCCATAAAAGAACGCTCTTTGTAATGTGTTACCAAAGTGCCGCCAACAGATTGCATTAAATCACCTCCCCAAAAACGTATGTCTGCGTTTTGGTCTTCTTTTAATAGGGCTTTCATCAAATTAGAGCCATGCAAATCTCCCGAGGCTTCACCAGCAATTATGTAGTACTTCATAGCTTATTGATTAAAAATAATATCCCAATTAAGATGGTTGCCAGAAGGACGCCTTTTGCGTAGTTGTCTTTCTTTTTATTTAAAAATAAATAAAATACAGGAAGATTTATGAGTGCTCCAATACTAGCGCGTTTGTCTAGCAAAATAGTACTAAAAGACCGGTCAATTATTCTTGAAAACGAACTGCCTTTGTAAAGACCAACGCCAACATCAAAAATAAAAATCCCAATACCAACAGATATAATTCCAACTAAGAAGCCAATAATAATCTCTTTTCTATGCATTAAAATCCCAAGAATTTAATTGTTGAATAGCATGGTGTGCCGTTAAATCAAACTGAACTGGTACAACTGAAACGTAATTGTTTTTTAGTGCCCACTCATCGGTATCTTCTCCATGGTCCATATTTACAAACTTACCGGTTAACCAATAATAATCGCGCCCCATGGGGTTAGTGCGCTTGTCAAATTCTTCTTCCCAATTAGCGCGTGCCTGTCTGCAAATTTTAATGCCTTTAATCTCTTTTTTACTAACATTCGGGATGTTTACATTTAGAACTACATCTTTGGGTAAACCGTTATTTAAAACGTTAAGCACAATAGTTTTTATAAATGATTTTGAATGTTCAAAATTTGCTCCCCAATTATAGTCTAAGAGTGAAAAACCAATAGCAGGAATACTTTCTATTCCAGCCTCAAGTGCAGCACTCATCGTACCTGAATAAATAACATTAATAGAGGAATTTGAGCCGTGGTTAATGCCAGAAACGCATAAGTCGGGTTTTCTATCAAGTACCTCTCTTACGGCTAGTTTTACACAATCTGCAGGTGTGCCAGAACAGCTGTACTCAGTTTGTGGGCCATCGTCAATCGTTACTTTTTCGACATGTAATGTAGAATCTATAGTTATTGCGTGTCCCATGCCACTTTGTGGGCTGTCTGGAGCTACAACAACCACGTCTCCAATAGTGCACATAACACTAATCAGTGTACGGATTCCTGGAGCGGTGATTCCATCGTCATTGGTAACTAATATTAGCGGTTTTTTAGACATTTTTAGTCGTTTGTTTCGTCTTGCTAAAATACTAAAATAGCCTGTAAAAGCTATTATAACTTGGTTTAACAAAAAATTAGTAGCAGTTTGGTTTTATGGCACGGTTTTTTCGTCTATTTTAGTCAATTATTGATGAAAAATATTTTCAATTTTAAATGAAATTAGGAATGAAAGGGAAATACAAATTTTTATTATTAGCACTGCTAATTGCCTTTGCATCGTGCAGTTTTACAAGCAAAGTAGATGGCGACGGCGATAAAGATAAATTACTGGTTCGATTAATTACTTACTTACTAGACCAAGGTCATTTTGCGCCTCAAGATATAAACGATGATTTTTCAGAACGTGTTTACGATGATTACATAAAGCAGTTAGATCCGTTTAAGCGTTACTTTTTAAAATCAGACATTAAAGAGTTTGAAGCATATAAGAGTCAAATCGATGATCAATTAAAAGCTTACGATTTGGCGTTTTTCGACTTAACACATCAGCGCTTAATCCAGAGAATATCGGAATCTGAAGAGATTTATGAAAAGATTTTAGAAAAGCCTTTTGACTACACTAAAGATGAGATGTTCGACTCGGATTATGATAAAATGGACTATGCCAAGAATAAGCGCGAATTAAAAGAGCGCTGGAGAAAGCAACTTAAATTTTCTACAATTGCCAATTATGATGAAGCTATTGAGAATAATACTTTAATGGCTGAAGAAGATGACAGTGTGGACTTAAAGTCCGAAAAAGAGTTAGAAGCCGAAGCTCGTGAAATAACAAGAAAATCTTTAGAAGAATTATTTACTTACATACAAGAAAGACAACGCAAAGATTGGTTTGGGGTATATATCAATGCTATTGTTAGAGAGTTCGATCCGCATACCTTCTATTTTACGCCAGAAGACAAAGACCGTTTTGATGTAGACATGTCTGGAAAGTTTGAAGGAATCGGCGCAAGACTACAACGAAAACTAGATGTTATCTCAATAAGCGAATTAATTAGTGGTGGTCCAGCGTGGAGACAGAATGAGCTACAAGAAGGTGATCAAATATTGAAAGTTAGACAAGAAAATGAAGAAAAAGCAGTCAATATTGTTGGAATGCGAATTGAGGATGCAGTAAAATACATCAAAGGTCCAAAAGGTACAAAAGTGACATTATCCGTTAAGAAAGTAGATGGAACTTTGAAAGATATAACCATAGAGCGTGATGAGGTAGTGCTAGAAGAAACATACGCTAAGTCTTCCACAGTCATTAAAGACGGAAAAAAATTCGGTATTATTAATTTACCAAGCTTCTATGATAATTTTGACAGGAACAACAGAATAAGTTGTGCGCTAGATGTTAAGAAAGAGATTATTCGCCTTAAGAAAGAAGGTATAGAAGGAGTAGTTTTAGATTTAAGAGACAATAGAGGTGGTTCTTTAGGAGCAGTTGTAGATATGGCGGGTTTGTTTATAGAAGAAGGACCTATTGTGCAAGTAAAAAGTACAACAGAAGATAAGCGTATTTTAAGTGATACCGATAAGTCTATAGTTTGGGATGGTCCTTTAGTAATCATGGTAAATGAGTTATCGGCTTCGGCATCTGAGATTTTAGCTGCAGCAATGCAAGACTATAAAAGAGCAGTGGTAATTGGAAGTGAGCAAACTTTCGGAAAAGGAACTGTACAAAATGTTGTTGACCTCAATAGAATGGTGCGTAATAATTCTAATGGAGATTTAGGTGCTATAAAATTTACAACAGATAAGTATTACCGTGTCAATGGAGGTTCTACGCAACTTAAAGGTGTAAAGAGTGATATTATTGTTCCAGACCGTTACAAATACATTGGTATTGGAGAGCGTACACAAGACAATCCGTTATCATGGGATAAAATAGATTCTGCAGACTATAAGGTTTGGGAAAACTATTATGATTACGATGCTGCTATTGAAAAAAGTAAACAGCGTATTGCAAATAACGAGCAATTAAGACTTATAGATGAAAACGCGAGATGGATTAATGAGATTAGAGATAACGAAACATTTTCTCTTAACTATGAGCAATACAAGCAACGTTTAGAGTTAAACGAAGAGCAGGCCAAACGTTTTGAGAAAATATCAGATTATAAAACAAACCTAACTTACAATTCATTGCCTTATGAGCTTAAGCTTATCGAAAAAGATTCTATTTTAAAAGAAAAGCGTAAGCGTTGGCATGAGAGTTTAAGTAAAGATGTTTATGTAGAAGAGGCATTAAATGTTCTTAATGATTTAAAGCTATCGTATGCTATCAAAAACAATGTAGCACAAATAAAGAATTAATTTAAGGCTGTCATATCGAGCGTGGTCACTGAGCGAAGTCGAAGTGTAGTCGAGATATCTCCTTTTCAAGATATAATGTCTAAAAGCAACAATTCATTAACAAGCTTAGCGCTCCAAAAATTCAAAAAGAATGTTTGGGGCGTTTTCAGTTTTTGGGTTATTGTAGCTATAGGTTTAGTATCTATCTTTGCTTATGTATTAGTGCCAGACGATTCTAAAAATGCAAACCAGATGCATTTGTCTATTCACTCTAAATCTCCAGGATTTAAAGTGTTGATGCTAGAAATTCCGAATAATATTAAAGACGAATCCACTTGGCTATCAAAACTATTTTTTGGAAGAAACAATACAACTACAGAAATCCCAATTTCTGATTATAAAATTGAAGGTGAAAGCCTAGTTTATACCGAGTATACAGATGACGGTTTGGTTGGTCAGCAGAAATCTATAAATATTTCAACTTTTCCAAATGCTGAAGCAGAGTCTTATATCAAAGAAAGAACTTTTGTTTTCGGCACCGATAAGTACGGAAGAGATTACTTAAGCCGGATTTTAATTGGTGCTCGAATATCGTTTTTTATTGGTTTTGTGGCAGTTTTTATTTCCTTAATTGTTGGTTTGTTTATGGGTAGTATTGCTGGTTACTACGGCGGCAAAGTAGACGCCTTTATCATGTGGATTATTAATATCACCTGGTCAATCCCAACGCTATTGCTAGTAATTGCTATAACGCTAGCTTTAGGTAAAGGGTTTTGGCAAGTATTTATAGCTGTAGGTTTAACGATGTGGATTGAGGTGGCAAGAGTAGTTAGAGGACAAATAATTGGGGCTAAACAATTGCAGTATGTTACAGCGGCTAGAGCATTAGGTTTCACTGATTTTAGAATTATCAATAAACACATTTTGCCAAATATTATGGCGCCACTGATTGTTATTTCTGCAGCAAATTTTGCAGCAGCCATTTTAATAGAAAGTGGTTTGAGCTTTTTAGGTATTGGTGCACAGCCACCAATGGCAAGTTGGGGAGCTATGATAAAAGACCACTACAACTACATTATATTAGGAAAGCCTCATCTGGCTTTAATTCCAGGGATTTGTATCATGATTTTAGTCATGGCATTTATGCTTATTGGTAATGCTTTACGTGATGCTTTGGATGTGAAGGGTTAGTTTTTGAAAAACAGAGGTATTTCCTCGTTAATTACGTGATTGTACAAAGCCATATAAGTGCCTTCCCCATTCATCACTAAAATTTCTCCTTTTTTAGTTATAACTGCAGCAGAACTGCAGAGCGTTTGGCTAGTAAAAATTTTATCTCTGAAAAAATTATTTTTATCCAATAAAAAGAATTCGTTTGCTTCCTTAGACTTTGTTTTTAATTTAATACCATTTTCAAACAGCCAGAGGTAAAAAATATTCGCTTCTTCAAACTTTTTTAATCTGGGTTCGAGCCATTTTTTTTTATTTTTAATTTCTCCACGTGTCCAATAATTATCTATAAAATTTTCGCATAAATCATCTTTGAATTTGTACCTCAATAATATGATTACACTATCAGGAACTTTTGTTGATGTAATTTTTTCTAATTCCGTTATAATTTGGTTGTAATCAGAAATTCCTTTTTGATAAAGATTTTGTCGTAACGTCGCATAGTGCTTTTTGTCTTTGCCTATAAAATCCCATCTAGAAAGCATATTAGCATGATTAAACCATTTTATATGAAAAGTATCTTTGTTAATGATATTTTTGTCTACATCAAGATAAATGTCCGCTTGCCCAATACTTAAATTTGGGATTAATAGAATTATGTATAAGTAAAATAAGTATTTCATTTAAAGATTGTTCCTTAATCCTTCAATCTCCTCATTCGTTTCACTTATAAAACCTAGGACTTCTTCTTGCCCAATTTTTTTACTAGAAGAGGTTACGAAATAAGGTGGAAGTTCTTCCCAAAATTGCAAAAGTTGATTGCAATAGTCTCCTACATGTCTTTCAATGGCTTTTGGTTTCAGCTTGTCAGCTTTAGTAAAGATAATAGAAAACGGTATTTCACGCTCGCCCAGATATTGCATAAAATCTAAATCTACAGGTTGAGGTTTGTGTCTGATATCTATCAGTACAAAGGCAGAAACCAATTGCTGGCGTTGTTCAAAATAATTGGTAATAAACTTCTGAAATGCCTTTTTAGAAGTTTTAGAAACTCGCGCATAGCCATAGCCTGGTAAATCTACAAGAAACCAATTATCATTAATAATAAAATGGTTAATGAGTTGTGTTTTTCCTGGGCGTCCAGAGGTTTTTGCTAAGCTTTTTCTGTCCGTAAGCATGTTAATAAGAGAAGACTTTCCCACATTACTACGGCCAATAAAAGCGTATTCTGGCAATGGCTGTTTAGGACATTTAGCCACGTCAGAATTGCTCATTACAAATTCAGCAGACTTTATTTTCATGGTTAGTTCCGTGAAAACGGAAATCTTTTTTAGTATTAAAACTCTCTAGATTGCAACCAGCTGTAAAGAATTTTATTAAACTCATCTGGGTGTTCCATCATAGCTGCATGTCCACATTTATCTATCCAAAACAAATCGGAGTCTGGCAACAATTCGTGAAACTCATCTGCAACTTCAGGAGGTGTAACATTATCATTTCTTCCCCAAATAATACATGTTGGTGTGTGCATTTTTGGTAAATCCTTTGACATGTTATGACGGATAGCACTTTTGGCAATCGCTAATGTTTTTATGAGTTTATTTCTGTCGTTAACCGTTTCATAAACTTCATCTACAATTTCTTTAGTTGCTACAGCCGGGTCATAAAAAACATCTTGTGCTTTTTTCTTTATAACCTCATAATCACTTCGTTTTGTATAGCCACTTCCCATGGCACTCTCGTAAAGTCCAGAACTTCCGGTAATAATTAACCCTTTTACTTTTTCAGGATATAGTTTTGTGTGGTATAAGCCTATGTGTCCACCTAAAGAATTGCCTAGTAATATAACCTGGTCAAAACCTTTAAAATCTATAAAATCATGCAAATATTTTGCAAAAGTCTTAACGTTGGTTTTTAATAAAGACATGGTGTAAATAGGTAATTCAGGTATAAGTACTTTGTAACCTTTATTACTGAAAAAATCTGTAACACCATCAAAATTACTTAGCCCGCCCATTAATCCATGGAGTACAATAATAGGGGTGCCTTCTCCAACTTCGATATATCTAAAATCCTTTTCTTCCTTTAAAAGGTGTGCCATGCATTAGTTAGTATAGTTAAGAACAAATATAGTTAAATACTTGGGATTACTGATGCAATATCTAAGGGCTTTTTTCTGATATCACCACCACTAAAATCATCTTGTAAATCTTGGTTTTTATCGAAAAACTGAAAACTTATCAACAAAAGTGGTAAAATGTGGTAAAATGTGGGTATTTTTTCAATATATTTGATTTTAAAATTGTTTTGTAACCTTTTTTGACCCAATCATTTGAACGCATTAATAGGAACATATGAAGTAAAGGCAGATGCTAAAGGCAGGCTTATGTTGCCAGCTGTTTTAAAGAAACAGTTGGCACCTGTTATGCAATCTGGTTTTGTGCTCAAGCGCGCTGTTTTTCAGCCTTGTTTGGAGTTATATCCAATGCCGGAATGGGAAAAATTGATGCAAAAGGTGAATAAGCTTAATCGTTTTAATAAGAAGAATGATGCTTTTATACGTCGCTTTACAGCAGGTGTAAAAGTGGTAGAAGTTGATAACACAGGTCGATTATTGATTCCCAAGGATTTGTTGTCTTTTTCTGGAATTACCAAGCAGACGGTTTTAGCTTCAGCAGTAAATATTGTTGAAATCTGGGATAAAGATAAGTATGAGAAGGCTATAGATGATGCGGCTTTAGATTTTGCAGATTTAGCAGAAGAGGTAATGGGACAAGACGATGTAGCAGATGGATTATCATAATGCGGTTTTATTAAAGGAAACAGTTGATGGACTCGCAATAAAGCCAGATGGTGTTTATGTAGATGTCACTTTTGGAGGTGGAGGACATAGTCGAGAGATTTTAAAAAGGCTCGGGCCAGACGGAAAGCTTTTTGCTTTTGACCAAGATACAGACGCTTTAGCAAACACAATAGATGACGAAAGATTTACACTGATAAATGAAAACTTTAGATACATCAAACGTTTTTTAAAGTTTTATGGTGCTAAAGAGGTGGATGGTGTTTTGGCAGATTTTGGAGTCTCTTCTCATCAGTTCGATATTGCAGAAAGAGGGTTTTCAACACGTTTTGAAGCAGATTTAGATATGCGAATGAATCAAGATAGTGCTTTATCTGCTTACGAAGTGGTTAATGATTATGAAGAAGAAGATATAAGACGTGTGCTATCAGTTTATGGAGAATTAAGACAAGCTCCCGCAATGGCGAGAGCTATTTGTGAAGCACGCGAAGTTGAAGAAATTAAAACAAGTGCTCAATTAAAAAAGGCGCTTAAAAGATTTCTAAATCATAAAAAAGAAAATAAAGTATTAGCGCAGATTTATCAGGCTATACGTATAGAGGTGAATCAAGAGATTGAGGCTTTAAAGGAGCTTTTGGTGCAGATACCAGAAGTATTAAAAGTAGGTGGTCGATTAAGTTTTATCTCGTATCACTCATTAGAAGACCGATTGGTAAAACGATTTATAAGAAACGGATTATTTGAAGGCGAGCCAGAGCGAGATATGTTTGGGAATTTTGAAGTTCCATTAAAAAAAGTAGGAGGCTTAATTGTTCCTACGCAAGAGGAGATTAAAATAAATAACAGAGCACGAAGTGCAAAACTAAGAGTCGCAGAGAAATTGTGAAAAAAAGTATCTACAGCATATTAAGGGGTACATTTCTAATCAGTGATGATTCGTTTAAAAATTGGCGGGTCATTCTTTTTATTTCTGGGCTAGCCATAATCATGATTGCAAGTGCACATAGTGCAGATAAAAAAGTGTTTGAGATTTCAAGATTAAGCAACGAAGCAAAAGAATTACGCTCAGCATTTATGGATGGTCGTTCAAAGTTGATGCGATTAAAAATGGAATCAACCATAGAAAAAAAAGTGGTAGAAAAGGGACTTGAGATTTCAGAAGTTCCGCCAAAAAAAATAAGAATAAAAAGACAAGAGTAAGCTTTGGCAACAACAGAAACTAACATATTAAACAGATTGTACTTCGTGGCAGGCTGTATGTTTGTCTTTGCTTTGGCAGTTGTCTTTAAGCTTTGTTCTATACAATTTGTGCATGGTGAAAAATACCGTGCTATGGCTCAAAAAAGAGCTGTTAAGTACTTCGATATTCCAGCTAACCGAGGTAATATATACTCAGCAGATGGAAGCCTTTTGGCAATGTCTATTCCTAAATATGATATTGCTATAGATGCGGTGACATCTTCTGAGAAAAACTTCAAAAAGTATATAAAGCCGCTTTGTGATTCTTTAGCGACTTTTACAGGAAAACCTTCAAATAGTTTTGAGCTAAAAATTAAAAAAGCTCGTGAAACAGAAGATCAATATTTGGCGTTACTACGGAATCTTTCTTATTCTGAGTTTATTAGAGTCCGAAACTTTCCATTATTCAGATTAGGTGCTGTAAGAGGTGGTTTTGTTTACAATCAGACCACTAAGCGTGAGCATCCAATGGGTGGTATTGCTGAGCGTTCAATAGGTTACGAGCGTATTGATGAAAATAATTATGCAACACGAGTTGGTATTGACGGTGCGTTTGGTAAAGATTACCTGCGAGGGAAAAACGGTAAGCGTTTAAAGCAAAAAATTGGTAAAGGCGAATGGAAACCACTAAGAGATGCTAATGAGATTGAAGCTAAAGATGGTTACGATATCTATACAACTATTGATGTAAATATCCAAGATATAGCACATCATTCATTATTGGGGCAGCTTGAAAAATACGAAGCAGATCATGGATGTGTGGTAGTTATGGATGTGAAGACTGGAGAAATTAAAGCCATCTCTAATCTTGGAAGAAATCGTGAAGGCAAATACTACGAACGTCTTAATTATGCAGTAGGTGAAAGTCACGAGCCAGGTTCTACATTTAAAGTCATGGCTATGATGGCGGCATTAGAGGATAAGGTTATTGATACGTCTACCGTTGTAGACACAAAGAATGGAAGTAAAAGATTCTATGGGCGAACTATTTATGACTCTGGTGCGGGTCATGGGAAAATATCAGCTGCTAAGGCTTTAGAGGTCTCTTCAAATATTGGTTTGGCTACTATTATTGATGATAATTATAAAGATAATCCTGAAAAATTTTTAAAGCGCTTACGACAATGGCGTTTAAATGATACGTTAGGGGTTTCAATTATTGGAGAAGGAATACCAGATATCCCTCATCCAGGAGCAAGTAACTGGAGTCGAAATGCATTACCTTCTATCTCTTATGGATATAATATGGAGCTTACTCCATTACAAACTTTAGCATTTTATAATGCTATAGCTAATAATGGACAATTAATTAAGCCGCGTTTCTTGAGAGCTGTAAAAGAGTTCGATAGAGATATAGAAGTTTTTGAAAAAGAAGTGCTAGTAGATAAAATTTGTTCAGAACAAACACTTTCAAAAATTAAAGATATTTTAAAGAACATAGTTGTTAGAGGTACAGGAAAAAAACTCTACTCTGATACTTTTTCGATGGCTGGTAAAACAGGAACGGCTTGGACAGATTATGCTGATATTGAAGCTTGGAGAAAAGATAAAAAATATGTGTCTTCTTTTGCTGGCTATTTTCCTGCAGACAATCCAAAATATTCCTGCATTGTAGTAATTCACAAACCAAGTACAAAAGTTGGGTTTTATGGGGCAGATGTGTCTGGGCCAGTCTTTAAGCGTATAGCTCAAAAAATCTATACGGATACTCCATTAATTGATGAAATACAGACAGTTGAGTTTGAGAATGCTCAAGTTGTTGAGGACTTCGAAAAATTCAATTCTGTTTCAAATACTTACAAAACCATTATGCCAGACTTAGTGGGTATGCCAGCAATGGATGCTATTGCCTTTCTGGAAAATATGGATGTGAATATCAAAGTGAAATTAAATGGAAGTGGCAGAATTAAGTCGCAATCTGTTTCAGAAAATATAAAACTCAAACCTAATCAAACCATTATTCTAGAAGCCTCTTGAAACCTTTAAAAGACATATTGTATAAGGTTAAGATTAACGCTGTGGTTGGTAGTACAAGTGTTAATGTAAACAAAGTGGAGTTCGATTCTCGTAAGATAGAATCAAATGATGTTTTTGTGGCATTAGTCGGTACTATTTCAGACGGTCATGACTATATATCAAAGTCAATTGAAGATGGTGCGGTTGCTGTGGTTTGTCAAAACTTACCTGAAGAATTAGTAGATAACATTACTTACATAGAAGTTGAGAATTCTAACGAAGCTCTCGCTTTTATGGCTGCCAATTATTACGAAAATCCTTCGGAAAACTTGAAGTTAGTCGGTACAACGGGAACTAATGGTAAAACCACTGTTAGTTCCCTGCTATACCAGTTATTCAAAAAAGCAGGTTACAAAGTAGGGTTATTATCTACCGTGAAAATTATGGTAGATAATACGGAGTATAAAGCCACGCATACAACCCCGGATTCTTTGACTATTAATAAATATTTACAGTTGATGAACCAAGAAGGTGTGGAGTTTTGTTTTATGGAAGTGAGCTCTCATGGTATTCACCAACGTAGAACTCAAGGCCTATATTTTACAGGTGGAATTTTCACCAACTTATCTCATGACCATTTAGACTATCATAACACATTTGCTGAGTATCGCGATGTTAAAAAAGCTTTTTTCGATGGGTTGCCAAAAACGGCATTTGCCTTAGTAAATACAGATGATAAAAATGGTTTGGTAATGATGCAAAATACCAATGCTAAAAAATATACATACGCCCTTAAAACATATGCAGATTATAAAGCGCAGATTTTAGAAAATCAATTTGGAGGTTTGCTTTTAAAGCTGAATGATAATGAAGTATGGACTAAGCTAATAGGAAATTTCAATGCCTACAATCTTTTAGCAATTTATGCTACTTCAGAGTTGTTAGGGCTGGATAAAGAAGAAAGTCTAAGGCATATTAGTGAATTAGAAAGTGTAAGTGGACGTTTCGAATATTTTGTGTCAGATGAAAAAATCACAGCAATTGTCGATTATGCACATACACCAGATGCCTTAAAAAATGTACTAGAAACAATTAATTCTATCAGAACTAAAAACGAAGAACTAATAACAGTAGTTGGTTGTGGTGGAGATAGAGATGCTACAAAAAGACCAAAAATGGGACATATCGCTTCGGCACTGAGTACAAAAGTCATTTTTACAAGCGATAACCCAAGAACAGAAGACGCACAATCTATTCTTAATGATATTGAAAAAGGGGTAGAACCTCAGAATTTCAAAAAAGTCCTTTCCATATCAGATAGAAAACAAGCGATAAAAACAGCGTGTCAGTTAGCGCAGCCTAATGACATTATTCTCATTGCTGGTAAAGGTCACGAAACCTATCAGGAAATCAACGGTGAGCGTACAGATTTTGATGACTATGAGATTGTAAGCGAACTATTAAAACAATTGCAAAAGTAAAACTATGTTATACTACCTATTTGAATATTTAGAAAAACAGTTTCAGTTTCCTGGCGCATCTCTATTTGGGTTTTTAACATTTAGGGCGGCAATCGCCATGATATTATCATTGCTGATTTCAATTGTTTACGGTAAGCGCATTATTCGCTATTTGCAGCGTCAGCAAGTAGGTGAAACCATTAGAGATTTAGGTTTAGAAGGTCAAGCCGAAAAAGCGGGTACGCCAACAATGGGAGGGATTATTATCATATTAGCGACTCTAATCCCAGTACTTCTTCTAGCTAAGTTGGCTAATATTTATATCATCTTATTGATGGTTACTACAGTTTGGATGGGTGCTATAGGATTCATAGATGACTATATCAAAAAATTCAAGAATGATAAAGATGGTTTAAAAGGAAAATTCAAAGTTTTAGGTCAAGTTGGTTTAGGCATTATCATAGGAGCGACACTTTACTTTCATCAAGATGTAACGATGAAAGAGAAATTGCCGATTGAGCAACAAAAAGTCTTATTGGCAGAAAATCCTGATATCGAACCTTCAAAACTATTCGAAGCCGAAGAAAAATCGACCAAAACCACAATTCCTTTTGTAAAGAATAACGAGTTTGACTATGCAGATTTAGTCACTTGGATAAGTCCAAGTCTCAAAAAATACGCATGGATTATCTTCATTCTGGCTGCCATATTTATAATTACAGCAGTATCTAACGGGGCAAATCTTACAGATGGTATTGATGGTTTAGCTGCCGGCACATCAGCCATAATTGTACTCACATTAGGCATATTTGCTTGGGTTTCTGGTAATATTATTTTCTCAGAATATCTCAACATTATGTACATACCTCGTGTTGAAGAAATCACCATATACATTGCGGCATTTGTAGGAGCGCTAATCGGGTTTTTATGGTATAACACGTATCCAGCTCAAGTATTTATGGGTGATACGGGAAGTTTAACTATAGGAGGAAT
Organism: Winogradskyella jejuensis; assembly: GCF_900129745.1. Taxonomy (GTDB): domain Bacteria; phylum Bacteroidota; class Bacteroidia; order Flavobacteriales; family Flavobacteriaceae; genus Winogradskyella; species Winogradskyella jejuensis. The sequence continues at coordinate 581,728 of NZ_FQWS01000001.1, read as the reverse complement.
TATTGCTGTGATTGCAATTGCTGTTCGTAAAGAATGGTTAATACCAATTCTTTGCGGCATCTTTTTAGCTGAGAATTTATCTGTGGTTATGCAGGTAAGCTATTTCAAGTACACAAGAAAAAAATATGGCGAAGGAAGACGCATTTTTAAGATGTCGCCTTTGCATCATCATTATCAAAAATCAGGATATCACGAAAGCAAAATTGTTACCAGATTCTGGATTATCGGAATACTGCTGGCGATACTTACCATAGTGACATTGAAAATTAGGTAAATGAAAAGGTTTGTAATTCTTGGAGGAGGCGAAAGTGGTGTTGGTACAGCATTATTGGGAAAAGCAAAAGGTTACGAGGTCTTTGTTTCGGATAAAGGCGAAATGAAAAAGAAGTACAAGGACGTTCTTATACATCATGAGATTGAATGGGAAGATAATCAGCATTCAGAACATAAAATTCTGAATGCTGATATCGTAATGAAAAGCCCTGGAATTCCAGATAAAGTGAGCTTGGTAAAACAGATTAGAGAAGCAGATATACCTATAGTTTCGGAGATTGAATTTGCTTCAAAGTATACCGATGCAACTTTGGTAGCAATCACTGGAAGTAATGGTAAAACAACCACAGCGAGTTTGACGCATCATATACTGAAGCAAGAATTAAGCATCGGTTTAGCAGGTAATATAGGTGATAGTTTTGCAAAGCAAATCATGGAAGAGGATTATGAAAATTACGTGCTTGAGGTGAGTAGTTTTCAGTTAGATGACATTAAATATTTTAAACCTAAAATCGCTATTCTAACAAACATTACTCCAGATCATTTAGATCGTTACGATTACAAGTTCGAAAACTATATCGCTTCAAAATTCAGAATTGTAGAAAACCAAACTGAAGACGATTTTTTCATTTACGATGCAGATGACCCAGTAATAGAAAGCTGGTTGAATTCTAATCCTATAAAATCTAAAAAACTGTCATTTTCACTGACTAAAGTTGTTGAGAATGGCGCATATATAAAAGATAAAGACATAATAATAACTGTTGATAACAATCAAATAACTATGCCAATAAAAAAACTAGCATTAGACGGAAAACACAACGTTAAAAATGCCATGGCTGCATCGACAGCCGCTCACTTGCTTAAGATTAGGAAGCAAACAATTAGGGAGAGTTTAGAGAACTTTCAAGGTGTTGAGCACCGACTAGAAAATGTGCTACGTATCAATAAGGTGCAATACATTAACGACTCTAAGGCTACAAATGTTAACGCTACTTATTTTGCTTTAGAGAGTATGCAAGCTCCAACAGTTTGGATAGTTGGAGGAGAAGACAAAGGCAACGACTACAAAGAGCTTTTTCAGTTTGTAAATGAAAAAGTAAAAGCAATTATCTGCCTGGGCGTAGATAATGCCAAACTCATGGAAACTTTTGGTAACATGGTCGATGTTATCATCGAGACTCAGTTTATGAGTGAAGCCGTAAAAATAGCCTATAAGATTGCTAGTGCAGGAGATAATGTACTGCTTTCTCCAGCATGTGCAAGCTTTGACTTATTTGAAAATTACGAAGATAGAGGGCGTCAATTTAAAGAAGCAGTAAGAAAACTATAAGTTTTAAATGCAAGGTGTTTTTAGAAATATAAAAGGGGATAGGCTCATTTGGGCAATAGCCACGTTATTGGCTATTTTCTCATTTTTACCTGTATACTCAGCAGCTAGTAATTTGGCATATACTGGCGGTTCGGGGAATACATTCTCCTATTTATTAAAACACTTTATGCATTTATTTTTAGGCTTCACAATTATGTACGCCGTTCATAGAATTCCATACAGATATTTTAGAGGGCTTTCCATGGTAATGATACCTGTGGTTATTGTTCTACTTGTAGTTACAGTTTTACAGGGTACAACTATAGATGGGGCAAACGCAAGCCGTTGGATTAAGATACCTATCGTAAATATGTCTTTTCAGACATCAACTTTGGCTTCAGTAGTTTTAATGGTTTATGTAGCTCGGTATTTATCAAAAATTAAAGATAAAAGCGTTTCGTTTAAGGAAACTATTTTACCGCTCTGGGCACCAGTTTTCTTTGTTCTCATACTCATTTTACCTGCAAACTTTTCTACTACAGCTATTATATTCTCTATGGTTGTTTTATTGACATTTTTGGGTGGTTATCCTATTCGTTATTTGCTGGTAATTATTGGTTCAGGAATTATGGCTCTGGTGTTTTTTGTGCTTGTTGCAAAGTCGTTTCCAGATGTAATGCCTAATCGTGTTGATACATGGATTAGTCGTATTGAAAACTTTGCAAATGGTGAAGATACTGAAGAAGATTACCAAATCGAGAATGCAAAAATAGCAATAGCATCAGGAGGAATTAACGGCTTAGGTCCAGGAAAAAGTAAGCAGAAGAATATTCTACCACAATCGTCTTCAGATTTCATTTTTGCTATAATTATTGAAGAGTATGGCTTGTTTGGAGGCTTATTTTTATTAGTAATGTATTCTTGGTTGTTATTTAGAATAGTTATTGTTTCTCAAAAATCAGATACCATTTTCGGAAAACTTCTAGTGCTTGGAGTTGGTTTGCCTATAGTGTTTCAGGCATTAATTAATATGGCTGTAGCTGTAGAATTATTTCCTGTCACAGGACAAACTTTACCGTTAATAAGTAGTGGAGGAACGTCAATTTGGATGACCTGTATGGCCATCGGTATTATATTAAGTGTTAGTGCTAAGCGCGAAGAAATAAAAGCAAAAGAAGGCGAGCTTCAAGAAGATAATCCATTAGATATTCTATCTGAAACTATATAAGGTTGAGTCAAGAGAAAACGCAATATAAATTCATTTTATCAGGAGGCGGAACAGGTGGTCATATTTATCCTGCAATAGCAATTGCCAATGAGTTAAAGTCTAGATACCCTGATGCTGAGTTTTTATTTGTCGGCGCAAAGGACCGCATGGAGATGGAAAAAGTACCACAAGCTGGTTACAAGATTGAAGGACTATGGATTTCTGGTATTCAACGTAAGTTGACATTAAAGAATTTAATGTTTCCGTTTAAGTTAATGTCTAGTTTGTTTAAATCGAGACAAATTATAAGACGATTTAAACCAGATGTAGTTATCGGAACAGGTGGTTTCGCTAGTGGTCCATTGTTACAAGCAGCAAATTCTAAAGGTATTCCTACGCTTATTCAAGAACAAAATTCGTATCCGGGAATTACAAATAAGCTTTTAAGCAAAAAAGCAAATAGTATTTGTGTAGCGTATGATGGTTTAGAGCGATTTTTCCCAAAGGAAAAATTGGTTTTAACAGGAAACCCAATTCGTAAGGACTTAATTGAGATTAAAGGAAAAACAGCTGCTGCCAAAAAAGAATTTCGACTAGATGAAAATAAACTCACTCTTTTAGTTTTAGGAGGAAGTCTAGGAGCTAGACGTGTGAATCAACTTATAGAATCTAAACTTAATTTTTTCAAGAAGCATAATGTGCAGCTCATCTGGCAATGTGGAAAGTTATACCATGAGCAATACAGTAAATATAACGCCGAAGACAATGTGCAAGTGCATGCCTTTTTAAATCAAATGGATTTAGCCTATGCAGCAGCGGATATCATCATCTCAAGGGCAGGTGCTAGCTCTGTGTCAGAGTTATGTGTGGTAGGAAAGCCAGTAGTTTTTATTCCATCGCCAAATGTAGCAGAAGACCATCAAACTAAAAATGCCCAAGCTATTGTAGATAAGGATGCAGCAGTTTTGTTAAGAGAGTCTAAGTTAGATTCAGATTTTAATTCTGTTTTTGAAGGTTTAGTGGCTTCAAAAGAACAGAGAGAGGAGTTGTGTAGAAATATTAAAAAACTTGCATTGGTAAATGCAACAAAAGATATTGTAGACGAAGTGGAAAAGCTTCTGAAATAAAATGAATAGCAAAAAACAAAATATCTATTTTATTGGCATCGGCGGAATAGGCATGAGCGCTCTGGCACGCTATTTTGTGGCAAACGGAAACCAAGTCGCTGGCTATGATAAAACACCATCGGATATCACGCGAGCTTTAGAAGATTTAGGTGTTGCCATTCATTTTGAAGATGATGAAAATGCTATTCACGATAATTTCAAACAAAAAGAAAATACGCTGGTGGTTTATACGCCTGCAATACCAAATTCACATTCGGAATTAAACTTTTTCAAATCAAATAATTTCGAGGTAAAAAAGCGCTCAGAAGTTCTTGGGGAAATTACAAAAAGTACGTTTTGTTTTGCTGTAGCAGGAACTCATGGAAAAACTACGACAACCAGTATTCTTGGTCATATACTAAATGAGTGCGATGTAAATATGACCGCTTTTTTAGGTGGAATAAGTGAGAATTACAATTCAAATTTAATTATCAATGGTACTGAAGTTACTGTGGTTGAAGCAGATGAATTCGACCGTTCATTCTTAACCTTATCACCAGATTATGCATGTATCACTTCTATGGACGCAGACCATTTAGATATCTATGGTGATGCTTCAGAATTAACAAAATCTTTTACGGATTTCTCGCATAAGATTAAACCAAATGGTAAGTTATTTGTAAAAAGTGGCTTACCAATACAAGGTATATCATACGGTATAGAAGATAATTCAGATTATACTGCACACAATATTAGAATAGAAGATGGGAGTTATGTTTTTGATGTAAAAACACCAGATGTTATTCTTAAAGATTTCAAATTTAACCTACCTGGAAGACATAATTTGTCTAATGCATTAATAGCCTTGGCAATGTCTGTAGAATACGGACTCCCTCAGTCGCAGCTTGCCAATGCTTTATCATCATACAAAGGTGTTAAGCGCCGATTTACCTATCAGATAAAGACAGAGGATTTGGTGTTTATAGATGATTACGCGCACCATCCTGAAGAGATAAATGCTGTACATCAAGCGGTGAGAGAAATGTATCCTGAAGATAAAGTCTTGGCGGTTTTTCAACCTCATTTATTTTCAAGAACAAAAGATTTTGTTGATGAGTTTGCTGAGGCTCTGTCTCAGTTTGATGAGGTTCTGTTGCTAGACATATATCCAGCGCGAGAATTGCCTATCGAGGGTGTAGATTCTCAGTGGTTATTTAGTAAAATTAATAACTCAAATAAGAAGTTAACAACAAAGTTGGATTTAGTTGCAGATATTAAAAAAAGTGAAGCAAAAATCATCCTGACCATAGGTGCAGGAGATATTGGGGAAGAGGTGAAAACTATAAAAAAAGCATTACAAGTTGAAAGTTAATTACGGATATATAAAAGTATTGATTTTACTAGTGTTAGTGGGCTTTTTATATGCCTTTTCTAATGCTAGAAATAAGTCTCGTGTAATTAATAAACCAAGAGTAGAATTTACGAGTTCCGATAACTTATTCTTGACACATGATAATGTTAGTAAATTGTTAATACAAAATCCAAAGGGGCTTAATAACAAGAACAAAGAAATTATAGATTTGAATGAATTAGAATCCGCCCTAAATTCTAATCCAATGGTTAAAAATGCAGAGGTGTTTATGTCTGTAAATGGCGAGCTTTCAGCCAAAATCGAGCAAAAACAACCTATAGCTAGAGTGCATACAAACGCTTCATATTATATAGATGATGAAGGGTCTTATATGCCTTTGTCGGCTAATTATTCAGCCAGAGTGCCTCTTGTTACAGGTACGGTTTATAAATCTAAGCTCGATAAAGTATATCAAATCGCTAAAGCTATAGATGGTGACCAATTTTTAAAACAACACGTTATAGAAATTCGTCAAGACCAAAATCAAGACATAAGCCTACGATTACGTCAGTTTGATTTTGTGGTAAATATTGGAAGTTTAGATAAACTCGATAAGAAGGTAAATAATTTTAAAGCTTTTTATAAAAAAGCCATAAAAGATAAGACAATTAACACGTACAGTAGTGTAAACTTAAGGTTTGATAACCAAGTGATATGCACCAAAAAATAGATTATGGAAAAGCATAATATTTCGGTAGGATTAGATATAGGAACCACAAAGATTGTGGCCATGATTGGCCGTAAAAATGAATATGGTAAGGTTGAGATTTTAGGTGTTGGAAAATCTAAAAGTTTAGGTGTGCACCGTGGTGTTGTGAATAATATTACACAAACGATACAATCTATTCAGCAAGCTGTCCAAGAGGCAGAAGCTGCTGCATCTGAGAAAATTTCTGAAGTTACTGTAGGTATTGCAGGACAGCATATTCGTAGTCTTCAGCATAGTGATTATATCACAAGAGCTAACTCCGAGTTGGTTATTGATGAGGCTGATATCGATCGCTTGATTAATCAAGTGCATAAGTTGGTGATGCTTCCCGGAGAAGAGATTATCCATGTATTACCCCAAGAATTTAAGGTAGATGGGCAAGCCGAAATTAAGGAGCCTATCGGAATGTATGGCGGGCGTCTTGAAGCAAATTTTCATGTAGTAGTAGGTCAAGTATCTTCCATAAGAAATATTGGGCGTTGTGTAAAAAGTTCAGATTTAGAGTTAGAAGGTATTACACTTGAGCCACTAGCATCAGCAAATGCTGTGTTGAGTCAAGAGGAAAAAGAAGCAGGTGTAGCATTAATTGATATAGGTGGTGGAACAACAGATTTAGCTGTATTTAAAGATGGAATCATTCGTCACACAGCTGTAATTCCATTTGGAGGAAATGTTATTACTGAAGATATAAAAGAAGGATGCTCCATTATTGAAAAGCAAGCCGAATTATTAAAAATGAAATTTGGTTCAGCTTGGCCAGGAGAAAACAAAGACAACGAGATTGTTTCTATTCCTGGGTTACGTGGTCGCGACCCAAAAGAAATCACATTAAAGAATCTGTCTAAAATAATTCATGCGCGTGTTGTAGAAATTATTGAGCAGGTTTATGTAGAAATAAAAAACTACGGACACGAGGAGCAGAAGAAGAAATTGATTGCTGGGATTGTTTTAACAGGTGGTGGAAGCCAGTTAAAGCACTTAAAACAATTGGTAGAATATATTACAGGTATGGATACCAGAATAGGATATCCTAATGAGCACTTAGCTGGCGGCAGTGATGAAGAAATTGCAAGTCCGCTATTTGCTACAGCTGTAGGTTTAGTTATGGATGGTCTTAAGCGTCAAGACCGAAAAGCAGCTGAAGAAGCTGAAACAATAAGTAACGAAACCGAAACTAATGAAGAAGAAGTTGAAGTTGTAAAAGAAGAACCGCAAAAAGAACGTCGTTCGTTTTTAGATAAACTAACGGAGCGCGTTAAAGACTTTTTAGACAACGCAGAGTAGACAAACAAAGAATAATTAATTAATCAATACATATACAAACCCCATAACAAAGTTAATATGAGCAACAGCAACGAATTTGGGAATATTGCTTTCGACTTACCAAAAAATCAATCTAATGTAATTAAAGTCATTGGTGTAGGTGGTGGTGGAAGCAATGCAATAAATCACATGTTTCAACAAGGTATCAAAGGTGTAGATTTTGTAATCTGCAATACGGATGCTCAAGCCCTCCAAAACAGTGGCGTGCCAAACAAAATTCAGTTAGGTGTTAATCTTACCGAAGGTCTTGGTGCAGGCGCAAATCCTGAAGTTGGTGAGCAATCCGCAGTTGAGAGTTTAGAAGATATCCGACGCATGTTAGATACCAATACAAAAATGGTATTTATCACAGCAGGAATGGGTGGTGGAACTGGCACAGGAGCAGCTCCAATAATCGCTAAGATGGCACGTGAGCTTGATATCTTAACAGTGGGTATTGTTACAATGCCATTTCAATTTGAAGGAAAAATGCGTAACGAACAAGCGCAAAAAGGTGTTGAACGTTTACGCGAACATGTTGACTCATTAATAGTAATTAACAATAACAAACTTCGTGAAGTTTATGGTAATCTTGGATTTAAAGCAGGGTTCTCAAAGGCGGATGAAGTATTATCTACAGCTTCAAGAGGAATTGCAGAAGTAATAACGCATCACTACACGCAAAATATTGATTTACGTGATGCTAAAACGGTATTGAGTAAAAGCGGTACAGCTATTATGGGTTCTGCAACTGCTTCTGGGCAAACCAGAGCACAAGAAGCTATTATGAAAGCTTTAGACTCTCCATTACTAAACGATAATAAAATCACAGGAGCCAAAAATGTATTGTTGCTTATCGTTTCTGGTACTCAGGAAATTACTATAGATGAAATTGGAGAAATCAATGACCACATCCAGACAGAAGCTGGTCATGGCGCTAATATTATCATGGGTGTTGGTGAAGACGAGTCTCTACAAGAATCAATATCTGTAACTATAATAGCTACAGGTTTTGATATCGACCAGCAAAACGAGATTTCTAACACAGAAGCTAAGAAAGTGATTCATGCACTTGAAGAAGATGAATACAAAGAAGAGGTGCATGTGCAAGATAACGACCCAGCTATTATAAGCCCGGATATTGTTTTAGAGAAAGAAGTAGTTGAAGCGCCGATAGTTCATACTTTAACAGAAGAAGATTTTGAAGAGGTGCCTAATGTTATCGAAAACGAATTGATTAAAACTACTGAAGCTATCAAAAATATTAGTGTTATTTATGATGAAGTTTTAGATGCCAAACCAGTTACCGAAGAAGATTTTATAATAACACCAGTTCAGCAAACCGAAGTTGAGCCTTTAGAAGAAAAAGAAGAAGAGCAAATAACTCTGACATTCGATTTACCTTTATCTCAATTTGAAGGAGAAAAGATTGAAGAACCAGAAACTGGTGATGAGAAAATGTTGTTTCAACTTGAAGAAGAAGTAAAAGAAATAACAGTAACTGATCCGATTGAATTAATTTCAGTAACAGAGGTAAACGAAGAAGGTGAAAAGCGTTATGCTTTAGACGATTTTACAGCCTCTGAATCTGATACCTCAATTCAGTCTAAAACTGAAAAGGAAGTTAAAGAGGAAATCATTTTTGAAAAGAAAACACTTCCAGCAGAAGAAACGCAAGAGCAAGCAGAGGGAGAAATTGACCCAATGAATAGTCCAATTTCTGAAATCTTAAAAGCTAGAGCAGATGAACGACGTAAAAAGATGAAAGACTTTAACTATAAATTCAATAATGCTAAGATTGATGAAATAGAAAAAGAGCCTGCATACAAAAGACAAGGTGTAAATCTGGAAGATACACAACATTCATCTGAGACAAATGCGTCTCGTTTGTCTGTGGGAACTGACGATAATGACGATATACAATTAAGAAATAATAATTCTTTTTTGCATGACAATGTCGATTAATGGTTAATCTATTGAAGTACTAATTAAGTACAAAAATCAAACCCGAAAGGTCCCTCAACTTTTCGGGTTTTTGTTTTAATTGTTTAGTATCTTCGCAGTTGAATAAATTTAAGTAATATGAGTTTACAAACAGATATTATGACCGCAATGAAGGCGGCAATGAAAGATAAAAACCAAACAGCATTAGCAGCACTTAGGGCTGTAAAGTCTGAAATTTTATTGGCGCAAACATCTGGAGCAGAAGGAGAGTTAACTAAGGATGACGAAATTAAAATACTGTCTAAGTTAGTAAAGCAGCGTAAGGATAGTGCAGCTATTTTTACGGAGCAGAATAGAGCTGATTTGGCAGAACCAGAATTAGCACAAGCAGAAGTAATAAGTCAGTTTTTACCAGCACAATTAGATGAGGCTGCTATTACAGAAGTTGTGTCAAAAGTTATTGCAGATACTGGAGCAGAAGGTATGAAAGATATGGGTAAGGTTATGGGCATTGTAAACAAGCAATTAGCAGGCCAAGCCGATGGTAAAACCATTTCTACTATAGTTAAGGCTAAATTAATGTCTTAATAGGGCATATGGTCTCGTAGTTCAACCTGCCTCGACTTGCGTCAGGCAAGGCGGGCTGGATAGAAAAGTTAGAATGTATTACATATATGTTTTATATAGTGAGAAGCACTTAAAATCTTATGTAGGATTTAGTTCGGATGTCCATAGGCGACTTAAGGAACATAATAACAAGAAGTCCAATTATACAGCTAAATTTGCTCCATGGATTCTAATACATAAAGAGCAGTATGAAACACTTGATGAAGTAATAAAAAGAGAAAAATACTTAAAGAGTAGTGCAGGAAGACGATGGATGAAGAAAAATATAAAATGGCCTCGTAGTTCAACTGGATAGAATATCAGATTTCGGCTCTGAGGGTTGGGGGTTCGAATCCCTTCGAGGTCACGAATAAATAGAATAATCGTAAAAATGTCTAAACCTGTTTAAGCATTTTTACTACTATTCTATTTTCAAAGCGGAACGCTTTGGGAAGTGTAATCCCTTCGAGGTCACAAATAAATAGTTCAATAAGAAAAACGCCAACCTTGCTTGAGCGTTTTCTCATTTAGGCATTAAAGCGTAAAAGTTTATATTTACACATGCTAATGCCCCAATTTCTTAAAACCAGTTTTGGTTTAATACCTAATATTGTTCTGTTTTCAATAGTAGGGTTTTTCGTTTCAAAACGAATTTTTAGATATGTAGAGCAGTCTTATGCTGAGGTAAAAAAGAAACCTCTATTCCTCAATTTTATTCTTATTCCTAGCAAGCTTAATAGAGAACAAATACGAGTTCTAGATACGCAATTTCAATTTTATAAAAGGCTCAATTCAAAAGAGCGAGATAATTTTAGGCACCGCGTAGCCAAATTTATTTCGGATAAGAATTTTTACGGACGGGAAGATTTAGAAGTAACTGAAGAGATGAGAACTCTGATTTCTGCTACAGCTGTGATGCTTACATTTGGTTTTAAAGATTACAGTTTACCTATTATTAAGACAATATTAATTTATCCAAGTTCATTTTACTCTAAAGCAAATGAACAACTTCACAAAGGCGAAGTCAACCCAATGTTAGGTGTAATAGCATTTTCTTGGGAAGATTTTAAACATGGTTATGATATTGAAAATGATAATCTAAATCTTGGGATACACGAGTTTGGTCATGCCTTGCATCTTAATAGTTACAAGAAGAGTGATGTGAGTGCGCTTATTTTTAGGGATGCTTTTAAGGATTTAAAAAGGTTTTTAAAGTCTAACGATTCCAAGAGAGAAGAATTAATAAAAACGAAATACTTTAGGGAATACGCTTACACTAATGAGTTTGAGTTTGTTGCTGTTTTAATAGAATGTTTCTTTGAAACTCCAGAAGAATTCAAATCTACGTTCCCAAATATCTATGATAAGGTAAAAGAAATGCTAAACTTTAATTTTGCAGATTATTAGAATTAGTTAGTTCCAGTAATTTCATGTTTCATTCCCTCTAAAATCTGTTTTGTTACACTAAATCGGACTTTTGTGACATTTTATCGATTATATTCTAAATATTTCTATATATTAGAAACCTATTAACCCTTAAAATCTAAAAATCATGCCCGAAGCTATTATTGTATCCAATATGTCTATTGTACAGATAGATAATGGAGAAAATTTTCAAAGCCCAGAAAATCCGCTAGTATATTCAAGTGCTGTTACGGATGGTGCTGTTAATGTTACGGTTATTGCGCCATTTCATAATAATGTAAACTCAGATGTATTGCCTACAATTACTGCAACTGTCGGAGAGGATGGAAACGATGTATTTATTCAGCCATCTTATGACGCAAGTAAACCACTAAGTACAATCTACACACAAGTAGTTAAAATTGCATTTACACTTGGAGATGTTGCTACAAACATGGGTAGTGCAGTTATTAATGTAACCGTAGATGAGGAAGGAGCACCAAGTAGCCATCCAGGAGGATTGGCAGAACCAAGACGTAAAACAAAAGTAGTTGCGTCTGGAGGATAAAATTCATTTAAATAAACTAATAAATTTTAGTAGATATAACCTATTTTAGTGTTATGTCTGCTAAATTTTTATTCCCTCTACTTTTAGTATGCTTTTCTTTTAAGGTCATAAGTCAGGATAAACCTTGTACTAAGGAAGAGATTATTGAGTCATATTGCTCATCAGATAAATTCCACAAAGCTCATACTTTAGTTTCATCCAAAAAACTTGAGGAGGCTTATGTTTTAATAAATCAGTTATTGGATGAAGCTGATACTAATAATGATAGTCAGCTTAGAATTTATTCATTATTACTCGAGGCCGATTTACATTACCAAAACAAATCATTTCAAAAAAGTTTAGCGACTTATATGAAATGTCTCAATTCAATTCAGCTTAATCAAGATATTAAATTCTACACTTTATTAAATATTGGATTCATTAATGCTTTTGGATTGAGTGATTATGAAAAAGGGGTTGACTATTTTCTTCGCGCCCAAAATTTAATAACTGATGAATCATGTTTAACAAAAAAGACACTCCTGTATTCTGCTTTAGGTCATGTGAATATGATAAGTGGTAAATATTCAGATTCAGAAAACTATTACTTAGAGAGCTTAAATCTTAATTTAAGTAATAATCAGATAAATGAAGTTGCAGGAATATATAATAACCTAGGTAATCTTTATTTTGAACAGTATCAAGACCAAAAAGCAAAAACGTTTTTCTTAAAAGCCTTAAACACTTTCAAAATAAAAGATAGCACTAATATAAATTTAAGACAACAATTTAACTACAACCTTTTTGCTGTTAATGAAGCTTTAGGCAATTATAAAGAGGCAATAGGCTATTTAGAGAAATCTAACACCTTGAGAGATTCTATTTGGAACAGAGATAAGGTCTGGGAAATTGCGGACTTAAGTAAAAAAATTGCACTCGATAAAAAAGAAAACGAATTACGTGTTCTTGAAGCTGAGAATAAAGCCAAAGAAGCTCAACGTAATGCTGTTTTTGCATCAGCTCTTGTGCTTTTAGCACTATTAGGTGTAAGCATATACTTCTACAGAGAAAAAGTAAAGACGAATAAAATTATAACTTCTCAAAACGAAGAACTAGACAAGTTAAATGCAACAAAAGACAAGCTATTTTCTATAGTAAGTCACGATTTGCGTTCTTCCGTAAATGCTTTAAAAAGTAGTAATAGAGCTTTGGTTAATAATCTAGAAACTAAAAATATTGAAAAGCTAGATGAGCTTTTAAATACCAATAGTAGTATAGTTAATGGCGCATACAACTTATTGGATAATTTGCTCAATTGGGCAATGCTTCAAACAAAACAAACCTATTTTCATATTGAAGAACATCGTTTGTTTACGTTAGTGGAGCATGTAGTTTTTAACTATCAAGGTCTATTTGCTGAAAAGGAAATTAAGTTTCAGAATAGCGTTTCAAAAAAAGACAAGATTTTAGCAGACCAAGAATCTTTAAAAATCATTATTCGTAACCTTATGGATAATGCCATAAAATTCTCACAGGCCAAAGATTCTATTTCGGTTTACAGTCAAGTTGAAGACGAGAATTATATTCAGTTAGTTATTGAAGATAGCGGACTAGGCATGAGTGAAACTAAGCGATTAGAGTTGCTTAAAGAAACTAGTTTACTTTCTAAAAAAGAGAACGAAAATATTATAGGTACAGGTTTAGGAATACAACTTTGTAAGTCAATGATTAAAAAGAATAACGGAAAGTTTTCTATTGAAAGTCAACTAGGAAAAGGCACAAAAATGATTGTATCTTTACCAAAAGCGAGTGAGAATGGATAAGATAAATGTTCTAGTTGTAGAAGATACGCCTTCAGAAAGTGACGCTCTAATCACTTCTTTGGAAGCCAATAACTTCAATGTAGTTGGTTTAGCAACCAATTTTAAGGATGCCATTTCACTATACAATAGTACTAACCCAGATGTACTTATCGTCGATATTTTTCTTAACGGTTTGCCAGAGGGAATTAACGTTGCAGAAGTAATTTCAGTAAGTATAGATAACGCTAAGCCCTTTGTGTTTTTAACTAGTTCAACAGACCGTCAAATATTTGAGCGTGCGAAGCTAACTAAACCATTTAGCTATTTGCTAAAGCCTTTTAATGAGTTAGAATTATTTTATGCTATAGAGATGGCACTCGAGAAATTTTACGAGCAAAAAGATGTATTTTTAGGTGATGGAGAAGATACTGTAATTACTGAAGATTATCTTTTCATAAAAAAAGGGAGAGCTTTAAAAAAAGTACTTATCAAGGATATTATCTATATAGAGGTTGAAGATAAGTACTGCAATATTATTACCGAAAAAGAGAAGTTTGTCATTAACATATCGTTAGTAAAAATTTCTAAACTACTAAATCCTAACCAATTTTTTAGAACACATAGGCGATGTATTGTCAATGTCGAAAAAGTAGAACAGATAATTCTTTCAGATAATTTAATTCTCTTATCGGGTGGGCTCAAAGCCGATTTGAGCGATAATTACCGTGAAATATTACAGCGTGTAAAGACTCTCTAATTTTTTTATTACCATTTTTTTCTGCTTCGTGCTCTAGAATTCCGCTTCCATTACATTTTACGAGCATAGCATATAATTGGAGCTTACATTTATACTAAGTTATAAAACAAATCCCCCAATATGTCTAAGTATAAGTTTAAAGTTCATTCAGCAATATATTCTTGTGATGCTTCAAGTTCAACAACCGTTTCAGGATACGATGTCACTCAAAAAGTACAAGGGCTTTTAAGAGATAACAATAAAGACGGTGTGCTAAATATTGATAGTAGCATAATTGAAAACTCAAATGCGGATAGCAAAAAGTGTTTTGCCATTTTGGCAACAGTTGTATATCCAGATGGAAAAATATTAACAAGATTTTGTTCATGCTCAGAGGGAAGCACTATAGATCTAAAAATGTCGGGAGTCGTATGCTCTTTTTAAAGAATAATACAAAGTTACCTTTCATAAGTAGGTGAGTTAAAATTGTAGTAATTACTATTGGGGATTTTAATTAAGACTTCAATTTTCACCAAAAATGAGCCAGAGGAGAAATCCTCTGGTTTTTTTATTTGTAGTCAAAATAGTTGTTCTAAAAGTGTAAATTTGAAAAGCTTAATTTTTTAGCTTAAAGTCCAATATGTATAGAATTACAATAGTAGCAGGAGCGCGCCCCAACTTTATGAAGATTGCACCTATTATAGGTGCTTTAAATAAAGCGAAAGATACTGGAGCAGATTTAAGTTATCGATTGGTACATACGGGACAGCATTACGATAAAAATATGTCTCAAAGCTTCTTTGAGCAATTGGCAATACCAGAACCAAATACTAATCTTGAGTGTTCTGGAGGTACGCAAGCTGAGCAAACAGCGAGTATTTTATTAGCTTTTGAAAAAGAGTTGAATAGCTTTCCTGCAGATTTAGTTATTGTTGTTGGCGATGTAACATCTACCATGGCATGTACACTTGTGGCTAAAAAACTAGATATTAAAGTAGCTCATGTTGAAGGCGGTATTCGCTCCGGTGATATGACCATGCCTGAAGAAGTCAATAGGATTGTGACAGATAGTATTGCCGATTATTTCTTTACAACGTCGGAATTAGCAAATAAAAATTTATTAGAAGAGGGTAAAGCAGAAAAACAACTGTTTTTGGTGGGTAACACCATGATAGATACACTTTTGAACAATAAAAATAGATTTTATAAGCCCTCAATTTGGAATACATTACATCTTGAAGCTCAGCATTATATTGTTTTAACCATGCATCGCCCTGCAAATGTTGATGAAGAGCGTAATCTTGAAGTGATGTTGACTGAAATCATAAAGCAAACAAGAGATTTGCCAATTGTATTTCCAGCGCATCCAAGAACGCAAAAAATATTATCACAGTTAGATGTAGATACTAAGCGTCTTTGTATTGTAGAGCCTTTAAGTTACTTAGAGTTTAATTATTTAGTCCATAACTCTAAAGCAGTAATTACGGATTCTGGTGGTATTACAGAGGAAGCTTCAATTATGAATGTACCATGTTTAACACTTAGAGATAATACAGAACGCCCAGAAACGATTGAGTTAGGTACAAACGAATTAGTAGGCACAAATCCTCAGAATCTTAAGTCTTATTTAGAAAGACTCTTCGACGGTCAATGGAAACAAACACAATCTATTCCATTTTGGGATGGGAAAACTGCTGAGCGTATTGTTAGTGTAATTACAGAAAAGCTAATTAAGAATTAGCCAAACGCTTCAAATTAGCAATCGTTTCTGGCTGATTGTCACTTTTAAAAACGTGACTTCCCGCAACAAAAACATTCGCGCCAGCATCAGTAAGTTTTTTTATATTTTGGTCCGTTACACCACCATCAATTTCAATAAGTGTATCTAAGCCTTGCTCGTCAATCATTTTACGTAGCTTCTTTACGCGATTATAAGTAATGTCTTCGAATTTTTGCCCGCCAAAACCTGGATTTATGGACATAAGTAATACCATGTAACATTCTGGCAAAATATCTTCTAAAACAGAAACGGGTGTTGTTAGATTCAAGACAATTCCAGCTTTACAACCTACAGCTTTTATTTGTCTAAGAGTACGATGAAGGTGTACAGTACTTTCATGATGTACAGTAATAATATCTGCACCAACTTTTGCAAATTCTTCAATATAACGCTCAGGTTTTTCTATCATTAGATGCACATCTAATGGCTTGGTAGCATGTTTTTTAATAGCAGCAATCACTGGCATTCCGTAAGAAATGTTTGGTACAAAATGTCCGTCCATAACATCAATATGAAACCAATCGGCATCACTATTATTCACCATTTCTGTATCACGTTGAAGATTGCCGAAATCTGCAGCTAACATAGAAGGTGCTATTAAACATTTACTCATTTGTTGTTGTTTAAAAAGTTGGTTGTTAATTTAATTAATTCGTCTGCAGGTAAATAATCCGCATTTTTTATCCAATTGAAGTACAAATATAGTTTTTTCATACTGGTAAATCTTTGGAAAACATCAAATTTACCACTGTTATAGTCTTTGAATATTCTTCCTTCAATTTTAGTGTCCAGTAATCTAATTACTCCAGTATGTCTAGAATCTACTTTTATTTTTTCATACAATTCATCAACTTTTTCTTCTTCTCCTTCTAGGATTTGGAAAAAGTGTTTGTTTTTAATGATTAAGAGTCCAGTGACATCATGAATTTTGTTTTTTTTGTTGACATCATTGATTAACTCGTCAATGTCATTTTTGCTGAGGTCTTTAGAAAAGTTACTAATGTAGCAAATAGCCTTCATTTTTGATTGGGGGGTTAGGCAAAGCCCAATTTACATAAAAAAGTGAAACCCCGGTAATCAGCCGGGGTTTCTTTCATCAATCAAAAAACGAACAGTTATGTTTTGTAACTGTTGTTACCGAAATTTAGTCGTAAATCGTGTTGTAATCTAACAAAAATTAATTGAAAATTAAAATAACGATATTACTATCCTAAATAGGTTTTTAATATTTTACTTCGTGAGGTGTGTTTTAACCTACGAATTGCTTTCTCTTTTATCTGTCTTACACGCTCACGAGTAAGATCAAATGTCTCACCAATTTCTTCTAAAGTCATTGGGTGTTGGTTACCTAAACCAAAGTATAGACGAATAACATCTGCTTCACGAGGTGTTAATGTTTCAAGCGCACGCTCAATCTCTGTTCTAAGAGATTCGTGTAATAAATCTCTATCAGGATTCGGAGACTCACCACTACGTAATACGTCGTAAAGGTTAGAATCTTCACCTTCAACAAGTGGTGCATCCATTGATACGTGGCGGCCAGAATTTTTCATAGACTCCTTAACATCGTTAATAGTCATGTCTAATTCTTTTGCAATTTCTTCTGCCGATGGCGGACGCTCATGACTTTGCTCTAAAAAGGCAAAGGTTTTATTGATTTTATTAATAGAACCAATCTTATTAAGCGGTAAACGCACAATACGCGATTGCTCAGCCAAAGCTTGTAAAATAGATTGTCTAATCCACCAAACGGCGTATGATATAAATTTAAAACCACGAGTTTCATCAAAACGTTGTGCAGCTTTAATCAAACCTAAATTACCTTCGTTAATTAAATCTGGTAATGTTAATCCTTGGTTTTGATATTGCTTAGCTACAGATACAACGAAACGTAAGTTTGCCTTTGTTAACTTCTCTAAAGCAATTTGGTCACCAGCTTTAATACGCTGTGCCAATTCTACTTCTTCGTCTGCAGTAATAAGGTCTACTTTACCAATTTCTTGTAAATACTTGTCTAATGAAGCGGTTTCTCTGTTAGTAACCTGCTTGGTAATTTTAAGTTGTCTCATGTAAAATTATGTGTGCAATTTTTGGGGCAACACGATGTTGCGCTATAGTTATACGTAAAAAGCACATGTTTTGTTACAAAAGTTTTAAAATAATTTTAATCACTACTTTATTTCTAAAAAAGCCCAACATCACTGTTGGGCTTTTAAATATTAAAAGTTAAAAGAAATTAATTTTCCTTATTATCTTCTCTTGGTTTTCTGTCGTCTCTGCGGTTGTCTCTATTACGATTATCGCGTCCACGGTTATCTCTACCTCTATTATTATCACGACCATTACGGTTGTTTTCTCTTGGAGGTCTAGCTACATAACCTTCAGGTTTTGGTAAAATAGCTTTACGAGATACTTTCTCTTTCTTTGTTCTAGAGTCAATACCAAAGTACTTTACATCAAAAACATCACCCATGTTTACAACATCAGACACGTTTTCTGTACGTTCCCAAGCGAGTTCGCTTACGTGTAATAAAACTTCATTTCCTGGAGCTTCAGTGTATTCTACAACAGCACCAAAATCAAGCATTTTTATAACTTTTACTTCGTAAACACTACCAACTTCTGGTTTAAATAGTAAAGAATCAATCTTGGCCATAACCATATCAATACCTTTACTACCAACACCAAGAACTTCTACAATACCTTCTTCTGTTACTGGGTCTTCGTTAATAACAATAGTTGTATCCGTTTCTTTTTGTAATTCTTGGATGACTTTTCCGCCTGGGCCAATTAAGGCACCAATAAACTCGTTAGGTATACGACGTGTTACCATTGTAGGTGCGTGTTCCTTAACTTCTGCATTAGGTTGAGCAATGGTATCAGTCAATTTCTCTAAGATATGTAAACGTCCTTCACGTGCTTGTTTTAGTGCATTTACTAAAATCTCATAGCTTAAGCCCTTTACTTTAATATCCATTTGGCAAGCCGTAATACCATCTGCGGTACCTGTTACTTTAAAGTCCATGTCACCTAAATGATCTTCATCACCTAGAATATCAGATAATACAGCATATTTATCACCTTCAGAAATTAATCCCATAGCAATACCAGAAACAGGTTTCTTTAATTGTACACCTGCATCCATTAATGCCATTGTACCAGAACATACTGTTGCCATAGATGACGAACCGTTAGATTCTAATACTTCTGATACAACACGCACTGTGTAAGGACAATCATCTGGTACCATACCCTTAAGTGCACGTTGTGCTAGGTTACCGTGACCTACTTCGCGACGGGATGTTCCGCGGATTGGACGCGCTTCACCTGTTGAAAAAGGAGGGAAATTATAATGTAAATAGAAACGCTCTTCACCTTCAAAAGATGGCATATCTATTTGGTTTGCTTCTCTAGATGTTCCTAAAGTTACAGTGGCTAATGCTTGAGTTTCCCCACGTGTAAAGATGGCAGAACCGTGAGTAGATGGTAAATAATCTACCTCACACCAAATCGGTCTGATTTCGGTTGTTTGACGACCATCTAAACGTAAACCTTCATTTAGGGTTAAATCTCTAATAGCTGTTTTTTGAGCTTTTGCTACATATTTATGAATAAGTTTCCCTAAATCGTCTTGCTCTTCTTCTGAGAAAGAATTGAAAACTTCTTCTTTTATTTCAGAAAAAGCAGCTCCTCTTTCATGCTTAGAAGACCCTGCTTTTGCAATAGCATAGGTTTTATCATAAACCATATCATGAATCTTAGCTTTTAAGTCTTCGTCTTCACGTTCTGGTTCGTATTCGCGTACTTCTTTTTTGCCAACAGCTTCTGCTAGTCTAACTTGAGCAGCACACTGCACCTTAATTGCTTCATGAGCAAACTTTATAGCATCAGCCATTTCTTCTTCAGAAATCTCATCCATTTCACCTTCTACCATCATTACAGAATCAGCAGAGGCTCCTATCATCATGTCAATATCACATTCTAATAATTGGTCTTGAGTTGGGTTGATGATAAATTCACCATTAATACGTCCAACTCTAACTTCTGATATAGGTGTTTCAAACGGAATATCTGATAATTGAATAGCAGCTGAAGCCGCTAATCCTGCCATAGCGTCTGGCATAACTTCTGAGTCATGAGACATTAATTGAATCATCACCTGAGTTTCAGCATGGTAATCTTTTGGGAATAATGGTCGTAATACACGGTCTACTAAACGCATAGTTAATACTTCACCATCACTTGGTCTTGCTTCTCTTTTAAAGAAACCACCAGGGTAACGACCTGCTGCTGCAAATTTTTCTCTGTAATCTACAGTTAATGGTAAAAAGTCAACATCTGCAGAGTGGTAGTTAGAAACTACAGTACACAATAGCATACATTTTCCTGATTGTACAACAACAGAACCATGCGCCTGTTTTGCTAATTTTCCGGTTTCAATAGAGATTTCTCTACCGTCGCCAAGGTCAATGACCTCTTTGTAAGTCTTTGGAATCATAAATTTTTATTCTTGCTTTTTATTTCCAATAGAAATTGAAGTCTATTGATAAAAAGCTTCGTTAAACAATGGTCGTTGTGTTGTTGTTGTGTGTAGTTGTGTGTTAGACCAATGAAAAACTGTATTTAGCTTCTTCAACTCGAATGTTATACGCTTTCGATTGCGTTATATGATAATAAAAAACCACGCTGTTAGGCGTGGTCTCTTTATTTAGATTATTTTCTTAATCCTAATTCTTTAACTATCGCACGATATCTTAAGATATCTTTCTTAGTTAAGTAGTCTAGTAGAGCACGACGCTTTCCTACTAGTTTTACTAACGAACGCTCAGTGTTATAATCTTTACGATTTTGTTTTAAGTGCTCTGTTAAGTGGTTAATTCTTGCAGTAAATAATGCAATCTGTCCTTCAGCAGAACCTGTGTCATTTGCGCTTTTACCGTGTTTTGCGAAGATTTCAGCCTTCTTTTCTTTTGTAACGTACATGCTAATATTTATGTAAATGATTGTTATGTATTCTGAAAGTCGTTCTTTCAGGCGGCAAATATAGGAAAAATTAAAGATTTACAAGTCTTTAATACAATTATTTAGAGTTTTCGATGAACGGTATTAAACCTTTTTAAAAATACAAGGTCTTAAAATCATGTTAACAAACAAAAATATTAAATACTTTATCTAAAATCTTAGTGCGCAGAGGATTGTAAAGTATTTGAATTAACCATTAATAACTTAAACAAATTGATTATGAAACATTTTAATAAGATTTTAAAAAGCATTTTGGCTTCACTAATTATTGGATTGGCATTTAATTCTTGTTCTGATAATGATGAACCTATACAAATTGATAATACCTCTCAAGACACTTTAGAATTGGCTAGGGCTTCTGAGGTTGATGCAGCAAGCTCCTCTCTTGAGGATATGGTTGTCGAAGTTTTTGAATATGAC
Organism: Winogradskyella jejuensis; assembly: GCF_900129745.1. Lineage (GTDB taxonomy): Bacteria > Bacteroidota > Bacteroidia > Flavobacteriales > Flavobacteriaceae > Winogradskyella > Winogradskyella jejuensis. The sequence continues at coordinate 560,147 of NZ_FQWS01000001.1, read as the reverse complement.
TTAGCAAATCCTACCGGTAGGATAGTACCACCAGCTTTACCAGATTGCGTTACAATAACTGTTATTGCAGAACAGGGCTTTAGAGAAGTGACTGTAGATTTTGGTGACGAAGGTTGCATTGTACGAGGACACGTTCTCAAAGGGAAAATTATTTTCTCATACACTAGAGATATTGAAGCGATGGAGACTTTAATTACCTATAATCTAGAAGATTTTTATTTCGATAATAAAAATATTTTAGGTAGCAGAACTATTCTAAGAGAAAAAGAAAACGATAATGGCAATCCCCAGTTTACGCACACTTTAGATTTAACTGTGATTTGGCCAAGTGGTGTGCAAGCATCAAGAACAGGAAGCAAAGTTAGAGAATGGGTTGAAGGTTTTGGTAGCGGTATTTTTAGCGATAATGTATTTGAAGTTACAGGAAATTGGACAACAACTTTTGTAAATGGAAACACGCATACTTACGAAGTATTAACACCACTTCGTCGAGAGGTGATTTGCACGTACTTTGTAAGTGGTACAATAGACATACAACGTACAAATTTTGGAGGGATTTTTGATTACGGTACTGGTGATTGTGATAACGAAGCCTTGTTTACCTTTAATGACGGTACAGAAATTACAATTACTTTGAATTAGTTTAGTTTATAGTTGAGTTTAAATGAAAAAGCGAGCCAATTGGCTCGCTTTTTTTATGCTCTTAGAGGTTGATTCTTTATTAAATCAATATAAAGATTCACCTTGTTTTTTAATTCTTTTCGATGCGTGATGAAATCCAAAAAACCATGTTCTAACAAAAACTCTGATGTTTGAAAACCTTCAGGAAGTTCTTTTCCAGTGGTGTCTCTTACAACACGAGGACCAGCAAAACCAATTAATGCGCCTGGCTCAGAAATATTAATATCTCCTAACATCGCAAATGATGCGGTAGTGCCTCCAGTAGTTGGGTCTGTACATAATGAGATGTATGGAATTCCTGCATCTGCTAATTGTGCCAACTTTGCAGAAGTTTTTGCTAACTGCATTAAAGATAAAGCAGCTTCCATCATACGCGCACCACCAGATTTGCTTATAATCATAAAAGGCAATTTCTTTTTTAAAGCATAATCAGCAGCACGAGCAATCTTCTCACCAACAACACTACCCATAGAGCCTCCAATGAATGAAAAATCCATACAAGCAATAACTAAGTCTTCACCTTTAGATTTACCGACTGCTGTTCGTACAGCGTCTTTGAGATTGGTTTTTGCTTGAGCCGCTTTTAAACGGTCTGGATATTTTTTAGTGTCTTCGAATTTAAGAGGGTCTTTTGAAGTTAGGCCTGCGTCAAGTTCTTTAAACTTGTTGTCGTCAAATAAAATTTCAAAATACTCTTTACTTCCAATCCTTACGTGGTAGCCGTCTTCTGGACTCACGTAAAAATTCTTTTCAAGTTCTTTAGTGTCTATTATTTTTCCTGTGGGAGATTTATACCAAAGACCTTTAGGGGTGTCTTTCTTTTCTTCAGTTGAGGTCTGTATACCTTTATCTTTTCTTTTAAACCAAGCCATGTTTTAAATTACGATTTTGGATTAGCGATTTTAGATTGACTCTAAACTATTATCAGTTAGTCTGAAATAAATTCAGCATACAAAATTAGGCATTTTATAATAACTGTTCAACATTTAGAGTATTATGCTTAAGGTAGTGATTGTAAATTGAAAAACCCTGTTTCAAATTACTGTGAAACAGGGTTTTAAATGTGTTAAAAAATAGTACTATAAAGTATTTACGTTATTTAAGTCTTCAAAAGCTTTTTTGAGTCTTGCTACAAATGCATCTTCACCTTTGCGTAACCACACACGAGGGTCGTAATATTTTTTGTTAGGAGAATCAGGACCATCAGGACTTCCTATTTGCGTTTGTAAATACGCTTCTTTCTCACTCATATAATCGCGTACGCCAGACATAAAGGCGTATTGCATATCTGTATCGATATTCATTTTTATAACACCGTAACCAATAGCTTCTCTAATTTCTTCTAGTGTAGAACCAGAACCACCGTGGAAAACAAAATCAATATGGTTATGAGGTAAGTTATATTTTTCTGTAATATATTCTTGAGAATTTTTAAGAATCTTTGGAGTTAGTTTTACATTTCCTGGTTTGTAAACACCGTGGACATTTCCAAAGGCTGCTGCTACTGTAAATTGGTCACTTACTTTACTAAGTTCCTCGTAAGCATAGGCTACTTCTTCTGGCTGCGTGTATAGTTTAGACTCATCTACATCACTATTGTCAACTCCATCTTCTTCACCACCTGTAATGCCTAATTCTATCTCTAAAGTCATACCCATTTTGCTCATACGCGCAAGGTATTCTTTACAGATTTCAATATTTTCTTCTAAAGGTTCTTCACTTAAATCAATCATGTGAGAACTAAAAAGTGATTTACCTGTTTCCTTAAAGTGTTGCTCACTGGCATCTAATAAGCCATCAATCCAAGGCAATAATTTTTTGGCACAATGGTCAGTATGTAAGATTACAGGTACACCGTAAGCTTCTGCCATAAGATGTACATGTTTTGCTCCAGCAATACTACCTGCAATTGCAGCTTTTTGCCCTTCGTTGCTTAATCCTTTTCCAGCATTAAATTGGGCTCCGCCGTTAGAAAATTGGATAATAACAGGAGAATTTAGGGCTTTAGCAGTTTCTAAAACGCCATTGATGGTATTAGAACCTATAACGTTTACTGCAGGTAAAGCAAATCCTTTTTCTTTTGCAAGCTTAAAAATTTCTTGAACTTCGTATCCTGTAGCTACGCCAGGTTTTATTGAGTGACTCATGGTTTTTTATTGAAAATTATGATTTCAAAAATACGCAAATTCCCTCATTTTGAACCGTTATAAAACAGCAAATTATAGAAATTTATACGAAAACGATATCGCTTGTGCTATCTTTTTAGAAAGGATAATTAATACCAATATTGTAAGTGGCATTAGTGAAGTTGTAGTTTGTAAACCATCTGTTTCCCATTTGTAGAGATGGGTCATAAGTCTTAAAACCAATATCACCTCTTAGAACAAAAAATGTAAAATCATAGCGTATTCCAAAACCACTACCAACTGCTATGTTTCTTAGTGATTTTAAACTGGTAAATGTAGATTCTGGGTCGTCTTCAACGTTTCCAAAGGCATTCCAGATATTACCAGCATCAACAAAAAGTGCACCATCAAAATTGCCAAAAAGATTGAAGCGTTGCTCCAGACTAAAATGTAATTTCAGGTTTGCTTCATTAAATTCATTCGTGTTTTGTGAGCTGCCTGGTCCAAGGTTGTAAGCTGTCCAAGCACGATTATCGTTTGGACCTCCTGCAAAGAAACTTTCTACAAAAGGAATGTTATTGGAGTTTCCAAAAGGAATAGCCATACCAAAGTAGCCTCTAAAGGCTAGAACACTCTTTTTCCCTCTTAAACCAAAATACTTTACATAATCCAATTCGGTTTTGAAGTATTGTGAAAAAGGAACGTTTAAAACTTCATAACGACCATCTGCATTTTTATCAAAACTAGCCAGCCTAGAAACACCCGATAAGAGATTTCCTGCAAGTTCAACATGGTATTTAAATGTTGAAAAATTATTATCTGATAAATCTGTTCTTGTATCTTTCTTATAGTCAAAACTTGAAGAAATGATAAGGTTGTCTTCCGTAAGACGATCTTGTCTTTGCTTAATATTGTTTACATCTACAAAAGCATCATCACCAGCTGAGAGACTTGTATTTCCAATAAGTACATCATTAATAAAAACGTCAGCTGGCGTAAACTGATTTTGAAGCGTCTCGTCTCTCAGTTCATCATTCGGTCCAATATAATTAATGTTTCTAGCGATGTCATTTAAACGGTTAAAAGAATTTGAATAGACTCCAAAATAGTTATTGACATTAAGGTTGCGTACATACTGCACATTAAAGAGTTCTAGATTGTTAGTTACCTTTTCTGAGGGAAACCAGTTGTAGGCAAAAATACTTGAGAGTGTCTGCCTATCTAGACCTATATTTTGTTGACTGGTTGCTGCTATATTTATTTTGGTGTTTGGAGACATGGTTTTTGGAATAATTTTATCCGTGTTCATCGGAAAAAATATTCTAGGAATGGTTAATCCCACAGAGCCACCAAACTCGTTGATGTCAAAAAACGAATCGTCATCGTTACCTGCGTCTTTTGATGCACCAATAGAGCCTAAAGCAGAAATATCCAATGTTTCTGCACCTCTAAACACATTTCTAATTTTTAGACCTGTACTAAATGCAAATCCTACGGTTTGAATGTTACTTTGTGAAACATCAAAAGAGAAACCCAATTCGTATTTCTTTCTAGGCGATAAAAATATGTTAGCGGTGAGTGTAGAGTCCACCTCGTTAGCTACAAAATCTACACCTGGATATCTGAACATTTGTAGTTGATTGAGATGCCTTGAGGTAATAGTACGATTTATATCTCTGTAGATATCTCCTTTTTTTATAAAAATGGCATCAGTTAAGGCTTTTGGTTTAAATTTTAATTCTTCAAAACTGTATATGTTATAACCATTGTAAGTGGTACTATCTTTAATTTGGTTGCCTTCAATTCTGTTTTCATTAGATGCATCAGTATAGATGTTTACATCTTTAATAGTATATATTTTAAAAGGTCTAGTTCTTGTAGAATCACCATATCTTATAGTTCTATTACCAATGAATAATTCTGTATTGTAAGTGTTTCGAGATTTAAAAGTATCTATCTCAAAACGTACATAGTCTTGTCCAAAAAAGAAAAGTCCAGAGTTACGCATCAAAGTGTTTAGACGCGAACGTTCTTTTGTAAAGTTGTCTTCATCGTATTGTTGGCCCTCTTTGAGAAAAGACTTGTTTTTGTTGGCTTGGTAAATAGAGTCAACGACTGGAGTTTTAATATCTGTTTTTAGAGTGTCTAAAATACTTGGCGAATTTTTAGTAACAGAGTATTTTACTTTAGCTCTTTTATTAGAGTCACGTTCAATAGTATAATCAACTTCGTTGTAGAGCCAACCTCGTTTAAAATAATAGGAGCGAAGTCGGTTTTTTGTCTTTTCGGTTTTGTCTTCGTTTAAAATTGTGGGTGCTTCTCCGATACGCTTTAACCACGAGTTAAAATTGCGACGTGCCTGTAATTCTCGTTCTAACTGCTTTTTTGAAAGTATTTTTGTTTTACGTTTTACTTTAGAAGAATCATCATAGATTTTTGCTTGAAGTATGGAGTCGATATTTGGCCGAGCCAAATTATACACATGTAGTTTTACTGGTATTCCTAAAAGCGGAACTGTAGTATTTGGCTTTTGAAGTGGTATATTATTAACGCGCTCTTTTTTTGTAACCTTACCATCAACTTCAATTTTATTCTCAGTAAGTAGATATTGATTGTCTTTGACGCGTTTTACCGTATTACAGGACACTATCAAAATCAATAATAACAAAGCGCCTATAGCTTTTATTGATTTTAATTTTGATGTTACCAATTTATACGGTTTTAGATTCAATGCAAAAGGCAATTTTCTGATAATGATAGGACATTGCAAATATTAGTACAAAAAAGTCTTAATTTGCCAGTGTTATATTATTAACAAATGTAAATACATTTTAATGTTATCAAAGAATCAGATAAAATTAATTAAAAGTTTATCCCAAAAAAAATTCAGGAGTCAACATGGTTTATTTACGGTAGAAGGCGTTAAAGGGATTACGGAGTTTATAAATTCTTCATTTCAACTTAATCATATCTATACTACTGATGCTATTTTTAATGTCGATGATGAGCATTTTTCTATAATTTCTGATACTGATTTAAAGAAGATAAGTCAACTTAAAAGTCCTAATACAGCTTTAGCTGTTTTTGAAATTCCAGAAGCAAAATCCATAGATACTTCTCAGCTTATTGTAGCATTAGATGATGTACGAGACCCAGGAAATTTAGGTACTATTATTAGATTGTGCGATTGGTTTGGGATTAAAGATTTGGTTTGCAGTAAAGCCACTGTAGATTCGTATAACTCCAAGGTAGTACAAGCAACAATGGGCTCTTTAACTCGTGTTAATGTAAGTTATATTGACTTAGAAAATTTTATTTCAGGTTTTGAAGGTGATATTTTCGGAACTTTTATGGATGGCGAAAATATTTACAGCGCCAATTTACCCAACCAAGGGGTGTTAATTATGGGTAATGAGGCTAATGGAATTTCAAGAGCAATAGAAAATCTTGTCAACAAAAGATTGGCTATACCAAGATTTGGAACTCTAAAAGCTACAGAAAGTTTGAATGTTGCTACTGCAACAGCCATTTGTTTAAGTGAGTTTAAACGAAAGGCTATCTAAAGGTAAAGTTGATAAAAATTCCGCGAGTTTTCATCGACGTAATATTGCCTGTCCAAGGACTATTTGGGTCTATATCTCTAACAACTTCGTCATTTATAGCAAATACACCTCTAATAGAAGGTGTAAATTTGAAATATAGAAGGTATAAATCTATTCCAAAACCAATTTCGTAAAAGTAATTATTAGTGGTCATTCTAAATTGTCCACCACTATTGTCACTTGGGTTTTCTTCGTTACTGGCTAAATTTAGGGCTGTAGAAACACCGCCAACGATAAAGGGTCTAATGTTATTGATTCGGTTTGTAGAAAACTTAAGGAGTAAAGGTAGGTGTATGTAAGTAGATTTAGCTTCTCTCAATAAATCCGATGGATTAAAACTTTGTCCATCAAAGTAGCTTTCGTCATAACGTAAATTTCTGGTTGTAAAATATACACCAGGCTCAAAACGTAAATTAAGATGATTGTTTAATCGTAAATCTCCTGTAAGCCCTACTTGAAATCCAGTAGTGTTATCTACTAAGATATCTTCGAGATTACGCTCGTATTCAAATTTAAAATCGTAACTATTAAAACCTAAAAAATAACCCCAAGACACAATTTTTTTGTCCATATTCTCAAGGTTAATAATTTTCTTTTTGGTAAAAAGTTGTGCAAAACTAGCATTGCAGCTTAGTAAAACAGCTAAAACAATAATTAATTTCTTCATACTTAGGCCTTCGATGCGGTATATATGGTTGCGACACCAAATGTTTGTGGTTTGTCTTTGACATTAATAAACCCAGTTTGCCTTAAAATATTGTTCAATTCCTCACCAAAAGGAAAAACGGAAGCAGATTCACTTAAATATTTGTAGGCGCTTCGGTCTTTAGAAAAGACTTTGCCAATAGTAGGTAAAATAAATTTAGAATACAATTTATAGCCTTGTTTGTAAGGTGTTTTTGTGGGTACAGATGTTTCTAAAATTACAAAAATACCGTTTGGCTTTAGTACACGGAGTATCTCAGAAAGGCCTTTTTCAAGATTCATAAAATTTCTCACTCCAAAAGCTACAGTAATTGCATCAAACGAATTATCAGCAAATGGTAAATCTTCAGAATCACCAATAAGCATTTGTATTATACCATCTAGACTTTTAGACTTTATTTTCTTTCTGCCAACCTCAAGCATACCGTCACTAATGTCTAAACCAATAATTTCTTTGGCTGAGGTTTCTGTTAGACTTATAGCCAAATCGCCAGTGCCTGTAGCAATATCAAGGATGTTTTCAGGATTAGTTTCAGCAACTAATTTCACAACTTTATTACGCCATTTTATATCTATACCAAAAGAAATAACTCGGTTAAGCCCATCGTATTCTTCAGAAATGGTATCAAACATTTTTGTGACTTGTTCTTTCTTGTCAAGCTCACTGTTTTTGTATGGTTTTACGTTATTTGGCATCAAAAAAATTTTTGCAAATATAATCTATTCTTGAGAGTTGAATGGTTAATAACTACATAATTATATTGGTTTCAAAACTGTTGTTAAGGCTAAAATAAGTGTATATTTGTATGTTTTTTATCAAATAAATGTAGATGAAAATTATAATTGCCGGAGCTGGTGAAGTTGGGTTTCATTTGGCAAAATTACTGTCCTACGAGTCTCAAGAAATTACATTAATAGACAATCAAAAAGATAGCTTAGCATATGCTGGCGAAAACTTAGATATAAAAACCATTAAAGGTGATGCAACCTCAATTGCAACCTTGAAAGATGGACGAATAGAAGATTCCGAGCTTTTTATAGCAGTTACTTCTTCAGAAACTACAAACATTACAGCTTGCGTTTTGGCCAAGCAATTGGGAGCTAAACGTACGATTGCACGTATTTCTAATACGGAGTTTATTGATAATAAAGAAGAGTTAGGTTTTTCAACATTTGGGATTGATGAGTTGATTTCTCCTGAATCTCTAGCGGCTTCAGAAATTGAATTACTACTTAATCAATATGGTTTTAACGATACGTATGAGTTTGAAGATGGTAAATTAACTATGTTAGGTTTGCGTTTATCGCGTACAGCCACATTTATAGGTAAAACTGTTAAAGAAGCTGCAGAATTGTATTCAGAATTACATTTTATTCCTATTGCTATTCAGCGCTACGGTACTCAATACACCATAATTCCCAGAGGAGATACGATTTTTAAGGAAGGTGATAAGGTAGTTTTTATTACTTCTAAAGGTGGAGATGAAGAATTGTTTGAACTCTCAGGTAAAGTTAAAGTAGGTATTAAAGACGTAATGATTCTTGGTGGAAGCCAAATAGGATATAAAACGGCAAAAGACCTCTGCAAAAGTAAGTTTAATGTAAAGCTTGTTGAGAATCGTCAGAATGTTGCCGAAGATTTAGCAGACGAGTTACCAAATGCGCTTATTATATGTGGCGATGGACGTAATGTAGATATTTTAGATGAAGAAAATATTTCTCAGATGGATGCCTTTATTTCGGTAACTGGAAATTCTGAAACTAACATCATGTCTTGCCTTTTGGCAAAATCTAAAGGTGTAAAAAAGACCATTGCTCTAGTTGAAAATATGGACTACTACCAGTTGTCGCAGTCCATAGGTATTGATACACTCATCAATAAAAAGCTTTTGGCTGCAAATACTATTTTTAGATACATTCGTAAAGGTGAAGTTGTAGCCATGACGAAGCTAACCAATATGAATGCCGAACTTCTAGAGTTTGTAGTCAAGCCAAACTCAAAAATTACAAACCGAAAAATAAAGGATTTAGATTTCCCGAGGTCTGCCATTTTTGGAGGTGTCATAAGAAATGGTGAGGGTCTTATTCCGTTAGGTGAGTTTGTTATAGAGGCAGGCGATAGAGTAGTTGTCTGTTGTTTGCCTCGTTCTATCGCTGAAGTCGAAAAGTTTTTTGCATAGTCTATGGCAAGAATGACCCTAAATTATAAGATTATCTTCCATTTTTTGGGATTGTTACTTCTCTTCAATGGGGGTTTTATTCTTTTAGCTACACTTATAAGTTTAATATACAAAGATGGTGTTACCTTAGAGTTACTCCTTTCAGGGTTTACTATTCTTCTTATCGGAGCCTTTGTGATGTTCAATACGCGGAATCACCGTAAAGAGATGAACAAACGCGAAGGTTACATCGTTGTCACCTTTGGTTGGTTGGTGATGTCACTATCAGGAGCATTACCCTATATGGTTACAGAAGCCATTCCGACATTTACAGATGCTTTTTTCGAAACCATGTCTGGTTACACCACAACAGGCGCTAGTATATTAAATGATATTGAAATTATACCCAAAGGCGTATTGTTCTGGCGTAGTATGACGCATTGGATTGGAGGTATGGGTATAATTGTTTTAGCTATAGCTATTCTTCCACTTTTAGGGATTGGAGGTATGCAGTTGTTTGCTGCTGAAGCTCCTGGTCCTGGTGGCGATAAGTTGCACCCAAGAATCACAGATACAGCTAAGCGATTATGGTTGATTTATGTTGGATACACTGTTGCTGAAACAATTCTACTGCAAGTCGCAGGAATGTCTTTTTTCGATGCTATTAATCACGCCTTAAGTACACTATCAACTGGTGGTTTTTCTACTAAAAATGCTAGTGTTGCCCATTGGAATGGTAATCCTGTTATTCAATATATTATTATAACCTTTATGTTTTTGGCAGGAACAAACTTTGTTTTGAGCTATTTTGCATTCAAAGGAAAAGTTCAGAAAATTATAAAGGATGACGAGTTTAAGCTCTACTTTAAGTTCATAGCTGTATTTACTGTAGTAGCGGCTTTAATCATATATTTTAGAGCAGATGTATCTCAATCTTCTATAGAACATCCCATGGTGCTCGGAGAGTTTGAAAGCGCTGTAAGACATGCTTTATTTCAGGTCTTAGCAATAGTGACAACTACAGGCTTTGTTACCGCAGATTATACGATGTGGACACCATTTTTAACGGTGTTCTTCTTTGGATTAATGTTTTTAGGAGGCTCAGCGGGAAGTACTTCAGGAGGTATAAAAGTGGTGAGGCACTTGGTGCTCATTAAAAACGGCTTTTTAGAATTTAAGCGCGCATTACACCCCAATGCTATTCTTCCTGTACGTTATAATCAAAAGTCAGTGTCTAAAGATATTGTGTTCAATATTCTTGGTTTCTTTATTACTTATATGCTGCTCTTTATTTTTGGAGCGCTAGTGTTCTCTATGTTTCAGATAGATTTTACGTCTGCAATTGGTCTTTCGGCCTCAAGTTTAGGTAATGTTGGACCGGCTTTAGGTGACTTTGGGCCTGTTAATAATTACGCCGCATTACCACCATTAGGAAAATGGTGGGCGTCATTTTTAATGCTTTTAGGACGTTTAGAATTATTTACTGTTCTTATATTATTGACTCCTTTTTTCTGGCGAAACAGATAGTTTTTCCACCTCATTTTCGATATAATTTTTGTTAAAACTGAAAAATTTTTTAAAAATTTCAATTTTGAGCTAGCCTATATTTTTACTGATAATTCTGAATATTAGGTTTTGGTTTAGAGGTGTTTAGGGAGATATACTGTGTAACATTTTTGAAATGGCCTCGTCATATAAGCATAACCAACAAATTTTTATCAATCATGGAATTAGTAGTAAACACTTTTGAAACAGAACCATTACCAGAACCCAGAGAAACGTTTGTATATGCAAACGAACCTTTGTTAAACTCTAACTACAAAGCAGCGGAGAAACAGAACTTCATCAATTCTAACAATCCGTCAGTTTTTGGAATGAGACAGCGACTAAAATTCAAACAATTTAATAGCGTGAATGCTATTGGAGTCATCTTAAAACTATCAGTATTTGTAATTGCATTAACTATGATATTTTAGACAATCAATATATTCTACAATTATTTGGAGCTGCTTTTTATTCTAAGATAATAAGCAGCTTTTTTATCATTATCTAACCTTATTTAAAATCTAAGATTATGGCATCAGCATCTATGAATACTATTATTAATAACAATAGAAAACTTTTACCAAATCGTGAAAAATTTAAGAATAGATTAGGTGGATATAAACCAAATAAGAAAACAGAATATAACTTACCTAAAGCTTCAGCGAAGCAATTACGTGATATTAGAAAACGTATGCAAGCGGAAAGAAAGATATGGATGTTAAAAGCTATGGCCTTGACAATAATAGTGTCTACAATATCAGTTGCACTTATGTTTTTAATGTAATAAAGTGATGAATTATGCCTTTAGGAGAATCAATGTTAAGTACTATAAGAAGTAACAAAAGTATTAGGATAGATAAGTCTAAACACTTTAGGAAAACTAAGAGTGTCTATGGTGAAAATTCTAAAACAGAATATAATTTTCCTGAAGCTTCACCTGAATTACTTGAAAAAATTAAAGAACGTATTCAAAAAGAAAACAAAAAAACCAGAACAAAAATGGTTGTCATTTCTACTGTTCTGGTTGTAGTTGTTTTAATACTTCTTTTTCTAATTTAAAGCCGCTTTAATTCGCTTTATAGCTTCAATAATTTGTTCTTGAGAAGCCGCATAAGAAATTCTGATGCAGTTGGGGTTACCAAAGGCTTCACCAGTTACTGTAGCTACATTGGCGTGCTCTAGCAAATACATCGCAAATTCCGAAGCATTATTAATGGTTTGCCCATTAAGTGTTCTTCCAAAATAAGCGGATACATCTGGAAAAACATAAAAAGCGCCTTCTGGTTCGTTACAAGAAAATCCTTCAATTTCGGCTAATAAACCTAATATTAATTGACGACGTTCTTTAAACTCATCAATCATATATTGTACTTTATCTGGAGTTGCTTCTAAAGCCGCAATTACAGCGCGTTGTGCAATACAGTTTGCACCACTAGTGACTTGTCCTTGTATTTTGTTACAAGCTCTCGCGATTTCAGTCGGTGCGCCAATGTAGCCTATTCGCCAGCCTGTCATTGCAAATGCTTTAGAGACACCGTTAACCGTGATAGTTCTTTCAAACATATCATCAAACTGTGCCATACTACAATGACCACCTATAAAATTGATATGTTCGTAAATTTCATCAGAAACCACATAAATATTTGGATGCTTTTGAAGTACATCTGCTAAAGCCCTTAGCTCGTCTTTACTATAAACAGAGCCACTAGGGTTACACGGAGAACTATACCAAATCATTTTGGTTTTTGGCGTGATAGCAGCTTCAAGTTGAGTAGGTGTCATCTTAAAATCATCAGTAATTGATGTTTTAACCTCTACTGGAACACCTCCGTTGAGTTTTACAATATCACTGTAGCTTACCCAATACGGACATGGTAAAATTACCTCGTCACCATCATTAAGCATTACCGATGCTATATTGTATAAAGATTGTTTTGCGCCTGTAGAAACTACAATTTGTTGGCGATTGTAGTTTAAGTTATTATCACGTTTAAATTTTGTGATTATTGCATCTTTCAGTTCTGCATAGCCATCAACAGGTGTGTAACTATTGTAATTGTCGTTAACGGCTTGTATAGCGGCATCTTTGACAAAATCTGGGGTGTTAAAATCGGGCTCTCCTAAGCTAAGTCCTATAATATCTTTTCCTTCTTCTCTTAATTCTCTCGCTTTAGCAGCCATTGCTAAAGTAGCTGAGGTCGATAGACTATTAATTCTATCCGAAAGTTGGTTCATGCGTGTTGGTTGTGTAAGATTAAGCAGGCATAGCTGGTTTCATTCCCATTTCTTTTAGAAACTTAAAATGTGCAGCAATGGCCTTTCGTGTTGTTTTATATTCTTTGTATGGTAAATTAAATTCTTTAGCTGTTTCTTTTACGATTTTAGCAATTTTCCCATAGTGAATATGACTAATGTTTGGAAAAATATGATGCTCTACTTGGTGGTTAAGTCCGCCAGTATACCAGTTTACTAACCAGTTTTTAGCTCCAAAGTTTACTGTAGTTTTAAGTTGGTGAATAGCCCAAGTGTTTTTCATTGTGCCATCTTTTTCTGGCATTGGCATTTCAGCTTCATCCATAACATGAGCTAGTTGAAATACAACACTTAAAATCAGGCCTGCAACATAGTGCATGATTAAAAAGCCAATAACCACTTTATACCATGCTAAATCTGTTAATACAATAGGTATCACAATCCACATTGCCACATAGATTAACTTAGATATAACCAACTTACTCCAATTTGCTACTGGATTAGGGAATTTACCATAAGACAATTTTCGCTTCATGTAGCGATACATTTGCTGAAAATCTGTAGTAATAGCCCAGTTAATCGTTAAAAGTCCGTAAAGAAATATTGAATAATAGTGTTGAAATCTATGATGCTTGCGCCATTCTGCGTGTTCAGAAAAGCGTAAAATACGGCCCGCTTCTAAATCTTCATCATGCCCATGAATATTTGTGTAAGTATGGTGTAATACGTTGTGTTGTACTTTCCAGTTGTAGACATTTCCCGCCAATATGTAGATACTACTTCCCATTAAACGGTTAACCCATTCTTTGTTTGAAAAAGAGCCGTGGTTTCCATCATGCATTACATTCATACCAACACCAGCCATTCCTATGCCCATCACTACAGTAAGTAATATTTGAGCCCAAGTAGGTATATCTAATGTTAATAGTAAAAAATAAGGTGATAAAAACAAAGCAAACATCACAATAGTTTTAATCCATAGCTTGTAGTTTCCTGTGCGTTTTATGTTGTTTTCTTTAAAATAATCGTTAACACGTTTGTTAAGCGTTCTAAAGAATTTTGCTGAATCTTTTCGGGAGAAAGTAAGTGCTTTTTGGGTATTCATAGGTATTATTTTTATACTTAACGCTAAAGGTTTTTATTAAGTATGTATAAAACAAAGATAACTAATAATTGTTCTCTCAGTTAGCCCTTTGGCTAATTTTATGAAGTTTTAAATTTAACTATTTTTGCCAAAACTAAGATATGGAACTCATCCTAAAATATTTCCCTAATTTAACGGAGTTACAAATTCAACAATTTGAAGCATTATTGCCTCTTTACAAGGACTGGAATGCCAAAATAAACGTTATTTCTCGTAAAGATATCGATGAATTGTATTTGCGTCACGTATTACACTCACTAGCAATCGCCAAAGTAATGCCATTTGCAGGTGGGTCTTCTATTTTAGATGTTGGTACTGGTGGCGGATTTCCTGGGGTGCCATTAGCAATTCTATTTCCAGAATGTCAATTTCATTTGGTAGATAGTATAAATAAAAAGCTGAAGGTTATTAACGGCGTCGCTGAAAGTTTAGAACTTAAAAATATAAAAACCACGCACAGTAGAGCAGAAGCTATAGATGAACAATTTGATTTTATAGTAAGTCGTGCAGTAACGGCAATGCCAGAATTTACCAAATGGGTAAAAGGAAAGATTTTGAAGCGTCAACAAAATGAATTTAAGAACGGTATACTTTATTTAAAAGGAGGAGATTTGTCAGAAGAGTTAAAGCAATATACTACTGTAAAATTATTTTCACTAACCGATTATTTTGAAGAAGATTTTTTCGAAACCAAGAAGGTAGTGTATTTACCGTTAAAACATAAATAAGAAGAGCTCCAACCGGAGCTCTTCTTTTATATTGAACAGTGATATTTATTTGTTTACGATAAACTTTGTTGCAAATCTAGAATTGTCTTCTCCTAAAACTTCAAGAATATAGAATCCTGAGTTTAAATTAATAGGAATTGAAATTCTATTACTCAACAAAGTATTTGTCTTAAACACTATCTTTCCTGTAAAATCAATGATACTTATATCCGCATTTTGATTTTGATTGGATAATAATATTAACTTATCATCAATAGGATTTTTTTCAAATTTAAAAACTAAATCATCTATCTCTTGGTTACCCAAGGTCATATTTCTAATTTCCTGAAGTGCAAAATCAACATTGCTCTGATTTAAAGAAACATGGTTTTCATTATCATCTGGCATATACCATGCGTCAAAAGGAGTTTCGTTATCAACTGTTCTTTGTGTTGTTAAATTTGTGGGTATGTGATACCAATCTATTTCACCATCATTACTCAATGCCATGGCGCTTACAGTTGGTATGAAATTAAAAACATCTGTTGTTAATCCATCTAAAAAACCTGTAATAACTGGGTCAGAGCCTAAGTCCCCTGTAATTCCTCCGATGTCAAACAGTCCACCGGGAGCTGCATCTATACCGTCAGAAAAGCTGTTAGCTTCTACGTTGGAGCTAGCTGTAAAGTCGCAAAAGCAAAGGAAAGGTGCGTCAATAAAGACAAATCCTGTTTGGTTTTCTTGTTCGGCAAGCGGTGTAAATCGAGAGAAGAAATCTGCATCTGCACTTGTGACACCACTACCAATTTGTAAAGTTTCAATATCAATAGATAAAAAGTCTGGCTCAATATCCATACCATTTTTATCTTGATAAGGGTTACCAATTCCGCTACCATTTATAATAGATACTTTTCTTAGGTTTTCAGGGAATCCACTTGACGTTAAAGCGTTCATAGCATCATAAAAAATCTGATGCCAAGGATGAGCTATTGGTAACTTTAAATTTGGGTCAAATTGTGTTCCTGAAGTAATATGCGCATCAAAATGATCTGTGAGCATTTGCTTAGCAGCGGCAGACCTAAGAAAATCATCAACAAGAGGTCTCAGTGCCTCTATACTTTGGTCACCACCAAGACCACCTAACTGTAGACCGTAGGCAATTTTGTTAAAAAGATATTGAAAACCAATAGGGACATTTGCGCCTAAGTGTGGTGAGTCAAAAGAAATCCATAGTCTAGTATCTGCATTAATACCTGAGTTTTCCATAAAATTTAAAGCATATCTAGATATAATGCCTCCCATGCTAGGGCCTATTATAACATTTTGTTCTGCAGAACCTACTTTGCTTGAATTTATGATTTCTATTAATTCAACAAGCAACATTGCATTTCTTTCTATAAAATCAGCACCACCATCTATAACTTCGTTATCAGAAGTTCTTGTATACACAGGGAAATTTAGAATGACAACATCAAAACCCTCGGCTCTAACAACATCAGCTAGATTAGAGCTGGTGCCAGCATCATCAAAATTTAATAAATCGTAAATACCAGTAATGTCTCTAGTATCACCCGGATCAAAACCATCGACTAAAAATATTGGCTTATCTAGAACGTTATCGTCACTTAAAAAAATCTCATATTCTCCAGTTCCAATATCATTATTTTCTCCATAAGGCGCAAGATTTGGAGGAGCAGTGTTTGTAGATTGAAACGTTGTTATTACTCTGTTGAAATAGCTATTTAATTCTTCGTTTGAATAGTTAATTTTTAAAGATGATTGGCTTCTTTTAGTAGAGCCATCATTAAAATTTATTAAAAATGTTAGAAGTTTTTCTCCGTCAGAGCTATAAACAACTTCAAAATTTGAATTAATAGTCACATCTTTAAAACTTTCTCCATTATCAAAATCTATTTTGATATTAGTTATTTGCTTGGAAGTGGTGTTAATTATATTCTCATCATATAAATTAAAATTTACTTTTAAACCTTTGTGTTTTGACCTCAGAGGCGTAATTATTGAAATCTCTTTTTTGTTAAAAACTGAAGAATCAGTATTTGTTTTAATGATATAGCCTTCTTGGTCTATCGCTACATTACCATTATCTAAAGCATCTGGTTTTATGACTTCAAAGTCACTTATTAAAGCTGCTAGAGAAATACGGTTGTTTTTATAATCTTCTTCTGACTTAAGTTTGTAATTTTCGATGTCTTGAAAACGATTTTCTAAATCTCGCTCAGCTAAGCTTTTATATACTTGAAAAAACGTGTAGTTAGTATTGATGTTAGATTGGTATTCTGAAATATCAATCATTGGAAAGGAAGAAAACAAAATTGCTGTTTCCATATCGGTTTTATCTAATCTTTGTAATCTATTTTGTGCGTACCCGAGATTGAATACAAAAATTAATAACAGAATATAAAGTTGTTTCATTTTTTGTTGATTATAGTTGTGATGTTTATAAAGTTATAAAGTTTTTAGCAATAAAAAAACCTCAGGAATTGTGCACTGAGGTTTTAAGACAAGAACTTAAGTATGTTATGTTACTCACCTAAGAAAGGATATCTATAATCCGTTGGTGTTACAAACGTTTCTTTAATTAATCTTGGTGATACCCAACGTAATAAGTTTTGAGCAGAACCAGCTTTATCATTAGTTCCTGATGCTCTTGCGCCACCAAATGGTTGCTGACCAACAACAGCTCCAGTTGGCTTATCATTGATATAAAAGTTTCCTGCTGAATTTTGAAGTGCTTTTGTTGCTTCCTCTACCGCATATCTATCTGTCGATAGAATTGCGCCAGTTAAAGCATACTCACTTGTTTCGTCAACGAGTTTTAAAGTTTCAGAATAGGCTTCATCTTCGTAAACATAAATAGTAATGACTGGACCAAAAAGCTCAGTACACATTGTAGTGTACTTTGGGTCTGTTGTTACAATAACTGTTGGTTCAATAAAGTAGCCTTTAGACTTGTCGTAGCCGCCACCTGCAATAATTTCAGCATTGCTATCGGCTTTAGCATCATCAATGTATTTAGCTAATTTGTCAAATGAGCCTTCATGAATTACGGCTGTAATGAAATTGCTCATGTCTTCAGGAGACCCCATTTTAAACGATGCAATATCTTCTAATAAATGATTCTTAACATCAGTCCAAATGCCTTTAGGGATGTAAGCTCTCGATGCTGCAGAACACTTTTGTCCTTGAAATTCAAAAGCACCACGAGAGATTGCCGTTGCTACTTGCTTAGCATTAGCCGATTTGTGAGCAACGATAAAATCTTTTCCTCCAGTTTCTCCTACAATACGAGGATATGTTTTGTAATTGTGAATATTATTTCCAATCTGCTTCCACAGTTCTTTAAAAATATATGTTGAACCTGTGAAATGTAAACCAGAAAAATCTGGACTTGCCAATACTGTTTCTGTAATCATTACTGGGTCGCCAAAAACCACGTTAATCACGCCATCAGGGACACCAGCTTCTTTAAAGACATCCATGATTACTTTAGCAGAATACACTTGGCTATCGCTTGGTTTCCAAACCACAACATTGCCCATCAAAGCCATACAAGATGGTAAGTTTCCTGCAATTGCAGTAAAGTTAAAAGGTGTTACAGCGTAAGTGAAGCCCTCTAGCGGACGATATTCAACACGGTTCCAAGCATCACTTGTACTTTCTGGCTGGTCCATATATATATCGGTCATAAACTGTACGTTGAAACGTAAAAAGTCTATAAACTCGCATGCAGCATCAATTTCAGCTTGGTGTATGGTTTTAGATTGCGCTATCATTGTAGCTGCATTAATTTTTGCACGGTAAGGTCCTGCAATTAATTCAGCAGCTTTTAAGAAGATGCCTGCGCGTTGTTCCCATGGCATTTGCGACCAAGATTTACGCGCCTCTAAAGCTGTAGCAATAGCTTCTTCTATATGACTTTTTTCTGCTAAATGGTATTCACCTACAATATGTTTGTGGTCGTGTGGAGGAGACATTGTTCTGGTATTTCCAGTCTTAATGTCTTTTCCGTTTATGTATAATGGAACTTCAACTTTACTGTTAAACATTGATTTGTAAGCCGCCGCAACAGCTTCGCGTTCTGGAGAACCCGGTGCATAACCTTTTACTGGCTCATTAACCGCAACTGGGACATTAAAGAATCCGTTTGCCATAATATTTTGTGTTTTTAATTTAAATGATTTTTGAAAGTGCAAAAGTACAATTTTTAAAAGAGTTTTCTGAAAAACCCATCTTAATGAAAACATAATTATTGATTTAATTTTGTAAGTTGCTTCCCATAGAAAAGACTACAGAATCTAAATTTTTATTTTTCTATTTATGCTTAAAGAAGACGCGTTTATAATTACCATGGCGTACCCAGAAACCATCGTGTCCCACGCCGAAGAATGGTATTCTAAATTTTTAAGATTTGCATTTATAGGCAATAAAAGACACGTTCGTGCTGGGCACGCAGCTCTAGTTTTAATAGATAAAAAAACAGGTGTGCTAGAGTATCACGACTTTGGACGTTACATTACACCATCTCCTAATGGGCGCGTCAGAGGACGTCAAACCGATTTTGAATTAAATTTTCCGATTAAAGCCATAATTGAAAATGATACAATTGTAAATTTAGAAGAGATTTTAAAATTTCTAGCAACTAAACCAAAGTTGACTCATGGTGACGGTGATTTATATGCTTCGGTATGTAATGCGGTAAATTACGATTTAGCTAGAAAGCACATTACTGAGCGCCAAAACGAAGGTTTTATTAGATATGCCGCTTTTATAGGAAAAGCCTGTAACTGTGCACGATTTGTAACAGATGCTTTAATTGCTTCCGTAACTGACCAAATGATTAAAAAGAAGCTTGTAAAGTCTAAATCGTTTACTCCAAGTACCATTGGTAACGTGGTCATTGCAGATACTGAAGATTTTGTATATCACGTCACTGATAAAGGCGAAATTTTTGAATTTACATCTACTGTCGGAAAAGAGAATAGACGTTTATTTTTAGATGTATTGAAAGGCTACAAGCCGAGTTTAGTCGGTACAATTAAGCCTAAAGAAAACGAAGAAAAGAATAGTCACGCCCAATGGCTTGGTGGCATAGCAGCAGGTGCTTGGTTTGAGATTTATGATATAGGAAAAAATAGTGAATACCGCTTCAGGCGTATTTCACCTTATGGAAATATAGACTGTGATGGACTTTATAGTATTAATAATGAAGATTTTGATATAACTTCAGAATATCAATTTGTGCACTATTCCAATTGTGGATTCTTCTATATACAGCAGAATGATAAAACGTATCGATTTGAGTATTTAAGTGATTTTGAAGCTTAGTTTAAAGAAAACGGCGCACTCAACTTAAAAGAAGGAATATAGACTTTAAACTCTTTAGAGTTTGAAAAATTAATCATGTTGTAGTAACCATGCATGCTTCCAAAAGGAGAAGTTAATAAACATCCAGAACTGTAAGTGTGAGATTCGCCAGGTTTTAGAATGGGCTTTCTGCCAATGACGCCTTCACCGCGAACAACTTCGATATTATTTAAGGCATCTTTTATTTTCCAATAACGCGAGTTGAGTTGTACGACGTCATTACCTTGGTTCTCGATGGTGATTTTATAAGCAAATGCAAAGTTCATTTTATAATTTTTATAAAATGTACCTTCAAATTCAGTTTCTACAGAAATTTTAATTCCGCTTGTAACTTGTTGTATCATTGCTTTTTTTGTTCGAAAACGAAGATAAGGTATTTTTTTATTTGTTAAATGCTATAAGTCTATGATAGGCTGTTTTTTAACAATTCTTTAGAGACATAGGTCTCAATAGTTTCAAAAAAGTTAAGGATATCTTCTTTTTCTAAAACAGTATTAATGGTAACCATTCTTACAAATTCAGTGTTTCTAAACTTTCCAAAGCCAACCATAAGCTTAGAATCTTCGTAAAGTGCTGTGCATAGCGTATTGGCTGGGACGTCCTTATAATTAAAACACACCGAGATAGAATCGTCAAAACTGTTTAATGTATAATCGGGGTGGTTATTTATGTAATCTCTTGCAAATTGAGCCAACTCAAATTGATGGTCAACAATTTTCTCTAATCCTTTGGTGCCAACAGATTTCCAAAGTGTCCATAACTTCAGCGCATCGTTTCTGCGTCCACACTGTAAAGAGGTTTTTCCAAGGTTATAATCATCACCATCTGTTTGGTACAGATATTCTGCTTCATTAGAAAAAGAATGGTGTAATTGCTCTTTATGTTTTGTTATTATTATAGAACAGCTAAGAGGTGTGCCTAACATTTTGTGGGCGTTAAGGCTAAAAGAATCTGTGAGTTCAAGTCCTTTTACAAGATGTTTGTATCGGTTACTAAAAATAACGCTCCCGCAATACGCGCCATCAACGTGCAACCATATATTGTGTTTTTTACATACTTGACTTAAAGCTGTAATATTATCGAAGGCACCTAAAACTGTTGTGCCAGCAGTTGCGTTGACAAAAAAGGGTATAAAACCTTTATTAACATCATTTTCAATGACTTCTTCTAAATGTTCTGCACTCATTTCGCCTTTAGCGTTGCAGTTAATAAGTCTTACGTTATTACTACCAATACCAGCTAGTGCTGCATTTTTCGCTATTGAATAATGTGAAGCTTCAGAAGTGTATAAAGTAATGTTTTGTCTTGTGCCTTCAGTACGAATTTCAGGAAACTTATGGTCTCTTGCCATGAGTAATGCCATGAAATTAGTCATAGAACCACCTGCAGCTAAAGTGCCTCCGCTACCTTCTGGATAACCCGAAAGTCTACAAATTTGTGAGATAATTTCTTTTTCAAGACCCACTTGTGGACCCGCAACTTTGTAGGTGTACATGCTGTTGTTTAGCATCACAGATAATAAATCACCCAGTGAAGCCTTACCCTTACGTCCTCCAAATAATTGATTAAAAAAAGATGTTGAAGCCGTCTTAGGCGTATGTTTTATAATAGCTTTTAAAGCTAAAGTTAGGTCTTGGTCAACAACACCCTCGTCTTTTAAAGATAAATCTAACTTTTCAAATAATTCTGAAGTGGCTATTGGCGTTGCAACGGGATTATTTTTTTCTTCATCTAAAAGAAAATCACAAAGTTCTGAAAATAACTCGAGGTCTTGATGCATATTTTATCTGTTGTGTAATTTGAGAATAGGTCTCAATGCAGTGAAGATACTTACAAATTCTCGGTAAGAAAAAAGTTTATTAATTTGTAATTCTCTCAGAATTAGCCTCTCCATAACCAATCAAACGGTCAAAACGCGCTCCTAAATCACGGTAGTAAACAAGAACTTTGTAGTTGTTTTCGGTTTGCCAGAAGTTTCCGCTTATAGCACCTTCGTCAATAGTTCCATCTAAATCTACGGTTACAAATTTATAGTTGTAAAACCCTTGCTTTAGTTTAATGTCACATTCGTATTGACCGCGCTCTCTGTTGTAAAACATACGATTCATGTCTTCAACTTCAAAATTGTTGAAATTACCAAAAACATGGACGTCCTTGCCTGGGAATTCCTCAGAAATTAATGTAAAATGAGTAACCACATAATCTGCTTCAACATCTACATTGTCTACATCTATAGCATTGATAAGAAAGTTACCATTGATGTCTGGATTCCAAGTGTAGGGTCTGTTTTTTCTGCTTATTTGTTTAAATAAATAGTTATGATAAAGCTCTTTTAAATCTATAAACTGAACCCCTAAATTGGCTGCGCGCTCGTTTTTGCTTTCAAAGTTTAGGTATTCATTTCCTGCCCAGAATGAGGCTTCTTTGTCATACCTATATATGAGTTCTCTGCCAGTTGCAAACTGTGGCTTTAGATTGGTGATGGCAGTTTTAAGGTTGTTATTTTGAATAACTAATGTTTTGATGGTTTCTAGCGGATTGTTTAGGTTGAGACTACCTGAATTAATTTTAAAATTTACAATCTGCTTCTCGTTTATAGTTTCAAAATTACGAGTGCGTTTTGGTTGAACACCAACAGTTACAATATCTTCTACGACCATAAACTTTCTAGAAAACATAACTTCATCATAATCATCGTAGACCGTAATCATATAATTTCCCGACTTAAGCAAGCCTCTGGTTTGCTGATTAGGAATCCTTATATCGTAATGCGAATAGATTTGAAAGGTGTTTTCAGAATTTAAATAATTAATGATTCTAACATTGTCAATACCTTTAAGATACTCACCTTTTACTAAAAGTGAAGGCTTCCAATCAAAATCAAAATGCTCGATTTTATAATAGAAATCTTCCTCATTACCAGTTAAAGCATCAAACTCTAATGTAAAAGGCTCACCTAATCTTAGGATAGGTAATTGTGCTTGATTTGTACTCCCTTTAAAAGTTATTGTTTTTATAAAATCTGGAGGTAGAATTTCCTCAGCTTGAGAAAAACTTGAAAAGTAAAAAGCTAAGGTTATTATAGATAAAAGCGATTTTTTAATCATGCTTGGTGTTTCTGTTAAGAATTACAAAGATAATCAAATTCCGTGCCTTATTCTTTGGCTAAAATTACAAAGTGCTTGTTTAATCTTTTTGTGGGTTTTCTTCAAAATTAATTAGGATAGTTAGACAAACCAACATTCTCACTCATTAGAGGTTAATAATTAACTAAAAATTTTGAGATTGCTTCAGATTATTTAGCCTTTAATTCGTATTTTTGCACCGATTTTTTAGATAACTAATCTTAAGACATATGTCCAAAGACATTAGAGTAAAAAAAGGCTTAGACATTAAATTGGTGGGTGAAGCCGAAAAGACCACCGAAAATGCTATTATTAGCAATACTTACACTATTAGGCCAGAAGATTTTCACAGTATTACACCAAAACTAGTTGCCAAAGAAGGTACACGAGTAAAGGCAGGGGAAACATTATTTTACAACAAGGAAAACGAAGATATGAAGTTCGTATCGCCAGTATCAGGTGAGGTAACAGAAGTACAGCGTGGTCCAAAGCGTAGAATAGACGGCATAAAAATTAATGCAGACAAAGAGCAAATTTATGCAGAGTATGCTAAGTTAGATGCAAATGCTAACGCAGACGCAGTAAAAGCACATTTGTTGGCATCAGGTTGTTGGGCTTTTATAAAACAGCGTCCTTACGATGTTGTTGCAAAAGCAGACAGTACGCCTAGAGATATTTTTATCTCTGGTTATGCTTCAGCGCCTTTGGCGGCAGATTTAGATTATGTTCTTGAAGGAAAAGAAGCAGAATTGCAAGCAGCAGTTTCTGCTCTAGCAAAACTTACAGAAGGTCAAGTGCATATATCTGTGCCAAGAGATATAAGTTCTGTGTTTTCTAACTTAAGTGATGTAACTACTCACAAAGTATCTGGACCACATCCTGCTGGAAACGTAGGAACTTTAATTAATAAGGTTGCTCCAGTTAACAAAGGTGAAGTGGTTTGGACGTTAAATGCTCAAGACCTTGTTATAATTGGAGAATTACTTTTAACAGGAAGATTTAATGCAGAGCGCGTTGTTGCTTTAGCAGGTTCTTCTGTAAAACGACCTCGTTATTTCAGAACTAAAATAGGTGCTGAGGTAGCAACTATGGTTTATGACAATGGTGTAGACAAAGACGGTAATGATAGAATTATCTCTGGAAATGTATTATCTGGAAAAGAAATCAATCCTGATGGAAATTTAGATTACTACAGTAATGTTATTACAGTTATTCCTGAAGGTGACGATTATGAATTTTTTGGATGGAATAAGCCAATTTTCAATAAAGTATCTACAACACGTGCACTGACGTTTTCTTGGTTAAATCCAAAGAAAAAGTATGACTTAAATACGAATACAAACGGAGAACACCGTGCATTTGTACTTACGGGGAATTACGAAGAGGTTTTTCCACTTGATATATATCCATTACAAATCTTAAAGGCTTGTATGTACAAAGATTTGGATGAAATGGAAGCTTTAGGAATGTATGAAGTAGCACCAGAGGATTTTGCATTAACAGAATTTATCTGTGTGTCAAAACAACCACATCAAAAAATAATTAGAGAAGGATTAGACTTAATGCTTAAAGAGATAGGATAATGGGTTTAAAACAAAATTTACACAGTTTTAAAATGAAGAATAAGGATAAGAAATGGCTTCCTGCCTTTAATGCCTTATTTACGTTTTTGTATACACCAAACGAAACTACGCACAATGGAACGCACATAAAAGCTGCGGACGATTTAAAGCGTACAATGAATACAGTAATCTTAGCACTCGTACCATGTTTAATTTTTGGTATGTTTAACGCGGGTTACCAACATTACCTTGCTCAAGGTATGATAGAATCTGCAGATGGATTTTTAGGGGCTTCTTTCTGGACCCTTGATAATCTATGGATAGGTATTGTTAAAGTATTGCCATTAGTCGTTGTGTCTTACGGTGTTGGTCTGGCAGTTGAGTTTTTATTCGCTGTTATTAAAGGTCACGAAGTAGAAGAAGGCTACTTAGTTACGGGTATGCTAGTACCATTAATTGTTCCTGTTGATATTCCGCTATGGATGCTTGCAGTAGCCGTTGTATTCGGTGTTGTTATTGGTAAAGAAGTATTTGGTGGTACAGGAATGAATATTCTTAATCCTGCACTAACCATCAGAGCATTTTTATTCTTTGCTTATCCTACATGGATGTCAGGAGATAAAGTATGGGTGCACGGCGCAACAGCAGCTGCCGGGACACCAGATGCATATTCAGGTGAAACATTATTAGGAGCTTATGCTCAAAATAGTTCTCTTGCAGGAATCGATTATTGGGATATGTTCTGGGGAATTATTCCTGGCTCAGTAGGTGAGACTTCAAAGTTTTTGATTATCATCGGAGCTTTATTTTTAATATTCACCAAAATTGGAAGCTGGAGAATTATACTTTCTACATTAATCGGCGCATTAACCATGGGCTTAATTTTTAATGGCGTAGTAGATGCTGGATGGATTGGAGAATCAAGTAAGTTTTATGGATTAATGAGTGTTCCGTTCTGGCAACATTTAATTATAGGAAGTATACTATTTGGTGCAGTTTATATGGCTACAGACCCAGTAACGGCATCTCAAACTAATAAGGGTAAATGGATATATGGTTTCTTAATAGGATTTATTTCTATTATGATTCGTGTATTCAACCCAGCATACCCAGAAGGCGTATTCTTAGCAATATTATTAATGAATGTTTTCGCACCAACTATTGACCACTATGTGGTTCAAGGTAATGTGAAGCGTAGACTTAAACGTGTAAAAGTAAAAGCAGCATAATTATGGCAGTCGATACAGATAAAAATTCGTACACCATCATATTTGCAGTAGCAATGGTATTAGTTGTTGGGTCTTTATTGGCCTTTACAGCATCGTCTCTTGCGCCAAATATTGATGAAAATAAAAGAATGGAAAAACAACAAAACATTCTTTATGCAATGGGTGTAAATGCTAACGAAGGTGATGGAGATATCACGTTTGTCTCTACTGATAAAGTAGCTGAAGCTTTTAAAACTAACATCTCAGAGCAATTGGTAATCGAAGTGAAAGATGGAGAAATTGTTAAAACAATGACGCGTCAAGAATTCATGGATGCTAACGGAGGGAAAGAGCCTTATTTAATAGATGTAAAGAAGCAACAAGCACGTTACAAAAATGGAGAATCTAGATTTTTACCATTATTTGTTGGACAGCAAGAAGGAAAGAAGGTATATGTCGCACCTATTCGTGGGAAAGGACTTTGGGATGCTATTTGGGGATATGTAGCTTTAGATGAAGATATGGTTGTTAGAGGTACATTCTTCGATCATGCTGGTGAAACTCCAGGTCTTGGTGCAAATATTAAGCAACGTTACTTTATGGACGACTTTTACGGAGAGCGTTTATTAACTGAAGCAGGAGTATTTAAAGGTATTACTGTAGCTAAGGGAAATAATGACCCAAAAAATGAAACTAAAGACGATTATGAAGTCGATGCATTAGCAGGCGCAACTATTACAGGTGATGGTGTTTCTGCAATGATAAAAAGCGATTTAAAATTGTATTTACCTTACTTTAAAACTTTAAATTAATATGGGACTACTTTCAAAAAAAGACGCAAAGTTAATCACGGACCCGTTAGCAGATAATAACCCTATTACAATTCAAGTATTAGGTATTTGTTCTGCATTAGCAATTACAGCAGAGCTCAAAGCCTCTATAGTTATGAGTTTTGCCGTATTATTCGTTTTGGGTGTAGGTAATGTTGTTATTTCGTTAATGCGAAATATTATTCCTTCAAAAATTAGAATTATTGTACAGCTTATTGTTGTAGCCTCATTAGTAATCATAGTTGACCAAGTATTAAAAGCATTCGCTTACGAATTAAGTAAAACACTTTCTGTATTTGTTGGTTTAATTATTACTAACTGTATTATTATGGGGCGTTTTGAAGCTTTTGCCTTAGGTAATGGACCTTGGAAATCCTTCTTAGATGGTATAGGTAATGCTTTAGGTTATGCAGTTATCTTAATAATTGTAGGATTCTTTAGAGAATTATTAGGCTCTGGTACTTTATTAGGAATTCCTGTATTAGGAGACCCAATCGAGAAGACAGGTGTTTACTCAATAGGTTACGAAAACAACGGATTTATGTTAATGCCACCAATGGCTTTAATTATTGTAGGTCTAATTATTTGGGTACAACGTAGTAGAAACAAAGATTTAATCGAAGATTAATATTCTTTATAAAAGAATTTAAAATAAAAGACAATGATAGAACACATCGAATTATTTTTCAAGTCGATTTTTATAGATAACATGGTGTTTGCTGTTTTCTTAGGTATGTGCTCATATTTAGCTGTATCCAAGAAGGTAGCCACTGCTGTAGGTCTTGGAGCCGCAGTTATCTTTGTACTAGCTATAACTGTGCCTTTAAACTGGTTGCTAGACCAATATTTATTACAACCAGGAGCACTGTCATGGTTAGGTGCAGAATATGCCGATTATGATTTAGGTTTTCTTTCCTTCATTATGTTTATCGCAACTATTGCAACAATGGTTCAGTTGGTAGAGATTGTGGTGGAGAAATTTTCTCCATCGTTATACAACTCACTTGGTATTTTCTTACCGTTAATTGCAGTAAACTGTGCCATCTTAGGTGGTTCGTTATTCATGCAATCTCGTGAGATAGAAACTCTAGGCTTAGCTTTTAATTATGGAGTGTCTTCAGGAATTGGATGGTTTTTAGCAATACTAGCAATTGCGGCTATCCGTGAGAAGATTAGATATTCTAACGTACCAGCACCTTTAAGAGGTTTAGGAATTACATTTATTATTACAGGTTTAATGGGAATTGGATTTTTAAGTTTTGGAGGAATGCTTACGGGAGGAGATGAAGAGGCAGAAGCACCAAAAACGGAGCAAGCTATTAAGATAGAAAAAGAACAAACTGAAGAGGCTAAGACATTAGCTGAAAACACTAAAACTATAGACTAAGTATGATTTTAGCAGCAGGAACAACAGGAACAGTTATCGCAACAGTTGCGGCGTTTTTATTAATTACCTTGGTATTAGTGAGTCTATTATTGGTAGTAAAGCAAAAGCTTTCACCATCAGGTCCAGTAAAGATTACAATTAACGGTGAAAAAGAAATAGAAGTTGCTTCAGGAAGTACGCTTCTTTCAACTTTGGGAAATAACAAAGTGTTTTTACCGTCTGCTTGTGGTGGAGGTGGTACATGTATTCAATGTGAATGTCATGTATTATCTGGTGGTGGAGAAGCATTACCAACAGAGACGCCTCACTTTTCTCGTAAGGAGTTACAACATGGCGCACGTTTAGCTTGCCAAGTTAAGGTAAAGCAGGATATGGAAATCACAATTCCAGAAGAAGTTTTCGGAATTAAGAAATGGGAAGCTACCGTTGTACGTAACTATAACGTAGCCTCATTTATTAAGGAGTTTGTTGTTGAGATTCCTGAGGATATGAATTACAAAGCCGGTGGTTATATTCAGATTGAAATTCCACCATGTGAAATTAAGTATTCTGATATCGACATTACCGCGCACCCAGAAGAGCATGAGACTCCAGATAAGTTTCAAGCTGAGTGGGATAAGTTTGGTCTATGGCCTTTAGTTATGAAAAACACTGAAACTGTAGAACGTGCATATTCTATGGCTTCTTACCCAGCTGAGGGACGTGAAATCATGCTTAATGTACGTATAGCAACGCCGCCATGGGACCGATCTAAAAACCAATGGATGGATGTTAATCCAGGTATTGCATCATCCTATATTTTTGCGCAAAAGCCAGGAGATAAGGTAACCATTTCTGGACCTTATGGAGAGTTCTTTATTAACGAGTCTGAAAGTGAAATGCTTTACGTAGGAGGTGGTGCAGGTATGGCACCAATGCGTTCGCATTTATATCATTTGTTTAGAACAATTAAGACTGGTCGTAAAGTTACGTATTGGTATGGTGGACGTTCTAAACGTGAGTTGTTCTACATTGAGCACTTTAGAAAATTAGAAAAAGACTTCCCTAACTTTAAGTTCTACATGGCGCTTTCTGAGCCTTTAGAAGAAGATAACTGGAAAGTTAAAAAAGATATCAATGACGAAGCTGGAGATGGTTTTGTAGGGTTTATTCACAATTGTGTGATTGATAATTACCTTAACCATCATGATGCACCAGAAGATATAGAATTATACTTCTGTGGACCTCCATTAATGAACCAAGCTGTTCAGAAAATGGGCGAGGATTTTGGTATCCCAGATGAGCATATTAGATTCGATGACTTTGGAGGATAGTCTTTAAATTATATAAAACAAAAAGCCAGTGCTATAGCACTGGCTTTTTGTTTTATGACGTTCTGAGTTTAAAACTCTAACTCAAACTTAGGTTTATCATTTTCGTATTCAAAGAGCTTTGAGTAATCCATAATATTTGCAATACCTTCGAGTCTACATAAGTGTGAAATCACTGCTGTGAGCCCCTTAAATAGCACATCTTTATCTTTGATATTATCTGGTCTCCCATTTTTATAATGTAAGGGTAGTTTATAGCCACAGGCTTTCAAAAAAATAGATTCAATAGTAAGTAATTCTAAAGGTGTATAACCATTAAATCGGCGACCCAAATTTTGATGAAATTTCCCTATATAATTTAATTGAGTAGAGCCATGGTCATCAGATAAATATTTCCAACTTTCTGTGTTGTTAAGAATATTTCCTACAGCACACTGTTTGCAACACTCTGGATTTAATGTGTTATTGTGAAACGCTATATAGAGTTTTTTTATAGCAGCTTCAAAACGATTTGAAGTTTTCATAGATTTTTCTTTTTCGGAGTATTAAGATACAAAAAACTTAAAAAACAATTTTTATCTGTATTCCATAATTAGAAAAACTGCTGTGCTATCGCCTACATTCAAAACTTCATGGAAGGTTATTTTGTCGTTTGAAAATGAATACCCAGAGGGCACGTTTACTTCCCGTATACCTGTAGTGTCCTTAATTCTAAATTTACTTCCGCTAATGGTATAACCTACATGTGGATTATGGTAGTGTAATTCGTGCCCAATATTGGGCGGAAACCTACATTTTAGAACTCTTAACTCTTTGTTTTCTTCTAATACTTTACAAACGTTTTTGTTTTTCCAGCCAGCTTCTAAAGGGTCGGGTAATTGTCGTTTATTGTTGCAATTAAAAAGAACAATTAAAAGAAGCGGTATTATATATCTAGATATGCGCATAATATTATTTTTAGTTAGCTAAAAAACCACTGGCATTACATACTGAAATAGTAATATTAATAAAGCTACGGAAATCAGATTCAAAATAATCCCCGCTCTTGCCATTTGATGCACTTTGATAAAACCACTTGCAAAAACAATAGCATTAGGCGGTGTGGCCATAGGTAACATAAATGCACAGCTACTTGCTATGGTCACAGGAATCAATAAATGCAGTATGGGAATATCTAATCCTAAAGCGATACCAGCAACAACAGGAGCCAAAACGGCTGTAAGTGCTACATTACTCATAAGCTCAGTCATAAAAAGCATAAGTAGTATTAATAACGAAGCTGTGATGAGTATGCCAATATTGGCATTAGAAATCGATTGTGCTACTACATCTACAATACCACTAGCAGACATACCTTTCGCTAAAGCCAAGCCACCACCAAACAGTATAAGTATTCCCCAAGCCAATTTTTGAGTGTCATTCCATTGCAACACAAAATCCCCTTTTTTAAGATTATGAGGAATAGCAAACAAGGCTATTGCACCAAAAACACTAATCATTGTATCACTAAGCCCTAAGCTTGGTAAGAGGGAATTGATAACACTTCTAAATATCCATAGCGATACAATAACCGAGAAAACAATAAGAACATGTTTTTCTTTTGAAGTCAACTTGCCTAACTTTTTTAATTCATCCGAGATTACTGAAGCTGAAGCATCAAAAACCAATGCTTTACACGGAAATAGAAATTTTACCAATACAAGATAAACTATTGAAATAAGTAGTATAGAGAAGGGCAAACCAAAAGACATCCATTTTACAAAAGAAACTTGTGTGTTGTATTCATTCTCTAAAAGTCCAATTAATACCGAGTTTGGAGGTGTTCCAATTACTGTGGCAATGCCGCCAGCATTTGCCGAAAAAGCAATCCCCAGCATAACACTTAAAGCAAAATTCTTATCGGCCTTGGTAAAGCCATCCTCGTCTTTAATTAAAAGATTTATAACAGACATTGCTATGGGCAGCATTACAACTGTACTTGCGGTGTTGCTTATCCACATACTCATAAAAGCAGTAGCAATCATAAAGCCTAAAATAACGCGATTGGGAGAAGTTCCAGTAAGTTTTATAATGGTTAAAGCTATGCGCTTATGTAAGTTCACTTTTTCTAAAGCTAAGGCCAATACAAAACCACCGAAAAATAGGAATACTATAGGACTACCATAATTAGCCCCAACGTCTGCCATTGGCATAATCTTAAATAACGGAAAAAGTAATAACGGTAGTAGTGCGGTTACTGATATTGAAACGGCTTCAGTAATCCACCAAATGACCATCCATAACGCCACTGCAATTACGGTATCAGCGTTGATAGATATAAGTCGTAAAGATGATAATTGAAGAATTAAAAAAAGTAAAGGTCCAAGAAAAAGGCCAATACGTTTGGAAATAGGATAGTGCTTCATGCGATTAAAAATAAAGATTTAATACGAAACTTCTATTTTTAATCGTTCTTGCTAGTGATGAAAAAATTACTCGTATTTCTTTTTTTAGTTCTGATTATAGCTGTTTTTGCATTACAGTTTCAGCCAGTAAAGCAAACAGTGGCAGCTGTTATAACAAAACCAACGTATCTCAATAAGAACGGATCCACCATTAAAGACAGAGTTAAAGCTCCAGAGAATTACAAACGTATAGTTTACGATTCATCTTCTTTTCAGTATTACATAAGACATCAGGAACTCAAGAATTATGGCGCAAAAGTGATTAATTATGATGGAGAGCCGTATTTCTATCAGTTAGGTCATGTAGGTGTCTTAGATATCGATGTGCCAAGTAATGGTTTACAGCAATGTGCAGATGCATTAATTAGATTGCGTAGCGAATACCTCTGGAAAACCAATCAAAAAGATAAGATAGGTTTTGAGTTTACTAGCGGACATTATTGTTCTTGGAAAAAATACGCTCAAGGTTACAGACCAAAGATTAATGGTAATAAAGTAAGCTTTCATAAAACAACAGCCGCAAATAATTCTAAAACCAATTTCTACAAATACCTCAATTTAATTTACACCTATTCAGGTACTATGTCTTTAAATAACGAATTAAAAAAAATCAAATCTATTAAAGACCTAAAGATTGGTGATATGCTCATTGTTGGTGGTTTTCCTGGCCATGTGATTATGATTGCTGACGTCATAGAAAACGAAGCTGGGGAAAGACTCTTTTTACTTATTCAAGGGAATACACCTGCTCAAAGTATTCATCTGCTTAAAAATTTGGATGATACCGATATTTCACCTTGGTATAAACTACAATTAAATTCGGAAATTTCTGTGCCAGGCTTTACCTTTACAAATTCTAAGTTTGTGAGATTTATAGATGAGTAAAGCACTAACAAAACAAGAATTACATAACCTTGCCATGAACCACGTGGGGAAGGATTTAGAATCTCGTGGTTTTGAGTTTGTAGCCATTAATAGTAAACTTAAAAAACATCCCCAGTTTGTCTGTATTGATAAAAATGGTGAATGGTTTTTTGTAATCGTAAGAGCTGTTTTATTACCAGATAATCCCAATAATTATGATGTAGTTTGGATGGAAACGTTTAAGCAACACGCCTTTAAAAAAAATGCTAAAGTATTATACGCTGGTGTAGGCTTAGGTAATCCTGAAGGGGAAGATTTACCCGTTTATCTTAACGAAGAGTATTTAATTGAATACAATGGGATTCAAGTTATAGAAACCAACCTAAATTAAATTTAAATGAAAAGAGTTTTTCTTGTCTTAAGTATAGTTAGCCTTTTTTTAGGATGTGCTGAAAAAGAACCAACTAACATAAAATTATCTGGACCTGTGTTTGGGACTGGTTATAATATTCAATATTACTCTAAAGCAGATGAAAACTACGAAAAACAGTTTGATAGTTTGTTTGGAGTTATTAATAAGTCCCTTTCTACCTACATTCCAAATTCAGATATATCTAAATGGAATAGAAACGAATCTGTAGAAGTGGATGAGCATTTTATAACTGTTTTTAATACCTCAAAAAAGATTTTTAAAGAGTCTAAAGGTGTTTTTGACCCAACTATAGGTAATGTAGTCAATGCATGGAGTTTTGGTCCAGAAGACAACAAATTTTTAACGGATAGTGTAACTATTTCTAGGTTAATGACTCATGTAGGTTTTGATAGAGTTGTAAAAACACCAAATAGATTTATTAGACCAGATTCTGCTTATTTAGATTTCAATGCTATTGCAAAAGGGTATGGAATTGATGTTATTGCTGAGTTTTTAGAAGCTGAAGGTGTCACGGATTATTTAGTAGATATAGGTGGCGATTTACGAACAAAAGGTATTAATCAAGAAAGTAAAAAAGGCTGGACAGTAGGTATAGAAGACCCTAACTTTGACGGGTCAAAATCCTATTCTAAAGCCATTACTTTGACTAATAAGGGTATGGCAACATCTGGTACTTACAGAAAGTTCAAAGTTGATGAAGATGGTAATCGTTATGCTCATATTATCGATACCAAAACAGGTTACCCTACGAAAACCAATGTATTAAGTGTTTCCGTAATTGCACCAAACGCTATGCTAGCAGATGGTTATGCAACTACTTTTCAAGCGCTTGGAGTAGAAGGGACTAAGACTTTTTTAAAAACGCATCCTGAGTTGCAGGTTTATTTTATCTACTTAGATGAAAATGATGTATTACAAACATTGAGTTTGAATAATTTCCCTGAGTAATAATTATTTATAAACCACAGGAATAATTTCGCCCTTGGCCAAGCAATATTTTTCAATGTTTTTTTCTGAAAGTTGAGATGTATAATCTACTTCTTCAACCTTAAAGCCAACAGAGCGAAGTTTATCAAAATAATCACGCCCATAAACGCGAACGTGGTCGTATTGTCCAAATATTTTAGCGCGTTCGGCTTTATCAGTTATCGTATTATCTTCGAAAGTCGTTTTACGATTTAAATCTTGCGGAATTTGAAAAATACCATAACCACCTGGTTTCATTACGCGATACAATTCTTGCATGGCCTTGGTATCATCTGGAATATGCTCTAAAACATGATTGCAAAGAATAATATCGTAGCTATTATCTTCAAAAGGGAGATTGCAAATATCTGCTTTTACATCTGCAATAGGAGATAGTAAATCAGTGGTTGTATAATTGAGATGTTCTAATTTTCCGAAACGTTTTAAAAAGCATTGTTCTGGTGCAAAATGAAGGACTTTCTTTTCTGCTTTAAAGAAATTTGTTTCATTTTGTAAATACAACCATAATAAGCGATGTCTTTCTAAGCTTAATGTAGAAGGCGATAATACATTATTGCGCTGCTCGCCGTAACCATATGGTAAAAAGCTTTTGAAACTTTTACCATCAATGGGATCGGTAAAATTGTTTCCCCTTAAAAAGAAAGCCATTATAGGTCGAGCAATATAACTCAGCCTAATCAATAAAGGTCTTGGTATTGTGTTTAATATGAATTTGAAAAAACGCTTCATTAAAGCACTAAAGCCTTTTGTCTAAACTCTTCTTCCTCATTACTCTCAATTCCTAATGCATCGTAGATATAAGCAAAGGTTGATAGTAATTCTGGTTTACCATCAACAATAGCAACATCGTGTTCAAAATGCGCACTAGGTTTGTTATCTAAAGTGGTAATCGTCCAACCATCTCTATGTTGTTTTATGCGATGCGTACCCAAGTTTATCATAGGTTCTATGGCTACAACCATACCTTCAATAAACTTTTTTCCACGACCACGTTTCCCGTAGTTTGGCATTTCTGGGTCTTCATGCATTTTGCGACCCAAACCATGACCAACTAATTCTCGTACAACACCATAACCATGAGCTTCGCAATGCTTTTGTATGGCATGGCCAACATCACCTACACGATTACCGAGTTTAAATTCCCGAATACCAACGTATAACGACTCTTTAGTAACCTCTAAAAGTTTTTGAGTTTCAGGTGCAATTTCACCTATAGCAAAAGTATAAGCATGGTCACCGTAAAAATCATTTTTTATGGCCCCACAATCTATAGAAATAATATCGCCTTCAACTAAAGGCGTATCATTAGGAATACCGTGAACTACCTGAGAATTCGGACTCATGCATAAAGTGTTAGGAAAATCGTATAATCCTAAAAACCCAGGGATTGCACCTTGGTCTCTAATGCATTCTTCGGCAATTTTATCCAACTCAAGCGATGTTACTCCAGGTTTTACAGCCTTGGCAACTTCACCTAGAGTTTTGGAAACTACAAGCGCAGCTTCACGCATTAATTCTATTTCTTCTTTTGTTTTTGCAACAATCATTTTACTCAGTATTGGAGCGCAAAGATACTAAAATTAACAAGTTATTCTTTTTTGGTTAAACATGATATTTGACAGCTTTATCCCTGTGTCTTATCTTTACTTTTGTATAAATAAAACGACCATTATGTATAAGTTAGTCTCGGCAGAAGAAGCAGTAAAAGTAATTAAATCCAACGATAAAGTATATATACAAGCTGCAGCCGCAGCACCGCAGAAGTTAATAAAGGCCATGTCTGCAAGACATGAGGAGTTACGTAATGTTGAAATATGCCAGCTACATACCGAAGGTGAAGCGCCTTATGCAGACCCCGCATTAAAGGATAGCTTTCATGTGAATTCGTTTTTTATAGGAAAGAATGTAAGACACACCTTAAAAGCAGGAAATGGTTCTTATACACCTGTATTTTTAAGCGAATTACCGCGTCTTTTTCAGCAGCGAATTATAGAATTGGATGTTGTACTTATACATGTATCTGTGCCAGACAGACACGGGTATTGCTCATTAGGTGTTTCGGTTGAAGCGTCCTTAGCCGCAATAGATAATGCTAAAGTTGTTATTGCTCAGGTGAATAAAAATATGCCACGTACGCATGGTGCTGGAATTATTCACCATAGCGAAATTGATTATTTTGTAGAGTCTGATGACGAATTGCCATCTCACGAAATGGCTGAGCCAACAGCAATTGAAAGTAAAATAGGAGACAATGTGGCTAGCTTAATTGAAGACAGAAGTACGCTTCAAATGGGAATTGGCTCTATACCAAATGCTGTGTTGACGCGCCTAACCAATCATAAAGATTTGGGTTTACACACCGAGATGTTTTCCGATGGTGTTATTGATTTGATTCTAAAAGATGTCATTAATGGAAATTACAAAAAGATTAATCGTGGTCGCGCACTTACCACATTCTTGATGGGATCTAAACGATTGTACGATTATGTAGATGATAACCCGTTTGTAGAGATGCGAGCATCTAATTATACGAACAATACTGCATATATTAAACAGAATCCTAAAATGGTGGCTATTAATTCGGCTATTGAGGTAGATGTTACTGGACAAGTCTGTGCAGATTCTATTGGGTCCGGAATGTATTCTGGTGTTGGTGGTCAGATGGATTTTATAAGAGGTGCTTCTTTGAGTGAAGGCGGAAAGGCTATAATAGCTTTACCTTCAGTTACTCGAAAAGGTATTAGTAGAATCGTGCCAAATTTGAAACTAGGTGCAGGAGTTGTGACAACGAGAGCTCATGTTCATTATGTAGTTACTGAATATGGTATTGCTAATTTATATGGAAAAACAATAAAAGAGCGTGTGAAAGCTTTAGTTGAAATTGCACATCCAGACCATAGAGAAGCTATAGACAAAGCTTATTTCGATTTGATATAAAACTATCTGAATAATCCGAAAAACCTTTTCTTAGATTTTGGTTTTTCAATATTTGGGATTTCATTTGTAATCATTTGATAAACTTTTCCCCAACCAATAAATCCACCGATATTTCTATCGTCTATAAAGAAGTCTGCGTGTATTTTTGGACTTCTTTCTTTTGAAAATTGTTCCTCTGGAAAGCTTTTGTTTACAGCATAAAATTCAATGCCATTTTCTTTACAAAACGCAACAGCTTCCTCTAACTTTTTACCATCTCTGTAGGTCCACAGTATAAGCCGATGACCGTCATCTTGAAGTCTTTTAAGCGTTTCAAAAGCAAAAATTTGAGGTTTTCCAATGTTTGGGTAGGCATCTTCAACGATGGTGCCGTCAAAATCTATTGCTAATATGAGTTTTTCTTTAAAAGTCATTTTATACCAATGATTGTTGTGTCATAGCTTTAGGCTGCTCAATTCCCATGAGTTTTAAAATTGTTGGCGCAATATCACCTAAAATACCATTTTTAATAGTATTCAATTCTTTATCAATTAAAATTACAGGTACTGGATTGGTGGTATGTGCCGTATTTGGTGTACCGTCGGGATTTATCATAGTCTCGCAATTACCGTGGTCTGCAATGAGTATAGTGGTGTAGTCATTATCTAGCGCGGCAGTTACAACGTCTTCAACACACTGATCAACAGCTTCACATGCTTTTATTGCAGCACTCATAACACCTGTATGCCCAACCATATCGCCATTTGCAAAGTTGAGACAAACAAAATCAACTTCTCCTTTATTGAGTTCGGGGACTAAAGCATCACGTAATTCGTAAGCGCTCATTTCTGGTTTTAAATCGTAAGTTGCAACTTTTGGAGAATTTCTTAATATGCGAGTTTCACCTTTAAAAGGTTCTTCTTGTCCACCTGAAAAGAAAAATGTCACGTGCGGATATTTTTCAGTTTCAGCAATACGAATTTGTGTTTTGTTGTGTCTCTCTAATACTTCACCCAAGGTTTCGGTTAAGTTATCTTTATTGAAAACAACTTTTATACCTTTAAAATTTTCATCATAATTGGTTAAAGTCACGTAGTGTAACTTTAGTTTATGCATTCCAAATTCATGAAAATCATTTTGCGAAAGCGCATCTGTTAGTTGGCGTCCTCGGTCTGTTCTAAAGTTGAAGAAAATAACAACATCATCTTCTTTTATGGTAGTAATAGCATTTCCTTCAGAATTTATATTTATGATAGGTTTAATAAACTCATCTGTAACGTCATTTTCATAACTTTCTTCAATAGCTTTTAGTACGGATGAAGTTTTATTTCCTTCGCCATTAACTAAAGCGTCGTATGCTATTTTTACGCGTTCCCAACGCTTATCTCTATCCATTGCGTAATAACGACCCGTTACAGTAGCTAGCTTTGCGTTGGTTTCTTCTAGTTTTTCTTCAAGCTCTGTAATAAAACCATAGCCCGACTTTGGGTCTACATCTCTTCCGTCAGTAAACGCATGTACATATACATTCTCTAAATCGTTTTCTTTTGTAGCATCTAGTAGCCCGAATAAATGATTAATATGAGAATGCACGCCTCCATCGCTTACCAATCCAAGAAGATGTATGGCTTTATTATTTTCTTTTGCATACTGAAAAGCATTTTTAAGCACTTGCTCTTCTTGTAGCGTTTTGTTTTTAACAGCTAGATTAATTTTCACTAAGTCTTGATAGACAATTCGTCCAGCACCCAAATTCATGTGACCAACTTCACTGTTTCCCATTTGACCTTCTGGTAGTCCTACATGTAAGCCGTCTGTTCTTAATGACGCATTTGCGTATTTAGTATAAAGCGAATCAATAAAAGGGGTATTGGCATTATCTATAGCAGAAACTTTTGGGTCTGGAGACATGCCCCAACCATCCAAAATCATGAGAATTACTTTCTTATTCATGGTAATTTGTTAGTGAATATCAAAGATAATACTTACGGAAGGATATCAAATTTCATCTTCAGAAAAATTTCATTTTATCTTTTTTTAATCTTCTTGAAAGTAGAATATTGTGTGGTTTAAGTTAATTGTGAAGACCTTAACATATTTGTTTACAAAGCGTTAAAGAACTGTTATTTATGTTTTTATGATGTAACAGACCGAAAAATTAATCGTCTCTTTAGTATATCAATAAATCATTTATCAATCAAAAAACATTCATCATGAAAAAATCTGTAACAGTATTAGCCTTAGCGTTATGTTTATCATTACCAA
Source organism: Winogradskyella jejuensis (assembly GCF_900129745.1). Taxonomy (GTDB): domain Bacteria; phylum Bacteroidota; class Bacteroidia; order Flavobacteriales; family Flavobacteriaceae; genus Winogradskyella; species Winogradskyella jejuensis. The sequence goes on along the minus strand of NZ_FQWS01000001.1, from coordinate 520,509 downwards.
CAGTTAACGCTTCAAATTTCGAAAATTTACCAGAATCTTTAACTATCGTAGAGAATACGATTGAAGTTAGTGCGTTATGCACAGCTGCTGCCAAAGGCGATGTAGAAAAAGTAAAACAACTATTGCAAAACGGCGTAGATGTTAATGTAAAATCTAACGGAATGCTTCCTATACATTACGCAGCGAGATTCAATAGAGTAGACGTTATTAAGGTTTTAATTACATCTGGTTCTGAAATACACACCACATGTGATAAAGGTTTAACGGCTCTAAGACATGCCGAAAAAACAAATGCTAAAGAAGCAGCACAGTTTCTAAAGCGTTTTAAGAAATAATCTGCTTATTCTAAAGCAATTATTTGAGTTAGTTAGTGTAAAAAAGCATTCTTATTAGGATGCTTTTTTGTATTTAGAAATGGCTTCTCTAATTTTTTCTATTCTATTTTCTGGGTCTGGATGTGTACTCTGAAATTCTGGTACTCTATTTGGACCAGCGGCATTTTTTAGAATTTGCATGACGCCAATCATTTCCTCTGGATTATAACCCGCTTTTATCATAAATAAAACACCAAGCTCATCACTTTCTAGCTCATCATCACGTCCGTTGGCTAAAAGTTTTCCTTGCCCATACTGTTGAGCTACAGCTCCAAAATCTATGGCTGAAGCGCCCATAACTAAGGTTTGCCAAAATTTTGAATCTGTAATACGTTCATTAGAATGTTTTCCTAAAACGTGACCAATTTCATGACCTAAAACACCAGCCAATTGGTCTTCGTTTTGTAGTTTAGAAAAAAGCGCATAAGTTATGAAACATTGTCCACCGGGAAGAGCAAAAGCATTTATAGTTTTGTCGTCTGCCAAGAGATGAAAATCGTATTTATAAGGTGTGTTTTTTGCAATGCTATTGTTTACTAATTTTTGCCCTACATTATCTACTAAAGCTTGATAACGATTATCTGGATGTAAGCCGCCATGTTGTTGAGCCATACCTGGAGCACTTTGTAAACCTATTGCAATTTCTTGTTCTGGCGAAAGTGATATTGCTTGTACACGACCTGTATATGGATTGGTTTCCTGTTGGCTGCAACGTCTAATAAATGCAAAAGCAACGACTACCACACCAATGAGTAATCTTACTTTAAAATTTCCTCTTCTCATAATTTCCACATAATTTAGTTTTCTAAAATACGAAAAGTTCATTTATTTTTAGAAAATCGTTAATTAGCTATTTTGATTATGAATTTTACATTTCGAATAATTTCTAGTGAAAAGATATCTGATGTCATTCCTCTGGTTTTTAAATTAAATCAAGGACGCATTTCTAGAGCTATGTTAAAAGATAGATTCAATGAGATGGTAAAGCAAAACTATGAATGTGCTGTAATTTATGACGATGACAAAATTGTAGGTGTTACAGGACTCTGGTTTTGCACAAGGCATTATGCAGGTAAGTCTGTAGAGCTAGACCATGTGTACATTTCAGAAGATTACAGAAGCCAAGGTTTGGGTAAAAAATTTATGCAATGGATTAACAATTATTGCATTTCTAAGGGGTGTAATTCTATGGAGCTCAATACCTATGTAAATAATTACCCTTCACATAAGTTTTACTATAATGAAGGTATGGAAATATGGGGTTACCATTTCTTTAAGCACTTATAATTACTTCAAAAATTCTAAGTCAGTATTGGTTTTAATTTCATATGGCGCTTCATTGTAAGTAAAAATTCTAGCATCTAATTCACCTCTTAAGAACATGGTTTTACCTTTAACTTCAATCCAGCTGCCTTCTCTTAAGCCAATGACAGGTTGTGTGTTGAATTTATGAAACTCTTTAATCCGAGTTTCTCTAGTTTCTCCCATATGTGTGCTTCCTTCAATGGAATCTAAGTAATGCGGATTAATATTAAAAGGTACAATGCCTAGAGTTTTAAAGCTGGGAGGATATACAATTGGCATATCGTTAGTGGTATTCATAGTAAGACCACAAATATTGCTACCAGCGCTTGTGCCTAAATATGGTGTTCCGTTTTCTATAACCTCTTTTAAGGGCTCAATTAATTTGTTTTTATACAGTTGATTTACCAAAACAAAGGTATTACCACCGCCAGTAAAAATTCCTTTTGCATTTAACATAGCTTCAGCTGGGTTATTAAATTCATGTATTCCAATCACTTTTTTGTCTAATTTCAAAAAAGCTTTTGAAGCAATTTTTGTATATTCATCATGAGATATACCGCTTGGTCTAGCATAGGGAATGAATACGATTTCATCAACTCTATTAAAGTGGTCTTTTAAAGTGTTTGTGAGGTATTCTAAATAACCGCTTCCATGAATTGTAGAAGTACTTGCTATAATTGCTGATTTCAAAACATTAAGGTTTTAGTTCGGTTTATCGGAGTAAAAATAGAGCAATTTATTAGATTCTTATTTTATGATTTAACAAAACTTTACAAGAGGCTTATTATATTTTTAAGAATACTACTACGACATTTACTATTATGAAAAGCCAACCATCCAAAACCGTTTTTTTTCTCTTAGCTTTTTTAGGCGCGTTTTTTTCTGCTTTAGCTCAGGATGTTGAGCGTGTAGAGATTAATGGGCGCATTAATGTAGAAGTAGAAGACAAAGAAGGAATAACTGTATATAACCAAAGTTCTAATAAAGGAACGATAACAGATGAGAATGGTGCCTTCAAAATTTTTGTAGCCGAGAATGATGTTATTGCTTTTGGAGCATTGCAATTTCAGGATTTTACCATACGAATAGATGAGCGTATTATTAAGTCACGCCAAGTATCTGTTCGTCTAGTAGAAGAGGTTAATAAGTTAGATGAAGTTATTGTTTTACCTTACGATTTATCAGGGAATTTGAATGTAGATGTCGAAGCCGTAAGAACGTATAATGTTGAAATGTCTGAGATATATAAAGGCGAAGAAGACTTTGACGACTACAAATTTTCGGCAGATAATAAAACAAAAATTGACGACCCTTTGCTGGATGAAAATCGTTTTAGAAATGGGCTTAATTTTGTTAATATTTTCAAAGAAGTTTTCCCTAAAGACAAAAAAAAGAAAGTCAATGCTTTAGAAGAATTTCAAGCTAGACAGAGTCCTTTGTTTAAACGTTATGATTCCGAATACCTAAATGAGAATTTTGAAATTCCTCTAGATTTAGCAGAGGCATTTATTCTTTTTGTAGAAAGAGAAGGTTATAAAGAATCTTTACTTATGAAAAAGAACGAAATGTACCTAATAGGTCATCTTCACAAACAAAGCAAGCGCTTTCTCAAATTAAAAAATTGAAAATAAAGATTTTACTAATTTGGATTTCCACTGTATTCTTATGTGTTTCCGTTTCAGCTCAACTCCAAAATTTAAAAGGTAAAATCATCAATAACAGTGAGGTAGAAGGAATCCATATCTTAAATAAAACAGCATTAAAATATACAGTTACTAATAAAGATGGGAGTTTTGTAATCCCTGTTAAGACAAATGATACGTTGACTTTCTCTGGAGTAAAATATAAAGCCAAAGAAATCGTGATTACCCAATCCATCATTTTTACTAATAATTTAGAGTTGTCACTTGAAGAAAATGTAACACAGTTAGACCAAGTTGTAGTTGGTAAAATACTGACTGGTAATATAGAATCTGATTTAAAGAATCAAGAAATAGAAGTACCTATAAATTTTTACGATTTGGGTATTCCTGGTTACACGGGTAAGCAAAAAACGCTTAGTGAACGAAAATTAGCTGCTGCAACTTCAGGAGGAGGTATTCCTTTAATAGCAATTATCAACGTAATAACTGGTAGAACAAAAGAACTTAAAGAAAGAGTAAAACTAGATAAAAGCATTATATGTGTTGAGCGCTTAAAATCATCTTACAAAGATTTAATTTTCGAAGAAGAGAATCTTTCTGAGGTACTACAGAATAGATTCTTTAACTTTATCATGGATAGTGAAAAACTTGACGAAGCTTGTAATGCCAATAATGTGTTATATCCAATAACATTCCTAAAAGAAGAACTGCAATTGTTTAAAACTCAATTAACTTTAGATGATAAAAAAGATTAGTCTATTATTATTGTTATTCTCTAGTCTTTTAGCTAAAGCACAGTTACAAAACCTCAGAGGTATTGTAATTGCTAATGATGAAGTAGAAGGCATACATGTGCTTAATAAATCTTCGGTAAAGTATACGGTTACCGATACAGATGGTAGCTTTGTAATTAAGGTAAAAGCAAAAGATACATTAGTGTTTTCTGGTTTAAAATATAAAATCAAAGAAGTGTTGGTTACTTATAAAACAATTTCAGAAGGCAATCTTCGTGTGTTTTTAGAGGAGAAAGTTAATGAGCTAGATGAGGTGGTAGTGGGAAAAGTTCTAACAGGTAATATTGGCTCTGATATTGGTAATGTGGAGCTTAAAGAAGAAGTTAATTTTTACGATTTGGGTATACCTGGTTATACAGGGAAGCCAAAAACCATTGAAGAACGCAAATTGGCTGATGCAGATGGAGGCGGGCCAATATATACGGGTCTTGGGGTTAATTTTCATAAACTATTAAATCGAATTAGTGGTCGTACAAAACGTCTGAGAGCGCAAGTAGAGTTGAGCGAAAAAGATAAATGTATGAAGCGAATGAGGGAATTTTACTCAGAGAGTTTGTTTAAAAATATAGAATTTACTGAAGCCCAAAAGGCGGATTATTTCTACTTTTGTATGGATGACTTGAAATTTAAGAATATTTGTGAGCAGAACGACCCTTCTGAAGTTATCCCATTCTTAAAGGAAAAATTATCAACTTATCAGCAAAATTTAAATTCAGATAAGAACTAGTTGGCATAGGTTTTGTCTTATTAGAATGCAGTCACACTATAGAATGAAAAAAATCAAATACATAATTACACTTTTAGTACTCGTTTTCATGTTGAGTTCGGCTTCAAATAGCCACGAATATTATGTGAGTGTCACAAAGATGGAATATGTAAAGGAAGAAAAATCTCTTCAGATTATTAGTCAAATATTTATTGACGATTTCGAAAAATTAATCAGAGAACGTTATGACGAAAACATCACATTAGCCATTAAGGATGAATCTAAAATGGTAGATGTATATATCGAGAAATACCTCAAATTCAAACTAGATATTAAGGTTAATACTGCCGATGTCGAGTTTAATTTTTTAGGAAAAGAATACAAAGATGATATTGTGTATTGCTATCTAGAAATCGAGAATGTTGAGGCTATTAAGACTATGGAAGTAAAGAACGAAGTCTTATTCGATATCTATCCAAAACAGCAAAATATCCTTCGCACCAAAATTAACGGTAACGACAAAAGCTTTATTCTTATTCCAGAGAATAACAAAGCCGTGTTAAACTTTGACTAATTTGTGTTAAAATATCTTCATTTTTCCTACTTTAGGCATCATTTTTAATACACCAAACCCTTATTATGAAGATTTTTAAACACGTCTTACTAGGACTTTTATTTGTCTCAGCTGGTGCATTCGCACAGGATGCTGAAAAAAAAGAAAAACCACAAGGACACACTAATCAAAACAAATTCAAGCAGTTATACGACGAATTTGCAACTCCAAACATGTTTCGTACAGGTTCTGGAGCTCCAGGTCCAGCTTACTACCAACAACAAGCGGATTATAAAATGGACATCGAGATTGACGATGACAAAGCAAGATTATCTGGTTACGAAACGATTACCTACACAAATAATTCTCCAGATGAGTTGACTTACCTTTGGGTGCAGCTAGACCAAAACATGAGAGCAAGAGACTCTAAAACACCATTAATAAATGGTAGCGGATTTGGGCCAGCGACAACGCCTTCTAGAGCAGCAGGGTCATACCTAAAAGAGCGCTTTGATGGGGGTTTTAATATCCAAGAAGTTTCAGATAGTAATGGCAAGCCATTACCGCACACGATTAACAGAACCATGATGCGTGTAGAGTTGCCAAAGGCAATGAAAACAGGAGATAAGTTTGTCTTTAACATTAAGTGGTGGTACAATATTAACGACCACGTTAAAGATGGTGGACGTTCTGGTTATGAGTATTTCGAAGAAAATGATAACAGAATTTACGTTATGGCACAGTTCTATCCGCGTATGGCTGTGTACAATGATGTTGAAGGATGGCAAAACTCTCAGTTTTGGGGACGTGATGAATTTGCATTACCGTTTGGTAATTTCGATGTAAATATTACAGTACCTGCAGACCATATCCTAGATGGTACGGGTTACTTGACCAATAGAGAAGAAGTTTTTACCAAGGAAATGATGAAGCGTTACAAAAAGGCAAAAAAATCTTATGATGAGCCTGTTTTAATTGTAACACAAGAGGAAGCTGAGAAAGCTGAAAAATCTAAGAGTAAAGACAAGAAGACTTGGAAATTATCTGCACAAATGGTTCGTGATTTTGGTTTTGCGACATCACGAAAATTTATCTGGGATATGATGGCCGTTAAGCTTGATACGAAAGACGTCATGGCAGTGTCTATGTATTCTAAAGAAGGAAATCCACTATGGGGAGATTGGTCTACAAAAGTAGTGGCGAGTACTTTAAAGAGTTACTCACGTATGACGTTTGATTATCCTTACCACAAAGCTATATCTGCTCACGCACCAATGGGTATGGAGTATCCTATGATTTGCTACAATTTTGGCCGTCCTAATAAAGATGGGACTTACTCTGACCGTGTTAAGTTTGGTATGATGGGAGTTATCATCCATGAGGTTGGTCATAACTGGTTTCCAATGATTGTTAATAGTGATGAGCGTCAGTGGACATGGATGGACGAAGGTCTTAATACTTTTGTACAATACGTAGCAGAGCAAGATTTTGGTGAGTGGTATCCGGCTGCATTATCGCCAGGACAAACCAAATATCCATCTCGTCGTGGACCAGCTAAAAATATTGTGAGATATATGGGCGGAAATCAAGATTTCATTGCGCCTATTATGACAAAAGGTTTGAATACCTATCAATTTGGAAGTAATGCCTACTCTAAACCAGCAACTGGTCTAAACATTTTAAGAGAAACAATTATGGGTCGCGATTTGTTTGACTATTCGTTTAAAGAATATGCAAACCGTTGGAAGTTTAAGCACCCAACACCAGAAGATTTTTTCCGTACAATGGAAGATGCATCTGCTGTAGATTTAGATTGGTTTTGGAGAGGTTGGTTTTACACAACTGATTATACAGATATAGGTATAAAAGAAGTGAAGAAATATGCAATAACTGCCAATCCAACTGAAGAAGGTAAGAAAATAGCAGAACGTTTCAATATGGATACTGCTGACTTATTATATTTTGTTGAAGAAGGAAAAGATGGCTATGATGAAGCCTTAAAAGCTGGTGAGTTATCAGATTTGCCAACAGTCAAAGAGTTTGTTATGGATAATTTTACTCCAGAACAACGTAAGGAAATGAAGTCTCCTAAGTATTTCTACCAAGTAACATATGAAAAACCTGGAGGATTAGTAATGCCAATTATTGTTGAGTATACTTATGCTGATGGAACTAAGAAGAGAGAAACATTCCCTGCACAAATCTGGAGACTTAATGATAAAGAAGTTTCTCGAGCTATTGCAAGTGATAAAGAAATCGTTTCTATTGCAGTTGACCCAGATTTAGAAACTGCAGATGTAGATACATCTAACAACTCATGGCCTAAAGAGGTTAAAGAAAGCGAGTTTAATCAGTTTAAAAATAAGATTAAAGACTAATTGAAAGTTTTTATAGACTTAAAGCCGACTTTAACGAGTCGGCTTTTTTAGTGCAACTCATTTTTCAATTTTGAAAAATGTTTAGTTAAACTAATACCAGCGAATGACGGTATCTCTTAATAAATAAATACCAAGCTAGATATATAAGAAGTCTTGCAAACATCATATATTTGTAACATGTTTAGTCAACCTACATTATTATTCATTGGCGGTACAGAAATCATTTTTATTCTATTTATAGTAGTAATGGTTTTTGGAGCTGATAAAATTCCTGAAATCGCTCGTGGTTTGGGTAAGGGTATGCGTACACTAAAAGACGCTACTAATGATATTAAGCATGAAGTGACTAAAAGTGCAAAAGAAAACGGTATCATCGATACAGAAGTGACTCAGAGTATCAATGAAGAACTTAATAAAGTCCGTGATGAAGTTGAGGATTTTGCGGGTTCGGTAAAGCGTAATAAATAATTACCGACTTAATACTTTTTTTTACAGCTTTCTACTAATAGTCAATCCATCTCGGATTGGTAAAACCACGGTTTCAATTTGTGGGTCATTTTTAAGAAGTGTATTGTAATCTAAAACTGCTTTTGTTGAGATGTCTTTTGGGTTGAGTTTTTCAACTACTTTTCCATGCCAGAGCACATTGTCTGATAGTATAATACCTCCTGACTTAAGTTTATCAATCACTAAATGAAAGTAATTGCTATAATTAGGTTTGTCAGCATCTATGAAGACTAAATCAAAAGTAGCGTCTATTTTTGGAATAATATTTAAAGCATTGCCTACATGCTGAATTATTTGTTTACCATAACCTGATTTATCAAAATATTTTCTCTGAAAATCTTCTAGCTCTTCATTAATATCAATGGTATGTATTGTTCCGTCTTTTTGTAAGCCCTCTGCTAGACAAAGCGTAGAATAACCAGTAAAAGTCCCTAGCTCTAATACAGAGCTAGGATTTATTAATTTTGAAATCATACTTAAGACACGACCTTGATACGGACCGCTAAGCATAATGGGTTGTAATATTTTTTGGTAGGTTTCCCTAGTAAGTTGTTGCAATAAGTCTGGCTCTTCTTCAGAATGTGCAACAACGTATTCGTCTAATTTTTCTGGTAGAAAGTGCATGTAAGACCTTTAAGCTTCAGATTCAGTATTTTGCTTAGCAACTTCAGATGTAGAATTAGCGCCTCCAAGAAAATATAGAATAACTCCGACTACAACCAGACCTATTTTAATAGCCCAAGCAGGAGTTTCTCCCAATTCGTCAATCATTCCAAACAGTCTGAGTGTTAAGCCAAAATAAGGTAGGATAATTAAGGCCAAACCAATTAAGGTTGCGTAAATACCGATTTTTCTCATAATATAAAATTGATTAGTTAATATAAATATAGAAGTTTTGATTTAACTCAAAATACGTTTTACCAATTTGTCTTTAGCCTCTTGATTATCACCACAAAGCCATTGGATAACGTTGTCTTCCCAAATAGCATCACGTTCATCTTCATTAATAATATTTCGATCAATAGCCAAGTCTAAAATTTTACCAGGGTAAGAGGATTGTTGAGTACTTTCCATTTCACCCAATGGATAAGGGTCATCTAATCCCATCAAAACTTGTTTAGACCCTTGATTTTTTATCAATAACTCCAAAGAGCCTGTGTCATGAACTAGTGTGTCAAAGAATATGTTTTTATGGCCTACAGCTTTTCGAGGATGAATTTTTCCTTCAAATAAATCTGGACGACCATCAAATCCTTGAATACGTCTCCCTAAATTAATCTGAGCCAGTTGACCACCGTGAGCAAAACAGATGCGCATTTTAGGATACTTTTCGTAATAACCATTTAAGGTTAAAAAATGATAAGCATCAGCGCATTGAGCTAACATCCATATCAAATGAAAACGCCAAGAAGTATTTTCTAATTTTATAAATTTTTCGCCATCATAGGGATGGATTTCAACAGCTAAATTGTATTTATCTGCCAGTTCAAAAATAGGTTCGTTTTCTTCATCAAAAATGCAACGCCATGTTCCAATGGTATCCATGTAGTGAGTAGGTAAGCATAATAAGCGCATACCTAAAACTTCGACACAGCGCTCAATTTCCCAACATGCGCCGCGGACAAAACCAGGATGCACAACAAAGCCAGTAGTAAATTTACTAGGATTTTCGTGCTGAATCCGTGCATTAAAATCATTTTGAAAGCGTAGGGCTTGTTTCATTTCTTCCAAACGCAAACCATTTCCATAGAGCTGAGATAGATTGAGCACTACAGCATGGTCAATTTTAAAATGCTCCATCCACGCCAATTTCTCGTCTAAGAAGAAACTTGAGTCTGTGATTGGTCTATTCCAATCTTTTTGAAGCATGAATTTTCGGTCTTTATCTACCCAAAAAATACCTTTATCTTTCATAAACTGAGGAATTTCCTCAGGATAAGGTAGTAGGTGAGAGTGTCCGTTTATTCTAAGTTTTCGTTTAGTCATTGAGCTGCACTTTCTTTGGAGGTTGCATTATTGCATTGCAATTTGGGCATGTGCGTTTATCAGAGTCGCCATAATATTTGTCAAATATTTTTGGCATATCAGTTTCAATATTATCTAGTGTAAAATCTTCTTCGTAAAGTTTTGTTGTACAGTTTTCACAAAACCATAAAAGGGCATCCTTAACCCCTTTTTCTCTGGGATATTCAATGACCAAGCCTACTGTGTTGGCGCCACGTTGAGGTGAATGTGGAACTTTTGGTGGTAATAAAAATATATCACCTTCTCTAATATGAATATCTTTTGGAGTGCCTTTGTCGATGACCTTTAGAACGATATCACCTTCTATTTGATAGAAAAATTCAGGAGTTTCGTTATAATGGTAATCCTTTCTACTATTTGGTCCTCCAACGACCATAACTATATAGTCACCATCTTTCCAAACTACTTTATTACCAACAGGTGGTTTTAGGAGATGCCTATTTTCTTCAATCCAAGCTTTAAAATTGATAGGAGGATGTAATTTACTCATGATTATATAATTAAGTTTGGCAATCTTATAAAGTTACAAACTTTTAGTTCTTCCTCCATCTACAGGAAGATTTATTCCGTTAATATATGCTGCTCTTGCACTTGCTAAAAACGTAATAGCATCTGCTGTTTCTTGAGGTTGAGCAAAGCGTTTTGCAGGTATAGTGTTTTGCATAGCTTTAGTAGCATCTTCAATACTGCTACCCGTTTTTTTAGCTTTATTTTTTATGATTTGTGATAGACGTTCTGTAGCTGTTGCGCCTGGTAAGATATTGTTAACAGTGATTCCAAATTGTCCAAGCTCGTTAGCCATAGTTTTGCTCCAATTTGCAACAGCGCCTCTAATGGTGTTACTGACTCCAAGGCCATCTAAAGGTTGTTTTACAGAAGTAGAAATAACATTAATAATGCGTCCGTAATTTTCAGCTTTCATAAAAGGTACTAAGGTCTGTACTAAAATATGATTACATTTAAGATGTTGTGTAAATGCTGCTTCAAACTCGTTAACATCTGCTGAAAACACTGGACCTCCTTTTGGACCACCAGTATTATTCACTAGGATATGAAATCCGTGATTTTGGGAAACATAATTTTTTACTTTCTCTTCTAGTTCTGAAGGATTTGAAAAATCGGCAACAATATAATCGTGATTTCTATGAGAAGGCATCTCGGCTAAAACCGCTTTTAGTTTGTCTTCGTTTCTAGCAATCAAAGTTACATTAACACCTTCTTCAGCCAAAGCTAGAGCTGTTGCTTTACCAATACCTTGTGTGCTACCACAAACGAGTGCATATTTATTGTTAAGTTCTAAATTCATTTAATTAACAAATTTGAAACTGCTCAACATTTTATTAGCAGATTCTTTGTAAGTATCAAACTCGGTTGTAGTACTAGAGAATGTTAGCGCATATCCTGTTCCGCCTCTAACAAAAATTACTTGTTTGAATTTTAGAATCATGTTATTACCAAAGTCTGCTGACCAAATGATTTCTTGACAGTCTATACCGTTTAGTTTTTTTGACTCATTAGTGATGATTTTTGCGCCCGGAATTTGAACGCTAATTTGATCTAAGGATATTTTTGCATAATCTGCGGCGTTAAGTTCTTGACCTTGAAGTGACTCAGCAGATAAGTTGATGTTTTCTCTAAACTTGTCTTTAGCTTGAGTAGATTCATCTGAAAGAATCATAAACTGTACAGCAGGTTGTATTTTTTGCTCGCTGATTTCCCATGTAGTGTCATAGTCAATAGTGTAATTGTCTTTAGTAAATGTTTTCATCTCTTGAGCAAATGCAAAAGTCATTGCAAAGCTTAGTGCTAGGGTAAGTATTCTAGTTTTCATAATTATTTAGTTTAATATTTGATACATATATTTTTAGGTTCTGTAAAAAATCGTAACGCTTCAAAACCGCCTTCTCTGCCAACGCCACTTGCTTTTACACCACCAAAAGGCGTTCTTAAGTCACGCATCATCCACGTGTTTACCCAAACAATACCAGCTTGTAATTGATTACTCATCCTCATGGTTCGTTTTAGGTCATTTGTCCAAAGTGTTGCGGATAACCCGTATTTTACTTTGTTAGCCATTTGTAGAACTTCGTCCTCATTATCAAATGGCATTATGGTAACCACAGGTCCAAAAATTTCTTCTTGGTTCACGCGACACTCATCCGAAGGCGCTTCAATTACCGTAGGCTCTAGATAATAACCATTCTCGTAATTTTTTACAGTGACTTTATTTCCACCGCAAAGAATTTTCCCGTTTTCTTCTTTTGCGACTTCAATATACGTTTTTACTTTTTCTAAATGCGGTTTTGAAACTAAAGCACCAATATTAGTATCTGAATCTGACGGATGACCAACTTTAAGCTGCTTAATTTTTTCGACAAAATCGGCTTTAAATTTTTCATATATCGACGAGTCTACAAAAATACGACTGCCACATAAACAAATCTGCCCTTGATTAGCGAATGATGACCTTATTGTAGTATTTAGCATATCATCATAATCGCAATCTGCAAAAATGATGTTTGGGTTTTTTCCTCCTAATTCTAATGATAATTTTTTAAACATCGGCGCAGCGACTTTGGCGATATGTGCGCCAGTAGCTGTTCCTCCTGTAAAGGAAATAGCTTTTATGTCTGGATGTTCTACGATGGCTTGTCCGGTGGTTGTACCTAAACCATGGACAATGTTTAAAACGCCCTTTGGCAAGCCAGCCTCATCACAAATTTCTCCTAATAAATAAGCTGTCAACGGAGTGACTTCACTTGGTTTGGCAACCACACAATTGCCTGATGCAATGGCTGGAGCTATTTTCCATGTAAATAAATAGAGTGGGAGATTCCATGGTGAAATACAACCGACAACTCCAATTGGTTGGCGTAGTGTATAATTAATAGCATTTTCCCCAGCAGATTCATGACTTTCACTTGCAAACTGAGTAATGGCATTGCCAAAGAATCTGAAATTACTTGCGGCTCTTGGAATATCTACAGTTTTAGCCAGAGAAATGGGTTTGCCGTTGTCTTTGCTTTCTGCTTCAGCAAAACGTTCTAGATTAGCTTCTAATAACTCTGAAATTTTAATTAGAATGCGACTGCGTTCTTCCAGAGTAGTTTGTGACCAACTTGGAAAAGCAGCTTTTGCAGCGATATAAGCGTTTTCTACATCGGCTTTTGATGAGTTGGGAATTTGTCCATATACTTCACCATTCGATGGATTATAGTTATCTATCCATTCATTTGAAGTTGGTTTTATAAATTCTCCGTTTATGTAGTTTTTTATATTCAAATTATTCAGGTTTGTAAGCCATCACCTTAATTTCAATCACTAAATCTGGATGTGGTAATTGGTGAACGGCAACAGTTGTTCTTGTTGGTCCGGTTTCTTTTTCGAAAAATTCTGCATAAGCTCTATTGTAATCTGCAAAATCATTCATATTAACTAAAAATGAGGTCACATCTACCACATCTTTAAGGCTGGCACCTTCCTTTTCGAGATTGCGATTTATGTTTTTTAAGACTTCTTGAGTTTGTGCGTAGACGTTGAGTTTTTTTGTACCCATTTCGTCTATAATATCAACACCAGCAATGGTGTTGTCTGGTCTGCGAGAACTTGTGCCAGAAACAAATATTAAATCACCAACGCGTTTTGTGTGTGGATAGGCACCTCTTGGTGTTACTGTTTTTTCACTCATAATTATTAATATAATCCAGCAATTCTATCATCTTCAAGAATAGCTTCAGTTTCTTCTTTTACCTTTTCTAATACATCTTTAATGTCATCTTCAGCTGAAATAACATTGTCACTTAACATGTTTAGTATGGCTTTATCTTGTGCACGACCTCTCAGCATAGCTTCTCTATAGCCAATATCTTCGTTGAAAGTTACTAAACTATATTTTGAGGCGTATTCTTCAGGAAATTCTTTTTCTAGAGCCATTTCAATTTTTCTTTTTTCTTGAAAAATAGCTTGGCCAACATGGTCTTTCATTTCGTGGAAGTTGTCTATAGCTAAATCGGCAATAGCATCGGTATCTTTTTTCCGTCGTTTTTCGTAAGCTTTAAAAATGGCTTCCCAGTTATCATGACCTTCATCTAAAACGGCATCGAATTCCACGACGTCTTCAAAAGAAGCATTCATACCTTGACCGTAAAAAGGGACAATGGCATGCGCAGAATCTCCCATGAGTAAGGTGTTTCCTTTGTAATGCCATGGCGAACATTTTATCGTACCCAAAGGTGCTGTTGGATTCTCAAAAAAATCATCAACTAGGTTTGGCATAATTTCTAAGGCGTCTGGAAATTCTTTTTGGAAAAATTCTGTTACTAGTTCTGGCGTGGTTAAGTTATTGAAATTGTATTCGCCTTCATCATAACTTAAAAATAGCGTCACTGTAAAACTACCATCCAAGTTAGGTAGAGCGATTATCATAAAATCACCGCGAGGCCAAATATGAAGTGCATTTTTGAAGGTTTTATAACCGCCATCTTCAGCAGGTAAAATACTAAGCTCTTTATAGCCATGGGTGAGATAATCTTGCGAAAAGCTGAATAAAAATTTCTTCCCTAAGTAGTAGCTTTTACGTAATGCCGAACCTGCGCCGTCGGTTGCGATAATCACATCGGCATCTTCAATAAATTCTGAATTATCTATATAATCTTTGAATTCTGCTGAGGTATTTTCAAAATCGACATGTTTGCAGCCTTTATTAAAATGAATTTTTACATTTTCGTGCTTTTCGGCTTCAGTGAGTAATAGTGCATTTAAATCTTCACGTGAAATAGAGTTTATATATTCATAATCGCGTCCGCTGTAATTAGACATAAAGGTGTTTCCCTCTTTATCATGAATCATTCGTCCATTCATTGGAATGCATAATTTCTTCACTTCTTCTTCTAATCCGACGAGTTTCATGCCTTTGTTTCCGCGGTCTGAAAATGCTAAGTTTATGGAGCGACCTGCGCTTATATCGACTTTACGTAAATCAGGTCGTTTTTCGTAAACCGTGACATTATAGCCGCGTTGACCTAAGCGTAATGCTAATAAACTGCCGCAAAGTCCTGCGCCGATGATGAGTATGTCTTGAGCCCCATCTAAATCTTCCCCAGAAGGGAAGACATTCTCACTGTTGCTATTATTTTTTTCTTTATTCATTTAAATAGGGTTTCTATTTCCTTCCCTTCAGGAAGATTAGGATGGGCTTAAAATTGTCTTCAATCGTTCTACAAATTGATATACATCTTCAAAAGAGTTGTACAATGGTACAGGTGCACATCTAATAACATCAGGTTCGCGCCAATCGGTTATAATTCCTGCCTTTGTGAGCTTGTCATGTAATGCTCTGTCTGCATAGTTAACCTGAATTGATAATTGACAACCACGTTCATCTGGATGTTTTGGCGTGATGATTTTAATGTTTGTGTTATTAAGCTTATTGATTAAAAACTCAAAATAACCTGTAAGAGCTTTCGATTTTAAACATAATTTATCAAAACCAGCAGATTTAAAAACATCTAAAGAGGCTCTTATTGCTGCCATAGATAAGATTGGCGGATTGCTTAATTGCCAACCTTCTGCACCAGGCAACTGGTCAAATTCATCGCGCATTTTAAAACGCGTTTCTTTATTGTGGCTCCACCAACCTGTAAATCGGTTAAGGTCTTTTCTGTTGGCGTGACGCTCATGTATAAAAGCACCTGATAAACTTCCTGGGCCAGAATTTAAATATTTATAGGTACACCAAACTGCAAAATCTGCTCCTGAATTGTGTAGATTTAATGAAACGTTTCCTGCACCGTGCGCACAATCAAAACCAACTATACAGCCATGTTTATGTCCGAGTTTGGTAATACGCTTTAAATCGAAAAATTGCCCGGTGTAATAGTTAACACCACCAATCATAATTAGGGCAATCTCGTCACCGTTCTGCTCTAAAATGGCTTCTAAATCTTCGTAATTGGCTAATTCTTCACCTTCTCTAGCTTTCCAAAGAACTAGCCCTTCTTTATCATCATAGCCATGATGTCTCAGTTGTGATTCCACAGTATATTTATCAGAAGGAAAGGCGTCAGCTTCAATTAAGATTTTATAACGTTTTTTTGTAGGTTGGTAAAAACTCACCATCATTAAATGAAGGTTGACGGTAAGCGAATTCATCACCACTACCTCAATAGGTTTTGCACCGACAATTTCTGCCATGGTTTCTGTTAGAAATTCATGGTAATGCAGCCAAGGATGTTTGCCTTGTGTATGGCCTTCAACACCTAGTTTTGCCCAATCGTCAAGCTCTTGCTGTATATAATCTTTTGTGATTTTTGGTTGTAAACCCAAAGAGTTTCCCGTCATGTAAATCAATTCAACTCCATTCTTGTCTTTCGGAATGTGGAACTGACTGCGAAAATTTGCCAATTGGTCTTTTTGGTCTAATTCTTTGGCAAAATCGAGGCCTAATTTATAATGAGACAAAGTTTAGTTGTTTTATGGTGTCTAACAAAAATAAGGATTTAAGGCTTAAGAATTAAACTGAGATTATTGAATAAAAAAAGGTTGCCAAATAAATGACAACCTTCAAAATATATAGACGCCCGAAGGCGGAAAATGTAAGCTATACGTTTTGAGTCGCAAGACCCACGTGAAACTTACATTGTGCTAAAAGTCCCTAATTTTCGGTTAATACATTTACATCGGTAAAATTTAAATTCCAACTACCATTATCTTTCTTATGGTCGATGGCAATTTTGATGCCATTAAAATCTTCATAATTTTCAAAGGTATTGGACAAAGAAGGTTCTGGAGTATTTCCTTTTCTAAACGTCCATTCTTTAATCATATAATCTTTGTCGTAGTAAATGTCATATGCATCGCCAGGTGTGTAGCCGCCTTCGCTAGGATAAAGAATCGTTATCATATCCATTTCGTTATTACTAATTGGCGCTTTTGCTTTTTTTGGTTCTGATAGTGTAGCACCAGAATCCCAAACCAATTGAAACGGTACTAAAAGCCAATATTTATCATTTATAAAAGCTCTATCCACATTTAAAGGAATACTATCTGAACTCTTGCGACTGTATTTTATATTCTGAACTCCAGCTTGCATATAAACGCTGTCTTTTTTTGGTAGCCACGTCCAAGAACGTCCATTACCTTTTATAGTATCTCTATCAACTTTAAAGGTGAATTGTACTTCGGTTACATTTTTCCAGTTCTCAAACCCGTGGGCATTTGCAATTTTCTGAGCTATAGAAAGTTCCTCTTTTACGTTGTCTACTGCGTCTTGTTTTTTATCCGATTTGCAACTTACAGCTAACAAACAGATATATAGAATTGTGAATAGCGACCTCATTTTTTGAAAAAGTTATTTTAAATTACACGCTAAATTAAGCAACCATGAGTGATTCGACCAACTATTTTGAAACTAATAAAGCCACTTGGAACAAAAAAGTAGCTATACATGCCCAAAGCGATATGTATGATATGGAAGCTTTTAAAGCTGGAAAAAGCTCTCTGATGCCTTATGAATTGAAAGCTTTAGGCGATGTAAAAGGAAAATCGTTATTGCATTTGCAATGCCATTTTGGGCAAGATACATTGAGTTGGAGTCGGATGGGCGCTAAGTGCACTGCTGTAGATTTAAGTGATGAAGGTATAAAATTGGCCAAGCAACTTAATGAAGAATTGGGTTTAGATGCAGAGTTTGTTTGCTGTAATGTTTTAGACACATCAAAACATATTTCTGAAACTTTTGATATTGTATTTACAAGCTACGGAACTATTGGTTGGCTGCCAGATTTAAAACCTTGGGCGCAAATGATTGCCGAACGCCTAAAGCCTGGTGGTGTGTTTTATATTGTTGAATTTCATCCAATACTTTGGATGTTTGATTATAACGAAGATAAACCCGAAATGAAATACCATTACAGCCAAGATGAAGTCATTTATGATGAATATGAAGGCACGTATGCAGACCAATCTTCAAAAATGGAGAGTAAAGAATATGGTTGGAATCACGGTTTAGGCGACGTTGTAAATACACTTATTGAAGCGGGTTTGCAAATAGACTATTTAAACGAATATGATGAAAGTCCGTACAATGTTTTCCCAGATTTAGTTAAATCTGAAAACGGAATGTACAAGATGAAAGACCAACTATTTCCTATGATTTTTGAGATTAAGGCGAGTAAAGTTTAAAGTCTTTATCCTTCCCTTAATATTTTTTCCATTTTACGACCTTTTGCCAATTCGTCAATTAGCTTTTCCATTTGCCGGCATCGTTTATAGATTTCAAATTCATCTTCTATTTCCTCAATTCTGTAACCGCAAACTACGCCTTTAATTAAGTGCGCGTTAGGGTGCATTTTGGCTCCTTTAAAAAATGTCCCAAAAGTAACTTTATTGTCCATGAACTCATGTAGTTTTTTTTCGTCAAAACCTGTAAGCCATTCTATAACTTGGTTGAGTTCTTCTTTTGTTCTGCCGTTTTTTTCTATTCTACTTAAGTAGTGCGGATAGATTGAAGCAAATACCATATTGGCGACTTGTTCATTTTTTTTGGCTGTGACTTTCATCTCTTTTTTTAATTTAGTTAATAGTAGAAATTTACTAAAAATAAAAAAACCCGCTAGAATTTCTAACGGGTTTATGTTTTAATGCTTTGCATTTTTCTTTAGCACTTCTGGCATTTTTGCTTGGAAGCGTTTTAGTCTTGGTATTGATACAGCTTGTATGTAACGTTGATTAGGATGTAGTTTTTCATAATCTTGGTGATAGTCTTCAGCTACCCAAAACTTTTGGAAGGGATATACCTCCGCCGCAATTTCAGCATCTAGCTCTTTTGCTAATGCCGCTTTCTTTTCTTCTATTATTTTCATTTGCTCATCGTTCTGATAAAAAATGATTGAGCGATATTGCGAGCCTCTATCTGGGCCTTGACCATTAACTTGTGTTGGGTTTTGTGATGCAAAATAGACATCAACCAAAGTAGCAAAGCTCACAACATTGGGGTCGTAAATAATTTCTACAGCTTCTGCGTGACCTGTACGACCTGTATTGCTGGCTTCGTAGGTTGGATTTTTTGTCCAGCCACCAGAGTAACCACTTATAGATTCTTCAACACCTTCTACACTTTCGTAAATGGCTTCGACACACCAAAAGCATCCACTAGCAAAATAAGCACGGGCTTTTCCATCTTTTAAAGGAACTTCAATTGGGTCTGCATTGATGACAGCTTGTTGTTTCTGGTTTATATTCTGAGCTGTATTATTACAGCTAAATAATAGGGCAACACCTAAAATTGGAATAAGTTTTTTCATCGGGTTTTTGTTTTCTTTTTCAATAGTCGAACAAAGTTAACCAACCTTAATTTTAAAGGTTTTAAAATTTTCCTAAATAAAAAAGCCTCTGAAATTTCAGAGGCTTTTAAGAATTATAAGGTATATATTATTTACTTAGCTTAATAAATAATTTTCCCATTTTTTCTTTTTCTTCTTCAGCTAATGCGGCGTCTACTAAGATACGTCCACTGTGCTCATCAGTGATTACTTTTTTGCGTGCTGCAATCTCAACTTGTACTTGTGGAGGTATTGTAAAGAATGACCCACCTGAAGCACCTCTTTCGATGGCTACAACAGCTAAACCATTTTTTACGTTATTTCTTATGCGCTTATAGGCTAAGACTAAACGCTCTTCTATTTTCTTTTGAAATTTTTCAGACTCTTCGATTAGCGCTTTTTCTTCTTTTTCAGTCTCTTTAAGGATTTCATCTAACTCATTCTTCTTGTGCTTTAAATGCTCAGAACGGTCTTTTAATTTATCCTTAGTTTCAGAAATAACTTCTTTTTTCTGCTCAATCTGAGCTTTAAATTCTTTGATGTGTTTTTCAGCTAACTGAATTTCTAATTCTTGAAATTCAATCTCTTTACTTAAAGAATTGTACTCTCTGTTATTTCTTACGTTATTCTGTTGTTCAGAATACTTTTTGATAAGTGTTTTTGACTCTTCGATTTGATTTTTCTTAGACTTAATTTCTTCGTCTATAGTTTCAAGGCTATCGTTAAGTTTTTCTAATCTTGTATTAAGGCCTGCAACATCATCTTCTAAATCTCTTACTTCTAAAGGAAGCTCTCCTCTGATGTTTCTTATTTCGTCTACTCTAGAGTCGATTAACTGTAAATCGTATAATGCTCTTAATCGTTCTTCTACAGTAGCTTCAGCTTTTTTTGCCATAATTATAAATACTTTACCGGATTTGTATTTGTGTTTGATAAAATGATTGCAAAATTAGTAATTTTTTTCGAGAGATAGTCTACTAAAAACGTTTTTGTGAACTGCTCGCTCTCATAATGTCCAATGTCTGCAACAACGATGTCTTTTTCTGCAGTGAAAAAGTCGTGATACTTTAAATCAGCAGTTATAAATATATCGGCTCCAGCTACTTTAGCTGCACCTATAGCAAATGCGCCAGAACCTCCTAAAACAGCAACTTTCTTAACTGACTTATCTAGAAATTGTGAGTGTCTAACAGAGGAGGCATTCATACGTTTCTTTACAAAGCCTAAAAACTCTTTTTCTGGTTGTGGATTTTTGAGCTCACCAATCATACCCATGCCAATGTGTTGATTGGTATTGTCTAGTGTGGTGATTTCGTAAGCCACTTCTTCATAAGGATGAGCTTGAAATAAGGTTTTCAGAACTTTTGACTCTAAGTGTTTATGAAACGTGATATTGAGTTGGGTTTCTTCTTCTTTTTGAAGTTGTCCAGGTTGTCCAACTACTGGGTTAGAGTCATCATTGCCTTTAAAAGTTCCAATACCGTTAGCGTTAAAACTACAATGGTCATAATTGCCAATACTACCAGCACCAGCTTGAAATAATGATTGTCTTAAAGCATCAGCATTGGCTTTAGGAACATAAGTTGTCAGTTTTTTTATAGTGCCTTTTTGAGGAATTAAAATTTGTTTGTTTTTTAATTCTAGCTGGTCACAGATGATAGAGTTTACACCTTGTAATGCATTATCTAGCGCTGTATGAATTGCGAAAATGGCAATATTATTTTGGATGGCTTTTATAACTACGCGTTCTACATAGCTTTTTCCGGTTAGCTTTTTTAGTCCTTTAAAAATAATAGGGTGGAAGCTAACAATAAGGTTGCAATTGTTTTCAATAGCTTCGTCTACAACAGCTTCTAGTGTATCTAGAGTAACTAATACACCCGTGATTTTTTGGTTTTTATCGCCGACAAGAAGTCCAACATTATCAAAATCTTCAGCATAAGCCAAAGGTGCTAAATCCTGTAAATGATTAATAACATCTTGTACAACCATTGAATTTGTGTTTTTTTCAAATATAAATATTAAAGATATATATTACTTTCGTTATCATGAAAATCCTCAGAATCCTTCTATTTCCTATTGTACCTATTTACTTTTTGGTGACTTGGTTGCGTAATCGATTGTATGATTCTGGTATTAAGCCGTCAAAATCTTACGATTTCCCTGTGATTTGTGTGGGTAATTTAAGTACTGGTGGTACAGGAAAAACACCAATGATAGAGTATTTAGTTAGGTTATTGAAAAATCAATATAAAATTGCAACTTTAAGTCGCGGTTATAAACGTGTGACTAAAGGATTTTTATTAGCTGATGAAAATGCTAATGTAGATACCTTGGGCGATGAGCCTTTTCAGTTTTATAATAAGTTTCGTTCTATTTATGTTGCTGTAGATGAAAATAGGCAAAATGGTATTTCGGGATTACGCCAACTTAGTCCTCAACCCGAGATAATTCTTCTTGATGATGCCTACCAGCACAGAAAAGTAAAAGCAGGATTCAATATTTTGTTAAGCTCATACAAAAATCTTTACACAAAAGATATTGTGCTACCAACGGGTAATTTAAGAGAGCCTAAGATAGGAGCCAATAGAGCTAATGCTATTATAGTTACAAAATGTCCTAATGATTTGGGTGATGCTGAAAAGCAGACTATTATAAAACAAATTGCTCCAAAAGAACATCAGCACGTATTTTTTAGTCATATAGCTTATAGTGATAAAGTGGTATCTGCTTCTGAAGAAATGCCTCTTGAAGCTATGGGTAATTTCACATTAGTGACAGGAATTGCCAATGCTCAACCACTCGTACGGCATTTTAAATCTAAAAGTCTTGATTTTGAACACCTAGAGTATGGCGACCATTATAACTTCACTATAAAGGATATTGAATTACTGGAGCAAAAAGACCTTATTATCACTACAGAGAAAGATTATATGCGTTTATTGGTGGTTGAAAGTCTACAGGATAAACTCTTCTATATTGCTATAGAAACTGTCATAGATAAGTCTTCAGAATTTAATAAATTAATTCTTGACTTTGTAAATTAAGTTGTTGCTTCAGCCTTACCAGAAAGTGCTGCGTAAAGTTTCTTCTCAAAGGTTTCTTGTTTGAAAGGTTTGGAAATAATATCATCAAAACCAGCCTCATCAAATTCATGCATCTTATCCTCTAGTGTCACGGCCGTAAGCGCAAATATGGTCAATTCTTTATTGAATCCTCTAATGCGCTTTGTAGCTTCTAAGCCACTTATTCCTGGCATATGAATATCCATTAAAACAACATTGTACTCAGTATTTCTAACCTTCTCAACAGCATCCTCACCATTGTCTACTATGTCACAGGTAAGCCCCATTTTGGTTAGAATTTTCTTAGTAATCATTTGGTTGATTTTGTTGTCTTCAACTACTAAAATTTTGATGTTCTCTAAGTCCAATGCTTTAATGTTTTCTATGTGTTTACTTTCTTTTGGTTCTATTTTTTTCTTGGCTTCAACATACTTAAGTGGCAGCTCGAAGAAGAATGTGGTTCCTTGTCCTAGTTGACTTTTTAATGAAATTTTACCGTTTAGAATTTTCATTAATCCTTTAACAATTGAAAGTCCCAGACCTGTGCCACCATACTTTCTATTGATTTGTATTGAGCCTTGAGAGAAACTCTCGAACATCTGTTCTTGTTTTTCTTTTGAAATACCAATACCATTATCCTCTATTTCAAATAAGAGTTGGTAAAGTTCTTTCTTAGAAGATTTCTTTTTTACTCTTACCCAAATATCACCGTCTTTAGTAAACTTTATAGCATTACCAAGAAGATTAATAAGTATCTGAGATATTTTTAACTGATCACCAATGTAGTTTTCAGGGAGACCTTCTTCATATTCAAAATGAATATTAGTGTTGTTGTCTTTTGCAGAGTTGTTTAAAGCAGCAACGACATTTTCAATCTTGGTTTTTAGATTAAAATCTTCTGGGTCTAACTCCACTTTGTTAGCTTCAATCTTATTGATTTGAAGAATGTCATTAATGAAGGTTAATAGATAATCTCCAGAAAATTTTAATGATTTTAAATGCGGAATTTGCTTTTCTTTAGGGTCTTCGTCTAGCAGAAGACTTGTTAATCCCGTAACAGCATAAAGTGGTGTACGCAGCTCGTGCGTTACTGTAGATAGGAAGTTTGCTTTTGTTTTTGAAGCTAATTCAGCTTTTTCTTTAGCAACAATAAGCTCGTCGTTTTTAATCTGAAGCATATTATTTGTGCGCAGTCTAATATTATTGTTTTTGTATAACGAAAGCGTTAACAGAGACAGAATTGTAATTAACGAGATACTTAAAATAGTAGTTATCCTCGCTAAATTAGTATCTGCATCAGCTTCAGTAATTTGGTTTTGTAATTGTTGGTTTTCTGCACTTTGATAAGCTGATACAAATTTTGCATTTTTCTCAGAAGACATACTTTCTCTTTGAATATTGAGTATTGAGTCTGACAAATGTAAATGCTTGTTGAGGTAAAGGTTTGCTGACTTGTACTGATTTTTGCTTTGGTAAATTTTACTCAAAGTCAGATAGGCATCGTTAATATTTTCTATAGATTTATCTTCTAGTGCTATATCCAAACCTTCTTTAGCTTGGTCTAATGCCAAATTGTACTCGGATTTGGCATAGTACGCTTTTGCATTGTGTATGTAGCTACTGCTTAAAACTCTATTGAGCTCATGTTTTTTAGCCACAACTATAGCACGTTCTAATTTGCTTTTGGCATTATCTATTTGATTAATTTTGAGGTATACACGTGCTTCGTTAAGATTAACTTCAGCTTGATATTTTTCTGCATTTGGCTCTTGAAAGTTATCTAGTGCATAACCAAAAAATTCTAGAGCTGTTGGGTATTCTTTTAAATTACTGTGTATAACACCCCTAATATTGTAAGTGAGACCTAAGTTAACGTAGTCTTCTATCTCACGCTGAATACTCATAGCTTTATTAAGAGAAGAAAGAGCTTTATCTGGTTCTTCAACCAAATACTGTAGCTTTGCAATTTTGGTATAAATTACACCTTCAGTTTTTTGGTCTTTTATCTTTTGAGCAATGGATAAGGCCTTTTCAAGATTGTCTTTAGCGTTAAAATAATCACCACGTTCCGTGTATATTCTAGATTGTTCTAATTCTTGTTGGAGAGATAATTCTAATTCCTCTTGGTTTATAATGCCGTCTGTTTGGGCACTAATGGATAGTCCAAGTGACATTAAAAAAATGAATATGAGGTGTTTAATCTGGGACATTAAAACATATTTTAGCAAACAAATATAATTATTTATTCGATAAAAGTGTGTTTTTGTCCGATAAATTGCATATTAAATCAATTAAACGTTGGCTATATCCTGTTTCGTTATCGTACCAACCTATGATTTTTACCATGTTTCCTATTACTGAAGTCATCTGTGCATCGAAAATACAAGAATGAGAATTTCCAACAATATCAATGGAGACGATTGGGTCTTCTGTATATTGAAGTATACCTTTTAACTGTGTTTCAGCTGCTTTTTTAAATATTGCATTTACTTCTTTTATAGAAACTTCTTTCCTAACATTAAAAGTAACATCCGTTAAGGAGCCATTAGCTACAGGAACTCTTATACCACAACCACCTATAAAATCTGCTAAATCTGGGAATATTTTGGTGAGTGCTTTTGCCGCTCCTGTTGTAGTTGGAACTATAGACTGACTAGCAGCTCTTGCGCGACGTAAATCTCTGTGTGGCTGGTCATGCAGGCTTTGGTCAGTTGTATAGCTATGTACTGTAGTTATGTAGGCTTGTTTGACTTCAAAATTTTCATGCATCAATTTTAGCATTGGTGCTGCATTATTTGTTGTGCAAGATGCATTAGAAATTATTGTCTCAGTGCCGTCTAAGATATCGTCATTTACACCTAAGACAATCGTTTTTATATCATCTTCTAATGGCGGTACAGATAAGATAACTTGCTTTGCCCCATTATTGATGTGATTTAGTAAGTGTTTCTTCTCTTTAAATTTACCTGTAGCTTCAATCACGAAATCTGGTTGAGAATCTCTCCAGTTTAGTTTTGAAATATCACTTTCGTTAGAAAGCGGAATTGATACATCGTCAATTATAATTTCATTTTCAGAATAAGATATATTATGATTGAGAACACCGTGAATACTATCATATTTAAGAAGATGACTTAATGTTCTGGTATCCGCCAAATCATTAATAGCAACGATTTTAATTTTTGGATGGTTTAAGGCCAGTCTAAAAAAGCGTCTGCCTATTCTTCCAAAACCGTTTATAGCAACAGTAATCATTAATTAATGTGCTTTTGCGCTTTGTATGATGAGCGTACCAATGCGCTACTTTCTACGTGTCTAAATCCAAGGTCTAAACCAATTTGTTTGTATTCATCAAATTCATCTGGATTCACAAAACGTTGTACAGGTAAATGTTTTTTACTAGGCTGTAAGTATTGCCCAATGGTTACAACATCTACATCGTTTTCACGTAAATCGTGCAAAGTTTGGATTACTTCTTCTCGAGCTTCTCCTAGACCAAGCATAATGCCAGATTTAGTTCTTCGCTGTCCTTGGGCTTTTAAATATTTGAGGACGCCCATGCTACGGTCGTATTTAGCTTGAATTCTTACTTCCCTCGTCAGTCGTCTTACAGTTTCTATATTATGCGATACAACCTCTGGTGCAACTTCAATAATTCTATCGATATGTCTCTCTACACCTTGAAAATCTGGGATAAGTGTTTCTAGAGTTGTTTCTGAATTCATTCTGCGAACAGCTTTAACCGTTTCTGCCCACATGATACTCCCCATATCTTTTAAGTCGTCTCTGTCTACACTAGTTAATACAGCATGTTTAATATTCATCAACTTTATTGAGCGTGCTACTTTTTCAGGTTCATCCCAATCTACGGTTTCGGGACGACCAGTTTTTACGCCACAGAATCCACAAGAGCGTGTGCAAACATTACCTAGAATCATAAATGTAGCTGTTCCTTCTCCCCAACATTCACCCATGTTCGGGCAGCTACCAGACGTACAAATCGTATTTAACTTATACTTATCAACTAGACTTCTTAGTTCTGTATATTTTTTTCCTGTAGGAAGTTTAACCCTTAACCATTTTGGTTTACGTTCTGGAAGTATATTTGATGCTGTTTGAGTCTCCATTCGATTACTTTTTTCGACAAGCAAAGATACGAAGTAAAAACTTAAAAGAATACTAAAGTGTGGTTACAAACCAAATGCCAAAACCAATAAGAAATATAATACCAAGCCAACTTAATAACCGCATAAATTTCTTTGGTCGCCATTGTTCTGGAACATGTTTGGAATTAATAAGCTTGTAGTTAACAATAGCGTAAAAAGGAGCTGTTAAAAATGATAAAATTGTGGCAACCTCAACCAGCTTTCCTAGATTAGCACTCAAAAAGAAAAAGATGATTAATGTGCCAATAAATAAGACGGTCAGCCAAATTATGTAGCTTTTTTTGATTTTGAAATTAGACAACAGCGTTGTGGTACGTTCCATAACTCTAGGTGAGGCATCATAGGTGGTTAACGTTGTGCTAAACATTGTTGTAATTGCTGCCATCCCTATAATAAGATATGCCCAATCTCCTAAACTACTTGTGTACATCTGGATGAGTTGAGAGGAAAACCCAGCAGCAGAAGTTTTTAAAACTTCACCGGAATTATAAAAAACTAATGCGCCAAGTGTTAGAAACCCAAGTCCAAGTATTATAGTGGTTATATAACCGATATTAAAATCGAAAAGAGATGATTTTGTATCAAATTCTTTACTATTTTTTTTCTTCTCAAGTGACCAAACTGAATGCCAGATAGAAATATCAAGTGGAGCAGGCATCCATCCCATAAAAGCAATAAGAAAAACCCATTGAGACTTTACAGGGAACGTTTGCGAAAAACTAACAGAGCTTTCGGAATTTAATGAAGACGCAAAAACCGCTATAATTGTAGTAACTGTTAATGTTAGGACAATTACCTTCATCAATTGGTCTAGCAATTTATAACGCCCTAAAGTAAGAATAGCAGTGCAAATTAAAAGAATAATTACTGTCCAAATTTGTACACTTGTAAAAAGCAGATTGCCGAATGCAATAGTTTCGAATTCATACAAAACGTAAGACGCTAAACTGGCAGTGACTATGGTTACGGCTGTTTGTATGGTAAACATGGTTGCGAAAGTGAGGAGAAAATAAATCACCAAAATTCCTTTTCCTAATCTTCTGTATCCGTCAATGAGGCTTTCTCCAGTAGCCATAGCGTATCTTGGTCCGTATTGAAAAAAAGGATATTTAAAAATATTGACAAGGAGTAATGCCCAAACTAAACCAAAACCAAAATCTGCACCTGCACGTGTAGATTGTACCAAATGAGATACACCAATTGCTGCACCAGCAAATAATAATCCTGGGCCTAATTTTTTTATGGCATCAAGCATTAGGTTTTGTAAGTATTTGAGCTAGTAATTTTTTTGCTCTCAAGAGTTTTACTTTGACGTTGTTAATGGGTTCGTCAAGCTGAATAGATATGTCCTTATAGCTTAATTCTTGAAAGTATCTTAAGTTAATGACCTCTTGATAATGCGGCTTTAGTTTTTTAATGTCGCGTAGCAATTTAGCCAAGTTTTGCTCACGGATAATTTTGTCTTCAGGAGTTGGAGACTCATCTGGAATGTCATAAACAATAGCATCATCTTTAGAATTTATTTTACTAATTATGGATGACTTATGCTTGCGAACCAAATCAATATGAATATTTTTTGAAATGGTAATTAACCAAGTTTTAAAAACATACTTATCATTGTAAGTATCAATTTTATCAAAAGCTTTAGAAAAGGTTTGGATGGTAATGTCTTCTGCATCGTTTTCATTTTCTGTTCGCTTTAATTGAAAACCATAAACATCATTCCAGTAACTGTCCAATAAGAATTTAAATGCAGCTTGGTTATTCTCTTTTGCTAGTTCAATAGCTTTTTTTACTTCCAATGTTTTGGTTTTGAAATAAGATTAGCACTAAAGATAACTAATTGGAAAATAATTAAGAAAATTTCTAAAAAAGGAGCTAGAATAATCACATCGTTTTCTTCTAATTTATTGGCAGAAGTCCCAATGACTACAAACTGTAATATAATTCTAAAAGCTATGATGCCTAAAACTATTTGCCACTGAAATAAAAAGGAGAGTAGAATAGCAGCAAGTACCCAAAATAAAAGCTGGCTGAAATAAAAAATCCCTAATAAAAGCTTATGGGAAAATTTATAATGATTAGCTGTGCTTACGTGTCTTCGCTTTTGTATTATCCAATCTTTGAACGTTTTTTTTGGTTCTGATATGGTAAAACTATCTTTTGTATAGCAAAGAGCGGTGTTAGATTTGGTAGCCACTTCATTGATAAACAAATCATCATCACCAGATTTAATAGACATATGATTCATATATCCGCCATTATTAAAAAACTGTTCTTTTCTATAAGCTAGATTTCTTCCTACGCCCATATAAGGTAACCCTAATTTAGCGTAAGAGAAATATTGAATGGCGGTCATTAACGTTTCAAAACGAATCAATTTGTTTAGTAATGAATACTTCACTTTTTTATATGCGCCATAACCAAGAATGACAGATTTCTCGTTACTAAAATGAGCACTTATTTGTTTGAGCCATTGTTTTGATGCAGGCATACAATCGGCATCAGTAAAAATCAAGAATTCGTTTTTAGCAGCTTTAATACCTAAAGTCAATGCGTATTTTTTATTGCCCCAAAAAGGTTCTATAGATTTTACATTTACAAGGTTAATATTGTCATGCTTTTCAGCAAATTCTTCCATAACCTCTAGAGTGTCGTCCCATGAACTATCATTGATTAAGACAACTTCAAAATTTCTATAATCTTGTTCAAGGATTTTAGGAAGATTCTGTTTTAAGTTTTCAGCTTCGTTTTTAGCACAAATAATTACAGAAATGGCTATATCATAAGCTTTGCCTTTTTCAGGCTTTTGAAATGAAAAGAAACTAAGAAAACCTATGTAGTATAGGATTTGAATAATTGCAATGGCAATAAAACAATAAAATAATATTGATAAAATAGCCATTTACAGACTTAGGAGTGTTGTGGTTCTGAACACGAGTCGAATTGGTCTGGTGTTTTTCCACAAAAACCACAAGCTTCTCCTTCTTGGTTTAGCATTGGGTTTTGGCTAGCACATGTGCCAGCAAATTTTCCATCTTTTTTTGCCCAGATTTTAATAGCTATTCCAGCTACTGCTAGGAGTAAAAGCCCTAAGGTGATGATTAATAACTTCATAGATGAAAAATATTATAAATTTAGGCAAAGATACTGCTTTTGAGTTATTAAAAACAAAAAAGCCCACTTAGAACTGAAGCGGGCTTTTACATTGTATATCTAAATTTGCTTTAATTATCTCTAAGCGAAATTTCAGCAACTTCCTTGTCTTCCGTAGTAGGGTCACCGTTTCGGTTTTGGATGACTATACTCAAGGCTAGTGCATCTTCCATGTACGGAATAGGTTTTAACGTACGCTGATAGTCTTCTAAATAACCTAAACTTACCATTTTGTCTTCGAGCTCTGCTCTTAATTGGTAATATTGATTCTCAGGGAGTTTTGGTAATGAAACTACATCAATCATAGATGTTTTTTCAATTGGATTAATGTATGCTACAGTTTTAAGATTCTTTGCACGCTCATTTCCTTCTAAAACATACTTTCTAGAGTCTGGATTGTTCAGTTTTTCTAGCTGAAGCGCCAATGCATCTAATTTAGAGTTGTTTTTGTCTATATCTTCTCTAAGGTCAAAGATTTCATCAACAACCACGTTGTTTTCGCTATTTAAAGCCTGATTTTTTTGGTATAAAACAAAACTCCATGTGGCAAAAGCAAAAGCCGCTATACTAGCAGCAATGCTATACCAAGGTGTTTTACGCTGAGGAATTGTTATGACTTTAGGTTCTTGTTTTGTAGATTCTAAAATCTTATTTAATACACCCAGAGGTGCTTCAACAGCATTAGCCTTAGCTACAATCTCTAAGTTTGTTTGTAGCTTTTCAAAAGCTTCAGCAATTTCAGGATGATTATCCATTTGGTGTTCTACTTCCAGATTTTCTGCAATGGAAGTATCACCTACTAAATAACGCTCTAGTAAGCCTGATTGTAAAAAAGAATGTAGTTTTTCTTCCATAATTAATTATTTAAAAATCGTAAACTTTTTTAAGCTCTCTTAAGCCAATTTTGAGTCTAGATTTAACGGTGCCAAGCGGAATATCCAACTCATCACTCGCTTCTTGCTGCGTCATACCTTCAAAAAACAAGGCATTAAGCACAATTTGATATTTTTCTTCTAACCTTGCAACATGCTCTTTAATGTCTATGACATCTTGATTCAATTTAGTGCCAGGTAAGATATATACGTTAGATTTATCTATTTGGACTTCTTTATGAAATCTGTTATTAAAACTTCTCAGTTTATCAATTGCCGTATTTCTTGCAATTCTAAACAACCAAGTAAATAACTTTGCTTTTGAGGCATCGTATTTATGAGCATTTTTCCAAACTTTTATAAATGTTTCTTGTAACGCGTCTTCAGCTATTTCTTCGTTCTTCGTAACCTTGAGTATAGCACCATACAAGCTATCCGAATAATTTTCGTACAACAGGTTTAACGCGTATTGGTCTTGGCGTTGCAGTAGCTTAATAATGCGTTGTTCTATACTTTGGCTCAATGTGTTTTAATTTAGTTTAGCGTTAGGGGCAATAATCTAAAATTAAATAATATTTACTTCAGTCTCTATTTTTATATTGAATATTCGTAAAATGGTCTGCTGAATTAATTGCGCAAGATTGTATATGTCTTTCCCTAATGCATTTCCATAGTTAACGAGTACCAAGGCTTGCTTATTATGTACACCATAGTCTCCGAAACGCTTTCCTTTAAACCCAGCGGTTTCTATTAACCAACCAGCAGGCACCTTAACTTGGGATTCTGAAATTACATAATGCGGAGCATTGGGGAAATCCATTTGCAATTTTTTGAATTCTGATACTGAAATTACTGGATTCTTAAAGAAACTTCCACTATTACCAATCTTTGCAGGGTCTGGGAGTTTACTTTGTCTAATAGAAATTACAGCATTAGAAATATCTTTTATTGTAGGGTTTACTACTTTAAGCTTTTCAAGTTCATCTTTTATAGCACCATAATCCAAACTCAATTTGTGATTGTGTTTGGTTAATTTTAAACATACACTTGTTATAATGTATTTACCTCTTAAGTTTTGTTTAAAAACAGACTCACGGTAGTCAAACTTACAATCTTCTTTAGTAAAGTGAACTTCTTCTTGGGTTGTAATATTTATAGCTTTACAAGAATGGAATACATCTTTAAGCTCTACGCCATAAGCACCTATGTTTTGTATTGGAGCTGTGCCAATGTTCCCTGGAATAAGAGACATGTTCTCAATTCCGCCGTAATTGTTATTTATGCAGTAAAGAACAAATTCATGCCAGTTTTCTCCAGCCATTGCTTCTAAAACAACATGGTCCTTATCTTCTCTAACAATAGAAATACCTTTAAGATTAAGATGAATTACTAAAGCTTTGATGTCTTGAGTTAGTAACATATTACTGCCACCACCTAAAACAAATAGCGGATAAGAAGCTTCAGTTTTTAAAACGTTTTTTAAATCTTCAATACTTTTAATATTGATATAACGGTTTGCCTTGGCGTCAATACCAAATGTATTGTAGGATTTTAATGATACGTTTTTTTCTACAGTCATTTAATCTTTATATACTTTTAAAGCTTCTGCTATGATTTTAACGGCTTTTTTAAGGCTCTCTTTATTAAGTACGTATGCAATTCTAATTTGGTTTAGACCTACATTTGGAGAGGAATAAAATCCTGCAGCTGGCGCAACCATAACTGTCTCATTTTCATAGCTAAAAGACTCTAAGAGCCATTGCGCAAAATTATCAGAATTTTTTACTGGTAACTCTGCTATACAGTAAAATGCACCTTTAGGCTTGGCAACTTTTACGCCATCTATTTTTTCTAATTCAGAAATTAAAAGGTCCCTTCGTTGTACATATTCTTCAGTGACATCCGTAAAATAAGAATCAGGAGTACTTAATGCAGCTTCACTAGCAATTTGAGCTAAAGTTGGTGGGCTTAAACGGGCTTGAGCATATTTTAAAGCCGTTTGAATAAATTCTTTATTTTTTGAAACTAGATACCCTATTCTTGCACCGCACATGCTGTAGCGTTTAGACACGGAGTCTATCACAATGGCGTGTTCTTTTAGGCTATCTTCTTGTAGTATTGAATAGTGTTTTACACCATCATAGGCAAACTCTCTGTACACTTCGTCTGCTATTAAAAATAAATCGTGCTTTTTTACTAGCTCAGCTAATTTTTTAATTTCCGCTTTTGAATATAAATAGCCAGTAGGGTTACCTGGATTGCAGATTAAAATTGCCTTTGTTTTTGGTGTGATAAGTTTTTCAAAATCTTCGATTGGAGGTAATGCAAAATTGTCTTCAATTTTTGAAATTACTGGAACGACATTCACGCTAGAGGCTGTAGAAAAACCATTATAGTTGGCATAAAATGGTTCAGGGATAATAATTTCGTCATCTGCATCCATAATACTTCCAAAAGCAAATAAAAGTGCTTCACTACCACCTGTTGTTACAATTATATCATTATGCGATACACTAATATGGTTTTTATCATAATAGTTAGCAATCTTTTTTCTGTAATTTTCCGAACCTTCAGAGCGTGTATATGCTAAGATATCTAGAGAGTGTATCTTAACGGCATCAAGGGCAATCTGTGGTGTTTTAATGTCTGGTTGACCTATATTGAGATAGTATACAGTTTTTCCGTCTTTTTCTGCTTGTTCAGCATAAGGGACTAATTTTCTTATGGGTGATGAAGGCATTTTGTGGCCTTTTTCAGAAATTTTAGGCATAGCTAATCTGAGTTTTTATTAAATCTTAAATTTTATTTAAAAAATTAATACAAAATTAAGCTATTAGAAGTAGAATTGTATTTTTAATTACAATGAAAATTATACTTCAATATTTATTTTTAAGTCTTTTTTTGTGTGTTGGCTTTTTGTCTTCAGGACAAAGTCAATTTAATCTTTCAAAAAGTAAGAGCTCCAAAATTAGATTTCAGCTAATTAACAATATTATAGTAATGCCAGTAGAGCTTAATGGTGTTAAACTATCGTTTGTTCTAGATACAGGTGTTAGTAGACCAATACTATTCAACTTAGTAAACATGGACTCTTTACAGATTAAAAATACAGAGCGTTCGTATTTGAGAGGACTTGGTAGTAACGGGTCTATTCAAGCTGTAAAATCAAAAGGGAATACTATTAAAATTGGTGAAGCTATAGCTTTTAATACAGAAGTTTCATTGGTTTTTGATCCTAGCATAAACTTTACTCCTAGACTCGGTGTTGCTGTTCATGGAATAATAGGATTTGATATTTTTAAAGATTTTGTGGTTGAACTTAACTATAGTGGAAAATATATTAGGTTACATAAAAGGAGTTTTTTTAGACCTAAAAAATCTTCTAAATGGAAAAAGCTACCAATAGAGATCATAGATAAAAAACCTTATCTCAACGCAGAGATAAACTATGGTTTAAAAAACATACCAGTAAAACTATTAATGGACACGGGGAGTAGTGATGCACTCTGGTTATTTGAAGGTAGCCATCAAAATATAAAATCTTCCCAAAACATGTTTTTTGATGATTTTTTAGGTAAAGGGTTAAGTGGAGCAGTTTACGGTAAACGTTCCAAACTGACATCATTTGCTCTAGATAATTTTAAGCTTAGTAATATTAACGTTGCTTATCCTGATTCTATTTATTTAAGTATAGCTAGGCAAAATAAATTAAGAAATGGAAGCGTTTCTGGAAATATCCTTAAGCGTTTTAACTTCTTATTTGATTATAAGGGAGAACAAATGTGGTTGAAGAAAAACAATAATTTTAATGCTTCCTTTTATTATAACAATAGTGGTATTGTACTTGAGCAACGTGGGCTTAGAGTTGTTAAAGAACGCCAGCAGAAAAACAGAATGGATGGTTATGGTAGGAAATTAGAGGGCGGTAATGGTATAGATCTTTTTGATCGTTATAAGTTTGTCCTTAAACCTTCATTCCAAGTGGTAGAATTAAGAGAAAATTCTAACGCAAAGGCTGCTGGTATAAAGTTAGGAGACATTATTCTGTCTATAAATGGAAAGCAAACAAGCGAACTGACTTTACAACAAGTCAATGAGTTTTTTTATAATCGAAAAGGTACAGTTTTAAGAGTTAGAGTAGATAGAGATGGTACCCCATTTTTTTTCAAATTTGCCCTTGATGATGTATTCAAAAAAAAAGAGCCCTCAAATTGAAGGCTCTAATTAAATAAATTTATTAATTTTTATTGCTCTACTGAGCTTTTTCCTTTTTTGTCTAATACACTAGTTTTACCAGGGTCAATGACTAAACCTTTAATTTTTAAAGCTACTGTTGGAGTATCAGCATTAGAAATTACTGTTATTGTTTTTCTAATTGGGTTTACTCTATTAGTATCGTATTTTACTTCGATTTCGCCAGTTTCTCCAGGCATTATAGGTCCTTTAGGTTTTTTAGGAACAGTACATCCGCATGTAGATTTAACACTTGAAATAATCAAAGGAGCATCTCCAGTATTAGTAAATTCAAACGTACGAACGCCATTAGCGCCTTTCTCTATAGTGCCGTAATCTATTACGTCTGTTTTAAATTCAATTTTTGCAACCTTCTTGTCTTGAGCCGTTAAACCTAAACTCATGACTCCAATAAATAAAATTGTAATTATATTTTTCATCACTTTAATTTTTAAAAAATTAGTCTACCAAAATTATGTACTTTTTCGTTCTCTGCAAAATTAATACGTTGTAATGCACTCTATTTAACAATAATCATACTTTTTTAGCACATTATGTTCGCATTTATTCCCTAAAAAAAGAAATATAAGTACTTTTGTCAGTTATTAGCAAAAACGATACCAAAACATGGAAATACCTTCAAAATATAGTGCTTCAAGTGTAGAGAGTAAGTGGTACGATTACTGGATGGAGCATAATTATTTTCATTCCACGCCAGATGAAAGAGAGCCTTATACTATTGTAATTCCTCCGCCAAATGTTACGGGAGTATTACACATGGGACATATGCTTAATAATACGATTCAGGATGTATTAATTCGTCGTGCAAGATTGCTAGGTAAAAATGCATGCTGGGTGCCTGGGACTGACCATGCATCTATTGCTACAGAAGCAAAAGTTGTGGCAAAACTAAAAGCGCAAGGTATAGACAAAAATGATTTGTCTAGAGAAGAATTTTTGAAACATGCTTGGGAATGGACTGAAGAATATGGAGGCGTTATTTTAGAACAGCTAAAGAAGCTAGGATGCTCTTGCGATTGGGATAGAACCAAGTTCACCATGGATGATGATATGTCCGAAGCGGTTATCAAGGTTTTTGTTGATTTATATAATAAAGGAATGATTTACCGTGGATATCG
Organism: Winogradskyella jejuensis; assembly: GCF_900129745.1. Taxonomy (GTDB): domain Bacteria; phylum Bacteroidota; class Bacteroidia; order Flavobacteriales; family Flavobacteriaceae; genus Winogradskyella; species Winogradskyella jejuensis. The sequence goes on along the minus strand of NZ_FQWS01000001.1, from coordinate 484,273 downwards.
TATGGTAAATTGGGACCCAGAAGCAAAAACAACTTTGTCTGATGAGGAAGTTGAATATGTTGAAAAGCAGGGAAAACTCTATCATATCAATTATAAAATTGAAGGTTCTGATGAGGTTTTAACCATCGCTACAACAAGGCCAGAAACTTTATTGGGAGACACTGCTATTTGCATCAATCCTAATGATGAAAGATACTTTAGTCTAAAAGGAAAGAAGGCTATTGTTCCGATTAATAATAGAGTAGTTCCTATTATTGAGGATGAATATGTTGATTTAGAATTTGGTACAGGTTGCCTTAAGGTAACACCAGCTCACGATGAGAATGATAAAATGCTTGGTGAAAAGCATAATATTGATGTGATTGATATCTTTAATGAAGACGCCACTTTAAATTCTTATGGTTTGCATTACGAAGGCAAAGACCGTTTCGTTGTGCGTAAAGAAATTGTTAAAGAGCTTGAAGAGCTCGGCGCTATTGTTAAGATTGAAGACTATACGAATCGTGTTGGTATTTCAGAGCGTACAAAGGCCATTATAGAGCCACGCCTGTCGGATCAATGGTTTTTAAAAATGAAAGATTTGGCAGAACCTGCTATTAAAGCAGTTTTAGAGACGGAAGAGATTAAGCTCCATCCAAAACATTTTAACAATACGTATCGTCATTGGATGGAAAATATCCGCGATTGGAATATTTCTCGTCAATTACGTTGGGGACAGCAAATTCCAGCGTATTATTACGGTGATGGAAAAGAAGATTTTGTTGTTGCAGAAAATATTAAAGATGCCCTAGAATTAGCAAAGCAAAAAACAAATAACAATGCTTTAACCACTAATGATTTACGTCAGGATTCTGATGCATTAGATACATGGTTTAGCTCTTGGTTATGGCCAATTAGCGTGTTTGATGGCATACGAAATCCTGAAAACGAAGAAATAAACTACTACTATCCTACAAACGATTTGGTAACAGGACCAGATATTTTATTCTTCTGGGTGGCGCGTATGATTGTTGCGGGTTATGAGTTTAAAGGACAGCGTCCTTTTGAGAATGTATATCTCACAGGGTTGGTTAGAGATAAGCAACGTCGTAAAATGTCCAAATCTCTAGGTAATTCTCCGGATGCATTAAAGCTTATTGAAGATTATGGCGCTGATGGTGTACGTGTTGGTTTATTGTTGAGTTCTGCTGCTGGTAATGACTTAATGTTTGATGAAGAATTATGTAACCAAGGAAAATCATTTGCCAATAAAATTTGGAATGCTTTTCGTTTGGTAAAAGGCTGGGATGTTGCAGATATAGAGCAGCCCGAATCTTCTAAAATTGCCATAGATTGGTATAAAGCTAGATTCCAAAAAGCATTAGCCGATACAGAAAATAATTACTGTAAATATCGTTTGTCCGACGTGTTGATGACAAGCTATAAATTAATATACGATGATTTTTGCGGATGGCTATTAGAAATGGTTAAGCCCGCTTATGGTAAGCCAATAGATGCAAAAACATTTAATGCCGTTATACAAGTTTTCGAGGATAATCTTAAAGTCTTACATCCATTTATGCCATTTTTAACTGAAGAAATCTGGCAGTATATGGCAGAGCGAACGCCAGAAGAAGCTTTAATTATTTCAAAATATCCAGAATTAGAGTCTTATAATTCAAAACTTATCGAGGATTTTGAATTGGTAAAGGAAGCAGTTTCGGGTATTAGAACTATAAGAAAAGAAAAGAATATTGCTTTTAAAGATGCTATTGAACTTTCAATTATAAATAACGAAAATTTAGATGCATCCTTTAATAGTGTTATTGCTAAAATGGGTAATATTTCTAATCTTCGGATAGTTACAGAACCAATTGAAGGCGCATTAACGTTTAGAGTAAAATCTAACGAATACTTTATTCCTGTCGCAGGTACAATTAATGTTGAAGAGGAAATTAAGAAACTTACCGAAGAGTTAAGCTATACGCAAGGTTTCTTAAAATCGGTACAGAAAAAACTTTCTAACGAGCGTTTCGTAAACAATGCGCCAGAGCAAGTCGTAGCTTCAGAAAAAAAGAAAGAAGCTGATGCTCTCGCAAAAATCGAAACTATTAGTGCCAGTTTAAAAGCGCTTCAGTAATTAAATAACAGTAATATCATATTCAAAACGTCACAGTTATGTGGCGTTTTTTTGTTATACATAAGTGTTAGTTATACTTATCATAAGAAACATATATGAAAATATATGAAAAATTCTATTCACCTTTGCAGTATTATTAATTTTCAACACTTAAAATTACGAATATGATAAAAGTAACATTAGCAAAAGGAGATGGTATAGGTCCAGAAATTATGGATGCCACGTTAAGTATTCTCGATGCTGCAAATGCAGATATAACTTTCGAAGAAATTCAGGTGGGCGAAAAAATGTATCTCAATGGTCATACAACAGGAATTTCTGACGACGCTTGGGAAACAATTAGAACGAATAAAATTCTTTTTAAAGCCCCAATCACGACACCTCAAGGTGGCGGATACAAAAGTTTAAACGTGACTATGCGCAAAACACTAGGCTTATATTCTAATATAAGACCATGTACAAGTATGCATCCTTTTGTGCAAACCAAACATCCTGATATGGATGTTGTGATTATTCGTGAAAATGAAGAGGATTTATATGCTGGCATCGAACACCAGCAGACAGATGAGGTTGTTCAGTGTCTTAAACTAATTAGTCGTCCTGGTTGCGAAAAAATAATTACTTACGCATTTGAGTACGCTATAAGAAACGGTCGTAAAAAAGTGACTTGTTTTACCAAGGACAATATTATGAAGCAGACAGACGGATTGTTTCACGAAGTTTTTAACGAAGTAGCATTGAAGTATCCCCAAATAGAAATAGAGCATTGGATTGTAGATATCGGTGCCGCTTTGTTGGCGGATTCTCCAGAACGATTCGATGTTATTGTAATGCCTAATCTTTACGGAGATGTTATGTCCGATATTGCCGCTCAGATTGCTGGTTCAGTAGGTTTGGGAGGTTCGGCCAATATAGGTCAAGAATGTGCTATGTTCGAAGCTATTCATGGCTCCGCACCAGATATTGCTGGAAAGAATATTGCTAATCCTTCAGGTTTAATTAATGCGTCTATAATGATGCTAAATCACGTAGGAAAGAATAAAGTAGCAGAGAAAATTCATAATGCTTGGTTGCGTACAATAGAAGATGGTGTCCATACGGCGGATATTTACGACCCCATTATGAGTACCAAAAAAGTGGGAACTAAAGAATTTGCTGAAGCTGTTATAGCCAATCTTGGTGAATTGCCAAAACAATTACCATCGGTTGTTTATGAAGAAAGTACACCTCTAGTCTTGCCAAAATATCAGCGTAGACCAGCTAAAGATAAAAAGATTGTAGGTGTAGATGTTTTTGTAGATTGGCACGGCGAAGATGCGAAGGAGTTGGGTGCTATTTTACAAAAACTAAACAACGATGCTTTAGAATTGGTCTTGATAACAAATAGAGGCGTAAAGGTATGGCCACATGGCTTTAAAGAAACATTTTGTACAGACCACTGGCGTTGTCGTTATGCAGCTAAAGATGATGTGCTATTAGATAAGGGAAAAATCGTAGAAATATTACAAGCAGGTTTAGAACATAACATAGATATTATCAAGACTGAAAACCTATATACGTTTGATGGAAAACGAGGCTATTCCTTAGGTCAAGGTCAATAAATCGAATAAGTTACAAATGAAGAAAGCAGACTGAAAAGTCTGTTTTTTTTTACCACTCATTAATCTTATTACTATCAAGCTTAATAAAGATAAATAGTAAAATGGTAAATGCCCAAAGTCCAGAGCCACCATAACTAAAAAAGGGTAGAGGTATACCTACCGTAGGGATTAAACCCATGACCATACCAACATTTATTGTAAAATGCACAAATAAAATTGAGGCTAGACCATAGCCATAAACACGACTAAATTGAGACTTTTGTTGCTCTGACAAATAGAGTATTCTTATAATCAATAATGTAAAAAGTACAACAACAGACGCAGAACCTAAGAAACCCCATTCCTCACCAACAGTACTAAAAATATAATCAGTATGTTGTTCTGGTACAAACTTTCCAGTAGTACGTGTACCTTCCATAAAACCCTTTCCCCAAAATCCACCTGCGCCAATTGCTTCCTCCGATTGAATAAGATTATAGGCTTCAGCTTTTTTCATGCGTTCTAATTTAGCTGGGTCTTTCTCAAGCCGTAGCCAAAGACTAATTCTGTTTTGTTGATGAGGTTTTAGAACGTTATTGTAAAAGAGTTTTACACCAAAAGCAAAAACCAAGGATACAATCAAAATCAGTATAGGTTGTAATATCGAGGCTCTCTTTTTTCGTCTAAAAAAGAAAAGTCCAAATATGATTAAAGCTGCAATTAACCCTGTTGCAGTTAATCCAAATTTTAAAGCTAAAACTGCTAATACAACTAACGAAAATCCAATAATAATATATACTTGTTGTAAACCTTCTCTGTAAAACACAAAGAAAAAAGAAGCATAAACTAAAGTGCTTCCGGCATCATTTTGAAGCAAGATGAGTAATGCAGGTAAAATGATTATAGCAGCAACTTTGAGTTGGTCTTTAATTGTTTTTAGGTTGGTTTGTATATCGCTAATGTACTTTGCAACGGCTAATGCTGTGGCAAATTTGGCAAACTCACTAGGTTGTATGGTCATACTGCCTATTCCATACCAAGAGCGGGCGCCATTTACGTCTTTACCAAAAACAAAAAGTCCAAGTAAAGATAGTATAGCAACAATATAAATAATACTAGCAAAACGTTCGTAAAATTTGGCTTCAACAGAAAGTGTTAGTATAATTAGTACTATAGAAAGTCCCATGAAAATGAGTTGTTTTCCGTAGGGTTGACTCATATCAAAGTAGTTGGTGATTTCTCCATTATGAGAAGCAGACATTATATTGATATAGCCAAAACCAACTAACAATACATAGATAATTATAGTTAGCCAATCGAAACCAAAACGTCTTTGATTTTCTCTTATCATTTACTGTCTATTCTTCGTTTTTTACGTTGCAAGGCTTCAAACTCCTCATCTGAAATTGGGTCTAGGATGGTTTCTCTATTTATACCAAAAGGCTCTCCAGAAAAAGGTTTTTTGTATTCGTGTTCTAGAGAATATCTTAAAACAAAGTTTTCTAAATCTGTTCTTGTAATTTCATTTTTAAGATATTTTTCAATCATTAAACTTGCCATTTTTCCTGCGAAACGACTTCCAAAATAACCGTTCTCAATAAAAACTGCAATCGCAATTTTCGGATTGTCTTTTGGGGCAAATGCTACAAAAATCGAGTGATCAGTTAGCTGCGTTTTTACACTATCTATTATGGCAAAGTTTTCAGCGGTTCCTGTTTTTCCACAGATTTCAATTCCAGGAATCTGAACCATATCTGCAGTACCTTTGTTGTAAACATCGAACATGCCTTGAACCACAGGTTCAAAGTATTTTTCATCTATTGATGTGTAGTTTGGTGTTGTATATTTAGAAGGAATTGTATCATCCTGAATTTCTTTTATAATATGAGGTGTATAATAATAACCACGATTACCAATGGCTGCTGCCATGTTTGCCAGTTGAATTGGAGTAGCTAGCACTTCTCCTTGACCAATGGCATTAGATAATGTAAATGTTGGGTACCACCTTCCTTCTCCATGAGCTCTATTGTATGTATTGGCTGTAGGTATTTTACCTGGTTGGCCAACAGATAAGTCGTTGCCTAAATAATTCCCTAATCCAAAACTTTTGACGTGATTACTCCAAACATCCATAGATTTTGCTGGAGAATCGTATTTATTCATTATTTTGAGATAAACGTTTGCAAAATAAGCGTTGCAGGATTCGTAAATACCAAGATTCATATCCGCAGGACTGCGATGTACGTGGCAACCCATTTTCCGGTTTCCGTAATTAAAACCTAGATTGCACCTAAATTTATCTTGAGGTGTAACTACGCCTTCTTGTAAGCCTATTAGTGCATTAATGGTTTTAAAAGGAGAGCCGGGCGGATACATGGCCTGAAGACCTCTATCAAATAAAGGTTGTGCAAGACTATCATTATAAAGTTTGTTAAAGTTTTTTGAACGCTCTCTTCCAACGAGAAGATTGGGATTATACGTTGGGCCAGATACCATTGCTAAGATTTCACCACTACTTGGTTCAATGGCAATAATGCCACCACGTTTATTGGTCATTAGCAACTCACCATATTCTTGGAGTTTAGAGTCTATGGTAATGGTGATGTCTTTTCCTGGTTTGGCAATAGTGTCGTGCTCACCATTTTTAAAGGGACCTAAGTCTCTATTAAATCTATCTTTCTGAATAAATTTTATACCCTTAGTTCCTCTTAGTATTTTCTCATATGTTTTTTCTACACCTTGCTTTCCAATTAAATCGCCTTTACTGTAGTATGGGTCTTTGTTGATAATAGCTTGATTTACCTCTCCAATGTCACCAAGAACGTTGGCGCCTATAGTTTTTCGATAGGTTCTAATAGAACGTTTCTGAATGTAAAAACCATCATATTTTCGCATTTTTTCTTGAAGAAAAGCATAATCTTCTTTAGATAAATTTGAAAGAAAAACGTAAGGTAGTCTAGGTGAATACGCTCTGGCTCTATCGAGAGTTTTGTGATATTGTTCTTCTGTAATTTTTAATAGAGCGCAAAATTCTGAAATATCAAATTCTTCGACTTCACGAGGTATGACCATCACATCATATGAAGGCTGATTAGCTACTAAAAGCTCGCCATTTCTGTCGTAAACATAACCACGCTTAGGATAAGTAAATACTTTACGGACAGCACTATCGTTAAGTGGATTGTATGATGCTGAATCGTAAACTTGCAAATAGTACAAACGGCCTATAAAGGCAAAGCCTACCAGAACTACCAGAGCTAAGAGTAATAATTTTCTCATTTGCGAGCTTTAAATAATAAAATAAGTAAGGTGCTTAAAACTACAGTAAAAAGACTAGAAATTAACGTCTTTTTTAGTATGAGAAGTATTTGAGAAATGTTAAAAATTTCGAGATTAAAAACAACAAAATGATGAAAGAGGGTCATAAACGAAATGTAGACAACGAGTTCATTGAGTTGTAGTTTATTAAACTTTAAAATTTGGTGGTCGTACAAGGTACCGAAAGCATATTTTAAAAATATAGGTCTTACAAAAGCCAAACATACAGAAGCTCCAGCATGCACACCTCCCGAGTCTAAAAACATATCTACAATTAACCCCATGTTAAAAGCACATAATAAAAAAAGTGGTCGATTACTCTTAACTGGAAATAGTAAGATAAAAATGATGTAAATAAAAGGATTGATGTACCCTAAAAAATTAATGTTACTGCATATAGTAACTTGCACTAGTAACAGTGCAAAGAATCTAATAGTATTTGAAGCTAGTACGCTATTCATCACTCTGCGCTTCTAGGCTTTTCAGTTCTTCAATATCATTGTTTTTAATGATATATACATGCTGAAGAGTTGTCATATCATTAAATAATCGCACTTGGATGGTGTAAGTATCGCCAGTGGCATCTGTTTTAAATTCTTCAACTGTACCAATGCCAATTCCCTTTGGGAAAATTGCAGATTGACCACCAGTTACAATAGTATCACCCACATTAACTTTTGCAAATTGAGAAACATCTTCTAGTCGTGCCAGATACGGAGATTTAGTATCCCAGGTAAGGGAACCACTTTGATTAGAGCTTTTCAATTTAGCATTAATTCTACTTTTCTTACTTAAAATAGATAGAACGGTGGAGAATTTATTGGATGTGTTGTCAATTATACCAACTATACCTTTTGAGGTAATCACACCAAAATCTTGCTGAATACTATCACGTTTACCTCTATTTATAGTCAAGTAGTTGTTAGGCGAATTATAACTGTTTTTATAAACTTCAGCAGGAATAATACTAAAACGTTTTTCAGTAAATGTTGAATCTATAGATACTGTTTCGGTAGTTTTTGTTGAGTTTAAAAGTTGTTCTTTGAGTTGTTTATTCTCTTCGACTAATATTAAATTCTGCTCTTTTAAATCAAAATATTGCCCCACGCTATTTACAGTGCCATAAACACCACCGGTAAGACTATTGGCTGAGTTTATAAATTTACTACGGTGATAGGAATGAGATTGAATAGTCATGGATAATGCAATGCCAAAGAGTAATAAAAACAATAAAAATGTTTTGTTTCTAATTACAAAATTGAAAATTTGTTGCATTATTTAATTCCTATTTAATCAATACGCTTTTGTATTTGTTTAAATTTTTGAGGGTAATTCCGGTACCTCTTACAACCGCTCGTAATGGGTCTTCTGCAATGTAAACTGGCAAATCAGTTTTTTGCGATAGACGCTTGTCAAGACCTCTTAACATAGAACCACCACCGGCTAAGTATATACCAGTATTGTAGATGTCCGCTGCTAATTCTGGAGGTGTTTGCGATAGGGTTTCCATTACAGAATCCTCAATACGTAAGATTGACTTATCTAGAGCTTTTGCAATTTCACGATATGATATTTGAACTTGTTTAGGTTTTCCTGTAAGTAAGTCACGTCCTTGAACACTCATGTCTTCTGGAGGTAAATCTAAATCTTCAGTAGCAGCACCGATTTGAATTTTAATTTTTTCTGCAGTACGGTCACCAACGTATAAATTGTGCTGCGTACGCATATAATAGATGATGTCGTTGGTAAATACATCACCAGCCACTTTTACAGATTTATCACAGACAATTCCACCAAGGGCAATCACGGCAATCTCTGTAGTACCACCACCTATATCAACAATCATGTTTCCTTTTGGTTGCATAATGTCTACACCAATACCTATAGCAGCTGCCATAGGCTCGTGGATAAGATATACTTCTTTACCGTTAACGCGCTCACAAGATTCTTTTACCGCTCGCATTTCTACTTCTGTAATTCCAGAAGGAATACAAACCACCATACGTAATGCAGGATTGAATAATTTTTTCTTAAGTGCAGGAATGTTTTTAATAAAAAGATTAATCATCTGCTCAGAAGCATCAAAATCTGCAATTACGCCATCCTTAAGTGGTCGAATAGTTTTGATGTTCTCATGGGTTTTTCCCTGCATCATGTTAGCCTCTTTACCAACTGCAATTATTTTTCCAGTAAGTCTATCTCTAGCGACAATCGATGGACTGTCGACTACAACTTTATCGTTATGTATAATTAAAGTGTTTGCGGTACCTAAATCAATGGCTATTTCTTCTGTTAGGAAATCAAAAAATCCCATGTGTTATTCTTGTATTTTGGGGTGTGTATTCTCTTAAAATGTCGCTTAACGGTAAATGTAGTAAATTATACGTTATTTCTATGACTCTAGATGTTTAATGCTCAGTTTTTTTTGAATAAATTTTCTATTTGAAATTTTATGCAAATAAAAACATTATTTTAGTGCTTAAAATGACGCGTCCCAGTGAACACCATTGCCATGTCATTAGCGTCACAATAGTTGATACTTAATTCATCCTTGATAGAGCCTCCTGGTTGGATTACAGCTTTAATTCCTGCATTATCTGCAATCTCTACACAATCTGGGAATGGGAAAAAAGCATCACTTGCCATAACCGCACCATCTAAATCAAAATTAAAAGATTTTGCTTTATGAATAGCTTGATTTAAAGCGTCAACACGACTTGTTTGTCCTGTGCCACTAGCGCATAATTGTTTGTTTTTTGCCAAAACAATGGTGTTAGATTTGGTGTGCTTACAAATCTTCGAAGCAAAAATTAAATCTTCAATTTCTGTGAGATTTGGAGATAATTTGGTTACAGATTTTAAATCTTCAGGTCTATCTGTCTTAGCATCTCTTTCTTGGACTAAAGCACCATTTAAACAGGTTCTAACCGTTGTTTTTGGTAATTCTATATCATGAAGAATCAATAAAATTCTATTTTTCTTGCCTTTTAAAATTTCTAAAGCATCTGCACTATATGACGGAGCAATAACCACCTCACAGAATAGTTTATGAATTTCTTCGGCAGTAGCTTTATCAATTTCAGTATTCGAAATTAGTATGCCACCAAATGCAGATACTGGGTCACCAGCTAATGCATCTACATACGCTTGGTGAACAGTATTACGTTGTGCAAAACCACAAGCATTATTATGTTTTAATATAGCAAATGTTGGTGCTTCGCCCTTAAATTCTAAAATAAGATTTACGGCAGCATCAACATCTAAAAGATTGTTATAGCTTAATTCTTTACCATGAAGTTTAGTGAACATAGCATCAAAATCTCCGAAGAAAAATCCTTTTTGGTGAGGATTTTCTCCATATCGAAGCACTTTTCCATTAGTCTCGCTTATTTTCAGTACAGCTTCTTCATGATTTTTATTAAAATAATTAAAAATCGCTGTATCGTAATGAGACGAAACATTAAAAGCTTTTGCCGCAAAACGTTTTCTATCTTCTTCAGAAGTTTCTCCGTTTTTAGTGTTTAAAAGTTCTAAAAATTCAGAATAATCATCAACCGAAGATACACAAGTAACATCTGCATAATTTTTGGCAGCTGCTCTAATTAAAGAAATACCACCAATATCAATTTTTTCGATAATGTCTTGATTGCTTGCGCCAGATGCGACGGTTTTTTCAAACGGATATAAGTCAACAATAACCAAATCTATTTGAGGGATATCAAATTCTTGCAATTCAGCTACATCACCCTCATGATTTTGACGATTCAATATGCCGCCAAAGACCTTTGGATGTAACGTTTTTACACGCCCTCCAAGTATAGATGGATAAGACGTTACATCTTCTACAGGTACGACATTAATACCTAAATCTTTGATGAATTTTTCGGTACCTCCAGTAGAGTAAATGATCACGCCAAAGTCATTAAGTTTTTTTACGATAGGTTCTAATCCATCTTTACTAAATACTGAAATTAGCGCTGATGAAATGGTTTTGTTGCTCATGTTGTTGTGTTGTGAAATTTAAAAGGCATAAAAATACAGATTACTCCAAAAAAAGAAGACGATAAAAGACACTTTGTTTAAGTTTTTTGTAACATATAATTGTTGACAACGTCTTATGGTTATATTTACAGAAACCAAGAGGTCAATGCTTGTTTATTTACGTTTGTTTAAAGAGAGTTTTTCGTTTGCACTAAATGCGTTGCGAAATAATAAACTAAGAACATTTTTGTCACTTCTTGGCGTTACGGTTGGTATATTTTCAATTATTGCAGTTTTAGCTGCGGTAGACTCTTTAGACCGTAACATTAAAGACAGTTTAGATGGACTGGATAAAAATACGATATATTTAACCAAATACTCATTTGGTCCTACACAAGTGCCACGTTGGAAACGCGAACGATACCCACAAGTTGAATATGATGATTTTGAATTCGTAAGACGCAATATTGCAGATATTGAAGCTTCTGCTTACGTAATTTTTGGTGGTGGCGAAACTATAAGATATCAAGCTGAAACATTAACCAATGTTGAGGTGACGCCAATCTCTGAAGGTATTTATACAATAGATAATCTAAAAATTTCCCAAGGGCGTTTCTATTCAGAATTAGAATCCGAAACTGGAGCCCCAGTCATAGTTCTAGGTTACACCTTAGCCGAAAATTTATTTGGAGAAGATGTTCCTATGGGAAAACAAATTAGAGTTTATGGTCGTAAACTTACTGTTATAGGCGTATTAGATAAATATGGTGATGGGCTTGGAGACTCACCAGACGTAAAAGCTTTTGTGCCAGCAAATTTCGTACGTCAATTTAGAAATGGTGGAGCAGATGGTCTTCCAGGTGCTGTAGTAATTAAACCAAAAGCTGGAGTAGATATTGCGGCTTTCGAAAGCGTTTTAAGGCAAAAATTTAGAGTTTATCGTGGACTCAAAGCAGATGAAGAAGATGACTTTTTTGTAAATAAACTATCAGGTCTTGTTGCAGCTGTAGATAGTATTATTGGTGTGATGAATGGTATTGGGTGGATGATTAGTTTATTCTCCTTACTCGTTGGTGGATTTGGTATTGCCAATATTATGTTTGTTAGTGTTAAAGAACGGACTAATCTTATCGGTATTCAAAAATCGTTAGGCGCAAAAAATAGATTTATCCTTTTTCAGTTTTTATTTGAAGCTACAATCCTAGCTGTAGTTGGAGGTTTAGTAGGCTTAGGCCTAGTATGGATATTAACCTTTGTGGCCTCTGGTATGGCAAACGATTTTGAATTTGTATTATCACCAAAGAACATGCTTCTCGGCTTTTCATTATCAACAGTTATTGGGTTAATATCTGGAGTTTTACCAGCTTTAAGAGCGTCACGTTTAGACCCAGTAGAGGCTATCCGAACCGGAATGTAAATTTCTGCTTCTTTTTTAGGCTTTCTGTAACAGTTTTTTGATTTGGAGATTTTATCTTTAAATCTTTAATAAATCAATCGCCAATGTTTGTTTACTTAAGACTTTTAAAAGAAAGTTTTGCTTTTGCTTTTAATGCATTACGTAATAATAAGTTGCGCACGTTTTTGTCGCTTCTTGGTGTAACTATTGGTATTTTTTCAATCATTGCTGTACTCGCGGCGGTAGATTCTTTAGACAAGAATATTAAGTCTCAACTAAGTGCTTTAGATAGTAACACTATGTATTTGGCGCGTTTCTCATTTGGGCCAACTGATGTACCTCGTTGGAAGCGTCAGCAATTTGATAAGGTTAATTTTAATGAATACAATTATCTTAAAGACAACCTATCGGGAGCAGAACATGTAGCTTACCAATTATTTGTACGACCAGAAAGTGTGCGATACGAATCTGAAGTTGTTAGTAACGTTAATACAGTAGTGGTCTCACATCAATTTGCAGACATACAAACTTTAGAATTCTCTAAAGGACGTTTTTATAATGAATCCGAATCAAATTCAGGAAAACCAGTTATTGTCATTGGAGATGAAATAGCCAATTCGCTTTTCGGCGATTTAGAACCCATCGGAAAACGTATTCGACTTTACGGTCAAAAGTTTACGGTGATTGGTGTGGTAAAGAAAGAAGGTTCAGGATTATTCGGAGATAGTAATGATGTGTCTATTTTTCTTCCTGCAAATTTTGTGAGAAATCGTTATGGCGACAATAACCGTAATATCAATAACATAGTAATAATAAAGCCTAAACCTGATGCTGATATTGATGAATTGAAGGCTGAAGTCACTCAAATTATGCGTAATCGTCGAGGTTTAAAACCAAATGAAATAAATACTTTTTTTATAAGTGTTATTTCTGGGCTCAAGGATGCGATTGATGGTATTATTGGAAGTATGAATTTTATAGGGTGGATGATTAGTTTATTCTCGCTTTTGGTTGGTGGTTTTGGCATTGCCAATATTATGTTTGTGAGTGTAAAAGAGCGAACCAATCTTATAGGTATACAAAAATCACTTGGTGCAAAAAATAGATTTATTCTTTTTCAGTTTTTGTTTGAAGCAGTAATATTAGCTATTGTAGGCGGTATTGTTGGTCTTATAATGGTTTGGTTAGGAACTCTCGCTGCAGATGGACTAACTGAAGATTTTGATTTTGTCTTATCACCAAAGAATATGCTTATTGGCTTTACAATTTCCTCAATAATAGGGTTAATATCTGGAGTTATTCCAGCACGTAGAGCGTCTAGACTTGATCCGGTTGAAGCAATTAGAACAGGAATGTAAACTTTCTTAAAGAATTTTAGCTACCTCTTTACAAACAAACTCTAAAAAGCGCTCATCTGCTTCGGTAAATGGGTCAGCGGTGTTAGAATCAATATCTATTTGGCCAATATTTTCACCATTTACAAAAATTGGGACTACAATTTCAGCTTTAACGGTTATACTACACGCTATGTAGTTGTCCTGAGCTTTCACATCTGGCACAACAAAATTTTGATTACTTACAGCTACTTGTCCGCAAATCCCTTTCCCAAAAGGAATAATAGTGTGGTCTGTTGGCTCACCAACATAAGGACCTAGTTTAAGTTCGTGTTTGTCACCGTTTTTAAAATAAAACCCAACCCAATTGTAATAATCTATATGTGCCTCAAGAAGCTCACAGATTTTTAGAAGTTTCTTGTCAACAGAAGTTAAGGAGTTTGATGTTATGTTGGTTATTTCAGGTTTTAATTCGCTAAAAGTCATTTGCAATAAAAATTTTGGTAAAAATATCTAAAAAGTGCTACTTTCAAATTCCAATTCTATAAATTTAACAGCACGCTAACATAAGTCTTCTTTTGAGGTCATTACTTACAAAATACAAACTTGTTATTCGCTTTATACTCACCTTTGTTTTGGTGTATAGTATTTTGTCTATTGGCTATAAGTTTTACTTAGATTTTTCTGATGGTTCTAAGCATTATCCAGACTACATAACCAATTTAGTTGGTAAGCAAACCGAAGCTGTTTTAAATTCATTTGGTTACCGGACGAATATTGTGCCACATTACGATGAGCCTTCTCTAATGGTTTTTGTTGAGCAAAAATATATCGCTAGAGTTATTGAGGGTTGTAATGGAATGAGTGTAATTATTCTTTTTATTGCCTTTGTTGTGGCATTTTCAGATACCTTTAAGCGAACCTTTCTGTTTATACTAGCAGGTAGTGTGTTAATCTATGCAGTAAATCTTATAAGGATAGTTCTGTTAACTATTGGCTTACACCATTACCCTTGGCGAAGTGAGGTTATGCACGAAGTTATTTTTCCATTAGCTATTTATGGTATGGTTTTTTTGCTATGGATGTTTTGGGTTAATCATTTTTCTAAAAAAGTTAAAACAGCAAATGTCTAAAGCGCTTTCATATAGCATTGCTGCAGTACTTTTGGTGTTGCTTATTTTGGTTCGTGCTTTTGAAGATGTGCTATTCTATGATCCTTATTTGCTGTTTTTTGAGAACGATTATCTCTACATAGACAGTCCAAGACGTGAGGTAGCCAAATTGGTGTTTTTTACATCCTTACGCTATCTTATAAATACCCTGTTGTCTTTAGGTATTATCTATTGCGCCTTTAAGGATAAGCAAATGATAAAATTTTCAATAATCATATATGCTGTTGCTTATTTGTGCTTTTTAGTTCCGTTTTTATACTTCGTGATTAATCCCCGCCAAGAAGACTATTATTTGTTTTTTAATGTACGTCGATTTTTAATCCAACCAATATTGTTACTTCTATTGCTTCCTGCGTTATATTATTATAAACTAAAACGTTAAGGAAGTTGTAAACTTCATCTAGTTGTGTGTTTTTGATTAACTTTGCAATGTGAAATATTTGCTATCACATAAGATTTTTTCAGTAGCACTATCAGTTTTGGTGTTGTTTTCAACCTTTTCATTTACGGTTGAAAAGCACTATTGTGGTAATCGTCTGGTTGATGTTGCAATTTTTTCTGAAGCTCAAGGCTGTGGAATGGAAATGCCCTCAAAAATGACTATGAAAAAGTCTTGTTGTAAAGACACGGTTGATATTATTGAAGGGCAAGATGAATTGCAATCTGTAACTTTTGATGATTTAGATTTTGAATCTCAAACATTTATTACGGCGTATGTATATTCATTTTCGCTATTATATGAGAGTCTGCCAAAGCAGATTATTCCGCATAAAGATTACTCACCACCAAACTTGGTTTACGACATCCAACTCTTGGATGATGTTTTTTTAATTTGATATAGTTCACCTTTTTAATAATAAAAGGAGTATTAACTATATTTAAATTCTAAAATGAAAATCTATATATTTTTTTGTGCATTACTAGTTTCAAGCACAATTTTATCTCAAGAAACGTTAAACGGAATTGTTTTGGAATCCGTTGAAAATAAAGAGCTGCCTCTGCCAGGCGCTAACGTATATTGGCTAAACACAACTATTGGTACGATGACAGACGAAGATGGTAAATTCTCAATCCCATACGAAAGTTCATATTCAAAATTAGTCATCAGCTATGTTGGTTTTAAAACCGATACATTGACGATTACTTCTAACAATGCAATCAGACATGTATTGCAATCCACATCAAGTTTAGATGAGGTCACCATTACATCTCGAAAATTAGCAACAGCCAAGTCTTATTTAAAGGCTACAAATACCTTTACTGTAAGTAGTGACGAATTATTAAAAGCAGCTTGCTGTAATCTCTCTGAAAGCTTTGAAACCAACCCGTCCATTGACGTTAATTTTGCTGATGCGGTTACAGGAGCAAGGCAGATTAAGATGTTAGGTCTAAGATCTCCTTACATATTAATCACTAACGAAAACGTACCAACTGTTCGAGGTGCAGCTCAAACCTATGGATTGAGTTTTATACCTGGGACGTGGGTAGAGAGTATTCAGATTACTAAAGGTGCTGGGAGCGTTATCAATGGATACGAAAGTATTGCTGGCCAAATTAATGCCGAATTGGTAAAGCCATCAACAGATAATAAGTTGTTTGTTAATCTGTATGCCGCAACAAGCGAACGTCTAGAACTCAACACACACTTCAATACTAAAATAGGTGAGAAGTGGAGCACAGGTCTATATCTTCATGGTAATACATTACAGCAAAAGCACGATGTCAATAACGATGGCTTCCTAGATATGCCACTTTACAATCAAATTAACGTGATGAATCGTTGGCAATATATTGATGGTGAAAAGGGGATTGTAAGTTTTATAAATGTTCGTTATTTAAATGATGAAAAACAAGCTGGACAACTCAATTTTAATCCCGATACGGATAGAGGAACTACAAACAACTGGGGAAGTGAAATCGATACTGAGCGTTTCGATATTACTGCAAAATTAGGTTATGTTAACCCTGAAGTGCCTTGGCAAAGTTTGGGATTCCAAACCTCATTCAGTCATCACAACCAAGATTCTTATTTTGGTTTGAATACTTATGATATAGTCCATAATAGTTTCTACTCAAATCTTGTCTATAATAGTATTATTTCAGATTCCCGACATAAGGTAAAAACAGGAGTAAGCTTTACGTTAGACCATTATGATGAGGGTGTTAATACGGATACATATGAGCGAACAGAAAACTCTATCGGTGGCTTTTTTGAATACGCATATGATGACTTAGAGAATCTAACATTAACAGCAGGTATTCGTGCTGACCAGCATAACCGATTTGGCTTTTTTGTAACGCCGCGTTTTCATTTGCGTTACACGCCTTGGGAAAAATCAGCATTCAGGGTATCAGCAGGGCGAGGCATAAGAAGTGCAAATATTTTTGCTGAAAACCAGAACTTATTTTCAAGCTCGAGACAAATTAATATCACAAACTCTGGTGGAAAAATCTATGGATTAGACCCCGAAATTGCTTGGAATTATGGCGTGAGCTATTTACAAGGATTTCACTTATTTGGTAGAAAAGGCGATATCACTTTAGATTATTACAGAACCAATTTTCAAAATCAAGTCGTTGTAGATTGGGAAAACCCTTTTGAGATTAATTTCTACAATCTTAATGGAAAAAGTTACGCTAATAGTTTTCAAGTAGAGTTAAATTACAATGCGTTTGAAGGTTTTGATTTGCGGACAGCCTATAAGTTTTATGATATTAAAACCGATTACAATTCTGGCCGATTGCAAAAACCATTGTTACCACGTCATCGCTTTTTTGTAAATGCCGCTTACGAAACAAAACGAAAAGATAATGGCTCACAATGGAAGTTTGATGCGACATACAATTGGTTGAGTGAGCAACGTTTCCCGGATACTAGTTTAAGTGCACCACAATTTCAATTACCAGTAGAGTCGACAACTGTAGGGACTTTGAATTTACAGGTAACTAAAGTATTCTCGCCAAAGTTTGAAATATATGTCGGAGGCGAAAATGTGACCAATGTAAGGCAGCCTAATCCAATTATTAGTGCAGATAATCCTTTTGGTTCAAATTTTGATAGTAACTTTGTGTATGGCCCAATATTTGGAAGCATGTATTATGCAGGCCTACGCTATAAAATTAAATAATATGAAAAAACTAATAACACTTTCAGTAATGCTAATAGGTTTTTTAGCATTCTCACAAAACAAAAACGCAAAGCAAATCATTGAAGTTGATGGTGTTTGCATGATGTGTAAAGAACGTATTGAAAAAGCAGCGATACGCACTAAAGGTGTAAAGTCGGCCATTTGGAATGTAAAAACCCACGAGTTAAAACTCATTTTTGACGAGCGTAAAACTAATGTGGAAACGATTTCCAAAAACTTAGCCGCAGTTGGTCATGATACCAAAGCTGTTAAAGCAACAGATGAAGCTTACAACTCTGTTAATCCTTGTTGTAAGTATAGAGATGAAGATGTGGTAAAAGCACATAATTAATAAAAAGCCCAAATTTAAATTTGGGCTTTTTATTAATTAAGAAATTTTAAAATACTATCACAACTTTTAATACCATTTATTGTTGCATCTCTTTTATACATCAAAGAACCTCTTGCACTTTGCATAATATTTTTTAATAATTTCTCATCCTTAAAAGGTGATTTACCTTCACGAACTAAATCGTAATCTGTATTGTAGATAAAATAATTTCCTATATAATCTCGGTTAATAATTTCTTGCCGCTCGTATGCGTTAAGAATTTTTTCATAATCAGAATAATGTTTTTGTATAGCTGTTTTAAGCTCAAAATCATTCATAAGTTTTAAATCGCCTGAGTTTATAAGTGTTTGATGTGTATAGTCTTTTGGTGTAAAGCTCGTAAGGTTGGCAATATTGTATATAGACCTTAACCGTTGATTTTTATTTTTCGCGTCTTTTCCTAGAATAGAAATAACGTCTTCTGCTTGTTTTATTTTTTGGAGGATAATATCTAGATTAGATTCTAATTGCTTTTTGTCTGAGGTAATATCTAGTTTTAAGTTTGCAATATATTGTTCTTTCTCAGCTTTGTTTGATGTGTTTTCACCCCATTTATTCATTGCAAAGGCTAATGAAATACCAATAATAACAATAAGAATTTCACCGAAGGCGTATTTAAACTTCTTTTTAAGTTTTGACATAATCACTCGATTTTGTTTAAATTTAAAAAATAAAAATGCAAAAGAAAAAGCCTCTGATTTTCATCAAAGGCTTTTAAGCTTGTAATTCAGACAAAG
Organism: Winogradskyella jejuensis; assembly: GCF_900129745.1. GTDB lineage: Bacteria > Bacteroidota > Bacteroidia > Flavobacteriales > Flavobacteriaceae > Winogradskyella > Winogradskyella jejuensis. The sequence goes on along the minus strand of NZ_FQWS01000001.1, from coordinate 465,117 downwards.
ATATTCACACGACAGTGAATTCGTTGCCTGCAGTCGCTGACCGTTTACATCATGCCTGGCATTCCGCCGCCGCCCATTGGAGGCATAGCAGGAGAATCTTCTTTAATGTCTACTAATGCACACTCAGTAGTTAGAATCATACCGGCAACAGAAGCTGCATTTTCTAATGCAATACGTGTTACTTTCTTAGGGTCAATAATTCCTGCTTTAAGCATATCTACATACTCTTCAGATTTAGCATTGTACCCAAAGTCTTTTTTACCTTCGAGGACTTTGTTAATCACTACAGAACCTTCACCACCAGCATTTTCTACAATGGTACGTAAAGGTGCTTCAATAGCTTTATTTACAATTTGTACACCTGTAGTTTCGTCTAAGTTGTTTGTTGTGATTTTTTCTAAGGTCTTTTTAGCTCTTACTAAAGCAACACCACCACCAGCAACAATACCTTCTTCCACGGCTGCACGAGTTGCGTGTAAGGCATCATCAACACGGTCTTTCTTTTCTTTCATTTCCACTTCAGAAGCAGCGCCAACATATAGTACGGCAACACCACCAGCTAACTTAGCTAAGCGCTCTTGAAGCTTTTCTCTGTCGTAATCAGAAGTTGTTGTTTCTATTTGAGCTTTAATTTGATTAACACGCGCTTTAATGTCAGAAGACTTACCGCTACCATTTACAATAGTTGTATTGTCTTTGTCAATCATTACAGATTCTGCAGTACCTAACATAGAAAGGTCAGCATTCTCCAATGAGAAACCACGTTCTTCAGAAATTACAGTTCCGCCAGTAAGAATAGCAATATCCTCTAACATAGCTTTACGTCTATCTCCAAAACCAGGCGCTTTTACAGCAGCGATTTTTAATCCACCACGTAATTTGTTTACTACTAACGTTGCTAAAGCTTGTCCTTCAACATCTTCAGCGATAATTAATAATGGACGACCAGATTGTGCCACTGGCTCTAAAATTGGAAGAATTTCTTGTAAGTTTGAAATCTTCTTATCAAATAATAGGATGTATGGATTTTCTAAATCAGCAATCATCTTATCAGCATCTGTTACGAAATAAGGTGATAAATAACCTCTGTCGAACTGCATACCTTCAACGACATCTACATAGGTGTCCATTCCTTTGGCTTCTTCAACAGTAATCACACCTTCTTTGCCAACTTTACCAAACGCTGTAGCGATTAATTCACCGATGGTGTCATCGTTATTAGCAGAAATTGCTGCAACTTGATTAATCTTGTCAGAATCACTTCCTACTTTTTTAGCTTGCTTTTCAAGGTCCTTTACAATGGCTTCAACCGCTTTGTCAATCCCGCGCTTTAAATCCATTGGATTTGCCCCAGCTGCGACATTCTTTAAGCCTTCTTTTACGATTGCTTGAGCTAAAACTGTTGCAGTTGTAGTACCGTCACCAGCTAAATCGTTGGTTTTAGAAGCAACTTCTTTTACCATCTGAGCACCCATATTTTCAAGCTCGTCTTCTAGCTCTATTTCTTTCGCTACAGACACTCCATCTTTAGTTACTTGCGGTGCACCGAAAGATTTACCTATAATTACGTTACGTCCTTTAGGTCCTAATGTTACTTTTACTGCATTTGCTAATGCATCTACACCGCGCTTTAGTCCGTCGCGTGCTTCAATATCAAATTTTATATCTTTTGCCATTTTTTTTAGTTTTTATTCTAATTAAACAATTGCAAGAATATCACTCTCGCGCATCATTAAATAATCTTTACCTTCTAGTTTAAGCTCGGTGCCACCATACTTTCCATAAAGTACAACATCACCAACTTTGACAGTTAAAGGTTCGTCTTTTTTACCATTACCTACAGCCACAACAGTTCCTTTTTGTGGTTTCTCTTTTGCGTTATCAGGAATAATAATTCCAGATGCTGTTTTTGTTTCAGCAGCTGACGGTTCTACTAGAACACGATCTGCTAAAGGTTTAATGTTTAAAGCCATTTGTTATATATTTTGTTATTAAAAATTAAATTTACGCTTCGCGTAATTCGAAAATTATGCCAAGTCAAATAGACTGACAAAGTTTCAGAAAATGCCCATCTAAAACAAAAAAGCCAACTACAGGAGTTGGCTTTAAATATTGTTGAATAGCAAGATTAGTTTCCGCTATCTGTTGAATCGTCCGTTGTCGCAGGAGGCGTTACTGGCTGTTGTGTTGTTTCTTCAGTATCTAATGCTTTAGAATCGCTTACACCACCAGCACCTTCAATAGTTATGTTAGATAATAAAATTAAGGCAATTAAAAGAGTTGCTAAAAACCAAGTACTCTTATCTAAGAAGTCTCCTGTCTTTTTTACACCACCTAATTGCTGAGTGCCACCACCTCCAAAAGAAGATGATAATCCACCACCTTTAGGGTTTTGTACCATAATTACTATGACTAGTAAAAAGGCTACTACTACGATTAATATTAAAAATATTGTAAACTTAGTCATTGTCTGTGTTATTTCGTTCTCTTAATTCTTTTACCGCTTTAATTTGGTCTGCAAAGAAACTACTTTTTTCTGGATATTTCAAACTTAAAATTCGGTAAGATTGAATTGCCTTATCGTAGTTCTTTTGTTCAAGGTAAATACGCGCCAAAGTCTCTGTCATTAGGCTGTCTTCAATACTATCTTCATTGTTAACTAGCTTTGGTTTTGGGGTATTTACTGTGGGTTTTATTTTAGGATTTTCAGTAATGAATTTATCAATTGTGTCTAACTTGCCCATCAAAGGTGCTTGATGTTGCGCTTTATCTTGGCTTCTGTCTATAGGTTTAAAACTCGTAATTTTTAACCATTCTGAAAACGAATGTGTTTCTGAATTCGAAAATTCTAAAGGTTTACCAATTTGAAGCTTTTCTTCAAGGTTTGGTTTTTCAAAAGTCTCAAAATTCTGTTGTGTTTGCTCTTTTTGTTTAAAAAGATTGGGGTCTAAAACACCTTCGGTAGCTTCAACTTGTTGTTTTAAAGCATCATCAATAGTAACGCTTCTGTTTATAGAAATATCATCAACAGCATTGACTTCGATAGCTTTTATATACTCTGAGTTTTGTTTGATTTGCTCAGAAATTTCATTCTGATTAAAAACTTCTGAAGTAATAAAGTCGAATAAAATGCTTCTATCTGTGGTGTGTGCTGCGGTGACCTTTAAAGCATTGTTATACTTGTAACTGTCTTTGTTTTTTAGAGCTTTAAGATAAAGTGCGCGTGCAGGCTGAAAATAAGGGTAAGTATCAACTAGCGACTTAAGCTCAGTAATTTGTTCTGGCTTAAGCATTTCTGGGTGTTGCAATATGTGAGTGAGTTCTTGTAATTGCATATTACCAATCTGCAAATGCTGCTTGAAAAATATCTTGCGTTATACGTTCAAAAATTTCTTCCCACGCGGTGTCGCGTTGACCTCCAGTTAAAAGTTGGCTGCCTTCGTAATCAAAAAAGAAAGAGAAGCGTTGTTCGAAACTCTTTTCGTCATCTTTTGTATCTGTATATCTTACATTAACGCCTATGGTGAGCCTATTTTGAGCAGCTGTATTGTTTGAAGTCGCTGTTGTAGGACTAATTCTGTATTCTACAATTTCTCCTTCAAAAATGACTTCACCACCTGAAGTAACTAGATTAGAGCTTGTTTGGTTTTGGATTAGGTCTTGAAGTGCGTTAGTAAACTGAATATCTAAACCCGGCTCAATTAAAGGTGCGTTATTCTGAAAGAAATTAACTTGAAAAGTTTCAGGAGCTTCAGTTACTCCTGTAAAACTATAACGCCAACAACCAGAAAGGCTTAAACATAATATTGAAATAAAAATGAATTTGTATACTCTCATTGCTGTTTTTTTACTAAAACGAACGAATTATAAATCGTATTGCTTTATCTTTCTATATAACGTACGTTCGCTAATGCCCAACTCTGCAGCGGCTAATTTACGCTTTCCGTTATGACGTTCAAGTGATTTTTTAATTAATTCTAGTTCTTTATCATGCAGTGATAAGGTTTCTTCTTCTTCAATCTCTTCAGCAAAGTGATACTTATCTTCGTTACTAGATATAATTTCGGGAGTTTCTTCTTTGTGTTCTGGGATGGCTAAAACGGAGAGGTCTTCTACGGTTTCTTCAAAATCTGAAGTATCATCATTTCCGTATATTTTTTGAATTAAGCCTTCGTTGTCTTTTTGTACATCTGATGCATTGCCACTCTTCATAAGTTCCATGGTGAGTTTTTTGAGGTCATTCAAATCACTCTTCATATCAAATAATACCTTATATAATATCTCACGTTCTGTACTAAAATCACTTTCGGATTTAGTGTCTTTGATAACTGCTGGTAAGTTTTGGCCAGCGCCAGTTGGAAGATAACCTTGCAACGTAGAAGCACTAATTGTTCTATTGTGTTCTAATACAGAAACTTGCTCGGCAACGTTACGCAATTGACGAATATTTCCGTTCCAACGGTAGCGTAAAAGCAATTGTACAGCTTCGTCTGTTAACTTTATTGTTGGCATCTTATATTTTAGAGCAAAGTCACTGGCGAATTTTCTAAATAATAAGTGAATGTCTTCTTTACGTTCGCGCAATGCAGGAAGGTTAATTTCTATAGTGCTAAGTCTATAATATAAATCTTCGCGAAACTTTTCTTTTTTAATAGCTTCAAACATATTTACGTTTGTAGCAGCTACAATACGTACATCTGTTTTTTGAACTTTACTAGAACCTACTTTTATAAATTCACCATTCTCTAAAACACGTAATAAACGCACCTGAGTAGTTAACGGTAGTTCACCAACTTCATCTAAGAAAATGGTTCCGCCATCAGCAACTTCAAAATATCCAGAACGTGTTTGTGTGGCTCCTGTGAAAGCTCCTTTTTCATGCCCGAATAGTTCGCTATCAATTGTGCCTTCTGGAATAGCACCACAGTTTACGGCAATATATTTTCCGTGTTTGCGATGAGATAATTGGTGTATGATTTTTGGAATACTCTCTTTACCAACACCACTTTCTCCTGTTACTAAAATAGAAATATCGGTAGGCGCTACTTGTATCGCTTTTTCTATAGCGCGATTGAGTTTGGCGTCGTTACCAATAATCCCGAAACGTTGTTTTATGGCTTGTACTGATTCCATATAATTAGATTTTAGAAATTAGACGAGAGATATGAGACATCTATTTTCTAATTTCTATATTTTTTTCTCTTTAATTTTTATAGTTGTCATTTCTACTCCGCTCAATGACCAAATTATTAGAATTAAAAAAAACTAGATTCTGGTGGCTGAGCGTAGTCGAAGTCAATTATTATCTGAATACCCGACAGCTTCACCAATTAGGGTTGCCGAAGTACAATCTGTAATTTTTACATTCACAAAATCACCAACTTTATAATGCTCTTTTGGGAAGACTACAACTGTATTTTGAGTATTTCTTCCAGACCAATGCGCGTCAGATTTTTTAGAGCTTTTTTCGATTAAAACCTCTTGCGTTTGCCCAACTTGTTTTTGTGTATTGTAATGACTGTGTTTACGTTGTAGTGCCTGAATTTCATTTAGCCTACGCTGTTTTACATCAGCAGGTATGTCGTCTTCCATGCGGCGTCCGGCTAGAGTGCCTGGGCGTTCAGAATAAGCAAACATAAATCCAAAGTCGTACTTCACGTACTCCATTAGGCTTAATGTGTCTTGGTGTTCTTCCTCGGTTTCTGTTGGGAACCCCGCAATCATATCTTGACTAATAGCTACTTCTGGAATAATACGACGAATATTGTCTATGAGCTCCATGTATTCTTCACGCGTGTGTAAGCGATTCATTTCTTTAAGAATACGGTTACTACCGCTTTGTACTGGTAAGTGTATGTATTTGCAAATATTTCTGTGCTTTGCCATAGTTTCAATAACATCTAATGTCATATCCTGAGGATTAGATGTAGAAAAACGGAAACGCATTTTTGGCTGAGCTTTGGCGCACATATCTAAAAGCATAGAAAAGTTTACTGCTGTTGCTTTTTGCATTTCTGTTGCTTTTTTGAAATCTTTCTTTAAGCCACCACCATACCATAAATAACTATCTACATTTTGTCCAAGAAGCGTTACTTCTTTAAAGCCTTTATTGGCTAAATCATTAATTTCTTCAATGATAGATTGTGGTTCTCTACTACGCTCTCGACCTCTGGTAAACGGTACAACGCAGAATGTACACATGTTATCGCATCCGCGTGTAATAGATACAAATGCAGTTACGCCATTACTATTTAGACGTACAGGCGCAACATCTCCATAGGTTTCTTCTTTAGATAGAATAACATTAATAGCATTACGGCCATCATCAACTTCACTAATAAGATTTGGTAGGTCTTTGTATGCATCTGGCCCAACCACGAGGTCAACCATTTTTTCTTCTTCAAGAAATTTGCTCTTTAAACGTTCTGCCATACAGCCTAGAACTCCAATTTTCATTTTTGGATTCTTATCTTTTTTTACGGCATTATATTTTTCTAAACGTTTACGAACCGTTTGCTCAGCCTTGTCTCTAATAGAACAAGTGTTTACTAAAACTAAATCTGCTTCTTCAAGTTCTTTGGTAGTATTAAAACCTTCTTTAGATAATATTGAAGCTACAATCTCACTATCACTAAAGTTCATTTGGCAGCCATAACTTTCTATAAAAAGTTTTCTGGTATTACCATCTTTAGATTTAAGGTTAAGGCTTTCACCTTGTTTATTTTCGTCAATAATCTTTTCCATATTCAATGTCCGTAAAACGGATAATCTCTTTGTTGTTACTTAAAACTCAATAAGCATGCAAAGATAGAATTATTTTTAGTCTTATGACAAAGTGGCAGTATCAATTTGTGTATAATTCTTTTAATAATCGATTGTTTTTAGTCGCGTTAAAATGTCTTAAAAACAAGATGAATTATGGGAATATTAGGTTTGTATATTTTTTTTGGTATACATTTGTACCCTCAAAAAAAAGAATAATGCCGAAGAATTTAGTCATAGTTGAGTCACCTGCAAAAGCAAAAACCATAGAAAAATTTCTAGGAAAAGACTATAAGGTCGAATCTAGTTTTGGACACATTGCCGATTTACCATCGAAGGAACTAGGTGTTGATGTTGATGGAGACTTTAAACCTAAATATCAGGTTTCTAAAGACAAAAAAGATGTTGTAAAGAAGCTTAAGGATTTAGCTAAGAAAGCAGAAACGGTTTGGCTAGCTAGTGATGAGGATCGAGAAGGAGAGGCTATTGCATGGCATTTAGCAGAAACATTAGACTTGGATATTGAAAAAACCAAGCGAATTGTTTTTCATGAAATTACAAAGAGTGCCATCCAAAAGGCTATTGAGAATCCACGTAGTATAGATTATAATTTAGTAGATGCGCAACAAGCAAGACGTGTGCTTGATAGAATTGTTGGTTATGAATTATCACCAGTGCTATGGCGCAAAGTAAAAGGTGGCTTATCTGCAGGACGTGTACAATCCGTTTCAGTACGTTTAATTGTTGAGCGTGAGCGAGAAATTCAGAAATTTGATCCTGAAGCATCTTATAGAGTAGACGCTGAGTTTAAGACGGCAGACGGTTCTGCATTTAAGGCGAAATTACCTAAGAACTTTGAAACTAAAGAAGAGGCTCAAGCCTTCTTGAATAAAAATATTGCAGCGTCATACGAAGTTGCTAATCTGGAAAAGAAGCCAGTAAAAAAATCACCAGCACCGCCTTTTACAACTTCAACATTACAGCAAGAGGCGTCTCGTAAATTAGGCTTTTCTGTAAGTCGTACGATGAGTAATGCTCAGCGTTTATACGAAGCAGGTCTTATTACTTATATGAGAACAGATAGCGTTAATCTATCTGATGAAGCTAAGCAAGGTGCTCAAAATGAGATTATAGCTGCTTATGGAGAGTCATATAGTAAGCCACGGAATTACAAAGGTAAAAGTAAAGGTGCTCAAGAAGCTCACGAAGCTATAAGACCAACAAATTTTGCGAGCCACTCGGTTAGTGCGGAGCGTGATCAGGCTAGATTGTACGATTTAATTTGGAAGCGCGCTATCGCATCTCAAATGAGTGAAGCAAAATTGGAGCGTACCAATGTAAAAATTAAAGTAAATGCTTCGGAACCTGTAAGCGAATTATTTACAGCCAATGGAGAAATCATCACATTTGATGGTTTCCTAAAGGTATACTTAGAAGGAACGGATGATGAAGATACAGAACAATCAGGATTGTTGCCAGATTTAAAAGTGTCTGACAATTTAGATAATATCTATATTACTGCTACAGAACGCTTCACAAGACCGCCAGCACGATTTACTGAAGCAGCTTTGGTAAAAAAGTTAGAAGAATTAGGTATTGGTCGTCCTTCGACTTACGCGCCAACAATTTCTACTATTCAGAATAGAAACTACATAGAAAAAGGGACTGTAGATGGTACTGAGCGTAACTACACGCAATTGGTTTTAGAAAATCAATCAATTAACGAAAAACAGCTGACAGAAAAAGTAGGTTCTGATAAAGGAAAATTAGTGCCAACAGATATAGGAATGATTGTTACTGATTTCTTAGTTAATCATTTTGAAAGCATTCTCGATTATAATTTCACAGCAAAAGTTGAAGAAAGTTTTGATGACATAGCAGAAGGTAAAGAAGACTGGCGTGCTATGATGAAAGACTTTTACAAAGGCTTTCATCCGCAAGTAGAAGATGTGCAAGAAAATGCTGAGCGCGAATCTGGTGAACGAGTTTTAGGTGTTGACCCAGAAAGTGGTAGGCAAGTGAGTGTGCGTTTGGGTAAATTTGGACCAATGGTTCAGATTGGTACTGTAGATGAAGAAGAAAAACCAAAATTTGCTAGTCTATCACCAGACCAACAATTAAGTTCTATTACTTATGAGGAAGCTATGGATTTATTTAAGCTTCCAAAGTCCTTAGGTCATTATAATGAAGAAGAAGTTGAAGTTAATAACGGACGTTATGGTCCTTATGTGCGTTTTGGGAAGAAATTTGTTTCCTTACCAAAAGGTGTTGATCCTCTAAGTGTAGATTATGAGCAAGCCTTAATATATATTAAGGAGAAAGAAAAAGCAGATGCACCTATATATACTTATCAAGGATTAGATGTGCAAAAAGGAAAAGGACGTTTTGGGCCATTCATAAAGTGGAACAATATGTTTATTAATGTTAATAAAAAATATGATTGGGATAATTTATCTGAAGAGGATATCGTTACTTTGATTGAAGATAAAATCCAGAAAGAAAAGGATAAGCTTATTCATGTTTGGGAAGAAGAAGGCATAAGAGTTGAAAAAGCAAGATGGGGTAGACACCATGTAATTAAAGGTAAGCAAAAAGTAGAATTGCCAAAAACGCATGATGTTACAGATATGACGCTCGAAGAAGCACAAGCAATTCTAGAAAAGAACGCACCCAAGAAAAAAGCAACAAAAAAGAAAACAACCAAAAAGAAACCTGCAGCAAAAAAGTAGCACTAAATGAACTTTAATTTTCTATCACCAGTTTCAGATTCAGTATTAGCCCACAACGAATTATTATCTCAACAAACACTAGGTAGAAAATTAAAAATACATTCCGAACAACACGGCATGCCAGATATCGATGATGTGCAAATGGCCATCATTGGAGTTAAAGAAAACAGGAATGACATCAATTATATAGGTGCAGAACTCAATTTTGATGACATCCGAAAAACCTTTTATAGCCTTTATCCTGGAAACTGGCATACAACCATAGCAGATTTAGGAGATATTGAACCCGGAGAATCTGTAGAGGATAGTTATTTTGCGTTACGTACTACAGTAGAACTTCTTGTCGAAAAAAAAATCATACCTATTATATTAGGAGGGAGTCAAGATTTGACTTATGCCAATTATAGAGCTTATGACAATCTACAACCAATGGTTAACATTGTTAATGTAGACACCAATTTCGATTTGGGTGATACTAATTTACCAATCAAGAATAATAGTTATGTTGGTAAGATAGTATTAGACGAACCTTATAATTTGTTTAACTACTCAACAATTGGATACCAGACCTATTTCAATTCCCAAGACGAGATAGACCTCATGGAGCGTTTGTATTTTGAAGCTTATAGGTTGGGTGAAATTTCAAATAATATTAATAGTGTTGAGCCTGTAATGCGTGATGCTCATATAGTAACTGTAGATTTAAAATCAGTTAGAGCTGCAGAAGTAGGGGAGCGCCTAAAGTTTACACCCAATGGTTTAGATGGTAAAGAAATTTGCGCCATTACACGTTATGCAGGTATAAGTAATAAAGTATCCTCCTTTGGTATATACGAATACCATTATGCACCAAAAGATACCATTACAGCGATGTTAGTTGCACAGATGATTTGGTATTTTGTAGAAGGTGTTAATTGTCGTGTAAAAGATGATGACTTCACAAATCCAAATATCTACCAAAAATATAATGTTCTCATCGACGAGGACGAATTAATTTTCTTCAAAAGTATAAAGACTGGACGTTGGTGGATAGAAATCCCTTTTTTAACAAATCTTAATAATAAATTAAAAAAGCACACGTTATTACCATGCGCGCATGAGGATTACAAAGCTGCTACCTCAGGGAAAATACCAGAAAGATGGTATAAAGCCTACAGGAAGAATAACTTCTAAAAATTACAGTTCGTCGATGTTTAGCGCTTGTTTTATCGATGAAATGCAATTTTATAAGGATGAAATGCAAAAAAAATTGGAAAAAAGTTGTTTTTTCCGATTAATTGAAATATGTTTACGAACTCAAAATTTAAGGACACTAATTTAACCTATAGTTTTATGAAAATTAATAAGCTTGTTTTACTAATCACAGTGTTAGCTTTTATGGTAAGCTGTAACTCTGGAGACCGCGGACAAGTTGTCGGCGTAAAAGGTAAACGATGGCACCCTGAAAAGCCCTACGGAATGACCCTAATTCCAGGAGGCGCATTTATTATGGGTAAGTCTGATGACGATTTAGCAGGTATGCAAGATGCGCCTACTAAAACAGCTACTGTAAGAGCATTCTATATGGATGAAACTGAAATCACTAATAGTGAGTATAGACAGTTTGTTGAGGACGTCAGAAACAAAATTATCAGAGAGAAACTTGCTGAAATGGCTGATCTTGAAGGTAAAGTTCCAGGAAATGGTGACATAGGAGAATTTGCATACAAAGATGCAGACACTGCTAACCTTAATCCATATCAAAAGTATATGATTAATACTTATGGTAACGACCAACGCGAGCTTAATGAGGATATAGATTTGTATCTTGATACCGAAGATTATCCAGACGAATTGTATGCAGAAGTAATGGATGGCATGTACTTACCTTTGGAGGAGTCATATAATGGTCAGCGTTCTTGGGATGTGTCTCAATTCATATTCAAATATTCAGAGATGGATATTCAAGCGGCTGCCAAAGATCCCTCTCTAAAGCGTTCAGACGTTATTGAGCAAAAAGAGATAATGGTATATCCAGATACTACGGTTTGGATTCGTGATTTTGCTTATTCTTACAACGAGCCAATGCACAACGATTATTTTTGGCATGATGCTTACGGAGATTATCCTGTAGTCGGAGTGTCTTGGGATCAAGCAAAAGCATTTTGTCAGTGGAGAACAATCTACCATAACAAATATCAAAAAACTAAAAAGAGACAACCTGTTAACGTATACAGATTACCAAATGAAGCGGAGTGGGAATATGCTGCTCGCGGTGGATTACAAGGCGCAACATTTCCTTGGGGTAATAACTATACTTTAAATGATAGAGGATGTTTCATGGCTAACTTTAAGCCACTTAGAGGAGACTATGCAGCAGACCAAGCATTGTATACTGTTGAAGCGGATGCTTTTGAGCCTAATGACTTTAACCTTTATAACATGGCAGGTAATGTGTCAGAATGGGTAAACAGTTCATATTCTACGTCATCATATGAGTTTATGTCTAGCATTAACCCAAGTGTAAATGATAAGAACAACCAACGTAAAGTTGTTCGTGGTGGTTCTTGGAAAGATGTTGCTTACTATTTACAGGTAAGTTCTAGAGATTACGAATATGCTGACTCAGCAAGAAGTTACATTGGTTTCAGAACTGTACAAGATTACATGGGTACAGAAGTAACTAAGAATGCAAAGAATAACTAAAAGAAAACTATAAACTAAAACAATAACCTACTTGTTGAGCATGCTTTGACTCAACTAAATTTAAAACTTAAAATTATGGCACAAAAAGGAAAACGTACGTTAACAAACTTTGTATATGGAATGGGAGCTGCAGTAGTAATCGTTGGAGCACTATTTAAAATTCAAAACTGGCCTTATGGAGGTCTTTTACTAACAATTGGTATGGTTGTAGAAGCACTAGTATTTGCTTGGTCAGCCTTTGAAAGACAAGAAGACGATTTAGATTGGTCTCTTGTATATCCTGAGTTAGAAGGTGGAGCTGCAAAAGCTAAAAAAGCTAAAGAAGACCCTAAAGATGCTGAAGGATTATTATCTAAGAAGTTAGATAACTTATTAAAAGAAGCTAAAATTGACGGTGAGTTAATGGCAAGCTTAGGCGATAGTATTAAGAACTTCGAAGGTGCGGCAAAAAACCTTAACCCAACTGTAGATTCTATGCAAGCTCAGAAAAAATACAGCGAAGAAATGTCTTTAGCTGCAGCACAAATGGAATCTTTAAACAGTTTGTATAAAGTACAAATGGAAAGTGCAAACCGTCAAGCAGCAATCAACGAAGAAGCTGTAGAGAATGCAACTAAGCTTAAAGAACAAATGCAATCATTAGCATCTAACTTATCATCATTAAATGGTGTGTATGGAGGTATGCTTTCTGCAATGAACAAGAACTAATTAGTTTTAAGTATAACGATTTAATTAACTAAAAAACTAATTATGGCAGGATCAGGTAAAATATCTGCAAGGCAGAAAATGATTAATTTAATGTACCTCGTGTTTATTGCTATTATGGCAATGACGGTAGCTCCAGAAGTTTTATCAGCCTTTGGGTTGATGGAAGAAAAGTTTGAGAAAGCTAACGAGGTTACAACAGACATGAATGCTAAATTACTAGCTAATTTAGAAACTAAAGGAAAAGAAAACCCAAAAGAATTTGCAGCAGCTTCAAACAAGGCTCAGCAAGTGAGTATTGCTTCTGACAAGTTTTACAAATTCATTGAAGCTCAGAAAAATGATATTCTAAGAATGGGCGGTTACGAAGCTGACGAAACAACAGGAAGATTACCTTTTGAGAAAATGAAAAAAGGTGATAAACTTGACGAGAAGTGGTTTACAGGCGATCGTCTAACTAAAGAAGGAGACAAAGTTATTGCTGCTATTGAGCAATACAAAAAAGAAATAAAAGATATCTTAGGAGTAGACCAATATTACACAAAGTTTATTGAAAATTTTGAAAAAAAGTTTGATATATCTGAGGTGAAAGATAGTGAAGGTGTAACTAAAAAATGGTTAGACTACCATTTCAAGGGATTCCCTTCTATTGCATCTTACACTAAGCTTACAGCGATGCAAAATGATGTTAAAGTAACTCAAGCAGATTTAAATAACTTATTCTTAGGAAATGCAGCTGTTGAAGCTACATCTTTAGATAAGTACAAGGCTATTGTATTAGCTGACAAATCAGCTTTCTTTGCAGGAGAGAAGTTCCAAGGTAGAGTAGTAATTGGTAAATATGCCAATGTACCACCAACAGCTCTCGAGGTAAATGGTAAGAAGTATGATGTATCTAAAGTAATTGACTCCACAGGTGCTGCTCGTTTAGACTTTAATGTTGGTAACGTTGGAGAGCACAAAATTGAGGGTAAGTTTACGTTCTTAGAGAATGGAGAAGAATTAGAAATTCCTATCATCGATGCTAACTACGTAGTTGTACCAAGACCAAACTCTGCAACAATTTCTGCAGATAAAATGAATGTGGTATACCGTGGTGTGTCAAATCCAATGACTATTTCTTTTGCTGGTGTTCCAGATAATAAAGTAAGAGCATCTGCTCCTGGTCTTTCTGGTTCTGGCGGAAAATATGTTATGAAGCCTCAATCAGGTAGAGAAGTTAAGATTAATGTAACTGGTACTCTTGATGACGGTTCTACAGCGACAGACAGTAAAGTATTTAGGATTAAAGATTTACCAAAGCCTATTGGGTCATTTAACGGTCAAGTAGGTAATGCTAAATTGCCAAGAAATAATGTAGAGATAGGTAAAATTTCTGCTGACTTTGGTGACGATTTCGATTTTAGTTTACCATTAAACGTAGTTTCATTTACTATGAAAGTACCTGGTAAGCCATCTGTAAATTGTACAGGTAACAGACTTAATTCTGCTGCTAAAAATGCATTACGTTCAGCAAGAAGAGGTGATATCGTTCAATTTATTAATATCAAAGCGAAAGCACCAAATAACCCAATACGTATTAAGACTGTAACACCAGTTGTTATTGAGTTAGCAAACTAAAATATATTGACGCTATATACGTTTTAAAATTAGCCTCAAACGTTTAAAACTAATACACATGAAATTAAAGCAATTATTATTAACAACTCTAGGAGTACTTTCGTTCAGTGGAGTATTTGCACAAGCAAACATCCTTAATGCTAAGATTCCTGAAGAAATAGGTGTCAAAACTGAAGAGCAGTTGCTTTTAGATAATGACGAACCTTTAGAGTATGGATATGTAGACGATAGAGACCGTTTATATTCTAAAATGACTTGGGAAAAAGTGGTTTTAGATGAGCGTGTTAACTTTCCGCTTTATTATCCAGTAGACACCAATAATATTGGTCCAGATCGTCGATCGTTATTTCATGTATTATGGAATGCAGTAAAGTCTGGAGATATTCCTAAAGTATATGCAGATTCTTACTTCTCTCAAGAGCGTACTTATGAAGAGCTAAGACAGTCAATGCAAAAAATAGATACCTTAGATATTGGTTTTGATCAATTCAATGCAGATGGATATGTAGACCCAGAGTATATTACAAAACGTGATATTGAAGCATACGATATCAAGGCCTATCTCATGAAGGGATTATGGTATTTTGATAAGCGTCAAGGCGAAATGAAATATCGTTTATTAGCTATTGGCCCTGCAGCACCAGACATTAATTATATTGATTCTGATGATGAGGCTAATAATGAGCCTGTACCATTATTTTGGGTATTTTATCCTGAAGCCAGAGGTATATTACATGAGGCCAAAGCATTCAATAATAAAAATAGTGCTATGCCAATATCGTTTGATCATATCTTAAATTCAAGACGATTTAACGGATATATGTACAAAGAAGAAAACGTATATGGCGATCGTGAAGTTAAAGATTACATTAAGGACAATGCGCTAATGCAACTTATGGAATCTCAACGTATTAAAGATAAGATTCGAAATTTCGAACAAGACATGTGGAATTATTAATTCTATGTTGACAATAAATAAAAACGCTCACTTTTAGTGGGCGTTTTTTATTGATTTTGTTTTCTGAATTTGGTGTCAGGTCGAACGCGGTCGAGACCTTTTTCATAACTTTGCCTAATGGAAAATGTAGATTATATTATTGTTGGTTGTGGCTTAGCTAGTATTTCGTTTTGCGAAGTATTAAAAGCAAATAACAAGCACTTTGTAGTCTTTGATGATGCTTCTCAACAATCATCTATAGTCGCAGCGGGCTTATATAATCCAGTAATTTTAAAGCGTTTTTCAGAGGTTTGGAAAGCTAAAGAGCAGTTAGATATTGCTTTACCAACATATGCTAAAATTGAAGAAGAACTAAATACAAAAGTAGATTACCAGCATCCCATTTACAGACGTTTTAACTCTATAGAAGAACAAAATTTATGGTTTACAGCTTCAGATAAAAAATCCTTAGAGATCTTTTTGTCTACACGCATAAGGAAGAATACAAATCCATATATAGATGCACCATTTGGCTTAGGAGAAGTGCTCCATGCAGGAAGAGTAGATACAGAGCATCTAATTTCAAGTTACAAAAATAAGCTTAAGGAAACTAAACGTCTTAGAGAAGAACGTTTCGATTATAGTAAGCTCAAGTTATCTGAAGCTATAATATCTTATGAAGATATCAATGCCAATCATATCGTTTTTGCAGAAGGTTTTGGCGTAAAAAAGAACCCATATTTTAATCATATTCCACTTAATGGTACTAAAGGCGAAGTTATAACTATAAAAGCTCCGAAACTGAAATTTGACTCCGCAGTAAAGTCTTCAGTTTTCATTATCTCTATAGGGAATGATTTGTACAAAGTAGGCGCTACTTACGAATGGACAGATAAAACTAATCAACCAACAGAAAAGGCTAAGGAAGAGATTATAACTAAGCTCAAGACTTTTATTACTTGCGATTTTGAGGTTGTTGACCATCGGGCAGGTATTAGACCAACGGTAAAAGATAGACGACCGTTGATAGGAAGGCATCCTGAACATAAAAATCTATATGTGCTTAATGGTTTAGGAACCCGAGGCGTTATGATAGGTCCTTATGTGGCCAAAAAGCTATTCAACTTTATAGAAAAAGATATGGCTTTAGATTCCGAAATAAATATCAACAGATTCAAAGATGAAGTATCTTAGTTTTTTTTCTTCACTAAAGATTCATCATAGCTCATAAACAGATTTATCCAAATATTACGTGAAAGGCGCATAATAATGGGTGTTAATATGAGTAATGTTACAACTATTACTATAAACGCTGTTAATAGTGAAGATTCTAAAAGTACATAACTAATAATAAAAGTGGCCACCGCAAAGGCAATACCAACACCATAACTTACATACATAGAACCGAAAAAAAACGAAGGCTCCATTCTATATTTTGTATGGCAATGGGAGCAATTATCATGGATTTTTAATGTATCAGATATGATATATGGATTTTTCTCCACATACATAGATTCCTGATGACATTTAGGGCATGCGCCAGTAATAATGCTATAAATCTTATTTCCTTTTCCAAACATATATAAAACCTTTACTTTTGCGTTTTTCAATACTATGCAAAGATAATTTTTAGCAGGTATGGTACTGTAACAATTGTAACGTTTATTGTTATCTAGATATATTCAAAATTTATGCTCAATATTCATAATCTCTCTATTTCTTTTCAAGGCGAATACCTTTTTGAAGATATCACATTTAAACTAGGAAATGGAGACCGCATAGGACTTATAGGAAAAAATGGAGCTGGGAAATCAACCATGCTTAGAATTTTGTCTAAAGAGCAGGAAGCAGATACGGGGCAAATAGCTGCTGATAAAGATTTAAAAATTGGATTTCTTAAGCAAGATATTGATTTCGATTTCGGAAAAACGGTACTTGAAGAATCTTACGAAGCTTTTAAAGAAATTAAAGCGCTAGAAAATCAACTCGAAACTATAAACACCCAATTAGCAGAACGCACAGATTATGAAAGCGAATCGTATAATCAGTTGATGATTGATTTAAACGAGATTCAGCATCAATACGAAATTTTAGGAGGTTACAATTATCAAGGCGAAACCGAAAAGATTTTGCAAGGTCTTGGCTTTAAGCGCGAAGATTTTGATAAACTTACCGATACCTTTTCTGGTGGTTGGCGTATGCGAATTGAGTTGGCAAAACTTCTCCTTCAAAATAACGATTTGTTATTGTTAGATGAGCCTACAAACCATTTAGATATTGAGTCTATTATTTGGTTAGAGAATTTTTTAAAAAACTATCCAGGAGCGGTCGTTATTGTGTCGCACGATAAGATGTTTTTAGATAATGTGACTAATCGTACCATTGAAATTTCATTGGGGCGTATTTACGATTATAATAAGCCATACACAAAGTTTTTAGAGCTTAGAAAAGAAATAAAAGAACAGCAATTAGCCACGCAAAAGAATCAAGAAAAGCAAATTCAGCAAACCGAGAAGCTTATAGAAAAATTCCGTGCTAAAGCCTCTAAAGCAACAATGGCACAATCTTTAATTAAGAAGTTAGAGCGTATGGACCGTATTGAGGTCGATGAGGAGGACAATGCGGTAATGACGCTTAATTTTCCAGTCTCTGTTGTTCCTGGAAAGGTAGTGGTTGAGGTCGAAAATGTATCTAAACATTATGGCGATTTACAAGTGCTTCATAATGTAAGTTTAAGCATCCCAAGAGATACTAAAACAGCTTTCGTCGGTCAGAATGGTCAAGGTAAATCTACGTTGGCTAAAATTATTGTTGGCGAAATTGAGCATAGTGGGAAACTTACTTTGGGGCACAATGTGCAAATAGGCTATTTTGCCCAAAATCAAGCTGAATATTTAGACGGAAGTAAAACCGTTTTAGATACGATGATTGATGCTGCAAACGAGACAAATCGTTCCAAGGTAAGAGATATCTTGGGTTCGTTTTTGTTTCGAGGCGAAGAGGTAGATAAATATGTTCGTGTGCTTTCTGGTGGCGAACGAAACCGATTGGCCTTAGCCAAATTATTATTACAGCCGTTGAATGTCCTCATTATGGATGAGCCAACAAACCACTTAGACATCAAATCGAAAAACGTTTTAAAAGACGCTTTGAAAAAGTTTGAAGGGACATTAATTTTAGTATCTCACGATAGAGATTTTTTGCAAGGATTAACCCAAACAATTTACGAGTTTAAAGACCAGAAAATAAAGCAGTATTTAGGAGATATTGATTACTATCTAGAACAACGTAATTTGCAAAATCTCCGCGAAGCGGAAAAGCGAACCGTAGTTGCTAAAGCTGAAAAAGTAAAAGACAACAAGCAGAGTTACGAAGAGCAAAAGAAGCTAAAATCTTTAAACAACAAGTTGAGTAATATCGAGTCTAAAATTAATGCCTTGGAAAAAGCGATAAAAGAAGACGATTTGGCATTAGCTACAAATTATGACGAAACAGCTGCTAATCCTGATTTCTTTGATGCATATCAATCTAAAAAGAAAGACTTGGACCAACTTATGGAAGATTGGGAGAACGTACAAGAGTCAATAGATACACTCAATTTTAACAATTAAGATTATTTTAACGAAGCCCACCTTTGGTTATAGGTAAATTTGTGACCTAAATAACCATCGAATGCGTAATATTATCCTTTCCGTCTTGGGCGTAGTTCTTATTATAGGTGCCATTTTTATTGGAAAAGAAATTGCTAATAGCAAAAAGAAACAAAGGCCAGTTCCGGCTAAAGTTGTAAAAACAGTTTTTACAGATACAGTAGTCAATAGCACGGTTCCAATTATTATATCAACTAATGGTAATTTGGTAGCTAAAAGACGTGTAGAACTATATTCCGAAGTTCAAGGTGTTTTTAGATCAACAGGAAAATTATTTCGACCTGGTCAAGAATACAAACAAGGACAAACGCTAATAAAAGTAGATGCTACAGAGTATTATGCTAGCGTACAGTCTGCAAAGAGTGTGTTGTATAATTCTATTGCGGCTATAATGCCAGATTTAAGGCTTGATTTTCCTGAGGTTTTTCCTAAATGGCAAAACTATCTCAACGGGTTTAATTTAGATAAAACCACACCTAAGCTTCCTGAAATGACTTCAGAAAAGGAAAACTATTTTATTACAGGTCGAGGTATTGTTACTAATTACTACACGGTTAAAAATTTAGAACAACGGTTATCAAAATTCAACATTCGTGCACCATTTTCAGGAATATTAACAGAGGCTTTAGTTACTGAAGGCTCATTAATTAGAAACGGACAAAAACTAGGAGAATATATAGACCCAACGGTTTACGAAATGGAAGTTGCACTAGGTAAGAGCTATGCCAATCTATTAAAGGTTGGAGAAACTGTTGCTTTGAATAATCTTGAAAAAACAGAAACTTTCACCGGAAAAGTCTCTAGAGTAAATGGAAGTATTGATGCCACAACACAAACGATTAATGCCTATATCGAGGTAAAAAGTAACGACCTAAAAGAAGGTATGTATTTAGAGGCAAATCTAAATGCGAAGTCCGAAGCTAATGCTATTGAGGTAAGCAGAAGTCTAGTGCTAGATGGTAATAGAATTTTTGTTGTTAGAGATAGTATTTTAGATATCATTGATGTCAATCCTGTCTATTTTTCGGATACAAAAGCAGTACTAAAAGATGTGCCTAACGGAACAGTGATATTGTCTAAGCCTGTTCCTGGGGCATACGCGGGTATGTCTGTAAAACCATATAAAACTACTACTGAAAGTGCTTCAACTAACGCATCTTCAGAAAACTAACGAATGAGACAGCTGATAACATATTTTATTAAGCACAGCGTCGCCGTAAATGTGGTGATTTTTGCTTTTTTGATATTCGGAATTTTTGGAGCTTCAAAACTTAAATCCTCTTTTTTTCCATTAGTCGATTCTAAAAACATAAGTATTAATGTGACCTATCCAGGTGCTTCTCCACAAGAAGTCGAAGAAGGTATAGTGCTTAAAATAGAAGACAACCTGAAAGGGCTTAATGGTGTTGAGCGTGTCACTTCAACGTCTAGAGAAAATAGCGGAACGATAAATGTAGAAATCGAAAAAGGAAGAGATATCGATTTTATGCTTCTAGAGGTGAAAAATGCGGTTGACCGTGTACCATCATTTCCTGTTGGAATGGAACCCTTAATCGTTGCTAAGCAAGAAAATTTAAGACCTACAATTACCTTTGCTATTAGCGGTAGTAACATTCCTCTAGCGACCTTAAAACAAATAGGAAGACAGGTCGAAAATGATTTAAGAGGTATAGATGGCATATCTCAAATTTCAATTTCGGGCTACCCACAAGAAGAAATAGAAATTGCTGTAGACGAGAATAGTTTACTAGCTTATAATCTAACGTTTACGGAAGTAGCACAAGCGGTTAATCAGGCTAGTCTTATAACCACAGGCGGAACTATAAAAACAGACGCTGAAGAATATTTAATAAGAGCTAACAACCGCTCGTATTATGCAGACGAATTATCTAACCTCATTGTAAAATCAGACCCATCTGGTCGTAAAATTCAGCTGAAAGATATAGCAAACGTTAGAGACCAATTTTCGGAAACGCCAAACGCTAATTTTTACGATAATAATCTGTCTATATCTGTAACTATTACAAGTACCAATTCCGAAGATTTAATTTCTTCAGCAGATAAGACCAAAGCCTATATCGAAGAGTTTAATCAGAAGTACGAAAATGTACAACTTAATGTGGTAAGAGATTTATCAACGACATTAGTTCAGCGTACACAACTTCTAGCGGAAAACGCAGTTGCAGGGATTATTTTAGTACTCATATTTCTGTCCTTATTCTTAAATACCAGGCTGGCATTTTGGGTGGCTTTTGGATTACCTATAGCATTCTTGGGAATGTTTATGTTTGCAGGTTATTTTAATGTAACCATCAATGTATTATCGCTCTTTGGGATGATAATCGTTATTGGTATTTTGGTAGATGATGGCATTGTTATTGCCGAAAATATATATCAACACTACGAGAAGGGAAAGTCGCCAGAGCAAGCTGCAATAGATGGTGTAATGGAAGTGCTACCAGCTATAATTTCTGCAATCCTAACTACAGTTTTAGCATTTGGTATATTTCTATTCCTCGATGGGCGAATAGGGGAATTCTTCGGAGAGGTTTCTGTGGTTGTTATTTTAACATTGGTGGTGTCTTTAGTTGAAGCATTAATTATTTTACCGGCACATTTAGCACACTCTAAAGCCTTGCGTGCAGAAAGTAAAAAGGAAAAAACTGGTATTGCTGGATTTTTTCAACGTGCATTTTCAAAGTTACGTTATATTAACACGTTTGGTGAACGAATAATGAACTGGCTAAGGGATAACCTTTACAGTCCTTGTCTTAGATTCTCGCTTAAGTACAAGTTCTTGACCTTCTCCTTTTTTGTGGTTTTTATGATACTCACGTTTTCTAGTATCGGTGGTGGAATTATTAGAGTTTCATTTTTTCCTCAAATAGCAAGTGATAGGGTGGCTGTAGATTTAAACATGCCGAACGGAACCAACGAAAACGTAACAGATAGCATTATTTCATTTATCGAAGAGAAGGCAATAGAAGTGACAAAGGAAATTAATGACGAGTATCTTGGAGCAGATTCTGAAAAGTACTTGGTAGAGAACATGATAAAGACAATTGGTCCTGGCTCTTCTACGGCACGTTTAGAAATCAATTTATTACCTGGTGAAGAGCGTCCTAACGAAATTACAACACAACTAGTGACTAACAGACTACGCGAGCGTGTAGGTCCAGTTTTAGGAGTGGAAAGTTTGGTCTATGGTGGCGGCGGAAATTTTGGTGGTAATCCAGTATCTGTTTCACTTTTGGGTAATAATATAGCCGACTTAAAAGCAGTAAAAAAAGAACTTAAAGATTACCTAGAGAATAATGCATTACTCAAAGACGTAGCGGACAACGACCCAGCAGGTATTAAAGAAATACGATTAAAATTGAAGGAAAGTGCTTATGCATTAGGCTTGGATTTAAGAACCGTAATGAGCCAAGTAAGAGCTGCTTTTTTTGGTGCTCAGGCGCAACGCTTCCAAAGAGGTCAAGACGAGATAAGAGTATGGGTTAGATATAATAGAGAGAGTAGGTCTTCTATAAATAATCTCGATGATATGCGCATTGTAACGCCTCAAGGCAATCGTATTCCGTTAAGGGAAATTGCTGATTATACCATAGAGCGTGGCGACGTTGCTATAAATCATTTAGAAGGTAGGAGAGAGATTCAGGTTACTGCAGACGTAAAAGATGCTAAGAAAACAAGCACAGCAGATATCATGTTAGAAATTAAAGATGAAGTCATGCCAGAAATTCTTTCTAAATATCCAACCGTAACACCATCTTACGAAGGACAAAACAGAGAGCGATTAAAATTAACAAACTCTTTGGGACCTGTTGGTTTGGTTATCTTAGTCTTAATTTATGTGGTTATTGCCTTTACGTTCAGAAGCTATAGTCAACCTTTAATTCTTCTGTTAATTATTCCTCTAAGTTTACCTGCGGTGGCTTGGGGACATTGGATTCACGATTTTCCCCTTAATATATTATCACTTTTAGGAATTATAGCCTTAATAGGGATAATGGTCAATGACGGCTTAGTACTTATTTCAAAATTCAATACCAACCTAAAAGAAGGTATGTCTTTTGATACAGCACTGTACGAAGCAGGTCGTTCGCGTTTTAGAGCTATATTTCTAACGTCTATTACAACAGTTGCCGGTCTTACGCCTTTAATTTTTGAAGAAAGTCGCCAAGCGCAATTCCTAATTCCTATGGCAGTTTCTATTGCTTACGGTATAGGATTTGCAACGGTTTTGACTCTTATCGTTTTACCAATATTTTTAGCCTTCGGAAATTTTATAAAACTAAATGCAAAGTGGTTGTATACCAATCAAGAGGTGACTAAAGAAGAAGTGGAAAGAGCTATAAAAGAACAAAAAGAGCTTGGCCATTTTGAAGCAGGAATACCCAAAATAGAACAAGCATCTAGTTACGAAAAGGTATAAATGATTTGTTCAGAATAAAACACATGAAACAATTACAAATAATACTATTATTACTCGTTTTTAACCTTGCTAACGCACAACAAGTTGTAAAACCATCGGATGCGGTTCAATTGGCTTTAGAACACAACTATGGTATTCAAATAGCAAATAACAATGTTGAAGTTGCGGAAAATAATAAAGCGATTTTAAACTCTGGTTACTTACCAACGTTGACAGGAAACGCTGGTGGAAATATAGACCGCCAGAATGCCGAAGGACAATTGGCAAACGGTGATACTAGAGTTGCAGAAGGCGCAGAGACAAGACGTTACAATGCATCGATAAACCTTAATTACACGCTTTTTGATGGATTAGGGAGATACTATAATTATAAGCGATTAAAAGAAGAATATAATTTGTCTGAGCTACAAGCGAGAGAAACCATTGAGAACACGATGGTTCAATTACTCACCGTGTATTATAATGTAGCGCGGCAAAGTGAAAATTTAAAATCTTTTGAAGAAACCATCGAAATCTCTAGAGATAGACTTACACGAAGTGAGTATCAGTTTGATTATGGACAAAACACCAAATTAGATGTTTTAAATGCCGAGGTTGATATCAATAATGATAGTATAAGTATTATTAACTCCAGACAAAATTTAATTAATCTAAAACGCGATTTAAACCTAGTTACTGGCAATAAAATTTCAAATCAATTTGAAGTCGATACCACAGTTAATTTTCTATTTCAACTTAACAAAGAAGACTTGTTAAACAAGCTCTATTCAAATAATGTAAGGTTAATTCAGAACGAGAAAAATATTGCTATTAACGAGTTTACACTCAAGGCCAATAAATCTGGATATCTCCCAACCATTGGTCTTACTGGTACTTATGGCTGGAATGAGTCTAACAATAATAGCCCTTTGGCTTTTGTATTGCAAAATACAAGCACTAATGTTGCCGCTGGAATTAATCTAACTTGGAATTTATTCGACGGTGGCGGTACAATTACCCGAGTAAAAAATGCCCGAATAAACCTCGAAAATCAAAAACTTCAGAAAGAACAGCTTAAAATTGAAATCGAGCGTAACTTTAACAATGCTTGGGACGACTATAAGAATAAGTTGCGCATCTACGAAGTGCAAGAGGATAATATTAAAACTGCAAAAAACAATTTTGAACGCACGCAGGAGAAATTCAAATTAGGACAAGTGACTTCAATCGAGTTTAGACAAGCGCAGCTTAATCTTCTCAATGCTGTTTTAAGTAAAAATCAAGCGAAGTACGATGCTAAATTGGCTGAGATTATCGTGCTTCAGATTAGTGGAGAGTTACTTAATGTCGAATTATAATCAATAAAAACGTGGAAGAGTATTTTTTTCAATGTCCGTATTGCTGGGAAGAAATTTCAATGCTAATTGACGTTTCTGTTACTCATCAAACCTACATAGAAGATTGCGAAGTGTGTTGTAATCCAATTCAAGTTACAGCAGTTACTGACGGAACTGTTGTAGAATATGTAGACGCAAACAGCATAGAACAGTAAGGATTCTCCCAAGAACTATTTAAATAGCGTGCATTTCATCGAAAAAACAGATTGTTTTATCGGTAATAAAGTGATTTTCTTATATATTTGAGTTGTTAAAACGGTTCCCTCGCCCAAATCAACCAAATATGAAAACGTTTTACTTTTTCTTATCATGTCTTTTTGTAACTGCAATTTCATTTGCAAATATTTCAAAAACAGAAAAGGACGCTCTCATCGATTTATATAATTCTACTGATGGTGATAACTGGAAAAACAAGTGGGATTTATCTGCTCCTGTATCTTCATGGTATGGAGTTACTATCAAGAACGATAATGTTGTAGGCATTAAATTGATGTTTAATAATTTAAAGGGAGAATTACCAAAAAGTATTAAGAGTCTTAAAAATCTAAAAATTCTAGACTTATCATTTAATGCTATTGGAGGTGAGTTACCTCAAGAAATTACAGAACTAAAGCAACTAGAGTCTCTAAGACTTTATTCCAATAGGATTTCAGGAACTATCCCTAGAAGTATTGGTTTACTAGTTAATCTTAAATCATTAGAAATTTACAATAACGATTTTATTGGTGAGATTCCAGAATCTATAGGAAACTTATCAAATCTAGAAGACTTAATTTTAAGTAGCAACCAGCTTACAGGCAAGTTACCAACCAGTTTATCCAAATTAAAGAATCTAAAAGTTCTTAGTGTTTTTGATAATAAATTATTCGGAAACCTTCTAAGTGATATAGGTAATTTAGCCAATCTTGAAGAATTGGTTTTATCTAACAATAGTTTTTATGGTAGTTTGCCTTCTAGCTTAGCGCGGTTAAATAATCTAAACACATTATTGTTAGGCAACAACAGTTTTACGGGTAACTTTGCAAAGCTTCAAGAGCAGATGCCAAACATCAAAACATTTGATATTGACGATGAAAATCGTAAAGGCCAGCTTGTAACTTTAGATGAATTCGTTGATGGCGATAACTAGAGAATAAAAACAGAAGATAATTTTGATAACCTTCAACAAATTTTGAAGGTTATTTTTTTGATAAAACTTTTAAAAGTAAAATAAAGTATTATCTTTGCAGTCCTAAAATGATTGAGTCGGCATTATGAACCGAAAGTTAAAAGCTAAGATTAATCAATTTAGATTTATATCGCGGGATAGAGCAGTAGGTAGCTCGTCGGGCTCATAACCCGAAGGTCACTGGTTCGAGTCCAGTTCCCGCTACTAGTAAAGACAAGGCTTCACAGAAATGTGAAGTCTTTCTTTTTTACATATAGTACAGAATAAGTACAGAATAGTTTTTTTTTCACTCTACATCTTAAAATTTATAGTGTTTTAGATTCATTTGGTATAATTATGCTAATAATATTCTTCTTTGGGTCAAGGCTCCATTTAGAGTGATGATTTATATCATCTTTTATAGCATACTCAAAAGTTACTTTTGAGTTATATAATTTACTCAAATGAAAACAATTCTTATTCCTGTAGATTTTTCAAAAGAATCGGAACAAGCGCTCACCGTAGGAGCTAGTATTGCAAAACGTATATCGGCTAAACTAGTTTTAACCCATATGACGGAGTTTGATGATGTCTCGTTGACTCACGAACCGGTAGATACGATGACAAAGAGAATTTACTATTCTAAGCTTACATCAAAAAGATTTGATGAATTTCTCGATAAGGATTTTCTTGAAAACATAATAGTTGAGCCTGTACTGCAAAATCATATCGACTTTAAAAGTATTAGTACAATGGCTGAAGAGATTTCGGCTGATATGATAATAATGGGTTCTAATGGTAGTAAAGGTATTTCCGAAATAACTACTGGTAGTAATACAGAAAAAGTAGTGAGAAACTCAAGTGTTCCTCTCTTAGTAGTCAAAAAAAATGGAATTCATTTTTCGTCAGAAAATGTTTTATTTGTCAGTGATTTCAAGGAGGAAAGTGTCGATGCTTTTAAACGTATATCCATTGTAGCGAAAATGCTTAATGCTAAAATGGACTTTTTATATATCAATTTACCTGGGAAATCTTTTAAAAGTACAAAGCAAATGGATGAAACGTTGTTCGCCTTTTTTAAGAAAGCTGAACATCCAGACCCAGTAGCCGCTATTAAAATGGTAAATCGTTATGCAGACTTTTCTATCGAAGAGGGAATCAATAATTATTCACATTTATCTTCAGCAGATATTATTGCAATTCCTACTCACGGAAGAAAAGGCTTATCGCATCTATTACACGGAAGTATTAGTGAAGATGTAGCTAACCATTCTATGAAACCTGTACTTACTGTAAAGATTTGATGTGGCTCAGAGCTATCTTATAAAATAATATCGTCTTAAGAAGGATATAATTCTGTGCGATTATGCCTGTATTTAAGGATTGTTAATAACCCTTTTAATAACTACAAAACATAATTTTAAAATAAGTGCGATAAAAAAATATCTTTATAAAAGATTAAAAGGTCTTTTAATACTTAAATTATGCATTGTTACGATTTTCACGTTGTTTTACAAGAAGTTCCGGGGGAGATAAGTTTATGTTTTACTATTTCAGGCTGTCCATTAAGATGTAAAGGGTGTCATTCTCCTTTCCTTTGGAAAGAAGGAAGTGGTGCAAAATTGACAAATAGTGCTTACAGAGCAATTCTTTACAGATATTTCGGCTTTGCTTCTTGTGTGGTTTTTATGGGTGGAGAATGGCATAAAAAAGAACTTATCGCAAAGTTGAAATACGCTCAAGCACAGGGTTATAAAACTTGTCTTTACACTGGTGAGGAAACAATTGACTTAGAAGTTAAAAAGCATCTTACTTGGCTTAAAACAGGTCGTTGGGACTATAAAAAAGGAGGTCTTGATAGTATTACCACCAACCAACTTTTTGTCGAAGTCGCCACTAATAAAAAACTGAACCACTTATTCCTAAAACAATAAACTATGATACGATTAACCCAAGAACAAATTGATAAAAAAATAGATTTCATCAAGCAATATCTTAACTCAGCAAATGCTGCTGATGGCTCTAAAGTAGACGCTAACGCTAATGTTACCTCAAAAAATATCGCTACTATGGAAGCTGAGATAAACAAAGATGTCAATATTCAGGTAAATCGTGAATTAATAAAACAGAAAATAAATGCTCTTTATGGAGAAGAGCTCGCCAATGAATATATACGACAAATAGAGTCTCACGAAATCTATGTTCACGACGAGACTTCTCTTAAGCCGTACTGCACATCTATAAGTATGTATCCTTTTTTACTAGATGGACTTACTAAGCTCGGTGGCGAAAGTCGTGCCCCAAAGCATCTTGAAAGTTTCTGTGGTGAGTTTGTAAATCTCGTTTTCGCGATAAGCTCACAATTCGCAGGTGCCCTTGCTACGGTAGAGTTTCTAATGTACTTTGACCATTTTGCATCTGTAGATTATGGAGAAGATTATTTAAATACCAATCAAAAACTTATTGAAAATCATTTACAACACGTCGTTTATGCAATAAATCAGCCTGCTGCTGCAAGAGGCTATCAATCTGTGTTTTGGAATATTTCGTTATATGATGAAGCGTACTTCAATAGTATGTTTGGTGATTTTGTTTTCCCGGATATGACCAAACCTCAATGGAAAAGCGTTAAAAAATTACAGACGTTTTTTATGAAATGGTTTAATCAAGAACGTTCTAGAGCCATTCTTACATTTCCTGTAGTGACTGCAGCGATGCTTACAAAAGATGGGCAACCAGTAGATTTAGAATTCACAGAAATGTGTGCACAAGAGCTAAGTGAAGGCAACTCATTTTTTATCTATCAGTCTGAAAATGCAGATAGTCTAGCTTCCTGCTGTCGATTACGTAATGAAATTAGTGATAACACCTTCAGTTATTCCTTAGGTGCTGGTGGTGTGGCCACAGGTTCTATAAATGTGATTACGTTAAATATGAATAGGCTTATACAGAACAATGCAAACATTGTTGAAGAGGTTAAAAAAGTTCACAAATATCAAGTGGCTTTTAGGAAATTGATGGAAGAATATTATGAAGCGGGATTACTGCCAGCCTATAGTGCTGGATTCATATCATTGGAAAAGCAATTCCTGACAATAGGCATTAATGGAATGGTAGAAGCAGCAGAGAGTCAAGGCGTAACAGTCGGAAACAATAAAACATATAAAAACTTTGTAAATAAATACCTAAAGCTAATATATGATGAAAACAGAGCAGGAAAACTAGAGTACGGATATATGTTTAATACAGAATTTGTTCCCGCAGAAAATCTTGGCGTGAAAAATGCTAAATGGGATATGGAAGACGGATTAATAGTCAATAGAGATTGCTATAATTCCTATTTCTATATAGTTGAGGATGAAACCACAAACTCTTTGGACAAAATAGTACTGCACGGCAGCGAGACTATAAAATACTTAGATGGAGGTTCTGCACTACATCTTAATTTAGAAGAAACTCCTAATAAAGAAGGATTTATAAAGCTTATTTATGCTACTGCTAAAGCTGGGTGTAATTACTTCTGTTTCAATATTAGAATAACGATTTGTAATGATTGTGACCACATCGATAAAAGTACAGTATTTAGATGCAAAGAATGTGAGTCTACTAATATTGACCACGCAACGCGTGTTATAGGGTATTTAAAACGCGTATCAAATTTTAGTTCTGGGCGACAAAAGGAACATCATCTAAGACATTATCATACAGAAACAAAAAATACTTCTTTAAATACTCACAGAGTAAGCCTGCTTCAAAAGATAGAGGCGCAACCACTAGTGAAGGCAATATATGAAGAATTGTAATTGGTAGCTTTGTTGTGTTGGTCTGGTCTGTAAATAGAGGTACTCAAATTAAGCTGATTGTACTGTCATCCCTTATTGTAATTCTAGTAATCTACAATCGATTGATTTATAGTTCACATTCCTATACTCCATCTATCGCCTTATCCCCCAAAGCAATTACTGGGCAAAATTTATGGCAGCGTAACAATTGCTGGTCTTGCCATCAAATTTATGGATTAGGAGGTTATTTAGGACCAGACCTTACCAACATATACTCAAACCCTAATAAAGGTCCCGATTATATCAGCACCTTTTTAAATAGTGGGGTTCAGAGTATGCCTGTCTATAACTTTTCAAACTCCGAAAAGGAAGCAATTATAGAATATCTAAAAGCAATAGACCAATCTGGGGTTTATCCAAATAAAGAATCCGTAATAGAAGCTACTGGCTGGGTAAAAATTAAGTATAAAGATGAATAGTAAATATCCATTATACTTTATAATACTTGCATTGGGTTCGTTGTTATTAGGCGTTATTTTTGGACTTGTTGCTTCTTTACAGTATATCTATCCAGAGTTTTTGAAAAATGCTCTTCCATTTATCAAGCTTCGTCCGCTGCACGTCACCTCTGGAATATCTTGGATTATTCTCGGCGCTATTGGTAGTATATATTTCTACCTAAATAATTTGAAATTCTACTCTGTTAAACTATTGAAAACACATTTTACTCTTTATCTATTAACTGGCATATCACTCTATTTTTCGTATGTACTGGGTAATATGGATGGGAGAGAATATCTAGCTTTCACTCCTTTTTTGATTATTCCAATATTATTTGGTTGGCTTTTGTTTGGCATCAACTTATTTAAAACACTATGGAGTAGTATTTCAAACTGGCCAGTCTATTATTGGATGTGGGGAACAGGTATTGTTTTTATGATTTATCATTTATCAGAAGCTCATTTTTGGCTTATCGAAGAATTTAGAATGAACTTCACAAAGGATATGGCGGTACAATGGAAATCGTACGGTTCTTTTACGGGTTCTTGGAATATGCTGGTCTATGGCATATCAATTTATGTGATGACGAAGATTAAAGGAGATGAACAAATGGGTCGAAGCAATAAAGCATTTTTCTTTTACTTCCTTGGGCTTACTAATCTTATGTTTGGTTGGGCACATCATACATACTTTTTACCCACACAACCTTGGATTCGATATGTTGCTTACATAGTTAGTATGTCAGAGTGGATTGTTCTAGCTTCAATTATTTATGATTGGAGACGTGGATTACCTATTCCTAATTTTCAAAAACACTCAATGGCAATAAAGCTAATGAAGACAGCAGACTTCTGGATATTTGCTAATCTAGTTTTAGCACTATTGATTTCAATTCCTGCAATAAACTATTATACACACGGTACACATATAACGGTTGCGCATTCAATGGGCACTACCATTGGCATAAATACAACAATATTATTTTCTTCCATTTATTATATTGTTGGTACACTTAATAAGAAATATCAAGAGACGACTGTTTTACAAAAAGTGAGCATTAAGCTCTTCAATGGAGCATTGATAGTATTCGTAGTTTCATTACTCGCAGCCGGAATTAAAAGAAGTCACTGGATTCATTTTTCAGATAATTCATCTTTCTCAGAAATGCAAGATGCCCAGTATGTTGTTTATATACTACTTACTGTTTCAGGTCTTGGACTATTAATGGCCATCTATTTTATTGCCATACCTGTACTGAAAAGAATGATGCAACTTATACGTCATTAAGGCTAATTTTTTATGCTCTAGTTTGTATCAAATATCTAATCCTTTTAATGAAATAAGGGTGTTGTCACTTTCCATTTCTTCTATCAAGTCATTTATAGTTTTACCTTTAAACTTCTTCAGTAAATTTTCCTTAAAGGGAGCAACAATATGATGAACAGGGCAAGGATTATCTCCATTACATTTTGATAAACCTAGAAAGCATTGCTCAAACTTGTGACCTCCATCTATACATTCAACAACATCCCATAGGTAATTTTCTCTAT
This sequence comes from Winogradskyella jejuensis, assembly GCF_900129745.1. Taxonomy (GTDB): domain Bacteria; phylum Bacteroidota; class Bacteroidia; order Flavobacteriales; family Flavobacteriaceae; genus Winogradskyella; species Winogradskyella jejuensis. The sequence goes on along the minus strand of NZ_FQWS01000001.1, from coordinate 433,235 downwards.
TGTCATCAGAAAGATAAAACCCACCAGTAGGACCTTTAGTTGAGGATATAATCATATTTGACGCTAGCTGTCGTAAAAGTTTAGCCAAAAAAGGCGACGGAGTCTCTAATTCTTTAGCAATCGACTTAGCACCTATTTTGTTCTCTGGGCTGCTATTTTGAGCTAAATATAGCATAGCCCTTATCGCATATTTAGAAGCGTTTGATAACATATTGTCTATAATTAAAAGGTTAAAGATAATAAAAAGATGTTTTTATCCTTTATAATGATATTTGTCATCGTTTGTGTAATTCTAGAGTTCTATTTTTCAATTTTACAAGAATAGAATGGATGTGGACTTAAAAAATAAAATTTTAAAGCTTAAAGCGAAAAAGAATGCAGTCATTTTGGCGCATTATTATCAACGCCCAGAGATACAAGAAATCGCAGACTATGTAGGAGATAGTTTTGGACTTTCACAGAAGGCTGCAACGACAGATGCCGATATTATTGTTTTTGCGGGCGTGCATTTTATGGCAGAAACTGCAAAAATTCTCAATCCTACAAAGAAAGTGGTTTTACCAGATTTAAACGCTGGATGCTCTTTAGCAGATTCTTGTCCTCCTGATACATTTGGAGATTTTGTAGCAGCTCATCCCAATCACGTCGTTATCACATACATTAATTGCTCAGCAGAGATTAAAACGATGAGCGATTTAGTCTGTACCTCTTCTAACGCCTTAAAAATGGTAAACTCTGTTCCAAAAGGCAAACCTATCATTTTTGCTCCAGATAAAAATTTAGGTAAGTATATCATAAAACAAACAGGGCGAAAGATGCTTTTGTGGGACGGTAGTTGTGTGGTTCACGAAGCATTTTGTATCGATAAATTATTGGACCTCTATCAGAAAAATCCAGGTGCTGTAATTATAGCTCACCCTGAGTCTGAAGAGCATATTTTAAAAACAGCGAGTTACATAGGTTCTACCGCGGGAATGATAAACTATGTAAAGGAGCACCCAGATACTAAATTTATTGTCGCTACTGAAGCAGGAATATTGCACGAGATGAAAAAAGAAGTGCCTAATGCACAACTCATCCCTGCACCCATTCAGGAAGACAATACTTGCGCGTGTAGTGAATGTGCGTTTATGAAAGTAAACACACTTCAAAAACTATACGATTGTCTCAATAATGAAAATCCAGAAATAATCGTTCCTGAAAACATAAGAGCGAAGGCTTTACAGCCCATAGAGCGAATGTTACAACTGTCAACACCTCAAGTATGATTACGACAGACTATTTAGTTATTGGTTCTGGAATAGCAGGGTTAACTTTTGCTGCAAAAATTGCTTCAAAATTTGAAGACAGAACTGTTAGCGTCGTTACAAAGGCTACTGCAGATGAATCCAATACCAAATATGCACAAGGTGGAGTAGCTGTAGTTTTAGATTTTAAAGAGGATTCTTTTAAAAAACATAGTAATGATACGCTTATTGCTGGTGATGGATTATGTAATGAGGAGGTTGTAAAAATGGTTGTTGAAGAAGGCCCGAGACGATTTAAAGAATTACAAAGTTGGGGAGCTAGTTTTGATAAAGACGCATTGGGAACTTTAAACCTAGGTAAAGAAGGCGGTCATTCGGAAAACCGTATTGCACATCACAAGGATATTACTGGTTATGAAATTGAAACTACTTTGTTAAACCACATTCAGGGGTTATCAAACGTAACCATTTATAAACACCACTTTGCCATTGATTTAATTACAGAGCACCATTTAAAAATTGATGACTATAATAGCATTATTTGCTACGGAGCTTATATAATGAATCAAAATACAGGAATTATTGAAACCATTAAAGCTCGTGCAACGTTATTAGCCACAGGAGGAATAGGTAGAGTATATGGACATACCACAAACCCCGATATTGCGACAGGTGACGGTATTGCAATGGCATATCGAGCAAAAGCTTATATCGCAGATATGGAATTTATTCAGTTTCATCCTACGGTGTTTTATGACAAAATGGTTGGGCAATCGTTTCTTATTTCTGAAGCTGTAAGAGGTGCTGGAGCATATTTAAGAAATAAAAAAGGTCGCAGGTTTATGCTAGATTATGACGCCCGTGGCGAACTTGCTTCTAGAGACATTGTCGCAAGAGGAATAGATAATGAATTAAAAAATAGTGGAGAACTTTGCGTCTATTTAGACTGCACCCATCTAGCTATAGAGACTGTCAAGGAGCAATTTCCTAACATTTATAAAGAATGCCTTGCAAGAAATATAGATATTGAAATAGATTACATTCCAGTAGTGCCAGCATCACACTATTTATGCGGAGGAATCGATGTAGATAAAAATGGAAGAACCTCTATTAAGAATTTATTCGCCTGTGGTGAATGTTCAAGAACTGGGTTGCACGGAGCAAACAGGTTAGCTTCAAATTCATTACTGGAAGCTTTGGTGTATGCAAATACCATTTTTAGATATATAAGTACACATCCTACAGCATTACCATCGATGAATATACCGGACTGGGACGATAGAGGAATAAGCCATAGTAATGCAGTTTTTATCAGCAAAAAAACGCAAGAATTACAGAACTTAATGAGAGACTATGCGGGAATCGTTAGGAGTAATAACCGTTTAGATGAAGCTTTTAAACAGCTCCAACTATTATATGAGGAAATCGAAACCTACTATAAAAACTCAAAGTTAAACACAGAGTTATGTGAGCTTAGGAATATGATAAATGTGGCGCACTTAATAATTAATCAATCTATAGAACGCAAAGAAAATAGAGGCGGCTTTTTTAGTATGGATTATATTGAAAAGTCAGAGCACTTGCAAAACGATTTATTTTAAACAATATGAAAAACCTAATAATTAAAGAAAGCCTGCTAGAAGCATACAACTATAAGGGCTACTCAGAATTAATAAAACAATTAGTAGCTGACGAGAAATCAACGGGACCAGAGCAAACCGAACAGCACATTGAATTTACAAAACTAAATGCCAGTAGAATGCGAAGACTGGATAAAACAATAAAAATTCCAAGAGATGCTATAAGCGATTTTCAGAGTATTAAAGAAAAGCAAACTTGGCTCGTGATACTAGAGAGTTGGTGTGCAGATGGCGCACAAACAATTCCTATTTTAAATAAGATTTGCGAGACAAATAGTAATCTAAATTTAAAAGTAGTGTTACGAGATGACCATCCAGAATTGATGAATCTATTTTTGACTAACGGAACACGCTCCATTCCAAAGTTGATTATTCTTGATAATCATAGCAATGTTCTTAATACTTGGGGGCCAAGGTCTGAAATGGCTACAAAAATGGTTGAGGCTTATAAAAACCAAAATGGAGGAATTGATGCCTCCTTCAAAAGTTTTCTTCAAATATGGTATAACCAAGATAAAGGAGAAGCAATTATAGACGATTTGGTGAAACTCACAAGACAATCTTATTTTTTAGAAGACAATTAACAACAAAGAAATGCCTTCAAGCTTTATCGATACTTGAAGGCATTTTAATTAGTAATAGGATATTCTCTTAGCTATTTTTCTTAAGAATCTTATTTGGGTTTGTATCTCAATTCTCCTAACTCTATACCAATGGCAGTTTTTGCTAGAATAGTAAAGACAAATGCACCTAATGCCCAAATACCTAAAGTAACTCCAATTTCAATACCTGTTGGTAGATATTCTGCTATTTTACCGTAAGGACCAGGAATAAATCCAGGTACGATAAGTCCAAAGCCTTTTTCTATCCATATGGCAACAAAAAGAAGGAAACAACAGAAGTAAAGCACTTTAAGCTTATTTCTAAATTTACCAAAGGTCAGTATAATTGTTGCAATCACGTTCATAGGTATGGCTGTCCATATCCAAGGTAGTAATGCATCCTTGCCGTGAAGCCCAAAGAATAAATAGTAAGCACTTTCGCTGTGATGTGTAGGTGCATAAAACTCTTTAAATAACTCAGACACAAGCATTATTAAGTTAATCTGTGCTGCAACGGTAACAATCATTGCAATCTTCTTAATGGTTTTGTCGGGGATTTTAAATGCTGTAAATGACCTAATGACCGCTAAAACCAAAATGATTAATGCAGGTCCAGCAGCAAATGCTGATGCTAAAAAGCGAGGTCCTAGTAAAGCGTTGTTCCAGAAGGGGCGTGCTTGTAGTCCTTGATATAAAAATGCTGTAACTAAGTGAATTCCAACGGCCCAAAAGACCGATAAAACCGCACCAGGAACATATACCTTTTTCTTTGCTTCCTTACCTTGATAATGTCTAAAAAGAATGTAGAGTGGAATTGTAATATTTATAAAAAGATATCCATTTAAAACGATAACATCCCAAGTGAGCATAGAAGCAGGGAAGTTAAAAACCCCTATGCCTGGAATCATATGCCATAAGACAGATGGTCCACCCATATCAGCCACTACAAATGCAAGACACATTATAAGTGCTGCGACAGCAAGTCCTTCACCTATTAATACAGCTTGCTTAAAATCAATATCTTTTAATACATAAGTCGGCATCACTAGCATTACTGCCGCCGCCGCTACACCGACTAAAAATGTGAAATTTGAAATATAGAGCCCCCAACTTACTCTGTCAGTCATACCAGTAACACTCAACCCTTCATCTAACTGAATAGAATAGCAATACATTCCTATAAGCATCACTAGGGTTAAAAACCCCATCCAGATATGATACTTTTTAGACCCTTTAGTAATCGTATCTAAGCTATCGATTACAAGGCTTTTAAACACTTTTAATACACCCATTGTATATTCTTTAAAATCAACTTGTATAGACTCTTATACTTGTCTTATAATGATGATTTATTTGATTTATATATTATATGTTAGACCCCTTAGTCCATAAAGTACCAGAACTTTGGTTCTGTACCTAAATCTTCTTTTAGTCTAAACACTTTCTTATTTTCTAACACCCATCGTATTGTGCTTTTTGGGTCTAATAGATTTCCAAATATTCTAGCACCTGTAGGACAAGCTTCAACACAAGCAGGGTTCTTTCCTTTACGAGAACGCTGCACACAGAATGTACATTTTTCCATTACTCCCTTCTTACGCATTCTATTTCCTAAGTAATGTTGATTCTTATTTACTTCGTTTTCAGGAACTTCAGGTTTACTCCAATTAAAGCGTCTTCCGTCATAAGGACAAGCTGCCATACAGTATCTACATCCTACACACCAGTCATAATCTATCACTACCAGACCGTCTTCTTCTTTCCAAGTTGCTTGTACTGGACAAACATCTACACAAGGCGGATTATCGCAATGAAAACATTGCGTTCCCATATAAAAGTGTCCTTCGGCTGGTACTTCGTGGTAATAATTATCGTCTGCTTCATTAAAATTGAAACCTTTTCCATCATCCATTTCGTGAATGCGTATGTACTGCATCTGTGAATTACGGTCTTGATTATTCTCTTCAACGCAAGCACTCACACAGTTCATATACCCTTGACATTTAGATATGTTAAAAGCATAGCCAAATAGTACATCTTCCTCAGCATTTTTAGAAGACATATTGATGTTTTTACCGGTTCTAAGCTCATAAGACCTCATTAACCTGTCTACAGTACTTTTCTTTTCATCATCGGTCATTAATTTATAATTTCCTTTGAACTGCTCTTCCCAGTCTATTTGTGCTTTTTCTTTACTGTCGCTGTCTTTTGTTATACTAGTACAAGAACTCACAGCGCCAGCTCCTATAAGAAGACTAGCCGTTAATTTTTTAAACGCATCACGTCTGTCCATTTTAACGTCAAATACCTGCTCAAAACCATCTTTCTTCCGTTCATCACCTATGGCAGCATTTACAGCTCTTTCATAAAACTCGTCAGCACTAAGCTCTTCTTCTTTAGTTTGTTGTGCTTGACTAGTACAGCTACCTTGAGAATTTCCACATCCGCAACTGCTAGATGTGCTTTTCTTTTTATTTAGACCTAGGTCTAGAGTGTACCACTTTTTATTATCGCTCATACCTATATTATTAATGTTCTTCTGCCCCATCTAGTCCCTCTTGACGTTCAATGACCTTCTGAGTATTAAACTGTACTGGCCATCTTTTATCAAAACTTGGATTGTGCGGATTATGACAGTTTACGCACGTCATAGATGCTCGTGGTGGTGCCCATCCTGCTACCTTTTTCCCGTGTGCTCCACCTTTCCAGTCTTCAAATTGACTTGAGTGACACTGCGCACATAACTTATAGCTTAAATTGAAATCTATATCCTTACCAGTTAAGCTATTGAGATTATTCATATTCTTGGGGTTATGGCACGTTGCACAATCCATCGTTTCAATAGAGGCGTGATTGATTTTAATGTCCCAGTGCGCTCGTTTTCCATCAAAAGAGCTATTGCTCATTTGCTCAAGCGGTTTGCTATGACATTCAATGCAAGCATACGATTTTATCTGACCTTTACGCTCAGGGATTAAAAAGGTGAATTCTCCTTCTTTAACAGTAATTAAATCAGTGTCTGCAAGCAATTCTTCAGACGATAGATTGCCGTGATAAGGTTTTTGTTTGGCTTCTATTTTATCTGTTATCGAGTGATACTCTCCCTCATTTTTACAGGATAAAAGCGACATCGCTACTAACGTGAGAAGATAAAATGTTAGGTTTCTATTTTTCATTTAATTTGTCAAATTGTCTAAGAAAAGCATCTGCATCTATACGTTGTAAAGGCTTATTCGTTTGAGGTAAATGGCATTGTCTACAGTTGATACGTTCTGGATGAGACACACGTATTTCTTTAGGTGCGCTAGGCCCTGCGTGACAGGAAATACAGCTTTCTCTCATCTGTAATTGATGTGGTATCATAGGCGGGCTTCCCGGCATTGCATTATTTACGCCTTCTCCTATTTTAGGCGGTTCCGCTTTCGCGAAAGTGAACTCTCTGAAAGTAGTATTGGTATTTTTAGTAACGTGACACTGGCGACAATTCACCATTTCTGGGTGAGGCGTTACCGGTGCATAAGCGTTAAATTTTTCTACAAATCCGCCATTCTGGTGACACTGAATACAAGTGTTTCCACCTAAACTGCGTTCCTTTTTTACAGGATGTGGTATGCTAGGTGGTGCACCAGGATAGGCTCTGTTTTCATAGTAATCATCTAGCGAACGTTGATGATTTTCATCAACAGGCATATTTGAATAATCTAGATTAGAATTTTCAAATCGTAGAAATACACCACGCTCTGAGGGAATAAAATTTCCTGTAGGTGTTTCAATTACAGGCGTATACGCTTCTTCTAGTCCTTGCTGATAGCTATAATTCCATACCACTATAAATGCGATAAAGATGACTACAAAAAATGATATGATTCCAAGTCTCTTTCTCATAGGTTATACTTTTTCAACTTTAACCGCACATTTTTTATAATCTGGCTCTTTAGAAATTGGGCAAAAAGCATCAATAGTTACATCATTAATTAGCATATTCTCATCGAAGAAGGGGACAAACACTTGACCTATTGTTGGTAAACCTCTTTCGTTTATGGATGCAGGTAATACACAAGAACCTCTACGGGAACTTACTTTAATACTTTCTCCATTTCTAATACCTAATTTTTTTGCATCATCTGGATGAAATTCTACATATGCATTAGGCATTGCTTGATGTAATACTGGTATTCTTCGCGTCATAGAACCGGTATGCCAATGTTCTACTACACGTCCCGTGTTTAACCAAAATGGATACTCATTGTCTGGTTTTTCTGGTGCTTCTTCAAATGGGCGTTGCCATATAACAGCTTTCCCATCAGGTTTCCCATAAAAATGAAAGGCTTCACCATTATCGCAAGCTGGGTCGTACTTAGAATTAAATCGCCATTGCGTAGACTTTCCATTAACATAAGGCCAAATGACTCCAGACTCTTTTTTTAGTACCTCAAGTGGTGCCATACCGTGTTTGGCTCCCTCGTGAAACTGTTTGTACTCGTTATATATTTCTTCAACGTGATTCTCTTTGCTATAAGGAAATAAATCGCCGTAACCCATTCGTTTAGCGACCTCAATGAACATCCAAGCGTCTTCTGTAGCTTCTCCTGGGGCTTCCACCATCTTGTTCCAATGCTGGGTTCTGCGCTCAGAATTTCCATACAATCCACTTTTCTCTATGTGCCAAGCTGCTGGAAGTATAACATCTGCAACATCTGATGTAGGTGTAGGGAATACATCTGAAACAACGACAAAACACGATTCTTTTTCCATTGCTGGACGGTAACGACCAGTTTTTGGTAATGATACCAGCGGGTTAGTAGCTTGAGTCCAAATAAACTTGATATCACCTCTATCTACGGCTCTAAACATTTCTGTAGCGTGATAGGTAGGCTTAGATGGAATACGTTCGTAAGGCACTTTCCAGATTTTAGCTGCTAGTTTTCTATGCTTTTCATTCATCACAACGCCTTTAGGTAGCTTGTGCGTAAATGTTCCCACTTCACGAGCAGTACCACAAGCAGATGGTTGTCCAGTTAATGAAAAAGGGCCATTACCTGGTTGCGATATTTTTCCCGTAAGTAGGTGCATATTATAAATAAGATTATTCATCCAAGTACCGCGGGTATGCTGATTGACACCCATACACCAAAAAGAAACTACTTTTTTATTGGGGTCTCCATAAATAGCTGCCAAATATTTGATATCCTTTACAGATACTTTAGAGTATTTAGAAACTTTCTCAGGACTGTAATCTTTTAGAAATTCTTTGTATGCCTCGAAATCAATTTTTTCTGGTTTGTCAGTAAACTTATAATTGTCTTCAAGACCATAACCCATATTCGTAATTCCTTTACTGAAGTTACAATGCTTCTCTACAAAAGACTTGTTCATCCAACCATTCTTAATAATCTCGTAACAAATGGCGTTCGCAACGGCTAAATCTGTTTGTGGCTCAAATAAGATAGAACGGTCTGATGCGGTACTAGAACGCGTCGTTCTTGTAGCAAAATCAATAATTTTTGCACCGCGTAAAGATTTTTGTTCTAACATCCTTGAGAACAATACAGGGTGCATTTCTGCCATATTATTCCCCCAAGTCACAAAGTAATCTGCGTGGTCTATGTCTTCATAACATCCCATAGGCTCATCTGCGCCAAAAGTTGTCAAAAATCCTGCAACCGCACTTGCCATACATAAACGTGCATTACAATCTAGGTTGTTAGTACCTATTGCACCTTTCATCAATTTAGAAGCAACATAACCTTCGGGAATGGTAGATTGACCAGAAGTATACATTGCAACGGAATCTTTACCGTGTGTGTCAATAGTACTCTTCATTTTATTTGCAACGATATCTAGTGCTTCATTAAGGGGTGTTTTAACGTAACGTCCATTTTTCTTTACCAATGCGTGCTCTAGCCTATCTTTAGATTGAATACACATAATCTGGTGATATCCCTTTACGCACAGTAAACCTTTATTTACAGAAGAATTGGGGTCTCCCTTTACAGCAACTGCTTTTCCATTTTCAGTACCTACGAGGATACCGCAACCTACACCGCAAAAACGACAAGGCCCTTTTTTCCAGTCTAGATTACCATTGTCTTCAATACCTTTTTCCTGCTCGCTGGCAAAAACAATTCCAGGAAACATTGAAGCAGCGGCAGTCATAGCAGATAGCATTGCCATTTTTTTGATAAAAGTTCTTCTACCGTTTATAGATTCGTACATAGACATATTAATTTTGTGGAGTATTAAAACCAGAAACTAAAGACAAGAGCTTTAAGCTTTGAATGGCTTCTATTTTTTGTTTAAGTATTTCTTCTTCCATATCATTAGGAGTATCGGTCACCAGTGCTACTACATCTTGGTTCTCAGCGGGTATAACCTCACATTGTTCAAAACTTAATAAAGCTTGCATTAATTCTTCCTTCTTCCCTGTCATAGCGTGGGCTATATAGCTTTTTACTGGCATCAGATTTTATAATTTGTACTGTTAAAGTAGTAATCTCTTCATTGAGATTTTAACAATTTTTAACAAAGTAGTAAAAATATACAGGTAGTCAAATTAAAACGATGACAAAAGTCACCTTAAACAAAAAATACTTAACGCTATATTTGTGAGGATATAACGAATTCATATCTTTCAAATTAATATTAAGATGGTAAAGGATTTAAATTTAACTGAGACAGAAATGAGAGACTTAGGATATCGCGTTGTTGATACTCTGGTAACCCATTTTAATGAATTGCCACAAAAAAAACCAGTAGCATTGGGAACTCGCAAGGAGATGGATTTTCTTTTTTTAGAAGAAGCACCTCAAGGAGCAACCCAAGTAAATGACGTTCTAGATTTTGTGGTTAAAAATGTCTTTACAAATACTAATTTGGTAACACATCCTAAATCTTATGCCTTTGTGCCAGGACCTAGTAATTACGTGAGCGTAATGGCGGATACTCTGGCTACTGGATTTAATACTTTTTCTGGAGGTTGGAATGCATCTCCAGCTGCTTCAGAATTGGAAATTGTAACCATAAATTGGCTCCTTAAAATGTTTGGGTTACCTCCTAAAAAAGGAGGTGGTCTTTTTACCAGTGGAGGTTCGGTCGCAAATCTTACTGCTTTGGTAACAGCTCGAAATAAAATGTGTGGTGAAGACTTCTCGAAAGCTAGAATATATCTTTCAGACCAAGCCCATTCCTCTAATGTGAAAGCCATTAGAATAATGGGGTTAAAAAAAGAGCAAATTAGGATTATTCCAACAGATTCAGAGTATAGATTTTCAGTTAATAAACTAAAGAATGCCATTGCAAGAGACCGTCTCGAAGGGTATGTGCCATTTTGTGTTATTGCCTCGGCAGGAACTACAAATACTGGAACTGTAGACCCTTTGCAAGAAATTGCAATTATTTGTAAAGAGGAAAAAATTTGGTTTCACATAGATGCTGCCTATGGCGGTGCGGCTATCTTATCTCAACAAGGTAAAAAGCTTTTAAAAGGAATTCAAAAGGCAGATTCTATTACCGTAGACCCTCATAAATGGTTTTATCAACCCTATGAAATGGGCTGTTTATTAGTACGTGACCACAGCTGGTTGAAAAATACATTTATAGAAAAACCAGAATATTTAAGAGATATTGAAGGCAATGAGTCAGAGATTAACTTTTATGATATGGGAATGCAGCTTACCCGTAGGTTTAGGGCATTGAAACTTTTTATGTCTATTAAAACTTTTGGTTTAGACGCTTTTGCGAAAGCGATAACTTACAACATTGAACTAGCCGAAATTGTTGAGAGATTATTGAGAGAAAGCTCTCGATGGGAGGTTATCTCATCTGCATCTCTTGCTATAATTAATTTTAGATATAACCCCATTTCCTTGGAGTTATCAGAGAAAGAAATTGATGAGTTGAATCAACATATTGCTTCTAAGGTGACCGAATCAAGAGAAGCTATACTTGCAACAACTATTTTAAATGGGCAGGTTGTGTTAAGAATGTGTCTTATAAATCCTAGAACTACCATAGATGATGTTAAGGAAACACTTCTACAATGTGAATCATTTGCAAGCCTAAAACTAGAAAATGTTTTCAGTGTATGATAGATATAAAGACAGCTCAAGAACTAGTTTTATTGCATAGCTCAACGATTACTAAAATTGTAGAGTTCAAAATTGAGAACGCTTTAGATTATGTTTTAGCGCTGGATGTAACTTCCGAAATTGATATGCCACCATTTAGGCAATCTGCGATGGATGGCTATGCTATAAATAAGGCTAATCATTCCACTTACAGTGTTGTAGGCGAAGTAAAAGCTGGAGATAATAATAATCTACTATTGAAAGTTGGTGAGGCGGTACGAATATTTACCGGTGCTCCTGTGCCTGACACTGCAAATGCAGTTGTAATGCAGGAAAAAGTTACTCAAGATGATAGTCTCATCAATATTGACGGAGAAATTCAGGACAACATAAATATCAGACCCAGAGGAGAGCAAATAAAAGAAGGTGATATAGCATTAGTAAAAGGCACGGTGATTAAAGGTTCACATATTGGGTTTCTGGCTAGTCTAGGTGTTACAAAAATTAGTGTTTATCAAAAGCCATCGATAGCAGTAATTGTTACAGGAAATGAATTAGTATCGCCAGGCAAATCGTTAGCCTTTGGAGAAATATATGAATCTAATGGCGTTATGCTCACTGCCGTTTTAAATGAATTAGGATATAAAAATTCATCACTTATAAAAGTAAAGGACAACTATGAGACCACTAAAAAATCATTATCAGAAGCCATTAAAAATCACGATGTTGTTATTGTAACAGGAGGTGTATCTGTAGGCGATTATGATTTTGTAAGTAAAGCTTTGAAAGCTATTGAGGTTGAAGAGATTTTTTATAAGGTAAAGCAAAAGCCAGGTAAGCCATTGTTCTTTGGTAAAAAAGAAAATGTCTCCATATTTGGACTTCCAGGTAATCCTGCTGCAGCGCTAAGTTGTTTCTATATTTACGTATACCCGCTTTTAAAAAAGAGTGAAGGAGCGACAACGACAAATCTACAGCGTATTGTGATTCCTATGATATCTAATTACACAGTACAAGGAAATCGTGCTCAATTTTTAAAAGCAAAAATCGAAGAGGATGGAGTCGAAATTCTAGAAGGACAAAGTTCTGCTATGATTAGAGCTTTTGGTAATGCAAATGCACTAGTATTAATACCAGAGAATAGTACACAAATACAAAAAGGTGAAAATGTAAAAGCAATTCTGTTACCAAATAAATAAACTTTTGACTATGAGTGATTACAAAATTAAAAGTAGAATCTGGATTGAAGAAGGAGATAATGTCTTAGTGGGTGAAGGAAGAATAAAGTTGTTGAAAGCGATAGATACAGAAGGCTCGTTATCTAAAGCAGCAAAATCTATAGGAATGTCTTACAAAAAAGCGTGGACACTTATGGATGCGGTAAACAAATCTGCTAAAGAGGCCGTTGTGACAAAAAAAATAGGTGGACAGCAAGGAGGCGGCACTATTATTACACCTTATGGAAAGAAATTAATAACTGCGTTTGAAACCATCAATGAAAATTGCTGGACTTTTTTAGATGAGCAACTTAAAACATTAGATAATATATGATGTTAGAAGTTCCATATTATTGGGTTTTTCTAGGCATATTGCCAGTTATTGCATTCTTGTACGCTGGTGTAGGACACGGTGGCGCTAGTGGTTATTTAGCACTGATGTCTTTGTTTTCTATTGCACCAGAAACGATGAAACCTACGGCTCTTCTTTTAAATCTGTTTGTAGCAGGAACTGCGTTTTATTTCTATTATAAAGAAGGGTATTTCAACAAAAAACTCTTTTTAAGTTTTGCTCTAGCGTCCATACCTATGGCATTCATAGGAGGAACTATTGAGGTAGAAATTGGTGTTTATAAAATCATACTTGGTGTACTACTCATCTTTGCCATATTAAAAATGCTCAATGTATTTGGCAGGGAAAGTGAGGATATTCGCAAGGTAAAATTATGGCAAGGATTGCTCGTAGGAGCTGTGATAGGATTCTTTTCTGGCCTCATCGGTATAGGTGGTGGAATCATTTTAAGTCCTGTTATTTTATTGTTGCATTGGGGTAAAATGAAAGAAGCCGCAGCGGTTTCGGCCTTATTTATTTGGGTAAACTCGGCAGCTGGTCTGGCAGGTCAATTTAGTAATGGAATCACATTAAATAGTCAGTCTTTTTTAATGGTAGCTCTTGCCGTCGTAGGTGGTTTTCTAGGTAGTTATTATGGCAGCAAAAAGATGACAAATAAAGGTGTGCGTTATATGCTGGTTATTGTATTATGCGCCGCTTCGGCAAAATTAATTCTGGTATAATGATACATAAAAAGGACATAACCGGAATTATACTAGCGGGAGGAAAAAGTTCCCGAATGGGTACAGATAAAGGCTTTCTACTTTGGAAAGGCAGACCATTTATACAACACAGCATTATAGCTCTTAAACCAGTAGTAAGTAAACTAATTGTTGTGAGCGACCATACGCACTATGATATACTAAGTTATAAACGTGTGCAAGACATCTATCCAGACGCTGGACCTTTATCAGGATTATACAGTGGCTTGAAAGCAAGTGAAACAGAATTCAATCTCGTTCTAAGCTGCGATGTGCCACTTATAAATAGCAGTGTTTTGGAAAAATTACTAACAAATTATAATAATGACATAGCAGCTGTGGTATGCTCAGCAGATGATAAGATAATGCCATTAGTCGCTCTGTATCATAAAAACTGCTATCACGTATGTAAGTCATTACTCGACAAGGGCGAACGAAGGATGATGCGCTTGCTTGACCATCTACCCAGTATAAATTATGTGCTGTTAGATGAAAATGAAACAGAAAGTGTGAAAAATATTAATAGTCCAACGGACTTAAAAAATATAGAAAATGCAAATTGATATCAAATACTTCGGAATGCTTGCCGAGATTACTGGTTGCGATTCTGAAAAAGTAGAGAGTGAAATACAAACCGTTGCAGATTTGCAAAAGGTATTGTTAGATAAATACCCAGATTTTAAAAACAAGGATTTTAGAATTGCTCAAAATCAAGAATTGGTTGCTTTAGAAACCAAATTAACAGGACAGGAAATAGCAGTCTTACCACCATTTGCAGGTGGTTGAATACTATAGGTATGAGTAGATATAGCAGACATATAAGTTTACAAGAAATAGGTCGTGAAGGTCAGGAAAAAATCAATGCTTCTAAAGTACTCGTTGTGGGTGCTGGTGGATTAGGTTGTCCTGTACTTCAATACCTAGCGGCAGCTGGTATTGGTACGATTGGTGTCGTAGATTTTGATATGGTGGAAGAATCTAACCTGCAACGTCAGATTCTCTTCGGCAATACGTCTTTAGGTAGAAACAAAGCAGCAGTAGCCAAGGAAGTATTATCAAACCTCAATCCTACGATTGCCATACATCCATATACCGAAAAGTTAAGCCCAGAGAATGTGGTATCTATTTTTGAAGCCTACGATATTATCGTAGATGCGACAGATAATTTTGCCTCACGGTATCTCATTAATGATGCTGCCATCGTTCTAAATAAGCCTTTAGTGTATGGTGCGATTTACAAGTTCGAAGGACAAGTAACGGTTTTTAACCATAATAATGGACCGAGTTATCGTTGTGTATTTCCTAATCCACCAGAAAAAGGCACAATGCCTAATTGTTCTGAAGTAGGCGTATTAGGAGTGCTTCCAGGTATCATTGGAACTTTACAAGCTAACGAAGTACTTAAATTAGTTTTGGATATAGGCGACACACTTTCAGGGAAAATGTACTGCTTTAACGCACTTACCAATCAATCCAACACGCTACGTTTTCATCGTAATGAATTAGAAATTGAAATAGTAAAAGCGAGAGGAAAACAATTTGAGGTATTAGATAGTTCTTTTTTCTGTAGTACTGACATTCCTGAAATAGAACTGAAAGCTATAGCAGAAGAAGATGTCCTATTTATTGATGTGCGCGAGTATACAGAACAACCTCGTATTTCATTAGAGAATGTTATTGAGATTCCTCTGGCAAGCCTTGAAGAAAACATTGAGAGCATTCCTACACATAAAAAAATCATTGCTTTCTGTAAATCTGGTATGCGCAGTAAACAAGCAGTATCTATATTAAAACAACATCATATTTTGAATTGTTACAGTTTGAAGTATGGTGTAAACGCTTTCGCGAAAGCGGAATTAAAAACAATATAAAATGAGTGAACCTTATAAAAATGTATTTAAAGAAGGTGCTATATCTTCAGATTTTATAGCAAACTCTATTGCCAAACATCAGTCAAAAACGGACATAGGAGCCCACAATATTTTCTTAGGACAAGTACGTGCTGACAAAGTAGATGGAAAAGCGGTATGCGCTATAGAATATAGTGCTTATGAAGAAATGGCAAATAAGAAATTCCACGACATACGAGAAGCTACGTTTGACAAATTCAATCTTACCTGTATGCATATCTATCACAGTCTAGGAGAAGTAAAAACTGGCGAGATATGTCTTTTTGTATTTGTGTCGTCACCTAGACGTAAAGAAGTATTTAAAGCACTAGAATATGTGGTGGAAGCCATTAAAGCAGACGCACCTGTTTTTGGTAAAGAAATTTTTGAAGATGCGTCTCATCAATGGAAAGTAAACAGCTAATAAGATGGTAGATATTACACATAAAAATAATACGTTGCGCACCGCTACGGCTCAGGCCATAGTAAAAGTGAGTAGTCAAGAGACCATAGACGCTATTCAAAATAAAACAGTACCCAAAGGTGATGTATTTGCAATGAGTAAAGCGGCAGGATTATTAGGCGTTAAAAAAACACCTGAGTTGCTTCCCGATTGTCATCCATTACCCATAGAATATACAGGTATAGACTACCATATAAAAGGGCTTGAAATTCAAGTACTGATTACCGTGAAAACCATTTATAAGACTGGCGTAGAGGTTGAAGCGATGCACGGTGCGAGTGTAGTTGCTTTGAATATGTACGATATGTTGAAGCCTATTGATAAAGGCATCGAGATTCACAACATAAAATTACTAGAGAAAAAAGGTGGTAAATCGAGTTATATAGACAAGTTTAAACGTGATTTAAAAGCGGCTGTTATTGTCTGCTCTGATTCAATCTCTGAAGGTAAAAAAGAAGATAAAGCTGGTAAAGCAATAATTGCCAAGTTAGAAGCTTGCGATGTAGCTATTCAAGATTATGTCATTATTCCAGACGAGAAGGATATCATACAAGAAAAAGCTAAGTATTACCAAGCGCAAGGTGCAGATTTAATAATCTATACTGGAGGAACAGGATTATCGCAACGGGATGTCACACCAGAAGCATTACAACCACTGCTGGACAGGAAAATTCCGGGCATAGAAGAAGCGATACGTAAATATGGTCAAGACCGTATGCCGTATGCAATGCTTTCTAGAAGTGTTGCCGGAACGATTAAAAATGCTTTAGTCCTAGCTTTACCAGGTTCAACTAATGGCGCTAAAGAATCAATGGATGCAATTTTTCCTTCATTACTACACGTTTTCAGAATTTTAAAAAGTGCTCGACACGATTAATATGAAAAAAGGGAACAGCATACTTACAGATTCTTTTGGTAGAGAACACAACTATCTGCGTATTTCATTAACAGAGCGTTGCAACTTACGTTGTACCTACTGTATGCCTGCAGATGGTATAGCGCTGTCGCCCAAATCACATATTATGACCTATGAAGAAATCTATACAATTGCCCAAAAGTTTGTAGCAAATGGTGTGACTAAAATTAGACTTACTGGTGGAGAGCCCTTGGTCCGCAAAGATGTTTCCTTAATTATGGAACAACTAGCATCGCTTCCTGTTGAACTGGCCATCACTACCAATGGTGTTATCGTAGATAGGTATATTGAGCAATTTAAAACATACGGCATCCAGAAAATAAATGTGAGTTTAGATTCACTCGATGCTTTAAAAAATGAGTCCATTACACGACGCGATTATTTCACGAAAGTGTACAATAACATTTTACTTTTAGTTCAAGAAGGTTTTGAAGTGAAAGTGAATTGTGTTTTAATCAAAGGCTTTAATGATAATGAGGTCATAGATTTTATAGAGCTCACTAAAAACAACAAGCTACAAATACGGTTTATTGAGTTTATGCCTTTTGATGGAAATAAGTGGAATATGGAAAAGCTCGTTTCCCTCGAAGAAATATTGCAGCAGGTTCATAATGAGTACGACGTAAAGCATTTTACTCGACTTAATGACCAACCTAATGATACTGCTAAAAACTATAAAATAGCAGGTTACGAGGGTTCTTTTGCGGTAATAAGCTCAGTAACCAATCCTTTTTGTGATAGTTGTAATAGAATACGTTTAACAGCAAATGGTCAACTAAAAAATTGCTTGTTTTCAACTTCAGAATCTGACATACTCACACTATTGAGAGAAGGGAAATCCATAGAGCCTATTATTCAAAAAGCTATTATTTCTAAAAAGAAAATACGAAGCGGGATGAATACGCTTGATAAATTTAAAGACCCTAACTCTCATAATAATCGCAGTATGATTGCGATAGGTGGCTAAAAAACAAGGTGTAATCTCAATGAAATTACACCTTATTAAGTTTGAATATAAACAAACTACTTTTTCAAGTCTGCTGTAAATAATTTTGGATTAATAATAATCTGAGCCCATCCCCAATTGTTTGTATTATCACTAGGTCTTCCACCTTTAATTAAGCTCATACTATCAGAAGCAAACATATGCGAGTATCCTAGATTTAACTTAACATACGGCATTATTTTTTGGGTGTAAACTAAGTCTACTTCTGTACCTAGATATTTATCTGCATCACCTGTTAAATCTGCGTTTGCAGAAAAATAGTGTCCTTTTAGCAATAGACTTGATTTATCACCTGTAGTAATTACCGCTTTAGCATAAATATCATTTAATCCAACATTATTTGCGTGGTTACCTACATAAAAGTAATCCATAAAGCCGTTGAATTTATGGTTGGTACCATAAAGAGGGAAGAATGATTTGTTCTTAGAATCACCATCTTGGTCAGTACCACTTAGTAATTCAAGACCTAAACCATATAAAACCTTATCAGACTTGTAGGTTCCTTCTAAAGAAACTTGATAAGCAGCTAAGTCTGTGGTTGCATTAGCTTCACCAAATTGATAGTATGCACTACCAGCGATATTCACTTTCTCAACAGGGAACTTAAAGTATGTACCTGCTGTTTGTCTATATGATACGCCATCTGCTATGTCATTATCAACACCGGTAAAGTTTTGGAATCCTGTATTTAAAAACAGAAAACTAGCAGAACTCTTTTCCCAAGATTTCTTTAAATAAGCATACTGCATAGACTTATAAGTAAAGAATCCTTGAATGGTAAAAGCATTGCCCTCATTACGTTCTTGCTCTTGGCTAAATGCACCACCAATATCCATCATAAAATCATCTTTTTTATACTTTATGATTGCCGCATCGTGAAAACGACCTTGCATCGCCCAATCTAAGCCACCAAAAATACGCTCGTCGTCATAAGAAATGACTTGACGACCTAACTTAGTAGACCAGTTTTCATTGAGTTGTAATTGTGCGTATGCTTGAAACAGAGAGAAAGAATCATTACCATCTATAGCTAGTATTTGGCGAGTGTCACCCCAGATACTTACATCTTGTAATGCTACAAAAAGCTGTAGTTTTTCTGCTTTGTATCCAATATTGAGTCGTGTACGCTGATTTACAAAAGCAGCAGGCTCTGTATTATCCGGAAACAGATTGTTAAAACCGTGCCTGTATTCAAAACGAGCGCGCACATCTGCATCAATATCTAGCGTTTGCGCAGTCACAGTCATTGAAGTAACAATGAATAAAAAACAGAATAATTGAGTAATTCTTTGATAAGCCATAATCATTAATTTAAATTCTATGGTACAAAGATTACCTATTTAACAACCAATAAGGATGACTTTTATCATCTATGAAAATATATGTTAAAAACTTAGCGACCAGGATTCCACCCTAAAGCAACAGCAACACGTTTGTTATCCTTATTGATAGCACGTATCATATAAGGACGGTCTTCATTTACATTATTAATACCTTCTTCTAGTGGTAGACCATCTATTAATACGTTCCCATTAAAATTATTTTTAGGCTTGTGTCCTAAACCATATCTATTGTCTTCTACTAACAAGAGCATCATCATTTTTTCAGGACTATTTGTAGAGCAGTAAACCCCTAACTCATCCCATAGATATACTTTATTATTAGTTTGCTTCACAGCTTCTATTCTAGAAGCTTCCCCTATAATGCTTTTTAAAATAGAATAATTAGTCGGAAAGCTAATAGCTTCGTTATTTATAATGATAAAGTCCTGGTCACATTCTATAGTCACCACTTCTTTCTTTGCCTTTCTGTTATTTGGATTTCTCCAGTCAAATATTCCCATAGGTGCAAGATATTTAATTTCTATTCTAATCAAATCTTATTTAAAAAAATATAAGAAAGTTCAGTATTAATACAAGATTTTTAAATAAAAGATAAAAATGTCTTCTATATGACTTTTGTCATCTTTTTTAGGTAGTAAGCCTACTAAATTTGTAGCATAATTAGGATAAAAACTGTCCTATCACTATTTAATATGAAAAGTGTAGTCCTCATATTAGTTGCTCTTACAATGCTATTTAAGCCTTTCTGGCCTGTGGTAGATTATGCGGCAAACTATGACTACATTATTAAAGTACTATGTGAGAACAAGGACAAACCAGAACTTAAATGTAATGGTAAATGTTATTTGAGTAAGCAGTTGGCAAAAGAAGCTCAGGAATCCGAGGATATGCCTTTTAACTCTCAAGATAAAATAGAAATACCAGTAGTTCTATTCTGTCAGTCCGAAGAGAATTATGAGGTTTCTCAATTATTAATAACGCAAACACAACAGAATTATAACAATACACAAAATTGCTATAGTAAGTTATTTTGTGATATCACTTCTCCACCTCCTAAGATTTTATAGTTACCCAACTTCAGCTGAATGTCATACGAGTCTCCCAATTAGGGGATAATTTCCGTATCGCCAGCATTTATAAACTATTTAATCATCATCTCTATGATACCTATCAAAGATTTGAAAGGATTCTTATGCCCATTTTTAAGAGTTTCTTTCCAGCAAAAACTATATCTCACCTTGTTTTTTTCTGCACTTTACTTAAGCAGTTATGGACAAGAAAAGAAACCTAATATATGCGCTGCAAGCTGCGCTATGAAATGTGTAGAGGTTTGTATGGATTCCACAAAAATTCAACGGCTTTCCGAAGTCATTGTTGTGGCTCCTAAAAAGAAACTCACTTACCAGAGACAGTCTAAACCGCTCTCCTCTGTGGATGAGTACCTAGAAAAAGCGCAACAAATTACAATGATTAAGCGCGGTGCCTATGCGTGGGAACCTAATGTGAACAATATGGCTACTGAACGTTTATCTGTTACCATAGATGGTATGCGCATTTTCGCCGCTTGTACAGATAAAATGGACCCTATTACCTCTTATGTAGATGTATCTAATTTGTCAAAAGTCACGGTCTCTTCTGGACAGGAAGGAAGTGAGCAAGGCAATTGTGTAGGTGGTGCTATAGATTTAGAACTGGATAAAACAGGTTTTAAAGAAGACTATCTCAGAGTAAGTATCGAGGATGGTTTTGAATCTAACAATGAGCAAAAAATAGTAGGTGCAGATATTAATTTTTCTGACGAGAAGTTTTATGTAGATGCAGATATCATTTACCGTGATGCCGAAAATTATTCAGCAGGTGGTGGAGAAGAAGTTTTGTACTCACAATTTACAAAGTATAACCTCTCGTTTAATGGAGGTTTGTTACTCAATGAAAATAGCAAACTAAGTGCTACATTCATCTTTGACGAAGCTCGGGATGTAGGTTATCCGGCATTGCCAATGGATGTCTCGCTCGCTCGAGGTATTATAGGTTCGGTTGCTTATGAGCAGGTTTCACTAGGACCACTTACTAATTGGGCAACGAAGCTATATGCAAATTCCATCACGCACATTATGGACGATTCACAACGTCCAGATGTACCTATCCGTATGGATATGCCGGGATGGAGCGATACCTATGGCTTTTACAGTCAGGCGAGTCTTAAAAAGGAAAAACATCAATTTCTGTTCAAGGCAGACGGTTTTTACAATCGCTCTCTTGCAGAGATGACAATGTATCCTAATGACCCTAGCCAAAGCCCAATGTTTATGCTCACCTGGCCTGATGTGCGTACACTTAATACAGGGATTTACGTGGAGGATAACATCGCTTTCGGGAAAGCGAAATTAAAACTAGCAACACGCCTTTCTTATCAAAACAATTTTGTGGCAGATGATTTTGGGCTTAATAGTTTGCAGATTTTTTACCCAGAAATGGAAGCTTCACAAAATAGATTTTTATCCAGTGTATCTTTATTATACTCTAAAAAAGTAAAGTCTTTTGATGTTTCCGTTGGAGCATCGTATGCAACACGTGCACCATCGGTTTCTGAAGGTTTTGGCTTTTACTTATTTAATAGCTCAGATAATCACGATTATATAGGAAATCCTGAACTAAACAATGAGCAAGCCATAGAATTTAACGGAGCAGTAAGTTACAAAAGCAAAAAGCTAAAAATAGGTGTAAGTGGTAATGTATTTAGAATGCCTAATTATATTATAGGTGAGGTAGAACAAGGTTTAAGTACAATGACAATAGGCGCAGATGGTGTAAAGATTTATCGTAACCTAAACGATGCTACAATAAGTAACCTATATTTAAATACAGAGTATAAAATTAACAAACACTTAAAATGGAATGGAGGTATCTCTTATCATAGAGGAATTGATAGTGACGACCGTAATCTTCCATTTATTAGTCCAGTAGCCTATGGCGGTGCATTAAGCTATCACAAAAGTACTTTTACGGCTGGCTTGGAGATGCAAGGTGCAACAAAACAAGTGAACTTTAATCCCATTTTTGGTGAGAATCAGACAGATGCCTACACTGTTTTTGGAATATCAATGGGTAAAACATTTCTTATTTCAAAAAACACATTTTATGTAAAAGCAGGTGTGCAGAATATTTTTGACACGTTTTATTCCACCTATGCAGACTGGAATAACATACCAAGAATAGGTCGCAATATTCACTTCACTTTATCTTATAAAATCGGTTAAAACCAAAATTTTAAACAACACAATTAAATCCAATTATTATGAAAACTATAAAACATATATTCCCAATTCTTTGCCTAGTGCTTACTCTAGCCTCTTGTTCTACCGAAGATGATGACCTCTTTGAAGAAAACCCTGTAGCAGATTTACTACTCGTTAAATCTATGACCGCAAATGACCACACTATAGAAATTTATAGTGCAGACAATCAGTTTACGATAGGGTATAACGAACTAGCCGTGCGTATAAAAGATAATACGACTGACACCTATTTTGATAACCCAACGATAGACTGGACGCCAGTAATGCATATGACAAGTATGATGCACTCGTGCCCAAAATCTACAATTACAAATTCAGAATTTCCTAATGTAGCAAAAGGATTTATCATCTTCCAAATGCCAGGAAATGATACAGAATACTGGGATTTAAAATTTAATTACGAAATTAATGGGGTGTCTTATGAAGCTATGGATATTATTGATGTTTTACCACCTGCAGATGGTATGAAGCGCGTGAGCTCTTTTATGGCAACAGACGGCAGTAGATATGTACTTGCAATGGTAAGTCCTAGTAATCCAGATGTGATGGTAAATGATTTTACAGCAGCGCTATACAAAATGGAAAATATGATGACCTTCACACCTGTAGAGAATTATACAATTACCGTAGACCCAAGAATGCCAGGAATGGGCAATCACAGCTCACCTAATAATGAAGATTTAACGTATAATAGCGCTACCCAAATGTATGATGGCAAACTTTCATTAACGATGACTGGTTACTGGAAAGTAAACCTGATGCTATACAATGAGAGTGGTGATGTACTTAAAGGCGAAACAGTAACAGATACGAACCCAGAAAGTAGTTTGTATTTTGATTTTGAGTTCTAGATTTTAGTTTATTTTAGTTGAAGTTAAAAGCCCTATGGATTGATATCATAGGGCTTTTTTAGTTTGGATTTTTACGCTTTCGCGAAAGCGAATTCGTATGATTCGCGACCAAACGGATAGCAGAGCAGAAAAGCGTATTAAAACTATGCTTAGTTACTTACTAGCTACATCTTGCACTCTACTAGTTTGGTCATTTTTTGTAAGTGTTAATCTAATAACACTATTCTTGATTGCTTTTAAATCGTGAGGGACATTAGGTTCTAAAGCAATTAGATTTCCTTTTTCTAAATGTAAGGTTTCATTGTTTACACCAAAATCGACTACGCCTGCTACAACTTCAACCACAATAGGGAAAGATGTTTTATGTTCTTTCATTAAAGTTCCCTCTTGCATAGCAATTCGTATTTCTTTGGTAAAAGAGGTTTCAAAAAGTACGTTAACAATTGGTTTTTCAGGGTTGTATTCTAAGCCGGAATAAAGGTTTGCTGTTTTCATAGGGTAATATTTTTAAAATTTAATTTTTACGGTCTGTGATTATATATGGCCATAAACTGACCGTGAGCCATTCGTCTAGCCGCTTCTTTTGCTTTTGTTGCAGTTACACCTTCAAAATGCGCATCAATGGTTTGAAACCAAAGGTTGAGCCATTGTCCAAAATGAACTTGAGAAGTTTTGTGATGCAGATTTCTATCAACGCCTAAGTGTTTTTGAGTTGGATTACCCTTGAATTTTGGGATGCCAAAGAGATTTGTCTCCCAGAAATCGGTTAGCTTTTCCAGATGTTCTGGCCATTGGTTTTCAGAAATGTGGCTGTTAAAAATTGGCCCTAGCAAAGCGTCTTTTCTTATTTCAGCATAAAATGTATGCACGAGAAAGGAAATATCGGCTCTGTTTTCAATGGTTGTCATAATAGTGTTTTAAAAAAGTCTTTTGTTATGATTCGTCATATCTTAGAATAATAACAAAAGACTTTATGTTTATTTCCTTTAAAAAAGGATTGCTATGAAAGAGATTGTTCTAGTTTTATGGCACCAGGAAATAAGATGTTATTCTCTAAATGAATATGCAAATGTAAATCCTTTTCAAACTCATCTAGCATAGAGAAGGTTACTTTATACGTATTACAAGCATCAGCAGGTGGTGTATAGTTATT
This sequence comes from Winogradskyella jejuensis, assembly GCF_900129745.1. Taxonomy (GTDB): domain Bacteria; phylum Bacteroidota; class Bacteroidia; order Flavobacteriales; family Flavobacteriaceae; genus Winogradskyella; species Winogradskyella jejuensis. The sequence goes on along the minus strand of NZ_FQWS01000001.1, from coordinate 408,451 downwards.
TGTGAGCTTTGCGATGGTTCTAAAAATTTCTCCTGCATTGTCGTGCTCGTGCTCCATCATTGAAATTGGGTTTTTTACTGTACCAAAATGACCTCGCTCCATAGGCGTATTGTTATCCATATTTGCCACCATTCTTTTAATCTGAGGGAATAGAATGTGCTCTTCCTTCATCATATGTTGTAGTAGCTCTTCTGATACTTTAAGAAACTCTGTATTGATTTCTAATAACTCTGGATGGCGTTCTCCGTGCACTTTACAAAGTTTAGCTAGGTATTGATGCAGTACAGGAATTTTACTCTGTACATATTTGTGGTGCGTTTTCTCAATATATGTAGCAAGCAAGTCCAGAGGCCACGATTTGTAGTCTATGGATGGATTTACTTCTTTACTTACTGCAATATTTAGTTTTCTAAAATCTCGTCAACGGCGATTCCATTTTTCTCACATACCTTAGCGAGAGCTCTATTTCCTTTACAGCAAAAATCAATACCATATTCAGAAAATACGGCAGCTGTTCTAAAATCCTGAGCTACAAATCGCCCTATTTCTTGTTCCTTTAAATCTGTCATAATTGTAATTGTTATAGTTATTATTTTAAAAAAATATGCTCGTCGTCTAGCTGGTCAGATAAATCTTTAAGCGTAGTTTTTTCTAACATAATTGTAAGTTTATCCCTTACAGGGTTGAAATTTTTATGTAATGGGCAAGGTTTGTCATCATTACATTTTTTAAGACCTAGACCACAACCATTGTATACGTTATCACCGTCCATAATCGTGACTATTTCCTTAAGTGTTATTAGAGGGATTTTCTTCTTGGTTATTGCAAAGCCACCTTTTGGCCCTTTTTTAGAGTTTACAATACCACCACGCACAAGTCGCTGTAAAATCTTGGCTGTAAAAGCGGTAGGAGAACCAATGGCATCTGCAACATTAGGTATGTTTACACGAGTATCCTTAATGGAATGGTTAGCTATATAAATAAGCGCTTTAATTCCATATTCACAGGATTTTGAAAACATAATTGTTCGTCTATTTCTTTTTTACAAATATAAAAAAGATAAAAAGGTCTTTTATATGACAAAAGTCATCTTTTCAGACTAAAAGGTCTTTTATTTTTGTTATATCAAAACGAGATAAACCTCCTTTGAGTCATAAAACAATAATTTAAATAGTACAACAATGAAAACAATCCAGCGACTCGCACTATTATTTACACTGGGCTTTCTGATAAGCTGCGGCGGTAAAGAGGAAAAAAAAGAAAGAGTTAACTATGGTAAAAAGCCTAAAGTTGAAACCAAAAAAGAAGAACCAAAATCTGATGTGGTGCCTGCATCAAAACGTATCACACTCGATAATAAAGGTGTAGGTAAAATTAAAAACTTGGAGTTATCTGCCACCATCGATAATGCTATGGTAGAGAGAGGAGCTGCACTATTTAAAACTAATTGTACAGCTTGTCATAAAACAAATAAACGCTTTATAGGTCCTAATCCTACGGGTATTATGGAACGTCGTAGTCCAGAGTGGATTATGAATATGATTCTTGACCCTAAGCTTATGACAGAGGAAGACCAGTGTGCAAAAGATTTGTTGATTGAATTTAATGGTGCTGCTATGGCAAATCAAAATTTGACCGAGCAACAAGCTCGTGATATCCTAGAATATTTTAGAACCCTTAAATAAACAACTATGAAAACTATCCATCTTTTCAAATTGATTCCTGTAGCCGTACTGCTCGTATTTTTTTACAGCTGTAAGAATGAAACATCTCAAAGCAATACGAGTGTCACAAAAACTGCTGAGGCGGCTCCCCAAAGCCAGCAAGGACAGGCGTTCGTAGAGGACAATGTTTCAAATCCTAATGTATTACAAATAGCGATAAAATCTCCTGACCACACCACCTTAGTGGCAGCAGTGCAAGCTGCTCAATTGGAGAATGCATTAGTAAACGCCGGTCCCTTAATGGTATTTGCACCCACTAACGCAGCTTTTGAAGCGCTACCATCTGGCACTGTAGAAAATCTATTAAAACCTGAAAATAAAGAGACGCTGGCGACCATACTTAAACATCACGTTACCGCAGGTAATTATGATATGAACCTGCTTAAAAAAGTAAAAAAGCTAGGTCAGGCAGATGATACCAGTGTACAAGTCGAGACCAAAGGTGATGACATCTATGTAGGAGGCGCTAAAATCATAGGTACGGTAAAAGCGAGTAATGGTACCATTTACGTAGTAGATAAAGTAATATTACCACAATAGAACTTCAACTAATTATTGATAACAACTAAATATTAGAACAATGAAAAAATATAAATTTCAACTATTATCCTTATTAGGTGCTACGCTTTTTTTAACAAGTTGCGGCAATAATAATGGACAATCAGGTAAATCTAGCGGCGCATTAAATTCAAGTGCTGCAGAAAAAGTATACGTAGCTCCTGGAGAGCACGATGAATTTTACGCATTTATGTCTGGCGGTTATAGTGGTAACTTGACTGTGTATGGCTTACCATCAGGCAGAATGTTTAAGGAAATTCCTGTTTTTTCGCAGTTCCCTACCTCTGGATATGGGTACTCTGAAGAGACAAAACCTATGCTCAACACCTCCCACGGTTTTGTGCCTTGGGATGATGCGCATCACCCAGATATCTCACAAACTGCAGGAGAACTAGACGGTCGCTGGATTTTTATTAATGGTAACAATACCCCTAGAATCGCGCGTATAAGTCTGAGTACTTTTGAAACAGAAGAAATTATCGAAGTGCCTAATAGTGCTGGTAATCACAGTTCATCATTTGTAACTGAAAATTCTGAATATGTAGTAGCAGGCACACGTTTTTCAGTACCAATTCCACAGCGTGATATGCCTATTAATGAGTACAAAGGAAACTTTCAAGGAGCACTTTCTTTTATTAGTGTAGAGCCAGAACACGGTCATATGGATATCAAATTCCAGTTGATTATGCCAGGTTTTAACTATGACCTTGCGCATCCTGGACGTGGTAAATCTCACGGTTGGTTCTTCTTCACTACATATAATACTGAAGAGGCTAACTCGCTACAAGAAGTAAATGCGTCTCAAAACGATAAAGATTTCATCGCAGCGATTAATTGGAAAAAAGTAGAAGAGTATGTAAATAATGGTGGTGGTACAAAAGTACCTGCAAACTATGCTCATAATGTCTATGATGAGTCCACTCATATGGCTACCAGCACTATGAAAAAAGAAGTGTTAACGGTAAATCCGTTAGACGTACCAGGCGCAGTGTTTTTCTTACCTACGCCTAAGTCTCCGCACGGTTGTGATGTAGACCCAACAGGTAATTACATTATCGGCAACGGTAAACTTTCGGCAGACCTTACTGTTCATTCATTTGATAATATGATAGCAGCTATTGAAGGAAAGAAGTTTGATGGTGAAGCTTACGGTATCCCTATTCTAAAATTTGAAGATGTACTCGCAGGAACTGTAAAAAGTGGTGGTTTAGGACCATTGCACACAGAGTTTGATGGTAAAGGAAATGCGTATACTACATTCTTCATCTCTTCAGAAGTTGTAAAATGGGAATTAGGCACTTGGGAGGTAAAAGACAGACAGCCTACTTATTATTCTGTGGGTCACTTGATGATACCTGGAGGTAACTCTAAAAAGCCATTTGGTAAGTACGTAGTAGCAATGAATAAGATTACCAAAGATAGATACCTTCCTGTGGGGCCAGAAATGGAGCACTCTGCTCAGATTTATGATATCTCAGGTGAAAAGATGGAGTTGTTATATGATTTCCCTACACACGGTGAGCCGCATTATGCTGCTGGTTGTCCTGCAGATTTATTAAAGCCTAAGGCTAAAAAATTCTATAGGCTCGATGAGAATAAGCACCCATATGCGGTATTAAGTCCAGACCAAGCGCGTGTAGAGCGTAAAGGGAAAGAAGTACACATCTATATGTCAACTATACGTAGTCACTTTACACCAGATAATATAGAAGGTATCAAGGTGGGAGACAAAGTATATTTCCATATTACAAACCACGAGCAGGACTTTGATGTACCACACGGATTCTCAATGATAGGTCAAAACACATCTGAGTTATTGATTATGCCAGGACAGACTAAAACATCGCTTTGGGAACCAAAACAAGTAGGTGTATGGCCGTTCTATTGTACAGATTTTTGCTCTGCATTGCACCAAGAAATGCAGGGATATGTTAGAGTTTCGCCTGCAAATTCTAACATAGAATTGAGTTGGTCTCTAGGAGACTAACCATTTGATGGTTGTTTGTAAGCAGGCAGTATGGTTTAATTACTGCCTGTTTACTTTCTTAAGTTCTTTACACGCTTTCGCGAAAGCGTGATTTCAAAAAATTTTATAGCGATGAAAAAGGCAAGTATTCTTATGATTATTGGTGCCCTGTTACTTACGGGCTTGTTTAAGTTTCCTCTTTGGAATATAATGTTGGGAGCACCGCAATATCCAGAACCACTCGGGATGAATATATATATAAATGGTATTCAGGGAATGAGTGAGTTTGATATTCAAAATATAGACGGACTCAATCACTATATAGGTATGAAAACACTGCCTAAACCAGAAGATATGTGGGAGTTTAGTGTGTTCCCAATGGTTATAGGTGGTATGGCAGCACTAGGTGTTATCATAGGGTTGTTAGGGTATTTTGGTAAGGTAAACTACAATTGGTTTTTAGGTTGGCTTATTTTAATGACAGTTTTAGGCATTTTAGGAATGTATGATTTTAATGCTTGGATGACCGATTATGGGACTAACTTAGACCCCAATGCGATTATGAAACTAGCAAATCCAGACGGAACACCTATGAGTTATAAACCACCACTATTAGGACATCAAAAAATGCTCAATTTTGACGCCTATTCCTATCCTAGATTAGGAGGTTATTTAATGGGTGTAGGAATGTTGCTAACACTGATAGCTTATTTTGTAGGCAAGAAATCTAAACAAATAGCACAATGAAAACAACGATAAAATTTACAATAAGCGCATTAATACTTCTCTTGCTATCAAGCTGTAATACAGGACCACAAACCATAGATTATGGTAACGATGGCTGTCATTTTTGTAAAATGACTATAGTGGATAAAATACACGGAGCAGAACTAATTAACGATAAAGGGAAGGTCTATAAGTTTGATGCAACCGAATGTATGTTGAATTACACCGCAGAAAACGCTGCTTTAATCAATACGACATTGCTCACAAATTACTATGAAGCACCTACAGAATTTATCAATGTAGAAGAGGCAACCTTTTTGATAAGTAAAAATTTGCCAAGTCCTATGGGTGCAAACTTAACGGCTTTTCAAAATAAAGAAGAAGCGGAGAAAATGAAAGCTGAAAAAGGCGGTAAATTATATGATTTTAAATCTCTTAAAAGCCATTTAGGTAAGTAGGTATGATAAAAGCGGTGGTTTTTTTACACATTGTTTCGGCCACTATTTGGACAGGAGGACATCTTATCTTATCGCTGGGATTTTTACCTGCGGCATTAAAAAGAAACGACTTTAGTATTATTGAAGCCTTTGAATCACGATATGAGCGCATAGGTATTCCTTCCCTTATTATACTACTTGCAACAGGAGTTTATATGACCATTTTTTATGCGCCTAATTTATTTGAGTTTGATTTATATGACCATTATAGCAGACATATCATTTTAAAGTATAGTACCTTAATCGTAACCATTTTACTTGCTATACACGCACGATTTTTTTTAATCCCCAAACGTAAGCTTAAACCACTTGCTTTTCATATTGTCGCAGTAACAATACTTGCTGTTTTCTTTGTGTTTTTGGGGTATAGCGCTAGGAGTGGCGGTTTATTATAAAATGAAGATAAATTGAATTACAGAAACTTACATATCATCTTTTTACTAATTACGTTGCTCGTAAACGCTTTCGCGAAAGCGGAAACAATAACCGTATGCGCCAGTTGCCAGCACACATCTCTAAGCAACGCGATTACTGCTGCTCAAGCAGGAGACACCATTTTAGTAAAAAAAGGCACCTATAAGGAGTATAACATTGTTGTAGATAAACCATTAACCATAAAAGGTGAGAATTTCCCTATTATAGATGGCGAGGATAAAGGCGAGATTATTCGTATTGTATCTGATAATGTAACTATCGATGGGCTGTTTATTATCAATGTAGGTACGAGTTACACTAGTGACCACGCTGCGATACGCGTCGTACGAAGCGAGCATTTTTTAATACAAAATGTGGTACTAGAAAAATTATTCTTTGGCATTTACATTGAAAAATCCAACAATGGAAAAGTGTATCATAATAAGGTAATAGGTGATGCGCAAGATGAATATAATTCAGGCAATGGCATACAGCTTTGGTACTCTAAAAATGTAGAGGTGTCTAATAATATTGTTCAAAAAGTACGTGACGGAATTTATTTAGAATTCTCTGATGATATCCTCATCAAGGATAATGTAAGTACAAACAACCTACGTTACGGATTACACTTTATGTTTTCCAACGATGATGTGTACACTAATAATACCTTTGAAAATAACGGTGCTGGTGTGGCGGTGATGTTTTCTAAGCGCATTAAAATGTTCAATAATACCTTTAAGAAAAATTGGGGCACTGCGGCTTTTGGCATTCTTCTTAAAGAAATTAATGATGCTGAAATCAAAGACAATCTTTTTGAAGAAAATACCGTAGCTATAAACATAGAAGGTTCTAACAGAATCGTATACTCTGGAAATGATTTTATCCGCAATGGCTATGCGATTAAAGTACTAGGTGCTTGTTATAACAATACCATTGAGAAGAATAATTTTCTTTATAACTCATTTGATTTATCCTATAACAGCAAATTGAATGATAACGTGTTTAGAGATAATTACTGGAGTAATTACACAGGATACGACCTCGATAAAGACGGTGTGGGCGATGTGCCTTTTAGACCTGTAAAACTGTTTTCTTATGTGGTTAACAAAACACCAGAGACCATTATACTGATGCGGAGTCTTTTTATAGACATTATAGATTTTTCAGAAAAGGTATCACCCGTTTTTACGCCTGATAATTTGCAGGACTTAACCCCAAAAATGACACGCTACTAATGATACACATAGAACAGTTACATAAAAAGTTTGGCAAAAATAAGGTGCTCAAAGGCGTAGACTTAGACATCAATTCTAAAGGGATAATTGCCATCTTAGGGCCAAATGGGTCGGGCAAAACTACGCTCATTAAGTCCATTTTAGGAATGGTAATACCTGATAGTGGAGTGCTTTCTGTAAATGGCACCTCAATTAAAAAAAACTCCCAATACCGAGACCAGATAGACTACTTACCGCAGATAGCAAACTTTCCAGCAAACCTGAAGGTGAAGGAACTTATTGCAATGATAAAAGATTTACGAAATCGTCCAGGCGAAGACCATCGCTTAATACAACTCTTTAAGTTAGAACCTTTTTTGTCTAAAAAACTAGGCAACCTTTCTGGTGGAACAAAGCAAAAGGTAAACCTGGTACTCGCACTAATGTTTGACAGTCCTATAATTATTTTAGATGAACCTACTACAGGCCTTGACCCGATAGCTTTAATCCATTTAAAAGAACTCATATCAGAAGAAAAGGTAAAAGGAAAAACCATCCTTATAACCTCACATATTATGAGTTTTGTGGAAGAAATGGCAGATGAAATTGTGTTTTTACTAGAAGGTAAAGTTTATTTTAAAGGAAACATTGGAGCTTTAAAATCACAAACCGAAACCACTAATTTTGAACAAGCTATTGCTAACCTTTTAACTCAGGAAAATGCTTAAAATTTTAAAATATAGTTTTTTTGACCTTATACGAAGTAGGTGGAGTTACGTTTACTTGCTATTCTATTTAGGTTTAGGTAGTGTGTTATTATTTCTCAATAATGACCTGTCTAAAGCGGTCATTACTTTAATGAACGTCATCACAATATTAGTGCCGCTGATAGGAACCATTTTCGGTGTTATGTATTACTATAACTCAAAGGAGTTTACAGAGCTACTACTAGCACAACCTATTAAGAGGTCTTCCATATTTATCGGACAATATTTGGGTGTGGCTTTATCCCTGTCTATGAGTTTAATAATTGGCTTAGGTATTCCTTTTGCACTTTACGGACTCTTTCAGTCCGATGAGATTTGGGATTTTGGTCTGTTATTAGTTACTGGCACATTCTTGACATTAATTTTTACAGCATTAGCGTTTAATATCGCTTTGTATAACGAGAATAAGATAAAAGGCTTCAGCTATGCAATTTTGCTCTGGCTCTTTATGGCTGTAATTTATGACGGCCTATTTTTAATGTCATTGGTAGCCTTTCAATCGTATCCGTTGGACTCATTTTCAATAGGTGCAACGATGTTCAATCCCATAGATTTATCACGTATTTTGATTTTATTGAAACTAGATATTTCAGCGTTATTGGGATACACGGGAGCTGTATTTCAGAAGTTTTTTGGAACAGGATTCGGATTGCTTATCTCAATTGTAGCCTTATCACTTTGGGTGGTACTGCCAGTTCTAAATATCTATAGAAAAAGTAGAAAGAAGGATTTTTAATAAGCCAGGTGATACAAAATCTTACTTTTGAGATATGAAAATCTCAATTCGGAATCAGGTGCGTATTGCGTTACTATATTTCTTAATTGCAGCTTCATTGGGGCTGCTTTTAAGGTTTTGGCACGTATTTGATATTGATGTTAATTACAAGTTTATCAAGCACGGTCACTCTCACATTGCTCTTTTAGGTTGGGTATACGTTTGTTTAACGACTATTTTATATGTCCTTTTTGTAAAGCAAGAAAAACGTGTCGCCAGTAAATATAATTGGGGTTTTATAGCTACACAGGTAACTTTGGTCGGTATGTTGCTTACGTTTCCTATTCAAGGATATGCATTCTTATCTATCACATTTTCTACGTTATTCTTGTTTGCTTCCTATTGGTTTACTTGGTTCTTTTTCAAAAATGTAAAAGACGAAATCAAAACCTCAGCTAGTTTTCCATACATCAAAGCTTCTTTGTATTATCTCGTTCTTTCCAGTATTGGACCTTGGGCATTAGGCGGGATTATGGCCACATTAGGTCCCACATCGGTATGGTATCGCTTAGCCATTTATTTCTATTTGCATTTTCAGTACAACGGCTGGATGCTTCTTGCTTTATTAGGAATACTTCTTTTTGTAATGGAACGTGGTGGGATTACGCTTTCGCGAAAGCGTAACAAAAATCTATTCCTTCTCATAAACATAAGTGTAGTTCTTACCGCATTGCTTTCTGCATTATGGACAGCTCCTGAAAATTATGTGTATAGTTTAAGCGCATTTGGTGCAGGGATACAGGTAATATGTCTGGGCTATGTGCTTTACTGGATAAGGAAGAATAAGAAAGCTGTAAAACGTTTATTTACTGCGTTGCAATATTTACTTTTTATAATAGTGTTGATAGTTTTAAGTATAAAACTATTGCTGCAATTAGTAGGGTCATTTCCTTACTTTGCCAACCTAAGTTCTAATATTATAGAGCTCACGATTGCCTACTTGCACTGGATATTTTTAGGTGTTGTAAGCATTGCACTATTTCTTATTCTTGATGTATTAAAACTTATAAGATTCAACCAAAAAATGATATATTTTTATCTAGCTGGTTTTGTACTTACTGAAGGACTTTTGATTTATAAAGGCATCGCTATCTGGTCACAAGCATTTACTGTTACAGATTTTTTTAATGAATATCTGCTCGCAGCAAGTCTGCTGTTATTTATGGCTATTGCTTTGATACTTTTTATACCAAAGAAAAATGCTACTTAAAATAAGTAGCATAAGCTTCCAGATTGTAATAGATACTTGCAACTAGGGCTTTGTTTTTTTCAATATCATTTTCTTGTTGCAAGGCATCTACTTTTTCAATAAGAGGCATTAAAAACACGTGTAGATTATCGTGAGAGGCACCTTTCATTGAGCATTTTTGTATAACAACATTAATCTCAGATTTTAGTTTTGTGCCAAGTGCTTTAAAATTCATTTCTGGTCCTACATCTGTGTTTTCCATAATATTCAGCATATTGCGTACACCTTGAGTAGTCTCTTCATTTGCCGTCCATTTACCAGTACCATCAAGTTCAATTTCTTTTTCCCAATCGTTACTTAAAATAGGGTCATCTAGTAATTGAGCTACACGTTTTTCTGTTGGCGTTTCCGCTTTAACTCTAGAGGTTTGCTCATCGCTTGTTTGCTCTTTGCAACTCAATGCTATCATTAAGAACAATAGGACAAAAAGGTAGATTCGTGTTTTCATTTCTTATTGTTTTGTGTGTTTAATTTACGCTTCGCCCTTTATCCAAAAAGGGTCATTTGTGTTATCTATAAAATCTTGTGTTTGATGTATTTCTTCAATTAAGGCCAGTTGACGTTTACTTGCAACGTTTTGAATTTCATTAAAAAGTACGCGCTCTTCAAAACGAATATGGTTAGTCAGTTCTTTTTCGATTTCCTGCAAGGTTTCCTTCAGGTTATCTTTTTTAGTAAACAATTGCCGTAGTTTTTTATGCTGAATAAAAGCTGTGCTTACTAATTTGTGTCCTTCTCCCAATATGGGGAATATAAGGTCTTCTTCAATTTCAAAATGAGGACAAAGATGCTCCTTGTAAAACCAATCTGTGTATGCTTTTATACGCGCTACGGCTATGCCTTTTGCAAAACCGGTTCTTATTTTCCACGCTAGAAGTAATCCTTGATGATGTTCTCTACTCAAAGGTTTAAGTGCTTCTATTCTCTTTATGGGTGTAGGTGTGCTCATCTTTTAAATTGTCATTGAAAATAATTGAGTTTCTGGCTTTGCTCTTTGTAATCTCAGGTCAAATGCCATACATACGTTACGTACAAATGGTCTACCGCTCTCTAAAACAGTGATGCTGTTTTCTTCTATTTTTATTAATTCATCACGTTCCATTTCCTTTAAAGTCTCTTTTATTTGATAAATCCCTATCAAGCGATATTCTTCTTCAGACCAAGAAGTATATAACGAGCACATTAAATTAAGAATATGCTTTCTGATGATTAAATCTTCCTGATTTAAAATATGTCCTCTAAAGACTGCAAGTTCATTTTTTTCAATACTTGCTTGATAAGCTTCTACTGTTTTAAGGTTTTGAGCAAATCCTGACCAGCTATCACTAATTGCCGAAACCCCAAGACCAATCATTAATTGTGTTTTAAAATTTGTATACCCCATAAAATTACGATGCATACTTTTTTCTTCCATTGCGATATGAAGACTATCGGTTCTTAAAGCAAAATGGTCCATACCTATCTCTACGTAGCCACTTTCTAAAAGTTTTTCTTTTCCTATCTCATACATTGCTCTTTTTTCATCTGCGCTAGGTAGGTCAGAGTCTTTAAATCCGCGTTGACCATTACCTTTAATCCAAGGGACGTGGGCATAGCTGTAAAAAGCAATTCGGTCTGGAAGTAACTCTTTTGTTCTTTCTATCGTATGGAGGATATGCGCTTTTGTTTGAAAAGGAAGTCCAAAAATAATATCGTGCCCTACAGAGTTGTAACCCAATGCTCTTGCCTGTTCTGTAACTCTTTTTACATTCTCAAAAGGTTGAATTCTGTTAATAGCCTTTTGGACGTTTTGATTGTAATCTTGAACACCATAACTCACTCGATTAAACCCCAATGCTTTTAGTGTTTCGAGATGCTTAAAAGTAGTATTGTTAGGATGCCCTTCAAAACTTATAGAAGCCTCAGGTGCTCTATTTGCTAAGCCGAAAATACCATTTATTAAACTGGAAAGATTCTCTGGCGAGAAAAATGTAGGTGTTCCACCGCCAAGATGAAGCTCATTGATTATTGGGCGCTTGTCAAGTAACTTGATATAGAGTTGCCATTCCTTTAAGACAGATTCAAGGTAAGGCGTTTCAACTTTATGATTTTTTGTTATCCTTTTGTTGCAGCCACAGAATGTGCATAGTTGCTCACAAAATGGCAAATGGATATAAAGACTTATCGATTTATTCTCTTCACTTTCATTGAAAGTTTTGAGGAATGACTTTTTCCAAGCTTCTTTAGAAAATGTTTCATTATCCCAATAAGGAACGGTAGGGTAGCTTGTGTACCTTGGACCAGCTATATTATATTTTGTAACTAAATTATTTGACATCCTTAAATACTTTAAAAAGCTATTATCTACTTTAACGTTCAATTAAAAGAAGCCAGAGGAAAAATCATTAGCAATGAAAAACTATCCCCTGACTCCATCAAGAAAAAGAACAATATTCTCTAAAATTGCTCTAGTAAAAAATTGATTAAATCTGTTGTGGTAATGATGCCTACAAGTTTACCATTATCTATTACCGGCAGTGCGTGAAACTCTCGTTTAGAAAGAATTTCTGCCACCTCTTTTATAGTTGTTGTAGAGGTGACCGTTACAAGGTTTTTAGTCATTACTTGTTCTATGGTAAACATATTATAAACCACAGTATCTACATCTTGTTCATCATCGCCTACGGCATCTGCAAAGCTTATTCTAAGTAAATCGGTATAACTCAACATACCTATCACTTTTGAACCACCGACTACAGGAATGTGACGTATGTTGTTTTCTTTAAACAGTGATTCTGCTGTTTCGAGAGAGTCTTTTGTATTTAATGATATGACCGTAGTCGTCATTATACTAGAAACTGGCGTGCGCTTTTTCATAATCCTTTTCTTTTAGTGAGTTACGAGCATTTTTTGCTTTGCTTTTTTAAGTTGGTGTTCTAATTCTGAAATGGTTTTTTTGACGGCCAACTCATATTTATGTTCTTTTGCAGAAGCAAACAAGCGAGGTCCTCGGAGACTCAATTCTATCTCACAAATGCAATTATGGGCTATACTTTTCATCTCTTTCTTTATATACACTTGAACTTTAATGAGCATAGCATATTTATTGAATAGTACATTTAATTTTTTATTTATGTACTTTGATAGTGCATCACTTACTGGAATTTTTACAAACTCGATTAGAACATTGTTTTGCATATCTATTGGTTTTAATTAATACCTAAAACTACTTCATTAAAACCTGTAAAAAGATGACTTATGTCAACTAATATTTGTAATTCAAAAAAACGTTTTAATTATTGATTTTTTTCGACATCGATATAATTTTGCGATGGCATTTAGTTAACTTATTTTTAACAAAAATTAGTTTAGATGGATGAGCAACAAGAAAGGAGATGTGAGAATTGTATCGTAAGGCAATTAAACTCTCTCAAAGCTTTGGATAGAGATGAGCTTAAAACAATCTCTGACTCTAAAGTCACAAAAAGCATTAAAAAAGGAGATGCCATTTTTAAAGAAGGCGAGCGACTTAACGGTGTTTTTTGTGTGCGTAATGGTGTATCTAAGCTCTCTAAGATGAGCGATAATGGTAAGGATACTATTGTCAAAATTGCGACTAAAGGAGAAGTACTAGGTCAGCGTTCGGTCATTACCGAAGAGAAAGCAAACCTCAGTGCTGTAGCGCTTAATGATATGCAAGTATGCTACATTCCTAAAAAACACCTTACAGATAGTATAAATACAAACCCAAAATTCACTAAGGCAGTACTATTAACGATGGCAAAGGACTTAAAGTTTGCAGACGATAATATTGTTAATATGGCTCAAAAGAACGTAAAACAACGTATCGCAGAAACACTTTGCTACTTAGAAAAAACTTTTGGCAAGGACAAGGATGGTTTTATTGCTATGACGTTAACTAGAGAGGAAATTGCTAATGTGGTAGGTACTGCAAAAGAGGCTTGCATTCGTACATTAGCTATTTTAAAAAAGGAGGGATGGATAGTCACAGACGGCAAACGTATTAAAATAGAGAATGAAAAAGCCCTCTATAAATTGATAGAAGGCCTTTAAATATTTTTAGTTCTGCTTTCGCGAAAGCGTACTAAACCAAACTGTAAACTTCACCACCAAATCTAGCAAAGGCATCACGGCTTAACTGCTCTCTAAAATCTGGGTGAGCAATATTAATAAGTGCCTTAGCTCTTTGTTTTAAGTTTTTACCAAACAAATCTGCGACGCCGTACTCTGTGACCACATAATGAACGTGCGCCCTTGTAGTAGTGATACCAGCTCCTTCCTTAAGATATGATGTTATTTTAGAAATGCCTTTTGCTGTGGCCGCAGTCATCGCAAAAATAGGTTTGCCACCTTCAGATAATGAAGCACCACGAATAAAATCCATCTGTCCACCTACACCACTGTACTGTCTGTTGCCAATGGTGTCAGCACATACCTGACCAGTTAGGTCAATTTCAATAGCACTATTAATGGCAGTGACCTTTGGATTGCGACGTATGATAGCCGTATCGTTAGTGTAAGCAGCTTCCTTAAAATGGACTAGTGGGTTGTCATTGACAAAATCATATAGCTTTTGTGAACCTACAGCAAAGCAAGTCACTATTTTACCTGTTTTAACTGTTTTTTCTTCTCCCGTAATAACACCACTTTCAACCAGTGGCAAAATACCGTCCGAAAACATCTCTGTATGAATACCCAATCGCTTGTGGTTTCCTAGATTATTGAGTACAGCATTAGGGATATTTCCTATACCCATTTGTAATGTAGCACCATCTTCTATTAATTCAGCTACATTTGCTCCTATACGTGCCTCAGTATCTGAAATAACAGCACCTCCAGAAATACTCAAATCTCTATCACAGTATACGGTGTGGTCTATATCGTTAAGATGAATAATACCATCGCCGTGTGTGCGAGGTACGTTAGGGTTTATCTGTGCAATAACCGTTTTAGCCGTTTCTACAGCCGGTAAGGTAATGTCTACAGAAGTGCCTAACGAGCAGTAACCGTGTCTGTCGGGAGGAGATACTTGTATAAAAGCAATATCAATAGGAAGGATATTATGTCTAAAAAGTAAATGAATTTCACTCAAAAATATAGGAATATAATCACCGTTACCTCCATTTACAGACTGGCGTACATTACCACCCACAAAGCAGCTATTAATCTTAAATGCTTTGCTATAAGGTTCTTGGGTATACAATGCTTCACCTTCTGTGTGTACTTGAATAATCTCTACATTTTGTAACTCAGAATAGCGATTACATAATGCTTCAATAAGAAGATTAGGCGTCATAGCTGCTCCTTGAAAGAATACACGCTGTCCTGATTGAATTTTTGCTACTGCTTGAGCTGGTGTTATATGTTGTAATGACATATTATATTGTTTTTAATTTGATATTTATGCTTTTAGACCAATTATAGTCTGCTTCTAAATGATAGATTTCTTCTTTTTGAATTGAATTATCTTCAGTTTCTATAAATTCAATAGTTTTTGGCTTCACTAAATAACCACCCCAATGGTTTGGTTTGGGTATGTCTTTACCCTTATACTCTTGCTCAAATTTTCTAAGCCTATCTTCCAAAAATGTTCTAGACTCAACGATACGACTTTGTTGTGAAGCCCAAGCTCCAAGTTGACTACCTCTTGGTCTGGATTGGAAATAATTACTTGATTCACTTACTGAAATCTTGCTTGCACTACCTTGGATTTGAATTGTTCTACTAGATTTTATCCAATTAAAGAGTAGGCATACTGAAGGGTTATGAGCAATGGCTTTTCCCTTTTCACTGTTGTAATTTGTGTAGAAAATAAAGCCTTCCCAAGTATATTTTTTAAGAAGCACCATTCTGCTTCTGGGAAAACCATCTTCACCAATTGTAGACAGAGACATTGCGTTAGGTTCTCTTTCGTCGAAGAGCCCATCAGCTTCATAGAACCATTTCTGAAAATGCTGCATAGGATTGTAACTACTCATCTCTTTAATTTTTATAGCTCACAATAAGTCCAAAAGGTCTAATCATTGCAGTGCAAAATTAAACAGGAAAAAAGCAGGCTACGATGATAAAAGTCATCATATGAACAATAGGGAATTTATAAGTTTACGCTGTACATAAAACAGTGAAAAATGAGAACTACCGTGCACATCCAGAATATGAAATGTGAGGGCTGTAAAAATGCTTTAAGAATTAAATTAAACAAAGTAGATGGTATTTCTAACGTAGAGATTAATATAGCTGACAGCTCCGTAGCATTTGATTATACAACACATAATGTTATTGAAGGTCTTAGAGCTGAATTAAGAGATATGGGCTATCCCATAACTGGTGACCCTAACTCTATTGTGAGCAAAGCAAAATCGTATGTCAGTTGTGCTCTTGGGAAAGTGTCTAATGTAAAGTAGAACTTTTGATTATTTATTCATAGCTTCTTTTTGCGCCTCAGTTTTAGAGCTAACATCTTATCTTTTATGCTATTGCCTTAAATACTATTTGATTCTGGGATAAAAGTAAGAATTCAAATACAGAACATTCAGCCCATTCCCCTTCATTTTGTTGCACTTCACTTCGGTGAAAGAGCTTCACTACATATGTCTTGGACACAATCCCCGCTTTTGACTTTTCATTCCGTTAATCCTTTCCGATACTCTGGAAAGGAACACTTCATTCGCAAGTAAAAAGTGTGAATTAAGTCCGCTTTAAATAAGGAAAATTGCATTTGCATATTGTCCTACTTCCAATGCTGTTGTACTTCACAAGATGTTTAGACTCACATCCCATAGAGCCATCACCACTATACCTTTTTTTGACAGCAAAATAACAACATTCGCCCTTGGACAACGGCATAAACCAGGCTCGTTCCTCGCTCTTTTTTATACGTCTTACCAAGCTTGAATATTGAAATCCACCAAGCAACAAAAAAAGGTAACAGTGACGGCTCTATGGGAAGTAAATCTAAAATGAATCTTATGAAATCTTACAAAAACCTCAAAAAGGAAGCGGAACAAAAGTTAAAAAAACAACAAAAGGAAAACGCTCTGGATATAATAAGTAAATCAATAATTCAAACAAATATTAATCTTTAAATCTTTTATTATGAGTACGCTAAAAAACAAAGTACAGTTAATCGGAAATGTGGGAAATGCTCCCGAAGTTAAAACCTTAGAAAATGGGAAAAAAGTAGCTAATTTTTCAATGGCTACAAATGAAACTTACAAGAATTCTAATGGGGAGAAAGTGCAAAATACCCAATGGCATAATATCGTTGCTTGGGGTAAGATTGCTGAAATTATCGAGAAGTATGTCGGTAAAGGAAAAGAGGTAGCTATTGAGGGTAAATTAACGTCAAGAAGCTACGAAACCGAGGCAGGAGAAAAGCGATATGTTACTGAAGTGGTAGCAAACGAAATCTTGTTATTAGGTATCAAAGGCGAAGAAACTGCCGAGTAGTTAAAAAGATAAAGAGGGCGCACCTGTGGAAAGTTTCGCCCTCTTTTTCATTTATAATCACGTTAAGTAAATTACAATGAGAAACAAAGTTAATGAAATAAAAATAAGTTACGAGGGTGGTATCAAATCCAAAAATTGGATGCAAGTATCTACCACGGCACAAGCTGCGGAAGTCCTATTTGAACATTGGGATAAAAGCACAATACAATTACAAGAGACGTTTAAAATTGTGCTCTTAAATAACAGTAATAAAGTGAAAGGTATTTGCCAAATTTCTCAAGGCGGAATTGCAGGAACTTTGGTAGATATACGCATCCTTTTTGCCACTGTTTTAAAATCGCTTTCAGTGGGTTTGATATTAGCACATAACCATCCAAGCGGAAAATTAGAACCGAGTGAAGCGGATATAAAATTGACTAAAAAAATCAAGAAAGCAGCATCCGTTTTTGACATCCGATTATTAGACCATTTAATCTTTGCACCAGATGGCGATTATTACAGCTTTGCCGATAGTGGGAGACTTTAAATTTTGTGCTATGGTCTATATAAATTTTACAAATCTAGATAATGAGACACAGCAAAAATTGTTGTCTGATTCCAAGGAAGATGTGAAGCGAAAATTTGGAAATCAATTGAAACGATATGCCCAAGAAAATCATATTAACTATGATACACTTTTGGAAGAGGAAGCGATGCGAAATTTATATTCTTACAATTTCGTTTTTAATATTTAGAACCCACTATTTTTGACTAACAGACCTTTGAAATTTCAAGGGTCTTTTTTTGTTTCATTTTGAAATTCGCAACGATATTTCAATTCTGTTAGTGATTGTTTTAAAATACCATTTTTCACTTCTTAAAAAACAGAGCTTTCTTTTTAAGCAGATAAAAAGCCATTACATTTTTGGATGTAATGGTACTTGTTTTTTGTCCCGTGCGCGGGACGAAAAGGAATAGCAAGAGGGTAACACGCTGGCGCGATGTTTCATTATCCCTTTTCTTCGAAACCCTTATAAACAGGTCTTTTTCAACCATTACTTGTTTTGAATTTTGATTTTTAAGCTCGGTTTTTTCTGAAAAAACGCCGTCAGCCCAATAAAATCAAGCAATTTTTTCTGAAAAATGGATAGAGGTTATGAAAAAGAACGATTTGAAAAGCTGGGAATTAAGGTTTCCGTAGCGCAGAAATTTAGGCAATTCTGTAAAAAAATGTCGCTATCTCAATCGATGACTTTGTTGTTAATGATTGAGTTTTTTGAGGATAATGGCATCTCACCACACGAGTCGGTAGGACCAAAAATGCAGACACTAGAATCTTTAATCAAGAAACGAATTAATGGTGTGATTGCCATTATGAAGGACATCGAAAAGAATCAAACCAAACCTACGGTTGCGATGATACAATCGCTATTTCAACAGGCAGAACCAGAACAAAAAAAGCTGCTTTTGGAAAAGGAAATTTCCAAAGAAAAGAACACGATACGCTTTCGCGAAATCGAGTAAACGAGATTCACGACCATAGGAAGAGCGAAGCGGTAAAAGCTAGAAACGGACAACGAATTGTAAAATAAATAGCTATGTACATTACAATAACAGCTCAAAAAATAGGACCAAATTATTCGCAAAGTTCTGGTGATTTTGTGGCGTATCTGGAGAAAGAAAATCAAGGATTGAAACAAGAAGAAATGGAACATTTTTTTAATCAATATGGTGATGAAATTGGAGCTACAGAAGTAGTAAAAGATATTGATGGTAATACCGCAAAACTCAAAAAGAAAGAACCTAAATTTTATTCAATAACTGTAAGTCCTAGCAAATATGAATTACGAAAACTTGAAAATAGCTTGGAAGATTTAAAGCGATATACCAGAGAAATAATGAAAGATTATGCAGTCTCATTTAATCGCGAAATCAATGGTAGAAAAGTAACCGTAGATGACATTAAGTAT
Source organism: Winogradskyella jejuensis (assembly GCF_900129745.1). Taxonomy (GTDB): domain Bacteria; phylum Bacteroidota; class Bacteroidia; order Flavobacteriales; family Flavobacteriaceae; genus Winogradskyella; species Winogradskyella jejuensis. The sequence goes on along the minus strand of NZ_FQWS01000001.1, from coordinate 389,163 downwards.
TATGCTAAAATTGAGCATCAACGCACCTTTAAAGGAACAGATAAACAGGTGCGAGAGAACCAACCTTTTGCAACAAGAATTCTAAAGTTGAAACAAGAGATACGTAAAATTCAACAGGGCGAAGCGATTGGAAATATAGAACGATTGAAATTGAAAATTGGCAAACTAGAAAAAGAAGCACCACATCAGCAGGATGGAAGACGTATTGTACAGGGGATGAAAAAAGCGGGCGACCAAAGTCATATTCATATTATCGTGAGTAGGAAGGATATGTCTAATTCTGTAAGTCTATCGCCGGGGAGTAAATACAAAGCTTCGGAAGTAATAATGAATGGTAAAATGGTAAAGCGAGGATTTGATAGGGATTCATTTTTCGCGAAAGCGGAACAAACATTTGATATTACATTTGGGTACAAACGCAACTATGCAGAATCCTACAAATCAAAAAAGGATTTCATTAAAAATCCAAAGCTCTACTTCTCAACCTTACTCGGATTGCCAGCAGGTGAAAAAGCGGTCGCCTTTAAAATTTTAGGAAAAGCAGGAGTCCCAATAGCCAGCATCCCAACTAATAAAGTACAACTCGCCTTAAAGACCATTCGGTATTTGAAACGAGGTGTAGATGTGGCAATTAAATCTGGCTCGATAGGCATATAGTGATGGAAGGATTGGTATTCAGCATAGCGATGTTTATAGGAATGAGCTTGATATTTTACAGCTTGTTTAAACTAACACGCTATGCCTTTACATTAAATCTGATTTTAATAGTGGGCAGTTTTGTATTCCTATTTCATAATGAGTTATTCATATCGAGCTTCTTTCATTTTGTCCTGTATTTAGGCTGTCCACTGTTGTTGACCAATACGGTTATGTTGGTGTATTTGGTCAAGGATAGTAAACCAAAATCAGGAGATAAATTTCAAGTGCATTTTAAAACCAAAGGCGCATCATTTAAAGTAGATAATATCAAGCGTGGAGCGTCCGTAATAGGAGCAGCTGGTAGCGGAAAAACGGAAAGCGTAGTGTACACCTTTCTGTCTCATTTTAGTGCTCATTCTTTTTGTGGAGTCATTCACGATTATAAGCATTTTGAAATAACCGAAATGGCATACCCACTCTTTCAAGAGAACGGTGTCGATTTTAAGATTGTATCGTTTGATAGAATTTTTAATCGCGTAAATCCCATTGCATCTCGATATATGCAAACCGAAGAAAGCGTGAACGAAGTAGCTCGAGTTTTGATTGAAAACCTTTTGGAGCAGAAAGAAAGTGGAAGTACCGGAACGAGCAAATTCTTTAACGATGCTGCCGAAGGCTTAATCGGTGGAATGATTTGGAAACTGCGTACTTCTTATCCCCAATACTGCACCTTACCGCATCTCATAGCGATTTATCAATTACTTGACACAGATAGTCTCATTGCTTTTTTAAGTTCTAACACGACCTCTAGAGCGATGGCAGATGCTTTTATTAGCGGGAAAGATTCTGACCGACAAACTGCAGGCGTAAAAAGCACCCTGGCCAATGCGCTCAAAAAGATAAGCACCAAACGTATTTTTATGGTGCTTTCTGCTGACGAAACGCCATTGAACGTGAATAGCCAGGAGCGGCCGACTGTAGTTTCGGTAGTTAACAATCCACAATTTGAAACCGCCTATTCCTCAATCATTGCAACCGTAATTCACACCATTACCAAGCAAATGAGTATTAGAGCTGCGAAACCTTCTTTTTTAATGATGGAAGAAGCACCGACCATTCGACTTTTGAATATGCATCGTATTCCCGCGACATTACGGAGCTACAACATTGCTACCATTTATGTGATGCAGGATAAAATCCAAAACGATATGATGTATGGCGACAAGGCAAGCAAAGCCATTTTAAGCAATCTTTCTTATCAGTTTTTTGGAAAAGTAAATGACCCAGACACAGCTAAATATTATGAACGCTTTTTTGAAATCATTAAAAAGGAAACTACCAGTGTAAGTCGAGGACACAATCTCAATTTTGACTCTCGAATTACTAAAGGAGAACGCGAAGTTGCCAAAAGACGAGCTGATGTATTTTTTAGGTTAAAGCAAGGTGAGTTTATCACATTTGCTGATGGTGAGGATAAGAAAATACAGTTTAAACTTCCGAAGATTGTGAAACAATTACCAACTAATGTTATGGACTATACCGAAGCTGATTTGGATGAGAATTTTGAACGGATTTATAGGGAGGTGAGGTCTATCTTCAATTAAGACTTTTGGGATTTTGTTAAAATGACGATATTGGCTATTGTAAAAATGAAACCCAACCCGCCAAAAATAGATTCGGATTTTGTTTGTATCATCAATAGAGATGATGCGAACCTAGCCGCATTAATTTTAAGCCATATCGACCAATCTGCTGGTTATATACCGGTGTTTGAGTTTCCGTTTGTTTCAGCAAAAGATTTTGAAACTGAACCCAAGGAAGAAATTCGTGACGAACATCAACTCAGTAGAACAAGAGCTAGAAAATTTGACATAAGGGTCGGTAATGCAATCGCAAGAATTGGTGGATGTAAATATTTGATTGTTGCCGGACTTAATGACAACCAGAAAAGCTACTTAAGCTTTCTTGATAAGTGTGAAACTATATTCGTTGAAGATGCTTTCGACGTAGAATCTATGCTAGGTGCTTTGGTTGAAAAAGAAGGTAGTATATCCTGCTCAGAAGAAAATCTTATTGCCTGTTTGCCATATGCTTTAGAAAATAATTTATCGCTGAAAATCGATAATAGTTCAGTCGATATACCAAAGAATCTTGGGACTGATGAGGGTTTGGTGGTGGTAGAAAAAAATAAAAAAGTGTCTAGCGTATTTGGCATCTTGTATGGCCATTCCATAGGTGCAGACATAGAATTAATAGAACCTAAGGACATAAATCATTATGAAATAAAAGACTTAATCGAGCAATGGAAAGAAGGAAAAGTTGATGCCCACAACAATCTTAGTGCTGCTATTTATTCAGGTATCGAACATATCCATTTTGCGAATAGAAAATTCGTGACTTTTTTTACCGACGGGCTACCTTATTCGCTGATTTTAAAGAATATCATACCCATATCGCACGTACATCTCAGAATCAATCCGGATTTTTTTGTTTTCAATAATATCAATCTCGCATCCCAATCAGATACCTTTTCTTCTGTAGTATTCTCCCCAGAAAAATTTGAGGATGAGGAAACTGATTTTGTGGTCGATGAACTTACCAGGAATAACTTTCTAGTTAAACCCTTGATAGGAAATGAAGCCACTTATTTTAATCTTGATAATCACATCCAACACTATCCATATAGCCTTTTACATTTGTGTAGCCACGGTGGTGAAATTAAAGGTACTAGGATTATAGAAAAGTTTCTTGACAGTAATGGTGAAGAGCATACCGTTGAGTATGATGAGATTTTTAGTTTTGGTCTCAACCCCTATAAAGATTCCCATAAAGTAGCAACTAAACGAATGCCTCGAAAACTTGATGGTCTATCTTGGGGCAGTAGAGACTTTAAAGAAGCCCCATATAGCCAATCGGTATTTACAGATATGTTCCAGTTATGGGGTAATAAGAAAAACCAAGAAAGTTCTATTGAGGTTAATGTTCCTGGTTCTTGTCATATTCAATGTGCAGATTCGGCTTATCAGGCTATGTTTAGTCATTTGGCGGCTATGCAGTCACCTCTGATATTCAATAACACGTGTTGGTCTTGGTCAGATATAGCAGACTCTTTTCTCGGGGCTGGTGCAAAGGGTTATATCGGAACGCTATGGAATATTAATAATTCAAGGGCAACCAAGTCTGCAAAAATCTTCTACGAGAACATTTTTGACAATTCTATTCTTTTTGCATTGCATAAAGCATTGGGTCACCTTGATACAACTAGAGACCAAGACGTCTACATTTTCTGGGGCCTTCATTTTACAGGTTTTACACCGAGTCCTGATTTAAAGGGCAGTAAACTATTAGTGTTTAGTAAGATTATGGATTCATTGGAAATGTGGAAAGCAAAACTAGAAAAGACTCAAAATACTAGTCATAAGAAAACCATTTCCGAAACTATAGATTGGCTGGCACGAATATTAGCCCAAGATTTTAAAGAGGAAGTTTTAAAGTATGTGGTTAAAAAATGATGTAAATGAAATGGTATCCGCGCTCTAAAATGGACTTTTCTCCTTAACTCCTTTCTCAGTAACCTTCCATTGCCCATCTTCATTGACTAGCTTGAAAATTTCAGGAGCTTCTTCATATGACGTTGAGAATTGTACCCAGGCAATATCACCATCTACAGTTTCCTGTAAGACTTTAAAATTTGATGCTCCTACAGCTGAGTCACCAGAAGCCATTACAGTTTGTATGGACATAAATGCAGCGTAGCTTTCTTCTGTTGTATGCTTTTTTAATTTGTTATTGTCTTTTTGGTAAAAACTTTCGACGACAACCTTGGCCGTATCGATATGAGACAGTTGACCTTGACTGCAAGAAAGCATAGCCAAGGTCAGGAGATAAAAAACTATTTTTTTCATAATACTATCAATTAGGATGATTTATAAAATGGTCCGCTATAAACAGCGCCAAATTACGTTCGCCATTGGTCTCATTTAATTCTAGTACTACTCTACGTTCGTTGCTTATAGAAAATTTGGGTAGTACAAAGACCATTCTAGCTGATGTGCCTTTCTTTATTCTAGCTGGCTTTTTATGAACATAACTCGGTGTTTGATATAGCTTCTGCAAAGACTTCTTTTTTCCTTTTTTACGGGTGGTAATCGAGAAGTCTATAAAATTCAGGTCATAGTCTAACGACGACCTATTATCGACTTGTACAACGAAGTACAATTCTTCCTTATCAAAAACAATATTCTCAACGGTCATAACAATACCGCTTTGTCTTGTTTTTATCCTTCCGATGCGCTGTTTTCGCTTTATCAGATACGAGCAAAATCGCTCATAGTATGCCGACTTATCAAAGCGTGGCGCAGGTAACGTATCAAGGTTAGTTAGTAGGTCTTTCTTTGGCTTTTCATTGCCAATTGCCGTCGAAAGCGGTATAAAGTAGTTGTACCGTTTTAAATGGTTTTTATACTTTACAATATACGAAAAAATATCACCATTATTGTTGATTATCAGCAAATTACTTTCCTTTCCAGGCTTGGCTTGAAGCAGTCCAAAATGCTGTTCTTTTTCACGATTATATGTAAATACGAAGTGATTTGCTCCAGTGATTCCCTGGCGTATGGGATTAGGGAAAAATAGGGCTACGTTCTTATCATCATTGGCATAAATAGTGTCCAAAACTTCAGTAGTGTGCTTGGTGGTTTGTGCTGTAGCTTGTGCCGAGCATAGTCGAGGTGCGAAAGCAGTATAACAAATAAGACTGCATAGTAAGATTAACTTTTTCATATTGTATAATTTTAATACCCTTAGAGGGTGATTATTCTTGTTTTAAAATGAGTTTATAATTGTTTACAATCGTAGCTTTTACATTGCGATTACTACGTTGGAAGAGTTGCTTTATACCACTAACTTGTGGTACGCCACCAATATTGATATCGTTTACGACATCTTCTACAATTTCACGTCTGGCATCAGCTCGAAAACTGTTCTCTACATAAATACCCTCGCTGCCATCTTCGTAATCGAATGCCGTTAGATTTACTGGCGTATTCTGAATATTTTCAATCTCAATTAAAACACGATTGGGCTGAAAGCTTATAAAGCCAAATACAGGTGTGTTTTTTGGGATGAGCCTGTTATTGATTATGGCATCCTTATTCAGTCGCATACGCAATCTGAAGTCTGCTTTAACGGTCTGGTTACCGTCTACAGCTACATATATCTGATTGTCAGTTTTGATATTGGTAGATTGTTCGTTTTTAAGAGGATTGGAAGCAAAAAATAGTTGATGTTCTAAGCCTAGTTCTTTGGCTTCAATATTTGGGTCAACCTCAGGGACGATACTATCTTTTTTAGGTGGAATGGGCTTTGCTTTGATTTTCGGAGCTGCATTCCGATATCGATTCTCTTTGTAATCAATTTTTCCAAGTCGGTAAATGCTATCTACAATGCGCTCCTTTTCTTTGATGGCATTTTCTGGGTCATAGTAACCAAGGGAGTCCAAAAGACTTTCGTCATAGATACTCGGTGCATTCGTTTCGCGTACTTCCTTCAGGTCGTTAATGGCATCTAATTTTGAAGTGTAATCTTCCTGCTCTTGTTCAAGTTCTGGAACGAGGGTTTGCTTTAGGTTTTCGGCATCATCTTCGTCATTCCCTAAAGCAATGAATGAGTAGGAAATCAAGAAAATGACAACCACGGCAAGGATTCCTCCGAAGACTAATTTATTCTTTTCAATTTTCATAATTAAGTGTTTTAATCCCTATACCTAGGGGTTAGCGTTTTCAATTTTCTTCAAACTATTTTCAAAGTAATTTGTGATAAGCAATCCGTGTGTGTTATGTGGAAAGTTGCGATTTACATTGATTAGGTTTCCTGTAGAAACCAGTTCGTAGGTGTCGACCACAGTACCGCGATTAATTTCAAAAACGGTGGTGGTTCTAAAAGCAAAGGATTCTGCATTCAGGTCGAGTTGGGTTTCAATGCTCAGTACCTTTTGCACTAGGGAATATTGGAGCAGTCTGTTATAAACGCCATCTGCTTTTTTCTGTCGGTATAGATTATCCACAGAGCTATTGCCAAGCCACAGGGCTTTCTCCAAGTTTTTCTCATAATTGCTCGCATCGATATTATAGAAATACGTATGAAATAGCTCCAAATGTGCGAGTGCTTCCACTTGAAAATTTTCCTTTTGCGCTACCCATTTCAAGGGTATGACTGTACCGTCTGTATTAATGGCGAAGGAGCTGTTCAATGCTTCGGTGTGGATTTTGTGAATTAGAAACCCACAAAACCCACTTGTCCCCAAAGCACACACAACGACCGATAACACGATAAAGCGATTGATTCGTAATACAGCGTATATGTTTTTATAAGACGTTTTCATTTTAGGTAAAGAGTTTAAAGGTGAAGGTGGTGGCACGTTTATACAGCTTGAACTTTAGAAATACAATGAAAATGATAGACCCAAGTTCCACCACAGGCGCAAAGAAGTTGCTGCCTACGTCTGTACCGAATAAGTCCACCCAAAAAGTGGTGTTGATTTCCGTATAAATGGCATTGATAAAAACATTGACCAAAAAGAACGCAGGTACGAGCATATACACAGCAGCATATAACTTGAAGAAGTTATAGGCCATAGACCTGAATTTTTCAAAAACTGCAAGACTCAATACTAAGGGGAAAAAGGCTTGCATTATGCCTAATAAGAAATAGCGTTCTGCAAGGAACAGAGGATAAATGAAAAGGTCCAAAATCCATAGGCCTAAACTGATGATGAACGATATAATTTTCCAACCGAACAAGGGTGTAACTAAAGCATCATATAGTAACGCCATTGCCTTCTTGGCGGCTTCCAATGCGCCCACATCCTCTTCAATAGGAATATCCTGCAATTGTAGTGGAAGGAGCGCAGGAGCCGTGTTTCGGTATTGCCCCTCGATGGCTACCAAAATGCCGTCGAAAAAACCGAGGACTTGTGTAGAGAAGATAACCAGGAGAACCACCGCAAAGTTTTTGGCAAGTTCTCCAGGACTCAATCCCCAAGTATAACCATCCTTGTTTGCAATACCTTCATTGTACTTCTTTAGAATATTGACCAAGAAAAACAGCACCGCAAGGGTTTTCATTCCTGCAATGGTGTACTGCGAGAAGTCACTGTTTTTTATCACTTGAAAAACAGCATCGATATACTCTAGTCCTATTCCTAAAAAGATATTTGCTATCATCTTTAGTATGATGTTGCGCGATTATTAATCTTATCCTGCATTTTTCTAAAGGAGATAATGTCTTGATAGCGTTTTGTCTTTTGGTTGATTTCGGCAACCATTTCAGCAGACTCACGTTCTTTTGCTTTCAGAATTTCGGCACGCTCAGCATCTGTCATTTTTAAATAATCGCTCGATAGAATTTCATCAATAAAGTCTACAGTGTCGAGTGAGCTTTCCACAATAGCATTAAAGGAATTGGTAATCGCGTTTACTTCCTCTACTTTGATGTATGGGGAGCTTAAAATATCATTGAGGTCGCTTTGTAATACATTGAACAGCTGTTGATGATTGTTGGCTATTTCCTGTACAGCTTTTAACTGTCTCACAACATTTGTTACTTTCTCGATGCTCTCCTTGGCATCTTTCATAAACTGAACAGTCTTTAATAACTGTGAAGTTTGCTTTGCAGATTCTATAAGCGACTTGGCAAGGCTTATAAAATTGGTGTTGTCATATACCGGCATTCCCTGAGCGGTTGCATTGAAGCTGCCCAGGAATAGCATTACGATAATTAAGATTTTTGCTTTCATTTGTTTTTGTTTTAAGATGAATATTCATTTTTAAGGTATTCGGTGATAGCCTTTTCCATACAGTTATGCTTATTATAAATCGCCATTATGGCGTCGTTTTCTTCGCCGTCGGTTAAGTAGGCGGCAAAGACTTTCTTCGGAACTTCTAACCGGAAGATGTTACTCTCCTTTCCAATCTTGATGAACATTTCGGTGTACTTTCGAGTTCCTGTGAGGTTGTTTTTGATGGATTTTAGTTGGTTCAAGTCGTGGCTTGAAAGGTTGAGACGTTTTTGTAATTCGTCATAACCTTTTTCATTATTCAGACTGTAAATGACTTGCGTATTTTCTAGAATACTAGCCGAAGTGGAATTATTAGGTAATTGATTGATGGATTGTAAAATGATACCAATAGCACCATTCTGTTTTCTAATCGCTTGATAGTAGAATTCCACACTTTCCAGTACATTGTCAAACTTCAATTGTTTTGCAAACTCATCGAAAAGAATGATGCCTTTTTCAGCGCGGTTTCTCCAAATGGTCCGTTGTATGGCAGATTTAATAAGCTTAAGCATTACGGAAAGGATTTCCTTGTTATCCTTTACTTCGTCTAGCTCAAAAACTATTAAACGTTTGTCTTCTATTTTGTAGGTCTGGTCTTCGCTTACTTCAAAAAGGAAACTGTACAATCCGTCACCAACATATTCAGACATTATGTGTAAGAAGTTGGTAATATTGAAATAGTCCTCGTGTATTTTTAATTGCTGCAATAGTTGTCCTTGATTAGCTTCGATAAAGGCGTAAAAGTTATTTAGGGAATGCCCTAAAGCTGTTTGCTTATAGTAGTGGCGAAGAATCTTTTTTACAGAAACCGATTGCGCTTTGGTCACTTTTAAATCTGAAGCAAACAACTCGAATAAGAAAACGGAAAGGTCTTCTAATCGCTCTGGTGTGATATCCTTTTGATTGCTGATGTAAAATGGATTGATACCAAGATTCTGTCCACTTTCATAACGCAGCACTGTGTACTGTTCGGGATAGAGTTTGGCAAACTTGGTGTACGAACCACCTAAATCAATAATGACCAGGCGGACGCCACTTTCAAAGTACTGACGTAGGATGTTATTGGCCAAAAAAGATTTTCCTTCACCCGTTGGTGCAAAAATGGCAAAGTTCCGAGCTTTGATGCGTTTTTTACGCTCGTCCCAAACATCCTTTAGAACTGGAATATTGTGTTCACGGTCATTGAAGATGATGCCTGTTTTATCCGACTTATAATTACTGTTGTTAATCAGCAAGCATAAGGCGTGTTTCAAGTCGGTTACGTACACATCCTCATTTGAAAAATTTGAAGAATGGCAGAAGTAACTATTCAAAAAATAGTTCTTGCGTTCTTCGCCACGAGGATAATACGGGATGATATCAAGCTCCTTAAACTCGGTTTTGATTTTAGATGCGATGCGGTTGAGTTGTTCTGGATTGGTATGCCAGTACACGATATTCAAATGTCCTCTTATGACACGGGCACGGTCATCAGCATTTATCTGGTCAAGGATGTGCTGTATTTTTCCAAGAACGACTTTATTCTGTGAACCAAAGTTGGAACTTTTATTAAGTTCTTCTACTTTTTTATCGAGCAACTTGCGCCACTTTTGTTTGTCATCGAGATAGATAATTTGATTGACAATATGATTCTCATTTAAAGTCAATCCCAAACCATCAATAAAGCCTTGATGAAAGACAAAATCATCCGAAGTAAATTTGTCATTCGTTTTACTCGTTTGTACGCTTTCGCCAAAGCACAATTCGCTATTTATGGCAAGAGTATCAAAGTAATGCTCACCGATGTTAGCATTGGTTTTGTCCAGTATAATGTCTGTATCAAGACCATTGTTAAATCCGTTGAAGTAGTTGTTTGTATGCGTATGGATTTCCTGTTCTGTTAAGGGTAAGAATTCCATTTTCCGGCTATTATTAATAAAGGAAATAGAGTCATTCACAGCCCCAACAAAAGCCTTGACGTTATCACCCATTTCTTGAATTGCTTTTTCAGAAACTTTCCGAAACGGATTCACATATTTGTTGTTATTTAATGCATTGTTTTTGGTGAGAATAAAGAACAGATACGATTGATGTTCCATATACTCCCGACCTTTAAAGTGTGCGTGTGTTGCTTTCTCAAGAAAGGTTTTGTTTGGTAATTGTTCTGCGGTGTAGTTTTGTTTTATGTACACATCTTGTTTGTGAACTACGCAGCCAGTAGGCAACGATTTTAAAGCCTGAAACCAGGAACCGTGCATATCTTCAAAGTCTTTTTCAGATAAGGAATAGATTTCGGGCAAACTGCCTTTATAGCATAGTACCACATTGCCATTGTTGGCAAAAACAACATTGTCTTGAATGTCAATGATAGGATGATATGCGGCGAGATTTATTTTATTCATAATACAAGGCAGATGATTTTTTATTGCTGATGATTCTTGGGAAAACCTTTGCGAATTGAAGTAGCTGCGGATTATGAGCAAATCGAGTAAGACCTATATAAAGTCCAGCGTTGAAAACGAGTACACCGATGATGATACTGAAGCTGAAGGAAAAGATGATAACTAAAAGCGATGCAATGATAGCTACCATCATTAGAGCAAACAGGGACACGGGCAATCCAAAAATCATTGCCCGCTTCCTAATATTTTTATAGACTTCGAATCGCTTCACTATACTACGATGCCTATTAGGTAAGTAAAGATGCCCACTACAGCTCCTGCGATAAGAACAAATACCAATACTCTAGTAATTCCTTTCTTCAGGTCGGCATTCTCGCCAAAGAAATGCCCGGCATTAAAGAGAAAACCTACAAGGAAGATGACCCCCAAGAGAATCGGGAAGATGGCTCTTATGGTATCGCCAACATCGTTTACGGAGTCTTCAATACCACCAATTTGCGCGAAGCTAGGAGCAGTTACAAAGAGTAAAGCCAATAGCATAAGAATTGAATTTTTCATAATGATTTCGATTTAGCCTTACGGCGTGATTATTAGAATTTTGCGAAATCTATTATGAGAGGATGGTTATGTAGAAAATCCCCTAAAATTTAACGTAGCGCGCTGTTAAATTTTGGAAGATTCCTATGGAAAGAATGAAATCATTGCATTTTGTGTAAAACAGAATTTAAAAAATGAGAGTTCATCTGCTTGCCATATTAAGTCTAATTACTTGTCTGCTGGTTACGCCAATCCATAGCCAAAGATTATCCAGAAAACCAATAGTGCTTATTGACCCTGGACACGGTGGAACAGATTATGGAGCCGTTAGCGGTAATGGTATTAAGGAAAAGGATATAGTGCTGCATATTGCTTTGAAGATTCAGCAATTTAATACACTCTTTTTTGAGAATAGCTTTGAAATATATCTTACCAGATATAGAGATACCTTGATAGCTCTAGGCAATAGAAGCAAGTTAGCCCAGGTTTTAAAACCAGACGTCTTTATATCCCTGCATTGCAATCAAGCGAATAACGCTTTCGCGAAAGGGATGGAAGTTTATGTCTTCGAGGAGGAGAGCATTTACAAAAGGAGTTCGACGTTTATAGCTTATCAAATCCAAGCAGAAGCCAAAGTGAAATTAGGTTTTAAAACAAGAGGTATCAAGCAAGCCAATTTTCAGGTGTTGCGAGAGACACATTCGGTTTGTCCTGCTGTTCTTGTAGAACTAGGGTTTTTGTCCGCTATGGATGAAGCGAATTATTTAGAACAGAGTGATAAGCAGGATACACTGGCATTGGTGGTCCTAGAATCGCTTATTAAATGTTTTGAGTTATGAAGGAACTCTATATAGAAGTTGTTCTGTGTTTGAAGGAGATAATCCTTTCTATTTTGAATTTTATTCTGTCTTTATCTAAACAATAAGCTACTGTTGATTGGGGTGAAAACCATCATTTTTCATAAAAGCGATAGTTTGCAGAATTTCATCTTTATTAAATTTTGATTTATCAGGATGCCACTGGTAAAATTTATAAACTAAAATCTCATCAGTAAGTAGTTGCTTTTCATCAATAACTTCTTTCCAGCAAGCAAAAATGGTGGCAATCAATTCTATGGCTCTAGTTTTAGTCTTTCGAAACTTAGTAATTATAAAGTCTATTTCAGAGAGTTGTTGATTGAAATAGCGTTCATACCATTCTTTATGACCACCACAGTTCTCTAAAGGTTGATATTTTTCATATTCTCTTGGATTATATGAGAACCATTTATTTTCCTTGAACTTTTTATCAATTGAGCGCATTAAGCGGTTATCGTAAGGTCCCATAGCTTGTTTCAAGAAGTTGGCGTGGATATCAATTCTTGCGGAATTTTGACACAAATAAAGAAGCTTCTGAAGCTTTAAATGTCCGAGCGTATTTTCTTGGTACAACTGATATACAATTTCTGCAGCAAGTACTGTCCTCTTGTGATAATCAATATTTGTTGCTTTTTTTTTAGGTCTTAAATCTTCTAAAATCTTGTATGAATCTATTTTCTCAGGATTTGATTCTGTTTTACAAGACTTGAATGTATCGTCAAAAGCTTTTATTTCATCTGGACTTTGGGGAAGGCCAAAACCCAATGAAATCAATATTTCATTAATCTTAGTCTCTTCCATTGTAAAACTCTTTTGTTACTTCCATCGCAGAAGTATAATTCTTTATTTTATCTAATGCTTCCTTTTTCAAGCCACGAATCGTAGGCTGTTTGACACCACCTAGATGTTCTCGAAGTTTTTTAAGTAGTTTATTTGGTAGATTAAAACCGTCTATTTCGTATTGCTTGTATGTTAGATAAACCGCTCTTTGGGAAGGCGTAAGTGAATGTATCGCCTTAATTAGAATTTGTTGCTCTAGATTCATTTCCATACCATCAACGTCAGGAATGTCGGTAACAATTTCTTCGGAACCATCATAAGGGTAATTAAGTTTTCTCTGTTGTTGTCTGTAATAGTTAGTGAGTTCTATTTTTACTATACCCACTAAATAACCCACAAATAAGTAATCTACATCTGCTTCATCTTCAGGGTTAATTTCGAACTTTCCTTTTTCTGCATAAGACTTAAAAGTTGCGGTAGCAACTTGTTCGGCAACATTGATGTCGTGACCAAATCTTTTACATCTAATCTCACATTTTTTTAAAATATCATCTTTAAATCTGTGGGTCAGCGCGTGAAAGGCATTTTCTCTTAAGGATAGGGGGTTGCTCTTATCCTGATAAATCTCGGTAAGTCGTAAAGTGTGTTCATCTTTTAGTTTTTTCCAATCAGACATTGGTTGGTTTCATTAATGGTACGAAAAAGCGTTGGGGATGGTTTTGCGTACTAAGGTTGGCGTAACACGCAAAAACAAAACTAAGCATATTTTTTAACATTTTATTATGGCAACAAATGGAAAAAGCGGAGACAACCGCAGGCACGGAGCAGTTAAGAAAAGGTCTCAAGTAAAAAACCCTAAAACTGGGATTTGGACCAAGCGTGATTCAGAAACCGGTAAGTTTATGGATGGAAAGACATCAAGTAAAAAACCATTTAAAGGAGTAAGAAAGGAAAAGTAATACACAGTAATATGAAAAAGTACTTACAATTGATTAACCAATTAGACCCTGTCGATGTAATAGTGGCTAAAAAGAGAAACGGTCTAGGAGGAATACTGGACCATTATGTAGTTTATTTAGGTAATGGGGTTTTTATAGGCAATCTTAAAGGCGCGGTTAAGATTATCCCACAGAATGAACTTATGGAACTACTGCAAGAGTACGAACCTGTGAGAATCCGAAAGTTTAGAGGGGGGCATTTTGACATTCAGAATGCAATTAAGAGGGCGTATCAAAAGCTAGGTCAGCGTTATAGCTTATTTAGCTTCAATTGTGAGCATTTTGCAAATTGGGTACAATACGGCAAAGAAAAGAGTAGTCAAGTAAACACAGGTTTGATGTTGCTTGGAAGCGTAATCTTTTTAAGACTTATATCGAGCGATGAGTAAAGTACTAACACGCTTTTTGTTTTACTTAATCGGATTTCTTATAGCAATTAGCTATTTGGCATATCGTTACCTGTATTTAAAGGGTGTAAACGATTTTCACAAAGAAATTTTGGTAACGGCAGCCTTTGCGGTTGTAATCGGATGCTTTACAGGTATTATAGAAATCGTCAAGGCACAAGGGAAATACTTTTGGATTGCCTTAAAGTGTTTCCTTTTAATTCCAAACAAAAAGGTATATGTATCTCTAAGTTACCTGCTCAGAATAAAAATACCTGGTGATGAAAAGTATTTTTTGGTCAAGGGTGCTAAGATTAATCAATATCAGCCAGTTGGAGGGGTTTATAAATTGGTTGGCAATAAGGATTTATACAAGGACTGGAAGGCAGCCCCTAAGGCAGATGGAAAGAACCCTAGAGACCTACGGTTTTTTGTTAGCGCAAAATTCATCCCAAAAATTATCAGCTGGTTCTATTCTCGAAAGGACAGAGAAAATGGGGTATGGCGAGAATTTTCAGAAGAATTGGTTGAAACTCAAATTTTAAGTGCTACTAATTTCAAATCCATTAGGGCGGAATATCTCGGGACAGAGGAAAATGTTTTATGCAAACAAACACGTTTTAAGGATGAGCAGTACCATACTTTGATTTACGATATTTTCCAGATTGAGCTAAATACAAAGCAGTTAAAAGAATTTAAAAAACTATTAAAAAGCAGCTCATTTAATGAGAAATATGCTTTCGTTACTGAGGATGATATAAAAAAAGAATGCTTTGACGAACATAAAACAAGAATAGGACAACACTCTAAATACATATTGTAAATGAATTTTCAAGATTACTTATATAGAAATGGTTTTCAGCGTGAGGACTTATTGGCAAGACTTGCTGAGTCGCTGGAGCTTGACGAAACAAGGTCAAATAAGATGGAGACTGCTTACAATGCCATCTATGATGTTCTAAAGGCGGACCCAGTATTTTTCTCTAAGGTTGATTTTATAGTCTATCCACAGGGTTCAAAAGCTATAGGAACAACCACAAAGCCAATAGGAAAGGATGAATTTGATTTAGATATTGTGGTTCAAATTAAGGATTCATACAGGAACTATACTTCGTCGGAGATTTACAATCACCTCATACGTGTCTTCACTAGCAATGAGGTTTATAGGCCAAAACTTCTAAAAAAGAACAGGTGCGCAAGAATAAATTACGCCGGGGATTTTCATTTAGACATCTTACCTGGTTGTATAATCATCCCATTCGAAGATAAAATTATGGTACCCGACCGTGAACTAGCAACTTGGACTTCTTCCTTTCCCAAAGGGTATGCTAAATGGTTTACTGATAAAGCTGAAGGTATTCGTGAACCAGTTTTGTTACGAAAAGCATTCAGTGATTATGTTACTCTATCAGAAGCCAAAGCAGAACAAGAGGACCTTCCAGATGAGAATATTTATGAAAAAGAACCACTAAAACGTTCAGTACAGCTTACTAAACGATACAGAGATATTTTCTTTGAAAAAAAACCAAAGCATAAAACATCAAGTATCGTATTGACTACAATTTTTGGAGAATTATATCAAGGTGAAGCATCAATTTATGAAACAATTGATAATACGCTAAATAGGATATTAGAACGCTACACTAGCTATGAAAAGCTTTATGAAAGTAGTGGAGTTTACAAAAGAATTAAGGTTCTGAATCCAGTAAATGAAGATGAGGATTTTACTGAAAAGTGGGATAAGGATAAAGAATTCTACACTCAATTCATCAGTTTTGTTAGGAGCTATAAAGAAAAATGGGAGCAGTTAAAAAATGGGAACTTTAGTGTTGCGGAAGACTTGTTTGGCAGTACTAGAACTAAAACCATTTTAAAGTCTCAAATAGAAAACTTATCTAGAAATGGTAAAAATGAATTAGAAAAAGCAGGTCTTGCTATACTATCTGGTAAAAGTTATGTTAACGACCGAGGAAGAATTTCTAGAGATTCAGGCTACCCTAGCAAACCGAATAGAAACTACGGTGGTGTAGAATTAAATTTGAATTCGGGTAAAAAGGATATACAGAAGAATTATATTGCGGCACATATCCAAAAAGACTATTTAGATAAACACTTTCCTTGGCTTAAAACTGTCATCACCGATGGAAAATTGTTGGGAAAAGGAAAAATCAGACCCAATGGATGCAAAAAAGAATATGAGATTCTTGTCGAGTATAATATCAATAGGAAAGGGCGAAAAGAAAGGGTTTATGTGCTAAATGATAGTCAAATCAAGTTTGGCAAAACACCACATCTATATCCTGGAAATAGTTTGTGCCTTTACTATCCCAAAGATTTATCACCACATTTGGACTTGAATTTTGTGGATGTTATACCTTGGATATCCGAGTGGCTTGTGATGTATGAACTTTGGAAAAAATATGGTGTGTGGTTAGCAGATGAAGTCAAGCACTAGATTATCCATTAGCTTCCTCTTATCCCTAGAATCTTTATCAAAAGCAATCAAATAGCGGCATAATAGAACAGAGTATTTATATATTTTTCATTTCAAATTTCCATCCTCCCCCAAACCACAGGATGCTCGCTTGCTGCTAGGGTTTTGTTGGTAATGCTTTTATAGATAGTCCATTGTGGACGTTTTACTGGCCAAACCGCTTTGCGGTTGAGACCACTATCCGTCATCTTTTTGTAAAGTGCTGGGGACAGTAACATATAGTCTTTTTGCTTTATGTTTACGCCTAATCGATACGCCCCTAATCTAAAGTATGTGGCATCATCTCCTTCGTCTATATCCACCTCAAAGGAGAGGTGTTTTGTAATGTCTTTTACATCGGTTTGTTGTACTAATGGTGATAATGAATCGCAATAGGATGGGGCATTAAATGTTCCCGTGATGATGACATTTTCCTTTCCTTCGGTAGTCAACTTTTCATAAATACTAGCAATGTTCTTGACTTGGCTTTTTCTAATCACATCAGCAGTTTTTAAATCCACATCTTGCTTGGCTAAATAAATGCCTAAAACCCAAATTTTTTGAGAAGTGGGTGTGGTGATTTCAAACTCTAAAAGATGTTGAAAGGCATCGCTGTAACCACCAATCAGATATGTTTTTACACTTTGGAGGAGATAGCCGTCTCTCAATAGAATTGCCGTTTCCAATCCTTTCATATCATTGCTTTGTATAACAAAAGATTGGGTATAAGGCTTGCATTTTAGCTCGGGTAGGATTATCTGATTAAACTCTTCAAGAGAGGAGCGGTCTTCCACTTCGTGTAGTAATAAGATATCGGCATTTACATCTGCAATGACCTGGGCTTTATGTTTAGTTGCTAATGGTTTTATAGGTAGGGTTTGTAGAGTAATCCAACCGTTCCAATTCGTGAGTTCGCTGGCTTTGGTTTCCACGGAGTGGTGTATGCCTTTCATATAAAGCAATCCTGCTTTTCTGCGCATTACAGCATAGGGTCTTTGGCTTGTCTTTTCAAACCCAATCAAGAAAGATAATTCTCGTATACGGTCTTGCTCTGGCACATTGGTCTTTGGCTTTCGCATAAGCGTATCAAGCTCGGTTATCCAATCGCTCATTGATTTACTTATGGATTGCTTCATAAGGCTCTTATCTCTATGGAAAAGGTTCTGAATATTGTACGTGGCTATTTTCATAATTACTTTCTTTTGTCATTGGCATTTTTGTGAAATGCAATAAGGTTAAACAATTGGCGCATACGGCTCCGCACTCGATTTCCATAGAGGTCTTCCAGTTCTTGCGCATTAAGGTTTGTAGTGGCGTGGGTTTTTATTTTGTTTGAGATAAATAGCTCGTAGCGTGAGAGAATGACTTCGCCCATCACATTACAATCTTTACCGTAATGCCTGCCTATGGGTTCTACACCCAAATCGTCAAAACAGAAAAATGAGCCATTACCGTAATCTTCAATCGTCTTGTAACCAAGGTGGTTAAAGGCAAAGACAATGTTTCGTGATGGAATAAGGCTATAGGGTCGTTGGTGTGGCACTAGATGCTTAAGAAGTTGCATTAGGCTCGTTTTACCGCAGCCCACTGGACCAGAAAGTAAAATACCCTTATCAAGGTCTATTTCGTTTTCTTCACAGGCCTTTTGGTCCCTTACGAAATAGTTACAAAGCTTCAGGATGATATCACGGTCATCATCATAAATTTTAAAGTGCTTGCCGAATAGGAGCTTCCCTTTAGAATCGAGATAGACGAGAATTTTCTGGAAGTCGTACTCTACACTTTTTCCATCAAATGTCCCTAGCGAATATTCCACGCCACCTTCAATTATTTTAGAGGGGTTGACCATAGTCTTTTGTTTTAGTAGTTCTTAAGTTGTCCTTGTTTTGAGACAGTTCTTTTTCGTTTTCAATGGCATCGGCTTTTATTATCCAATTGCCAGCCGAGGCTCGCCAATCCACAATTTCTACTTTACCACCAATTTTCCAGCCTATGGCTTGGTAGTGGTTGTAAAATTTTAATGCTTCTGTAGCCGACCATTCTTTGGATTTAAAAAAATCAATGACTTCCATTTCATTTTTAGGTAGCTTAGTTTGTTTACTGTTTTCTATAGTTTGATTATTGTTTGTATTAGATACCTGTGCTTGTTCATCACTTGTTTCATAGTGGTGCACAGCTAGTTCAGAGGTTGTATCAAAAATGAGCATCTTGACCTGACTACCTTTAAATGGGTTGTGCGAGGGCAAGTATTTTATGTACTCCCAAGTGTCTAATTGCTGTAAGCATCGATGGTATGTAGCCTTTGAGCCAATTTTTGAAAGCTGCATCACTTCCTGACGATTGATATAGAAACAGTCTGTAAAACGGCTGATATTCCAGAATTGAAATAGCGCCACATATAGACTGATGTGCGTAGGGTTGAGCCTTGAATCCTGTATGAATTTCTGGAAAGCGGCGTTGAGATGTTTTATGTAATTCATACATTCTTATTCGATTTTATGTTGAACACGATTTGCAGTCATTACCTTTTGGATTTCATCGGCTTCGTAGTAGATGATGCCACCCATTTTTGTGTAAGGCAGTGTGCCGTTGATGCGGAGATTTTGAAGCGTACCCGGACTAATCTGGAGCAAGTCCATCACTTCTGAAGATTTCAGATATTTTTTGAGTCCGCTATTGGAATGCTTCTGGAGTAGCTTCTTTATTTCATTGAGCAAATCCATTTTAAAATCAATGAGGTCGTCGGTGGTAATGATACTTGTTGGCATAATCGAACGTGTTTGGCAATCTCCAAATAGCACTTAGAGCTACTTGATGCGTTTTGCATATTGTTCGACAAAATTGAGGGTGTTTGACAAGATTTGTTCACCAGTAGCACCCGACTACGGTAAAAATTTAACATCTTGAAATTTGCTGTGATTTAATTGAATTTGAGAGGGAAGAGTACGCTTTCGCGAAAGTGGAATCCTAAAAATTGATAGAAAATCTAAAAAGCAGGAGGTCTGCCCGAGTCGGGTTAAAACATAGCTATTCTTCAGAGTTGTTCATCTGCGTGATAAGACCAGCAGATAGGTCGTCTAGGAACTTGGTACGGCTGATTTTTCGGGATTTAATTTCGGAGTATATTTTGTAGAAATCACCTAAGTCAAATTGTATGACTTTTTGAAGGGAGGCAACTATCTCCTTAATTTCTACATTGCCGTTATTGATAACCCGGTTACAATGCAAAGCGTAAATAAGTTCGGTAAGACCTGTTTTAGAAGCTGTCCACTTCAAGGGCTTGTGTGTACTATATCCATTTAAGCTATTTTGTTCTGGTTGAGCTAGTCTTTTCTGAAGATATGTAATAAGCTTTTTGTTAGCGCTTACCTTTCCAAGTAGCATATCCCGAGAAGTCGAAAATTCTGGGTCTTGAAAATAAAAATCTGACGAAGTAATATGATAGAAGTCTATAAAATTTCTCGTGTAAAATTGTAAGTCAAAATGCGTTAGACCATTATCTACATACTGAACAAAGTCCAGGTTATGAGTAAAAAAACGATTCAATTTTCTCATTTTTGCACCTACAAATTTCTCTTGAGTTTTGTGATTCACTTTAGGGAATTGAAGCTCAAATGAGCGGATTTCGGAATAGTAAATTAAGGGCGTTAAAGGTATTTGTTTAGTATTCTTGAAGAAATAGATTTCGTCATCTGTTTCTTTAAAGTCATTTTTCTGAACGTGCTTCTTGAATGTGTTGAGAATATTCCTAGAGCGTATGATGATTTTATTGGCACAATCGAGAATACTAGCGCTACTTTGCTCTATGTTAGAAACGTCAGTTTTATAACTGTCTATTATTTGTTCGAAATCCAAAACCATCCTATCAATCAGTATAGCCAACTGGACTGGAGGTCAATTTAGAAGTTCGTTAAAAGTCGCGTCAATTCAAATCCAAAATCACAGTAGGTTAGGAATATCCAATTCCTCTTTTTTTTAGCAAATCAATATCCATATTGAATATTGATACATAAATGTAAACTATTGAGAATAAATTAACAGGAAAACACAGCGTATTTATATACGGATTCAGATTTAATAAGCCTTAGCGGTTTTATTTTGAATCAAATCTCTTGGTGAATTGCGTTCTATTTTTCACTCCTGTTTTCTTAAATATGTTTGAAGCGTGTTTTGATACGGTACTTTCAGCAATATATAAGTCTTCGGCAATTCGTTTATAACTTAGCTTGCTTAATATGGAAACAGCAATTTCAATCTCCCGACGCGTAAGATTACCATTGATAACTTCTGATTCGTTTATAGCTTCGGTTCTACCTTTATTGAAAAGAAATACCTCATATAATTTGTTCTTGTTCTCAAGAAAAAATAAATGTCTATCTACTTCAATAACACTTATGGCATAAAAAGCAATATTCATAATTGTAAATGTTATCCATTGATAGTCTCCTATAACCGTGCAAATGGGTAATAAAGCAATAGCAGTAACACTTATAATTGAAAGTTTATTTCTTCTTACTATGAATGAATTAGGATTTTTGGGATGAGAAATTCGTTTGTAAAAGATACCAAGAAAGATAAATGCCACTATCGATATCGGAACAGTGTAAAGTAATCGTGCTGTATTCAAAGACGTTGTAAAGAAGTAGGGTATGAGATAAAGGATAATAAAACCCCCAAATGCAACAATAGCCAAATTCCTGATAGATGAGCGAAATGCAAGTACTACAAAATCATATTCTTTGTATAAATAGTAAACAATATAAACACATAAGGTAATGGCAACACCGTACGTAATGATGTATTGAATGATTAATGGGCCAGGGAAGCTCTCCGTGGGTAAAAATCCTCCTGAGGCATTATAGGCAATAAATAATAACCCAAGGTATAAGAATCTTTTGAGGCTATTACGATTTAGCTTTCGAGATTGGTAGAATGCAAACAATACAATGACCGTATCTATTAAAAGATAGAAGAACGTTGTCCAATGTATTTCTGTACCAAACATTATTCATCATCATTACGCTCAAATGTGTTAGTTTCTAAATTTTTTGTAACGTTTTTCCAGTGAAATACCTGGCCATTCATTGCGATAAAAACATCGGGTTTTAGAAATTGTAATGAGCTTATTGCATAACCTAAATTAAATGGAGCATCAGTATTAGCTAATGTTCCTAATATAAACGAACCTACAAGTACTATCGTTTTGCCAAGTTGCATTTGCCCGAGAAAACGGGCAGTATGCTCCATAGTGAATGTACCGTGGGTGATTAGTATTTTTTGAGAATCTGAGGCCTCAATTTTATCGAGAAGTAATTTTCTATCTGCATCATTTATATGCCTACTATCTTTTTGGAAAACATTCTCGATAGTATAGTCGATTGAAATGTTAGATGCTTTCAGAAAACTATCAATAGTGGTTATAGGTTGGCTTTTCGAATTTTTATCATCTACATAATCCAATCCTTCAATAGTTCCGCCTGTGGTGAAAATATGTATCATAAGGATGTATTAAGTATCTCAATATCAGTTATTAATATTGTTGAAATTCACTTTAAAGTTACGGAATTAAAAATTTATCACACGCTCCAAAGCCTCGTCTGTCTCCTTGTGGATGAAATTTGCCTGGTAATTCAAGGTAGTTTTCAAATCGCTATGTCTATACAATTTTTGTAGCATCTGTGGATGAATTCTATCACCTGCAATATTACCAAAAGTATGTCTCGCAATATGATTAGATAAGTTCTTGTCGATATCACAGGCAGAAGCGATACGCTTTAAATATTTATTGAAAAGCTTGGTGGCATTTCTGATTTTTCGGAACAAATCTTCTTCATCCTGTGGGTTCACGTCTTTAAGAAAAGGGAATACGTAACCGTTATTTTCATTCTTCTGCGATTTATAACTGTTTATGATTCTTAAGGCTTTATCTGAGATTTTTAAGCTAACGGGCTTTTTGTTTTTATCCATTGTGTACAAAAGCCTACCATCCTTGATTTCAGACCACTTCAATTGCACAGCATCAGATATTCTAATCCCGGCAAAGTAAAATGCTGTGAGCCATATATTTTTGGTATGCCACATACTGGACTGCTTTTCAACTTTAAGAGATTCAATTCGTTCTACTTCAGTTGGAATAAGACCAATTTTGTGACTTGTTCCAATTTTAATTTTTTCATTATCACCTGAAAACGGATAGAAGGTAGCATCAATAATTCCCTCTTTTATAGCACTGTTAAATAGGGTGCGTATAAAAATCAGTTGGTTCGTGACGGTTCTTGGCTTATGCTCAAGATGCGAACTACAAAAGACTTTGTAGTTTTTTATAAATGTATCTGAAATATCTTGAAAGAGAAGTTTCTTATTTTTCTTAAAACTAGCAATAGCATCCTTTATGTGAAGCTCGTTCTTTCTTGCCTTACTAATTCTTTCCTTTCGTCTTTTTTTAATTTCAATGCGTGATTGTTCAATAGTCAAGGAGTCATCTTTAGATAAAAACTCCGAAAGGTTATAAAGGATAGACATTTCAGATTTGGCAACTGAGTACACTTTTTTATTAAACTTGCGTTCAACTCGTTTTGCTGCAAATTCAAAAAATGATTGCGTGCCACCTGGTCCTTTTAGTTTTTCTTTAACTTGCTTGGGAGATAATGTTTTTTTTGAATCGAAATAGATGTCGTTGGTTTCAGTAAGTTTTTTTAGTAAGAAGTTATTAAGCTTTTTGGCATTTGGATGTGTTCTCTTGACTTTTTGAGAAATCTTATCCCAATCTTTTTCAAGCACATATTGTCCTAACCATTTGTAATTGGTTTTATAATTCTCACTAATTCGTATGGCTAAAGGAATAGTGCCGTCCTTTCTCATCATATTCTTACGTAGAACTATCTTTATAATTGCCATTATCCACAAATTTGATGCCTTAAAGATAGTGAATTTAAAAATATTATTAGTACAGAATAAGTACAGAATAATATGATTTTAGATGCTATCATTTAATATCAAAGTATATCTTAAATCTATTAAATAATAATGTTTATAGGGTTTTAGTTGAAATTAACTGTTGTGTGGTTTAAGCTCATAACCCGAAGGTCACTGGTTCGAGTCCAGTTCCCGCTACAACAAGCCAAATACGAAAGTGTTTGGCTTTTTTATTCAGATTTAATGTTTCCACATTTTTCTGATTTTGTTCTTTTCGCGATTCATCTTTGTGCCTACCAAAGTGTCCCAAAGTAGTAGTCCTGATATTTTTTCGACTTTAGAGGTTTCAACCAAAAATGTTTCAAGTGGCTCACTTGTAATTTTGTTTGGTATAATAAAAGACCACATATTTATTGTTCCTGTATTATTTTCGACTAGTACCGATTTAAAAAACGCATGAGGTATCGGTAGAGATACTTTTATGTCTTCGTTATCATCACCAATCATTTCTATCTCTTGATCAAAAAAGAATAACGGCCCTGTTATGACATAAGTCTCAAATACCTTTTTTTGTTCGTCTAGTTTTCTCACTGCTTCCTCTAGTCGTTTCCAAATACCTCTATTGAACATGGGGCGTTGCGGCGCCATATTTGAGAGTAAAAAGGTTTCACTGTTTTGAATATCAACCTCAATCTGGTTGGCACTAGATACCAAATGTCCTCTATCGTAACCCGAATCTTCATAAACATCTAAATCTGCCCTAAAACGCTCTGGGATGCGATAGTCTGGTCTAAAGTTGTTAAGACGACTAACGTCCGTTTTATCAGGATCTATAATTTCTAAAGCCCATTTTGCTTGTCTAAAATAATAGGAGTAACCTATAACATAAAATCGATTAAATAATATCTGGTCTGCTGTTGGTAGACCATACCGGGTTTCTCTTTTAAGGTTAGAAAGATGATTCATGGAGTTGGCTTAAGGTGTTGTTTATCAGAATAATAACTCAATGTAGTTAAAATGTTTGACTTAAGGAAAGTTAGAAGAATAATTAAAACACCAAACTAAATACTGTTCCTTCATCTTCAATACTTTTTACCATGATTCTCCCTTTGTGGAGAAGCATAATTTGTTTGCAAAGACTCAAGCCAATACCACTACCTGTAGTTTTGCTCGTAAAGAATGGCACAAAAATGTTTTCTAAGATATCTTGAGGGATTCCAGAACCATTATCAAATACTTTAATAACAATATCACGGTTAGAATTTTGTGAAGCCTCTACTTTAATTTTGGCATTTTCTTTACCTTTTACAGCATCCACTGCATTAAGTAGTAAATTGATAAGTACTTGTTCTATAAGATGTGTATCTATATCTAATTCTAATTTTGGGCCAGAAATTTTAAAGTCTATATCAATATCTTTAGCCTTTATAGAAGGTTCCATTAGGAGTTGGATATTATTGAATAATTCACTCACTCTAACGCGTTGTAAATTGAGTTGTGTGACTTTACTTAAGCTGCGATAGGTCTTTGCGAATTTTAGTAATCCTTCACTACGATTTTTTATAGTTTTTATACCCGAATTAACATCTTCTAATTCGAGTTGAGATTCTTCGGGTTGCTCCAAAGCTAGCTGTAAATTTTGTTGAAGTGTATCTGCTAAGGACGAAATAGGAGCAATAGAGTTCATGATTTCATGAGTCATAACACTCAATAGTTTTTTCCAAGACTCTGATTCGTTTTTATTTAAAGTATTATCAATATTCTGAATGACAATGAGTTTAAAGGCATCATCGTCAACTTGAAATACCGTATCCGAAATCAATATTTTAATACTTTCATTCTGAAGTGCTATAGAAATTGAATTAGGCTCTCGGTGATAAGTTTCAAAAATAGTATTGAATAAATCTGGCTTTCTGTTTTCTACAAAACGAATGTTCTTAAAAGACGGCACATCCAAAATATCACCAAAAGAATCATTACTCCAAAGGACATCACCAGTCTCTAGATTATAAGCAATAATACCAATATCTACCATTTCTAAAATCTTCTGCAAATACACATATTGTGCTTGATTCTGAGAGTTTATTTCTTTTATAGTTCGATTAATCTCATTAAAGCCAGAGTACAAAAAACGAATATCTTTTGGACCTCTATCTTCCGGAAACCATCTGGAAAAATCACGATACTTTACCGCCTCAAAAAAATCGTCCATAGCCGTAAAGCGGCGTTTTGTAAAAGTGTAAGTGTTTACCAGGAGATAGATTAGACCAATGCCAAGTATAACAGCATAAGTGTTGTTGTCAATCTCTATAGTATAGATTAACCCCAGAATTAAACCTACAATAAGTACAATCCTAAAAAAGAGTCTAAGGATGTATGCTTTATAGTTCATATTTTTCTAATCGTCTATAAAGTGCAGCTCTGGTAATACCTAACTCTTTTGCAGATTTAGAAACATTGCCTTTGTGCTTTTCTAAAACAGTAAGAATGGCGTTTTTTTCAATATCATCAAGGTTGAGGCTTGTTGTTTCAATGCTTTTTGTAGTAGTCGAGCGTTCTATAGAAGAAAAAACTAAATCGTCTGTTTTTAAAACATTACCATCTGTCATGATTACTGCACGCTCCAAAACATATTGAAGTTCTCTTACATTACCAGGGAAATCATGCTTTTTTAATTTTGAAATAAATCCAGTATCAAATGTAAAAGGGTTCTTGTTGTACTTTTCCGCATACATAGAGACAAAGTGTCTAGATAACTCAGTAATATCAGTTCCACGGCGCCTAAGTGGAGGTATAATAATATCTACAGTATTAATTCTGTAAATTAAATCTTTTCTAAACTTACTTTCATCAGCCAATGTTTTTGGTTCTACATTAGTTGCACAAATAAGTCGGATATCTATATCGATAGATTCATTTGAACCTAAAGGAGTTACCTGTCTATTTTGTAATACAGTTAATAATCGTACTTGCTGACCAAGAGTAATATTTCCAATTTCATCTAAGAATAATGTGCCTCCATTTGCAGCTTCAAAACGCCCTTCACGGTCTTCATGGGCATCTGTAAATGCTCCTTTTTTATAACCAAACAATTCACTTTCAAAGAGGGATGAGGTTAAAGCGCCAACATCAACTTTTATAAAAGGTTTATCTTTTCTATTAGAATTCTCGTGTAGTGCTCTTGCTATTAAATCTTTACCGGTGCCATTTTCGCCAAGAATCAAGACATTAGCATCTGTTGGTGCGACCTTTTTAAGTTTTACAAATACATCTTGCATGGCATCGCTTTCACCAATGATTTCAACAGTGTTAGAATTTAAAGTCTTTTGTTTTTTGTTGTTTGATGTCTTTTGGCTTAAGATTGTTTTTATCGTTTCGATAATTTTTTCATTCTTCCAAGGCTTCATTAAAAAGTCTGAAGCCCCTTCTTTTAATCCTCGGATGGCTAGGTCTATATCGGCATAAGCCGTCATTAATATAACTGAAGTGTCAGGTTTTAATTTTTGAATCTTGTTTAGCCAGAAAATACCTTCATTACCTGTATTTACGATAGCTGTAAAATTCATATCCAGAATAATAATATTGTAATGGGTTTTCTCAATTTGAGCAATTATATTATTTGGATTTTTCTCGGTAACTACATTTTTTACTAAAGGCTTTAATAGAAGACGTAATGCTGTAAGTACATCAGCATCATCATCTATAACTAATATCGAAGCGTTTTTTAATACCATTACTTGATAAGCGAGGTTTAATTTTTAAATGCTAGTTTAAAGTTTATCTCTTTATCTAAAAGAATCTTTAAACCAATCCGAAGGGTTATCTCACAATATTACAACTTATGCGCTGCTTAAAAAAATAAAATTTTCAGTGCAGCAAGAGTGTACACTATCGGACATAAAGTGTATCAAAAACGAACACTTTTAATTTTAAATAAAAAATTAATATACTGATTTTTAGATGTTTATGTTTTTGGCATCATCTTCACTATATCTATAGCGTAATTAAAAATCAAAAAATGGACGTACCAATCGAAAAAAAAAAGTTCTCAACTCAAAAGCTGCTAACCATTGGTGGAATTTTAGCAATAATTGCTTTAATAGCTTATGTGATTATTCAGACTTCTGGAGGTTCAAAACTCAACGTAGAGAAAGAGCGTATTTCTATTAATACAGTCTCTAAGGCTATTTTTCAGGAGAATATTCCAGTCAACGGAATTGTATTGCCAATTACAACGATTTATTTAGATGCTCTTGAAGGTGGCCGTGTAGAAGAGAAGTTTGTTGAAGATGGCGCTATGATGAAAAAAGGCGAGCCCATCTTAAGGTTGTCTAATACAGATTTAGAACTGAGCTTAATTAATCAAGAGACTTCAGTATATAATCTTTTAACGCAAATGCAGATTTCTCAGAATGCAGCAAGACAGAATACTATTAATAGACAAAACCAATTTACAGATGTAGAAAATAGCCTTATTGAAGCTGAGCGTGTTTATAACCTTAATCAGCGTTTGTATGATAAAGGCGCTATTGGTCGTCAAGATTATGAGTCTTCTAAAAATAATTTCGACTACCAGAAAGAGCGAATGAAATTAGCTCAACAAGTACTTTCTGAAGATTCTATCTCATCAAAATTAGAAATTAATCAAGCCAAAAGCTCTTACTCAAGAACACAAAGTGCTTTAGAATTAATGCGTAAGAAAGTTGGAGATTTAGTTGTGCGTGCTCCAATAGATGGTCAGTTAACATCTTTGGATGCTGAAATTGGCCAATCGATTAATAAAGGTACACGACTAGGACAAGTCGATGTGACTACGGGTTACAAAGTAAGAGTTGATATCGACCAACACTATATTTCTAGAATCTACACAGGGCAAACAGGAACGTTTTCATTAAACGGTAAAACCTATACACTAACAATTAAAAAAGTGTTTACTCAAGTAAATGCTGGGCGTTTTCAAGTAGATATGATTTTTGAAGGTGAAACACCAGAAGGCATACGAAGAGGGCAAAACTTACAAATAAGA
Source organism: Winogradskyella jejuensis (assembly GCF_900129745.1). GTDB lineage: Bacteria > Bacteroidota > Bacteroidia > Flavobacteriales > Flavobacteriaceae > Winogradskyella > Winogradskyella jejuensis. Next base: position 360,334 of record NZ_FQWS01000001.1, on the reverse strand, counting down.
GTAGCGCTAAGTGCCGAAAAAGAAGCACTTCTTGTCTCCAAAGGTGGTTTCTTTCAAAAAACAGGCGGAAACTGGATTTTTAAAGTCAGTGAAAATGGCGATACTGCATATAAAGTAAATGTGCGTTTAGGTAGTCAAAACACAGAATATTATGAGGTTTTAGATGGGCTAAATCCAGGAGATAAAGTCATTACCTCAAGCTACGATTCCTTTGGAGATGTAGATGAGCTTATTTTAAAATAATATCAAGCTGACTCAATATAACAAGAAGTAATAAACAGAAATACTATTATCAATTAACGATTACTAAATACAATTACAATGATACAGATTACGGATTTAGAAAAATTTTATAGAACGGAAGAAGTCCAAACTATTGCATTAAACAAACTATCTTTTGAAGTTAAACAAGGCGAATTTGTTGCTATCATGGGGCCTTCAGGATGTGGAAAATCTACATTACTTAACATCTTAGGATTACTAGATGATCCAGATGGTGGAAGTTTTAAGTTTAATGGCGAAGAAGTCGCGGGTTACAATGAACGTAAACGCTCAGATTTGCGCAAGCATAATGTGGGCTTTGTATTTCAGAGCTTCAACCTGATTGATGAGCTAACCGTTTTTGAAAATGTTGAATTACCATTAATCTACACAGGTGTAAAACCTGCAGAACGCAAAAAGCGTGTTGAAGAGGTTTTAGAAAAGATGCAAATTATGCATCGTCGTAATCATTTCCCACAGCAATTATCTGGTGGTCAACAACAGCGTGTAGCCGTAGCTAGAGCAGTAGTGAATAATCCAAAACTCATCTTAGCCGATGAGCCAACAGGTAACTTAGATAGTACCAATGGTAATGAGGTTATGGACTTACTAATCGATTTAAACGAAGCAGGAACAACAATCATTATGGTAACACATAGTGAACACGATGCAAAGTATAGTCATAGAATCATAAGAATGCTAGATGGTCAGAAAGTGACGGAGAATATTTTAGCATAAATCACCTACATCAATTAACCAAGGTAAAAGCACTTCAGTATAAAAATTCATAAATCAACAATCAATCAACCAACTTGTACTGAAGTGTTACTACCAAATTCATCAAAAAACGAACAGTAATTCTTAGAAAACATGCTTAAAAATTATTTCAAAATAGCGCTAAGAAACCTTTTGAAAAATAAGGTGTATTCCTTTATCAATATTTCAGGTTTGGCCATTGGTATGGCGGCCACGATGCTCATTGGGCTTTGGGTAGCCGATGAGTTAACAGGTAACAGCTATTACAAAAATCGTGATACGATTGCGCAAATCTACCAGCACCAGACCAATAATGGCGAGGTGGGTACCGGACCAGCAATACCAAGACCTCTAGAGTTTGCGTTACGCGATAAGCACGGTGATAATTTTAAGCACATAGTAATGTCGTCTTGGAATCAACCACGCTATTTACAACACGGCGATAAAAACATAAATTTTCAAGGCAATTTTATGCAGGAAGCTGCACCAGAAATGCTAAATCTCGACATTCTTTATGGCGAAAAAAATGGTTTGAAAGAAAAGAATTCCATCATGCTAGCCGAGTCTACAGCAAAGGCTCTTTTCGGTGAAATCAATGTTATTGGAAAAATTGTAAAGGAAAATAATAGTACAGACCTTAAGGTTACTGCAGTTTATAAAGATATTCCAGATAATAATGCATTTTATGATTTAAGATACATCATTCCTTGGAAGTTTTACGTAACACATCAAGAATGGATAGAAAGGTCTAAAGATTATTGGGATAATAATTCTTTTCAGTTGTTCGTGCAAATCAATGATAATACGACGATGGAAGCCGTATCTGAGAAGATTGAAAAAGTAAAACAAATCGGAGACCCTGATATGGTGCAGTACAATGCACGTATGTTTCTACACCCAATGAATCGCTGGCATTTGTATTCGGATTTTGAAAACGGAATTAACGTAGGCGGACGTATTGAAAATGTTTGGTTATTCGGGATTATCGGTTTCTTTATATTACTATTGGCTTGTATCAATTTTGTGAATCTAAGCACTGCGCGTTCAGAAAAGCGCGCTACAGAAGTTGGTATTCGCAAATCTATTGGGTCGCAACGAGGACAGCTTATTTTTCAATTTTTAACAGAGTCGTTTTTGGTAGTGCTTTTTGCTTTTGTTATTGCAATTGGTATTGTACTAATTTGCCTCAATGGGTTTAATAATTTAGCAGACAAAGCCATTGTTTTTCCTTGGACTAATGCTTGGTATTGGTTTGCATCTTTGGTTTTTATTCTTATTACAGCATTACTTTCTGGTAGCTATCCAGCATTGTATTTATCGTCGTTTAATCCAGTTGCTGTGTTAAAAGGTACCTTTAAAGCTGGGCGTTTTTCATCCTTACCGCGTAAGATTTTAGTGGTTAGTCAATTTACCATTTCTGCAGCATTAATTATTGGTACAATGGTGGTTATGAACCAAATTCAATTTTCAAAAGATAGACCAACAGGCTATGATAAAGAAGGCTTAATCCAGATTCCTGTAATGAGTGCTGAATTCATGGGTAAACGCGACGTGATGCGAAATCAATTTTTATCATCTGGAGGTGCTGTTGATTTTACCACAGCAAGTAGCCCGGCAACTAGTGTTTGGTCTAACCGAAGTGGCTATACTTGGGAAGATAAGCAACCTGGGTTTCAAGAAGATTTAGCCTATACAAATGTGCACTACGATTTTGTAAAAACATTTGGTTTAAAATTAATAGAAGGTCGTGATTTTACACGAGAATTTGCTTCAGATTCTAATGCGGTTATTCTTAATAAAACAGCAGTAGAGTATATGAATCTTAAAGACCCAATCGGGAAGTACATTCGCGACTCGGATACTGAAGACCCTAACGAACCTCTAAAGATTGTTGGCGTTGTGGAGGATATGCTCGTGCAATCACCTTACGAACCTGTAAAACAGGCGATGTATGTTTTTGACCAGTATGAAAATGTAGCTTTTTGGAACTTACGTTTGAATCCTACAAAGAGCGTTTCTGAAAATTTGAACTTGATTGAAAATGTATTTAAGAAAAACTTCCCTAACACACCTTGGGATTATCAGTTTGTAGATGAAGAGTACGGCAAAAAATTTAAATCGGAGGAACGTTTAGCAAGTTTGGCTAAGATTTTCACAGCATTGGCCATTTTTATCAGTTGTTTGGGATTATTTGGTTTAGCCTCTTTTGTGGCTGAACAACGCACTAAAGAAATTGGTGTTCGCAAGGTATTGGGTGCATCTATAAGTCAACTGTGGTTATTGTTGTCCAAAGATTTTTTAACGTTGGTGGTCATTTCCTTGGTCGTAGCGTCACCTATCGCATATTATTTAATGAGCCAATGGCTTCAAAAATTTACCTACCGCACCAATGTCGGTTGGAGTGTATTTGCTATAGCTTGTTTAGGGGCATTACTAATTACAATCATAACTGTGAGTTTTCAGGCGATTAAAGCTGCAATAGCAAATCCTGTAAAATCATTGCGAACAGAATAAATGACTATTTGTTTCTAACAATAGCCAAGCTTAAAAAAAGAAAAATTATGATACAAAACAGTCTTAAAATAGCATTCCGAAGTTTTAAAAAAAACGCACTTTTTACAAGCTTCAATTTAGTCAGTCTAGTCACAAGTATTTTGGTGATTTATATAGCTATTGCCTATTTGAATTTTGAAACGAGCTATGATAAATTTCATAAAAACTCGGATTCCATTTATCGTTTGGCGGCAACTTTACGTTCGCAGGATTACAGTATTATTGGATTCCAGAATTGGAATAGTAGTGAAGCCGAAAGTCAGATAAATCAAATCACTAAACTAGCGGATTTATTAGGAGTGAAATCAGCTACACATTTTATAACGACTACAGATTTAGAGTATGTACGCTTCAATGAAAAGGAGATTAAAGTAAAAGATTTACTGTATACCAACACCCCTAAATCCTTTACAGAGTTGTTCACATGGGATATTAAGTACGGAAGTTTTACGGATTTTTATAACAATCAAAATTCGGTCATATTAACTGAAAGTGTTGCTAATCTTCTATTAAAAGAGAAAAACTATGGTGAGTCAATTCAGCAGACTGTAAATATTGGAGGAGAAAATTATGCTATTGCCGCAATAATTGAAGACGTTCCTGGAAATTCCCATTTTGATTTTACAGTTGCAATACATACAAAGCGGTTAGACTATTGGGGCAGTCACGTTTATCTCCAAGCTGAAAATGGGGTCAGCCAAAGCACTATTGAAACTCAAATAAATGAAGCCACAGCAGCTATTTTTCCTAATAAGGTTGATAATCCGACCTTTAAGAAGCATTTTTTACAGCCCATTGTGGATATTCATCTCAAATCAAATATTCTTTACGAGTTAAAACCACCAGGTAATATAAATTACGTTTTGTTAATTGGAGGTTTCGCCATATTCATATTGTGTATTTGCATTTTTAACTACTCTAATTTTACGTTTGCCTTAAAATCAAAACAGTCCAAGACTATAGGGATTAAAAAGGTTATTGGCGCCTCGAGAAGTTCGGTAGCGAGACAATTTATTTTTGAGGGTATTCTATTGGCAATAATTGCAGCTGTATTGGCTATCGTCTTATTACCATTTACTATACCAGTTTTTAATGAATTGATGGGTGTGTCGTTAGAATTTAACCTTGCTAACCAATATGGTATTTATATAACAATTCTTCTTTTAGCGACAGTCATAGGTTTAATATCTAGCATTTTACCAGCACTTAAATTATCTGGGATGAATGCTATGAGCTTATTTCAGGATAGACTAAAAGAAAAGAGCTACCAGGAATTTTCGGTGAGAAAATATCTTATTATAAGTCAGTTTGTTATAATAATTGGTATTACAGTTATTTCCTATTTTATTCAAGGACAAGTAGATTTTATTGCGAACAAGGACTTAGGTTTTAACAAAGAGAATATCCTTTACGCAAACACATCGCCCGAGAATCTTGATGTATTTCAACAGAAATTAAAACAAATACCAGAAGTTGAGACCGTAGCTAACGGTTCTTCATTAGCCATTGGAACATATAACCAACTTACCTATAAAATTCAAGGGGAAGAAGCTGTTTTTGATGATGCTAATCAGCTCTATATGGATTATGCAGCACTAAAAGCCTATGGGTTGCAAACGTCTTTATCTGAATCTATTTTAAATGATTCTGAAAATCAGCCAAGACGAACCATCATAAATCGCACGGCTGCCAACCAATTGGCTGAAATAAAAAATATAACACCAGACCAACTTATTGGTTTAACCATTATTACTGAACCTGAGTTTACAGATGAAGAAGGTAATGTTGGCTTTCCATTTACAATAGACGGTATTTTTGAGGATATCAATCTCTTTTCCTTAAAGGAGGAAATTCAACCTTATTTTATAGTAGTTTCCAATAGTGTTCGTATGTATGGAATGAGTATTATAGCGCTGAGACCTAATAGTACTGCTTCTGGTTTGAAAAAAATCCAGAGTGCTTATAATGAATTAAATGAATCATTTCCATTGGAGATTCAATTTCTAGATTCTAACTACAAAGCTTTGCATGCAGAGGATAAAAAGATGGGTAGTCTGGTATTTGTGCTCAATAGTATTGCCATATTTCTGGCCCTTTTAGGCATAATAGGTATCACCTTGTTGCTCATTATTGGTCGAACTAAAGAAATAGGCATACGGAAAGTCTTAGGAGCCTCGGTAACTTCTATTTTAAAAATTTCTGTGAAAGAGTATATAGGTTTTATAGCTATTGCCACCTTAATAGCTTGGCCAATATCAATTTTTGTGGTAAAAAATTGGTTATCAAATTTTGCGTATCGTATAGAAGTTAATCAATTAGCAATAGTAGGAGTCGCTCTATTAATTTTAGTAGGAACAGTAATAGTAGTAGGGTTGGTTTCATTTAAAGCAGCAACAGCAAACCCTGTAAAATCATTACGAACGGAGTAAAATTAATAAAAAATCAATCAAATCATGATAAAGAATTATTTCAAAATAGCATGGCGAAGTCTTGTTAAAAACAAGGTGTATTCGTTTATCAATTTATCAGGATTAACTATTGGGATGACCTGTTTTATTTTAATAGCTTTTTATATTCAGTTTGAATCAAGTTTCGATAAGCATATTAAAGATTCGGATCGTATTTATAGAATTGTTCAACAGCAAAAGGGAAATGATTACAAGGGGACAGATTATTTTGCACTGGCACCATTACCTTTAACTACCGCAATAAAACAAGACTTCCCAGAAGTCGAGTCTATTACAAATTTAGATATTTGGGATACGTTAATCGTTAATGATAATGTGTCTTTTTCTGAAAGAGGACTTTTTACTACAATGTCTTTTTTTGATGTTTTTAATACACCTATTTTAGAAGGGGATGGAAAAGAAGCTTTGCGTGAGTCAAATACAATCTTGTTAACAGAATCATTAGCAAAAAAAATATTTGGAGAAGCACCTTCTATTGGAAAAACAGTTATACATAATAAAGAATTATTGACTGTTAGCGGTATAGTTGCCGATCCTCCAAAAAATCAACATTTTACATACAGTTTTATAACCTCATTAAAAAAGAATTCTCCATATGATAATGATCTTACAGATTGGGTAAGTAACAATTATTATGGATATTTAAAGTTAGGAGAAGGTCAGGATTATGAGGTGTTGGAGAAGAAAATATCTAGTTATGAAGATATTACTAAGCCAGCCTATAAGGCTAATGGATTTCAATTTTATCCTAAATTTTCATTACAACCATTAGAAGACATTCATTTGTATTCTCAAATGAATATGGAAATAGAGACAAATGGAGATATAAAATATATTTACTTCTTTGCTTTATTGGCAATAATAATACTTGTATTAGCTTCTGTTAATTATATGAATTTAGCCACATCTAGATCAGCTCATAGAACAAAAGAAGTTGGTGTATTTAAAACCTTGGGTGCTAGAAAACAAAATTTGGTTTTTCAGTATTTAAGCGAATCTATAATACTTACCCTATTCAGTTTTGTAGTTGCGTTTTTATTAGTAGTTTTATTACTTCCAGAATTCAATAAATTATTAGGTAAAAATATTCTGTTTAATTTTTTTGCTAATGGTTGGTTGCTTGTTGGGATGCTATTTATAGCTGTACTTGTTGGTTGTTTATCTGGACTCTATCCAGCAGTATTCTTATCTAAAATTAATCCTGTTGCTGCGCTTAAAGGCGTTTCTTTTAAAAATCATAACAGTAAATCTTTATTGAGAAATACATTAGTAGTTGGGCAGTTTATCGCTGCAATAACATTGATTACGGGTAGTATTATAATTTCTCAACAATTAGAATTTATACAAGAAAAAAAACTAGGCTTCAATAAAGAGCATATAATGCATGTTTCCTATTTCAATGAAGAAATCTATAATAAAGAAGGTGTAATTAGAGATGCGCTTTTAAATCATCCAAATATCAATAAAGTATCTATAAGTAATCAATTGCCAATAAATGTAACGAGTCAAGGTCCGATAGATGTTTGGGAAGACAACATAGATAAACAACAACTTTATGTTTACAGAACATATGTTGATTATGAATTTTTAGATCTTTTTGAAATGAATATTGTTGAAGGTCGTGGTTTTTCTAAAGAAATAGCTTCAGACTCAACAGATGCCTACATGCTTAATGAAGCAGCACTAAAAAAATTAGGATGGAAAACTGCCGTTGGTAAAAAGTTTGATCGTGGTACTGTAATCGGTGTAGTTGAAGATTTTCATTTGCAGACTTTTAATTTATCCATTGAGCCACTCTACATTAGAATGCGTAGAGAGAGATGGAATAAAAACAATGGGCAGATTATTTTAAAGGTGAAAAATCTTAACAAAATTGAGAATACTATTGCATTTATTGAAAAAACAATAAAATCAGTAGCTCCACTAGATATTGTTGAAGTTGAGTTTATGGATGATACATATCTAAAACTTTATGAAGAAGAAGAAAGATTAAGTAAAGCTTTCAATCTCTTTTCACTATTAGCATTATTTATAGCTGGTATGGGCTTATTTGGTTTGGTTTCATTTCAAGTGTTTCAACGTACTAAAGAAATTGGCGTCAGAAAAGTATTAGGTTCAACAGTATTTGATATTGTTAAGTTGGTATCTAAAGAATTTCTCAAGCTAATTTTAGTAGCTTTTATTGTTGCAACACCAATGGCTTACGTTTTAATGAGTAAATGGTTGCAAGATTATATCTACAGAATAGAAATAGAATGGTGGGTGTTTGCATGTGCAGGTTTCATTGCTGTTTCAATTGCTTTGATAACTGTTATTTTACAGGTTTTTAAGGCTGCTACGGCAAATCCTATAAACGCTCTTAAAACTGAATAAACATCATCAATTAAAAACAGAAATCATGATTAAGAATTATTTCAAAATAGCATGGCGAAATATCATGAAGCACAAAGTGTTTTCGCTTATAAATGTTATTGGTCTTACCATAGGTCTAAGTGCGTCTTTTGTTATTGGTTTAATGATTTATTACGACTATACCTTCGATGATTTCCATAAAGATGGAGACCGTATTTACAGGGTCGTTTCAGATTTTAAGACACCACAAGGGAAATTTCATAATTCAGGAGTAACCCTAGCATTAAAGGACGCTATAGCTGATAATTTAAATTTTGAAAACATTACTGAGTTCTACATTAACAGACCATCTAAGGTAGAGAATAAGGCAAAGAACACGGAGTTTAAATGGCCTAATTTTGTGATGTATACAGATGAAGCCTATTTTAATATTTTCGATTATAAGTTTATAGCTGGCGATAAATCTACAGCCTTAGATAAGCCAAATAATGTAATCCTCACTGAAACTCGTGCCAAAGAATATTTCCCCAATACAGCTCCAGCAGATATAATAGGTAAGACTCTGGTTTATAACGATTCTATAAATATCACTGTTTCTGGAGTTGTTGAGAATTTTAAAAACCGAACCGATTTTGTTTTTAAGGAATTTGTTTCTCATCAAACTCTTTTACAGACAGATAGGAGAGGGGAGCTTCTAGAGCGAAAATGGAGTAATACCAACTCCGATTCTCAGTTATTTGTAAAACTAACAGAATCTGCAAACGTGGCTTCAATTCAAAAGCGACTTGATGATTTGGCCTTAGAGCATACAGATGAAGATGATAAAAAGTATGAGATGTCTAGGAAATTTCAATTACAACCATTGAGTGATATTCATTTTAATGAAGACTATGGTATTTACGATTGGTCGAAAGGTCAAGCAAGTAAATCTTTACTCAGTAATTTAGCTTTGGTAGCTCTGTTTTTATTATTACTAGGTTGTATCAATTTTATTAATCTCAATACAGCTCAGGCATCCCAACGCGCTAAGGAAATAGGGATAAGAAAAACACTAGGAAGCTCAAGAAAGCAATTAATTGGGCAATTTATGGGAGAAACATTTTTGTTAGTTTTCTTTTCAGCCCTATTATCAATTGCACTTTCTAAATGGTTGATTAATGTATTTTCAGATTTTGTGCCAGAAGATTTGAGTTTCGAATTGTTTAAAGCACCATTAATCGTATTGAGTATCCTTCTTCTTCTTTTAGTAGTTACAATTTTGTCAGGTTTTTATCCAGCATTAGTGCTTTCAAAATTTAATACAGTATCTGTACTGAAAAATCATATGGCAGCAGGTGAGAAGAAAGTAAGATTGAGAAAATTTTTAACGGTATTTCAATTCACCATAGCCCAAGTTTTTATCATAGGGACTTTGCTGGTAGGTAAGCAAATCAATTATTTATTGAATAAGGATATGGGGTTTAAGACTGATGCTATAGTTTCAGTTTATTCACCGCGAAGTGAAAGTGAACTCTCTAAAAAAGAACTTTATGCAGAGAAATTAAGAGCTATTCCAGAGATAAAGTCAGTAAGTCTGGGGAGTCATGCTCCGGCATCATATTCTACAAATACGACTAACATCACGTATACAGATGAAGAGGAAATCATTAAGTCTGAAATGCAATATTTGTTTGGAGATACCAAATATGCCAATTTATTTGAATTAGACTTGTTGGCTGGTAGAGTGCATAGAAACGACACAGTGAGAGAATTGGTAATAAATGAAACATTGCTCAAAAAATTAGGTTTCAATTCGCCACAAGATGCAATAGGTAAAACTTTAACGGTTAATGATGAGCAAACGCCTATTGTTGGTGTTATGGCCGATTTTAATCAACGTTCTTTAAAATCTGAAATAAAACCAATGGCGCTTAGAGGTGATTGGTATCGTCCCCAATTTAGTCAGTTTCAAGCTGTACATGTTTCTTTTCATAATGAATCTCCAGAGAATTTAAAGTCTACATTAATTAAAATTGAAGATGCATATAAATCTATATATACGGAGACGGAAGATTATCGTGTTCAGTTTATGGACGAGACCATTGCAACATTTTACAATCGAGAAAAGAAGATTTCAAAATTATTGAATTGGGCTACGGGCTTATCAATTTTAATTAGTTGTTTAGGATTATTAGGTCTCGTTATTTATACAACAAACCGTCGCGTAAAAGAAATAGGAGTACGTAAAGTCCTTGGGGCTTCATTATTACAAATCAACACTTTGCTTTGTAAAGAGTTTTTAATACTTGTTGCTATTGCTTTTGTTATAGCTACACCTTTAGCATGGTATGGTATATATAGCTGGCTTCAAGATTTCACCTATAAAATATCGATAAGTTTTATAGCATTTATAGTTGGTGGTGTTGCGATGATTTTCTTTGCTTTACTGGTTATAAGTATAAAAACATTACAAGCGGCTAATTCAAACCCAGTAAATTCTTTAAGGTCAGAATAAAACTAAATTTTAAGTGTTCAGTAACGAACAAAAACTGTATCAAAATCGAACACTAATAAATTTTGAATTTATTTCAAAATACTGAAAAACAGACATTTATATCTTTGGCATCATCTTAACTATAGTATTGGTAAATAAGATATCAATCAAAAAAATCAAAACCTATGATTATCAATTATATCAAAATCGCTTTCAGAAGTTTACTTAAAAACAAAGGGTACAGTTTTCTAAATATCTTTGGGCTCTCCATCGGAATTACGTGTGCCAGTTTAATCTTTCTTTGGGTAGAGGATGAGGTAAGTTTTAATACGTCTTTTCCTAACCAAGACCAAGTCTATTACGTACCAACCAACCAAAATTACGAAGGCGAGTGGCGTACATTCTACTCAACACCAGGTCCTTTGGCAAAAGACATGCTAAATGAAATTCCTGGTATAGAAAAAGCAACGCGGTCTAGCTCAGAGGAGCGTTTGTTTAAGGTCGGCGATAACTCCATAACCAAACGAGGACGCTATGCAGATGCAGACTTCTTAGATATATTTAGTTTAAAATTTATTGAAGGTAATCGTGAGACTGCTTTTACTAACCCCGAAGCCATTGTACTTACCCAAGAAACTGCAGAACAACTGTTTGGTAAAGGCGAAAAGGCATTAGGAAATATAGTTGTAGTGAGTAATAAAGATAATTATTTGGTCACTGGCGTTATAGAAAATCTGCCTAAAAATGTGACTTTTCCGTTAGATTGGGTTGCCCCTTTTGAGCGTTATAGTGATGGTGCTGAGTGGATGACCGAATACGGCAGCAACTTCTCAGATACTTTTGTAAGACTTTCGCCCGAAGCTAATTTTGAAACCGTAGACGGCAAGCTTCGCCAATTTATGCAACAAAAGGACGATGATAACGATTCTTACGCATTTTTACACAGTATAAAAGATTGGCACTTGCGCTCTAAGTTTGAAGGCGGTGAAATTGTCGGTGGACGCATTACCTATGTTAGACTTTTTACCATTATTGCGTTTATTATTTTACTCATTGCTTGTATCAACTTTATGAATTTGTCTACCGCCCGAAGCGAAAAACGCGCAAATGAAGTTGGTGTACGTAAAGCTATGGGGTCTAGTCGAAGTAGGTTAATAACGCAGTTTATTTCTGAATCTTTAATTTTAGCCTTTATTGCTGCTTTGGTGAGTGTTGTTTTCTTGGCTGTTTTATTACCGCAATTCAACCTTATTATAGAAAAAGACTTAACCCTTGGTTTGGGTAATCCTATACATATACTTGTGCTTTTAAGTATTACAACGATTTGTGGCGTTTTTGCAGGTCTTTACCCGGCATTTTACCTATCATCTTTCAAGCCAGTTGAGGTGCTTAAAGGTTTAAAAGTATCGCAAAAATCTGCTAATGTTATCAGAAAAGGATTAGTTGTAGGACAGTTTACAATTTCTATAGTATTTATCATTTTTACCATATTAGTTTATCAGCAAATTCAGCATGCAAAAAACAGAGAATTAGGCTACGATAAGGAGCAATTGCTCTCCATGCGAATTGACCGTGAGTTTATACCTAAATTCGATGTCATTCAAAAGGAATTAATAAGAACAGGCTCTGTAAAAAATGCCACGCTATGTAATTCTGAATTAACTTCAGGAGGCAACAATGGCTCTGGTTTTACATGGAAAGGTGGTACAGATACCGAAGATGTGTTAATCTCGTTTAGAAATGTAACAGAAAGCTTTTTTGAAACCACAGGAATGGTTATCATAGAAGGTCGTGGGTTTAATAAAAACCATGAGATTGATAGTACAAGCGTTTTAATTTCTGAGTCCTTAGCAAAACTAATGGGTGATGAAAATCCAATAGGAAACATCATTGGACGTGGTGATGACAGGTTAGAAATTGTAGGTGTGGTAAAAGACTACATCTATGGCGATATGTTTTCTACAAGCGACCCAGTGTTGTTTATGAATTATCCGCCATACGCCAGATACATGTTTATTAAAACAAAAGATGGAGTACCTATGGATAGAGCCCTTTCAGATATCGAAACGGTGTTGAAAACGCATAATCCGGCCTATCCTTTTGAGTACACGTTTGTCGATGATACTTTTAATGCTAAGTTTAAAAACGAACAATTAGTTGGTGAGCTCTCACAAATATTTGCCATCCTAGCCATACTCATTTCTTGCCTTGGTTTGTTTGGTTTAGCGGCCTATACCGCGGAACAAAGAAGTAAAGAAATAGGTGTACGCAAAGTGTTGGGTGCAAGTATTTCGGGTATTGTTAAGTTATTATCAAAAGACTTCTTAAAGCTTGTTGGTATCTCTATTATCATTTCTGTGCCTATCGCTTGGTATGCAACTTACAGTTGGCTTCAAGATTACGCCTATCGTATAGAAATCAACTGGCTTGTATTTGTTATAGCAGGTATTTTAGCAGTAGTTATTGCTTTGGCCACAGTAAGTTTTCAGGCTGTAAAAGCAGCAATTGCTAACCCAGTAAATAGTTTAAAAACGGAATAAATCAATCAAAAAATGAACACAAAACTTTTAAGTTTAAACGAAGCTACCAGAACAGTAAATTCAGGTAGTAATAAAGTCACTTTACTAGATAAGATTAATCTTCAAGTCAACGAAGGCGAATTTATCTCACTTATGGGACCATCAGGTTCAGGGAAATCAACACTGCTAAATTGCATTGGGATGCTCGACGAATTTACAGGCGGCGGCTACACCTTTTTAGGCGAGCCAGTGCATAGTATGAAGGAAAAAAATCGTTCAAAATTGTATAAAGAATACATTGGTTTTGTGTTTCAGGCTTATCACTTAATAGATGAGCTTAACGTTTGGGAAAATATTGAAACGCCACTGTTGTACAAAAATATCAAATCATCAGAGCGTAAAGCGTTAGTTGCTGATATGCTCGATAGATTCAATATTGTAGGTAAGAAAGATTTATTCCCTCAGCAACTAAGTGGCGGACAGCAACAACTGGTTGGAATAGCTAGAGCATTGATTGGTAAGCCAAAATTGATTTTGGCAGACGAACCAACAGGTAACCTCAATTCCACTCAAAGCACAGAAATTATGGAGCTTTTTTCTCAATTAAATAAAGAAGGTGTCACCATAATTCAAGCGACGCATTCAGAACAAAACGCAGTTTATGGCTCTCGAATTATTAATCTACTCGACGGAAAAATAGTCGAAGAATAACAACGCATTATGAAGCTTAAATATGTAATAATTGCTTTCGCTTTTGTGACGAGCTTAGGAGGATACAGTCAAAATTCAGCAGTGAAGTCTTACACTTTAGACGAATGTATTTTTATTGCTTTAGAAAATAATCTTGATTTAAAATCTACAGACTTGCGTGCCAATTCTGCAAAAATAAATTACAGACAATCCCTTTGGGATATGGCGCCTTCTGTTAATGGTAATTTTAACTTGGGTGTCAATGATGGTCGTAGTATCGACCCATTTACTAACGATTTCATCAATCAAGAGCTCACGTTTTCAAATCTAGGTTTAAGCTTAAATATGACCATTTTTAACGGATTTAGATTATTAAATTCAGCAAAACAGAATCTACTAAATAGGAAGGCTTCAGAAATGGAGACTGAAGCCGCTAAACAAGATTTAGTACTCAATGTTACATTAACATATCTTCAAGTATTAAACGCGAAAGCTGTATTAGATTTAAACAAAGCGAGATTAGAAACAACTAAGCAGCAACTTAAAATTCAAGAGGATTTTTATAAAAACGAATCTGGTAACCCTGCTGATTATAACGATATTTTAGGGCAGTTAGCAAGTGATGAGACGAGTGTTTTAACTTCAGAAAGTAATTATAATAGTACAAAGTTAAGTTTAGTTCAATTGTTAAATCTTAAAAATAACATAGACATAAAGACTTTAGATGTTATGCTAGATATTGAAAAATATGGTTTGTCTTCTGACGATGTTTTTAAAGCTGCTTTAGAGAATTTAGCAACAGTCAAAGCACAAGAGTTAAGACTTAAAGCCTCTAAGAAAGGTGTCAGCGTAGCTAAAGCACAATTTACTCCTGAGATTTCAGTTTTTGCAGGGATTAATAGTAATTATTCTAGCGCAGCACAAATATTTAATGCAACAGGTACAAGTATAGTAAACACAGGTGATTTTGTAAATGTAGATGGGCAAAATTTATCTGTACAATCAGAGCAAACGAATTTTGATGCACAGCGTATCGATTACAATGACCAGTTAGATAATAATCTTAATACAGTTGTTGGGGTTTCAGTGAGCGTACCTTTGCTTAATGGTTTTAGAGCAAAGAATAATGTAGCTCAAGAAAAAATTAATGTAGAGGAAAGTCTCTTGCAATTAGAGCGTACACATCTTGATATTAAAAATACGATTGCTCAAGTCCATTTTGATATGGAAGCAACTTATAATCGTTACCAAAGTTTGCAACGTCAGGTTGATGCTTATCAAGAATCCTATAGAATTAATGAGATACGTTTTAATAATGGAGTTTCTAACTTTTTGAATTATATCATAAGTAAGAATAATCTAGATAATGCAAAAGTGAATTTAGCTAATGCAAAATATGAGTATTTGCTAAGAGTAAAAGTTTTGGATTATTATTGTGGTTTGGAGGACTAAACTATTAAAGCTTAATTTTTTTTAAAAAAAGTTTGCGAATTCATTTTTTTTATACATTTGTCGTGCAAAATGAGTTCAGTAATTAAGAACGCATTGCCTTTATTACTATGAAATCTTTTTTCAGGTTCGGGCTTAGGAGGATAAAGAAGTCTACTCCAAAAGCAGTCTTAGGGATAGGAAACCGAATTATTAGGCTGACTTCTGAAATTAAAATAGCTTTCCAAGTATTAGAGGAAAATACCTTTAATCCATCTACTGTTTTTATTTTTCGTATTTGAAGTATTCGTACACATTTCTTTGTTGCTAAATCCAGCAGCGTTTAATAGTTCTAATATTTCAAATTTTTACAATGAAAACTAAATACTTTGATCTTATTGATCAAACTTTCGATTTTCCTCAAGAAGAATTCACTTTAAATAACAACGAATTAAACTTCCACGGAATAGACTTAAAAGCACTTATCGAGCAATATGGTGCACCACTAAAATTCACCTACTTACCAAAAATCTCTGAAAACATTAACAGAGCAAAAAGTTGGTTTGCAAATGCTATTGCTAAGCATAATTACAACGGTAATTATAACTATTGCTATTGTACAAAAAGCTCACATTTTAAGCATGTTTTGGATGAAGCGCTTAAAAACAATATACATATAGAAACATCTTCGGCTTTCGATATTGATATTGTAGAAAATCTAAAAGCGCAAGGAAAAATAACAGATGATACCTTCGTAGTAAGTAACGGTTTTAAACGCGATAGATATATTAAGAATATTGCACGACTTATAAATAATGGTCACAAAAACTGCGTAGTTATCATAGATAACTACGAGGAAATTAGTCTTTTAGACAAAGAGATTGATCAAACTTACAATATAGGCATACGCATAGCATCTGAAGAAGAGCCAAAGTTTGAGTTTTACACATCACGCCTAGGTATTGGATATAAAAACATTGTCCCATTTTATAATACCGAGATAAAAGACAACCCAAAAGTGACTCTGCAAATGCTTCATTTTTTTATAAATACAGGCATTAGAGACACGGCCTATTATTGGAACGAACTCCTAAAATGTATGAAGGTGTATGTAAGCCTTAAAAAAGAGTGCCCAACTTTAGATAGTTTAAATATAGGTGGCGGTTTTCCAATAAAAAACTCCTTAGCTTTTGAATACGATTATCAGTACATGGTCGATGAGATTATTAATCAAATCAAACAAACTTGTGATGAGGCTGGTGTAGATGTGCCAAACATTTTTACAGAATTCGGAAGTTTTACCGTTGGTGAAGCTGGTGGCGCAATCTACGAAGTGCTTTATCAAAAGAAACAAAACGACCGTGAGAAATGGAACATGATTAATTCATCTTTTATTACCACAATGCCAGATACTTGGGCAATTAATAAGCGTTTTGTAATGTTGCCAATTACAGGTTGGGACAAAGAATATGAGCGCGTTTTGTTAGGCGGTTTAACTTGCGATAGTGACGATTACTATAATAGCGAGCAGCACATGAATGCGATTTATCTTCCAAAATATTCGCAAGAAAAACCATTGTATATCGGCTTTTTTAATACCGGTGCGTATCAAGAAACTATTGGTGGATTTGGTGGATTACAACACTGCTTAATTCCAACACCAAAACATATTTTGATAGACAGAAACGAAGCGGGTGAGATAATAACTTCCGTTTTTGCAGAACAGCAAACCTCGGAGCAGTTACTATCCATTTTAGGATATGATTACGGAATTAATCAAGACCTAGAGTCAATAACAAATGAAGCTAATATCGCTTCAACAATAGTTCAATAATTACAACACAACATATTTAATTTTAAAAATGAATACTTCAAAAAATTACGCTGGTATAGAAGATAACTATGCTGGTTTAGAAACATCAAAAATTGTATTAGTTCCTGTGCCATACGATGGCACAAGTACTTGGGGAAAAGGTGCTGATAAAGGTCCAGAGGCTTTTTTACAGGCTTCAGAAAATATGGAGCTTTACGATATCGAGACAGACTCCGAAGTTTACAAACAAGGCATACATTTAACCGAGCCTGTTCTAGAAAATACGTCGCCAGAAGCCATGGTCAATGCTGTTCATGAGCTTATAAAAAAATACATAAAGCGAAATAAGTTTGTAACCATGGTCGGCGGCGAGCATTCTATTTCTATTGGTGCTATCCGTGCGTTTAACGAGTGTTTTAATGATTTATCAGTACTACAAATCGATGCGCATGCAGATTTACGTAAGTCGTACAACGGCTCTAAATACAACCATGCTTGTGCATTGTACGAAGCTAACGAAACAACAAACCTTGTTCAAGTGGGAATCAGAAGTATGGATATTACAGAAAAAACGGTAATGAACGAGGATAATGTATTCTTTGCTGAGGACATGAATACAGATGAATATTGGATGGATAACGCTGTTGAAGCCTTGGGAGATAATGTTTACATCACTTTCGATTTAGATGCTTTAGACCCTTCGATTTGTCCAAGTACAGGTACACCAGAACCGGGTGGATTGTTATGGTACGAGACGTTAGAGTTTCTTAAAAAGGTGTTTGAAGAGAAGAACGTTGTAGGCTTCGATATTGTAGAATTATGCCCTAACGATATCGATAAATCTTCAGACTTTGTAGCTGCAAAATTGTATTACAAAATGCTAAGCTATAAATTTTTTGAGCAAGATGTAGACGATGAAAACGAAGATTTATACAATGCACAAAAAGATACGGTTATTAATAAATTAAAGTACAGCGATAATGAATTCTAAAGGCGAAATATCTCAATTTATATCAAAATATTTCTTGCACTTTAATGCCGCAAGTTTAGTCGATGCGGCAAAAGGTTACGAAGCTCAATTAAATGGCGGTTCTAAAATGTTAGTCTCTTTGGCTGGTGCTATGAGTACTGCGGAATTGGGTAAGATTTTTGCTGAAGTTATTCGCCAAAACAAAGTACATATCGTCTCTTGTACGGGTGCAAACCTTGAAGAAGATATCATGAATTTAGTGGCGCATAGCCATTATGAGCGCGTACCAAATTATCGAGATTTAACACCCCAAGACGAATGGGATTTGCTGGAGCGTGGCCTAAATCGTGTGACGGATACCTGTATTCCCGAAGAAGAAGCATTTCGTAGAATCCAAAAACACATTGTAAAAATTTGGAAAGATGCCGAAGCTAAAGGCGAGCGTTATTTTCCGCATGAGTACATGTACAAATTATTATTGTCTGGTGTTTTAGAAGAGCATTACGAAATAGACATTAAAGACTCTTGGATGTACGCAGCTGCAAAAGCCAATTTGCCAATCGTCGTTCCTGGTTGGGAAGACAGCACAATGGGCAATATTTTTGCAAGCTATGTCATGAAAGGTGAGCTAAAAGCAAGTACCGTAAAATCCGGAATTGAATATATGACGTATTTAGCAGACTGGTATACAGATAATTCAGAAAATGGAATTGGTTTCTTCCAAATTGGTGGTGGAATTGCGGGAGATTTCCCAATTTGTGTAGTACCAATGTTATACCAAGACATGGAACGTACAGATACACCGTTTTGGAGTTATTTCTGCCAAATTAGCGACTCTACAACAAGTTACGGATCTTACAGTGGTGCAGTGCCAAATGAGAAAATTACTTGGGGAAAACTAGATATAGATACTCCAAAGTTTATAATAGAGAGTGATGCCACTATTGTAGCGCCTTTAATTTTTGCTTACCTATTAGGTTTATAATAAATGAAAGATACAATTCAACTAAAACGTGTTATTGTCGATTTTGCTAAGCTAAATGAAGACATTTTAGACCTGCTGGTAAATGCGTACCCAGATGGATACGACGACAGACATATTATTTCTTTTGTTAACGCTCAAGGCGAAACGGTAAAATGCGTTGAGGTTAGGACAGAAGATACGATTTATCTCGTTAAAATCAGTAAAAAGTTAGTGATTGCAATGGAAGAACACGATACTGAGGATGACGATTACGACTACGACGACGAGGATGAAGACTTTGAATACGAAGATTTTGATGAAAGTGATATTCTCGAGATTGCAGAATAGCGGTCAGTGTGCGCACATGCGACGGATATTAACTTTTAAAATTATTTAAAATGAAAGCATTATTTATTGCAATGTTTGTAGGCTTTAGTTTGGTACAAGAGCCAGAAGTGTTTACTCTAGAAGCAACATTTATAGAGTACGAAGACGAGACGTTTTATTTTGAAGACAAAGACGAAAAGCAATACGCATTCTCTAGTCAGAACGAAGTTTCAAAAAATCAGTTTGATTTAACGAAAGGTGATTTTGCTAACAAGAAATTTAAAATAAAATATGTTGTAGAAACCGAAATGGATGATGACGATGAAGAATACGAAGTCTTCAAAATTATAAGCTTAGAATTGCTTAAGTAGAAAAATAAATAATCAATTTATAGCGGTCTTCGGACCGCTTTTTCAATATGAAAACAAAAGCATTAGCTTTACTAGAAGCAGATAACTTTAACATTAAAGCCATTAAAAGTCAAAACAAAGACCAACTTTTATTTTCGGATAGAGATGAGCTTTTTTTTCAATATGCAATAGATAAGTACTACTATATTTTAAAATATGGCGTCATCTGTTATTTCAATTTAGATAATAACGAAGTTAAACGTATAAAGGCACATATTCTTAATCTTCATAAGCCAAAAACAACTACAGAAACTGCCATTTTTGAAACTGTTGAGGTAGTAACTAATGAGCCTGCTTTTACAACGACCTTTGATGCTATTTCAATAATGGATAAGGATTCAGAAAAAATACGATTAATTATGCTTAATCTATCTCAATCCGTAATTCTTGATGCCTATGCAAAGACGACTGAAACACTATTAGAAGATACAAGAAAGCATACGAGCTTCCTTGAGGCTAACGGAAAACTAGATATTTCTGGTAAAACGTTGAAGCGTTACATTGGGAAGGTTTTAAACATAAAAAACAAAATTTCTGAAAACCTCTATATTTTCGACTCTCCGGAAGCAGCTTGGGAAGATGAAGTCTTAAACAATCTAAATAATTCTGTGAAAAAAGTATTCGATTTAAAAGAGCGTTACACAATTATCAACCAACAACTGAGTATTATTAAGGAGAATTTAGACCTCTTTAAAGATATTATGTTTCATAAAGAAAGTAGTAAACTAGAATGGATAATTATCATTCTCATTGTTATTGAGGTTATTGATTTATTTATATTAAAATTTACAGATTTACTCGCTTAAAGACTAAATAAATCCAATTTAGAAGCTCTATTTTAATTTATAGGGCTTTTTTATTTCACTATTTTAACCTTATTTTCGACCAATCTTTACAAACAGAATGAGCCAAAAAATAGTTAAAGTTGTAGAACTCTTTGCCGGCGTTGGCGGTTTTAGACTTGGGTTAGAAAAACACAACCAAAAAGCGTCTGACTTGCAAGTTAAAGTTGTTTGGAGTAACCAATGGGAACCTTCTACAAAGCGACAACATGCTTCCGAGGTTTACGAGGCTAGATTTGGGAAGAAAAATCATTCTAATGAAGACATTGCCAAAGTACCAGTTTCTCAGATTCCTGAGCACGATTTACTAGTCGGTGGTTTTCCTTGCCAAGATTATTCTGTAGCCACAACGCTTAAAAACTCAAAAGGTCTTCAAGGTAAAAAAGGTGTGCTTTGGTGGGAGATTTATCGCATCTTAAATGAAAGTAAAACCAAACCGAAATACCTCTTCTTAGAAAACGTCGATAGACTATTAAAATCGCCATCTAAACAGCGCGGACGAGACTTTGCTATTATGCTTAAAAGTTTGTCAGATTTGGGGTATGCTGTGGAGTGGCGCGTTATTAATGCTGCCGATTATGGAATGCCACAGCGTAGACGTCGCGTATTCATTTTAGCATATTTAAAAGGAACTGAACTTTATGATAATTTGAAAGCGTCTGATGCTGAAGATTGGATTTTTAACGATGGTATTTTAGCCAAAAGTTTTCCTATTACATTCGAAAAAGATGATTATAAATTTCAGCTTAAAGATGACGTAAAAACCACTTCAGATACCTTTAATTTAGGCGGAAAATCATCGCCTTTTAATAATAGCGGACTTTACATCAATGATGAGATTTATACTGTAAAAACCAAAGCCGATTTTGATGGAAAGCGAACTACATTGAAAGACGTTTTAGTTTCAGATAACGAGGTTCCTGAGGAATTTTACATTTCTAAAGAAGAACTAGATAAGTGGAATTACCTTAAAGGCGCCAAAAAAGAAATCCGAGAAACAAAAGATGGTTATAAATACAATTATGCCGAAGGGGCAATGATTTTCCCTGACGCTTTAGACAATGCTTCTAGAACCATTATTACTGGTGAAGGCGGAAAATCGGCATCACGTTTTAAACATGTCATTAAGACAAAAAAAGGCTATCGCCGATTAACTCCCGTGGAGTTAGAACGTTTAAATATGTTTCCTGATAATCATACCCAACTAGAAGGTGTCACAGATACCAAACGTGCTTTTTTTATGGGGAATGCCTTGGTTGTTGGCGTTGTTGAAAAAATTGGAGTGACACTCTTTAATACTATTTTAAAGGGAAAATCTGTTTAGCTACACCAACCTCTATTAAATGTTTTAACCGAAGCTGAAGATTAATAGGTTGTTCTGCAAGCTGAGGCGAGAAATAGAGCAAACCTTCAGTTTTTGGGTTTAATTCTTCAATCTCGTTTTTTAGTTTTTTGTCTTCAAAGCCTCTAAAATCTGTGTCATATTGAAGTAATCGATTCTTCGATAACCCTTTTGATTCTAAGTAAATCAATAGCTTTTTCCGGTTTACACTTGTGATGGTACAGCTTTTAAAACCTTTAGATAAGTCGGTTTCATTTTCAACGTAAATTCCTGTTATTAGAAAATAATGTGTGGTGAGTTTACTTTCATCCAAAAGCCAACCTAATTTCTGCTCACCATTTTTTAGATAAGACAATTCAAACGTAAAAGTCGGAAGACTTTTATTCAGATAATCTAGTTGCGCTTTTTCATCAATATAAATGCCTTCTCTATCTGGGAAAAGCAAATCGACGCCTCGATGCTGAAGATTTATATCTTCATTTCGTACAAAATGTAAATTCAGACTATTATAAACTGTGTCGAGGTATTCGCCAAGTAATTGTTCTTTATTTAAATCTCTTTTAAAGTGTGACATTTTTGCAATTTGTCTGGTTGAGCGCAGTCGAAACCTCTTTAAATTATTAATTTAGAAAAGACCTCTCATCCCGAAACTTCGGGAGCGCTCGAGGTGACATTTCATTTCAGTTAAAGCACTTCCAAAATAATCATATTTTTGCAGTATGAATGACAACTTTACAAACGAATTCTTTGGTATTGGTATTCAAAACGGAAAAACACCCGAAAATTTAGGCGTCCTTTGGCGTTCAGCTCAAAACTTAGGAGCTAGTTTTATATTCACCATAGGTAATCGCTACGCTAAACAAGCTAGTGACACACATAATGCTGTAAAATCGATGCCGTATTTTCATTATGAAACGTTTGAAGAGTTCTTTAATAATCTCCCAAAAGGTGCTCGTATAGTTGGTGTAGAACTTACCGATAAAGCAGAAGATTTAGAGACCTTTCATCATCCGCGACGCTGTGTTTATTTATTAGGTGCAGAAGACCATGGTTTGTCTAACCAAGTCATAGAAAAGAGTCATTTTTTAGTAAAATTTAAGTCGCAACTAAGCCTTAATGTTTCAGTAGCAGGAAGTATTGTGATGTACGATAGAGGAATAAACAAACCAAGGTCGTAACTTTGCAAAAAATATAATTTATGCATAAAGCAGGTTTTGTAAATATTATTGGTAATCCTAATGTTGGGAAATCAACCTTGATGAATGCCTTTATTGGGGAGAAACTTTCTATTATTACCTCAAAAGCGCAAACGACACGACACCGTATTTTAGGTATTGTTAATGGTGATGATTTTCAGGTAATTTTAAGTGACACGCCAGGAATTATAAAACCCGCTTATGAGCTACAGTCTTCGATGATGGATTTTGTAAAGTCTGCTTTCGAAGATGCTGATGTGCTAATTTATATGGTTGAAATTGGCGAAAAAGAATTAAAAGATGAGGCATTTTTCAAAAAAATTACCAATTCTAAAATTCCGGTTTTACTGCTACTTAATAAAATTGATAATTCAAATCAAGAACAATTAGAAGAACAAGCACAGCTTTGGCAAGAGAAAGTGCCTAATGCGGAGTTTTATCCAATTTCTGCCTTAAACGGATTTAATGTGCAGAACGTTTTTGATAGAATTGTGGAGCTTTTACCAGAGTCGCCAGCATTTTATCCTAAAGACCAATTGACCGATAAACCAGAACGTTTTTTTGTCAACGAAGCTATTCGCGAAAAAATTCTTTTACACTACAAAAAAGAAATACCGTATGCGGTTGAAGTAGATACTGAAGAATTTTTTGAAGAAGAAAATATCATAAGAATTCGTTCAGTTATAATGGTTGAACGCGAAACCCAAAAAGGCATTATTATTGGGCACAAAGGTTCGGCATTAAAACGCGTTGGCATGGAAGCTCGAAAAGATTTAGAGCAATTCTTTGGTAAGCAAGTGCATTTAGAGCTGTATGTAAAGGTGAATAAAAATTGGCGCAGCAACCAGCAGCAACTAAGACGTTTTGGTTATAACCAGAAATAAATTCTAATCTATTTAGATTGAATGTATACCTTCAGAATGTAGGGTATCTCTCATAAAAGCATGTAGCTTATACATGTCAGGCTTCCCTTTGGCTTTTCCCATTCGTCCGATAAAGTAGAGAGCAAACCAAACTACCACCATAAATAGCGTTAAAAAAAGTGGTATAGCATAGGAGTTTCCTAAAGTCATATTGGTATAAGCCCAAATACCAGTAGCAATAAATAATCCAGCAACTACAAAATGAAGAAACATAAACATGGTCCAAATGGTTGGGTTAGGGCCAAAAAGCCCATAAATGGTAGCATGTGTTTTGTCTTTCTCATTTATTTCTAAATGTAATTGAGGTGACCAATAATGCTGTTCATGCTTTGGGAAGCGTATAAAAACATGGTCATCTAATCGGGTAACGACAAAGTCAGACTGCTTTATTTTTTGCTCTTCAAACCCACTTAGCAGTTTTTCGTTAGTTGCTTCTACATCAAACTTAAAGCGCGGGCGTAATACTATTTCGTTAGATAATGACATAATTGTATAGTAGCTTCTAAATTAAACATTTTCTTAAATATATAATGCTATCTTTGCACCCGCTTACGGGATACGTAATGCAGAGTAAATTAGTTCATTATGAGTAATATAGTAGCCATTGTTGGGCGTCCTAATGTAGGTAAATCAACTTTCTTCAACAGATTAATACAGCGCCGAGAAGCCATTGTAGATGCCGTTAGCGGTGTAACCAGAGATAGACATTACGGAAAAAGTGATTGGAATGGTAAGGAATTTTCCCTTATCGATACCGGCGGATATGTGGTTGGTAGTGATGATGTTTTTGAAGCTGAAATAGACAAGCAAGTAGAATTAGCTATTGACGAAGCAGATGCCATCATTTTTATGGTAGATGTTGAAAGTGGTGTTACAGGAATGGACGAAGATGTAGCACAACTACTCAGAAAAGTTAAAAAACCCGTTTTCCTCGTTGTCAATAAAGTAGATAATAACAAACGTGCCGAAGATGCTGTAGAATTTTATTCTTTAGGACTCGGTGATTATTATACCATTGCTAGCATCAATGGAAGTGGAACAGGTGATTTGTTAGATGCTGTTGTTGAAGCATTACCAGAAAAAGAAGAGGAAGAAGAAGTAGAAGCTTTACCAAGATTCGCCGTAGTTGGTAGACCAAATGCCGGAAAATCGTCTTTTATCAATGCACTAATTGGTGAAGATAGATATATCGTTACTGACATTGCTGGTACAACGCGCGATTCTATAGATACAAAATACAACCGTTTTGGTTTTGAGTTTAACCTAGTAGATACTGCTGGGATTCGTCGTAAATCTAAGGTAAAGGAAGATTTAGAATTCTATTCAGTCATGCGAAGTGTTAGAGCTATCGAGCATTCAGATGTATGTCTTTTAGTGTTAGATGCCACTCGTGGCTTCGATGGTCAAGTACAAAATATTTTTTGGTTGGCAGAGCGCAATCGAAAAGGCATCGTCATCCTTGTCAATAAATGGGATTTGGTAGAAAAAGAGACCAAAACTGCTAAAGAATTTGAAACTTACATTCGTAAGCAAATAGAGCCACTTACAGATGTGCCTATTGTTTTTATTTCAGTATTAAATAAGCAGCGAATTTATAAGGCTATTGAAACTGCAGTAGAGGTTTATAAAAACAGAACTAAGCGAATTAAGACAAGTGTTTTAAACGATACTTTATTGCCAATCATAGAGAATTATCCGCCACCAGCTTACAAAGGAAAGTTTGTGAAGATAAAATACATCATGCAATTGCCAACACCACAACCGCAGTTTGCATTTTTCTGTAACCTTCCACAATATGTTAGAGAACCTTACAAACGTTATCTTGAAAATAAACTGCGCGAGACATTTGATTTTCATGGTGTGCCAGTAAGTGTATACATGCGTAAAAAATAGTATTTTTACGGGGCTATGATAAAATTGAAATCTTTACTTGCCCTATTATTAATTTTTATAGGGTCAATAATTCTAAATGCTCAAGATTTACCACCTGAGATTACAGCAACAGGAGACCAAAACTACTGTGTTGGTGTACCAATGCCAATTGTGAGTACAGTTAGTATTACAGACCCAGATGTAACGGATACCACTTTAGACGAAATTTTTGTTCAGATTTCAGAAGGCTATGTCTCTGGTTTCGATGTATTAAATCTTACAGGGTTACACCCAAATATAACTGCAGTTTGGCAGCAGACTGAAGGACAATTGGTGCTAAGTGGTCCGGCAACTTTTGCCGAATTTGAGGCTGCAATTCTAGATATAGAATTTAGTACAACTCAAACCATTTTTTCTTCTGATAGAAGCTTTTCTATAAATTTGGGAAATGCTAATTATCTACCATCAACAGACCATTACTACTTCTATATTGCAAGTTTTGGAATTACATGGGCAGACGCTAGAGCAGAAGCAGCGACAAGAGATTATTTTGGTCTACAAGGTTATCTGGCAACTATTACGACTCCCGAAGAAGCGCAATTAGCTGGAGAACAAGCAGCAGGCGCAGGTTGGATAGGAGCTACTGATGAAGAAACTGAAGGTATTTGGAAATGGGTTACTGGTCCTGAAGCTGGAACCGAGTTTTTTAATCAATCAACATTTAGTCCAATTAATGGAGAGTTTTCATTTTGGAATACAGGAGAACCTAATAATTTTGGAGCTGGAGGAGAAGATTATGCTCATATTACAGACCCAAGTGTTGGTATATTAGGCTCTTGGAATGATTTGCCTTTAGCTGGAGACCCTGATGTTAATGGGCCATATCATCCTCAAGGTTATATTGTAGAATTTGGAGGATTACCTGGAGACCCAGATATTAATTTATCTGCGGCAACTCGTATTAATATGCCTCAACTCTCTTTTAATAATGCATCTGGTTGTTCTGGAGATGAAATTGCATTAACGTTAACTACAAACACAGATAATGTTATTTGGTACGATGGTGTCTCGTCAACAAATATTGTAAACACAGGAAATACATACTCAACAACTTACACAGAAACAGCAGTTTTTTGGATATCAGCAACATTTATGGGTTGTGGAGATGGAAGTAGAGTTCCACTAACTGTTACCATAGATCCAGCCCCAGAAGCCAATGATATAACCATACAGCAATGCGACGATGCCTCTGCCGATGGTATTTCAGTTTTTAATTTAGATATATACAGAGGTTCTATTGCTGATGGGAGTACTACTAGTGTTGTTTCTTTTTTTGAAGATGACCAATTAACAATCCCTATTTATAATGGCTCTAGTTACACAAACCTATCTAATAATCAAGTTGTATATGCTCAAGTTGTTAATCCAACTACCGGATGTTCTTCGGTGGCAGAAGTTACATTAATTGTCTCATTGCCAGCAAGTGAAACTTTTGATTTGTCGATATGCGACGATGAAGAAGAAGATGGTTTTACAGAGTTTAATCTTTCAGATTTGGATGGAGAGATTTTAATGGGTTTTCCCGTTACAGCTCAGACATCATTTTTTCCAACCTTTAATGATGCCTTGTTGAATACAAATCAATTTTCTAACAACTACACAAACTCCACAATTAATACAGAAACAATTTTTGTAAAAGTCAATGATGGTTTAGCTTGTTTAGGAATTTTTGAAGTTAATCTTGAAGTAAAACCACTTCCAGAATTACTACCAGACGAAAAAGTTATTTACTGCTTGAACACGTTTCCTTCTAAAATTATTTTAGATAGCGGCGTTGTAAGTGGTATTCCAAACAACTTTTATTACAACTGGTCAACGGATGAAACCACTATACTTATTGAAGTCAATCAGCCCGGAAGTTACTGGGTAGATGTTACTGAGGTTGATGGTTGCACAAATAGAAGAAATATTGAGGTTGTGGCTTCTAATACTGCAGAATTTGTTAGTATAGATGTTATTGATGGCGTTGAAAATAATATGGTTACAGTAGAGGTTTCTGGTGATGGTGATTACGAATTTTCGCTGACCTCTGAAGTGGGACCTTTTCAAGATTTTAACGTGTTTGAAAATGTGAGTTCTGGTATTCAAACGGTTTTTGTTAGAGACAAAAATGGTTGTGGTACAGTCTTAGAATCTTTTCCTGTTATAGGGTTTCCAAAATTCTTTACACCTAATGGAGATGCTAATAACGATTTTTGGACTATAGATGGTTTTAATGAAGAGTTCTTAGCTAATTCAAGAGTTCAGATTTTTAACCGTCATGGAAAATTATTGACAGAGCTTTCTGCACAAAATCCTTTCTGGGATGGCACTTACAATGGAAAATATATGCCTTCGGATGATTATTGGTTTTTGGTAAGTCTTCAAGACGGACGCACTTTTACTAAGCATTTTGCTTTGAAGCGTTAACACTAATTCGTACTATTTAATGTTAAGTTAAGACTTTTCATACAATTCTATATTAGATTTGTGAGTGTAATCCTATGTTATAATTAAGTTAAAACTATAGGTGTAGTTTAATAACTATAAAAATAGTTATAATATTGAGAGTTAATCAATCAATCACATGAAACGAATTTTAGTTCTTTTTGCCTTACTTTTTTCAATCACAATTTTTTCCCAGCAAAAGTCTTTCAATATAAAAGGTTCTATAAATGCAGGAGACACAAAACTACCATTAGAGTCTGCAACAGTTTATTTGCAACGTGTTAAGGATAGCAGTTTAGTAACGTATACCATAACAGACAAGGACGGGAGATTCTCTTTACAGGATAAGACCTATGATGATTTTCTGAATTTATTTATTTCGTACGTAGGCTATTCAACCTATTTGAAAAAGATAGCTATAGACAAAGAGAATATAAATTTAGAGGCAATTTCATTGCAGGTTGATGACAACGCATTAGATGAAGTTGTTATTAAAGCAACACCGCCTATAACTGTAAAGAAGGATACATTAGAGTTTAATGTAGCATCATTTAAAACAAAAAAAGATGCCAATGTAGAAGACCTTTTAAAAAAGTTACCTGGTGTTGAGGTAGATGCTAGTGGGGAGATTACCGTAAATGGAAAACCAGTAAATAAAATTTTGGTAAACGGAAAGCCTTTCTTTGGTGATGACCCTACAATTACAACAAGAAATCTTACTAAAGAGATAATTGATAAAGTTCAGATTACAGATACAAAAACAAAAGCTGAAGCTTTTGCAGGAGAAAAAGGGGATGACCAAAACAAAACTATAAATCTTACCATAAAAGAAGAGAACAACAAAGGCGTATTTGGACGTTTGTCTGCGGGTATTGGTACAGATAAACGAAATGAGTTTGCAGGGCTATTAAACTATTTTGATAATGATAGGCGCATAAGTGTCTTGGGAGGTGGAAACAATATAAACTCTCCTAATTTTAGTTTTGGCGAAATTGAAAAGATGCTGGGCGGTAATATATCTTCTGTTAGTGTTAATAGTAATGGTGCATTTTCTATAAATGGACGTTCTTTTGGCGGCGGTGGTCAAGGTATTATCACCTCAAGAAATGCTGGTGCGAACTATGCAGATGTATTAGCCAAAGGTTTCGATGTATCCTCTGATTATTTTTATTCACGCAGTAGTTCAGAAAATGATAGCCGTGTAGAACGCGAAAATATTTTACCAGATGCACGTTTCTTTACAAATTCGACATCTAGAGAAACTTCTGATAATGATAACCATCGTTTTAATACAGAATTTGATGTTGAGGTAGATTCGACATTTTTAATTAACATTAGACCATCATTTAGCTATGTAAAAAATCAAAGTTTCAATAACCGTTTTGATGAAACTTTTGATGAGAATCAAGTGATGACTAACGAGTCCACTTTTGAATCATTTTCGGAGTCAGAAGTGAGACGTATCTCAGCAGATTTGGATATTACAAAGCGTTTTGGTAAAAACGGAAGCTTTCTAAAGTTTGCATTTGAGACTGAATTTAGTGAAACCGATGGCGAAGAATTTCAGCTTTCAGAGACATTGATTGTCGACCCTACGGTTAATGATATTTTACGTGACCAACAAATCACCAATCAATCCGATTTTAGTAGATATAGACTAAGCAGTACGTATCGTATTCCTTTAATTGAAAAGAAACTATTTTTAGATGCTAAGCTGAGTCATCTCTCTGAAGTTAGAAATAGTGAAAATTCAACCTTTGATTTTAATACTACATCACAAGCATACGATTTATTTAACACTGACTTGAGTTCGGATTTTGAATTCACTAATCTTAGAACCACACCAAGTCTAGATTTAAGTTATCGTAAAGATAAATTTAGAGTTAGTTTTGAGCTGGGTTATGTGTTTAGAACTTTAGAAAATGAAGATGCTTTACGACCTACATTTAGTGCAAAAGAGCGTTTTGATGCTGTTGAATTCGATGGAAATCTTAACTATCGTTTTAGTGATAAGTCTTCAATTTATTCGGGTTATAGTTTACGAAATAGACCACCACAATTGAGACAATTACAAGCGTTTCAAGATGTGTCAAATCCTTTGAATATTGTGGTTGGTAACCCTAATCTGAGTCCGTCAAACGATTATAGTATTTATATAGGCTTTAATAATTTCGACTTTCAAAAACGAACTGGAATGTTTTTTAATTTAAATGCTTCAGCTACACAAGATGCTATAGTAACAAGAACTACGGTTGATGATAATTTTGTAAGAACGACGACCTATGATAATGTTGACGGTAATTATAGAGTCAGTGGAGGAGGAAGCTATAGAAAATCTTATAAAATTGATTCTTTACGTACCGTAAAACTCAATCTAGGTTTTAATGGAAGTCTTAACAGACGAATAAATTTTAATAACGATGTGCAATACGCTTCAAAAAATAGCAATTTAGGGCCAAGACTGGGTGCCACATTTACATGGAAAGATATTATGGAGATAACACCTTCTTATGATTTGTCATATAATATTACACGTTTTGACTTGGTAGACTTTGAGAATCAAGAATTTTTGACCCATAATCTTAAAATTAGAATAGCTACATTTTTTCCAAAAAGGCTAGAATGGCGCAACGACTTAAACTATAATTATAATCCCAATGTAGCACCCGGATTTCAGAAATTTGCATGGTTTTGGAATTCTACATTAGCGTATTCTTTTATGAAAGATAAGGCTACTCTAACATTAAAAGCTTATGATATTTTAAACCAGAATACCAACGCAAGGCGTATAGCTACAGCAGATTATATTCAGGATTCGCAGAGTACTGTGTTGCAACAATATTTTATGTTGAGTTTTAGTTGGAAGTTTAATAGTCTAGGAAGTAAGGGAAAAACTGATTCTAATAGCTTTATTATTTTAGATTAGATTACCATCCACCAGAAGCACCGCCACCGCCAAAGCTTCCGCCACCAAAACCTCCACCGAAGCCACCGCCAAAACTCCCACCAGAGCTTCCGCCAAAACCGCCAAAGCCTCCTGAAGACGAGCCTCGTTTGTAGCTGCCTCTTCCCATATTGCTTAGGATAATAGCTTCTAAAAGGCTATCGCCACCAGAGCGATAATTGCCGCCACCGTTACCACCACCTTTGTTTTTTATGTTGGCAATAACTATGATAAAAATGATAAAAAATAGAAACAGAATAAAGAAGAATACAAAAGGAAATGCTCCGCTAGAAGATGACTTTCTAGTACCTTTGTATGCACCAGTAAGAACTTCAAAAATAGCATCAACACCACGGTTGAGTCCTCCAGGATAGTCATTACGTTTAAAATAAGGAATAATATCACGCTCTATTATACGTCTGCTCATGGCGTCTGTTAATAAGTGCTCAACGCCATAGCCTGTAATAATAGCAATCCTGCGATCGTTTTTTGCTAATAGAATAAGAATACCGTTGTCTTTGTCTTTTTGTCCAATACCCCATTTCTCACCCCATTGCGCACCTAAATAATTGATGTTCTCTCCTTGAGTTGAGGGAATTGTAACTAGAACAATTTGAGTAGAAGTTGTATCAGAATAGCGGACTAATTTCTGTTCTAGATTATTTTTTTCAACATCAGAAAGCAGATTAACATAGTCGTAAACACTAGTTTGAAATTTAGGAATATCAGGGATTTGGTATTGGGCTTCAACAAATTGAAAACCAAATAGAAATAAAAATAGAACTAAAAGTTTCAAATTTCTAACAAAGCATGACTGCAAACTGAATACTGAATATTGCTTACTGAAAATCATCCTTTAGAAATGGTATTATCAAGTTCATCCGTATTGCCATGATACCAAGGGAAATGTTCAGATAATTCTTTTCCCGCTTTTTTAATGCCTTCAATTAATCCCAGAGCAAATTGTCCATTTTTAAAGTGTGAAGCAATCGTATCTCGTGTAGTGTTCCAGAAATCTTTACCAACCACATTATTGATTCCTTTATCGCCATAGATAACAAATGCTTTTTTGTCTACGGCCACATATATTAAAACACCGTTCTGTTCTCTGGTATTGTCCATTTTTAGATAATGAAAAACTTCCATGGCATGCTCATATACATCATTATCACAGTTCTGCTCAATGTGTACTCTAATTTCGCCAGACGTATCTTTTTCAGCATCACGAATAGCAGCCACAATAGCCTCTTCTTCTGAGGCAGTTAGAAAATTTTCGAGGTTGGACATCTATTCAACTTATTTAAAATCAAACTCTACATCTGGAGCGTTTTCGCTTCCAGCGTCAGCTTTGTAGTATCCTTTTTCGTCAAATCCCAGCATGCCAGCAACAAATTTTGTTGGCATTGTACGAACGTACTTGTTGTAAGGTTCTACAGCTTCGTTGAATCTGTCTCTTGCTACATTAATCCTGTTTTCTGTTCCTTCCAGTTGACTTTGTAATTCTAAGAAATTTTGGTTGGCTTTTAATTCTGGATAACGCTCAACAGTCACTAATAAACTTTTTAAAGCTCCAGAAAGTCCGCCTTGTACTTCATTAAATTTAGCAAGTTGTTCGGGTGTTATATTACTCGGGTCTATGCTAATAGAAGTTGCCTTAGCTCTAGCGTTGATAACCGCTTCTAAAGTTCCTTTTTCAAAATCAGCAGCGCCTTGAACAGTTTTTACCAAGTTTCCAATAAGGTCATTACGTCTTTGGTAGCTGCTCTCTACATTAGCCCACGATTTCGTTACTGTTTCTTCTAAACCTACTGCTTTATTGTTTACGTTCATAGCCCAGAGCGCTACAAGTACAATAATTACTATAGGTACAATCCATTTTTTCATAATTGGTTGATTTTAAAGTTGTGATTTTATTTTAATGAGTTTCGCCTTAATACCTTCGAGTTTTGCTATGATTTCAAAGTTATTTAAGGCTTCTTGCTTTTCTTCTTTTATATGTGTTTTAGCACCTTCTAGCGTAAAACCACGTTCCTTTACTAGATGGTAAATAAATTTCAAATTTTTAATGTCTTCTGGTGTAAACTTACGATTGCCTTTGGCATTTTTCTTTGGTTTTAAAACATCAAATTCTTTTTCCCAAAAACGAATTAAAGAGGTGTTGACATTAAACGCTTTGGCAACTTCTCCAATCCCATAGTAACGCTTTTCTGGTAAGTCGATATGCATATGCTAGTCTAGAGATTGATTTTCTAAAGATGCTTTTTGCAGTAAGTCACTAAATTCTGCTGCAGAAAGATTACCAT
Source organism: Winogradskyella jejuensis (assembly GCF_900129745.1). GTDB lineage: Bacteria > Bacteroidota > Bacteroidia > Flavobacteriales > Flavobacteriaceae > Winogradskyella > Winogradskyella jejuensis. Next base: position 326,441 of record NZ_FQWS01000001.1, on the reverse strand, counting down.
AATAGAAATTTATAGGATTTATACGCTCACCATCTTTAAATATTTCGTAATGCAAGTGCGGTGCCTCAGAACGGCCTGTACTACCAACAAAACCAATAAGGTCTCCACGTTTTACACGCTGATTTATACGCACATTATATTTGTATAAATGGGCATAAAGTGAAACGTAGCCATAACCATGGTCTATACGTATATGCTTACCATAACCCGATGAACTGTTATCTGCTCTTTTCACAATGCCGTCCCCAGATGCATAGATTGGTGTACCTCTTGGTGCAGTAAAATCCATGCCATAATGAAATTTACGAATCTTAGTAAAAGGGTCTGTTCTGTAACCATAACCAGACGCCATACGTGTTAAATTTTCGTTATTTACAGGTTGTATGGCAGGTATTGCTTCTAAAAACTTTTCTTTGTCCTTGGCTAAAATGGCAATTTCGTCAAGTGATTTAGACTGTACTACAATAGCTTTCTCAAGAATGTCTAAACGTTTGTTACTTTCTCTAATTAGAGCAGAATTATCAAAACCTTCAAACTTTTTGTAACGATTAATACCACCAAAACCAGCTCTACGTTGCTCTTCAGGGATAGGATTTGCCTCAAAATAGAGTCGGTAAATGGCATTGTCTCTTTCTTCAATATTTTCAAGGACTGCAATGGCATCATCCATACGTTTGTTAAGCAAATCGTACTGCAATTGCATATTTTCTAACTCCCGACTTAATTCACGTTCTTTTGGAGATTCAAAAAAGTAACTGCCAGCAATTACAAAAAAGAAACCAAATAGGGCAGAAGCCAACAAAAACGCTAGAGCATACTTAAATGTCGTGCGTTTTTTTCGTCTTATTTTTCTGTACGATAAGGTTTCAGAATCGTAATAGTATTTTACTTTAGCCATATCTTAAAATGTTCTATTTTTGTGCCGAACTAGAACAATATACAAATATAAAAATACTTTCGTACTTAAGATATTTACAACACTGTTCATCTAAGAAGATAACGTTATAAGTAAAATTAAATTTTAGGTGATAAAATCATATAAAAATGAAGTCTCAAGACATCCGAAATACTTTCCTAGATTTTTTTGAAAAGAAAGAACATCTTATCGTTCCTTCTGCGCCAATGGTGGTTAAAAATGACCCAACTTTGATGTTTGTCAATTCAGGAATGGCCCCATTTAAGGAATACTTTTTAGGAAATTCAGAGCCTAAGAAAAATAGAATTTCGGATACTCAAAAGTGTCTTAGGGTTTCTGGTAAGCATAACGATTTGGAGGAAGTAGGTTATGACACTTACCATCACACGCTTTTTGAAATGTTGGGTAACTGGAGTTTTGGTGATTATTTTAAGAAAGAAGCCATTGCTTGGGCTTGGGAATTATTGACAGAGGTTTACGGTATAGATAAAGACCTGCTTTATGTTACCGTTTTTGAAGGTAGCGATGACGCTGATAACCTAAAAATGGACACCGAAGCTTATGACATTTGGAAACAATATATTGCTGAAGACCGAATTTTAAAAGGAAACAAAAAAGATAATTTTTGGGAAATGGGCGACCAAGGTCCTTGTGGTCCTTGTAGCGAGATACATGTGGATATCCGTTCGGCTGAAGAAAAGGCGAAAGTAGATGGTAAAACTTTGGTAAATATGGACCATCCTCAGGTTGTAGAAATCTGGAATTTGGTTTTCATGCAATACAACCGGAAAGCCAATGGAAGCCTAGAAGTGTTACCAAATAAGCATATTGATACTGGTATGGGCTTCGAGCGTTTGTGTATGGTGCTTCAAGGTGTACAATCTAATTATGATACAGATGTGTTCACACCAATTATTCGCGAGATTGAAACGATAACCAATTCATCCTATGGAAAAGACGAAAAAGTAGATGTTGCCATTCGAGTTATTTCAGACCATGTTAGGGCAGTCGCTTTTTCAATAGCAGACGGACAATTACCAAGTAATACAGGTGCTGGTTATGTGATAAGACGAATTTTAAGACGTGCTATTCGTTACGGATTTACATTTTTAAATCAGAAAGAACCATTTATTTATAAGCTAACAGAGACATTGAGTAATCAAATGGGAGATGCGTTTCCAGAATTGAAGTCTCAAGAGCGTTTGATTGAAAACGTCATCAAGGAAGAGGAAAACTCTTTCTTACGGACATTAGACCAAGGCTTATTGCTATTAGATAAAGTTATAGATGATTCAAAAGATAAGACGATTGACGGAGCTAAGGCCTTTGAACTTTACGATACGTATGGTTTCCCATTAGATTTAACCCAATTAATTGCTCGCGAAAAGGGCTACAGTGTTAATGAAGAAGGATTTAAAACCGAAATGCAGAAACAAAAAGACCGCTCGCGCGCGGCGTCTGCATCAGAAACCTCTGATTGGGTCATCCTTAAAGAAGACGATACGGAAGAATTTATTGGTTACGATACACTAACAGCAGATGTAAAGCTCACGAGGTATAGAAAAGTGACCTCAAAGAAAGATGGTGAGCATTACCAATTGGTGTTTAATATGACGCCTTTTTATCCAGAAGGTGGCGGACAAGTGGGAGATAAAGGTTACATAGAAGTACCTAATGGCGATGTGGTTTACATTACCGATACCAAAAAGGAAAACAATGTGATTATTCATATAACCAAAAATTTACCATCAGATTTAGATGATACTTTTAAGGCTATGGTTAGCGATGAGCATAGACGTTTATCCGCAAGTAATCATACGGCAACACACTTATTGCATCAGGCCTTAAGAACTATTCTCGGTACGCATGTCGAGCAGAAAGGGTCATTGGTAAAACCAGCATCACTACGTTTCGATTTTTCTCATTTTTCTAAGGTAGATGCAGACCAATTACAGGAGATTGAAGATTTTGTGAATGCCAGAATTAGAGAAAATCTAGAATTGGAAGAGTATCGCAATATCCCAATGCAACAAGCTCTAGATAAAGGTGCAATTGCGCTTTTTGGGGAAAAGTATGGCGATAGTGTTCGCGCAATAAAGTTTGGGCAATCCATGGAACTCTGTGGAGGTACGCATGTTCAGAATACAGGCGATATCTGGTATTTTAAGATTAAATCTGAAAGTGCTATTGCGGCAGGCATACGCCGTATAGAAGCGATTACAAATGTAGCCGTTGGCGATTATTTTGAAGATGTTGAAAAGCAGTTTGAGTCTATTAAAAGTGTTTTGAAAAACTCAAACGAGCCGGTAAAAGCCGTACAAGCGCTTCAAGATGAAAATGCAAATCTTAAGAAACAGATTGAAGCCTTATTAAAAGACAAAGCCAAAAACCTTAAAGGCGAACTTAAAAATGAAATTTCTGAAGTTAACGGCGTTCAGTTTTTAGCAAAGAAAGTAGATTTAGATGGAGCTGGCATAAAAGACTTGTGTTTCGATTTGGGAAGCAACATGGATAATTTGTTCCTTCTTTTTGGTAGTGAAACAAACGGGAAAGCTATCTTATCTTGTTACATCTCAAAAGAGTTAGTAGCAGCCAAAGATTTAAATGCAGGAAATATTGTTAGGGAATTAGGCAAGCACATACAAGGAGGTGGTGGTGGACAGCCATTTTTTGCTACTGCAGGTGGCAAAAACCCTGCAGGTATTGATGCAGCTCTAGATTCAGCAAAATCTTATATCGAATAGATTTATAATGAATCTTCAAACCAAAATCCCATTACAACCACAGCGTTTTAATCAAATTGATTACAGCTCAAAAGTGTTATTATTGGGGTCTTGTTTTTCTGAAAATATTGGGGAGAAGTTTCAGTATTTTAAATTTCAATCGTTACAGAATCCGTTTGGTATTTTGTTTCAGCCTTTGGCGATAGAAAAACTAATCACTAATGCTATAAACCAAAAAGAATATTCAGAAGATGACATCTTTTTTCTCAACGAGCATTGGCATTGTTTTGATGCTCATTCGCGATTAAGCAATCCTTCAAAAGAGGAGTTGTTAGCTCAGTTAAATGAGAATATAAGTCAGACTTATGACTTCTTAAAGGAAGCATCTCATATCATTATCACTTTAGGAACCTCATGGGTTTACAGGCATATTGAAACTGACCAAATTGTTGCCAATTGCCATAAAGTGCCTCAAAAGAAATTCTTAAAAGAGTTGCTTTCAGTTGATACTATTTCAGAAAGTTTAGAGGCTATTGTAAGTTTGGTAACGTCTATTAATCCAGACATCCACTTTATTTTTACGGTATCTCCAGTACGGCATATTAAAGATGGTTATGTAGAAAATACCTTGAGCAAATCGCATTTAATTACTGCCATCCATAATCTTATAAATCGTAATTCTGAAATCGAAAATCGTCAATTGGCGTATTTCCCTTCTTACGAAATTGTAATGGACGAACTCCGCGATTACCGATTTTATAATGAGGACATGCTACATCCAAACCAATTGGCTATAGATTACATCTGGGAAAAGTTTACTTCGGTTTGGGTACATCAGAATTCGGAAGCCATTATGGGCGAAGTTGATGCCATACAAAAAGGATTAGCACACCGACCATTTAATGCTAAATCTGACGCTCACCTAAAATTCACCCAGCAGCTTGAAAAAAGGGTGTTAAAACTACAGAAAGCCTTACCAGGTCTAAGTTTTTAGTTATTTTTTGCCTTTTTTTAAGGTAGGAAAAACCTACGTACCCCTACGTAAAAATTGACATACATACGTATTTTTTGACGTTTGCCTATTTCATAGTTTTGAGAATTAACAATTTATTTAGAATAAGCTATTAAACCAAAAATCTCATTTGATATGAAAACAAAATTCCTCTCAGCAAACTTTACATTGGTATTTATTTTACTTTTTACATTGGTGTCTACAGCACAATCAACTATAGGTATTCCTGTGCAAGGTATAGCAAGAGATGTCAATGGTACGGCTCGTATTAATACACAAATAGATTTAACATTCGATTTGTACTATATAGAAGGTGGTAACGAAGTGCCTTTATACACACCATCTCAAATAGAAACAGTAACTACAGATAGTTTTGGAGTATTCTCTTCAATAGTAAACACGGCAGGTAGACGTTCAGTTTTTGGGAGCAAAGAAGTATTTTTACGAATTGTAGAATCTGGAACTACAATTTCTGATGAAAAATTAAATTCTGTGCCATATGCCATTGCAGCGGATAATGGTGTGCCAACAGGTGCTATTATGCCTTTTGTAGGTACTACTGCGCCAGAAGGTTGGTTACTTTGTGATGGCACAGCCATACCGACAGGACAACAATACGACGCACTAAAGGCGCTATATGGTAATAATACACCAAATTTACAAGGTATGTTTTTAAGGGGAACTGGAACTAGCCCTGTAAACGGAAGACCAGGTCCAGCATTGGGAGGTACTCAAGATAGTGCATTTAGAAATCATGTGCATAACGTTAATCTTAATACCAGTTCGACACCACATACGCATACTTTTGATGATATTGTGCGACCGGATACTGGATTTATTGGAGCAGGAGGACAAGGAACCTCATATGCTACTGGTGATTCAACTGCCTCAATATCAAACACTACAAAAGTTGATTCAGGTGCTCATGCACATAATGTCTTTGGGGATACAGCTTTTTCTGGAAGTCCAGGTAGTGATTTTGAGTCTCGTCCAGTAAATTACGGCGTCAACTATATCATCAAACTTTAATAGCTATAATGATGAAAAAAATTATAGCGCTACTCTTGCTACTTATAGCATGGAGTATAAACGGACAAAACCAAAATGTGAGGCAGGTCACAGCTTCGCAAGCCATACAAGAGAATAACTATACCATACTTGTCGGTCCTGCATTATTAGGTATAGACCAAACACCAGATGTACGTAATACGCAACCTCTAGATGTACGTTTTCCTTGGGATATATTGTATTTACCAAATACCTTTTCAGATAATGCATTCGATGTATCTAAAGGCTATTTCGGAGATATGATACGTATCAGTTGGACGGTACAAGCCAACTTTGATTTATTAACTAACATTGCCATTTTCAGAAGAGAATATACAGAAGACGGTAGTAATCCTTTTGTGCAAATAGCCAATACAGCGCCTATAGCTACAGAATACGAAGATGAGTTTGTAGAAGGTGGTGTGTTGTACGAGTATATGATAGAAGCACAAGGCATAGGCGGAAATGCAGGTCGTTTACTAACATTTATTGATGGAATCGGCTACCGAAGTCCAACAGCTATCGTAACAGGTAGCGTTAATTTTGAAGGCGGAAATCCTGTACAAGATGTAATTCTAAAAGCTGAAGCTCAAGGAAATGTAGCAAGTGAAGGAAGTACTTTGGCTATTCCATTTGATAATAGTTTAGCTATTGAGAATACAACAAAAGTTGCGACCACAGCCGCAACACTTCAAGCTTATCTTAAGCCACAACAAGCATTTACAAACGGCGATGCACCAATTCGCTTGTTTAATATAGTCAATCAAGGCTCTACATCAACGATTCCTGTAGATGTTAGTGTTACAGATAACGCTTCAAAATTAAATGTAAATATTGGAGGCGCTATTTATACGCTCAACAATTATTATCCTTCAGGAGAATTAGACGCGCTTGGTAATGATTTGGTCGTTCCTATTAGCGATTTCAATTCTAATTTTGTTCATTTTTCGGTTGTGATTAGAGATAATGAGATACCAGAACTGTATATAAACGGACGTTTTATAGGCGTAACTTATCCAGATACTATTGCGACTTACGAGCCCGCTTTAAATCCTGCATTCACAGTTGAAGAGCCAACAAATACCATTGAATTAAGTATTGGCGGAAATCCAACAAACTGGCAAAATTTCTTTGTTGGTGGTAACAAAGACAGTTTTGTAGACGAGGTACGTATTTGGGATAGAGCCGTGGAGCCAGATGATATTAGAATTGATTACAGACGTTTTATCAGTGGTAATAACTCTAGCCTAATAGCCTATTTAAGAGCTAATGAGCGTGTTGGCCAATTTGCTTACGATTTGTCGCGTAGTGGATTTAATTATAATAATAATCATGGGCGTTTATTTAATGAGTTTTCAGACCCAAACCGTATTACTTGGGAAACCAATGTAGATAATATACCTACAGAAAGTCAGTTAGGTGTATTAGGTGTTACCGATGCCAATGGTAATTATGAAATTACAGCCATTCCATACTCCGGCACAGGTGAGTCGTTTACCATAACACCTATCTTTGGCGTGCACCAGTTTGAGCCAAACCAACAATTAGTGTATTTAGGTCAAGGTAGTGAGGTTGTAAATTCTATAAATTTCACGGATATTTCTTCATTTAGCTTTAAAGGTCGTGTGTTATATGACTCTCGTGGTGTTTTTCCATCTTTTGTAGAATTAAATACGCCGATGGGAGCTACCGCGCCTGACTTTTCTAATCTTACTGATGGCGATGAGTATGTAAGTCAGCCAGGAATTATTGATGAAGGTTATAATTTTTATCAAAAAGGAACAGAAAAATATCAAAAAGGTGAGTATTGGTACAATGACAATAATACGCCTGGTGATACCTCAGATGATTACTTAGAACGTTATGCCAGAATAGCTTCGCCAAATGTCAATGTTTTTATTGATGGTGAAATTGTTTTGGATGAGAATAACATCCCTGTAGTAACTGATGGTGAGGGTTTCTTTGATGTGCAAGTCCCTATCGGAAATCATTTTATTACAATAGGTTTAAACGGTCATGAGTTTATATTTGATGGTCGTTTTCCAGCGGCGAGTGGAAGCTTAGAAGAGTTTTTTGAAGACCGAAATGAAGTCGTCACTTTTATAGATGATACTAAGGTAACTTTAGTTGGTCGTGTCGTAGGTGGAAGTGTAGAATCTCAAAAAGAAATTGGTTTTGGAGCAGATGGACTTGTTGAAGCATCTTACGTAGATAGTAATGGTATTTCTCAAAACGAAACAATTAGCTCTAAGAACAATATTGGTGTAGCTAATCTAACTTTAGGTTACCGTCCATTAGGTTCGCCTGTTACGCCATTTACAGAGTTTTCGTTTAGCACCAATATTGAATCTGGAGAGTATCGCGTTGAAGCTTTACCATTACAATATACTATAGACCAAGTATCAGGATTAAGTATTCCTAGTAATACGGCAATATCAATTTTAGATAGTAATGAAGACGTTAATTTATTAGATATTCCTGAGCCTACAATTCCAGAGTTTACTTTGGGTAATGGACAGGTAATTACAGCAGATGCTTATCAGTATGAGCGGAGTTTTACGTATAGATCCACACCAGTTTTAAGTGTATTAGCACAAACTTCAGATTCTTCAATATCTATCAATGGTACTGAGTATTCTACAGAAGGTTTTTCTTACCCTATTTACTCACAAGCTTTGCCTTATTATATCCGTTTAAAACGTTTTGAGAGTTACACTAATTTTGATGATTCAGCAGATGTTGTAGAAGATATTGTTCCTGTAACGGATGGCGAGCTACTAGTCACTAATAATTTAGCGCTTATAGGCTCAGAAGCAATAGAAGTAGATACTAACGACCCTAGTATTATTGATTATAGTTTTAAAGGCGGTATACCAAGAATATCTTCGCCATTTACTAAGACAATAAATTTAGCCTATAGATTAAACGGTGTTGATTATCCTGTTGAACCTAATTCTTACATTGATGAAGGTATAATTATTGGAGGAGCTCCAGATGGTAGTCAAACATTTACCACTGCAGCACCAGACATACCAGATATTATTTTACGTGATCCACCGGGATCCAACAGTTTTGCATCTATACAAAGTGGTGAGTCTATTACATTAACCACTTCGAGTAGTGTTTCAGATGGACAAGAATTATCTCAAGAAACCTCTATCCTTATCGGAGGATCAGTGAGTATAACTAATATACCATCGGGCCTTAATATAGAAACAAGTAATACTGCTAATATTAATAGTGGGATTAGTGTTTCAAAAACATCTAATTCTGCAGAAGAATTATCAAAGACATATACATTTTCTCAAACTATCTCAACAAGTAGTGATCCTGATTTTGTGGGAGCTGATGGGGATTTGTATATCGGACAATCCAAAAACTATTTTTATGGCTCTTACGATGATGTGTACTCATCCGCAACACCATTAACAGGCTCTAATGCACTAGAGTTAACAAACGTAGATGGAGAGTCTGTTTTTCTAAGTCTACAAAAATCAATGTATTTTGTTGAAGAACCATCAGATACTTTTTTTGTCTTTTCTCAAAAACAGATATTAGAAAATATTATTCCAGATTTAGAACTTATAATTCAAAATATTGATAATGGCATTGTAACACCAAGTCAGGATGGTGTTCAATCGCGTTTCTATTACGAGCAGCAAATACGTTTATGGCGAAAAACAATATTAGAAAATGAACGCCGTAAGTATATTTCTATAAACGATAGAGAGAATGCTAAGGCAGAAGCTTTGAGTAATCTTGATGCTTACATACAAGAACTTAACGATGCCATTGATAATGCCAATGCAAATGCAACAAATACAGATTCAGACTTAGCTACAATAGAAGTGTTTTTACCAAAATTACAAGACGCACAACAGCTGAGAAATTTAGTGCTAAATAATTTTAGTGATAACATATCATTTGATGCAGGAGTAGGTGAATTTACAAGAAGTATTGAGACCGCTATTGCCGTATCAACCAGTAACGAAGTTGAACTAGAAATCGATGGTTCATTAGCCTTAGAATTAGAGATATCAGTTAATAAAGTCGGTATTGCTTCAACAACAACAGGAAGTTATGGTGAAGGTATAACAAGTGCAACGACATTAGAACAAGAAAATACGACTGAAATTAGTTACACATTAACGGATAATGATGCCGATAATGTTCTTAGTGTAGACGTCGTTAATTTATTTGATGGTAATGGGCCAGTGTTTTCAACAATTGGTGGACAAACGTCATGCCCTTATGAAGGTCAGGAGTTTACCGTTTTTTACAATCCTACAACTTATGTTGCAGATGGCACAGATCCGATTGAGCCTTTACCAGATGAGTTGCGAGTACCTTTAAACGTTGCAACACAACGAATAGAAAATCCGGCTATTAGCGTTGAAGTAGCCTCTGTTACTAACGTACCAGAATCTCAAAATGCAGAATTTGAACTTATTTTAGAGAACAATAGTGTAACCGGAACTGATGCCACATATTTATTAATCGTAGACAATACCACAAATCCTAATAATGCTATAATTAATATTGAGCAAAATGGTACTTTGGTGAATGTGCCTTTTGGTGAGCAAGTGTTTTATTCCATGACGTTGGGTAAATCAATTTCAGATGTTAATGTCTATCAAGATATTCGTGTTGTATTGCAATCACTATGTGATTCAGACAATATATTCGATGATGTTTTTGTAAGTGCAGAATTTGTGCCAGCTTGTTCTGCGGTAAGAGTAACAGGACCTTTGGATAATTGGGTGTATAATAGAGATACAGCCTTTAATTTAGACGGAAGTACTAATCCTTTACAAATAGAACTTTCAGAATTTAATCTAGCTTTTAATAGCTTTGAGAAAATCGATTTGGAGTATAGATTAGCGTCGTCCCCAACATGGACACGCCTTCAAACTTACTATACAACACAAGCCTTTTTTGATAATGCGGTTGCAAACAATGAAACAGAAATCAGTCTTATAAATGATTCTAATTTAACATTTCCGTTTAATATTGCTTCTCTAGGCTTAGCGGATGGTAATTATGAAGTTAGAGCAAGAACATCTTGTACAAATAATACAGATTTTACTTCAGACGTTATTTCGGGAACTGTAGATTTAACAGCACCAACGCGCTTTAATACACCAACACCTACAGATGGAATTTTATCAGTTGGTGAAGACTTAAAGGTAAGTTTTAACGAAGATATTTTTTACAACTCAGCAGTGAGTTTAGTAGAAATAAAGGGGCGCACAAATCAACTCCCAATTAACAATAATGTATCATTATTTTTTGGTTCGCCATCTAACACAGCTTCGATTGAACAACCAGATATTTCTAATGGCGATTTTTCACTAGAATTTTGGATGAATAATCAAAGTGTAGGCACTAATGCTACTGTAATTTCTCAAAATGCAGGATTGCAAGTGACTATAGATAGCAATGTTATGAGTTTTACGCTTGGAGGTGAGACCATTACAGCAGGTATTTTTGCTGATGATTTATTTCATCATTACACGCTGACTTATAATTCGGAATTAAATACTATGTCAATCTATCAAGATGACACGGAGTTATCAATAGTTAATAATGTACCAGAATTGGTAATTTCTAATAATAACGATTTAATTATTGGTGGTAATGATTTTGTGGGTAACATTCATGATATTAGATTATGGGAAAAGCATATCTCATTGCCAGAGGCTTTTGCTAACATATATACGCAATATGTTGGTAATGAAACTGGTTTAACGGGTTACTGGCCAATGGACGAAGGTCGTGGTAATACAGCAAGAGACGTAGCGCGTTTTAAAACGATGCAAGTCAATACAGGTTGGGATATTAAGCCTAAAACGCAGTCTTACAATTTTACAGCTGGTCAGTATCAAGAGTTAGATAACGTTGGGTTTGTACAATTAACTGACGATATGGATGCTACTTTATCCTTTTGGGTTAATACATCTCCAGGTCAAGGCGGTACAATATTCTCAAACGGTAGAGGTAACGGTGATGATGAGGTTCAATCTAACGGTTTTGCTAATAAATGGTCCGTAAGTCTTACAAATGCAGGTATTTTAGAATTCGCAAATGAAGGTACGGACTATCAGTTAACAACAGAAAGTATTGCAGATGATACATGGCACCATGTAACATTATTATTAAACAGAAGTGGTGCATTATCTACCTATGTGGATGGCGCACAAGTAACATCTAATCCATCAACCGCTATTAGTGGTTTCTCTGGAAACAGAATTTTTATTGGAGCGAGAGGTTTTACTGATTCAGTCGGAACAGTTACTGTTGATAATGAATTTGAAGGACAAATAGACGAATTACGTTTATGGAATACCTTAAGAAATATTGAACAAATCTCCCGAGACCGATTTAACGAGATTGACTTTGAGAGTGTTGGATTACTACTTTATGCAAGAATGAATGAGCCAGACATGCCAACAGGTAATGGGCCAAGATATTTCCATGCATTTTCAAATAATACTGTAATTTCAAGTGTAGCGGTTCTTAATTCAGGCACCGTAAATTATTCAGAAAATACACCGCCAATTAAGCCAGAGCGAGAGGTTATTAGCTTCCAAGTTAACAGAATCATTAACGGTGATGAAATGATTATTGAGCCAGTAATTACTGATTTCGCATCAGTAGAAGGTCAAGTATTAGACATCACTGTTCACAGAATGTTCGATGAGTTTAATAACATTCAACTTTCTCCAATAACTTGGACAGCGTTTATAGATAAAAACGATGTAGACTGGTTTGCTAACGGCTTCAACAATAACAATGTTGAAATTGTAAAAGAATCAGAAGAAGATGTGTCTTTTGATATTACGCTAGTTAATCGTGGAGGAAATAATCAACCTTACACTATTAATAATATTCCGAGCTGGTTAGATATTTCGGAAACATCAGGCGTATTACAGCCAAATTCTACAATTGTCTTAACTGCAACTATAGATAATAGCTTGTCTCCTGGAGATTACGCAGAAGATTTGTTTTTAGAAACTGATTTTAACTTCGACCAAAAAATCCAGATTGATTTAAAAGTATTGTCACCAGCTCCAGATTGGAGTGTTAACCCAAGTGATTTTGAATTTAGTATGAATATCATTGGACGTGTTCTTATTGATGGTCAGTTTTCTGCTGATGAATTTGATACTGTTGGAGCTTTCCAGCAAGGCGAAGTACGCGGTAGCGCACAACTGGAGTTTGATGAAAACTACCAACAATACTATGTGTTTTTAACAGTGTATAGTAACGAAGCTTTTGGAGAAGTGATTTCTTTTAGAGTTTGGGATGCTTCAACAGGACAAGTAAAATTGGTTACAATTGATGCACAAAGTGAGATAGCTTTTCAAGATAACAATGTCTTAGGAACATTTTCTGACCCAGTAATTTTTGAAAATACAGGAAATATGCTTCAAGAGATTTCATTAAATCAAGGGTTTACATGGTTGTCTTTCAACGTTAATGATGCTAATTTCAATAACCTTAATGCCTTAACTCAAGGGATGGATTTAGCAACTTCAGATCGTATTCTGAGCCATTCACCATCATATCTAGATACTTATTATTTAGATATTCCGGCTACTTCAGCAATAGGTTGGTCTGGTTCTCTTTCTGCAAACGGAGGATTGTCTTCTAATAAAATGTACAAAATGTATACAGCAAATAGTCAGCCTTTTATTGTTCAAGGTCTGCCTGTAAACACTTTAGATTTTGAATTTAACATTGCAGAAAATTGGAATTGGTTGCCTTATCCATTTAGCGTTAATAATTCTTTAAGCGAGGCTTTAGCATTGTTTAATGCAGAAGATGGAGATGTTATAAAGTCTCAAGGTAATTTTGCTATTTACGATCCTCTAAATGGATGGAGCGGTTCTCTAATGACTCTAGAATCTGGTAAAGGCTACATGATAAAAGCAACAAATGCTCAAACATTTAAGTATCCAAATGCTTTATCATCTAGAGTAGCATCGAGAACAACTGAAACTATTGTAGCAGAATTAGAAAATCCAGAACAAACACTAGAGGATTATACGATGTTCTCTCAAAATATGAATGCTGTAGTAAAACTCCCAGAAGGCTATAATACGCTTTATGCTTTTGATAGTAATGGCGATGTAAAAGGCGTGAGTACTAACCAGCAAGTTGGTAATGAAACGCTCAGCTTTATAACAGTTTATGGAGATGTTACCGAAGATTTACGTTTTTATGTGGGTAATGGTTCGGTTGTAAAACCAACCGATGGCAAATTTAGTTTTAGAGGAAACAATGTGCTGGGTAGAGTTGCAGACCCTATAGTTCTTAATTTATTAGAGAATACAATCGCCGCGTACCCTAATCCATTTAAGGATGAGCTACAATTATTGGTAAATAGCAATAGCAGCCAAAATGTAAAAGTTCAGTTGTTTAGTATAACAAATCAATTGGTGTATACTAACCAAATTGAAGTCAGCCAAGGTGTTAATACTTATACTATTAACGCAGATATTCAGTCAGGAGTTTATTTCCTTAAAATGACTATGAATAATGAGATTTTTACTGAAAAAATTATAAAAAGATAAATTATGAAAACAGATATTAAATCTACTTTCAATTTAAATAGATTAAAGCACTACAGTCTAGTTTTATTTCTGTTCTTAGGCGTTTATGCAAACGCGCAAGACCCAAATTGGGTGGTTGATGAAAATGAGTTTGAATTTACGATGACTTTTGTGTCTACCTTAAATTTAGACGGTACAGAGTTAAGCAGTACAAACGACCAGCTAGCTGCCTTTGTAGGTAGCGAGTTGCGTGGAGTAGCTAACTTAACCTATGTCGCAAGTGCGGATAGATATTATGCTTACTTAACAGCATTTGCAAACACAAATGGTGAGATATTAAGTTTTAAGATTTATGATTCCGTAAACGATACGGTAAGGGATGTTAGTACTACAGTAGTTTTTGAGACTAATGGTCATCAAGGCAACATCTTTCAAGCGGTGAGTTTTGCAGATCCAGTTTTAAATAACGAAACAGATATTCTTACATATAGTTTTAGCGGGGTTACTGCGGTTAACACCTTAATTGATGCTACTTCAAATGAAATTGTTATTAATGTAGATCAGAGTCAAGATATTACAAGCTTAACTCCAGTTTTTACTTTGTCTAGTGGTGCTTCTCTTTATATAGGTACTGTGGAGCAAACTTCTAATATAGATAGTGTAGACTTTACAAATCCTGTTACTTACAGTGTGCTTTCTGAAGATAATTCGATATTAGAAGACTGGACAGTTACAGTAAATAAGGTTAATACAGATTTACAATATTTTAAGAAAGATGCGGTCTGTTATGAAGATGGTGCCATAAAGGTTGTCACTACTGAAAATTTTACTGTTCCAGTAAGACTATTCTTCAATAGTACCGAAATAGCTTCGCAGTCTTTTATTAATGGCGAAGTACTCTTTCCTAACCTTGATGCAAATACTTACGAGGTTAGAATAGGAAATATTATAAAAAATATTGAAGTAGAATTAAGAACAAACTAAAAGCTATGAAGACTTTAAAATTTAAGATATATAAAACAGTAGCGGTATTATTTATAGCAGCTCTTACATTCTCATGTTCTGGAGATGATGATAATACGGAAGAAGCTATAATAGATGTAACTAACCTTAGAATACTGGCGCAAGACGGTTTTAGCGTAGGTGTAAGCGATTGTATAGATCCCAATGAAAATTATTTGGTCGAGATTACAATATCAACTCAGAACAACATTCAATTAACAGAGCCAGTAGTGGTGAATTATACGGTTAACGGAAATACTTCTAGTGTTACATTTACACAAGTAGGGATTAAAACGATACCTGTAAATTTTGTAACTGGAGAAAATGTAGTTGAATTGGTTGAGTCAGGAACATCCGTTTCATTAACGGTTGTAGCTCCTAGTGAGTTTGTGTTATTGCCTTAATGAAAGTGAAATGGTCTTATTTAACCCTTACACTTTCAGGAACAAGTAATGTATAGTCGCCATTATTTCTTATGACGTCTCGTACTATAGATGAAGATATATAAGAGGTCTTAGCGGCTGTTAATAAAAATACAGTTTCAATTTTTGATAACTTTCTGTTGGTGTGCGCTATGGCTTTTTCAAACTCAAAATCTGCTGGATTTCTTAACCCACGAAGAATAAATTTAGCATCGATTTCCTTACAATAATCTACAGTTAAACCTTCGTAGGTAGTGACTTTAACTTTAGGGTGATTCTCAAAAGCTTTTTCAATAAATACTTTACGTTCTTCAAGAGAGAACATGTATTTTTTATCAGCGTTAATGCCAATAGAAACCACAACCTCATCAAAAAGTTTAATACCACGTTTTATAATGTCGTAGTGGCCATTTGTTATCGGGTCAAAAGACCCAGGAAATAGTGCACGTTTCATACTTATTTTTCGAAAAGATGGAAGTCTAATTATTTAACAAAGGTAATGTAAATTATCAGTCTCTATCAATTTCAAAAATTACTTCATCGGCATATAGTTTTTGAACTTCTTCTATTTTATAGCCTTCAGTATTTTCTGGTTTATAATTTGAAGATATATCAATATCATTAATGCCGGATTTTTTATCGACTTCATAATCGTTAAATATTACAAAGATACTATCTGCTTCTATAGCAGTGACTTTAGCAGTAGTGTAAAAACCAGAGTTTGAACCTGAGGTATGATATACATCTCCTACTTGCGGTGATTTTATATAAATAGCTTCATTCTCTTTATCTTTTGCATTAGCATAAAATACCCACGAAATCAATGCCAGTATTATCGCGGAACCAGCAAAATGTTTAACAGGGACACCTGTATGTTTCTCAAGCTCAAACTTTTGTTTTATTTGATTAGGTAACTCTTTTAGTTTATATGTGCCCTTGCAATTGTCACATTCTAAAACATTAGTTTTACCTAAAGGGAAGATAGGAATCCAGTAAATATATGCATACTTACCAAAGACACTATATGTCATAGAAGTTTGTTCGTTACAGTTAGGACATGTTACATTACTTAGTCTACCGTCTTTTAATCTAGACGCATTTGTTCCGTAAAAAATCATTGAATTTTGTTGATTTGGTTAGTTTAATAGAATCTAAATATAAAAATTATTTTTTCATAGCATCTTCAATGGCATTGCCAAACAAATCCTTCAGTGTAATCCCAGCTTTTGCAGCTTGTTGCGGTAAAATGCTTTCTTTGGTAAGACCAGGAACGGTATTCATTTCTAGCAAATAAGGCTCATCATTTTTAAAGATGAATTCACTACGGCTAAACCCTTTCATCTTTAATGTTTCATATATCTTCTTAGCTTCTCTACGTACTTTCTCTTCGTAATCTTTAGAAATTCGGGCTGGTGTTATCTCTTGAGATTTACCTTCATATTTAGCTTGGTAATCAAAGAAATCATTTTCGGAAACTATTTCAGTAATTGGTAAGACTTTGGTTTCGCCTTTAAACGAAATCACACCAACAGAGACTTCTACACCATCCAGAAATTGCTCAATAATAATCTCATCATCTTCCTTAAAAGACAGTTCAATGGCGGCTTTTAAATCCTCTTTTTTATACACTTTAGAGATGCCAAAACTACTTCCAGCTTTATTCGCTTTTACAAAACAAGGTAAACCTACTTTTGCAACGATAACATCTTTATCAATGGTATCTCCAAGGTTGAGATAATAGCTTTCAGCTGTCTTAATTCCAAAGGGTTTTAATGTAGCTAGCAAATCACGTTTATTAAATGTTAATGCGGCTTGGTACATGCTACAGCTCGTTTGTGGAATGCCTAACAACTCAAAATATCCTTGCATAAAACCATCTTCTCCGGGCGAACCATGTATGGCATTAAAAACACAATCAAAAGTGATTTTTTTATTATCAATTAACACTGAAAAATCATCTTTATTTATAGGAGTTTCATTGCCGTTATCGTCAACATAAACCCATTTGTTCTTAAAAATATGAATAGAATAGGGGACATATTTATTACGGTCTAGAGTTTCGTAAACCACAGCGCCACTCTTTAGCGAAATCTCATATTCGCTCGAGTAGCCACCCATTATAATCGCAATGTTTTTCAACATACTAACCTTTTGAAATTGTAGTTATGTAAATGTATTACTATTTTTATTTTAACGCTAAAAATCGATTTGTAATTTATTAGCGTATATAAAAAAGTAAATTACAATAATTCAATCCACTAGTATTTTCACTAGTTTTGTGAACAATTTTTTATCGCATGAGTATCCTTAAGTTTCTAACGAGTAAAGTGTTTTTTAAACAATTGGCTTTGGCAGTTGTGGCTGTAGTTGTTTTCTGTTTTCTGCTTTTAAAATGGCTAGATGCAACCACTAATAATGGTGAGTTTGTTACTGTGCCTGACCTAAAAGGGAAATCACTAGAAACGGTGCAGATAGAACTCGAGGATAACGATTTGGTAATGCAAGTACAGGATTCTTCTAATTACAATCCCAACTATCCTAAGTTTTCTGTAATAGAGCAAGACCCAATTGCTGGAGCAAAAGTAAAGGAGGACAGAAAAATATATCTAACACTTAATCCTTCGGGTTACAGAAAAGTAGCTGTTCCTGAAATTTTACGACGAACCTACAGGCAAGCTAAACCAACTCTTGAAGCTTTAGGTTTTAAAGTTGGAGAGAAAACATACATTGATAACATTGGAAAAGATGTGGTGTTAGGTATTAAGCATAAAGGAAAAAACATTTCTGTTGGTGATAAATTGCCACTGACCTCTAAAATTGATTTAGTTTTGGGTAACGGTAAACGCGCTTCTAATTAAGCTATGGATACCACACCAGAACTTCCGCCTAACGACGAGCTTTACGAGCATTATAAGTTTGTTGTAGAAAAAGGACAACAGCCACTTCGTATAGATAAATACTTAATGAATTTTGTTGAGAATGCTACGCGTAACAAGATTCAAGCTGCGGCAAAAGATGGAAGTATCTTTGTTAACGATACGCCTGTAAAATCTAATTACAAGGTTAAGCCATATGATGTTATACGGGTGAAGTTTGAACATCCACCGCATGAGCATTTGTTGGTTGGCGAAGATTTACCATTAGATATCGTTTACGAAGACGACGATTTATTAGTGGTCAATAAACCCTCAGGAATGGTGGTACATCCAGGTCATGGAAATTATTCAGGAACACTGATTAACGCACTTATTTTTCATTTTGAAAACTTACCTAAAAATTCTAGCGATAGACCAGGATTGGTGCATCGTATAGATAAAGATACCAGCGGATTATTGGTCGTTGCAAAGACCGAAAACGCTATGAATCACTTGTCTAATCAGTTTGCTGAGAAAACATCAGAACGCGAATACGTAGCCATTGTTTGGGGAAATGTAAAAGAAGACGAAGGCACAATAGAGGGCAACATTGGTCGACACCCAAAAAACAGATTACAGAATACCGTTTTCGAAGGTGATGAGGCCGATAAAGGAAAACCAGCTGTAACACATTACAAGGTTATTGAGCGTTTGGGATATGTTACGCTATTAAGTTGTAAGCTAGAAACGGGGCGAACCCACCAAATCCGTGTGCATATGAAGCACATTGGCCACACACTTTTTAATGACGAGCGCTATGGTGGTCATCTTATTTTAAAAGGTACGACCTTTACTAAATACAAACAATTTGTAGATAATGCGTTTAAGGTGTTACCAAGGCAAGCGCTACATGCCAAAACCTTAGGTTTTGAGCATCCTACCACAGGAGAATTTATGCGTTTTTCTACAGAGATACCAGAAGATATGCAGCAGTGTATCGAAAAATGGAAGCATTACGCCAAGCACGCTAAAGATTAGTAAGTCTATAGAAAGGACTTATACACCTATCAAAAAATCTTCTAGCAAAGTTTTCAAATTAGCAGTAATAGATTGTAAATTTGATATAGAAAAATTTGCAACATGAAACTCGTATTATCACCAGCTAAGTCTTTAGATTTCGAAAGTAAACTACCAACACCAAAAACTACTGAAAGTTGTTTCTTGGCTGAGGCAGAGCGCATTAATAAATTACTAAAAAAGAAATCACCTAAAGCTTTATCTAAGCTGATGCATATTTCGGATAATTTAGGGCAACTTAATTACGAACGTAACCAAGAGTGGTCTTTGCCCTTTACAAGAGACAATGCGCGTCCTGCAATGTATGCGTTTAATGGCGATGTCTATCGTGGTTTGGATGCGTATTCCATAGATATGAAAAAGTTGGATAAGGTAGAGGATACGGTGAGAATAATTTCAGGATTGTACGGTATTCTAAAACCACTGGATTTAATTCAGCCCTACCGATTAGAAATGGGAACAAAATTCCCTGTGGGAAAAAACAAAAACCTTTACGAGTTTTGGCGTAAAAAAGTCACTCAAGCTTTAAATGACGAGTTAGAAGATGACGAGTTGTTCTTAAACTTAGCAAGTAACGAGTATTTTAAGGCCATTGACACAAAAGCTATAAAAGTGCCAGTAATCCACGTTAATTTTAAAGAATTCAAAAACGGCAAATATAAAACCATAGCCATCTTTGCCAAATTGGCTCGTGGTTTAATGACACGCTATATTATTGATACGGATGCTAAAACCATCGAGGATATCAAAGGCTTTAACTATGATAATTATGGGTTTAGTGAAGAATTATCTTCTGATAATGAATTGGTGTTTACCCGTTAATTAATTTTACCCTTGAGGTTATTGAAACAAAAGAAAATCTTTTGTTGAGGATACTCGAGCGAAGCAAGTTAGGGGTGTTTTTTATATTTAGAACTTATTATGTTTCTCCACAAACATCCATATCCACCATTTATTCCAAATGATGCTACAAAACTCATTGTTGGTACATTGCCACCACCTAGATTTTCAACAGGAGATTTACACGAAAAAGATGTAGATTTCTGTTACGGTAGTTATTATAATTCACTTTGGAAAAAGATAGACGCCATTCACAATTTAGGATTACGATTCGATAATTCTCAAGAGGCTATTAATGAGCGTAAAGCCTATTTGGTAAAGCATAACATTGGTGTTTGCGATATTGTAGAAAGTGCCGAACGCAAGAAAATTGATGCCTCTGATTTAGGAATGACCAATATAAAACTCAGAAATTTTATGGGTTACCTCCAGCAATATCCAAAAATCGATACGCTTTTATTTACTGGCGGAAATAGTAAAAACGGACCTGAATACTTCTTTAGAAAACACATAAAAGATTATAATATTAAACTAGAATTGGTCTCCAATGACGTGCCTCGGATACATGAGTTTAAAATGCCTGTCATTTCGAAACGCAGTGAGACATCTCATAAGGATGAGATTCCTCAATCGTTGCACCCATTTCGGAATGACAAAAAAGAGTCAATTCGTGTAATCAAAACCGTATCATTAACCTCAGGCTCAGGTGCGGCCAATATCTCAATAAGTAGAATACCACTTTACAAACAATTAAAAGCAAAAAACCCCAATTTTAATACGTTTGATTTTAGAGTGTTGCAGTATCGGGAGTTTTTTTGAGTGTTCGTTTAACTATTATTAATATGAATTGTTTTAATAATTTATATTAAACGTTAAACGAAAGTTAGAAGAAATATTTTATAAAGTCAAACAAATAGACAGTAAAGCAAAAATTAGCCCTACATTCGCCAAAAATTAAAAGGAGTGACCTAAATACATAGAGTTTACTCTATAAAACAAATTTATGTCATTTCAATCTTTAGGTCTTTCTGCACCTATTCTCAAAGCAGTTTCAAAAAAAGGTTATGAAACACCTTCACCTATACAATCCAAAGCCATTCCACCAGTTTTAGACGGTAAAGATGTGTTAGCATCCGCACAAACAGGTACCGGAAAAACTGCAGGTTTTACCTTACCACTATTACATTTATTATCTAAAGATGAAGCGGCACGACGCAGAAATGTTAGAGCTTTAATTTTAACGCCAACACGTGAGTTAGCCGCTCAGATTTATGCCAATGTTAAAGAGTATTCAGAATTTTTAGATATCCGAAGTGCTGTGATTTTTGGTGGTGTAAATCAAACGCCGCAAGTGTCAAATCTAAAACGCGGTATTGATGTTTTAGTCGCAACGCCGGGTCGTTTGTTAGATTTAGAAAGTCAAGGTTTACTGTCTTTAAAACATGTCGAAATTTTTGTTCTGGACGAAGCCGACCGTATGCTCGATATGGGTTTTTTACGCGATATAGAACGTGTGATGAAGCTTATTCCGTCTAAAAGACAAAACCTTATGTTCTCTGCGACGTTTTCTAAGGATATTAAAAAGTTAGCCTATTCCATTTTAAATAATCCTGTACAGGTCGAAGCGACTCCAGAAAACACAGCTGTTGAGGTTATTGAGCAGAAAGTATATCGCGTAGCAAAAACCAAAAAAACAGGATTAATCATTAAGCTTATTTCAGAAGGTGATTGGCAACAAGTCTTGGTATTTACTCGAACTAAACATGGTGCTAATCGTTTAACCAAAAAAATGGTGAGTTCAGGGATTACCGCAGCAGCTATTCACGGTAATAAAAGTCAAGGCGCACGTACCAAAGCTTTAGCTGGTTTTAAAAGTGGAAAAATTAGAGTTATGGTTGCCACAGATATTGCAGCTCGTGGTTTGGATATTCCTTTATTACCTCACGTAATTAATTTTGAATTGCCAAATATTTCTGAAGATTATGTGCATCGTATCGGTCGAACAGGAAGAGCAGGAGCAAGTGGTGAAGCTTTATCATTGGTAAGTGCGGATGAGACCTCTTATTTAAAAGGTATTGAGAAATTAATTGGACAAAAAATTCCGGTTGATATTATCGAAGGCTTTGAGCCTGACCCTAATGCGACAACAGAACCTATAAAACAAGGACAGAATAGGCAAGGTCAATCTCGTAGAAATACTAAAACTAAAAGTGAAGGTGGCGATTCTAGCTCAAAAAGACCAAACCGTAACCGCAACCGAAATCGAAGACGTAATAATGATAATAGAAATTAATAGAGGTGTATTCTAATAAAATCAATCACTCTGACTGTTTCGAAGATTTCTGTCACACTGAGCTTGTCGAAGTGTGTTTTCAATTAGGTTCGGCGTCTTCGACAAGCTCAGACTGACAAATTGCTATATTTAGTATTTTTAGAAAATGAATGCTCAACCCAACAATCCACTTCACGGCATTAAACTTCAGCAAATTGTTGAAGATTTAGTAGCGCATTATGGTTGGGAATATATGGGACATCAAATAAATATTCGTTGTTTTACGCATGACCCATCGGTAAAAAGTAGTCTAAAATTTTTACGACGCATACCTTGGGCTAGAACAAAGGTGGAGAAGATGTATTTAAATATGTTAGAGAAACGGCGTTAAGCTTTAGATAATACTTTGCTTTTCTTCTTATCCAAGTAATGCCTTAGGACACCACCTCTCACACTGTTTACATCAAATTCTACGATAAAGGCGTCATCATCAATAGTATCAATAATTCGGTGCATTCGTTTAATATCTATACGGTTGATGATTGTGTGGATAATATCAAAATCAACTTGTTTTCCTGAGTTCCCCATCCCTCTAGTCCCTTTATAAAGGGTCATGCCGACGCCAAGTTCTTTCATTATGGCTTCTTCGATGAGTTCGTATTTTTTGGAAACAATTGTGACTCCAATAAAATCTTCAAAACCTTCAATAATAAGGTCGGTGACTTTTGCTGTAACGATATATGTTAATATCGAGTACAAGGCAACTTCAACAGAAATTAAGTAGGCGGTAACACTAAATAATATAATGTTGAACAGTAAAATGACCTGTCCAATACTAAATCCAAACTTATCGTTGAGATAGACCCCTAATATCTCTGAGCCATCTAAAACTGAACCATTTCGAATAGAGATGCCAATACCAGCTCCTAAAAATAAACCACCAAAAATAGAGATAAGGAGTTTGTCTTCTGTAATGGTTCCAAAATTTTCGAAGTGAATGAATAATGCCAAACCAATAATGCTAATTATAGATTTGATTACAATACGTTTAGAAACGGTATAATAACCCAATATTAAAAAAGGAATGCTAAATAAAACAAGGAGGTAGGATATATCGATATCCACAAATGTTTTTGCCAGAAGCGCAATACCAGTAACGCCACCATCTAAAAATCCATTTGGTAATAAAAAAGCTTTTAAACCAATACTAGCCAATACAATACCAAAGGCAATTTGGCCATACTCCGAAATTAGTTTGTAACTTTTAGATTGTTTCAATTTTCTGTTTTTTTAAAATTACAAAACCTAAGGTTTAGAAGCTTGTATATATTATAATATTTTATGTTATAAATTAAGCTGTCGCAATCCTTCATAAGTAATAATACTTACAGCATTGGCTAAGTTAAGACTTCTAATGTTATCGCTATACATTGGTATTTTAAAGAGATGCGCTTTGTGTTTTTCTGTAATATCTTTTGAAAGTCCAACGGATTCTTTTCCGAAAACTAAAAATAAGTCATCTTCAAATTCAATATCCCAATGACTTTTAGTACCGTGACTACTTAAAAAAGCCATTTTTTTATCACTGTTTATTCTGAAAAACGCATCCACATTGTCGTAATAGATAACTTCCAGATGTTGCCAATAATCAAGTCCAGCCCGTTTTAGGCGTTTATCATCTATTTCAAAACCAAAAGGTTTAACCAAATGTAAACGCGAATCAGTGGCTAAAGCTAAGCGGCCAATATTACCAGTGTTATTTGGAATTTCGGGTTCTATGAGGACAATATTAAGCGCCATTGGTCTTAGTAATTTTAATAATTAACAATCGTAATAATAAGATAAATGGAAATCCGTGAAGCAGAACATCAAAATAATCCATAATAGCCATACCATTACCACCGCTACTCAGCCATCTTAGTTTTCCAACTATATGTGGTTCAGGTAAAAATGGTGCTAAACCTAAGGTTAAACAAAGGAGAATAATAACACGCCAATTGTTGAGTAGTTTCATGAAAAATAGTAAAATAAAAAAGCCTATTCAAATGTAAGAATAGGCTTTTCGTTTTTATGTGAAATAGCAGATTATTTTTTTACCTGCTGTTTTTTTATCGTGGCTTTGTCAATATCAAAATCATTGGTATCTTGATTAATATTCGCCGTTGGATTGGTCGGATTTGTTTGTCTTTTAGTTATTTTAAATTTCTTTCTGTCTCTTATCATTCCCATAGTTTAATTGTTTTTTTATGTTCATTAAGAATATAAGAATAATAAGCTGTTTTCTCTGCCAAAGTCCTCTTAAAACTTATATAACAACTGTTAAAATTCACCTACTTACTTAACATTGGAGCTATAAAATTCTCTAAGTTTTCAATACCGTTCGCCGTTACGTATTTTATAAAAGCACTTCCTATAATCGCACCCTTGGCGTGTTTTGTAGCTTGGGTAAAAGTGTCGTTATTAAAAATACCAAATCCAACGATTTGCGGATTCTTTAAATTCATATTAGAAATTCGAGTAAAGTAATCTTCTTGCTCATCGCCAAAGCCAGATTTGGCGCCCGTTGTACTTGCAGAACTTACCATGTAAATAAATCCATCAGATACAGAGTCGATGTATCTAATACGTTCTTCTGAAGTCTGAGGTGTTATTAGAAATACATTGATAAGTCCATACTTATCAAATGTAGATTTATACTCATCATGATAAACATCAACTGGTAAATCAGGGATAATTAATCCATCAATCCCAATCTCCTGACATTTTTTACAAAACGCCTCTACACCATATTGAAGCATGGGATTAAAGTAACCCATGATAATTAGAGGAATAGACACCGTTTTACGGATGTCTTTTAATTGCTGGAATAACAGTTCACTAGTCATGCCATTTTTTAATGCTTGTGTAGAACTATCTTGAATGGTTGGCCCATCCGCCAATGGGTCACTAAATGGTAATCCTATCTCTATCATATCCACACCGCTTTTCTCCAAATTTTGAATAATGGTCACCGTATCGTCTATATTTGGATAGCCAGCTGTAAAATATATAGAAAGCAACTTTTTGTCTTCTTGTAATTTTTGATTTATTCTGTTCATAGTTATTTTTAGAGAATAGATTTAAGAGTATAGAATATGGACAAAAAAACTAAGTCTATATTCTATTTTCTTCCATCTTTATTCTTTTATAATTTAAAATATTCAATATAATTCTGTAAATCTTTATCTCCGCGACCTGATAGATTTAGTACGATGATGTCTTCTGTTTTAAAGGTTTTATGTTCAAAAACTGCTAGTGCGTGAGATGTTTCTATAGCAGGAATGATGCCTTCTAATTGTGATAATTCTAAACCTGCAGTCATTGCTTCATCATCGGTAATGGAGATAAATTCTGCACGACCAGTTTTATATAAGTTAGCGTGCATTGGTCCAACACCGGGATAATCTAATCCAGCCGAAATAGAATAGGGCTCTGTAATTTGTCCGTCACCTGTCTGCATCAATAAGGTTTTACTTCCGTGAATAATGCCTTCTTTTCCCAAGACAGAAGTTGCGGCACTTTCACCTGTGTCTATACCTTTTCCAGCTGCTTCAACGGCGATGATGTTTACATCAGTATCATCTAAGTAATGGTAGTAAGTCCCTGCAGCATTACTGCCACCACCAACACAAGCAATCAAATAATCAGGATTTTCGGTCCCTTCTTTTTCTAACAATTGTTTTTTAATTTCTTCAGAAACTACGGCTTGAAAACGTGCCACCATATCCGGATATGGATGCGGTCCTACTACACTGCCAACAATATAATGGGTGTCAACAGGATTATTAATCCAATCGCGCATGGCTTCGTTTGTAGCATCTTTTAAAGTTCGACTTCCTGATAATGCAGGGACAACTTTGGCGCCGAGCATTTTCATACGTGCAACGTTTGGTGCTTGGCGTGCAATATCAACTTCGCCCATATAAACCACACATTCAATACCCATTAACGCACAAACTGTCGCCGTGGCAACACCGTGCTGTCCTGCACCGGTCTCGGCTATAATTCTAGTTTTACCTAGGCGTTGTGCCAAAAGAATTTGACCAATAGTATTATTAACTTTATGTGCACCGGTATGGTTCAGGTCTTCACGCTTTAAATAAATTTTGGTATTGTACTTTTCAGATAAGCGCTTCGCGAAATATAAAGGAGAAGGACGACCAACGTAATCCTTTAATAGCTGGTGAAACTCTTCCTGAAATGATTCTTCGGCGGTGATTTTTAAATAATTCTGACGCAATTCTTCAATATTTGGATATAGCATTTCAGGAATGAATGCACCTCCAAATTCGCCATAATAGCCTTTGTCGTTAATGTTGTAGCTCATATTTAAATTTTTCTAATTCATTAATATTTTTTAATCCGGGCTCAATTTCAAACTTGCTGTTTGCATCGATAGCATAGCAGTATTCTGAAGCTGGACTTTTTTTGAACGCTTTTATTTTTTCGACTTCATTTAATCCAATGCCTCCACTTAAAAAGTAGGGTGTTGTTGAAGGGTAATTTTTTAATACATCCCAGTTGAAGGTATAGCCGTTTCCACCAGGTAGTTTTCCTTTGGTATCAAATAAAAAGTAATCGACTATGCCATCGTAAGGTTTTAAGATATCGAAATTGAAACTGTCTTTTATACTGAAAACTTTAATTAATTCAATCTTTTGATGAGATGCTGAATCGAGTTCGGCATCACAAAACGATTTGAGTTTGGTGCAATATTCTGGAGATTCATTTCCGTGTAATTGTACGGCTTGTAAATCATGTTTCCCTACTAAATTGATAACCTTATCTAAACTTTCGTTTACAAAAACCCCAACTTTTTTAATTGAATTTGGTAGTTGCGGAATTTTACCATCAAAAAATCGTGACGACTTATCGTAAAATATAAAGCCCAAGTAGTCGGGTTGCAATTCTGCAACGGACTCCATGTTTTCTTGATATTTCATTCCGCAAATCTTCAGTTTCATGCTTCCAATTTTTGAATGAATTCTGTTGCGTTTGCTCCGGGATTATCTGTTTTCATAAAATTCTCACCAATTAAAAACCCTTTGTAGCCATAAGGTTTTAATTCTTTTATAGCTTGAATAGAGCTGATGCCACTTTCGGATACCTTTACAAAATCATCCGTGATTAACTGACTTAACTGTTTTGAGATTTCTAAACTGACCTCAAAGGTTTTTAGATTTCTGTTGTTTACACCCAACATGTCCAAAGATGGCATTATTGATTTATGTAATTCAGCTTCGTTGTGAACTTCTAATAACACATCTAGATTTAGTTGTTTTGCAAATTCTGAAAATTGCTTGATTTCGTCTCTTGTTAATATAGCAGCAATCAATAAAATTACATCTGCTCCATAGGCTTTTGCTTCTAGAATTTGATACTCATCAATGATGAATTCCTTTCTCAATAAAGGCAAATTAGAACTTGCTCTTGCAACGAGTAAATCGTCTAAACTACCGCCAAAATATTTTCCGTCAGTTAAAACGGACATACCACAAACACCAGCGTTTTCATAACCAGAAGCTACATCTTGTACATTTAAATTATGATTAATTACAGACTTAGATGGTGACCGTCTTTTGTGTTCTGCAATGATACCACTATTACTATGTCGCAGTTTTTTTGATAGTGAAACGGTTTCTCTCTCAAAAAGAACGGATTGCTCTAATTGTTTTGCTGGAATTATTGACTTACGTAAGTCAACTTCTATGCGTTTGTCTTTTACTATTTTATCTAAAATATTCATTTACTTAATTCTATAAGTTTGTCTAAGCTTTGCTTTGCTTTTCCGCTCAGTAATGACTCTTTTGCCAATTCGAACCCTTCTTTGTGTGTTATTTGTTCTCTTGTTGCTATAGCCAAACCTGCATTGGTACACACGACATTGTTTTGTGCTTCTGTACCTTTTCCTTTGATGATGTTTACGAATAAATTTGCTGCGTCATCAATAGTTTCTCCACCAAAAATTTCAGATGGTGCAATGCTTTTTAAGCCTAAATCACTTGGAGAAAATAAGGTTTCAGATTGGTTTGAAATTAGTTTTGCTTTTCCTGTTAGCGAGATTTCGTCATAACCATCTAAAGCGAAAACAATGTTATAATTGGTATCTGTTTTTTGGTATAAAAAGCTGTACAAGCGCAGTATTTCTAAATTATAAACACCTAATAATTGATGTTTTGGAAACGATGGATTTACCATTGGGCCGAGCATATTAAAAAATGTTTTAACGCCCAATTCTTTTCTTATTGGAGCTACATTTTTCATCGCTGGATGAAACAAAGGTGCGTGTAAAATACATATGCCAGCTTGGTCTAAACAGCGCTTTAAAAAATCTTCATCATTAGAAAATTTTACGCCCAAATACTCCATTACATTAGACGAACCGGAGGTTGAAGACACACCGTAATTGCCATGTTTAGAAACATTAACACCAGCACCAGCTGTTATAAATGATGATAATGTTGAAATATTAAAAGTGTTTTTGCCATCGCCGCCAGTTCCTACAATATCTATAGCATTGTAATCGCTTAAGTCTATCGGAATGCAAAGTTCTAAAAGTGCATCTCTAAATCCTTGAAGTTCTTCTATCGTAATACTTCGCATCATGTATACTGATAGAAAACAAGCAATCTGACTTGGGTTGTACATATCGTTGGATATGTTAACGATGATTTGCTTAGCTTCTTTAGTTGAAAGCGTTTCGTGAGCTATAAGTCTGTTTAATATTTCTTTCATTTGTTTTTCTTGTTATGTTCATTTTGTCTTGATACAAAACGAACCAAAAAATCACAATCAAAATGAGGAAATTGCTGAAGCACCAATCGCTTTAAGAACTTCGTGCTTGAGGCTGCGCCTCGCATCTTCGTTCTTTCGTTCTTTATTTCTGCATTTTGATGTTTTTCGACTATGTCGAAATTCGGGTCATTAAATTTTACTTATTCTTTGTTTAATTCTATTTTCTTCATTTTTCTAATGTCTAATTATTCACCCAATTCTTTAAAATTTGTTTTCCATTTGGGGTTAAAACAGATTCAGGATGATATTGTACACCTTTTACGTCGTAAACTTTATGGCGTAAGGACATGATTTGTCCATTCTCGTCAAATGATGTGGCTTCTAGACTATCTGGTAAATTGGTATTGACAACCCACGAGTGGTAACGGCCAACTTCAAAAGTATTGCCTAAACCTTCAAATAAGGTTTCGTCATCAACCGATAGCATAACGTTGGTGGCAACTCCGTGAAAAACAGTATCTAAATTTTCTAATGTACCACCAAAAACTTCACCGATAGCTTGTTGACCAAGGCAAACGCCAAGTATACTTTTTGTAGGTGCATATTTTTGAATAATTGCTTTTAATAACCCAGCTTCATCTGGAATTCCAGGTCCTGGAGAGAGCACAATTTTATTGAAATTCTCAACCTCATCTAATGTTAATTTGTCGTTTCGTTTTACGGTAACGTCGCAGTCTAAATCTTCTAAATAATGAACCAGATTATAAGTGAAACTGTCGTAATTGTCTATGACTAAAACTTTCTTCATATTAAATACTTTTCGCGAGTTCAATGGCTTTATTTAAAGCGCCTAATTTATTGTATACTTCTTGTTTTTCACTTTCTGGATTAGACCTAGATACTAATCCCGCACCAGCTTGCCAGTTAAGTTTGTAATCTTTACTTAAAAATGTCCTAATCATTATGGCATGGTTAAAATTACCTTCAAAATCCATAAAACCAATAGCGCCACCGTAATACCCACGACTAGTTTTTTCGTATTTATCTATCAATTGCATGGCTTTGTGCTTTGGTGCGCCACTTAAGGTACCTGCTGGGAAAGTGTCTGCCACAACCTGCATGGTTGAGGTTTTGTCGTGTTTTTGCCCCGTAACTTTACTGACTAAATGGATAACATGGGAGAAGAATTGTACTTCTCTGTAAGTTTCTACTTTTACATTATTGCCGTTTCGACTTAAATCATTTCTGGCTAAATCGACAAGCATCACGTGCTCGGCATTTTCCTTTTCGTCGTTTATTAATTCTTCAGCGAGAATGGCGTCTTTTTTATCGTTCCCTGTACGTTTAAATGTTCCAGCAATTGGATGAATTTCAGCCAAACCATTATCAACAATAAGTTGTGCTTCTGGTGAACTTCCGAAAATTTTGAAGTTACCGTAATCAAAATAGAATAGGTAAGGCGAAGGGTTTATGCTACGCAATGCACGATACACGTTAAAATCATCTCCTGAAAATTCTTGAGTAAAACGGCGTGATAATACCAACTGAAAAACATCACCACGTGCACAATGTTTTTTGGCTAAATCGACATGTTCTAAAAATTCATCATCTGTAAGATTTGAGGAAATCTCACTTTTGGTATTAAAGTTAAATGACGCGAAATTTTGAACATTGATGAGTTTATCAATTTCTTCAACATTACTTTCTGTGCCTTCAGGGCAATGTGCAAAAATGTAAGCTTCGTTTTTAAAATGATTTATGGCAATGATATTCTGATAAACCGCATAATAAATATCAGGAATTTCAACTGAATTATCTTTTTTAGAAATCGTAATGTCTTCAAAATATTTTACTGCATCATAAGCGGTGTAACCAAAAATACCGTTGTTTATAAACTTAAATTCTTCTTCAGAATTTGTATTGAAACGCTTTGTAAACTGTTGTAATTCTTCAACTACACTTACGGATTCATCAATTGTTGTTTCAGTAGAACTTCCATCAGGGAAATTCTGGTAAATAACTTTCTTTTCAACCTTAAAATAAGCAATAGGATTACAACAGATATAAGAATAGTTTTTCTGGCTTTTATGATAATCGCCACTTTCTAATAAGATACTATTAGGAAACTTGTCACGGATTTTATAATAAACAGTTACAGGCGTTATGGTATCTGTTAGAATCTTTTTGTAATGTGTACGTAGATTATATGTTTTCATCAGTTTAAAAGAAAAAAGGCTTGTCGTGAATGACAAGCCTTTTAGTATTTTAGTTAACACAATGGACTATTTCACGAACGTTTCGTTAGTAAAATTCCACCACCATGTTTTATTTGTTTGCATTTTTAATTAATTTCTTGTCAAATATAGAAACGATATTTTTTATTTCAAACAAATTTTGAAACTTTAAGAGATTATTAGAAAACTAATTTTACGTCAAGCTCAAAATCGTCATAGATGGCTTTGTCTTTTAAATCATTGAAGAAGCTAGGAGAACCATATCTAACATCGAATTTAGAACGGTCTACAATAACTTTTGCAGTTGCTGAGTTGCCGTCCACAACCATTGTAAAATTAATTGGGTTGGTGATGTTTTTAATAGTTAAGTCACCTGAAATTTCATAGTTTTTGTCATCTAGTTTAGAGGCATTTGTGATAGTAAATGTCGCTTTGCCATGTTTTTCTACACCAAAAAAATCGTCTGATTTTAGGTGGCCTTCTAGATTAGCTTTTCCTTTTCCTTCTAAATCAGTTACTGTGATAGTTGTCATGTCTATAACAAAGTTTCCGCCAGAAAGTGTTTTTCCGTCGAATTGTAAAACACCACTTTCTAAGCTAATTTTGCCTTCGTGTTGTCCAGTTACTTTTTTTCCTGTCCAAACGATAGTACTTTCTTCAACATTAACTTGTTTCTCTTTTAATACTGTAAACGAGAAAAATGAGATTGCTAATACAGCAACAAATAGGGTTTTTAGAGTTTTCATTTTGTTTTAAATTTTAATTATTGATTTTTAATAAAAGGGTATTTAATTGTTTTAATTCTTCGCTAGTAAGTTGCGAGGTGATATTTTTTTCTGTGTTTATAATTTTGTCGTCCAGCTCTTTTAAGATATCTAAGCCAGATTCTGTGATTACTATTTCTACTTTTCTACGATTTTGTTCGCAGATGTTACGTTTTACAAAATTCTTTTTTATCAGCTTATCCACTAATCGTGTTGTGTTACTCATTTTATTAATCATACGCTCTTGGATATCCTGTAAGTTTAGTGGTTTTCCTTTCTGACCTCTTAAAATTCGTAATACATTAAATTGTTCTATAGATAAATCAAAGGGTTTCAAATCGTTCAGAATAGATTCTTTTATGACGTTATTGACATAGAAAACACTAATAACTGCAGCCTTTGAGGCCGAAAGGTTCGATGTAGAATGTAGGATATCTTGTAATTCTTTCATATACAACAATTGTATATACAAATGTAATGTGAATTTATATATGAAGATTTAATTTTATGTTAAAAATTAAAATGTCTATTTACAGGGTAGTACCTTTAGAATATGAAGCGATTAGTAATAGTATTTCTATTGATTTTAAGTTGTAAAGAGACGCCAAAAGCTGTAGAAGTAACAGAACAACTTTCTAAGGTCCACCATCAAGGAGAAGCTATTGTTTTAGATATTTACGACTACGATGGACTAGAGCCATTAATTAATAAAGATGATGGTAAAGTGCATGTTGTTAACTTTTGGGCAACTTGGTGTGCGCCTTGTGTTAAGGAGTTACCTTATTTTGAAAAAATCAATTCAGATTATAAAAACAAAAACGTTGAGGTGTTACTTGTGAGTTTAGATTTCCCTAGACAATACGATTCTAAACTAAAACCATTTTTAAAGAAAAAAAATATTCAATCTAAAGTGGTCTGTTTTGACGATGTAGACCAGAACCGATGGATACCAGCAATAGATACAACCTGGTCAGGTGCATTACCAGCAACAATTATTTATAAAGGAAATAAAAGACAGTTCTATGAAAAGTCCTTTAATTACGAAGAATTAGAAACAGAAGTAAAACTATTTTTAAATTAATATAAAATGAAGACACTAAAATTATTGGCAGCCTTAGTCTGCTTTGTTAGCTTAACTGCTTTTACCATTACAACAGATAGCGGTTACGAAGTTGGAGATGTTGCAACAGACTTTTCCTTAGAGAATATAGATGGTAAAATGGTATCGCTTTCAGATTATAAATCTGCAAAGGGATTTATAGTTATTTTTACATGTAACACTTGCCCATATGCAGTAGCCTATGAAGACAGAATTGTAGAATTAGATAAAAAATATGCAAAAAAAGGATATCCTGTAATAGCAATTATGCCTAATGACACAGATGTTAAACCTGGAGATAATATGCAGGCTATGAAAGCTCGAGCTAAAGCTAAAGGTTTTACGTTTCCATATCTAATGGACGAAGGACAAAAGATATACCCTCAGTACGGCGCTACCAAAACACCACACGTTTATATTTTAGAAAAAACGACAGACGGCAATATTGTAAAATATATTGGAGCAATCGACGACAATTATCAGGATGCAACTGCAGTAAAAACTAAATATGTTGAAAATGCTGTTGATGCACTGTTAGCAGGGAAAGAAATAAAACAGAAGACTACAAGAGCCATTGGATGCTCTATAAAAACTAAAAAATAGGTTTAAGAAATAATGTTAATTAACAAATCTGGAGTGTAACACTTCAGATTTTTTTACGTCTATATCATAAAGAAATGTTAATTTTGTTTAATCAAAATGAAATAAATGGCTGATTTACAACAAGAAAATTGGACAAAACAACTATCTGAAGACAATAATTCTGTTGTTTTAGATGTTAGAACTCAAGAAGAAGTTGAAGAATTAGGGATTATTCCTGATGCTCTACATATAGATATTTATAAAGGCCAAGGTTTTATATACGAGGTCGAGCAACTAGATAAATCAAAGAATTATTACGTGTATTGTAAAGCAGGAGGAAGAAGTGCACAAGCATGCGCTATTATGAATCAGTTAGGTTTTGAGAATACATATAATCTGCTTGGCGGATTTACAGAATGGAAAGGTGACATCAATCAATTAAAATAATCATCATGAGAAAATTATTATCAATCGCAATGCTATGTTTATTGACGCTCTTTAGTGTAAGTTGTGTCGATAAAAAGGCAGATTCAGAAGAGGTTAAATTAGTAACTGCTGCTGAAATGAAAAGCATTTTGGAGTTAGAAGACGTACAACTTGTAGATGTACGCACGTCATCCGAGTATGAGCAAATTCATATTAAAGACGCCCAGAATATAGATTTTAATTCACCAACTTTTGATGATGATGTAGAGCGCTTAGACAAAAATAAGCCTGTAGTATTATACTGTAAAGGTGGAAGTCGCAGTGCAAAATGTGCAAAAAAACTCAAAGCTGCAGGGTTCAAAAAAATATATGAGCTCGAAGGAGGTCTCTCCAAGTGGGAACATTCTGAAGTTCTCAGTATCGAAAAGAAATCATAAAACCAAAACCCGGACATAAACGTTCGGGTTTTTTTAGGCTTGTATTTATTAAGGTTTTTATAAATTAGACGACTTTAAAACGATAAAATAAACACAAAGTCTACATTTGTGCATTAATAGTTATTTATGGTAGCAGCTAAGCGGTTTCTTATTACATTTCTTACTCTATTTTTTTCAATATTTGGTTTTTCCCAAAACTTCAATCCAGCCAGTTGGGATAATAAGATTGAGAAAATTTCAGATTCTGAATACAAAATTATTATGACAGTCACTGTTGAGGACGGTTACAGTATTTATTCTCAATATAAAGTAGATAAGGAAGGTTTTGCACCAGAAACTTATTTTGAATTTAAAAATCAAGAAGGTAATTACACACTAATTGGTAAAACAACAGAGCCTGATGCTAAAATAAAGTACGACCCCATATTTGAGGAAGATGTAAAGAAATTTCAGGGCAGTGTCTCATTTACACAAAAAATCAACCTAATAAATCCAGATTTTAAGCAAATTGAAATTACTGCTGAATATCAGACGTGCAATGACGAGAGATGCATCTTAGGAGATGAAACATTTAAATTGAATTTAGACGGAAGTGAAGTAATTAATGAAGTAGCAACCATTGATGAGCGAAGTAAAACCCTTTCCGAAAAACTAAAACTCAATATCACAGGTTGGGATAAGTACGAGAAACAAAATATAGAAGAGAAGAGTAATTTTTCAATCTTTATACTTGGCTTTTTAGGTGGATTAATTGCACTACTAACACCATGTGTATTTCCTATGATTCCACTGACGGTTTCATTTTTCACTAAGAGCTCTGGAGATTCCAAAAAAGGTATTTTCAATTCTATTCTTTATGGATTCTTCATCTTTTTAATTTATGTGCTGTTAAGTATTCCGTTTCATTTACTAGACTCGCTCGACCCAGGAATTCTCAATAATATTTCTACAAATGTGACTCTGAACATTATATTCTTCATCATATTTATAGCTTTCGCTTTTTCATTCTTTGGATATTACGAGTTGACATTACCACAGTCATGGAGTGCAGCGATGGATAGTCGTGCAAATAAAATAGGAGGCTTTATCGGCGTGTTTTTTATGGCATTGACCTTGGCAATAGTATCATTTTCGTGTACAGGTCCAATATTAGGAACTCTATTAGGAAGTTCTTTAACAGCCGATGGTGGTGCGGTGCAACTCTCTATGGGTATGGCGGGCTTTGGTTTGGCATTAGCTCTACCATTTACATTGTTCGCTATGTTCCCAAAATGGTTAAATTCTTTACCGAAATCGGGCGGATGGCTAAATACAGTCAAAGTTGTTTTAGGATTCATCGAATTGGCGTTGGCACTCAAATTTTTATCTAATGCAGATTTGGTAGAACATTGGGGCTTATTAAAACGCGAAATATTTATCGGTCTTTGGATAATTATCGGGATTGGATTAATTCTTTACTTATTCGGGAAAATTAAATTTCCGCACGATGGGCCGTTGCAGAAATTAGGCAAAGGGAGAATCACAACGGCTATCTTATTTATAGCCTTTGTAATTTATTTAATTCCTGGGCTAACAAATACCAAATATGCTAATTTGAAGCTGCTAAGTGGTTTTCCACCACCGATGTTTTACAGTTTATACGAAAAGAATTCGGAATGTCCATTAGACTTAAACTGTAGTAAAGATTGGGAAGAAGGCTTGGCAAAAGCAAAAGCCGAAAATAAACCGATTTTATTAGACTTTACGGGTTGGGCATGTGTTAACTGCCGTAAAATGGAAGAGCAGGTGTGGAGCACATCTAATGTTTACAATATATTAAGTGAAAAGTATGTCATTATTTCGCTTTATGTCGATGATAAAAAAGAACTACCTCAAGACAGGCAATTTGATTTTTTGCGTGCTAACGGAACCGTAAAGCAAATTGAAACCATTGGTGATAAGTGGGCGACTTTACAAACTGTAAATTTTGAAAACAATTCACAACCGTACTACGTGCTCTTAAATCACGATTTAGAATTGCTAAATGTTACCAATGCTTACGAACCAAACGCTGAAGCTTATTTTGAATGGCTTGAAATAGGTCTAAGGAATTTTGAAAAAAGAAAACCCGAATCTGAATTTAAGTTTGGTAATTAAACTTCAACATAAACATCTTCAAAAGGCACTCTAAAACGCGGACCGTAAATGCCTTTATCATCTCTAATTCCGCAACCAATAACCATATTTATTTCGGAACCACGAGGTAAGTCTAAAATTTGTTTTACTCTAAGCGTATCACTGCCTTCCATAGGACAAGTATCGTAGCCAATAGCTGCCATGCTAGTCATAAAATTTTGAGCGGCAAGTCCAGCACTTTTATGAGCCACAATACGCATATCACTCTGACGTGTTTGTCTATAAATAGGTCTAAACAAACCAACAACCTGAAAAGCTAAATATTTTACAAAACCCAAAATGCCCAAAAAGTCGGTATAAATAGTCGGAATGACTTTTTTGTAATAGCCCATAGCCATTTTCTTTCTTTTTGCATCACGTTCGCTAAGGTCTTTGTCTCTATAAACCTTATTTAAATAATCTAAATTTGCCTTAGCACGTTCGCGCCACAAATCCTTTCGGGTTACAACCACCACAAGCTGTTTTGCTGTAGAAGCTGCATTTTGATTAAAACAAGCTTCAGCCAATGCTTTCAGTTTGTCTTCTGAAGTCACGTGATAAAACTCCCAAAGTTGCAAGTTACTACTCGTAGGTGCTAATGAGGCATTTACTATGCATTGCTTTACTTTTTCGGTATCTATGGGTGTA
Organism: Winogradskyella jejuensis; assembly: GCF_900129745.1. Taxonomy (GTDB): domain Bacteria; phylum Bacteroidota; class Bacteroidia; order Flavobacteriales; family Flavobacteriaceae; genus Winogradskyella; species Winogradskyella jejuensis. The sequence goes on along the minus strand of NZ_FQWS01000001.1, from coordinate 288,602 downwards.
TCTTTGTAAACTCGTGTAGAGCGGCGGTAAGCAATAGCTTCAGAAACTGTTTTTTCCATTTAATTAAATAGTATTTGGTATAATTTATCGCCTAACCAGTAGCCACAGCCTAAAGTTAAAGGATATAAAATAAAAAGCCAGATGTAATCTATAATGCTTATTATAATTTCTCTATCGCCAGATGCTGTTAGAAATTCAATAAATGCATACCAAGTTTTTAAGCCTAGCTTCATAGCCAAAGCGTTAGCTAAAATAGCTATAATCAGAATTGAAATGCCAATAAAATAGAGTCGCATCATACTAAAAGTTATGAACTGCAAGATAACATAGAACAACCAATTTTGTGTCTTGCCCATTCCGGACGTTTGGCAAACCATTTTTCGTTTTCGGGTTGTTCAGAATAGGGTTGTTTTAAAAGATTGAAGAGCTCGTCAATGCGTTTGTAATCGCCTTTATCAGCATCATCAATAGCTAATTGCGCCATATAATTTCTAAGCACGTATTTTGGGTTTACGGCGTTCATCTTCATTTTTCTGTCAGAATCGGACATTGATTCCTTTTCTAATCTAAACTGGTAACGGTCAAACCAATCTTGCCATTGTTGTTTTATATTTCCATTAATTTCGTTTGGTTTGTAAAAAGCGTCTTTAATTACTTCTAATCCAATTGTTGAATTATCTTTCTTGAAATTACTTAGGTTTCTGAAGAAAATAGTCATATCCGTTTCAGATAATTGCAAAATATCTTCTAAATCTTGAATCAATTTCAAGTCCTTTTCATCAACTTCAAACAAACCTAATTTCGATTTCATCATCTCGAAAGATTTCTTTTCAAAGCCCAATTTATAATTTTCGAGAATAGTTTCAAGAGGTTTTGTGTCTTCAATTAGTGGATAAAGTGCATTGGCGAGTTGGTATAAATTCCAGAGTCCAATATTGGGTTGGTTGGCAAAACGGTAACGTTTGTTTTGAGTGTCTGTGGTATTAGGCGTCCAGCCAAAATCGAAACCTTCTAGCCAGCCATATGGTCCATAGTCAATGGTCAAGCCAAGAATAGACATATTATCGGTATTCATTACACCATGCACGAATCCTACACGTTGCCAATGGATTACCATATCTAAAGTGCGTTGCATGACTTCATTAAAAAACTGAATATAAGTCACTTTTGAAGGTGTTCCTAAATGACTGAAATGATGTTTTAAGGTATAATCGACAAGCGTTTTTAAAGTCTTATGGTCGCCACGCGCTGCAAAAATTTCATAATTTCCGAAGCGTAAAAATGAAGGAGAAATACGAGATACAATGGCACCTTTTTCAAAGGCTTGATTGCCATCATATAACATATCTCGTAATACGCTATCACCAGTTAAGGCTAATGATAAAGCACGTGTGGTTGGTACACCAAGATGATGCATCGCTTCACTACATAAATATTCTCTTATGGAAGAACGCAAAACCGCTAAACCATCACCTTGACGCGAATATGGTGTTTCGCCAGCACCTTTAAGCTGAATCGTCCATTGTTTGTTTTGATGTTCAACATCGAATAAATTGATAGCTCGACCATCGCCTAACTGTCCTGCCCAATTCCCGAACTGATGACCGCCGTAACACATGGCGTAAGGCGTAGTGTTTTCTAAAACTGTATTGCCGGTCATGATGTTTAAGAACGCCTTAGACTGTAAATCAGCCTCAGAAAAGACTAATTGACTTGCCATTTCTTTTGATACATGAATCAGTTTGGGCTTGGACGTTTTTTTTGGTTTTACATAACTAAAACAGGCTTCTTTTACTTGCCGTCTAGAATTTTCTTGTATCGGGTCAGCAGGAAGTTCTGTAGTGAAGTTATGTTTTATGTTGAGGTTCATTTTAACTTATCTGAATGTAATTTGCGAAGTTTCGCCAATTTTGGGTCAATTACAAAATTACAATAGCCATAATTAGGGTTATTTCTGTAAAAATCTTGATGCTCTTTTTCAGCTTCATAAAATTTATCTAATGGTGAAATTTCCGTTACAATAGGATTTTCATAATATGGCGCAATCTCTTTACAAACTACTTCTGCAATTTCTTTTTGATTTTCATCATGATAAAAAATGACCGAACGGTATTGTGTACCTCTATCAGCACCTTGTCTGTTTAAAGTTGTCGGGTCATGCGTCGTCATAAATATGACTAAAATATCTTCATACGAAATCACATTCGCATCAAAAGTAATTTGAATGACTTCGGCATGACCAGTTAATCCTGAGCATATTTCGCGATAGGTTGGATGTCCTGGTACATTTCCTCCAGAATATCCCGAAACTACTTTTTCGACGCCTTTTACTTCTTGGAACACCGCTTCGGTACACCAAAAACAGCCACCGCCAATTGTTGCTAATTGTATATTCTTACTCATTGATTTCTGCTTTTTCTAAAATCATAGATTCTGAATTTATGCAATAGCGTAAACCACTTGGTTCTGGTCCGTCAGGAAATACGTGTCCCAAATGCGCATCGCAGGTGTTACACATAACTTCTACACGTACCATTCCGTAAGAGGTATCCTTTTTGTATTTAATGGCGTTCTCTTTAATAGGTTGTGTAAAGCTTGGCCAGCCAGTGCCAGAACTAAACTTTATAGTAGAGTCAAATAATGGCGTGTCACAGCACACACAGTTGTATTTACCCTCATCGTAAGCGGTACAGAGCGCTCCGCTATGAGGAGCTTCTGTTCCCTTTTGTCTAGTGATTCTGTATTGCTCTGGAGTTAACTGTGATTTCCACTCAGATTCGGTTTTCTCGACGCGTTTATCTGGTTCTGGATTGCCGTTAACAGCAAAGTTGATGATGTCTTTCCAATTAAGCATAGTTCTTTTTTATGTAAAGATAATGACTCTATGTTGTTTTAGTTTGCTAACACTATCATAAAAATTAACAGAGACAAAAACCACAAAAGTATGACTATAGTTTATGGCTGTGCGCTTTAAAACATTACTTCTTCCAAGTACCGCCGTATTTGTAATGCGGATTGTTGGGTTTAATATTTAGCAAACAATGTTCGCAAACAAAAACCCATTCTTTGGGTTGTTTATATTGTACGCGAAATAGTGTTGAGAATTCGTTTTCGCAGATATGACAGTGTTTTTTGCGCATTGATTATACTAATCTTTTATTTCTAAAAGCAATTCCAGAACCTGATTTTAAATATCGTTCAAAGTCATAAGCTTTCTGTTTGTTCTCAAATTGAATAAGATTGGCTAATTTAATTGGAAGTCTGCTTTTGGTATAATGAACTTCTTTATTATTATGCGCTTTTAATCTGTTTTCAATATTTGTTGTGTAGCCAGTATAGTAGGTGTTATCTGAACATTTTAAGATGTAAACAGCGTAAGTTAGCTTCATTTTCGTATGAGATTATAACTATAAAGTTATGGAATATTGAGGACGTGTCCACCGAAGCTCTAATAATTTATATTAAAAAATTCCAAGCATTAAAAAGCCCTACTACGCTTTTCGTTTCCTCAAAGCTTTACCATTGGATGTGGACTAGTCCACCGAAGCTCTCCTAAAAAAAATAGGACTTTGACTAAGGGCTAAGTAAATATAAAAAAGCTCTCCTACGCACAAGGCTTCGGAGAGCGAAGGTGGAGTCGGAGAGAATCGAACTCTCGTCCAAACAAGTAACCAAAGGGCTTTCTACACGTTTAGTCTATTCTTATTTTTTCGATTATAAGCTGGCTAAAGACAACCTACTTACAACTTAGCTTCTAAATCTCGAAAACACGTCGAAGCGCCATGCTTTCTTAGTTAATTTTTACGATGCCTCTAAAAAGAACGCCACTAACCAAGGCTTTCTGGAGACATTTAGCCTTCCTACCTAGTAGGAATGAGCACGAATCTTACTGTAATTCAGATTATGCAGCTAAAGCGTAGTTATTCTCGCCGTTTAAAATTTGGTCTAGCCTTTTACGTGTTTCAAAACCATTACACGACGTGCTTACCATTTAATTAATCTCGCTGTCAAAACCAGTCGACCCCATTAAATAATAAAGGACGGCGAAGTTACAAAAAAAGTTGTGCAACCTCTTAAATCCACCAAATTATTAAGCAAAAATTATTCCAAAAATTAATCAAAATAAGCTTCGATTTCTTGCTTAATGTTTTCCCATTGGCGCTTATCTCCGTTTATAGCTTTTGCTAATTCTTTTATTTTAGAGATACCAAATCCTTTGGCTTCTTCAAATCCAATTTTTGGCGGCAAAGCTAGCTCTGCATTTGTTACAACAGCGTCTATTATAAAAGGTTTTGTTGCATTTTTTGCTTGTATAATGGCATCTTCAATATCCTTTGCATGCGTAACACGTACGCCATCTCCACCACAAAGTTTCGCATAGTCTGCGAAATTAAAATTATTGACATCTAGCGCATCCATATTTGGTGCTAGCCCTGCTTCTTCCATTTCAATTTTAACAAAACCTAATTGCGAATTATTGAATACAATAATTTTTATTGGTAAATTATACTTCACGGCTGTACTAAAATCTTGTAAAGACATATTAAAAGCACCGTCGCCAATTAATCCCCAAACTTCGCGGTTGGGATACTGAAGTTGTGCACCAATTGCTGCAGGTAATCCAACAGCCATTGAACCATGATTGAATGACCCTATTATTCTTCTATCCGAATGAAAATTCATAAAATTAGATGCCCAAATGGCGGCTGTACCCGTATCGATTGTAAAGATTGCAGCGTCTGAAGCGTGGTCACTTGCTAATCTTGCAAAAATGTGCGGATGCAGTGGTTCCATGTCTCTTGATGGGTCAGCTTTTTTGGTATTAGACTTTTTCCAAGATTTAAAACTGTCTACAAGTTCATCAACAAATTCAGAATTTAATTTTTCATTACAAAGCGGAATTAAAGCCTCTAGGGTTTCTTTAATATGGCCGTGTAGTCCATAATCTACTGCAGTTCTATTTCCAATATTTTCGGCTCGGACGTCAATCTGCACAGTTTTTGTTTTATCAGGTAAAAAATCCGTGTACGGAAAATCTGTACCTAACATGATTAATAAATCTGATTTCATTACACCTTTGTAACCAGCGGGATTTCCTATTAGTCCCGTTAGTCCAACAACATTTTCTGTACTATGGTCAAAAATATCGCTAGCACGCAGTGAATGTGTTATAGGTGCTTTTAGCTTTTTGGCAAAATCGAGAACAATAGTTTTAGCATTTCTACAACCTGCTCCAGCTAATATTCCAACAATTTCTGCTTCGTTAATAGCTTTTGCCACTTGTAATAATGCATTCTGATTAGGAACAAGTGTACTAGACGACCTGAATGTTTTGTGAACAAAGTTTTGATTCTTGGCACTCATTTTGGCAATATCTGCTGGCAGCTCAATACGACAAACGCATTTTCTGTTAATTGCAATTCGGATGGCGCGAGATATAACTCTTGGTGCTTCTTCAGGAGATCTGATGACGGCTTGGTGTTCACAGATATCATCAAATATCTTAGTTAAATCAGCCTCTTGATGGTAGTTAGTTCCTAAATGCTCTACAGGTACTTGTCCAGTAATCGCAATAACAGGTGAGCGTTCTTTTTTAGCATTATACAAACCGTTAACAAGATGTAGCGCACCAGGACCAACTGTACTAGCACATACGCCAAAATTTTCTCCTAGTTCGCCTTGAGCAAAGGCGGCATAGGAGGCATTACCTTCATGATTTACGCCAATCCATTGTATGTCATCTTGTTCGCCTATTGCAGTTACTAATGGATTTAAGGCATCACCTGCAACACCAAAAATGTGTTTTACGCCTTCATTTTTTAATATGTCTAATAGTTGTTCTGATACATTCATGATTTATATTTTTTAAGTTGTAAGAAAACTAGGTACATAGTTTTCGATTAATTGTAATACGGCTTGTTCTGATGCAGAAAGGTGATTTTTTTCCTCAAGATTCTTGTAAGTGTCAAAATCTTCTTGAATTGTACCTGTTAAAAACTTATTTATTAAGGCAGGATGCACATAATATTTTCTGCAAATATTTCTTGTATTCCCTAAAGCTTCGGAAGTTTTATCGAGTGCTTTAAGAATTCTTTTTTTTCTTTTCTTTTTCTTTTTAGGAAGTCCTAAATCGTATAATGATTCAAAGAAAATAACGGTAGCCGCCCATGTTCTAAAATCTTTTGCGGTATAAATATCTTCGGTGATATTATGGAGGTAATCATTAATCATTCCGCTTTCTAGCGTTTGCTTTTCATTATTTTCGTCATAATATTTAAAGAGTTCCCATCCTGGAATTTCTTCACATTGATTTACCAGCTTTATTAATTTATCATCATTCAATTCAATATTATGTTCTTTTCCTTTTTTACCTATGAAATGAAACGTTATAGAATCTTTTTGATGGTAGATATGTTTTTTTCTTAAAGTAGAAAGACCATATGTTTTATTTTTCTTGGCATACTGGTTATTTCCTATGCGAATATGTGTCTCTTCCATAAGATTAATTACAAGTGCAATAGTCTTTGTAATTGGCCAACCTTCTTGGTTAATGTCCGCATTAATTTTTTCTCTAATTTTAGGGAGTTGCTTCCCAAAGGATGCCATTTTAAAAAACTTAGTCTGATTTCTTATTCTCTTCCAAAGTTCGTGGTAGATGTATTGTTTTCTTTGCTTATCATCTCTACCTACGGCTTGTAAATGGCCCTGGGATGTTTTTGCAATCTTGACTTTTTTCCAGATAGGAGGAATGGCTAATAGTTCGATTCTGTCTATTTCTTTTTTATCAGAAATAGGTTTATTCGCTGACAGATAGACAAATCCTTTTTTCCCTGCTTTTCTTTTTATGACCAAAGCAGAAGCATCTACATAAACCAAATCAAATACATTAATTACTTCCTCAGGTTCTTTGATAAGGCTATAGACAAAATCAAGATTTTGATATTTTCTTAGTTTTTTTCTTTTCAAGAAATAAATTATTGGTTGAAAATTTCAGTTTGTACTTTTGGCCTATTTCAAATAATTGTATGAAAAAATTAACGCAACTATAAGTATAGCTAATGCTACTACTACAAATCTTGTTGTAAAGATTGTTTTCTTATCTTTTTGAAAAATGTAATCTCTTCTTTCTTCGTCTTCCTCTTTAATGAATTTCATATTGTTTAATGTTATGGTTAATTGGTTAAACAATTTATATTAATTTTGTGTAAAACGAAATTTTCGACGGTATTTAACAAAAGAATAATAGTCTTTGCTAAAAAATGTTAATTAAAATTTTAGGATAGAATTAGTAAATAAATTCTTTAGCATCTGTTATTTTAGAAACAAAACATTATGATTAAACAAGGAACAGAAGTAAAATGGAAATGGGGAAATGGAACAGCAACTGGTAAAGTAAAAGAAGCTTATGCCGAATCTGTTACAAAAACTATTCAAGGCAATGAAATTACTCGCAAAGGTGAATCTGGAAATAAAGCACTTCTTATCATCCAAGATGATGGAACCGAAGTTTTAAAAAGCGAAAGCGAGGTAGAGCGCGTTGATTCTTAAAAATATTTGTTCTACCGTTTTATAATCTTAATTTTGGCTGAAATTATTTTGTATGAAATTCGCCATAATCAAAGAACGTAAAAATCCGCCTGACCGTCGTGTTGTATTTTCACCAGAAAAATTAGCCGAGGCTCGTGCGCAGTTCCCTAATGCCGAATTCATGGTAGAATCGTCTGATATCCGAATTTTTCCTGACATAGCCTATGCCGATTTGGGTTTTAAAGTGACAGATGATGTCAGCGATGCCGATGTAATGATTGGTGTAAAAGAAGTGCCAATAGACCATTTAATTCCGAATAAAAAATATTTCTATTTCTCACATACCATAAAAAAGCAACCTTATAACCGAAAGCTACTCCAAGCTATGTTAGATAAGGGCATAGAAATGTATGACCATGAAACTATTGTAAAGCGAAGCGGAGCACGTTTAATTGGTTTTGGCCGCTATGCTGGCTTAGTTGGCGCATATAATGGTTTTAGAGCCTTAGGTTTGCGAGACGGATTATTCAATCTACCAAAAGTTGAAAGTCTTTCTGATTTAGACGCTGTAAAAGCCGAACTTGATAAAATCATACTTCCGAATATAAAAATATTACTTACAGGAACAGGAAAAGTGGCCTATGGTGCAAAAGAAATTTTAGACCATTTGGGTATAAAGCAAGTCAGTGATGCATTGTATCTCACTTCAGAATTTACAGAACCTGTTTATTGTATGGCAGATGTTATGGAATATGCCAAACGCAAAGACGGAAAAGTAGGTGAGAAGTACGCATTTTACAAAGACCCAAGTGGTTACGAGAGTAATTTTATGCCGTACGCCAAACAAACCGATTATTTTATAGCTGGTCATTTTTATGGTGATGGCGCTCCGTATTTATTCACTAGGCAAGATGCTAAACATCCTGATTTCAGAATAAATTTAGTGGCTGACGTAAGTTGCGATATTGATGGTCCAGTGGCAAGTACTATTCGCCCATCGACTATTGCAGACCCTTTTTATGGTTACAACCCACAAACTGAAGCAGAAGTTGCTTTTAACGCCAATGACGCAATCACCGTTATGGCAGTAGATAATTTGCCATGCGAACTTCCAAAAGACGCTAGTGAAGGTTTTGGAGATGCATTTTTAGAGCATGTTATTCCTGCCTTTTTTAATGACGACAAAGATGGCATTTTACAGCGCGCTAAAATGACAACTTCGGACGGTAAATTGACTAAACGTTACAACTATCTTCAGGATTATGTAGATGGAAAGGAGTAGAGTTTTCTAAAGATTCTAAACCCAACATACAAGAAAATTCCAAATCCAAATGTAAACAACCAAGCTTCAGAGTTATTAAAAGGATTTGTAATCATTTCTAAGATATCCGAAAATAAACGTTGTGGTTTACTTAGTATTTCCCAAGAGTTGTAGCGTAGATATCTTCCTAAATAAACGCCAAAAGCACAAAGAAATACAATAACCGTCATCAGGTACTTTGTTTGTAGTTTTTTAAAGTGAAGGTTTAGCAATAGTCTCATGTCATTTAGAGATAAGAAGAATAACAATAGGCCTGTACCAGCAAAGGATAATATCACTAAGATATCTAACCATAGCATATACGAATTGCTTACGCGCAAATGCAGTAAATCTGTTATGATGTATGGCGCGTTGGGAAGAAATAATACCCAAACACAAAACCATAATATTAGTTTTAATCTATTTAGTTTTACAGAGCTTAAATACATAGTTATAGCATAAGGAACTATGGCTAGAACAATATTCCAAACTAGGAATAAGTAGAAAAATGACTTGTTTAGTTTTACACGAAGTATAAGTAATAGTCCGCTCATGCAGATGGCAGAAATTAATACAGATAAGGTGTCATATTTTTTTACAAGGAATCTTTTCATGCTAATCGTATGTGATAGTTTGTTTCAAAAATCAAAACAGTTATGATGCCTAAAGCGTAAGCTATCAAATCTGTAAACTGAAAAGTTGTACCAAAGACTAACTTTGCGAGGCTGTTATTATCTAAATTAAGTACCGCTAAGATTGAAGTGAGTTGAAGAAACTCAATTATAAAAGAAGTGATAAGGACTAAAATAGCACTTCGCCAAACACCTAAATCACTGATTCCTCTTAATCCGCAATATAAAAGGATAACAACGAGATAGTCGCCAAACGTGTGCCTTATAAATCCAGATTTAAGGAAGATAGCAATGCAAGCCTCGATTATAAATAGGGTAGTTGCAAATGCGAGATAACGTATGTTTAATTTCAGCTTCATAATAGTAGTTTATGTCCAGGAAATGTAATGACCATATAGAAATATAGAATTGATATAGGAATATTGCACAGCATAATGGCTAAGGTTTTTAGGCCTTCAATTCTGTTGGTCTTATTAAGTAGTGTAGCGCCAAGAATTACTGCAAATAGTATAGTGTTGAAAATAAAGGCTATCACTATAAAGAAAATAGCGACATGTATTTGTACAGTAGATTCTCCAAAATATAGATAAAAGGCTAAAAGCATTGTGCCAATAAAAAAACTGAGTAAAGCAATTAGTCTTCCGGTAATATTGATGTTGTTCTTCATATCGCGTGTTAAATTAAACCTCGTTCATTTTGATGATTCAAAAGCGGAACGAGGCTAACCACCAACTAATTAATCGTTATGCCAATCTATTTTTCGTGATACAAACATGACACTTGCTAGAATTAAGAAAAGCCCAATACTGCCTACTAATAAGGCATAATTCTCTAATTGAATAATCACATATATAAAAGCATATAAGGCAGATAATGAAACACCTATAAAGCTCGAAAACTTAAAACTCTTCAAAATAGATTTAGAGTAAAGCGTAATTAGAGTTACTACTGAGATTCCTGCAACTAAGTAGGCTTTTAAGAAATTACTATGCTCGGAAATGGAAACTAATAAGGTGTAGAACATGGTTAACGCCAATCCAATCATTAAATATTGAAAAGGGTGAATATGAATCTTGCTCATGGTTTGAATAAGAAAGAAAATTAGAAATGTGAGTCCAATAACTAGAAAACCATACTTAGCCGAACGTTCACTTTTTTGATATTCGTCAACCATAACCATAAACTTTGTACCAAAAGCAAAGCGATTAAGGTTTGGAATAGAATTTAAGTGTTGCTGAGAAAAAGCACGATTTATTTGAAGCACTTTCCAATCGGCCTTAAAGCCATCTTTTGTAATTGTTTTTGTCTCGTCATTAGGCAAGTAATTACCAACAAAACTTGGGTCAGCCCAGTTAGATTCCATGGACATAGTTGTTGTTTTTCCGATAGGGATGATGTCTATTTGTTCACTACCATTAAAGGCCATTTTAATACTAAAAGCATCGTCAATAGTATCACTAAGTTGTTTTGCGTTTATAAATCCAGATTCTAAAACATCTAAATTTGATTGTTTATTTGAGTTGTCTGAATTGAAATTAGTTTGAAAGCTGTATGAGGCGTCATTTAACTTCAATACCATTTCGCTCTTAATACCTTTAAGATTTGATGTTTTTATGATAACTGTAGCCTTCTCCCATATTATATCCTCTTCTTTGATGTCTTTAGAACTTAAATCTGTAGGAATAAAATGACCTGAAAAATCCATTTTTGTTGTAAATACAGCAGATTCAAAGTTTCCTCGATTTAATGTTTTGGAGTTTACAGTGACATCGGCGTCAAGTTTTTCGGGAAATACATACGCGTGTTTAATAAAAGTTTTAGTTTCTGTGAGATAAGTCTTTGTGGTTTCGTTATAAGTTTTTGTCTCTGTATAAGTTTTATAAGGGATTTTAAGCATAGGGCCATAAACTAAAACGTTGTTTCCCCATTTTCCGTTTATTTCTCTTACGACATCAGACTGTCTGTAGGAACGTTCTCTAATTAAACTGTTGATGTATGAAAGAGGTATCAGAAGTATAATGACCAAAAATCCAACCATGAGCATACGAGCGGTGATTGACGTTTTTAACCAATTAGTGAATTTGTTTTGTGTTGTTTGATTTTGCTGAGGTGTGTTTGATTGTTCCATTTAATTAAAAATTTAAACATTAAAAGTACTTTGTATTTCAAAGTAAATACGTAAAAAAATAGATTTTGGTTTTTATTAAGTCTTTTTTATTAGTTTTTCTAGTGCATTAATGTGTTTTTTAAATTCGGATTTTCCCAATTTAGTTACACTATAACGCGTGTTTGGTTTCTTACCAATAAATTGTTTTTCTATTAAAATATATTCTGCTTTTTCTAGGGCTTTGGTATGGCTTGCAAGATTACCATCAGTTGCCCCTAATAACTCTTTTAGTGTATTAAAATCGGCATACTCATTAACCATGAGCACAGACATGATACCCAGACGAATGCGATGGTCAAATAATTTATTTATGTTAGTGATTATGCTCATTAATCTTTAGCTTCCTGCTATTGGTGACCCAAAAATGCCTACAGCCATTTCAATCCACAAAAGTACTAATCCGATAATGATAATTGCGATTAAAATAGTTTTGTGAGTTTTATTCTTTAAAAAATGTTTTACAATTTCAATAGATAGGGCAGTAGCAGATAATAAGAGACCAGCGATGACAAAATCGTTTAGTTGCCAATTCACTTCATTTGTAAACTGCATTGCTAAAAAAGGAATAGTTAATATTACTAATATTCCAACGATGTATAACGAAACCCTTTTTTTAATAACCATGATAATTAATCTTTTATATAATATCTTTTAGAGAATCCAATTAGTATGTGGATTACCAATATTACATTTAATATTATCCATAAATAATATGATATATATGCAATTCTTTCCAACCATGTCATACCACCAAAGCTAAAATAAGCTCCTTTTGACGAGTCCCAATTATCTTCGTAATTAATTAAAATTAAACCTATGAGTGCCCATAATATCTAGTCTATTACAATGATTGTAAATACCCAACCTATAATATTTAGTAATTTCAATTTTTTTATCTATCATATTTAAAATACATCCAAGTCCCATAAACAATGTGCATTATTCCAAAACCTAAAACCCAAAGCCAAAATCCATAACCTGGATAGTAACTTGCGATTAAGCCTAAAATAATTTCGGTATAACCTAAATATTTTATGTCTCCTAAACTATATTTTGAGGCACTTACTAAGGCCAATCCATAAAAAACAAGCATTAATCCGGCTGTTTGTCCGTACCTTCCTTGGCTTAAAATTATGAGGCAATAAATTCCACCAACAACTAAAGGAACTAAAAAATTTATAAGCAACCGTTTTGAAGAACTATCCCAAATTTTTTCATTGTTCTTTTTTGCCTTCCTTGTTGTCAAAATAATACCAGTGACAATGCTAAAAAAGGCTACAGCTGCTAAAACAACCATACATAACCAAAATACCTTGCCGTGAAAAATGTACAATGTTCCATTGCTGTAAGTTTCAACTAGCCAATATGTTGCTGCAGCTCCTATTAAGGCATAAATGCCAGCTAATATTCCTGATAAACCGCTTAGAGAAATAAACCGTGAAGATTTATTCATAAGATTTTTAATCTCACTAATGTCTTTTAGATAGTCTTCGTTGCTCATAATAAAAGTACTTTGAAATACAAAGTAAAATAAAAAGAATAGAACTAACAAATCTATTTCAGAAGATTTTAACTAATTTTAAGCTATCTAACTTTTAAAATCAAAAACATTATGGGATTACTTTTAACGATTGCATGTATTTCAGGTGGAATCTTACTAGGATTAGCAACATTAGATAAATGGGATGGAGAAGCTAATTTTTTTAATAAAATAGCAGGATATTTAGTGCCGTTTCAAACCGTAATTGGTGGTGCATTAATATTCTTTGGTATATGGTATTTTTGGGGTAATTTGCTCTATACAGCTGTAGAGCTTGTTGGAGGATTATTGTTATTAACTCATGTTATTAAGGTGGAGTCTATTAAAAAAATATCTGCCAAACTTATGCCATTTAAGGCTATAGTAGGAATTGCTTTAATAGTAATTGGAATTTTAAGGCTGTTCTAAATCAGTAATGAAACCTGCTGAAGACTATATACTAAAACAGGAAGAGCCATTCAAATCTATATTGTTACAACTTCAGTCTGTTATTGAAGCTATTTTACCTGAGCCAGAATTATTATACAAGTGGCGGATTCCGTTTTATTACAACAACGATTTGCCTGTTTGTTATCTTAATCAATCAAAAAACTATGTGGATTTAGCCTTTTGGCATGGCGACAAATTAACTGAGTATAGAGAACATTTTGTAACCGAAAACAGAAAGTCCGTAACGTCATTGCGTTACAAATTGGTTGAAGATATTAATGATGAGGTTATTCAATATGTTTTAGAAGAACAACTGCGAATTAATATCAATCCATTTAAGCTTACAAGAGTAGGTAAGGCTAAAAATTAGTAACTACTTTTCTAATAGCAGTCAGATTTGTCAATAAGCTTTCCAAATTATCCAGGTGTAACATATTGGCACCATCACTTTTTGCATTAGCTGGGTCAAAATGTGTTTCGATGAATAAACCATCTACATTATTTACAACGCCAGCGCGAGCAATGGTTTCTATCATATCTGGTCGGCCACCAGTAACTCCAACAGATTGATTTGGTTGTTGAAGGGAATGCGTAACATCTAGAACAGTAGGCGCATACTCGCGCATCGTTGGTATGCCTCTAAAATCTACAATCATATCTTGGTAGCCAAACATGGTGCCACGGTCTGTAATCCAAGCGTGTTCGTTTCCAGCATCTTTTACCTTTTGTACGGCATGCTTCATGGCTTCGGGACTCATAAATTGTCCTTTTTTTAGGTTGACAGTTTTTCCTGTTTCTGCTGCCGCTACAACTAAATCAGTTTGGCGTACGAGGAATGCAGGAATTTGAAGTACATCTACATATTCTGCAGCCATGTCAGCATCTGATGCTTCATGGATATCAGTCACCGTTGGTACATCAAAAGTTTCGGAGACTTTACGAAGAATTTTTAGTGCCTTTTCATTGCCAATGCCCGTAAAACTATCAATTCGGCTGCGGTTGGCTTTTTTAAAACTTCCTTTAAACACGTAAGGAATTTCTAATTTATCTGTAATAGAAATAACTTTTTCGGCAATACGTAATGCCATGTCTTCGCCTTCGATTGCGCATGGGCCACAGAGTAAAAAGAAGTTATCTGAATTTACGTGTTTTATGTTTGGTATGTTTTGAAGTGCCATGATGAAACCTTTAAAATTACGATGCAAATATACCATAAGTTTCGAGTTTAAATAACATAAGTTAGTGCGTTCGCGTTAGCGATGGCAGCGGCATCCTTTTTATGCCTTTGGATAATTGAATCTAATTTTGACTGAAAAATTTTATTTGTTTTCTACCTTCTGAAAATGAATAAATTAAGCATAAAAAGATACAGCGGACAGCGCGGTCATCTGAAGCTTTAGCGGAAGATGGAACGCCCAAAAAAGATACTGAAATAAGTTAAACAGATATCCAATTATTAAGCGTATCTTTGCACGCTTAAAATCAGCACCTATTATGGCGACTATTAAAAATATTGCAATTATTGCGCACGTTGACCACGGTAAAACCACCTTGGTAGATAAAATTATGTATCACTGTCAGTTATTCCGTGAAAACGAGAATACAGGCGATTTAATTTTGGATAACAACGATTTAGAGCGTGAAAGAGGAATTACAATTACTTCTAAAAACGTTTCGGTAATCTATAAAGACACTAAAATTAATATTATTGATACGCCTGGTCACGCCGATTTTGGTGGAGAAGTGGAGCGTGTTTTAAACATGGCCGATGGTGTGCTTTTATTGGTTGATGCTTTTGAAGGACCGATGCCACAAACGCGTTTTGTGTTACAAAAAGCGATTGATTTAGGGCTGAAACCTTGTGTAGTTATTAATAAAGTTGATAAGGAAAACTGTACACCAGATGAGGTACATGAAAAGGTGTTTGACTTAATGTTTGAGCTTGGTGCAGAAGAATGGCAGTTAGACTTCCCAACCGTTTATGGCTCGGCAAAAAACAACTGGATGAGTGAGGATTGGCAGAAACAAACTGAAAATATTGAGCCATTATTAGATATGGTGATTGAGCATATTCCTGAGCCAAAAATTGAAGAAGGAACAACGCAGATGTTAATTACATCTTTAGATTTTTCATCGTTTACAGGACGAATTGCAATCGGAAGATTAACAAGAGGAAACTTAAAAGTAAATCAGCAGATATCTTTGGTAAAGCGTGATGGCTCTATTGTAAAAAATAAGATTAAAGAATTACATACGTTTGAAGGTCTCGGTCGTAAGAAAGTAGACGAAGTAGTTGCTGGTGACATATGTGCTATTGTAGGTCTTGAAGGTTTTGAAATTGGTGATACTGTTGCCGATTTTGAAAATCCAGAAGGTTTAAAAACTATTGCTATTGATGAGCCTACGATGAGTATGTTGTTTACGATTAACGATAGTCCTTTCTTTGGTAAAGATGGAAAATTTGTAACGTCTAGACATATTAAAGACCGCTTAACTAAAGAACTTGAAAAGAATTTGGCATTACGAGTTGAAGAGACTGATAGTGCTGACAAGTTTATGGTTTTTGGTCGTGGTGTATTACACTTATCGGTTTTAATTGAGACGATGCGTCGCGAAGGCTACGAATTGCAAATCGGTCAGCCACAGGTAATCATTAAAGAAATTGATGGTGTAAAATGCGAGCCTTTTGAAGAAATGACTATTGATTTACCAGAGCACGTTTCTGGTAAAGCTATTGAAATGGTAACGATGCGTAAAGGTGAAATGCTAAGTATGGAAGCCAAAGGTGACCGTATGGTTTGTGAGTTCATAGTTCCTTCTCGAGGTATTATTGGTTTACGTAACCAATTATTAACTGCAACTGCTGGTGAGGCAATTATGGCACACCGATTTAAAGAATATCAACCACTAAAAGGTGGTATTCCTGAAAGACAAAATGGGTCGTTGGTATCTATGGAAAACGGACAGGCGATACCTTATTCTATTGATAAATTACAAGATCGTGGTAAGTTTTTTGTAGACCCAGGTGAAGATATATATGAAGGTCAGGTTATTGGCGAAAACTCTCGTGGAGATGATATGACGGTCAATGTTACCAAAACTAAAAAGTTGAGTAATGTACGTTCTTCTGGAGCAGATGATAAAGCTAAAATTGTACCAGCAATTAAGTTTAGTTTAGAAGAAGCTCTAGAATATATTCAGAAAGATGAATATGTTGAGGTGACTCCAAACCACTTAAGATTACGTAAGATTTTCTTGAAGGAAGTTGATCGTAAGCGTAACAAGATTCACTAGAATTTTAGAAATTCTAACATAAATATAAAAGAGAAATTTTAGCAATAGAATTTCTCTTTTTTCAGCTTAACTATTAATTGAAAATTACCGATTTCGCGGAAATAAGATGGAATTATTTGGAATAACAGGAACAGAATATGTAGGATATTTAGCATCATTTATGGTGTTATTGTCCTTTACGATGAAAGACGTAAAGAAGTTACGCCTAGTTAACATGTCTGGTTGTATTTTATTTATCATATACGGATTTTTAATGCCAACATTGAGAATTGGTTTGCCAATCATCATTGCAAATACTGCGATTTTTGCTGTAAATCTTTGTTACTTGATAAAGCCTTCTAAATAGTACAGTATTAATTTTTACGATGTTATGTTTGAAGTAAAGTTGTAAACGACTAGATTTGTTATCAACAAATATCTCCTAAATAGCATTGAAAAAATTCAATCGGTACATCAACACTAACGTATTATTTAATGTTGCTAGCCTAAACTCGTTTACCGTTGGCTTGAGAATTATAGCAGGATTGTTTACCTCTAAGTTTATAGCCATTTTTATCGGAGCGGAAGGTTTAGCTCTTATTGGTAATATTTCTAGTTTTCTTAAAGCAATACAGTCTTTCTCCGCATTAGGATTCTACAATGGCCTTGTTAAGTATATAGCAGAGTTTAAGGAAAAAAAAGAGGAGTTAAGTAAAGTGCTTTCTACGGCATTTTATATAGGCTTTTTAAGTACTATGGTTGCTGCATTGTGTTGTTATTACTTTGCTAGTTATATCAATTCATTCTTGTTTGGAGGAGCTGACTACACTTATGTCATAGAGATTTTAGCTTTTGTGCTTCCTCTTTATTCGTTAAATGCATTCTGTTTTGCTATAATGAATGGATACTCCAAGTATAAATTTTTGTTAGTTATTAATATTATTGGACAAATTGGAGGGCTTCTTATAACGCTATTACTTATTTGGCAAGATCGCATAGATGGGGCATTAGTGGCTATAGCTATTACACCTGGTCTCATTTTTTTAATAACACTTGTTGGTATTTTATTCAGAACGAGTTTAGTACCGTTTGTAAAAATTACCAGCGTTTCTTCGACTATGCTAAATAAACTAAGTCCATATTCTGTTATGGCTTTATCTAGTGCTGTAGCACTTCCAATAGTAATGATATTAATACGTAATTATATCATTGGCGAAATAGGTTTACAAGAGGCAGGTTATTGGGAAGCTATGAATCGAATATCTGATTATTATTTGATGTTTGTAAACTCTTTAATTGCTTTGTATCTAGTGCCAAAGTTGGCAAAAATTAATACGAAAAAAGATTTTAGAACTGAGGCACTTAGTTTTTACAAAACCCTTTTGCCATACTTTGCAGGTCTATTGATTGTTATGTATTTAACGAGAAAGTTTGTAGTAACATTAATTTTTTCAGAGGAGTTTCTACCAACCGGAGATTTGTTTATGTGGCAAATTCTAGGAGATTTTATTAGAGTTTTAGCAATGGTAATTGCTTACCAGTTTTTAGCTAAAAAGATGTTTAGTCATTTTATTATTCTGGAAGTATTTCTTTTTGTAACGCTCTATTTTTCGAGTATATATTTAATCGATGTTTTTGGTTTAGAAGGTGCTGTAATGGGGCACTTTTTTACACACTTATTGCATTTTGGAATCGTTATACTCATATTTAGTAGTTCACTCTTTGGAATAATTCCTGAAGACACTGTATAGCAAATCATTTAATTATTATATTTCTAGAAAAGTTTAAATTTTAAAACTATATGTTTTATAAGTTGTTATCCTATAATGCTGTTATAGTTTTTTTTAAGCTAGTATCTTCTTTCATAGTATCTAAGGTTAGTGCTATTTTTCTTGGTCCGAGTGGTTATGCTTTGGTTGGGAATTTCAGAAATATATTCCAAATTTTTGTTGGAATTACAGCAAACGGTTTTCAAAGTGGGACAATTAGACATATCGCAGAAAATAAGAATGATAAGTTCTATTTTTCAAAGATTGTTGCATCAATCATTTTCTTCAGTTTTTGTCTGTCAGTATTTATTGGGATTTTTCTTATCATTTTTTCAAATCAATTAAGTATTTATGCTTTTAAAACTGATGGCTTCAGAGATATATTTGTTTATCTGGCGGTTTTGCTACCATTAATTTCACTAAACTCAATTATTTTATATATAGTAAATGGGCTTCAGAAATTAAAGAGTTATACAGTTTTGGTAGTGCTTTACAGTATTACAAATGCTTCTTTGACAGCGGTATTGGTTTATAACTATAATTTTAGAGGCGCTTTACTAGCTGTAATAATTGTATCTGCTCTTACATTTGTAATTAGCTTAACCTTAAAGCAGGTAAGGTTAATCTTTACTAATTTTTTATCCATCTTAAAAAACATATCTGTAGAAATTATAAAATCCATGTCTACTTATATTTTAATGGCTACATATTCAACAATTTTATTGAGTGTTTCTTATTTACTAATTAGAAATAATATTATTAAAACAAACGGAGAAGAAGTCGCAGGGTATTGGGAGGCTGTAAATAAAGTATCGATGTTTTACATGATATTTTTCACCTCAATTTTCACACTTTATTTATTGCCAAAACTATCTGTTAACAAAACCCTTAAAGGTTATAAAGCCATTATGTCTTACTATTTTAAGCGCTTAATACCTTTACTTTTAGTACTATTTACTGCTTTATATTTGGTGCGTTTTTTTGTTATAAAATTGTTTCTAACGGATGCATTTATTTCAATAGAAAAGTATTTTGCTTTACAGTTTGCTGGTGATTTTATGAAGATTATTGGTTTTTCTTTGGCCTACCAGTTTCATGCAAAAAAAATGGTTAGTTATTATTTTATAACTGATGCCATCATTTATATTTCATTTTATATTTTCAGTCTTTACTTTTTGAATTCTCAGAATCTTGAAGGTGTTTTTTATGCCTATATATTAAGCACGGGCTTATATTTAATAGTTGTGAGTTTAGTTATATTTACGAAGAATAAAAATTATCTAACATCTGATGAAGTCTAAATTAACTAAGCACTTACTACTTTTAGCACTGCCGCTATTATTAAAGTATGTGTTTTTTTTAGTTTTTGTTGATTGGGATGTCTTTGACAAAGGCGATATAAAAGAGGATATCATTTTCTTTGTGCTTGTAGCATTACTATTGTGTACCAGATTTTTTCAAAATAAGTATTTAAAAGTAGTACTTCTATTTCTATACATATTTTACATAGTGTTAGAAACTACGTCTTATTTGGCAGTATCTTCAACATTTTCGTCTTCTTATATGTATCTATTGTTAGAGTCGGGAACACAAGAGCTTAAAGAATTTGCAGGAGGTTATTTTAGTTGGCCAATACTTTTGGTGTTTGTGTTCAATGGATATTTATTTTTTTTATTAAAAGGTAAGACATGGAAGCCTAATTTTAAATACTCTAATCTGGTTGGATTTTCTGGATTAATAGTTATTACTACATTCTTAAAATTCACAGGCCTGATAGAAAGTAATGCTTATCATAATACAGTGCGTGGCACTTATGGTTATTACGATTTACAAAAGAACATGCAGTTTTCTCCGAAGGTAAATTCTAAAGAGTTAATTATAACCGCAGATAACGATGTCTTGGTTTTGGTTCTGGGCGAGTCTACAGATAGAAACCATATGCAACTCTATGGCTATAATCGTGAAACAACACCTTTACTAAATGCCCAAAAGGATGACTTGTTTACTTACGATAATGTTATTTCAACTGATGTATTTACCCTTAAAGCTGTTCCTAAAATTCTGACATCATTAAATAGAATGTCTAACGGTGAAACTTTAGTGGATATTGTTCAAATATTCAAAGCTGCTGGTTATAACACTTATTGGCTATCCAACCAGCGCCCAATAAGTTTTCACGATAACGCGATAAGCAAAATTGCTTCGGCTTCAAAAATGTTTAAATTTTATAATCATTTAATAGATAGAGATACTAAGGTTTTAGATGAAGCTATTTTATCTGATTATGAAGATATACTTGATAAACCAGGAAAGAAAATGATAGTTCTTAGACTTATAGGAACCCATTTCGACTATGATAATAGGTATCCAGCAAGCTTTAATAAGTTTGATAAGTCTGAGGATATTTCCAAAAAAGAGCGATTAGTTAATCAGTATGATAACGCAGTATTATATAACGATTTTATTGTTAATCAGATTTTATCAAAGTTAAAAAACAAGAACGAAAAGAGTGCATTATTATACCTCTCAGATCATGGGGAAAATATATATGATAATGGGACTGATTTTTTTGGTAGGTCTGAAGAAATTGTAACCAAGAATATGTTCGAAATTCCTTTTATTCTTTGGACATCAGAACGTTTTGTTAAGCCTAATGATTTTCAATATGAGAAAAATAGACAGTTCACATCAGAATATACCTATGATAGTATTGGACACGTGTTCGGAGTTACTCATTCTAGTATGGATGTAACTAATAGTATTTTTAGTTCTGCGTATCAACCAAAAAAGCGAATTATAGTTGGTGATAGAGACTTTGATTCTTATTTTAAAGTCAAGGAATAGATGGCTAAAAAGGTTTGCTTATTAATTGATAGATTGGCTTCTGGTGGAGCCGAAAAAATGGTAGCAAATTTATCACAATCTTTAGTCGATAATAACTATGATGTTACCATAGTTATTATGCGAGACGATGTAAAGTATGATTTCAAAGGTCAGCTTTATAACTTCGGAAAAATTAAAGCATCGCATACAAAATACAAAGCATTCCAATTATTTAAAGCGTATTTCAAAGCACAAAAGTTTGATATAATTATTGATCATCGTGTGAGGATGCATTGGTTAAAAGAGCTCCTGTTTGCAAAATTTGTATTCAGAAAATTTAGAGTTGTGTATTGTGTACATCACTTTGATTTATCATTGTATTTCCCTTTAGTTTCTGTTCCCTTTTTAGCAAAGCAAACTTTAGTAAGTAATAAGCAAATTGTTGCGGTCAGTAAAATGGCCAAAGAAGAGATGTCAAGACAGTTAGGTTTAAATAGCAGAGTCATATACAATTACCCAATAAAGGAAGATGTTTCGGAAATCAAATTAGAGTTTAAGTATATAATAGCTATAGGTAGGTTAGAGAAAATCAAGCAGTTTGATGTTTTGATAGAAGCGTACAAAACGTCTAAGTTACCTACCAATAATATTAACCTTCTCATTTTTGGAGAAGGAAGTCAAAGTGATTATTTGCAATCCATTATTACTGAAAATAATTTAGAAGAGTTGGTTAGTTTAAAAGGATTTGATGTTAATGTAGCATCTTATCTAAAAGGTGCTCAAGCTCTTGTGATGACTAGTAAAAGCGAAGGATTTCCTATGGTTTTAATAGAAGCCATTCAGCACAAAACTCCAGTAATTTCATTTGATTGTAAAAGTGGGCCTTCTGAAATTATAGAGCATGGAATTAATGGAATTTTAGTAGAAGACCAAAAAAAAGCTGAATTTGTAGCTGCAATTAATAAGCTTACTGATGAAGACTTCTATTCTAAATTGGTAGATAATCTTGAAGCTTATAATTCACCATTTACTGAAGAAAACACAATTCAGCAATGGATTGATGTCATTGAAGCGTGATTATTTCATTTTAAATACTAAAAACGGATTAAGTTTTAATATGTCTTTAGCTTTAAAAAGCAATCTAACTAATGGGTTTGGAAGGTTAATAACTATTCGCTGAAATCTGCTGAGATTTTGATAAGTTATATCTTCCTTAAGTTCATTTTCTAGGGGTTTATTTCCTGCTAATTTCAGAAAAACAATTGTAGAAAATCGGTTAAGGTCTATATATCTATTCAGGTAGTCGTTTTTTTTCTCTTCATCTTTATACGCATACAATAATCTAGGTACTTTAGTTTTGTTCTTGTAGTTAGAAAGATTATCAGACATTGTCTTATTATGAATTGCTGTAGTTTCGGAAGCATCTAGAACAAATTCATAATTTTTTAAAGCCATTCTTATGTATAAATCTGTGTCTTGCTCAGAATAAATTTCTGGATCAAAATAATTCATGTCCTCAAAAACTTTCTTCGGGACACAAATACTACTAACCCAAGCCACACAATGTTGAAGCGAGTGCTTAAAAAAACTTGGAACAATACCTCTAAAATCCTCAGGTAGCTTATAATAATTAACCTGATGCGTTACTTTTTTTGACTTTTTAATGGCATATCTAGAGGCGTACAATCCTTTGTTTGGATAATCTTGTATTAAGTTATAAAGCTTTTGTAAATGATTTGGACTCCATAAATCATCAGCATCTATCAATGCAATGTAACCTGAAGCCGATTTCTTAATGCCGTTATTTCTTGCGATAGAAAGACCTTGATTTTCCTGTTGAAAGAATTTAAGTCTATGGTCATTAAACGACTTTGCAACTTCAAAACTTTTATCTGTAGAGCCATCATTAATGATAATGACTTCAAAATTATCAAAGGTTTGATTAAGCACAGATTTGAGAGTCTCCTTAATGTACTGCTCTTTATTATAAAGCGGAATTACAACCGAAAAAAAAGGGGGACTTAGCATATCTACTTACTCAAATCTTTATGGCTAATGTATAATAATTTATATACCTGAAGTAAACGCACATTGGGGTTTTCACTCAATAAGTTTTTCCGAATGGGTATATTCAACATTTTGTATAGAAGGACAGTAATATAATTAAGCCTTAGTTTTTTTAGAAAACTATGTGTTTTTAGCAATTTGTTATTATGAGTTGTAATTTTCTTTTCGTCTCGCATCCATAAAAGCGTACTGATAGCTTCTTCTGCTTTTTCTATGTATTTGGTATTGTTTTCTAAACCATAGTGAAATGCTTCATTATTTATGTGATGTACTTTTGTCTTTTCGGCTCTTAATAGCGCAGAGAAGTAATTGTCAAGACCATAACCATTTCTATCTAATCTGGTATTGATTTTAGAGAAAACGGATTTTTTAATCAAGAAATTGGCAGAGATAATTAATTCGTAAGGTTTTAAATTTCGTTTTTTAGCGTCAACTTCTTCATAAGTTTTTCCGTATTTCCATCGTAAAATACCTGTATCAATTTTCACAGAAGTATCGTATGCAAATCCCCCGAAAACAGCATCATATCCTGAGTCTATCTGCGACATATAATTCTTAATGAATGTTTTGCTTTTGGGTATGACATCTGCGTCTAAAAACAAAAGCCAATCGTATTTAGCTTTGTCACATAAAAATTGTCTTGTAGCTGTACGACCTAGATTTTGCTGGGTCTTAAAATATGTAGCGTAAGACAGCTCGTTTACTGATGCTTCATTTTCTGGAGTAAAAAGGGTTGAAGCATCATCTTTGCATAAAATTTCAAACTCAATACCTGCTTCACTAGCTTGCTCATGAATTTCTTCTACAAGTTTAGAAATGTTGTAGTTATATGTTGGTATGAGTATTGAAAGCATCTAGAGATATTAATTAGCTTTTCCTCTGCACCACCTCAAACACCTTGTTTTCATCACACTTAAAGGTCTTACTTGGGTATTTTAGAAGTAAGGCGTAATCGTGAGTTGCCATCAGGATGGTGTTTCCATTTTTGTTAATGTCTTGTAACACCTCCATAACTTCAATGCTAGTTTGAGGGTCCAGGTTTCCTGTAGGCTCATCCGCTAAAATCAACTCAGGTTCATTGAGTAAGGCTCTTGCAATGGCCACACGTTGTTGCTCTCCGCCTGAAAGCTCATGTGGAAATTTAAAACCTTTGGTACCCATACCTACTTTGTTTAAAACAGCGTCTATACGCTCACTTATTTCAGCTTTATCTTTCCAGCCTGTGGCTTTTAAAACAAATTCTAGATTACCGTTTATAGTACGATCAGGTAATAGTTTAAAATCTTGAAAGACAATACCTAGTTTTCGTCTCAAAAACGGGATGTCTTTTTCCTTTAAACCACGAAGATTAAAATCTACGATGTGCCCTTCGCCTTCAGTTAGTTCCAAATCACCATAAAGGGTTTTCATAAAACTACTTTTTCCACTTCCGGTTTTACCAATAAGATATACAAAGTCGCCTTTTTGTAATTCTACATTTACATTATTTAATACCAAATTATCAGCTTGGTAAATGTTAGCATCTTTGAGTTGTAAAACGGTTTCTGGCATAGGTTGATTTTTTATTTTAAGTACTTTTTTACAAGAATTTGTTGTTCTTTTTCAGAAATTTCTTTGTTCGCATTACAAATACTCGTGACTAATTTATTCTTTTCATCTAATAGACCAAAAATGATGTATTTCTTATTCTTTTCAAAGTAAAAATCACAAGTTGTTAAATGTTCTTTTTCAGAAATTAATTTTAAATTTTTAATTTTTCGCCGCGATGTAATTCAATTATTTCAAAATTCTTATTACCAAGATATTTTCCAAAAAATATAATTTCAGAAGTTTTAAATTCCTCTTTTAGGAGTAATTCTTCTCTGCTTTTTTCATTCGTGTAGCCTATAGTTTTACAATCACAAAAAAAAGAAGAACCTAAAATTAAAATTGAAAAGAAGATTGTTTTCATAGATGTACTAAAAACGAATGATTAGGTAAAAGTATTGTAAAAATTTCAATTTACGGTTTTTCAGTGTGGCATAATAATTGGCTACCAAAATAGGATGTTATCAATAATTGCCCAATACAGGTTTGGCTTTGGTTTCAATAAGCTTTAATAACTTGGTTTATAATTAACAGTTATTTTCTGCGTTAGTATTAGGGTATTCATTTAATTTTGAATGGGTAACTATCATCATTAATCGAGAATCAAAAAACGACGCCAATGACGTTATTAAAAAAACAATTCTTAGGCATATGTCTGTTGCTTTCATCATTTCTTTATGCACAGGAAACAGCCATATACACCAGCCAGTTCAAGGAGTATCAAAAAGCATTGACTTTATATAACAACAAGCAATACAAAGCTGCTCAGTCTTTGTTTGATGATATTAAATATGATACTGAAGATGAGGTTTTAAAATCTGATTGTAGCTATTACATTGCTAATTGCGCAGTAAGGCTCAATCAAAAAAATGCAGATGATTTAATCGAAGAATTTGTGGAAGAATATCCAACGAGCACAAAGCGTAATACCGCTTTTTTGGACGTGGGAGATTATTATTTCGAAAACTCAGACTATGCTTATGCTCGTAAATGGTACGCAAAAGTAGATGAGATGAGCATTGCCCGTAAAGAGCAAGACAAATACAATTTTAATTACGGTCATAGCCTCTACGCAACCAAAGACAAAAATGGAGCAACTAAATACCTTAATCGAGTAAAAGAAAATGGTGAATACACAGAGCAAGCTAAATATTATTTAGGCTATATGGCTTATGAAGGCGATGATTACGATGCTGCGAACGACTATTTTGAAGCAGTTTCTGATAATGAAAAATACAAAGAGAAACTGAGCTACTATCAAGCAGATTTAAACTTTAAACTCGGAAAGTTTGAAAAAGCTATAGAACTTGCAGAAGCACAGTTGCCAAAGAGTAATGAAGAAGAAACGTCAGAATTATCTAAAATTATAGGAGAGAGTTACTTTAATCTTCAGAAATATGCTGAAGCAATTCCGTATCTAAAAAATTATAAAGGGAAAAATGGACGTTGGAATAATACCGACTTTTATCAATTGGGGTATGCGTATTACAAGCAAGATGATTTTGAGAATGCAATTTCAGAGTTTAATAAAATTATAAACGGAAACAATTCCGTAGCGCAGAATGCATACTATCATTTAGGTGAAAGTTATATCAACCTCGATAAAAAATCTGAAGCTTTAAACGCCTTTAGGAATGCATCACAAATGCCTTTTGACGATAAGATTAAAGAAGATGCTTGGTTGAACTATGCAAAGTTGAGTTACGAAATTGGGAACCCATATCAATCCGTACCGCAAGTGTTAGCTGGTTACTTAGAAGCTTATCCTAAAACGCTTTATAAGGAAGAGATTGAAACCTTGCTCATCGATTCTTACATTACATCAAAAAATTATAAAGAGGCCTTAAATCTTTTGGAAACCAGAAAGAGTTTCGAGAATAAAGTAGCTTATCAAAAAGTGGCTTTTTATCGTGGTATAGAGTTGTATAACGAAGACCAATATACTGAAGCTCTAGATATGTTTGAGAAATCGTTAGATGAGCCAAGAGATAATGTATATGTGGCTAGAGCAACCTTCTGGAAGGCGGAAACTGACTATAACTTAACTAACTATAATGAAGCTTTGATTGGGTTTAAACAATTCAAACAGCAAGATGGTATTTCAGGATTATCGGAAACCGAGAATCTAGATTATAATCTAGCTTATACCTATTTTAAACTAAAAGATTATGCTCAAGCTTCAAACTATTTTAGAACATTTATTGACGGTAAAAAAGAAGATAAACTTAGAGTAAATGATGCTTATTTAAGACTCGGTGATGGCTATTTTGTGTCGAGTGATTACACAAACGCCATTTTAGCTTACGATAAAGCCATTGGTATCAATGAAATTGAAACTGACTACGCTGCTTTTCAAAAAGCAATGAGTCATGGTTACATGGGTAAAGCGTCTACAAAAATAAAAGAACTAAATACATTTATCATAGGATATCCAAAATCAGGCTTACGAGACGATGCCATGTATGAGTTAGCAAACTCTTATGTAAAAGCTAATGATACGGATAAGGCTATGGAAATGTACGACCGTTTAAATTCAGAATACAAGCGTAGTGCATTTATTTCAAAATCATTGTTGCGTCAAGGCTTAGTGTATTACAATTCTAATGAGAATGAGTTGGCGTTGAATAAATTCAAAAAAGTAGCTAATGATTATGCAGGTTCGCAAGAAGCGGTGCAAGCAGTATCTACTGCGCGATTGATTTATATAGATTTGGGTCGTGTAGATGAATATGCACGTTGGGTAAAAACGTTGGATTATGTTGAAGTAACCGATGCAGAATTGGACAATACCACATATTTAGCAGCAGAAAAGCAATATTTAGATGGTAATACAGATGCAGCCATTACACAGTTCAATAAATATCTTAATGCCTTTCCAAGCGGAATTCATGCTGTAAAATCTCATTTTTATTTAGCGCAATTATACTACAAGAAGGAATTATTCGATAATGCGAAACCACATTACAAAGCCGTTGTAGAAGCTGCTAAGAGTGAATACACAGAGCAAGCTACTGTAAAACTCAGTGAAATATACTTAAATGATTCAGATTGGTCTGAGGCGATATTGGTTTTAAAACAGTTAGAAGCTGAAGCGGATTATCCTCAGAATATTATTTACGCGCAGTCTAATCTAATGAATGCCTATTACCAAACTAAAGATTATACAGAGGCAGAAAGTTATGCTGAAAAAGTATTGTCTAAATCTAACTTAGATAGTAAGGTTAAAAATGATGCTCAACTCATTATTGCACGTTCTGCTTGGGAAACTGGTAACGAATCTAAAGCAAAATCTGCCTATGCTGAGGTGCAAAAAACAGCTTCAGGTATTGTTGCAGCAGAGGCCTTGTATTATAATGCATATTTCAAAAATAAAGAAGGAAAGTATGCGGCTTCAAATACTGTTATTCAGAAATTAGCTAAAGATTACAGTAGTTATAAGCTCTACTCAGCCAAAGGGTTGGTTGTGATGGCAAAGAATTATTATGCTTTAGATGATGCATTTCAGGCGACCTATATTTTAGAAAGTGTGATTTCTAGTTTTCCAGAATATGAGGATGTTATAGCAGAAGCAAAACAAGAACTCGATATAATAAAATTAGAAGAAGCAAAGACAAATTCATCAATCGAATCAGGTGATAATTAATCATTTGTCATTCTGAACTTGTTTCAGAATCTCACCAAGAAAGATGCGACTATTATCATCAAAATCAAATCAAGATACATGAAAATTAAATTCAATATAACCCTAATACTATCGCTAACTGTAACTTTTGTATTTGCACAAGAACGTACAAAAGATACCATTGATGACCAGACGGTAAATGTTATAAAGCCATATACGCCTACAATCTCTGATGCATTTAAAATCAAGGATAAGCCATCAACGGAGGATGCTAACACAATTACTAAAAAGGAAGTGAAATACAATATTTTTTCAATTCCGGTTGCATCAACATTTACTCCAGCTAAAGGTAAGGCTGCTAATGTAGACAAGGCAAAGCCTGTTAAGTTATACGATAACTATGCTTCATTAGGTTTTGGAACTTACACCACAATTTTAGGAGAGGTTTACTTGAATCATGAGCTCAGCAGTGGAGAAAATGTTGGCGGATACTTAAGTCATCACTCATCTCAAGGTGGCATAGATGGTTTGTTGTTAGATGACGATTTTTCTAAAACAGGTATTAATGTCAACTATTCTCAAAAACTGAATGATTTTTCTTGGAAAATAGATTTAGGTGCAGACGTTATGGCTTACAATTGGTACGGATTGCCTCAGCAGTTTTTTGGACAAACTGAAGCGAATACCATTGACCCAAAAATAAGATATAATAGTTTTTATGTTGGTGGAAAGCTAAATTTCGATAATGCTATTATCAAAAACGGAAGTGTACGCTTTAGACGTTTTGGTGACAATAGAGATTCTGGCGAAAATCGTTTTATGGCTAAAGCTGCTTTCGATGTACCAATTAGAGATGAGATTATTGAAACGGAGTTGCGAGTAGATTATTTAAGCGGAAGTTTTGATAGAAATTACAATACTATAGCAGAACTCAACTACGGAAATGTAAACTTTAGTTTATCACCAACGTATCAATTAAAAGAAGATGACTTAACGGTAGATTTAGGTATTCGATTAACCTATTTAAACGATACCGAGTTTAATGAGAACAAACTGTTTTTATACCCTAATATCGTAGCGTCGTACAGATTGGTAAACGATATTTTAATAGGTTATGCGGGAGTTACTGGAGATTTAATTCAGAATTCGTATTACGATTTTGTTAATCAAAGTCCATTTGTGTCTCCAACACTATTGGTAACACCAACAGACCAGCAATATCATGGTTTTATTGGCTTAAAAGGAAAGCTCTCTAATAACGTGAGCTATAACATCAACGGAAACTACTTTGCTGAGGAAAACAAAGCACTGCTCAAAACTAACGATGCACAAAGCTTTGCTACTGAAGATTATCAATTTGGTAATTCTGTAGGTGTGGTTTATGATAACGTTAAAACCTTTTCTGTCGGAGGCGAGTTAAATATTGATGTCAACCGTAACTTCAAATTAGCAATTAAGGGCGAATATTTTAATTACAATACTAGCGCAGAAGCAGAGGCTTGGAATTTACCAAACGTCACAGGTTCTGTATTTTTAGACTATCAGATATCTAGACATTGGTTTATGGGTGGAAGTGTGTTCTTTACAGGAGAACGTAAAGAAGAATCTGCTTTAGTCGGAACTTTAGGTCCACCTCTTAGAACGCCAGTAACTTTAGATAGCTTTTTTGATGCCAATGCGCATGTGGGCTATAAAATAACCGATTACCTTTCGGTTTATGGGAAAGTAAATAATATAGCAAATCAAGATTATCAGCGTTGGCAAAACTTCCCAGTTCAAGGGATTCAGTTTTTAGCCGGTGCGACTTATCAGTTTGACTTTTGACAATCATAGGTTGTTGTGCTGAACAGATGCACTGAGCAAAGTCGAAGTGTCGTTTTAGAATCTCAATAATGTTTTCGTTGTTACTCTGAGCGCAGTAGAAGAGTCTTTTATGTATATTTGGAAGACTTAAAATCAATCATTATGAAAAATACAATCTTTCTAATAGCTATCAGCCTATTCACATTTCATTTAAACGCTCAAAATACAAATCCAAAATATGATGCAGAATTGGCAAAAAAAGTAGGTGCCGACGACTACGGAATGAAGTCCTACATATTTGTAATTCTTAAAACAGGGACAAACACATCTACCGATAAAGCAGAAGTTGCTAAAGCCTTTAATGGCCATATGACTAATATGGACAAAATGGTTGAAGATGGTAAGCTCATCGTTGCTGGTCCTATCGGTGACAATGACAAAAATTACCGTGGTATTTTTATCCTTAACGAGACAGACATGGAAAAGGCAAAAGCACTTTTGGCAACCGACCCAGCAATAAAAGCTAAGTTTTTAGACTACGATATGTTTCCTTGGTATGGCTCAGCGGCATTATCTGAGTATTTAGAAGCTTCAGATAAAGTCTGGAAAGTAGGGTTTTAATAGGTTTAAAGTTGGCATTTTTCACTCATTTTTTTTCTGAACTACAGCTAAGATTTTTAATTGTTATACTTATTATTTCTGTTACTTACAGTTGTAAAGCTCAACAAGTTGTTGACAATCAGCAACAAATCAATATTTACTCAAGCCAAATAATTGGAATATGGATTGATGATAAGGACGATTATTATAAATTAGAATTTTTATCAAATGGTATTTGTAAAGAATACGATGAAAAT
This sequence comes from Winogradskyella jejuensis, assembly GCF_900129745.1. Taxonomy (GTDB): domain Bacteria; phylum Bacteroidota; class Bacteroidia; order Flavobacteriales; family Flavobacteriaceae; genus Winogradskyella; species Winogradskyella jejuensis. The sequence goes on along the minus strand of NZ_FQWS01000001.1, from coordinate 257,206 downwards.
CAAATGATAGCTGAATATAATTATTCAATAGTCAATAGTAATTGCTCTAATTATAATTCATCAAATAGCTTTTTCTTGCAGTGGATTGATTCAGAAGATTCGCGTGTCACTTGTTTAGAAATTCTAAATATAACTGACACCAATTTGTCGTTGATGATTATTGACAAAGCTGAAAGATTGTTTTTTAATAAACAATGATAATCATTTGATTCTTTATGCAAGATGAGTCTTATAAGAAGATATTCTAACATCTTTATAAAATTGAGTTAGAAAAATTCAAAAGCGTCTTTATCCAAGACGCTTTTCTTATTTTTACATAATAAACAAATGTCACACTGAGCGCAGTCGAAGTGCATTGAACCTAAAATTTCATGAAAAAACTAATCCTATTCTTAGCTATCGCATTAATTTTCTCTTGCGAAGACCAAAAACAGCAAGCAGATTTAATTATCACAAACGCCAATATCTATACGGTTGATGACGCCTTTAATAAAGCGGAAGCATTTGCTATTAAAGATGGGAAGTTTGTAGCTGTTGGTACTTCTGAAGAGATAACTTCTAAATACCAGTCAGAAAGTACAGTTGATGCTAATGGACAAACCGTAACGCCAGGATTAATTGATGCGCATTGTCACTTTCTAAACTTGGGTATTGGTTTACAGCAAGTTGACCTAATGGGCACCAAGAGCTACGATGAGGTTGTGCAGCGCGTGGTTGATTTTCAAAAAGAAAAAAATGCAGATTACATTATGGGTCGTGGTTGGGACCAAAACGATTGGGAAGACAAAAGTTTTCCAAATAAGGCAAAGTTAGACGAACTATTTCCAGATACGCCAATTGCCTTAACGCGTGTCGATGGTCATGCCATTTTAGCAAACCAAGCAGCTTTAGATTTAGGAAACGTCACTGTGGAAAGTAAGATTGATGGTGGTGAGGTGGTTTTAGAAAACGGAAAAGTAACAGGTGTGCTTATAGATAATGCAGAATCTCTAGTGATGAATCATTGGCCAGTTTCTACAAAAGAAGAAGCGATACAAGCCTTATTGGATGCGCAAGACGTGTGTTTTGATTTGGGTTTAACAACAGTAAATGATGCTGGTTTAAGCATTGAAGCGATTGAACTTATAGACAGTTTGCAACAAGCCGGCGACTTAAAAATGCGTGTTTATGCTATGGCGTCGGCAACACCTAAAAATTTAGATTATTACATCAATAAAGGCATTGTAAAAACCGATTATTTAAATGTGCGTTCGTTTAAATTTTATGCCGATGGTGCTTTGGGTTCTCGTGGTGCTATGATGCGTGACCCATATAGTGATAAACCAGGACATTTTGGATTGTTGGTTAACGATATTAAAACCTTGAGAGAAACGGCGCAACGCATTGCAAATTCCGAATACCAAATGAATACACATGCCATTGGTGATTCTGCAAACCATGCCGTTTTAGATACTTACAAAGCCGTTTTAAAAGGAAAGCCAAATCGTCGTTGGAAAATAGAACACGCACAAGTGGTTTCTCAAGAAGATTTCCCAAAGTTTAATGATATTATTCCTTCAGTACAGCCAACACATGCAACGAGCGATATGTATTGGGCAGAAGATAGAATAGGAGAAAAACGTATGAAAGGTGCTTACGCTTTTAAAGATTTACTAAAACAATATGGAAAAGTTGCTTTAGGTACAGACTTTCCTGTGGAGCGTGTCAACCCAATGCTAACGTTTTATGCTGCCGTGGCGAGACAAGATTTAGAGCAATATCCTGAAGGTGGTTTTCAAATGGAAAATGCGTTAAGCAGAGAAGAAGCTTTACGTGGAATGACCATTTGGGCAGCCTACTCAAATTTTGAAGAAAACGAAAAAGGGAGCATCGAAGTTGGGAAATTTGCCGATTTTATTATTCTTGATAAAGATATCATGTCAGTTGAAACAAAGGCTATTCCTGAAACTAAAGTTGTTGGGACTTATGTAGCAGGTGAGAAACAGTAGATTATTTTAGAGTATATAGTAATAAGTGTAAAGTGTTAGTGAATTACAACTAATTACTTTATACTTTAATATATCCTCGCCAAATAATCAAAATGTTTACCGTCAATTACTTTTTCGCAATGGAATCCAACAGTTTGGCAAGCTGTTTTTAGCATTTCAAAATCCAGATAAAGCCACTTCATAGGTGTCTCTTCTTCACCTTTATAGCTGAGGTAATAATCCAATTCGCCATAATAACGGCCACTTAAATCTATCCACGTACCGCCATCCTCGTCTTCGTACATGTATTTTATATCAGACGAGTCGATGAGTATTTGCCCGTTTGGTTTTAAAAGCGATTTTAAATGCTTCAAATATGATGCTACTTGTTGCACTTCTTGAAAGATACCTGTACCATTCATTAAAAGTAATATCGTGTCGAATTGTTCTTTAGAATAATCTAAAAGCGAGACACATTCAGCATTTAAAACACCTCTTTGCTTAGCCACTTCAATAGCACCCTTTGAGCTGTCAATACCTTTCACTTTAAATCCTTTATCTTGTAAATACAAAGTATGACTACCAGAACCACAACCAACATCGAGCACTTTTCCTTTAGTGAGCTGTAGTGCCTTTTGTTCCAACTTAGGCATTTCAGAATAATCTCTAAATAAATAGGGTAGTGGTAATTCGTCTTTATCGGAGATATTGGTCCAAGTGATAATGTCTTCAGAATAATTTCCCGATTGATGATCTAATAATGCTTTTCCAAAGATGTCTTTTTCCATGTTTTTTTGTTGCCAGGTGCTTGATTCAGCATCTCATTCTCATTATATTTACTGTATGCAAGACCAAATCAATAATCTTTCAAAACTAGCCAAAGATAAGCATAAGGAAAACAAGACGTTTTTCACCAAGCTAAAGAAGAAACCACCAAAGCAGTTAGATTACATCATGCAGGAATTGCATGAAGCGGAGTTTAAAAAAACAGACTGTCTAGAGTGCGCTAATTGCTGTAAAACTACAGGACCTTTATTTACTGATAAGGATATTACTAGAATTGCAAAGCATTTTAAAATGAAGCCGCATCAGTTTACGGAACAATTTTTGAGGTTAGACGAAGAAAATGATTATGTGTTGCAATCTGTTCCATGCACATTTTTAGGAGCAGATAATTACTGTTCTATTTATGAAGTTCGGCCAAAAGCTTGTAGAGAATTCCCGCATACAGATAGAAAAAAGTTTCAGCAAATATCTAATCTTACTTTAAAGAACGTGGCTATTTGTCCTGCAGCTTATAATATTGTTGAGGCTATGAAAGCGCGAATAAAATAAAAGTTATGAAGAAAATAAGTCTTATGCTGTGTCTTTTTTTGGTTTTTCTAAATGGGTATGCACAAGAAACAATTCCTTGGGTTGAGTCTTTGCCTATTGCAAAAATTCAGGCGCGTAGTCAAGACAAAATGATACTCATGGTTTGGGAAGGTGCTACGAAATACCCTTTGCCTGTTTTGCTTAAAGATGAAAGAGGGAGAAATGTCGTAATCGATAACCTTTTTGAAACGCCTCAGCTCAATGAGTTGCTTTGGCAATATTTTGTTCCTGTAGTTGTAGGAGATGAGTCTTATGCAGATTTGTTTTACGAGATAGAAGGTAAAAGACCTCAGAGTTACATAGATAAGTTTAATGATGATACACTAAAAATTCTGGATGTTAACGGAAATATTTTAGGGACATCAGGTGCATACACCGAACTATTGAATTTAGATAAGTTTATTGCTAAGTATGGTTTTGAAACTTCTTACATCAAACAAGAGTTGATGAATTATAAGCTTAAGAAAGATTTCTATACCTCTTTTTATTTGGCTTCAAAATATGTAGATTTTAGTCTTTTGGTTAACGAAAACGTACGTTCGGAAATTTTAAAACTTTCAGATATTTATTTTGCTGAATCTGAAGCATTTTTAATGGCAGAAGAAGCGTCTGATAAGAATACTTTACTTCAGCGTGTAGAGCTTACTAAGCTAAAGCAAGATTTGATAAAAAACCGCTCTCGGAAAGTTTTACGACGGCTAAAAAAAATAGAAGAATCTCAAATAGAAAAAGTCAACCAACCTTTAGTCACCTTTTTGTATTACACGGCTTATAGACTTCTTAACGATAAAGAAAAGTTTCAACCACTTGAGAGTTCTATTTCTTTATTAAATTTGAAACAAACACAACTCATTGTAAATATAAACAGATGATTAAAAGAATTGTATTAGTGACACTAGTAGTTTTTACCTTGTTTAACTGCTCTAGCGATGATGACGCTTCTAGCTTTGATTTAAGCTTACTCTACGGGAAATGGTTTAGAGTTGGACTTTGCCAACAATACAATAGTTTACAACTTAATCAAGATGGAACATACGAAAGTTTCTTTTCTGGCTCTGCAGACTGTAATGACTCAGCAGTAGATGTCTACAAATACACAGGAACTTATGTTGTAAATGGTGATTTTTACACTGCAAATCGATTAACTTCGGAGTTAATTATAGATGGTACCGATATTTCAACTAATGATTTTGAACAAATCGATGCAGTAACCGAAATTATAGAACTAACAGAAACAACATTTAAGTTAAGAACTTACGTAGAAAGAGAAAATGGCGTTATAGAGACTATAGAAACATCAGAATACGAAAGATAATATGGAAGCAATCTATAATTATTTTGAAACTATACCATCTTCGCATAGAAGTTTGCTTTTGGTTTCAGGTATTACCTTATTTTGGCTTTTAGAAGGTGCTGTACCATTATTTAGATTTGATTATAAAAAGTGGAAACATGCCATACCAAACTTCTTTTTTACACTAACGACTATCGTTATTAATTTTGGCTTAGCTTTTTTACTACTATGGTCTGCGGATTGGGTAAAAGCAAACGATTTTGGAGTTATTAATTGGCTGCCAGAAATGCCATTATGGTTATATGTGCTCCTTGGTGTACTCTTACTCGATTTTTTTGGAGCATATTTAGCACATTTTGTAGAGCACAAGGTCAAGCCCTTATGGATGGTGCATTTGGTACATCATACAGACCATAAAGTAGATACAACTACGGCTAATAGACATCACCCAATAGAAAGTGTTATTCGATTTACCTTTACATTATTTGGCGTTTTTGTAGTTGGTACGCCAATAGCTATAGTCATGTTATATCAGGCTATGTCTCTTTTATTTACTCAGTTTACACATGCAAATATTAAATTGCCAAAGACTGTAGATAAAGCTATAAGCTATGTTTTGATATCGCCAGATATGCATAAAATTCATCACCACTATAGGTTGCCTTATACAGATTCTAATTATGGGAATATATTTTCGGTTTGGGACCGCTTATTTGGAACATATATGTATATGGAAAGAGAAAAGCTGGTTTACGGCGTAGATGTTTTTCCTGATGAAGCAAAAAATACAAATATTTCTCAATTGCTAAAGCAACCTTTTCAACCTTACGAAAAGCCAACCTTATCTGCAGATTCTGAAGTTTGATAGATTTTTAATTTAGATTATTGATTTTCAGTTAGATGTATTGATTTGGTGCTATTGACGTATTTTTCTGTCAATTTTATAATCGAAGTAATTAGTCATTTTAACGAAAAAAACATCTAATTTTTACTCCTACACGTATATTGAGCATGATTAATTAATTCTGTTGAGCTTAGACGTAACGTTTAACTTAATGGTCCAAATGAAAATATTCCCCCACATTATCATAGCAATCCTGTGCTTAGGATTTGCTAATATATCTTTTGCTCAAAAAGGTAAAGCCACCATTTACAAGAATAAAAACATCCAAGCAGCTGGATTGTATCATGACTTTAATAAGAGTAAGGATACACTGGTACTCAGAAGCGATAAGAAAATCAATTATCTATACACGGCTAATAACTCTAATGATGAGGATATTAAAGTTAGAGTAGATAGTAACTCTTATAAGCTACCGCTTAATAAGCTAAAAAAAGGCCGTAATGTCTTAGTCGCGATTCAATCTCCTTTAAAGATTGTATTTGTGGTTGAAGTAGAAAAGGAGTTTCCAAAACCAATTGTGAAAACCTTATCTGCTGTAGATTAAATACGGTTGTCGCATTTTATCAAAATCTTCCAAATCTTTTTTCCAGGTTTGTCTTATTTCGTTTTCTGATAAACCAGCTTCTATTTGTTGTTGTAATTTAGCTGTGCCTGCATGCTTGGTAAAATTATCAGTATTAAAAAACTTAGTTTTATCTATAGAGCTATTGTAAGCATCAATAACATATTTAAGCGTGAATCCTCTTTCAATTTGCACATTTGATAAATCTTCGCCATAACAAACCTCACCTTTATGCTTAGGGTATTTAGAGCCAAAATTAGGTTCTGGTTTATAGTTGAGTTGATAATGATTTCTATCTAAAAACGGAGCACCATAACGTTGAAACTGAAATTCCGTGCCGCGACCAGCGTTAATGTTAGTGCCTTCAAATAAACCAAGGCTTGGGTATAATTTTATCGATTGGTCATTTGGTAAATTTGGAGAAGGTCTAATAGGTAAACTATAGCTCATTTGAGTGTTGTAATTTTTGACAGGAATCACAGTTAGACTAGCTTTAATTTTATTTTTCAACCAACCTTCACCATTAATCATTTGCGCATATTCTCCTATAGTCATACCATGTACTAATGGAATGGTGTGCATGCCTAAAAAGCTACTGTATTCTTTTTCTAAAGTTGGACCATCAATATATGAGCCATTAGGATTTGGGCGGTCTAAAACTAGAACAGGAATGTTCTGCTCAGCGCAGGCTTCCATGACATAATGCAATGTGGAGATATATGTATAGAACCGTACGCCAACATCTTGAATATCAAAAACTACAATATCTAAATCCTTCAACTGTTCTGCTGTAGGTTTTTTATTTTTCCCATGAAGCGAAAAAATAGGCAACCCTGTTTTTTTATCCATGCCATCTTCTACATGTTCGCCCGCATCCGCTTTTCCTCTAAAACCGTGTTCTGGTGAGAATACTTTGGTGATGTTTATGTTTGAATTCAGCAGCGAATCGACTAAATGAGTATTCGGAATTACCTTTGCTTTTATATCGTCGTGAATATTTAAAGTGCTTGATTTAACATTCATGGATAATTCAACTTCATCATGAAATATCACTGAAGTCTGATTTGCCACAACACCAACACGCTTTCCTTTTAAGATTGGTAAGTAGAGTTCGGTTTGGTTGGCGCCAACTATAATTTCAGTCTTTTCGCTTTTAGCTTCCTTCTCAATACTACCAGCTTCTATCTTCTTTCCATTTCCGCAACCAGCAACTATCAAAAGAATCCCAATAGTTATCTTAAATAAAACTGTATTTTTGAACATCTTAAAGCCCATAGCAGATTTTGAATTTCGAGTTGTTTATAGCCAAACGTATAATTGGTAGTAAAACGTATAAAAGTAGTGTTTCGGCACCAATAATTAAAATTGGAATTGCCGCTATTGCCATTGGTATTGTGGTAATGCTTATTGCCATAGCTACGGGATTAGGTTTACAACAAAAAATTAGAGACAAAGTGGTGGCCTTCAACGGGCACATAATTATTGATAATTACGACAGTAATTCTTCCGACGAATCTCAAGTACCTATATCTTTAAATCAAGAGTTTTATCCTGAATTTAAATCGGTTAAAGGAATAACTCATATCCAAGGAACCGCAAATAAATTTACGGTTATAAGAACTGAAACAGATTTTGAAGGTGTAGTTATTAAAGGCGTTGGAAGAGACTATAATTGGAACTATTTTGAAGAGTTTTTAATCGATGGGCGTTTGCCAGATTTTACTCAAAAATTAAATAATGAAATTCTAGTTTCAAGATACTTAGCAAATCGTTTGGGATTCAAAATTGATGATACGTTCCAAACCTTGTTTGGCGAAAACTTAGAACGTCCGCCGCGTATTATCAACTTTAAAATCGTTGGGATTTACAATTCAGGATTTCAAGAGTTAGATGAAAAATTCTGTATCGCTGATATTAGGCATGTACAGCGCATCAATAAATGGGATGAAGACCAAGTTGGGGCTTTCGAGATTTTTATTGAAGATTTTTCCAAAATTGAAGAAACTGGCGAGTTGGTCTACAGAGAGATTCCATCGTTGATGAAATCTACAACAATTACCAAAAAGTACAGTTCAATTTTTGAATGGATAAAAATTTTTGATAACAATACTTACGGTATCATTGCCATAATGATATTAGTAGCGGGCATTAACATGATTACTGCCTTATTGGTACTTATCCTTGAGCGTACGCAAATGATAGGAATATTAAAAGCATTAGGAACAGCCAATTGGTCAGTGCGTAAAGTGTTTTTATACAATGCCTCTTATCTCATTGGTTTAGGATTGTTATGGGGTAATGTTATTGGCTTAGGATTATTATTTGCTCAAAAATATTTTAAATTATTTCCGCTTAATCCAGATACGTATTATGTCAGTGAAGCTCCAGTATATGTTAGCTTAGACTACATTTTATTACTCAATTTTGGAACTTTTGTGGTTTGTCTATTAATGCTACTAATTCCATCAGTAATCATTTCCAAAATATCGCCAGTTAAAGCTATTCGTTTCGATTAAAACATAATATTCATTTAACTTTTGCTTTTTAACTTTTAGCGTACCTTTGCACCGCAAAATAAGATTATGGACTACGCAGAAAATATATTAGGAACTATTGGTAACACACCAATGGTAAAAATGAACAAGTTGGTGGAAGAATTACCATGTTTAGTTTTGGCTAAATACGAAACTTTTAACCCAGGTAACTCAGTAAAAGATAGAATGGCCCTTCAGATGATTGAAGATGCAGAAGCAGATGGGAGATTAAAACCTGGTGGAACCATCATTGAAGGAACTTCTGGTAATACAGGAATGGGATTAGCCTTAGCTGCTATTATCAAAGGTTACAAATGCGTATTTGTATTAAGCGACAAGCAGTCTAAAGAGAAGATGGATATCCTAAGAGCCGTTGGTGCTGAGGTTGTTGTTTGTCCTACAGATGTGGAGCCAACAGACCCACGCAGTTATTATTCTGTTTCTAAACGCTTGGCAGAAGAAACGCCAAATTCATGGTATGTAAATCAATATGATAATCCAAGTAACTGTAAAGCACATTTTCTATCTACAGGTCCAGAAATTTGGGAACAAACTGATGGAAAAGTGACTCATTTTGTTGTTGGTGTTGGTACAGGAGGAACAATTTCTGGTGTTGGGAGTTATCTAAAAATGAAAAATCCTAATATTAAAGTTTGGGGAGTAGATACTTACGGTTCTGTATTTAAGAAGTATCATGAAACAGGAATTTTTGACGAAAACGAAATCTACTCATACATCACAGAAGGTATTGGTGAAGATATCTTACCAGCAAATGTAAATTTTGATGTTATTGACGGTTTTACAAAAGTAACTGATAAAGATGCTGCGGTATACACCCAAAAATTAGCTAAAGAAGAAGGGATGTTTTTAGGAAACTCTGCTGGAGCAGCTATTAAAGGCGTGTTACAATTAAAAGAGCACTTTGGTCCTGATGATGTTGTAGTAGTACTATACCATGATCACGGTAGCCGTTATGTTGGTAAAATGTTCAATGACGATTGGATGCGTGAGCGTGGTTTTATAGAAGATGAAATCACAGTTGCAGCAGACCTGATTAAAGATCATGTAGATAAGCCTTTGGTTACCGTAAAAACAGAGGAACTAGTTTCACATGCCATAGAGCGTATGAAAAAATATAAAATCTCTCAAATTCCAGTAGAAGACATCTCAGGTTTTGTTGGCGCAGTTGACGAAACAGATGTATTTAGACGTTATGTTGAGGATAAAAATATTTCAGATTTACCAATAAAAGAGGTTATGGGTGCTCCTTATCCTGTAGTTAATAAAAATACTAAGATAGAAGACCTATCAAAGCTCATTAATAAAGATAATAATGCAGTCCTGGTAGATTTAGGAAACGGAAAACACCACATCATTACAAAGCACGATATTATAAGTGCGTTGTAAAACGTATAGTTTAAAATTAAATCCTGAGTATTGCTCAGGATTTTTTATTTTAGAGTATGCAAGAAGATTTTCTTCATTTTATATGGAAATACAAACGGTTTACAATAACTGACCTGCTAACCGTTAATGGTGAGCCTTTAAAGTTAATTTATCTTGGTCAGCATAACTTAAATGCGGGTCCAGATTTTTTTAATGCACAATTGATTATCGCAAATCAGAAATGGGCTGGTAATGTAGAGATACATGTTAAGTCTTCAGATTGGTACGTCCATAATCATGAAACAGATAAGGCTTATGATAATGTGATTCTTCATGTAGTTTGGGAGCACGATACTGAAATATTCAGAAAAGATAACACCGCAATTCCAACTTTAGAGTTAAAGAATTATGTAGATAAAGATTTACTTCATAATTATACAACACTCATGCAATCTCAGGCATGGATTAATTGTGAAACCGATTTTAACTCGGTTGATGAGTTTAAATTTCAGAATTGGTTAGAGCGACTCTATATAGAACGCTTAGAACGAAAATCTAAAGAATTACATCAGCTACTTAAAATATCTAAAAACGATTGGGAAGCTGTGCTTTTTAAAATGCTTTGCAAAAACTTTGGACTCAAGGTCAATGGAGAAGCCTTCTTAAGTCTAGCTAATTCGATTGATTTTTCTGTTGTTAGAAAAATACGTCACGATGTTCTAGATTTAGAGGCTTTATTTTTTGGGCAAGCCGGTTTATTAGAAGAAGAGATTCAAGAACTATATTATATAGATTCACAAAAACGGTATCAATATCTAAAACAAAAATTTCAATTAGATAATCTCGGAGTGATACCTTTGCAATTCTTTAGATTGAGACCGCTAAATTTTCCAACAATACGTTTGTCACAATTTGCTAAGCTGTATTCTACGGAGCAAAATTTGTTTTCAAAGCTAATGACGCTTAAAACCAAAGAAGATTATTATGAGTTGCTAAATGTTGATACTTCAGAGTTTTGGGAGTCGCATTATACGTTTTCAAAATCTTCTAAAAAGCTAAAAAAATCATTAAGTAAATCATTTATTGATTTACTTTTGATTAATACAATTTTACCCATTAAGTTTAGTCATTCAAAATCTATAGGTAATCGAGATGATGATGTTTTATTCAGTTTAATAAAGTCAATCTCTGTTGAAAAGAATAGTATAGTTGATAAGTTTTTGAGTTTGAGACAAGTTTCTAAAACAGCAATGACCTCTCAAAGCTTAATTCAACTAAAAACAGAATATTGTGATAAAAATAAATGCTTACAATGTGCAATTGGGAGTCAATTAATCTCAAAAAATAGATAACTTGCGGTATGAATCTTTTTTATAAGCTTTTATTATACTTTCAGAAGCGAGGTTACTATGTGTGCCAACGTATAGCAGATCGTTTAGGTATTCGTGCCAAGATTGTACGTACGTCCTTTATGTATCTCACTTTTGTAACATTAGGATTTGGTTTTGCCGTCTATTTGTTTCTAGCATTTTGGATGCGAATAAAAGACATTATATACACAAAAAGGAGCTCAGTTTTCGACTTATAGTTTATGGGAAATCCACTATTAAAATTATTTAGATCCAAAATATATACGGCATTGATTATGCTTGTAATACTTATGTTTATTGGAGTATTGGGTTACATATTTATATCGGGATATGCTTTGGTCGATGCCATTTACATGACGGTAATAACCATTACTACAGTTGGATTTGCAGAGGTTAATCCATTGGATACACAATCTAAAATATTTACAATTTTTTTAATTCTAGCTAGTGTAGTTATTGTGGGTTATGCCATTTCTATAATAACAGAATACATATTAAGTAAAAATAATTTTGAAGATATAAAACAACGTAAGATGCAGAAGAGGATTGAAAATATGTCTGACCATATTATTATATGTGGTTACGGACGAAATGGTAAACAAGCCGCAAAGAAACTTCAGGCTTACAATAAGCCTTTTGTAATTATTGAACGTGATAAAGAAATTATCGAGCGATTTCAAGAAGATGATTTGTCCTTTGTTCACGGCAATGCCAATGAAGATGATACATTACTAGAGGCAGGTGTAAAACGTGCTAAAACTTTGATATCCGCTTTACCAGAAGATGCAGATAATCTTTTTGTCGTCTTATCGGCTAGACAGCTCAATTCAGAATTGAAAATAATTAGCCGCGCTTCACAAGAAACATCATACAATAAGTTAAAATTGGCAGGAGCAAATAATGTAATTTTACCAGATAGAATTGGAGGAGACCACATGGCCTCATTAGTTGTAATTCCAGATTTAATAGAATTTATTGACAATCTAGGTATCGTAGGAGAGCGTAATATTAATATTGAAGAAGTAAAAGTTGAGCAATTATATGATGCATCAACAACCAAAACCATTAGAGAATTAGATTTACGAAAAAAAACAGGTTGTACCGTTATTGGTTTTAAAGATGGAAAAGGTGATTACACAGTTAATCCTGAGGCTGATACAAAACTAATCTCAGGGTCAAAAATTGTGGTATTAGGGCGTCCAGAACAGATACAAAAACTAAATTCTGAATTCAATATTGGGTAGTCTTTAATTCCATTTTAACGTCTATAGCTTTAAAATTTCAATTTTTTTTAGCATCTTGTCGGCTACTTAAAAAAAATACTAACTAACACTATACTTATGAAGAAATCTCTTCTTTGCATTTTTGCACTTTTATTACCATTATTAAATTTTGCACAAGATGCCGAAAGAGGCATTGACCAAATAATTGATGAAAAATTTGGAGCAGCTACTGGTTGGTTTGTTGAAGCTATATTTTATCAAATACCGTTTTCTGATACAGTAAGTGTTTATTGGGTTTTATTTCCATTAATCTTAGGAGCGGTATACTTTACAATTTATTTCAATTTTATAAATTTCAAGGGTTTTTTTACTTCAATAAATATTGTAAGAGGTAAGTATGATGATTTAGACAAATCTGAAGGTGAATTAGCAGTAGCAGGAGATTCTACTCCAGGAGGTGATGCTATAGAAACTATAAAAATCGAAAATCACGAGGGTGAAGTGAGTCACTTCCAGGCTTTAACCGCAGCTTTATCTGCTACGGTTGGATTGGGAAATATTGCAGGAGTGGCTATTGCCGTTTCTATTGGTGGCGCCGGTGCCACATTTTGGATGATTATTGCTGGATTCTTAGGAATGGCTTCAAAATTTGTAGAATGTACTTTAGGTGTAAAATATAGAGATATAGAAGCAGACGGAACTGTTTATGGTGGTCCAATGTATTATCTAACAAAAGGGCTTAAATCAAAAGGTATGGGCGGTTTAGGTAAAATTCTTGCTGTCTTGTTTGCTATTTTTGTTATAGGAGGTTCCTTCGGTGGTGGAAATATGTTTCAAGTTAATCAAGCATTTCAACTTGTAGAAAATATAACTGGTGGAGAACAATCATTCTTAAATGGATACGGATGGGCATTTGGACTTGTAATGGCAATACTGGTTGGTATTGTAATTATTGGAGGAATAAAATCAATTGCCAAGGTTACTGATAAAATTGTACCATTTATGGTGGCCATTTATGTGGCAGCCTCACTCTTTGTTATTTTCGCAAAGTACAATATGATTGGAAGTGCATTTTCTGCGATTTGGAACGGCGCATTTAGTCCAGAAGGGATTGCTGGTGGCGCAGTTGGTGTTTTGATTCAAGGATTTAGACGTGCAGCTTTTTCTAACGAAGCAGGTATTGGTTCAGCTTCTATTGCACACTCCGCAGTAAAAACAAAGTATGCTGCAAGTGAAGGTATGGTTGCTCTTTTAGAACCGTTTATAGATACAGTTGTTGTTTGTACAATGACAGCTTTAGTGTTAATCATTACAGGATTTGTCGACCCTTTAAATCCACCAGCTAATGATGCACAAGCTATTTTATTAACGTCTAGTGCATTTGAATCTTCAATCTCATGGTTCCCTTATGTATTAACTGTTGCAGTAGTATTATTTGCATTTAGCTCAATGATTTCATGGTCTTACTATGGTTTTCAAGGATGGTCGTATCTCTTTGGAAGATCAAAAAAAACCGAATATACTTATAAAGTAATCTTCTGTATTTTCGTAGTGATTGGTGCAGCGGCAAGTCTGGGTTCAGTCATTGGATTCTCCGATGCCATGGTATTTGCTATGATGGTTCCAAACATGGTTGGTTTAATACTTTTAGCACCGAAAGTAAAAGAGGAATTGAAAAAATATATGGATGCTATAAAGGCAGGAAAAGCTTAAAAAATCATAATTGATATGAAATCCCACTTAAAGTTTTCTAAACAAAAACGGAGTGGGATTTTTTTATTGGTTATTCTCATTGTAATTGCGCAGTGCATTTATTTCTTTTTCGACTTTTCTTCTGATGAAATCAACACGCCTAGTGAGGCTGAATTTGAAATATATAGAGCTGAAGTTGATTCTTTACGTAAGGTTGCTCTTGAAGAAAAGAAACCTAAGATTTATCCTTTTAATCCAAATTTTATAACAGACTATAAGGGGTATACTTTAGGAATGTCTAATGAAGAAATTGACCGACTGTTTAGATTCAGAGCTAAAGACCAATGGATAAACTCAGCAAAGCAGTTTCAGGAGGTCACAAAAGTTTCAGATTCTTTACTTTTTAAAATATCTCCATACTTCAAGTTCCCTGAATGGTTAACCAACTCAAAACATAAAGTTTATAGCAGCTCATATTCAAACTTAAATACTCCAAAAACTTTTGCCCAAAAATTAGATTTGAATGTCGCAAGTGCAAGCCAACTTCAAAAGGTTTACGGTGTAGGAGAAAAGCTATCAGCTAATATTATAAAGTACAGAGAACGACAAGGCGGTTTTGTATCTGAAGTAGAACTCACTCAAATTTGGGGATTATCACCAGAAGTTATAGACCGAATTAAAGAGCAGTTTGCTGTAAAAACACCTCGGGAAATTAAGACCTTTAATTTAAATACAGCGACTAGAGATGAGCTAGTTACCATCCCGCATATAGATTACGAAATAGCAAACAGCATAATAGAGGAAAGGACATTGAGAGAAGGATTCTCTAGAATTGAGGATTTAACAAAAGTTGAACATTTTCCAGTAAAAAAATTACAGATTATTAGATTATATTTGTTTCTGTAATAAAATTGCTAAAAAATGTCAAAATTATATTTCACGGAAGAACATGATTTGTTTAGAGAAAGTATTAGAGATTTTCTTCATAAAGAGGTCGTTCCTCATATTGAAAAATGGGAAGAAACTGGTCATATAGAACGTTTCATCTGGAAGAAGTTTGGAGACATGGGTTACTTTGGTCTTGCAACTCCTGAAGCTTACGGTGGATTAGATTTAGACTTATTTTATACTGTTATTCTACTAGAAGAGATGCAGCGCATTAATTCAGGTGGTTTTTCTGCTGCCATTTGGGCGCATGCTTATTTAGCTATGACACATCTTAATAAAGAAGGTAATCATGAGCAAAAAGAAAAATATTTAACGCCAAGTGCTTTAGGCGACAAAATTGGTTGTTTATGTATTACTGAGCCTTTTGGTGGTAGTGATGTTGCGGGTATGGGCACTACAGCAGTTAAAAAGGATAATACTTATGTAATTAATGGTTCAAAGACATTTATTACTAACGGTGTTTACAGTGACTATTTAATTGTGGCCGCTAAAACTAAACCAGAATTAGGTAATAAAGGCATAAGCATTTTTGTGATAGACAGAGATACACCTGGAGTATCGGCAACAAAACTAGATAAGTTGGGTTGGCGAGCTTCAGATACGGGAGAAATTGCATTTGATAATGTAATCATTCCAGTAGAAAATTTAATGGGAGAAGAAAATGAAGGTTTTCCTTACATTATGCAGCACTTCGCATTAGAGCGACTCATTATGGGAATAAATGCGCATGCAAGAGCAGAATATGCTTTAGAATATGCAAAACAATATATGTCGGAGCGTACAGCTTTTGGAAGAACCATCGACAAGTTTCAGGCTTTAAGACATACCTATGCAGATTGCGAAACGCAAATGGAAATTTGTAAGCAGTTCAACTATTATGTTGCAAAACGTTTAGATATGGGAGATTATGTGGTTAAAGAGGCCACGATGTCTAAATTGCAATCTACAAAAATGGCAGACGACGTTATCTATCAATGCCTTCAGTTTTTAGGAGGTTATGGTTATATGGAAGAATATCCATTAGCACGCATGGCCAGAGATAGTCGTCTTGGGCCAATAGGTGGTGGAACGTCCGAGATACTTAGAGAAATAATTGCTAAAATGGTAATTGATAATAAAGATTATAAGCCAGTTACATAAAATAATTGGTTAGTTTTGGAGTTTTATACTTTATGGAATAATATTTGCCATTCTATAACCAAAACATATTAATCAACTTATAATGTATTCAAATAGCCTCAAACTAAATTTTACTTTAGTCTTTTTATTTGCTGCCTTTTTTGGGTTCTCTCAAGTCGAAGTAAAAGGTAAGATTGTGGATTTTGCACAATTACTACCTATTGAAAATGCAAGTATCTATATTAAAAATACCACTATAGGTACTGTAAGTAATTCCGATGGGCGCTTTGTGCTTCTGGTACCTAATGAGCATCAAAACGATACACTAGTTATATCTTCAATTGGTTTTAAGAGTTTCAAGGTTCTGGTCAACGAGTTTGATGGTTCTGAAGATGTATTTTTAGAAGAAGATGTAGCAACTTTAGACGAGATTGTAATAGTTGCAGACCCAAGACCAACTACAGGCAATGAGATAGTTCTCAAAGCTATCGAAAAACTTCCTGAAACATTACCAGATTCTGCATACCTGCAAAAAGGATTTCTTCGCCATAAAGAACGAAATAAATTAGAGTTTAAATGGCTTATAGAAAGTGCTATTACTGTTTACGATTCTGGTTACGGAAGTAAAAGTACAGAGCATCTAAAAGTTAATGTAGACGAGATGCGTAAGAGTTACGATTTGCGAGACGTAGATAGTATTTTTTCCTATGTATCCTACAGAAATAGAAATGCTAAGGGTAACAGATTAAGAGCACAAGATATTAGTCGTGATGACGTAAGCACTTCGCAGCTAGTAAAGGCAATAAGGTGGAACGATAGACGTGTAAACGGACTTCAGAATATATTTCAAGGAAAGCTAAACTTATTCAGAAATGTTCAAGACTCAAAAGCGCTATTTGGAAAAGATATTTTAAAAACTCATCAATTTGCCTTAGACACCATCTTAGTTGATGATGGAAAGAAAATCTATAAAATTAAAATAGATGAAAGTGCGGATTTTGTAGGACTTGGTACAAAAGGAATGTATAACGAAGGTTACAAAGCTCAAGGTTGGTTATACATCTATTATGATAATTATGCTATAAAAAAGGTGGAGTATGAATTAGTAGCAGCTTCCGATAAGCAAAAGAGTCGAAGCAAACGTTTGTTCGGCACCCAGACTAACCATAAACTAGTCATTAATTATATTGAGTACAACGATAAGATGTATCCTAACTATATTTATTACGAAACGCCAAAGCTGGTTAATGTGGGCTTAAAAACAGATAGAAAAGTGACGCAAAAAGAAATAGATAGGTACAATAGAGAAGAGCGATACTATTCAACTGTGCAAGAAATTTTATTTTCTGAAATTATTCTCGATAAAGCCATTGTAAAATCTGAATTAGAAAACAAACCATGGAATATGGATATCTTTTTATCCAAACCTTATAACAAAGACTTCTGGAAAAATTACAATGTACTTCTCGAAAGTGAAGAAGATGAAGAGATGATTGATGACCTCTCCCAGCGCGCCTCTTTATTTAAAGATTAAAATAATAGCATCTGCTTTTGCAAAGTAGAATTTGTTTATATATTTGCGCCGCAAAATCTAAAAGAAGGGAGGTTAAGACCTATGTTAAAAATAGAAGTAAATTCTGGAGAAAATATAGAGAGAGCATTAAAGCGTTACAAAAACAAGTTCAATAGAACAGGGGTAAGACGTGAGCTTCAAGCGCGTAAGCAATACACAAAGCCTTCAATAGAGCGAAGAGCACAATTGCAAAAAGCAGAATATGTGCAAGGTTTGCGAGACGCAGAACAAGCATAAAACAATATACTAAAGAGATTAAAATCCCATTCATTTTTAATGCATTGGGATTTTTTTATGCGTGGTTTTTATCTAAAGCAAATAAAGGCTATTTTTAAGATTGCAATTCGTTATTAATGTCACTAGAAAAGTTTTCAGATTATTTATTGTTAGAAAAGAAGTATTCGGTACATACAGTTACGGCGTACAAAAATGATATTGAAAGCTTTCATAATTTTCTAGAAACAGATTATAATACTGAAACAATAGTCAAAGTTGGTTATAACATTATACGGCAATGGATAGTTAGTATGGTAGATGCTAATATTTCTAATCGAAGTATTAACAGAAAGGTATCTGCTCTCAATTCGTATTACAAGTTTCTCATAAAAGTTGGAGATGTAAAAGTCAATCCTCTAAAAACTCATAAAGCATTAAAGACTGAAAAGAAAGTGCAAGTTCCATTTTCTCAAGTGGAGTTAGAAAATGTTCTAGAGACTTTAAGTGATGTTAATGATTTTGAAAGTGCTAGAGATAAGCTAATGGTAGAATTGTTTTATGCAACAGGCATAAGACGTATCGAGCTAATAAATATTAAAATATCAGACCTTGATACTCGTGCTAGAATGCTTAAGGTCTTAGGTAAGCGTAACAAAGAGCGCTACATTCCATTAATAGCCACAATAGTAGAAACGCTAGAGGCTTATTTAATTTATAGAGTTCAATTACAAGAAATAAAAGATAAAGATTTTCTTTTTCTCACAAAAAGAGGTGTAAAACTCTATGAGACACTTGTTTATAGAGTAATAAATAAGTATTTTAGTAGAGCTTCTTCAAAGTTAAAATGCAGCCCACATGTGTTACGGCACTCTTTTGCGACGCATTTACTCAATGAAGGCGCAGACATAAATTCAGTAAAAGAATTACTTGGGCACTCTAGTTTAGCAGCAACACAGGTTTATACTCATAATAGTATAGCAGAATTAAAGAAAGTACATGCCAAAACTCACCCAAGAAATATCGACTAACCTTTAAAACCAAATTAGCTTATGGATGTAAACACGCAATCTATCAATTTTGTAGCCGATATAAAGTTGAAAAACTTTATTCAGAAACGTTTCGAAAAGCTAAATCTTTATTACGATAAGATTATACAAGCCGACGTGTATCTAAAAGTTGAAAATACCAGTGATAAGCAGAATAAAATATTCGAAGCTAAGTTAAGAGTCCCTGGAGATACCTTTGTAGTAAAAAAGCATACTAAGTCCTTTGAAGAAGGTGCAGATTTAGTAGCATCCTCTCTTGAAAGACGTTTAAAAAAGAGGAAAGAAAAATTACGTTCTCATTCCTAGTAATTTTTTTTTAAAAATGTTTTGAAAAAAAAAATAAAGCATTACATTTGCAGTCCGTTAGAAATAGCGGGCTTTTTTATGGCTTAAATTTAAGCATGAAAAGTGCAAAAAAGCCGATGTAGCTCAGCTGGCTAGAGCAGCTGATTTGTAATCAGCAGGTCGTGGGTTCGAGTCCCTCCATCGGCTCTTTTTTTTGAAAGAAAAAAAATGTTCTTTAAAAGAATGAAATATCAATAAAAAAGCTGTATTTTTGCAGCCTTAAAAATTGATGATTGGGGAGATACTCAAGCGGCCAACGAGGACAGACTGTAACTCTGTTGTTTTTTAACTTCGCAGGTTCGAATCCTGCTCTCCCCACAAATTTTTAATTATTGATAATTAATTAAGATGGCTTAATTAATAAAAAGCGGGAGTAGCTCAGTTGGTAGAGCGTCAGCCTTCCAAGCTGAATGTCGCCGGTTCGAACCCGGTCTCCCGCTCAAAATAATATTTCTGTAAAAGCAGGAGTATTATCCTGTTTTATATAGGTTAATAAAGTAAATTCTTTACGCCGGTGTAGCTCAGGGGTAGAGCGTTTCCTTGGTAAGGAAGAGGTCACGAGTTCAAATCTCGTCATTGGCTCTTTTTTTTGTATTTAAAAAATTGAACACTAATATAAATTAAGATTAAATAAATTAAACATGGCAAAGGCAACTTTCGATCGTTCAAAACCACACCTTAACATAGGTACAATTGGACACGTAGATCACGGTAAAACAACTTTAACTGCTGCTATTACTAAAGTATTAGCTGATGCAGGTTTATCTGAAGCAAAAGACTTCGATCAAATTGATAACGCTCCTGAAGAAAAAGAGAGAGGTATCACAATTAATACATCTCACGTAGAGTATGCAACATCTAACCGTCACTACGCTCACGTTGACTGTCCGGGTCACGCCGATTACGTAAAGAACATGGTAACTGGTGCTGCTCAAATGGATGGTGCTATCTTAGTTGTAGCTGCAACAGATGGTCCTATGCCACAAACTCGTGAGCACATCCTTTTAGGACGTCAGGTAGGTATTCCTCGCATCGTTGTATTCATGAACAAAGTGGATATGGTAGATGATGAAGAGTTATTAGAATTAGTAGAAATGGAAATCAGAGATTTATTATCATTCTATGAGTACGATGGTGATAATGGTCCTGTAATTGCTGGTTCTGCTTTAGGTGCACTTAACGGTGAGCAAAAGTGGGTTGATACAGTAATGGAATTAATGGATGCTGTTGATAATTGGATTGAAGAGCCAGTACGTGATATGGATAAGCCTTTCTTAATGCCTATCGAAGATGTATTCTCTATTACAGGTCGTGGTACTGTGGCAACTGGTCGTATTGAGACTGGTGTAGCTAACACAGGTGATCCTGTTGAGATTATTGGTATGGGTGCTGAGAAGTTAACTTCTACTATTACAGGTATCGAAATGTTCCGTCAAATATTAGATAGAGGTGAAGCTGGTGATAATGCTGGTATCTTATTAAGAGGTATTGAGAAAACTCAAATCTCTAGAGGTATGGTAATTACTGCTCCAGGTTCTGTAACACCACACCAAAAATTCAAAGCTGAGGTTTATATCCTTAAGAAAGAAGAAGGTGGTCGCCACACACCATTCCATAATAACTACCGTCCACAGTTCTACGTACGTACAACTGACGTAACTGGAAACATTGCGCTTCCTGATGGAGTTGAAATGGTTATGCCTGGTGATAACTTAACGATTACTGTTGAGTTAATCCAGCCAATTGCAATGAACGTAGGTTTACGTTTCGCTATCCGTGAGGGTGGACGTACAGTTGGTGCTGGTCAGGTAACTGAAATTTTAGACTAATACAAAGCTAAATATACAATTAAGGTGTCCCGTTTTTTCGGGATACCTTGATTTATGTTTACGGGTTTAGCTCAGTTGGTAGAGCACTGGTCTCCAAAACCAGGTGTCGGGAGTTCGAGTCTCTCAACCCGTGCAATTAAAGAAAAAACAAATGGCAGGAGTTATAACATACGTAAAAGAATCGTTCGAAGAGCTTAAGAATAATGTAACATGGACACCTTGGTCAGAAGCACAAAGGTTAACTGTTGTAGTAGCGGTTTTTTCCATATTATTTTCTTTAGCTATTTGGGGAATTGATACTGTATTTAGTAGATTCATCAAAGCTTACTTTGGCTTAATCAATTAAAACAACACATCAGTTATATGTCTGAAAAAAGCGGAAATAAAAAGTGGTATGTTGTTAGGGCTGTAAGTGGTCAAGAGAACAAAATCAAAACTTATATTGAGAATGAAATCTCTCGATTAGGTTTAGGTGATTATGTTGACCAAGTTTTAGTACCTACTGAAAAAGTAATACAAATACGTAACGGTAAGAAGATAAATAAAGAACGTGTTTATTTTCCAGGTTACATTATGATACAGGCTAATCTTAGCGGAGAAGTACCTCATATAATAAAATCAATTACTAATGTTATTGGTTTTCTAGGGGAAACAAAAGGCGGTGATCCTGTGCCATTAAGACAATCAGAGGTTAACCGTATGTTAGGTAAAGTAGATGAATTGGCATTAGAAGCTGATGCTAATGTAGCTATACCATTTACAATCGGTGAGACTGTAAAAGTTATCGATGGACCTTTCAATGGTTTTGACGGTACTATTGAAAAGATAAATGAAGAAAAGCGTAAGCTTGAAGTAATGGTAAAGATTTTTGGAAGAAAAACACCATTAGAGCTAAGCTATATGCAAGTAGAAAAAGTATAATAATTGTTACATTATATATCGCACAAGATTTAGGCTTCCAATTTAAATTGAGTGCACAATTTTAATTAAAATGGCAAAAGAACTAGACAAAGTAGTTAAATTACAAGTTCGGGGAGGTGCAGCGAATCCATCG
This sequence comes from Winogradskyella jejuensis, assembly GCF_900129745.1. Classification (GTDB taxonomy): domain Bacteria; phylum Bacteroidota; class Bacteroidia; order Flavobacteriales; family Flavobacteriaceae; genus Winogradskyella; species Winogradskyella jejuensis. Next base: position 234,770 of record NZ_FQWS01000001.1, on the reverse strand, counting down.
CCACCGGTTGGACCCGCTTTAGGTGCCGCTGGAGTTAATATCATGGAGTTCTGTAAGCAGTTTAATGCTAGAACTCAAGATAAGCCAGGTAAAGTTTTACCTGTGGTCATCTCTGTTTACAAAGACAAATCATTTGAATTTGTAATCAAGACTCCACCAGCAGCAGTACAATTATTAGAAGCGGCCAAAGTAAAGAAGGGATCTGGAGAACCAAACCGACGTAAAGTAGCAAAAGTAACTTGGGATCAAGTGAAAGCAATTGCAGAAGACAAAATGCAAGATTTAAATGCATTTGAGATTGAATCGGCTATGAAAATGGTAGCTGGTACAGCAAGATCGATGGGTATCACAGTTAAAGGAGGAGAAGCTCCAAACTAAAATTTTTGAAATGGCAAGATTAACAAAAAAGCAAAAAGAAGCTAGAGCTAAAGTTGATAAAAACAAACTTTACTCTATTGAAGAAGCTTCAGCTTTACTTAAAGAAATCACATATACAAAGTTTGATGCCTCAGTAGATTTAGCCGTAAGATTAGGCGTAGATCCGCGTAAAGCAAATCAAATGGTACGTGGTGTAGTTTCATTACCACACGGTACAGGTAAAGACATGAAGGTTCTTGCATTAGTAACTCCAGATAAAGAAGACGAAGCTAAAGCAGCGGGTGCGGACTATGTTGGATTAGATGAGTACTTACAAAAAATAAAAGAAGGTTGGACAGATGTTGACGTTATCGTCACTATGCCAAGCATTATGGGTAAGTTAGGACCATTAGGTAGAGTGTTAGGACCAAGAGGTCTTATGCCAAACCCTAAGACAGGAACAGTAACTATGGACGTCGCAAAAGCTGTTAGCGAAGTTAAAGCTGGTAAAATTGATTTTAAAGTAGATAAAACAGGTATCGTTCACGCACCAATAGGTAAAGCATCATTTAGTGCTGATAAATTGGTTGGTAACGCTAATGAGTTATTAACAACTTTAATGAAATTAAAACCAACTGCGGCGAAAGGTACCTATGTAAAAAGTATTTACATGTCAAGTACTATGAGTCCAAGTATAGCAATTGATACAAAAATAGGATAGTAGTTAAACTTAGAATATTATGACAAGAGAAGAAAAATCCCTAGTAATTGAAGAGTTAACTGCTCAATTAGCCGATAATACAAATATCTATTTAACTGATATTTCTGGATTAAACGCAGTTGATACTTCGAATTTACGTAGAGCATGTTTTAAAGCTAACGTAAGCCTTGCTGTTGTAAAGAATACATTATTAGAAAAGGCGATGGAAGCTTCAGATAAAGATTTTGGAGACTTACCATCAACTTTAAAAGGTAACACTTCTGTAATGTACTCAGAAACAGGTAACGGGCCTGCTAAAGTGATTAAAGCTTTTCGTAAAAAGTCTGAAAAACCTTTGTTAAAAGGTGCTTTCATTGAAGAGTCTATTTACATAGGAGACGACCAATTAGATGCCTTAGTAGAAATCAAATCAAGAGAAGAATTACTTGGTGAGGTTATTGGATTGTTACAATCTCCTGCTAAGAATGTTATTTCAGCACTTAAATCTAGTGGTGGAGCATTAGCAGGCATCTTAAAAACATTATCCGAAAAAGAAGGATAAATTAGCGAGTACGCACTTAAAAATTAAAATAAAAACACACTTATTAAAACGATAGAAAAATGGCAGATTTAAAAGATTTCGCAGAACAATTAGTTAATTTAACTGTAAAAGAGGTTAATGAATTAGCTGATATTTTAAAAGAAGAATATGGTATCGAGCCTGCTGCTGCTGCAGTAGCTGTTGCTGCTGGTGGCGCTGCTGCTGGTGGAGAAGCTGCAGAAGAAAAGTCAGAATTCGATGTAATCCTTAAAGCAGCTGGTGGTTCTAAACTAGCAGTAGTAAAATTAGTTAAAGAATTAACTGGTTTAGGATTAAAAGAAGCTAAAGGCTTAGTTGATGACGCACCAAGCGCTATCAAAGAAGGCATCGCTAAAGATGAAGCAGAAGCTTTAAAAGCATCTTTAGAAGAAGCAGGTGCAGAGGTTGAGCTTAAGTAAGCTTAGCAAATACCTACAAGACACGGTTTAGGTTTATCCCGCAAAAAGTTGCGGGATAACGCCTAGACCATTTTGTGTATATAAATAGTATGTACACTTTATTACATTATTTTTAATCAAAAACGCGTTCATCGATGTTAGCAAAACAAGCTGAAAGATTAAATTTCTCCTCTATTGTAAACAGAACTGAGTATCCAGATTTCTTAGATATTCAGATAAAATCCTTTCAGGATTTTTTCCAATTAGAGACAAAATCTGATCAAAGAGGTAATGAAGGGCTTTACAACACCTTCATGGAAAACTTTCCAATTACCGACACAAGAAACCAATTCGTATTAGAATTCTTGGATTATTTTATAGATCCTCCAAGGTATTCAATCGAAGAATGTATAGAAAGAGGACTAACATACAGTGTGCCACTTAAAGCACGTTTGAAATTGTATTGTACAGATCCTGAACACGAGGACTTCGAGACTATTGTTCAAGATGTATACTTAGGAACAATTCCTTACATGACACCTAGCGGTACCTTCTGTATTAATGGAGCAGAACGAGTTGTTGTGTCTCAGCTGCATAGATCACCTGGTGTATTCTTTAGCCAGTCATTCCATGCAAATGGTACTAAATTATATTCAGCAAGAGTAATTCCTTTTAAAGGATCTTGGATAGAATTTGCTACTGATATTAACAGCGTTATGTACGCTTATATTGACAGAAAGAAAAAACTCCCTGTTACAACCTTATTTAGAGCTATTGGTTTTGAAAGAGATAAAGATATTCTTGAAATATTTGATCTTGCAGAAGAAGTGAAAGTTTCTAAATCTGGATTAAAGAAAGTTATCGGTCGTAAACTTGCGGCACGTGTACTTAACACATGGCACGAAGATTTCGTTGATGAAGATACAGGTGAAGTAGTATCTATTGAGCGTAACGAAATTGTTCTTGATCGTGATACAATTATAGACAAAGATAATATTGAAGAAATCCTTGAAGCTGGAGTGAAGACTATTCTTCTTCATAAAGAAAGCGGACAACAAGGAGATTACGCAATTATTCATAATACATTACAGAAAGATCCAACAAACTCTGAAAAAGAAGCTGTTGAGCACATCTACCGTCAATTACGTAATGCTGAGCCGCCAGATGAGGAAACAGCGCGAGGTATTATTGACAAGTTATTCTTCTCTGACCAACGTTACTCATTAGGTGAAGTAGGTCGTTACAGAATGAATAAAAAATTAGGTTTAGATATCGGAATGGATAAGCAAGTACTTACCAAAGTAGATATCATTACCATCATTAAATATTTAATTGAGCTTATCAACTCTAAAGCGGAGATTGATGATATTGATCACTTATCTAACCGTCGTGTACGTACTGTAGGTGAGCAGTTATCATCTCAGTTTGGTGTTGGTTTAGCACGTATGGCACGTACAATTCGTGAGCGTATGAACGTTCGTGATAACGAAGTGTTTACCCCGATTGATTTAATTAATGCTAAGACCTTGTCTTCTGTTATTAATTCTTTCTTTGGTACAAACCAATTATCTCAGTTTATGGATCAAACCAATCCATTAGCAGAGATTACACACAAACGTCGTTTATCAGCTCTTGGACCTGGTGGTTTATCAAGAGAAAGAGCAGGTTTCGAGGTTCGTGATGTTCACTATACACATTATGGGCGTTTATGTCCTATTGAGACACCAGAAGGACCAAACATTGGTCTAATTTCTTCATTATCGGTATATGCAAAAGTGAATTCAATGGGATTTATTGAAACGCCTTACCGTAAAGTTGATAACGGTGTTGTAGATATCAAGAATACGCCAACTTATTTAAGTGCTGAAGAAGAGGAAGACATGATGATTGCTCAAGCAACTATCGAGGTTGATGCTAAGGGAAAAGTAACTCATGATAAGGTAATTGCACGTCAAGAAGGTGATTTCCCAGTAGTAGAACCTACTCAAATAAATTACACAGATGTTGCACCTAATCAAATTGCTTCTATATCAGCATCTTTAATTCCTTTCTTAGAGCATGATGATGCTAACCGTGCATTAATGGGGTCTAACATGATGCGTCAGGCCGTTCCATTATTACGTCCTGAAGCACCAATTGTAGGTACAGGATTAGAGCGTCAAGTAGCATCAGACTCTAGAGTATTAATTAATGCTGAAGGCGATGGAACTGTTGAGTATGTAGATGCTGAAAAAATAGTTATTAAATACGAACGCACTAAAGAAGAGGCAATGGTAAGCTTTGATAGTGATACCAAAGAATATCCTTTAGTTAAATTCAGAAAAACAAATCAAGGTACGTCTATAAACTTAAAGCCTATCGTTAAGAAAGGAGATAAAGTTTCTAAAGGTCAAGTACTTTGTGAAGGTTATGCAACCCAAAAAGGAGAGTTAGCACTTGGACGTAACATGAAGGTAGCCTTCATGCCATGGAAAGGTTATAACTTCGAGGATGCGATTGTAATTTCAGAAAAAGTAGTTCGTGACGATATATTTACTTCAATCCATATCGATGAGTATTCTTTAGAGGTAAGAGATACCAAATTAGGTAACGAAGAGTTAACTAATGATATCCCTAACGTTTCTGAAGAAGCTACCAAAGATTTAGATGAAAACGGTATGATTCGCGTTGGTGCAGAAATCAAACCAGGAGATATATTAATTGGAAAGATTACACCAAAAGGTGAGTCAGATCCAACTCCAGAAGAAAAACTTTTACGTGCCATCTTCGGTGATAAAGCAGGAGATGTAAAAGATGCGTCTTTAAAAGCCTCACCATCACTTAATGGTGTTGTAATTGACAAGAAGTTATTTGCTAGAGCTATAAAAGATAAACGTAAGAGAGCTCAAGATAAGGAGGATATCGAGAAGTTAGAAGATGCTTACGATAAGCGTTTCGATGATCTTAAAAACGTTTTAGTTGAGAAGTTATTTGTTATAGTTAACGGAAAAACAGCTCAAGGTATTTACAATGATTTAGGTGAAGAAATTATCCCTAAAGGAAAGAAATATACCTTAAAGATGTTAAATGCTGTTGATGATTATACACATTTAACATCTGGTAAGTGGACTACTGATGACGAAACTAACGAGTTAGTTGCAGACTTAATCCACAACTATAAGATTAAAGAAAATGACCTTCAAGGATCTTTACGTCGTGAGAAATTTACAATCTCTGTAGGTGACGAATTACCAGCAGGTATTATCAAATTAGCTAAAGTTTACATCGCTAAGAAACGTAAGCTTAAAGTAGGTGATAAAATGGCAGGTCGTCACGGTAACAAAGGTATTGTCGCACGTATTGTTCGTCAAGAAGATATGCCATTCCTAGAAGATGGAACTCCTGTAGATATTGTATTAAATCCGCTTGGTGTACCATCTCGTATGAATATCGGTCAGATTTATGAAACGGTATTAGGTTGGGCAGGTCAAAAATTAGGACGTACGTATGCGACGCCAATTTTTGATGGTGCTACTCTAGACCAAATTAACGGATTTACAGATGAAGCTGGCGTACCACGTTTTGGTCATACTTATTTATATGATGGTGGAACTGGTGATCGTTTCGATCAACCTGCAACAGTAGGTGTGATTTACATGATTAAGCTAGGTCACATGATTGACGATAAGATGCATGCACGTTCTATAGGTCCTTACTCATTAATTACGCAGCAGCCATTAGGTGGTAAAGCACAGTTTGGGGGTCAGCGTTTTGGTGAGATGGAAGTTTGGGCACTTGAAGCATACGGTGCGTCAAGTACATTACGTGAAATTTTAACTGTTAAATCAGATGATGTAATTGGTAGAGCTAAAACTTACGAAGCTATCGTAAAAGGTGAGCCAATGCCAGAGCCAGGACTACCTGAATCTTTCAACGTATTAATGCACGAATTGAAAGGATTAGGATTAGATATTAGATTAGAAGAGTAAAACTTAGGTGTATAATTTCAGTCTTTTAAAGACCGAAATTATGTGCTGAATACCATAAATAAAATGGCAAGAAAACAAGATAAGAATACAGTACAGAAGTTTAATAAAATTTCTATTGGTTTAGCATCACCTGAGTCTGTTTTAGCAGCATCTCGTGGAGAGGTATTAAAGCCAGAAACTATTAATTATCGAACTCACAAACCTGAACGTGATGGTTTGTTTTGCGAGCGAATTTTTGGTCCTGTTAAGGATTTTGAATGTGCTTGTGGTAAATATAAAAGGATTCGCTACAAAGGTATTGTTTGTGACCGTTGTGGTGTAGAAGTAACAGAGAAGAAAGTACGTAGAGATCGCGTTGGGCATATTAACTTAGTTGTACCAGTTGCGCATATCTGGTACTTCCGTTCATTACCAAATAAAATTGGATATTTATTAGGATTACCTTCTAAGAAATTAGATATGATTATTTACTACGAACGTTACGTAGTAATTCAGCCTGGTATTGCTATGAATGCAGAAGGAGAACCATTGCAAAAAATGGATTTCTTAACAGAAGAAGAGTACCTAAACATTTTAGAGACTATTCCTCAAGAAAATCAGTATTTAGAAGATTCAGATCCAAACAAATTTATTGCTAAGATGGGTGCAGAATGTCTTATAGATATTTTAGCGCGCATCGATTTAGATCAGTTGTCTTACGACTTACGTCACAAGGCAAATAACGAAACATCAAAGCAACGTAAAACAGAAGCTTTAAAACGTCTTCAAGTTGTTGAAGCGTTTAGAGATTCTAACTTAAACAGAGAGAATAAGCCAGAGTGGATGATTATGAAGGCTATTCCTGTAATTCCACCAGAATTGAGACCTTTAGTACCTCTAGATGGTGGACGTTTTGCAACTTCAGATTTAAATGATCTTTACCGTCGTGTAATTATCCGTAACAACCGTTTAAAGCGATTAGTTGAGATAAAAGCACCAGAAGTAATTTTACGTAACGAGAAGCGTATGCTTCAAGAGTCAGTAGATTCTTTATTCGATAATACACGTAAGTCTTCTGCAGTTAAAACGGATTCAAACAGACCATTAAAGTCTCTTTCAGATTCACTTAAAGGTAAGCAAGGACGTTTCCGTCAGAACCTATTAGGTAAGCGTGTTGATTATTCTGCACGTTCGGTAATTGTTGTTGGACCAGAATTAAAGTTATTTGAGTGCGGTTTACCAAAAAATATGGCAGCTGAGCTTTACAAGCCATTCATCATTCGTAAGTTAATCGAAAGAGGAATTGTAAAAACAGTAAAGTCTGCTAAAAAGATTATAGATAGAAAAGAGCCTGTAGTTTGGGATATCTTAGAGAATGTTCTTAAAGGACATCCAGTATTACTAAACCGTGCGCCTACGCTTCACAGATTAGGTATTCAAGCATTCCAACCAAAGCTTATCGAAGGTAAAGCAATACAGTTACATCCATTAGTGTGTACGGCTTTTAATGCCGATTTCGATGGTGATCAGATGGCGGTGCATTTACCACTAGGACCAGAAGCGATTTTGGAAGCACAATTATTAATGTTGGCTTCTCATAATATCTTAAATCCAGCAAATGGTTCGCCAGTAACGGTACCTTCTCAGGATATGGTACTTGGTCTTTACTACATGACCAAGCATAGAAAAACTGACAAAGATTATACGGTTAAAGGTGAAGGCTTAACGTTCTATTCTCCAGAAGAAGTAACAATTGCTTACAATGAGAAAAAAGTAGACCTTAATGCAGGGATTAAAGTACGTACAAAAGATTTTAACGAAGAAGGAGAGTTAACAACTCAAATTATAGAGACTACTGTAGGACGTGTACTTTTCAACGAAAAAGTACCAGAAGCAGCAGGTTATATTAATGAGGTATTAACTAAAAAGTCGTTAAGAGATATTATCCACGGAATTCTTAAAGCAACTTCAGTTCCTGAAACAGCAGAATTCCTTGATGAAATCAAGACTTTAGGATATAAATTTGCCTTCCAAGGTGGATTATCATTTAGTTTAGGAGATATCATTATTCCACAAGAAAAGCATGGAATGATTGATGCTGCTAACAAGCAAGTAGATGGTATTATGGGTAACTATAATATGGGTCTTATCACCAATAACGAACGTTATAACCAAGTTATTGATATTTGGACATCTACAAATGCAGAATTAACAGAGTTATCTATGAAGCGTATCCGTGAGGATCAGCAAGGATTTAACTCGGTATTTATGATGTTAGATTCTGGTGCTCGTGGATCTAAGGAGCAGATTCGTCAGTTAACTGGTATGCGTGGATTAATGGCAAAACCTAAAAAATCTAATGCAGGTGGTGGAGAAATTATTGAAAATCCAATTCTTTCGAACTTTAAAGAAGGTCTTTCAATTTTAGAATATTTTATCTCAACGCACGGTGCTCGTAAAGGTCTTGCAGATACCGCTCTTAAGACAGCAGATGCTGGTTACTTAACACGTCGTTTAGTAGATGTTTCACAAGATGTAATTGTATACGAAGAAGATTGCGGTACGTTAAGAGGTATCGAAGTTTCTGCATTGAAGAAGAACGAAGAAGTTGTAGAGAAGTTAGAGGCTAGAATTGTAGGTCGTACATCTGTAAACGATGTTTACAACCCATTAACTGAAGAATTATTAGTAGAAGCAGGTGCACATATTGATGATGCTATTGCTAAGAAAATTGGTGATTCTCCAGTAGAAACTATCGAAGTACGTTCGCCATTAACTTGTGAGGCTAAAAAAGGTATCTGTGTGAAGTGTTACGGACGTAACCTTGCAACAGGTAAAATGGTTCAACGAGGAGAAGCTGTTGGTGTTGTAGCTGCACAGTCTATTGGTGAGCCTGGTACACAATTAACACTTCGTACATTCCACGTAGGTGGTATTGCTGGTAACATTTCTGAAGAGAACAAGTTAATAGCTAAGTTTGATGGTGTTGCTGAAATTGAAGACCTTAAAACTGTTAAGACTAAAGATAACGAAGGAAATGAAGTAGATGTAGTAATCTCTCGTACCTCAGAATTAAAGTTAACAGATGCAAAAACAGGAATCGTACTAAGTACAAACAACATACCTTATGGTTCTTTCATTTATGTGAAGCCAGGCGCTAAACTTAAGAAAGGCGATGTGGTTTGTCAGTGGGATCCATATAACGGTGTAATTATTTCGGAATTTGCTGGTAAAGTAAAATATGAAAACATCGAGCAAGGTGTAACTTATCAAGTTGAGATTGATGAACAAACAGGTTTCCAAGAGAAAGTAATTTCAGAATCTAGAAACAAGAAATTAATCCCAACATTACTGATAGAAGATAAGAAAGGTGAAACTATCCGTTCTTACAACTTACCAGTAGGTGCACACATTATGATTGACGATGGTGAGAAAATAGACATCGGTAAAATCTTAGTTAAGATACCTCGTAAATCTGCTAAAGCAGGTGATATTACTGGTGGTCTTCCTCGTGTAACAGAGTTATTCGAAGCACGTAATCCTTCTAACCCAGCCGTAGTTACAGAAATTGATGGTGTGGTATCATTTGGTAAGATTAAACGTGGTAATCGTGAGATTATAATCGAGTCTAAATTAGGTGAGGTTAAGAAATACTTAGTAAAGTTATCTAACCAGATTCTTGTACAAGAAAACGATTATGTAAAAGCGGGTATGCCTTTATCTGATGGTTCTATAACACCGAACGACATCTTAAACATCAAAGGTCCTTCTGCGGTACAACAGTACTTGGTGAACGAGGTACAAGAAGTTTACCGTTTACAAGGGGTGAAGATTAACGATAAGCATTTCGAAGTTGTTGTTAGACAAATGATGCGTAAAGTAAGAATCATAGATTCTGGTGATACCATTTTCTTAGAAAACCAATTAGTTCATAAATCAGATTTCATCGAAGAAAACGATAAGATTTTCGGAATGAAAGTCGTTGAGGACGCTGGAGAATCTGAGAACTTAAAATCAGGACAGATTGTTACGACACGTCAGTTAAGAGATGAGAATTCAATCCTTCGAAGAGAAGATAAGCAATTAGTTACAGCTCGCGATGCTAGTCCAGCTACAGCAACTCCTATCTTACAAGGTATTACGAGAGCATCTTTACAGACTAAGTCGTTTATCTCAGCAGCATCGTTCCAAGAGACGACTAAAGTACTTAACGAAGCCGCTGTAAACGGTAAAGTAGACAACTTAGAAGGTCTTAAGGAAAATGTAATTGTTGGACATAGAATTCCTGCTGGTACAGGTGTTAGAGAGTACGATAATATCATTGTAGGATCTAAATCGGAATTTGATGAAATGATGAAGCAGAAAGAAGAGATGAACTACAACTAGTAGTGACTCTTATCTCGAAGATAATGAGAATATAATTTAAAGCCTTCTTACTTTTATAGTTTGAAGGCTTTTTCTATACCTACAGATGTCAGTTCGAGTGTTTTGTTATGTATAAAACAAAATGTATGGAGAACAAGGTTTTTCACGAGTGAGTCGGTATATTTACAAAAGAAATCAAACAATTAGATTTCCGTTTTCACGGAAACTTAAACCAATTAAAAATGGCAGATAATAAGAAGCAACCAAAACAGGGACAAATTAATATAGAATTAGATGAGCAAGTAGCTCAAGGTACATATTCTAACTTGGCAATAATTAACCACTCCGTATCTGAGTTCGTCATAGATTTTGTAAACATTATGCCAGGTACGCCAAAGAGTAAAGTAAAATCGCGTATTATACTCACGCCTCAACATGCTAAGCGTTTGGTAAAAGCGCTAAGCGAAAATGTAAAGCGTTTCGAAAATGCTCATGGTGCTATTAAAGATTATGAGCAACCTCAAGTTCCAATTAATTTTGGACCAACAGGCCAAGCATAATTTTTAAAATAGAAACATAGCTGTTTTCTATAGTTATAATATTTAGCTATAAATTTAAACTATTAAAAAAGCATCCTAGAAATCTTCTAGGATGCTTTTTTATTTTTTGTTATTGTGATTTACTGTATTCAAATAAAAAATTGCTTAAATCGCTTAAAAATAAGTTTTTCCTAATTTTTAGGAATTTTAATCAAATTCAGAGGTGTAATGAAATTTAATATTAGGATATTTTTGTTCAGTCATTTGTAAGGTAAACATAGAATCTGCTAAAAATACCAATTGTCCACTTTTATCTTTGGCCAAAAAACGCTGTTTTACACGCTTAAAATCTTTAAATTCTTCGCTTTTTGTATCTTCGGGGTCAACCCAACAAGCCTTATGGACATTAAGGTTTTCGTAAGTACATTTAGCACCATACTCATGTTCTAATCGGTACTGAATTACTTCATACTGCAGGGCACCAACGGTACCAATCACTTTTCGTCCATTAAGTTCTAGAGTAAATAATTGTGCAACACCTTCATCCATAAGTTGGTCTATACCCTTGTACAGCTGTTTAGACTTCATTGGGTCAGCATTATTAATATACCTAAAATGTTCAGGAGAAAAGCTAGGAATTCCCTTATAATTAAGGATTTCACCTTCAGTTAGCGTATCTCCAATTTTAAAATTACCACTATCTTGTAGTCCAACAATATCTCCAGGATACGATACATCTACAATTTCTTTTTTCTCTGCAAAAAATGCATTAGGACTAGAAAATTTCATCTTTTTGCCATTACGAACATGTAGATATGGGTTGTTACGGTGAAATTCACCTGATACAATTTTAACAAAGGCTAGACGATTACGATGATTAGGATCCATATTTGCATGAATTTTAAATACAAATCCTGAAAAATCCTTTTCTTCTGGCTTAACCAGTCGTTCTTCACTTTGTTTTGGCCTTGGTTTTGGTGCAATTTCCACAAAACAATCAAGTAATTCTCGTACTCCAAAATTATTCAAGGCAGAGCCAAAAAATACAGGTTGTTGTATTCCTTTTAAGTAATCCTCCTTATTAAATTCTGGATAAATACCATTAACTAATTCAATATTATCACGTAAATCATTAGCATGCTTTTCTCCAACTAATTTTTCGAGTTCTGGCGAGTTTAAATCGTTAATTTCTACAGTGTCTTCAATGTCTTTTTTAGGGTCTCCAGTAAAAATATTTACGTTTTTTTCCCACAAATTATATATCCCTTTAAAGTCGTAACCCATACCTATAGGAAAACTTAACGGGCAAACTGTTAGACCAAGTTTTTGCTCAACTTCATCTAGTAAATCAAAAGCATCTTTACCTTCTCGGTCTAATTTATTTATAAAAACAAGCATCGGTATGTTACGCATACGGCAAACTTCTACCAATTTTTCTGTTTGTTCCTCAACACCTTTTGCTACATCAATAACAACAATAACACTATCGACCGCGGTTAAGGTTCTAAAGGTATCTTCAGCAAAATCTTTATGCCCAGGCGTATCTAGTATGTTTATTTTTATACCATTATATTCAAAAGCTAAAACAGACGTAGCAACAGAAATACCACGCTGGCGCTCTATCTCCATAAAGTCACTAGTAGCGCCTTTTTTTATTTTATTGCTTTTTACAGCACCAGCTTCTTGTATGGCTCCGCCAAATAAAAGTAATTTTTCTGTCAGCGTTGTTTTACCAGCGTCTGGATGGGAAATAATCCCAAATGTTCGGCGTCTTTGTATTTCTGATAAGAAACTCATTTAGTCTAAAATTTGCAGAGCACAAAAATATTGTTTTAACTGTAAACTGATACATTTTTTTAGTTTATCCTTTAAACAAAACTTCCTATGACGTAATATCATTAAAAGATAAGGCTTTATTGTAAGTAATTGAGTATTGTATTTAAACGACAATATGCGTGTTTTATCGATTAAAAAAAGAATAGAATAATTCCTACAACAATATACAATTAATTTTTGCTAAATTTCTGATGTTAAAATATGTTAATTTGAAGTGACGTTCTTATGACATATTTTGTTTAACAAAAAGCTATTAATATTTAATCATTACACCAGCTTTAGCAGGATTGTATGGTTCTTTTTAGAATTTTATAATGATTTCTTTATCATTACACACCTTCTCAAATACTGTATTCACTGACTTTTCCTTCGGTCAAAACAGTTTTGAATGTAAATTACTATGCCAACATCATTTTAAGAAAAACAACCAATAATAATTATGGGAAAAACTACCATTCCTTCCGTATTGAAAACAAATTTCAGTAATTTTATTACAGTCTTACTTGGTTTTAAACAGTATTACCTAGCGACGCTATTAATTGTTTTAATGGCGTTTGTTAGTTTTGGACAGACAATAACAGCATCACAACTCGGTGCAGGAACGAGTTCACCTGCAGTTTTTAATTCCGCTGATGCCCCAGATGATAATGTTGAGGTGGTGTTAACCTCGGCCAACGGACAAGGAACGGATGCTTTGGGCGTTGGATATCGCCTCGGCCATAACGGACCTGCTCCGGGAGTGGTAAATGGTGATGTAAATTACACTATCTCATTCGTAGATGCAACATCAGGTATTCCAGTAAGTATTTCTTCAGTAACTCTTGATTTGGGCTTTTTCAATAATAACGATATCGCTCCCGGCGATAGAGGTTTTGAAGGTCTTAATAATTTTTCAGTTAATGCAGGAACAATTAGTTTATCTTATGTAAACGATGGTAGTGAAGTGTTAGGTGATGCAAATTTCACTCAATTAACAACAACAACGACAAACGCAGCTAGCGGTTCTTTCACAGCAGCTACTATTCCTGCAAACACAGTTTATGCACCTGACGATAATTCTGCACAAGCAGATGCAGGCGGACAACTAACTATTTCTAGCACTTCGCCTTTTTCTCAAATAACATTTACTTACGATGATATTGCAGAAGATACAACAAATGGCTCGACAGATCCATTCGGTATAGTACTAGAGGGACTTTCTTATACCGTATTTGTACCTGATTCTGATATGGATGGTGTTCCTGATGCAACAGATTTAGACAATGATAACGACGGTATTTTAGATAATCAAGAAGGATGTAATAATAATACAAATATTGCCGGTACAATTGGTGTGAGTGGAACTGGTTTTCCTGTTAATGATGGCGATGAGTTTCCTTTAAATGGAACTAATGTAAGATATAATATCACTTCCGTTTCAGGAACAGGACAGATTTATGGTTATACAGCAGGCTCAAATGGAAGTGCAATAAGGTTGCAAAGGACTGGTGGTGGTAATTTCGAAGGTACTTTAATTACAACATTTACAAATCCAGTCGGAAAATTAAGTTTTAAAATCACTGATTTTGATGAAAATGAGAATTATGAAATAAATGTTTATGACGAAAATAATGTGCTTTATGATTTGACGGTCGAAGGTATCTCAAGTGTTGGTAGTCGAATTATTCAAACTGGAAATGAATTTCAAGAAAATTTATCAATTAATGGAAATGTTAATGGAAATGATCCGTCTAGTGATCCAGTAGGTTCGATAGTTTTCTTTTTTCCTGATAAAGTAAGCCGAATTGAAATAAGATACAGGCATATAGCAGCATCATCGATAAGGTACATTCAGCCAACTTTTTGTTCCATAGATACTGATGGTGACGGAATCTTCGATTACTTGGACTCAGACAGTGATAATGATGGATGTAATGATGTTGTTGAATCTGGTGGAAGTGATTCAGATAATGATGGTATCTTAGGAGAAGCGCCATATAGTTATAATACAGATGGTCAGGTCACAGGAACCAATGCAACGGGTGGTTACAATGGCACTACAGGAAATGAAACATTAGCTACTCAGGTAACTATTGCACCTTCAGAGCCGGGTAATCAAACTGTGGTAGAAGGAGATACAGCTACGTTTACTGTCACAACAACAGCAGATAGCGCGACGAGCTATTCATCAGGTACACCGATATATGGTACGCCAGGTAATGCAGACTCCGGTCTTAATTACCAATGGTATATAGGTAGCATAGCACCAGGAAATGCACTAAGTGACGATGCCGTTTATACTGGTACAGATACGCAGTCCTTAGATATTATAACGTCCGCTGCATTGGATGGTACAACCTATATTTTAGAAATAACTCACGATGCAAATGTTTGTATCAATGAGGTTAGATCTGGTGTTTTAACAGTAAGCCCTCCGCCAGACCCTTGCACGGATGGGGCAATTCCTGGAACTGTAACAGCAAACGACCCAGATGCAGATGGTATAAATAATGTTTGCGATTTAGATGATGATAATGATGGCATCACAGACATCGATGAAGGACAAGTCTTTGCGTGTCCTGTCTTCGACGATACAGGAGTATTTCCTGAATATGATTTTATAGCCGCCAATGCAACTGTAAATAATAATGGAGCTTTAGGCGGAACAATGTTATTTGAGGATATTGGTTCTACACCAGATGGTACCTTAATAGATATGATTATAACTTCTGTTAATGCTACAGGATATTCATTTAATCCTCCTGGAAATGCTGATTGTTCTGGTGATAATGGTTTCGCCATAAATGATGCCGATCCAAATGATATCTTTTCTTTTGAATTTTTTGAAGCGAATACATCAAATCCAGTGACCATAAATTTTGGGTTGAACATGGATGACTTTGATTTGAACGAAGGTGTTATATTAGAACAATCTTTATTAATAGGATACGCTTTTCAGCAAGGCAGTCCATCAATAACTGATAATGGAAATGGAACTACAACGTTTGTAAGTAATAACAATTCTCAAGATTTATTTACTTGGTATTATGGTCAAGTCTCCAGCTTTAACTTAACATTTGCAGGATCTTTAAGTTCTAGAGATTATTGTTTTGCTACTGCACCACCAGTAGGTGGCTATCCTGCAACTACTTGTACGCAAATACAACCTAATCCTATCGACACTGACGGTGATGGTATTTTTGACTATTTTGATTTAGATTCAGACGGAGACGGCTGTTCAGATGCTAACGAAGCCTATAATGATGCTAATGCCGATGGAGGTGATGGTGGTGTTTTTAACCCAGGAAACACTAATGCAGAGCCACTAACGATAGCTAATGGCGGAATTAATGCAGATGGTACTGTGGCAGATGCAGCTGCGACTTACCCTGGTAATGCTCCTGCAGTTACCGATGATACGGATGCATTGGCTTGTATAGTACCTCCATGCTCTATAACAGCTATTACGAGTTCGGATGAAACTGTCTGTGTAGATGTTAACGCAACACCTGGAGATATTACTGATGATGTATTTACTGCAGATATAACAGTAAATTTTACCAATCCAGTAGCAGCAGGCACGTTAGATATAGTTAATAACAATACAGGTCTTACAGTAGCAATAGTAGCAGTAGGTTCTTTAGATAGCTCAACATCCCATGTGTTTGACGATGTATCCTTACCAGCAAACGGAGAAACAATATCATTGACTGCGGTGTTTTCAGATGACGCTGCTTGTACATTCACAAATGCAACAGCTGTAAACGCACCTTTTGAGTGTAGTGATGTTAACTGCCCTGATGTAATTCCTCCTGGGGCACCAACAGCACCTTTAACTGCAGGAGATGTGACTTTCAATATTACAGATTTGGGTGATTCGCCAAGTTCAGACCCTAATGATGCAACAAAACAGTTTAATAGTATTACAATAGGTGGAGAGCCTAATCCATTCACAGAATTATTAGTCCCAGACTTTGTGGATTACTCCTATGGAAATCCATCGGCAGGAAGTCAAAGAATGATAGAAAATGGTATTGATGGGGCAAACATAACTGATGGTCCAACCATATTTGACCCAGAATTAATTGCTGCAAATACAAGTCGTAATCTAAACTTTTATTTCAGAAATGACGGAAATATACTTCCTACAGATTATGTTAATTTTAGATTTAATAATAATATAAATGCAGCATCTAATAGATATGTAATTATCACAGAACGTGGAGGTAATAATACCATGGAAGTTCAGGCCATTGATGCCTCAGGCAATCTTATAGGTGTTCCGAGACCTATTAATCGTGTAGGTGGTGCTGATGGTCCAGTTACATATATCAGTACAGGAGAAGTTAACGACAATGGTCAGTCTATTGAAGCAGCGATTTATCCATTAACGGCATTTGTAGGACCTAATGTGCCAATATTTGGAGTTCGCTTAACCCAAACTGGTGCACCGTCAGGCGGAGGAGATGGTGGTGACGGTAAAGTATTTATTGTTTATGACCCATTTTTCTTAACACCACCGCCTACGATTGAATTAACTACTACAGCTGCTCAGCCAACTTGTCCATCTAATACAGGTAGTGTTACTGTAAATGCTATAGATAACGGAGGAGGAGCTTTAGAATATAGTATTAATGGTGCTGCTGGACCTTGGCAAAGTTCTAATGTATTTACGCCAGGTCCAGGTGTGTACACGATAGCCGTGCGTTATGCCGCTAATCCTGATTGTAATAATGTTTCAGGAGATACAATAACTCTTGCAGATGCTGGATGTGGTCCTACAATTACAGCAAATAATGATGATTTTAGTGCTTCACCAATAGATGCAACAGCAGGCGGAACAACAGCAACCGTTTTCACAAATGATGATGCAGATGGCACAACACCTGCAACGGACGCCTTAATAGATGATGGCACCATAACGATTTCTAATAATGGTGGTTTGACAGGTGTTTCAATTAACACAGATGGAACAATTGATATTCCGGCAGGTTCAACACCAGGCTCATATACAGTTGAGTACACGATTTGTTTAGAAGCAGACAGTAGTATTTGTGACACGGCAGAAGTATCAATAGTTGTTGCTGCTACACCAACAATTTTAGCTAACAATGATGATTTTAGTGCATCACCAATAGATGCAGCAGTAGGAGGAACAACAGCTAGTGTATTTGATGATAATGGTAATGGAACAGATATCAGTAACGGAATTCCTGCATCAGATGCTAATATAAATGATAATATTAGCATCACTAACAATGGAGGGTTATCAGGAGTAACCATAAATTCAGATGGGACGATAAATATACCAGTTGGAGCACCAGCAGGAAGTTACACTGTAACATATCAGATTTGTTTAAATGCACCAAACCAAACTGTATGCGATACAGCAACAGTAAATATTGTAGTAGTATCAATTGATGCCATTGATGATGATTTTACATCAAATCCTATTGATAGTACAACAGGAGGTACTTTGCCTAGTGTTTTCGCAAATAACGGTAATGGTAGAGATCAGAGTAATGGAGTCAATGCTAACAATAGTAATATTAACAATAATATTTCTATAACTGATTTAGACGGTTTACCAGCAGGAACTACAATAGGAAACAATGGAGTCATAACTATTCCACCAGGAACTCCAGCAGGTACATATAATGTAACCTATCAGATTTGCTTAAATGCCCCTAATCAAACAATTTGTGATACCGCAGTAGCTACTATACTTATCGAGTTACCTATTCCACCAGTAGCTCAGGATGATGCTAGTTTAGCCAACACTCCAGGAGCTACTGTATCAGTAGATGTTATAGCAGATAATGGTAATGGGGTAGATGCGGACCCAGATGGTAGTTTAGACCCAACGAGTGTAAGTTTAGTATTACCAGGCGGTGAGACTATGGTTGTTTTAGATGGTGAAGGTGATGTTATAGGCTTTACGGTACCAGGCGAGGGTGTTTGGGAAGTCAATCCCGTAACAGGCGCAGTAAGTTTTGCACCAGAATCAGGTTTTACGCAAGACCCAACACCGGTAAATTATACGATAGATGATAATGATGGAAATGTTTCAAATGAAGCAACCATCACAATAGATTATGTACCAGTAGCGGTAGATGATACCAGTACAGGCAATACGACAGGCAGTCCAGTAAGTGTAGCTGTAACAGGCAATGATACAGATGGCGATGTAGTAGACCCGACAACAATAGTTATTGACCCAACGGATGCAGACGGTGATGGTGACCCAAGTACATTAACAGTACCAGGCGAAGGGACATGGACGACGACTCCAGCTGGCGAGATAGTGTTCACGCCAGAGCCAACATTCACTAGCGACCCAACACCGATTACTTATACGGTAGCCGATGATGAGGGTAATGTATCAAATCCAGCAACGGTGACGGTAACGTTTACGCCACAACCACCAGTAGCTGTAGATGATACCAGTACCGGTAATATGACCAATATGCCAGTAACGGTTAATGTTATCGGCAATGATAATGACCCAGATGGGACATTAGACCCAACGAGTATCGTTATTGACCCAACGGATGCAGACGGTGATGGTGACCCAAGTACATTAACAGTACCAGGCGAAGGGACATGGACGACGACTCCAGCCGGCGAGATAGTGTTCACACCAGAGCCAGGCTTTACAGGTAGTCCAACACCAATTACCTATACAATAGATGATAATGATGGCAACACATCTAATGAGGCAACAGTAACGGTAGCGTATGACGCCCAGCCACCAGTAGCTCAGGATGATGCTAGTTTAGCAAACACCCCAGGAGCTACTGTATCAGTAGATGTTATAGCAGATAATGGTAATGGGGTAGATGCGGATCCAGATGGTAGTTTAGACCCAACGAGTGTAAGTTTAGTATTACCAGGCGGTGAGACTATGGTTGTTTTAGATGGTGATGGTGATGTTATAGGCTTTACGGTACCAGGCGAGGGTGTTTGGGAAGTGAATCCAGTAACAGGCGCAGTAAGTTTTGCACCAGAAGCAGGTTTTACGCAAGACCCAACACCGGTAAATTATACGATAGATGATAATGATGGAAATGTTTCAAATGAAGCAACCATCACAATAGATTATGTACCAGTAGCGGTAGATGATACCAGTACAGGCAATACGACAGGCAGTCCAGTAAGTGTAGCTGTAACAGTCAATGATACAGATGGTGATGTAGTAGACCCGACAACAATAGTTATTGACCCAACGGATGCAGACGGTGATGGTGACCCAAGTACATTAACAGTACCAGGCGAAGGGACATGGACGACGACTCCAGCTGGCGAGATAGTGTTCACGCCAGAGCCAACATTCACTAGCGACCCAACACCGATTACTTATACGGTAGCCGATGATGAGGGTAATGTATCAAATCCAGCAACGGTAACGGTAACGTTTGATCCTTGTAATGGATTAGGTACAGCAGATTGTGATGGTGATGGTACTCCTAATAATATGGACCCTGATCCAAATAATCCTTGTGTAGATAATGGAATAACAGGAGACGAAGATACATCTAATCTTATATGGCAAGCTGAAGACTGTGATGGTGATGGCGAAGATAATGGTACAGAGACTGCTAATGGAACAGATCCATATGACCCATGTGATGGAGGTAATTTAGCTAATGTAGACTTAATGGATACGACCAGCGATTGGTATGTAGCCGATTGTGATGGTGACGGTGTACCAAACGGTACAGAAGTAGACCCTGATGGCACTCCAGGTCCAGACGGCACTGACCCTAACGACCCATGTGATTTCAATGCATCAGATATAAGTTTAACACCAAGTGGAGATTATCTATTAGCTGATTGTGATGGTGATGGTGTGACTAATGGAGATGAGATAGCAGATGTTACAGACCCTAGCGACCCATGTGATTTCAATGCAGGAAGTATAACAGGTCCACAGACAGGTGATTGGTTATTGGCAGATTGTGATGGTGATGGCGAAGATAATGGCACAGAGACATCTAATGGTACGGACCCAGAAGACCCATGTGATGGAGGTGATTTAGCTAATGTAGATTTAATGGATACGACCAGCGATTGGTATGTAGCCGATTGTGATGGTGATGGTGTAATAAACGGTATTGAAGTTGATCCTGACATGACAGGTATTCCAGGTCCAAATAATACGAATCCTTATGATCCATGTGATTTTAATGAGGTTGATATTACTTTACCGCAATCAGGTGATTGGTTAGTGGCAGATTGTGATGGTGATGGTGTGACTAATGGTGATGAAATGAACTCTGGTACAGACCCACTTGACCCATGTGACTTTGTTAGTACAGACATCACTTTGCCAATAACCACTACGGTTTTTTGTAGGCCAGAATTAGAAGTAACTAAAACGTTTGTCACTACAGGAGAAAATGTTGGTGATACAGTTACCTTTACGATAGAAGTCGAGAATACTGGAAATGTAGTATTAAATGGTTTAGATATTGTTGACACATTTACAGACATAACAGGTAATCCACTAAGTTTAACAACAGGACCTCTATATGTTGACTCTACTCTAGGTAGTTCTCAAGGAAATTTAGTTCCTGGGGAGATAGCAATATATACAGCCACTTATGTAATAACTCCAGAAGCTGTAAATGCTGGCGGTATATCTAATACTGCTGAAGCTTTAGCAATAGCAACAAATAATGGAGTTATTGTTCAAGATATTAGTGATGATGGAGATGATTTTGATGGGAATGTTTCTGACGACCCAACTGTATTATCATTAGGATGTTTAACTATTTTTAATGAGTTTTCTCCAAATGGTGATGGAGTAAATGAAACATTTGTAATTAATTGTATAGATCAATTCCCAAATAATAAACTAGAAATATATAACAGATGGGGTAATATTGTTTATAGCATGAATGGTTATAACAATACATTCGATGGTCGATCAAATGGACGTTCGGTTGTTAATGCCTCAGACTTATTACCGGTAGGTACATATTATTATGTTCTTGACTTAGGTGATGGAAGCGAGCCGAGAGTTGGATGGTTATATATTAATAGATAAAACAATACTGAAAAATGAAAAATATGATAAATAAATCATCATTACTAAGCTTAGTTGTAGTTTTAGCACTTGCGTTAATACCAACTGACACTTACGGGCAGCAAGATCCACAGTATACGCACTATATGTATAATACATTGAGTATTAATCCAGCTTATGCAGGACAAAGAGAAACATTAAGTATTGTAGGACTCCATCGTTCCCAATGGGTGGGTGTCGAGGGAGCACCGCAAACGCAATCTCTAGGTATTCATTCGCCATTGCGTAACGAAAGATTAGCCTTAGGATTAAATGTGGTTACAGATGCTTTAGGACCAGCAAGAGAGTCATTTGTAGATGCAAATTTTTCTTATACTTTTCCAATAAATGATAATAATACTAAGCTTTCTTTTGGTGTAAAGGCAGGTTGGCATAATATCAGTACGGATTGGAGTAAAGGGCAGTTTCAAAATCCTGATGTAGTATTTAATGAAAATATTAGCCAGAACGCCTTAATTATAGGCGCGGGGCTGTATTTGAGTAACCGAAATTGGTATGTTGGCCTTTCAGCACCAAATTTTTTAACAACAGATCATTACGATGATTTTCAAGAATCTTTAGCAACAGAACGCATGCATTTTTTCTTGACAGGTGGCTATGTCTTTAACTTAAATGACAATGTTAAATTAAAACCAGCATTCTTAGTAAAAGCTGTTTCTGGAGCGCCATTAATTGCAGACATTTCAGCAAATGCCTTGTTTGATGATACACTTACTCTAGGTCTAGCATGGAGGTGGGATGACTCTATTTCTGCTTTAGCAGGATTTCAGGTAACAAAAGGATTGTATATCGGATACGGTTATGACTTAACAACATCAGACTTAAATAATTATAACAGTGGTACGCACGAATTAATATTAAGATTCGAATTGCAGCAATTAGGCAAAATATTATCTCCACGTTTCTTCTAAAATACAGACTATGAAAACACTATTAAAATATATACTAGCTATTGTTTTTGTTCAAGGCTGTTTTATGGCTAATAGCCAAGAGTCTAAAGTTAAAAGCGTAAAGGATGATTATAACGAGTTTGCTTATGTAAAAACAAGCAATGTTCTTTTGAGTGTTGCAGAGAACGGTTATAGAAGTCCAGAAATGCTTCAACAATTGGCTAATTCATTCTATTTTCAAAATAAAATGAAAGAAGCTGCGCGTTGGTATGGAGAGCTTTTTAAGTTAACAACAGATGTAGATTCTGAATACTATTTTAGATACGCTTTAGCTCTAAAAGGGGCTAAGAATTACGAAGCATCAGATAAGTGGATGGAGAAATTTAATGAATTAAATCCATCAGACTCCAGAGCAAAATCATTTATTGCAAGGAGAGATTACAGAAATCAAATTGAGGAAAACTCTAAAGCTAATATCGAAGTTAATAACTTAGATTTTAACTCAGAATATTCAGATTTTGGTACAGCTGTTTACGATGGTAATTTGGTTTTTGCTTCTGCAAGAAATAATGATGAAATAAAGTACCAGTGGAACGGACAACCTTACTTAGACTTATTTAAGGTTTATAGCTACAATGATGGAGAGTATTCAGAAGTTTCAGATTACAACTCTAAAATAAATACTAAGTTTCATGAATCGAGTGCTGCTTTTATGCCAGACGGTAATACAATGTTCTTTACAAGAAATAATTATTATCGTAATCGTGTAAAGAAAGATGAAAAAGGTGTAAACAGATTAAAATTATTTAGAGTTTCTAAAGACGTAAATGGTAACTGGGGTGAAATAAAATCTGTTCACTTTAATAGTGATGAATACAGTGTGGCACACCCAACAATTAATAAAGAAGGTACGCGACTTTACTTTGCTTCAGATATGGAAGGAACAGTTGGAGATTCGGATATTTGGGTCGTTGACATAAATGAAGATGGTTCATTGGCAACACCACGTAATTTAGGAGCCTCTATTAATACTGAAGGACCAGATTCGTTTCCATTTGTAAATAGTGAAGGTGATTTGTATTATTCTACAAAGGGACTTCCTGGGCTTGGAGGTTACGATATTTTTGTGGTACGCAGTGCAGACCAAAAAATAGCAGATAACGTCACGGATAATTATGTTGTTACAAATATTGGTGGACCATTTAATAGCAATGCAGACGACTTTGCGTTTTACGAGAATGTAGAAAAGGAAAACGGATTCTTCTCGTCCAATAGAACTGGAGGTAAGGGAGACGATGATATTTACAGCTTTAATCTAGGCGAATGCAAACAAGTAGTTAAAGGTAATGTTAGAGATAAACAGTCTGGAGCTTTACTGCCTGGAGCAATTGTTGTGTTAAAAGACGGCTCTGGAAACGAATTGGAGCGTGTAATAGTAGGAAGCGATGCAGCATTTATGTTTAATGTAGATTGTGACAAGCAATATTTAGTAAGAGGTTCTAAAGAAAAATATAGTGTCGAAGAAAAACGTTTCGATACTAACGACGCTAGTTTAGAACTAAACCTTGACATTGGATTATCACCAGTAGAAATTGCAATACAACCTTGCGATGATTTAGCAAAAGCGCTTAATATTCCTTTAATCTATTTCGATTTAGATAAATACGATATTACATACGTCGCAGAGCTTCAATTACAGAAAGTATTAGCAGTTCTGGTAGAGTATCCATCAATGACGCTAGATATTAGAAGTCATACAGACTGTAGAGCAGCTGATGAATACAACCAAAAATTATCAGAAAATAGAGCACAAGCAACACTTAAATATTTGGTGAAGAGTGGTATCGACCCAACACGATTAACGGCGAAAGGTTATGGAGAATCACAATTAGTTAATGATTGCGGATGCGATACTATTGATACATCAGAATGTACAGAACTACAACATCAAAAAAATAGACGTAGTGAGTTTATAATCACTTCGTTCAAAGGGAAAAATTGCGAGGAGTAAATCCTTTAGAATTTTAATTTGATTTAGCCGTTTCAAAATGAAGCGGCTATTTTTTTATGAAAACCTTATAAATTTTCTTAACATTTGATTGTAATTTAGCCTCATGAATGAAGAACAAGTCATTTTAGTCAACGAAAACGACGAACAAATCGGTTTAATGCCCAAAATGGAAGCTCATGAAAAAGCTGTATTGCATCGTGCGTTTTCCGTTTTTGTTTTCAATGCAAAAAACGAGTTAATGCTACAGCAGCGTGCCTTGCATAAATACCACTCACCGGGACTTTGGACAAATACCTGCTGTAGTCACCAAAGAGATGGAGAAACTAATGTAGAAGCAGGAAAAAGGCGTCTAAAGGAAGAAATGGGTTTTGTCACAGAACTAGAAGAAACAACGTCCTTTATATACAAAGCGCCTTTTGATAATGGCCTAACAGAACACGAGCTAGACCATATTATGGTTGGTTATTACGAGGATTCCCCTAAAATTAATCCAGATGAAGTTGCCGATTGGAAATGGATGCTTCTAGACGATGTAAAAGAAGATATTTTACAACATCCAGAAAATTATACGGCTTGGTTTAAAATTATTTTCGAAAAGTTTTACGAACACATTAATATTAATAAATGAGAGTAACCGTAAGTAGACGCGCACATTTTAATGCAGCGCATAGATTATACAGAAAAGATTGGAGCTTCGAGAAAAATGATGCGGTTTTTGGTAAATGCAATAACCCAAACTTTCATGGACATAATTATGAGCTTATAGCTAGTGTTACTGGTAATATAGACCCAGAAACGGGTTATGTTATTGATGTAAAAATTCTAAAAGACCTCATTAAATCTGAAGTTGAAGATGCTTTTGATCATAAAAACTTAAATGTTGAAGTCCCAGAATTTCAAGATTTAAACCCTACAGCAGAGAATATTGTGGTTGTGATTTACAATAAACTGAAGGCTAAATTAGATGCTAAATTTGATTTAGAAGTTACACTTTACGAAACTCCTCGTAACTTTGTAAAATATTCAGGTGAGTAAATGCAAAAACCATTATATCCATTAAAGTTCAATCCCATTCTTAAAGATAAAATTTGGGGAGGACAAAAACTAGTTAAGCACCTTAACAAAGCTTCAACTTCTAATCAAGTAGGAGAGAGCTGGGAAATTAGTGATGTAGAGGGTGATACTTCTGTTGTTATTAATGGAGCATTAAAAGGACAGTCTTTAAAAGACCTTTTAAAAGATTATAATTCCGACTTGGTAGGCGAAAAGAATTACCAGCAATTTGGAAATCAATTTCCATTACTCATAAAGTTTATCGATGCTAAGCAAGATTTAAGCATTCAGTTGCATCCAAATGATAGATTAGCGGCAGAACGCCATAATTCTTTTGGTAAAACCGAAATGTGGTATGTCATGCAAGCCGATGAAGATGCTAATCTTATTGTAGGTTTTAATCAGAAAGTAACACCAGAAAAATACCTTCATCATCTAGAAGATAAAACGCTTACCGAGATTTTAAATTTCGATAAGGTAAAAAAAGGAGATACTTATTTTATTGAGGTAGGTCGCGTTCATGCTATTGGTGCAGGAGTGCTACTGGCCGAGATTCAGCAAACGAGTGATATTACCTATCGGGTTTACGATTGGGATAGGGTAGATGACCAAGGTAATGCCCGTGAGTTGCACAACGATTTGGCTATAGACGCCATAGATTTTAATATGAAGGATGATTTTAGGGTAGAATACAACAAAACCCTAAATCAGTCTAATCCTATGGTGAGTTGCCAATACTTTACAACCAACTTCATCAAGCTAGATTCAGAAGTGCAAAAAGAAAATAATTTCGATTCGTTTATCATTTACATCTGTGT
The DNA here is from genome assembly GCF_900129745.1 of Winogradskyella jejuensis. Taxonomy (GTDB): domain Bacteria; phylum Bacteroidota; class Bacteroidia; order Flavobacteriales; family Flavobacteriaceae; genus Winogradskyella; species Winogradskyella jejuensis. The sequence continues at coordinate 208,209 of NZ_FQWS01000001.1, read as the reverse complement.
TGATGGCAAAATGCAAATAAGCACTTCTCATGGTGTTGAAACCCTAAAGGAAGGAGAAACACTCCTTCTGCCAGCAGCGATAAAAAACTATGCTTTAAAGGCTTCTCATGCTGAAGTTTTAGAGGTGTATGTATAGCACATCTTTTTCTAAAAAAAGATTACTAATTGAAGGGATTTATTACTTTTGTCCCATAAATAAATTATCATGGCAAATAAAAGAGATTTAAAGAAAGACATCAACTACGTTTTAGGTGATATTATCGAAGCGGTTTATGTTTGGGAATTGGCAAATGCAGAAAAGCCAACTAAAGAAAGCAATGCAATTATAGATGAAGCAATTGCAACTTTTGATGACTTAATCGTAAAGGTTAATGATAGAAGCGCAGAAGATAAAAAAGCGCATTTTAAGGCTATTAATCAAGAGCTTGAAGATAAAGGTAGAGCACTTATTGAAAAAATAAATAAATTAAAATAAAATTGATTTGCAGGTTTAAAAATCTAATTTAAATTTGCGAACTGTTTTTGCCGATGTAGCTCAGCTGGCTAGAGCAGCTGATTTGTAATCAGCAGGTCGTGGGTTCGAGTCCCTCCATCGGCTCTTAAATTTTAAAGTCTAACATTAATTTGTTAGACTTTTTTTATGTACAATATTGCAGAGTATCGTTTAACGGTTTCGGCTATGATTTCGTTGTGGAATCATCCGCAGGATTATTCCGCCGAAATCCAGCCATTTGATTTATACTTTTATTTTGGTGTGGCACAAAACCACAATGAATTATAGCCATTGTTGTGCGTTCGTTTTTTGTTAATCCGATGAATTTTTTATTCTTTTAATTACGTAGTAACCTTCCACATAATGCCAAATTTGTCAATGCAATTGCCATAATAAGATTCCCAGAATGTAACGTGCATAGGTAATGTTTGTTGTCCACCTTTAGAAAGTTCATTATATAACCTGTCAGCTTCATCTTTACCATCTGCATGTATGATAAGACCAAAGTTGCTATACCCTTTTGATTCTTCATAACCTTCAGTATAGTCAGCTCCATTCAAACTTGTTTCTTCACTAATATCCAAAGTGACGTGCATTATTTTATTTTCGTCAGTTTCTTTGAAAATGTGCCTGTCTCTTTTCGGAACATCTTTATAGCGTCCAATGTATGAGACTTTTTTCCCAAAAACTCCTTCATAAAAGTTGAAAGCTTCTTCACAATTACCATTAAAATAAAGGTACGGATTCATTCTTGCCATAGTAGCTTATTTTAGATTATTATTTTATTTTTCTATCAATGCGCAAATGACGCACAACGATAAGATATGGTTCGTTGGTAATGAATTATATCGGATGTTAAACGAAGTTAGACTTTTAAAAGCATAAAGTCAAGAAAAGAAAAGAAGCGCTTATTTAATACTGTCTTGCGCTTTTTTAAAATCGCTTAAGGCTTTTCCTAAAGTTTTACCGTAGTAAGATTGCTTCACTTCATCTGTAAGATTACCATAAATACTATCTAGATATTTTGCGCTAGCATTTGGGATTTCATATAAAGCTAAATAAGGTGCAACTTCGCTATCGTTATGGCTTAGTGCAAAGTTTATTGTAGATGCATATTTAAGCTTTAGCAATCGGTTAGAGCGTCTCGCTAAAGAATCTGAAGTAATGGTATCATTGCGCTTCGCAGCTTCAAAGTTGGCTTTAATAAGCTCCAAGTTATTATCTCTAAAATCAGACATCAAATTCAAGTACTCTTCTAAAAGCACTTGTTGCTTAGAACCTTTAATTTTTGCATCGCTTGTAAAGCGTTTTAAGGTCGTATTAATTTCGGTCGTTCCTTTATCAGCAAAAAACGGAATGTAATGCTCTTTACTATCATTTTTTTGCAATCTTAAATAGAGTACTATAGGTTCTTCAATATTGGTTTGTAACGTAAAGTTGGGTTCACCTTTAATGACAACGGAGTCTAAATCTATAATAGATTCGCCTTCCTCTTTTTGCAGGTAAACTACACCCTTTTTTAAATCTTTTACATACCCTTTTAAGGTAAAGTTGCTTGATGTATCCTCTCCACAAGAGAATAAAAAGATAGCGATAACGGTTGAAAATAATAGTTTTTGAAGCTTAGTCATTCTGTATATTTTTTGCGTGGCAAATATCTAATTTTAGTTTAAAAAAACAACTAAGCACCAGCAGCAATTTGCATTAAAATGGTACAGCCAATTGCGGCAATGGTTCCAACGGCATAGCCAAATACGGCTAAGAGTACACCAACAGTTGCTAATGATGGATGAAAAGCAGATGCCACAATAGGTGCAGACGCAGCACCACCAACATTGGCTTGACTTCCTACGGCTAAGAAAAAGTAAGGTGCTTTAATCAATTTGGCTACAACAATGAGTAATAGCGCATGTATAGTCATCCAAACCACACCAATAGCAATGAGTCCCATATTGTCGAATATGAGTGCTAAATCCATTTTCATACCAATGGTTGCAACTAATATGTAGATAAATACACTACCAAATTTACTTGCACCAGCACCTTCGTAATTTCTAGCTTTTGTGTAGGAGAGTGCAATGGCTATTAAAGTAGCAATACTAATCATCCAAAAGAATTTTGAACCTAAGAACGTAAATACATTTCGGGTTGTAGGATTTTCGATATTGCTTACAACCGTATCAAAATAAGGTGCTAAATAATCCGAAGCTAGATGCGCAAAACTTACCGCACCAAAAGCAATGGCAGCAATAATCATAATATCTGCTAGAGATGGATTTCGTTTTACACTTTCTGAAAACTGAGATACTTTATCTTTTAAATCTTCAATAGCTTTTGTGTCTGCTTTAAGCCATTTATTAAAACGGTTACGTTTGCCAATTCCTATTAATATTAAGGCCATCCAGATATTAGCAACGACGATATCTACGAATACCATTCCGCCATAGAGTTTCTGATTATAACCGTAAATCTCTAGCATTGCTGTTTGGTTAGCTCCTCCACCAATCCAGCTACCAGCTAATGTAGAAAGGCCTCTCCATACGGCATCTGCACCAACTCCTCCAACGGTTTCTGGAGATACTGTGGCGATTAATAAGATAGCTATTGGTCCACCAATAACAATACCGAGTGTGCCAGCAAAAAACATCACTAAGGCTTTCCAGCCTAAATTAAAAACAGCTTTTAAATCAATACTAAGCGTCATTAAAACCAAGGCTGCTGGTAATAAATACCGACTTGACATGTAGTAGAGACTAGAGCTACCTTTTACTGTTTCTCCAGTTGCGGAAGTCGTTTCCCAATCTGGAGCTATAAGTCCTGTTGTTGTTAAAACTGCAGGAATCATATAAGCCATAAATAAGCCAGGTACAATTTTGTAAAACTTACTCCAAAAGCCAGTTTTAATTGATTCTGTGTAAAAAACAAAACCTAATGATAGCATTAGGAGTCCAAATACGATAGCGTCGTTTGTAATTAAAGGATGATTTTCCATTTAGTCAGTTAGTTTGTATTGCAAAATACAAAAATTGAAACACAAAAAAAGTGACTGTAAAAGTCACTCATTTTCTTTTTTCTTTGGTTGGCGTTTGTGCTCCTTAAGATATTGCATGAGCATCCATTCTATTTGGCCATTGGTGCTGCGAAATTCGTCCGCAGCCCATTTTTCAATAGCCTTTAGCATATCTTCATTGAGTCGTAATGCAAATGCTTTTTTCTTAGCCATGATTTATTTTTTTACAAATGTTGTAATTGCTTTTACCAAGTCTTCAGATAATGGAAAATCCGGTGTATTATAAGATTTTAAGTTATCCTCGTCTTTTGTTATAGTTTTTAAAGCATGATTCATGTTTTCAATAATAACCAGTTTCGCTTTAGGATTAGCTTGATGTAGAGCTTTAGCATCTGCTTCAAAAACCTGAATGTCTTTGGTGCCGTTAATAATTAGTGTAGGTTTATTAACCTTAGCCATTTCCTCAATTGGGTCATAAGCAATCCAAGACTTAAAGAAACCTTGATTGGTTTTGTTAAAAAACAGTAATAAGTTTGGGTCTACGTTTTCTATTCTACCAGTTTCCTTTAGTTCTTTAAAATGATTGCTTACGAGAGATGCAATAGAATCTCCATTCTGCATCCTCACTTGCTCGGTTATAGTTTTGTCAATCGTATTGGATGGACCTGCAAGAGAAATATACTTGTTAACGCCTGCATCTAACAATAGCATGCCAATTAAACTTCCTTGGCTATGACCAATGACTGTTATGGTAGAGAAACGTTTATCATCTTTAAATTTTTGTATAGCTAATTTGGCATCATCTACAAAATCATTGAGGTTAACGCCCTCTTTCATGATGAGTCTTAAATTCTTCATATTAGCGCTTCGTTTATCATAGCGATAGAACGCTATGCCTTCTTTGTTTAACGCCTCTGAAAGTTGTTTTACAGAGTCTGATTTTCCGGGCGCACCAAATGCATTGCCGTTTCGGTCTATATTCCCTGAGCCATGAATAAAAATAATTAAGGGTTGTTGCACTATACTTTTATCATAACTAAGAGTGCCAGGTAGATCTATGCTGTCATTTTTGATTAAGATATCTTCTGAAACAATATTTTGACTGTAGCTCAATGCAAAGCTTAAAGCAAATAAAATGAAGTTAATTTTTTTCATACTAATTTGTGTTTATAGTTTTCTAAGGTGCTTTCGGCTTGTGCTTTCTTTTGCGTTCCTATTAGTATTTTTTTACCATTAGTGAGTTCTAACTGAATGCCAACATCGCCTTTTACATTAATGGCAATGCCTTTGGATTTATTCCAAAGAGAACCACCTTTAATTCCCCAGCCGCCATATTCTCCTATGGGGTCGTAGGTTCTTGTATAGGCTTTAGAAATTTCATTCCAAGGAATAAAGCGATGCTTTAAATGAAACGGAACAAAACGATAATGAATACCTCTCTCATCTATCCTAGTATTGAGCTTAAAAAGAAATATGATTGCTGGTGCTAGAATAATTACAGATAATGAAATAATGATTTCAGAGGTTGTCATTTTATCTGTTTGGTTCAAAATGATAGCCACAGGAACAACTATACTAAAAAGTAATAGTATAATTAACCATAATTGGGTAAAGCGTTGTTCTTCTTTAAAAATTTTCATTTTTATCTGTTTTTATCTCTTTCTAATATGGCACTTGTCCAACTATGTCCCATTTCTTTGACTATCCAACCTTCACGTGCATATTGATTAAGTATCTCTTCTAAAGCTTGAAGGCGGTTTTTCCATCCTAATTTTAGGTGTACAACTTTATATTCTTTCATTATTTAATGTTTTTTATTTCTAGTCTTCAGAATTTTTGAAAACTACCATAGCAATAACAACACCGATAATTGTACCTATAATAGAGCCATAAATTAAACTCATAGCAATATTGCCTGTTACTGCACCTATTGTGGTTCCTATACTTGAACCCATAGCACTGCCAATGGCAATGCTATATATCTGGTTTTTGTTCATTACTAGTGACTTAAAGTTCCTGTATTAACAACTGGAGATGCATCCTTATCTCCACAAAGAACAACCATAAGGTTACTCACCATAGCTGCTTTGCGTTCTTCGTCTAAATCAACAACGTTCTTTTTATTAAGCTCTTCTATTGCCATTTCTACCATGCTCACTGCGCCTTCTACAATTTTATGTCTTGCTGCTACAATAGCAGTGGCTTGTTGGCGTTTAAGCATTGCATTTGCGATTTCTTGAGCGTAAGCTAAGTAGCCAATACGTGCTTCTAATACTTCGATGCCAGCGATGGATAAACGCTCGTCGATTTCTTTTTCTAAGGCATTGCTTACCTCATTAACACTAGAACGAAGAGTAATATCTTCATCATGTCCCTCATCGGCAAAATTATCGTAAGGATACATACTAGCTAGTTTACGTACTGCAGCATCTGTTTGTACACGGACAAAGTTTTCGTAATTATCAACATCAAAAGCTGCTTTGTAGGTATTTTGTACACGCCATACGAGTATGGTGCTAATCATAACTGGGTTTCCTAATTTGTCATTTACCTTTAAGCGCTCACTATCAAAGTTGCTGGCGCGAAGCGATATTTTCTTTTTGGTATAAAATGGATTTACCCAGTAGTAACCGTTCTTTTTTACAGTACCCACATACTTTCCGAATAGTAAGAGTACACGAGAGCCATTAGGTTGTACCATTAAAAACCCAAAGGCAATAATTAATGCTGCAACAATACCAATAACTGGCCACGGTGTTTGATAGATTGGTATAAGCGCTATGCTCCCAAAAAATAGGACTAAGAACACAAATAACATAAGGTAACCGTTAGCAGGGACAATGATTTTTTCTTCTTTCATGGTTTAATATTTTAATAGTTGATTTAATATGATATTAAAATGATATCATAAAGATATAATTTAAAATATTAGTAGCCAAATAATTTATATTGTTACACTAATTATATTTTTTATTTAAAAATAAAGTTTGGCACGGCATTTGCTTTTATAAAAGTGTAATGAAAAATGCGAAAGTCGGCTGGTTACCGACGATACTACAAACGCTTTCATTACGATTGGTTGGTTAGTTAGTAAAGAAGCCGTTTCAAATTTGAAACGGCTTTTTTAATTAATACGATTTTGAAAACAATTCTAGTCTTGTTTTTTAATAAATGCGACTATAGTTTCTATGAGTTCTGGATTGAGTTCTCTAAAAGACTCATTATAAGATTTTGAATTTTCTAAAGTATCACCTTCAATAGTAAATAATACATGATTCATATTTTCTATAATATGAAGCTCTGTATTTTTATTTGCTTTGGCCAAAAGATTGGCTTCTTCAACTGAAACTTGTAAATCTTTTGTTCCGTTAATTATTAATATTGGAATATTTACTTCCGCAATAACCTCTGTTGGATTATATGTCATCCAAGAAATCATAAAGGGTTGTGTTTCCATATTAAACATTGCTCCCAACGCAGATGGATAGTCACTGGTTGTTTTACCTTCTTTTAATTTAGCGACTACCTTTTTTGTATCTTCTACAAACTGTCTCGCTGTATTATTTATTTGGTCTACAATTACATCACCTATGTTTTGTCCTGCACCAGCTAAAGAAATAAATCCATCAACATTGTTGTCAACGGCTAATAAACCAACTAAACTTCCTTGACTATGACCAGCGATATAGATTTTAGAAAACTCATCTTTGTTCTTAAAGTGCGCCACTACATCTTTAGCATCAGCTACAAAATCTTCAAACCGCATAGACTTTACATCTACCTTACCAGTTTTAATCTGTTTTACAATACGTTTGTCGTATCTAAAAGAAGAAATGTTAGCATCTGCTAGAGCATATGCTAGTTTTTTCAGGTTATTGCTTTTTAAGAAATTTTGATTTCCATTTCTATTCGTAGGACCTGAGCCTGCGATGATAATAACTAAATCAGTTTTCTCAGAGGTTTTTGGGACGACTAAACTACCGTCTATAATGTCAGAAATGGCAACTTCGGTTTCGGTGAAAGCTTCATTTTGGCTAAAACTAAGACTGAATATTAAGAAACTTAATAGGTAAAATATAGGCTTCATACATTAATAAGTATTAATTCATGGCAAAGATACTATATATTGATAACGGAATTTCATAGGAATATGTATACCATAATTTTAATTTCCTTAAGAGTAATTTCGTGTATTTCATCGACTAAATGATGTTTTTTATAGATAAATGTTAAAATTTAGTGTATTTCATCGATAAATTAAGTTTTTAATCGTGTTAATTCATTTCTGCTTATATATTTGTTGTGTACTAAATTAGTTTTTAGTTCAATGGATTAATTAATTAAATATTTGCATTATGTTGTTGGCTTTAGAAACCCTGAATCTACTAGCATAAAATCAAAGCAAATTAGGAAAACCGAGATTGAGGGATCTCGGTTTTTCATTTTATAGACTTTAGTTATTAATAATATTTCTGAAGGTAAGGTTTATTCGTTCTCCGATTTTTCTCTTTGTTTTTGCGATTTGATGAAGCCAATGTTCTTGCATAGGGGCTTTCATTATTAGGAGACTTCCATGTTCTAAAATAATTTTATGACGCTGTTCTTTGATTCTTCGATGTTTAAAATGAAACGGTCGTTCTTCTCCTAAGGTTAGAGAAGCTATCACAGGATGTTTACCTAATTCTTTTTCGTTATCGGCATGCCATCCATTGCTATCGTTTCCATCTCGGTAAAGATTAAGTAAAACGGTGTTGAATTTTTCTTGCGAAATGGTTTCTATTTTAGTTTTAAGAGATTTTATGTTTTCAGGAAAAGATTGTGGATACATTGTGATACTTGAATAGGAGTAAGGTTTGTTACTTTCTCCATACAAAGCAGTTAGCCTCGGTTGCTTGTAGACTTTTCCAAATAGTTTAATGTCATCTTCCTGCCAGTTGGTTGAAGTTTTTAGGCTGTTAAAAAGTAAATCGGCCTCTGGTTTAGCGCAAAAATTAGGATAATATACCAACTCCGCACCTGGCAGCTGTAATACTTGTTTTTCTTCAGAAAATAAGTCCATGAATATTTTTATCTAAATTAGCATTAATGAAGCTTTACAAAAATACTACAATTCTTCTCCTTCTTGTTGTAAGCATCTGTGCAATGAAGCAAAAGGAAACTATCCCAAATAGTTTTGTGAGAGTAAAACAGGTTATACCTGATTTAAATGTAGAGCTTAGATATTATTCTGCTAATAATTTTGTTGGAGATACTATAGAAGGGTATAAGTCTAATACCTTATACCTTACAAAAGTTGCAGCGCAACAACTGAAAGTGGTGCAGGATGAATTGCATCTACAAAACCTATGTCTTAAGGTGTATGATGGATATCGTCCACAACGTGCAGTTAACCACTTTGTGCGTTGGGCAAGGCAGATTAACGATACCATAATGAAATCGGAGTTTTACCCCAATGTCAATAAGCGCCATTTATTTAAAGAGGGTTATATAGCTAGTAAATCGGGACATAGTCGCGGAAGTACAGTAGATTTAACCATTGTTAATGGTGAAACAGGAGTGCCTTTAGACATGGGGAGCCCGTATGATTTTTTTGGTGAACAATCTTGGGTAGATTATAATAATATTACTGAGGAGCAAAAAACCAATCGCCAGACATTACAAGCAGTAATGATCAAGAATGGGTTTAGAAATTATCCAAAAGAATGGTGGCACTTTACTCTCAGAGGTGAACCGTATCCAAATACCTATTTCGATTTTGAAATTGTAGATTAAACACTTTTTCTTAAATGAAACAGACCAAATATCGGGCCGAGTGCAAGTAGCATAAAAAGGTACTGAGGTTTGAAACTCTCTAATGCTGTATTAAAAATTAAAATGCTTACTATGGTGATGGCAAAGCCAATACAATTGACAATAGTAAGCGCAGTTCCCCTAGAGTCAGAATCTGCGTTTTGCGCAACTAATGTTGAAAACAATGGCGAATCTGCAATGACCGCCATTCCCCATATCATTAAAAAAATAATAAAGATAATTTGAGAATTAATTGATAAGAAAATAGGAGAGAGTAAGCAACAGCAGCCTGATATTACTAATGCTAGTTTTGCTATTGACTTAGTGCTATACTTAAAGGCCATCTTTCCACCGATAATACATCCAAGGCTTCCTGCGGCAATAATTAAAAATGAAAAGAGCGGAATATTAAAGTTCTTATCCAAATGTATATCTTGATGTGTACTTAGCAAAACAGGAGTAAATGCCCAAAAGGTGTATAACTCCCACATATGACCAAAGTAGCCAAATGCAGCAGATTTAAAAGCCTTGTTTTTAAAGACTTTAAAAATCTTTTTAGCATCAAAACGAGTAGCTTTTTTAGAGTAAGGCCCAATAGGAACTAATGTAAGTATTAATGAGCCTCCAACAGCAGACAGTACTGAAGTGGAAATAATAATTGTTTTCCAATCTAATTCTAGAAAGTCTGTATTTAATATATGCGGAAAGGCAGTGCCTAAGACCAAAGCGCCAACGAGATAACTCAATGACTTACCTAATCCGTCCTTAAAATAATCTGAAGCTATTTTCATCCCAACAGGATAGATGCCCGCCAAGAAAAATCCAGTTGCAAATCGAATGAATACAAGCGAAATCAAAGTATTAGTTTGAATAAGACATCCAAGATTGATGAATCCAGCAATCAAAGCAGAAATGAAAAACACTTTAGATGCAGAAAATCTATCGGTAATAGTCAAAAGTGCAAACAGAAAAGTGCCGAGAATAAAACCAATCTGAACAGCTGAAGTGAGTTGCCCTAATGCAGATTGGTCTAAGTTAAAATTTAAGGATAAATCTTTTATTATAGCATTGCCTGCAAACCAAAGCGATGTGCAACAGAATTGTGAAAAAACAATAACTGGCAGGATGTTCTTTGGGATTCTCACAAAACTATATTTGAAAAAAAACTAATCCTTAAACACATGCAAATCTATACCAATACCGTAATTATTAAGACCACTTTTAAGAAGCGAAGATTGAAAACCATTTCCTTTTTTAAAGGCTTGCCAATCATTTCCGTTTATAAACACACGCTTTACATAAGTTCTGTTTTCATCTATTTCATCAGTAAAAGGAAGTAGTGGTCTAAAATTGGTAGGTATTTTTATAATGCCTTGAGGTCCTTTTATTTCTTTGTACTTTTTATTGGGAAGTAATTTCCCATTTTTATTTGTGTAACCAAGAACTTGTAGAGAAATAAAAACACCTTCTTCTGGTATTAAAATGTTTTGTTCCTCTATGTCTAACTCGTGATAATCGCCATCTTGTTCAGTAGCTCTAAAAACTATGGTTTCAGTATTAAGATTTCGGCCAGGTTTACCGTTAAGATTTTCGTAAAGATTCACTTTAAAAAGTGTAGAGAATTTCTTCTTTTCTTTATTAGCTTTTTTTCTGTTTTTCCAATCTTTAGATTCTAAAGCAATAGGAAATTTAACTTTAGCTATGCGTTTGAGTCTGTCATCCTCATTTGGGAAATACACGGCAATCTCGGATTCTATAGTTGGTAGCCAACATTTATAATAGTCATCATCGAGATAAGGTTTAAGACTTTCGGTTTTGTATTTCTTGTCTTTTGTTCTATCTATTTTTACACCGATAACGACTTCATCTAGTTCGTCGGCTTGCGGATGTAAAAAAAGCTGAGGTTCTAATTCTTCTACCGTTATAGCTAATTCTTTGTAGCCCAATGCGGAGATGTATAAAGAGTCAATGTCTGGATAAAGCTTTTTTGTAAAAACAAAAATTCCTTCATCATCAGCAACGATGCCGTTACCATTTCCAAAAGATATTGATGCGTAGGATACAGGAAGTTTGGATTCGGCATCTACAATAGAAATTTGGGCATGGCTTTGCAATACAATGGCAAAGAGTATAATAAGGTTAAGTTGTTTCAGCATAGTTTTTAAAGATACATTTTTTGCTCGATAATCGAGATTTAAAATGCTTCAACTCCTATTTCTAAATCATATTCTACTTTTAATTTATTTCAGCTCTAGACAAAAAAAGCCGTTATCAGATGCTATGATAACGGCTTTTAATTGGGTTGATTGTTAATTGTCTAAATCTTTTTTGGTCTGTAAGTATCCAACGTAAAGTCCTATACCAGCCATAAAGAAAATTACAGCTGCCATGGCACCTTCTTCAAGATTGGTATAAGTATCAATTAGTGCAGCTAAAAAAGTACCTAAACCTATACCCATTAATAAAAACGCAAAATTAATGACTACGACTTTCCATGATGAGCCGCGTTTGCCAATATTAAAAATACTAGCATCTGCACCTTTTTCTATAAGTGCTAAACGTTCTTTGTTTCTGGTTGAAAAGTACAAGTAAATAATTCCAAAGACGACTAGAAAAAAACTAATAGGGATTAATAATTCTGCCGCGTCGTCTGAGCTGTTGATAAGTAAACTGGTTATCATAATGTTTGTTTTTTAATTGATTAATTTTAATCTGTTCATAGCTTATGACGACAAGTTTTAAAAAGAGGTTACAAGAATTTTATTTTTTTTAATTCTGTAACCTAATTCAGATTATAGTCGTCTTAAATAAAAATGACCACTAACGACAATCAACTTATAGCGCTAATCATAGATGGAGACCATAATGCTTATGGGCAATTGGTAGACCGTTATAAAGACTTGGTCTTTACTTTAGCGTTGCGTATGTTGAAGAATAGAGAAGAAGCAGAGGAAGTGGCTCAAGATGCTTTTGTTAAAGTATATAAATCTTTAGATAAGTTTAAGGGCGATTCTAAGTTCTCTACATGGATTTATAGGGTGACGTATAATACCTGTTTAGATACTATAAAAAAGAATAAAAAACATCAAAACGATATATCTATAGATTCATATACTATAAATAAATTAGAAACGGTAGATAATGCTCTTGAAGGAATGATTAAGGCTGAAAAAACTAACTTAATTAAGCAATGTATAAATATGTTGCCTAGTGAAGACAGTTATTTATTAACACTATTTTATTTTGAAGAGTTATCTTTAGATGAAATATCAGAGGTTATAGAGGTGTCAGCCAATACAATAAAAGTGAAACTATTTAGAGCCAGAAAAAAATTAGCAGTAATTTTAGAAAAGCATTTAAAACTAGAAAATACAAGAAGTTATGGAGCCTAATGATAAAGAACTAGAAGCTTTTGTAGACCAATTAATGGCAAATGATGCATTAGAAAAGCCATCATCAGACTTTACAAACCAAGTTTTAAAGCAACTAAAGGTAAAATCTGAAGCTACCGTTTACAAACCATTAATTTCTAAATGGGTTTGGTATATTATTGGATTTGCTCTTGTTTCCCTTGTGATTTATGCATTTTTAGATAAAAGTGAGTCAACCTCAAGATTATCAGAACTTCTCAACTTATCACAAATAAGTTTCAATCCATTAAAAGAATTTGACTTTAATATCTCGCAGACATTAATTTATGCAGTGATAGCTATTACAGTAATGGTAGGATTTCAAATTTCTTTACTAAAAACATATGTCGATAAACGATTGCAGTTTTAGTCTGGATAATACCAAAAAGGGATTTTAACAATGCTGTAATATATTGTATCATTATCTCTGTTCAGTCCTTTTCTCTTAAATTCTACTGTATGTTTGCCTTCAGATAGTCCACTAGTAGGTATGAATGTTTCAAAACCTAAAGTTCTCTTTTTAGTATGACTAACGATAAAATCCGATTTTACAACTGTAGTATCTATTTTAGTATAATATATTTTATTAAAAGTAGATAGGTATTCTCGTCGCAGGCTATCTCTATTAACTGCATTGTCGTTAAACGTAATAATATCAGTGTCTAATCCGCGGATATCTTTTTTAGGTTTTAAGCCTGTGTTAAAAGAGAAGATTCTATTTTCAATGCGTTCAGAGTAGGGGATAAAAATTTTAATATAACTGTCTTTTATAACCTTAGATTGAATAACTACATTGTCAACAAATCCAGAATTGCTATCAAGTAAATCTTCATAATTTTTACTGTTAGAGATATATTCATTAGACCTATTTTCAGTGCTAAAATAATTTGAAAAGTTATATTGAAGTGAAAAAGAAATAGCAATACCTATAAAAAGAGGAAATAACAGCATGCTAAAGCGTCTCCCAAATTTATTATCTAAAAAATTGTAAACTATAGGGCGGTATAAAAAGGATAGCGTAATAAAGCTAAATATCCAGTAAAACGGAAAATAAATTTTTGAAAGCCATTTCTTTTTTTTCAAAAAACCTTGTGTTATATAATCTATAAATGTTAGAATCATTCCTATGTTAACAAATATCATAAATGGTATTCCAAAACCTAATGCTAACCACTCTGGAAGCCAATCGCTGCTAATGATATTATTACCAATAAAACCAATGGTTAAAATGATAAATGTCATGGCAAGAACATAGAAAATTAAAAGAAAGGAAGCGGCAAAAATAATACTGCAGTAGTTTTCTAAAGTAGCAATATATTTATCAAAAGATCCAACTCTTTTTTTTAGATATTTTGTAAACTTTTCACTATAGTTTAGTTCTTCATAATCAATTTCTCCTGAAACATATCGAAGACCTAAGGCGCCAATCCATAGGCCTCTTAATAGAACGTGGATTAAAAGACTAAATATTAATATGATGCACGAAATTTTAGCAACAGTAAATATGGCTCTTTTGTATTCTTGACCAGTTGCTACCGACTCTTTTAGATATATTGAGATTGGCTCGTAAGCTGTAAAAAGCCCAAAAATTGCAAAACCAGAAATCAGTAACTCTAATTGCCAACTTTCTTCTTGCAATTTTTCTAAAAGCTTCTTAAACGCAGGATTATTGTAGTCTTTACTCATTGGTTAAGGTTTATTAGCGTTTAAAATTAATCATATTCAGATTAAATGTCTATTTTTTTAATTCATTTTGAAACTCTTATGATTTTTTCTCGTTTTTAGAAGTAGAGAACCTAACAAACCAAATGCAAAAAAAAACCAATCAACTTATCAATGCTTGCAAACACGGCGACCAAAAAGCTCAGATGCAAGTGTATGATAGTTATTGTGAGGCTATGTATAATGTAGCATATAGGTATTTAAATAATGCTGATGATGCTAAAGATGCTATGCAAGAAGGTTTTTTAAAAGCATTTTTAAATATTGACAATTATACGGAGACATCCACATTTGGTGTTTGGTTAAAACGAATAATCATTAACCAATGTATAGATGTTATTAGAAAAAATAAATTTGAAACCGAGTCTTTAGAAACCGATAATCTTCAAATTGTAGATGATAGCAATTGGCAGTTTGAAACCTCAATATCCAAAACCCAAATTGTTGAAGCTATTGCCCAATTGCCAGAAAAATACCGATTAGTCATAACACTTTACTTGATTGAAGGTTACGACCACGAAGAAATTTCGGAGATTTTAGACATCAAAATCAAAACATCTAGAACACAATTACGACGCGCCAAACAACAATTACAAGATTTACTAAAAACAAGATATAATGAAGCGAGATATTAGAGAATTATTTAAAAATGAGGTTGAAGACACCAAACACGAGTTACCAAGAAACCATCGCAAAGAATTTTTAGAAAAGTTAAATTCTGAAAAATCTAATGAGTCTAACAAATCTAACTATCTATTTCTGCGAATAGCAGCAGTAGTTGTTATTGCATTAACTGTGGGCTTTTTTACTCTCCACAAATCAGGAGTTGAAGAAAACCCGTTAGTTGCACAAGTTGCTCAAGTAGAAAAAGAATATCTGGCAAACATTGAATCCGAATGGCAGAATTTTAAAGCTATTGCCACAGATTCAGTTTTGGTAAAGCGCTACGAAAAACGTCTATTGGATTTGGATGAAGATTACAAAGAGATATCAATAGCATTTAAAAATGACACTAACAATATAGCTGTTGTAGAAAGCTTAATACAGAATTTGCAAATTCGTTTACAACTTCTTAAAGACATCCAAGAGCACATCAAAATATTAAATCAAAAACCACGAACATTATGAAAAAGCTACTCACCTTTTTACTGATATTCATCACATCGGTATGCTTGTATAGTCAAGACTTTGACTACAGGAATATTCTTAAGAAATCCATTCCTGCAACAAAAGATATGAGTGTAGTTTTCAATTTTAAAAATACGACGGTAAGAATTGAGGAGTCTAATGATGGTAAACTACATTTAAATTATGCCTTGGAGTTTAAAGGGTATTCAAGAAAGCAGATAGCAGAGACTTTGGAAAAGATTAGTATTAAAACGGCACAATCCAATAACCATATAACCCTCGAGGTTAATAGTAACAAAGCAATACAACTCATTAATTATTCAGTGGACAATGAGGATAAACTGCTTTTTAAACCAAGTAACACATCTATTAAAACCAAAACGAATAATGATAGTGTTGTTAGAATTTCTAAAGATTCATTATTAAAAGTTATCCAAAGAAATAGAACACCAAATCCAGAGCAGTTTTTACAACATTTTACCTTCTTCAAAGGAAATGGTAGAAATAATATGTTTAATGAAGTGAGTAGTAAAAGAGTTGATATCATGAAGAGTAAGTTTATTATTAAAATACCACCATTTATTAGATTGAATATTAATGCCGAAAATTCAAACATATACTTCGGAGGAGAAATACAAAACGAATTATCAATTAACCAAACCAAAGGAAAATTGAATGTTGAAGAGTTAAGGAATTTATACAATAATATAAAGCTAGACAATGTACTATCTTTTGATGCAGAAAGCATTGTAGGAGGCACGTATAATCTAAAAAGTGTCTATGATTCTAATATAGCTTCCATTTCGCAAACAGAAATCAAATCCGAATTTTCAAAAATAAAAATCGGTGAAATTGGTAAACTAACCAAAATCACGGATTTTAATAGCGAATATTGGTTTTACAATTGGTCTACAAATTTTGAACGTTTCAATTTATTTTCTGAATATTCTAAAATCCATCTGTTTTATCCAAAGGCAAATCATAGTATGAAAGTCATTGGAAATAACACTAAGAATATAATTGGTCAGAATTTTGTGGCAAACCTTCAGCCTACAAAAACAGGTAAAAAGTATACCATGATAACCAGAGACCCACATCCAGGTGAAGCGTTGTCGGGAGATATTTACTTCGATATTGTACATGGCATCATCTACACACACGAGGATTCAATCAAAACAATAAATAAATAAATCATGAGAAAATTACAAGTATTGGCTGTTGCATTAATTTGCTTCAGCAGTTTAACAGCACAACAAAGTCAAGAAGAGTTAGTAGAGATTAAAGCGCCTTCAGGCTTAAAAATGACTACAGATTATTCATCCGATAATTATGAGTTAAGCGATATCCTAGATTTTGAAGGCATCGACTATATGAAAATAAATTTTGAAGGTGAAGAGTTAAAAGGGAAAGCTTATAAAATTACCGTTAAGGAAATCTGGAATGGTAAAGTAAAATCAGAATCTGTAGTTGTTGACAGTAAAAACTTAGGCGTTCCGCAATTTGCAACTTTAAAAAAGGGAGAGCTTAAGATGAGAATTTTGGCAAAGCACGTTGATAACAAACTGCAGATGAAATTCAAGTTTCCTCGTTTTAGCACAAACAAAGAATTTAAAGCCACAAAATCTAAAGATTACAGCTTACGCAACATTGCGGATGAAAGCAATTTAGACATTCAGTATAATGAGCCGTTTTATCTACTGGCTTACATTTTACCATATGAACGCGAAGATGGGTCAAAATCATGGTGCGAAGTTGGTACAGCAGGTAAAGACTTAGAGAACTGGGGAAGTAAATTTGGGATAAAGCATTATTTGTTATTCGAAATGACGTTTGAGTAGATGAAAATTGAAGATAGAGAATAGAAATGAGAGATTACATTCAGACTATTGATTTTCTGATGTCTAATCTCTCATTTTAAAATCTAACAGCAAAGCGTTCTAAAAGCGAAGCAGTCTAACCTCTAACAGCGCCAGCGGTCTAAAAATTAATACCATCGTTTCTTTTTCTTTTTAGACCCTTCGCCTTTACGTCCTTTTTTGTACTTACTACCTTTCTTTTTGTGCACAATTGGTTTCGCCTTTGGGTCTAAGGGATAAGGATGATTTTCTTCAACAGGAATTTGAATATTTATTGATTCTTGTATTGTCTTCACATAACTCTTTTCATCTGCAGAACACAATGAATATGCAGTACCGACATTTCCAGCACGACCTGTACGTCCAATTCTGTGCACGTAAGTATCTGGTACGTTTGGCATGTCAAAATTAATAACAGAATCGAGTTCATTTATGTCAATCCCACGAGCGGCAACGTCAGTAGCTATCAGTATTTTTACATAGCCATTTTTGAATTTATTTAAAGCGGTTTGTCTATCGCTTTGGTTTTTATCACCATGAATACTGTCGACTTTATAACCGTTTTTTTGTAGAGTTTTTTCAAGCTTATCCACACCAAATTTAGTACGTCTAAATATGAGGATATTGCCTTTTACTGTGTTTCGTAATAGATGTAAACACAATTCCATTTTATTGCGTTTTGGCACATAATACAACACCTGATTAATGGCAGTTGCCACGGATTTAGATGGCGTCACATCTACACGTATTGGCTCTTTTAAAATAGAATTTGCCAATTGTTCTACCTTATACGGAATTGTAGCTGAGAATAAAAGTGTCTGTCTATCTTCAGGGCACAAACGTTCAATCTTTTTTACATCGTCAATAAAGCCCATATCTAGCATTAAATCGGCTTCATCGAGAACTAAAGTTTCAATATAATCGAGATTTACATAATCCTGTTTGTGTAAGTCCAATAAGCGTCCAGGTGTGGCAATTAAGATGTCAACGCCTTTCTTCAAAACGTCAATTTGTGGTTCTATTGAAGTGCCACCAAATATAACTGTTGACCTTAAATTTGTATGTTTTGCGTAAGTTTTAAAGTTTTCATTTATCTGTACAGCTAATTCCCTAGTTGGACTTACTACTAGTGCACGGATTTTTTTGCCACGCTTTGGTGCGTCTTGCTTATCAAACAACAATTGTAAAATGGGTAAGGCAAAAGCTGCCGTTTTACCGGTTCCTGTTTGTGCAGAAGCTACCACGTCTTTCTTCTCAATGATATGCGGAATGCATCGTTGCTGAATTAATGTGGGTTCGGTATAACCCGATTCGGCAACAGCACGTAATAATGGTTTATTTAATGGTAAGTCTTTGAATGACATCTATTCGTGTTTGCCACAAAGGTAGAATAAAATAAACGTCGTCGATTGTTCAGGTGATTTTCCTGTTAGAAAATAATATCGAGAACCTTACTTAATCTAAATACACATTAGAAATTAAACGCTCAACCGTTGGGTGGTCGTTTCCGCCTGCTGGTTCAATAGTAATATTGAGTGATTCGGCATTATCGATATAATTCATCACCATTAACTGCTTATCTTTAGAGATAACGCCCATGTTTATCATTTCGCCATTTACATCTGCCCACATTTGGTAATCATGGTCTTGGTCGAGCTCAGGAAGTTTTTCAGTATTTACTATTACAATTTTATTGGTGTGGTTGACGTAGCTCACAATTTTTGCTTCTGGAGATTTAATATTTCCCCTCAAAATATATTGCTCTGTATCAGGATTAGAAATAGCGGCGTACCATTTGTTGGTTTCGTTATAATTTTCAGTTAAGCCTTCCAAATCTTCTTGTAGCGCTTCTTTTGTTTGATTTACAATTTCAAAATCTTGTTTTACACTATTCAATTCAGAGTACAACCAAATAGAACTGAGTAGGAAAAATGCAGCAAAACTTGCAGCTATACCTAGCCAGAATTTATAAGAGTTAGGTTTTTCTTCAACTGATTCATTAGAGTTGCTAACCTTAGTAAGAAGGTTTACTTTAACCCCAACAGGTGGAGCAATAGCATTCTCGAGACCTATTTTTTCAAAATTTGTTTCAATAACCTCAAGTTCCGAAGCAATGTTTTTATCAGACATACGAAGTTGCTCAATAGCTTGCTCTTCTGTAGCACTGAGTTCGCCTAGAACGTATTGTTCTAATATCCCTTCTTTTAATATGTTCTCTTTTGTCATCTTCATCTTCTATTTCAACATCATAAACAATACCGTTAATGCACCACCATAATTAGCTTTTAGTTTTTTTAAAGCCTGTTGTATGTAAGACTTAAATGTTCCTAGAGGAACCTCCATTTCTTCATGTGCTTCTCGATGCGTTAAACCATTAAAATATACTAATTCTATTGCTTTTTGATGGTGCTCTTCTAATTGACTTACAGCACCTTTCAGCTTTAGAAATTCATTCTCAAATTTCACAGGTTCTTCCTCAATTCTATATACACTTAAATCTTCTTTTTGGATGAGTATATCGCGTTTTCTTATAAAATTTAACACTTTATTTTTCGCTATGCGGTAAGCCCAAGTGTAAAAGCGTCCTTTTTCTGCACTATACTGATGGGATTTATCCCATATAGTTATAAATGTTTCCTGTAAAAGGTCTTGAGCAATGCCTTCATCTTTAATCATTTTAAGAATCACGCTATAAAGTGCACCAGAATAATTATCGTAGAGTTTAGATAACGCACGCTCGTCATTAGCTTGTAGTTGTTTAATAAGAAGTGCGTTGTCTTGCATTAATGTTAAAGATTTGCCAAATATATCCATCTGCTCATCCAAGGCAAATAGTGTTGTGTAAATATAAATGAAAGCACATCAAAACGAAAAAAATGTGCCTAAAACATTTAACTAATAACCCTTAAAACAAAAATTATGAAAAAGGTAGTATTTATTTTTAGTATGGTAGCAGCATTAACATTTAGCACTGCAGCTACAGCTCAAAAAACAATTGTAGACGTTGCAGTAGGAAATAAAGATTTCTCAACATTAGTAACGGCATTAAAAGCTGCAGATTTAGTATCCGCTCTTCAAGGAGATGGTCCTTTTACTGTATTTGCACCAACAAACGCAGCTTTTGATAAGATTGACAAAGAAGCATTAGGAAACTTGCTAAAGCCAGAAAACAAAAAAGCTTTAGCTAATGTGTTAACATACCATGTAGTACCAGCTAAATTGATGGCTAGTGATGTGGTTGCAGCATTAAAAAAGAACAACGGAAAGGTAGAGGTCAAAGGACTTAACGGACAAGTATTAACTGTGATGTCTAAAGACGGAAAAATCTGGTTGAAAGACCAAAACGGTAATTACAGTGAAATAGTGGCAACAGATGTAAAGGCGAGTAATGGTGTAATTCACGTAATTGACACAGTAGTAATGCCTAAATAGTTAGATTAGGAAAAACTGCTATGAAGAAGAGAGACACCTGCTGAAAAGTAGGTGTTTTTTTATGAAATAAACCGAAGTAAAAAAAAGCTGTGACATTTTGACATTTTCTGAATATTGGCAGTACTTTTGCCATCTCTAAATCGAAGATTTAAAAATTAGTCTAAAACAATGGGCAAAAAAGATAAAAACCAAGAGGTAGAAGAGCCTCAAGTTGAAGCTACAACAACAGAGACTGTTGAAGAAAATAAGGTGGAAGAAAAAAAATCACCTGAAGAACAATTACAAGACGAACTCGCAGCAGAAAAAGACAAATTTATGCGTTTGTTTGCAGAGTTTGAAAATTATAAGAAGCGTACAACTAAAGAACGTATTGAGCTATTTAAAACAGCAAGTCAAGACCTCATGGTAGCTATGCTTCCAGTACTTGATGATTTTGAACGTGCCTTGATGCATATCGAAGAAGATAAAGAAGCTGAAGAATTGCGTAAAGGGGTTTTGTTAATTTATAACAAATTAATTAACACACTAGAGCAAAAAGGTTTATCAAAAATCGAAGTTAATAAAGGTGATGATTTCAATGCAGACGACCACGAAGCTGTTACACAAATACCTGCTCCTAGTGAAGATTTAAAAGGGAAAATCATCGATGTTGTAGAACGCGGTTATAAGCTAGGAGATAAAGTCATTCGTTTTCCAAAAGTGGTTATCGGACAATAATTAAGTGATGAAAGAAGATTTTTACGACATATTAGGTGTTAGCAAAAGCGCATCTGCAGCGGAGATAAAGAAGGCCTACAGAAAAATGGCTTTAAAATACCATCCAGATAAAAATCCGGATGATAAAGAAGCTGAAGAAAAATTCAAAAAAGCAGCTGAAGCTTACGAAGTTTTAGGTAACGAAGATAAACGTGCCAAATATGACCAATTTGGTCACCAAGCTTTTGAAGGTGGTGGCTTTGGCGGTGGTGGTATGAATATGGACGACATATTTAGCCAGTTTGGTGATATCTTCGGTGGTGCTTTCGGCGGTGGTGGTTTCAGTGGTTTTGGTGGCGGCGGACGTCGAGTGGTTAAAGGTAGTAACCTTCGTATTCGAGTAAAGCTTACTCTAGAAGACATTGCAAATGGTGTTGAGAAGAAGATAAAAGTAAAGCGTAAAGTTCAAGCAGAAGGAGTTACTTATAAAACCTGTAGTACATGTAATGGCCAAGGTCAAGTTACACGTGTGACTAATACCATTTTAGGGCGTATGCAAACTGCTACGGCTTGCCCTACCTGTGGAGGCGCTGGTCAAAGTCTAGATAAAAAACCTTCTGAAGCTGATGCACAAGGTTTAGTTGCTAAAGAAGAAACTGTTAGTGTAAAAATACCTGCTGGTGTTGTAGATGGTATGCAGCTAAAAGTTACTGGAAAAGGTAATGCAGCTCCTGGTAATGGAATTTCGGGAGACCTATTAGTAGCTATCCAAGAAGAAGACCATCCAACATTAAAGCGCGAAGGCGATAATTTACATTACGATTTGTATGTAAGTTTACCCGATGCTGTATTGGGCTCATCAACAGAGATTGATACAGTAACAGGAAAAGTGCGTATCAAAATTGAGCCAGGTGTTCAGTCTGGTAAAATTTTACGTTTAAGAGGAAAAGGGATACCTAGTATTAATGGATATGGAAAAGGAGATTTACTAGTTCACGTTAATGTGTGGACTCCAAAAACCTTAAACAAAAAACAAAAAGAATTTTTTGAAAGTATGCGAGAAGATGAACATTTTCAGCCAAAACCTGAAAGTGGAGACAAATCCTTTTTCGAAAAAGTAAAGGATATGTTTTCTTAAAATATACTTCAATATCATAAAAAAGAGTATATTTGAATTATCGCTAATGCTAATTAGCGGTAATTTTTCTTTTTCATAGCAATTTTTTCCCATCCTTATTTAATTATAAGGGTGGGTTTTGTTTTCTTGACCTGAACTTGTTTCAGGTTCTCATATATCTTATTTCAGTTTTTTTAATTCATTTTTATAGTCTTACTCTGATTTACAACTCCTTTTGTCTCATTTTGTTTAACTTTTAATAGGATTAACATATGTGGTTTTAATCTTATTATTCCGTTTAACATTTAATATATTTACGCTTCTAAGAAAAATTGAATCATTACGTATGAGTAAATTGTTGGTAGCTGAATCTGTTTCCAAAAATTTTGGAGATTTCAGAGCCCTTAATAATGTATCTATTGCAGTACCCAAAGGAAGTATATTTGGGTTACTTGGTCCTAATGGCGCTGGAAAAACCACATTAATCCGAATCATTAATCAAATAACTATGCCTGATGAAGGTAGGGTTCTACTTGATAATCAGCCTTTACAGCCAGAGCATATCAGAGATATTGGTTATTTACCAGAGGAGCGCGGATTGTATAAGTCTATGAAAGTAGGAGAGCAGGCACTTTATTTGGCACAACTTAAGGGAATGTCTAAGGCTGATGCTAAAAAGCAATTGAAATTATGGTTCGATAAATTTGAAATTGGAGATTGGTGGAATAAGAAAATACAAGAATTAAGTAAAGGCCAGGCACAAAAAATTCAATTTGTAGTTACTGTACTGCATAGACCTAAGTTGCTAATTTTTGATGAACCCTTTTCTGGTTTTGACCCTATAAATGCTAATCTTATTAAAGACGAAATTTTAAAACTTAGAGAAGAAGGCGCAACAGTGATTTTCTCTACACATCGTATGGAATCTGTAGAAGAGTTATGCGACCATATTGCTTTAATTCACAAGTCTAATAAAGTTTTGGATGGAAACTTAGTTGACATTAAACGTCAGTTTAAATCTAACACTTTCGAAGTTGGTTTACAATCTAACAATAGCGAATCTGTTATTAATGAGATTAAAGATAAGTTTGAAGTTTTACCAGCAACCTTCAAAAATGTCTATGATGATGTTAAGCTGAATGTAAAGATTACCCCAGAAACTTCGCCCAACGATTTATTGTCGTTTTTAACATCTAAAGCAGAGGTACATCATTTTGTAGAAGTGATTCCCTCGGCTAGTGATATTTTTATTCAAACCGTAAAAAATAATTAAGGAATGAATCATCTACCACTCATCATAAAACGCGAATATCTAAATAAGGTTAGAAATAAATCTTTTATTATAATGACATTTTTAAGTCCACTTATTATGGTGGCACTTATCAGTGTTGTTGCTTATTTGGCACAACTAAATAATGATAAAAAAAGGACCATTTCAATCTTAGATGAATCTGGACTCTTTAAAGATGTCTTTGAGAACACAGAGAATACAACTTATAATTACATTAACGGAACAGCATTAGAGGATGCAAAATCTTTTGTAAAAAAAGAAGAGCAATACGGACTCCTTTATGTAGGTAATGGAGATTTAGAAGCTGTTTCTAAATCTGTGAGTTTCTATTCTGAAGAGTCTCCTTCTTTGACCATTATGTCTAGTTTAGAAAACAAGATTGAACGAAAGCTCAGGGAATTAAAACTCATTTCTAATGGTTTAGATATTGACCAAATTGAAAACTCTAGAGCTAACATAAGTATATCACAAGAAAGTTTCGATGGACAAAAGAGTTCAAAGATTGATAATATTTTCAAGTTAGCCTTTGGTGGAATAGCAGGGTATTTATTATTCATGTTTATCATTATTTACGGTAACATGATTATGCGAAGTATTATTGAAGAGAAAACAAGCCGAATCATTGAGGTTATTATATCTTCAGTAAAGCCAATCCAGCTCATGATGGGTAAAATTATTGGTACATCCTTAGCGGGTGTTACTCAATTTGCCATTTGGATTATTCTTTTGGGTATTCTTACTACAGTTGTGAGTATGGTTTTTGGTGTGGATTTATCAGCAGCTCAAGGGCAACAACAAGAGATTGTTCAGCAGGCTATGGAAAATCCTGCAATGCAAAACGAAATTAATTTAGCAGTACAATCCTTTCAAAACTTACCGCTCGCAAACCTTATTATAGCTTTCTTATTGTTTTTTATTAGCGGTTATTTATTGTACAGCTCTTTATATGCCGCAGTAGGTGCAGCAGTTGATAACGAAACTGATACGCAACAATTTATGTTACCTATATTAATGCCATTAATTTTAGCTGTTTATGTAGGTGTGTTCACTGTAATTGACGACCCGCACGGAACAGTCTCAACCGTTTTTTCTTTTGTACCTTTTACATCTCCAGTTGTTATGCTTATGCGCATACCTTTTGGAGTTCCGTTATGGCAGCAATTAGTTAGTTTATTATTGCTTGTAGGTACTTTTATGTTTACCGTTTGGTTTGCTGCAAAAATCTACCGCGTAGGAATCTTAATGTATGGTAAGAAACCTAGCTATAAAGAAATATTTAAATGGATAAAATATTAAGGAATGAAGTTTCAGGATTTAGATAAAATAGAAGAAGCAATTACCGAAAGTAGCGTTTGGGAAAATATTAGGTCATTTCTAGATTTACATGTAGACTTAACTAAAGAGATATCAATATCTGTTATGGATTTATTGATTCTTGTTACTGTAATTTTTGTAACGACTATTTTTCTAAGAATTGTTTACAAGATTTTTACGCGCAAAATACCAGAACATGATACAGGTAAGTTTCAGGTGGTCTTTGGTTATTTTAGATGGTTAGTTTATCTAGTTATTCTTTTAGTTACATTAGATTCAATAGGAATTAACCTTAACGCTGTTTTTGCAGCATCGGCAGCATTATTAATTGGTGTTGGTTTGGCTCTTCAAACATTTTTTCAGGATATTATTTCTGGAGTATTTATCCTCATAGACCAATCTGTACACGTTGGAGATATTATTGAAATAGACGGAAAAGTTGGGCGAGTTGAAGAAATAAAATTGAGAACTACACGTGCAGTAACTATAGATAATAAAGTTCTTGTTATTCCAAACCATCTATACTTAACAAATACACTTTACAATTGGACACAAAATGGAACCCTTACAAGAGAAAGTGTTGAGGTTGGCGTTGCTTATGGGAGCGATGTAGAATTAGTAAAAAAGTTATTGATAGAGGCAGCTAAGAGTCATGAGTCTGTTTTAGATTTTCCAGAGCCTTTAGTTTTGTTTACAAATTTTGGTGATAGCTCTTTAAATTTTAGATTAATCTTCACATTAGATGATAGTTTTATTGGCGCTATTCCAAAAAGTGATATCCGATTTGCTATTAACAAGCTATTTGCAGAGAATAATATTTCAATTCCATTTCCGCAGAGAGATATACATATTAAGCAAGGTAAATAATGCAGCTAAAGTCAGATTTTCGTTATTCACTTTTTGTATTCATTATTTGTGTTTTTGCATGTAATAATGCTACAGCTCAACTTACAGATTTAGCACGTTTAGAATATTCATTTATACCTAGTAGTAATTCTGAAGACCAGTATACAAGGCTAAGAGCTTTATTAAATTATCCAATAAAGGTTGGAGAGGAAAATTACCTTGTTGTCGGAGCAGAATATAATCGAATATTACTAAATCTTGAAGAAGACTACCCCTTTAATACTGAAGAATTAAGCGCATTGAATATTATTGATTTAAATCTAGGTTACACTTTTAAAACAGGAGAAAATACAAGACTAGGTTTTAAAATCAATCCACGTATTGCCTCTACACTAAATGGTACGGTGACTATGGATGATGTGTTTCTTAATGGAGGCGTATTTTACATTAAAGACAGAACTAAAGCAGACGATTTAAAAAGACCTTATAGATTAGTATTAGGATTGACTTATAACACAACAGCGGGAATTCCATTTCCCTTACCATTTGTCAATTACTTTAGGAGGATTAATAAAAATTGGTCATTTAGTGCTGGGGTTCCAAAATCTAATCTCAAGTATTATTTTAACGATAGCAGTATTCTACAGCTATTTACTTCTCTTGATGGTTATTTTGCTAATCTTCAGAGTCCCATTGTCATTAATGGGAAAGAAGCATCAAATATATCTTTATCTGTAGCCGTAGGAGGACTTGGGTACGAATATTGCTTTACAGATAATCTAGTAGCTTATTTATACTCTGGATATACATTCAGGCTTAACAATATTCTTAGAAATGAAGATAGAGACAATATTTTTCAATTAAATCAGAGAAATGCTTTTTATCTTAGAACAGGAATAAAATTCAAAATATAGTATGCAACATATTTTAATTATTGAAGATGAAGCGGCTATTCGCCGTGTATTAGTAAAAATTCTTTCTGAAGAGAGTGATACCTATTCAGTTGAAGAAGCTGAAGATGGCCTCGCTGGTGTAGAAATGATAAAAAAGAAAGATTACGACCTTGTGCTTTGCGATATTAAAATGCCAAAGATGGATGGTGTTGAAGTACTCGAAGCTGTAAAAAAGATAAAACCAGAAACTCCAGTAGTTATGATTTCTGGCCATGGCGACTTGGATACTGCTGTAAATACAATGCGTTTGGGCGCTTTTGATTATATCTCTAAACCACCAGATTTAAACCGTTTATTAAATACAGTACGTATTGCTTTAGACCGAAAAGAACTGGTGGTTGAGAACAAACGCTTAAAAAAGAAAGTGTCCAAAAAATACGAGATGATTGGAGATAGTCCAGCCATTGGTCGTATTAAAGAAATGATAGATAAAGTAGCGCCAACTGATGCTCGTGTTTTAGTCACTGGACCAAACGGAACGGGTAAAGAGTTAGTCGCACATTGGTTACATCAAAAAAGTGAACGCAGTA
The DNA here is from genome assembly GCF_900129745.1 of Winogradskyella jejuensis. Taxonomy (GTDB): domain Bacteria; phylum Bacteroidota; class Bacteroidia; order Flavobacteriales; family Flavobacteriaceae; genus Winogradskyella; species Winogradskyella jejuensis. The sequence goes on along the minus strand of NZ_FQWS01000001.1, from coordinate 180,621 downwards.
AAGGCCCAATGATTGAGGTTAATTGTGCGGCAATTCCTAGCGAATTAATTGAAAGCGAATTATTTGGTCACGTAAAAGGCGCTTTTACATCTGCAGCAAAAGACCGAGCAGGTAAGTTTGAAGCGGCCAATGGCGGTACCATTTTTCTTGATGAAATTGGCGATATGAGCTTATCTGCCCAAGCAAAAGTATTACGTGCACTTCAAGAAAGTCGTATTCAACGTGTGGGGAGTGATAAGGATATAAAAGTGGATGTTAGAGTTGTAGCCGCTACAAACAAAAACCTGAAAAAGGAGATTGAAGACGGCAAATTCCGTGAGGATTTATATCATCGTTTAGCTGTGATTTTGATTGAAGTCCCTGCCTTAAACGACAGACGAGAAGATATTCCACTATTAGTCAATCATTTTGCTAAGAAAATTTCAGAAGAGCAGGGTACGGCAAGCAAAACCTTCTCGGATAAAGCCATAAAATTACTTCAAGATTACGATTGGACTGGTAATATACGAGAGTTGCGTAACGTTGTAGAACGTTTAATTATTCTTGGTGAAAAAGAAGTTAGTGAAACCGATGTTAAATCTTTTGCATCAAAATAGAAGTGATGTACAGAGCTCTATTTTAATTTGCATTCATTAAGAAGAGCCATATAATCTTCTGTCATTTCTATAGTTTTACTTAGATAAAAGTCTTTGAGGTCGTCAAGAGTTTTATTTAGCAAACTTGAGATTTCTTCAGTATTATATTTTAAGGTAGCATTGCATTCGCAGGCCTTCAGGGAATTATTGTAGGCTTTTGTATTTGTTTCAATAACCTTTTGGTTAGTAGTTATAAAGCTTTGTTTCTTTAATTCTAATTTCTTTTTGTTTTGTTCTGCTAATTTTAGTTTTAGTTCACGTTCTTTTTGTTCTAATACTTCTTGTTGCTGTTTTAACAGTGCTTGTTGTTGCTCTATTTCAGATAGATTAACACTTTCTGAAACTTCAACTATTGAAACGGTCTCAATTTCATTATTAGTACAAAGATTAAATGCATTAAAAATTTCAGTGCTGGTTTCTTCAACTTTAATAAGATGTGCTTTTGCTGTTGCAAAATCTTCGGTTAGTAATGCAGATTCTAGGTGAATAACTACACTTTGCGATAAGTCAAATGCGGTGTTACAATCTATGAATTCAGAGTTTTTAACCAATTGGTCAATAGCCGATTTAGAACGTCTAGCGTAGTATTTTAAGTTACCGAGATTAAAAGCTTTGTGTCCAGATACAGCGTTACGTCTACATTTTCCTAGAGTGACGTGCACATCTTCTTGGGCGTTAGAAAAAAAGAATAATAATAGTAATGGGATAAGTAGGTAGTGTTTTTTCATTATTTGTAGGTTTAGTTTGAGGTTAAAACGAAAATACTAAAATTAGAAAGTCAAACAATTTTATAAGTAAATATTCGACGTACTGCACATAGACCTGAAATTTTATCTTAATGCTGTAAAATAACTTTATGCTCATTTATAATTGCATTATATTTAAGGCATAATAGACTACAAAAAAGAAAATCTTATCCATATGAAAGAGATTACCATAGACGAATTTAGAATTTCAGCACCAATTAAAATCAATGAGCTTACCACTAAGTATAATTTAGAAGAGGAAGAGAAAGTCATTGAAAAGAAAATGAATAAGCTCAGTAAAAAGCTTGCTGATATTCAAAATACCATGTATGCGCATGGTAAATATTCGGTTTTAATGTGTATTCAAGGTATGGATACTGCAGGGAAGGATAGCTTAATAAGAGAGGTTTTTAAAGAATTTAATGTTAGAGGAATTGAAGCACACAGCTTTAAAAAACCAACCGATTTAGAGTTAAAACACGATTACCTATGGCGTCATTATTTGGCTCTACCAGCACGTGGAAAATTTGGAATTTTTAATCGTACACATTACGAAAATATACTTGTAACACGTGTGCATCCCAATTACTTAATGTACGAGAATATGCCAGATATCCAGTCAGTAGAAGATGTTACCGATGATTTTTGGCAACGTCGTTTTCAAGAAATAAATAATTTTGAAAAACACATTGCAGATAATGGAACAATTATTTTTAAGTTCTTTTTAAATTTATCAAAGGACGAGCAAAAAAACAGACTGTTACGTCGCTTAAACAAGCCAGATAAAAACTGGAAATTTGAAGCTGGGGATTTAAAAGAGCGCAAACTTTGGGACAAATATCAAGACTGTTACGAAGATGCGTTAAACAACACTTCCAAAGACCATGCACCATGGTTTAATATTCCCGCAGATAACAAGCCAACCGCGCGATATATCGTTGCAAAAATCTTGTACGATACGCTAAAAGAATACAAAGATATCGTTGAGCCAGTCATGCCAAATGAAGAAAAAGAAAATATAGAATTATATAAATCCCAATTAGAAAATGAATAGAATAGCAGCCACTTTTTTTACGTTTTTAAGCATTTCACTTTTTGCTCAAGACGATGCCGCAACATTAAAAAACATCTACAAACAATCCTTAACCAATGGGCAAAGCTACGCTTGGCTAGACCATTTGTCTAACGAAATCGGTGGTAGATTATCAGGGTCATTGAATGCTCAAAAAGCTGTAGAATATACAAAAGCTGAATTAGAAAAGTTAGGGCTTGATAAAGTTTGGTTACAAGAAGTTATGGTGCCAAAATGGGTAAGAGGCGAAAAAGAAGTTGGTTATTTTATGGCAAATGGAAAAAAATATGAAGTTAATATTTGCGCACTCGGTGGTTCAACAGCAACTTCTGATAAAGGTTTACAAGCCAAAGTTGTTGAGGTCAAAAGTTTTGAAGAGCTTGCTGAGCTTGGAGAAGAAAACGTAAAAGGCAAAATAGTATTTTTCAATGGTGCAATGCAAGCCGATTTAATCAATACGTTTGAGGCTTATGGTGGTTGCTCAAAGCAACGTTATGCTGGTGCTTATGAAGCTTCAAAATTAGGTGCTGTTGGTGTTATTGTAAGGTCATTAAATTTACGCCAGGACGATTTTCCTCATACAGGAAGTATGGGTTATTTAGACTTGCCAGAAGATAAACGTATTCCTTCAGCAGCGATAAGTACTAATGATGCTAAAAAGCTTTCGGAAATAATTGCAAGCGGAGCAAACCCAGAATTTTATTTCAAACAAAGCTGTAAACAATACGATGATGTTTTATCGTACAATGTTATTGGTGAAATTACAGGAAGTGAATTTCCAGATGAATATATGGTCGTTGGCGGGCATTTAGATTCTTGGGATTTGGGTGATGGTTCACATGATGATGGTGCAGGTGTTGTACAATCTATGGAAGTTTTGCGATTACTAAAAGAAAGCGGAATAAAACCAAAGCGAAGCATCCGTGTTGTATTATTTATGAATGAAGAAAATGGTCTTCGTGGTGGTCGTAAATACGCCGAGGTTGCCAAAGAAAAAGGTGAAAATCACATTTTTGCTTTAGAAAGCGATTCAGGTGGATTTACCCCAAGAGGTTTTAGTTTTGATTGTAGTGATGCTAATTTAGCTCAAATAGAGCAGTGGCGTAGTTTATTTAAGCCTTATCTTATCCATTTTTTCGAAAAAGGATACAGCGGTGCAGATATTGGTCCGCTTAAGAATGACAACATAGTTTTAGCGGGTTTAAGACCTGATTCTCAACGTTATTTCGATTATCATCATGCCTCTAATGATACATTCGATGCAGTTAATAAACGTGAATTAGAATTGGGTGCAGCCACAATGACGTCACTCGTATATTTGTTTGATAAATATGGTGTGAATCAAATTAAAAATGCACCTCAGATAAAAGACTAATTAGACTCTTTTTTAGCAATTTTTTGTTTTTGAAGTTCTTTTTGGCGTTTTTTAGCCAAAAGGTCTTCATTAAAATATACACCATCGCCATGCATGTCGGCTGGAGTTCTGTGAGTCATGTAATTTTCGTTTTTATCTTTTTTCATTTTTTCTTTTAATATAATATATTGAAGGCTTAATCTCCGTTAAAGAAAGTATAAATGGTCTTAAAGAAATATAAAATAATGTGTGTTGTATTGGTTTCAATGGTAGGAAATTCAGTTTTATTTGCGCAAAGCAAAAAAGAATTACCATACTACGAAGTACCAGAATACTCAAAAGAATTTACAGCAGGAACTATGGCAGCACGAATGGTTGATGCTTTGGGCTTTCGGTTTTACTGGGCGTCTAAAGATTTAACCGAAAAAGATTTAGCTTACAAGCTTAATTCTGATGGTCGTTCAACAGCTGAAACAATTGACCATATTTATGATTTATCTAAAATCATAGTCAATTCCACTTTAAAAAAGGCTAATTCTAGAGGTGAGAAAGAAGAAGTGACTTATGAAGAAAAACGTGCAGCAACCTTAAAGAATTTAAAAATTGCTGCAGATATTTTGCGCCAAAGTGACGATATTTCAGAATATAATATCATTTTCGGTGACCAAAAAATTCCATTTTGGAATCAAGTTAACGGACCAATAGCAGATGCCATTTGGCACTGCGGACAATTAGCTGTTTACAGACGTGTTACTGGGAATCCTATTAATCCAAAGGTGAATCATTTTACAGGAAAGGTTAGCAATTAAATATCAATCTCGACCTGTTTGTTTAAAATATCCTCAAATGTTTCTCTTTCTCTAATGAGATGCGCTTCGCCATTATGAATTAAAACTTCAGCAGGTCTGTAGCGCGAGTTGTAGTTGCTTGCCATTGTAAAGCAATAAGCACCTGCATTTTTAAAGCATAAAATATCACCTTCATTAATTTCTGAAATTCTACGGTTGTTAGCAAACGTATCCGTTTCGCAGATATAACCAACAACAGAATAAAAGCGCTCACGACCTTCAGGGTTTGAAATGTTTATAATCTCGTGCTGAGAACCATAAAGCATTGGTCGTATAAGATGATTAAAACCAGAGTCGATTTGTGCAAAAACAGTTGAGGTGGTTTGTTTAACCACATTCACTTTTGCCAAAAAGACTCCGGCTTCACTCACTAGAAATTTACCTGGCTCAAATGCCAAGGTTAATTCTTTTCCATAGCTAGAGCAAAATTCATTAAATCTTTTGGAGAGTTTTTCGCCGAGTTCTTCAATATTAGTTTCTATATCTCCAGTTTTGTATGGTACTTTAAAACCTGAACCAAAATCTATAAAGTCAAGATTTTTGAAGTTTTTTGCCGTTTCAAACAAAATTTCACTGGCGTAGAGAAATACATCAATATCTAAAATATCACTACCAGTATGCATGTGTATACCATTGATATTCATTCCTGTATTTTCAACAATACGCAACAACAATGGTATTTGGTGAATTGAAATCCCAAACTTACTATCAATATGTCCAACAGAAATATTAGTATTTCCTCCAGCCATCACGTGTGGGTTTATACGTATACAAACAGGAACTTTAGGATGTTTTGTGCCAAATTGCTCTAAAATTGAAAGGTTATCAATATTGATTTGAACACCCATTTCTGCCACTTCTTCAATTTCTTGCAATGACACGCCGTTTGGCGTAAATATCATAGATTCTGGAGCAAAGCCAGCTTTTAAACCTAATTTCACTTCTTGAATAGACACCGTATCTAATCCAGAGCCCAAAGAGTTAAATAACTTTAGGACTGAAATATTTGATAGTGCTTTCGCGGCGTAATTCAACTTTAAATTAGCCACTGAACTAAAAGCATTTTTTAATCTGTTGTATTGAGATATAATTTTGGCTGAATCATATACGTAAAGAGGACTTCCGTAATTTTTAGTTATTTTTAAGAGCATCTCTGTCATTGTTCAGTATTTCTAACAAATTTAATTTTAGAACTAAAATCAGTGATAACTTCATATTAAAAAAATCACATTTAAAACAAAATGTTAATTATATAACAAAAAAATGGCTATTTACTTTTATAATTTCTTTAGGAACAAGAGTAAGTGGTTAAAACTATCTTTGTAAGAAATTTTTATGAAAAGAAAATTACTATTTGTTTTATGTCTTATTCTTACCCTTTCCAATGTCTTCTCTCAAGAAGAACTTAAAATACAATTATCAAATTCTGAAACAAATGAACCCGTATCTTATGCAACAGTTAGATTCAAAGGTTCTAGTAGAGGTCTTATTGCAGATTATTATGGTCAGTTTAGGATACCTTACAAGGATTTAGACAGTGTTCCAAATTTGCTAATTTCTTCTTTAGGCTTTAAATCGATAGAAATCAATCCCAAAGAGCTGAAGTCAGAAGTTATTAGTATTGTAAAAATGGTTCCCCAAATAGAGACTCTAGAAACTATTATACTTAATGCTTCCAATAATGATAAGAAAAATGCTAGCGAACTGAGTTCTATAGTCAAAAATGGAAAGAAAATGCTTGCGAAAGAAATAGTCGTTAAAGCAATAAAACTTATACCTAAGAATCTTAGTAATAATCACCATTCTACCGTAGGATATTATAGAGATTATCAGATTGTGAATAATGAATATTATAATTTAAATGAAGCTATTTTAGAGCAGTTTGATAAAGGTATTACATCTCATAAGACATTAGAGCGCTACAACCAAGGAGCTTTTTATAGTTTTAAACAAAATCGAAATTTTCAGATTGACACCGTGTTGGCTAAGGCATACAATGAAGCTTCTAAGTTTATCGAAAATGCAACTATAGAAGCATTTGGGGGAAATGAATTGACAATACTTAATATTCACAACCCAATTAGAAACTACAATAGAAAATCTTTTTCTTACGTATATCAACTAAATGAAGACTTTGTAGTTAATCATGTTTTTAATAAAAAAGACATTCAATTTATTGATGATGAGCCTATAGTAAATATTTCGTTTACTACTCGTAAGCGTAAAATGAAAAAGCACTTTAATCACATCCAAGATAATGCAGCACAAAAAATAAGTAACTTGCATGATGTTGATGGAATCATATCAATATCTTTATTGGACTTTTCAATACATGATTTTAGTTATACCATGTATGATTCTAATAAATTAAATCCTTTATTTAATGTAAAAATAGAGTACAGGCGTTATGAGGATAAAATGTATCTTAATTATATAACATTTAACAACAGGTTTATCATTGAAGAAGGTCAAGATGTTTTTAGAGAGATAAGTGCCTTTTATGACAAAGAGCTAAATGCTTTTGAAGTAAAGTTTAATAATGAGATTGACAAATCTACTATTAAAACAAAAAATTTTAAAGTAAGATATAAAGGGAGACAAGCTTTTATTAAAGATGTCGAAATAGTTAGTAGTAGAGTAGTAAGAATCAACATAGCGGAATTTGATGATTTATTAACTAATGTCTATCCTAATGATATGGCAGACATTGATTTTAGAATAAGAAAAATTAAAGATGTTAATGGAGCTAAAATATATAAGAGAAGACGAGTAGTAGCTTATCAATTTAGGGAGTTTTTTGTTCAAGAAGTATTTCATGATAAAAAATTAAATAAAAATCTTAGTTTTATTTCTAAAGTTAGACCACTCTTTAAAGCTCCTCTAAACAAAGAGCTTGATGTAGGTTCTTACATTATTAATTCACCTCTAGAAAAAAGAAGACTTAAACCAGGAATTAATACTCAATTATAAAAACTTATGAGATCTGTTTCTATACTATTGTTAACGTTTTTTATCAGTTTACCATGTTTATCTCAACAAACAAAGGAAATTTGGGTTCAGCTTTTAGATGCAGAAACTAAAGAGCCAATTTCTTTTGCAACTGTATTATTTAAGGGAACAAGTAGAGGTGTTATCGCAGACTACGATGGCCAATTTAGGTTGCCTTTTGTAGATATTAACAATGTACCCGATTTAGTTGTTACGGCACTTGGCTATAACGATTTGGAGCTATCGCCTAAAACATTAAATCCAACTGAAATAAATATTGTGGAGATGTTACCACAAGCAGAATCTTTAGACGCTGTAATATTAAATGTTACCAAAAATAATAGACAAAAGGCTCTTAATGTTAGTGCCTTAATAAAGCAGAATAAGAAAATTTTAGGTAAAGAAATTGTACAGAAAGCTATTGATAGAATATCAGAAAACTTAGATGACAAGGCACATTCATTAATTGGGTATTACAGGGATTATCAATTGGTAAGTGATGAATATTTTAATTTAAACGAAGGTATCTTAGAACAGTTTGATGCTGGTATTACAACTAATAAAATTTCTAATGTTAATAATAGAAATGCATTTTATTCGCTACAGACTAATCCAGAATTTAAGAAAAGTGAACAATATGCAAAAGCCTATGATGGAGAAAGCAAGTATGTAGAGAACGCAGATTTATTGGCTTTTGGCGGAAATGAGTTGAGTATTCTTAATGTTCATAACCCCATAAGAAACTATAATCAAAACAGCTTTTCGTATGTTTATACATTAAATAAAGACTTTATTCCAAATCATATTTTTTCAAAAGAAGGTTTCGTTTTTGATGAGGACAATCCTATCGTTAATGTATCTTTTACTACACTAACAAATACAAGAAAAGGAGTTCAACAACGTGTGCAAGGTTCCTACAAGCCAACAAAGCTCAAGGTGTCTGGTGTAATCTCTATCTCGCTTAAAGACTATGCAATCCACGGATTTAATTACACGATGTATGATTTTAATCAGCGTAATCCTCTGTTTAATGTCAGGATAGAGTATAAGCAGCATGACCAAAAAATGTATCTCAATTATATCTCTTTTAATAACAGATTTACTGTTACAGACGATTTTGTATTTAGAGAAGAAAAGATAACCTATGACAAAGAAAGTCAGTCATTTGAAGTTCTTTTAAATAATGATGTAGAGTCAAAAAATATTAAAAAGCGAAATTTTAAGATAAAATTAGATGGCAAAAAGGTTATCGTCAAATCTATCAAAGTTATCAGTTCAAAACGGATTCAAGTTTTTATAAACGATTTTGATAATTCTCTATCTGAATTATTTGAAGACGATATGAAAAATCTCGAATTTGTAATAAAAGGAATTAAAGACGTTGGCGGAAGAAGTATCTATAAATCTCGGGAAGTTACAGGATACCAATTCAGAGAATTTTTCACGCAAGAAATTTTCAAAAATAAAGACTTAGATACAAGCCTTAAATTTGCAGCTAAAGGTCAATCACTTTTATATGCACCATTAAATGTTTTAGGAGATACAACACCTTATATAGTTAATTCGCCATTAGAGAAACGGCGTATGAATGTTCAGAATTAATTCTGTCTAAAATTGACAGAATTTTAAAAAGTATAATCTTATCAAAAAACAATTTGAGAAACGTTCTACTATCCTTATTTTTGCGCAACGAATAAATTTCTGATTACAAATGAATCTACACGAATATCAAGGAAAAGAATTATTAAGCAGTTTTGGTGTACGTATCCAACGTGGTATTGTAGCACAAACCGCTTCTGAAGCTGTTGATGCAGCTAAAAAATTAACTGAAGAAACCGGTACAGGTTGGCATGTTATAAAAGCACAAGTTCACGCTGGTGGACGTGGAAAAGGTGGTGGTGTTAAGTTAGCAAAAAACCTTAACGAAGTTGAAGAACTTGCAGGACAAATCATTGGTATGGATTTGGTAACACCACAAACTTCTGCAGAAGGTAAGCGTGTACACCAAGTTTTAGTTGCAGAAGATGTTTACTATCCTGGAGATAATGAGCCAGAAGAATATTACATGTCTGTTCTTTTAAATAGAGCAACAGGAAAAAATATGATTATGTATTCTACTGAAGGTGGAATGGATATCGAAACCGTTGCAGAAGAAACACCACATTTAATCTTTACAGAAGAGATTGATCCTGCTTTAGGGCTTTTAGGCTTTCAAGCGCGTCGTGTGGCATTTAATTTAGGTTTATCGGGTATAGCATTTAAAGAAATGACAAAGTTTGTTTCTGCATTGTATACGGCTTATGTTAAATCTGATGCTTCTTTATTTGAAATTAACCCTGTGTTAAAGACAAGTGATGATAAAATAATGGCAGTAGATTCTAAAGTAACTTTAGATGGCAATGCCTTATTTAGACATAAAGATTTAGCAGCTTTGCGTGATAAACGTGAAGAAAACCCTATTGAGGTTGAAGCTGGTGAACTAGGTCTTAATTACGTAGATTTAGATGGTAACGTTGGTTGTATGGTTAACGGTGCTGGTCTAGCAATGGCTACTATGGACTTGATTAAACAAGCTGGTGGTGAGCCTGCTAACTTCCTTGATGTTGGTGGTACCGCAGACGCAGCTAGAGTAGAAGCGGCCTTTAAAATTATACTTAAAGACCCTGCGGTAAAAGCTATTTTGATTAATATTTTTGGTGGAATTGTACGTTGCGACCGTGTAGCGCAAGGTGTTATTGATGCTTACAAAAATATGGGTAATATTAATGTACCAATTATTGTACGTTTACAAGGTACAAATGCAGACATTGCCAAAGAGTTAATTGATAATTCTGGATTAGATGTATTAAGTGCAACAGAATTTCAAGAAGCAGCAGATAAGGTGCAAGCTGTATTAGCTTAATCTTTGTTTTATATATAATAAAAAGAGCAACTAATTAGTTGCTCTTTTTTTGTGTTTTATTCTCACCTTTTTTGGGCATTGGACCTCGAAGATGAATAATGAGTCCGTTTAAAAAGTTACGTAAAATTTGGTCGCCACACTCCATATATTTTGGATGGTCTTCACGTCTAAAAAACGCATTAAGTTCACTTTTTGAAATTCTAAAATCTACAAGTGCCATAATCTTTACAATATCCTCATCTCGTAATTTATGAGCAACTCTTAATTTCTTAAAAATATCATTGTTAGTCATTTGAAATTGATTGTTTTACGTTTGTAAGCGTGGGTAAATTTCAGTAAGTCAGTATGATAAACGCTAAATATTACCGATAAAATGCCCTGAAATTTTCGACAAGATACAGTTTATGACTGACAATAAAATCTTACATCTATTTAAATTTGTATTATTCAAAAACCCTCGGCATACCCATTTATGATTAATCGCGTTGAAAAGTTGAGTTTGCTTTCTGAAATGATAGCATTTGCGCAGAAGGATGATAGCATTAAATCTATAGAGCATAAATTTCTATTAAGCATAGCTAAACAATTAGAAGTTTCTGAAGAAGATTTTAATTATCTATTCGAACATCCTGTTACTTATGTGAATCTAAAATCTCATAGTGAGCGTATTGTTCAATTTCATCGTTTGGTATTGCTCATGAATCTTAGTCCTGAAATTTCCCCAAAGCAGATTATAAGAATTTATAATTTTGGACTTAGAATGGGATTAAGCCAAGAATCAATAAATAGGGTATTAGACTTAATGGAAAGCTTTCCAAATAAAATTGTACCACCTGATTTTTTAATTGATATCTTTAAGGTACAATACAATTAAGTGAAACTTAAATTTCTCAAGGCTTCGCCTCAGAGTAATAAAATAGTTAAACTCATGCCGAACTTGCTTCGGTATCTCATGACAAATTACTTGGTTTATTTTACCTTCAATTTCTCCAAACGCTCTTGATATGCCGTAATCTCGTCTCTAAAGCGAGCCGCTTCCATAAAATCTAATGCTTTTGCTGCTTGCTCCATCTGCTTTCGTGTATCTCGTATTTTCTTTTCGAGCTCACCTTTGGTCAGATATTTACTTTCAGGCTCAGCTGCTAGTTTAGCATCTAATTCAGTTTTATAAGTACTTACAGAATTTTTTGCAAGTGCACTATCTAAACTCTTATTTAATGCTTTAGGAGTGATATTATTTTCGGTATTGTAAGCGATTTGTTTTTCGCGACGGTAATTGGTTTCATCAATGGTCTTTTGCATGCTATTGGTAATCTTATCTGCATACATAATAGCCTTACCATTAAGATTTCTTGCTGCTCTACCAACCGTTTGTGTTAATGAGCGATTGCTACGAAGAAACCCTTCTTTATCGGCATCTAGGATAGCAACTAAAGAAACCTCAGGTAAATCTAAGCCTTCACGAAGCAAATTAACGCCAACTAAAACATCAAAAATACCTTTACGTAAATCTTGCATAATTTCTACACGTTCCAAAGTATCTACATCACTATGGATATATCTACAACGTATAGCGATTCGGGTTAAATACTTTACCAATTCTTCCGCCATACGTTTGGTTAAAGTTGTCACCAATGTGCGTTCATCTTTTTCTACACGAGTTTGTATTTCTTCTATTAAATCATCTATTTGATTTAAGCTTGGACGTACTTCTATTATAGGGTCTAATAATCCTGTTGGTCTTATGACTTGCTCCACATAAACACCATCGGTCTTTTGCATTTCGTAATCTGCTGGTGTGGCAGAAACGTAAATCACTTGATTTTGTAGTGCTTCAAATTCTTCAAACTTCAATGGTCTGTTATCCATTGCAGCTGGCAAGCGGAAACCGTATTCGACCAAGTTTTCTTTTCGGCTTCTATCGCCACCATACATGGCATGCACTTGAGATATAGTCACGTGGCTTTCGTCAACGACCATTAAATAATCCTCAGGAAAATAGTCTAATAAGCAGAATGGTCGTGTGCCTGGTGCGCGACCGTCTAGATAGCGCGAATAATTTTCAATACCAGAGCAATAGCCTAATTCTCGGATCATTTCCAAATCAAATTCCGTACGCTCTTTTAGGCGTTTGGCTTCAAGATGTTTACCAATGTCTTTGAAGTAATCGTGTTGTTTTACCAAATCATCTTGAATGTCTTTTATGGCGTTATTCAGCACATCAGGAGACGTTACAAACATATTTGCAGGATAAATGTTCAATCTATCATAGCGCTCAATAATTTCTCGTGTATGCGGATTAAAAGCTTCAATTTCTTCAATTTCGTCTCCAAAAAAATGAATTCTGAAGGCATTATCAGAATATCCTGGGAATACGTCTACAGTATCACCTTTAATTCTGAAGTTTCCGTTTTTAAAATCAGCTTCGGTACGCGAATACAAACTTTGGACGAGCATGTGCAGTAACTTAGTCCTTGAAATCACTTGGTCGCGTTCTAAAGTTATAACGTTTTTTTGGAATTCAACAGGGTTTCCAATACCATACAAACAAGAAACAGAAGCCACTACCAAAACATCTCTACGACCCGAGAGTAGGGAAGATGTGGTACTGAGTCGCATCTTTTCAATTTCTTCATTTATAGACAAATCCTTTTCTATATAAACCCCAGAAACAGGAATATAGGCCTCAGGTTGGTAGTAATCGTAATAAGACACAAAGTATTCTACCGCATTGTCTGGAAAGAATTGCTTAAATTCGGAGTATAATTGTGCTGCCAAGGTTTTATTATGTGCCAGAACCAAAGTTGGTCGCTGTACTTCTTGAATAACATTAGCAACGGTGAAGGTCTTACCAGAACCTGTTACGCCGAGGAGCGTTTGATATCTTTCATTGCTGTTAATACCCTCAGCTAATTGTTTTATAGCTTGTGGTTGGTCACCAGTAGGTTTAAATTCGGATTCTATCTTAAAACGCATACTGCAAAGTTACGATAAAGATGAGCAGGAATCAATTAACGTTTTAAGGCAAAATGTCCCGTAAAAGTTCTGCCATCTCCAAACTCAGCAGTAAACCAATAGTCAGAATTTGGCATTAAGCTACCGTTATAGTTTCCATCCCAGCCAGAGCTATTTGCATTTTGTCTCGTCATTAACTTTCCGAAACGGTCGTAGATTGTTATTTCTAGGTCTGGATAAAGCTGAAAATTAATACCATCTAGCTGCCAAAAATCGTTTTGTCCATCGCCATTTGGGGTGAAGAATTTAGGAAAACCAAGTACTGAAAAGATTTCTGAATCTATTCCACAACCATTCTTATCACGAACAAAAACTGTGTGAAATCCCGGTAGTATGTTGTTGAATACATTTTCATCTTGATAAGGACCATTTTCGTCGTCAAGTGCATATTCATAATCACCAACGCCAGAAGCGTCAATTGTAATAGTATTTATAGTATCTGAGCCAATTACATCAACAGCATCTATCTGAGCAATTTCTGATGGTACTACTATAATATCTCTAGTGTTACTGCAGCCGTTAGGGTCTGTAATAATCACAGTGTAAGTGCCTATTTCATTAACATCTATAAAAGAAGTGGTCGTGGTTAAAGGTGTTCCGTTTAATTGCCATTCGTAATAATAGTTGTTAGGTAAATCATTAAGGACTCCACCAAAAAGTCTTATGGTTTCAGGAAAGGTGTTTGTACAATAAATTACAGTTTCATCTTCTGAAACTTCTGGTGTAAATTTTACTTGTAAGTCCACCTCAGAAATGGCAAAACATTCGTTATTACTTTCAACTTTTACAAATATGGTTTGAAAGTCGGGTACACTATTATCAAAGTCTATATTTAATAAATTGTTTCCTGTAAACGCATCGTTTTCCGTTTCGAAAAAATTAATAGTAGCACCCGTTGGTATTTGACTATCAATAGCAGTAATGACTTCGTCAAGATCAAATGTTGTTAATCCGTCAATTTCTCCGAAATCACAAGCTTCAATAACAGGAATATTAAGTGTGTTATTTGAAATTTGAAGCTCTAACTCTGCAACATCAAAACACCCAAATGGATTTTCTACTCTGGCATAAACGATTTGATTTGGGATGGTATTTTCGAAATTTGTAGGTGTATCTATTGGGTTAATATTATTGATAGCATCCATTTCTGATAAAAAGAAATTACTCACGGTTAAATCGTTGTCGTTATCACGAATATCTGCAGCGAGTTTTAGTAAATCATAAAAGGTGAGCCCATCTTGGTCAGCATCGCATTCAGTTTGAATAATATCTATGCCAACAGGATTTGGACTGTATTCTATGGCAATTTCTCCATTGGAAATACAGGTACCATCTAAATTTACTTCTAAGGTATATGTCCCGGCTTGAGTTACTTCGTAGGTGCCGCAATTAGTACAACCTACTGGGTCAGATTGTACGAGAACACCATCTCTAAACCAATCATAACCATTGTTTCCAGCTACTGTGCCGTCTAGAGTTAGAGTTTCACCTTCACATAATGGATTGTTAGTTGCTAATAATCTGTTTTGCCCTAAATCTCTAGAGGCTTGAAAACTCCCCGCTTCAAGAAAGACAGCTGAGTCAAATCTAAAATTGGTTTCGTCAGCAATAACTAGTTTAATTGTGTATTCGACTCCAGAAACAATGTCTGCAGTTGCAGTTAATACTGTAGTTTGCCCATTGAAGTTAATAGGTGAAACGGTATTATTAAAACTTCCAAAATAAGCTTCGTTTTGAGGTGGACAGCTGCCAGAAATACCAGGAGTTACAGTGGTTACTTTTACAGGTGTATTTGTACCTGGAACTACTGCTATATTTTCAAAGGGTTCTGAATTATCAGACGGCTTAATTAAAAAACCAAACAAGTCCGAAAACAAGCATGTATTACTATTTCCTTCTTGATATTCTTCAGAAGCAAATAGGTATCTGAAGCTTATTTGATTGGTAATAGCTGTAAAATTAAATTCTAATATTGTAGCATTAAATGTGTCATTTTCATCTAAAATTTCTTCCAAATCACTATCACCATCCCAACCTGGTGCGTCATCATCACTCAATGAGTTATTTGGTCCAGGTACATTACTTAATCGTCCAGTGCTCATTACAATACCGCTTTCGAATGGAAAAGAGGTTCCTGTACCATCAAAAAAACCATAGCTGAATTCTATACCACTAAAATTTCCACTTTGGGCGTTTGTTACAACTATATTTTCAATACAATCACTATCAATTAAGATATCTTCAATAAGCTGTTGAGGATTAAAAGATTGGCTGTCTACAGTAATGTTTTGAGCAAAAATTACAGAACAAAAAAGTAGAGTGAATATAACAAAAATGTATCTCATTGATAGTGTAAAAATCGGATACAAATATACTTATAGCTCAGGTTTTGATTTTTTATAAGATGTTAAATTTTGTATTATCTCCTAAGCGCAAAATGTCCTGTTGCGGTAAACTGAATATCTCCACGTTTTACATCAGCTGACCACCAGTAATCTGTGGCAGGCATAAGATTTCCATTGTAAGTTCCATTCCAGCCTGGGGAAGTATGCGTCAACTGTTTTAGTAGTTTTCCGTATCTATCAAAAATATTCACGACAGTTCCTGGTAGTGTTTCTACACCAATAATATGCCATGTATCGAAATCACCATCGTTATTTGGAGTCATAAATTTTGGAGCATCTATTACCAAAACTTCTCTTGTGACAGAAGAACATCCGTTTTGGTCTATTATAGTAAGTGTATGGTAACCAAGATTTACATTTTCGAAAAAACCAGAATCTTGAGGTTCGCCATCATCTAATTGATAAAGATAATCTCCAATTCCTGAGACGGTAATGGTAATATTATTTGGGTCAGAAAAGTCAACGGTTTCGACAACTTCAATATTTGCTGGTTCAGAAATGATAACATTAAATTCACTTGTTGCTGTACATCCACTTGGTGTAGTAACAGTAACACTATAGGTTCCTGTAACTGTGATTTCAATTTCTGAAGTCATTTCACCTGTAGACCATAAATATTCATCATCTTCAAAACCAGTATCGGCATCTACTCTTAATGGAAAATTTTCTGGACAAATAGTTTGGTCTTCAAACTCAACTATTGGTAAAGGATTTACAATAACACCAAACTGCGTAATGCTATAACATTCTGTTTCAGTATTAGTAACTCTAACGTATATTATTTGGCCATCTATTGCATTATAAGGACTTTGTATAGGACTTACGTTAGCAATAGCATTATCTTGAGAATTATGATACGTTACTTCTAGAAATGTGTCATCTTGACTTCCTAATACAGCTGCTGTTTGCGTTTCTAAATCAAAAATCAAACGTTGGTCAGTATCGTCATCACATTCTTCTAAATCTTCAGGAGTATTGGCAATGGGTCTATCATTTACTTCGAGCATAAACGGATATACATAAAAACAACCTGTTGTACTATTTGTAATTCGAGCGTAGATAATATCGCTATTTGTTTGGTAGGTATAATTGACATCTAACGGGTTTGTGTCATCGATAGCATTTTGTTCATCGGAGTGGTAAGTTATAACTACTGGACTCGGTAAATTACCTAATAAAGTGTTTATTTCGGAAAGGTCATAACTGTTATCATCGTTATCACAAATCACCGTAGAGCCAAAATCGTTGAATGTTGGAGGCGATATTACATTAAGTTCTATTGGTAAAACTAATGGGCAATCAAAAACCGTATTTATAACCTTTACGTAAACTGTTTGCGGATTTGAAGTGTTTACAAAGTTTTCAGGGTCAGGTATTGGATTAGTATCATTATCTGCATCGCCTTCTGATAAAAAATAAGAGGTTACAATATTATCTTGTCTTATATCTAAAATATTAATCTCGGCATCTGTTAGGTTCCAAGAAATACTTTCGTCATAATCAATATCACAATCCTCAAAAGGTGCTATTTCATTAACTTCAGGAACAGGAATAACACTAACGGTAAAAGATGCTGTAGATGTACATAGGCTACCATTAGAAATTTCTATAAATAGCTCTTGTGGATTGCTTATAGTGGTGTAAGTACTTCCCGTAATGAGATTAGTGCCAGCTTGAAAGTCTTCAAAACTTGGATAATAGCTTATGGTTAAGTCCTCTGAAATACCTTCCGAAATATCAGCTGATATTTCATCTAAATTAATAGTAACAACAGTGTCATTAGACGCGTCATCACAGGGGAAAATATCAGGTGGTTCGTTAAAATTTGGATTAGTCCCTACGTTGAGTACAAAGGCGTCTGTACCGTAACAACTTGGGTCTGTAATATTCTGTACGCGGACATGTATAGTTTGCGGATTTTCTGTATTCTGAAAATCACTATTCTTATCTATTGGATTATTACCACTTATGGCATCATCGGCAGTTAAAAAGTAAAGAACTTCTTTTCCTGTTTGTCCATTTAATATTTCAGCGTCTTTGGTGCTTAGTAAAAAGTCTCCGACATCGTCTGTATTATTCTCACAGAACGTAAAGTCTGAAATATTAGAAAATACAGGTAGTGTATTGACTATTATCGATATGTTTTCTACTGTATAGCAGGTTGTTGTATCATTTTCTATTCTTGCAAATATGGTGCTTGTTTCGGCGTTATAATTTTCTGGATTTACTATAGCATTATTTCCAGAATTTGCATCCGCCGACGAGCTATGAAACGTAATATTCAATCCAACTGTTGATGCTGTTATTTCTGGGATAACATCTTCTAGATTAACAATAGAAAAGCTATCTTGGTCATCATCACAAATTATTATTGGATTAGCACTTGTAGTTTCTGGGGCAGGGCTAACTAAAATTTCGAAACTAGAAGTGTCTACACAAGAAGTTGTTCCAGAAGTTATTCTTGCATATATCGTAAAAGGATTTACAGTGTTTTGATAAATGGTGTTTATAGGATTCGTGTCGTCTTCTGCATCTTGTTGTGTCTCAAAATAGGTGATTATAAAACCTGCTTCGCCTTGTGTAAGTGCATCGTTATAGTCAGTTAAATTTACTGTGGTGAGACCATCTTGGTCAGAGTCGCAGATTTGTTGTTGTGGTAAATCTGGAAACTCTGGCGTAGGATATAAATCTAGAATAATAGTTTCCGTTTCTGTACAAGTTGGACTCGTTAAGGTGAGGTATAATGTCTGCGGAACCGAAGCTGGAAAATAATCTACGCTTGTATCAATTGCATTAGTGCTATTATCTCTATCTAATTCAGTTTCGTAAAAGGTAATCGTAACATCTGGTATATCTCCGAGTATAATTCCTGTCAGCGCTAAGAGGTCAAAGGCTTCTGTTCCATCGTTATTAATGTCACAAATAGTTTGACCCGTAAAATCAGGACCAGATAATAATAGATTAGGATGTATTTCTATTGGAGCTATTGATGGGCATCCAGTTATATTATCTACGACACGTATGTAAATTATTTGTTCGGTTTGTATTGTATTAATAAAATTTGTTGGGTCAGGTATCGGGTTTGCTCCTGTGAGCGCATCTTCCTGAGTTAAATGGTATGTTACAGTAACATTTGTTAAGCCATTTAAAATTTCGGCTTCTACTTCAGTTAAATCAAAATTTGCGAAACCATCATAGTCAGAGTCGCAGGCATCAATGTAATAATTCTGAGCATTATTAATATCTGGTGGCGCTAAAACTGAGATATCAAGAGTTGTTGTTGTATTGCAACCAGTAGTTGAGTTACTAACACTAACAAAAACCATATCCATAGGTGTGTCGTTTACGTAAGGCATAGGTATTGGGTTTATACCTAAATCTGCATCAGTTTGTGTATAATGGTAGGTAACGTTTAAGTTGGTTTGACCATTGGTTATAGTGTCGTTATTTTCGTTTAAATCTATAGTTGTAAAACCATCAATAACTTGGTCGTCACAAACTTCCATTAATGGAGGGTCTATGATTTCTGGTCTTGGGTTTACAATAAGTTGAAACTGATTTATGGCCAAACAACCGTTATCTATATCTTCTATCCTTACATAAATAAGTTGAGGACTAACGGCATTGGTATAATTTCCCGTAATGGGATTTATGTTGTCTTGAGCATTTGGTAACGATGTATGGTAAGATATAACATAGTTCCCTGGAGCCACAGAATTTATAGCTTCAGCATCTTTAGTGTTTAGATTAAAAACTTCTTCACCGTCATTACTTGGGTCGTCACAAAGCTCATAATTCTGCATTGGAGTAGTGCTTTGTGTATTACTGATATCTACAATTATCTCGTCATCAATTGTACAAAATCCATTACCAAGGGGAATATTAATAACAACTTGGTATGTACCACTATTAGAAATTTCTAATGTTGCTTGGTCTGCATCTGAAATTAAGCCTCCGTCTAGATACCAATCATATTCGGCATTTGGGTTGTTTATATCTGCATCCAAGGTTGTACTGCTTGCGCATGTAGAAAAATCATTTCCTAAATCTACAGTTGGGGTAAAGCTATTAGCTTCTATAAACACAGCAGAGTCATAGTTTCTGTCTGTTTGATCAGCAATAACTAACTTAATTTGATAAGGTACATTAGGCGTAATATTAGCTGTTGCTGTTAATACTGTGGTACGTCCATTATAATTGGTATCACCTAAGTTGTAGCCTTCGAAAAATTGACTGTTTACAGCAGGGCAAAATCCTTGAATTTCATCGTGTATTGTTGTAGTATTTACAGGAGTGGTCGTTCCGGGAATTAGTGCAATGTTAGTATAGGGATTAGAAGTACCTGCTTCTCTTATGAGTAGTGCAAATCCATCGGAATAATTACAAGGAAAATTACCAAAGTATTCTTCTGAGGCTAAGATGTAATTAAATTGTAAAACATCAGATATTGAAACAAATTCAAACTCTATAGACGTAGCATTTAGTGTATTACTCGCTCCAATAGTATTCTCTAAGTCGATATCTGTTCCCCATGCTGTTTCACCTTCGTTTAAAACTTCATTGTTTACTACGTTTCCGGCTGATGTGGCGTTACCAGTTGATAATATGATACCACTTTCGAATGGAAAATTTGATGAACCACGTTCAAAGTATCCGAAGCTTCCTAAACCAACAGAACTACCATTTACAGGTGAGCTTATATTTGAAATTTCTAAGCATTCTGCATCTAAAGTATTCTGAACTAATGCTTCAGCAGTTAAAGAATTATCAACACTAATCTGCTGCGACAGACTTATCTGTGCAGTTAAAAAAATGATTATTAAGCGTATGTATTTTACACTTTCAAACATAAAAAAAGATTAATGCGCTTTTGTATATAACAGGTTCAAAGCTTATTACATGCTCAAATGTAAGCATTTATAGATTAAATGCAAAAAAAATCGTTAAAATGCAACAAAATTAATAATTAACATAGACCCAGCCATTTACAGATTTGTAGTTTGGGTCGTTAAGATGAAGAACATAATAGTAAGTGCCTACAGGAACAAGTTGTCCGTTGTTAAGTCCATTATTACTGTAGCCATCCCATCTTTTTTGATTATCACCTTTAAAGATAAGTGTGCCAAGACGGTTGTAGATTTTTAATTCGTGTTGCTCAAAAATATTGTACAAGCCTTGAATGTTAAACCAATCATTTTTATTGTCATCGTTAGGTGAAAACCCTTCAGGGATTTCAGGAGGACAATTTTCAGTTTCTATATTAAACTGAAAAATTTCGTAGCATATATCTTTTTCTAAGCGGATATAAATAGTTTGTGGATTCGATTCATTTTCAAAATCTTCTGGAAAAGGAATACTATTTATACCTTCTTTTAAATCTTCTAAACTTGTGTAGAACTGAAAGCTACTGTTTTCAAATTGAATATTATTCTCGGTAGCTTCGAGTAAATTGAAAAAGGCTTTTTCAAATCCTAAGTTACATTCAATTAGATTAGGAAGAATCAATATTTCAGGAATGATAAGAAGTGCTACATCTTCAAAATCTGAGTTATTATTTTCATTAGTTTCAGTTATAATTCCATTTCCGCTACCATCGTCATCAACAATTACAGTTAATATAAATTCATCTGGAATCGTCTCAGGAATCTCCAGTGTTATCGTAGAAACTTCCGAACCGCCTATAGGAATATCGCTATTGGTTTGCGATTGCCCTATTAGAGTTGTGTTGGCATAAAATGCTATCGGTGTATTGTTTTCTAATACACCAGTGCTGTTGGTGTTGTTTACAGTATATTCTACCTCTATCGTTCTACTATCACATTCCAAATTAATACTATCAATAACTATAGTAGCATCGGGTAATTGACTATTGAGTACAGTAATAATATTGTTTATCATTACAAAATCTTGACCCGATGTAAGACTTATGGTAGCAGACGTATCTCCGACGGCAATATTGTCTTGTATGTTATATACATCAATATCCATATTGAATAAATCTGTAGCGCCAGTAAAGCTATTTGTACCATTAAAAGCATTATTGCTCGGGTTTAGAGGCGGATTACCAATAAGGTTTCCATTTATAGTCAATTGTTCATTCACTGCTAAAGCGCGGTCGCCTTCCCATGCAATAAAGCCAATTTTAGCATTATCGTTATCTAAAACATTAAGATTGTCTAAAGTGATTGTAAGCGACTCTGGAACACTCTGTAAACCGTCATAAACATTAAGTTGATTTAATGGTAATGCATCGTCTTCATAAATAACTGTTAGTGCCCAGCCACCAAAATTTGTGCCTGTAGGACAGTAAGGTGCAATGACGTCTGTAATATCAAATTCTGAAAGTGTGTATAATGTATTTCCTTCTTCCAAAACAATAGTTGTAACATCTGCAAAAGCAGCAAAAAATACACGCGTATCATCTAAGCTATCACTAAATGTCCGTTCTGCTGTTACTATATTGTTATTGAGAGAAACCTCAAAATCTCCATCACCTGAGCCAGCCCAGTACAAGTAGGCGGCAATTATAGTTTGATTTGTGTCTAAGTCTAAATTGGCAGAAGAACTTGTGAGTATGTCGCACACAGCCAAACTTCCATTTTCAGAAGTGTTTAATGTATTACCTATTGCAGTATAGTCATAGCGACCATTAAACTGTTGGTATAGTGCAATATCCTGAGCATAGCCATTGTAACAGCTAAAAATAAAGAAGAATAAGCCAAAGAGTTTTAGTTTCAAAAGACAAACTTTTTACTAACTAAAAGTACGTTTTATTTAGCGTTTTAAGGCAAAGTGACTCGAAAAGCGTCTACCATCTTGTAAAGTTACAGAGAACCAATAATCGCTACTAGGCATAGGGTTACCATTGTAGTTGCCATCCCATCCAGAACCTAGAGGATTAATTTCACTAAGCAGCTTGCCGTGTCTGTCAAAAATGTAAATAATTGTATCTGGTTGAAATTGAGATGAAATCCCTTTTACTTGCCAGAAGTCGTTCTGATTATCACCATTTGGTGTAAAGAATTTTGGAAAACCAACTACAGAAACCATATCTTCTGTAATACCACAGCCATCTTTATCTCTTACATAAACAGTGTAAATACCTGGTCTTACATTTTCAAAAACATTGCTGTCTTGGTATAGGCCATTAGGATTATCTAAAGAAAACTCAAACTCGTCTGGATTATTAACTAAAACGGTAACTGTATTATTCTCCGAAGCATCGGTGACTTCTATATTATTAATAGTCGCAACGTCAGAACCTCTAACAATAACAGTACGTTCTTTGGAGCAACCCGCAACATTAGATACAGTTACGGTATACGTACCTGGCTCATTAACTTCAATTTCTATTGTAGTCTCGTCTGTTGACCAATCGTAATAATAATTGTTAGGTATATCGTTTATAACACCACCATTAATTACAATTGGCTCTGGAAAATTATTTAAGCAGTATAAGACTTCATCCATTATTTCAACATTAGGAAGCGTTAATACCTCTAGTTCAACTTCATTGATGCCATAACAGTTATTGTCATTTTCTACACGTACAAAAATCGTTTGTCCACTTTCTTCAGTATTTGTAAAGTTATTTGGTAGTGGATTAATCTCCAGAAGCGCATCATCTAAAGTTCCATAATACACCAAATCTAATCCTGCAGGTAAACCATTTAAGACTTGAGCATCAGCTTCAGACAAATCAAATTCCACAAAACCATCTTCTATGTCGTCAGTATCGCAAACTCCGAGGTAAGCATCATTGGCAGAGGTTGCGCTAGCTTCTAGTGTTATTTCACTGTAGCTAAAGCAACCAGATGTTGTATCAGTAACTTTAGCAATAACTATTTGAGGATTACTAGTATTGTTAAAATTACTAGCATCAATGGTTGGTCCTCCAGCATCAGCATCGGTTTGATTTAAGAAATATTCGACGCTAAAATCTGGGTTTCCACCAGTAATATCTTCTTCTTTTTCAAGGATATTAAATAAGGTTCTTCCATCTGGTGTACCATCTTCGTCACATTGAAAAAGACCAATATCATTAACTTCTGGAGTAAGATTTACTGTTATTAAAAAGCTATCTACGTCAAAACAGTCTGTATTGTTATTATTTTCTATTCTTATAAAAACTTCATCGTTAAACGGTACGTTCTGATAGCTATTTGGTAAAGGATTAGCACCAGTTTGCGCTGCTGCATCCGTGTCATGGTATGTCACTGTAAATTGCATAGGGTTTTGGTCTGGACCTAAAACACTAGGAATTAAAGCTGCTAAATCAATTGTAATAACGCCATCAGTAGTGTCACCATCTAAATCGCATTCGTCAATGTCTTCAGGTCTAATAACTGTTGGGTCATCAAAGACTTCTATAAAGAAACTAACTGTTAAACCTGTATTTTCATCAATAGTTCTAAAACAATTTTCATTATTTACATTTTCTACACGAACGAAAATCTCTTCAGGGTTGGTTGTGTTTTCGTAAAATGTTGGAAGTTCGTTTTCGTCGTCAATTGCATCTTGTTCGCTAGCGTAATAGTGGACTGTATATTCACTAGGGTCTTGACCTCCGAGAATAACAGCGTTTTGTTGAGATAAATCGAAACGAAAAACACCATCGTTTAATGCATCATCACATTCATCAATTTTTGGAGGCGTATAAGCTTCTGGAAATGGAGAATATTCTACTAATGCTTGCCCTTCAAATCTTTCGCAATCTCCAGTGTTTAGTTCTATAAGGACTTCGTACAATCCATTTTGAAATACTTCAAATTCATAAGGAATTGGTGGAGTAGGTTGTGCAACACCATCAAAACTCCAAGTGTAAGTCGCATCAGCAATATTATCTGCAGTCAGTGTATAAGACTCACCTTCGCAAAGTGGTAAAAATGTTGTTGTTATTTCTGGATCATTAATTATATCGATAGTCTCAGAAAAGAACGAAGCTATAAAAGGAGGAAGTCCTTGCCTTGAATTGTTTGAAAGCGGGATTTGATTATCAACATAATCACAAGCAGCACCTAACTCATTAGGATTATTTATTACAGATAGAAAAGGTAGTCCTTGATTATAAGTGGCACTAGTACTTCTATATATTTTACCATCAGGACCAGACTGTAAAGCAGAGCGATAGCCATTTCTTTGATTAATTAGAATTTGACTCGATTGAATGTCGGCAGCTGCTAAATCAAATTGAACTAAAGACGAAAAATGATTTGCTGGCACTTCATTTTGTGCGGGATTAGCCTGGTTAAAAAAATCATTAGAAGATGAAACATATAAATATTGGTTGTTAGGAGAAAACTCAAGTCCGTAAGGAATCACAGCACCATTACTAGCATTTATTGTTAGTTGTTGTGGAGAAGTTGGGGAGCTATCAACCATACCAGTTGTTAAATCAAAGTCATATATAAATAAGCCACCTTGTGTGTTTGCGCAGGCTAACTTTTCTCCATCTGGTGAAAATTTAAGATAGCCTCTTTGGTTAGAGACTGTAACACCAGCTGGAGATGTCACTGCCGTTGTATTTACACCAGTATCGGTAACCTCAAAAGCATGAAATGTATCAAAAGCAAATGGATTTGTCAATGTACCAAATTGATTGGCTAGAGTTACTACCCAAATGGCTTCTGTTTGACAATCTTTTAACACGGCACTAATCTTTTCTGAGCTATCTTGAAGTAATGTTATGTTTTTTTGAGTAACTTCTCCTAAACCTCCATTTCTTGTCATATCAACTTCAGAATACTTAAAACCAAGGTCGGTATTATCAAAGGAATTAGTGTCCACAGTAAAGATGTAGTATATGTCGTTATCTAATGGTTTAGGTATTATTATCGCAGATTGTGTACTCGATGGGCTGCCATGAAGCCCAGTGCCATTAAGCATTAAGTCTCCATTTCTATCATAAACCAGAATTCCATCAGTGTAAAAAAGTAAGTTGCCACTCCCATCAGAAATACTTGTACAACCTTCGTCAGTACTTAATTGTCCTGTAACTGGAGTTATACTTCCATCTGGGTTAAAACTAATTCCGGCATTATCACCAAAATACCAGTTTGACGCTTCGTTTTGAGCTGATATTGAAACACTTACAATTGTAAAAGCAATTAAAAAAAGAATTTTTTTCATATTTGATAACGCTAGCTATCAAATATATTACAAATCCCTCTTTTTTAATAATCTGTAAGACAAAAAGATAAAAAGTGCTGTCCAACCTATGACAATAGCTACTTCGCTAAAGTGTACGGCATAATCATAACCTAATTCTGCTTTATCAGGGAATTTGGTCATAACTACACGTTGGAAAGGTTGATCAATGAGTTTGTACATAGACTCTAAAGGCATGAAGTTTTTAACTTGAAAAGCTTTGTCCGCACTATCAAAAATTTCGTAAGCACCCCAAAACACAAGCCACTCAACGATATAAAGTATAAATAAGAATGCTAAGGCAAAAGCAGAACGTTTTAATAACATTCCAAAGAATAAGCACAAACTAAAGAACCCAACAAGCTTTACAAAATAGGCTAATAAAAATTCTACTTCTCTAAATACAATAGTTGCTTCGGTATAACTTGAGTAATACATGCCAATACAGAAAGTTGCCAAACCAATAAGAAGTGTAGCAGCAAGAGAAAAGAATACAATGGTGTAAAATTTAGAGAGTATAAACTCTTTTTTACTTAGTCCATCTATGAGGTTTTGCTTTAGTGTTTTGTTGCTGTATTCATTACCTATCATGCTTACTACGACTATGGCAAAGAAAAATTTAAAGTATGATGCACAAAATGTAGTGATATGCCATATAATAGGAAAGTTGAATATTCCTAATTCGCCCAATTCTAGGGTGAAAAATCCAAAAAAGTTAATCTTTATCGAGGATAAAACTAAAACCGTAAATGGCAAGATGAAGCTAACAAATATTAATATTTTGCTTGTTCTGTTGAGCCAAAGTTTTTGTAATTCGAGTTGTATGAGTCGTATCATTTTTTGATTGGTTGTGTAGTTATATTTATGATGAGATACTGAAACAAGTTCAGTATTACAAATATGTGTTTAATTAAGATTATCTGTAAGTTGAAGGAATTGTTCTTCTAAACTTTCTTTACGTTTTACGAGATGTGAAAGCACTATACCCTTATCGAACATGAGTTGGTTAAACTCTGAAGCCGACATCGGCTCGTTTAAAAATGCTGTTACCAAATCGTCTTCGGTTTTAATTTTATCAAAAAGCTTATGGTCTTCTAGAATAGAAATTAATTCGGATTGCTTCTCGGTTTTTAACTCAAAAAAGCCGTGGCTATTAATCATTTCGTCCACACGACCAGAGTATAATTTTTCGCCTTTTCTGAGTACAACCACATGAGAACATACTTTCTCTACCTCGTCTAATAGGTGAGAGGCTAACAAAATGGTTGTGCCATTGGCAGCAATATCTTTTATAATCTGACGTATCTGATGAATTCCTTGTGGGTCCAAACCATTTGTTGGCTCGTCTAGAATTAAAATCTCTGGGTCGTTAAGTAATGCAGAGGCAATAGCTAAGCGTTGTTTCATACCCAAAGAGTAAGTTCTAAACTTACTGTTCTTTCTATCCAAAAGCCCAACAACTTCGAGTTTCTCGTTAATTTTATCTGTACTTACACCTTTGATTTTGCAGACCAATTTTAAGTTTTGTTCTGCCGTCATATATGGGTAAAAGTTTGGTCGCTCAATAATAGCACCTACTTTTTTTAGAGCCTCATGGGTGTTGATGTTGCCATCAAACCAATGAAAATCGCCATTGGTTTTGTTAACTACATTAAGCACTATACCAAGGGTTGTGGATTTGCCACTTCCGTTTGGTCCTAAAATGCCGTAAACATTACCTTTTTGAATGGTAAAACTTAAATCTTTAACTGCGGTGAGATAACCAAACTTTTTAGTGAGGTTATTAATGGTAAGGATATTCTCCAAAGTGATTAGTTTTTGATTGGTTTATGTGAGTAAGACGAGCAACTTATTCTTTTGTTACAGCTAGGTACAAAAAAGCAGCTCTTTTCAGAGCTGCTTTTTTAATAGTTTCTATTGTAGTTACTGGTTTAATTCCAGTTTTCGTCAAAATCTAAATCACTGTAGTCATCTACATCAAGTCCATCTTCAAATTCATTATAATCTTCTAAATCTTCAGATTCAAAATTCTTTATTGGAGCTTCGTCAGGTACTTGACCTTGCACAAACATTAAATTTGGATAATCTGTACTTTCTGCTTCTTCAACAATTTCGGCAAGTTCTACAAAAAATGTCCACATATTTAGGAAATCGTATACATAAATCAACCGGGTAGAGGCTTCATGCACTAAATCGTTGATTTTTGTTGTGCTCATAACCTTTACTTTATTCGCGCCTTCACTAACATCGAACATCGCAATTTCTTCACCTTGATTCCATTCTTCATCACTTACATAAAATGATGCCATTTCCATACCATCAAAACCAAAAAATTGTGTAATGATGTTATGTAAATCTTCCATGGTATCCGACTCACGGATCTCTAAATCCCTGAAAATATCTTCTTCTGTATCGTTATCTAGGATAACTCTAAACCTGTAAATCATACTAAAATTTTTAGTGGCGCAAAGATACAATTTATGTAGAAGAAATAGTGCTTTTTAAATGCTTACTATTATGACTTTCTAAAATGATATAAAACTGAATACCAATCAGTATAGCGGCTATAACTAGGTGTAAGGGTTGCGAAGAGAATGGGAAATTAAAATAATACATCGCAATACCTGTAACAATCTCTAGCCCAATACAAACTATAACAAGTTTGAATTTATTGTAGCCTAATCTCAACTTTCGATTTCGCAAGAATAACCAAACGTTTAAGACTAAAACTAAAATAGATAGTGAGCGGTGAATGTAAAATTCTAAAGGTGCTAGTTCTGTAATATCCCAATTGAAGTATCCTGCCAGCTTATTTTGCACATCAACAAATTGACGCACCTGTGTACCCAAAACAATCTGAACCAACGTTAGTATAGTGGCTACAATAAGTGCGTTTCTAAATTTAGAATCGTATTTCTGGTCTTTAAAACTGGTTTTTGAGGCGTAAATTAAGTACAAAATAACGGCCACAATGACTAAAGCCATCACCATATGAATCGTAATCTTATATGGTGCAAGATTTGAATCTACAACGGTTTTACCGAGCCAAGCCTGAAATGCCATAGCAAACACAGTAAAAATAGAGAGTAGCAGAAACCGCTTTTTATCTTTCCATAACCAAATAGACATAATCGTAAAGATTAGAATTGGTAGTCCTGAAAGCGCACCAAGAAGTCGATTAATGTATTCTACCCATGTATGAAGCGGATTAAATATCGCATAATCATGTGCTGTATAAGGCTCCCAATTTTCTAAATTTCTTTCGTTTCCAGAGGTAAATGCTTTTTTTGCGACTTGTAACTCTTCATTAACAATAATAACAATGCCTTTTTTGTACTCGTGATTAGGTTTAAATTGTAATTCCGAAATATCTGTTGGCGGGATATAGTACCCAAAGCATTTTGGCCAATCTGGGCAACCCATTCCAGAACCCGTCATACGCACAACTGCTCCGGCAATAATTACCAAATAAATAAGTACCAAAGCTACTTTTACCGTTTTTCTGAATCTTTTTTTCATTTTAACCTAAATCTTTTTTAAAGCAGAGACTGTTTTCCATGTCTTTGTATTGTCCATACTTTTCAGTTTCGGTATAATTACATTTTCTGTAAAATTCTACAGCCTCAGTTTGGCGCTTGCCTGTTTCTAAAATACAAGACGTATAACCGATAATTGCGGCCCAATCTTCTAAATCTTTAAGAATTTGTTTTCCTATACCAGCCGTTCTAGTTTCTGGTATTACATACATTCGTTTTATTTCAACAGAATTATTATCAAAAGGTTTAAATGCACCACAGCCTACAGGTGTAATATTGTCGTAAGCAACCACCACATTATTCAGTGCTTCAATAGAATTAAACTGATTGTAAAACTCATGCTCATCACCATCTGTAATTTTTAGATAGGCATCAAGCTGTTTTACCAGTTCAATAAAATCTGGATTCTCTGATGTGGTACGGATGAGGTTAATCATTCTATTCAGTTTTTAGTCCTAAAGCTTTTCCTTTTTCTAACATTAAGTTGAAAGCAGCTTCGTGCTCATTAGGTATGTCGCCTTCTAAAATGGCTTCTTTTATAGCTTCTTTAATAATGCCAATTTCTTTAGAAGGCTTTAAATTAAAAGCTTTCATTATTTCTTCACCACTCACTGGTGGTTGAAAATTACGTACATGGTCGCGCTCTTCAACTTCAACTATTTTA
This sequence comes from Winogradskyella jejuensis, assembly GCF_900129745.1. Classification (GTDB taxonomy): domain Bacteria; phylum Bacteroidota; class Bacteroidia; order Flavobacteriales; family Flavobacteriaceae; genus Winogradskyella; species Winogradskyella jejuensis. The sequence goes on along the minus strand of NZ_FQWS01000001.1, from coordinate 150,310 downwards.
TCTCTTACAATCTTAAAATTGTTGTGGTATTTCTTGAATTTCTTTGGGTTTTTTGTGGTAATGTCAGCTTCGCAGAGCGTCATTAAATCGTCAACATAGTCTCCAGCATCAAAAACCAATCGACGTACTGCTGAATCTGTTACATCAGATGCTAAAACAATAGGACGAGAGCTCATTAATACCATTTTTTGAACAAACTTCATCTTGTCATTCAATGGCATTTTTAATCTTTTAAAAAGCTTGTAGACCATTTTTGAGCCTACAAATTCATGTCCATGAAACGTCCAACCCACCTTTTTACTAAAGCGTTTTGTTGGTGCTTTACCAATATCATGAAGTAGAGCAGCCCAGCGTAACCAGAGATTGTCAGTAGTTTCACAGATATTATCTACGACTTCTAATGTGTGATAAAAGTTGTCTTTATGGCGTTGCCCTTCTTTTTCGTCAATACCTTTTAGAGCGGTAAGCTCTGGTAAAATATAATCGAGCAAGCCTGTTTTTTCAAGGTGAATAAAGCCAACCGAAGGTTTATCACTTTCCAGAATCTTATTAAGTTCTGTGACAATACGCTCTTTAGTAATAATTTTTATGCGGTCTTTATTTTTTGATATGGCTTTTAAAGACGCTTCCTCAATCTTAAAATTCAGCTGTGTAGCAAACCTTATAGCGCGCATCATTCGCAGTGGGTCGTCAGAGTAGGTGATATCTGGATTTAGAGGTGTTTTGATGATTCCTTTTTCTAAATCTTCGACACCATTAAACGGGTCTAAAAGTTCTCCAAAATTAGAGTCATTTAAACCAAGCGCCAAGGCATTAATCGTAAAATCTCTACGATTTTGGTCATCTTCTAATGTACCGTTTTCTACAATGGGATTTCTACTATCTTCGGTATAGCTTTCCTTGCGCGCACCTACAAATTCAATTTCAATATCGTTATGCTTAAGCATAGCAGTACCGTAAGTTTTAAAGATTTGAACCTTAGTTGCGTTTGGTAAGTTATTAGCCACATGTTGCGCAAGTTCTATACCACTACCAATAGCAACAACATCAATATCTTTTGCATCGCCACGTTCTAGAAAAAAATCCCTTACAAAACCTCCAATCACATAAGCTTTAACACCTAAGGCATCAGCAGATTGCGAAATGATTTTAAAAATGGGATGTTGTAATGCGTTTTTGTAAGTCATTTGTAAGAAGGCGGATAAGCGCTAATTTTCAAAATGCAAATTTACAACATAGCTAGATTGTTTAATAATTTTACTAGCTAAACTTAAGGTGTATTATTTTGAAAAAACGATGTCGTCCGCTTTATTGTTTTTCATGAGTTCATCTAGATAATCTGAAAGTTCTTTTGGATTATCATTGTAGTTGATGACTTTTTTAGAGCGCGCGAAAGTTGCTTTAGTAAAGTGAGGTGTAATCAATTCTAAAAACTCTTGATTAGATACGTTAGAAATATTTTTTAGGTGATGCGGAACATACTCAACATACAAGAATCGTAAATCTTTAATGGTGTTTTTCATCCCCTGAAGTGCATAATATTCTGCACCTTCAATATCCATTAGCATTGCTGTTGGCTTAGCTAGGTTATTTTCAGGAATATGCTCATCTAGCGCAATCATTTGTACATCAACCTTATTTGGATTATCATGATTATACATAATGTTATCTGTCTTTGGCGCTATTTTGCTACCTCCAGAGTTCACCGTATTTTGATAGAAAGTCACTATCTTTTTTTCGTTACCAACCGCGTTATTAAACAGTTGAGCATTTTTTATGCGGTTAAGTGCAAGGTTCATTTCTATGTACCAAAATGTATCTTCATTAGCCTCGTAGCCTACAACTTCTTTTACTTGTTTTGAGATAGGAATTAAAAGTGTTCCTACATGTGTGCCAACTACATAGACAACATCATCTTTGGTTAAATATTCAGAAAGCATATTTATTTCTTCCAAATCCCAGCTACCTTCAAAGCCTAAAGATCTTCCAACACCAATGTCTTCAATTGGTACTGCAATTATTCCGTTTGCAGAGTCATAGATTATACCTTTAGCGTGAGGTCCTAAAAGCTTTTTACGCTTTTTAGACTTTAGATTTTTTTTGAAGTACTTAAATGCTTTTTTCATTTTATAAACTGTCTTTGTGTAGTAAGAGCACTTGGTATTTGTTAATGATAATTTCCCAGCCTTTCTTTCGCATATAAGCAATAACCGTTTTTCCTTTTCCGCCACCAGGTAAGCCGCAATCGTCAATAAGAACAATGGTGTTTGTATGTAATCGGTCTTCTATAATTTTGAATTCTTGCAAATGGTGTTCCTGGCTTTTTCGCTGAATATCTAAATCAGTTTTGGAGTAATCATAACTATCAAGATAAAGGAAGTCAATCTGACCTTCAAAATTTTTGAGATAGTTTAAGGAGTCATCTAAATGTACTGTAACAACATCTTGTAAGCCTTGTTTTTGAACTTCATTTTTAGAACCATTTACAGAATCTTCACTTATATCTACCGAGTGCATTACTGCACCATTTTCTTTTGCCCACTTACCAAATACAATAGTAGCCGCACCATCACTTTTAGCACCTTCTAATCCTTTTCTAGAGGTTCCTGTTTCTACAATAATCTTTACGTTACGCTCTTTTAGAAGCTTTAAAACTTTCGCAAAAGTGACGCGACGTCTTCTAAAGTTATACTCATAAGGCATAAATGGATATAAAGACCTGTGCTTTACGAATTTTAGAATAAATGGTGTCATAGCTAAGACGACAGCAAGTGATATAAATAAAGCTGTATTCATTTTTTATTGATTGTTAGTTGCGCAAAGTTAATTTTTAATTGCCCTTAAAAAAATCAAAGTAAGGATTTATAAACTTCAATGTAAGATTTTGCAGCATCATCCCAGTTAAAGGAAAGCGCTCTTTCGGTCAACAGTTTAGATAGTTCTGTTGTATTGTTGTTGAAAATCTTAATGCCTTCTGATACTATATTTGCCATGTATTCGGCATCATAATTATCCCAATAAAAAGCATGTTCGCCTCCAATTTCAGGAAGCGATGTATTGTTAGATAAAAATACAGGTTTTCCAAAACGCATGGCTTCAATTGGTGGAATACCAAAGCCCTCTCTTAATGAAGGGAAAACAAAAGCATCACAGCTTTTTAAATAATATTGCTTGTCTATATCACTAATCTTACCGGTTATGATAACTCGGTCTTGTAAGTTTAGTTTTTCAATCGTAGGGAGCAATACGTCTTGAGTATAAGAGGTATTGTTATTTCCGGAAAGAATTAAATCGTAATCCTTCAAATGCGCTAGCATTTCTACTAAAGTGTGAAAATTTTTGCGCTCAGTAAATTCGCCTATTGAAAACAAATACCGACGTTTTGAAACTTGTTCTGGTTTGTAATCTTCAGGTATTAAAATGTCTCTGATTGGGTTTCCGTTATAAATTACATATTCAGGAACGTTTGGAACATCAAAATACTGATGAGTAGATTGCTTAGCAAATTCTGAAATATAGGTTATAGCAGAGGCTCGATGAAGTTTTTCTTTGAATCTGATATTACGCTCATGATTCATGTCTGAAGAAACTTCATCAATAAAATTTACATCATGGATGGTTAACACGTAAGGAATATCATGATAAGGCTCTATTTTTATATTCTGATTCATAGAATGCCAAACATCATATTTTTTTCGTATTCTAAAAAACGGGTAACGCCTAAATGATTGATAGGTTTTATAATTGAAATACGTACCGAATTCCTTCTTTAAAACTGGAGTATCCTTAGCATGAAGTGTCATTTTAAAATCTTCAACTTCTGCATTATATAATCCTTTAATAAGGTGATAATTGAATTGACCAAAACCAAAATGAAGATTTTTAATGTTATGGGATTCTAAGAAAACTTGTGGTGTTTTAGCCATTACTTCTATTTAATCTATATTTCGATACATGGTCCAAAGCTGTATGTAGCGCTTAAAAACTGCAAATGCACTACAATATGCTAAAATAAAACCTTCTTTACCATCTAAAATTCCAAGTTTTATAATGTATTGATGAAAAAAACGATACCAAGGCCTTACTAAAAAATGATATAAATTAGGTCGCAGATTTTTTTTGAAAAGCATTTCCGCTTGGTACCTACTGTATTGGGTCAGTTTTTCGTTATAAGCATCAATGCCTTTGTAACTAAAATGGTTGCTTTTGGCTTTTAGAAGTCCGATTTTACCATCAACTTCTAGAGTTTCATGAACTAGTTTGCCATTGTATTTGCAAGTATCTTTCTTAAAAACTCTGACTACTGCATCATTTTGAAAACCACTGTATTTAATACGTTTCCCCATGAAGTGAAAGTTGCGTTTCACCTTATAGGCGTTGACATCTGTATTATTTTTTACAGATTGCTGTATCTCTTTAGCTAACTCTTCCGAAATGGTTTCATCTAAATCAAAAAACACAACCCAATTATGCTTTGCTAGCGAAATGGCGTAGTTTCTCTGGTTAGAGAAATTATCAAATTCGCGTTGAACAAATTTTACATCATATTGTTTGGCAATATCAGCTGTTTTGTCTGTGCTAAAACCATCTACAATAATAATTTCATCCGCAAACGAAAGGCTTTTAATGTAGCGCTCTATACGAGATTCTTCATTGTAAGTAATAGCTAAAGCGCTTATCATATTTGGGTAAAGTCAGTTTTTTGACAAAAATACATGATTTTTTTCATCAGAAAATTTAAAAAGTACTAATGAAAAAAATCATGCATTAGCGTAGCGTTTCCTGAAGTAAAACTCATTTTTTATTTTTTTGAAATTAAAAATTAGTTTTTACTAAAGACATATAACCAATGGGGTTTATATATTTGTATTATGAGGTTTGCGAAAAATTTACTTTTTACTTTTTGTTTTCTTTTTTTAATAGGAGTGAATGCCCAAAGGCCAGATCTTAAAAAAGATATTACGGTGACTTTAATCACTTATGAAAAAACTACTAATGATACTGTAAGATTTTCCATAATAGAAGTTTTTTCAGGGAGTAATAGAATAAAAACATCTGTGTCTGATTTTGATGGAATTGGTGTTTTTAAAATTAAAGTAAAGGATATTTTTGATGAAAATATTAGACTGAAAGTGCACGGGCCAAAATGTGTAATATTTGAAAAAAAGTATGAAATCAAAGATGATTTAAAAATCGAAATACCATTGAAATATGGTAAAACTGAGTATGTTGATTTCACGGAATTGCATATTATGCAAAGTAAACTAAACATAAAACCCGTTTTTTCTGAGGAATTAGAATGCGGTTTTGAAGACCAACCAGTTTATAGGAAAAATTGATAGTTGAGTAATTCAGAATAATTTAATTTCAATGTCTAAGCTTCCAATATTAATGTACCATTCAGTTTCTGCCTCAGATAATGAAAGTAGAGGTTTAACAATTAGTGCATTTAATTTTGAAGCACAGCTTAAATTTTTAAAATCAAAAGGCTATCAATCGTTTCATTTTAAAGATTTACAGAATTTAAAGAAGCTGCCCAAAAAATCAGTAATTATCACTTTTGACGATGTATATGTCAATCAGTTAGAGTTAGCTGTGCCACTTTTAAAAAAGTACGGTTTTAAAGCCAGCTTTTATATTCCTTTTCAATATGTAGGCGGAACAAATAATTGGGATGAAGGCGAAAAACAAATCATGTCTTTAGAGCAACTACAATCTTTAGATTCGGAAGTCATAGAACTCGGTATGCACAGTTTTGCACATGGAAATTATAAGTCCATGTCACTTGAGCAATCTATAGAAGACTTTAAAAAGTCTGAAGAGTTTATTCAAACTTCAGGTTTAAATATTCATAGAACGTTAGCGTATCCTTACGGAAAGTATCCAAGAAAAGGAGAAGAGAAAGAGTTGTTTTTCAACCTGATGAAAGACCATAATATTGATTTTGGGTTGAGAATTGGAAATCGTATTAATCGCTTTCCGTTTAAAAACAACTACGAAATTCAACGCATAGATATTAAAGGTGAAGACAGTTTGAGAAAATTCAAATTGAAATTAAAATACGGTAAGCTCAAACTATTTTAAGCCGCGTTGTAGAAGCATTAACTTCACGTATCTCGAAAAAACACCATAGGCATTAATTGAGGCTACTGCTAAGCCAGGAATACCATCCATAAAACCTTTTCGGAGAATGTAACTTCTAAAAAAGCGATAAAAAGGTTTAAATCCTAAATGAAAGTAAGTGGCTTTTTTACCTTTTTTCAACATTTGTTCTGCCTGAAACCAAGCATAACTATCTTTTTTACTAATGTAGTGTAACAAGCCTTTATAAGTAAAGTGAAGCACAGGATTTTTCAACTGACCAATAGAACCATCGATAATTAGCTTTTCGTGTACAAGTCCTTCAAAACGGCAATTGGCACGTTTTACCAAACGCAGCACATTATCCGAATGGTTATATAAAAAACGATTCATGTAAAAATGTGGAAAGTTAAGCTTGTATCCTGCATGTTTACCAGAAGTCATTGCCGCTTTTATTTCTTGTTTCAACGCGTAAGGAATACGCTCATCGGCATCTACAAACAATACCCATTCACCTGTTGCAAACTCTAAAGCATGATTCTTTTGGTTAGAGAAATTATCAAACTTTCGCTGTGTGATTTTACAATTGTATTTTTCAGCAATTTCAAGTGTTTTATCTGTGCTAAAGGAATCTACTACAATAATTTCATCCGCAAAACGTACGGAGCGAATGGCTTTCTCAACGTAGTTTTCTTCGTTGTAAGTAGGGATGATTACAGATAATTTCATTTTCATTAGATTACTGCAAAGCTAGTCGTTTCTATGTAGATAACAAATAGCTTAAAAAAGACTTATCTTTGCCAAGATTTAAAGTAAAAATAATGAGTGGTTTACCTATTACCGTAATTATAAGTACCTACAATGCAGAGGCATGGCTCGAAAAAGTTTTAGAGAGTTACAAGCACCAAGATTATGATAATTTTGAAGTTATTGTTGCCGATGATGGCTCGAAAGAAACTACAAAGCAGCTTATAGATAGGTTTAAAGCAGATTATCCGGTAAACCTACGTCATATTTGGCATGAGGACAAAGGCTATCGTAGACAAGAGTTGCTTAACAAGTGTATTATGCAAACCGAATATGATTATATTTTAATGACGGATGGTGATTGTATAGCGCGTAAAGATTTTGTTTCCACTCACGCAAAGTTTGCTGAAAAAGGGTACTTCTTATCAGGTGGCTATTTAAAATTGAATATGCCTACAAGTGAAGCTATTACATTGGCGGATATAGAAAGCGAAAATTGCTTCGATACCAAATGGTTAAAGGCTAATGGTAGCGTGAGTAGCAAGCAAGCTTTAAAATTAAATTCTGGAGAAACCTTATCTACATTTTTAGACTTTATTACCCCAACAAATGCATCCTTCAATAATTGTAATTCTAGCGCATGGAAAGACGATTTAATTGCTATTAATGGTTATGATGAGCGCATGCAGTACGGTGGACCAGACCGAGAATTAGGTGAGCGCTTATGGAATTACGGTGTTAAATCTAAGCAAATACGTCATAAAGCGATTTGTCTACATCTTGACCATCCAAGAGGTTATAAAACAAAAGAGTCTTTAGAGCGTAATCTTAAAATCCGAAAGGATGTAAAGGTTGAAAAGCGTGCCTGGACGGATTACGGAATCGTGAAAAAGTAGTTGATGCCCAATATTTCTGTAATTATTAGCACATACAACCAACCAGAATGGTTGGAGAAAGTGTTGTATGGTTACGAAATTCAAAGTTACACAGATTTTGAAATCATTATAGCAGATGATGGTTCTACCCAAGAAACAAAAACTTTGATTGAACGATTTTCTGAAACATCAAAGTACAACATCTCTCATGTTTGGCAAGAAGATAAGGGTTTTAGAAAAACAAAAATTCTTAATAAGGCAATTGTAGCTTCTCAAGGCGAGTATCTTATTCTTACTGATGGTGATTGTATTCCGAGAAAAGATTTTGTACAATGCCATTTCGAATTACGCAAATCAGGATGTTTTTTATCTGGAGGCTATTTTAAATTACCGCAATCTATATCTAAAAAAATTACAAAGGAAGATATTGAAAACCAGAATTGTTTTGATAAGCGTTGGCTATTAGACCAAGGTTTAAAGAAATCTTTCAAGTTGAACAAACTAACTTCTAAAGGTCTAAAAGAGAGACTCCTAAACACATTAACACCTACAAAAGCCACTTGGGACGGTATGAATGCTTCTGGCTGGAAACAAGATATCCTAAAGGTTAATGGATTTGATGAGCGTATGGCATATGGAGGCGAAGATAGAGAGTTAGGCGAAAGGCTTATGAATCTAGGTGCAAAGCCAATCCAAATACGTTACAGTGCTATTTGTGTGCATTTGTATCACACACGTGGTTACAAAAATGAAGCAGCTGAGCAAGCTAATCTAAAAATTAGAAAAGAAACAAAATCTAAGAAAAAGACTTGGACGGATTTTGGGATTAAAAAGGATAAAGCTTAAAGCGCTCTATAAATCATTACAATTCCACCTAAAACTAGTATTAGAATTCCAATATATTGACTTGGCTGAGTGGATAATTGTCCGTGTGATTTATCCTCATAGTACTTTTTTGTTTTCTGGATTTGATATTTGTACCAAATTAGTCCTAGTATTATTAAACAAATTCCAATAAGAACATCAACCCAATCCATTCATTTTATTTTTATGACTAAGCTCTTTTATAAACCCCAACCTTCCAGTAGGTCGATTCTCTGTCAGTATTTACTGTTTCAAAATTGAGTTGTTGTAGCTTTGGTGACGCATCAATAATATCCCAGCAGTTTTGGCCTTCTTTATATATTGATGTAATCAGTACACCTTTTGGAGATAACTTATCGGTAAAACGGTCTAAAACTTCATGTTTTAAGTGATCGTGCACATAATAAAATGCTTCATTAAATACTATGATGTCAAAAGTTTCCTCAGGGTCGTAAGTATGGATATCTGCAACAAGATTTTTAGTGTTTGCAATACCTTTTTCTTCGGCTTTTTCAATAGAAGCAGAAGAATAGTCTACATTATAAAAAAAGGTATAATCATCGGCGTTTAAACGCTCATTTAAAACAGCTTCGCCAGCACCCAAATCTAATATCACGGGTTTAGACGTGCCGTAAGTTTTTATGTATTCTACTATTTTATTGTAACGCACAGCTTCACGCTCGTTATTCAAATAGTCCCACTTTCCTTTTTTATATTGCTTATTCCAACGTCTTTTTCTACGCCAATGATGAAACTTGTCAATGATACTTAGTTTTGCCATAAATCTATTTTAGAAATGCTGTTTTAAAAAAGCATCTAGTTGAGGTAAAATCAACTCTGGAGTGAGTTGTTTGTATAAATAACTTGGGTCTTCTTCTATTTTTTTACGTTGCTCTCTGTCTGTTGAGAATAAATCTGGTTTTTCATCCAAAAGATGAATAGAGGTATGCATTTTACCATCTTCAAAACTTGCCCAATGGTCTTTTAAAACATAAGGCGAGAAGATGGTGAAGGTTGGTCTATTTAATGCTTTGGAGATATGCACCGTACCGCCTTCATTGGCAATAAGTAGCTTACACTTATTCATTAGCAACACAAATCCGCGGATGCTTTCCTCATAAATATCAAAGATAATTTTGTCTTTATGTTTACAAGCATCATAAATAGATTGCGCATTTGCTTTTTGATGTGGCGAATAATTAAACAAGGCATAAACATCATAGTTCTCCGTCACGAAATCAATCAGACTTACGATATACTCGTATGGCATAGATTTTTGCGGAGTACTTCCTAAAATGCCAAACATGATTACGGGTTTATCGTACTTATCAAGCTTGTTGTATTGCTGTTCATTTTCCGTTAAATAAATTTTTGGAACATAATCTGGATTCTGAACATCGAAAACAGATTTTACTAAATGCACTCTATCTTCCAAAGATTTTCCGCATGGATGCGACTTCTCTTTTAAGAAACTGACATTGTGTGTATAGAACGGAAGCGGAGGGTTTTTATCACGTTTCTTATACCCAATTCTGGTTTTTGCACCAGAAAGCAAAGAGATTATTCTGCTTTGCGTTTTAGCATAAGGGTCCATGATAATATCGTATTTCTTTTTTCGTATCTGAAAAGCTGTTTTAATAAGGTTTGGTATCTTTTTTAACTCTTTTTCTTTAATAGGTATAATATTGTCAATCGCTGGATGTTGTTCAATAACACCAACGGTGTAATCGTAAACCATAAAGTCAATTACAGAATCTGGAAACACTTTTTTAAGATTTGTAGCAATTAGCGAGGCTAAGAGCACATCTCCAATACGTTTGTTTTGAATGACAAGAATTTTTTTCATTAAGAAAAGTCAGCTTCAGTTGAGTAAGCGCAAAATATAATTTTATCGGCTTTTATTAAAATTTACTTTGGTATATCTTTGAGCATTCAAATAACAGCATTATTATACATTGCCATCCAAAATACAAACATTTAAAACCTCAATTAGAGGCCATTTTAAATTCTTTTGAAAGTAAGGGAGAAAGTGTTACCGTTGGTGAAAGAAATGTTATCAAATCATTTGAAATCGATGGACTTAAGCTTAATGTAAAGTCATTTAAAACACCTAATGCTTTCAATAGCTTTGTCTACAAATACATCAGACCGAGTAAAGCAAAGCGTTCTTTTGAATATGCAAGCCGATTGATTGACTGCGGAATTTCGACACCTTTCCCAATTGCATACTTTGAAGAATCTTCAGCTTTAGGGTTAAAACGAAGCTTTTATATTAGCAAACATATAGATTTTGATTTTGAATTTAGAGAACTCATCCATAAACCTTGGTTTGGAAACCGAACTGAAATTCTCGAAAAGTTTACCGAGTTTACTTTCAAATTGCACGAGAACAGCGTCAATTTTTTAGACCATTCTCCAGGTAACACATTAATCGTTAAAACTGAAAACGATTACGAGTTTTACCTCATAGATTTAAACCGTATGAAGTTTGAAACTCTAAGTTTTGATAAGCGGATGCATAATTTCAGACGCTTGTGGTTATCTAAAACGATGGTGAAAATAATGTCTCGAAAATATGCCGAACTCTACGGAAAAACCTACGAAGAAACACATGCTTTAATGTTGAAGCATAGTAGAAATTTTCAACTTAAGATTGATAAAAAGAAGTTGCGTCGTTCTGGTCGTAAGATGAAATTTAAGACATAAAAAAACCATCCTGAGGATTCAGAATGGTTTCATTGAATTCATTTAATATTAATTAAATCGCAACATCGTATTCCCGAAGCGCGTCATTAAGCGATGTTTTCTTATCGGTACTTTCTTTACGTTTTCCAATGATTAAAGCACAAGGCACTTGGAATTCGCCAGCAGCAAATGTCTTTGTATAACTTCCAGGAATAACCACAGAACGTGCAGGTACCCGACCTTTCATTTCAACTGGTTCATCACCAGTAACATCAATAATTTTTGTACTCATGGTTAACACTACATTAGCTCCTAATACAGCTTCTTTTTCAACTCGAACACCTTCTACTACAATACAACGGCTTCCGATAAAAGCACCATCTTCAATAATTACAGGAGCAGCTTGTAGAGGTTCTAAAACCCCACCAATACCAACACCGCCAGATAAGTGAACATTTTTACCAATCTGTGCACAACTACCAACTGTTGCCCAAGTATCTACCATTGTACCTTCATCAACATACGCACCAATATTAACGTAACTTGGCATCATAATAACACCTTTAGAAATGTATGCGCCATGTCTTGCTACTGCATTTGGTACTACACGGATTCCTTTTTCGGCATAACCTGTTTTAAGCGGCATTTTATCATGGTACTCAAAAATACCTGCTTCAAGCGTTTCCATTTTTTGGATTGGGAAATAGAGTACAACTGCTTTTTTTACCCATTCGTTGACTTGCCAGCCATCAGCTGTCGGTTCTGCAACACGTAGAGTACCTTCATCGATAAGGTTAATAACACTTCGTATAGCATCAATAGTGACTTCATTTGTTAGCAAAGAACGGTCGTTCCAAGCATTTTCTATAACGGTTTGTATTTGATTCATTTTAAAAATTTTGAAATTCAAAGATACATGGCATTGAAAAGAATGTAAAACTATTTTGAAAAATTTGTGAGGAATTCTTAAAACTGTGAAATAATCAACAGTATGAATAGTTATATTCTAACTATCTTTGCGCCAGATATGGGAAGACTTTTGGCAATAGATTACGGGACTAAACGAACAGGTATCGCTGTCACAGACGAGCTGCAGATTATAGCATCTGGATTAACGACAGTGGATACATCTCGTTTGATTTCGTTTTTGAAAGATTACACGTCTAAAGAAACTGTAGACAAAATCGTTGTTGGCTTGCCAAAGCAAATGGATAATTCAGCTTCGGAGAGTGAGATTTATATCCAAAAATTCTTGGTGAAATTAGAGAAAGAAATCCCAGAGATTCCAGTTGAGCGAGTCGATGAACGTTTTACCTCAAAAATGGCATTTCAAACTATGATAGATAGTGGCTTAGGAAAGAAACAACGCAGAAATAAAGCCTTAGTTGACGAAATTAGTGCAACACTTATTTTGCAGAGTTATATGGCTTCGCTATAAATAGCACTAACTATTACCATAAAACATATCGATAATACGTTAAGAATTGTATTTTTGCATCCGTAAAAAATAAAATCATGATTTTACCAATTGTAGCATACGGCGATTCGGTTTTAAAGAAAAAAGCAGTGGAGATTGATGCAGATTACCCTAAGCTTAACGAGCTTATTGCTAATATGTACGAAACCATGTATGGTGCATATGGTGTTGGTTTGGCCGCTCCTCAAATAGGATTAGCTATTCGCATGTTTTTGGTAGATACTTCTCCTTTTGCTGACGATGAAAGCTTTTCTGAAAAAGAGCAAGAAGAATTAAAGAATTTTAAGAAGACGTTTATCAACCCTATTATGCTTGAAGAAGAAGGTGATGAGTGGGCGTTTAACGAAGGCTGTTTAAGTATCCCAGATATACGAGAAGACGTATTTAGACAACCAAAGATTAAGATTCAATACCAAGATGAAGACTTTAATACGTATACAGAAGAATATGACGGTCTAATAGCCCGTGTTATTCAGCATGAATACGACCATATTGAAGGAATTTTATTTACAGACAAACTATCATCGTTTAAAAAGCGTTTGTTAAAAGGAAAGTTGCAAAACATTTCTAAAGGAAAAATTAGAGCAGATTACAAAATGCGTTTCCCTGCAATGAGCAGAAAACGTTAAAAATATACACATGAGTTTAGATAAAATATTATCAATTTCTGGTAAGCCAGGATTATATCAAATCGTAACACAGACACGTACAGGAGCTGTTGTAGAATCGTTATTAGATAAAAAACGTATCACTGTTGGTGCACACAGTAATATTAGTATTCTTAGTGAGATTGCTATTTACACATTAACTGAAGAAGTGCCACTTCGTAAGGTTTTAAAAACGATTAAAGAGAAATATAACGGAGAGCAGACCGCTATAAGTCATAAAGCGAGTAAAGACGAATTAGAAGAGTTTTTCTTCGAAATTTTACCAGATTATGATGAAGACCGCGTTTACGCTTCAGATGTAAAAAAAGTGATTCAGTGGTATAATATTCTTCAAAAAAATGACTTGTTAGAAAGTCTCGAAGAAGAAATGACCGATGTATCTGAAGAGGAAGAATAGTATTTTTAGATAGATTATTGTCTGGTTGAGCACAGTCGAAACCTATTTTAATGGACTAAACATAATTAGTTCTTAATACTATTTTATTTCTTAAAAGTTCGGAATAAAATCACGCGAACTAATAATAGATAAGTGATTTGTATTTATTAAGCTAAATTAAAATGTCCGATAGAGCTAGCCAATTAAAAGCCTTTGACCGTTTGTTAACCATTATGGACGAGTTGCGTGAGCAATGTCCTTGGGATAAGAAGCAAACGATGGAGTCGTTACGTCATCTCACCATAGAAGAGGTTTACGAGCTTGGTGATGCGATTCTGGATAACGATTTAGATGAGGTTAAAAAAGAACTGGGCGATGTGCTTTTGCATATTGTATTCTACTCTAAGATTGGTAGCGAAACCAAGGATTTTGATATTGCTGATGTTTGCCATAGTATTTGTGACAAATTAGTAGACAGACACCCACATATTTACGGTGATGTTAAGGTTAATGACGAGGAAGATGTAAAGCGCAACTGGGAGCAGTTGAAACTTAAAGAAGGGAAGAAGAGCGTGCTAGAAGGCGTGCCTAAAAGTTTACCAGCTATGGTAAAAGCCAATCGTATACAAGATAAGGTAGCTGGTGTTGGTTTTGATTGGGAAAAACCAGAACAAGTTTTTGAAAAAGTAGAGGAGGAGTTAGCCGAACTTAAGGCAGAAATCACCTCAGGAAATAAAGACTGTATAGAAAGTGAATTTGGAGATGTGCTTTTCTCTATGGTTAATTATGCACGTTTCTTAAAAGTAAATCCAGAAAACGCTTTGGAGCGTACTAATAAAAAATTTATTAAGCGCTTTCAATACTTAGAAGCTAAGTCTAAATCACTGAATAAGTCCTTAAAAGACATGACATTATCTGAAATGGATGTCTTTTGGGAAGAGGCTAAAAAGCTTTAAACTGTTAAAGTTTTAGGTTTAAAAATCCAAACTAAAATCTAACTCGTAATTATATTGAAACCTTACCAAAGTAGGTTTCATATTTGTAGAATCTTAATTATTGTTTAGCGGTTTTAATTAAGGTTAATTTAGTTTAGTTAGGGCAAAACCCATCCGCCACTGGCGAGATGGGTTTTGGATTTTATAATACTATTCTTCTTCGTCTGTAGAGTACATCGCACGCACACGTTTTAGCTTACTTTTCCATGTGCTTAACTCTGTTTTATGCTTAGCGATGTTTTTATGAACCTCTTGTACAAGTGGATTATCATCGTTTACATTAGAGAAGAATTGTAGATTGTTTTCTAACTGGTTGATTTCAGATTTTACCTCGTCTATCTTTTTGCGGATAAAGTTTTGCTCGTTATCTAACTGTCTCGTGTCTTCACCACCAGAAATACCTTCTAATCGGCTCTCAAAACGTATCATATCTAATTTAGACTTATCCATTTTTAGCTTATCAAAAGCGGCATCAACCGCTTTATGAAACTTACCGTCTATAAAGCGCTTGTTTTGTGGTACAAACCCAATTGACTTATAGGTTTTTATAGTCTCTTGTAATTTTGCGATATCGGCTTTAGTATCCTCAGAGCACTCAAAAACTTTTACTGTATCTAAGAGTGCTTGTTTTTTGTCAAAAGCATCGTAGAGTTCTTTATTTTCGGCTTTTCGCTCTGCATGCATACGGTCGAAATAGTGATTGCACGCATTCTTAAATTGCTTCCAAATTTTATCAGAATCCTTACGTGGTACATGACCAACGGTTTTCCACTCGTTTTGGATTTTCTTCATCAGTGGCGTTACTGTACTAAAATCATCACTGTCTTTGTTATCCTCAGCAACCTTTATCAATTCTAACTTTTTCTGAAGATTAGCATATTGGTCTTTCTTCAAGTTTTTATAGAATTTATTTTTATTACGATTAAACTCTCTTACCGCATCTTTAAACTTTTTCCAAGTCGCTTCATTAACTTTTAGAGGTACTTTACCCGCATTAAAAAAGTCTTGGCGCAAGGCTTCTAATTCTTTTATTCGCTTTTGTAATATGTTATGAGATTGCGTTTCCTCAGTAGTAAGGGCTTTTATTTTTTCAATGATTTCTTCCTTGCGGACTAAATTTTTCTCGTAGGCCTTATCTAAGTCGGCATAATAGTCTTGACGCTTATCATGTATGATTTTAGTGGCATTACTAAAGCGCTCCCAAATCTCCTCGCGATGCTCTTTAGCCACAGGACCAAGCTCTTCTTTCCATAGCTTGTGTAAGACTTGTAATTCTCTAAAAGAATGATTGATGTTTTCTTCAGCAGCAAGCTCTTCGGCACGTTGAATAATTTTAAGTTTTTGCTCGTAGTTGTGTTTAAAGTCCATATCACGTAAATCGCGATTGATATGTAAAAAGTCATAAAAACGTTCTACATGATGGTGATAGGTATTCCAAGCATTGTTGTATTTGTCTCTAGGAATTGGCCCAGCATTTCGCCACTTTTCTTGTAGCTCTTTAAACTGCTTGTAGGTTTCTCCCATATTTTCTTCAACGCCTACAAGACCTTTTATTTCCTCGATAATAGCAAGTCTATTCTCTAGATTTTGCTTCAAGGATTTTTCTCTGTCTTTGTAATAGCTGTTAATTGCGTGTTTGTATTCTTTTATGGCAGAATTGAAACGCTTTTTGGTATCGTTAGAGTAGTAGAAGTCAATCGGGTTTCCGCCATCGGATATAAATTGCTCTTTTTTCTCCTCTAAAAGCGCATTGTATTTAGAATTGAATTCAGATTTTATCTCATTAACATGAGACGATATGGTTTGTATTTTGTTGTTTTTTAAAAGCTTCTCAAATTCTGAAACCAAAGCATCCATACCCATAGCATGGTAATCCTTGTCTTCTAGTTTATGACGCTCAGCGTTAGATTCGTCCTCAGCATCCTCAGCATTAGAATTTTCAATCTCTTCTACATGAGCTTCTTCTGTAGTTTCTACTTCTTCAGTAGGAGTTTCCTCAGCTTTAAATTCGGTTTGGTTTTCGTTTGGTGTCGATTCTACTTTAGTTTCCTCAACCTCGTTTTTTCCGTCTGCATTCTGCAGGGTATCTTTCTCAGACATTTGTCGTTATTTTTAAATGTGGACGTTAAAGATAACAAATGACTTGCAAATACAAAGCTTTTAGTATAAAACAAAGCGAAAGAAGAGTGGTGTTATTTGTTCCAAATTTCCCAAGATTTTTCGGCTTGTAACTCTAACATTTTTCGGCCGTTTATGGTGATAGCATTTTGAGATACTCCGCATTGTAAAAATTTAGTTTGCTCTGGGTTATATATTAAATCGTAAAGAATGTGTTGTTGTGTAATGCCCTCATAAGGAATATCTGGACAAGCATTGATATTTGGAAATGTACCAACAGGAGAGCAGTTGATTATTATTTGGTGGTCTTCGATTATTTTTTCTGTTAAATCTGAGTAGGTGTAGGTTACCTGTTCTTTTTTACTACGCGATACAAAATAGTACTCTATTTTGAGTTGCTTTAGTGCATAAGCAATAGCTTTTGATGCACCGCCAGTTCCTAAAATAAGCGCCTTTTTATGATGCTTTTTTAAGTGTGGTTTTAGTGAGTTTTTAAAGCCGTAAAAATCAGTATTATAACCAATTAATTTTCCTTTTTTTGAAATCTTTATAGTATTTACAGCACCTATTTTTTTTGCTTGTTTATTTAGTTTATCTAAAAACGGAATAACCGCTTCTTTATACGGAATGGTTACATTAAGCCCTTTCACAATTTCAGAACCTGAAAAAATTGATGGAAATTCAGTAATATCTTGTAAATCGAAATTCACGTAGCTGTGTGGAAGGTTTTCAGCTTGAAACTTCTCAGCGAAATATCCACGAGAAAAGGAGTAATCGATAGCCTTTCCTACTAGACCAAATTTATATTTTAATTCGCTTTGTGCGTTGTCCATACCATTCGAGTGCTAAAACTATTAAAATACCAAAGACAATATAAGCTATGGCTAAATAAGTTTCTGAGTTTAATTCGGGAATAAAACGTTTGTAATTTTCTATTATAGGTGTGCCTGTTGAGTCTAAGATAGCGCTTCCGTCCTCAGCCGTTTTAAAAACGGTCTTCTTCCAAGGCCATACAACACCTAAAGAACCAATAATAAAGCCAATGATAGTGGCAAGCGTTATACTCTTGTAATGCTTTAATATGTAGTTTAGTAAGTGGGAAAAGGTTACTAAGCCTGTTACAGAACCAAGTGTAAACACAGATAGTACTTTGAGCATCTGTATGCGTGCTTGGTTTTTTACAAATTCAAAATTACCTGAGAATATATCAGCAATTGTGTCGTATAATGCATTAACAGAATCTACTAGCAATAGCACATAGTTTCCTAATAAAATAAGTATAAATGACCCCGAAAATCCTGGAAGTGTCATCCCGGAAACGCTTATGATACCACACAGAAATACAAATATTAAATTATCATTTTCTGTAGCAGGGTCTAAAAAACTAATACTTATGCCGATTGCTGCACCAATAATGAGAGCGATAATGGTTTTAGAGTTCCAATTTTTAAAATCTTTGTTGATGTAATAGATAGAGCCCAAAATCATCCCAAAAAAGGTACTCCAGACGTAGAGTTCGTAATGTTCAATTAGGTAATCAAGAAGTTTAGATACACTGAAATAACTAATTATCATTCCTAGAAACAAAAGAAATAAAAATTTACCGTTGATATATCTGTAGAAACTCTGGAGCCGTCCGCTAAACAGTAATTTAAAAGCTGTTTTATTAACGCGTTGGAGTGAATAGATAAACTCTTCATAAAATCCCGCAACAAAAGCAACAACACCGCCTGATACTCCAGGTACTTTGTTGGCTGCGCCCATGGCTAAGCCTTTTATGACTAAAAATACGCGGTCTTTTAATGAGCGGGTACTTTCCATTTAAGCTGACTTATTTTCTTTTCCCTTTCCTAATCGTTCTAGAATGAGGATAGTTAAAAAACCAATAATCATAAATACGATTGCCC
The DNA here is from genome assembly GCF_900129745.1 of Winogradskyella jejuensis. Classification (GTDB taxonomy): domain Bacteria; phylum Bacteroidota; class Bacteroidia; order Flavobacteriales; family Flavobacteriaceae; genus Winogradskyella; species Winogradskyella jejuensis. The sequence goes on along the minus strand of NZ_FQWS01000001.1, from coordinate 131,517 downwards.
ATATAATTTTGCTATCGCCTTCAAAATTATTTGGTAAAATACTTTTTTCTAAAAGTGGTACCTCTAAGCCTTCAGAATTTAGTCTGGTACTTAATATTTTTTTCCAAGGCCAAATCTTGTTAAGTGAGCCAATCATAAATCCTGTGAGAATAGCAAGTGTTATATTCTTTTTATGCTTAAACATCCAATTCAGGATTTTACTAAACACTTTTAGGCCAATTATAGCGCCAATGGCTAGTAAAATAAAATTGATAAGTGCATCTTTAAAGAGTTCCATATTACCAGTAAATAGTCCATCTCTAAGATTATTAATGGTGTCAATAGCTGTCTGGTAAGCACCAAGAATTAATAATATAAAGGCACCAGAAACACCTGGTAAAATCATGGCGATAATGGCAATAAATCCACAAAATAATAAGTAAAATGGACTTTCTGGTGACGCAAAAGGCTCAGCCAACGTAATAAAATAAGACATTATAGAAGTAATGGCTATAGCTGCAAAAATTACGGGCGACCAAGTTTTAATTTGCTTAGCGATATATAAAATACTAGCTAATACCAATCCAAAAAAGAAAGCCCAAAGTAAGACTGGCTCATTATGCAAAAGCCATTTAATCACCTTAGCTAGAGATAAAATACTTATAGCAATACCAAAAAATAGTGCTAATAAAAATGTACCATTAATTGATTTCCAAGCGGTTTTAAATCCTGATTTTTTCCAAACTTTAAAAACGCCAAGATTAAGATTATCTATACTTTCTATAAGTTCTTCGTAAATACCAGAAATAAAAGCGATTGTTCCTCCAGAAACTCCAGGAACAACATCAGCAGCACCCATGGCGATGCCCTTTAAAGTCACAGTTAGATAGCTAAAAAAGCTGCGTTGCATAAGTAATTATAAAAATGAAACGCTAAGGTATGGATTTTTAGCCTTAAGATTTTTTTGAAGACGAAATAATAGCCTTTACCACAGGTTTATTTTGAAGATTAGGAAACAACTCTTCAATAATAAAATCGTAATCTTTATTTAAGCGTAATGCATTTTTTAAATGGTAACGTCCTTTGTCTTGTTCCAAAATCTTGAAATACAAGCCGCCTAAACGGTATTCTATTTCTGCAGATTCCGGATAAAACTCTACAGCTTGTAATAAATTATATATAGCAGCGTCATATTCACCAAGCTTAATTAAAATGTCTGAGCGGTGTAACCAAGTGTCAATTTCATAGTTGCCCAATTCTAATGTACGTTTAAAACCTTGCTCAGCTTCTTCTAGAAAATTAAGACGTAGATTTATTTTAGCATAAAGTTTCCAGTAAAGTACATTATCACTGTCAATATTTACTGCTTTTTTGATAAAATGAAGTGCCTTTTGGTAATTTTGATGCTTAGCATAGAACTTAGTAATGGCTATCCAACCTTTATCCAAAAGTGGGTCTTCCTCAACTGTTTGGTTAAAAAATTGTACGGCTAAATCATCTTCGCCTAGCTTTTCGTAACAATAACCAATACGAAGTAAAGCAAAAGATGTTGGGTCTTCTAAAGCCAGAGTGATTTTATAATTCTCAATAGCTTCAGTATATTTTTTTTGCTTTTCTAAGACTTTCCCTTTTTCTAAATAAGCGCCTATAAATGTATCGTCTGAGATAATAGCAAAATCAAACGCAGTACTTGCACGTTTGTAATCTTTTAAGGCGAAATATTGTCGGCCTAACTGATGCCATGCCACTTCACAATAAGGATTGGTATCCAGATAAGCATTTAGAAAATCAATAGCCTCTTGATTTTTGTCTAGAAAGTCGAAGCAGTAAATGACGTTATGCAAGGCAGAGTAATCTGTGTAATCTTCTTCAAGACATTTTTGAAAATACAATAGGGCATTTTCAAATTGTTCTAAGAACAAATACTCCATACCAATAAGTCCATACAAATCGCTTTCACCTTCTTCAGAATCTGATAAATCTAGGGCAATTAATAACGCATTTATAGCTTGTTCATGCATATCTTGTTTAGATAGCACATTAGCTTTCTGTATATAAATTTCTTCGTTATTTGGCTCTAAATAGTGGAGTTCTTCGAGTATCTCATTAGCTGTTTCAAACTTGTTTTCTATAACTAGAATTTCAATTTTGAAGAGTCGAAGATTTATTGAACTGGGATGCTGTTGCAGTCCCATTTTTATAGCTTTTTTTGCTAGTGAAATTTTACCATTTTCGAGATAATGGTGGATAATGTTTTCAAATTCGTTTGAGTCGAAAAACAAAACGTCGTTTGTTTTTAACATGGATTCAAACTTCGTTAGCGATATGTTATTAAAATCTTCGTTATGACTATACTCCATAGGCAGATATAATGTTCAACAAAATAAATTTAGTGTTATAGATTGAAGTTTGAATTTTAGCCTGTCAATGTTTTTAACAAATTAATTAACAGTGTAATTTCAATGTGAAGTACAATAGTCGTACCAGATGACGTCTTCTTTCAAAAAGAAGTTGGATTATATTTGGTCAAGAATGGTGGTTATGGTTTTACAACCTTCGATTATTTCTGCTTCTGAGATGGTAAGCGGAGGTGTTATCCTAATAGCTCTGGGTTCAAAAAGCAACCAGAATAATATAAGTCCTTGGTCTTTAGCTTTTAATATCACTTCATTTGTAATATTGGCAGATTCGGTAAGCGCAGCAAGCATTAAACCTCGACCTCTTATTTCTTTAATTTTTGGATGTTGAAGATGCTGTCTTATGAGTTTTTCTTTTTCAAGCGCTTGTGACATTAAGTCAGACTCCGTGATTTCTTTTAAAGTAGCCAACGCAGCGGCAGCAATTACGGGATGACCACCAAACGTCGTGATATGACCAAGTTTAGGGTTGTCTTTGAGCGAAGACATCATCTCTTCTGAAGCAGTAAAAGCCCCAATAGGCATTCCACCTCCAAGTCCTTTGCCTGTGACTAATATGTCTGGGACACAATTGTAATTTTGAAATCCAAATAATTGTCCTGTCCGTCCAAAACCAGGTTGTATTTCATCTAGAATGAGTAATGCTCCCACATCTTCACATCGTGATTTTACTTTTTTGAGGTAATCATTTAGCGGCTCTATAAATCCTGCGCCACCTTGTATAGTCTCTAAAACAACAGCTGCCGTTTTTTTTGTGATGTTATTTAAACAGAATTCGCAATTAAAGGCAATATGCTTAACATCTGGCATTAACGGTAGAAACGGACGCTTACGTTCTTGATAATCCATTAAACTAAGCGAACCTAAAGTATTGCCATGATAGGCGTTTTTTGCTGAAATGATTTCGGAACGACCTGTATAACGACGTGCAAGTTTAATGCTACCCTCAATGGCTTCGGTGCCAGAATTTACAAGATAAGTGGTGCTTAAAGATTCTGGTAGGTGCTTTGCTAAAAGTTTTGATAGTTCAACAGCGGGCTCTTGGATATATTCGCCATAAACCATCACATGAAGGTATTTGTCCAGCTGTGATTTTATGGCCGAAACTACTTTTGGATGTCTGTGTCCTAGTGGCGTTGCCGAAACTCCTGCAACAAAGTCTAGATGTGCTTTACCAGAGGTGTCGTAAATATAACTTCCTTTAGCATGACTAACCTTCATGGCTAATGGATGCGGTGTGGTCTGTGCTTGATATTTAAAGAAATCGTCTTGCATATTAATTGCCTGAAGCTTTCTTTTTGTTATCAGATTTTACTTCTTGAATTAACTTTTTATTTGGAGCCTTTGTTTTTTGTTGCCCAGAGCTATTCGAAGGGTCAGGAATATTTCTTGCAGCTTTATTTTCTTTAGTCTTATCGTTAGGTTCAGCTGCTTTTACTCTGGCTCTCACATCTTTATCAAAAAAGTCTTCTGGCGGCACGTAATCGTCCAAACCTTTTATGACTGGTAGTTTTAATGGTGGGTCGTCTTTAAATAAATCTTCAACACTGTTAGGGCGTTCTTCTCCGCGCCAGTCAAAACCTCTTAATCTATTCGCATTTTTAGGAAATAAAGATTCAGGACTTAAATCACCATCGACCTTATTGATTAATCGTATTTCTTGTATTTCATTATTATCAATACTAATATTAATGCTCCCAGATTTAGACTTATTAATGCCTATTAATTCGCCAATTCCGTTTCTTGAGTAGTAAATAACTTCAGCATTTTTTATAATATCAACATTGTATAGCTTATTCTCCTTGAATAATCCTATGAGTTCTTTTCCTTTGGTTTGGTTGTAACCATCATCACTTATAGTGTCTTTACTCACCAAAAAAGCATTATAGAAGACTTTTAGGGAATCTAGTTTTTTAGTTTCAACATTAGAAATTAAGTGGATGGTATCTCCAGACATTTGGTTGTCTAAATTCCAAATTACGGGTTTTCGTTTTGTAGCAAAAGGGTCATTCGTACTAAAACGTGATAAGTTTATCATTTCGGTAAGCCCAGTTTTATGGTCGGCGTGAATAGAGTCTGCTTTGCCTGCTAAATCACTCTTGTATATTTTAGCATTGTAATAAGCTCTTGTGATACGATGTTCTTCTGGTCCAGTAAGCATCAGTGTATCACTATGCATATAAATTGAATCTTTTTCTTGAACAGAGATAGCTAATGCCCGGCCTGTAATAAATAGCGAATCTTTGGCTTTCCAAACTTCTGCATAATCACCTTTGGCAATACTATTGTTTATGGTGTCTGTAACTACAATATTATTAGTCGCTGAAGCGAAATTGAGTTTACGGTCAAAGTACATACTGTCTCCTTTGACTTCACGGTCATCGTAGTCTATTTTTGCATTACGTTCAAAATAACCAAAATCTTCTTGTGTGTCGTAAAAACCACGTTCGCAGTATATTTTATCGTTTTCTCCTGTTATGGTTGAAGGTCCGAAAATATAGGCGTGCCCAGATTCGTTAAAGAAATCGAGGCGTTTAGTTTTGAGAGTGTATTCTGGATTGACTAAGACCACACTATCAATAAATTGATATTTTTTTGGCTGCATGTAATAGCGACCAATTCGGCTAGTAATGGTGCCAGAAGAATCTCTTACTACTTTACCAGAAGTATCGTAATAAGCTTGTTGTTTCGTACGGTCAAAATGAAGCTTTTCAGTGGTTAGGGTAGAAGCAGGTTCTTTTAAAATCACATCGCCTCGAGCAAAAGCAAGCTCAGTTTTACCACTATACTCCACGTACTTAGCCGTCATGGTAATAGTATCACCTTGAACCATTTTTACATTACTAAAGGCTTCTATAAAATCTTGTTTTTTGTACCAAACGGCTTTATCGCAATACAGATTTACACCATTATGTACAAAATGAACTTGTTGCTGATTGTCTCTTAGAAATGTTAAGGCACCGTCTTCACTATTATTGTTCGTAAAACCTTTTCCGGCATATATAATCTTAAGCTTGTCTTTCTTTTGCGAAAAACCAACAGTTGTAAGGGTACAACAGAAGAGTAGGATGACGAATTTTAGTACTTTCAAAACTTTGTTTTTATTGACTAGTAACCGTTTTACTTTTGCTTTAGTATCAGTTAACAGTTTTTTTAACAGCAATAAAGCAAAGTTTATAACTTACTTTCTATGTATAGTTTGCTTTCTATCTGGACCTACAGAAACTACAGTAATTGGAATGTTTAATTCTTTTTCTAAAAACTCTACATAGCCATTTAGAGCTTCTGGTAATTGTGAAGCTTCTGTCATGCCTGTTAAATCAGCGTCCCAACCTTTAATTTCAGTATAGATAGGTGTTACATTTTCTTCTTCAATATTATAAGGAAGGTGTGTAATAGTCTCACCTTTGTATTTATAGGCTGTACACACTTTTAAAGTTTTAAAACCAGAAAGTACATCACCTTTCATCATAATTAATTCAGTAACGCCATTGACTTGACATGCGTAACGTAATGCTACTAAATCTAACCATCCGCAACGTCTAGGACGACCTGTAGTTGCACCAAATTCATGACCAACACGTCCCATAGTTTCACCATCTTTATCAAACAACTCTGTTGGGAAAGGCCCAGAACCAACACGTGTAGTATATGCTTTAAAAATACCATACACCTTACCAATTTGGTTTGGTGCTACACCAAGTCCTGTACATGCACCTGCTGCCGTTGTGTTAGATGAGGTGACGAATGGATACGTACCAAAATCAATATCTAACAAGGAACCTTGTGCACCTTCTGCTAGAATTGATTTTCCAGAGGCTTGTTCTTGATGGATATACTCTTCAGAATCAATAAATGTGAGCGATTTTAACGTTTCTACTGCTGCGAAAAACTCTGCTTCAAGTTCATCTAAATTATATTGAATATCAACGTTGTAAAAGTCTATCATCGCTTGGTGCTTATCTGCCAAAGCTCTGTACTTTTCTTTCCAATCGGCTAATTCAATATCTCCAACACGGATACCGTTTCTCCCTGTTTTATCCATATACGTTGGACCAATACCTTTTAGAGTAGAACCAATTTTTGCTTTTCCTTTTGAAGCTTCACTAGCAGCGTCTAATAAGCGGTGAGTTGGCAAAATAATGTGAGCTTTTCGAGAAATTAAAAGTGATTTTTTATAATCTACATCTTGCTCATCAAGCTTATCTAATTCTTTTTTAAAGATAACAGGGTCAATAACAACACCATTACCAACTAAATTCACAGTATTATCATGAAAAATCCCTGAAGGAATCGTATGTAATACATGCTTTCGTCCATTAAAGACTAGCGTATGCCCTGCGTTTGGCCCGCCTTGGAAACGCGCAATGATATCGTATTTAGAGGTAAGTACATCGACAATTTTTCCTTTGCCTTCATCACCCCATTGTAAACCTAGTAGTAAATCTACTGCCATTATATGTTAGTTTGTTTTGTTTTTGCGATTGCCATAGAAGTAAAGTGAATGGTTGTTGATTTCGATATCAAAAACTTCTTCTATGGTTTTTTTTATAGATTGAATGCGTGGGTCACAGAATTCTATAACCTCACCAGTATCTGTAAGAATGACGTGATCATGCTGTTTATCAAAATATGATTTTTCGTAGTGCGCTTGATTTTGCCCAAATTGATGTTTACGAACCAAAGCACAATCCAAAAGTAACTCGATTGTATTGTATAGCGTAGCACGACTAACACGGTAGTTTTTGTTTTTCATCTTGATGTAGAGAGATTCTATGTCAAAATGTTCTTCACTGTCGTATATCTCCTGAAGAATGGCATAACGCTCAGGCGTTTTTCTATGGCCATTTTCTTCTAAAAAAGTAGTAAAAACGCGTTTTACTATTTCTTGATTACTTTCTTCGGTTTTTGCATTCATAATAAGGTGTAAATTTAAACAAAATTGTAGCAACTGAATTATAAATTTTGTCTAAAACCAAAAAGAAATCAACAACTTTTCAAAGGTATCTATACACGTGAAACCTTATCGATACCATTAATTTTTTTCAGATTATCAATCAGCTTTTTAAGCATGGTTTTGTTTTTTACAACCACAGTAATTTTGCCCGAAAATATCCCATCGTCACTTGAGAAATTTAAGCTCTTCATATTTACGTGCATATTGGCAGAAATAACTTTTGTGATATCGTTTACTAAACCTAAATTATCGAGGCCAGAAAGCACAATTTGTGAGGTGTATTCTTGTTGCGTAGAGTCTATCCACTTGGCTTGCATTATTCTGTAAGCATAGTTAGATTGAAGACTTACAGCATTAGGACAATTCTTCTTATGGACTTTTATACCATCATTTATGGTAAGAAAACCAAACACATTATCTCCAGGAATAGGATTGCAACATTTTGCTAAAGAATAATCTAGCTTTTCTTCCTCTTTACCAAATACCAGCATATCGTATTTAGATGTAATCTCATCCTTATCGATATCTTTTGGTGGGTCAGGCTTTCGTATTCTGTTTTTAATGTAGCTTACAAAGGCGTTACTACGCGATGATGCATAGTTTTTGAGCATTGTATTATCTATTGTGCCCAACCCTACACGATAAAATAAATCTAGTGAGGTGTTGAGTTTAAAATAATTGACAAGCTCATTTACAGATTTCTCATTCAAAGTAATCTTAAGCTGTTTAAGCTTTCTGCGAAGAATTTCTTTGCCTTCTTCGGCCATTTCTTTTTTATCAGCGTTAAGATGCGATTTAATTTTGCTTCGCGCTCTTGCTGTAGTAGCATAATCTAGCCAGTTACTGTTTGGTTTAGAATTTTCCGAAGTTAAAATCTCTACACGGTCTCCACTTCTGAGTTCATGACTCAGTGGAACTAACTTTCCATTGACTTTTGCACCTCTTGTTTTCATACCTACTTCGGTATGAATGCTAAAGGCAAAATCTAGAGGTGTTGCGCCTTTAGGTAGTGATTTTAAGTCGCCTTTTGGAGAGAACACGAAGATTTCCTTAGAGTAAAGATTGAGTTTGAATTGCTCAACAAAATCTACAGCATCAGCTTCATTGTTTTCTAACGTTTCTTGAAGACGGTTAATCCATAAATCGAGACTGTCTTCTTTTTCATTTTCATTTTTGTATTTGTAATGGGCGGCGTAGCCTTTTTCAGCTATTTCATTCATACGCTCACTACGAATCTGTACTTCTACCCATCGGCTTTTAGGACCAACAACCGTAATGTGTAAAGCTTCATAACCTGTAGATTTTGGTGACGATATCCAGTCACGTAAACGAATAGGGTTTGGGGTAAAGTGGTCTGTAACGATGGAATAAATTTTCCACGCTAAGAATTTTTCATCAGGTATCTCTGATTTGTAAATGATACGCACCGCAAACTTATCGTAAACTTCATCAAAAGAAACACCCTGTTTTAGCATTTTACGACGAATACTAAAGATAGATTTTGGGCGCCCTTTAATTTCATATTGAAGACCTTCTTTGTCAAGGGAGTCTTTTATCACCTTAGAAAAGTCTTTGATATATGCATCTTGTTCCTCTTTACTATCTTCAATTTTGCTGAGAATGTCGTTATAGACTTCAGGTTCGGTGTATTTTAAGCCTAAATCTTCTAATTCTGTTTTTATATTGTAAAGCCCAATTCTATGTGCTAATGGGGCGTAAATGTATAAGGTTTCTGAAGCTATTTTTACTTGCTTATCATCACGCATGGACTCCATAGTTTGCATGTTGTGTAAACGGTCTGCAATCTTTATGATGATTACACGGACATCTTCATTAAGTGTCAATAACATCTTTCTGAAATTTTCCGCTTGTAAAGACACATCCATATCTTTCTTTAAAGAGGATATTTTTGTTAAACCATCAACAATACGTGCTACGGTCTCACCAAAAAGCCGTTCCATGTCTGCAATGGTGTAATTAGGATTGTCTTCTACAACATCATGAAGTAAGGCAGCAGCAATACTTGTAGCATCAAGACCAATTTCTTGAGCAACAATTTTTGCAACAGCTATTGGATGAAAAATATAGGCCTCACCAGACTTGCGTCTTTGGTCTTTATGCGCATCAACAGCAACCTCAAAAGCGTGACGAATTAGTTTTTTATCCTCACGACTTAAGGTTTGGTAGCTTACTTTTAGTAGTTCTTTGTAAGCCTTTGCAATCGCAGCATTTTCTTGTTCAATAGCTTCTTCAGTCATATAACTAAAGTACTAAGACCGATTGTAATACACAATAGTTTTTGGGAGGATTTTACTTTAATTCTATCTTATCAATCAATAGTTTAAAAGCCTGCTCTTTTTTGTTTCCGATAAGGAATGCGATTTCTCCCATCTGCTTGCCATTAAAATTTGGTTGGTTAAGTTGATAGCCGCGGAACGAGGGTGACATTTGGTTGAAAGGAATCGAAATAGTTTCCCATTCGCCAGAAGTTTGAAATTCATAAATGTATGAATAACGTTGACTACTTGTACTTTTAACTCTGAATTGAAATGGTTTTCCATCGCCTTTTAAACGAATTTTAAATGATGTGTATCCTGAGGAATTAATGGTTTCAAAATTATACCGAACCGAAGAAAAGCCACCATTGTTTTCTAATGATACGTAACCAGAAAATTCCCCATGACCATCGGTGTTAATTTTAAAATTTCCGTTTGAGCGTCCACCCATAACTACATCATCAACGATGCGCCAATTTTGGATATTACTTTCAGAATTAAAATCGAATATGGTCATAGTTTGATAAGAAATTACGAGTAGAAATAGAAAGGCGTACCTCATAGTCATTATATTACAATGTAAAGATAAAACCAGAAGGAATAATAAGTTTTATGTTTAAGGAAACTTTAATGTTACCTTAAAACTAATTTGGTGATGACTTCATTACCAATAGCTTCATTAAGCATGGCTATGATTTTTTCTTTTCCATAACTTAATTCTTCTCTCAAAACGCTTGAGCTTAGTTGTACGTATAGCGTTTGATGTTTAAGCTCAATGGCAGTTGTGTAATTGTTTACGCCGTTACCCATAAGGTTTGCCCAAGCATCACGTACATTAACCTTATCTAATCCACTTTGTAGATTGTTAGCGGAGACAAACTCTTTTAATACGTCTTCTATGCTTTGATTTTCGTTATTACGTTTTGCCATGTTCTGATTATTCCAAATCTAATTCTAAAGGTTTATAGCGTTTATAAATATAGACGGTTTCTCTATCGTTAACAACTTTCATTTGGTTTTCGTTAGCACTTAAAACCGTTTCTTTCCAATTAGCATAAGGTGTTTTGTAATAAAAATTTAAACTGTCGTTTTCAATTTTTACAGTAATACCTTCAGCATCTTTTGAAGTTATATATTTAGAATTAAAACCAGGCTTTAGTTTTTTACGGAAACCTTTCAAGCTATCATTAATAGAGATGTAGTCTATAGTTTCGTTGTATTTGTATTCCTTTTTTGTGCCGTCAGTAAAAATAACTTGGTCTATTTCCCAATAGCCATTAACATGTTCTAAGTAGCTTTCAGTATTTGTAGTACATGAAACCAATAATATGAGTCCTATGATGGTAAGAAACCGTTTCATCTGTTGGTATTTAATTGTTTTTATTTGTCAGATGGAATGCCAAATTATAATCTCATTGAGCATCCAATTTTTTTGTTGTGGCATTTCATAATTTAAAAATTTTATACGATTGATGAATTTGCTTGACTACATTTTCTGTACGTTCAGCATGGGTGTCGCTAATAAATATTTGTCCAAAATTATCATTGTCTACCATGCTAATGATTTGTGCTACACGATTTTCGTCTAGCTTATCAAAAATATCATCTAAAAGTAGAATGGGAGGTACACCACTTTGTTGTTTTATAAAATCGAATTGCGCTAGCTTTAATGCTATTAAAAACGATTTTTGTTGGCCCTGACTGCCAAATTTCTTTATCTGAAAGTCATCAATCTTAAATAGCAAATCATCTTTATGTATGCCAACGCTTGTGTATTGTATGGCACGGTCTTTATTAAGACTCTCATCAAGAAGCGTAGCTAAGTCATTGTCAAATAAATCGCTTTTGTATGTTAAGTTAACATCTTCACTACTATTACTTATGGTTGCATATCTGTCTTTAAAAATGGGGATAAACGTTTCCAAAAAGGCTTCACGTTTTTCAAAAATAGGCTGGCCAAAAGTTTTTAATTGTTCATTATAAACTTCTAAAGTATCCGAATTAAAGGTATTGTTAGCTGCAAAATACTTTAGTAAAGCATTGCGTTGCGATAGTACCTTATTGTAATTAATGAGGTCAGTGAGATATGTTTTGTCACTTTGCGAAATAACGCTATCAATAAACTTGCGGCGTACATCACTGCCCTCGCTAATTAAATCTCTATCCGCAGGAGATATAATAACTAAAGGGACAAAACCAATATGCTCACTAAATTTTTCATAAGCTTTCCCGTTACGCTTTATAACTTTTTTCTGCCCTTTTTTTAGAGAGACAATAATTTTTTCGTCACGTTCTTTCTTTTCAAAATGACCATCAACGACAAAGAATTCTTCGCCATGTTTTATGTTTTGCGTGGCAATAGGATTAAAATAGCTTTTTCCAAAAGCCAGATGGTAAATGGCATCTAGAGCATTTGTTTTTCCTATACCATTAGCACCTACAAAACAGTTAATTTTAGTATCAAACTCAAAAGTTGAACTTTCAAAATTCTTGTAATTCACTAAAGAGAGTTTGTTAAGAAACATAAAATGCAGTGTAATCGTAGCGTTTAATAGGTTTTGTGTCGGAATTTTATAGAGCGAAATTATTGAAAAATAACAAATAAATACGCTTTTATATACCAATAAAAATTATATTTTTGCCAACGCACAAAAAAGAAATTATGGCAACATATAAGAAAAGAGGTTATAAACCAAAAACTCAAAAAGAAAAGGTAGAGCATATCGAAGAAGAATCGACAACAGCTGAGGTATTTAACACCTTAGACGAGTCTGCATCGAAAACGGAAGAGTGGGTTATAAAAAACCAAAACTATATTTTTGGAGTGGTTGGCGTAGTAGCTTTAGTAGTTTTAGCTATCATGGGTTATAACAAGTTTATAGCAGAGCCTAATGCACAAGAGGCTATGAATGAAATGACTGTTGCACAAGGTTATTTTGATGAAGCGCTTAATGCTACTGAAAAAGATTCATTATTCACATTATCTTTAGAAGGTGGTGAAGGAAAATATGGTATGCTAGATATTATAAAGGAATACGGAAGTACGCCTGCGGGTAACCTTGCTAATTACTATGCAGGTATGGCTTACCTTAATATGAATAAATACCAAGAGGCAATTAAGCATTTAGGAGATTTTTCTAGTGATGACTTAATGTTATCTGCTATTTCTCAAGGTGGTATTGGAGATGCTTTTGTTCAGTTAAATCAGTTAGAAGACGGTTTAAGCTATTACGAAAAAGCCATCAAAACTAACGCGAACGACTTTACTACGCCACTATATCTAAAAAAGGCAGCGATAGTTGCGATGAATTTGGGTAACAACCAAAAGGCATTAGATTATTTAAACCGTATTAAGACAGAATTTCCTAAGTCTGACGACGCAAAAGATATTGATGTATTAATAGGAAAAGCATCAGCAAGCTTATAAAGTATGGCCACCGAAAATAAAAATTTATCGAACTACGATAAAGCTACAATCCCAAACGCGAAAGACTTTCGGTTTGGGATTGTTGTTTCAGAATGGAATGACAACATTACAGAAGGTCTTTACGATGGTGCTATTGCGGCTCTTAAAGATTGTGGTGTATTAGATAAAAATATAACACGTTGGAATGTCCCTGGAAGTTATGAGCTTATTTACGGTTGCAAAAAAATGCAAGAGCAAAATGTGGATGTTGTCATAGCTATAGGTTCAGTGATTCAAGGAGAAACTAAACACTTCGATTTTGTATGTGATGGCGTTACACAAGGCATTAAAGACCTAAATGTGCTTAGCGATATACCTGTTATTTTCTGTGTACTTACAGATAATAATATGCAACAATCTATAGACCGGTCAGGTGGTAAGCATGGTAATAAAGGTACCGAAGCTGCTATTGCCGCAATAAAAATGGCAGAACTGCGTAAAACCTCTCGAGGACGTGGTATAAGTATTGGGTATTAGAATTATATCTTTTCACAATCCGTCCTTTTAGCAGTAATTCTTCTTTTGGCAGGCTTTTTGTTAACATTTTTTAGGAGTTGTGCTACGTGGTTTCCTTGTAAATTAAGTATTTTTGAAAGGTATCACAGTAACTTAAGTTAACATTGTTTAAGCAGCGAAAAAACAAAAAATTTAACTACACACCTCGATTTCAAAATTCTGAAGAGACCAAGTCTAAAGATGAGTTTGAGTCAAAGTGGGACGAGGTAAGACAAGGCTCGAAACGTAGAGGTCGAGTTTTTTCTACGCTTCCTGTTATGATTGTTATGTTAATAGCTGTGATTATACTCATGTATATCCTCAATGGATATATGAAATAAGGAAAGGATTATGGGAATATTCAAAACTAAGAAGAACAAAAGATACAGTTATACGCCTCGTTATTACAAAGGTGATGGTAATCCTTATGAGGTAAAACACAAGTTTGATGAGTATCGAAAAACTGTAAATCCTTCAAGAGGAATAAAAGGAAAATTTAACGATGCTATAGAAGACTATAAAAATAGAGACGAGGCTGTAAATAGGCGTGTTTTTATTATTGTTGGAGTTCTTATACTTGTTTTTCTCTTTATTATTGATTTTGATCTCTCAATTTTCTTCAAGAGCTAATGTCAGACATCATTCAACTATTACCAGATCATGTTGCTAACCAAATAGCTGCAGGAGAGGTCGTTCAGCGTCCAGCTTCTGTTGTTAAAGAATTATTAGAAAATGCCATTGATGCTGGTGCCACAGAAATAAAATTAATACTCAAAGAAGCGGGCAAAACTCTGGTACAAGTTATAGATAATGGAAAAGGCATGAGTGTGACCGACGCACGTTTGTCTTTTGAGCGTCATGCTACATCCAAGATTAGGTCTGCGGAAGATTTATTTCAATTAAATACTAAAGGTTTTAGAGGCGAAGCACTGGCGAGTATTGCCGCCATTGCACACGTAGAGTTAAAAACAAAGCAAGAAGCTGATGAATTAGGAACTCAGATTGTAATTGAAGGCAGTACTGTAAAATCACAAGATGTTGTTGTAACTCCTAAGGGTACATCAGTAGCTGTAAAGAATTTGTTTTTCAATATTCCTGCTAGGCGAAATTTTTTAAAATCGAATACCGTTGAGCTTCGTCATGTTACAGATGAGTTTCATCGCGTAGCATTAGCGCACCCGAGCATTGGGTTTTCGATGTTTCATAACGGAAGTGAACTATTCAGTCTTAATTCTAGCAATTACCGTCAACGTGTGGTCAATATTTTTGGAACTAAAACTAATGAGAAGTTAGTCCCTGTTGAAGAGACCACCGAAGTGCTCAAGGTTTCAGGATTTGTGGGGAAACCCGAATTTTCTAAGAAAACAAAAACAGAGCAATTCTTCTTTGTCAATGACCGCTTTGTAAAGAGTCCTTATCTAAATCATGCTATTAATGCAGCGTTTGAAGGTTTACTCAAAGACGGTTATCATCCAAGTTATTTTTTAAATCTAACGGTTGACCCAAAAACTATAGATATTAATATTCATCCCACGAAAACAGAAATTAAGTTTGATGATGAGCATACGCTTTATGCTATTTTAAGATCGTCTGTTAAGCACAGTCTAGGACAGTTTAATATTGCACCAGTTTTAGATTTTGAAAGTGATGCCAATCTAGATACGCCTTACGATTACAAAGACAAGTCAGGGAAAACACCAACGATTACAGTTGATAGGTCTTTTAACCCATTTAAGAACGATTTTCAGCAAGTTAAGACACACTCTAGAACAGGAAATCAGTTAAAAACCCAAGCCCACTGGGAAAGTTTGTATGTGGGATTGGAGTCAAAGTCTAATGCATCACCAATTGATTTTTCTGAGGTCACTTATGAAAGTGATACCAAAACAGAGTCGATTTTTAAATCTAATGAGGTTACTCAAGAAAAGACGACGTATCAATTACGTCAAAAATATATTGTGAGTACCATCAAGTCTGGGATGCTTATTATAGACCAAAATCGTGCGCATCAACGTATTTTATACGAGAACTTGTTGAAGCAACTAACGTCTAAAGAAGCTACAACTCAACAGTTGTTATTTCCTTTAAATATTAGTTTTTCTACATCAGATACCACGATAGTAAAGCAATTACAACCTGATTTAGAATTTGCAGGTTTTGAGTTTTCCGAAGTTAAAGAAGACCAAGTCATTATCACAGGTGTGCCAGTCGGTGTGCCAGAGAGTGAAGTGTCTATTGTATTTGAACAACTAATTAGTGATGTAGAAAACGATGTGCCAGACCAAAATTTTAGCGCCTCAGATTTATTGGCAAAATCAATGGCCAAAAGTTTAGCCATTAAAACAGGACAAACACTTAATGCTGAAGAACAAGAGCATATTCTTAACAGTTTATTTGCTTGTAAAGAACCATCGGTATCTCCCACTAACAAAACCACGTTTATTACACTTGGTGTAGATGATATCGAAAAGAAATTTATGTAACCCATTATGAGATTAAGTATAACAGATGCTGTAAAACACCTATTGATTATTAACGTAATCATGTTTATTGGTACTGTAAGTATCGGTAATGGACAAACCTTTTACGATTGGTTTGCACTTTACTTTCCTAAAAATCCAGCTTTTGAGCCATGGCAGATTGTTACGCATATGTTTATGCATGGTAATGCTACACATATATTATTTAACATGTTTGCCCTTTGGATGTTTGGAACACCTGTGGAACGCCAAATAGGAACAAAACGATTTTTGTTTATATATTTTTCTGCAGGATTAGGTGCAGTATTATTTCAGTTAGGATATTATTATTTCAATTTCTTACCGGATTATAACAATTTGATAGCTTCAGGAGTTACACCAGAAGCTATTCAGCAAATGTTTGAAACTAATCGAATTTTACCTAGCCTTACACAAGAGCAAGTAGTACAAATACGAAGCATAGCGCCAAGTATGGCAGCTTCAATGGTTGGAGCCTCAGGTTGCATTATGGGAATTTTAGCAGCCTTTGGTATGATGAATCCTAATGCTGAGTTGATGCTTATTTTCTTCCCAGTTCCTATTAAAGCCAAATATTTTATTCCTGGTATAATTATACTGGATGTCATTTCTGCTGTAACAGGTCAGTCTTTCTTTAGTCCAAGTAATACAGCTTACATGGCACATGTTGGAGGAGCAGTTATTGGATTCTTAATCATGTGGTATTGGAAAAAGAATAGTATGGATAAATACCGTTGGAATTAACTATGAGCACGTTTCAAGACTTAAAATATAAATATAATAATCTCAATACGTTTGGGAAGATAATCGTTATCAATGGACTTGTTTTCATAGCATTACTGTTATTGGGTGTTTTTAAGTTAGGTAATATTCTCGCTTATCTTGTATTACCAGCAAACTTTGATGATTTTATTTGGCAACCTTGGTCTATAATTACCTATGGTTTTGTACACACCGGTTTGTGGCATTTGGTATTCAATATGTTGATGCTATTTTATTTGTCTCGTGTAGCAATCAATCTTTTTAGAATTAAGTTAGTCCTCAACGTTTACTTTCTAGGAATTATAGTAGGAGGTTTACTATTTATGGCAATTGCCAATTTATGGCCCACGGACTTTTTTGGTGCTGGTGGTATTTTGCGAGGCGCCTCAGCTGGAGTAGCAGCGCTCCTTGTTTTTGTTGCGACTTATATGCCTGAGTCAGAAATAAGACCATTCAACTTGTTTAACATTAAGTGGAAGTATGTAGCACTCATTTTTGTTGGTTTAGATGTTTTTAGAATGTTATTAGGCTTAAATTCTGGTGGTTACGTTTCGCATATTGGGGGTTATCTTTTAGGTTATTATTATGCTAAAAAATTATTGGATGGTTCTGATATCGGTAAAGGCTTTGAGCGACTTATGGATAGGTTTGTAAGTTTATTTAAACCAAAGTCTAATTTAAAAACTGTACATCGAAAAAAGAAGACATCAAAACCTAGACAAAAGACCAAGACGGAATCTGATACGTTAAATAAGCAAAAGAAAATAGATAGTATTCTTGATAAAATAAGTAAAAGCGGTTACGAAAGTTTAACTGCTGAAGAAAAAGAATTTTTATTTAGGCAAGGGAAATAAATCCTTAATGAAAAAACTCAAATTTATAGATAAGCTCATATTTTTTGTCAATTCGTTGGTGGCTTTTCTATTATTGGTGTCTTACATATTGCCTTACATTCCGCCAAAGAGTTTTTCGTTATTGTCTGTATTGAGTTTAGCTGTTCCTATTCTTATAGTTCTCAATATTTTGTTTTTTCTATACTGGTTGCTTAATGCCAAAAAACAATTAATGATATCGCTCGTAGTTTTGGTTATTGGTTTTAACTACATCACATCAATATATAAATTTACAGGGTCTAAAACCGTTGAAGACACTTCTAATTTTTCAGTAATGAATTATAACGTGCGTTTGTTTAACGTCTTTAATTGGTTGCCAAGTAAAACGGTTGAAGCAGATATTCTGAAGTTTGTAAAATCTGAAAGTCCTTCTATCATCAGCTTCCAAGAATACCGAAAGAGCGAGAATTTCACCCTAGAAGGCTATGAAAAATTTGAATACGTTTTTGGTGACAAAGTAAAAAGTGGGCAAGCTATTTTTTCAAAATTCCCGATAGTTAACTCAGGCAGTATAGCATTTCCGAATACTTCTAATAATGCCATTTTTGTAGATGTCGTCAAGCAGAAAGACACGGTAAGAATTTATAATTTGCATTTGCAATCTTCAAAGGTGAGTACAAAAGTCAGTGAGTTGCAAAAAGAAGGGTCAGAGCAGTTGACCAAAAGAATAGGAGAGGTGTTTAAAATGCAACAAACTCAAGCTGAATTGGTCTTAAAACATAGAGATAAATGTCCTTATAAAACCATAATTACAGGCGATTTTAATAATACGGCTTATTCTTATATCTACGACAAAATTAAAGGTGATTTTCAAGACGCTTTTAAAGTAGCCGGTAATGGATTTGGAAAAACATTCGATTTTAATATCATTCCCTTGCGTATTGATTTTATCTTAGTGGATGATGCTTTTACCGTCAATGGTTTTAAAAACTACGACGTTAAACTCTCTGACCATTATCCTATCAAAGCAGTTTTAAAGTAGCATAAAACTACAATCTACAACATCTGCTAAAATATGTATAAGCAAACCTATACCAATGAGCCTAGTCGCTTTTAAAAGCGATAGGATTACATAAATACCAATAGCATAATAGCTATGTAGTATATGAAAATTAATGCTACAACGGTTAGAGTCAAAAATTGGGTTAGCTAATAGATGGTCTAAGTCAATTAGCATGCCTAATAGCATGATACCAAAAGCGATTTTCCATTTTTTTCTAAAAAATAATAAAGCGACAACTAGCGGTCCGATAAAGTGAATCCCATAATGTGCAATAGATTGAAAAATCATAGATGACGAATTTGATTTTCAAGATAGTTTACCGAGTTTGGACCTTCGTTGAATAGTAAATCTAATATGCTAAGATTACTCAAATACCCGTGCTTTTCTGAAAAGACTTGTGTGTAGGTATCGAAGTTTAAGTCGGGTAGTTTTTTACTATTTGCTAAATACCTAAAATCATCTTCGGTTGTATTTGGCAAGATAAAATCTTCGGTTAACTTGTAGTCTAATGAAACTTCAAGACATTCTGATAGTAACTCAAAACACTTTAAATTTACGTCTAAAAGATACTTAAATTTCCTTTGAAATAAAGGCACCAAATCATCAATATAAAACTCATAAAATGGGGACATCCGATAGGCTGAGTCTAAAGACTTGATATGTTGAAGCTGCCAATTTTCAGTTGTGGAAACTTCAACATCTTTGTACTGCTGTCTTTTCTTTTGAGTATAAGATACCGGTATGGTTAAAGATAGTTTTCCATTAGCACTATAGATATCACAACGGTTTCTAAAAGTCTGCTTTTGGTAATTATCACATACTTCAAAAGTAATAGCATTATCTTTTAACATTGCAACAAAATGTGAAATGTTTGGGAAGTATGTGGGGTGCAAAAGCATAGCGATTTCTAATTACTTGCCTTCAGACTTTAACTTCTTTTTCTTTCTCCAACGGTTAAAGAAAGTTAAGCCAAACACGACAACTAGAAACGGAATTAAATAAGAAACACGTTCGCCTTCGCCATTAACTGTGGTAAAAATTCTATCCCAACGGAAACTCCAATTTTTAAGACCATTATTAATTCCATCAATACTCATCCATATAAATACAGGTTTACCAATAACGTGGTCAAAAGGCACATAACCCCAAGCACGTGCATCAACAGAGTTATGTCTGTTGTCTCCCATCATCCAATAGTAGTCTTTTTCAAAAGTATAGGAGTTAACAACTTTACCGTCTAATACAACCTCGTTACCTCTAACATATACATTATGGCCTTCGTATTCTTGTATTAATCTATCGTAAAGCGGTAGATTTTGAGGTGTTAGCTCTGTTGTTGTCCCTGCTTTTGGAATGTATAATGGACCAAAGAAGTCAACATTCCAAGAATAATAAGGGTCACGTGGAAATACATCCCCATATACACCTTTTTCTTGGATATTCTTTTTCACTGATGCGACTTCAGGGTGATTTTTAAATGCAGCAATAGCTTTATCTGAAGCTGCTGAAATACGGTAAGTACCGTTAGAGATTTGATAAAACGGGTCATCAATATCTGCTCTCTCTAAAACCTTAAGAATACGATTAACATCGGCTTGGGATGCTAGAGGGTTTTTTAACTTAACATCATATGAGAATTGTAGTTGCGCTCTATCTGGTAACTCATTTTTCTTACCATTGATATAAACATACCCTTCTCTGATTTCTAATGTGTCGCCAGGAATAGCAACGCAACGTTTAACAAGATTTGTCTTCTTGTCAATAGGCTTATAGTAATTACGGTCAGGTGTAAAAATATCCATATTCCTAAGCGTGTCTGCGGGCTGACCAAAAACAACATAATCGTTATTTTTTATGCTTTGAAATCCAGGAAATCTAAAATAGGGTAGTTGAAGCTTATTTTGCCAAGCAGTATTTCGCTTCTCGTAGTTATCATTGTATAAGTAAGATTTGATGCCTGCAACCGGAATCGTGTCATGCACCATTGGAGTTCCTACTGTTGTCATTGGAGCTCTGGCTCCATAATGTATTTTACTTACGACCAAAAAGTCCCCAACTAAAAGTGATTTTTCAAGAGATGAAGAAGGAATTACAAATGGTTGAAAAAAGTAAGTGTGTACAATGGTTGCAGCAACAATAGCAAATAGGATAGAAGTTATCCACTCACCAGCAGAAGTTTTAGGTTTTAATCGTCTGTTTTCAACAAAACTAACATCTTCTATATAGTTAAGATAATAAAGGTAAAACCCAAGTGTAAGTATACAAATTAATGCATCTAATTTAGTGTCTTTACCAAAACCTCTCGCCGTTTCAACCCAAACTGCAGGAATCATAATAAGATTCACGATTGGCAAAAATATAAGGATAACCCACCACCAAGGGCGCGTAATTATTTTCATTAAGATTACGGCATTGTATAGTGGAATAAATGCTTCCCAAGCTTGTCTTCCTGCTTTAACGTAAAGTTTCCAAGTTCCTAAACCATGAATAACTTGTATTATTAGAAAAAAGATTAACCACTCTGTCCAGTTCATATTCTTGTAATGTTAATTGTCTAATGACAATTGATTAATTGTTAAGGTTCAAATTTGCGGTTTTTCTTGACGAAATAAAAATTCTTGTCAATTCATCCGCTTCTTTTAACATAGATTTACACAAATCTGGCGACAATAATTTTTCATCCTTAATAAACTCTATCCAGAAAAGACTTTCATCAACTTCTTCGATAACTATGCTGATTTTTGATACAAAACTTTTCTTAGACTGTGCTAAACAAGTAGCTCTATAATTTGCAGCAACTGAAGTTGAACATCTTATTAGTTGTTTCTTGATATGAATTGATAAATAATCATTGGGCAGTTTAGAAGCCAGCTTTATAGCATTATGTGCAAATATTTTAGTTCTATACTTTAAATCATTAGTCATTTATCAATCTTCATTATTCATTTATTTTAAGGACGTCTTTCATATTAAAGACTCCTTTTTTATTAGCAATCCATTCAGCTGCAATAACGGCACCTAATGCAAAACCTTCCCGATTATGCGCTGTATGTTTTATTTCTATTGCATCTACTTCAGAATTGTAATTGATAATATGTGTTCCTGGAACATCTACAATACGTTTGGCTTCAATTTTAATAGCATCAGAATCATCTTCATCTTCATCTAATGTCCAATTTTTATAATTTGAATTTTTTATGATGTCTTCCGCAAGAGAAATGGCTGTTCCGCTTGGTGCGTCTAGTTTTTGGGTATGATGAATTTCTTCAATATTTAATTTATAATCAGGATAATTTGCTATTAGTGAAGCTAAAACACGATTGACTTCAAAAAAGATATTAACCCCCAAACTAAAATTTGATGCGTATAAAAAAGCACCATTCTTTCTGTTACAATGCTCAACAATATCATCGTATTTATCTAACCAACCCGTTGTTCCCGAAATTACAGGAACATTGGCGTTAATGGATGATGTAATATTTGAAACTGCAGTAGAAGGTAGGCTGAAATCTATAGCTACGTCAGTTTTAGAAAAATCTAGTGTTGTTGTTTTGCTATCCGCTTTAATGCTTATAGAATGGCCGCGCTCTAAAGCAACGCGCTCAATAATCTTTCCCATTTTACCGTAACCAAGTAGCGCTATTCTCATATGCTTATTCTAAAATTTGAAATTGACGGTGACTCCTAAATCTGAAGAATTCTCCATAGGATTATACTGAAAATGTGGTCGCATCGCTAGATTTTCATCAACGTTAAACTGCAGCAAATGCGCATCTACATTGGCATCAATAATATTTAAAACATAAATACCAACTGTAATCAACATAGCAATATCTCTATTACGACGAAATTGCCGTTGTGCTCGTATTAGTGCGTCATCAGATATAAATGGCGTTGCGCCAGTTCCAAAAAACTCATCATCTGTAAACCCAGCTAGGCGTCTTTTAAAAGCATCTCTGTAGCGGTTGTACTGTTTGTTGTTGAAATCATATACTAATATACCCCCAGTAATACCACCAAGAACGATAGGGATTTTCCAATACTTTTTATTGTAGGCTTGTCCTAGTCCTGGTAATATCGCGGAATAAAATGCAGCTTTTGATGGGCGTAGTGGGTCAATTTCTCGTTTAGACAATAAAGCTTTGTCTATATTCAGCTCATCAACAGTTGTATTAACTGTACTGTCTTTTTGTACTTGAGAAAACCCAGATACAGTTAATAAAAGGCAAAAGAGTAAAAGAAAACTTTGCTTATTTAGCACTTTTGATCAATTTTATAATACGATTGAAATCTTCTTCAGAATGAAAAGGGATAGAAATCTTTCCACTACCATTCTTAGCTACCTTAACGTCTATTTTGTGTCCAAAGTATTCCGAGAATGCCGCAATGCCTTTTTTAATAGGCTTAGGGATTTCAATAGTTTCGGATATACTAGTTGGCGCTTTAGGATTATTTAGGCTTTTTACTAAAGCTTCAGTAGCCCTTACAGAAAGCTTGTTACTGATGATTTTCTCGTAAACCTCTAGTTGGTCAACTTGACTCTCTATATTTATCATGGCGCGACCATGTCCCATAGTAATAAAACCATCTCGCATACCTGTTTGAATAATAGGGTCAAGTTTTAATAAACGCAAATAGTTAGCAATAGTTGAGCGTTTTTTACCTACACGTTCACTCATTTGCTCTTGCGTTAATTTAATTTCATCAATTAAGCGTTGGTATGATAAGGCAATCTCTATTGGGTCTAAATCGTGACGTTGGATATTTTCAACCAAAGCCATCTCCAAAGACTCTTGGTCATTAGCAATACGAATGTATGCCGGAATAGTTGCGTTTCCAATAAGTATTGAGGCTCTAAAGCGACGTTCTCCAGAGATTAACTGGTATTTGTTAAATGCTAGTTTACGGACTGTTATAGGCTGAATAACTCCCAATTCTCTGATAGAAGACGCCAATTCGCGAAGTGTTTCTTCATTAAAGTTGGTTCGAGGCTGGAAAGGATTAAGTTCAATATCCTCAACATCTAATTCAACAATATTTCCAACAACTTTGTCTGCGTTTTTGTCCGATGCAGAATTTATATCATTCTCTGGGTCTTTGAGCAGTGCAGAAAGACCTCTCCCTAAAGCTTGTTTTTTGGTTGCCTTCGCCATTATAAATTCTTTTTAATAATTTCTTTTGCTAAGTTAAGATAATTAGCCGCACCACGACTGCTTACATCATAGTTGATGATGCTTTCACCATAACTTGGTGCTTCACTTAAACGCACATTTCTTTGAATGATGGTATCAAAAACCATATCACTAAAATGCTTTTGCACTTCTTCAACTACTTGGTTAGATAAACGTAATCTCGAGTCGAACATGGTTAATAACATGCCTTCGATGTCTAAATTTTCATTATGGATTTTCTGAACACTTTTTACGGTATTTAAAAGTTTACCAAGACCTTCTAATGCAAAATATTCACATTGAATAGGAATAATAACCGAATCTGCTGCTGTTAGTGCATTTAGAGTTAATAAACCTAGCGAAGGCGCACAATCCATGATTACGTAATCGTAATCGATTTTAATGTCCTGTAGTGCTTTTTTTAGCATGTACTCGCGCTCTTCCTTATCGACGAGTTCAATTTCTATTGCAACTAAGTCGATATGTGCAGGAATAACATCTACGTTTGGCGCATTAGAGGATACAATAGCCTCCTTTGCCGATTTTGTATGCTCCAACACTTGGTAGGAGCCAACTTCCACGGCATCTACATCTATGCCTAAGCCAGATGTTGCATTGGCTTGTGGGTCCACGTCTATAAGTAAGACTTTTTTTTCTAAAACTCCTAGTGAAGCGGCTAAGTTTACTGATGTTGTTGTTTTACCAACGCCTCCTTTTTGGTTTGCTATGGCTATGATTTTACCCATTAATTGATTTGGTTAAATAAGGGCTAAAAATACGATTATTTATGGGTTTTGAAAACGGAAGTTGTTAACAGTTCCAATAAAAAAGAGCAACAATTTTGTTGCTCTTTAATGGTGAGATTTTTTAAAATAATACTATTCTTCAGGAAGTAATACTGCTCTTAAATAACCTTTTGTCAAATATTTTTGCGCAACATTTTGCAAATCTTTTTTAGTTAAAGCATTTATGTTTTCTTCATACTTAAGCACATTATTGATATCTGATTTATTATAGTCAGCACTTCTGATGACATTAAGCCAAAAACGATTTTGCTCTAACTGGTCTTTTCTAGATAGTAACTTTGCTTTTTTAACTTTATCTAAATCCTCATCTGTTGGGCCATTATCAATTAGCTTTTGTACTTCAGCAATTGAAGCATCAATCAGTTTATCAACATTTTCGGGTGCGCAAGGAAATGAAATACTGAAGTTATAGCTCCCATAAGGGATTTTGGAAATAGACCCTCTAGCTCCGGCACCATAAACACCACCTTCTTCCTCTCTGAGTTTCTCAATAAGCTTAATACTTAATGCTTCCGCTAGAGCATTAAACGCTCTTGCTTCATCTACATCGTATTGAGTTTCACCAGACCAACTTAGGCGTACTTGACTCTTTGGTTCTGTACCTTTTCTAACAACAAGTTCGTTAGCTCCATATTTTGGTCTAAAAGTAGGAACATTATAAGTTTCCCTTTTGCCGTTATCAGGAAGAGATGCAATATATGTTTCCGCTAAATCTTTAATTTTAGCTTCATCTACATTACCAACAAAGTAGAAATTAAAGTCTCCTGCATTTGCAAAGCGCTCTTTATATTTTTCGTAAGCTAAGGCATAGTTTGCTTTATCCAAATCTTCAGGTGATGGCAAACCACTAAATCTTGGGTTACCTTCGTTTAGAAATTTACCGACTTCTATAGAAAATGAAATATTTGGGTTAGATGCTATGTTTGATAAAAAGGCCTTTTGCTTACTAACATATGAGGCAAAAGCTTCATCATCTTTGTCAAGTTTGGTGAAATACAAATGAATCATTTGAAACATTGTTTCCAAATCCTTTGGTGATG
This sequence comes from Winogradskyella jejuensis, assembly GCF_900129745.1. GTDB lineage: Bacteria > Bacteroidota > Bacteroidia > Flavobacteriales > Flavobacteriaceae > Winogradskyella > Winogradskyella jejuensis. The sequence goes on along the minus strand of NZ_FQWS01000001.1, from coordinate 105,754 downwards.
CAGAACCTCTTAAGTTTTCTGAAAAAGCACCTATTGAAGGTCTAACTCTAGCAATTTTTCCAGACATCATTTTGGTCATATCATTTTTAGATAAACCATCTAAGCTTGCTTCAGCCAAACCGCCATTAGCATACACTACTTGCAAGAAATCTTCATCACTGTATAGAGATGAACCTCCATAACTAAAAGCATCAAATAAGACTTCGTCATTTTTAAAATCGGTTTTCTTATAGGTTATTCTTGCTCCGTTGCTCAAAGTGAGCGTTGTGGTTTCATTTAATTGTCCTGCGTTGTTCACTTTAGTGTCTACAATACTTCCTTTTTCTGGTTTTTCTGACATCATTTCGCTTCTTACAGCTTCGTCTTCATAATCCTTTATGTCAGATGTTTTCACTTCGTCAAGAAGAGCAATAACTTCTTCTTCGGTTACTTTTTTAAGACCATCTTTTTTTGGACCAGTGAGTACAACCAATCGGTTGTCATCATGTAAAAAATCTTTGATTAACGCATTGACTTCACTCAACTTAATATTTGGCAACTCTTTTTGAGCAAAGTTATAACTCCATTCTTCCCCTGGGACAGGATTTTCTTTTAAGAAGTGTTGTACATAGCGCCCAACAATTCTATTAGATTCTAATTTGTCTCTGTTTTTGTATGCGCGTTCTAATCTAACTAAATAATCTTTCTTAGCACGTTCAAATTCCGAAGCTTTAAAGCCATAACGTTTTACACGTTCGTTTTCTTCTAAGAGCGTTTTTAATGCTGCCATTTGACCAGTTTCGTTTGTTTGAGCGAAAGACTGATAAGCTTCTTTATTTCCTATAATTTGTCCTTTATATGAGAACCCAAAAATGAAAGGCGGATTAGGTTTATTACTAAACTCAGCTAAACGATTATTAATCATTTGATCAAATAAACCTTCAACCACATTATCTCTATAATCTTTTACAGTAAGTGTTTTTTGAGGTTGTCCTTTGTCTTTGTAATAAATTTGTACTTGACTCGAAGTAGCTTCTTCGTCCCATTCAATAGCTACTAATGTTCCTTCATGGTTTTCTGAGCCATACTCTTGACGAGGTTTAGGATTTTCAGGATTTTTTAAATCGCTAAAATTCTCAATGATTTTTTTCTCAAGTGTTTCAACATCTAAATCACCAACAGCAATAACAGCCATTAAGTTTGGTCTATACCAATCTTTTTGAAAATTTCTTACACTTTCATAATCAAAAGTTTCTAGATTTTCTTTTGTTCCAATAGGTAAACGTTCTGCGTAGCGAGACTTGTATGCAATTTTATCTAAATAGTTTTTTTGCATTCGAGTAGCTGCACCAAGACGCGTACGATATTCTTCTATAACTACACCTCGCTCTTCGTCTATATCTTTTTCAGTTAGTAAAGCATTTCCTGCCCAGTCATTAAGAATTTGAAAACCTTTGTCTAGTTTCTCTGGGTCATCACTTGGAATAGGCAAAATGTATACGGTTTCATCAAAACTGGTGTAAGCATTTAAATCAGCTCCAAACTCAACACCTATGCCTTGCAAGTAATCTACAAGTTCATTTTTCTTGAAATTTTTAGTTCCGTTAAAGTTCATATGCTCCATAAAATGGGCTAAACCTACTTGGTCTTCGGTTTCTAAAATAGAGCCCGCTTTTATGGCTAAACGGAGTTCTACTTTATCTTCGGGTTTCCCGTTATTCTGAATGTAATAGGTGAGACCATTTGGTAATTTACCAATTTTAACATCTGGTGTAATTGGTAAATTATCAGAAGGAATGGTTCCTGTTTTTTGATTTTCTGGAGAAGTAGTTACTTGAGCATTTGCTGAAATTGAAAACGCTAAAAAGCTGCAAAAAGCAAAGCGAATCAATCTATAGAAAGATGTTTTCATAATTGATGTGTTAGATTTATGTATGAATAGATGACTACAATTTAGTCATAAAAATCTCACAACGAAATATATGAAAGTATTTTAACTAAATTTTTAGTTTAAAAATTAAAAAAAGAAATAAAAACTAATCAATCAGTATCTCTAAAATTTGAATAGCAGCGTCACTTATTTTTGTTCCTGGTCCAAAAACGGCAACTGCTCCGGCATCAAACAAGTATTGGTAATCTTGTTTTGGTATCACACCGCCAACAATAACCATAATATCATCTCGTCCGTAAGCTTTAAGCTCTTCAATAACTTGTGGAACTAAAGTCTTGTGTCCTGCGGCTAGAGAAGATACGCCAAGAATATGCACATCATTTTCTACAGCTTGTTTTGCAGCTTCTTTTGGTGTTTGGAACAATGGACCAATATCCACATCAAAACCAACATCAGCATAACCTGTTGCTACCACTTTAGCACCGCGGTCATGACCATCTTGTCCCATTTTTGCAATCATAATACGCGGACGACGACCATCCTGTTCTGCAAATTGATCAGCTAGCTCTCGTGCTTTTTTAAAGCTGTTATCGTCTTTTATTTCTTTACTATACACGCCTGAGAATGATTTTATTTGTGCTTTGTATCGTCCAAATTCGGCTTCAAGGGCATCGCTAATTTCGCCTAGAGTCGCTCTTTTCCGGGCAGCATCAACAGCTAAAGCTAGTAAATTTTCTTCACCTGATTTTGCCGAAGCAGTCAATTTTGATAGGGCAGTAGATACCTCATCAGAATTTCTATCTGCTTTAATTTGGTTCAAACGTTCAATTTGTTGTAATCTCACGGTCTGATTGTCTACTTCTAAAATGTGTAGTGGGTCTTCTTCGTCTAAACGGTATTCGTTTACACCAACTATAATATCTTGACCAGAATCTATACGCGCTTGTTTACGAGCAGCAGCTTCTTCAATTCTTAGTTTAGGAATACCAGCTTCAATAGCTTTTGTCATTCCGCCTAAATCCTCAACTTCTTGAATATGTTGCCAAGCACGTTCAGCAATGTCACTGGTCAATTTTTCAACATAATAGCTACCAGCCCAAGGGTCAACCGTTTTGGTAATATATGTTTCTTCTTGAAGGTAAATCTGTGTGTTTCTAGCAATACGGGCTGAGAAATCTGTTGGTAATGCAATAGCTTCATCTAGTGCGTTGGTATGTAAACTTTGCGTACCACCAAAGGCGGCTGCAGAGGCCTCGATACAAGTTCTAGCCACATTGTTAAATGGGTCTTGCTCTGTTAAACTCCAACCTGATGTTTGGCAGTGTGTTCTAAGCGCTAATGATTTTGGGTTTTTTGGATTGAATTGTTTTACCAATTTAGCCCAAAGCATACGAGCCGCACGCATTTTTGCTATTTCCATAAAATGATTCATTCCAATAGCCCAGAAGAATGACAGGCGAGGAGCGAAGGTGTCTATATCCATTCCTGCTTCAAGACCTTTTCTAATATATTCTAATCCATCGGCAAGTGTGTAAGCCAATTCAATATCACAAGTCGCGCCAGCTTCTTGCATATGGTATCCTGAAATACTAATACTATTAAAACGTGGCATGTTTTTACTTGTATATTCAAAAATATCCGAGATGATTTTCATTGAAGGTGTTGGCGGATAAATGTAAGTATTACGCACCATGAATTCTTTTAGAATATCATTTTGAATAGTACCTGCCAACTGCTCTGGTTTTACGCCTTGTTCTTCCGCAGCAACAATATAAAATGCCATAATTGGTAATACAGCACCATTCATGGTCATGGATACCGACATTTTATCTAATGGAATTTGGTCGAATAAGACTTTCATGTCTTCAACCGAATCTATGGCTACTCCCGCTTTTCCAACATCGCCAACAACACGCTCATGGTCACTATCATAACCTCGATGCGTGGCCAAATCGAAAGCAACTGAAAGTCCTTTTTGTCCGGCAGCCAAATTACGTCTGTAAAAGGCATTACTTTCTTCCGCTGTTGAAAATCCAGCATATTGACGGATAGTCCAAGGTCTACGAACATACATTGTAGAATAGGGTCCACGGAGGTTAGGCGCAATACCTGCAACAAAGTTAAGGTGTTCTAAATCTTCAATATCTTCTTTTGAATACTGAGATTTTACAGGAATTCCTTCAGCAGTGTTGAAAACTTTTTGGTCTTCTTTGGACTTGCTTTTTGCCAAAGGTTTCTGCTTTAAGCTTATATGTTGAATGTCTTTTCTTGCCATTAGAAAATCATTTTTTCTATGTATGGGTCAAAATCTACGTCTACGGGACTTGAAATATTGATAAGTACCGATTTCTGATTAGAACTAATAAAATAGGCTTGTTGATAAAAGAATCTGTCACCCTTTTTTTCATCTACCTTGAATATAGCTTTAAAAATTTGTGCACCAGTTAATGACCTATATTTAGCTGTTATTTTTGTATACTCTACATTTGAATTCTTTGAAGCGATATTTTGATTTTGTCTTATGATGCCCAATAATTTTTGAGCATCTTGTTTACGTATTGGAGCGTAAGGTATGGTGTTTATCATGTAGGTAATGTTGATATCAGGGGCGAAATAGATGTAATTATTGCCTTCTAAATTTCGCATATTTCTTAACCTTTCTCTTTCTAGCTCAAATTCTTTTTTACTTACTAAAGAGTCTAAAAGGCGCTCATATTTTGCAGCTGAATAACGCTCAAATTCTTCGGGAAGTTGTAGTTGTATACCATCTTCTTCTAAAAAGTGTTTTTTACCAATAATATTATTTTTTGGCGCTTCATTTTCGAAGATAGAATCAACCTTTATATCACCTTTACAAGATTGTAATACAACAACTAGACATAAAATTATTGGTACTATCGCTTTTTTTAATATCATATTTTATTCTTCTTTTAGTCTTTCAATTTCAAGAGACTCAGATAGTCTTTTCTCTATAATGGGTTCGATAAGTGTTTTTCGCTTTTCAACTTTTACAAAAGGCGTTTTTTCTAAACTATTAGACATCTTATCTCCCGAATTTGGATGTTTGTTTGTCCCTAAAAGCGTTAGCTCTCCTTTATCAAAAGCATCTTGCTCTTGAGAAGCACTTTCTTTTATCTTTCTTTGAATTGTTCCTTCTTTTAACTGTGCTAAAAAACCACCGCTAGCTTCTATATTTTTAAATAAAACCAGTGCTTTTTCTGCTAATTGTTCCGTTAGTTTTTCGATATAATATGCTCCATCAGAAGGATTGTTAACAGCATCGAAATAGCTTTCTTTTTTTAGAATCAATAATTGATTTCTAGATATACGCTCACCAAACTCAGTTGGGTTTTGGAACAATTGATTATAAGGCAAATTACAAACCATATTTGCACCACCTAAAACAGCGCTCATACACTCTGTTGTAGTACGTAACATATTTACATTATAATCGTATATGGTTTTATTGCGCTTGCTTGGCGTGGCTATAATTTTGCAATCTAGTTTGATATTATAAGTATCTGCAAGAGTAGACCATAATACTCTTAATGCACGAAGTTTGGCAATTTCAAAAAAATAATTGCTACCAATAGCAACATTAAAAGTGACGCTTAATGTTTCTTTTTTGTCTTCGGATAATTTAGAATCTAAATGATTTAAATACTCATTAATATGTGCTAAGGCGTAAGCTAGTTGCTGTACATTGTTAGCTCCCGCATTTTGATAGTGACTTATATCTACGTAAATCTGATTTGAGTTTTCAACACTTTTTTCAAAAATACTATGGTCTTCTTTTAAGTTAGAAAACCAATTTCCTGTTTTGCCTAGATGCCCAATAATATCATTATACAAGGTAATTTCAGGTTTACTTAAGCTAGGAATAGCATCAAAATAAGTGTTTGAAAAACTATCAGAATTAATATGAATGGGTACATCAATACCCGAGACTAGGTCTGTAATTATAACATTTGAAGATTTGATATTAAAGATGATGTATTCTGCACCTTTTTCAATGGCTTCTTTTGCTGTCTTGTTAGCATTGTTAGTATCATTAACATCAATAGCTTGTGCTACTTTCCATTCTGTTGCTTTAGAATTTGAAGGCTCTGGTAAATTATCAAATTCATCTGCATGGTAAAAGGGTTTAACATCTATACCATCACTTGTTTTCCAAATTAAAGTATCATTATAATCGGCGCCCTTGAGGTCAACTTGAATTTTCTGTTTCCAGGCTTTTGATGACACTTCTTCAAAATTGTTGAATAAGGTTTTACTCATCTTCTTTGTTTTTAGGGATACTATCTTCGTATTCTATAATATATATTTCTTCGTTGGGCTTTTTCATGTAGTAAGTCTCTCTAGCCACTTTTTCAACACCTTCTTCGGTACTTAAGGCTTCTATAGCTTTTTTGTCTTTTTTCATCTCGTTACGATAGTATTCTTTTTCATTCTCGAGCGCTTCAATGTCTTTGTTTAAGTCACGATGTAAGAGCCAAGAATGCGTATCGAAAAAAATCATCCAGATGGCAAATCCAATGGTTGTAAGAACAAAAAAGTTCTTAAACGGTTTTAAATATTTCTTATTGAATTTTGCCATGATAAACTTACAGTCTGTCGCTAATGATTGTCTTTACTATATCAACAGCCACGGTGTTGTATTTATTGTTTGGTATAATAATATCTGCATATTCTTTCATCGGCTCAATAAACTGCTGATGCATTGGCTTAAGCGTTGTTTGATATCTGTTTAACACCTCATCTATGTCTCTACCACGTTCTGTAATATCACGCTTAAGTCGTCTAATCAGACGTTCATCACTATCTGCATGGACAAATATTTTTATATCAAACAAATCTCTAATCTCTGGATTGGTTAAAATCAAAATACCTTCTACAATAACAACTTTGCGAGGTTTGGTTAAAACCGTGTCTCCAGTTCGGTTATGTTTTACAAAAGAATATACGGGCTGCTCTATAGACTTGCCTTCTTTTAACTGATTGAGATGTTGTACGAGTAAATCAAAATCAATTGACCGTGGATGATCAAAATTAATTTTTACACGCTCATCGTAACTGAGGTGCGATGTATCTTGATAATAGGAATCTTGAGATATAACAACAACTTCGCCTTCAGGAAGTTGTTCGATAAGTTTATTTACAACGGTTGTTTTTCCGCAACCAGTTCCGCCAGCAATTCCAATAATTAGCATTAACCTTGAGTTTTTTACACCACAAAGTTAATTAATCTAACTCATTATTTAGTGACTTTTGTCACTTCTTCTACAGTGACTTCTTTGCCAAAATTATTACCCCAACTGTTGTTTATGTAGTTCATTACATCTGCAACTTCATCATCTTCTAGACCCATTGCCGCCATGACCCCATTATAAGTTTTTCCGTTAACTACAATCTCACCTTTTTGGCCATATTTTATACCTTTTATACTTTGAATTTGGTTGTTTTTCAGGTAATCTGAATTAGCCAAAGGCGGAAATACATTTGGTACGCCTTCGCCATTAGCCATATGGCAGGTTATGCATAAGTCATCATAAACCAATTTACCACGGTCTATACTTTGTTCTAGGCTGCTTTTATCGTTAGATTTTCCATATGACACATTTTTAGATGAGTCATTTTTACAACTTAATGTTAATGAAGATAGAAGTATGCTTATTACAAATATTTTGGCTGATTTCATTCTTATTCTTTTATGAATTTGGGACTATTTTTACAATACCTCTATTTTCAATAGCGACGTAGATAAAGCCATCTGGACCTTCGTGAACATCTCTTACACGGCCCATACCTTCTAATAATTTTTCACGCTTTACTACTTTATTATTTTCTAAAACAAGACGCTCTAAATATTCAAATTTTAAAGAGCCTACCAAAACGTTACCATTCCAATCTGGGTATTTATCTGAAGTTACAAAAGCCATTCCACTAGGTGCAATCGAAGGTACCCAATAAAATAATGGTTGTTCCATGCCTTCTTTCGCTGTAATGTCTGTAAATCGTGTACCGCTATAATTAACACCATAACTAATTACGGGCCACCCAAAGTTTTTTCCTTTTTGAACAATATTAATTTCGTCTCCACCTTTTGGACCGTGCTCGTTCACCCATATTTTTCCTGTTGTTGGATGCTTTGCCATACCTTGAGGATTGCGATGTCCGTAACTAAAAATAGCCGTTTTTGCATTTTTTTTATCTACAAATGGATTGTCTTTGGGTATGCTGCCATCATCATTAAGTCTATAGATTTTTCCGCAATCGCGAGTAATGTCTTGTGGATTTTCATCTCTATTTCCACGGTCACCAACTGAGAAATATAAATAACCGTCATTATCAAACTCAATACGTGAGCCAAAATGTTGACCTCTTCTAGAATTTGGGCCAGCTTTGTATAGACGTTCAACATTTGTTAATTTGTTACCTTCAAGTTTAGCTCTAATTAGTGCCGTGTTACCACCATCGCCTTCACCGTCTTTTGAGGCATGCGTCATGTATATCCATCCATTAGATGAATAATCTGGATGTAATTCTATATCTAGTAATCCACCTTGACCACGGACGTATACTTCTGGTAAACCTTCGATTTGTGTCTTTTTTCCATCTTTAAAATGAATTAATTCACCTGTTTTCTCGGTAACCAAAATGGCGCCATCAGGAAGAAATACAAATCCCCATGGAATGCTTAAATCTGGCACAACAGTTTCAGCTTTGTAATTGACATTTGTAGCGGCCTGAGCTTCAATAGAAGATTCTGTACCTACTTCAATTTGTTGTTCTGCTTGAGCAATTTCAGGTGTTTCTGTATTCTTCGCTTCTTTATCTTTGCATGAAGCAAAAACTAAGGCTAGAACTAATAAAAATTTAAGTGATTTCATTGTGTCTGGTTTTACTTTATAAAGGTATTGTTTTTTGTTTAGAATGTGTAGTTAAAATTAATGCCCGCATAATAATTCACTGGGTTTCCAGGATAGAAATATCTGGGTTCGCTACCACCAAAACCTCTAGCATTGATTAAAATTTGCGAGGCATATTTTTCGTCAAAAATATTATCTAAGCCGTAGAAAATATTTAGACTTATTTTTTCTGAAAATACGTTTTTGTATCCAATTTTGATGTTGGTTAAATTGTAACTATCACTGTATAAACTATTATTGTCTGTAATAGGTTGTTCACCAACATGCTGAAAATTAATATTTCCATAAAATCCAATCTTGGTTGAAACATCTAATCCAGCATTAAGAATATTTGAAGGAACACCAGTTAAATCATTTCCTGAAAAATCGTTATCACCATCTACGAAGTCTTCAAACTTGTAATTATTAAGGCTGTAGTTAAAGAATGAATTCAGCTTTAGATTTTTTATATTAACTATATTTGAATTGAGGCTAAATTCAATACCATCATGTAAGGTTTGTCCTGCATTAACACCAACAAATTCGTCTTCAGCTGTTCGTCTAGCAACCAAAAGGTTTCTTACATCTAATCTATAAATTGCTAAGTTGAATTGTATTTTGTTTTTAAAGATTTGACCTCTTGTACCAATTTCGTAATTCCAGCCTGTTTCTGGCTCCAAATCATTGTTTATTTGTCCGTCTGGAAGTAGAGTTTCGTTTAAAGAAATAGGAGAGAAGCCTTGACTTACATTTGAATATACACTCACGTTGTTTGAAATTAGATACGATAATCCGAGTTTTGGTGAAAAAATACCATCAAATTTAAAAGTACCAGATTGGTCAGGATTATTTATACTTATTGGAAAATTATCTTCTAAATCGTATTGAGTTTGATTGTAGTTTAATCCAGCGACCAGAGTGGCTTTTTCGGATAGTTGGTAATTAACTTCAAAAAACAAGTTGTAGTATTGTCGGTCTTCTTCAAAATTGGATAGTTCATTGCCTTGAACGCTTCCTGTACCTGAAGAGAAATCATCATATAAATTCTGAAATGTTTTCGATTTGTAGTTGTCCTTAAAAAATTCCCCTCCAAAAGTATAGGTAAGTGGTTTGCCAAAAAGTTGAGTATTTCCGAGTAGACGACTTCTTATGCCGTAAGCAAAAGTATTTTCATCTAATATATTAAATGGTCTAGGCTCGTAACCATTCCTAAAAGAGCTAAATATGCTAGTTATTTGCTTGATTTTAGGACTAAAGGTGTGATTCCATGTTAGACCAATAATCCCACGTTGCGAATCCTCAAAACCTTGAGCTTGTCTCCAGGTAAATGCCGCAGCACTAGGATTAGATTTAAAAGCATCTTGGTTTATTGAGCTAGGAATAAAAGCTTTTAAATCCAAATGACTCCCGAGAAAAGTCAGCTCGTTTTTTTCATTTATAAAATGATTTGAAGTTAATGTGATTGTCTGTCTATTGTAGTTGTTATTATCACGATAACCGTCTGAAGATGTATTGCTGTAAATACCTCTAAAACCGTTTTTTGAAGTGCCGTGATTAAAATTGATGGTCGATTTGTATAAGTCAAACGAGCCAATGGTTAGCTCCGTATTTACAGATGAAGCATTGAGATACGCGTTTGTAGGGTTGAGTTGAATAGTGCCACCTAATCCCGCACCATAAACACTCGAAGTAGCGCCTTTGGTAATTTTAATCTGCGAAATAGCATTGAGTTCAAAATCTTCGATGTTGGTTTCGCCACTGCCATTAGTTAATGGAATGTCCTTGAAATAAGCTCTAATTTTTGATGTACCAAATAAATTGCGAGAACCAATACCTCTAATGGTCAATCGGTTTGTATTTAGTGCGCCACTTTGCATAAAAATTCCTGGAGCTCTATTAATAGCTTGCGAAATGTTTAGGTCGTTACCCAATTCTATATCACGTTCTGAGATAATAGTAGAAGTTACTGTAGCTGTTTTTAATGGTTTTGGAATGTGGCTAGCATCGATGATGACTTCGTTTAATTCTGAAGGTTTTAATTTTAACTGGACGACTATAAACTCTTTTGAATTTATAGTTACAATTTGAGTTTCGTAACCCAATCGCTTAAACAAGTAAAGACCAAGATTTTCAATTTCAAAAAAGCCTAATTCGTCTGTATATATAGTTTTTTGAGTTTCTGAGGTAATGGAAACATTTGGAATAGACACACCAAAACTAAGGTCAATGACTTTTCCTTTTATTTGAGCCGTAAGTGAAGTAATAAAAAAGAAAAATAAGCCAGTAATTGAAATTTTACTTCTGATAGTTTGGTGGTTTTGATTAGTAATTCTATCTACAAATTAACTGATATAAATAATGGTGTCCTCTAAATTATTTGTTAAGGTTAAATAGAATTAAAAAGTTGTTTGGTAAACCTTGTAATTTGTATATATTTGCAGTCCGAAAATGATAACCAATATTCGGGGTGTAGCGTAGCCCGGTTATCGCGCCGCGTTTGGGACGCGGAGGTCGCAGGTTCGAATCCTGCCACCCCGACAAAAAAAGCCAGAATTTTAAATTCTGGCTTTTGCTTTTTTCAAGAGTTAATATATTAAATCTCAAAATATATTCCTGATACTGCAACTGCGCATACTAATACTATTAAGGTCACAGCAACAAATTTTGCAGTATTTTTAGTTAAACGGTCTTTTTGAAAGATATAATCTCTTCTTCTCTCTTCTTTATCTTTTATAAATTTCATGTTTAATTATTTTTTTGATTCATCTATAAAGTAAGAAAAATATTTCAAAAATCCAAATTTTCCTATATAAAATAGGGAGTTCTAATTTATTCGTCTGTAATTTTCTGAATATACAGCATTGCCTTCATCATCTGTTCTTATCTGGCTAAAAGTGTTTTTGGTAACAACTAATTTGTAGTTAAATTCTTTCTGTTCAGCAATAATCTGATTCATAACGCTTGAGCCATATTGCATCTGCTCAGTTAGAGTAGAATCGGTAGCTGTATAACTACCATAACCAAACCATTCAATGGAGTCTGTAGGCACCAATTTGCTCCACATGACTTTGTTTTTGTTAAACATTTTTACTTGTCTGTAGCCTTCATTTGTTCTAAAAGAATCAATGACTTTATTATCCTTATAATTATAAAAGCCAATCATTTCCCAGTTGCCTTCAAGTGGTGTTTCTGTTGATTGCTCTGATGGTTTGGATTCATTTACTGATTTACTATTTTCAACATTTTCATTTTTACACGATGTAAAAAGGAGTAGGAGTAGGAGTGTGTAAATAGATGTTCTCATAATTGGTTGATTTGAAGAAGTTAATTGTCAATAAGTTACAAAAAAAAATAATGCGAATTGCAGCTATTTAAATTATGAATAAAACCATTACTACTGTTAATAACTTCTAAGTAAGGTTCTGGGTAAAAAAACTACTTTTGTTTTTGATAAAATGAAACAAATTATGTCAGATACAATTGAAAGAGTAAAATGCCTGATTATTGGCTCTGGACCTGCTGGTTACACCGCGGCGATTTATGCGGCAAGAGCAAATATGGCACCAGTTTTATATCAAGGTGAGCAACCTGGTGGTCAGCTAACCACAACTAATGATGTTGAGAATTTTCCTGGATATCCAGACGGAATTACAGGGCCAGAAATGATGATACAACTACAAAAACAAGCTGAGCGTTTTGGAACGGATGTACGTCACGGATGGATAACTAAAGTTGATTTTTCTGGACCTATACACAAAGTGTGGGTTAATGGAGAAAAAGAAATACATGCAGACACCATAATTATTTCTACAGGAGCTTCGGCAAAATATTTAGGATTGCCATCTGAGCAAAAATATTTACAGTTGGGTGGAGGAGTTTCTGCTTGTGCAGTTTGTGATGGGTTTTTCTATAGAAATCAAGAAACTGTAATCGTAGGTGCTGGAGATTCAGCTTGCGAAGAGGCACATTACCTTTCTAAGCTATGTAAAAAAGTGACTATGCTTGTACGTAGAGATGAGTTTAGAGCTTCTAAAATCATGGCTGAGCGTGTCAAGAATACGGAGAACATCGAAATTTTATATAACACTGAAACTGAAGAGGTATTAGGTGATGGGCAAGTGGTTACTGGTGTAAAAGTGAGAAACAATGTAACTGGAGATATTCACGAAATTCCTGCCACTGGCTTCTTTGTAGCTATTGGGCATAAACCAAATACGGATATTTTTAAGGATTATCTAGATTTAGATGAGACGGGTTATATTATAAATGCACAACCAGGAACAAGCAAGACTAATGTTGAAGGTGTATTTGTGAGTGGAGATGCTGCAGACCATGTTTACAGACAAGCTATTACTGCTGCAGGTACAGGTTGTATGGCAGCTTTAGACGCAGAGCGTTACTTAGCTGCTAAGGACGCTACGTTTGAGGTGAGTACACCAACTTATAATTAAGATTTAAATTTTGCACAGAAAAAAGCCGAAGTTTAACTTCGGCTTTTTTTATTTCTTTTTCTGTAGTTTGGCTGTATCCGTGAAGAGTTCTAGCTCTATTTTGGGTTCGCCATAGATATAAGTTTCACTATTCCCAGAGGCTTTAAGCAATAAGCTTGTTATCACGTTTAGCGAAAGGTCGCTACTTGCCTCTATGAGAACATCGGCATTTTTTACGCTATAATTCTTACCGATAAAATTGGCATTATTATCCAAACGAAGTGTTGTGTTTTCAACATCACCTTCAATTGTAGCATCAGTATTCTGATACAAATCAAAAGAAGAGGCTTTTCCATTAACTAAGGCATCAACTTTACTATTATCACTCATGACAAAAGCAGTACTGTCTGAAGTAATGTTTAACCTACTCTTAGTCCTATCTGTAGCAGAGAAATTAAATAAATTTGACTTTACATTTAGGTATGCTCTAGAGTTGTTCTGAATTTTAAGCTCTAAATTATCAAGTTCCATGGATGTTAAGGAACGTAACTCAGCGGAATCATAGAGTTGAATATTTTCTAAACCATCACTATAGTTTACAGTAATGATAAGCTTCTTTTTAGAGGTAATACGCTTAGAAGTACTAATTGAAAGAACACCAGAATTAACTTCGGCATTTATGACGCTATGCAAGTTGTCATCAGCCTCAATCTCAACGGAAGCCTTACTGTTATAAGCGATTTGAACTTCAAAATCATCTTTAATTATAAGCGTATTAAAGTTATCTAGATAGGTTTGCTTTATCGTTACATCTCGATTTCCTTTAATTTTTTCTTTGGATTGCGCATGTCCTAAATGAATAATACCAAATAGGAAAAACACAACATATAGTAATTTGTTTAGTTTCATAAAATTCAATTTCAAATAAACATCTTCAATTATTATACGCTTTTTTAAGTGATGCAGATGTTTATATGTTCTAAACAAATATATACAAAAACCATCCCAAACTAAATAAGTAGTTTAAGATGGTTCTTTTTTATACCGAAAAATAAGCATCGGTAAAGATTGGTTGTATTCTTATTTTGATTGATTAGTTTGCTCTTATACTCCCAGAAACGCCATCACTTTTAGTTACCTTTTCTGGATTTCCTGAGTATTTAATACTGCCTCCACTAGTTGCATTTGCAGTTAGTTCTTTAGAAGTATTAACGCTAATATTTGCACCGCTAGTTGCAGATACTCTTGTGTTTTCGGCTTTTAAGTCACCTGCTTTGATATAACTTCCACTAGTTGCAGAAACATTTAATTCTCTTGTTTGTCCACTGATTTTAACACCAGCGCCACTAGTAGAATTAATTTTTAAGCTATTGGATGTGATATCAAAATCTACATGGCTACCGCTAGTTGAAGAAATGGTTAATTTATCTACATCGAAAGCGTTCTCCGAATTTACATATGAACCACTCGTTGTACTTATTGATGATATGTCTTTTACACTAAGAATCACTTTTTTAGAACTAGATGATTTTATGTTTTCGTTTGAAGATATTCTCAATAGACCATTGTCTTCATCAACTTCTGTAGTAATAACATCGTGTAAATTTTCATCAGCTTCTACTTCTAGAGATGTAGAATTACCTTGTGTAATATAGACTTCGATACCTCTGCTAACTTTTATTTTGTCAAAGTCGCTTGAAATATTACGCTCTTTAGTAACTACATTACCGTCTCCTGAAACTCCAGGACCGAGATTAATGTCAAAATTGCATGACGTCATAAAAAGCGCCACGATACTTGCTGCGATAATTCTTGCTAATGTGCTCATAATTGTTTGTTTTTTGATTTGTGCTCCGAAGCTTTAGCGAAGGAGCATTGATGATTGATTATTAAAACAGTTCAAATATTTAAAAATGGGTTGGTAAGTAAAATTCTAAATACCTGAACTGTCGGCCTAGTCGTCCAGACTGGTTGATTGATTGGGTTGAATTGTTAATTATCGTTGTTTTTAGTTTTTATTTCTACTCCAGTTTCGTCATCAATTCTTACCTGTACATCAGAGCCATTGGCTTTAATGCCATCTGAATCTATTTTTAGTTTTATACTATCACCAGATTTGACAAGAATCCCTTCCTCTGAGTTGATTTTTAAAGTGGTCTTGTTATCATCTTCAGTGTCAACTTCTACTCCGTCTTCATCACAGTCTAAACATTCTACATCATTTTTAATCACTTTTAAGTAGTGTCCATTTTTTGCATTAGCTATGATGCTATTGTAATTGTTATAGTATCTTCTTTGGTATCTACCTGTATTTTTGTCAATATAAAGTGTTGTACCCTCTGGAACATAGATTAAAACCCTTACTTCTTGTTCACTATATTTATTATCGAAAGCTGTACTGTGATATTTGCTTAATCGTAATTCGTTGTCTAGAAACTTGTATTCATAATCTATATTTTCTGCACGCTCTTTGGCTATGTTGTAATTACTTCCTCGGGCTTCTTTTACAACAACCACTTTTGCAACAGAATCTGAAGTAGAATAAACGATAAGCTTAATGTCTGAAGAGACAAGATTTTTACCATTTTCATCTTCTATGATTCTGTATCCGTTACGACGACTATAATACCTGTTATTGTAGTTCTTAAAGTCAGACATACTTATTCTTAAAGTGTCATTAGCTGTAATACTTAATTCTTTTTTTGATACTACCTCTGCATCATATGCATACTCAGTAGCTTGTCTAACTCCCGTTACAATAAGTCCTAAGATTGCTATTATCCATAAACCTAACAAAGTAAATTTTGCTGGATTTCCTATTGATTTTAAATTGTTTACTAAGATTTTTAAGCCTAAGTAAAACAAGAAGAAGAATGGTATACCAATGGCTAAAAACAGTAAGAGGGACATTAGCCAAATAGGAATATTTGCTGCATTTGCTGCATCAATAAAATCCATTCCTGGGAAATGTACAACGTCTGTCACACCAACGGTGAAGAAGCCTATGAGTAATGCTAGTAGAGCACTTATCCCCGTAATTATCATTATAACTCCGAAGAACTTTGCAAATATCTTAAGGAAGAACATTACGATATCGCCTATGGTTTCAAAAAAGTTTCGAGATTTGTTTTTTAGTCGGTCACCTTGTTTTTCAAAATCTACACTTTTTACTGTTTCTGATATATTGTCAGCTACATTCTCAAAGCCTTCTTTTATATTGTCACCATGTTTTTTAAAATCGACATTTTTTACTTTTTCTGAAACAATATCAATTCCGTCTTTAATTTTTTTTTCGATGTTACTGATATTTACTGGCTCGCCAGTCATGGTAAGTTTCTCAGCTGTTGTTGATGCTTCAGGCACTAATGCCCAAAAGATAACGTAGATTAATACAAAGGTACCTCCAGATACTAAGGCAAAAATCACCCACAGCAATCGTACCCATAACATATCTATGCCTAAGTAATGGCTTAACCCTGCAGATACGCCTCCAATATAGGAGTTGTCTGTATCTCTGTATAATTTTTTGGTTGGTCCGCTTTTGGTTTGTCTTTGCTTAGAGTAGGTTGGTTCGTCTTCAAAAATTTCGTCATCTACCAAATAATCTTCTGGTTGCCCCATGATGGTAATGACCTCGTCAACAAGCTTAATACCTACAACTTGTTTATCGTTTTGTATGCGCTCACTAAAAAGTTCTGCGATACGAGCTTCTATATCTGCTATAATTTCCGAACGACCTTGAGAGTCTGTAAATGAACGTTTTATAGCCTCAATATAGCGCGATAACTTAAGATATGCGTCTTCGTCTATATGGAAGAATATCCCTGCTAAATTTATATTGACTGTTTTATTCATTTCTTTGTTGTTTTTGTGCTTGTTACTAGGTTTACTGCATTTTGTAGTTCACTCCAAGTGGTGTTTAATTCTTTAAGGAATAATTTTCCTGTTTCTGTGAGACCATAATATTTACGTGGTGGTCCTGAGGTAGATTCTTCCCAACGATAATTAAGAAGTCCTGCATTTTTTAGTCTTGTTAATAGCGGATAAATGGTTCCTTCTACAACAAGCATTTTTGCATCTTTAAGTGTGCCTAAAATTTCTGCAACATAGGCGTCTTCATCTTTTAAGATGGACAAGATGCAGTATTCTAAAACACCCTTACGCATTTGTGCTTTTGTGTTTTCTATCTTCATACTTTAATGCGATTAAATTTTAATAAACTGTTCATTTTTTGATTTGTACTCCGAAGCTTCAGCGTAGGAGTATTGATTGATTTGATGATTTTATTTGAAAAAATATTGATTTAAATATACGATTACCGTAATGCCAAAACTTGTATTAACAAATGTTACCAAGTTTACTTTCCAACTGATAGTCACCTTTTGAGAGGCTTTGAAACAAAGCCAGAATAAGAATAAGGTGACAATAATAGGAAGCGTCATTTTACCGATTCCCAACCATTCGCTTACACGAGCTTCGTCATTAGCAACACCAATAAAACTAATAACCGATGCCATTAAACGCATAATAAAAGCCACAAATAAAAATGGATACCAGTTTAGATTTTTCGTTTTTAAAATGATGTTATAAAAAATAATGGCTTGAATAATCGTAAAAATTGGTCCAGAAATACTAACCAAATGGTTGTGCCACACTTTACTGTAGGTTTGTCCGTCAGCAAGATTTACTGAGTTTAGCGTCATTTCCATATCATAGCCAAGTACCATACCAGCTAAATAATGCACACTTTCGTGTAGCAAAAATGTTATAAGCACAGCGACAAGGCAGATTGAAAAATAACCTAAATTAAGTATGTTTTTGGTTGAATTCATTGTTGAATTTTCGACTTATACTATTTTAAAAAATTGATGGTTAATGGATAGTGATAGTCCTTTCCATCTCTAGCTGAAAGGCTAGCTCTTACTATAAGTGCTAACTCAATTAAAAATCCTAGAAAGGCTAATACACCTATGCCACCTGTAATGTATAACAGAGGAGAAGGTCTACCTATATTAATATGAAAATCATAGAAACCATTAAAATCTATAAAATCGATGCCGTTAAAAACTTTAAAAATGAAAAACGGAATACTAATCGTTCCAATAATTAAAGCATACAGTAAAATGCTTATCTGAAAATTTATAGCCTGCTTACCGTGCTTATCTACAAATTCGGATTTATCTTTATTTGCAATCCATAGTATTATAGGACCTAAAAAGTTTCCAAACGGAATTAAAAACCTAGAAAAGGTGGATAAATGTATAAAAGTAGCTATGTTTTTATGGTGCTCGGTTGTCATTTTAAAAAGTATATAATAGTTTCTTATACAAATATATGTCTAAAAGAAGGTATTATGTTACGCATAGTACTAAAAATTAACATTTTATTAACATTAGTTAAGCCTAAATATTTGACTTATTTTAGTGCAGAATAATATTATAATCAATGAAAATCACACCATCAAAACTCAATAAATATCTTATGTTTAAGCTGCCTGCAGCTTATTTTACAGGAGTACGTACAACCTATTTAGATGATACAAAGTGTACAGTTAGTGTTAAACACCGTTGGATAAATCAAAATCCGTTTAATTCTATGTTTTGGGCTGTTCAAGGTATGGCTGCCGAGCTCACAACAGGTGCTTTAGTAATGAAAAAGATTAGAGAAAGCGGTGAAAGAGTATCAATGCTAGTGGCAAATAACAATGCTTCTTTCACAAAAAAGGCAACAGGTAGAATTACTTTTGAATGCGTAGAAGGGCATAAAATAGATGAGGCCATTAAAAATGCGATTGCTACAAAAGAAGGCCAAACGGTTTGGCTTAACGCAAAAGGCGTTAATGCAGATGGTATAGAGGTGTCTGATTTTAATTTTGAATGGACTCTAAAAGTTAAAAATTAGTGTAACAAATTTGTTTTGAAGCCAACATATAATTACAGCAATTAAAAAAATAATTATGACAGCACACGAAATAGACTACCGTATTTACGGCGAAGAAATGCAATATGTAGAGATTGAGCTTGACCCAAATGAAGGTGTTATAGCAGAATCAGGAAGTTTTATGATGATGGATGAAGGGATTAAAATGGATACCATTTTTGGTGATGGCTCAGAAAAAGATAAAGGTATATTCGGAAAAATATGGGGAGCAGGTAAACGCATATTAACTGGAGAGAGTTTATTTATGACGGCATTTTATAATGACTTAGTAGGTAAACGAAATGTGTCTTTTGCTTCGCCTTATCCAGGTAAAATTATTCCAATAGACTTAACGGAATTTGGCGGTAAATTTATTTGTCAGAAAGATGCTTTTTTGTGCGCAGCTAAGGGCGTAAGTGTGGGCATTGAGTTTTCTAAAAAATTGGGTCGTGGTCTATTTGGAGGAGAAGGTTTTATTATGCAGAAGCTCGAAGGAGATGGTATGGCCTTTGTCCATGCTGGTGGTACAATGGCAGAGCGTACACTTGAAGCTGGAGAGATTATAAAAGTGGACACCGGTTGTATCGTTGGATTTACTCAAGGCGTAAATTACGATATCGAATTTGTCGGAGGAATTAAAAACTCTGTATTTGGAGGTGAAGGTTTATTTTTCGCTAAGCTCGAAGGTCCAGGAATAGTTTATGTTCAATCTTTACCATTTAGTAGACTAGCAGATCGTGTTATCGCATCTGCTCCTAAATCTGGAGGAAAAGGTCGAGGCGAGGGTAGTATTCTCGGTGGTTTAGGAGACCTATTAGATGGAGATAATCGGTTTTAATTTTCGTTAATCGAGAATTTTTAACATAAGAAGCTGTTAAATTTTCAATCATAAAAATTAAAGCAAATCATTTTTTTTCTAAATTTAAAAGAATTTAAAATTATAGCTTATTGAGCAATTATACTTTCGTTTAACTAAATCCCCTTTGAACCTATGGCGAGAGCAATGTTCGAGTACACTAAGACCGTACTTAGTAAAGTGAGCTTTGATGCAACACTATTTTGTAAAGAAGTTCAAAAAGCCGTGAAACGCTTGTTACCCTACGAACTTGAAGAACTGAGAATATTTATTCAAAGTTTAATACATCAAAACCCAGAATTAAACCAGTGTTTGGTTTATTTAAAAGCATAAGAAAAAGCGACTTACGAGTCGCTTTTTTTATTTTGGTAATGGGCTAATAATTTCTACATTCTGAAAAGCTATAGCGCCTCTAATAATTCCAGAGATTACATTATGCATGGCATCTATAATCTGCATTTTTAATTCACTTTTGTGATAAATAATACTTACTTCTCTGGCTGGAGAGGGTTCTTTAAAATGTCTAAGGTTATGACTTAACTTCTCTCTAAAATCTAGTGTATGTAAGTAAGGTAAGAGAGTCATTCCTAAGCCTTCATTTGAGAGTTTTATCAAGGTTTCGATACTTCCACTTTCTAATTGAAAACTATCATCTACTTGGTCTTTAAACGTTTTGCAAAGATTAATGACACCATCTCTAAAGCAATGTCCATCTTCAAGTAATAGCATGTCCTCGATATCCAAATCTGATACTTCAATTGTCTTTTTGTCTCTTAATCTGTGGTTGTCTGGTATATATGCTACAAAAGGTTCGTAATAAAGGACACGTTCTTTTATATTGTCGTTTTCTAACGGAGTTGCAGCAATGGCTGCATCTAAATGTCCTTCGTTAATACGTGCTAAAACCTCTTCAGTGGTTAACTCCTCTATTTTGAGTTTTACTTTTGGATATTTTTTGATGAAGTTTTTGAGAAACATCGGAAGCAGTGTAGGCATTACTGTAGGGATAATACCTAATCTAAATTCGCCTCCTATGAATCCTTTTTGCTGATCTACAATATCTTGAATTCTTTCAGCTTCATTAACAATATTTCGTGCCTGAAACACAATTTTACGACCTACATCAGTAAGTTCTATAGGTTTTTTGCCTCTATCGAAAATAATAACATCAAGCTCGTCTTCTAATTTTTGTATTTGCGTACTTAAAGTAGGCTGAGTTACAAAACAGCTTTCAGCAGCTTTAGTGAAATTTTTGTGTTCTGCTATAGCAAGCGCATATTTTAGTTGAGTGATTGTCATTTTCAATTGAATTAGAATACAAAATTACTAAAAACTATTCCTTTTGATATCAATTGTATCATAATTTAAATCAAAAAGACCGCAATTTGCGGTCTTTTTTTATGATGATTGATGAGTAATTTGTCTTTAGAATCTAATATTTAATTCTAAATCTTTATCCGCTACATTGAATTTAGCATCCGAGAATTGTGGAGGTCCAAAGTTCATAACATTATTAGATGCGCCATAAGCTTCAAGAGGCATGCCGTTTTCTCTAAAGTCCATTTTACCATTGCTATTTGCATCATGGTTAGCTAATATGGCATACTCTCCTGGTTGTACGTTTTCAAAAGTTATAACGACTTTATTGTCTTCAATTTTTGAGGATTTAGCCATTACAGGCGCAGCTTTCATAAAAGTATCTGCTGTATTTAAAGCCATTCCAACGGTACCTTCATTATTAGATACATTGTCTATGGTTACGGTAATGGTTATTCCTCCTTGTGAAAACCCGATTAGAGATGTAAAAATTAAAGCGATGGTTAAAATTAAATTCTTCATGATATTATTGTTTTAATGGTTTGTTCGTTTTTGATGATTCAAATATCCAATAAAACCTAATTTGTAAATAATCTAACTTACCGAAATGTAATTTTAAGATGATGAGTTGTAATAGAATAGAAATTTAGAGTAAACCTCTTGCCTTAATCTCTAAATATTTGTTGATGGTATTTACGGTAAGCTGCTCTGGAGCTGTTAGAATGGTTTGAATACCATACTTATGAAGTTCGTTAACGATGAGTTTTTTCTCGTAGATAAACTTCTCAGCTATTGTTTTTTGAAATATCTCATAAGTATTCTCGGCTTTATCTTTTGTGAGCTGATGTAACTCTGTATTTTCAAAAAAGATAACCACTAATAAATGATTTTTTGCAATAGCCTGTAAGTAAGGTAATTGACGATGTAAAGCATCTAAAGTTTCAAAATTTGTATAGAGCAATAGAAGACTTCTATGTGTTATGTTTCGTTTTACATCTACATATAACCTTGCAAAATCAGATTCTGAAAAGTCTGTCTTAACATTATATAAGGTCTCTAAGATGTTATTCATTTGAGAAGGTCTTCGCTCGGCAATAACTCTATTCTCAACTTTTCTAGAGAAGGTAAACATACCAGCTTTATCTTGTTTCTTTAATGCCACATTACTAATGACTAAAGTGGAATTAATGGCATAGTCAAGCAAACTTAAACCATCAAATGGCATCATCATAGCACGACCTTTGTCAATAACACTATAAATGGGTTGTGAGCGCTCATCCTGAAATTGATTTACCATTAATTGGTTTCTTTTAGCTGTAGCTTTCCAATTAATGTTTCTGATGTCGTCACCCATAACATAGTCTTTGATTTGCTCAAATTCCATAGTATGGCCTATTCGTCTTATCTTCTTTAGACCATATTCGAACAACTTATTGGAAAAAGCCAAAAGCATATACTTACGCAATTGAAGAAACGAAGGATAATTAGGTACCATAGCATCCTTACCAAATTGAAATCTTCGGGTTGCTAATTTTATTGGTGAGTTAACATAGATATTAAGATTACCAAAATAGTACTCACCTCGCTCGAGAGGTCTTAAAGTGTAGGTAATTTTCTTTTTTTCTTGAGGTTTCAAGACGGTTTCAATTTCAAAATCTCTTTTTTGATATTGAAACGGCAGCTCATCGATAAGTAAGAGTTCTGTTAAATAATTATAACTATTGCTTAATGAGATTTCTATAGGATTATCATCTCCATTACTTAATTTTTCTGGTAAAACACGAGTAGCATGAAGTCCCTTTTGCTTGTACAATAGAATTAGGTCTATTACCAATAACCCTAAACTAACATAGAATAGCATTTTTACAATACTAAATAGACCAGGAAAAAGATAGGCAAGTATATAGAGCCCAACCAAGATACCAGCTATAGTAAAAAAGCGAGAGGTTAAATATGTATGTCTTAATAAGCGCTTCACTATCTAGGAATCTCTATTGTTTCTAGAATCTGGTCTACTACTTTATCAACGGTAAAGGCTTCCATTTCACGTTCTGGGGTTAGAACTAATCTGTGCTGTAAAACAGCTTTTGTACAGCGTTTAATATCGTCTGGGGTTACAAAATCACGACCATTAATTGCTGCGTTAGCTTTAGATGCATTTAGTATAGCAATTGAAGCTCTTGGTGATGCTCCTAAATATAAGTTGGCATTTGTTCTTGTATTGTGTACAATTGATGCAATGTAATTGAGTAAATTATCCTCTACAATAACCTGTTTGATGAGCTCTTGATACTTTGTAATGTTTTCAGCAGAAAGAACAGAGGTTATATTCTCAAAATCCATTTTGTCTTGTCTGTTGTGGTTGTCCGTTAAAATCTGAACTTCGTTTTCTAATGTAGGGTAGTCCACATTTATTTT
This sequence comes from Winogradskyella jejuensis, assembly GCF_900129745.1. GTDB lineage: Bacteria > Bacteroidota > Bacteroidia > Flavobacteriales > Flavobacteriaceae > Winogradskyella > Winogradskyella jejuensis. The sequence continues at coordinate 82,036 of NZ_FQWS01000001.1, read as the reverse complement.
GAATAGAAAACGGTCTAATTGTGCTTCAGGTAAGCGGTATGTTCCTTCTTGCTCTATTGGATTTTGGGTTGCAAAAACCAAGAATGGCGCAGTCATGTTGTACTGAGTTCCATCCATAGTTATTTGGCGTTCTGCCATAACTTCAAAAAGCGCTGCTTGTGTTTTTGCTGGTGCTCTATTAATCTCGTCAATGAGTACAATATTTGAGAAAATAGGTCCCTTTTTATATTCAAAATCATTTGTTTTTACATTAAAGACAGATGTTCCTAATATGTCGCTAGGCATTAAGTCCGGAGTAAATTGAATACGACTAAAATCTACGTCCATAGTTTTGGCAAGTAACTTAGCGGTTACTGTTTTTGCAACTCCTGGAACACCTTCGATTAAAGCATGACCATTTGTGAGTATAGAAATGATAAGTAATTCGATCATTTCGTTTTGTCCAACTATAATCTTTGCAATTTCGTTTTTTATTTGCTCAACACTGTCTTGAAGTGGTTTTAAATCAATACGACTTTCAAAAGTATTAGACTCTTGAGTTTGTTCTATATCTTGGCTCGTATTTTCTTCTTGAGGCGACTGTGTATTTTCTGGGTCTGGTGATATGTTTTGTTCTTCCATTAGAAATTATTTTTTGTGAATTTTTCAATTTTTTTATTCAGCTCAATGAGTTCAGTCTCGGTATGTGTATTCTTTGATTTTAGATATAATAAATAATCTACAATGGCTTTAGCATCTTCTTTTGTGTTGGATGATTTAATAGCTAGCTTTTCTATAAAGCTTGTATTAAGATTATTTGTATTTAAGAAGTATTTGGTTCTTATAAATTCTAAGAAATATTGAATTTTCTTAGCGATTATGTTAGAGTAATCACCATGTTGATAATACAGTTCACCAATGGTTTGAGTAAACTCTACTGTAGAGTTTTCTAGCTTATTAATGACAGGAATAATACGTTGTGTACGTTTTCCTTTGAATATTATAAATAATATGAGGCTAAACATACTGATATAAAATGCCCATTTTAAGGCTGGATTTGTTAAGATATAGCGTAAAGGACTAGTGATAACTTTTCTCCCGCTTTTATAATAGTTGTCCCAAATTATTTGTTGCTTTGGTAAATAGGAGAGTACGGTACTCGTGTAATTTTCACTACCATTCAAGATATGATAATTGGTAAAAGCGTATGGATTGGTGTGTATATAAAACGCACCATTATTTTTACCAAAAGCTGTTTTTATAAAATTTGGGTGTGTTTCATCTTTGTCTTCACCCTTCACAGTTCCTAATATGGTAGTATTCAAGGTGTCCACAGAAGTGATAAAAGCATTTTCAATAACATCTTTAAAAAGTGTGTTATTTTCTTTCTGATTTGGACTGGTAAATTGATTATTTGCCGGCTCTTTGTATAAGCCAGAATAGTCTAATCTAATAGTTAGATTAAGTGTGTCAGCTAATTTCCCGTATAACCCTTTACTACTTAATAATACAATATTTCCATCATCTACAAACTCTAAAAGTGCGTCTGTGTCTTGCTCCGTTAAATTTACATAGCTGTTAATCATAAAGAGAGATTGCTTCTCTTCGCTTTCGGTTTTATTATTAAGATATAAGTAAATAGACTCTGTGTTTTCTAGTACCTCACCATCACTAAATGTTTCAAGTTCGTTGTAAAGTACGTAGCAACCTAAAGGGATTTTGTCTGCGGCCGAATAAGAATCACTCCAATTAAGTGGTTTTGGTTTGGCTATTTCGGCAATCATCAACATCAGGATAACTGCTGCAATAACATATAATACAATTTTTGAGCGTTTATCCATTTGATTTTACTTTAGCGAGTTGATGAAAATCAGCTTTATTCTTATTATAGTTGGCTTCATCTATTGGAAATTCTCCATACCAAACGTAGTCATATATATATGAAGCTCTCTTGAATAATGATTTAACTTGATTATCCTTTATCTCTTGTAAATAATCATTATTGGTTTTATCATAGTGCCATTCTATAATTCCTTTTGTACTCAAAGTTTTAAGAGATTTAAGATAAAGAAAACGCGTTGCTAATCTGTAATTGTTATCCTTTAGAGCATCTGTGATTAGAGAGTCGAAATCAATAGTTTCGATATTCTCTTCTATATAATTAAATCCATCAATAGTCTTGGTTTCAGTTTTAAATACAGAGCTTACAGGGTTTTCTAATAAAAACTTAATCAACAGATATAAAGCGCCGCAACCCAAAAGTCCATAAATGATATACTCTAGTGTTTTGTAGTTTACAAAACTTACATCGAAGCCAAATAAATCACTTAACCATCCAAAAAACTTACGGAGAACACGTTGGATAAGATTAACTCCTCCAGTATCATTGATATTATAATTAAATTCATCACCTGAGTAACGTTCTGCTAATCCTTCTTTAAAAGAGATGATATCAATCTTAGAAGAATCTTGTACGACTTCTTGAGCTTTTGCAAGAAAAGACGTTAATAGCCCCAAGGCTATAGTATATTTAGTCTTTTTACTATTCATTAAGACCAATTTGATTAATCTTTTCTTGTAAAAAAGTATTATGCTTTAGTTCAAATAAATTAAAGTACAATACACCAAATGCAACTTGAGTAAGCGCTTGAGTGTAAACAAAGGATAAGATGAACATTATAAAACCCAATGTAAATACTAAAGTAGAAAAGGTATTGCCAACTAAGTCTACATTACTTTCAATAGAAAAGTAAGCATAAATACCAATTATAAAACCAGGAATAGCCAAAATTAAAGCAGTAATCATAAGATTAAGGATGCCTATAACCAATCCATAACCAATGACTTTCAGGAAGTTATTAAAAGTAAAATTAAATCCTTCAGATATGGCACTACTGAATCCTTTATTCTTAGAGAACATGGACATAAACGTAAGTCCAAAAATAGCAGAAAGGGTAAAGCTCATTGCGTATTGTGCAATGAATCCTAGAAAAGGTATAAAAGATATCATTAGGGATATAACTAAATAGATAAAATACATGAGTCCACCTACAATTATAAGTATAATAATATCACCTATATTCTTAATAATTTGTTTCCAGATAGATTTAGATTCCACATTGCCATTAGTAGCAACATACTGCGCCACATAAGAACTCGAGAAGCTGTAGTTAATAAGTGAGGTTACAAATATTACTAAGAATAAGATAATAGCCCCTGCAAAAAAGTAACTTTCTGTTTCAACGTTACTTCCCATTCCAAATCTAAAATCTTTACTTGCAAGCCCCATAAAACCCGTAACTAATAAGTAAGAACTAATTATTGTTAATATAATGCTTATGGCATTGTATCTCAAATACAGAGAGCTGTAATCCTTAAAGTTATATTTTAAGAACAAAAAGTAGTTATTAATAATATCTCCAAAACCGCTACGATTTCTAAATTCTATATAGGTTTGTTTCACGCAAGTTGTAATTTAGGGACACTTCTATTAACCGCTTTGTTAAGTAGAATGGGATATATGATATAATAATAAACGATAACAAACAGAGATAAAAAGATAATACCGTATGCTAAAAACCAAGGCATCTGCTCACCATATCTTGTTATAAAACCTTCAATAAAACCTGCTATTATAAAAAACGGTATTGTACTCACCACAATTTTTAATCCATCTTTTGCACCTTTCATAAAAGCTACTCGTCTTGAATATGTTTTTGGAAATAAAAAGCTATTTCCCATAACTAAACCTGCACATCCAGCAATTACAATCACAGAAATCTCTATAGTACCATGCAACCATACTGTTGAGGTTTTTTCTAGGATACCATAGTTGTAGAAAAATGTAATAAATGCCCCTAGCATTATGCCATTACTAAACAAAACATAAATTGTCCCTACGCTAAAAAATACACCAAAAGCAAAAGCGATTATTGCTACACGAATATTGTTAATGGTTATTCCTAAAAACGAACCAATATTACTTCCGCTTTTATAGACAGCCATAGGTTCTCCCTTTTCAATATTTTCAATTGTCATATTTACATAACCATCTCCTAGAATAAGTCTTACAAAAGAATCGTCATTAAGTGTAGACACAGCACCAATAATAACGGCAGCCATGAAAATTAAAAATGTATGTAATAAAGTTTTGTGATACTGACGAAAAAATAACGGAAACTCATCTCTCCAAAACGAAACAATTTTGTTTTTTGATTCTTTTTTTGTGATATAAATTTTTTGATGAGCCTGTGAGGCCAAAGAGTTTAAGTAAAGTAAGGTCTTACTTTCAGGATAATACGTTTGCGCATAGGCTAAATCGTTGGTCAATTGAATATAATATGAAGCTAAATCATCAGGATTTATTTTTACATTATTATTTAATGCTTTTTCAAATACAATCCATTTTTCCTTATTTTGCTTAACGAAAGATGCTTCGCGCATAAACTCTTTTTAAATTTAAAAACGAATATACATTTCAATGAGCAAATTAGCAATTAACACTGCACAAAATGTAAACTTAGATTATAAGCTAATTGGTCTTGGAGAACGCATGGTGGCTTTTCTAATAGATGGTGTTATTTTACTTACATATATGACCATCATGGAAAACTTAGTTAACCTCTCTCAGATATTTGATGCAGATGGTTGGACAAGAAGAGGCTTTTTAGGACTTTTTTATTTGCCCGCATTCTTCTATTCTTTGATATGCCATATCGCATTTGGTGGTCGTACTATTGGGAAGATGATTATGAAAATTAAGGTGGTACGTTTAGATGGTGCCCCAACACAATGGTATAATTTGCTAGTTAGGTGGATGTTACGAATAGTTGATATTTGGTTGTTTTTCTCTTCTATTGGCGTGTTGAGTATTTTATTATCTGAAAAAAAACAACGGGTAGGCGACTCTGCTTCAGGAACTGTTGTGATTAGTGTGAAGAAAAAGCACAAAATTACAAGTACCATTTTAGAAGATATTACAGATGATTATACTCCAGTTTTTAGCAACGTTACTCAACTTACAGATAAAGACGTGCGTATCGTCAAAGAGGCATTTCTAATCTCTCAAAAGAATAACGATTACAAAACGCTCCACATGCTTAGAAACAAAATCTGTGATGTTTTAAATATTAAGTCGGAATTATACGATTTACAGTTTATTGATACAGTTTTAAAAGACTACAACTATTACACTCAAAATATGTAAGCAGATAGCCAATTCCGAATGTCGGGATTGTGCGAATCGCTTATGCCGAATTTATTTCGGCATCTAAAAAAGTACGAAATGTAGCAGAGAACTATTTTACTTAACCGAAAAGGATGCGGATTGCATATGCTGAGCGAAGTTGAAGAGTGACTGTAAGTATTTCTTCTTATAAAAAAGAGAGATGAATTATAAATTAAAAATCAAACTATAGTGTTCATCCAAACCATAGATATTTTAGGAACAATTGCTTTTGCCATTTCCGGTGTGCTCGTAGCAATGAACAAAAAGATGGATGCTTTTGGCGTATTTATCATTGCATTTGTTACTGCAGTTGGTGGAGGCACATTACGAGATGTACTTATCGGAGCAACACCAGTTTTTTGGATGAAGGATATGACCTTTATATCGGTGATATCACTTGCCGCACTTTTCGCTGTTTTATTTAGAAATTATTTAAAACACTTAAGGCGCTCTTTATTTTTGTTTGATACTATTGGCATTGGACTTTACACTGTTATTGGTATAGAAAAAGGCCTTAATGCAGAATTACATCCAATAATATGTATCATTTTGGGGACAATGTCCGCATGTTTTGGAGGTGTGATACGAGATATTCTTTGTAATGAAATTCCTGTAATTTTTAGAAAAGAAGTTTATGCAACAGCTTGTATTGTTGGTGGATTATCTTACTTTTTAATGTTAGAATTTCTAGAAAATAGAAACTATCTTTTTTTAATCGCGGGAGCAGTAGTGATTACTATTCGTTTATTGGCCGTTATATTTAAGTTAAAATTGCCAAGTCTTTATAAACATGAAGTTTAGCTTATTCTATAATCTCAACAGTTTTAATATATACGCTTTTTATAGGCCATTCGCCTTCATCAGTTTCTACAGCATTAATTTCGTCAACGACATCCATGCCATCAATGACTTCACCAAAAACAGTATATCCTTCATCTAAAAATGGTGCGCCGCCTTTACGGTTTACTATGAAAAATTGATATGGCGACGCTAATTTATAAGCGTTTTCTATCTCGCTACTAGGCATAGAAATAGCACCGCGCTTATGAGTATACCCTTTTTTAGTATCTGGGGGCAATAAATAACGTCCAATTTTTTTACGACGTTTAGCAATGTCCATGCCGTCGCTACTACCACCTTGAATTATAAAATTTGGAACCACTCGATAGAATTGAGTGTAATTGAAATAGTTTTGCTCAGCCAAAAAGATAAAATTAGCACGATGATATTTAGTCTTGTCATAGAGTAAAATATCAATATTACCAAAGTCGGTTACAATACGTACTTTATTCTCGTTATGTTCCTCTCCGTATTCAGATAAGAATTGTAAAGCATTCTTATCTGTAAGTTTTGGATACTGGCGTTCTGGTTTTTTAGAGACTTCAGTTTTGGTCTCAATCTTATCTTGTTTTGGTTTGGTATTTTGTTTTGAAGTTTCTTTATCTTCACAATTAAATAAAAGACAAATCATTACAAACAGTAGAATTCTCATAGATGAACTTTAATACGTTTTTAGAATCAGTTGTAAATATAAAACATCTTCCACTTTTAGGAGAAGAGGCGCATCGAAAGCTTTCACCACCTTACCGATTGGAGTTAGCAGAAAAATATAAAGAGAAACGCAAAACAGCCTCTAAAGCTGGTGTTATGGCCTTGTTTTATCCAAATGCAAAAGATTATACAAACTTAGTATTGATTCTAAGAAAGTCTTATAAAGGTGTGCATTCTGCTCAAGTAGGATTTCCTGGTGGTAAGGTTGAAGAAATTGACAAGAATCTTATGGAAACTGCTTTACGTGAGACCGAAGAGGAAATTGGTGTACCTACACAACAGATTGAAGTTCTTAAAACATTATCTCCATTATACATTCCGCCAAGTAACTTTATGGTTCATCCATTTTTTGGTATATCTAAAAATACGTTGTCTTTTACAAAGCAGGACGAAGAAGTTGAGGCACTTATTGAAGTACAAATCAATGATTTGTTAAATGATGTAAATGTTATAAATACAAAAGTACCAACAAGTTACAATGTTGAGGTTGAGGTACCTGCATTTCAATTAAATAATCATATAGTTTGGGGAGCAACAGCTATGATGTTGAGTGAAATTAAAGTATTATTAAAACAGGTGCTCTAAGCAGCTTATTTTATTACTTTTGCTATCCGATTAACGAGAGATTGATACTATGGGTTTATTTAAAACCAATCCTTTTGGACATGTACTTTGGGTAAAAAAATGGTTAATCAGAATTTTAGGTTTGTTAACGCATCGCCGTTTTAGGGGCTTTAACGAACTTCAGATAGAAGGTTCTGAAATCATTAAAAACTTACCAGATACTAACGTGCTTTTTATATCTAATCATCAGACCTATTTTGCTGATGTTATTGCTATGTTTCATGTCTTTAATGCAAGCCTTAGCGGACGTTTAGATAACATAAAGAATGTGGGTTATTTATGGAATCCAAAGCTCAACATGTATTATGTTGCAGCAAAAGAAACTATGAAGTCTGGTCTAATCCCAAAGATTTTTGCTTACACAGGTTCTATTAGTATAGAGCGTACATGGCGCTCTCAAGGTAAAGATGTTAATCGTCAGGTAAAAATGAGCGATATTAGTGCTATTAAAAAGGCTCTTGACGATGGTTGGGTTGTAACTTTCCCGCAAGGCACAACAACACCTTTTAAGCCTATTAGAAAAGGTACAGCTCATATTATAAAACAATACAAACCTATTGTTGTACCTATAGTTATTGATGGTTTTAGACGCTCTTTTGATAAGAAAGGGTTGCGAATTAAAAAGAAAAATATTTACCAATCTTTTGAAGTCAAAAAGCCTCTAGAAATTGATTACGACAATGAATCTATAGCAGAAATTGTTGAAAAAATAGAGTACGCTATAGAGCAACATCCTTCGTTTTTAAAAGTAATTCCTCAAGAAGAACTCGAAGAAAAAGAACGACTAAATAAAGAGCTTAGAGATTGGTAAGCATTTGTTGTACTTTTTCAATTTCAGACTTAAAACACTCCTTTTGGTCAATACTTATAGCTAAACTTTTGTAGTTTTTTGTCATTCCATATAAACTAGTCATAGTTTGTTCTTCATTAAAATGCAAAATTAGATTGTGACTTTCTAAATTACCTAGTAGTGATAATTTTTTTGTTTCAGATTTTTCTTCCAAATCCTTCGACGTAATTTCTACTTTGTCTATGTTTTTAATATCTACAATGCTTTCTTTCATTATACCATAGCGCAGATAAAGTTTATCGTTTTCTATGGATATAGGTCGCTTTAATATGGATTTTACAAAACCAAGTGCTTGTATTAGTGAGTAGATACTTAGTATAGTTAAAATCCAAGCTATTGTAGGTTTAGATTCTAATAAAATAGCATGTAAGCCAATGGTTTCTGCTGCAATAATTAGAATAAAAGCAATAAATAAGCCTACACTACCACTGGTTTTATGATAAGTAAACTCGTTCGGTTTTAATGCTCTTTTCTTCCAGTAAATAAAGCCATAATAAATAACGGCTATCTCGGTTGCTAGAAAAATAGAAATAGGTTTTGAAAACGTTTCTGAACTAGTTTTTTTCAATAAGTCGAAAAAATCTGTCTTAGTAGTTTTTATAGAATGAAAGTACTTAATTGTTTTTACGACTTTAAATAAGACAAAAGAAATTATTCCCAATTCTATTATGGGTAACACCCATGTCTTGAATAATCTTAATACGGTTTGATGTTCTGTGGGAATAATGTAAGAAGCCAAAACAACACCAATAATGGTAACAGGTACTACGGTAAATTTTGGGATATCTGTTTTCCTGATAAGGATTAAATAAACAAACGGTATAGTAAGTAAAACGTCAGCTGTAATTAGGTTTGAAAACTGACTTGGATGCGCTGAAAATATATTTGAGCTTCCTAGGACATATAGAGATATAAAAGAAAGTAAAACAAAACTTGGGCTTGAAATTTTTCTTAGCAATGTCATACTCGATTATATTAGATTTCTAGCTTCTTTAACTCTCTATAATTTTGGTTGAGTTGCTTTAGTAATAAACCATAAATCAACCAATAGAATAAGAGTAAAAAACCTATAGTTATAACTAGTAATAGTAACGTTACAAGTATAATACCAGCATAGAACTTAAACATTTCTCCATTTGCTGCTGCCGCATCTACCATTGATTTAGAAGCTTCATCGTTCTGGAGGGAAAAGTAAACACCATAAAAAGTAGCAATAACCAAAAAGACTAAATTAAAAATAACGTAAGCCTTAACCGTTTTTCTAGTTTTTAAAATATTCTTCATTAAGCGTCGTGCACTATCGGTAGTAGATATATTTCTGTAATTCATATAGAATTTATACAGAAAGTATAATAGAACTGCATAGCTAATTACAGCTAGTATAACAAATATCGTACTCGACTCTAGTTTTTTAATTTCTTCACCATATCCAAATGCTTTTAAACCTAGTGATATTACAAACCAAAAGGCAAACTCAATAAGTCCTATGTAAAATATCCATTTTACAATACTCGACGATTTTGAATGAGACATTTTATAAATCTCATCATAAGATAGCTCTGGATACTCTACCGCATCGCGCTGCCAATCTTTTTTTAATAATTCTAATTCATCCATAGTCTTACGGATTTAATATTGCTTTTAATTTCTTCTTTACACGATTCATTTTTACTCGTGCATTAACCTCAGTTATACCCAGGGTTTCACTAATTTCTCTGTAATCTTTATCTTCAAGATACAAAAAGACCAGCGCTTTTTCTATGTCGTTTAACTGGTGTACAGCCTTGTACAACAGCTTTAATTGTTCTTCTTCTGTGCTATCGTATTCTTCTGCTTTGATTTTAAATTGGTAGGCATCAAAATCATCAGTTTGTATACGACGTTTAGTCTTTCTGTATAATGTAATGGCGGTATTAAGCCCTACACGATACATCCAAGTACTAAACTTACTATCGCCTCTAAACTTTGGATAGGCGCGCCATAACTGAATCGTTATTTCCTGAAATAGGTCGTTGTGCGCATCCTGATTATTGGTATAAAGCCTACAAACTTTATGCACAATATTCTGGTGTTTTTGAAGCTGCTCTACAAAGCTATGTTCAAGTTCTTTGTTCAATAGTTTTTGGTGGTTGATTTAGTTACTCTGTAAGTATTCAAAGATATAGTTATGTTACACTTTTAGACTGAAAATTTAAAATAAATTCTATTTCAATTGAGAATTCAAAAATGCAATTCGTCATAAGATTATTACAGTTCGGTAATTATTAATTCTTTAATCTTTAAAAAGGAGGGAAGTTTGTCTTATCAATTAAATCACGAACAGTAAATTAACCATTATGAGAATCATCAATCTTATTTTAATTCTGTGTTTTAGTCTTATCAGCCAAGCACAAACAAGCATATCAGGAAAAGTTATCGACTCCAAAGGAAACAGTATTGTTGGAGCAAATGTATATCTCGATGGTACATATGATGGCGCGACAACAGATGAAGAAGGGAAGTTTTTATTCTCTACGGTAGAAACTGGTACACAAATTTTAGTAGTTTCATTTTTATCTTATGAAACAAAGTCACTAACCTTAGATGTGTCTTTATTAAACAAATTAGAGATTAAACTTCGTGAAGATGTTAATGCTTTAGATACCGTAGTGTTATCTGCCGGAACTTTTGAAGCCAATGACAATAGTAAAGTTTCAGTTTTAAAGCCTCTAGACGTAGTGACAACAGCAAGTGCTCTTGGCGATTTTGTAGGGGCATTACAAACTTTACCAGGAACGTCTAATAATGCTGAAGATGGACGCTTATTTGTGCGTGGTGGAAATGCAGACGAAACTCAGATTTTTATAGATGGTATTCGTGTGTTTACGCCTTACACGCCAACGACAAATAACTTGCCTACGCGAGGCCGTTATTCACCTTTCTTATTCGATGGTATTACTTTTTCTACTGGAGGATATTCAGCAGAATATGGACAAGCGCTATCAAGTGTTTTATTACTAAACACAATAGACGAGCCAGACCAAGAAAAGACAGATATTGGTATTATGTCTGTTGGAGCGTCTTTAGGAAACACTCAGAAATGGGAAAAATCATCACTTAGCGTAAATGCTAACTATATAAATCTAGCACCGTATTTAGCAGTTTATCAAGATAGAAATGATTGGGAAAAACCTTTTGAAGCTGCACAAGGCGAAGCTGTATTCAGACGTAAGTTTGAAAACGGAACACTTAAATTCTATGCTGCTTTTGACACAACTAATTTTGAACTAACTCAAGAAGATATTAATGAAGCTGATGGTCTACAGTTTAAGCTCAATAACAAAAACTTCTACACAAATACCTCTTATAAAGGTATACTAGATAATAATTGGAGTGTTGTAACAGGTTTGAGTTATACGCATGCGAATAATAAAATAGGAGTGGAAATAAACGACATTAATAATATCGAAAACTCTTTTCATGCCAAGCTAAAGTTGAAGAAACGTTTTAACAGCAGGTTTAAGCTCAACTTTGGAGTTGAACAGTTCTTAACAGATTTTAATGAGGATTTTTCAAATACATCTATTTCTGATTCTTATGGTTTTAAAAATAATATCACTGCAGGATTTGCCGAAGCTGATTTGGTATTTTCTAAAGATTTGGCCTTAAAGGTTGGCGTACGTGGGGATTATAGTTCAATTTTTGAAAGCCTAAATGTGGCACCTCGTGCTGCATTAGCATACAAAGTCTCAGAAAACTCACAAGTATCTTTAGCATATGGTAATTTCTATCAGAATCCGAGTGCAGCCTCATTAAAGTTTACTCAAGATTTAGAGTCTCAAATGACATCGCATTACATTTTTAATTACCAATATGTCAATAAAGGGCGAATCTTTAGAGCAGAATTATACAGAAAAGATTATGATAACTTAGTAAAGTTTGACACAGAGTTTGAAAGCTTTGATAGTAACTTCAATTCTAACGGTGATGGTTACGCTCAGGGATTAGATATATTTTGGAGAGACAATACAAGCATCAAAAATCTAGATTATTGGGTGAGTTATTCACTTTTAGATACACAACGCAACGACCGTAATTTCCCAACAGCTGCACAACCTAACTTTGCCAGTAAACATAACTTTTCAATAGTTGGTAAATATTGGGTTGAGAGCTTAAAAAGCCAAATAGGACTCGATTATGTTCATGCATCGGGTCGTCCGTATACAGACCCAAATACTAATCAGTTTTTAGGAGAGCGCACAAAGAGTTTTAATAATATTAGCATTAATTGGGCCTATCTTATAAGTCAACAAAAGATTCTATATTTTTCTGTTAATAATGTTTTTGGCTTTAATAACATCAATGGATATCAGTATGCCAATACACAAAATGCCAATGGTAATTTTAGTAGAAGGGCTTTAACACCAGCTGCCGACCAATTTTTCTTTGTCGGTTTCTTCTGGACAATTAGCGAAAAAGGGACAGATAATCAATTGGATAATTTATAGGTAATAAGAGCTCGTTTTCTTCCGCATGACATTTGTCATACTTTTTCTGAATTATACTCAGTAGCTTTAAAGTATAAAATTTAGAAATCATGGAAGTAAAAAAGAATCCCAGAGCCGATGTAGGAAGAAATAGCAGCTTGTTTTTTGCTGTTGGTCTTAACATTATGTTACTGTTAACTTATTTTGGGTTTGAGTACAAAACCTATGACAAGACATTAACAGAGTCAGATATTTTAATGCTTAGCGAGCAGTTGGAAGAAGATATACCTATTACAAATATAGAAATCACACCACCGCCGCCACCTCCTAAAAATATTGTTTCCGAGGCAATACAAGTTGTAGAAGATGTAGCTGAGATTGAAGAGACGGTATTAGAAAGTACAGAGATAGGACAAGATGATATTATTGAGCCTGTAATAGCGGTTGAGGACGTTGAAGTTGAGGAGGTTGAGGAAGATATAGAAGTACCTTTTGCGGTTATTGAGCGTGTACCAACTTTTCCTGGTTGTAAAGGGAATAATGATCAATTAAGAGCTTGTTTCCAGAGAAAAATTACTGAGCATTTACAGGAGAATTTTAAGTATCCTCAAGTTGCTGAAGACTTAGGAATAACAGGTAAAGTTTACGTATTTTTCTTAATAGATAAAAATGGACATATTGCAAAAATAAAAAGTAGAGGTCCAGATAAATTATTAGAGACTGAAGCAGAACGTATTATAGGCTTATTACCAAAAATGATACCTGGTAAGCAAAGAGATAGAAATGTAGGTGTTCCTTATAGCATTCCTATTAACTTTCAGCTAAGAGGTAATTAGATAAGAAATAAATTAAAGGTTGGTTACTACAAAAGTCTTGGTAATCTTAAACTAAAAGGTTGTATTTTACTTCCATAAACAGGTTACGACCTGACTCCCAAAAGGAGAGCGTTTAAGACTATCAAGACTTTTTTAATGGATTAAGAAAGTAACTAACTTTTCCATTTAATATTACAGCCCATACTTGGTTTCTGATTTGGGTTTATAGATTCTCCATTTATAAGAGCATCTATAGCTGAGCGTAAATCTTTCCCCGTTACTGGAACATTATTTCCTGGTCTAGAATCATCTAATTGACCAGTATAGACAAGTTTCAAATCTTTATTAAATAAAAAGAAATCTGGTGTGCAAGCTGCATCATAAGCTTTTGCAACATCTTGAGTTTGGTCGTATAAGTAGGGAAAAATATAACCGTTTTTATTGGCGTGTTGTTTCATTTGCTGCGGACCATCTTGAGGATAATTTTCTACGTCATTACTAGAAATAGCAATTAAGTTTATACCTTTAGATTTATAGTCTTTTGCAAGGCTCACAAGTGCCTTATTTACATGGATAACAAAAGGACAATGATTACAAATAAACATGACTAAGGTGCCTTTAGTACCTTTAAGTTCGTTTAATGATTTTAGATTATCGTCTACAGTATCAATTAATTTAAAGTCGGGAGCTTTTGTACCCAACGGTAACATATTTGAGGGCGTTAGTGCCATAATTTTTGTAGTTTTAGTTTATGGATAAGATAATAACATTCGAGGATTTTACAAAGATAGATTTACGTGTAGGTACAATTATTGACGTGAATGATTTTCCTGAAGCTAGAAACCCTGCATATAAGTTAACTATAGATTTTGGAGAGCTAGGTATCAAAAAATCATCAGCACAAATCACAACACTTTATACTAAAGAAGATTTATTAGATAGACAAATAGTTGCAGTGGTCAACTTCCCTAAAAAGCAAATTGCTAAGTTTATGAGTGAATGCTTAGTTATGGGAGCAGTTAAGGAAAATGATGTTTTTTTATTGTCGCCTGAAACGCAGGTGAAGAATGGCTCTACAGTAAATTAGTTTTAAGTGTGAAGTAAAAAGAACTCGAACTTTACACTTTTTACTAATCATAAATCTTCTCTAAAGAAAATCGCATTCATCAATAATCGGTTTGTGCCATACCAAAAGGCTCTAAAGTTGGTGTTATCTGTAAAAGCCACAATATTTCCACGACCATAATTTCCTAATTTCAATGGAACAGTTTTAGAAATACTATCTAAATTCTGCTTAGAAATATAACCGCTTAACAATGGGTTTTCGGTATACTGAATAGGATTGTTATAACTGTTCTTATCAGGTTTTACAAACAACGTTGTGTTTCTAAACATTGGCAATTTATCATTCTTATACCCAAAATTTATTGGATGCGAACGGTCAAGTTTAGCTTCAAAAATGGCACCACCAATCACTTGAGCGCCTCTAAAATCGCTCGCTTGTTCTCTCGAAATATTCTTAGCAACAACTTTTGGTTTTTTGAATTCGATTTTTAAAAGTTTTTTACTGTTGAGATAGTTGAGCGCACGTCTGTAACCTATGAGTGTCCCTCCGCTGGTAATCCAAGATTGAAGTTTTTTAGTGTTCCCTTCATTTAAACCAGAACCATTAACCATAATTATGGTATTGTATCTACTTATATCTGCTCTAGAGAAATTTTTAGTATCTAGTTTTGTTACAGGAATATCATAGCGCGTATCTAGCAAATGCCATATTTCACCAGCATCGTACGAGGTCATTCCATCACCAACTAGTAAGGCTATTTTGGGTAACTCTAATGGTCTAAAATTGTTACTTCCAAGGTCAATACCGTCATTAAGTCCAGTTGAGACGGCATCAACGGACAAATGACTTTCCTTTGCTAAGTCATTCAATATGGTATAAATTTCTGAAGCTGATTTATCTTGATTTTGTGCAGGTATCATAATGGTTCCGTAATCATACGACTTTCCGTTAGCTTTAAATTGTTTTTGACTCACACGAGCGCGAATGCCTTTGTCTAATAAGGCATACAAGAATTTTGGAGTATAATATTCGTGCCATTCTACCAAATAACCATAATCACTTTTAGAGGAAACACCACCAGTTTTAAACTGTAAATTTGAAACAACTTTACCAGCCTTTGCAGTAGTAGTTTCTGTATAATCTAAATTGAATGCTAACGGAAATGACCAAGCCGAAATGTCATAAAACAAACTGTCTTGAAAGGTGGTTCGTTTTTCAAACATCGCATTAATCAACCGTGTGTTGTTTTGATTTTTAGGAACAATATAACTGTAACCTTTTTTAAAGCGCTTGCCATCGGCTTCAAAATCATTATCAACTTCGTGGAATTTAATGTTATGACGATTCAAAATTTCAGCCATGTGATACGTTCGTGCAGCATCTTTTTCGTCACCAAAAACAATGGCTTTATTTCCTTCTTTTTTAGCCTCACTTCGGGAATTTTTAAAGAAATTAGATTGATAGCTCAAAATATCTTTTCTCATAGCATTTGCTGCTTCAAGAGTAGATAATGCAGCCGTAAACTGATTGCGAATAGTAAACGGGAATGTCAGTAAACCATTATCACTTTCTTGGATATGTCCTCTAGAACTCGCTTGTTCAAACAAAATACCAATTCCGCCATTAATATCTGGAAATGTTGAGCCTTTGCCGTAGTAAAAATCATCAAAGCTTTCTTCAGAATAATATAAAGAACCAATTTTATCGAAAGCTTTTGCATGATATGCTGCAATTTGCTTAGTTAAATCCTGATTCATTTGTGGTGTTAATGGATGTGTACGCGACGGAATCCCTGGTTGAAAGAAAAAGCTAGAATTTGTTCCCATTTCATGATGGTCAGTCAAGATATTTGGCATCCAATCGTGAAATGTTTTAATACGCGCTCTCGACTCTGGTAATTGTACAGGTAGCCAATCTCTATTCATGTCAAACCAGTAGTGATTTGTACGACCACCTGGCCAAACCTCACTATATTCTCTGTCATTAGGGTCTGGATTAAGATTCTGGCTACGATTTGTATTTGCCCAATAAGCAAAACGTTGCAAACCATCAGGATTAAAAGATGGGTCAAACAATATTACTGTATTCTTTAATAAGTCATCAATTTTTTGTCCTTGAGCTGCTGCTAAATAATACGCTGCCGCTAATGAAGCATTAGAGCCACTTGGCTCGTTTCCATGTATGGAAAAACCTTGATAAACAACAATAGGTCTGTCTGTGAATGCATTATCTGATTGCGTAGCATCAACGTGCGCCTTTTGAATATTTTTAATATTACTTAGGTTTTTTGGAGAAGAAATTGTCAACAGTAGAAGTGGTCGGTCTTCAAATGTTTTTCCTCTATCTTCTATTGAAATACGGTCAGATGCTTCTGCTAAAGCATACATATACTGTACAAGCTTATCATGTGTAATGTGCCACTCGCCAACTTCGTGTCCGATAACACTTTTTGGAGTTGGTATATTTGGATTGTAAGTGACATCTTGAGGTAAATAATACGATAGGTCAACTTGATTCTGAGAAAATGAAACTGTTGTTAAAACAGTTAAAACGAGTAATAAAATACGACGCATAAAATGTGAGTTGGTTAGTTTTCTTAAAAGTATAAAAATAAAAAAACCGCTACTGCTGTAACGGTTTTTAATATTATTTAACAAGATGTGTTCTAAATGTCATCAAAACTGATATCCGTAAAGTTTTCAGTTGCTGTGTCTTCAGGAGTTTTAGCTTCCTGTGAAACAAAGTCGTTGTCTTCTCTTTTAAAATCTTTTTGGTGACGTTCACTGATAACCTCAGTTCCTTTTTCGTTAATGATATAATCTGTCATTTCACCTAAAATTTCTCTAAACTCCATAAAATCTTCTTTGTATAAGTAAATTTTATGCTTTTTGTAATGGAAAGATCCATCATCGTTAGTAAACTTCTTACTTTCTGTTACAGTTAAATAGTAGTCTCCTGCTTTAGTAGCTCGTACATCAAAGAAATAAGTTCTGCGTCCTGCACGTAATACTTTAGAGTATATCTCTTCTTTGTCCATCATTTCGTAATCGCTCATAATTTGGATTTGAGTTTTTAATTCCATCCAAAAATCTAAAAAAAAAGTAAAGTAACCAACAAATAGTTACATTTCTTTTTCAGAGCGTTGTTTAAGATAGAGATCTCTGTAGTAACCCTCTGTTTTCTTGAGGGTTTGGTGAGTTCCGGACTGAATTATTCTCCCTTCGTCTAAGACAATTATCTTATCTGCATTCTTAGCTGAAGAAATACGATGGCTAACAATAATCGTTGTTTTGTTATGAGAGATACGTTCGAGGTTTTTCAGTATTTTTTCTTCGGTCTCCGTATCAACAGCGGATAAGCAATCGTCGAGTAATAAAATATCTGGAGATTTAATTATGGCTCTGGCAATAGAGACGCGTTGCTTTTGTCCTCCCGAAAGTGTAATACCGCGTTCACCAAGAATGGTATTATAACCATTTTTAAATCCAATAATGTTTTTGTGTACCCTAGCATTTTTTGCAGCTTCGATGACTTCTTCTTCAGTAGCATCCTCTTTCCCAAACATGATGTTGTTTTTAATGGAATCTGAGAATAAGAAGGCATCTTGTGGTACGTAACCAATACTTTCTCTTAAGTTGAATAAGTTGATATTGGTGATAAGCTTATCATCCACTTTAATTTCACCTTCTTGTGTATCGTAAAGTCGACCAATTAAATCTAGTATTGTTGATTTGCCTGCACCTGTCATACCAAGAATGGCTAGCTTTTCACCAGCTTCAAGCTGAAAGCTAACATTCTTAAGTGCTGTGATATTAGTGTCTGGATAGGTAAAGCTTACATTATTGAATTCTATTCTACCTTCAATAGCGGTAGCTTCATCAACTGTATTTTTTATTTCTGGCTCTTGCTCTAAAAATTCATTAATACGTTTCTGCGAGGCTTCAGCTTGCTGTACTATAGATGTTACCCAGCCTACTGTTGCAACCGGCCACGTTAGCATATTCACATAAATAATAAATTCAGCAATTGTTCCAATACTTTCAATCTCGCCATCGATGTATTGCTTTCCGCCAATAAAAATAACCAGTAGGTTACTTACGCCAATCAACAAAATCATTAGCGGGAAGAAAAACGCTTGTACTTTGGCTAAGTCTATTTGCTTCTGTCTATTTTCTGAAGAAAGTATCTCAAATTCATTATTAACACTTGGCTCAATGGTGTAGGATTTAATTACCGAAATACCACTAAACTGTTCCTGCGTGTATGAAGATAGTCCTGATAAAGACTCTTGAACTATTTTACTTCTGTGGTTAATAAGTCGACTCAGCTTATATATAATGAAAGAAAGTATAGGCAAAGGCAACATGGTATACATGGTCAGTTTTGGTGCTGTACTAATCATTTGTGTTAATGCGACTGTAAAAAGCGTGACCGTATTTATAGTATACATAATTGCTGGCCCAGCGTACATACGTACTTTACCAACATCTTCGCTAATACGGTTCATTAAATCTCCAGTACGGTTAGATTTATAGAAACTAAGTGAAAGTACTTGGTAATGCTTATAAACTTCGTTTTTCAAATCAAACTCAATATATCTTGAGACATTGATTATGGTCTGTCGCATTAAAAAAGTAAATAAGCCAGCAATAATAGCTGCTCCAATGAGATAAATGATATTTGTTATTAATTGACTTTCAAAATCTTCTTGCGATATGGTACCACTAAATTTCTCTGAAATAACATTGATAGAAGCACCGATGAGACGTGGCGTAAAGAGTGCAAAAATCTTTGCTATTATAGTTATGATAATACCTACAATAAGTCTGTATCGATATTTGTAGAAGTATTTGTTAAGATGTTTTAAGGCTTTCATTGAAAGTAAAAGAGTACAAAGCTATTGTTATAATCCTATTTTTCAGTTAATATTTTGCTAATGCTTTAATAAAAATTTATTTTTGCACGCTGTTTTTAAATATTCTGTAACAGCACTAAATAAAATTAAGCATGACAACAGACGTTATAGACGCAAAAGATTTGGTAAAAGCTGACCCAGTTTTTGGTCAATTATCATTTGATAATCACGAGCAAATCGTTTTTTGCAATGACAAAGATACTGGTTTAAAAGCAATAATAGGAATACATAACACAGTTTTGGGACCTGCGCTTGGAGGTACAAGAATGTGGCAATATAATAGTGAATGGGAGGCATTAAATGACGTGTTACGTTTGTCTAGGGGAATGACCTTCAAATCTGCTATTACAGGATTGAATCTTGGTGGTGGTAAAGCCGTTATTATAGGCGATGCTAAAACACAAAAAACACCTGAGTTAATGAGACGTTTTGGTGAGTTTGTTCATTCTTTAAGCGGACGATATATTACTGCAGAAGATGTTGGGATGGCTACTGAAGATATGGATACAGTAAGAGAAGTAACGCCTTTTGTTACTGGAATTTCTGAAAGCAAAGGAGGTGCAGGAAATCCTTCTCCAATTACAGCTTATGGTGTTTTTATGGGCATGAAAGCTGCTGCGCAGTTTAGATATGGTTCTGATATTTTAGAAGATAAGAATGTATTTGTTCAAGGTATTGGTAATGTTGGCGAAGCTTTAGTAGAGCATTTGGTCAACGAAGGTGCAAACGTAACTATTGCAGACATTAGCCAAGAACGTTTGGAAGAAGTAAAAAATAAATACGGTGCTACGATTTATGGTGGTCATGATATTTATTCAGAGAATATGGATATTTACGCGCCTTGTGCTTTAGGAGCGACAATTAACGACGATACCATCCATAAAATACAAGCAGATATTATTGCAGGTGCAGCCAACAATCAGTTAGCCGATGAGGTGAAGCATGGAAAATTACTTCAAGATAAAGGTATTGTTTATGCGCCAGATTTTTTAATTAATGCTGGTGGAATTATCAATGTTTTTGCCGAACTAGAAAACTACGACCGTGCTGAAATAATGCGTAAAACAGAGAACATCTACAATACAACTTTAGAAATTTTAGACCGAGCGAAAGCTAACAAGTTAACAACGCACAATGCGGCTCTTAATATTGCTAAAGAACGCATAGAAACAAGACGAAGAGAAAACGCTAAATAATTTTTTAGAATAGTTAGAAATACTATTTTTGCAGGGTGAAACTAAATATTAGTTTCACCTTTTTAATGGTTTAAAAATAAGTTCTTTACATATGCTCAATCGACGACACATTCGTATTAAAGTTATGCAATCTTTATTCGCTTTTAAAGGTACTGAGAGTGATGATTTTAAAAAAGACGAAAAGTTTCTTTACAACAGTATAGACAAGATGTCTGACCTCTATTATGCCATCATGGCTTTAATGATTGAGTTACAAAAGAAAGCCAATTCCAAGTTAGAATTATCTCAAAAAAAAATGCTTGCAACTCAGGAGGATATTAATCCTAACCGAAAGTTTGCAGACAATGCTGTACTCGAGTTTATCAGCAATAACACAATGCTAAAAGAAGTTATTGAGAAGCGAAAACTTAATTTTTGGGATTTAGATTTTGAGTATGTAGATGTCATTTACAAATCCATCTTTGAAAGCGATTTATATAAAGAATATATGGCTAAAGGACCTTCAGACTTAAAAGAAGACAAAGATTTTATGATTGATGTCTATGCTGAAATTATAGCACCTAACGATAAGCTTTTCGATTATTTTGAAGACAAACAAATTACTTGGGTTGACGATTTGCCAGTTGTAAATACCGCGATTATAAAAAAGTTCACCAAATTAAAACTCACCAAACCAGAAACACATTTAATTGCTGAGTTGTATAAAGACGAAGACGACAAAACTTTCGCTAAAGACTTGTTATACAAAACATTATTAAACAGTACCAAGTTCACTGAAGAAATTGCAGCAAAGACAACCAATTGGGACGCAGAGCGACTTGCGAGTTTAGATGGTGTATTGTTGCAAATGGCTATCTGCGAGTTTCAGAAATTTCCATCAATTCCTGTAAAAGTGACTATAAACGAGTATCTAGAAATCGCTAAAGAATATTCCACACCAAAGAGTAGTGTGTTTATCAATGGGATATTAGATAAAATTGTAAAGGAGTATAAGGAGAACAATATTCATAATAAAGTGGGTAGAGGATTGATGTAAAACTAGCGTTTTACTTATGTTTTCTTATGTGTTAAGTGTGTATTAAAAGTTTTTATTCCTTGAAAATATTATTACATTTGGCGCTAGATAAATAATATTCATAAATAATTTTAAAAATACAGCGATGAAAAAAGTAATTTTAGGACTAAGTGCATTATGTCTGATAGCCTTTACATCATGTAAAGAAGATGCAGCAAGTAAAGTGAATTCTGAGAATGTAGCTCTAGCTGCTGAACGTGATGCTAATGCAGGAAATTTACCTGTAATTAAGTTTGACAAAGAAACTCACGATTTTGGTACTATCGAAAACGGTACACCAGTTGAAACTACATTTAAGTACACAAACATTGGTAACTCTATGTTAGTTGTGAGTAATGTAAAGAGTACATGTGGTTGTACAGTACCATCTAACTACACTAAGCAAGTAGCACCAGGAGAGACAGGCGAGTTTACAGTGAAGTTTAATGGTAAAGGTAATGGTAACAAAGTAACTAAAGCAGTTACAATGACTACCAATACAGCTAAAGGTAATGAGCAAGTTAAGATTACGGCTTTTGTAGAAAAAGACCCAAATGCTAAGACTCCAGCTCAGGCAACTGCTACAGGTACATCAAGTATCTTACAAGCTCAGCCAAAAAAATCTAGTACAAGACCAGGTCACGAAGGTCATAACCACGATTAATTAGAATTAATGGGAGAAGGTATAAGTTCATTTTTACCATTTATAGCCATGTTTGCTGTAGTGTATTTCTTTATGATTGCACCACAGATGAGACGCGCAAAGAAAGAGAAAGCTTTTGCTTCTGCTCTAAAACGTGGAGATAGAGTAATCACTAAAAGTGGTATGCATGGAAAAGTTGCAGAGTTAAACGATAAAGATAATAGCTGTGTTATAGAAACATTAGCTGGAAAAATTAAATTTGACCGTTCTGCAATTTCTATGGAAATGAGTAGTAAACTTAATGCTCCCGTAGTTAAGAAATAACTACGGTTAGCAATTAAAAATAAAAATGCCACTTGAAAAAGTGGCTTTTGTCGTATTAAGACTTTATAAAAATCATACAATGCTGCCAGGGTAGATTAGATATATTTTTTAAAAGTTTAAAACCTGCGGCTTCAAACTCTTTAATAGCTTGCTTTTCGCTCATTTTATGAAGGCGTTTCATCGGTACGTTATCGTCCTCAGCTCTATATTCGATAAGATATATTTCTCCGTTTGGTTTTAACGCCTTTTTCATTGACGCTAACATCTCTATAGGAAAGCTAAACTCATGATATACATCGACCATTAATATTTTGTCAATAGAATCTTCTGGAAGGTTTGTGCTCTTTTCAGTACCTTGAATAAGTACGATATTATCTAACTCTTGTGTTTTATTTTCTTGTTGTATGGCATTAAGCATCTCTTTTTGAATATCCACTGCATATACTTTCCCATTTTTAGCAAGTGGTGCCATTTTAAATACATGATAACCAGAGCCCGCTCCAATATCAGCTATTACGTCGTTTGGTTGTATATCTAAGTTTCTAATGAGTTTACTTGTGTTTTCTTCATACTCACGTTCAGGGCGCTCTAACCAACCAATGCCTTGATAGCCCATGACATAAGCAATTTCTCTACCCATATACCATTTGCCAATACCACTATAATCGCCTTTTTTATAGGTGTAGGTTTCTGCCGAAATTTTATCTTGACTGTATAATGAAACTGTAGATAAAATACTTAGTAGTAGAATATAGCCTTTGTAAAACATAACTTTACTTTTTCAGTAAAATTATGGAATAGTAAGGTTGATGTCTATGGGCTTAACGAAGAATTAGCAATTTTTGTATTTGTCATTTAGCCCAACACCGTTAAGTATCATCGGTGTAATTTTTTCTAATCGAGATACTTTTGTAGCCTCTCTTTTGGCAGAACTAATATACTCGCAATACTCACGTTGCTTACCTGGAGTTAAAGCGCTAAAGGCCAATTGTAAATCTTGGTCATTATTTAAACAGGCTTTTAGCTCTTTAGGAATATCTACTGTTTTACCTTTACGCACTACTTTTATCTCTTTTCCAGCACGTTGATTTTCAATAGCTTCTTTTACGTAGGCTAAAACGAGGTTTTTGTTTATATCATCTATCGTTTCAAAGCGCATTTGGCGTAGGGCTTTGGTTTTACCTTCTTGTGCGTTGACTAACAAATTATGCTCATCTTTTAAGAACACACCATTAAAAAACCAAATGCAAAAGTGGTTTTTAAAAGCACCTAAACCCAAAATATTTTTGCCATTTAAATCATAAACAGGTGCAGACCATTTTACAGCTTCGTTAAGCTCAGTACTTAAAACGATACTCCGTAATAACTCCAACTCTTTTTGAAAGTGGCTGTTAGTTTCTATATATTCTTCAACGGAGTAGACTTTTTTCATTTAGTTATGTTTAAAAAATAAGTGTCGCTATCGGTTTTGTATAAGATTAGTTGCGTGGTTAAGCTCGTAATTTATCAAATAAAAACCGAATAGAAAATCCACGGGTATTTTCAGAAGTAGGCAAGAACAAGCAATTACTTATAGCCATTGTTACCTGCTGGCTTTTATTTAGCTTTATTCTTCAAAATACCTAAATAATTTATCCATGGTCCAACTTCAAGAGTATACTGTTTTGCCATTACTCTAGTGATTTGTGAAATATGCCCCAAATCATGAACAGCCCAAGTTGAAATCAGTTGTTTTAAAGTTACGTTACCAAATTCAGGATGCACACCAGTGAGAGACAATTTTTCTTCGGTTATTATAAATGATTTTAGAATCTTCAAATTATTATATCTTAAAATTTTAAATTCATCAATTAACTCGTTGATGTGTTTATTCTCATTTAAGTGGGCGAACCTCTCAAAAGGCTCAAAATCTTTGTTTTCTGATGTGCTAAGGATTATTTTAATTCGAATAATCCAGTCTGTTTTTTCGCCAAATATTAAATGCCCTAAAACTTCATATGGGCTCCAAGTATTTTTGCCCTCATTATTAAAAAGCCAGTCTTCAGAAAGTCCTTTAAGTAATGATTCTAAAACTTTAGGTGTTCTTTCTAGGATTTCTACTGATTTATTTATTTCGAAATTCATTGATTTAATCTATTTTGTTGTAATTCATAAATATAACAAGCACTATTTTCAAAAATTCTCTCTTCAACAAATGTAAAGCCAAGCCTTTCGTAAAATCTATGGGCTTTAGTGTTGGACTTTAGAGGGTCAATTAATATGCCATCTACTGACTCGTTTTTAAAACACTTTTCAATTGCGAGTTTCATCATTGTAGTGCCATACCCTTTGTTTAAATTATTTTCCTCTCCAATCCATATATCAATGGCTCTTTTGTTTTTTTCCACTTTGCCCCAGTATTTAGTTTCTTCTAAATATGGGTCAATGATTTGTATAAAACCTATTGGTTCTCCATTTAACTCAGCTACTAATTGTTCTCTCCATTTTGGATTCCTGTTCAATTCTACTTCCCAATTCCATTCGTCATCTGGATCACAATCTTTAATGTGTTGCTTGGTATCCCAATATTTTACTAGATAAAGGTCATTAATAGTTGCATCTCTTAGAGTTATCATTTATCAGAAAGATTTAATTCGATTGGATCGTGATACCCAAAATAGGAAATTGCATCACCATGCTTTTTTATAATTTTTCTTACTTTTTCTAATGATTCTAATCTTAAAATGTTATTCTCGGCTCTTATTGTTGCTAATTGGTCAACAGGATGATTTTTATCTTCCAGTTCAGCTCTTAAATAGTAAGCGTCTCCAGCGTAAAAAGTCCATTTATTATTACTTTTAATAGCAATTCCACAATGGCCTAGAGTATGTCCAAAGAGTGGGATAAAGAATACTTCTGTCTGTATGCTTAGCACAACCTTTCTTGCCGGAAGTCCAAACCATTCGGAATCATTTATTTTATAAAGTTCTAAATCCGGTTTATGAGATAATTGTTGCTGTAAATACCTTTCGTTTCCGCTTTTAAAACTTTCGTACTCTTCTTTTGAAACATGAACCTTAGCTTTAGGGAAATCTACCAACCCTCCAATATGGTCAGGGTCAAGATGTGAGCAGATAATATCCGAAACATTTTTGGGGCTTAACCCTAATTTTTCTATTTGCTTAATAGCAGTTAACTTTTCATCAAAAACAAATCCAGTGGCCTCAATTAATTCTTTTCCTAATCTTTCTTCTGGCTGTTTTGACTCTAATAGTCCTATTCCAGCATCAATTAACACTAATTTGTCATCTTCCACAATTACTAGGCAATGACCAACTGCAGAGCCCATTGGTGATTCTATTTTTACGCAATTTAGATGGTGAATTTTTGTCATATTTGTTTTTTCAGCTTGCAAGTAAGACTTTGATAAATTCAGTTTTAATTGAAGTTTCTTGTCGTTACTGAAACAAGTTCAGCACATGTAACGAAGTTAGTTTTTTAAAATAAGGAAGTCAAGCGGTAATTGCTTTAGGATTGGTATTTTATGGCCGTTATCTCCGCAATTTTACAAATCACTTCGGTAGCTTTAATCATACTTTCAACGGGCACATATTCATAACGTCCGTGAAAGTTATGTCCACCAGCAAAAATATTAGGGCAGGGTAAACCCATATAACTTAATTGTGAGCCATCTGTTCCGCCGCGAATAGGTTTTATAAGCGGCTTAATATCTAACGCTTTCATCGCTTCTTCGGCAATATCTACAATATGCATTACAGGTTCTACCTTTTCTTTCATGTTGTAGTATTGGTCTTTAATTTCTATTTCAAAAACAGGTTTGCCATACTTTTCATTGAGGTCATCCGCTATTTTTTGCATCAGCGCTTTACGCGCTTCAAATTTAATGCGGTCGTGGTCACGAATAATATATTCTAGCGTTGTGGATTCTACTTCGCCATTAACTGAATATAAATGGAAAAAACCTTCGTAACCTTCGGTATGTTCTGGTGTTTCTTGCCTTGGTAAAGCATTGATAAACTCACTAGCATAATACATGCTGTTTACCATTTTTCCTTTAGCGTAGCCTGGATGCACAATTTTTCCATTGACTTTGATTACTGCGCCAGCGGCATTAAAATTCTCGTATTCTAGTTCTCCAATTTGGCTACCATCCATGGTGTATGCCCAATCGGCACCGAATTTTTCAACATCAAATTTATGTGCACCACGGCCAATTTCTTCATCTGGTGTAAAGCCAACTTTAATTGTTCCGTGTTTTATTTGTGGATTGATAATCAGGTATTTCATGGCTTCCATTATCTCGGTGATACCAGCCTTATCATCTGCGCCAAGAAGCGTTGTGCCATCTGTAGTGATTAGGGTTTGTCCTTTGTATAGTAGTAAGTCTTCAAAATAATCTGGCGATAAAATAATATTTTCTTCAGCATTTAACACCAAATCTTGCCCTTGGTAATTCTCTACAATTTGAGGCTTTACATTGGCTCCTGTATAATCTGGTGTCGTATCGAAATGTGAAATAAATCCAATTACTGGGACTTCGTGGTCTACGTTACTAGGCAAGGTCGCCATAATATAGGCGTTGTCATCAATAGAGACATCACTCATACCCATATCTTTTAATTCATCTACTAGTTTGTTGGCCAAATCCCATTGTTTGGCAGTGCTTGGTGTGGTTTCAGATTTTGGGTCGGATTCTGTATCTATGGTAACGTAGCTAATAAAGCGTTCTATGAGTTGTTGTTTGTCTATCATTATTGTATGGTTTCTTCAAAAATAGAGAACGAAAAAGGATAGTGCAAGTGCAAGTTTGGTTTCTTTTTATTTGTTTGAAATTGACGTATTTTTGCCCAGCAACACACAAAGCATGTACAAAACACTTATAAGGCCAATTTTGTTTCGTTTCGACCCTGAAAGGATTCATTATTTCACATTTTCATTAATTAGAAACTTATCTAAAATTCCGGGTGTTAAAGCACTCTTTAGAAGTTTGTATTTGGTTGAAGACAAACGTCTAGAGCGAGAGCTTTTTGGATTGAAATTTAAGAATCCAGTAGGTTTAGCTGCTGGTTTTGATAAAAATGCGGTATTATATAATGAGTTAGCAAATTTTGGTTTTGGTTTTATTGAAATAGGAACGATAACACCTAAAGGTCAAGAAGGTAATCCAAAGCAACGCCTATTCAGATTAAAAGAAGACCAAGGCATCATAAACCGAATGGGCTTTAATAACGAAGGTCTTGAAGCAGCAATCGTACAATTAAAGAAGAATAAGGGCCAGCTAGCTATCGGAGGAAACATTGGTAAAAATACCCAAACCAAACCCGAAGATTATACCAAAGACTATTTAGAATGTTTTAATGCGCTACATCCTTATGTTGATTATTTTGTGTTGAATGTGAGTTGCCCAAATGTAGGAAGCCATGCCAAGCTGAATGATAAAGATTATCTACTGGAGTTAATTGAAGCAGTTCAAAAAGCGAATAAAACTTTTGAAAAACAGAAACCAATCTTACTAAAAATCGCTCCAGACCTTAACGATGGACAATTAGATGAGATTATAGAATTAGTGCAAGAAACCAATTTAGATGGTGTTATAGCAAGTAACACTTCAACAGATAGAGAAGGATTAAAAACTTCAGAAAAGCGCCTTGAAGAAATTGGTAATGGAGGTTTAAGTGGTCAGCCGATTAAAACTAAATCAACTAGAGTTATTAAATATTTAGCAGAAAAAAGCGGAAAAGCGTTCCCGATTATTGGTGTTGGAGGTATACACTCTGCGGAGGATGCCTTAGAAAAACTTGACGCCGGTGCAGATTTAATTCAAATCTATACAGGCTTTATCTATGAAGGACCAAGTCTTATAAAGAATATTAATAAAGAGATAATGAAAAAGGCGTAGTTAATACGCCTTTTTTATTTTTATGTATTTAATAAGATTTAATTTCTTATGAATGACAAAATTTGATTAGCATTGCCTTTAGTCAGTTTAATGAAATATAAACCTTCTTTAAGTTCACTTATGTCTACACTAAATTCTGAAGTAGCACCTACTTTTGAAGTTCTTAAAACTTGCCCCAAGGTATTAATTATACTATAAGAGTCTGGTAAATATTCAGATTGAATGTTTAAAATTCCAGAAGAAGGATTAGGGAAAAGTTTGATTGTTGAAATTGTAAACACATCTATGTTGAGTGAGTTGTTATTATTTCTAAAATTGTCAGTAGTACCAAAACCATAAGACCCACCACTTGCAATTAGTGAGTTGTCATCTGCTCTTAGCTCATAAGATCCATTACCTTCAGCACAACATATGCCATCTCCATATGCATCAGCAATTACAAAAGAGTAACAAGAACTCGGGTCAATGTTAAACGTTTCAACCTTTGTTGTGAAATCATCTGTACCTTGAATATAAGGTCCACCGGAGTATAGAACGGCTCCGCTTTCGCCTAAAAATTGCCATGTAGTTTCATCTGGCCAGTCATCAAGTGTGAGGGTCAATTCAATAGTAGCTGTATTAATTTCTGGCGCACCTACATCAATGTAGTTAGATTTCATCTTACTTATACTATTGACTCCATTCGAAATGGTAAGCGCTACATCGTAGTCTCCAGCTACATTATAAGTATGTGTTACGTTCTGGGTATTATAATCCTCGATATTATCTCCATCGACATCCCACGACCAAGACGTCGCACTTGTACTAGTATTTGTGAAATTTACAGTAAGATTTGCATTGCAACTTTGGGTTTGGTCGGCAGTAAAGTCTGCATTAAAGCTTGGACAGGATAAATTATTTCTCGATGTTTGATAGATAGCGTTAATTCTAGCTAATTGTTGAGTAGAAAATTGTGTACGACACTCTTTTCTAGAATAAGACATTAAATTTTCTGGGTCTGGTGCATAAAAATCATTATTTGCATCTTGAGTACTACCAGTATAAATACAGCTACTGTTCACGTTACCATAACCAAGTTGGGGGTCTGCAGGTGTATCACAAATAAAATCTCCAGTTGAGTCACAGTTAGACCCGTCAACTAATTCATTGGTTGAACCTGGCGTATTAATATTCCCATGTGTGTGAGATAAAGCAAAAAAATGACCAACCTCATGAGAGAGTGTACTACCATTAGTAGCGCATCCATTAGCCATTAATATATTTTCTGTAATAGCTGGACCTGGAAAACGCGCATAGCCACAAAGGCTACCGCCATTACTGGAACTAGTAACTGAATTAGCAAAATAAATATTCATGATATTGGCCTGACTGTGGTTATCAAATAATTGAGTTTCATCATCAGTTTCGTAACTGTAAAAGTTATCATTGTCAATAAAGTTGACACCATCGCATAGGAAAAACTCTAGTCCTGCGTCAACATAAATGGCATTCATGTCTGTGATAGCATCATTGAGTTCGGTAACTGTAAGTCCTCCAGTTCCATCAGTTCTTCTTATGATGTGGGCTTTGATAGGTACTGCTGTAATTACAGTTGAGTTAGATGATAAGCGCTGCTGTATAAATTCTTGCTCTAACGGTTTAATTTTTTGTCTTATAGAATTAAAATACTGTTGTGCTTCGGGTGTGTATTGAAATCCACATTCATTACTTTGTCCGTAGATTGTTAAGTTTAATAAGCAAACAACTGCTGTAAGCAAAATTTGCTTAGGGAAAATGTTTAATGACATTAGTTGATAGTTTTTACAGTGCCGAAAATAGCTATTTAACTATTAAAAACAATAAAAATACGACAAAACAAATAAATATGTAAGTTTATTACTACAATATAAATTATTCATTACTTTTTGATTAAGTGTTTTCCCTTATTTTAGCCAAAATTTAAAGTTTGAATTACGACACCCTCTTATTATTTATATCTGCAACAGCTGCTCTAGCCATATCTCCAGGGCCAGATAATATTTATGTACTTGTTCAAAGTTTGACTAATAGTAGAAATCACGCTTTAGTAACAGTTGTTGGTTTAATGACAGGATGTATCATCCATACCACATTATTGGCTTTTGGTATTTCTGCTATCATTAAGGCCAATAAACATCTTTTTTTTGGTATTAAAATTCTTGGTGCTATTTACTTGCTATATTTAGCTTATAAAGTTTATAAATCGGGTAATACTATCTCTATTGATACAGATAATGCACCAAAGAAGAGCTTGAAGCAATTATTTATACAAGGTTTTTTTATGAATGTACTTAACCCTAAAGTGACGATTTTTTTCTTAGCGTTCTTTCCAGCTTTTTTGTTTAGTGATACTTTAAACACAGTTATTCAATTTTATGTTCTTGGCGGATTGTTTATTCTAGTATCATTTATAATATTTTCGGCAATAGCTTTGATGGCTGGGTTTATAAAAGAATATACGTTAAGTCATAAAAACTCTGGAGTTGTGTTTAAGTGGCTTCAGATTATAGTATTTATTGGTATTGCAATTTTTATTTTAGTTTAGGGATATGTTAAAACTTGAGTTTTTACCAAAATTCTCATTAACCATTGTTATTGCTTTTATAGCCTTTACAATTATTGGGACACAATTACATGAAATGGGACATGTTTTGGTTGCTAAATACTATGGATATCAAACAGAGTTATATCATGATAGTATGACATATTACGAAAAGGGAATCGGGCAAGATAAGAATTACTTAGAGCTAAAAAATCTTTATGAACAATATGATAATTTTGACTATGAATCATTTCCTGAGGATGTCAAGGAAAAAATAAAAATTCTAAACGAAAGATTAGATGAAAAATATCCAAATCAAGATAACAACGATGGTATATATATCAGTCTTGGCGGTCCTTTACAAACTATTCTGACTTCGCTTATTGGACTCTCAATTTTATTATATAGAAGAAAAAATGATTATGAATTTAAGCTATTAGATTGGCTATCAATATTCCTAGCTTTATTTATACTACGTGAAATATTTAACTTTTGTCAGGCGGTATTTGGTTTCCTGCTCCTGGGTCAAAAAGAGTTTTATGGTGATGAGTTTGCTATTTCTCAAGATTTAGGATTTAATCAATGGCTTATACCTAGTATAATGTTACTTATCGGCGTATTTATTTCGTTATGGGTCATTTTTAAAATCATCCCTTTAAAATACAGGTTCTCGTTTATTGTTTCTGGTTTTGTTGGAGGTCTCTTAGGATTTGCAATATGGTTTGGGTTCTTAGGAGAATTCGTTTTTTCATATCTGTAGAATAACGACTATGAAATCGACAGGCGAAATCTTATATTTGATGTCAATGAACAAGAACGTAAAACTTATCGAATGTCCGCGAGATGCTATGCAAGGTATCAAAGATTGGATTCCTACTGAGAAGAAGGTGCAATACATTCAGTCCTTGTTACGTGTTGGTTTTGATACTATTGATTTTGGAAGTTTTGTATCGCCAAAAGCGATTCCTCAAATGGTAGACACGGCAGAGGTTTTAGCGCAATTAGACTTAAGCAAAACAAAGAGTAAACTATTAGCAATTATTGCCAATGTTCGTGGTGCTAATGATGCATCACAACATCAAGAAATTGATTATTTGGGATTTCCGTTTTCAATTTCAGAGAATTTCCAGATGCGTAACACGCATAAAACCATTGCACAATCTGTAGATACACTTGACGAAATTTTAGAGATAGCAGAAGGTTCAAACAAAGAGGTAGTCGTTTATATTTCTATGGGTTTTGGCAATCCTTACGGTGACCCTTGGAATGTAGATATAGTAGGAGAGTGGACAGAAAAATTAGCTAAAATGGGTGTGAAAATATTATCTTTAAGCGATACGATAGGCAGCTCTAATCCAGAAAATATTTCGTATTTATTTTCAAACTTAATCACAAAATACCCGAATATCGAATTTGGGGCGCATCTTCATACAACACCAACGACTTGGCATGAAAAAGTAGATGCAGCTTATAAAGCGGGTTGTCGTCGTTTTGATGGAGCTATCCAAGGTTTTGGGGGTTGTCCAATGGCAAAAGATGAGCTTACGGGTAATATGCCAACCGAACGCATGCTGTCTTACTTCACGCAGCAAAAAGCACACGATTTAAGTGCTATGGCTTTTGAAAGCGCTTATAATGAAGCTAGTAAAATCTTCAAAATGTACCATTAAAAAAAGCGCTACTTTTCAGTAACGCTTTATCTGTTGTTCATCAATCTTTAAAACTTAAACTCTAAGCCTAAATTAGCACCGAATGGATGTCCCGGTCTTAAGCCTGCTGGTACTCTAGATACGGCGTAAGTTTCATCTAATAAGTTAATAATATTAGAAGTTAAGCTTAACTTTTTGTTGAAATGATATTTAGCTGAAAAATCGATAATAAAGTTAGAATCTACACGCTCAGCATCAGGTATTGAGCCATTTCCAGCAAGTGATCTAAATTCGCCATTATAGCGTCCACTTAGATTCAATTCATATTTTGTGTGCTCTAATGAAATAGCAGCGTTAAATTGATGTTTTGGTATGTATGGTAATTCGTCACCAACTTCAACTTCTCCCCAAATACCGTTTGCACTATCAAAGGCATTTAAAAATTCGGTATGAGTAAAGGTGTAACCAAAGCTAATAGGCAATTTAAAAGTTGAGTTGTTTGGGAGTAATTCATAGTTTAACAATAACTCTACACCACTGACTTCAACTTCACCAGCATTAAACTGGTCTAAATTTCCTGTGCCACCTGTCGCCGCGATATCGCTTCCTAATAAGTTGCTGTAATCGTTGTAAAAACCAACTAACTCTCCGCGGAGTTTACCTATTGTAAATCGCGAACCTATTTCGTAATTAATACTCTCTTCAGCTTCTTCACCAGTCGAATTTCCTGGAGGGGAAAATCCTTTGTGTACGCCACCAAAAACTGAAACATTATCAGTAAAAGCATAGTTAAAACCTATACCTGGAATAAAAATATCAACCTTGTTTTCTCTTGTAGATAAGTTGTCGCCAGCACGTGTTGGGTCAGAGCTTCCAAAGTCTTCACGTTCTAGTAAAATATTCTCGTAACGTAAACCAGGTGTAAGCGTAAGGTCATTCCATTTTAGTTTATACATAGCGTATGCCGCAAACGCAGTAGCACTGCTAATTCTGTTGCCTTGTGCTCCTCGTGGACCTTCAGACGTTCGGTCGAGTTGTCCGTCAATTATACTATAACCATCTTCCCATTGAAAACGGTCTTCTTCGTCATAGTGATAACGCGCACCAACTTCTAAATCATGGAACGTATTTTCGCCATACCAATGGTAATCTAATTTGGTTTGGACACCTGTAGAATAATATTCTCTATTATTAGCCTTAAGCAATAAAGCATCAGCACCAGAATTTATGTCACCTCTCACAATTGCCATATGGTCTGGAAATACAGTTGGATTAGCAACAACATTAGCAATTCCTTGTTTATCACCATTAAATACAACATCGTCTAATTTAAACCAATTACGTTTGAATTTATTTAAATATGCATTTGTAGTAATTCTGAAATTTTTAGTTAGGTTGAGCTCGTGGGTCAACATAAACTGCATATGCTCTGCTACCATTTGGTCATCTTGGGAAGATGCATAGCGAGAGAACGGCGCTGTTTCAAAATCTTCTTCTGTTAAGCCTAAATAGGTTTCGTTTGATACTTCATCAGAATATTGAAATTTTGCTTCAATATATTGCTGAATTTTAGCATCTGCCTTACTGCTGTAGCGCAATTTGGCTAGTAATTCATTAATATCAAAACCTGTATGGCTGTCGTCAGGTAAGTCTTTAAACCCGCTAGAACCAAAATTTAAGAATTCAGCAACATAACCAAACTGTCCTTTTTGTCCACCGGCTTTTGCATGGAGTTGTCTTGTATTAAATGCCCCATAATTAGCTAGTATTCTACCACCAAATTCATCAGGAATTTGTGCAGAAACCATATTTATTGCACCACCAGTTGTAAAAGGCCCATATTGCACTTGGCTACTACCTTTTAAAATTTCTACGGCTTCCATTCTCGCCACCGATGGAAAATAGTATGCAGATGGCGAACTGTAAGGCGCTGGAGCAATTAAAACACCATCTTCCATAATAGATATTTTTGCACTTCGTTGAGGTGATGTACCACGAAGACTTATATTTGGTCTTAAACCAAAGCCATCTTCTTCATAAAAGGTTACACCAGGAACAGAGCGTAACACACGATTTATGTCTGTATAATTATATTTTTTTAATTCTTCAGGCGAAATATAGTAAGCTGAACCTGTTCTGTTTTTTGCAACATACTTAGAACCAAATATCACATTACTATTTATGATAACTTCATCTAATTTTTGGATTGAATCTTTACTTTTTTCATTGTTTTTGTTTTCTTGAGCGAATAAGATTGTGCAAAAACTAAATAGTAGTAAGGAAAGTTTTAATTTCATTTATTTAGACTGATTAAAAATAATATTTGTTTTTCAGTTTGCAAATTTAAAATCAAATTAGACTTTGACCAAATTTATTTAGAATAAATAAAAATAAAGTTTGTTAAAATTTATAAATATTTGATTTACAATATTTTAATTATTGTTATTGAAGTGTTTTTGTTATCTAAATCATTAAAATTAAAGCCGTTAAATAAGATGTATCACGATTAGTAATTACGTTTTAATTCAAAAAAGACTTAACGTTCCTTTAGTATTTTAAACTAAAATAAAAAGCGTAAATTTGCATGCAATTATCTTATAATTGCGACATGACAGCACACAACAACAAAATTTTAGGAGAAGGTCTAACTTATGACGATGTCCTATTAGTCCCAGCTTATTCCGAAGTTCTTCCTCGTGAAGTCAACATTCAATCAAAATTTACTAGAAATATTACTATCAATGTTCCAATTGTTTCTGCGGCGATGGATACGGTAACCGAAAGCAGAATGGCAATTGCCATGGCGCGTGAAGGTGGTATAGGCGTGCTTCATAAAAACATGACTATCGAGGAGCAGGCTACTAAAGTACGAAAGGTAAAACGTGCAGAAAGTGGTATGATTATCGACCCTGTAACTTTGCCGATGGATGCCAAAGTCATTGATGCTAAAAATGCCATGCGAGAGCATAGTATTGGCGGAATTCCAATTGTAGATGATAACGGAAAATTAAAAGGTATCGTCACCAATAGAGATTTGCGTTTTGAGCACAGAAACGAAAGGCCAATTGTTGAGGTCATGACATCTGAGAATTTGGTCACGGCGCCTGAGGGTACATCGTTAAAGGACGCTGAACTTATTCTTCAAGAAAATAAAATTGAAAAACTTCTTATTGTTGATGGCGATAAATTGGTAGGTTTAATAACTTTTAGAGATATTACTAAAGTTACCCAAAAACCAATCGCCAATAAGGATACTTATGGTCGATTACGTGTCGCAGCAGCCATCGGTGTTACTGGTGATGCTGTCGATAGAGCAGAGGCTTTAGTTAAGGCAGGTGTTGATGCCGTAATTATTGATACGGCTCATGGCCATACTCAGGGTGTTGTAACTGTATTAAAAGAGGTAAAGAAAAATTTCCCAGATTTAGATGTTGTTGTTGGTAATATTGCCACTGCCCAAGCAGCTAAATATTTAGTAGAAGCTGGTGCAGATGCTGTAAAAGTTGGTATTGGTCCAGGTTCTATTTGTACAACGCGAGTAGTTGCTGGAGTTGGTTTTCCACAATTTTCTGCAGTTTTAGAAGTTGCTGCTGCAATAAAAGGCTCTGGTGTTCCCGTAATTGCCGATGGCGGAATTAGATACACTGGCGATATTCCAAAAGCTATTGCTGCTGGAGCCGATACGGTTATGCTAGGTTCTCTTTTAGCAGGAACAAAAGAAAGTCCAGGTGAGACTATAATTTACGAAGGACGAAAGTTTAAATCTTATCGTGGTATGGGTTCTGTAGAAGCCATGAAACAAGGTAGTAAAGACCGTTATTTCCAAGATGTAGAAGACGATATTAAGAAATTAGTACCAGAAGGTATTGTTGGTCGTGTACCGTATAAAGGCGAATTGTTTGAAAGCATCCACCAATTCATCGGCGGTTTACGTGCTGGAATGGGATATTGTGGTGCTAAGGATATAAATACATTAAAAGAAACTGGACGCTTTGTGAAAATCACAGCTAGTGGAATTAATGAAAGTCATCCACATGATGTAACGATTACTAAGGAAGCACCTAATTATTCGAGGTAATAAAAATTTCTGCGAATGCAGAAATCTTTAAAAACGAACAGCACTTTTTGTGCTGTTTTTTTATTTCGTTTAACTGTTTTGTGTATGGCTCGTTGCGTGGTTTAGCAACTAAGTTAACAAACATTTATGAACCCGAGAAAATTCCGCAGGAATTTTCGCAAGTAGAGAAGAACAAAGCAGTTAATTATACACGTTTTATACACGTTGTTGTAACCAGTTTTTTTAATATTCATAATCTCTAATTCCAATATCATTCTTTATTTTTCTGATTTCGTCTCTTGCTTTCCATATTTCGTCTTGTGTTGGTCTAATCTTTTCTTCAAGTTGTTGTACCTTATTTTCTAATTCAGTTATTTTTTTAAGTTTTAAATTGTTCAATTTGAAATCATTTTGTTGCTTTTTAATTTCTTCTGAAACATAATTTAAATACTCTAATCTATATTTCTCAATTTTCTTTTCTCTATTAAATATCCAATACTTACTATTTTTAGATATTACATAATTTTTCAAATTTTCAAGATTATATTTATAGTCAAATCTATGTACGAATGACAATAAGTTGATTGCTAAAGTTGGCTTTTCAAGAAGTGCTACTTTTCTTTTTTTCAAATCATCAATTTGACTCGTGAAAAAAGGTTCAATAAATAACTCTTGATTATTGATAGTTGTTACAATATCAATTCTGACATTTCCTAAAGATGTTTTATATGCTTTTTCAATTTCTATTTGCTCTATTTGAAAAATCCCACTTTCGGATATATTTTTCTTTAGGTCTTTCTTAAATTTAAGCTGAAGATTTTCAGGAACTTTTTTCTTAATTAGATTATTGACTTCATAGTCTAATTTTTCTCTTTGATTGTCCGTTAAGTTGTCTATAAATATTTCGGGAAGTTCAAATTCTTTTATTTCTTTAAAAATCTCTTTGGTTACCCAATGAATATATGTTTCAACATTTCCTTTACATACAGAGTTAGGTTTATGTTTAAAATGTGGTGTTTGATGTTTTCGGACTGCAACAAAATTCTCCTTACATTCAAGACAGATTAAATCCGTTTTATTAGCATCGGTAACATCACTTATATTAATCAGTTTTTCAGACTGTTTGTGAAATGCAATAGGATATTTTATGTAGCTTTTCGACAATATTAATGTTGTTTTTCAAATTGGTTACAACTTTAATAATATGAATCATTGTAATGATTTATATCTCACGTTAAACGAAGTTAGTTTAAAACAATTACAAAGTCAATAAACGGCTTTAATCAACAATTTAAGTTGTATTTTATTTTGAATCTAAGTGTCTTCGATTATTAACACATTTTAGCATTTTTGAAGCCTTATTAGATTGCTCAATCATTGTATCTTTACAAATCAATGAAAAACCAGTCAGTTATCATCATAGGCGCAGGAATAGCGGGATTAGCTACAGCTATTCGCTTAAGGGCTCAAGGTCTTGAAGTTTCGGTTTATGAAGCTAATAGCTATCCTGGAGGAAAGCTTACCGCATTTTCAGAAAAAGGTTACCGCTTTGATATGGGACCTTCTTTATTTACGATGCCACAGTTTTTAGAGGATTTATTTAAAGTCGCCAATGTAGACATGTCTAACTATTTTCAGTATAAGAAAAAAGAGGTAGTCTGTAATTATTTCTATGAAGATGGTACAACATTCTCAGCTGTTGCAGATGAAAAGGAATTTGCAAAAAACGCGGAATCCACTTTCAATATTCAAGCCGAAGATTTAGAAACGTATTTCAAACAAAGTAAGCGTAAGTATGATTTAACAGCGTCTCTTTTTCTGGAAAAATCGCTTCATAAATTCAGTACCTATTTTTCAAAAGATACGCTTAAGGCTGTATTTAATGTAGGCAGTTTAGACATCGATACCACTTTAGATGCTTATAATAGTAAAATGCTTAAGGACGAACGGCTAGTGCAATTCTTCAACCGCTTTGCGACGTATAATGGCTCATCACCTTACCAAACGCCTGGAATTATGTCTATGATTCCGCACTTGGAGCAATATTTTGGGACGTATTTCCCAAAAGGAGGTATGCATTCTATCACAATGAGTTTGTTTCAATTAGCAAAAGATATAGGTGTTGACTTTCATTTTAATACAAAAGTAGAACGCATTTTAGCAGATAAAAATATTGCTGTTGGCATTCAAATTAACGGCGATAAAGTGCTTAGCGATATTGTGGTTTCAAATTCCGATATCGTCCCAACGTATCGTAAACTTTTAAAAGACCATAAAGCTCCAGAGAAAATATTAAATCAGCCAAGAAGTAGCTCAGCATTAATTTTTTATTGGGGAATTAAAAAGGAATTTACACAGTTAGATTTACATAATATTTTCTTTTCTGAAGATTATAAAACGGAGTTCGACTATATTTTTAACAGAAAAGAGGTGCATAGTGACCCAACAGTTTACATCAACATTACGAGTAAAGACGAAAAAGGAGATGCGCCAGATGGCTGTGAAAACTGGTTTACAATGATTAACGTACCAAGTAATACTGGCCAAGATTGGGATGAAATTATACGTCAGGCTCGAGAAAACATTATTAAAAAGTTAAGCCGAGGGTTAAACGAAGACATCTCTGAACTTATAGAATTTGAAGCTATTTTAGACCCTAGAACTATTGAGTCTAAAACGCAAAGTTACCAAGGTGCGTTGTACGGTGCGTCTAGCAATAACAAATACGCGGCTTTTTTAAGACATCCAAATTTTAAATCTAGCATTAAGAATCTTTATTTTTGTGGTGGAAGCGTACATCCTGGTGGTGGCATTCCGCTATGTTTATTGTCTGGTAAAATTGTTTCAGATTTAATTGCAAAAACCAACTAATGTTCGATAAAACCTTTAAGCTTCATTTTTCAATTTTTCTGGTTTGGTTATTTACCGTTTCTGGAATTTTTGGAATACTCTCCGATGAATATTCGGATTGGTTTTTAAGCATGACACCGCTTAATTTGTTATTAACATTTATCATCTTAATTATTAATATAGAAGAATTAAAACCTAATGTAATTATTGCATTAGCTATTCCCTTTTTTATTGGTTTTATCACAGAGGCTTTAGGTGTTAATTTCGGACTGATTTTTGGCACTTATGCTTATGGTGAGAACTTAGGTCTTAAAGTTTTTGGTGTACCTTTAATGATATGTGTTAATTGGGCTTTGCTCACAGCAGCTACAGCAGATGTTGCAAAATACATAAGTAAAAACCGCATTTTATCTGCCCTTATTGGAGCAGCTTTAATGACTGGTTTAGATATGCTGTTAGAGGTTTCTGCACCACGTTTCGATTTTTGGGAATTTGAAGGTGGCGTAGTGCCACTTCAGAATTATATAGGTTGGTTGGTTACGGCATTTGTTGCACATATGGGCTATCAATATTTTAAAGTAAAAACCAATACAACAATATCTTGGCACATATTAATCTCAATAGCAGTGTTTTTTGCTGTGTTTTTATTTTTCTAATTTGAAAAACTACGATTATATCATATTAGGTGCTGGAGCATCAGGTTTACTATTAGCTCACCGCATGGCTACGGATAGTTTTTTTGATGATAAATCGATATTGATTATAGATAAAGACTCAGATAAAGGCAACGACCGCACCTGGTGTTATTGGGAAGAAGGTAAAGGCGAATGGGACGACATCTTACATAAAGAATGGCAAAATATCTATTTTGGAAGTTCAGTTTTTGAAGAGACAAAATCCATTCTTCCATATACCTATAAAATGATTCGCAGCGAAGCGTTTTATAAATCGCTATGGTCGAGAATTAATAAAGCTGAAAATATTTCATTTTTGAAAGCCTCGGTTGAAGGTTTCTTAGAGCAATCTGAGGTTGAAGTCATTACTTCAGAAGGCGCTTACAAAGCAAAAAAACTGTTTAATAGTATAGTTGATTCTTCATTCTTTCAACAAAAGAAATATCCTGTTTTACAACAGCATTTTGTGGGTTGGTTTGTGAAAACTGAAGCAGATGTTTTTGACGACTCTACGGCTACATTTATGGATTTTACCGTGCCACAAAAGAGGAACACACGATTTATGTACGTGTTGCCAACAAGTAAGCGAGAAGCATTATTTGAATACACCTTGTTTTCTAAAGATTTATTAGAGATTTCAGAATACGAAAATGCTATTAAAGATTATTTAGAGGAGAAAAACATAGCCAATTACGAAATTGTTGAAACCGAAAAGGGGTCTATACCAATGACCTCATTTAAGTTTTCAAAACTCAATACTAAAAACGTATTGCATATTGGCACCGCTGGCGGTTGGACCAAAGCTAGTACAGGATATACGTTTAGAAACACAACTAAAAAAACGAAAGCACTTATCGATTTTTTAAAATCGAATGACGATTTGACTCAGTTCGGAAAAACTACAAAGTTCTGGTTTTACGATTTACTATTTTTAGATGTTTTGGCAAACGAAAACGCCAAAGGTTTTAAACTCTTTTCAGCTTTATTCAAAAATGCGAAGACCAGTACAATTTTTAAATTTTTAGATGAAGAATCTTCAATTCTTCAAGATTTAAAGATTATCACAGCAGTACCTCCAATTCAATTTACCAAGGCTTTATTAAAACGACTCTTTTAGCTTCCGTAAACTTGACCTCGATGTGGTTTTAAGGCATCTCGTATGGGTTTCATTTTGTCTTCATCTACCACTAAATAGGCAATACTGTGCATATCGTTGATGTCTTCAGTTCCTGTGATGGTTATATCAAGTTTTTCAATATCTATATATTCTTTTAGATGAATTAAGTGATGTTCGGCAGTTTTATTTCCTGCGGGTCCACGGAAATCCCAGATGAGTTTTAATTTTCGCATTAATGTTTATAAGATTAAAAAAGCACCCGTAGAGGTGCTTTGCGTATTTTAAGATTCCAAAGATAAGAATTACAAAATAAATTTCTTAGTTATCGTTTGCCCCTTAGAAGTAAGCTTTACGATGTAGATGCCTTTCTTTTTTGACTCTAAATTAATTGAAACATTCTTAGAGTTATCGTATGTTTTTGCATATACTTTTTTACCGAGCAAATCATATATTTCAATAGAACTGATATCTTGATTACTATTAACATTTAAAGAACTATTGTAAGCATTAATAGAAGGGTTAAAATCAGCATTGGAGGAATTGCTAAGCGTAGTCACTTCAAAGGTAGCAGAATAATTTGCTCCAGAGTTTGAGTCGAAAATATCTCCAATATTGGTGGATATTTTCCAAAATACCTCGACAACATAGGTTCCATTAGTGCTAATACTTTGTAATAAATCAATGTTTGCTGAAGTTTCTTCCCAACGTTGATCTCCTGGACTAGGGAGATTAGCACCGAAAGGTAGATTAATAGTAGTAAACGCTCCAGGAGTATCACCTTGGCTGTAAACTCTATAATTTATTTCAGCTCCAGTTACATCTCCACCACCATTTTTAAACGTTTTTATTTCTCCACCATTTAAGGTTAAGGTAGTCAAAACACCAAAATTTTGTCCATTAAAGACATTTGGAGCACCATCTGCATTAAATCCACCAGCATAATAAGTATTGCCAGAGCCACTATCTAAAATTGCGTAAGTTTGAAAAATACCAGCATTTTGAGCTAAACTCAGATTCGAAAAGATGATAAATAAAGTAAGTAATTTTTTAATCATAATTAATAATTTTAGTGTAGTAAAGATATTGCATTAGAGGCAATTTTTTATAAAACTCAATTCACGAAAACGATTTCGTGTTAATAATTATTCATTTTTAATGCCTCTGAATAACAAATACTGTAATTGAGTGTTTACTATTGTAAAGAACTACTTTTATATTATTTTTGTTCGGCTTAGAAAGGCTTTAAGAATTTTATTTTTTTATAAAAAATGTATATGATGCGAACTAAACTGCTTGCGTTTTTACTCGTTTTAATTACTGTGAATTTTGCTTCTGCACAGAAGCAAAAAAACCTGCTTACAATTGAAGGAGAATCAGTATCTTCAGAAGAGTTTTTAAAACTTTACAACAAAAACTTAGACTTAGTAAAAGACGAATCACAAAAACAGTTAGATAATTATCTCGAGTTATTTATAGATTATAAGCTAAAATTAAAAGAAGCTCAGCGACTTGGACTAGATAAAGATGCGAATTACAAAAGAGAATTCGAAAACTACAAGAAGCAACTCACAAAGAATTATTTATCAGACAATAAGGTGACTGATGAATTGGTTTTAGAGGCTTATGACAGAATGAAGTATGATATTAGAGCATCACATATTTTAATTTTAGACAACCCTGAAGTAGAAGACACATTGATAACTTATAATAAGCTTCTAGAATATAGAAAAGTATTGAAAGATGAGGGTTACGAAGTGGCAAAAGGAAAATACCATAACGGAAAAACTGTTTTAGTAGAAGATTTAGGCTATTTCTCAGCTTTCAAAATGGTCTACGATTTTGAGTCTATGGCTTATAATACCAAGCCAGGTGAAGTCTCTATGCCTTTTAGAACTGATTTTGGTTACCACATTGTTCGAGTAGATGAGAAGAGACCTTCTCGCGGCACAGCAACAGTGGCGCACATAATGTTAGCTTTAAAACAAAAGGATAGTACAGTTAATGTCGAAGAACGTATTAATGACATTTATAAAAAGCTACAACAAGGCGAAGCTTTTGATGCATT
Organism: Winogradskyella jejuensis; assembly: GCF_900129745.1. Lineage (GTDB taxonomy): Bacteria > Bacteroidota > Bacteroidia > Flavobacteriales > Flavobacteriaceae > Winogradskyella > Winogradskyella jejuensis. The sequence continues at coordinate 38,455 of NZ_FQWS01000001.1, read as the reverse complement.
AGCTAAACAATTTTCTGATGATAAAAGTTCTGCACGTAATGGCGGAAAGCTCAGACCTTTTAAGAGTGGACAATTATCATCAACTGTTTTTGAGGACGCCGCGTTCAACTTAGAAAATAAAGGCGATATGACTCAGCCATTAAAAACAAAATATGGCTGGCACATTATTAAGCTCATTAAAAAAGAGCCTATCAATTCTTTTGAAGATATAAAACCAACTTTAGAAGCCCAAGTTAAGAGGGATGCGCGTTCAAAATTAATCAATAGTGCTATGGTGAAAAAACTCTCTAAGCGTTACAGCATTACAAAGAACCCTGAAACAAAAGCCTATTTTAGACCTATATTAGAAGAAGGCTATTTTTCTGGAAAGTTTAATTTACCAAAAGACTATAAAGGCAATGTATCCGTTATTAAAGTTAATGATTCGGTATACACTAATGATGATTTTCTTCAATTTCTAAAAACAAAACAAAGACAATATATGCGTCAGAAGACCACCATAAAAAAAGTCTTAGATAAAGAATTGCATTTATTCTATGAGCAGTCTGTTTTAAAATTTAGAGAAGATAATTTGGTTAACGAAAATCAAGAATTTGCAGACGTACTTAAAGAATATAAAGATGGTCTATTGTTATTTGCCCTTATGGAAAAGGAGATTTGGAACAAAGCTTCTAAAGATAGTACAGGATTGAAAAATTACTATGATTCTAACGCATCAAAGTACCAATGGGAAGATAGAATAGAAACTACAATAGCAACAAGCAGTAGTAAAGAAATGGCTTCTTCTGTACAAAAGCTAATTAAAGAAGGCAAATCTCAAGAAGATATTAAGACTATATTAAATAAAGACAATCAACAGAATGTTATTTTTACTTCTGGTAGTTTTGAGAAGTCCAACCCTAAACTTCCTACAGATTTAGTCTTTATAGAAGGTGTTTCAGAGATTTATGAGCACAACGATAATTTTCATGTATTCAACATTATAAGTGTTTTACCAGCAAGTACAAAAACTTTAAAAGAAGCGAGAGGTAGTGTTGTAAATGATTACCAAAATGAAATAGAGAAACAATGGCTAAAATCTTTACGAGATAGATTTAAGGTAAGTGTCAATACTAAGGTTCTTAAACAATTAAAATCTAAATTAAATCAGTAATTGAAGTCTAAATTTCTTAAGATAGTATTTGTTTTTGTTGCGCTATATAGCTGTGATAGGTTTAGTGCTGACCCAGATAAAAACGCAGTAGCTAGAGTTAATGACGTCTACCTTTACAAAGAGGATATTCAGAAAATAATTCCTGAAGGCGCATCAAAATCGGATAGTACATTACTTGCAAATGGTTATATAAATGATTGGGCGAGTCGTATCCTTTTATTAGAAAAAGCAAAACTCAATTTGCCAGATACCCAACAAGAAAATTACAATAGTCTCATAAAGCAATACGAAACAGATTTATACACAAAAGCGTATTTAGAAGCCTTAGTCAAACGTTCCATTGATACTTCGATTACAGATGAGGAGGCTTTAAAGGTATACGAAACCAATAAAGAATCCTTCAAGTTGAATGATGAGCTGTTGAAGTTTCGCTATTTAAGCTTACCTCAAAATGCAATAAATTTAGAAGATATAAAATCTAAGTTTAGAGCCTTTGATAATGAAGATAAAATCTACTTAGATTCTATTGCTGTTCAGTTTAAATCATATACTTTGAACGATTCTGTTTGGGTGCGCGCATCACAGGTTTTAGAGAAGATTCCAGTTGCAAATCAATCCAATAAAAATCAACTGTTAAAAAAATCTAATTTTATACAGCTCAAAGACTCATTAAACCTATATTTGATTCAAATTAAAGATGTACTTTTGCGCAACGATTATGCGCCTCTAGATTACGTAAAACCTACGGTAAAACAAATCATTGTTAACAAGCGTAAGCTAGAGCTCATCAAGGAGATAGAAAATGAAATTACAAAAGATGCTATTAAAACAAAACAATTCGAAATTTATAAATAAACTTACACTATCAGTCATTTTTACTGCAATTATGACTCTTGGTTTTTCACAAGAGATTATTAAAGATGAAGAACGTAAGGCAGACGTATTAAGAGTAAAAGACACAAGCGGACGTATTAAAGCAGACGGCGTTGCAGCAGTTGTAGGAGATTTTATTGTTTTAGATTCTGATGTTGACCGAAGAACAGCTCAAATAAAAGCTGCAGGAGGAGATTTAGGCAACATTACTAGATGTGAACTTTTTGGAAGTATTCTTGAAGAAAAATTATATGCACATCAAGCTATACAAGACAGTATAGTTGTTAATGAACTACAAATACGCTCTCAAATAGACCAGCAAATTCAAGGGATTTTAGGAGAGTTTGGTGGCTCAATGGACCGTATGCTAGAATTTTATAAAAAGGATTCTGAGGATGCCCTTCGCGAAGAAATTTATGAAATAAATAAAAATCAATCGCTTGCTTCTCAAATGAGAGATAAAGTCATAAAAGAAGTAGAAATTACACCAGAAGAAGTCCGTCAATTCTACAACGATTTAAAGGAAGATGGTCTACCAACCTTTGGTACAGAATTACAAATCTCAAATATTGTAGTTATTCCAGAAGTTACAGAGGCATCTAAACAAAAAGCCATTGACAGACTTAAGGGATTTAAAAAGGATGTAGAAGAGAATGGTGCTAGTTTTACTACTAAGGTTTTGTTTTTTACAGAAGATACAGGGTCTAAATCTACCGGAGGTCTGTATACATTGAATAGAAAGCGTCCAAGAATGGTAAAAGAATTTAGAGATGTCGCTTTTTCATTACAAGAAGGGGAAATTTCAGAGCCTTTTGAGTCGCCTTACGGTTATCATATTATTCTTTTAGAAAAAATTAGAGGTCAGGAGTATGATGTTAGACACATATTAATTCGTCCAGAAATCACCCCAGATGCTATAGAGGAAGCTCAGAAAAAAATTGAAGATGTAAGAGCAAAAATCTTGGATGGTTCCATATCCTTTGCAGACGCGGCAAGAGAGTTTAGCGATGAAAAAGAAACTAAATTTGAAGGTGGACAAATGATTAACCCTGTCACTCAAGATTTCAATTTTGAACTAACTAAGATGGATCCAGATATTTATGGGCAAGTTCAAGCTTTAAAGGATGGAGAAGTAAGTGAGATTATTCAAGATGGTGATAGAGAGAATCCTATTAAGTTTAAAATCATGATGGTTACAAATCGCATTAATGAGCACGAAGCTGATTTCTCTAGAGATTATTTAAAGATTAAGCGATTAGCACTTCAGGATAAGCATTTTGATGCTATTGGTAAATGGCAAAAAGAGACAATAGAGTCTACTTACATAAAAATTAACGGAGAATATAGAGATTGTGAGTTTAGTGGAAATTGGCTAAAAAATAAATAAATATATGTCAGACGTAACAGCTATCGAAAGCTTTGTAAAAAAGTACAAAGGACTTAAAGAAGAAATTGCAAAAGTTATCGTAGGACAAGAAGATGTAGTAGACCAAATACTAATCTCAATATTTTCTGGAGGACATTCTCTATTAATCGGTGTTCCTGGTTTGGCAAAAACTTTAATGGTGAATACCATAGCCCAGGCCTTAGGTTTAGATTTTAAGCGTATTCAGTTTACACCAGACTTAATGCCTAGTGATATATTAGGTAGTGAAATCCTAGACGAGGACCGTAGATTTAAGTTTGTAAAAGGACCGATATTTGCCAATATTATTTTGGCAGATGAGATTAACAGAACGCCTCCAAAAACCCAAGCAGCTTTACTTGAAGCCATGCAAGAGCGTGCAGTTACTGTAGCGGGGCATCAGTATAAATTAGCATTACCTTATTTTGTTTTAGCAACACAAAACCCAATTGAACAAGAAGGAACTTATCCTTTGCCAGAAGCTCAACTAGACCGTTTCATGTTTGCTATTAATTTAGAATATCCTTCCTTTAAAGAGGAAGTTGAGGTTGTTAAGGCCACTACTACAGATATCACAAAAACTGTAAATCCATTATTTACAGCTCAGGAAATCATAGATTTTCAGAATGTAATAAGACGTATTCCTGTTGCTGATAATGTTATAGAATATGCTGTAACTATGGTTGGTAAAACCAGGCCAAATAGTGAAGCGGCTGCTGATTTGGTAAAAGAATATATAGATTGGGGTGCAGGACCGAGAGCATCTCAAAATTTAGTCTTGGCAGCAAAAACCTACGCTGCGACCAAAGGTAAATTTTCTCCAGATGCAGAAGATATCCAAGCTGTAGCTACGTCCATTCTTAGACATAGAATTATTAGAAATTACAAAGCAGAAGCCGAAGGAATTACTGATGAAACAGTAATAAAAAGCTTATTCTAGTTTATAAAAGCATAGTATTACATTTGTACTATGTGGAATCACCCCAATAGAAATTTTGGTTTAGATTGTATTAGAGCATCTGCTATAATATTGGTGGTGCTATCCCATTGCACATTTATTCTTCCAGAATTTAATTCTATAATTACTGATGGTATTCGTTTATTGGGAGCTACAGGTGTAGATATTTTCTTTGTACTTAGTGGTTATCTTATTGGAGGTATTTTGTTAAAGCACTTAAAGTCTAACAAAATAAGATTTAAAGATTTATTTCATTTTTGGAAACGTCGTTGGCTAAGAACACTACCTAATTATTTTGTAGTCCTAAGTTTGAATTTATTATTAATACTATTTTTAGGTAAAAGTCTATTAGATGAAGTTTGGCTTTATTTTCCGTTTCTTCAAAATTTCTTGAGTCCACATCCTGACTTTTTCACAGAAGCTTGGAGTTTGTCTATTGAGGAGTATGCTTATCTTATTTTACCTTTCGTCATTTATAGTTTATTGCTCTTTTTTAAGAGGATTAAAGCAACTAAAGTATTTTTTTATGCCACACTTTCTGTAATTATAGTTTTGTTCTTTTTCAAAATTCAATTCTATTTTAATGCTGAAATTGACACGTATAAAGAATGGAGTTCTCAATTCAGAAAGGTAGTTTTATATCGATTAGATGCCATTTATTATGGATTTATAATGGTCTATCTAGTTTCAAAATACTCATTTTTTGAGTCAAAGCGAAAATTATTATTTCTATTTGGGCTGTTTTTATTTGTTCTGTTACATTTAATTATTGTTTTGTTCAATGTGATGCCACAAGACTATAAATGGTTTTATTCCCTCTGTTATTTACCACTAATTAGTTCAAGTATTGCTTTAGTCTTTCCGTTCTTTTTAGAATTGAAAGCTAGAAGAAGAGTAATAAAACTAGTGACTTATATAAGTAAACGTTCGTACTCAATTTATTTAGTAAATTATTCTTTGGTGCTATTGACTATTGAGCATTTTTTTGAGCCTTCAATTTTAGCATTATTGCTATACTTATCTATATCAATTATCCTTTCAGAAGTATTGTACCGTTGTGTCGAAATTCCGTTTTTAAGACTTAGAAGCCGAATAGTCCCGAGGTAATTACGAAATCGTTTGAAATTATAGAAGTCATTAATTGTTAACTCATTAAATTATTAGCTTTAATTTTAGTATATATTCATTTTATACATGTAATTACAAGGTTTTAATGAATTATATTTAAAGATTATTCAATTCTATTACATACTTTTAAAAACGCAGTAAAATTCGTAATTTTGTGCTGCTAAAAATAAATTATCAACCTTTAAATATACTATATGGCTTTTGACATTGATATGATTAAAAAGGTTTATGCCAATATGACTGAGCGAGTAGATGCTGCTAGAGATATTGTTGGTAAACCACTAACCCTTTCAGAAAAAATATTGTACTCACATTTGTGGGACGGGAAACCAACGACTGCGTTTACTCGTGGTAAAGATTATGTAGATTTCGCCCCAGACCGCGTAGCTTGTCAAGATGCAACAGCTCAAATGGCATTGCTTCAATTTATGCAAGCAGGAAAGCCTAAAGTCGCAGTGCCAACTACTGTACACTGTGACCACTTAATCCAAGCAAAAGATGGTGCAGCTGCAGATTTAAAAAATGCAAATAGCACGAGTAGCGAGGTTTTTAATTTCTTAGAATCAGTATCTAATAAATATGGTATTGGTTTCTGGAAACCTGGAGCTGGTATAATTCACCAAGTTGTTTTAGAAAATTATGCTTTCCCTGGCGGAATGATGATAGGAACAGATTCTCATACTGTAAATGCAGGTGGATTAGGAATGGTAGCTATCGGTGTTGGTGGAGCTGATGCTGTTGATGTAATGGCTGGTATGGCTTGGGAGCTTAAATTTCCAAAATTAATTGGGGTTAAGTTAACAGGAAAACTTTCGGGTTGGACAGCACCAAAAGATGTAATTTTAAAAGTTGCCGAAATTCTTACTGTAAAAGGTGGAACAGGTGCTATTGTAGAATATTTTGGCCCTGGAGCAACGGCCATGTCTTGTACAGGAAAAGGTACTATTTGTAACATGGGTGCTGAAATAGGTGCAACTACATCGACTTTTGGTTACGATGAATCTATGGAGCGTTATTTACGCGCTACTGATAGAGCAGATGTGGCTGACGCTGCAAATGAGATTAAGGATTATCTAACGGCGGACGCAGAAGTGTATTCAAATCCAGAACAATATTTTGACCAAGTTATAGAAATCAATCTTTCAGAACTTGGACCATTATTAAACGGGCCTTTTACTCCGGATTTATCAACAAATGTTGGTAAAGAGATGACTGAAAAGGCTACTGCCAATGAGTGGCCATTACAAGTCGAATGGGGTTTAATAGGGTCTTGTACAAACTCTTCTTACGAGGATTTATCAAGAGCATCGTCAATTGCACAACAAGCTATTGATAAAGGTTTAAAAATGAAAGCGGAACTAGGTATCAATCCTGGTTCTGAGCAAGTACGTTACACAGCTGAGCGTGACGGTATCCTAGGAATCTTCGAAAACTTAGATGCTAAGATATTCACCAATGCTTGTGGCCCATGTATTGGACAATGGGCAAGATATAGTGACCCTAAAAATGCGCCTAAGAATAGTATAGTGCATTCATTTAATAGAAACTTTGCAAAGCGTGCCGATGGAAATCCAAACACACATGCCTTTGTTGCTTCTCCTGAATTAACAGCTGCAATTGCTGTTGCAGGTCGTTTAGACTTTAATCCTTTAACGGATAAGTTAATCAATGAAAATGGTGAAGAAGTTATGTTTGATGAGCCAACAGGATGGGAATTACCACCAAAAGGTTTCGATGTAAAAGATAACGGTTATTTGGAGCCTGTTGCAGATGGTAGTGGAGTAGAGGTAACTGTTAACGAAACATCTGAACGCTTACAGTTACTAACACCTTTTACGCCAATTGGAGATACAATAACTGGAGCTAAACTATTAATTAAAGCTTTCGGAAAATGTACAACTGACCATATTTCAATGGCTGGACCATGGTTGCGTTTTAGAGGGCATTTAGATAACATTGCTAACAATACGCTCATTGGTGCTGTAAACGCATTTAATAAGAAGACTAACTTTGTAAAGAGCCAATTAACAGGTGAGTATGGTGGAGTACCAGATACTCAACGCAAATACAAAAAAGCTGGTGTTTGGTCTGTAGTTGTGGGTGACCATAATTATGGTGAAGGTTCTTCAAGAGAGCATGCAGCGATGCAACCACGTCATTTAGGTGTTGCAGCTGTAATTGTAAAGTCTTTTGCTCGTATTCACGAAACCAACCTTAAAAAGCAAGGGATGTTAGGATTAACATTCGCTAATGAAGCGGATTATGATTTAATTCAAGAAGATGATACATTCAACTTTTTAGATTTAAATGAGTTTGCTCCAGATAAACAACTTAATGTTGAAGTCGTTCATGCCGATGGTAGTAAAGACGTAATTGCTTTGAATCATACGTATAATGATGCTCAGATTGAGTGGTATAAAGAAGGCTCTGCACTTAATTTAATTAAGAAGCAAAACGCTTAATAATATATATTATAGAACAAAAAAGGCTTTGATGAAAATCAAAGCCTTTTTTGTTGAAGAGAAATAATATAAACTCTTCATCTTCGTATGTATTTCAATTTTATTCAAATAAAAAAGCCTTTCAGAAATGAAAGGCTTTAAAAGTATTGTTGTATAATAACTTACTATAATGCAGCAACGTGCTTAGTCAATTGAGATTTTAAATTACCCGCTTTGTTAGAGTGTATAACATTCTTTTTTGCAAGTTTGTCAATCATACTCACTACAGAAGGTAACATAGTCTGAGCTTCTTTAGCGTCCGTTAACTCGCGTAACTTCTTTATAGCGTTACGAGTCGTTTTATGCTGGTATCTATTCAGAACGCGTCTCTTTTCGTTACTTCTAATTCTTTTTAATGCTGACTTATGATTTGCCATGTTTCTTTGTTATTATTAAAAAATTGTAGCCCGTAGGGGAATCGAACCCCTCTTACCAGGATGAAAACCTGGCGTCCTAGCCGATAGACGAACGGGCCATTTATTTACTTGAATTAGCAATCGTTCAACTCGATTTCTAATCAATTTAAAATTTAAATGAACAACAATGTTTCCATTGCGGATGCAAAAATACAACTATTTTTAAATGTTGCAACACTTAACTAAAATTTTTTAAAAAAAATTAATAAGCCTTGGCAAAAAGCACACGTTGTCTAGATGGATTACCTGTATAAACACATTGTCCTTCCTCTATTTTACTATCATAAGGGATACATCTAATTGTTGCTTTTGTTAGCTCTTTTATTTTGTTTTCAGTCTCTTCTGTACCGTCCCAGTGAGCAGAGATAAATCCTGTTTTTGTCTCGAGAACGGTTTTGAAATCTTCAAAAGAGTCAACTTCTGTAATATGCTCTTCTCTAAAAGTTAGTGCTTTATTGTATAAATCATTCTGAATAGTCTCTAGTAAATTAGATATTTTATCCTCAATACCTTCAATAGAAACCACTTCTTTACTTAGAGTGTCGCGTCTTGCCAATTCAACTGTTCCGTTTTCTAAATCTTTTGGTCCAATTGCAATTCGTAACGGGACACCTTGTAGTTCGTGCTGTGCAAATTTAGCTCCTGGTCTATATGTATCTCTATCATCAAACTTCACACTAATATTTTTGGCCTCTAAACAAGACTTTACTTTAGAAACTACTAGTTTAATCGCTTCAAATTGTTCTTCATTTTTAAAAATAGGAACAATAACAACTTGAAAAGGTGCTAAGTTTGGAGGTAATACCAAACCTTGGTCATCACTATGCGTCATTATTAATGCCCCCATTAATCGCGTTGATACACCCCAAGATGTAGCCCAAACATAATCTTGCTTACCCTCTTTATTGGTAAACTTTACATCAAATGCTTTTGCAAAATTCTGACCCAGAAAGTGCGATGTTCCTGCTTGTAAGGCTTTTCCATCTTGCATTAAAGCTTCAATACAATGGGTGTCAATAGCTCCAGCAAAACGTTCGCTTTCTGTTTTAACACCTTTTATTACTGGAATAGCCATGAAATTTTCAGCAAAATCTGCATAGACCCTATTCATTTGCTCAGTTTCTGCAATAGCTTCTGCTTCGGTAGCGTGTGCCGTATGACCTTCTTGCCATAAAAATTCTGCAGTTCTTAAAAATAGACGTGTACGCATTTCCCATCTTACAACATTTGCCCACTGGTTAATTAGTATTGGTAAATCTCTGTAACTTTGAATCCATCCTTTGTAGGTGTTCCATATAATTGCTTCACTTGTTGGTCTTACTACCAACTCTTCTTCTAGTTTAGCTTCTGGGTCTACTCTAAGCTTACCCTCGTTGTCTGGATCGTTTTGTAACCTGTAATGGGTAACAACTGCACATTCTTTGGCAAAACCTTCAGCATTTTTTTCTTCTGCTTCAAATAAACTTTTTGGTACAAAAAGAGGAAAATAAGCATTTTGATGACCTGTTACTTTAAACATTCGGTCCAGTTCAGCTTGCATTTTTTCCCAAATAGCGTATCCGTAGGGTTTAATAACCATACAGCCTCTAACTGCTGAGTTTTCAGCTAAATCAGCTTTAACAACCAGTTCATTATACCATTTTGAATAATCTTCGGACCTTTTTGTAAGATTTTTGCTCATTATCTGTAATTTGGCACAAATGTTGTGCTTGTGTTAAAAGAAAAAATAGTAGAGCAAAACTAACTATTTTTGTATTGTTCAACAATTAAATCATTAGAGATATGCGATTTACTTCTACACACAAAAAAATAATGGGACCTTTTATGATATTAGGAGCAATTTTATTGCTTTTTTCATGTGGCTCTTACCAATATGTTGGTTATGACAATGACGGTATATATAGTTCTGACGAAGTTGTAGTAGATGTTGAACAAGCAGCAACAAACAGAACAAGTAACGATTATTATGCAAATTATTTTGCAGAACAGGTAACTGATGCACAACTAGCACAAGAAGAATCCAATGAAGTTTTTACAGATATTGATTCTTATACTAGTGGAAATACACAGGGTGAAGAAGTTGAAATCATTGAAGATTACGGTGGATGGGGACAAGTGAATGATAGAGTAGTTATTAATTATTATGACAACGGTTGGAATAATTGGGGCTGGGGTTGGGACCCATGGCTCTGGAATGGTGGCTTCGGTTGGGGTTGGAACAACTGGGGTTGGGGCTGGAATCGCTGGAACAGATGGGGAGGCTTTGGTTTTGGCTGGGGTTGGAATGACCCTTGGTTATGGAATGGAGGTTTTGGCTGGGGTTGGAACAACTTTGGTTGGGGTTGGAATAACGGCTTCTATAGAAATAATGTAGCCTTTAATAGAGGTAGAAGAGGCTATTATAATAATAGGTCTTTAGCTTATGCAGGTAGAAATAGTTTATCTAGAAGAGATGGAACAAGTTCTTTATCTAGAAGATCTTCAATTAGAAATACAAACAGTTCTTCTAGGACTAGAGTAGGTAGAAATTTATCAACTAGACCTTCGAGAGGTACCACAACACGTCCATCTCGTGGAACAGTAACTAGACCTTCAAGAGGTACAACGACGCGTCCATCTAGAGGGACAGTAACTAGACCATCACGAGGAACAACGACACGTCCATCTCGTGGTACAACAACTCGGCCTTCGAGAGGTAATGTTAGTAGACCTTCAAGAGGAACAACCACAAGATCATCTTCTAGAGGTTCTTCGCGTTCATCTGGAAGCGTTAGGTCAGGAGGTAGCTCAAGATCTTCAGGAGGTTCTAGAGGCGGAGGCTCAAGAGGTGGAGGAAGAAGAGGTTAATTCTCAAAAATTTTTTAGAAATTAAATTGCGCTATGAAAAAGTCAATATTACTTGTCATAACATCTTTTCTTATGTCTAATGTTAATGCACAAGATTTTACAGATGCCTTACGTTTTTCCAAAGATGAGATAGATGGTACTGCTCGATTTAAGGCCATGGGTGGTGCATTTGGAGCTCTTGGTGGTGATTTGTCTGCGGTGAGTATTAATCCTGCAAGTTCTGCTATTTTTAATAGTAGTACAGCATCTTTTACTCTAGGATTGAATACCATAAATAATGATGTTAATTATTTTGGTGGTCTACAATCAACTTCAGAAGATAATTTTAATTTATCTCAAGGTGGTGGCGTATTTGTGTATGCCAGTAATAATCCCAATACAAAATGGAATAAATTTTCTCTAGGTGTAGCTTATGACAGAACAGGAAATTTTGATGATAATTGGGTGGCAAATGGAGTAAATCCTGATACATCTATTGCAGAATATTTTAGAGGTTATGCTCAGGGTCTTCCTTTAGACGAAATTTCTGCATTTCCTGGTGAATCACTAAATGAGGCGTATATAGACATTGGTTCTGTATCTGGTTTTGAACACCAACAAGGTTTTTTGGGTTATGAATCATTTCTAATAGAGCCGGAAATAGATACAGATAATAATACACAGTATAATAATAATGTAGTAGGTGGTAATTACAGTCAGCGTTATTCTTTAGCCTCTTCAGGCTACAACGGTAAAATGGCGTTTAATTTTGCGGCGCAGTATGACGAAAAATTTAATATTGGCTTAAATATTAATGCACATTTCTTAGATTACAATAGAGTAACCATTTTTGATGAAAGTAATTCTAACGCAAGCTCTACAGTGAGTCGAGTAGCTTTTGACAATACGCTACGTACAACAGGAACAGGAATTTCTTTCCAGATTGGGTCTATATACAAATTAACTAAAGAGTTTAGAGTAGGTTTTACTTATAATTCGCCAACATGGTTTAGAGTAACCGATGAGACAACTCAGTTTTTACAAACAACAGTAGATGGTTTCGATGACCCTATTGTAATAAATCCCAACATTATTAGCATTTTTCCAGAATATAAGCTGCGCACACCAGGAAAAGTAACAGGAAGCTTAGCTTATGTTTTTGAAGATAAAGGATTATTAAGTTTTGACTATTCAAGAAAAGATTTTGGAGAATCCATTTTCCGACCTACAGACGACCCTTTTTTTGCCTTTAGGAATAATGAAATTTCTAATCTTTTAGGCGTTTCTAACACATATAGATTGGGTGGAGAATACAGGTATAGAGGATTTAGTTTTAGAGGTGGTTATCGATTTGAAGAAAGTCCTTTTAATGACGAAATATTTGGAGGAGACTTAACGACATATTCATTAGGCTTAGGTTATAAAATAGGAGATTTTGCAATAGATGTTGCCTTTTCTCAAAGTCAACGCGAACAGAGTGAGTTTTTATATTCAGACGCTCCTACATTTAATGAAACGGCGAGTATAGATTCAAAAATTACTGACGTTGTTTTAACGTTGTCTTTCGGTATTTAGAAAGATATTAATATGATATACAATCCTCTAGCAGAAATGTTAGAGGATTTTTTGTAAGTATTTGTTTTAGATTACGACTTTATCTAAAATCATCAATTTCACCTACAATGAATTCTATTTGGCTTTTTGAAGATGTAAACCTCTTTGGTTTGCTTTGCCCGCATAAATTTAAATCATATAAGAATACTCATGATTTTGATGCCTACAAAAAAAGTGATTACATATATTTTGAAGAAGATGCAGCTAACAAGGTGTATCTCATAGAAAATGGAAAAGTAAAAATTGGCTACTACAATGAGGATGGGGCAGAAGTCGTAAAAGCTATTTTACGTAAAGGTGAACTTTTTGGCGAAAAAGCCATTCTAGGCGAAAATATTAGAGACGAGTTTGCTCAATCTATTGACAATAATACTTCCATATGTCCTGTTGGCGTGAATACTATGCACGAGTTGATGAGAGATAATCAAACTTTTAGTTTTAAGATATACAAGTTTATTGGTTTTAAGTTTAAGAAATTAGAACGCCGACTCCAATTACTTTTGTTCAAAGATGCCAAAACAAGATTACTAGAATTTCTTGATGAGCTTTGCCAAGATTATGGTTACGACTGTGAAAAAACAGGAGACCATGTTGTAAAGCATCCATACACTCAAAAAGATATTGCTTCATTAATAGGTATCTCAAGACCAACTTTAAACATATTACTAAATGATTTAAAGGATGGTAATATCATAGATTTCAACAGAAAAGAAATAAGAATATTAAAAAAATCAGCTTAGTGTTAGCTAGCTAACATTTTGTCTTGTTTGGTACATATAATTTAGCATTATTAAATTATATGAACTTAAAAAATAAGACAATGATTAAAAAAATGTTTTTAGGAGTATTGGCATTAGGTTTAATGTTTACTTCGTGTGATGACGATGACGATGTGGTTATAATTCCAGATGCTGGTACCTTGAGTGGTGGTCCTTTTTCTTTTACAGTTGATGGTCAACCAGATATGGTAACTGGAGTTTCTACAGACGTATCTGCTGTAGGTACCAATAGAACTTTTGTTATTACAGATTTAGATTTAAATATTTTAGGAACACCTCCAACTCTAGAAGCTCTTGAGGGTGTTAATTTTGATGGTGCAGGACGAGGTGTTTGCTTAATTTGGTACCTGCGTTACGAAAATGATACAAATATAGATACTGTGACTAATGCCGCAGACTTAACAGGCTCTTTTAGTCTCTCAAATTCTATTAGAGTAGAACGTGGACCAAATGCAGATGCAATTACTGGTGGGCCTTTCAACTTTACTGTAGATGGTATGGCAGATATGGTTAGTGGTATTGCTTTTGAAAATCCGGATAATCGTGTAGGTACAAATGCTACATGGGTAATTACAGATGATACAGGGATGATTCTAGGTACGCCACCAACATTAACTGCTGTAGAAGGCGTAAACTTTGACGGTGCTGGAGTAGGTGTTTGTTTAATATGGTATTTACGTTACGAAAATGACACAAATATCGCTACGGTATCAAATGCAAACAACTTAACAGGAACGTTTCACCTATCTAATTCTATAACTGTAAATAGAAATTAGGGTATAAAACGATTTAGTTAGTCATAAAGCGTAGTTTCGTCTAAGAAACTGCGCTTTGTATTTTTATAAAATGAAGAGAATCAAAAAAAGCAATATCATATTTATAGTAATACTCATATTACTTATATTACCGCAAACAAGAACTCCAATACAAGTTTTACTTCATAAAGGAATAGCATTGATTAATCCTGTAAGTGCTATTGAAAAAAATGAAAGAGTAAAAATAGATAATTACAACTGGCAGCTAATAACAGAAGAAGGAGAAACAATTAATCTTAATCAATTTAAGGGCAAAGTTATTTTAATAAATTTTTGGGCAACATGGTGTCCACCATGTATTGCTGAAATGCCAAGCCTTCAAAAGTTATATGATAAATATGAAGGAAAAGTGGAGTTTTTGTTTGTAACCAATGACCCTATTGAAAAAATTGAAGCATTTAAAGCGAAAAATAACTATACGTTTCCAGTTTATCAAATTGATTCATACCCACCTAATCAATTGACAACCAAATCAATACCGAGAACTCTAATTATTAATAAAAAAGGAGAAATAGTGATGGATAAATCTGGTGCTGTAGATTGGTTTAATTCTAAAGTTCAGCAACAAATAGAACTACTTTTAAAAGCACCTATTTAAAATACTTCCGGGGAACTATAAGCATTCCAAAGTTTTCGCCTTTGTCTTTTCCTAGATGCTTATGATGAATCTTATGGGCACGTCTTACACCGCGAGCGTATTTATTGTCAATATTACGCAACCATTTAAAGCGCTGGTGTATAAATATGTCGTGAACAATAAAGTAAGCTAAGCCATAAGCCATAATACCTATGCCAATTGGTAAGCAATACCACATGTTTTGTTCTCCCCAGAGGTAAAAACAGGTCATGCTAACTACGGCATAAAATATAAAAAAGGCATCGTTTCGCTCAAACCAACTATCATGGTCTTTGTGATGGTGGTCTTTGTGAAGGCTCCATAAAAAACCATGCATGATGTACTTGTGCGTAAACCAAGCATTAAACTCCATTATAAAAAACGTAGCAAAGAATATTAATAACCAAAAAAATGTTTGCATTTGTAGTAGTAGGATTTAAAGCAAATTTAATTGATATTTTACGTAACTGCGGGTTAAGAGTTCTACCTTTTTATAGTCTGGAACTCTAATCCGTGTAGACTTTATTTCTAAAGCAGGTGTTTTCTTTAGTTTATCTAATAGTTTACTGTAGTATCTGTAAGCCATAAAAACACCAAAACGAGCTTCGAGAGGTAATTTTTTAATACCTGCTAATCCTTTCTCGAAATCAGATTCTATATCTGATATTATTTTTTGTTTAGAAACTTCGTCTAAATGATTTAAATCTGTATTAGGAAAATATGTTCTGCTTAAATCTTCAAAATCAGCTTTTAAATCTCTTAAAAAGTTAACTTTCTGAAAAGCAGAACCTAAACTCATAGCGGAGTCTTTTAGTTCTTCGTATTTTGTATTATCTCCTTTTACAAATACTTTGAGGCACATAAGGCCTACGACATCTGCTGAACCATAGATGTACGCTTTGTATTCATCAACTGTGAGGTAGTTTTGCTTGTGTAAATCTTGACGCATACTCTTCATAAATGCATCAACCATATGTTTTTCAATATTATACTTATGATAGGTTTCCTGAAAAGAATTTAAGATAGGATTAAGACTAATTTTCATTTCTAGAGCATCTTCTAAATCTTTTGAAAACTTCTCAAAGAGTAACGCCTTGTCATAGTCATGGAAAGTATCTACAATTTCGTCAGCAAATCGTACGAACCCGTAAATATTGTATATATCTTGTCTTATGCTGTCTGAAAGCATTTTTGTGGCCATTGAGAATGAAGTGCTGTAAGATGTTGTTACAAGCTTGCTACATTGTCTTGATACGGTATCAAAAATTGATTTCATTTTACTTAAGGTATTAAGGACTATCTAGTCTGTGTGATGTTTATTTATTAAATCTGCTGCCAGCTTACCTGAAATTAATGATGGTGGTACACCAGGTCCAGGGACTGTTAACTGTCCAGTAAAATAGAGATTCTTTACTTTTTTACTTTTCAGGTTGGGTCTTAAAAATGCAGTCTGAGATAGCGTATTTGCCATACCATATGCGTTTCCTTTGTATGAATTGTATTCTTTTTTAAAGTCTTTTACACAGAAGGATTCTTTAAAGATAATATTATTTTTAACCTCTTGGTTGGTCTTTTTCTCAAATCTGTCAATAATAATGTCAAAATATTGTTGTCTTAAGACATCTGTATCTTCTAAATCTGGTGCTATTGGAATAAGAAAAAAACCAGTTTCACAACCTTCGGGAGCCATGCTATTGTCTGTTATTGACGGAAAATTCACATAAAACAAGGGGTCTTCTGGCCATTTAGGATTATCATAAATATCTTCTGCATGAGTTTCAAAATCTGTATCAAAAAATAGATTATGATGCTCTACGTTATTTAATTTTTTGTCAAAACCAACATAAAAAAGTAGGGAAGAAGGCGCGAAGATTTTTTTATCCCAATATTTTTCGCTGTATTGTCTGTAATTGTCATCTAATAAAGTCTCAGAGTGACTATAGTCGGCACCGCTAAGTACATAATCAGATTCTATAATCTCTCCGTTTACAATTAAACCTGTGGCTTTTCCGTTTTTAACATTTATCTTTTCTACTGTGGCATTTGTATTAATTTCTACTCCTAAACTTTCTGCTAAATCTTTCATAGCTTTTATAACTTCATACATACCACCTTTTGGATGCCAAGTACCTAAGCCAAAATCAGCAAAGTTCATGAAGCTGTAAAATGAAGGTGTATTGCTGGGTTTAGCACCTAGGAACAAAACAGGAAATTCTAATGTTGAAATGAGTTTCGGATTTTTAAACTTTTTTCTCACCTCACTACTTATAGTTTTAAAAAACTGGTCCACTCTAGTAACAGTGTCTTTTGTAACTAGTTCTAGTGGTGATATACCTGGTTTTAATACTATTTTATTTATTGCGATGTCGTAGTTGTCTTGAGCCTTAGATATAAACTTTCTGAGAGGTCTAGAGCTGCCGGTTTCAATACGCTCAAATTCTTCACAAATTTTATCCATAGTATCCCCGATAGTTATCTCATCATCAGAGAAAAATATCTTGTAAGCTGGGCTAAGCTTGTCTAACTCATAGTAGTCCTTTGTAGACTTACCAAAGTCGTTAAAAAATTTTTCAAAGATATCAGGCATCCAATACCAACTAGGACCAATATCAAAGGTGAAACCTTGTTTTTTCAACTGTCGAGCACGACCTCCAACAGTATCGTTTTTCTCGAAAACCGAAACGTTATAACCTTCTTTTGTTAAATAACATGCTGCAGAGAGAGAAGAAAATCCAGAACCTATAATTGCTATGTTTTTCATATTTTAAAGATGTTCAACTACGGATTGGATAGATTTAAATGGTTTTATCTTTTCAGGCAGCGTGTCTAAATCAATACTATCTAACATTTTGCCCAAAATCCAGAATTCTGCATTAGACTTTTGAAGTAATAGCTTATTAAAATCTGTTATGTATTTGTCTATTTCTTCCTTTAGAGGTTTTATAGTGAAATATGATATAAATACAATATCATCGTAATAATCTAAAATATCTTTAAGACTATCCATTGGTACACTTTGTCCTAGGAGAATACTATACTTTTTATGAGCTACTATTTGATAATTTAAAAACATTAGGCCAAGTTCATGAATTTCATTATCAGGTAGAAACAGAACATAAGTTCTTTTGGAGTCAGGCTTAGTTTCTGCTTGTATTAATTCTGTATTAATTAATATTTTTTGGCGTATAAGTGTAGTTAAAAAATGCTCATGTGCTGGAGTTATGGTATTTGTCTGCCAAAGTAATCCTAATTCCGTTAGTAAAGGAATGAAAATATCGTAAAAAATATCTTCAAAGGACATATCGTTCAAAAGCGAATCGTAGGTTTTGTAAAATAATGATTGATCAAAATTTAGCATGGCTAACTTGAAAGAATTCAATGCATGACTTTCTAGATTAGATTCGAGTGCTATTTCCCTTACACGCTGAGGTATTTCTTCTGGTTTTAGAGTTGCAATTTTTGATATTTTATAACCATTGTTGTTAAGGTAGCTTACATTTAGCAGCTTTTGAAAACTTGCTAAATCATAATATCTAATATTTGTATCTGTTCTTTTGGGAGAAAGTAGGTTATATCTTTTTTCCCAAATTCTGATAGTATGTGCTTTGATACCAGTTAGATTCTCTAAATCCTTAATACTAAAATTATTTTTTAAATTGTTCATTTATATTAAGAAAAGTTTAAACAAAAATAGCTTTTTAACTTAAAAATCCATTGTATTTAACAAAATTTAATATGTGGGTTTGACAAAAAGTAAAAATAATTGAAGAAAGTGCGCACGAGAAGACTCGAACTTCCACGACCTAAACGGTCACTGGCCCCTCAAGCCAGCGCGTCTACCAATTCCGCCACGTGCGCAAATGAAGTATAAATATAAAAAAAAAAGTTAAGCAAAAAGCTTAACTAAAAGTGACTTGGCTGGGGCTCGAACCCAGGACCCTCTCCTTAAAAGGGAGATGCTCTACCAACTGAGCTACCAAGTCAAAATGTTTTTCTCTAACGAGGGTGCAAATATAAAATGTTTAATTAATAAAACAATGCTTTTTTTATATATTTTTTTGTTTTTTTGTGACGCACCCAGCTAGGTGTTTCACAATCAATTTATAAGCGCTTATGATTATTGTTTTAATGGGTTATATGGGCTCAGGTAAATCTACCGTTGGAAAAAAACTTGCTTACATTTTAGAGTATAATTTTATTGATTTAGATGATTTAATTACTGAAAAGGAGTCAAAATCCATTGCAGATATTTTTAAGACTAAAGGTGAAATTTACTTTAGGAAAAAAGAGACAGAATATTTAAAGGAAGTGATTTCTAGTGATTCAAATACAGTTTTATCTCTTGGTGGTGGCACACCATGTTATGGGATAAATCTTAACATAATTAAAGACTCTAAAAACACTAAGTCTTTTTATCTCAAAACATCTTTGCAAGAATTAAAAAAGCGCCTATTACCAGAGATGGAAAAGCGACCACTTATTAGTCACTTACAAGGTGAGGATGAGATTATAGAATTTTTAGGTAAGCATTTATTTGAGAGAGCACCATTTTATTCTCAATCAGACTTTTCAATTACTACTGATGGGAAATCAAAAATGGAAATTGTAGAAGAAATAGTACTAAGCTTAGTCTAGGTACGCTTCGTATGGCTGCTTACTTAAGTTTACATTAATATGTTCTTTTAATGATGTGGAGAGTGATATGCCTTTAAAATCAGCTTTTACAGGGAATTTTTTATGATTTCTGTTAACCAGTACGGCAGTTTTAAATTGCTTCAGGGGTACATCTAAAAAATGTCTTACACCATATATTAAAGTGCTGCCAGAGTTTAGAACGTCATCTACTAAAACAATAGACTTATTTTTATACTCTTCAGGTTTTAGAGAGGTTGATATAGAGTTTAGTGGGGAGCTCTTATCTATCTTAACATTACATAAAGTACTTTTAATGTCGGATATTTTATCAAGGCTAGATTTTAGCTTTTTTGCCAAAAGAAAACCATTTTTATCCACACCAGCGATGATTAGATTCTTTTCATTAATATTAGTCTCATATATTTGATAAGCAATACGCTTTATTTTGTGCTGTATTTCTTGATGGTTTAGGATTATGTTTTTTTCTTCTGACATTGACAATGTTTTTTCAAATATAAAAAGAGTTATTTATTGTTTAATTAAACAAGTTTTTATTTTACTCTTCTTCATCTTTATAATTTTCGATAGAGCGTCTATCTTTTTTTGTTGGTCTTCCAGTACCTTTCTTTCTATAATAATCTTTGCTGTATTTAAGGAGTTCTTGAGCTTCAAATTCAGACTTAGGTGTTAAGTCTGTTCTATAAATATCAACAAGTTTTGCTCCGACACGACTAGGAGGAATGTCATTAACTCTCAATTTATAATTAATTTGATTTTTTCTTAATAAAATTACATCTCCAATATATACCTCTCTACTTGGTTTTACAACACTGTCATTTACCTTTACTTGTCCTTTTTTACAAGCAACAGAAGCTTGGTTTCTGGTCTTATAATATCTAACAGACCATAAATATTTATCTATGCGCATATAATTTAACTAAAAACTGCGTTAATGAATTTGTACAAAAGTATTATATTATTGTATCTTGCGTCCTAAAATTAAGCAATATTGAACCTTGTTTACAGTAAAGTAAACATGTATTTTTAAGTCCCTATGAAATTAAGAACATTACTAGCTAGTATAACCGTTTTTACAATAATTATTTTTGCGTGTTCGCCAGATGATCCAGACTTCATCCCTGTTGAGGATAGAGATAGAGGAGAACAACAGTTAGCAGATAACGATAGTATTGTGAATTATCTGCAGACTTATTATTATAATAAGACAGAGTTGGCGATGATGACTAACCCTGAGCCTAGTGATATTATTTTAAAAATTTTTGAAGGAACTCCTGATGATGGCTATTCCTTATTATTTACAGATGATAATTTACTAACTCGGACCACTACGTTTGAGGATACTCAGTACACTTATTATATTTTAAAAATTAATCAAGGTGGTGGTACAGAATCTCCAAAATTTACAGATAAGGTACGTGTAGAATATGAGGGTAGCTTAATAGGTACAGATGATTCAGTTTTTGATAGTGCAGTTAGTCCTACCGATTTCAACTTAGTTGGGGGAGGCATAAATGCAGGTGGAGTTATCACTGGATGGCAACGTGTCTTTCCTGAGTTTAATACGGCTGCTAGTTTTATGACAGGTTCTGATGTAACATATGACGATTATGGTCTAGGAGTGATGTTCTTACCATCTGGGTTGGCCTACTTTTCTAGACAACTTATAGGTATACCTTCATACTCAAACTTGATTTTTAAATTTGCTTTATTTCAAACACAAGAGAATGACCACGATAATGACGGTATACCCTCATATGTCGAAGACTTAAATAATAACTTAAGTGTTTTTGACCACGACACGGATGAAAACTCGATAGTAAATTACGTAGACCCAGACGATGATGGAGATGGAGTGTTAACTATTAATGAGCTTGAGCGTAGAGAGTATATAGTTGATACCAATCTTGGAGAAGAAGAACCAGTATTAAATATCAATGAATTTGAGTTAACACGTACTGAAAGTATGGGAATTATTACTATTACTACAGGGACAATAGTTGATGCAAATAATAATAGTATTCCAGATTATTTAGATGAAGATGCTACAACTGATTATAGTGAGGATAATTAATTATTACAATACAAAAAAAACCGCTAAAGAATTTTAGCGGTTTTTTTATTATAAATATATATGACTAAATCTTATAAGATAAGCTTAGAATTAATTGCTCTGGTCTTGTGTCCAAACGGTCCAAAGAAATAATATTATTGTTGTCTATAAAAGTAGCTTCATTATCACTAAAGCCTCTTTCATATCTTAGGTCTATACCTAGTTTATTAAGGTTAACACCAATTCCAAAGTTAAGACCAACACTAAAGTCATTCTCTAGTTCATTTACACTAAGGTTGTTAAATCCAGAATCTGTATCTAATACATACTGTAAAGATGGACCTGCAAAAACATTTATAGGGCCTAATACTTTAATGCAACTAATAAAGGCAAATCTAACTTTTGCATATCAAAATCACCAGCATTGTAGTCACTTTTTAATTTTGTATAAACCAATTCTGGTCTTAAGTAAATCTTATTGCCTAATTTCCCAAAAATTCCTACGTGATAACCAATGTTTTGATCAGGGCTTTGGAAATTATCTTGAGCCGATTGAAAATAATCTCCATTCCCACCATAATTTAATCCAGCTTTAATACCAAATCCGCTCCCGCTTTGAGCAAATAATGCTGTTGAAAATCCTACAATACATAATGCAGTTAAAAATAAATTCTTCATAATTATTCGTTTTTGATTTAGATTACTTAAACAAAAACGCTGCCAAACTCAACTTATTTTCTTTTAATCACCTTTTTTGACGCTTCTACAATTGCTTTGGCGTTTAACCCATACTTTTCCATAAGTTGTGCAGGTGTACCAGATTCTCCAAAAGTATCGTTCGTAGCAACAAACTCTTGCGGCGCAGGATTGTTTTTAACCAATACTCTAGAAACACTTTCTCCTAAACCACCAAGATAGTTGTGCTCTTCGGCAGTTACTACACATCCAGTTTTGGCAACAGATTTTAAAATAGCCTCATTATCTAAAGGTTTAATAGTATGAATATTTATGACTTCGGCGGAAATACCTTCAGCATGTAACGTTTTAGCAGCTTCTAATGCTTCCCAGACTAAATGACCAGTTGCAATAATAGTAACGTCTGTACCTTCAGTAAGCTGAACGGCTTTGCCAATTTCAAACTTTTGGTCTACAGGTGTGAAGTTCGCCACTTTTGGTCTTCCAAAACGAAGATAAACAGGTCCGTTATGTTCAGCAATAGCTAAAGTAGCAGCTTTAGTTTGATTGTAATCACAGGTGTTTATCACTGTCATTCCTGGCAACATTTTCATAAGACCTATGTCTTCTAAAATTTGATGTGTAGCTCCATCTTCTCCAAGAGTGATACCAGCGTGAGATGCACAAATCTTAACATTCTTTCCAGAATAAGCTACACTTTGACGTATCTGGTCATAAACACGACCCGTAGAGAAATTGGCAAATGTTCCAGTAAACGGAATTTTTCCACCAATTGTTAAACCAGCAGCAATACCAATCATATTCGCTTCGGCAATACCAACTTGAAAAAAGCGCTCTGGGTGGTTAGCTTTAAACTCGTCCATTTTTAAAGAACCAATAAGGTCTGCGCATAGAGCAACTACATTTTCATTAGTTTTTCCAAGTTCAGTTAAACCTGCGCCAAATCCTGAACGTGTGTCTTTATTTCCTGTGTTTTCGTATGTTTTCATTCTTTTATTTGAAAATTGTAGTTGATAAATAAAGTTTTTTTATTAGTGTCTAAATTAATGGCTTCAATCAATAAGTTATCATCAAAATCATAAGCTTTTAAAAATAAACCTTCTGGTAAATCAAAATCTATTTTACCAGTACTTTGAGTCATGTTTAGCATTAAATTTATTATTCCAGACACGTAAGTATTGTTCTTGCAAGGAAGACTTTCGTCAAATAATATTCTTAAACCTTCATTAGGTTCTTCTCTAGGGTAAAACTCATAAACGCTAAGCTCTTTGCCAAATAGAGACTCAGTGATACTTATCGGTGTAGTTATTAGAGAGATATTCTCGTGAAAGCCATCTTTATCGTCTATGGGAACAACTGACTCTATATCCATGTTAGCAAAAAATTCACTGTTACCTATGAGCATAGAAAGTAGGAATCTATTGTCCAAAGCATCATAAACTAGGTCTACACTTGCACCATTATTACTATTTACTTTAGACATAAAATTATTCTCAGTAAATTTTTTTGCTAGCGCATCTGAATTTGTCCAAAGAAATTTTCCTTCTTTATTATAGCCTATAGAAATAGTGTCCATAGACTGTGTTTTTTTATTTGGAACGACGTAATCTACGGTATAATCAATTTCTATGATTTTCTCTTGAGAAAAACTAATTGATACCGTGAGTAATAACAGAAGTATAAATATATTTCTCATAATTAATAATCCCCTAAAGTTTCAGCATTTTGAGCTAATGCTACTTCGAGTTGTTCATCATTAGGTGCTTTGCCATGCCATGCATGAGTATGCATCATAAAATCCACACCGTTACCCATTTCGGTTTCTAAAAGTACACAAACCGGTTGTCCTTTTCCAGTACGAGATTTTGCATCAGCCATTCCTTTTAGAATAGCTTCAATATTATTTCCTTCTTTAATTGTAATGACTATCCAGCCGAAAGCTTCAAATTTAGCTTGTATACTTCCCATTGGTAAAACATCATCAGTTGCACCGTCAATTTGTTTTCCGTTTAAATCTATTGTAGAAATTAGATTATCCACTTTTTTAGCAGAGGCATACATAATAGCTTCCCAGTTTTGCCCTTCTTGTAATTCGCCATCACCATGAAGACTATAAATTAAATGTGAATCGCCATTTAATTTCTTTGCTTCAGCTGCGCCAATAGCAACAGACATTCCTTGACCTAAAGAACCTGAAGCAATGCGAATACCTTCCAAACCTTCGTGAGTTGTTGGGTGACCTTGAAGTCTGGAGTCGATTAATCTAAAAGTATTCAATTCATCCACCGAAAAATATCCAGAACGTGCCAAAACACTATAATAAACTGGCGAAATATGTCCGTTAGATAAGAAGAATAGGTCTTCTCCAATTCCGTCCATTTCAAAAGTATCTTTACGGTCTAAAATGTCTTGATAGAGCGCCACAAAAAATTCTGCACAACCAAGAGAGCCTCCTGGATGACCGGAATTTACTTTGTGTACCATACGAAGAATATCTCTTCGTACTTGTGTAGTTAAATCTTGTAATTCTTTAATGTTTGGCATGTTGTGTTTTTACTTGAATTTAGTACCCCAAAAATAGTTGATTAGAAAACTGTCACAAAGTTAGAATAGGTTCATTTATTAACGATTTTATGGATTTGCTAACAATTTTAATTTTAATTAAGAGCTTATGCTTAAGAGTTATTTATATTTGCCCATTCACAATAATTTCATGGATTTTAAAAAGATTGCCACAGACGCTGGAAGTAAAGCTAGAGCAGGAGAAATAACAACTGACCACGGAAAAATTGAAACTCCAATTTTTATGCCTGTTGGTACGGTTGCTAGCGTTAAAGGTGTGCATCAACGTGAACTAAAAAACGATATAAATCCAGATATTATTCTTGGTAATACCTACCATTTATACCTGAAACCACAGACCAAAATTTTAGAGCAAGCAGGTGGTTTACATAAATTTATGAATTGGGATAGAAATATCCTCACCGATTCTGGTGGATACCAAGTGTATTCACTTTCTGCAAATAGAAAGATAAAGGAAGAAGGTGTGAAATTTAAATCGCACATTGACGGAAGCACGCACATGTTTACACCTGAGAATGTTATGGAAATTCAACGTTCTATCGGTGCCGATATTATTATGGCTTTTGATGAATGTACGCCATATCCTTGCGATTATAATTATGCAAAGCGCTCTATGCACATGACGCATCGTTGGCTAGATAGATGTATAAATCATCTTGACAAAACACCATTTACCTACGATTATGCGCAAACATTTTTTCCTATTGTACAAGGAAGCACGTATAAAGATTTAAGAAGACAATCTGCTGAGTATATTGCTAATGCAGGTGCAGAAGGAAATGCCATAGGCGGTTTATCTGTCGGTGAGCCAGCTGAAGAAATGTACGCCATGACCGATGTGGTTTGCGAAATTTTGCCAGAAGACAAACCACGCTATTTAATGGGTGTAGGGACGCCAATCAATATTTTAGAAAATATTGCGTTAGGTGTAGATATGTTTGATTGTGTCATGCCTACGCGTAATGCACGCAACGGTATGTTATTTACAGCACATGGTACCATTAATATCAAAAATGCGAAATGGGCTGAAGATTTTTCGCCAATTGATGAAATGGGAATTACGTTTGTAGATACCGAATATAGTAAAGCTTACTTAAAACATTTATTTTCAGTAAATGAATTATTAGGAAAACAAATAGCCACAATACATAATTTAGGATTCTATTTATGGTTAGTAAGAGAGGCAAGAAAACATATTATTGCTGGAGATTTTAGAGAATGGAAAGACAAAATGGTAAAACAAATGGATAAGCGTTTGTAACATATGAAGATATTAGACTGGTACATACTTAAACGCTATCTGTTTACTTTTTTAATGATGTTATTGCTATTTATACCAATAGCAATCATGGTGCATTTAGCTGAAAAAATTGGTAAGATTTTAAGTAATGATGTTCCTTTTGATGAGCTTGCACTGTATTTACTGAACTTTACCATATACTTTGCAAATCTTCTTTTCCCGTTATTTCTATTCTTATCTGTAATATTTTTTACCTCTAAATTGGCCAATAATACAGAGATAGTAGCTTTTTTAAGCTCGGGTGTTTCTTTTACAAGATTTTTAAGACCTTATATAATAGGAGCAACTATTGTTGCTATTATGGCACTATTCCTCGGTATGTTTTTAGCTCCAAAAGCCAGTCAAGGTTTCAATGAATTTAAATACAAATACCTTTCAAGAGGGAAAAATATTCAAGACACAAAAGATGTTTTTAGGCGGATTACTGATAATGATATTATCTACGTTAGCTCTTTTGACCCAAAGAGCAAGAGAGGTCAAAATTTTACTCTAGAACATTTTAAAGACAATAAGCTTGAGTATAAAATATTTGCAAATAACATAAAATATGTAGAAGAAGATTCTATATACCAATTAGTCAATTATTACAAAAGAACATATGATAGTATTGGTAATGTAACAGTTGAAGAGAAACGAAATGAGAATGTAGAGTTCTCTTTTGATGTAGATGATTTAACACCGGTAAACTATATTGCAGAAACCAAACCTTACGGTGAACTAATAGATTTTATTGACAAAGAAAAAAAGCGTGGTTCTCCAAATATTGGACGTTATGAAGTCGTAAAATACAAGAAATGGAGTTTGCCTGTTTCTGTTTTTATACTCACAATAATAGCAGTTGCTGTATCTTCAATAAAACGAAGAGGAGGAATGGGAGTAAACTTGGCTATAGGTATTACTATAGCTATGGTTTATGTATTCTTCGATAAGATATTTGGAGTACTTGCCGAGCAATCCGACTTTTCTCCTTTGGTAGCTGTGTGGTTTCCCAATGTTGTTTTTGGTATTTTAGCACTATATCTTCTAAACAATGCCAAACGCTAACTACAAGCATTATTTACATTTACATTTTTTAGTTTTCATAGCTGGATTTACTGCAATATTAGGCGAAGTCATTTCAATTGGTTCTTTTCCTTTAGTATGGTATAGGATGCTTATTGCGGGTGTTTTAATGTTTGCTTACATAAAACTGACAAAGAAAAACTTAAGAATAAGTAAAAGGCTAGCGATACAATTAAGTATAGCTGGAGTCATTATAGCTGCACATTGGATAACGTTTTTCGAAGCTATTAATCAATCCAATGTTTCAATAACTTTAGCAATGTTTTCTTCAGGAGCATTTTTCGCCTCTTTTGTTGAACCCATTATATTTAAAAGAAAGATTCTTTGGTACGAAATTCTATTTGGTGTTATTGTAATTTTTGGAGTTTTTTTAATTACTCAAGGCGAATTAAAATATATAAATGGAATTCTATTAGGATTAGCATCTGCCTTATTCTCTACCTTATTTGCAGTAATAAATGGTAAACTAATTTTAAAACATAAAGCGAGTGTCATTTCGTTTTATGAGTTTTTGAGTGGCGTAGTTTGTATAAGTATTGGAATATTATTTTTCTATGATGGATTCAATCTTGAGTTTTTTACTCTAACCAATAAAGACTGGCTTTACATCGCTATTCTTGCTTCAATATGTACCGCTTATGCCTTTATAGCTGCAGTAGAGGTTATGAAGTACATTTCCCCTTTTACTGTTATTCTTAGTTATAATCTTGAACCTGTGTATGGTATTATTTTGGCACTCATCTTTTTTCCAGAAAAAGAGCAGATGTCTTCTCAATTCTATTATGGAGCCATCATTGTTATAAGCGCCGTTGTTTTAGACGCAGTAATTAAGAATTACCGCACAAAGAAGAAACGTAATCCTAATTTATCGGGTTAAAATAGCAATTAGCTAAGTAGTAATTTATATTTTTGTCATCTAACTAAATAAAAACGAATTTCAAATTGTATGGAATATTTAGAGTTTGAATTACCTATAAAAGAATTAGAAGACCAGTTACAGAAGTGTAAGGTTATTGGAGACGAAAGTGATGTGGATGTTACAGAAACATGTAAACAAATTGAAAAGAAACTCCAAGAAACTAAAAAGGAGATTTACAAAAATCTTTCTGCATGGCAACGTGTTCAATTATCAAGACATCCAGACAGACCTTATACATTAGACCACATTAAAGCACTTTGTGGGGATAGCTTTTTAGAGTTGCACGGAGATAGAAATGTAAAAGACGATAAAGCTATGATTGGTGGTCTTGGTAAAATTGGAGATCAAACCTATATGTTTATTGGTCAGCAGAAAGGGTATAACACAAAAACGAGACAGTATAGAAATTTTGGAATGTCTAACCCAGAAGGTTATCGTAAAGCGTTACGCTTAATGAAATCTGCCGAGAAGTTTGGTATTCCTGTAGTGACTTTAATAGATACGCCTGGAGCTTACCCTGGTTTTGAAGCTGAAGAACGTGGTCAAGGAGAAGCGATTGCTCGAAACATCTTAGAGATGACCAGACTTAAAGTACCAATTATTACTATAATTATAGGTGAAGGTGCATCTGGCGGAGCATTAGGTATTGGAGTTGGTGATAAAGTATTAATGTTAGAAAACACATGGTATTCTGTAATATCTCCAGAATCATGTTCATCTATCCTTTGGCGAAGTTGGGAGTACAAAGAGCAAGCCGCTGAAGCTTTAAAGCTTACTGCTAAAGACATGAAGCGTATGAAGCTTGTAGACCAAATCGTTAAAGAACCTTTAGGAGGCGCACATAAGGATAGAGAAAAAACTTTTTTAGCTGTAAAAGATGCGATTATTAAATCTTATGATGAACTTAAAAACTTATCACCAAAAGAATTAGTAAATCAACGTATTGAAAAATACAGTAACATGGGAGTGTTTAAATCATAATTTCAGTAATACATAGCATATTAGAAAGACTGAAGTGATACACTTCAGTTTTTTTATCGCTATTAACAATAAATTCAAGTTATCAACAGTTAAAATGTTAATCAACTGTTGATGATTGGAAACGATTAGATTGATGTTTTGTTAACGATTTATTTACTTTCGTAAGCCTTGAAAAAGTGAAACGTTTTCATCTTTTAAATGATGAAGAAATCGCTTACAAAACTCAAGATTAATCCATTTAAATCAGTCATTTTAGAATGAAGCAACCAAATCCAGTACAAGGCTATAAAGTCGATAAAAGTTCCATAATTAGCTTGGAAAAAGGAAAGATTCCACCTCAAGCATTAGACTTGGAGGAGGTCGTACTTGGTGCCATGATGATTGATAAAAAAGGGGTTGATGAGGTTATTGATATTTTAAGTCCAGATGCTTTTTATAAAGAAGCACATCGCTACATTTTTGAAGCTATATTCAAACTCTTTGAAAATAGTGAGCCTGTTGACTTATTAACAGTTTCAACACAATTACGTAAGGACGGGAAGCTAGATATGATAGGAGGTGATTTTTACCTTATTTCTTTAACGCAACGTGTGTCTTCGTCTGCACATATTGAGTTTCATGCGCGTATTATTCTTCAAAAATATATTCAACGAAGTCTTATAAAAATTTCAAACGAAATTATTGAAGAGGCTTATGATGAGGGTAAAGATGTTTTTGACCTTTTAGATAATGCAGAAGCAAAACTTTATGAGGTCACTCAAGGTAACGTAAAAAAGTCTACTGAGACAGCTCAAAGTTTAGTAATACAGGCCAAGAAAAAAATTGAAGAGATTTCTAATAAAGAAGGGCTTAGCGGAATACCTTCAGGATTCGATAAGTTAGATAAGTTAACTTCTGGGTGGCAGCCATCAGATTTAATTATTGTTGCGGCTCGTCCAGGTATGGGTAAAACTGCGCTAACTTTAACTATGGCCCGTAACATTGCTGTAAATAGTAATATTCCTGTGGCGTTTTTCTCTTTAGAAATGTCTTCTGTACAATTAATTACACGTCTAATTTCTAGTGAAACAGGTCTGTCTTCTGAAAAATTGAGAACCGGTAAGTTAGAAAAACACGAATGGGAGCAACTAAATGTAAAGGTAAAAACATTAGAAAAAGCACCTTTATTTATTGATGACACACCATCGCTATCCATTTTCGATTTACGTGCAAAAGCAAGACGACTTTCGTCTCAATATGGCATTAAGATGATTATTATTGATTATCTGCAATTAATGACGGGTGGCGGAAGCCAAAAAGGAGGGAATCGTGAGCAAGAAATCTCCATGATTTCACGTAACCTTAAAGCTTTAGCAAAAGAATTAAATGTTCCTGTAATTGCTTTATCGCAGTTGTCTCGTGCGGTAGAAACTCGTGGTGGTAGTAAGCGCCCTTTATTATCCGATTTACGTGAATCTGGAGCTATTGAGCAAGATGCTGATATCGTTTCGTTTATCTATCGTCCTGAATATTATAAAATAGACGAGTGGGATGATGAGGAACGTTCTCCAACTGAGGGTCAAGGTGAATTCATTGTCGCTAAGCATAGAAATGGTGGATTAGAAAATATTAGACTGAAATTTATCGGGCATCTAGGTAAGTTTGATAATCTTGATGATTTTGACACACCTTTCGAGTTTCAGTCCAAATTGAATGCTGCTGCTAATGACGATACGTTTAAGACAGACAATTTTCCATCAGCTAGTGATGCATTTGATGCTCCTGAAGATGATGGTGTGCCATTCTAAGTTTTAGTATTTATTTCAGATAATTTAGAAAATTTTAGAGTTAGCTTTGCCCTATGCTTAACGAAAGACGTACGACAAACATATTATTACTCATTATCGCAGTACCTATAGTGTTTTATTTACTCAAGGTGCTATCCTTCATATTTATTCCACTTATTTTCTCAATGTTTATAGCATTATTGTTTTTACCATTAATGCGTTGGTTGGGAAGAAAGAACATTCCTAAGTTTATTAGTATAATCATTGTTTTACTGCTAGTAGCTGGTGGATTAAAGATTGGCGTTGAGCTCATACAACTTTCTAGTAAAGAAATTTTAGCTAATAATACAGAATTTTTGAGTAAAGCAGAACCAAAAGTAGAAAGTCTAAAAGCATATTTGTCAGATAGTTTTGGTATTGAGGTTGTATCAAATAAAAATGTATTCGCTCAATTTTTTCAGAAAGAAAATTTAGGCTCTACAATTGGGTTTTTAAGAACCTTTTTAACAACGCTTTTAATGACTGCTTTTTTTGTAGTTCTTTGGTTAGCGGAGTCTATTAATGTACATAAATTATTAAATAATACAATTCTAAAGCAAAAACATACTTCTATTAAAGCGTTTATGAAAATTGAAAAAGACCTTATAAAGTTTATTAAGGTCAAGGTCTTAGTAAGTGCTTTAACAGGTTTATTCACGGGTCTCATGTGCGTTTTCTTTGATGTAAGCTTCCCAATCTTTTGGGGCTTATTTGCATTTGCTATCAATTTTGTTCAAATGGTAGGGTCATTCGTATCTGTAATACTACTTTCAATTTTTGCATTTGTTGAGTTAGATACAACGAGCACTTTATTATTTTTTATTTTATCGATTACCTTAGTACAGGTTGTTTTTGGAGCAATACTAGAACCTATATTTATGGGAAAATCTTTTTCAATAAATATTATAGCAGTTCTAGTGATGTTAATGTTTTGGGGTTTTCTATGGGGAATTCCTGGTCTAATTATGGCTATACCAATAACAGTATTTATTAAGATTATTTTAGAACAGTTTCAAGGAACCAAGGTTTTTGCCAGTCTACTTTCAGGAAAGCAAACCAAGCTCGATAAATTCTAATATTTGTTGAATAGCTCTAAATCTCTTAAAAGAATAATAAAGAGATGATACGCAATACTTTTTTTAAGTATCTTTCAATTGAAATCTTATGAAATTGAAAAAGTACATTTTATTAATTCTATTGGCCTTATTTGGCTATCTATCACATGCATCATATATCTTAATTCCTATGGATGCAGAAACTCAAGAAAATCATCTAAAAGCATACGGCGTTACCTTTTGGACGCTAGAACGAAGTCTGAAAGTAAAATGGTTGCTCAATTATCGTGGTGGTTCTTTTTTATTACCTGATGCAGATATTATAAGAAGAGAATGCCAAATACGAGGTGTTTCTTTTGAAGTAGTTTCAGATGGTGAAGCTGAACAAATTCTAGAGAGCATATCTAGTCCTTCCGTTAATCAAGAAGCAGTTGTACTAGAAAAAGCACCAAAAATTGCTGTCTATACTCCATACGGCAAACAGCCATGGGATGATGCTGTAACCATGGTATTGACTTATGCTGAGATTCCTT
Source organism: Winogradskyella jejuensis (assembly GCF_900129745.1). Classification (GTDB taxonomy): domain Bacteria; phylum Bacteroidota; class Bacteroidia; order Flavobacteriales; family Flavobacteriaceae; genus Winogradskyella; species Winogradskyella jejuensis. Next base: position 5,731 of record NZ_FQWS01000001.1, on the reverse strand, counting down.
ATGAAACGATTTATGATGAAGAAGTCTTAAAAGACGAATTATTACTATATGATTGGTTGCACCTTCATCACGAAGATTTCACAGGGCAATACGGAAAGTTTTACAGGACTTACCGTTCTGCAGCTTGGTATATTAAAGAGAAAAAAGAAGCCGAAGCTTTAGCCAGAAGGTTAGGTTACAGTAAGGTTTCCGATGCCAAATTAGATGTAGCACTTAAAATTAGAAATTACGTTGCTGGTGGCGGTTTTATGTTTGCTATGTGCTCAGCCACAGATAGTTTTGATATAGCATTATCTGCCGAAGGTGTTGATATTTGTGAGCCTATGTTTGATGGTGATGGTAGTGACCCAGGTTATCAAAACAAAATAGACTTCAGTAAAACTTTTGCTTTCAAGGATTACATTTTGGAAAGGAATCCTAACATTTATGAGTTTTCCTCAATAGATATGACCCGTAAAAGAAAAATACCAAAATCTACGGATTACTTTTCATTAATGGAATATTCCGCCAAATGGGACCCAATACCAACAATGTTAACTCAAAATCATACAGCTCTGGTAAAAGGTTTTATGGGACAAACAACCTCCTTTACAAGAGATCAAATTAAGTCTAATGTATTGGTTATGGGCGAAAATAAAACTAATGGTGAGGCAAAGTATATTCATGGGATTAAAGGAAAAGGGTTTTTTACCTTTTATGGAGGTCATGACCCAGAAGATTATACACACAGAGTAGGTGACCCCAAAACCGAATTAGATTTACACCCAACATCTCCAGGGTATAGATTAATACTCAATAACGTCTTATTCCCAGCGGCAAAAAAGAAGAAGCAGAAGACCTAAACAACCTTAGATGCTTAATAGTGTAAAATCTTTTTTTCGACTTTTACTTATTTCTACCATTTTCTGGGTGCTTGCTTTTGTATTATTTACTGCAATAAGGTACAATGGTATTGAAGAAGAGTTGTCTTTATTTACAGATGATATTCTATACCTGCCCATAAGTGCCTACTATGTGCACGCTATAATTGTTGGACTGATTATTAGTTTTTTTTACGCACTTATTGAATTTATTTTTGATAGATTAAGTAGACGGCTAGTGCTCGGTTTGACGATAATTCTTAAGTCAATAATTTATTTTTTACTTGTTGTAGCAGTATTGAGTGGTATTTCATTTCTTTTAGAAGTGCAAATAGACAGAGATTTACCAAATGAAAGAGGTTGGTGGAGAGATGATCCGTTTTTTTGGATAACAGTTATATATTTCGTTTCTGCATCTATCGTTTTTTCTTTGATTCGTATTGCAAATGATAGATTAGGTAGTGGTAATTTTATCCAAGTCTTATTAGGTAGTTATAAAAAACCTAAAGAAGAGGAGCATGTATTAATGTTCTTAGATTTAAAAGATTCTACTAAAATTGCTGAAAATCTCGGGCATCATAAGTACAGTAGATTTATACAAGACTGTTTTTTAGATTTAAACACTGCGCTTTACAAGTTTGAAGCCGAAGTCTATCAATATGTAGGCGATGAGGCTGTTATACAATGGCCTATTAAAAAGGGATTCAGAAAGAATAATTGTATAAATCTTTTTTTTACGTTTCAGAGAAAGCTTAAAAAAAGAGAAGATTATTACACCAACACCTATGGGGTTAGTCCAGAGTTTAAAGCTGGAATACACTTTGGGAAGTTAATGGTAGCAGAAGTTGGGGCAGTAAAAAAAGATTTGGCTTTTCATGGCGATGTCATTAATACGGCTTCGCGAATTCAAAGTCTCTGCAATAGATTCAATAAGTTATTATTGGTCTCAGAATCTGTTATAGAGAGGTTGAGTATTTCAGATACACATTACGAGCTCTTATCTCATGATATGGAGTTGAAAGGTAAAGAAGAACGTTTGAAAATTTATGCTATTAATCAACGATAAACAAAAAGCCCAATTCTTTCGAATCGGGCTTTTCTAAGCGAAATGTTGTTATTAATTTGGCTAAAAGCCTTACTTAACTTTGTTTACTATAGCTTCAAAAGCCTCAGGGTGATTCATAGCTAAATCTGCAAGAACCTTACGATTCAATTCAATATTATTAGCTTTTAATTTCCCCATGAATTTTGAATAGCTCATTCCATGTTGTCTTGCACCTGCATTAATACGCATAATCCATAACGCACGGAATGTTCTCTTTTTGTTTCTGCGGTCTCTGTACGAGTATTGCATCGCTTTGTCTACCGCATTTTTTGCTACTGTCCAGACGTTTTTACGTCTTCCCCAGTATCCTTTTGCTTGCTTTAGAACCTTTTTTCTTCTAGCTCTTTTCGCAACTGAATTTACTGATCTTGGCATTTCTTTAATTGTTTTTGTAGTAGGCGACCAATTTGGTACTTGCTAAATAATTTTGCCTAACTCCAGGGTTTATAAAATAATTTTAACCGATTAAAACAGTATTACTTTAAACGTAACATTGTTTTAATGTTGTCTTCGTCAGCCTTATGTACTAATGTATCATGGGTTAACGCAAGCTTACGCTTTTTAGATTTTTTTGTCAATATATGACTCTTAAAAGCATGCTTTCTTTTAATCTTACCAGTGCCAGTTAGTTTGAAACGTTTCTTAGCACTCGATTTTGTCTTCATTTTAGGCATTTTCTCCTATTATTTAATTACGTTTCGCTTTATCTTAACTCCGAATCTCTTTCGGTACATTACTTATTTTTTCTTTGGAGCGATAAACATAATCATACGTTTACCTTCTAGTTTTGGCATTTGTTCTACTTTACCAAACTCTTCCAAATCTTGAGCAAGTCTTAATAATAATATTTGTCCTTGCTCTTTAAATACAATAGAACGTCCTTTAAAGAATACAAAAGCTTTAAGCTTTGCACCATCCTTTAAGAACTTCTCTGCGTGTTTCTTTTTAAATTCGTAATCGTGGTCATCAGTTTGTGGTCCAAATCTAATTTCCTTAACTACAACTTTAGTGGCTTTAGACTTTAAAGCCTTCTCACGTTTCTTTTGCTCATAAAGAAACTTTTTATAGTCCATAACTTTACAGACAGGCGGATTGGCGTTAGGCGAAATCTCCACTAAATCTAGTCCTTGGTCATCTGCTATGGCTAAGGCTTGTCGTGTAGGGTATACACCTATTTCCACATTATCACCTACAAGTCTTACCTCTTCGGCTCTAATTTTTCCGTTAATTCTGTGCTTGTCCTCTTGGACTACACGTCTGCTGAAATTTTTTCTTCTACGTATTGCTATGGCTTATAAATTTTAATTAAACGTTATTTATTTGAAAGTCTTAAGACTTTCGTTTACTTGTTTTTTTACAATTTCTGAAAAAGCTTCTACACTTATTGTGCCAAGGTCTTCACCTCCGTGAGCCCTTACTGTTATTGTATTGTCTTTCTCTTCTTGCTCGCCTACGATAATCATAAACGGAAACTTTTGCATTTCAGCTTCACGAATTTTCTTACCTACAGTCTCGTTTCTATTATCTGCGAGGGCGCGAATTTCGTCATTTTCTAGCAAATTTAAAACTTTTTCAGCGTATTTTTCATATTTCTCACTGATAGATAAGACAATAGCTTGCTCAGGCATTAGCCAAAGCGGAAAATTACCTCCTGTATGCTCTAGTAAAATAGCTACAAAACGCTCCATGCTACCAAAAGGTGCGCGGTGAATCATTACAGGTCTATGCAACTCATTATCACTTCCTTTATAAGTTAAATCAAAACGTTCAGGCAAGTTATAATCTACTTGAATAGTACCCAGTTGCCATTGACGACCTAAAGCATCCTTTACCATAAAATCTAACTTAGGACCATAGAAAGCAGCTTCACCTTCTTCAACAACATAATTAAGACCTTTATCATTTGCTGCATTAATAATAGCATTTTCGGCCTTTTCCCAATTCTCAAGGCTTCCTATATATTTCTCAGGAGTTTTTGGGTCTCTAATAGAAACCTGAGCTGTAAAGTTTTCAAATCCTAAAGAACCAAACACATAAAGTACTAGGTCAATAACTTCTTTAAACTCTCTATCTAGTTGGTCTGGTGTACAGAAAATATGCGCATCATCTTGTGTAAAACCTCTTACACGAGTTAAACCATGTAATTCTCCACTTTGCTCGTATCTGTATACAGTGCCAAACTCAGCATAGCGTTTGGGTAACTCTTTATAAGAAAAAGGTCGCGTATTATATATCTCGCAATGGTGAGGACAGTTCATAGGTTTTAATAAAAACTCTTCACCTTCTGCAGGAGTGTTTATAGGCTGAAAGCTATCTTCTCCATATTTAGCATAGTGACCAGAAGTAACGTATAGTTCTTTTTGTCCAATATGTGGCGTCACAACCATTTCGTAACCCGCTTTTTTCTGAGCAGCTTTTAAGAAATTTTCAAGGCGCTCTCTCAAAGCAGCGCCTTTTGGTAACCATAACGGAAGACCTTGACCAACTTTTCTAGAAAATGTGAAAAGCTCGAGTTCTTTTCCTAGTTTTCTATGGTCACGTTTTTTAGCCTCTTCTAATAAATGTAAATATTCAGTAAGTTCCTTTTGTTTAGGGAAAGAGATACCATATACACGTGTCAGTTGTTTTTCATTTTCATTTCCTTTGTAATACGCTCCAGCAACGCTTAATATCTTTACAGCCTTAATGAGCCCTGTATTAGGGATATGTCCACCACGACATAAGTCTGTAAAAGTCGAGTGGTCACAAAAACTAATGGTGCCATCTTCAAGATTTTCTATCAAATCAACCTTGTACTCATTTTTACCCTCGTACATGGCTAGTGCATCAGCTTTAGAAACAGAGCGCATCTTAAAATCGTGTTTGCCACGTGCAATTTCAAGCATCTTATTTTCAATCTGCTTAAAATCTTTTTCAGAAATTGAACCTTCTCCTAAATCAACATCGTAATAAAAACCATTTTCAATTGCTGGTCCAACCCAAAGTTTCACACCAGGATATAGTTCTTCTAGAGCTTGTGCGAGTACGTGAGCAGAAGAATGCCAAAAGGCTTTTTTACCATCATCATCACGCCAAGTATATAAAACAAGACTACCGTCGTTGGTCAATGGAGTGGTGGTTTCAATAACTGTATTATTGAATTTTGCAGATATAACATTACGGGCAAAACCCTCGCTAATATCTACAGCCACTTCATGAGGTGTTACACCTTTATTAAAAGTGCGCGCCGAACCGTCAGGTAGAGTAATTTGTATCATTATATTTTATAAGTTTTTAACAACTGACAAATATATAGGTATATCAGGAACTAGCAAAGTGTAGGAGATAATAACTGTGTAATATTCTTTTTATAGCGTTTCCCTTAGGGGTCGGGCTTTCCGTTTCAAGTCCTCGCAAGTCCACCAAAAGTATTTTGTAGACTTACTGTGGGCTATCCACTACAATCCCTAACGCGGGCTTAATCATTAATCAGTTTATTAAACGGAAGTTTAGGTCAATGAGTTAACACAAAGCAAAGTTTCATTTTAGTAGTACATATAATAAGGTATAATAGGATTAGATTTTCGAGTATTATTTTCAACTTTTTCACTAGTCTTAATCACTGACAACAAGCTATTTAAGAAGTCAAAAAAAATAGTTTAAAAATAAACTTCAAAAAAGTATTGTGAGAGTAAAAAAGGGTTTTATATTTGCACGCTCGAAACGGCGAAAAGTTGTTTTGTGGAGTTCTTAAAAAGGTATTGAATTGGGGTTAAAAAATAAAGTC
>NZ_FQWS01000011.1 GCF_900129745.1 Winogradskyella jejuensis | reverse complement strand
AATCAAACAGAATACAACGTTGGGAAATTAAGTTCTGGTCCTTATATCATTAAATTAAATACTGTAAGCGGTTCGGTATCTAAAAAAATATTGATAGATTAAGTCCTGTAATTTAAATCCTACAAAAAACACCTCTCTATGGAGGTGTTTTTTTTTACACTAATTTAAAAAGCTAATATTCAAGCTTTTAGACCAACAGTAAAATCAGTACTTTTTGGAAAATATAATATAATCATTTACGGTAAAATTAAGTAAACTAGTAATCTCATAAAAAATCTTTATATATGTAAGTTAAATATTACACATTTTAACTAAAAGTCTAATTATCAATTAATTATAATATGCATTTCGTCGAATTTATTTGCATTTCATGGAGTTGATACATATGTTTGTGAAATAATATAGTCCCAAACTATAAAATTAGCCGCTTATGAAAACTTATTATGCTTACTTAGTAAAGACATTAGCTTTTATATTATTTGTTTTTTTAGCTCCCAATAATACGTTTAGCCAATGTTCAACAACTATTACTACTTATCCTTATAATGAAGGTTTTGAATCAGGATTAGGTAATTGGAGCCAAGACACTACAACTGATGATAGAGATTGGACTCGACTTACAGGAGGCACCCCTTCTAGTAATACTGGTCCGAGCGGAGCCAATGGAGGTTCCTACTACATGTACACTGAAGCAACTAATAATTTCAATTTAGTATTTAATTTTATTAGCCCTTGTTTTGATTTAACCTCAGAATCCGCAGCTTACTTCTCTTTTTACTACCATATGTATGGTACAAACATGGGAACTCTAGATGTGGAAGTTAGTACAGATAATGGAGCGACATTCTCAACTCCAGTATGGTCACGATCTGGTGAAGCACAAACTAGTAACGGTGCTGCATGGATTTTAGCTGAAGTAGACTTAAGAGATTATCTCGGTCAAACTATAGTAATACGATTTAATGGTACAACTGGACCTCAATTTACTAGTGATATGGCTATAGATGATGTACAACTTTCTAATGTTCCAAGGCCAGAAATAGACATACAGAGTAATGCTTTAACAATTGTTGATGGTGATACAACACCTTCAACTTTTGATAATACAGATTTTGGAACAACCGATACAGGTACTCCTGCTATTTATACATACACCATACAAAACCTAGGACTAGCCAATTTAAACTTAAGTTCTTGGACGAGTAGTGCCGGAGAATTTGTTGTTAGCGCACCTGTATCAACAAATTTAGCGCCAGGAGCATCAACCACATTGACAATAACCTTTACTCCTTCTGGTACAGCAACTTATAATAGTACAATTACAATAAATAATAATGATAGTGATGAAGGTGTTTATACCTTTAATGTAAGAGGTATAGGCGCAGCAGCATTGTCGTGTAGTTCTGCCACTATTACTTTGCCATATACTGAAAGTTTCGAAAGTGGACTAAATGGTTGGTCTTCAGGAGGTTCAAATGCCATAAGAGTTAACAATCCTGGCGCTTCTTATGATAATAATTATAGTCTAAACATTAGAGCAAACTCTGGAAACGGTTCGTCTTTTTGTTCACCGTCAATAGACATAACTGCTTACGATAAAGTTGATTTTAAATTCTTCTTTTATGCATCTGGTTTTGAGCTAAATGAAACATTTACTGTTGAGTATAGTTCTAACGGAGGTACCTGGCAAATTCTAAGAAGTTTTAAAGCAGGAGACACATCACCAGCTAATAAATCTGGAGATTTTCAAATGGGCACTAGTTCAACAAACTACTATGTAAGAACTGCTACTGTCTTAAGAAGTAATTATACTTTTTCTAATGATGTTCGTTTTAGAATACAATCAAAAGCTAGTGATACGTCTGATAATATTTATGTAGATAATATATCTATAACTGGTATTACATTTAATTCTCCAACTGTTGGTCCAGGTGGAGTAACGTCGGATTTAAGTCTATGGCTTCAAGCCGACAAGTTAAATGGTACAACGGTTGGGACAGATGGAGCTTTAGTCTCTCAATGGATAGATACTGGTATGGGTAATAATGCTGAAGCAACTGCTTCTGGTCAAGAACCTGTATATAGAAATAGTACAGCCCGAAATATCAATTTTAATCCTGTAATTGATTTTACAAACGATAATAATACTGCTAGTGGAGATATGACTTATCTGGACGGCAGAGAAGTTTTAGAAGGATCAGCTGGTTTTAATAGTGATGATATTTTTATGGTAGTCATACCAGACACACCTGTAAATACTTCTACAATACCATTAGATACTTTTACAAGCTTTGATATTACAGCTAATAATTCTCATGTAGAAGATGTTACTGGATTTGGCTTTGGCAACTATTCTGCAAGATTTACAAATGAAATATTTGGTTATGCAGTTGGTTCAACATCACAAAGTTCTCCTTTTCCTGGCTTTGGCCGTGGTGTAACTGACTCCTCAATAAATATGAACCAAATAGCAATTATTAATACAAGACATAATACTTCGGATTCAGATATTGAAATTTACATGAACGCTAATCAAATTGGCGATGTAACTAACGACGCTAATGATTTTTCTACAATAAGAGAGCAACGCTTCTGGCTAGGTCGTAGTCAGTATTGGCAAGGAAGTTTTGATGGACGTATTGCCGAGGTCATTACCTATAGAGCGCGTAAAGACGATGCTGATGCTACTCAAGAACGTAACAGAATACAATCCTACTTAGCCATTAAATACGGTATCACTTTAGAACCTACTATCACCGCTGGAGTCATTGAAGAAGGTAACTTAGATTACGTTGATAGTGACGGTACTGTCATTTGGGATGTGTCTGCTAGTGCAGGATTCAATTTTGATATCGCTGGTATTGGTCGTGATGATGCCTCTGGACTTGACCAAAGACAATCTAGCAGTATCAACTCTAT
>NZ_FQWS01000013.1 GCF_900129745.1 Winogradskyella jejuensis | reverse complement strand
GTTACGGCGGAATGATACTCGCGTACCATTCCGTAACGAAACCATAGCCAAAACCGTTGGCAATAATTATGAAAAAGAACCTACTTATACTATTTCTGCTTGTTTCTAAATTGATTTTTTGTCAAGAGCAATTTAACAATGAAAAGGATTTAGATAATATTTCGGATTATTATTTAACCGAAGTACAAACAGAAATTGACGATAAAGTCACAATTTTCGGAACATTACTTACACCAAAGCCGGAATTCAATAAAATTGTTGTTATCGTTTCTGGCACTGGCAAAATTTCTCAAAAAGCTCATAATTACTTAACTGAATTTCTGCTTGAAAACAACATTGGTGTCTTTCGGTTTGATAAAAGAGGTGTTGGAAAATCCACCGGAGCATATGATGACCGTCCGAAGACTTATACAACTGATTTTATTCAAATCTATAGCAAACTCAAAACATTAGAATTAATAAAAAACAAGTCAATCGGATTTTTAGGACATAGTTTAGGTGGTCTCGTAACCATTCAAGCTATCGAAAATCTTGTTATACCTGACTTTTTAATACAATGGTCTGCACCAATTGGAAAACCAAGAGAGTTAGCAAAATATCAGGTTAAAAACGGTATAAAAAACTATGACAAATACATTATCAGTAATTCCATTGAAGAGAAAATTCAAATACTAGACTTTGTGCATGATGTTATTGATGCAAATATTGATTTAAATACTTGGGATATTTGGAAAACTTTACTAAAAGAGGCACGTAAAAAAGGATTTAGAAGAAATCAATTTAAAAACTATATTTCTAATTATTTTGTTGAGTTTGCCAAAATTGATAATACAGAAATTTATAAAAACATTGATATTCCTACTTTAGTTATTATTGGAAAAGAGGATATTCTAGTTGACCCAATACAAAGCAAAGTTGAATTAGTAAAAATCGGAAATCCTAATATTGAATTCAAGGCAATCGATGAGTTAGGTCATTTCATGACTGACAATTCAACTGACCAAAAAACAAATGAAATTTACGACGTTGACTTTTTATTTAAACAATATCTTGTCAATTGGATAAATGAACTGAATAAATAACTATTGCCAACAACGTGTATAG
>NZ_FQWS01000012.1 GCF_900129745.1 Winogradskyella jejuensis | reverse complement strand
AAATAGTATAAGTAGGTTCTTTTTCATAATTATTGCCAACGGTTTTGGCTATGGTTTCGTTACGGAATGGTACGCGAGTATCATTCCGCCGTAACAATAAATTTAGCAAAAAGGCTCGAAATTCCGATTAGGAATTTCAGCCGTAATGAACTATAGCCGTTGTTGGCTTTAGTACTTATTTCGTTCATCTTGTCTTTCCCAAATCCAATATTCGACAGTGTGATTCCAATGTGTATCGTGGTCAAAAATTTTATTATCAATTTGAGTCAGATTATTTTGTAAATGTGTTAATTCCTCATCAGAAAATTCCGTTGAGAAGTAGGATTCCGGTTTAAACTTTTTTAGATTGTTTTGGAATTCAATAATTTCAATTCCGCATCGTGCGAATTTTTCTATGTCAGCATTAATGTATACTTCTTTAAATCCGTCGTCGTGATTCAGATAAACAATTTCTCCGTTTTCGATGTTAATTCCAATTGGGTCTCCAGAACCATTAAATCCAATGCAAACATATTTGTCAAAATCCGAATCATTAATTTTATAAGCCTCATTTACAGTTTGCAAGTCCTCTGTTAGATAATCGAAACTTAATTCTAGAACATCATTAGGTAAACCAATATCAAATAAAAATTCGATTGATTTTTGGTCTAATCCAAATTTATTTCTTGAGGTTGGAAGTGCTTTTTGTAATTCCAGTTCATTCCATTTATTTAGAAAACTTGCGTCTGTCATTGTATTAAAGCTAACGGTTTTGGCTATGGTTTCGTTACGGAATGGTACGCGAGTATCATTCCGCCGTAACCATAAATTTAGCAAAAAGGCTTGAAATTCCGATTAGGAATTTCAGCCGTAATGAACTATAGCCGTTGTTGGCTACAGTTTTTTATATCGATTAACAAAATCCGAAACAAAGCAAAGAAGCGAGAAAGCTTTTAAACTATTTATCTCTGAACCAAAATTCAAGTCCAAACCATGGACTACAGCATGTCTATTCAGTTTACTGTCAAAACTTTCTTTTTTTGAATATCCAACATCAATTGCGCTTTCGTCAGTAATCATTCTCAAAAGTATGTTTATAAAGTTTCCGTTCTCTGATTTAGAAAGAAATTTTTTTAAAGCTTCTTTTTCCTTTTTTGTCCTATATAGTTGGCCATTGCATATTCCATCTGCCTGTGATAAAAATAAAAGCGTTGATGCATAATATTTTTGTTCATTGTGACAGTCCAACGCTTCTACAATAATTTTTTGTCGAGAGTCTTGTCTGTTTTTTAATATTTCAATTAAACTATTTATATTTTCTCGATAGTATTTAACGAAAAAATTATCTAAAAATTCATTATCGCCATTAACAGCTTTTTCCATTAATTGGGTGGTATAGCCCATTGTTATTCCACCATCAATATACCAACCATATCCAGCGATATTTTTTAAACCAATTTCGGATAAACCTAAAAATTTGCTGTATCCTTCAACAGCTTTTTTTATCATTTTTTTGGTTTCAGGTTTTGTGAAATAATTAGTCATTATTCAGGATGATTCAATTGCTCTTGGACTATAGATTGCTTTACCAACAACTTCCTATTTCACCAAGTCTGGGACCATATTCAGTTCCACCAATCATATGTATAGTTAATTTTTTCCCCATTCAAGTCTATTTTTCATTCACATCGCATAGTATTAAAATCAACATGAAGTTGAGTAGAACCTTCTTGGTCAACTCTTACCCATTTATAATTTATAAGTACATAAGCATTACCACCATCCATTTCTACCCATTCATCAATTCCTTGCGCACCATTTTTTAAATCATCTTTAACAGTAAAACCTATAGGCGCAACATAATTTCTTCCTTGAATTAATAATTTACATTTACCACTGTTTTGAGCTTCGATTGCTTGAGTCTGATTGTAATATTTTGATTTTGTTAAAGTTGGAAGAGTATTGCTAACTTGAGTGGGAGTCATAGATGTTGCACACGATGTTAGAAATATAATTAAGAATGAAATACAGTAGATGATGTTTAGATTTTTCATAATTTTTTAATTGTAGCCAACGGTCTCGGCTATGATTTCGTTGCGTTGAAAATTCCAGCGGAATTTTCGACCGTTGAAATCAAGCCGTTTAAATTTAAACTAATTTTGGGAA